>CBDBCY010000001.1:0-92426 GCA_965203555.1 Acidimicrobiia bacterium
CTGAGCTTGCCCCGGTCCATCCCTTCCACGACCACTTTCACCTTCTGGCCTTGGGACAAGTAGTCCTCCACCCGGTTCACCCGTCGATCGGGATCGAGCTTGGAGATGTGCAACAGGCCGTCGCGTCCGGGCAGGATATTGACGAAGGCACCGAAGGTGGTGATATTGACCACCTCTCCCTCGTACTCCTTGCCTTCCTCGGGCTGGGGTGGGAAGGCGATGAGGTTGATCTTCTCCTTGGCCGCCGCCAGGGCGACACCGTCGGCCGAAGCCACCCGCACGATTCCCTTGCCTTCGGTCTCCTCGATTTCGATGGAAACGCCGGTCTCCTCTTCGAGTTCCCGCACCATCTTTCCTTTGGGACCGATCACTTCACCGATCTTGTCCTTGGGTATTTCGATGGCTTCGATGCGCGGTGTCCACTCCTTGAGTTCGGAGCGCGGCTCGGAAATCACCTTGTTCATCTCCTCCAGAATGAAGAGACGGGCGTCCCGTGCCTGGGAGAGGGCTTGGCTCAACACCTCAGTGGGCAGACCTGCGATCTTGGTGTCCAATTGGAGGGCGGTGATCATCTCCGCAGTTCCCGCCACTTTGAAGTCCATGTCTCCCATGAAATCCTCGTCACCGATGATGTCGGTGAGGGTCACGTACTCTCCATCCTGGTAGATCAGGCCCATGGCGATTCCGGCCACCGACCCGATGATGGGCACGCCGGCGTCCATCAGGGAAAGCGTGGAGGAACAGACCGCAGCCATCGAGGTGGAACCGTTGGAGGAAAGAACTTCCGAGACCAGCCGCAGAGCGTAGGGAAAGTCCTCCGGTCCGGGAACCACCGGCAGCAGCGCCTTCTCCGCCAGGGCGCCGTGCCCGATCTCCCGCCGCTTCGGGCCCCGCATGAATCCCGCCTCACCGGTGGAGAACGGCGGGAAGTTGTAGTGGTGCATATACCGCTTACCCTCTTCTATCCCCAGGTCGTCGAGCATCTGCTCCATTCTCAACATGCCTAGCGTGGAGATGTTGAGCACCTGCGTCTCGCCCCTTTGGAACAGGCCCGATCCGTGGGTGCGCTCCACGGTACCCACTTCGATGGTGAGCGGACGGATGTCGGTCGGCGCACGCCCATCAAGGCGGACACCCTCGTGAACCACTCTCTTTCGCATGGTGGACTTGAGGGCTTTCTTGAAGGCCTTCTTGGCCTGGGAAGCAAGTTCGGGATCGTCGGAACTCACCGCGGCCACGGTCTCGTCGCGAAGCGTCCGCTCCAATGCGGATCGCTGTCGCCGATCCGCAGTCCTGACCAATTTCTCCAACCCGGCCCGAGCGGCTTCGGACACCTTCTCCATCACCTCGGGCGAGAAGTCGGAGACCGAGGGCCACTCCAAGGCAGGAGGACTCACCATGGCCGCCAATTCCAACTGCAGATCGATGCTCTCGGAGATAATGACTTTGGCTCGGGCAAGTCCCTCCACCACCGCCGCTTCGTCACTTGGCGCATCACCTTCGGCCACCAGGCGAACGCCGGCGGGCGAGGCGCCTGCCTCCACCATCATCACGTCGATATCCCCCGACTCGTTGCGTCGACCCGCAACGGTTATCTCAAACACGCCCTCGGCGATTTGCTGATGCGTGGGGAAGGGAATCCACTCGCCCTTCACGAGTGACAGACGGGCAGCGCCGATCGGACCCCGGAAGGGAATGGGGCTCACCGAGAGTGCGGCCGAGGCGCCGATCAGGGCAAGGATGTCGAAGGGGTTCTCCCCGTCGATGGAAAGGGGCATGGCCACTACCTGGGTCTCACACCGAAACCCCTCTGCGAAGGATGGGCGAAGCGCCCTGTCGATCAAACGACAACTGAGAATCGCGCCCTCGCTGGGACGGCCTTCCCGTCGGAAGAAGGACCCCGGTATGCGTCCTGCCGCATACATGCGCTCTTCCACGTCCACGGTAAGCGGAAAAAAGTCGATTCCCTCCCGTACATCCTGGTTTGCGGTGGCTGTTACCAGTAATTCCACCCCTCCAAGTCGGAGCACTACGGCTCCATGGGCCGAAATGGCCAGTTTGCCGGTGCTGAGGGTGAATTGCTTTCCACCCACCATCCCGGTAACGATATGTTCAGACAAGATTGCTCCTCAATACGTCAAACGGTCTACCGTGCGCAGCTGAGTACGCAGGGCGTTATCTACGGAGTCCCAGGGAGGCGATAAGCCGACGATACCGGTCCACATCCTGATTGCGCAGGTATTTGAGCAGACGGCGACGCTTGCCCACCATCTTCAGCAGACCCCGACGACTGTGATGGTCGTGTTTGTGGGTCTTGAGATGCCCGGTCAAGTGTTGGATCCGCTCGGTCAATACGGCCACCTGCACCTCTGGTGAACCGGTGTCCGTGTCGTGCGCACCAAATTCAGAAACCAATTCAGATGTAGTTCTCAAAGGGTACCCCTTGGCATGAAACAGGGTCCGGGCGCACCAAAACACCCGACCCGATTTGCTTAAAGCACATTCTAACACCGACCGGGCGTTTCTCCTATTCCATTATCCCGCACCGACGCCCAGCAGTCGGCGCACGTCTACGATGTCCTGATCCACCTGAGCAAGCAACTCGTCCACCGAGGCGTAGGCGACCTCCGGCCGGATGCGGTCACCGATGAAGCGCAGCCTCATCTCCTTGTAATACAGATCGCCGGAGAAGTCCAGAAGATGGGCCTCCACCAGCAATCGTCCTTCTCCGAACGTGGGCCTGATCCCGACGTTGAGAGCCGCAGGATAGACCTGCCCGTCGACCTGCGCCCAGGCCGCGTAAATGCCGTTCAGAGGTATCAGCATGCGGGAGGGGATGTCCAGATTGGCGGTGGGTATGCCGAGTTTCCTTCCTCGGCGATCCCCTTCGATCACCCGGCCCCGCAGTTCGAACGGCCTGCCCAACAGGCGGGCAGCCTCGGCGGTGCGCCCTTCCGTAATGCAGCGGCGGATCCGCGAGGAGGTGATGGGGACCTCATCCGAATCGCGTGAGGACCCGTCTCCGAGCAGGTCCATCACTTTCACCGAGAAACCGTGGACCAATCCTGCCCGGCGAAGGGTTTCGGGCGATCCCGTCCCGCCTCTGCCGAATTGGAAGTTTTCCCCCACCACGACCAACTTCGCCTTCAGTCTCCCCAACAGCACCTCGGTTGTGAATTCATGTGCTTCGATCTCCCGGATCCGGGGAAACGGCATCACTCCCGTCACCCCCATTCCCATTTCCTCGAGTATCTGTAGGCGGTGTTCGATGGAAGTCAGCATCTTGGGCGCTTTGTCAGGCGCCAAGACTTCCAGCGGATGCGGATCGAAAGTGGCCACCCCCGGAGTGAGTCCCGACTTCTCCGCGTCGACCATCAGTCGGAACAGAAGACTCTGATGGCCTCGGTGGACACCATCGAACACCCCTATCGAGAGCGCCAACCCGGTCACCCACGACGGCATGCGCCATCGCAACGGCGAGCCGTGCAAGACAATCAACTGTTAGTCCCGTGCACCGGTTGCCATACCTCTAAAGATTACGGGATTGGAAGGGACCCGGTTCCAACTCGACTACACAAGGATGGCCGCATGGATATCATCAGAGTCTGAAATGGCGGAGCAAATCAGGATCGTCGGCATGTCGGGAAGCCTTCGCCGAGGCTCGTTCAACAGCGCCCTGCTGAGACTGGCGCCCCAGGTGGTTCCCCGCAACGCCGAATTGGAACTCGTCTCCCTGGCCGACATTCCCCTGTACAACGGGGATGTGGAGGATGCGGGAATGCCGGCGCCGGTGGCCGAGTTCCGAGCCAGGCTCGCCGCGGCGGACGCCCTGCTCCTGTCCACCCCCGAATACAATTCCTCGATCCCGGCGGTGCTCAAGAATGCCATCGACTGGGCTTCGCGAGGCCCTAACTCGCCGCTTCGGGGAAAGACCGCCGCCCTCATGGGAGGAGGAGGGGGTTTCGGCAGTCACCGCGCCCAGTCCCACCTGCGAGATGTACTGCGCAACACCGGGGTCTTCGAGTTGCCCGCCCCTCCGGTGAAGGTGCGCAACATCTGGGACAAATTCGACGAGAACCTCGATCTGCGGGAGCCTCGGGTTCTCCTACAGGTGGAAAGACTGCTTCGGGCGCTGGTGTCCTGGACCCTTGCCCTGCGCGGTCACCGGCGATAATCAGCGCCGACGGCGGGGCCCCGACCGGCGGGAGCTACTGGTAGCTGACGAAATAGACAGTCGGTTTCAGATCCAGAACCTGCTGGGGCTTGGGAGTGGGAAAGTCCTCATCGAAGAAATTCTTCCATCCCCACCACCACTCGCGATCCTCCGTGTTCCTGGTGATGACGTTCCAGGTGCTGTATTTGGCGCCCAAACCTCCCTGACCGTCCATGTGGATCATCACCGCCAACTCGGGCGGGGTCCTGATCAGATCTCGATTGGGGATCATGTCGGTGCGGAATTGGTGGACTATCAATAGCTTCTGGGGCAGCCTCTCTCTTCTGACCAAGTCGGCCAGCCAATCGACCACCGTGTTGACCTCGGAACCGTCCACCGAGCCTATCTGGATCAGGTGCACCTCGTTGGGGCCCAGACGCCACTCGGGATCGAGCGCCAAACCCACATGGGGAAGCTTGAGCAGTTCCTCGTACTGCTTGGCCTGGCTGAGGAAGTCGCTTCGCCCCGGCTGCAGGTCCAACACCACGTAGGCGCCGTTCTGGGCGGCGTACTCCACCCATGGCATCACGGTGTCGATCTTGTACTCTCCCGAATAGTCGCCGTCCGCTCCGGCCGCGCTGGTGGCCAGGGTGGTGATAATCTCGAAGGTCGGGATTGTCATGATCCCGTCGGCGGCGTAGTCCTCCAGATACGGCGCCAGGCGCTTCACGGTCTCCGCCGGTCTTTGTTCCCCCAGCACTCCCAACTTACTGCTGTTGACGGCGCCGTAGAAGGCCACCAGGCGCCGGTGGGGAAACAGGATGTGTCCTCCGCCGGGCAATTCTTCTCCCCACAGCGTCGTCTCCAGCAGCCACCTTTCGGATTCGGGCATCTCCCCCACGATCCACATCTCCTCCATCTCCTCGACCTGCCCGACAAGGGGACGGACGGCTTCCTCCAAGACCGCTTCCTCTTCGGGATCCCAGTAGACAGCCCCCTCTCCCAAATCGTATGCGGCGGCGGCGACCACCAATCCGGAGAAGGGCAGGTCGGGATCCACCGCCCACAGACGGGGAGAACGCAGGGGCCGGGTGGAGGTTCCCATGACGAGGCCGTCGGAAGGCGGCGCCGAAGGCGGTGAGAACGGGGAGAGAACCATGCCCAGTCCCCCGCCCATCATGACCAGGGAGTGCAGGGACCGGTGATCGGAGACCGGGAAGTAACCGGTGCCCACCGTCGGGTGAAAGAACTCGATCCATCCCATCAGATCTTCCAGTCGCGAAGGCAATCGAACCACTTCAGTCCCGGCGGGGGCCAAGGACCGGGGCACCCCCGCCATCATCCAAATCTGTCTGGGCGCCAGTCGCTCCAGTTCCGCCGCCAGTTCTTCCTGCCAGGGTGATTCCGACAGGTAGTAGAGGAAAGGAGCGCTCTGGAGAACGGCCAGTTGAGCGGCGACCGCCGCCGTATGGAGATCCGCCGGATGGGCCACTATCACATGGTCGGCGCAGGGGTACAGCCTCTGGGAGACGGCAATGGCGAGAGAGGCCGGATTGCCCCCGTCCAGTTCCACCACCTGCGGAGAAGACGACTCTCCGCTATTGGCGCCGGGAGACGCCGCTTCGCAGGTCCTGGTCGGGTCGAAGGCGGCAATCGGCGGAGGGACATAGACCATTTCTGTCGGCGGTTGAGCAGTCGAAGTTGCGGTGGAGGCAGGGGACGGGGGAACCGCGATGACTCGGGAGGCTGCGGACGCGGTGGTGACGGGAGGTAACGAGACGGAAGCCCCCGGAGATGGGGAGGGGTTTTCCGGCGACGGACCTTCCGTCTGAAAGGCGGATCCCGAGTTGACCGCGTCGGCGGCCTTGGACAGAGAGGCGCCCATTGGGCCGGGATGGTCGTTGGCGGCGCCGAGAATCATGAAGGCGACCGCCACCATCGCAATCGCCGCCGGAGTACCGAGGCCGCTCGCTAACCGACGCCTGGGAACTGTGGCTCTATGCATCAGACTCCCTGCCGACGAGTGACTCATCAAGCATGCTCAGGGCGCAACTGTCCGATCAGGGGCATAGGAAGTGGAACCAAGGCTAGGAGAACATCATGCCGAATCGCGGTAACCACCAAGCGCCGCGCCCACCTTCATGGGAATGTGACGGTTTGGTCCACGCGATTCCAACAACGTTTACGGCGGGGCGCCCCCAAGGCGCCCCGGATCCGTGGGCCCCGACCGGCGAAGTGCGGGGCCGCCCGGCCAATCCGAGATGTATGAAAAGGCGAGAGCCCTATGGGGTGTTGACCACCATCCCTTGCCTGCACCGTGCAGGCACTTCGGGATAGAGACCACCTTGGCAACAGAGGTCCGTCGCTTTTCCATCACCCACTATCCTCGGTCACCAGCAGGTATGTCCAACTCACGGAGGGGATGTAGATGACAGCGACACCCCAGAACAAAATAGGCGGTCTGTTGCTGGTCATCGGCACGTCCTTGGTGCTCGTTACAGGCTTGCTGACTCCTGGCCTGGCGGTAATCGACTTTGTGGATGCGGACGACTTCATCGGTATGGGCCGGGTCATACAGGAGAACGTGGCACTCAGTTTCTCCACCACCATGCTGGGAGTGCTCGGGTTTATCCTGCAGCTTTACGGAGTCCTGGTCTTACGCCGAATGGCAATGGGAGAAGGCGCCATCGATACCATCGCCAGATTCGGATCCATGGCTCTCGGATTGGGAGTTGTCATCTCCGTAATTGACCGGGCAGCGCTGTACACGGCCACCCACACCCTGGTATACGGCATCGGCGCAGGCACCGGACCCGATCAGTCACAGCTGTTGGACCTTGTTGCCATAATCCTGCTGAAAACGCAAGCCGGACTAAACCTGATGGCGTTTTATGCCTTCCTTCTGGGAACCATCGCACTAGGTGTGGGTTTTTTGACCAGAACCCGTTCCGCCTCTCAAAAGGCTGTCGCGGTCCTCACAGTCCTGGCCTGTCTGGTATCACTGGTATTCGTCGCCGTGATCAGCCCCTTCTACGGCGTGGCCAGCTCTTTTTTCCTGCTATTCGCCGCAGGAGCTCTGCTGGGAAACATTTGGCTCATCATGCTGGGGACCGGCCTTTACAGAGGAACCCTGGAACATTTGAATACCAGCGACTCGGATTAGCGAAGATTCAATTCGGGACACATGCGTCCAAATGTGCCGTGGTGTGCCCCAGTATTCATGTTTCATAGGTATTGCACAGCGGTCAGACCCGCCCCGGAACTGGGGAGCACCTATCAGTTATGAGTCGAATGAGGCTTAGTTATGGGACTGTCCCTCCGGCTATCGCCTTCCCTCCCGTGCTGATCCAGTACTCAACTGAAGGCCGGCATGAACAGAGAAAACCCCATGGCAACTCTGCGAGGTCGGGGTTTTGCAAAACAGAAAACCTTTCCATTCGAATCTTGATTCATCGGGATGGATAGTGTCCGGATCAAGCAAGGTCAAGACCGGCGCCAGCGAGCAGTGGAGATCCTTCGACTGGCGACTCGAAGGTTGGGACGCTGAACGCATGACGTCAAATGGCAGAAAACCTGGTACTTTACCTTTTTTCGATGTCATTTCTTATAATCAACCTCCGCATAACATCGACAGTTTCCAATACAGCTAACAGATCGACAAGGTGGCAAACCCCGCTCCGCAAGCCAGCGGCTATCTCTGAAAGCAGTACGATTCACTTTGTAACACGATTCACTTTGTAAGATGTTATTCTTTCCCGCCCCATGTCGAGCACATCAGAAAGATCCCATTCTCCTCTGTCCGGCCGATGATTCGCGTCAGGTGGACCAATGACGCAGAGTGAGATTCTTCGAATACTGACAAAAGCGGAGTGCGGCGCCTATGTGATGTCACTGGATCAAACCATCCTTTTCTGGAACGAAGGCGCCGAGCGAATCCTTGGCTATCGATCCGATGAAGTCCTCGGTCGAAGGTGCTACGAGATGATGACAGGACTGCTTCCCGGAGGTTTCAATCCCGCATGTCTGCACGGTTGTCCTTCAATCCGCGCAATCAGGGCCGGGCTGGTTCCCACGCAACTCACCATGCGGATACTCTGCGCGTCGGGGGAAGAAAAGACAGCTTCTCTGACTCCCTTGGTGGTTGCAGGCTCCGAAAACGACGAACCGCTGCTCGTGCACCTGTTGGACGACCGTCCCAAACCAAGAGAGAGCGACCGCATCCCTGCAGAACTCAAGAGCGAATTACGAAAACGGGGCGCCGACATCGTCTCGGACCACCCCGTCACCCTATCAGACGAGGAGAGAGTCCAGAAGCTGACCCACAGGGAATTGGAGGTACTTCGCCTGGTGTCACAGGGTTGGAAAGTTCTTCGCATCGCAGAAGAACTGGGCATTAGTCCGCACACGGTTAGGAACCACATTCGCAATCTCCGCCAGAGGCTCAATGCCAAAACCAAGCTGGATGCCGTCATGACAGCCATCCGAGTGGGCATCCTGTAACGAATCCGACCTTTAGGGAACCGGACTTCCCAAACGAACTGGACCGGACTGCCGGCAATCGTAGGTACCCGGAAAGCGCCACTTCCAGCACCCGGTCGGACCCTGCACTTGCAGATCGGGCATCATCTCAACCTATGGCGGTATGGATAAGACGAACAGACTCGTTTGCGAACCGGAGGGGCCATCAAGCAGAACCGCAGCCCGCAAGAAGGAGCGGAACCATGAGATTGTTGACAACCGCGCGTTCTTCCGCCGCAAAGATCTGAAGTAGTATCAGCGTTGATCCGGCTTGGGTTTTCGGAGACCGTCGGGGAGCCAGCGTCGAGATCACCGGATACGCGGTCTGAGAGGAACGGACATGTTGGATATAGATCCAGTGGTAGTGGTTGGGGCGGCTCGAACCGCCATAGGAACATACGGAGGATCCCTGAGCGGAATCGACGCCTACAAACTCGGCGCAGTCACGATAAAAGAGTCGCTGAGTCGGGCCGGGGTCGAGCCCGAGGAGGTCGACGAGGTGGTCATGGGCCAGATCGGCCAGGTGGGTCCCGACGCCTACAACGCGCGGCGTTGCGCACTGGAGGCCGGCCTTCCTACCTCCACCACCGCCATGAACGTGAACCGACTCTGCTCATCCGGCCTGCAGGCGATCATCACCGGCGCCCAACAGGTCATGCTGGGATCGGCGGACATAGTGGTCGCCGGGGGGGACGAGAACATGAGCAGTCAGCCGTTCCTGGACTACCAGGCCCGTGACGGTTGGAAGCTGGGTCCCAGGAAGATCATCGACGGAACCCTGTCGTTGGTGAGCGACCCCTTCGGCGGCTATCCGATGGGCGCCACGGCCGAGAAGGTAGCCGACCGTTACGACATAACCCGCGAGATGCAGGACGAGTTCGCCGCCGAAAGCCAGCGCCGCGCCGCAATCGCCATCAAGGACGGCCTGTTCGAGGATGACATCGTCGGTGTGGATCGCCCCCGGGACAACCCGTTCCTCGTCGACGAACACCCCCGGCCGAACACCACCGTGGAAACCCTGGCCCGCCTGCGTCCCGTCTTTGCAAAAGGCGGTTCGGTAACGGCAGGTAACTCTTCTGGAATTAACGACGGCGCCGCCTCGATGGTCCTGATGAGCGAGAAGACAGCCGAGGCCCGCGGCGCCCAACCCCTGCTGCGCCTGGTGGCCTGGGCGGTCAGCGGCATCGATCCGGAGGTGATGGGCTACGCACCCGCGCTCGCCGTTCCAAAGGTGCTCGAAAAGGCCGGTCTCACCCTCGACGACATCGACCTGATCGAATTAAACGAGGCGTTCGCAGCCCAAGCGGTGGCGGTAATCCGCGACGCCGGCCTCGACCCCGAGAAGACCAACATTGACGGAGGCGCCATCGCGCTCGGTCACCCGGTCGGCGCCACAGGAGCGATCCTTACGATCAAACTGATGAGAGCACTGGAGCGCATAGACGGCCGCCGCGGCATCGTCACCATGTGCATCGGCGGAGGCCAGGGCATGGCAGCCATCTTCGAACGCCCCTGACTGCTGCTAGAAGCCCAATTGATGACGTAGGTGTGTGGAAGGGCCTGTGCCCGAGTTTGGACAATGCGACAGGTCACCTTGACAATCTGCCTTTAACTGTGTACAGTTATTGCAATCGCAAACTCAGGAGATCTCTTCGATGACTCCAACGCCACTCACCCAGGCTCGCAATCGTCTCAGCGAGATCGTGGACGAGGTGACAGCCACTGGATCCGAATTCGTAATCACCCTACACGGAAAGCCAGCCGCAGTGGTCATGGGTTACGAGGACTACGAGTCCCTAATCGAGACACTCAACATCCTCTCTGACACCGAAGCCATGAAGGCGTTGACCGAAGCCGAGGATGATCTCGCTGCGGAGCGCCTGGTCAACCTGTGATCAGCCCGGTCCCATGCCCAGGCTGACCAACCGGGCCAGAAAGGACTTCGACAAGCTACTTCCCACACTTTCCGGTAAGGCTCGGGAAATCATGAAACGCTTGGACAACCAACCACATATGGGAAAGAAGCTCATGGGACCCCTGCGAGGCAAGCGTTCTACTCGCCTGGGCCGTTCCCACCGCATCATTTACACACTTGTCGACGGTGAGGTGATCGTGCTCACGATTACGCCAAGAAGGGATGCCTATCGGTGACGGGAAACAGGATCAAACGGCAGCAGAGAGATGATCTTCTTGGCCAGGTCAGGGGGCAGGTGGGAAAGAGTCTCTTCCGGCTGGTGATCCGATAGCAGAGCGAGCCGCGGGGCCGACACATGAAGTGGTCAGCCCCAAGTTACTTTGATCTGGGTTTCGAGAGAACTCTGACAGAAAATGGCGTCCGCAACCCTCGCCACCCGCTCGAAGTCCTCGGGAGCAGGGGCCTCACCGTGAACATTCCCCAACGTCACGTCGGGATCCTCCGAGAGTCCGACTATCTCTTCGTAATCTAGCTTCGTCACACCGCGTAGCCTTTCGCGTTCCGGGAGCTAATACTTGTAGGGACCCCGGGGTGGTTCAAGGGCCTGCTGGTCTGGCCTGGCCAACTGATCAGAAGAGAAACAGCAGGGCCACAGTCAGGCCGGCGACAGCAGCCCCCACGGTAGCGGCCAATAAGAAGCAACCGGCCTTACGCTTTGCCGGGGGCGGTTCGGCTCTTCGGGTCCGTTGAAAGGGGGGCGGTTCGGCTCTTCGGGTCCGTTGAAAGGGGGGCGGTTCGGCTCTTCGGGTCCGTTGAGAGGCGGGCGGTTTGACCCATTGATCAGGCTGCCCACCTGCTTCTATGGTTTCGGTGAGCTTCTCAACTACATCCCACGGCCGTCTGTTGACGGTTCTGCCTTTCAGGAATCCATCCACTTGGGACCACAACCGGGGAAGCTCGTGGTCGGCGACCAGCGCCATCATCTCCCAATTGTTCTGCAAACCCTCTCTGGTTAGATTGGCCGACCCGATCATGGCCGCCGTGGCTGAGGTGCGCCAGGAGTCCGCGACTATCCAGCTCTTTGTATGCATAACGGACGCCCCTTGAGAACTCTTGGATGTCTGATACCAGTTGAGAACCCTCACATCCTTTCGACGCAGGAACTCGAGAGCCCGGCGACGGTCGGTATCAGTGGCGATCTGGAACCGGTGCTTTTTGGTGTCTCCGATGACGACCGTCACCGTCCTACCGCGTGTGTTTTCCTGCAGCCAGGCCAAACCCCACACACTGGCGAATCCGACCATCACATACAGATGACCGTCAGGATGATCCCTGAGAAACCGCTTGATGTGTTCCTGACTGTTACTGCCGATCATTGATCCCATGTCTGATAGCTCGACTTTACGCTACCGGGAAAGGGGGCTGTTCCGGTGCGTTGCCTCGAGTGGGACCCAGTATTCGGCAGCACCGCAAGGATACTCGGTTCTGCCTGTTCCCAACCCACCTGTTCAGGTTCCCCCTCGGGACAACAAAGCGGCTTCTATTCTCGCTCCCACGGTGGTGTCCCGGTATCCCCGACCGCTGAGCAGTTTCCGGAGGGCCTCCATGGGCAGATGCTCCAACGCCCACGTCTCCGCGTATAGGCACCTCATTGATCCCCTCGGAGCGAGCACGCGGGAGGCGATGTACCACGAGTGCTTGGACACCCGCAGGTACCACGGGTCGGGTCCCGACCAGAACAGCCACCAGAACTGGGGTGGCACGCCATCATCACCGGCGCCGGGGGGCTGGTAGCGGGGCACCGCCTCCCCCAGGAGGTCCCCCCGGGGGATTTCCCTCCACAATTTGGCCTGCCTACTCCGGTAATACCAACGGACTTTTGTCTCCACTCCCGTGACGTACCCTCGGAACGCCAACCGCTCGAAAGCCTCTCGGGCGTGCTCCGGGTCCAGGTTGGCCGCCCTGGCGAGATATCCCGTCTCGACACCCCAGGGGAACTCTCGCGAAACCGCCAACGCCGCCCCTTCGCAGCGGGGCAGGCCTGTGCACGGCCCGTCCGACGGGAACACAAACCCCGCAGGAGAACCGCCCTCGCCCACCGCGGGGCAACCGCAACCAGGTAAGCCGACCATAGGTACCCAAACGGAGAATACCGGAGGCTAAAGCTTGACCGGCCTCCCAGTTTCACCGCGGATGGCGAGCAATCACCTCCTCAGTCGACACGCATTGACAGCCACCTCTTTAGACCGCGCCGTGTTCCTCGCCTCAATCTGGGGTCTCGAAAGGACAAACGCATGAGCAAAGCGACCGACCCCCCTTAATCCCCACGATGTGTCTGATCTCGGCTCATATCTCAAACATGTAAAGGAATTCGGAACAGGGCTTGTTGGCGTGGAAGACAAGAGCTTGGCTGGTATTGATGAGAACAATGGTGGGAAGTCCCTGCATGTCCCATCCAGCTACCGCTACGATGTTCTGCCGCCCGTGCATCTGATCGGTGTCCACCCTCACATTCCTGCGAAGAACGCGCTCGATGTCCTTCACCGTGCGGTGCTTCAAAGCAGCAGGATGAACCCTCAGACGCTGGCCGTGAAACCAGATCGGCACAGCCGTTTGGCTTCAGAGACCTGGAACAGGCAGGCGGGTCTCTACTCTAACTCGGAAGTCGGGGGGTAGAAGGGACAGCAGAGTGGCCTTGTCCGACTTGGTCGCCATGCTGAGAATGTCCGCCGCTTCCTCGGCGCCCACCTCCAGCAAATGGCTCACCTGATGCTCGGTCTCCCAACCGGCAAAAAGCCCAAACGCCCACTCTCGTACCTGCTCTTTCGTTTCAGGCCCGGCCGGGGCACCTTTCCATCCCAGTTTTCGACCGGGATCGTTCAAGACCTCGATCATCTCGTCGACAGACATGTCCCTCACAGATAGAAGAGTACAACCAACTAGGAACTAAACCTACACGTCACAAGATCCCGACCATGCCGCAAGTGGACTTCCACCCTAGTTCACGCCCAGCAATTCCCGGTAGCGGGCGGCGGACATGGGGTGGCGGCCGAGGTTCGGCTATGGCTATCACTGCTTCGAGTCGCTGCAGGTTGGAGGCGATCAGCTCGTCGCGGTGGGGGTAGCGCCAGACGGTGTCCTCCATTCCCAGGCGGACGTGAAGGCCCATGAGCATGGCCGGGGTGACCAGGGTAGACCGAGGGGCGCCCGGCGGCGGCACATGCCGAGATGATCGAGTCGGGGTTGACATAGAAGATGGAGTCGAACATGCGGGGCACGCCCTTGATCACTTGCCGGGGGTTTGCAGGGGCTGCCGCCGGGGAACGGGGTACCACCACACAGCACAGCCTCGGCAGTCACCAGGCTCTTGTTCCAACGCGGATGCCGAGCGATCAACTCCTCGGCCAGCAACGCATTGAAGGCCACCTCTTTGGTCCGCGCCATGTCATTCTTAGATTACGATCGGAGTTACCGGTTCCGGCGATCCTTCACTTCGGGTGTTCCCCGTCATCCCGACCCATGACCGAAAAGGCCGTGATACTTTCTTTCTGACTTCTGGGCGTGAAACACAGCATCTGTCTCCATGTCGAACATCACCACTATGGGAAGGCCCTGCTTGGTGAACCCTCCGATCGAGATGATCTCATCGCGCGGAAAGTCGGCCTCTGCTCCAGCCGGATGGGCAAGCACCCAAAGAATATCTTCTTCTGAGAATCTCTTCAACGCTGAAGCGAGAATCCTGGGCGGTGAGGTCAAGTAACGCCGACAGGCAGCAGAGATACGATTACGTCCGCTAAGTCAACCGGCAGGCGGGAAAGCACCCTGTCCCGGTCGCTGTCGGACAGCAGAGCCAGGTGGCTCGCCGCAACGTGCGACGGCATGCCCGAGACAAACTCGATCTGGGTTTCGAGGGAGGACCGGCAGAAAAGCACACCCGCAACCTCGGCTACCCTCTCCAACTCCTCGGGGCTGGGGGACCGACCACGGACATCGTCGAACGTCACATTGGGATCTTCGGAAAGCGCAATGATCTCCTCGTAATCCAGTTCCGCCACAGAGCGCAGTCTATCGCCTCCACCGGGCAAAGAGCAGAATGGTTGGCGATCCTTCAAGAGGAGGTTTTCGGCTATGGCTCGGCCACCAACGCATTGAAAGCTACCTCTTTGATCCGCGCCATGGTCTTTTATGCACTCCGTATTCGGTCGACGAGTTTCCAGATTTCGCTGCTCGGGTTGGATCGTGGTTGTCGACCATCCCCGTCATGCTTCTTGTCGAGCTTCTGCGCCCGCCTCTTTGCATTGCCATACCGATCGGCGAGCACGTCCAGCAACTCGCCAGGCAAGGCCTTCTTATCCCATGCCAACACCCGCTTGGAATGCCTCTGAGCATCGTGGCGTTCGATATGAGCGTCCTGATCTCCGAAGTGGAGGATGAACCACAACTCTATGCAGGGGTTGGAGACAGCAAGATGGATGTCATTCGCCCTGGCCATTTCAATGGAGTCAGGGATCCTGGAGTGCCTGTCCACATCAAAGACACACCAATACTCAGCACTACTTGGGCTGCGTCCGGTGTAGCGACGCTCCTCGCGGCTCTGTTTAGTCTGGCCCAGTATTTAAGGTAACTGACTTCCGTCTTCTTCCCCTCTGTGAATACCACGATTCGCTTCCGGTTGTCGGGTGAGGGCGTTCCTATCTTTTTTTGGCTTCCGGGCAACCCCCGTCTCATCCGACACCAGCAGTTACAAGTTCCGCGGCTGCGTCGGTGTCACCGATGGAGAGAATCGGCCTGGCGCCGTAATAGCCCTGCCGGTAACGCTTTTCTATGGCCTCCTGTTTGCGAGGTCCAAAGTCTGTGAGTGGATAGAGGCGCGTGGCCCCGTCGTTGAGCTTCTCAGTGAACCAAATCTGGTCGCGACCCAAAGGTCGGCTACCTGATGCATCGCCTAGCAACTGCATGTCGTGGGAGTTGAAGATGAGTTGGGCGCACCGTGTGTTGGTCTCGGGATCTTGGAACACCCTCAGCAATTCCTGCACCAGTCTCGGATGGAGACTCGTATCCAATTCATCGGCCAAGAGAACGGAGCCGGATGCGAGGGCTCTGAGGACCGGGCCGATCAAACCGAACCAGACCAGCGTGCCGCTGGACTCGTCGGCTTCGTCGAGTTCAATCTCCCCGGTGACTCCACCATGAACGAGTTGCACTCCCATAATCGGATCGGAGGCCAAGATGGGCTCCTCCTCGATCCCCTCATCATGCAAAAAACGAAGAAAGCGTTGAACACGCTCCTGCTCAACAGGATCCATCTTGACCTTGCGAGCGCCGGTGATACCCAGATCAGCCGCCCTCAGCAAATGCAGGACCGCCTTCCGGTCGCGGGCGTCGTCAAGCATCTCGGTAGTAAAAGCCATGCGAACAGGACGGTCATCGGCATCGGCCAGCATCAGGTTGTCCTCGAACCACTGGTAAATTGGCAACAGAAGAGGGTGATTTGCTGAAGCGGCGGTCGACAGGAACAACGCGTTGGGTCGTAGGAGCTCTTGGACTGCCCGCCCCTTGCCCCGCAAGGACGCGCCCAGATGCACGCCTGCCGTATCACGATGGAATAGCAATGCCGCTCGCCCTTTCGGATAGCGGTAGGCCCACTCCTCGACCACTCGGTCATCGTCGATTGCGAATCCGTACCGGTGCAACACACCCCTCAGCACGATCTCAATCTGGTAACGCGACGGCTGCGCCTTGGACTGCTCGTCAAGCAGAAAAGGCTGACGAGGCATCCCGCCACCCGGACGGAAATGTCGAAATGAAAACAGCACATAGTTCTGCATATCGTCCATTACCTTCAGCAGATTGCTCTTGCCGGAGGCGTTGGCGCCGAAGACGCCGGCGGCGGGCAACACGGAGAGCGGCTTACCACCCTCGCGCCAAGGCAGCTCACGCACGAAGTCCGGCTCGGACAAGGAGGTGGCGGCCATCGAGAGCACGGCTTCGTCTCGGAAGGACCGGGCGTTCCGGGCTCGGAACTCAATCAGAGCGGACGGGTAACAACTTGGATTGTGATCGCTCATAACCTCAATATAGACAAAAACCTGCGCTATATCTCAGAAAACAACCAAATTCATCCATTGTGAACATCCGCCGTAGCGTCGAGGTCCTAGGTCGAACCCGGATGTTCCCTCCACCTTGAGCCTCAGTCCAACCCCAGCAACTCCCGGTAGCGGGCGGCTGACATGGGTTGGCGGCCGAGGTTTTCGGCTATGGCTATTACGGCTTCCAGTTGCTGCAGGTTGGAGGCGATCAGCTCGTCGCGGTGGGGGTAGCGCCAGACGGTGTCCTCCATTCCCAGGCGGACGTGGAGGCCCATGAGCATGGCCAGGGTGACCAGGTATACCGAGGGGCGGCCGGCGGCGCACACCGAGATGATCGAGTCGGGATTGATGTCGTGGATGGAATCGACTATCCGGGTCAGGCCCGAGATCATCTGGCTGGGGTTGTGCATGGGGCTGCCACCGGGGAGCGCCGGCAGCACCACCCAGTAGAGGGGTTCTTCCAGCAGGCCCGATTCGATCAGATAGCGGCGGGCGTTATCCACGTCGGCGTCGGTGTAGACGGCGATTTCGGGCTTCACCCCGGCCTCCATCAGGATGCGGGTCTTCTCGATAACCACTGCCGGAGGCTTGGCGAACAGGGTGTCGCCGCAGAAGGTGGCGGTGGTGTTGACCGGCGACCCGGTGATCAGGCCCGAATTGCTGATCTTGATCATCTCGTTCCAGTCGTCGGGACCGATCGCCACCTCTCCCGCCGACACGTACAGTTCTTCGAACTCATCACGGAGCGGCTCGATGATGGTGACGAAACGGGCCAAGTCCAGGATGGACCACTCCGCCTCGTTGCGAACATGGATGTGCAGAGCGGTGGCACCGGCCCGCATGCAAGCCCTGCCTGCTTCCATGATCTCCTGTTCGCTGATGGGCTGGGCCGGATTGTGGCGGGTCATGAAAAACCCGCCGGTGAGCGCAACCGAGATGGCCACCTCTTCGGAAATGGGCCAGCGGGGCGCCACGTCAACGTCGGCGTAGGCGGAGGTGAAGGGATTGGTTATGTCGGGCATCCCGTAGGGCTTTAGCACCGCCCGGGTCTTGCTCCGCTGCATGTATGCGTTGACTCGGTCCCATTTGATTCTGTCGTTTGCCATTATTTGTATGCGCTCCTTTACTCAAGACGCTGAGCCCGAAAGCCCCCGTCCACATGCACCAGTTCCCCGGTGATAAAACTCGATCGGTCTGACAGCAGGAACACGATTGCCTCTGCCAATTCTTCGGTGGTCCCCAAACGCCCCACGGCATGCTCCAACGCCGCCGCCTCGGCATCCACTATTCCCTGGGCGGCCGCCCGTTTGAAAAGCGGTGTCTCCACCATTCCCGGGATCACCTGGTTGACTCTGATTCCCGCCGGCGCCCATTCCACGGCCAGCACCCGGGTGAGACCTGCGATACCCGTCTTGGAGGTTGTATAAGCGGCCCGACCGGGGAATCCGAAGTCCTGGGCGATGGAACCAACGGTGACTATCGAACCTCCACCGGCGTCCCGCATGGCGCGCCCGGCGGCCTGGCACCAGTAGAAGGTTCCGTTGAGATGGACTCCCAGCACTTTCCGCCAGTTCTCGGCGGGCAACTCGAAACTGTCCCCCACGATCTGGATGCCTGCGCAGGTAACCAGCATGCGGATCGGCCGGTTCCACGCCTCGATCTCTGCTGCCGCGGCTTGGACCGCCGACTGATCAGTCACGTCGCACTGCACGAAACGAACCCGGTCCTCACCGAACCGTTCCACCAACTCGGCCGACTGGGCCTCGTTCAAGTCGACCAGGGCGCATGCCGCGTCCGGGCGACGTTCCAGCAGCAATTCGGCGGTCTTCCAGCCGATCCCGCTGGCGCCGCCGGTGATCACCGCCACCGCAGAAACCGGGGTGTTCATTCCTTCCTCTCTTTCTCTTCTCGTTTGGACAAACCCTTCGCGATCAGGGTCCGGTGGATTTCGTTGGCTCCGTCCACGATCTGGTTGAGCTTTGCTTCCCGCATCAACCGCTCCACTTTGCCCGCGGCCAGATACCCCCATCCGCCCATGAGTTGGGTAGCAGAGGTGGTTACCGACATGGCCATATCCGTGACATACACCTTGGCCATCGAAATCTCCAAAGATGCCGGCTGCCCCGCGTCCACCAGCGAGGCGGCGTGAGCGAGATAAACCCCTCCGGTCTCCACCGCTATGCCCATGTCGGCCAGGCTCTGCTGCACTGCGCCCTGCCGGTTGAGAGGTTTGCCGAACCGCTCGGTGCGCGCGGTGTAGTCAAGAGCCAACTCCAGGGCTTCGGTGGCTATGCCCAGCGCCAGTCCGGCGGTGAGCAGGCGGCTTCGGCCGAGATGAGGCCACAAGCCGGTCATCTCCCCCACCCGGTCATCGGCGGATACGACACATCCCTCCAGTTCGATCTCACACAGATGCACCCCTCGCAAAGCCATGGTGGCGCCCAATCGGCGCACCCGGCATCCTGACGAGCCGGGATCCACCGCAAAGACGGAAGGCGCCGCTCCGGGCTTCTCCCGGGCGGCAACCAGCAGGAAGTCGACCTGGTCGGCATTGGGAATGTAAGTCTTGACTCCCGTGATCCGGTATTCCCCCTCGCTCTTTTCGGCCATGCTCGACAGCGCCGACAGATCATTGCCGCTGCCCGGCTCGTTGAGTCCCAGCACCGAAGAAGCCCTACCCTCAACGATTGGAAGGCCCAGCCTCTTCCACTGCAGGTCGTCGGTGACTGCGGCGAGATATCCGGCGATCAGCGCGTTGGTCAGTAGGAAACCGAAGGGCCGATAGATACGGCCCAAGTCGGTGGCGATCTCCACGATCTCCGTCCAGGGCCGGGGATCACCGCCCCGGTCGGAGGGAGTCATCATACCGAACAACCCAAAGCGCCGCCCCACCTTCCACAGCGCTTCGGGCGGAACATGGCCGGATTCCTCCCAGCCGTCCACCTGTGGCTCGATCTCAGAGCGCAGATGGTCCAGCAAATCGCTCATCACACCACCTTCCGGGTGACGCCCTTGGAGAGGCAGAATCCCGAGAAGAACACCGAGTGAGAGGCATTTCCCTCGGTACCCCCGCCCACCACGATCCTCAGGTCGTCAGGCGTCTCGCAGATCAAGACTTTGTCGTTGTCCACCGTCCAGTCTCCCTGGGGAATATTGCCCTCCGGCGGGTAGTCGGACAGGGGGACCTTTCCCATCTCCCACAGATGCTCGCGCAAGCGTTTCTTGCTCCATCCGTCTCTGGCGAACACCCCGGCGTGGGCGGGGCTCATCAACAAGGTGAGAGTCCCCCGGGAGAAGAACTGGCTGGTGGCGGTGGAACGAAGCGTCTTGGCCAGCATCTTGGCCAGGGAATCGGGCGTCCACCACACGGCGGTGGAGTTGATCACCGACTCTATTCCCGCCACCGAAACAGTTGAATCGTCCGGCCGGTATCCCAACTGCACGTGCAGCGGCTCCCAGGGGCTTGACTCCTCGTCCTCGGGCACCACCAGGGTGTACTTGGCCGGGCTGCCATGAGTGGCCTGGTCCACTCCGATATACGCTCCCCCCAGATTGCGCATCGCCAACCGCAGAGCGCGTCCGATGGTGGCGTTGGCCCGGTTTCCCGGACCCAACAGGTTCCGGTCGGTGTTCATGCGCAGTTCCCGGCGGATCGGCCCATTGACCACCACCAGCGGGGTGGCCGGGTTGGTGGTTGACTGGATGGCGTGCAGGTTGAAGATGGGCTCGCACATGGCCGACATGGCGGCGATGATCACCGGCATGTAGGAGGGAAGACACCCGGCCATCACCGCGTTGACGGACAGTTTCTCCACGGTGGCCACTCCCCGCTTGGGATCGATTATCCCGATTTCCTCTCCCGGGTGGCGCCCGCTTCCGGCCACCATGGCGGCCACCCGCTCGGGCGTGGGAGGTATTACCGGCAGACCGTCGGAGAGGTCCTGCTCACAGAACCAATCTTGGATGGCGTCCAGACCTCGATCGGTCGGGCAATCAAGCTCCCGGGACAAAAGCTCCATCTATCCACCATCCTCCGGCCACTCAGGCCAGCGGGTCCCGCACCGCCTCGATGAGAGGAACGATCTCATTGTCGACCGCCCACTCCACCACCGGGCGCAATTCTTCGGTGGTCATTACTTCGGTCTGGTGGGGGAAGATCACCATTGGCAGGTCCGGCACTCCCCTGCTGGCCAGAGTGGCGCGGGCCAACTCCTCGAAGGCCTCGGTGATCAGCACCACCGTTCCGATCCCCTGCTTCCTCAACTCGGTTCCGTCGTGGCAACTCCACGCTGTGCAAGCCCCTCAGTTGCCGAGACCCAGCACCGCGAAGTGGCTGTACCCCACCACCTGGTCTATCACCTCTTGCGGGGTTGGTTCGGAGTGCTTGATCTTCCAGTGTCGCACATCGCCGATGAAAGAGAGTCGCCGGAGGCGTTCATCCACCAGTGCGGCGATACGGGTCATCGACTCCCAGCGGGAGTTGAGGATGCCCACGTTCAACTCCACCGCCTCCACCGGCTTGAGCGGATCGGCGGCGTCCAGGAGACGGTACTCCTCGGCGCGGGGGTCCAACAGTGCAGTCATTCCTATTCCTCCGGTATCTCGAGGTCGGCCAGCATCAGATGCTGGTGGGCGCCGAACACGTCCTTGCAGGCCGGGTCGGAGGAGGCGATGTCCTTGACCATGGTCACCTTGAATGCCAGGGCGTTGTCCAGAAAGTAGATACCCAGTACCTGGTCGGTGGTAAGGCCGTAGAGCGGCGCCAGCACCTCGGCGCTGATCCGACCCGACTCTTTCACCTGCCGGTAGGCGCCTTCGTCGTCGAAGAACACATCGAAGGTGGTGTTGAAGGGGTCGCAGTTCTTGGACCGCAGGGTCTTGGCGAAGTCACGAAGTCTGGGCATCAGCGTCCCCTCGGAAAGTCGACAATCTGATACGGGAAGAGTTCCAGCGGATCCTTGATTTCAAGCAGGTGCCAGACGTTGAAGGAGAACGCCGGGCCCACGTTGATGGTGGGCGGCGCGAAGCGGGTGGCCAGGTTGCCGGCCGAGGTCTGCCGGTTGGGATAGGGCTTGATCCAAAGCTCCATGCAGATGAAGTAGGCGAGGTTTTCGGCCAGTTCCTGGGTCTCGGCGATGACGTCCACCAGCAGGCCGATCTCATGGGGGCTGCGGCCCCGGAGAGGCTCGTTGGGACCGAGCACGCCGTTGCGCCCGTACTGGTCGAAGGTGATCGAATAGTGTTTGCCCTCGTCGAGGTGCCCGAATCTCGGTGACCCCGCGATGGTGGAGCGGATGTTGTCCAGGAACCAGTCCAGGCAGTCGATAAAGGCCGGTTCCCGCACGCCGAACACGGCAATGGTGCGGTACCCCTCCCGCCGGGCGCCTTCCAGTTTGATCGTGTAGGGCGTATCCACCCAGATCGCTCCTTGGCTGCGCACTCCCGAGCCGGGGATCTCCCGGTAGGTGGCGTCGGTCAGGTCAAGGTAGCCGCCGGGGTTCTTCTCCATGAAGGGGTTGTCACGTTCGTACATGGAGTGGCTGGCGATGGACCGGGCGGTGGCCGCCTGGGTGTCCGACACCGGGTAGACGGAGATGGCGTCGGACTCCAGCACTCCGTAGATCGGCTCCGAGGGGTCGCCGGGGTGAAGCGCCAGGCCGGCGCATTCCAGCACCTTGGCCATGTGGGTGGTGGACCCGCGGGGGAACCCGGCCGCCAGCGGAGGGGCCATGTAGATCCCCACGTCCAGGGCCCGGCCGGTAATCACACCGTCCACTCCCGCCTCCAACGCCGCCATGATCGGCTCGGGTCCCATCTGCGCCACGATGTGCTCGGAGGACTCGACGTCCTCGGGGGTCAGCATCTCGGACAAGTGCGGCGATTCCACCGCCCGGGGCGCCTTCGCGCCTGCCCTGATCCGCTCGGCCAGCACTTCCCGGTCCAGTTCACCGTCGATCACCGCGATCCGAAGCGGCATGTCATCCTCGGAAGTGATCTCGTCCACCCGTTCAAGGCACTCGTCCAACTGGGTGCGCCCGCCGGCGATCCCCACCGAGAACACGAAGGGGACCCCCTGTTCCTTGGCGAACCGCATGTAGGGGCGGATGTTTTCCCGGAAGTTCTCGCTGGTGAACTGGGTGCCGCTCCCCAGCATGTAGGGTCCGAAATCCATGCCGGTGCCCTGCGAGCACACCGCATCCACACCCCGCCGGGCGGTCTCGGCCAGGAACTCATCCACCCGGGGATGGACGGGGATGTGGTTCACGAAGGAGAGGATGCGAAAGTCGTCTCTGGGCATGGAAGGACCTTTCATGGAAAGCTAGCCGAAGAAGAAATTCACCGGCCCCAGAGTGAGGGGTGGGAAGAAGGCGATGATCAGCACATCAACGATGAGCACCGCGATGAAGGGCAGCACGGCCCTGATCAGGTCGGCAGAGGGGATCCCGGCGATCTTGGAGTTGACGAACAGGAGAACTCCATAGGGAGGAGTGAGGAGGCCGACCGCGATGGCGCCCATGAAGGTGACCCCGTAGTGGATTGGGTCCATCCCCACCTCGGGTGAGGTGGCGATCGGCTCGAGGATGGGATAGAGCACCAGCACGATGGGGACTGTCTCCATGAAGGTGCCGATGATCAGGAGAAGAAGGATCATCATCAGGATCACCACGGCCGGGGTGCTCGAGAATCCCAGCATGAACTCGGTAAGCTGCTGGGGCACCTTGGCCAGGGTCAGGAACCGCCCAAAAGCCTGGGCCGTGGCGACGATGATGAACAACACCGCGGCGAACTCGGCCGATTCTTTGAGAATTTTGAAGAAGGTCTGCCATCCCATCTCCCGGTATATGAAGATGGCTACCAGAAGCGAATAGACCACCGCCACCGCCGCCGCTTCGGTGGCGGTGAAGACTCCGGTCAGGATTCCTCCCATGATCACAACCGGGAACACCAGGGCCGGCAGCGCCTTGTAGGTGGCGACTCCCATGCGCTTGAGGCTGAGTCTCTCGGGATCGGCCTTCACTCCGGAGCGGGGTCGTCTGAGCCAGGCCACCGCCGCCAAAGAACAGGCGATCAGGATCCCCGGGCCGTACCCTCCCACGAACAGCTTGGTGATCGAGACACTGGTGGCTGCCCCCGCCAGGATCATCGGCACGCTGGGAGGGACGATGATCCCTATCGAACTTGAGGCGGCGGTGACCCCCGCCGCGTAGGGGGTGGGGTAACCACCCTTTTTCATCTCCGGCACCAGCACCGACCCGATGGCCGCGGAGTCGGCGGTGGCCGAACCGGAAATCCCCCCGAAGAACATGGACCCGAAGACGTTCACGTAGGCCAGGCGGAGGCGACTGAACCCGAATAGGAGATCCACCCAGCCGATCAGGCGCCGGGAAACCCCGCCCGCCAGAATGAGATTGCCGGCCAGAACGAACAGGGGAGCGGCGAACAGCACCAACGAGTCGATCCCGTTGATGGAGTTTCGCACCACGTCGATCAGCGAGGCCGAGGGGTGCAGCAGCACTCCCACGATGGTGGCGCCACCCAGGGACACGAAGATCGGCACCCGCAACGCCAGAAGCAAGAACAGCGTGCCGAATACCGCCACCAGCAACATGATCAGGCCTCCACGGCCGTCGCCGCCGGTTCGGGGTCGTCGGAAGAGCGGAACAGATCGACGATTTCATCGATCCCCAAGATCAAAGCCAGGGCGGCGCCCACCGGAGCGGCGGCGTATTGCCAGGAGCGGGAGATCTTGGTGATGGGCATGGTCTGGCCGGAAACCTTGGTGGCGAGGACCGTCCCGTACCAGACGAAAAAGATCAGCAGCGCCCACTTGAAGGCGATCGAGACTATCGCTATCCAGCGGCGCTCTGTCACGATGTCGATAATCAGATGCTTGCCCTTCATGGTGGTGGCCAGCCCCACGAACACCAGCCAGATGAGCATGATTCTGGGCACCTCCTCGGACCAGACGATCGAAGAGTTGAAAACGTATCGCATCACCACCTGGACGAACATCAGAAGAGAGAGTCCAGCCAGCAATACGGCGAGGAGCAGTCGGAGCACCGCGATGGTGCTCCGACTGCCTCTACTAATAAGGTCGGCTACCGAGCTCACGGAGCAGCCGCACGAATGCGGTCCGCCCACTCGGCCAATTCGGGACGTTCGTCATAGATGGCCGCCACCGCGGAGCGGAAGGCGTCCTTGTTGACGTCGTTGACTTCCCAGCCCTGGTTCTTCAGTTCCTCGAGGTAACCGTCGTCCAGCTTGGCCGCCTCGGTGCGCTGGTGGGCCGCAGCTTCTATAGCCGCCTGCTGCACCAACTGCTGAGCCGCCGGGCCGAGACTGTCGAACAGGTCGCCACCCATGAACATGAGAAGCGCCGCGTAGATGTGCTCGGTGAGCGACAGGTACTTGACCGGCGTCTCGTAGTACTTCTGCGTAACCGCCGCGAAGATCGGCGCGCCGGTCCCGTCCACCACACCGTTCTGCAGCGACGTGAAGATCTCCGGACCGGGCAGAGGCACCGGATTGGCGCCCACCAACTCGTAGGTACGGATGTAAATGTCAGACTCCGGCACCCGGAACTTCAGACCGGCCGCATCTTCGGGATTGACGATGGGCCGCTGGCTGTTCATCATCGAACGCAGACCGAACTGGCCGATCGCCAACGCCTTGATGTCGACATCCTCGGCCAATGCGAGTAGGTCTCGTCCTACCGGACCGTCGAACACCGCATTCACATGGTCCTGGCCGTCGAACAGGAACGGCAAGTTCACCACACCCATCTCGGGCACGAAACTCTCCAGCAACCCGGCGAACACCACACCGGCATCGATCGAACCCAACTGGGCGCCCTCGACCAACTCACGCTCGCTTCCGATCTGAGAAGACGGGAACACTTCCACCGTCATCCGACCACCGGAACGCTCTTCGACCAACTCCTTGAACCTGACGGCCGCCACATCGGCATAACCACCCGGTGCGCCCGAATGCCCGATATTGATCGTAACCTCGGGCAGGAGGGAGACGTCAACTGCGCCGCTGGGGCTCACGGCCCGGATGCGGTCGGCCCACTCGGCCAACTCGGGACGCTCGTCATAGACGCCCGCCACCGCGGAGCGGAACAGGCCCTTGTCGACGTCGTTGACTTCCCAGCCCTGGTTCCTCAGTTCCTCGAGGTAACCGTCGTCCAGCTTGGCCGCCTCGGCGCGCTGATGGGCAGCCGCGGCGGAAGCCGACTGCTCGATCAGGTCCTGGGCCTTGGGGGGCAGGCTGTCCCACAACTCACCCGACATGAACATGAGAAGCGCCGCGTAGATGTGCTCGGTGAGCGACAGGTACTTGACCGGCGTCTCGTAGTACTTCTGCGTAACCGCCGCGAAGATCGGCGCGCCGGTTCCGTCCACCACGCCGTTCTGCAGCGACGTGAAGATCTCCGGGCCGGGCAGAGGCACCGGATTGGCGCCCACCAACTCGTAGGTACGGATGTAAATGTCGGACTCCGGCACCCGGAACTTCAGACCGGCCGCGTCGGAGGGGGTATAGATGGCCCGCTGGCTGTTCATCATCGAACGCAGACCGAACTGGCCGATCGCCAGCGCCTTGATGCCCACGTCTTCAGCCAGACCCAACAACTCGCGTCCCACCGGACCGTCGAACACCGCATTCACGTGGTCCTGGCCGTCGAACAGGAAGGGAAGGTTCACCACGCCCATCTCGGGCACGAAGCTCTCCAGAATCCCGGCGAACACCACACCGGCGTCGATCGAACCCAACTGGGCGCCCTCGACCAACTCACGCTCGCTTCCGATCTGAGAAGACGGGAACACTTCCACCGTCATCCGACCACCAGAGCCTTCTTCGACCAACTCCTTGAACCTGACGGCCGCCACATCGGCATAACCGTCAGGAGCGCCCGAGTGCCCGATGTTGATGGTGACCTCGGGATAGTCGGGCTCGGCCGGCTCATCCGGAGTTTCGGCCGGCTCATCCGGAGTGTCAGCCGGTTCATCCGGAGTTTCGGCCGGTTCGTCCGGAGTGTCAGAAGGCGCTGCAGTGGTAGTTACCGCGGCCTCGGTGGTGGCAGTGGGCTCATCGTCTCCGTCTCCGCATGCCGCGGCCAAGAGAGCCAGAACTCCCAGAACTGCTATGAATTTTCTCACTGGTTACCTCCGTTGGCGAAATAGTTTCGTTTGGGACGTAGTTTCCCCGCAGTGTCCTGGCGGGGGAAACGCTTTGTATACCATATTACAGTACCGAAGATCCGGTGCTCTATGCTGGCAAAACCTGATATTTCAGTACGCAAAAATGAAAAATACCACCCCTGATCTGCTGTCCGAATTCGCAATGGTGCTGGTGGGCGAGGCCGACCCGTTCCCCTTCTATTCACGGGCTCGCCACCAGGCGCCCCTGTTCTGGAGTCCCCGCATCGAGGGGTGGGTGGCTTCCCGTCGCTCGGAAGTGGCCGAGGTATTGCAGGATGAGAGCCGCTTCGCTCCCTTGATGGGCGGACCGGGGTCTTCGGCCATCCACGGACGGGTGATCCTTCACATGGAGGGGCGGGAGCATCAGCGCCATTCCGCTCTCCTGAGCCGATGGATCCGGCACCGCGCAAGACTCGCCGGAGAGTTGCGCGACTTGACCGAGCAGATCACCGCCCGACTGTTGGACGCGTTGCCCTGGGACCGCCCGGCTGAACTCCATCAGGGTCTCAACACCTCGTTGCCAATGGAAGTGACCGCCACCATGATGGGCATCCCCGACGTGGCTCGCTTCCGACCCTGGTACGACGCCATCGGCAAGGCCAGCGTCACCAACATCAGAAACGATCCCGAGATCACCCGCAACGGCATCGAAGCTCGAGAAGCCCTGGGCGAATACCTCAACCCGATCATCGCCGAAAAACGCCGCCATCCCACCCACGACCTGCTTTCGGAACTGTGCCAGGCCCAGATCGAAGGAGAGCGGCTTTCCACCGAGTTGATTGCCTCCACCTGTTCGCTGCTCCTGGCCGCCGGGGTGGAAACCACCTCGCGGGGTTTGTCCAACTTGATGTGGGTGCTGTTCTCCGACCGGGATCTATGGGAGGAGATCAGAGAGGACCGGGGCCTGGTGCAGAGGGCCTGCGCCGAGATCCTCCGCTATCTCCCTCCCGCCCATGCACTGGTCCGCAAGGCCAAGGTCGACACCGAACTGGCCGGGGTGCAGGTGCAGGCCGACCACAAGATCATGGTGCTGCTGGGGTCGGCCAACTGGGACGAGACCCATTTCGAAAACCCCGAGGAATTCCAGTTGCATCGGTTCGCCGACAGCGCCTTCCGCCAGTTCACTCCCCGCTCGGACATCCTCCCCTTCGGCGCCGGCAAGCACCACTGCACCGGGTCGCTTTTGGCATTGATGGAGATGGAGGTGGTGATCAACCGCTTCATGGACCGGGTGCGCTGGGCGGAATGGGTGAACGGGCCACCTCCCATGACCGGGTACTCCCTCCGCTCCCCCGCTGACGTCACTGTCAGGCTGACCCCCGCCTGAGAACCTCGGATCTCAGCGATCCAGAGGACTCCCCGTGTATCGGACCCATGGCATGGCCGGGTTTGGGAGCAGCCACGGCGGACCACGACGACTCCTTCAACGATCTGTGCGCCGACCTGCAAACACACTGATCGACCTCCCACCTGCCGCGTTTAGACACCTCGGTCTCGCGCCGGCGCTTTTGCCTCGCCGCTGCCGGCGAACCCCTCTCAGATTCTCAGATCACCACCGCAGCCAATGCGTGCCGGCGAGCGATCTCAAACCGGTGAGGACTCCGGGCCGAGGATGAAGCCGCTGGGACTTAGTCATCGGACTTAGTCTATAATTCCGTTTGACAGGAACAGGAGGCCCGACATGACTGCCACCGTGAATGTGCACCAAGCCAAAACACACCTGTCCAGGTTGATGGAACGCGCCCATGCCGGAGAACAGATCGTCCTAGCAAAGGCCGGGAAACCCTACGCGCTGTTGGGACCTCTACCGCCGTCTCCGACGACCCGCCGGCCCGGACGACTGGCCGGGGAGTACGTCGGCCCCGAGATTCTCCTGCCGTTGCCCGAGGCGGTGCTGGACGCCTGGGAGGGTCGTTGACGCGCCTGCTCTTGGACACCCACACCCTGCTTTGGTGGTGGACCGACGATGACAGCCTCTCCGACGAGGCCCGGCAGGCGATAGCCGACCCCGGCGCCGAGGTTCACGTCAGCGCTGCCAGCGCCTGGGAGATCTCCACGCTGTGGAGACTGGGACGTATCGAGCACGCCCCCGGCGCCGTCAGTCGCTTCCACGAACTCGTGGCAGCCGATGGTTTTCACCATCTCGCCATCACCCACTTTCATAGTCTGCGAGCGGGCGGCTACGCAGTGGAACACCGGGATCCGTTCGATCGGATGCTGGCCGCTCAAAGCGAGTTGGAAGGACTGACCCTGGTCACCAGGGACATCGCCTTCACACAGTTTCCGGCCATCGTCTTCTGGTGAGCCCGCCGGCGCGCTCTGCATCCCGAGGGATGGTTGCTGCGGCCCTTCGCCCCGGATGCAGAGACGATCTCGACAACGGCCACTCCCCGTCAAGTCCAGCCGCTGCCGGCGACCCCCTCAGATTCTCAGATTTCCACCTCGGCCAATGCAAGCCGGCGAGTGATCTCCGACCCTGAGTTCGAAGGCTGCGAAGACCCGCCGCATTACCAAAGTCACCCGGGAGCGCTGGAGCGGACGCCCGCGAACACCGCGTCGGGGGTGGCGATGCGGCCGGCGCCGCCCTCGGGATAACGCTCGGGGGTGATTATCCCGTTCAAGGCATCTCGGAGGTAGATGGCCAACGATTGTTGCGTCACGACCCCGAGCCGGGCCTGTCTCCCGTTCCCGAACAGGTACTGGTCGCCACCGTCGGCCAGGAAGTCCACCGTCGCCACCGTCACGTTGGGAGCGCCCTCCACCACCTCTCCGCCGCGCACCAGGACCGTCCCGTCGTCCAACTCGACCAGGAGCACCCGCTCACCGGCACCCACCACCGCATCATCCTCGATGACCTGCGCAACCCCTTCCGGATCGTAGACAAACCGCAGGCCCGCCACTTGAACAAACCGGCCTGCCGATTCTTCGACACGCGACACGGCGTTTTCCAACAGCACTTTCAACTGCGCCGCGGAGACATCCTCCACCACTGTCAGAACATTGCTGTAAGGAACGATGTCGAAGGTGTCCGACTCGGTGACCGGGCCGGGTGGAATAACGGAGTCGTTGCGGATCCCTCCCCCGTTCATGAGCGCCACATCCGGAAAGGGCGCGCCGAAGTCCGGTGCGAGCCGACGAGCATCCCACAGCAGCGCGTCGGCCACCAGGTCGCCCAGATTGGTCTCCATGGTCCTGACCCCGGGAGACCTCCGCCCGTCCAACGGGTCCGCAGTCATGCCGACCGCCGTGCCGGCCATCTCCTGCAATGCAGCCACCACCGGTTCGGTCACCTGCGACTGCACCTGCGGGTCCGGCGCCACGGCATCGGGTTCGGCGCCACCCGCCACCCTTACCAGGCCGCTGCCATCCTCCACTGCGATGACATTGCCGCGGGCATCAATGTCGAGGACCAACCGGCCCAGGTACGTGTAGTCACCCGGCGTGGTCACCAATGCCACGGGGCGCCCGTCCGCCAAGGTGGCCGTTTGCGGGTAGGGACCGACAGGATCACCCTCGCCGGGCAGGAGCAAAGTGGTCTCATCAGCCAGCAGCGCGTTGCTGCCCCCGGCCACGATGGCGTCGACCCCGGTGAGACCGGCGGCCAGATCGATCTCACCCTGGAGAGACTGCAGATGGGTGGCCACAATGATGATGTCTATCCCCTCCCGGGTGAGGCGGTCGATCTCGCCCTGGACGACCTCGGTCACCATGGCGTCGACGGTCACGTTGCGAAGGCTGGTGAGGAAAGGCAGATCCGGGGTGGTGGCGCCGATGATCCCGATCCTCCGTCCCTGCTTGGTGACGACCACCGAAGAAGCGATCCTTCCCTGCTCCACCAGGGCCTGCAGGGCCGGCTCCCCCGACATGTCCAGGTTGGCGCTGACAAAGGGAGCGTTACCGACCTCCTCCACCAGCCTGGCAAACAGATCGGGACCCTGATCGAATTCGTGGTTGCCGATGGTAAGGGCGTCGTAGCCGATCAGTTTGAGGGCGATCGCGTCATAGAACGGGCCCTCCCCGGTGAGGCTGGCCGACAGTTCCGGACCGCTCAGAATGTTGTCGCCCGAGGAGAGAGTCACCACCGCTGCTCCCTCCTGTTCCGCTTCCGATCGCACATCGTGCACCAGGGTGGCGAAACGAGCCACCCCGCCGAAGTCGGGAAGGTCGGCCCCTGCCTGCACCAGATGCGACTCTCCGTCGTTGTGGTGGAGGATCACCAGCCTGAGATCTTCCCCGCCCCCCTGCAAGGTCAGGAAGGCTGCGACCAGCACCGCCACGATGATGGGAATCACACTCCACCGGATCGGTCGGGCTTTCCTGCTCATCTGTGTTTCCGGATGCCTCCCGGTAATGCCATGCCCGCCTGACATCTCGGATGCAGGGAGAACTAGCGGTAAGGGTCGGCGTATGGGCTTTCGACCTGGAAGGGTCTTCCCTCCTCTCCGAACTGGATCAACTCGATCGAGATGTCATCGGGGTCCCGGAGATAACAGGTTAGAGCCCCTTCATACCTGCCCCAGGCGCAACGGACCGGCTCGGATGAGCGAAACTCGGCCCGTCCTCGCATACGCTCGTAGTCGCGGTAGATGTCCCGTGTCTCCAGGCAAATGTGGGTGTTCCCCGCGTTGTACGTCGCCATGTCCACCTTCCCGGGCGGAGGATTGTGATACTGCAGCATCTCCAGCACGGTGCCCCCGGGAAGCGCCCAGAAGGCGCCCGACATGTCGCAATCGGGATAACCCACGATGTCGCCCACGTAATCGTCGATCTCCGCCGCCACCCAGGTGCCCTGCATGAAGGGCTCCGACTCGAGGAAATGACTCCACCAGGGAACCGACACCCCCAGGTCCGTCACCGTTATCCCGATGTGATCAATCGACTTGAAAATCATCACCCACCTCCGAGGCAAACCTCATACCATATGGCAGTTACGGGTCTTCCGCTCTTCTTGGCTAATACTCGGGCATGGTAACGATGCTCCTTCTCACCCGCCGACCTGCCCTGAATATGCCTTCAGAAAGCCCAGGAGTCCCCGATCTCCCATCCCATAGGACCCCGTAAAGCTAGCCTCCGAAAATGGACAGAGCTGGGTTTGCCGTTGCGCATCGGGCAAAAGCGTCAATATCCTCCACAAAGCCCAGGCGGAGAACGGGATCGTTCAGCCGATGAACCCCGCCATCAAGGGGACGCTTTGGGCAGTGAGCGCCGTGGCTTTCGGCTCCTGGTTGCCCCTGTTCTATCTATTCACCCACGTCAGCAACGATCCGTTCGTGTGGCGCTCCTGGCTGATCATCTTCCAGAATGTGGCGATGATCCCAGTGTTCATCCTGTTACCGGCCAGGAACAAGGAATGGAGAGAGAAGGCCCGCCGGCTGCTGTTCTACTGGGAACAGAGAGGAACGCCCGTGCGCATCCGACGTCCCGTGCAGGTTGTGCGAACGCCGGCGTTTTGGATGGTGGTCTCCTTCGCTCTCGATCTGGCCTTCTGGGTGTGGGCGGCAACCCTGATCGACCCGCTGGTGGTCACCATCATCTTCCAGTTGGCCCTGATCGGACTGGTGTGGTTGGCGGCCAGGCTAGGCCGGAAGATATCCCGCGGACAACAAATCTCTCCGCACGTCATAGGCGGGAGGCACTGGGCACTGATGATCCTCTCTTTCCTGGGCGCCGCCCTGGTTATCTGGTCGGAAACCGGAACGATCAGAAACCTCAATTGGCTGGGAATAGCTGTGGCTGTGGCCGGCGCAGCCACCGCGGCCGCCAGTATGTGGGGAACCGTCTCCACCGGACGCATAATGGGGTGGCCCGGCAGCAACCCGAACGATCTGGTATGGAACGCTACCTTTTCGGCAGTGGCCGGACGGTTTCTCGCCCTGCCGTTGACCCTGGCCGCAAGCGCCCTGTTTTTCCCGCCGACGGACAAGAGTTTCGAACTCACCGGGACCACGCTGGGTTTTCTGAGTCTGGTTGGAGCCTTCAACGCGGCCGGAGCACTCAGCCACCGTTACTCCCTCTATGTCACCTCCAGTCTGAGCGTCCAGCGGATCATGTTCTTCTCCCCGGTCCTCCAGATGCTGTGGATCTGGCTCTTCGCCGACGTCTCCATCGCCAACCCCGTGGCGCTCCTGGTCGGCACCGGGATCGTCCTCCTCTCCAACCTGGGCTGGCAGAGCGAAACGACTTGACCTGGACGCGGACATCTCAGCTTCCTGTTGCGGGTCCCCGCTGCACACACCGCTTCTCATGACGGCCCGCTCCCCAACCCGCCGACAACACAGTTAACCTCTGAGAATGGACAAAGGCTCGCCATGGTTTGCCCTCCGCGGTCACCTGTCGCCAGCCCCTAGCGAGTCGGAGCGGAAAGTGGGATCGTTCGATCGGTGAACCCAACCACCAAGGGAACTCTGTGGGCCGTGGGCTCGGTGGTTACCGGTTCCTGGTTGCCACTGCTGTATTTCGTCACCCATGTCAGCGACGACCCCTTCGTGTGGCGCTGCTGGGCGTTCGTCTTCCAAGCGTTGACCCTGGCGCCGCTGTTCCTTCTGATTCCCGCCACCAATAGGAACTGGCGGGAGAAGATCCGAAAACTCCTGTTCTACTGGGGAGACACCGGAGAACCGGTCCCAGTTCGAAGTCCCATGGAGGTATTGCGAACTCCGGCGTTGTGGATGGTGATCTCCTACCCTCTCGACTTGGCTTTGTGGGTCTGGGCGGCCACTCTGATCGACCCGCTGGTGGTGACCGTCATCTTCCAGTTACTGGTGATTGGCATGGTGTGGATGGCAGCCAGGCTGGGAAGGAAGATTTCCACCGGAAAACGGGCGTCCCCCCATGTCATAAGCAGAAAGTACTGGCTGCTGATGGTGCTCTCCTTCCTTGGGGCAGCCCTGGTCATCTGGTCGGAGACCGCCACAGTCGGAGCCATCAACTGGTTGGGAATAGCCTTGGCGTTCGGTGGCGCCGCCACCGCGGTCGGCAGTCTTTGGGGAACCGTCTCCGCCGGACGCCTCATGGCATGGCCCGGCGGGTCCGCCCATGACATGGTGTGGAACGCCACCTTAGCTGCGGTGGGCGGACGGATTCTCGCCTTTCCCCTCGCCCTGGCCGGAAGCATCCTGTTCTTCCCGCCGACCGACAACAACTTCGATATCAACTGGTCCACCCTGGGATTGCTGACCCTCATGGGACTCTCCAACGCGGTGGGCGCGCTCGGCTACCGGTATTCGATGTATGTGACCTCCAGCTTGAGCGTCCAGCGCATCATGTTCTTCAACCCGGTCCTCCAGATGTTTTGGATCTGGCTCTTCGCCGACGTCTCCATCGCCAACCCCGTGGCGCTCCTGATCGGCGCCGGAATCGTGCTCCTCTCCAACCTGGGCTGGCAGACCAAATCCGGTTGAAATCGCCCCCCGGTATCAGCTGCCACAGAGAGGCCCGCTTCCCCGCACAGGGGCCTCACCGGAAAGCTAACCTCCAAGGGCACGAAGCGCGCCAGCGGCAGCCCGACAGAGTGGTGTCGCCAGCTCCACCAGACCAGAGAACAGGATCGTTCGAGCGGTGAACCCAACCATCAAGGGGACGTTGTGGGCGGTGAGCGCGGTTGTCGGGCTCTCCTGGCTGCCTCTGTTCTATCTCTACACCCATGTCAGCGACGACCCCTTCGTGTGGCGCTCCTGGTCGTTCGTATTCCAGGCGGCCGGGTTGGCGCCGGTGCTTTTCGTGCTACAGACCAAGAACAAGAACTGGAAGGAGAAGGCTGGCAAGCTGCTGTACTACTGGGGAGACACCGGAGAACCGATACGCATTCACAATCCCCTGGAAGTGGTGCGAACGCCGGCGTTCTGGATGGCGATCGGATTCGCGGTCGATCTGGCTTTCTGGGTGTGGGCGGCCACTCTGATCGACCCGCTGGTGGTGACCATCATCTTCCAGTTGGCTTTTATAGGAAATGTGTGGATGGCGGCCCGACTGGGCAGGAAGATATCCACAGGCGACCGCACCTCGCCGCACGTCATTGGCGGTAAGCACTGGGGCCTGATGGCCCTTGCTTTCCTGGGCGCCGCCCTGGTCATCTGGTCGGAGACCGGCGAGATCGGAACCCTCCACTGGCTCGGTGTAGCGGTTGCGTTTGTCGGCACCGCCACCGGCGTCGCAAGTCTGTGGGGGACCATCTCGCTGGGACGCATAATGGGGTGGCCCGGAGACGACCCCATGGACCTGGCATGGAACTCCACCTTTGCGGCCGTGGCCGCACGGGTGCTCGCCCTCCCCCTGACCTTGGCAGGAAGCGCCCTGTTCTTCCCGCCGACCGAAAACGCCTTCGACATCAACTGGACCATCGTCGGTTTCTTCAGCCTGATAGGAATCTTCAACATGGTGGGGTCACTCAGCTACCGGTTCTCCATGTACGTGACCTCCAGTTTGAGCGTCCAGCGCATCATGTTCTTCACCCCTGTCCTCCAGATGCTTTGGATATGGCTCTTCGTAGACGTCACTATCGCCAACCCCCCGGCGCTTCTGATCGGCAGCGGGATCGTACTCCTCTCCAACCTGGGATGGCAGACCGAAGAGGGATGACCTCGACTGCAGACATCTTGGCAATGGCTCATACCTGACGCACCTCCGGGACTTTCGGCAACGGGTTTTTGCGCACGGCATTCCCTGATTCGATACAATCCCAAAACCGAAATGGTTTCCCCCTCCCCACCCCGTGGCAAATACGATCCCCGGCATGTCCAGGGTCGCCGTCCTGTTGGTATTGCAGAGGCGAGGAAAACAGTTTCAGAAGCCCAGCAGATCGCGAGGGAAGCGGCAGGTCTTCTCGCTACTTTGGAATCCGCCGAACGAAAGGCATTTGATGCCTACAGCCAAGAACGGGAAAGCTCTGTGAGCCGACACCTGTCCGTGACGCCGATTGAAGAAATCAAAAGGGTTGCGCCTCGTCCGATCCGACTGAAGGCGGTCAAGTCGGCAGGAATTCGTACAGTAGGGGCCGCTCAGAGAGCAGGATATGGACTCGACTCCATCAGAGGCGTCGGTTCCCGCACCTCAACGAGAATCCTTTCCGCCGCCGCCGAGTACGAAGAGGTTCTTCGTAGGGACTGGAGAGTCCGTTTCGATGTGGAGAACCGTCCGGGGACACAAACACACCTTCTCTCTCGGTTGAGTGCTCTGAACATCGCCCGCCGACACATCATGCCGGCGCGTCCCCGATTGGAGGAATTGCATCACGCTATCCAGGAGTTCACCCAAATGGCAGGCCTCCTTTGCCGACGGATCCTGCGACTCTTCGCCGGACGAAAACGAACAGCCAGGGCAAGAGCAGCGTTTGAGAATCTGGTTGGACTCTTGAGCAGTTCGGGCACTATTGCCCTAACCGAAGAAATGAAGGCCATCAATCAACGGCTGTCCTTTTGGGAACACGATCTCCGTGGGATCTGGGATGACTATATGGCCGAACCCATAACCTACAACGGACTCCTCGACGAGATCGGGGAACAGGAACCGCAGGAGGAGGCCTCCCAGGGTTTCCTGCCCCAAGAGATCGTTGATCGTGTAAACGCCTTCAGCCTGGACAAACGCCTACTCACAGCCTCATTGAGGGGCTACCAAGCCTTCGGCGCCAGATACGCACTGGTTCAGGAGCGAACCATCCTGGGGGATGAGATGGGTTTGGGCAAGACGATCGAGGCTCTGGCCGTTATGTGCCATCTGCATTCGGGAGGAGCCATGCATTCCTTCGTGGTCTGTCCGGCCAGCGTGCTGGCGAACTGGGAACGTGAGATAATCAGCCACACTCGCCTCCGTAGAACATGGCGACTCCACGGCTTCAATCGGGAAGGCTCTCTCCGACAATGGGCTCTTGAAGGAGGCGTGGCCATCACTACTTTCGACACCCTCGGATCTCTTGACCTTCCCAATGTCGAGATCGCGGTGGCGGTGATCGATGAAGCCCACTACGTAAAGAATCCCGATACGAAGCGAACCAAGAACGTCCGGTCTCTGCTTGCCCAGTCGAAACGTCACCTGCTGATGAGCGGAACCCCGATGGAAAACCGTGTCGACGAGTTCCGCGTGCTGATAGACCATATTCGTCCCGCTATGGCCGCGACGATAAGCACTGCCGACACCATTACCGGAGCAAACACTTTTCGTAAGGCGGTGGCACCCGTCTATCTGAGGCGCAACCAGGAGGATGTCCTGAGCGAACTTCCGGACAAGATCGAAGTGGAGGATTGGTTGGAACTGAGCGGACACTCCGCTGAGAGGTATCGACAAGCCGTATCCACCGGGAACTTCATGGCTATGCGACGCGCGGTTTTCCTTACAGACCGTCCCTCGGATTCTCCAAAACTGAGTAGATTACTTGAGATTGTCGAAGAAGCCATGGCCAACAACCAAAAGACCGTGGTCTTCTCGTTTTTTCGCGATGTCATTGACCGAACATTCAAAGTCCTCGGATCTGACGCGTTCGGACCTCTAACCGGCGGTGTGTCGGCACCTAATCGCCAAAAACTGTTGGACGAATTTTCCCGCGCCCCAAATCCAGGGGTTCTGGTCAGTCAAATCGAAGCGGGCGGCGTAGGGCTCAATATTCAGGCGGCCTCGGTTGTCATCCTGACCGAACCTCAATGGAAACCGAGCGTCGAAGAGCAAGCTATCGCAAGGTGTCACCGTATGGGACAAGTCCGACCCGTACAGGTTCATCGCTTGCTTACCGAGAACAGTGTCGACGAACACATGCGGGAAATATTGTCCCGCAAATCCGTACTCTTCGCCGAGTACGCCCGAAAGAGCGCCATGAAGGAGGCGACACCACAGGCCGTGGACACAACCGACGGAGACAACATTCGGACAGCTGGCACCCAGGCCGAACAGGAACGTCGCATTATCGAATTCGAAAGACGCCGACTCGGTGTGCATACCTGAAATGGCAGGAAGGCAATTCGGAGGGTCATGGTCTCTCTGGTAACCGATCTCCTCGACCGGTCGGCTCGTCTGTATCCGCAACGGTGTGCCGTGCGGATAGTGGGGGGGCCGTCGCTCACCTACGCCCGACTGTCCCACAGGGTGGAGCAGGTGGCGGGCGCCCTGAGACGGCTCGGCGTGCGAAGGGGCGACCGAGTGGCGGTGATGGCTCCCGCGGGACTGGCGTTCTTCGACGCCTATCTGGGCGCCGCCCGGCTGGGCGCCGCCGCCGTTCCCTTCTCGACAAGGCTGGCCCCGGCCGAGGTCGCCCGACAGTTGGCCGACGCCGATCCCCGGGCCGCCATCGTCGCAGCGGCATACGCAGAGTTGGTGGCGCGGGCCGGGGACCCTGGGATGGCCGTGCTTGAACATGAAAGCTCCGAATACCGCCAAATGCTGTCCTCGTCTCATCCGGTTCCCCACAAAGCCCGACCCGAGGACACGGCATTGATCATCTACACCAGCGGCACCACCGGAGATCCCAAGGGGGTGTGCCTGTCCCAGCGGGCTCTGACCTTCAATGCCTTCGTGACGGCCGTCGCCCAGGGGCTTGTCCCGACTGACGTGTACCTGTCTGCTACCCCTCTTTATCACGCCTCGGCGGGACTGCGGGTGATCACCATGCTGGTGGATGGACAGTCCCATGTGGTGCTCCCTTCGTTCAACGCCGACGATGCGATGCGAACCATCTCCGCTACAGGAGTGACCACCACCATCATGGTTGCCACCCAGTTGCAGAGAATCCTTGACTCTCCCGGTTTCGATCCCGACCTGTTTCGTTCCATGCGACTGTTGCTGTACGGCGCGGCTTCCACCCGCTCCAATCTGGTCGAGAGGATGATGGAATCTCTGCCCTGCGGTCTCTATCACGGGTACGGACTAACCGAGGCCACCGCGGCGTGCGCGGCTTTGGGCGCCGAGGACCATGAACGCAGGATCGGCATCACTTCAAGCGGGCTCTCCATCGGCCGTCCCATGGTGGGAGTGGATATAAGGATCGCCACCCGTGAAGGCCGGGACACCGAACCTGAACAGGTGGGCGAATTGCTGATCCGCACTCCAAAGCTGATGTCGGGTTACTGGAAACAACCTCAGGCCACCGAAGCAGCCATCCGGGATGGCTGGCTCCACACCGGAGACCTGGGTTATCACACCGAGCAGGGTTACCTGTACCTGTCGGGACGGCTCAAGGAACTGGTTATCAGCGGGGGCGTCAACATCTACCCCCCGCAGATTGAACATGTTCTCTCCCATCATCCCCAGGTGGCGGAGATCGCAGTGATCGGCCTGCCCGACCGCCATTGGGGCGAGGCCGTGACGGCGGTGGTGGTTCCCCGCCCCGGCCCCAGCCCGACGCTGGAGGACATAGGCCGGTGGGTGAGTGACCGACTGGCTTCCCACATGAAACCCAAACGACTGATCCTTGCCGACCGGCTCCCTCGCGGCGCAACCGGAAAAGTGCAAAAGCACCGGCTGGTCGCGTTGCACAGCGAATTGGAAGCCGACCAATGATCGACGACACCCTTCGTCACCAGCCGACTCCCGCCCTGGTCATCGACAGGGTGGTCATGCAACGCAATGTCACGGAGATGGCGCAACGGATGAAGAATCTGGGTGTGGCACTACGCCCCCACTGGAAGACTTCCAAAATGGTTGAAGCGGCTCACATGCAGAGCCGGGCGGGCTGCGTCGGTTTCACCTGCGCCACCCCGGCCGAGGTTGAATGTTTGCTTGACAACGGGTATACAGACATCACTTGGGCCCATCAACCAGTGGGATATCCCAAAGTCGCCTTTGCAGTGGAAGCCAACCGGCGGGGACGGGTGCGGGTGGCGCTCGACTCCCTGGGAGCAGCAGCCCCGCTGGCCCGAGCCGCCCAGGCTGCGGAGGTGGAGATTCCCTACTTGATCGAGGTTGACACCGGACTGGGCCGGGCGGGGGTTGCTCCCGGCAACGCGGTCGACTTGGCAAGACAACTGGAGGGGCTGGATGGCCTGAGACTGGAGGGCATCATCACCCACGAAGGGCATCTGAGCGGCTACTGGACCGACCGGACGGGGCTGGAGAACGCGGGCCGATCGGCGGGGCAGACCATTGTGGGAACGGCGAAGGCTCTTCGGATGGCCGGATTCGAAGTGAAAGTGGTGTCAGTCGGATCCACACCGGGGTCGACCTCCACCCCTACCATCCCGGGAATCACCGAAGCCCGTTGCGGAACCTATGTGTTCAACGACGCCAATCAGGTGACCATAGGAAGTACCGACCTCTCGGGCTGCGCTCTAACCGTGGCCGCTCGGGTGGTCAGCACCCCCAGACCCGGTGAGGCCATCATCGACGCGGGAAGCAAATCGATGAGTTCCGACGGCCCGACCTCCGGGGCCGGCTTCGGAAGGGTTCTGGCCGCCGACGGCGCCTATGCCGACATCGCATTTTTCAAGGCCAACGAGGAGCACGGTTTTCTGAGTGGACCGGGCGTGGAGATTCTCCGAGTGGGTGACATGGTGCGTACCGTCCCCAATCACGCCTGCGCCACGGTGAACATGTGGAGCCGGGCGTTGGTGGTTGATGAGAGTGGCGCCTTCGAGGAGTGGAGGATCAGAGCCCGCCGCTGATCGGGGCGATCGACGACCGACCTTTCCCGGGCGCGGTTCAGTTCAAGCGGTCGATGATCCGATCCAGATTCTCGTCGATGTAGTCGAGCCGAGCGTCCATGTGAGTTCCCATCCGGTCGATCCGATTCTCCACCCGGTCGAGCCGAGCGTCCACTCGATCAAGCCGTTCGGACATCCGCCCGTCCATGAGTTCTATGGCATCCACTGTCATAGAGGCAACATCGCGGGCATCCATCAGGCCTCAATCATAGTGCGCACCCTGCGCGTTTGTCCGCCCGGCAAGGAGATTGGGGCCTCGTCAGGTAGACGGCGAAATCTATCTCTTGATCCAGAGACCCCTCGAATAGGTCATGTCACACCGATCAGACCGCATCATGTGCGGTATTCACATCAGTCGCAGAGAGGGAGAAACATGAAGGACATCCCCAAAACCCTCTTCCTCGCAGACGATGGACGACCGACCTTTCCCGGACGCGGTTCAGTTCAAGCGGTCGATGATCCGATCCAGATTCTCGTCGATGTAGTCGAGCCGAGCGTCAATGTGAGTTCCCATCCGGTCGAGCCGATTCTCCATCCGGTCGAGCCGATTCTCCATCCGGTCGAGCCGAGCGTCCACTCGATCAAGCCGTTCGGACATCCGCCCGTCCATGAGTTCTATGGCATCCACTGTCATAGAGGCAACATCGCGGGCATCCATCAGGCCTCAATCATAGTGCGCACCCTGCGCGTTAGTCTGCCCAGAAAGCGGACACCTCCACGGTGGATCTCGGGGTATTCTGACCGGTTCGCATGGAGCGAGTGAAACCGTTCAAGAGCTTCGGAGACGCCTTGTGGAAGTCGGCCAAGCCGCATACGGTTCCTGAGAGAAACGCACCGAGGCCGGGGCGGTTCACCCTGGAAATCGGGGCTGTCCCGGGAGGAAACCGGCTCCGTTTCGCCTGACTATCGGGATTGTCCGCGGGGGACGACATCGGTGTGATGGGAGCGCCAGACTCGACGGGATCGCCCGGGCTACTCGGAATCTCTCCAAGATGACATTTCCGAATCCAAGGCCGGAGACCATCCCGGAGCGCCCTGCTCAGGGACACTGACTTCTGCTCATCCATGTATACGACCCCCGCCGATCTCGAACTGGCTCAGATGCCCACAGCACTCGAACCATATCCGACGAAGAAAGAGCAAGCGCTGCAAGGTCGTCACTGCGGGCGTTTCGATATGCAACCAGTAGTGGGTGTTGTACTCATCCACTTTTTCAAGTGAAAAGCAGGTACCCTCTTTGCCGCTCCCCCGGTGATTCTCCGGCGACAATCTGTGATGTGCCGAGACATGCCGGCACGGGTGTAGGTGCGGTCACATAGTCGACACATCCCTACCGATTCGTTTCTCGGGGTCTTGATGCTGTCCGCGCTTTTGGAAGAAACTCACTGTCACCATCCCTTTTGGACGCCACGGCGAACTTCTTCACAGGCCGACAGCGCGGTGGCAGAGGTGGAGACCAAAGCACCAGTTCCGGATCACACCGCATTCGTAACGAGCAGTTCAATGTTCGCTCTGTATGGCCCGGACTGCCTGCCCTCCGAGGAGCCGACCCATGTCCGCCTGAGTTTTCCAGATGTGAGTTGACACTCTCACCGAGTTGCCCCGTACCGAGACATACACGGATCAAGAAGCCAGCTCCGTCATCAGCGATTGATGCCTTCCGGTATCCGAGTGTTCTTTTAGTGTTTGTTTTGACAACTTGGTGTTATGTGGTGTTGTTTGTCACACCTCTGGTGCATACTGGTATGCATGAACAGAAAAGACATGAACGGTTCGGTGGCCAATCGGGTGCGTTTGTTGGTGCCTTCTTTGCCGGTTTCTGAGGCTTCGTTGGAGCAGTTGCGCAAGCGGTTGAAGTCCACTGTCCGTGTTCAGAACCAGGCAGCGGCGATCCGCGCCGAGATTGTGTCGGAGTTGCGCCGCCGGGAAGGCACCGAGGTGGTGGAAACGGTGTTACAAACCGACGGCCTGCTAGGCCGTAGACGGGCCCGGTCGGAAGTGGAGACCGCCCGAGCATTGGAGGAACTACCAAAAACGCGGGAAGGGCTTCGCGCGGGGGAGATCTCCCACGACAACGCGCGGATCCTCGCTGGTGCCAACCAGCGGGGAACCATAGCAGAAGACGAGTTGTTGGATGATGCTCGTTCCCAGTCTCCGGACAAGTTCGCGGCGACGGTCCGCAAACACGAACAGAAGCGTGCCCGGGATGATGGTGTGTCGAAGTTGGAGCATCAGCGGTCCCATCGGTTCGCCAGGATCACCACCGACCAAGACGACGGGATGACCGTCCTGTACGGACGTTTCGACCCGGTCACCGGTGCCCGGGTGGAAACGGCCGTGTCACACATGATGAAACAACTATGGCACAAAGAAGACCCCCGGGACCGGGCCACATCAGGTCAGAGAATGGCCGACGCTTTGGCCGAACTTCTTACTCGGGAAGGAAAAGACGGTCGGTCGCAGGATGTGCGCCTGTTGCTGATCGCCGACTACGACACCATCAATCAACAACTGAAAGATGCCCGCCTGGGGGACGGGACTCCCATTCCCGCCAAGACGCTGCGGGAACTGGCCTGTGACGCCCAGATCCTGCCCGCCATCTTCTCAGGGTCGTCGATACCCCTGGATCTGGGACGAGCCAGACGCAAAGCCAGCCCGGCCCAACGCGCTGCGCTCATCGCCCGCGATCAACACTGTGTCGGGTGCGGAGCGAAAGCCGCCTGGTGCCAGGCCCACCACATCGTCCACTGGGCCGACGGAGGCCCCACCAACATCGACAACCTCGTCCTGCTATGCAGCAGATGCCACCACAAAATACACGACCAAAACTGGACAATCCACCAGTCACCAGCAGGAAGATACACCCTCCGCCGACCACCCACCCAATGGGGACACCCACCCCGCCAACCCACCTCCCACCGCTACCCCCGCAAACGCCGACCCAACAGCCGCTACCCTCGCAAACGCCGACCCACCATAAAACAACGAAAATAAACAGACCACTTCCCCCGACTCTTCCCACCCGGGACACCATCCCCCACCCGCCACCGGACCCCTACCATCCGGTTTCCCACTCTTGCCCCGCGGCATCCCCCTCCTAATTTGGGTTTCCCCTCCCGACCCGCCGCCCCCTGACCGTCACAAAAGGTGCGAACAGGCGCAGGCCTGCCCGAACCCGAAACAAACCAGTATTCGGCTAGATAGTCCACTCTCGGGGACACTGTCAAACCAGCGTCTCGACCGAGAACAAGACCGATCTGATGACGGCGATCCGGACCGCGCATTCATGTTTGTCTATTCAATATGCAACGGACCTGAGACAAAACACAAGCGTTTCGTCATGAATCTTTGGGGAAATCATCGCGACTCTTTCAGCCAGGCGGCCAACCCTTCGAGTAGGCGATCCATGTCGGCTCGGGTGTTCCACATGTGCGCCGAGACCCTCACCGAATTGCCTCGCACCGATACGTAAACCGACCGGGAGGCAAGATCCGTCACCAGCGAACGCGGATCGGCGCCCTCCGGCAACCGCAGACCCACCAGGTGGGAGCTTCGGAACTCGGACCGGGGAGCATTGAGTCCCAGGGCGGCGGCCTCTTCGGCCAGGTAATCGGTGAGCCCTTGACTGTACGCCGACAAGCGGTCGGTCCCCACCGACGATACGATCTCCAGAGCGCGACCGGCCGCCTCGGTCAGCCACAGATTCCAGGTCTGCCCGGCGTCGTAGCGTCTTGCTCCCGAAGCCAACTCCCAGCGGTACTCGTTTACCCGAGAAAAGTCTTCGCTTCCCGCCCTGGCCATCCAGTTGGCGTCGATCGGTCTCCCCTCCCGGTTCTCCGGCGACGCCCACAAATAGCACAGGCCCGGCGGACCCAACAGCCACTTGTATCCCACAGAAACCACAAAGTCGGGGCGGATGCTCTCCACATCGAAGGGCGCCATTCCCAGGCTCTGCGAAATATCCAGGACCACGCGAGCGCCCACCGCGCGGGCTGCTTTTCCCACCGTTTCCAGATCCACTCGGGTCCCGTCCGTCCAGTGACAGGCCGGCGCCGACACCGCCGAGATCGTCTCATCCAGGCGGTCCAGCACCGCGGCAGTCCAATCGTCGTCCGAAGGTCGCTTCACAAAGACCGCCTCAGCGCCTCGCTCGGTCCAGGGATACACCATGGCGGGGAATTGCTCCTCGAGCATCAACACCCGGTCGCCCTCCCCTACCCCCAGGGCGGAGGCTGCGGTGGCCACCCCGTAGCTGGCCGAGGGTATCAACGCAACACCTTCGGCATCTCCCCCAACCAGCCGGGCAACCCATTCCCTGATCCGGTTTCCGGGCTTGAAGAAGTCCGAGACCGTCACCTCCGACAGCGGCCGGTTCACCGCCGCTGCCACCGCCTCGGTTACCGGCCTGGCCCGGGCGCCCAGATAGGCGCTGTTCAGCCAGGCAACGTCCCCCGGAAGATCAAACAGCCCCCGGGCAGGCAATTCCAAACGCGAAAATGAGGCTCTCATCGATTCCGAAATCAATCAGTGGGATAGACGAGAGTCAAATCCGAAAAGGTCACCCCTTCCGAGCCGAGCCGAGAGGAGAGCATCCCTTCGAACATCTCCTTGGGAATCAGACACTCCTCACAGGCGTCGGGTCCCGCCACTATCTCCACCCGCAGGCCTCCCACGCCCGCCACACTCACCTCCAATGTGTAACCATCGGCGGCCAGTCCCGACGAGAAAGGCATCAAAGCCGAGATTGCCGACTCCACACCCGGGTGCGGCTTTCCAGTCACAGTCCCCTTAGGGTAGCCTTCAAGATCATCCGTCCGAAGGTCGCATTCTTGCTTGACAATAAGCCTCTCCCCCTACCTCTGGGAACCGTGCTCCTCCAGGGCATCCGAGCCTTTCTCAACTCTCCCGCCGCGTTGACGGCTCGCTCTCTCTATGTCTCGGCCGTCCCCGCGGTGGTCCTGGTGATATGGCAGGCCAGCGAGAACACGCGGGAAGGCAACCCTCTCTTCTTCTGGGTTTACTTGTTCATCTGGTGCGGGAGTTTCTTCGTGACCGGCTATGTTGGATGGCCTCTCGCCCGCACCGCACTGGCGGCGGCGTCCGCCGACCTTTCCTCCGACCGGGATGACGACTGGTGGGTGCGGGACGGGTTCGTAAGGGCAACGGCCGCCTTCTCGTTCACCGTCGCAGTGGGAATGGTATTCCTGGTGATCCCGGGTTTGATGGTCCTGATGATCTACACCTTCTATCCCTTCCTGATCATTGAGAAGAAGACCAAGGGTTTCATGTCATTGGCGATGAGTGCGGAACTGACCAGGGGAAACCGCATGCGCCTTTTGGTCGTGGTGCTGGTCATGGCGGTTTTGTTTGTACCGGCCGGCGCTTTGTTCTACCTCTGGGAACCGGGCTTGGCAAGGGTCCTCGCCTTCTGGGTGCTGAGCGCTCCGGCTCTGGCTGTGGCGGCGGCTACCGTGGCAGCGGCGTACCGCATTCTCGGCTCTTCCCGATAGGAGTCGTTGACACGACTGGCTAAAAACCCGCGAATTTCCCACATTGGGGCATCTCCGCCCTCTAGGGTTATAGGTGTATACCGTAATACCCCTCTAAAGGAGGAAGAATGCTCGCACGTCTACAGAAGTTTGGCGGGTTTATGGCGGGTATGGTCATTCCCAACATTGGGGCGTTTATCGCCTGGGGATTGATCACCGCCTTTTTCATTCCCACCGGATGGACACCTAACGACGATCTGCTAGAGCTGGTAGGCCCAATCATTGTCTACCTGTTGCCCGTACTAATCGGTTACACGGGCGGCAAGATGGTGTATGGCCATAGGGGAGGCGTGATGGGCTCCCTTGCCACTATGGGAATCATTGTCGGTGCTGACTTTGCTCTGGAAAGCGGCGCCACCGGTGACCCACCCCAGTTCTTGGGCGCGATGGTGGTCGGTCCCCTGGCTGCCTGGATAATGATGAAAGTCGACCAGGCTTTCCAGGACAGGGTGGCTGTCGGATTCGAGATGCTCTACAACAACTTCTCGGCCGGCATTCTGGGCGCCATTCTGGCGATCATCGGACGCTACATCATGGGTCCGATCATGGGCGGTATCGCCAGCTTCTTCGGAAATGTCGTTGACGCCGTCAACGATGCCGGACTACTACCCCTGGCGGATATACCCATCGAAGTCGGAAAGGTGTTGTTCCTGAACAACGCCATCAACCATGGAATCCTCGCGCCGCTGGGCGCAGCGGAGGCCGCTGAAACAGGGAAGGCGATCCACTTCCTGCTGGAAACCAACCCTGGCCCGGGGCTGGGATTGCTCCTGGCCTATTGGTTCGCCGGCAAGGGTATGGCCAAGCTGTCCGCTCCCGGCGCTATCGTCATTCACTTCTTCGGTGGCATCCATGAGATCTACTTCCCGTACATTCTCATGCATCCCATCATGATTCTCTCGGTTTGGGCCGGAGGCATCCTCGCTGACATCATCTTCGTGATTTTCGACTCGGGGTTATCGGCCACGCCCTCGCCGGGCTCTATCTTCGCCTATCTGGCGGTAACGCCGAGGGGCGAACACATAGGGGTCTATCTAGGTGTGGCGGCCGCAGCGGCGGCAGCATTCGTAGTGGGTACGCTGCTGTTGCGGATCTCACCGGTCAAGGAAACGGAAGGCACCGAGGATATGATCGGCACCATGCCAAGCGTTCCAGCCGGTTAAACCAAACCAACTCCCGTATTAAAGTGGGGAGCGTCTCCTACCCCGGGAGACTCTCCCCACTCTCTTATCCGGAAGGATTACAACATGAGTTCAGTAGTAAAGGCGGCGTCGGATGTCAAGTGGATCGTTCTCGCCTGTGAAGCCGGGATGGGTTCAAGCCTGATGGTGACCAACGCCCTCAAAAAGATGGTCAAGAAGGCCAAACTCAAGGTAAAGGTCAGCCACTCGCCGGTGCACGACATACCCGCCGAGGCCGATGTGGTGGTAACCCATCAGGGACTGGCCGCCCGGGTAAAGCAGGTTGCGCCTCACGCCGCCGTCGTTCCGTTCAGGACCTTTCTGAAAGACCCGGCCCTGACCCAGTTGGTGAAGAACCTCGCCACCGGGCAGGACGTGGAGGGGATGTAGCCGATGGCGGAAGAGTCCGTAGCTTCGGTGGAGGCCATCTCCCTGGGCGAAAAAGGCCTAACCATGGAAGAAGCCATAGGTCGGGTGTCAGGAATGCTGTTCGACCTGGGGGCTGTGGAAGAGGGATACGGAGCATCAATGCTGGCCCGAGAAGAGGTGATCTCCACCTACCTGGGAAACGGGATCGCCCTTCCCCACTGCACCTACGAGGACAAGGGCCTTATCAAACGCACCTCCCTGGTGCTGGCTCAATACCCCGCGGGTATCCCCTGGGGTGATGAGGACGACACAGCTTACCTGGTGTTCGGATTGGCGGCGGTGGGCGAAGAACATCTGGCGGTGATGTCGCATCTGGCGGAAGTGTTGGACGACGAGGACCTGTGCGACCGGCTGGCAGTGGCCACCGACGAAAACTATGTCAAGGAGACCTTGGCCGCTTCTCCGGAATGACCCGACGACGGGTGGCCGTATTCGGCGCCGGGAACATAGGAAGAGGGTTGCTGGGATGGCTGTTCGGGCGCGCCGGATGGGAAGTGATCTTCGTTGATGTCTTTCCTCGATTGGTGGACGGAATCAACACGGCGGGGCAATACCGGGTGATCGAGGTGGGACCCGAAGGCAGATCCACCCGGTTGATCGAAGGAGTCAGGGCAGTAAACGGTACGGCGGACGAAGCCATTTCCGCCACGGCATCGGCGGAGGTGGTGTGCACCGCGGTGGGCGCAGGCATACTCGACCGCGTGGCGCCCACTGTCGCAGCGGCTCTTTCCCGCCGCGACAGTCGCATCCGCAATGTGCTGGCCTGCGAGAACGCCGACCCCAACAGCGCCCTGCTCCTAAAACATGTTCAAGGTGTCATGGGCGTCCGCCCGACGGGAGTGGGGTTCCCCGAGACGCTGGTCGACCGGATGGTGCCCGGTTCCACCGGGGAAAGTCTGGATGTGGAGGTGGAAGCGCGCTTTGACTTCAAAGTGGCCGAGGAGGCGTGGATCGGTAGGGACCCGGGCGTGCCGGGAGTGGAGTTGGTGGGCAATCTGGGTCTGTACCGCAAGAGAAAACTGTGGCTGGTCAACGGACTGCACGCCGCCGGAGCCTTCCTCGGATGGCATGCCGGCCACGAAACGGTGGCGCAGGCGGTTTCCGATCCGTCCATCAGACGGCGACTGGAGGAGATAGCCATCACCATGGCAGCCGTCCTCTCCGAGCAATTGGAGGATTGGACCGAAGAAGAGTTGGCCGACTACGGACGGTACAACCTCCAACGGTTCCAGAGCACCGCCCTGGTGGATCCCGTCGGTCGGGTGGCTCGCAATCCCCTGAGGAAGCTGGGACCCACCGAGCGCCTGGTCAGCCCTGCCCGAGAAGCGGTCCGGCGGGGCCTCCCGTCGGGCGCCCTCTGCGACGCGATCGTGGCGGGGCTTTCGATAGACGACGACCGTGTGGAGGGAATGGGAGAACTGCGAGACATCCTGGCGTCGGGAGGGTGGAAGTCGGTGCTGGACCTGGGCGAGGCAGACCGGGCATTGGTTGAAATACTGGAAAACCGCATGGCTGAGCGGGTAATTTGAGCCCTTGCCCTATATGATCGGGGAAACAGTAACCGACCCTCCCAGGTGAGAAATGTCCCGAATGACCGAAGACCAACTCCGGCAGGCAATGATCAACAAATTGTCCGCCGAACCGGATCCCACCGGAAAAGCCGACCTGGTCTGCTCCAAAGGCGCGTTGGGTATCGCCGCCAACCACAAGCAGATCAAAAAGACCGTCAAGCGCCTGAGACCGCTGATGAGCTACCGTTTCCTGGTCATCAACCGAGCCGACCTGTTCGCAGCCAGTCCCGCCACCATCGGCACCAAGATCGGCATCCTCGACGCCAACGGATCCCTACTGAAAGCCGCCGACCTCCCCCGCAAACGCTAGGCGGCGCCCGCGAAGAAGATGACCAGCTCCAGCTCCGAAGGGAAGCCTGTTTGGCCTGAGTAACGTCGACTCGCCAAACCGAGGCTTCGGTAGGAGCACGAAGTGACGCTACATCCCCGCTAGACCCTGGGGATCTGCCATCGTAGCCTTGGGAGTCGGCTTCAAGCAGCGATTCGAAGTTCTGGAAATGAAGGCGCTCATGCTGAGGTCGCGGGTTTCGGATGCCCAGCGCACCTGCTTCGCAAGCTGGTCGTCACGCGAAATTGTCTCTTCATGATGCATCAACTGACAGTGATCGCCAACATCAACACTTGAACCCGGGGAATCAAGTCAGAACAGCCAACCGAAACGACGCAGGCCAGGTTCGGAGTGGAACGCCATGTTCTCAAACCTGTCCACAAACACCACCAGCGGATTTCCCGTGACATCATATCCGGCATAAACGATCACATTCAGCCTGTCCGACTCGCCCGTACCGCTCCCGCCTATATCAGACAATCTCACAACTTGGTCGGGATACTGCAGCACCAACCTGACATCGTCAGGTGTAACCCCATACTTACAAGCCGACCGAGCTACGTATATTCGTTCCTTCAACTACCTCGGCTAGGCGGCAAGGTCAGCCAACAGCCGCTCCACTTCCCCTCTGCGGTGGCGGTCAATGAGCATCAAGAGCTGCTGGCGCTCCTCCGGCGGGCGACAAGCAATATCCCTCGCCGCCTTGGACGGGCTCAGACTGTTCAATACCCTGCGCCAGTCCTCATCGGTGTATCCGTCCGCTATAGCATCCGCCATCCGCCTTCCCAACTCCCACGCCCCAGAATCGGCAGGCTGCCAATTGCTGGGGTCTCGTCCCAATTCGGCGATACGCTCAATCTCTTCTTCAGGATAACCCACCAGACGGAAAATGATACCAAACCCAGACTTCCAGTGGTCTGAAAATCTCCTCGTCAACTGCACCATGGCGCCAGTTTCGAGATCCTCCTTCGAACCGAGCCGATAGTCCCTCGTGTTCCTCCTCCCACAGGAATTGAGCTAAGCCACCGATGGGAAGCCAACCGTGTTGGGCCTGAACGCGTAACAGATCCCTACTGAAAGCCGCCGACCTCCCCCGCAAACGTTAGGCGGCTCCCCGCGAAGAAGATGAGCAGCTCAAGCTCCCAAACGCAGCCTGTTTGGCCTGAGTAACGTCGACTCGCCAAACCGAAGGCTTCGGTAGGAGCACGAAGTGACGCCACATCCCCGAGTCCTGGGAGGATGTAGCCATCCGTAATCCTGGAAATCGGCTTCATAGCATCGTTTCAAAATCCTGGAAATGAAGGCGCTCATGCTGAGGCCGCGGGTTTCGGCTGCCCGGCTCACCTGCTTCGCAGGCTGGTCGTCAAGCGAAATTGTGGTCCTGATGATGCATCAATTAACAAGTTGTCATCACTGCAAACACTTGAACCCGTGGAACAGATCAGAACAGCCTACCGAAACGACGCAGGCCAGTTTTTCGGAATGGAAGCCATGTTCTCGAATCTGTCGGGAGCGGTTCGGTCTGGTTTTAGGACAGGAGTCGGGCGATGCGGGCGAGAAACCTCGCAGTGTCTTGGCCGCCCAACAGGTAACCCACCACAGCAACAATGCCGATAGCGATTATCCAGAAGAAGCGGCGGCGGCTCATCTCGGTCTTACCTAGCACCGACTGCGCCGAGGACGATCTTCACAGTTCCTACGACCCTCATGCGCTACTAACCAAGACTAACACTCTCCGTTTTTCCAGTGGTCTGGAAATCTCCTCGTCACCTGCATCATGGCGCCAGTTTCGAGAAACTCCTTCGACCGAGCCATGACCCTCGTGTTCCTCCCCCACAGGAATCGAACTACACCGCCGCTGCGAAGAATGCCACCGGATGATGTGACCTTGCAGGCCGAAGACCAAGTCGAGTTGAAGATTTCGGGCGAGAATCCCCAAACCGGTGTACACGTTGCGACAACTCAACGAAGACTTTTCCATGGTTCGACTGGTCCCAGCAGAGAATACAGACGCCACCATCAGGAGGCCACTGACAACGTCGGATCCATCACTGGAACCGCACGGTCGGCTCGGTTGGCTATCCAGTCCGCCAACTTCTCAACCTCCGCTTCAACCTCGGCGGGCGAACCGGACAGGTCCACACCCCAGGTGTGCAGAACCTTGTCGGCATTGCGGACGGCGATCGAGCTCTGCCGGTCGGCGCCCGATTCGCGGCAATAGATCAGCACGCCCTCCGGCAGATCTAGAGCCGTGAGATAGGCGAGCAGCTGGTAGTAATCGGCGCTGATCGCATCTGCTTTGTCCCCCATGATTTTGTACTTGAGATCGCCCACGAAAGCGTTTTCGCCCCGCCGACGGAACACCAGGTCGGGACGAATGGGCACCTGCCCTCCCCGACCGAGGTGATCCCAATGCTGGGGCCTCACATCCAGGCGACCCCGGAGGGACCGCTGGAGCCGGTCGGTGACGAACCGCTCGAAGAGAAAGTTCATGTCAACCATGAACGAGACAGCCTGAGTTTCACCCGGGTCGTCCGTCAGAGTGAGATTCTCCAACAGCAACCTGGCCAGGCGCAGGGTGGGTTCGTAGTGGGCGTTGAGCCGATTGAAGTCGATTCGATCCAGCAGTTCGGGCACTACGGCCGACGCGCTTACCTCTTCGAGGGTGATCCGCAGGCGGTGGAGCCGACGACGATCTTCGGGCAACACACCGGGGACCCGTAGAGACTTCAGGATGGCCGCTTTCAGATACCGGTTTTCCGCAATGTCGGCGGTGTATTCATCAAACCGGCAGGCGATCGGGTACACGATCCCGGCTCGGGTCATCTCGGCCGGGGTGTCGATCCGCCCTCGAATAGTTGACAGGCGATCGCGTTCCTCTCGGTAGTGCCGGTAGACGCCCCTGCGCAGGGATAGGTCGGCTGAGCGGGTGAAGAAGGAAACAACTGCCGGGAGCAGATTCTGGTTCAGGTCATACTGGGTGGCAGCCTTCATCCAGTCCTGCTCCCTCAGGCCCACCCCCAAGAGCAGGAACAGGTTTTCGAGCCGGATCTTCGGCTTGATGTAGATCCGCAGGTCCTCCACCACCAGCGTGCCGACGTAGTGGCCGGCGGTGACCTCCCACCATCCCGGTTCGGGATCAGGAGCTACTTTCGTATGGCGGCCGGCAACGAGCCGCATTGCCACCGACCGGGACAACCGGAAACGACGAGTCTGAAACTCAGTCAGCCTCAGGGTCTCGGTCTTCATCAAACTGGGAATCTGCGGGCGAGGCGTCCGGCGGCGAGGTGGTGGTCACATAAGGTTTGCTCACTTCTTCCCAACGGAACTCCCTGACCCGATCCGGATCGTCGAAAAACTGCTCCTCGATGAACGGCTCCACCGTGTATCGCCACACCATCTCCAGCCTGCCGGTCCTGTGGTCACTGATACCCGGCTTCATAAAGTGGCTGTGCCCCAGCTGCAGGTGCGGCCCGCCCAACAGCTCAGAGAGTTTTCCGTTCACCTTCGCCACCAACTCCCCCACCCACTGCTTCTCGCCGTTGGCTCTGAGCCAGCGTTCCAACAGCCCCTCCATGGGACCCTGGTGGGGAAAGAACGGCACAAAGTGGAAACGCCGACGCAGAGCGGCGTCAATCAGGGCAATTGATCGGTCTGCGGTATTCATGGTCCCGATAAACCACAGATTGGGACACAACCCGAAAGGCTCGGCAGGCCGATAGAGCGGCAGCACCGTGTCATCCCGGTATTCCAGCAGGAACAACAACTCGCCCAGCACTTTCGGAAGATTGGCCCGGTTGATCTCGTCAATGATCATGACATGCCGATCATCGGGGTTCCGCGCCGCCCGCCGGGCGATCCTGCGCAGGGGGCCGGAAGTCAGCTTGTAGGTCATAGCGCCACCGTCACCGGTTTGCGGCCGATATCCCTCGAAGAAGTCCTCGTAGGACATTGAGGGATGAAACTGTACCAACGCCCGCCGAGAGTCATCCGCCGCCAAACACTCAGCGAGCCTCTTGGCCAGAAACGTCTTCCCGGTCCCCGGCGGGCCGTAGAAGATCACCTGGCTCTTGTCCTCCAACAATCCGACGATTTCCTTCAAGAATCCCCTGTCAACAAACAGATCCTCAGCCAACTGATCTATTGTGTCGTCCAGTGGGGGATCCGTCGGGCCATTCCCATTCGGCGGACTGGTTACACCGCTATAGAGATCCATCCACTTGTCCAAAGCCGGACGAAGTTGGGGGACAACGGTCTGCAACTCCGATCGCAGATCCAAATCGGTCAATTCTTCTTTGTCATACCATTTCCCATAGACAAAGCTCCCCATCCGGCCATAAAGATTGTGATCCTGACCGAATTTGCCACCACTGACATTGATCACCTCGAAGTCGTCAGGCTTCTCCCACTCCGACATGGATTCGATTATCTCGCGGTACCACCTTTTTTCCGTGCCTTTGCCTCCGTATCGATCGGGTGGGCCAATGCCTGGACGCAGACATATGGTCGCCCCGAGGTTATTGATCAATAGCTGCAGTGCCCCCCCATACTGTTCCGGCACGGGCCATTGAACCTGCAAGTGCCAAGGGCGCTGCCCACGCTTGGGGATCTCAAGTGTCACTTTCCGCTCCAGAAGCACCGCTACCACTCCCCAGAGCGTATGGCCTATATGCTGCGCGACGCTGTTCAAAGCCCGAGCATTGGCCCTCCGTGCCGCCTCTGATTCGGGATCCCACTTTCTGCTTGATTCGTCCCAAAAGCCCAACCTGAACTCAAAACGCTCAACGAGCACGGGATCAAGCAGGATCGGGTTGTGCTTCTCCCACCAACTGGCTACCTGTTCAAACCGCTCATGGTTTTCGTCTATGTCTCGAATTTGATTCAAATAGGCCTCGGAACGTTCGGAGGGATCACCTGGCAAGTCTCGTCCAGTTATGAATTCGAAAAACTTGGCAACGCTGCGCCATTGAGTTTGAGCTTCAACCGCTTCCCGATCGAGCTCGAAACGACGCAGATGCGCTTTGTACCACGGGCGACGGAAATCCTGCTCCTGTCGTTCGTAGGTTCTATCAGCCATGAATGACCAAAGATAGCGAAAGGAGGATGACACAGGCCCCACCCTGGGGCGCAGGCTCTTCCGATCTTGCTGTTGCTTTGGAAGCGGCCCAGGCGGAGGCTGAGGTGGTGGCGGTTGGGCTGGGCCGGGCTACCGATGTCTTTTTCAAAGGTGATTCCAACCCGGGTACGGAAGTGGACCACCGGTCTGAGCGAGCGGTTCTTGAGGTGATTTCCCGGCACACCCAGACGACCCCATGGTGAGAGAAGAGGGGAGGCAAACCTCGGCAAGCTCTAATGGAGGGCGCGTGTGGTTGGTCGAATCCCATAGACCGCGACGCTGTGGTATACGTTTTGGTAGTCGATGAAGACCACTACCTGTTTTACTACCAAGTCTTCCAAAAAAAGGGGATTTATATACCTAAGTGGCGAAAACCGCCGTGAGCCAAAAGATAAGTCAGTGCTCGCCGCGGTTTTCCAGGTATCGCCAGTCCCTCTTGGGAGGCGCGGAGAGAACGGCACGAGCGATGTTCTCCGGCGTATCAGGGACCGGCGGAGGAAGCGGCTTCTCCACCGGATGGCCGCGGGGGCGCTTGGGTCAGGGTTTACTCGCAGCCGTCATGCGCCCTTCTTGGTGTTCGCCGAGAAGGCATCAGGACAATATGCTCACGATAGCAACGATGCTAGCCAGGTGATACCCCGCCATCCACATAAGCATCCGATTGAGTTCACGTCTGAACTCTGCCGTCACGCCCTTAGCGCTGGCGTCGATCTTGGCGTCCACCATCACTATCCTGCTTTACTGACGCGGCGATCCTGTCGGGTTGCTCGCTGAATACAAGAGCCTGTGAACGGCGGAGGGTAGCAACCTCGAACTTCCCTGGGCCCTTGCCCATTCTCTCCATATATTGAAGAATAGTGGCGGCCTGTGACACTTTTGGTCAGAGGCCGGCTTCCCGCCACTTAGGTATATAAATCCCAAAAAAAGGCCCCGCCAGTGCGAACCCGGAGGTCCGGACGGCGGGGAGATTTCGTAAAAGAGTATAAACCCTGCCGTCGGAAGATTACAGGTCTCAACCATACCTGTCTCTTGCTCGGTGGCCTACCAAGTGTCCACAGGGTTGGAGGGTCCCCTCAATGGTTGGGGTTAGCATCACCATAGGCGATGAACTTTAGCGAAGGGGGTGTGACAAGAGCCCCGCCACGGCTTTCCGATTTGGAGGTGGGTTTGGCGGCGGCTCAGGCGGGGGCCGAAGTGGTGGTAGCGGCATTGATCAGCCGACGGACGCCTTTTTCAAAGGGGACTCCGACCCGGTTACGGAAGTGGATCACCAATCCGAGCGAGCGATTCTCGGTAGTGGTTCAGTTTGAATCTACCACCCGAGTGACGATGTCGGCGTGAGTCCATCGATGATCCGCTACCCCCGCGACCATTGCGGGGGTTTTGCCCTTTAGCGTTTGGTGGGGGCGGGCGAAGTTGTAGTTCATGAAATACAGACTCATGCTGTAGGCGTGGTTGACGAGCTTCTTGGAGAAGGGGCTGGTGGCTCGGGCGTAGCGGCGGTTGCTCATCCGCAGGGTGAGATTCTTCCGTTCCACATATGAGGTGCGGGCGGTGGTGGCTTTGGGGTATTTGCGTTTGAGGATGCGATGTTCGACCATGCCGTCATCGAACGCGTTGTCGATGACGTCTAGGTAGGCGTCCAGTCCGTCGCTGGTTATTTCGATGGGGTGTGCGACGCGGGATGCGAGGTCTTTCATGAACGGCAAGCCGCTGTCGTTGGTGCGGTCTCCGATCCACCAGGCGGGGACTAGTTTGCTGTCGTTGCAGATCGCTACCCAGGTCCACACATCGCCGGCTTCGGGGGTGTCGGTCTGGGTTTTCTTTTTGGCGTAGACGAAGCTCCAGATTTCGTCTACTTGGAAGCGGCGGCATTCCAGATTGCGGATGGTCTGGTCTTGGTAGGCGGCACAAGCGATACCGGCGTCGCGCAAGAGCTTGAAGACGGTGTTCTTGGCGCATCCCGCGATTCGGGTGGTGGCGTTGATGCCCATGCCCTCGGTGAGCAGTTGGAGAATAAGAGCCCGTTTCTCGGTTGACAGCCTGTTCACTATGTGAACCATACTACCAAAGGGGGTGTGACAACCGTTAGGATTGAGTCCGGGGCCTCTGTCTAACCCTCAAAGCCTTCGACCGCTAAGTGGCAGAGGCCCCTTTCTCGTGCGACGGATTCGGCGGCGGAGCCGATTCCTACTCCCCGGCCCGCCGACCGGGGAATTCTATGTTGTGAGTCTAATTGGCGGTTGCCCAACGTTTGCGGGCGCCTTTGCGTCCGTTGGCGATTCGCTGTTCCATCGGAACAGCCTCATTCCGAGCCAACCCAGACAACTCGCGGCCCATCGGCGGAAGCGCATCGATCTCCTCCTGAGTGATCTGCCCAGTTGCCAGATCACCTATGAACTTGGCCCGTTGGGTGACATCACTAGGGCGGCGAGGCAATTTACCAGCCATACGCGCCGATCCTAGTGGAATGCGTGTCTGTGATGGTCATGGCTATGACTATAGCAACCTGCAAGGGACATGGGTTTAGGGTTGTGGGTGATTCGTGTGGATCAGCGAGCATCCTTTGTCGGGTTGCTCGCTGAATACCATAGCCCCCGCCACGAGGTTGGGAGTAGCTACCCAACCTTGGGACGAATAGGAGAGACCTCACGCGCTTCGCGTTGATCCACACGACGACCCGACGCGAAAAGACACTCCGATGGCCACTCCTCCACAGTGCCGCGACTGCGGAACGCTTGTGTCACGATCCGCGAAAGCCTTCCCCACTTGCGACACCGACGATCCCAGCACCAGCAGGGGACTCCGAGGATGCATGCTCACCTTCCAAGCCATCGTAGGCATCGCCGTGGTCTGTGGGTGCTGTCCGTTTGCGGCGAGATTGACCTGCCCGACTTCGACACCTCGACCAACACCACCCGCGCCGCCAGAACAACCAGAGCGCCGACCACTACCGTCGCTGTCGAAACAGACGCAGAATACTTGGATGCAACATTTGAACTGGCGCTGGCAACATTCGAGGTTAACCCGCTCTACCCCGTCGAGGCTGCCAAAGAACTGGCGTTGGCAGTCTGCGCCGAAGTTGGCTTATGGATCGACCCGTAGTGAAATCGAAGAACAAGTAGCGTGGCTGGCCGTGGAACAGGGTGCCCCTGAGGAGTAGGCTTGGCGGCGGGGGTGATCGGCGGATTTGGGAGGCCCGGTCACAGCTTGAACAGGCGCTCGTACTTCCTTTCGAACCCTTGGGCGTGGAAAACCGTTTCGGTCTCCATGTCCACCAGGATCACGATAGGGATGCCCCGTGAAGTGAAACCCCCCACTGCCATGACGCCTTCCCGAGGAAAGTCGGATGCTCTTGCCTACCAATGAAAAAGCGCCCACACGACTTCCTCCTCCGAGAATCTCTTGAGTGCAGAGTCGAGGACCGTATAGAACAGATCAGGAGGAGGAGACTGCCGGCTCTCCGAACTCCTCGGCCATAGCCGTGGGGAGTCGGGACAGAATATCGGAGCGCCGGTCCCCTGCCAGCAGGCCGAGAACCCGGACAGCGAAGTCCGGCGTCCCGTTTGAAACGAGTCTGGCCTGTGTCTCGGGGGCGCATTGGAGAAAGGCCCGCTCCGCCACTCTGTCCAGTCGGACATGCTCCTCAGGAGTGGGCGGCCGGCCGGGCACATCCTCAAAGGTCACATTGGGGTCCTCGGAGAGGGCGATTATCTCCTCATGATCAAGCCTGGGCATACGGATAAGCCTACACGGCCTCGGTTCGTTCGGCTGGCCGCTGGCGGGGGAGGTCGGCCGTACCTCCCCCGCCGTCGTTAGATGGCCACCATTCGCCCTCGGCGGAATCTGCGGCTCGGACCTCGCCGATGACCCGATCATTCCGGCGCAAAGCCTCGCAGTCATACAGCGCCTGCATGAAGTTCCCGAATTCCATACTTGTCTCTTGCTCGGTGGTCGGCCAAGTGTCCACAGGGTTAGAGGGTCCCCTCAATGGTTGGGGTTAGCATCACCATAGGCGATGAACTTTAGCGAAGGGGGTGTGACAAGAGCCCCGCCACGGCTTTCCGATTTGGAGGTGGGTTTGGCGGCGGCTCAGGCGGGGGCCGAGGTGGTGGTTGCGGCTTTGAACAAGCCGACAGATGTCTTTTTCAAGGGTGACGCCGACCCGGTTACCGAGACCGATCATCGCTCCGAGCAGGCAATCCTGCGGGTTCTGGGACAGCACTGCCCCGAAGATCCGGTGGTGAGGGAAGAAAGCGGCGGAGGACTGCCGGACCGGGGACGGGTGTGGCTGGTGGATCCTATTGACGGCACCACTAATTTCATCCGCGGGTTCCCCTGGATGGGTGTGTCGGTGGCGCTGTGGGTCGATGACAGCCCGGCGGTGGGGGTGGTGGTGGACATCGCCAACGGCTACGAGTACACGGCGGTGGCCGGGGAGGGGGCGTGGTTGAACGGATCGCCGATCGGGGTGAGTCGGGTACAGGATCTGGGAGAAGCGCTGATCGTGACGGGCTTCCCCTACGACCGGAGTGAGCGTACCGAGATTTGCGACACTCGTTTCAGGCGGGTGCTGGCATCGGCACAGGGTATCCGGAGGCTGGGCGCGGCTTCGCTTGACCTGTGCATGGTGGCCTGCGGGAAACTGGACGGGTACTGGGAGGAGGATCTTTCGCCCTGGGATATGGGAGCGGGGGTGCTGATGGTCCTGGAAGCGGGCGGTAAGGTCACTGACCGGTCCGGTCGTGCGGTAAAAGCCGGAACGCCGTTCGTGGTCGCCAGCAACGGCCTGATCCACAACCGGTTTCTCCAAACCCTTGGAGCAGCCTCCTGATGCTTCATCGTCGTCTTCAGGAGCTGGAACGACGCGGCGCCAAGATCAGGGTGGGCCTGGTTGGCGCCGGACAGATGGGAGAGGGGCTGGCGGTGGTGTTGGAACAGATGTCGGGTATCGAGACCGCCGTGGTGGTGGACGCCAAGCCGGGCCGGGCGGTGCGGGCATTCGCATCGGCAGGAATACCTGCGTCCGAGGTGATGGAGACCGATGATCCCGACCATGCCCTGGCCGCCTTTTCCGATGGGCGGCGGGTGGCGACCTCCAACGTGGCGCTGGCCTGGTGTGAACCCATAGACATATCGGTGGAGGCGACCGGCGTTCCCGAGGTGGGCGCGGCGGTTGCCAAGGGCGCCATCGAAGCCCGAAAGCACGTTATGCAGATGAACGTGGAGACCGACGCCACGGTGGGATACGCCCTGCGCCGCATGGCGGAGGAGGCAGGGGTGGTCTACACGCTGTCGGGAGGCGACGAGCCGGGGGCGATCATGGAGTTGTACGACTTCGCGACCACCCTGGGTCTGCAGGTGGTGAGCGCCGGGAAGGGCAAGAACAACCGGCTGGATCGGACCGCCACTGCGGACACGGTGGCCGATCTCGCCCGAAAACGCCGAATGAACCCCAAGATGCTGGCCTCGTTCGTGGACGGCACCAAGACCATGGTGGAGATGACCTCGCTGGCCAACGGGATCGGCTTCGCGCCGGACATACGGGGCATGCACGGACCGCCGGTCACCGTCGAAACCATCGCCTCCACCTACATCCCCTCCGACCACGGCGGCGTGCTTTCCGGACCCGGCAGGGTGGACTACGGAAGGGGAATCGCTCCCGGAGTGTTCGTGGTGTTCACCACCGATCACCCCAAGCTCATCCGCGACCTGGGATACCTGTCCATGGGCCCGGGACCGTACTACGCCCTCTACCGTCCCTACCATCTGGCCAACATCGAGACTCCCATCTCCATGGTCCGGGCGGTGTTGGCCGAGGAGACGACGCTGGCCACCGACCGTCCTCCCACCGCCGAAACCGTGGCGTTCGCCAAGCGAAACCTGGCGGCTGGAGAGACAGTTGATGACCTGGGGGGGTACTGTGTATACGGCATGATCGAAAAGGCCGAGCCAGCGGCCAGAGAACGCTTGCTACCTGTGGGTTTGGCACCGGGCGCAGTGGTGACTTCGCCGGTGAGAGCCGGGGAACCCCTCACATACCATGACGTGGATCTGGACGAATCTTCGCACATAGTGTCGCTGCGGCGCCTTCAGGACTCACTTACCGGAGACTCACCATGATTGAACGAAACGGCATCGGCGCTTCCCCCGGAATCGCCATCGGGCCTGTCTATCTGCATTCGTCAACGCTTCCCGATGTCACCGTGCGTCGCGTGGAGGACACCGACGCAGAGCTCGAGAAGTTGACCCTCGGCGAAGCGAGGGTACAGGAGAGGCTGGAGGGGCTCCAGGAACTTCACGGCGAGGACTCGGAGGAGGCGGAAGTCATCGGGGCGCATCTGCTCCTGCTGGAAGACCCGGAGTTCACCGGTGAGATCCGCATGCTCATCGAAGATGATTCCCTGTGCGCCGAGGCGGCGACTTTGCAGGTTACCGAAGAGTCGGCGGCGATGCTGGAGTCCCTGGAGGACGAGTATCTGGCAGCCCGGGCCGCCGATGTTCGGGATGTGGGCACCCAGCTACTGAAGTCGGTCCTCGGGCTTCCCCTGGAGACCTGGGACCACCTGCAAGCCCCGTCTGTGCTGGTGGCGTCGGATTTCTTTCCTTCCGAGACCGCCACCATCCCGCCGGGGATGGCCCTGGGGTTGTGCACGGAGGAAGGCAGCGCCACCTCTCACATTGCGGTCTTTGCCCGAGGCATGGGGCTGCCTGCGGTGGTGGGAGTCGACCTGCCGCCATTGGAGCCCGGAACCCGGGTGGCGTTCGACGGCGAGACCGGGCAGGTCTACATCGACCCTTCCCAGGAGGTGGTCGATCGGCTGCGAGGCCAACAGGAAGAGCAGCGGCGGACCAGAGAAGGCGCCGCCGAGCGAGCGCACGAACCGGCGGTAACCCGGGACGGGACACGGATAGAGGTCGCGGCCAACATCGGGTCCGATGAGGACGCCGCCCGGGCCGTGGAGTTGGGCGCCGAGGGGGTGGGGTTGTTCCGGACCGAGTTCCTGTTCCTTGACAGGACCCGCCCCATCTCCGAGGAGGAACAGTACGAGGCGTACCGGTCGGTGCTCTCCACTTTCGGACACCACTTGGTGGTGGTGCGCACCCTGGATGTGGGGGGAGACAAGCAGGTCCCCGGCATCGAGATAGGTGAGGAACTCAATCCTTTCCTGGGCCTGCGGGGCATCCGGCTCACCCTGGCCCGCCCCGAGATGATGCATGCCCAGTTGCGGGCGCTGCTGCGCGCCGGAAGCGCCGGCCGGTTGGGGATAATGGCGCCCATGGTGGCAACAAAAGCCGAACTGTCGGCGTTTCGGGCGGCGCTGGACGAAGCCGAACGTTCCCTGGTGGCTGACGGCTTGGATTATTCCACCGACTACCAGGTGGGGATCATGATCGAAGTTCCATCGGCCGCGCTGATCGCCGACCGCCTCGCACCCCACGTCGATTTCTTTTCGATCGGCACCAATGACCTCACCCAGTACACGCTGGCGGTGGATCGCACCAACCGTGAGGTCGCCGACCTGGCCGACTCTTTCGATCCCGCCGTGCTGCGTCTCATCGCCGAGACCACCTCGGCGGCGAAGCCGCACCAACGCTGGGTGGGAGTGTGCGGAGCGATGGCCGGCGATCCCCTGGCGGTTCCGGTGTTGATCGGGTTGGGAGTCACCGAGTTGTCGGTGGCCATTCCCTCGGTGCCCACCATCAAGGACAAGGTCCGGTCTCTGAGTATGGAAGACTGTCGGGAGGTCGCCTCCCGCTGCCTGGAGGCCGTCGACGCGGCGCAGGCGCGGCAACTCCTGAGCGAGGTGTGAGCAACTCTTCCGGCCCGGCCCGCCTGCAGGCCGTGGTCCGGGGACGGGTACAGGGAGTGGGTTTCCGATGGTGGGTCCTCAACCAGGCGCGAGAACTGAAGTTGGTGGGACGGGTCTCCAACCGGTCGGACGGAACGGTGCTGGTGATGGCGGAGGGAGACGGAAACCGATTGGAGGAACTGGCTGACCGCCTGCATCAAGGTCCTCGCCATGCGAGGGTCATCGGGGTGGAAACGGAATGGTCACCACCTCGAAATCGGTGGAGGCGCTTTGCGATAGACCACCATTAGGCGTGTGTCGACAGAGATAACCGCCGCCGAGCGGGACACATGCGACCAAGGCCGGACTCGACCCGTTTCGACAGACGAGTAGAGTAGGAAATGGGAGCAGTTTCCCCATGTGACGAGGGCGGACTCGACCTGTTTCGAGACACGCCGGCGGCGAAAGAGCAGACCTATGTTGGACACGACCGACCCTTGGCCTTCTCTGAGGGACGCCAAGAAAACCGCAACGGTCATAGCGGCGCACGCACGCGATTTCTATGGGGACAACTTGGAAAGCGTGTGGCTGTACGGATCCCGCGCCCGTGGAGACCATCGACCCGATTCGGATCTGGATGTGCTGCTGGTGAGACACTCCGAAAATCTCACCGATCCCATCGAACAGCACCGAGACCGGGTGGACGAGCCTTTCAAAGACATGCTGGAGGAACGCATGGCCGGATACTCCGCTCTGTTCACACCGATACAGATCAACTCGGTGAGGCCTCAGCAGCTTCGGACCTGGGACACCATGTTCTTCCGCAGCGTCCGAAAACACGCCATCAGAGTCCTGTGACCCACCTGGAGGAGGCCTTCGGATGGCTGGCCTATGCCGAGGACACCCTCCGGCACGCCGAGGACAACTTCGAGAGGGGAATCCACAACGTGGCCTTGACGTTGGCCTATTACTCTGTCTTCCGCGCCGCCAAGAGCATTCTGGCCTTCCTGAGGCAGGACGACCCCAGGACCCACTCCGGTCTCATCGGAAGATTCGGGGAACTGGCGGTCAGAGAATCCGATTTCCCGGCCCCTACCGCCAAGACGTTGGCCCGGCTCTTCGATCACCGGCTGAAAGCAGATTACGATCAGGCTTACCGGCACACCCTGACCCGGGAAGCAACAGCCCACCAGTTGGAAAGAGCCCGGGAGTTCGTGACGGAAGCGGCCGACTGGTTAGAGAGACGCCATCGGCCCTAGCGAGGTGATAGGGCCTCAGCCCTCCTCGGACAGCAGTGCCCTGAAATCGGCGATAACCTGCTCGGCGTCTTCGCCGTCCACCTCCACCTTGATGGTGGTTCCCTGGGTGGCGCCCAGTTTGAGGATGCCCAGAATGCTCTTGCCATTAACAGGCTTCTTATCGCCTGAGGTGACCGTGATCTTGGAGGAGGAAGCCTTGGCGCGATTTACGAAAAATTTTGCCGGCCGGGCGTGGAGGCCCGTCGGGTTGGTGATGGTGATCTCTACCTGCATCTTCAGTCTCCAGGGGTGGCGAATCAGCAGAAGTTTACCGACACCGATCCCAGCCGGTCGAAGGACGCCCAAACATTGTCTCCGGGTTCGACCGGGAAGGCCGAGTGCAAAGCGCCGGTGAGAACGAAACTTCCGGCCTTCAATTCTTCTCCGTACCGGGCCAGTTCGTTGGCGAGCCAGGCCAAAGCTGTGAGGGGGCTGCCCATGCAGGCTGCGCCGGCGCCGGTCCCCGCCAGGTCACCGTTGTGGTAGATCGCCATCCCACACAATCTCAGGTCGAAGTCCACCGGCACAACCCGATCGCCCAGCACCGCTGCCCGGGAGGAACCCAGGTCGGCGACCGTGTCCACCAGTTTGATCCTCCAGTCGGCCACCCTCGAGTCGACCACCTCGATGGACGCCACCGCACCCTCCACCGCCCGGGAGGCGGCCAGCGCGGTGACTCCCGGACCCCGCAGGGTCTTTCCCACCATCAAGGTGATCTCCGCCTCGGCCTTGGGAGCGATGGCGGTATCGATGTCCACCCGCTCTCCCGAGTTGTGGGACATGGTCGAGATCACCGGAGCGAAATCGGGGGTGTCCACCCCCAGAAGTTTCTGCATGGGTTCGGAGGTCAGTCCCAGCTTGTATCCGATCATCTCCCCACCGAGCCAGGACCGGAGTCTCTCGGCGAACATCTTCTGGATCAGGTGGGCATCTCCGACCTGCAGGCTCGGATCGGTCTCACTCAAAGGTTCGATCGGTGAGCCGGTGCGGTAGGAATCAAATAGGATCCCTGCCCATCTGCGCAGTTCCCTCTTGCTCTTCACGTCCCTGACAACGATACCGGCCCGATGGTTTCCGCATCCCCGATGAAACGACAGGCCCCGACCCGGTAGCCTTGCTGTCATGACCCGTCTTCTCCTGGTCCGCCATGCCCCGGTCGCCACCACCGGGAAGGTCCTGTACGGCCGGGAAAAGGGCCATCATCTCACCGAAGAGGCCAAAAGCGCCACTCGCCGACTCGCCGGCCGACTATCGGAGACCGACCTGCAGGCGGTCTATTGCTCACCGATGGAACGGACGGTGGAGACCGCGGGACTGCTGGCGCCGCCTCACGGACTTTCCCCGTCTGTGGAGGAAGATCTCATTGAAGTCGACTACGGGGAGTGGACGGGACAGAAACTGGCCAAGCTCTACAAGTTGCCGGAGTGGAAAACGGTGGTCGGGCAGCCTTCTCGGATGCGTTTTCCGGGTGGCGAGTCACTGGCCGAGGCGCAACTGCGCGCCGTGGGCGCCTGCGAAGGGTTGGCGGGCCGCCATCCGGACGGAACGATAGCCCTGGTCACCCACGCCGACGTCATCCGTTTGGTGTTGAGCTTCTATCTGGGGCAACCACTCGATCTGCTGGCGAGGCTCACGGTTGCTCCCACCTCGGTGTCGGTGCTGGACATCTCCAAGAAAGGCGCCGCGATGGTGGTGGCCGTCAACACCAACGGAGATCCGGGTACATGGCAATGAACAACCTGGGACCTGCCGAGAGATTCCTGGTCGGCGCCATAGGACCGCCGGGCAAGCGTCGTTTCTATTTCCAGGTGGTGGCGGACGGCGAGCGCCACTCCCTTTTGGCCGAAAAGCAGCAGGTGCAGGCCCTGGCTTCTCAGGGTTGGCGCAGTCTGCAACGGTCGGGTGTGGTGGTGGACACCGAGTCGGTGGAAGCCATCCTGGCCACTGACCTGGAAATAGTCGATCCCGCCGGCCGCGAGGACTTCCGGGTGGGAACTATCAACGTGGGGATCCGCCCTTCCGGTCTGATGAACCTCTCCTTCGAGTCGGACCGTGACGACCAGGGTTTGATGTTCATGGTTTCTCCCGAGCAGTTCCGGGCCATGGTGGTGATCGCCCGGAAGGTGGTCCGGGCCGGGCGGCCCATCTGCCCGTGGTGTCGCCTCCCCAAAAGTCCTGAAGGCCATGAGTGTCCCGCCCGCAACTGAACACCGGACCCAGCGGTTGATCATCTCGGACCTGGTGGGCAGGTTCACCTCCGCCTCCAACGCCACTTTCCTGGGTAGGGACTCCGACGGTGACCTGTGGGTCTATAAACCGGTGGAGGGCGTCCGTCCTCTATGGGACTTTCCTTCCGAATCCCTGGCGCACCGGGAGATAATGGCCTATGAGGTCAGCGCCGGCATGGAGTTGGATCTGGTTCCCGAGACGGTGGAGGCCGACGGCCCGCTGGGACCGGGCGCGGCCCAGCGTTACCTGGAGCCGGACCCTGATTTCGACCCGCGTCGGTGGTTCGAGAATCAGACGGATCCCTGTCTTTGGCCGGTTGCGGTCTTCGACCTGGTCACCAACAACGCCGACCGGAAGCTGGGTCACATCTTGGTGGAGTCCGAGAGCGGGAGAATCTTCGCCATAGATCACGGCCTGACCTTTCATCTCCAGGACAAATTGCGCACCGTCCTGTGGGGCTTCGCCGGCCAGCCCATACCAAAGGCATGTGTCGAGGCGCTGACCAAGCTCAGTGACGCACTTTCCGGCAGGTTGGCGCCCCGGGCTCTACAGCTGTTGGACCCCGAAGAAACCGAAGCGCTCCGACTGCGCACCGAGCGACTCCTGGACAATCCGACTCATCCTCATCCTCCGGCCAACCGGTCGGCTTTGCCCTGGCCGCTGTGGTGACAGCCCGGACCGGACCGGACCGAACCGGCCGGCGCCGACTACCGGATGACTGCCAGGGCCGACAGTACTCCCTGACTCGACTCGACAGTCAGGTCGGGATCGGTGAGCACCGCCTCCAGGGAGGGGATGTGGCGCGCCAACTCGGCTGACACGATCGCCGCATCCTCACTGCGGGTAGCCCTGGTTATCTCCGCCGTCTCCGACAATCGATAGGCGAGTGCATCCACAAAGGTGGCAATCACATCCACCCGCCACAACAAGTCCTCCGATCGGGCCACGGTTAGTTTGAAGGTACGGCCTTCCGGAGAAGTCGAGGAAGAAAGTTGAAAATCGACGAAGGACACCCCTCCTGCTTGATACAGACGCTGGGAGACAATCCTGAGATCCCCCACGGAACCGGCAAGGAACTCCTCCGCCGCCTGGGTGAATCCAGCCCAGAAGTTCACCCCCACCCCTACCTCCCCGAGTTGCAGGTAGTCGGAGACCGTTTCGATGTCAGCGCCCTCCGCCAGGGCCACCAACGCCATCTGCCCCTCCACCGTCATCCGGGCCGCCTCGTCCCAACGGTCGGCGGACAGCGCCTCCCAGAGGGCGGCAACGGTATCGACCGGCTCGACATACCCCGTGGGAGACTGCGGAGAGGAGGCGGTGACGGCTACCGAATCCTCATCCTCCCCGTCTCCGCACCCCGCCAGTCCCGATCCGAGGACCAGTAACGCCACCGCCAGGATGTTGGCCCATGCCCCCGGGGCGCCGGTCCTCTGTGAAGCGCTCATCATGTCAGCTTCCCCGTGCGAAGGAAATGGCGAAGCCGGTCCGGAGTTCGCAGATCGGCGCCGCGCCACACGAACCACAGGTAGCAGAGGCCGATTCCCTCCGCCAGCCACCGCCACGGATCGGACTCCGCCCTCGCCCAGGCCTCCGGCCAGAACGGAAGATCCCGGGAAGGAAACGACCATCCCCAAAAGGGCCACCAGAGTATCCGCGGCTCCAGCCAGATCCCGTCCGCCAGCAGATGGATCAACCAGCCCACCATCATCACCATCAGGTTGCCTCGGGCCGTACTACCGCGGCGGGTCAGCAGGAGCACCGCAACTCCCACCACCATCGTCACCGCCAGGCTGTGAGCGAATATTTCCCCGGAGGAGAAAGTCCCGGCCCAGATCAGGGCGCCGATCGGCATATCCACCAGGTCAGGCGCCAATGCCCCGACCATCAGCCATCGCAGGTCCGCCTCCGGATCGCGAAACACCCACCGAAAGCCAAACAGGGCGGTGGCCAGGTGCCAGAGGATCACGAGTCAAGCGCCCGGTTGGCCAACCGGTCGGCGTGACGGTTGCAGTCTCGCCGGATGTGCTCTATTCGCGCCATGGGTAAACCATCCAGGAGCTTTTTCGCTTGCCGGTGCAGGGGTCGCAACCCTGGGGATTTCACCCGGTACGCACCCAGCAACTGACGCACCAGCAGCTGGGAGTCGCACCGGACCACCAGGCGCCGGGGCGCAAAGTCGGATGCAACTTCCAGGCCTTCGATCACCGCCCGGTACTCGGCGACATTATTGGTGGCGTTACCTATTGACCGGCTCACCTCTGCGACCACATTGCCAGGGGAGGGTGATCCCCGGTACAACACCACCCCGATCGCCGCCGGACCCGGGTTGCCGCGGGCCGCCCCGTCGGCGTACAAGAAGAAGAGGTCGTCCGCCAAGCCCTAAAACACCAGGATGCGCCGGCAATGCGGACAGCGGGGCGGGTCGCTTTCCCCGGCCTCCTGGCGTTCCGATTCGGAAAGCGCCAGATGACATCCCCCGCAGGTGCTCCCCTCCAATCGACCCGCCGCCACGCCTCCCCTGTCCCTGCGAAGACTCTCATACATGTCCATCACTGCCGAGGGCACCGGAAAGGCGAGGCCGTCCCTTTCCGATCTGAGCTTCTCCAACCGGGCGTCCATCTTCTCCCAGGCCTTTCGAACCACCGCGCCCACCTCACTCTCACGCCTGCGCGCTTCGTCCAGTTCGGCGGACAGAGCTCCCAGCCGGGACTCGGTCCTGTCCCGCTCCTCCATCAGGTCCAGGGCCTCCGATTCCTGCCGGTCGATTCGAACCCTCAACGACTCGACCTCCAGCCGACGGTTCTCGGTCTCCTTGGAACTCATCCCTCCCCCGAACAACTTCTTTTCGGCGATCTCCAGCCTTTCCTCCATGATCTGCAATTCGCCGTTGGCCCGGTTGAAATTCGAGTCGAGGTTCCTCAGGTCATCCGACGCATCCCCATGCTGGGATTCGACCGACTTTCTCTGCTCATGCAGTCGCCGTAATTCCTGCAGTTCCGGCAGGGTGACCTTTCGCCGTTCCACGCGATCGATCTCCAGATCAACGGACTGCAAGGCGACCAGGTCGTACCGAAGACTCATCCGATTACCTCCTTACCCGGAACTCAGGACCCGAACCAAGCCCGGTCAGATCAATAGCGCGCGGCGCCACCCCCGACACCACTTCGAACAATCTGCGCACACCGGGAGCTTCGGTGGCGGCATGGCCCGGATCGATCACTCCGATGCCCAGCTTCTCGCCTTCCGCCATCTGATGGTGGGAAACGTCTCCGGTGACCACCATCTCCGCACCGGCCGCCGCGGCGGAAACCAGAAACGATCCTCCCGAACCGGGCACGACCGCCACCCTCTGAAACGAACGCCCTTCCACTCCGAGGCAGCGCACCGCCGATACTCCCAACACCTCGAAGATCTGATCAACGAACTGCGGTCCCGTAACCGGCGCCGGCAGGACTCCTGCCCGTCCCACCATCGGAAGGTTGGCCGACACCGGATAAAGATCGAAAGCCGGCTCCTCGTAGGGATGAGCATCGGCCAGGGCAGCCACCAGCGCATCCCTACGGGCAGCGGGAGCGATCATCTCCAGACGCACCTCCGGAACTCGATTCTCCTCGTCCGCCACCCCCACCACCGGGGAGGCGCCTTCCCCGGGCAGGAATGCCCCGGTGCCTTCACTGCGATAGCTGCACCCGCGGTAGTTCCCTATCCGGCCGGCGCCCGCCGAAGCCAGGGCTTCGGCTACCTCTTCGACATTTCCGGCAGGGACGAAAGTGACCACCTTGACCTGGGCAGAGGTATCCATCGGACCAAATCGACTGACATCCCGAAGGCCCAGGCCGGCTGCCAGGGAATCCGCCGCTCCACCCGGGCAAACATCGAAAGCAGTGTGAGCAACCGCCAAAGCGACTCCCATCCTCACCAGACGAAAAGCCAGACCCTCGGCCCCCCGCACCGCCCGCAGGGTGCGAACCGGCCGGAAAAGGAGAGGGTGATAGGTTACCAGCAGATCAACGGGATCTTTCTCCATCGTCTCCACGACCCGGTTGGTCACCTCGTGACACACTCCCGCCGACCTGACCGGCTGGTCAGGATCACCCAGCGTCAAACCGCTCACATCCCAATCAGCGGCCTGATCCCAGGGAATGGAGGTGGAAAGTTCTTCCAGCGCCGTAGCCACCGAACGTTCAGGCATCCGTATGAAAGGCTACCCTGCCGTCAGTCCATCCTGCAGCCGTTGACGGCAGGCCGGAACCGTGAGGGGGCTTTTCCGGTTTAGTCGGCGGAGATCGCTTCGGTGAAGGTCCTTTGGATCTCCGGTTCCGCCTTGAGTATCACCTGCAATCCCTCTACAACTGTTTTCAGTTCCTCCAGTTCCAGGATGTCCACAACGGCCTGCAAGCGATGGCGCCCAATGCGCCAGAACTGTCCTATCGCCTCTCGCCCGGCGTCCGTCAATTCGCAGATCACCAATCTCCGGTCGGCGGGATCCGAACGACGAGTGACCAATTCCTTCTCCACCAGACGATCGACAACCGCTGTCGTAGCCGAAAGCGCCCTCTGGAAATGAATAGCGATGCTGCTCATCCGGAGGGGTCCCATACGTTCCAGCAACACCAACGTCTTGATCTGCGGGATAGTGATGTCCAGCCCCTCCCAGCCGCCGAGGCGACCGGCGTGAATCTTGCGGTTCAAGTATTCGACCGACTCCATGAATCGGTCGGTCAACTCTTGCTTTTGGTCGCTAAACATGCAGATTCCTACCCAGATACGACTTTCTACCTAAGACGATACGAGGGATAATAGATTGATGACAATAGTATGCCGTGGGGATCGATTGTCATATTAGCATCCCTCTGCGACCTGATTGAGATGACGACCGGGTGCGGCAAAAAAGTCGGGCTTGTCGCCTAATGCTGCTTGGGGATGCCATCTTTTTAGGTGTGGCTCTGCGGCTGGGATGATCCTTCTTTATTAGAGGAAGTCGGAGGGCGACGGTCGTGCCCTGTCCAAGCCCGTCGCTTGCGATTGTGACCTCCATGGGCTTCGACAATGGCTCGGGTTATGGGCAGTCCCAGGCCGGTGCCGCCTGTCCCGCGACTGCGAGAGCGGTCGGCGCGGTAGAAGCGGCCGAAGACGTGGGGAAGGTCTGCGGTGTGGGTGCCGATTTGTCCGAGAGGAGTGATCGGGCTCGACATGGCCGCCTTACGAGCCGCTTCTCCGCCGGACTCGGGGCCTTCAGCGCCGGACTCGCCCTCTTCACGCCCGAAGCCGAATACAGGCAACATGCCCCAAACCACCCCGGCCGCCTGATGGGGAAGCCCTGGTCGGTTAGGCCTGCCGGTCGGCCGTGTATCAATGCTTCAATGTCGCTTCTCAGCCACCGACCGCATGGGATGTGTCACCGCTCAGCCAAAGGCAGCCGGTGATGGCGCCGCCCGATGCCGCATATTCGAAAAGACATCGAGAACTCACGGAAAGACCGGAGCAGCTACCTCCAAACCAGAACGAGAAAAGCCCCGATTCCCATCCAAGCTCCGATTCCGATCCTCGCCCCGAGAGTGGGAGCCGCCCCCCGGAGAAAGCATCCACGCGTTGGCGGGCAACTCCCAAGCTAACGACCGTCCCGGCCAGCTATCCAAATGACAACAACACAGATTCCAAGAGTGATGACCACCCACCCGATGAACACCAGAATCAACTTGTATCCCCTTTCAAAAAGGGAGAGGCGCCCCGCCTGCAAAGGGCAGGAGACCATACCGCGACCCTGTTGGCCTGGGGCCTCCCACCTTGGGTGGAGGGGGACAGGAGGTTCATGCCCAGCCAGAAAGCGGACTCGGCGACCATCCCCCTCCATGTGCTCCCTCGGAACAGGGAAAACCCAGGGAAATCTCAGCAGTAGCGGACGAGAAATCGACTCCCACCCCAAATCCCCAGTACCGATGACGGCCACCCGACTCCCAACCCGGCAGAGGATCAGTTCCGCTCGAAGTCCACTCTCCCACGCTTCTTCCCGGTTGCGGCAAGGGCGTTAGCCGGAGCGGGTCTTGGTGGTCTGCCTGCTTGCCGTTTGATGTTGAATAAATGTGCTCGACGATTCCTTCTCAGCGGTAAGTTGCTGGCAGCCCCGGTCTCCCGCAAAGAGACAACTGGGCTGGGATTCCCACAGAAAACCAGAAGGAATGATAGAGACTTTTAGCCTGCATCCACGATGGTTTGGGGTGGATGGGGGTCAAATGCCGTGAAGTGCCTTTCTGACCTGGGTTAATAGCAGTTAGTAACAGTCGTCGGTGTCTTACATGATCGTGGCATGGGCACAGAACCGCCAACTAAACAGCGCAACCGACAGGACCCTCCCGTTTAGCAGCGTGGGTCCATTCTTCTTGGGTTGTTCCTCGGTGCCAAAAGGGACTAGTGGTTCAGTCTAAAACCGAACCACGATCTCGGAGGTTAGAGAAGCGCTCTCCACAACGTCATGCCGACACCCTCACCTCGAAGCGGGAATCCACGGAGGTTTCGAGAGTGGCTTCCAGGTTGCTGACACGATTGTCGATATAGTTTCGAAGGTTCTTCTCGACGTTCTCGACTGCCAACTCCAACGTATTGAGCCGTTGATCGAGGCGACCGAACCGTTGCTCCATGGCATCGAACCGCTGCTGCAGTCTGGTCTCGAGATCTTCAAGGAATGTTCGGGTTTCGTCACCCACGAGCAACCCGAACAGAACAATGAGAAATGATGGTGGTCATAGGCGTGAAACGATAACGCCCCCATTTGCCAACTCGCGGTATCTTGGGGCCTCGCCCTGGGAGGCAGGTAGACGTGAGCTCTGTTTCGTAATATCCCCAGATCGAATTAAATCCCCGCCGTGCGTCCTCTCCGATTAAGGGTGCCGTGTGAGGTCAGCTAATGCCGTTGATGGTTGGATCGTAGCGGTGTGAGTATTGTCATTGTTTGAGGGCAATACCGATCAATTCAGTGGCTCGGCTGGTGGCCAGGTCAATGATTTCATCGTCTCCGATGTTGTTGGCGATTCGGACGATCGCTTCTCCCAGCAACCGGATCGATTCGACGAAATCTGCCAGGCCTGCGTTGCGCTTCTGTCCCGTGTCAGAGGAACGCAAACCTTCCAACATCCCGGATATAGCGTCCGCCATTTGTTCAACCGCGGAAATAGCTGCGCCATGTCCCTGCGGTATCCCCCTTGCAGAGGGTGCCCTAATCAGTTGCAAGTCCCGGCTTATTCTGTGTGCATTGTCTACCGCATCTTGAAGACCGGTTTCCATCTGATTGTAAGAAATCCCTGTCTGAGTGCGCCCATCCCAAGCGGCGTTAAGAGACTGCACATCCAACACCAGTAGCCTAATTGCATATTCGACGGCCAGTAGCTCCACGAAATACTCATGAGTTTCCTCGGGCCTCGGCGTCGGCGAAACCACTTGATTCGTGGTTATCGTGGGTTCTGGTGTCGTACTTGTACTTGTGGCTATCCGGGTCGTGCTGGTAGTGGTAGTGGTCAGTGCCGACTCCGGGAGGAGTGTACTCAAGTCCCTCTGGCAACCCGCCAATAGAACCACGCAAAGCACTAACACGCCCCCTGGGATGAAGCCTCTTTCCAGCCGCCGACGTACAGCCCAAAGAATGAACCCGCTCCCAATCCGCGAGACTCTTTCTCTTTTCACGTTCGACACCCACCAGCATCAACTGGGCGATAATGCAAACACCCCCAGCCAAAACCACTATCGGACTTCGGTATGACCGATTTCTTCAGACCCACTGGGCGTTTCATGGCACATCCAAAGGATGTATAGAGATTTTCATGTTTTAAGATAATGTGCTGTGGATGGCCGCTGCGGTATTGGTTAAGCGGCGGCCCAACCCTGTTTTCCTGCGTTGAATCAAGTCCTCAAAGGGCGTCCCGCATGTCGGTTCTCAAACCACAGCGCACGCCACCCACAATCCTTCACACGACACCGGTCCGTCGGTAGTCTTGGCGGGATGCGGATATGGGTGGGCTCGCGACCCTTGTCAGCGGCGCCGACGGCGTATGATCGATCCGCCGTCTGTTTGCAGCATCCGGAGTCTCTTCGCAACCAGGGTCAGCCTCTCGGGAGGCGTTTCGAGCCGCTTCGGAGGGGTTCGCTCACCCGAGAGCCGACCTCCTTCCGCTTACCGGGCTGTTGATGACGACACCACTGTCCGAGATGAACCGTCCATGCATCTAGCCCCGGGCTCGGAGCGCCGACGGAAAAGGACCGTCCGGGCCGAAGTGGCCGTGGTGGTTGTGGTGATCCTCCTTTTTGTGTTCCGTTTGTTGGCTGGAAACAGTGCGGACCCCATCTCGATCGGAGAGGTGGCAAGTAGCGCCGTGGAGAGCACGGCGCCTTCTGAGAGTTCGCAGTCTGTCACAACCGATGATCCGCCATCGAGCATTGCGTCGCCACCTGCGGCAACCACCACCGGTGTCGCACCAAACAATTCTGCCGGTGGGTCTTCTTCGATTCCACCCCTCTCATCCCCCACCACCGCCGCCTCCAGGGAATGCCGCGGCGCTGCTTCTCCGTCCGGTCCGGAGGAGACCGCGACCCGGCTGGTTGAAATAGGCGGGAGCGACCCGGTCTCGGTGGCCGTGGCGATCTCAGAGAACCTTTACCGATGCGCGGATGACGTGGTGGTCGCTGATCCATCCGACTTGCACTCGGCGGCGGTGGCCGCCCAGTTGGCGGTTCACCTCCAATCCCCGCTTCTCTACTATGCACCGGGTCCGGACTCGGCACAGGTTCTGACCGCCGAATTGCAGCGGCTGGCCCCTGAGCGGGTATGGCTCATGACCGGCATGCCAGCCTCGGTGGTTACCACCGGAGCGGAGACCTCATGGATGCCTTCCACATCCGGGGAGCTGATCAGATGGATCGAGTCCCGTCACCCCACGGTGCGGATCGGTTACTACCCGACCACCAACCAGCAGTCCCTTCATTCGCTGGTGATCACCGGAGGAAGCCTGGACATGGTTCTGGCCCCGTTCTTTTGGCCATTCGGTCCACCGGTGCAGGGCGTCACGATGGGGACCGCCGACCGGCCTCCCGGTTCTTCGCGCCTGTGGCTGGTCGACCCACGGCTGCCTGCGGCCGGATTGGCGACAGCCGCGGCGGCATCCTCCCTGGGGGAACGCGCCGTCTACTGGAATCCGGAGGAAGCGGGTGGATGGATCGATGCGGATCGGGTTCTCGATGAGTATGCCGAGGGTGTGAGAGAGATTTGGACCGTGGGAGAGATCTCCGAAACATCCCGGTGGCTGTTGGAAACCACCCTCGCAGGTAGGGAACTGCCCGGAGGGGGGCGAATCATGTTCCCCGGTCGGCGCCTGGTGGCGTTCTACGGCGGCGTCAGCACCCCTGCTCTCGGTGTTTTGGGCGAACAGGATCCCCCGGGGGCCTTGGAACGCCTGGAGCCTTTTCTCGAGGAATACGCAGCCGACGGAATCATGACCATCCCGACTTTCGAGATAATCACCACCGTCGCCACCGAGCTTCCGGGAAGGGGCGGCAACTATTCGGCCGGGTATTCCATAGAGGATCTGATGCCCTGGATCGAGTACGCGGCTGAGAAGAACGTCTATGTGGTCCTGGACCTCCAACCAGGCAGGTCCGACTTTCTGACCCAGGCGCGCCGGTACGAGGATCTGCTCAAGCTGCCCCACGTGGGTCTGGCTCTCGATCCGGAGTGGCGGCTGGGTCCCAATCAGGTGCATCTGCGCCAGATAGGGTCCGTGAGGGCCTCGGAAGTGAACTCGGTCAGCAGATGGCTTTCGGACCTGGTCAGAAGAGAGAGGCTGCCACAGAAGTTATTCATCGTTCACCAGTTCAGGTTGGACATGATCCGCAACCGGGAGTTGATCACCGTTCCACCCGAATTGGCGGTGGTCATCCACATGGACGGCCAGGGACCGCTTACCACCAAGTACAACACATGGAGCGTGCTCCTGGTCGGCACCGAAGATCGAGAATGGTTCTGGGGCTGGAAGAATTTCTTCGATGAAGACGCCCCGTTGGCCACCCCCCAGCAGGTTCTGGTCCTCGAACCCACGCCCGTGTTCGTAAGCTACCAGTAGGCGGCAGAACACAGCCTACGAGTGGCATGGCGACCAGTTTGAACCTGATACTGGACGAACCCGACCACCCCAAGGCATTCCACTGACAACCCAGCCTGGGTCCAGCACCCCATTCTCCGCCACACCGGCGACCCGGTGTCCCTCGGGATTTGCTTAAAATGGTGTGCCCTTAAGCTTACTTATGTTTGCTACTTTCAGCCGTTTCCGGCGTCGGGTGGCGGTGCTGACGGTGTTGGCGATGATGGCCAGTGTGCTGGTCGCGGTGCCTGTTGCTGCTGCTGATGATCCGAAGGCGGATTACAAGGCGACTTTCGACGCCTGTGGTATGGCGCCTTCGTCGGGCTTTGAGGATGTTCCGATGAGTCATGCCAACGCTGGTGACATCGACTGCATCGCCTATTACGGGATCACCAAGGGCACCTCGGCCACTACGTATTCGCCGTTGATGTCGGTGACCCGTGAGCACATGGCCCTGTTTTTGACCCGTTTGGCCGGCCTGGTGGGCATCGAGGTGGTGTCTGATCCGGATGATGCTGGTTTCACCGATGTCGGTGATTTGTCGATGGAGTCGCAGACCGCGATCAATCAGTTGGCCGATCTGGGTATCACCATGGGCACCTCGGCCACCACGTATTCGCCTGCGGACAGTGTGACTCGTGGTCAGATGGCGTTGTTTATCTCTCGGTTGATGGACAAGATGACCCCGATGATGGAGAGCAAGACCATGGTGTACGGTTACACCCCGTCGAAGGTGGTGCCGGTCGAGGACGATGATTCCACCCCCAATAAGGACGAGACCAAGAAGATCGGTTCTCCGTACACGGATTTGGGTAATGTGACCAAGACCACTTATGACGCGATCACCAACTTGTACGAGTTGGGTGTTGCTTCGGGTATCTCGGACACGGCGTATGGTCCGTCGGCTTTGATCACTCGCGCGTCGATGGCCGGTTTCATGGCCGGTGTGTTGGATCATTCCAACGCCCGCCCGGCCGGGATCAGCATCCAGGCCGACAAGACCTGGGCTTCGGTGGCTTGAGATCCCACGATCGCGGTGTCCTATCGGGGTGACGATTTCATGCCAATGGCGGACGCGTCGATCAAGGTCTTCAACATTAGTGACAGTGAGGATACGGATGCTGCCAAGCTCACCGAGGACAACACCTGCGATGATGGCGGATGATTGTTCTTGGAGCGACGCCGAGGATCTGACCGACATGTACGGCAACCTGTATCTCTCTGGTACCGTGGACGATGGACGGTATGAAGAACACGTACTATGCGTGGATGGGCGCCAAGAACGGCGACAAGTTCGACGCTGACACGTCCAATCATGCGATGGTCACGTTGTCCTCGACCAAGGACGCCACCACGTTGAAGGTCACGACCGACATCAACAAGAACTCCAGTGACGGCGCCACTCCTCCTGTGGCGAACCAGGTGGACATGGACGTTGACAACAGCGTCACTGTCACGGTGCAGCTCACTGACGGCAGCGCCAATGTGGCCAAGTCGGGTGTGAAGATCACCGTGGGACTGTCGAAGAACACGTTGGTAGGTGCTGACGGCACCACCGACACGTCTGGTACCGTCGAGTTCAACAATCCCGATGCGGCGACGTTGACCACCGACGACATGGGGATGGCCACCTACACGGTCACCGGTCCGACAGCAACCAAGAACGATGATCGGGACCGGACCGACACGGTCGACTTCACGGTCCGAAGATCTGACCGCAGGGACAAAGTGTGATCGATTGGATCGACGCCGACGAGACGTTGACGTCCGGTAAGGGATCGGTGCCCAATTATCTCATCATCAACGACGGGAAGATAAGCATCCGGGCCTCGGTCAGCTTCTACGACCAGTACGGCAACCCCTCCGGCGTCGGCCACAGGGTCGGCATCACCATCGGTGGCAATACCGCTGCGGTCAGGCCTGTCAACAGCAGGGGCATGGCCAGCCACCGAGGCTCGGTCGATGCTACGAAGAACTCTGCTATAACGGTGTCCTTCGGCAGATCTCGTGGATAAAGACGGCGGTGCCGTTACGGGCGCTCCGGACCGTTGGCAATGAAACGGTGATGCCTGTGTCACATGCTCCGTGACGACAGCACACGCGCTGCCGCGGATATTGATGGTGTGTTCGGCGATGACAATCGTTTCCACATCGCAGGTGACCTGTACACCTACGACTCGGACGACACCTTCTTGGACGGTGGCGAAAAGATCACCATGGCCGAGTTCGAAACGAAGATCGGCGCCAACCTCGCAACCATAACCACTGCCGCGGAATATTCAGGTTGTGCTCTATGACGACGACGGCACCAGCATCTTCAGGGTGGTCTCAGACGCCGCCTAAACAACCCGTTCTCTAACACAGTAGGAGGCCCCCACGAGGGGCCTCCTACCTATTTAAAGCTCAGACCGACCATCCCTTGGCGTGCGAACCGTGTCCGAGGTTCCCGTGCCATGGGCCTTTGTCCCCCTTGTTGTTGAAGTTCTTCTACAGTCGTGTTATCTGTGTTAGCGACGATTTAGCGTTGTTTATGAGTTGACTTTGGAACGGCGGCAGGCGTATACTGTGTCCAGAAAGGGTTTCTCGAGGGGACCAAAGCGATCCCCTTGAAGGGGGTGATGGGATGTCGGCAGGAACGTCGATCGCAGAAGAAGACCGGACCGGGGCGGCCGCTACCAAAAGCGACCTTCAAGCGGTGCAGAACCACTTGGAAGGAAAGATAAGGGACGTAGACGTCAAAGTTGGGAAACTGGAGGGTAGGTTCGAGGGTCTGGAGGGTAGGTTTGAGGGTCTGGAGGGTAGGTTCGAGGGTCTGGAAGCGAAGTTCGAGGGTAGGTTCCAAGGCTTGGAGGGTAGGTTTGAGGGTCTGGAAGCGAAGTTCGAGGGTAGGTTCGAAGCTGTAGAAGGCAGGATTGGGAGTCTGGAAGGCAAGGTCGGGGATCTGACCGGTGAGGTAAGAGAACTGGGTAAACAGATCACCGGTTTACGAGTGTCGATGGCGTGGACCACTGTGGGTGTGGCCGCCGGCCTGGCAAGTCTGATTACGGTTTTCCAGTTCCTTTCGTAGACCGCATACCGCCGCACTTTCCCCATGACGGGGAACAACGGCGGTCCCAATCTCATGGTCATCCCGCCTAACGAACTTGACGTGACTGCCCTTTTTGGCTGACCTCCGCAAACCCCGCTCTACGCAGTTCGCCGGCGACCTGCCGGCAGGGAAGGAGCCTAAGCCGCTCCAACTTTCACGCGGAGGTCTTGGATTCCTGGCAGCACACTTCGGCCGGGGCGGTTCGAAGTGGAGTTCTCGGAGAATTGAAGGCTGGCAGTCAATACCCTGTCATGTGAACCAGTTAGGTGGCCAGCCTGGCAACCGATACCGACAACCCCCTAGGGGCGGCCTCACCCGTCGCCGCTGCTCGACAGCTTCAGCCAGTCCAGTTGGCGTTCGGGTGTGACAGTCGCTCTGTTGATCGACCGTGGAAAGGAAGACCATGAGCAGCACTGCGCCGGATCATGTCCCGACAAACATTCCCCCTTCCGATATCCGTCTTCCGGTCAAGGACTGGGAGCGGGTCCAGGAAGCGGCTCGAAAAAGCCGATCTCACAACACCAAAATCGCCTATCGGACCTACCTGTCGGCGTGGACCGCCCACGCCCGGAAACGAGGGGTGGAGGCCAAACCGGCCCATCCCGCCGCGGTAGCGGAATGGCTCACCAGCCTGGCTGACGAGGGCAAGTCGATCAGCACACTCCAAGTGGCCAGAGCCGCAGTCGCGGCAGCTCACCGTGAGGAAGGCCTGGATGATCCAACCACCACCGAATTGGTGAGACGCGTGCTGTCGGGCCTGACACGGGAAGCCGCCAAACAGGGACGTCGACCCTCACAGGTGAAAGGACTGACCCGCGGGGACCTCCAGCGGATCCTGGCCCACTTTACCCGCCCCAACGGTGTCCCGCAGAGCCGGATCCTGCTCAGGGACCTGGCGCTGGTCCAGGTAATGCGCGACGGATTGCTGCGCCGCAGCGAGGCCGCCAACTTGATGTGGGGAGACGTTATCAGTATGGAAGACGGGTCGGGCCGGCTGACCATCCGTCACAGCAAGACCGACCCGGAGGGAAAGGGCGCGGTGATGTATCTCGCTCCGTCGACCATGGCAGCGCTCAACCGGATACGGCCCGAAGACGCCCAGCCCCATCAGGCGGTGTTCGGGGTCAGCGGCCCGCATCTGTCCACTCGAATCAAGGTACTCGCCGAAAGAGCCGGCCTGGGTTCGGGGTACAGCGGCCACAGTTGCCGAATAGGGATGGCCCAGGACCTGGCTGCCCACGGCGCCACGCTGGCGCAGTTAATGACCGCCGGTCGTTGGACCAACCCGACCATGCCCGCACTGTACACCCGCAACCAGACGGCAGCCAACAATGCAGTAGCACAGTACTACCAGCAACTCACTCTGCTAGACCGACACCCGAGCTAGGCCGATCGCGAACCTTGAGTTCCCACAGACGATCACCAGAGGTTGCCGTACCCTATTGAGGGGGACGACAACATGGCAGCGTCAGCCACGCCGGGGTTTACAGTGCGGTCTGGTGAGAAGAGCGACTGTCTCAGTATCGGATCCTGCCGTGCAGGCCGAGGAATGCACCTTGACCGATACCTACCAGCCAGCAGAGTTTCATTCGCGACTTTGATCGACTGAGGTGGTGTGGCAACGCTGCGGCGACCACGGCATCCTTCCGTAAGAACGCACTCGACCCGGATCCCTGAACCCGGTTCGGAGTGGCATCCTACGCGCTTGGACCTATCCACGAACACGATCAACTCACCCTGGTGGGATGGATTCGGTTTGTCGCCTTTGACAGCCAACATTCTGGCCGCTGGTGCCTCCCGCTCTGCACAACTCGCTACTCGGAATTTACGGACGATATGTTGCTTTCGGCGCTGAACGCTTGACTTTGGACGATGGTGAGGGTATTCTTTGATATGGTAAGGTCCTTAGGGACGGGATGTCACCTATGAATAGGGGTTTTCGATGGCGTTGGGTGTTAGGGCAGAAGAGGGAGATTGGGCAGGAAGTCCAGCTACCAAGGCTGATCTGACCTTGGTGCGAGTTGATCTGATGGGAATGGTCAAGGATGTTGAGGGCAAGGTCAAGGATGTTGAGGGCAAGATCAAGGATGTGGAAGGCAAGATCAAGGATGTGGAGGGAATCGTCAAGGACTTCAGGGTTGAAATGACCAGCGAGATCGCCAAGCTGCGGGTGTCGATGGCTTGGATGACGGTGGGTGTGGTGATGGGCCTGGGAGGTTTGATAGCCCTTTTCGAGTTCCTTTAGCAATCACAAAACCCAACTCGGGAGGTCGCCCACGGCGTTGGCCGGGGCGACGGTGGGATGACTACATGTGTTTTGACGAATCCCCTCGGCGTCTGTCGCCTTCAGGTTTCAGCGATGTCTCGACTCCGGGTTCAAAAGGGTAGGAGGCCCCTTTGGGGGGGCCTCCTACTGGTTGTTGGGGGGTGGGTTGGTTTACGCGACGGATGCGGCGGTTTCCACCTCGAAGATGCTTTGGCCGTCGTCGTCGTAGAGCACCACTTGCACGGTGGCTTCGGTCTTTGTTTGACCGGTGGTTGCCGTGAGTCCCACGCCGATCAGTTCCTCGAACTTGGCCATGTCGACCACCTTGCCCGCGTTGAGGAACTTGTCGTTCGAGTCGTAGGTGTACAGGTTACCGCCGATCCGGAACCGGTTGTCGTCGCCGTACACAGCGTTGAGTGTGGCGGCGTCCGCGGTGGTGTCGTCGCCGGCATGGTTGACAGGCGTCACCATCACATCGGCGGCCTCCGGAGCGCCGGTAACGGGCGTGGTGCCGTCGGCTTCGTTGATAGTTCCGTAGTCGATGGTGATGTCGGTGCCCGCCGCGGTGGGTGTCACCGAGGTGCGGTAGCTGGCCATGCCCCGGCTGTTGATCACCCTGGTCGAAGCGGTACCCACCGGAGTGGTACCGGCCGAACCGATGGTGATATCGATCTTGTTACCGGCGCCGATCGGGTTGCCGTACTGGTCATAGACGCTCACCGTGGCCCGGATGCTCACCTTGCCACCGTCGATGATCACATACTCGGGCGCGTCTCCCATAGCAGAAGCGCCGTCCGTTCCCACGATGGTCGGGTCGGCGTCGCTCCACACGATCTCATACGGCTCGGTCTCGCCAACGGTCGCGTCCTCGACCGTGCCATCCCCGTCCACGTCGGACGTGAAGGTCAGCGCGTCGGTCCTACCCGTGTCGGTATCGCCCTTGGTGGACTTGGGACCGGTCACCGTGTAGGTGGCCATACCCATGTCATCGGTGGTCAACGTCGCAATGTTGGGATTCACGAACTCGTCCGAATCGTCGGAACCGTCGTCCTTGTTCAGACCAACCTGGATCTTCACACCCGACTTGGCAACCTTCTTGCCGTCACCGTCCGCAAGTTGCACCGTCACCGTGACGCTGTTGTCAGCGTCCAGATCCACCGTGTTGTCATTGTTGGACATCTTGCTGATGTCAGAAGAAGCCATCAACTGGGTGGCGTCCTTGGTCGAGGACAACGTGACCATCGCATGATCGGACGTATCAGCATCGAACTCGTCGCCGTTCTTGGCGCCCATCCACGCATAATACGTGTTCTTCATACCGTCCTGTACGTCACCGGTCTCATACAGGTTGCCGTACATATCAGTCAGAGCCTCGGCGTCGCTCCAAGAACAATCATCCGCCATCATGCAGGTGCCGTCCTCCTTGAGCGCGTCCCCGTCGATGTCATCAATGTTGAACACCTTGATCGACTTATCCGCCATCGGCATGAAATCATCACCCCGATACGAAACCGCGATCGTGGTCTCAAACATATCGAAATCCCAGGTCTTGGCCGCCTGGATACTGATCCCCGCCGGGCGGGCGTTGGAATGATCCAACACACCAGCCATGAAACCGGCCATCGACGCACGAGTGATCAAAGCCGACGGACCATACGCCGTGTCCGAGATACCCGAAGCAACACCCAACTCATAGAGATTGGTGATCGCGTCATAAGTGGTCTTGGTCACATTCCCCAAATCCGTATAAGGCGAACCGATCTTCTTCGTCTCATCCGCATCAGTATCCGGATCGTCATCGACCGCCATCACCTTCGACGGGATGTAACCGTACACCTTGGTCTTGCTCTCCATCATCGGCGTCATCTTGTCCATCAACCGAGAGATAAACAACGCCATCTGACCACGAGTCACACTGTCCGCAGGCGAATAAGTGGTCGCAGAAGTACCCATCGTGATACCCAGATCGGCCAACTGATTGATCGCGGTCTGCGACTCAGCAGACAAATCACCGACATCGGTGAAACCAGCATCATCCGGATCGGACACCACGTCGATACCCACCAGGCCGGCCAAACGGGTCAAAAACAGGGCCATGTGCTCACGGGTCACCGACATCAACGGCGAATACGTAGTCGCAGACGTGCCCTTGGTGATCCCGTAATAAGCGATACAGTCGATGTCACCAGCGTTGGCATGACTCATCGGAACATCCTCAAAGCCCGACGAAGGCGCCATACCACAGGCGTCGAAAGTCGCCTTGTAATCCGCCTTCGGATCATCAGCAGCAGCAACAGGCACCGCGACCAGCACACTGGCCATCAAAGCAAGCACCGAAAGCACCGCTACATGACGCCGAAAACGGCTAAAAGTAGCAAACATAAGTAAGCATATCGGACGGGCGTTTTCTTCGCTATTTTGTTCCTCGGCCGCCAGCAGACGCCGGGGATCCGATCTTCGTCCCTCGAGAGCCGACGATCCCACCGACTCTGCTCTCATCAGTAGCCTGGTGCTTGTGGCTGTGAAAGGACCTCGAAAAGGGCTTGTCAGGCTCCCCCAGCCCGTTGCATGAGGGTAGGTTCTCGTTAAACTAGGGGACGGAGGAAACACATTATGGCTGGCGAGTTGACCTTTCCTGTCCGTCCTGCATCCGAGATCCCTACCAGGCGGGAGCCTTCCTTTCGGGTGCGTCGCCGCGCAGTCGCCGAGTTGCCGCCCCACATGGTGGGCCGGACTCTGTTGGAGGCTTATCGCACACCACTCTTGCAGTTCATAGCCGACTGGAACCGTTCACCTGCCAAAGCGGACATGATCGAAAAAGTCCCTTCCTATGAAGGTTCCGACCTTTATCTGCTGCCTTCTGTCGCGGCGGTGGTCCATGCTCTGGTCGACCGGCATCACCTGGCTGTTCCGGACTGGGTGTGGGAACATGAAGCCCCCGAGGATTGGGTCCTTTTCTGTGAGCCCGGGGAGTCCGGATCCTTTTTCTGGCGGAGGGGAATGGAGAACGCTCCTTCTACCTGCCGTCACCATCGGGTCTTTTTCCATTACAGGCTGTTGGATAAAGGGACACCCGATTGGTGGCTGCCATGGACCTGACCCCAAAGCGTATCGTTGAACTGTTTCTGGAAGTGGACGCAGAGCTATACGTTCTCACGGACAGGCATCAGGGGACTGTCCTGATTTTTAGGTGAAACGAGCGGGATAAGTCAGATGATTTTCCCAACTATCTGAGCAATCCGACTGGCCACCATCACCCACCCAGTGAGCCTGCTCTCCTTCGGTCCGTTCCGCAAAGTCCCTCGGAAGAGGGCCACGCACGGATTGCACTCAAGACCGATATAAACAACTCTGACGATTTCTACTTCCGGGTTTGCTCTGCTGTGACTGCATCACCGGTCAGCCCCGGGCGGTAAGGATGCTATTTGAGCAACGGAACTTCCAGCATGGCGGTTACCCCTTCAACGTACTGCGTGCTCTTGCCCACCAACTGGCCCTTTCCCCTGATACCGACGTAGGCCACCCCTCCCGTTTCCAGCAGCAGGTTCGCTCCCGTATCCGTGTAGGACAGCACCATCATAAGTCCCAGGCCGCGAATCGGGTCGACCTCGGACGTTGTTGGCGATCACTGAAATTCCCCAGTCTCGATCACTGAAATTCCCCACCCTCTGGGAGCAAATACCCGTTGTTGGGTAGGGCTCTCTCCAAGCTAGGCGATTGTCATGTCACTAGCTGTGGAGAGGAGCCCTATCCCCTTATGTTGGTACTGGAGGAGTGCGTGGAAGTTCATGCTTTGAGGAGGCGGGGGTGGTCGATCTCGGCTATTGCTCGTCATTTGGGAAGAGACCGGAAAACGATACGGGCGTATCTGTCGGACGGGCGAGCCCCGGGCGAGCGTGCCCGGGCAGAGACGGATCTGTTTGATGAGTTCGAGGCGTATGTGCGGCAGCGGTTGTCTGATGATCCGCATGTGTGGGGGTCGGCGCTGTTCGACGAGGTGGTGGCTTTGGGCTATGAGCAGAGCTATGTGACGTTTGTGCGGAAGGTCCGTCTTCGGGGCCTGCGGCCGTTGTGTGGCGCCTGTGCGGGTACCAGGGGCCGGGCCACGGCGATTATTGATCATCCACCGGGTGAGGAGTGCCAGTGGGACTGGGTGGAACTACGTGACGCCCCGTGGGGAGCCACCGCTCATGTGCTGGTGGGAGTGCTGTCGCACTCGGGCCGGTTTCGGGCGTGGATCACGTCCCGCCAGGACCAACCCCATTTGGTGGAGGGTCTCGACCAGGTGTTGAGACGACTGGAGGGTACCCCGCGGCGGTGGAGGGTGGATCGGATGGCTACCGTGGTGGCGGCCAGTGGTCGTATCCAGCCGTCGTTCGTTGGGGTAGCCAAACACTACGGGGTGGCTGTCGATCCGTGCCCACCGCGCCGTCCCCAACGGAAAGGCGTGGTGGAAAAGGCCATCCACTATGTCTCTCAGCGGTGGTGGCGCACCGCAGCGGTGACCAGCATCGCCGAAGCACAGCACAGCCTGGACAGCTTCTGCCAGACCGTGGGCGATCTTCGCCCACGGCGGGAGAGCACGGTGGGCGAGCTGGCCGATAACGAGCCTCTCCTCGAGCTTCCTGCGGTGCCTTACCCGGCAGAAGGGATCCTGGAGCGCAGGGTGACATCCAACGGGCTGGTATCGGTACGCGGTAACCGATACTCGGTGCCACCAGGGGTGATAGGAACCCAGGTCACCGTCCGTTGGAGGCTCGGTGACCCCACCATCAGCATGTTCTCGGCCAGTGGCCGGCTGGTCGCTACCCACCAGCAGGCACCCCGCGGTATGGGACGGGTGGTTCGGCTACCCGAGCACACCGCTGCTTTGGAGAACGTGGTCCTGGCCGAGTTCACCACCAAACCACCGTGCAAACCCAAACCCAACCGTCCGCCATCGGACGCGGCTTTGGCTATCGCCGCCGGTATCGGAGACCTGTACACAGAAACGGTGATCGATCTGGAGGTGTACCAGCGGCACATCGACCAACAAAACCGAAAAGCGGGTCTGTGATGAACCAATCGGTGTACCAACAACTACGAGGCCATCTGGCCTACCTCAACCTACCCGCCGCGGCCGAGGCGCTCCCCACCCACCTCGAACAGGCACGAACCAACCGTGAAAGCCACACCGAGTTCCTTGAAGGTCTACTTCGAGTAGAAGTAGAGACCACCGAACAGCGGCGATGGGAAACCCGTCTCAAACTGGCCAACTTCCCCACCCGCTGGAAACTGGAAGACTTCGACTTCACCGCCCAACCCAGCATCGACGAGAAAATGGTACGAGAACTCGCCACCGGCGCCTACCTGACCGACGCCACCAACGTTTTGTTCATCGGACCACCCGGCGTGGGCAAAACCATGCTGGCGGTCATCCTGGGCCGCGCCGCGGTAGACACCGGACACAAGGTGTACTACACCACCGCAGCCGACCTGGCGGCGCGGTGCCGCAAAGCCGCCCTACAAGGAAGATGGGCCCAAACGTTGCGGTTCTTCAACACCCCCAAAGTGTTGATCATCGACGAACTGGGCTATCTGCCCATGCCGGCAGAAGACGCCGCCACCCTGTTCCAGGTCATCTCCCGACGGTACGGAAAAGGGTCGATCATTCTCACCACCAACCTCGGTGTCGCCTCGTGGGGAGAGATCTTCTCCGACCACACCATCGCCGCCGCCATGCTCGACCGACTGCTCCACAAAAGCGTGGTGTTCACCATCACCGGCGACAGCTACCGCCTCAGAAGCTACCAAGCCCAAGCCCGAAAACACCGACCGAAAGGAGACCTGCTAGCCTAAAACCACCCAACCCAGGGTGGGGAATTTCGATGATCGACTCTGGGGACTTTCGATGATCGTCATCAACGTGACACCCCCTGAAAACGCTGCCGCTACCGCCAAACCCTCAACAATGTCGGGATACGCCTTGCGCATGCTGGCATGTATTCATACCCCGCTCGCTGGTGCTCCAACCGTTGGTGAACCACGGTGACGGCTGTAATAACAGCTACGGATGGCAGCGCAGAAGTGGCCGGTGCCGCCGGCAGCCCCAACTTCGAAGCGGTATATGGTGACGACAACCGGCTTACTACCATCGGCCCGGGATGAGTCTTCTCTACGACACCCGGGTGGTGGCTGCGAAACCGCGTGGCCAGTATCGAATATGGGTGCGCTTTGCAGATGGTTCCGAGGGAGAAACAGACCTGTCCTCCCTCATGGACGATCCGTCCCAAGAGGAGTGGTTCGAGCCATGGCGCGACCCGGATTTTTTTGCTGATATCTCTGTCGGGGGTCTGGGAGTGGTTTGGGGAGACCCGAACGATTGTCAAAGCCCGTACGACGCTGTGTCGCTGGCGGGTGACGCGCTGTACAGCCATGTCAAGGGACTGACATCGGTTGAGATGCACCCCGAGATGCACGCCACGCGGGTGGTGAAAGCAGAACCGCTTCGCAAATACCGGGTGTGGATACGTTTCGCTGACGGGACCGAAGGTATAGCCGATCTCGGGGACTTCGCCGGTAGAGGTGTTTTCTCCGAGTGGGACGGTCCCGGTGGGTGGGAAGGGATGCGCGTCGTCCATGAAACGTTGGAGTGGGGATCGGGCGATCTTACGGACGTGGTGGACTTTTGTCCTGAAATGCTGTACTCGAGGGTATCGGGTATCGGCAGGGCGGATATGGAGACGCCTGACTTTGCAAGGGCCGCCTTGGAGAGACTCCAATCCCGCTGAATGCCTGAAATCTGTCGGATGGGTTCTCTGTCATTCAGATGTACCACGACGACCATCCATGGCCCCATATTCACGTCCGATATCCCGGGTCGCCTCCGCTGGTAGTCAGGATCCACAGTCTCGAAACCAAAGGAGCCGACCGGTTTACGGCTGGAGAAATCGGGAGAGTCTGAAATGGGTCAGATTGCGAGAAACGGAGTTGCTCTCCGCCTGGGAAAGGGCAGAACGGGGCGAGCACCCCGGCAGAATCACTCCCCTTAGCGAACCTACAGTTGGTTGAACTGTTCGACGCTCAGTCCCGCTTGGCGCAAAATGCTGTTCAGTGTTCCGACTCGCACTTCCCTGTGGCGCGGAACGATGGCGGTGCGTATCTCATTGCCCTCCCGGTTCACGAACTTGACGTGACTACCCCTTTGGCTGATCTCGGCAAACCCCGCTCTGCGCAGTTTGCGCGCGACCTGCCTATAAGGGAGAGGACTAAGCCGCTCCAACCTTCACTCGGAGGTTATGGATCTCCGGCAACACAGTCGGCCGGGGCGGCTCGAAGTGGAGCTCCAATGCCTCAGCAAGGTTGTTTAGAGCACCATCCGGAGACTCGCCTTGGCTCGCCACGTCAACCTCCAAGGCTTGCGCTATGAACCATCCGTCCTCTGGCCAGACAACCGCTGTGAATTGTTGCTCCTGCATAAAGGCATCCCCAAGCTCTCCGAGAGTTTTAGGCTAGCAGCCCAAAGCCCCGCCATGCTCTTGGGATATACGCCTTCGGACAGGAATTGTTGAGCCTAACCGCAATCCCTGCGGCTGTCCTGCATCAAGAAGCCAACATGATCTTCAAACATCCAAGCGCCTCCCTTCTCTCCCGACGAAGCAGTGGAAGTCGTCGTCGCGGGAGTGCGGAGCGTACGGTTTGTCTTCATGACGGACAGGGATCTGGGTCTCCTCTAGCCTTCCTTAGGAGGCGGGGGAAAGACCTGGTCAAGTGGCTGCCGCCCGTAGAATTCCGCCGAGAGGCAAGTAAGCATATCGGGAGCGGCAATTATTGCTAACGTCCGCTACACGTTTGTCCTTGTCAGGACAAAACAGGGGCCAGATCTCAAGCGCACCGGAGAGGGCCAATCAGCGGTGACGCGGGGGAGCCGACCGACCTTCGTGATCGGCGCCTCCCATGTCGTGTACCCAACGGGGCGATGGACGCCGGCGCTCCCTCTGCGGGACCATCCCCCGAAGCCCGCGCCCGCTCGGTCCGCGCTACTCGTTCACATGCCAAGCTGTGGGAACCAGGGTTGACTTGCTAATTTGGGGAAAATGGGTACTTCCCGACCCGTTTTCCCAGCCCAAGGTTGATGCCGAGTCGTTGACGATCAGCAAGTCTTGGGTGGTGAAGACCGGATGGTGGTTGCCTGCCCATCTTCCTGCCGGGGTGGAAACTCCCGGCTTCGGTAACATCACGATCTGTGAATGTGAGATCAGCACTGAAGACGGTCTGCTCGAAAAAGAAGGTTGTGCTGTTACCGTGGAGAATCTCGTCATTGCGCTGGACTGCGACGAATGCGAAGCCTTCACCGAGAATGACACCAGACCGGACATTATCTCAGTTCGAGAGTGCGAGCACCGTTATCAATGGCTCATCATAGAGATGAAGAGCACCATGCGACCACGGGCAGCCGACCAGGCCCGGGCAGCACTTGAACGACTGGGATGCGATCCCATGTTCGGGGTTGATTTGGACGACGCCCACGTCATATTCGTTATCAAGAACAGACGCAAGGCGGACAATACCCTGATGCGGGAGATCGGCGCCATCGAAGTCGGCCAATGGCGTGTCGTGCCCCGCCTTCACAAGTCGGGAAGTATCGTCCGATGCAAGCAGGGCCCACATTCCTAGATCGCGGTTACCGCGCCGGGGGCGGATGTCCGCGTCCCGACCGGGAAACGGTGGGATTGGTTCCATGTTGTGATGAAATCCATCCGAGTCTGTGACTTTCAGGTTTCAGCGATGTCTCGACTCGGGTTTAAAAGGGTAGGAGGCCCCTTTGGGGGGGCCTCCTACTGGTTGTTGGGGGGTGGGTTGGTTTACGCGACGGATGCGGGGGTTTCCACCTCGAAGATGCTTTGGCCGTCGTCGTCGTAGAGCACCACTTGCACGGTGGCTTCGGTCTTTGTTTCACCTTCGCCTGCCGTGAGTCCCACGCCGATCAGTTCCTCGAACTTGGCCATGTCGACCACCTTGCCAGCGTTGAGGAACTTGTCGTTCGAGTCGTAGGTGTACAGGTCACCGCCGATCCGGAACCGGTTGTCGTCGCCGTACACCGCGTCGAGTACGACGCCGTCCGCGGTGCTGTCATCGTCCGCGTGGTTGACAGGCGTCACGGTCACATCGGCGGCGTCGGGAGCGCCGGAGACGGCCGTGCCGGCGGCGTCGTTGATCGCTCCGTAGTCGATGGTGATGTCGTCGCCTGCCGTGGTGGGTGTCACCGAGGCACGGTGGCTGGCCATGCCCCTGCTGTTGATCACCCTGGTCGAAGCGGTACCCGCCGGAGTGGTACCGGCCGAACCGATAGTGATATCGATCCGGTTACCGGCGCCGATCGGGTTGCCGTACTGGTCGTAGACGCTTACCGTGGCCCGGATGCTCACCTTGCCACCGTCGATGATCACATACTTGGGTGCCGATCCCATAGCAGACGCACCATCCGCGCCCACGATCGTCGGGTCGGCGTCGCTCCACACAATCTCATAGACCTCGGTCTCGCCACTGGCGGCGTCACCGGTCGTGCCGTTCCCGTCCACGTCGGACGTGAAGGTCAGCTCGTCGGTGCGGCCCGTGTCGGTGTTGCCCTTGGTGGACTTGGGACCGGTCACCGTGTAGGTGGCCATACCCATGTCATCGGTGGTCAACGTCGCGATGTTGGGATTCACGAACTCGTCCGTGTTGTCGGAATCGTCGTCCTTGTTCAGACCAACCTGGATCTTCACACCCGACTTGGCGACCTTCTTGCCGTCACCGTCCGCAAGTTGCACCGTCACCGTGACGCTGTTGTCAGCGTCCAGGTCCACCGTGTTATCACCGTCGGAGTTCTTGCTGATGTCAGACGAAGCCACCAACTGGGTGGCGTCCTTGGTCGAGGACAACGTGACCATCGCATGATCGGACGTATCAGCATCGAACTTGTCGCCGTTCTTAGCGCCCATCCACGCATAGTACGTGTTCTTCATACCGTCCATCACGTCACCGGTCTCATACAGGTTGCCGTGCATGTCGGTCAGAGCCTCGGCATCGCTCCAAGAACAATCATCCGCCATCTCGCAGGTGCCGTCCTCGGTGAGCGCGTCCCCGGTGATATCAGCAATGTTGAACACCTTGATCGACTTATCCGCCATCGGCATGAAATCATCACTCCGATAGGAAACCGCGATCGTGGTCTCGAACGTGTCGAAGTCCCAGGTCTTGGCCGCCTGGATACTGATCCCGGCCGGGCGGGCGTTGGAATGATCCAACACACCAGCCATGAAACCGGCCATCGACGCACGAGTGATCAAAGCCGACGGACCATAAGCCGTGTCCGAGATACCCGAAGCAACACCCAACTCGTACAAGTTGGTGATCGCGTCATAAGTGGTCTTGGTCACATTCCCCAAATCCGTGTAAGGAGAACCGATCTTCTTCGTCTCATCCATATCGGCAGTGGAATCATCGTCCTCTACCGGTACCACCTTGGACGGGGTATACCCGTACGGCGTCTTCCCGTCCATCATCGGGGTCATCTTGTCCATCAACCGAGAGATGAACAACGCCATCTGACCACGAGTCACACTGTCCGCAGGCGAATACGTCGTAGCAGAAGTACCCATCGTGATACCCAGATCAGCCAACTGATTGATCGCGGTCTGCGACTCCATCGACAAGTCACCGACATCGGTGAAACCAGCATCATCCGGATCCGACACCACATCGATGCCCACCAGACCGGCCAAACGGGTCAAAAACAGGGCCATGTGCTCACGGGTCACCGACATCAACGGCGAATACGTAGTAGCCGAGGTGCCCTTGGTGATCCCGTAGTAGGCGATGCAGTCGATATCACCAGCGTTGGCATGACTCATCGGAACATCCTCAAAGCCCGACGAAGGCGCCGTACCGCAGGCGTCGAAAGTCGCCTTGTAATCCGCCTTCGGATCATCAGCAGC
>CBDBCY010000002.1:0-163184 GCA_965203555.1 Acidimicrobiia bacterium
TGTACTCGAGGTCGTCGGGGCGTCTGCACAGGTAGGTCTCGACGTTGTGGAGCAGCGGCTCGGCGCCCAGGTAGTAGCGGATCATGTCGGGGACGAAGGCATAGACGCTCTTGTCATCGGCCACTCCGGTTCCCGGAGCGTTGACGACCGACACGTTCCCGAGGCGGGCGGCGTGCAGACAGGCCCGGGACCCCGAGCAGCGAGTCGGGGCGGAACACCAGGGGATCCAGGAAGTCGTCGTCGACGCGCCGGTAGATCACGTCGATTCGTTTCAGTCCGGAGGTGGTGCGCATGTACACGTACCCGTCCTCGACCACCAGGTCGCGGCCCTCCACCAGATCGGCGCCGATCTGGCGCGCCAGGAACATGTGCTCATAGAAGGCCGAGTTGTAGATTCCGGGGGTGAGCAGCGCCATGGTCGGATCGGAGCGGCCCTCGGGCGCCAGTTCCCGCAGGGTCTGGGCGAGGATGAGTCCGTAGTTCTCGATGTCGCGCACGCCCGAGAGCCGGTACAGGAGGCGGTGAGCGGACTTGGTCGCTTTCCTGATGGCGAGCATGTACGACACGCCGGAGGGGACCCGCAGGTTGTCCTCGAGGACGCGAAAACCGTCGTTGGTGCGGACCAGATCGGTTCCGCAGACCGCCACCCAAACCCCGAGGGGCGCCCTGAATCCCCTCATCTCCAGGCGGTACTGGGGACAGTCCCGCACCATGTCCGCCGGTATCACTCCATCGGCGATGATGCGGGCCTCGCCGTAGATGTCCTCCAGAAAGCGATTGAGGGCGGCGAGTCGCTGCACCAGACCGGCGGTGAGTTCGCCCCATTCGGCGGCGGACATCACCCGGGGCACGCAGTCGATGGGGATGATGCGCTCGGTTTCCTCGTCGTCGCCGTAGACGGTGAAGGTGATCCCTTCGTTGGTGAACGAGCGGGTGACCCACTCTCCGATGGCGCCCAGGTCGGCGGACGACATCGATCCCAGCGTGTCGTACAGTTCCCGGCAGTGGGGGTGCGGCGTGCCGTCGGCGCCGAACATCTCATCGAAGACGGTCTCATCGAGATCGTACGAATCGAAATTCACACCTACCTCGCTCCTGCGACGCGGCACTTGGGTTGAGCGTCCGACATCACTTCTCTACTTCCCTTTCCGTCTCCCTCCGGCCATCGAAATAGTGAGGAACGCCGGTTGCTGGAGACGACGTGGTGTTGGTCGACACGATACCATTCCTGCTCTCAAGGCCACATAGTGGGTCGGATCAGGGTGAGTCGGGTAGGTAGTGGCACCCCAGGCTTCGGGGAGCGCCTGGGAGGTTCGGGGCTGCCTTAGCCCTGTGGGCGGGCAACTCTATGGGCGCTCTATATCCGGTTGGATATACTGTGGGGATGGAACCGGTTCGAGTGATCCGCGCCGCGGTGGGTTTGACTCAGCGGGATTTGGCTGATGCCGCCGGGACTTCTCAGCCGACGGTGGCGGCATATGAATCCGGTGCGAAGAGTCCCACCTGGCGCACCGTGGAGCGGATAGCGAGTTCGGTCAGCCTCGCCTGCTATCCCACCGTGGGAACGGCGTTGACCCGCGATCAGGAGAGAAGCCTGTATCTTCATGCCGCCATTGCCAAGGAAGTGAGGGCTCGGGGGACCGAGGCGATCGAGATCGCCCGGCGAAACATCCTCCGGATGCGTTCGGTCAATCCGCATGCTTCGCCGCTCCTGGATGAATGGGAGCGGATTCTCCAAGGGACCACCGACCAGATCGTCGCCTGCATGCTCGATCCCGGCGACCATGGCCGGGATCTGCGACAGGTCTCTCCCTTTGCCGGGGTGCTCACTGCCGCTCAGCGGGTTGCGGTTTACCGGTCGTTCAGGAGGGCGCGATGAACAGAGAGCAGTTCGAACACGCCATCCGGGCTGCCGGGGCCATCATGGGCGAGAACGAACTCCTGGTGATCGGCAGCCAGGCTCTCCATGCATCGGTCCCCGACGTCCCACCGGAAGCGGCCCGGTCCATTGAAGCAGACATTGCTGCGTTGGATGATCCCGACGAACAGAAAGCCGACTTGATTGATGGGACCATAGGCGAAGTGTCGATGTTTCATCAGACATTCGGCTACTACGCCCAGGGTGTCACCCGGTCCACGGCCATCCTGCCCCGAGGCTGGCGGGACCGCCTGATCAGATATGAGACACCGAACACCAATGGCGTGGTGGCCTGGTGCCTCGAGATTCACGACCTGTGGATCTCCAAAGCCATCGCCTCGCGTCGTAAGGACATCGAGTTCTGCGCCGCTCTAATCGCTGAAGACTTGGTGGATACCGACACCCTTGTCTGTCGCCTGGGCGAAGTCGGCGGCATCGAAGCCAAGAGGCGCCTCCACGTAGCCGGACTCATCCAGCGGCTGACGGACCCTGGCTGAGCCGAACATCTCATCGTGGACGGCCTCGTCCAGATCGTACGGTTCGAGAATCACGCCTACCTCGCTCCCGCGGACGTGGCACCTGGGTTGAGCGGCCGACATCACTTCCCTTCCGATCCCTCCGGTCAACGATTGGTAAACCGTGCTATGGAGACCGACCGTCCTCAGCCGACCTGAGGCCCACCTCTTTGGGAAAGACGCCTGGACCTCCGAGTCAGGCGACCCCGGTCTGTTCCTCGGGGGGCATCAGGGTCTCGGCGATCAGGGTGTCCACCACGGCCTTTATCGCCTCGTCGCCGGTGGCGCCGGAGTCCAGCGCCAAGCGGTACACGGCCAGTTGGCGGTCGGCCGACGTGCCCCTCCGGCAGATCGTCCGGATATGCTCGATTTCCTCGGTACACCCCAGCGCCCGGGAGTCGGGTCGGATCATGTGGATGAGCTCCTCCAGCAGGTCGGGGACCGGCACCAGGTCGCCCCGGCTGAAGTCGATCAACTCGCCTCCGACGCCGTAGCGCTGCGCCCGCCACAGGTTCTCCGACACCAGGAAATTGGTGTAGCCGCGCCACCGCAGGTTCTCCATCTTGTACCTCCACAGCATCCGGAGAATGCAGACGTAGAGAGCCGCGATGGCCACCGTGTCCTCCATCCTGGTGGGAAGGTCGGTGACCCTCATCTCCAGGGTGGGGTAACGCTCCGACGGTCTGATGTCCCACCAGACCTTGGAGGAGTCCTCGATGACTCCCGCTCTCACCAGCACGCCCACGTTGTGTCTGAAGTCGGCCCATGAATCGAGCTTCTCGGGCAACCCGGTGCGGGGCACCGCGCGGAACACGGACATGCGGTAACTCTTCAGACCGGTGTTGGTTCCCTCCCAGAAGGGCGAGGAAGTGGACAGAGCCAAAAGGTGCGGCAGGAAATAGGCGGCCTGGCCCATGAGGTCTATGCGCAATTCGGGATCTTCGATCCCCACATGCACGTGCATTCCGGAGATGATCAGGCGTCGGGTGACCTCCTGGAGGTCATGGCTCAGGGCCCGATAGCGTTCCCCTTCGGTGATCTTTTGGGTCCTCCATCTCGCCATGGGATGGGTGGATGCGGCTATGGGGGCGAGCCCGTACTCCTCAGCGGCCTCGCTGACCGCCAGCCGCAACAGGCCGACGTCGGCGCGCAACTCCTTGACGTTTTGGCAGATCCCCGTGCCGATCTCGATCTGGGAGTCGAAGAGTTCGTGACTCACCAGCCCGTAGCGCAGTTCCGTGACCCGGTCCATCAGCCCGGGGGGCTGGGTGGAGATGAGCTCTCCGGTCTCCCGGTCCACCAGGAGGTACTCCTCCTCGACTCCCATCGTCCAGGCGGGTTCGTCAGTCATCTGCCCTCCCATTCTAAAAAGCCGTTCGGCACAGGACCCGCGAGTGCGATGGAGGGGCGCCTGGTGCCCGGTCTTCGGCTGGTTGGCGGTTCTGGGGGTGGTGTGGTGGCATTTGGCGCCTACCCACTGGCTGGACGGGGGGCCTGTTCTGAGGTGCTTCTTCCTATGTAGGAGCGTCTGAACACTCCGGTGGCTATGTCGTTCTGGAGGCCGATGATGGTGCAGGTGGTGATTCCGCCTTGGATTGTGATGCCGTCGTTTTGAAGCCCAGGGGTCCTGACGGTTGGCCCGGATACCGGATTGTCGGCTCCAGTGATCGCCATCACCGGCGTGGGGCGTGTCTGATGCTTCGGACGACTCGGAATCCAGGGTCAATACTCAACTAGTGGCCACTCCTCCCGTAACTCCCATAAGAGATCCCCTGTCTTGCATCTTCCTACAAACACAGCCATTATGTTGTCCTGCCCTGTAGATGAGGGCGACAGAATCGCTTGGAACCCTGACAGATACGCTTCTCTACCTATCCTCTGACATTTTTGATGATTGTAGGATATCAACTCGTCCTTGGATACCTCTGCCGCCTCCCTAGCTTCTGATGTAGTGAGATCCAGCACTCTGTCCAGATCCACCAGATACTCATAAAGGTTTTTGCGGGGCACGGTAACCGGAATGGCATACTCTCGGGCGACATGAGATGCCCTATCGAGAATCTTGTCGTACTCAGCTACAGCACAGGCCCTGGTAGTGCAAAGATAGACAGTGAACACTCCCCTGGGATTGAATCTCCCCCCGTTCCACCATGCCCCCGCCCCGTTTGACGGGTGATGTTCTGGATTGCAGTGTCTCCAGGCTGCGCCCCTGTAGGCGACTGCCGGAGCGTCTATTACCAAGAGGACGGACTAGGCGGGAATGAAATCGGCTTCAACGGCAAGAAATCCATGAGCGCCCCGGTAATCGCGGCTTCTGAGGAAATCCATGAGCGTTCCTCGGTTTCCGCGCTGAAGACCCGGCTGCCAAGGAACATACCTTTCGCCGGGATGGTACATTCGGATCACTTTGTCTATAACCAACCGAATGCTGTCAAAGTCGTGCCGAGACACGCCTTGGGGGCAGGACACCTCGTCAGGTCCCTTTTCCAGCATTTCGCTCACCAACTCGTCCAAGTTCGCATCATGCTCGGTTTGCGCCCATGTCATGCCGCCTATGCTAATCCCTTCTTCCAGGGGACAGCGAGGAAAAGGCAACGCACCCGCCTGTCGGCGTCCCAGTTCCCGGAGAAGAGTCCGGCTGCTCTTGTCGGTCGTCTGGGCGGTTGCCGCAGCAGTGCGTGGGCGATGTTGCGCTGCTCGGCATCGAACAGGTCGCCACGGGTGCCGGTGTAAACCTGTGACCCGCCTCGTGGAAAGGATGCCTGGACGGGCGAATAGACTCTCGCGGAGCAATCGTGATCATTCTGGCTGACGGCAGGACCGGCGAGTTCGCCCAGCGGACCGACGACACGGAGAAGCTGTGGGTGCGAATCGACGACCTCCCTCGCGCCACCGGCTGGGAGATGAAACTGCACGGCATGTGCCTGGGCGACCTGTGCGTACCGCTGCCGGCGAACAGACTCGAAGAGTGGATCGTCGACGCCGACCACCGGGTGTGGTTCTGCTACTCGGACTTCGCGGACATGATCGGCCAGAAGCACGCGCGCGACGGCGAGGTGTGGAGCCTCGGCTCGGTGCCCCAGGTCCGCAGCACCGGGTTGGAATCCGCAATTGCACCGGACTTCGAGGTGACCGAGCGCAACGGCCACACGTTGAGACTGTCGGACTTGCGCGGCCGGAAGGTGGTGCTGTTCACCTGGTCGTCGTGGTGAGGGTGCCGTTTCAGTCTGCCGGTCTGGCAGGAGTTGTACGAATCGATCGGTCCGGACCGGTTCGAGCTGATCAGCGCGGCACAGGACTCGGGGGGTGCCAAGGCCGTGGACAAGTGGTTCGACCGGGCGTCGCCGAGCTTCCGGTGCGTGGTCGACCCGACACATCAGATAAGTTCTCTGTTCGGCTGGGTGAACGTGCCGTCGGCGGCGTGGATCGACGAGGAGGGGACCATCGTGCGCAGCAACGAAGGGGTGTATCCGGGTGAGATGACCATCGGGTTCGGTCTCGGCAAGGTCCGCCTCGGCGACGGCGCGTTTGCGGAGGCGACTCGTGACTGGATCGAGCGGGGGGCCGACAGCGAGCACGTCTGGTCGAGCGCGGAGTTGGCCGAGCGGCTCAAGCCGGTCGACGACGACGCTCGGTTGGCGGAAGCGACGTTCAAGCTGGCGTTGCACTTCGAGGCGGTGGGCGACGGTGAGCGCGCGTTGCGGCACTTCTCAGCGGCGCAGCATTTGGCGCCTGACAACTGGAACTACCTGAGGCAGGGCTGGACGCATCGGGGATCGCTCTATGCCAACTTGAAGGTGCTGAGGCGGACGAACAACCTGCGCAAGAACTCCGAGAAGAGCTTTTACGATCCTATGGGGTTGCCCGGTGAGAACTATCGGCGGTTCACCGAGCCCGAGTGGCTGTGGACCCCTGCCGTCCGGCGCATCAAACAACTCCTCCGCCGTTAGAGGGGCATGACGCGGCTATTTGGGGCATCGTGGTGCTTCACTCATCGACGCTGAGCGGTCGGTCACCGGCGCCGGGCTGGTTATTGTCGGCTTCTACCTGCTCGGTCTCGGTGGAGGCTGCGGGGGGAACCGGGGCGAAGTAACCGACGATTAGGAGCAGCAGGCCTACCCCCAGGAACGACACCACCCTCGCTACCGTTCCGGTGTTGCTGAGGTCGAACAGGAACAGTTTGACGACCACCACTCCCATGAGCGAAGCGCCGCCTACCCATACGATCCTCCGGGCAGAGCGTCCGCCGACCATCATCCCGGTCAGGCCGGTCAGCCCCCACACGATGGACAGGGAGGCTTGGAGGGTGGTGGACGCAGTCATCGACTCGAGGTCGAACGGGACCCCCTGCCAGTGGTGAACCGTCCGTGCCACGGTCATGGTCAGCAGGACGACGCCGGCGACGGCCAGCCCGGGCGCCCAGTTTGCGGCGACGAACTCCTCGAGTGGATGGTTCGTTTCGGAGGCGGCCAGTTTCTTCCAGGCCAACGCTGCGACCACAACGAGGGCGGTAAGGATTTCCAGGGGATTCAACAGTGGCAGGTGGGTGAGCGGTGGCGCTTCGCCGCTGGATGTCAGGTTGATGGACAGCACCGTGAGAGCCAGCGCCAGGACGACCGGACCCGTGCACCCCATCAGATACGTTTGCCGACATGCCTTCAGAGGCCATGCCAATCTGTCCCGCGCCAGCAACGTTCCACCCACCAGCGCCAGGAACCCCGCCAGCGCCGCCGTAATCGGCCATACACCGGTGGCGATTCGATCGACCTGCCAGTGGATCTCGGTACCGAGCAAGACCGCCAAGACCCAGTAGCCGGTGACGTGCATCGCGGTCACGACCTGGGGAAACTCGCTGCCTCGTAGGCGCAACACCGAGTAGTAGACCACCAACGCAACGGTCCAGGTCGCCCAGCCACTCGTCTCGAACGGGTGGTCCTGGAAGACCAGCGCCAGAATGAACGCCAAGGGTAGGACCGCAAGCAATAGGATCCCGGAGGCAGCCAGTTTCGGCCAGCGGATCAGGGGCGCCGCCAAGGCCATTGCTCCGAGGGAGACCGCAACGAAGGCTATCGACGCGTTGACCCTCCCATCCTCGGGTACCTGGCCGACGACCTCCACCAGCCCACCCAGCAGCCACCATCCGATCCCCCAGAACAGAAAGAACCAGGGAGCGTCCTTGCTGCCGTTGAACAGGTCTTCCCTCCGGTCGACTATCCGAGAGGTGAACAATCCCGTGCCGGCCAGCAGCGCAGCCCCCAGGAAGTACCCGTTGATCAGAACGGTCGTGCCGTCCGGGTAGGGCAGCGAATCGGAGAGATACCCGAGGAAAACGCCTCCGGAAAGAAGTTGTAAGAAACCGCCGCCCACGACAAAGATGAAAAGACCGTGGCGAAGGCCCACCCAGACCATCATGGCCGCCTGCAAGGCCCAGACCGCCGACGCATACTGGGCATCGAACGCCAAGGGTGCTGCGATTGCCAGGAAGGTCATCGCCAAGGCCCAATAGACGCCGACCAAATTCCGAGCCTCCTTGCCGAACCGGTGGACCACCACCGCAAACACTCCATGGATCACTGCCAGCGACGCCGCGCTGGTTGCCGTCCCATACTCGATGTGGTCAGTCAGAAGGAACTGGAAACCGAGACCGATGAAGGGGACACCGAACAGCAACGGGCTGGCCATCGGGTCCCCGATCCTGGGAGATCGCCGGAGGGCCATCAAGAGCGGGATGGTCATGTACAGGAGTATCAGCACGGCGATCAAAGGCTGAGTGGTCGCCCAGCCCTCTTCCTCGTATCTGTACAACAACCAGAAAGCGGTCAACCCGACGGTGAAGCCCAGACCCACCAGATTCAGTACGGGCCAGATCTTGAACCATGCCACCGCCACTATGGCGGCGCTCAAGATGATGTAAAAGCCGAACACCAGGACGTGATCACTCGCATCCGAATACGCCAGAATCGGAGCGAGAAAGCCCCCGGTTATACCGAGCACTGCCAGCGAACGGGAGTCCTGTGCTACGGCCAGCACGCCGGCGCCCAGGGTGATAACTATCACCGAACCGGCGGCGACCGAAGCCGGCAGCAGGTCGTATACCGCGTGCGCCATGTAGGTGGTCAGGTAGAGGACCCCGATCCCGCCACCCTGGAGGCTCAACCCGTAGACAGCGTTGCGAGGTCGCACCCGCCATCCCATCACCAGCAGCAGCACGCCGGCCAGGGCAACCAGCAAGTGGCGCACTCCGATGGATAGGGTGATCCAACCCTGTTCCAGGGCAACGCCGAGCAGGAACCCCAACCCGATGAGCGAGAGCAGCACCCCCACTTTGACAGGTACGTTCCCGGTGGTCGCCCAGGTCTTGACCGGCATGAACAGCCGGGCCAGGCCCCCGAACGAAGGACGCTGGTAATAGGCGACGGGTGGTTGTACTGCCGTCGGTATTTCGGCAGCGGACGGCTCTGCAGCTGCGACGGGTGGCGGTTCGACCCGAGGGGACGGTTCAGGTTCGACAGCGATGGGAGGGACATCGGCCGGGAGCCTTGTGCCAGGCGGTTCTGGTTGCTCTTCGTCCCGCGCCGAACGAGGAATGGGCCGGCCGGCGTCGGTGACTATCCCCGATGTGACCCGAGTTTCTTCGATCTCTCGGAGCCGGCGCCGCAGCTTAACCACTTGGGCGGTGAGGAACCCCACCAGACCACCGAACATAAAGCCCCCGCCACCCTCCAGCAACAGAGCGCCCAAAATCAAGCCAACGACTGTAAAGGCTATGGTCATGCCGACTGGTTTCCCATCTTCCTACCCTACCGAAGAGCAGCACAGGAGCGAGGCCGGAGCAGGGTTGGTTGGCGGTAATGGGCATCCGCTACGGACCAAAGCCAATGGAGTCGCAACCCTTCACGTTCTCCAGGCAGGACATGGATCAGTGTTGATTAAAGAACCAAACGGGAGGACTGTTCCCTGCATCCGACCGGCGCGTCCCTGCAACCCGTGGCGCAAAGGATGCGACGACCGCGCCAGGATCCACGTTTCCGGGAGCCTCGTTCATGCGAGTCTCGCAAACGGGGCATACCCTCTGTTTTGACTCGGCGGATGTCGGCGCCCGCTGAGCCGAGTGGTCCGGTTCAGAATTGGCGCTTCGGATCGTTCAGAGTTCCAGGAGGGCTTGCTCGACAACTTCCGGCAGGGCGGGGTGGATGTAGTACTGCCCTCCTGCCATCTGGTCGACGGTCAGGTCGAAGTGCATGCCCTGGATGAGTTGCTGGATGAGGGTGGGAGCCTGCGGGCCGATGATGTGGGCCCCGAGCAGGCGGCGGGTCTCGGCATGGGCGATGACCTTCGCTACGCTGTCGGTGTCCTCCATCGCCCAGCCGTATGCAGCCGCCGCGTAGGGTTGGACGTGGCTGACGTAAGGTAGGTTTTGGCGGAGGCACTGCTGCTCGGTGAGACCGACACTGGCGATCTGGGGATATCCGAACACCGCGTGAGGGATGAACCGGTGGTCGACGGTGGCCGGGTCGTCGTGGTTGGTGAGGTTGTGGCGCACCACTCGCGCCTCGTGGTTGGCGACATGCTTCAACTGCACGGGGTTGGTGATATCGCCCAGGGCCCACACGCCCTCTACGTTGGTGCGCAGTTGGGAGTCGGTGATCACGAATCCTCGTTTGTCGACGGCGATCCCTCCTGTCTCCACGTCGAGTTGGTCGGTGTTCGGTCTCCGACCCGTGGCAACCAGCAGCTCGTCGCCCCTCACCTCGACAGGGTCGCCATCGGGGCCCACCGTACTGATCACCACTTCGTCGCCGTCACGGCGGGCCCCGAGAAGCCGGGTGTGCATGCGCACGTCGAACCGGCGGGCGTAGGCGGCGGTGAACCGGCTGCTGATGTCGTGGTCCTCCCGGCGCAGGAAGGTGTCTCCCCGCAGCAGGAAGGTCACCTTCGAGCCGAACGCTCCCATGACGCCGCCCAACTCGGCGGCGATGTAGCCGGCGCCGATCACCAGCAGTCGCTCGGGCAGGTCGTCAAGGCGCATGATCGTGTCCGACGTGTGGTATCCACAATCTGCCAGGCCCGGAACCGGAGGCACGGTGGGACGTCCGCCGGCTGCTATCACGATCCGCTCGGCGGTGATGACTTGATCGCCGATGGCCACCTGCTTGCGTCCGATGAACCGGCCGGAACCGGCATAGACGGTGACGTTGGGAAGTCCCTCCCGGTAGGCGCGGCCCCCCTCGGCAATTGGGTCGATCCGGCCGAAAATGCGATCCCGTATGGAGGGCCAGTCCGCGCCGTCGAAGCGGGTGCGGACCCCCAGCCGCTCGCCGTGGGCGGCCAGTTCGGCCATCTCGGCGGCGTAAACGAACATCTTCGACGGTATGCAGCCGACGTTCAGGCAGGTGCCCCCGAACGGACCACGCTCAACGACGGCAATCTCCCAGCCGTCATGCTCGGCGCCGATCACCGAATTGCCGGATCCGGTGCCGATGATCATCAGGTCGAAGTTACGCATTAGGTGTCCATTCCGGGGTTGGAGACGTTCCTGGCGCCTTGGCGCATTTTAGGTTTACCGAAGCTCTTGTTGGGGGATGGGTTCGCGGTCCCATCGTCCGGTGCATGCGGTGTTCGCTGTCACAATGAACGAATCAGCAGCCACCAAGGGACTTGCCGAAGCGCCCGCTGCGTTGGCGTCGTAACATAGCCGGGAGCACTTTTGATACGTCCGCCGGCTACGGGACATGCACCAGGAATCACAGGGCCGATCGGTGAACCGGATGCCCTGACCTGTTGACAATCCTGCTCCGGTCCACGGCGCCTGGATGCAGCAACAACTCTGTCCGGCACTCGGCCACACAAGTCCCCTATATTTTGGAGCGCCGTCAGGAAGGATCGATGCCGGGCCGCCTCCAGGACAAAGTAGCGATCATCACCGGTGGCGCCACCGGGATGGGCCGGGCTGCCTCGGTGCTGTTCGCTCGCGAAGGGGCCAAGGTGACGGTGGCGGATCGCAACGTGCCCGACAGCCGTAGGACGGTGGCCCTGGTGGGCGAGGCGGGCGGTGAAGCCTTGTTCGTGGAGACGGATGTCTCCAAGGCGGACCAAGTGAGCAGCATGGTGGAGCAGACAGTCCGGCGTTTCGGCGGGCTGGACGTGCTGGTGAACAACGCTGGCATCCTCATCCGCACGCCGCCCTTGGCGGAGGTCTCGGAATTGGTCTGGGACCTGACCCTTGACACCAACCTGCGGGGGGTGTTTCTCTGCACCAAGTATGCGATCCCCCACCTGGTCGAGGGTGGGGGAGCAATCGTCAATGTCTCCTCGGGCGCCGGGACGAGTCCCACCCCCCACGCTGTCCCTTACGGTGTCAGCAAGGCGGGAGTCATTCAGATCACCCTGACCACCAGCAGGCAGTACGCCGCTGATGGGATACGGTGCAACGTCATCGTCCCGGGGTCAGTGGACACCCCCCAGGCGCGGGGCAGCACCGGTAGCGCCGAGGAGTTTGAGCGGATCACCTCACGCATCGCCCTGGGGCGGGTCGGGACTCCCGGCGACATTGCCAACCTCATGCTGTTCCTGGCTTGCGACGAGTCCTCGTACATCACCGGCACCGCCTTCAAGATCGACGGCGGCGGTCCGGTGTAAGGCCACGAAGAGGGAGTAGGAAGCATGCCCCGGCAGGCTCTTGTGGAGATCATCAACCAGGCGGTGGCCGACTACGGTTTCCGTCTGGCCGTCATGTGGGGCGCCGACGACATCGTGGCGGGCTGGCGCCTCACGCCCCGGGAGGCGCAGATTCTCCACGAGTTGGTAGTGCCTGAGCTCAAGAAACTTCCCAACCCGGTGGAGCCCGACGACCACGCCGTGGTCCAGCAGCGCCTGGCGAGCCTGACGTTCTGAGAGTTGTGCCGAGACTCCCGTCTGACCTGGGGGGTCCCCTGTCCCGTTGGTACCATCGGATTCGATGAGACACCTCGCTGAAAGGCATCGATCCGAGGGGTCCCGCATTGATTCGGGCAGCCATGGAGGCGTAGAGTCGGCGCTGGAGACCTGGCACGACTCATGTCCGGCGTTTGCGGTGGGGAGAGCTGCATGATCCTGCCCGAAGGTCGTTCCTTTGAACTGTCCGAGGAGCTTCTTCGGGGCGCCATTGATATCCATGTGCACGCCACACCGCATCTGCCCAGCAGTCCGAGAAGGCTTGACCCCATCCAGGCCGCCATAGGGGCGCGGAACGCCGGCATGCAAACCATCGTGCTCATGGACGTCTTCCAGATGACCAACGGAGTGGCCTGGATCGTGAACAGGGCCGTTCCCGACTTCAAGGTCTACGGTGGTCTGATCCTCAACACTGCCTACGGCGGTTTGAATCCCCGGGCTGTAAAGACGGCGATCGGATATGGCGATGGCGCCAAGTTCATCAGCTTCGGCGCTCACTCCACCCTCTACCAGGCTTCAAGAGAAGGTCGAATAGTAAACGGGGTATTCACACCACTGAAGGACTTGTATCCGGAATTCAAGAGAGAGGAAGTGGACCGGGCCATCAGCATACCCGTGGAAGGACCTGTAGGGCCCCGGCTGGATGAGATTCTGGGGCTGATCTCGGACAATTCCCATGTTTTCTTGAACACAGGCCACGTCTCGGCTGAAGAAGCCGTCCGCCTGGTTGATCTTGCCCAGGAATACGGGATAAAGAATGTGCTTGTCGCCACCGCGGTTACCTCGGTCGCCTCGACGGAGCAACTGCAATACATGGCCGGAAAGGGTGCGTTCATCGAATACACCCTGGGAACGTACACGCACACCACGTCGATTCCCAAGACCCACTATTACGTAGAGTTGGAATACGCGGCGGACGAGGAGCCCGGTGAGGTGAGCGGCAGCCTCAGGAATGCCGCCGAGCAGATCCGACAGGTGGGGGCCGATCATTGCATAATCGCCACCGATTTCGGCGGGTACACGTTGCCGGATCCGGTCGAAGGCATGCGGGCATTCATTGCGTCTCTGCTGGATCTCGGTACGCCGGTTGACGACATCCGCAAAATGGCTAGGACCAATCCCGAGAAACTGCTTGGCCTGGATCGGTAGCATTCCCATCCGGCAAAGCGCAGAGTCCTCGGACAGTCTTCCCATTGAGAACCGCGGCGCAAGGGGACGGTACGTTCGGACCTGATTTATAGGTGACGGCCTGCACCCCACCCACCGATGGGTGTCTGGGGTTGCGTGGTGGTATGTTTTCCGGGAAGAAGGAGAATCGGGTGGTAGTCAGCGAGACGGTATGCGTAAAATCTGACCTGTGGCGCAGATCTTTGATGTTCTGCATCCAGTGAGAAGTAAACCTGCTTGAAGTAGCGCGACGTTGCGCGGGCAATGGCACGACCGCCTGGGCTGGCGAGGAGGACCATGCGAATAGGTGTGCCCAAGGAGATCAAGACCGAGGAACGTCGCGTGGGGCTTACGCCCGACAGCGTGGCACGGGCCGCCGGACGGGGTCACGAGGTGTTCGTGGAGCGCCGCGCCGGCGCGGGGGCGGGCTTCAGCGACGAGGAATACGCCACCCGGGGGGCGCGACTGCTGGAGACAGCCGACGAACTCTTCGAGGCGGCTGAGTTGGTTGTGAAAGTCAAGGAGCCGCTTGATGTAGAGCGAGCCCGGCTGCGAAGCCACCACACGCTGTTCACTTACCTGCACCTGGCCCCCGACCCCGAGCAGGCCCACGATCTGCTGGAAAGCGGCGCCACGGCCATCGCTTACGAGTCGGTGACGGACCGCGAGGGTCGGCTGCCGCTGCTTGCCCCCATGTCGAAGGTGGCGGGACGTATGTCGGTCCAGGCCGGGGCTCGATGCCTGGAAGCCTCGGCGGGCGGGCGCGGCATGCTGCTGGGCGGAGTTTCCGGGGCGGCCGCCGCTCTGGTCGTCGTGATCGGCGGCGGTGTCGTCGGCAGCAACGCGGTGGAGATGGCGCTCAGATTCGGTGCTGATGTGACGGTGCTCGACCGAAACGCGGTTGTGCTCGAGTCGTTGTCGACCCGCTTCGGCCCGGCCCTGCGCACCCTCCATTCCAGTCCCCACACATTGGAGGACGCCGTGCTGGGCGCCGACCTGGTGATTGGCGCCGTTCTGCTTCCCGGCGCCCGGGCGCCTCGCCTGATCACGACCCAGATGGTCAACCACATGAGGCCTGGCGCGGTGATCGTGGACGTGGCCATCGACCAGGGCGGTTGTGCCGAGACGTCGCGGCCCACCACCCACGCCGACCCCACGTACATCGTTGACGACGTGGTGCACTATTGCGTGGCCAACATGCCCGGCGCAGTGCCCCGCACCTCTACCCAGGCCCTCAACGACGCCACCCTCCCTTACGTACTCAAGCTGGCCGACTTGGGGCCGGTGGAGGCGATCCGATCCGACCCGGATCTGCAGAACGGCCTGAACGTGCGGCGGGGCCGGATTACCGAGCCGGCGGTGGCCGCCGCCCTGGGCCTCCCCTACACCGAACCCCTGCACACGCTCAACTGACCTCCGCTTCCCGCTGAGGGACAATGCGCTACCGGCATCTCAGTCGCGGGGACCGGCCCTGTTACGCTCTGGTCCCTTCAGATTCCACCCGGACCCCCCGGCGTTTGCGTGTGTTGATATTCGTATAATTCTAGTTATAATAGAACTATGCTCTGGAAGATCGATGCACAGTCCTCCCAACCTCTTCACGAACAGTTGGCGGGTCAGGTGCGTCGCGGTATCGCCACGCAGGAACTCGCCGGGGGCGAGAAATTACCTGCGGCGCGAGAACTCGCCAAGGGCCTGGGGGTGAATGTGCACACGGTCCTGCGAGCGTTCCAGAAATTGCGCGACGAGGGCCTGTTGGAAGTGCGCAGAGGCCGGGGAACATCCGTGGCAGCCGACGCCAAGTCTCTTACCCGACACGTGGAACTCGCCCGAAGGCTGGTATCCGAGGCCCGTCGGGCCGGTTTTTGCGATCATGAAATCTTGCAACTGGTGGAGGTGCAACTGTGAAAGAGTGGATACGACGCACGGCCCTGGGCGCCGGCGTTCCCTTTGTGGTAGTGGCCGTGGGTCTGGGTCCATTCCTGGCCTATCGAGCCGACCTCGGGGATCGGGTGGCGACCCACTACGGCATTTCCGGCAGAGCGGACGGTTCGATGACCGTGGATCAGTTGCTGATGGTCATCCTGGCGATGATGGCGATCGGTCTGGGCGCCTGTGTGGTAATCGCTGTGTCTCGGCGCAAAATGCAACCCATGTCCGCGCCGAGCGTGGCTTTTGTCGGTGCGTTCATCGGAGCGCTCAGTGCCGGGATTCTCGCCACCACCGCCATCGGCCAACGAGGGTTGGAACGCTGGCAGGATGCGACGCTGGATCCCTGGACGGTGGTCGTCTGGCTGGTCGGCAGTGTGACGGTCGGCAGTTTCGCGGCGTGGATCGCCGCATCCCTTCCATTCCATCGCGACGTCGGCGCGGACACCGAGCCGCCCACCATGGACCTCGCTGCGGGGGAGCGGGCGTTCTGGAGTTCAACATTGTCCGCCAAGTGGCCATTGTCGGCCAGTTTGGCCGTATTGATGTTAACCCTGGTGCTCACACAACTCGCAGCGCCTTGGATTGTGATGTGCGGTCTGCTCACCGCCCTGGTCGTGGCTGCATTCAGTCGCATTCGAGTCACCGTCGATCACTCGGGCCTGCGGGTGCGATACGGATTCTTCGGGTGGCCTCACACTTCGATACCTATCCGTCGCATCGCTACGGCCCATGCCATCGAAGTTCGCCCCGCCGACTGGGGTGGCTGGGGATACCGGGGAAGCCTGACTCTCTTGAAACGAGCTGCTGTGGTCCTGCGCGCCGGCCCCGGCATCCGTGTCGATCTACATGATGGCAGGGTGTTTGCGGTCACCATCGATAATCCGGAAAGCCCGGCGCTACTGCTCAACGCCGAAGTGTCGCGTCTTACTGCTTCTGAAACCCTCCCTGCCCGGATGGAGGAGCACCGATGACCGCAACTCGACGACGACTTGGGCCATAGCGAACGTCTGTGCGCCGGGTGGAGCATGACGGCGAGTTGTGAAGGGGGGTGCTGAACGGGGTGGCCGCCCGGCTGTGTGGCAGAAATCACTACAATCCCGTCCTAGCCCTTTTGGGGAATACCCGCCCGCAGGAGCGTCCATATGATCTTTCTGGCCCAGGAAGCCGACATCGCCTCGGCGGTGTGCGGCGACAGAGGCAGATACGTGTGCGAACGGGTCTACGAATGGACCGGTAACAGGATTCTGGCCCAAATCGCCACCTGGCTGGTGGAGCCCGGGTTGACCGTGATGCTGATCTTGATGGGGGGATGGCTGGTCTCTCGCTTTGTCAAGCGGGCTATCGACCATTTCAAGGAACGGATAGACCGGCCGTCTCTTCGCGATGTGGGCCGCGACCCCTCGATCTCGATAGAGGCGGAAAAGCTGCGAGCCAAAGCCAGAGCCGAGACGCTGGCCGGAGTGCTTCGCAGCGTGGCCCTGATCTGCATATCGGTGCTGACCGCGCTGCTGGCGCTGGGCCAACTCGGAGTCAACCTGGGTCCGCTCATCGCCGGCGCCGGTATCGTCGGCGTCGCCATAGGTTTCGGGGCTCAGAACGCGGTCAGGGATTTCTTGAGCGGTCTGTTCATGATGATGGAGGACATTTACAGCGTTGGGGATGACATAGATTTCGGGAAGGGCCGGGGAACCGTGGAGAGAGTGACGTTGAGGTCGACCTCGATCCGTACCCGCCAGGGTGTGGTCTGGAACGTTCCCAACGGCAAGATCGATTTTGTGGGCAACTACTCCCAGCTATGGGCGCGGGCGCAGTTGGATATTGAAGTTTCCTACGAATGCGATCTGCGCCATGCGATGGAAGTAATCCAGCAAGCTTGTAGAGACATGTGGGAAGATCCCGAGTGGGGCGGGGACGAACTGCACGAAGAACCCCAGGTGAAGGGTGTGCAGGTCCTGGGCGAATCCGGTATCGCCATAAGGGTGAGAGGCAAGACCAAGCCATCCGTGCAGTGGAGAACCGAACGCGAGTTGCGTCTGCGAATCAAGGAGGGGCTGGACGCGGCGGGCATTGGGATGCCCTACCCTCACAGAACGGTGATCGTACGGCAGGGTCAGAGCGACGGAGCGGTCTAGTTGCCAAGTCTCGGGTCGAACCGGTGTGTGGCGGCTACAGTATTTCCACTCCGATTCGCGTAGCCCTGCCGCCGGATTAGAACTACGGCGCCTATGTTGGGTATGGTGAGGGGTGTTATAGCCAATAGAAACGGAGTGTGCGGGGGTGTCTGATCTTTAAATCCGGTAGGAAGTACTCTCGGTCCGATGTCAGCGAGTTACTGGGCCTCGGTAAAGCGAAGGGCGGATTCTGGGTCTCGGGGATCAGGCAGCACGAGGGCGAATTCTTCATCTTCACCAATGTGGGGACACCGGGCACCATAGGTGAGGACTTCGGTAACAAGTGGGAGGGGAAACTCCTCAGGTGGTCCCACAAGAAGAACTCCCACTTGGACTGGCCGAGTGTCCGCAACCTCGTCGATGCGGGCCGGGCACATGTGTTCTGGCGTACTTCCACCCAGGAACTGTTCGAATACGCAGGTTACGGACAGATAGCAGAGGTCTCGGGGTCTACCCCGGTGCGGTTTCTGTGGTCGTTCGACGGCGCCGCCAGTGGTCTTCTCCAAAGCCTGGGTGGAATTGTCCGGGCGGGAACCGGCGAAACAGCGGCTACCCACAGTTTCAAGATAGGAGATCGGGTGCGACACCCCGATCTGGGGTTGGGTCGAGTAATAACCATTGCCGGGCCGGAGCAAGCCGCCTCCGCCACCATCTATTTTGGCGGTGTGAGTGAGAGGCGGGACGTTTCGCTCTCCGAGGTAGAGAAGGTGGCGGGCTTCGGTCCCGGCTAAGCCGGCCAGGACCTAAAGGACATTCTTGAACTTGGTTGGAAGGAGTCCAGTCTCTGGCTGAACTGACCCGGGATGACCGGCCGTAGTCCTTACCCGGTTGGAGTGGGGTTTAGAGGCGGTGGCGGGGGCGCTCGTCCGGGGTTAGACCGGACAGAGCGGCGATGGAGGCGGGGGGTTTGGCGTCGCCGATCAGATCAGGGGAAGCAACCGGCGCTTGGAAACGGGTCGTGATAGGCACCAGGCCTGCCCACCACGGGCCGGCCATGTCTTCAGGTTCGTCCTTGGGACCTCCCTCCCGAACTTTTGCCGATGCCTCCGCCAACGGGAGTTCCAACACCAAAGTCGCGCGGAGGTCGGATGGCGAGGGCGGGCGACTGGCGTCCCAGTTGGGGGCTACATGGTCGGTGATGCGTTTGAGGGCGCTGAGTTTCTTCTCTTCGTCCATGATGCGCCGTGCTCGGCCCCGCACCACTGCCGACCGGTAATTCATCGAATTGTGAAAAGGTGTCCTGGCCATAACCAGACCGTCCAGGTGGGTAACGGTCAGGCAGATTTCCTGGCCCTTGCCCGAACCCAGCAGATGGTTGGCCAGAGCTCCGTGCAGATATAGGTGGTGTTCGTCGCGTCCGTAGGCCATGGGCAGCACCAGCGGGCCCTCGGGAGTCACGACCCCGACGTGGGCGATCAGACCCGCGTCGAGGATCTCCAGCACCTCCGACCGCCGGTACCGGGCCCGAACCGCCAAGCGGCGTACCCGCACCCGCTCCGAAGGCGGGCCGGTCTCTTGGGGCGACACGGTTTGAGACATAGACGGAAAGGCTAGGGATCGGCACCCGGGGGGACAAGATGATTATCCTCCGGTCGGTTCTTGATCTGCCGCTTCCATGGTTGACTTCAGGACCGGAGATGAGAACCGGGTCGCCTTATATTCCCGGAGTCAGGATCTGTGAGTCGTCCTCAACCCGCCGCCCGGGGTCCAAGAGATCACCAGCAGGGAACGGTCCTCCACCCTGACCAGCACAACCCGAGTGATATCGGCGGTGAAGAGCGCCATGGTCGACGGGTCGTCGATCGGAAAGCGATGGCCCGTGATGAACAGGTCTACCTCGTTGGCAAGGGCCGGCACGACCCGTCCTTCTATGCGGGCGTCTCCACGCGAAAGGCCCTCTTCGTCCAGGGCGCTGTGCACAGAGAAGCGGTGGTCGCGTCGCACATCGGCGGCAATCTGTGAGATCGGGTCCATGGCAAGCCACAGGTGACCGTCTCTGATGGGCGTCTCCATGCCCGACAAACGCGGGGATCCGTCTCGTCGCAACGTGGCCATCACTGCATGCCGGTGGCTCTCGAATCTGTCCCGAACACTTGAAGCCATCCCCAGCTCGGACTGTTCGAAATCCCCCCACGTCACACTCACGGGAAGTCCACCTTCATCGACCAAGGGGGGCCACGCCAAGACCACACCCGCCTGATGATTTGACAATCACACCATGGACAGAGGCTACCCCCGGTCGAGATGCTCCATGATCTGTTGGAAACCCTGATCCAGTTTCTCGTCCGTAGCCCTCTGGTTCACGTCCACTTTGACGTTGAGCAGGTGAATGTCGTGCTTCAACTCGGCCTTCATCTCGGCCATGTCGTGCTTCAACTCGGCCTTCATCTCGGCCATGTCGTGCCCGATGCGTCTCTCCAGGCTGTTGAGCGCATCGGCAGTCATCGAGGCGACATCCTTGGCGTCCATATTTCCCGATCATATCCGAGGTCGGCTCGGTACGCAACGACGGTGGAACCGTCACTGTCCCACCAGGCGTTTCGTACCTCTCCGTTGCGGTCACCAGCCCGCCAGAGCCCTTGGATACGTTTGTAGCCGCGACGTCGAGACGTTCTGAGGCCGTGATCAGCAGGCGCATGATCCGATGTCTGACAGACACCCCACCGGCAGGACGGAAAGGGGATTTCCGCGGTGGCCGGAAGCTAAAAGGCGGCTGTATATCGGCATGCCTCGAACCAAAGGATGTAAACTGGCATCAGTCGAAGCTGTGAAGAGTACGGAAGGGAGTGGTTTGATGATGCGCAGGACGAGTCGGCAGGTTGCTGCTTTGCTAATGGCCCTGCTTCTGGTTTCCTGCGGTGGAGATGCCGAGGCGGATGCCATCGCCTCCAGAACCCCCACCGGCACGCAGGAGGCTCAGGACGCCTTCGAGCGGTTCCTGGGACAGCCGTTCATCACCGAGGAGCAGGCAGACCAGAGCAGGGATGCGGTGTGGCGAGCCTGCGGGGCCCTGCAGGAGGGGGGCGCCTGGCAGGAGTTCGAAGACCAGGAGTTGGCCGCCATCGAGGAGCAGGGCAGAGCCCTGAGCCCCATCGAGATCGCCGGACTGCGCACTGCGGCTTCCATGGGCATCTCCGCGTACTGTCCACAGCACGAGGACAAAGCGCCCTAGCCTCTCCGGTCAGAGCAAAAGCGACGCGTTCATCCATCTCGACTCTTGTCTCTAGAGCATTTTGCCCTGCTCGGGCCTCTTTGGGAACAGCGTGTTGGTGCGGGCGCCCCGGCGAGCAGGGTTGGAACGCGGGCGGCGGGGCAGGTAGGCGCGGTTTCGGTACAACTGTTGGTAGGTGACCACCAGGTCCGGGAACTCCTCCTCCAGCCACTCCATGTAGTGCTCCTTGACGCCGGGGCGCAGATGGAGGCGGATGGGGGCGGCGAAGTCGGCGCCCGCATCCCGGCAGGCGCGCATGACTTCGGCCAACTGGCGGGGAGAGTCGGAGATGCCGGGGAGCAGCGGCGCCACCAGTACTCCCGAGCAAATCCCGAGTTCTTTCAGTTTTCTGACCGCCTCCAAGCGCTGGCGGGGATGGGGCGTGCCGGGTTCGGAGCGCTTCCAGACATCGGTGTCCAGAGTGCCCACCGAGAAGCTGACCGTAACTTCCGCCCGGCGGGCGGCTTCGGCCAGAAGATGGCGATCCCGCAGCACCAGCGGTGATTTGGTAAGCAGCGAGAACGGGTTGGCGCGTTCGGTCAGAACCTCAACCACTCCCCTGGTGAGACGGTATTTGCCTTCGGCCGGCTGGTAGGGGTCGGTATTGGTGCCCATTGCAATCGAATGCCCGGCCCACAGTCTCGGTTCGGTCTGGGCTCTGGTCAATTCCGCGGCGTTGATCTTCACCACGATCTTTCGGTCGAAGTCATCGCCGATGCCCAGCCCCAGGTAGTCGTGGGAGGGACGGGCGAAGCAGTACACGCAGGCATGGGAGCATCCCCGGTAGCAATTGATGGTGTATTCGAAAGGAAAGTGCCTGGTGTAGGGGACCCGGTTGATGATGGTCCTGGCCTCGACTTCCAGGAAGGTCAGTCCCCGGTATTTGCCTTTGCCGACCACCTGTCGACATGTTTCGAACAGCCCGGTGGGTTTGTCTGCGGCGAGGGTCCAGCGCAGGTCGGAAGTCATGGGAACCCCTATTGTATCGAACATATGTTCGATACGCAAACCTGGGGACGGCAAAACTGAGGCGGGCTATCGGGAACGCTTGCGACAGTCGTACAATGTCAAATTGACGGCGGAAGGAAATCGTTTGGAGTCTCCCAGCATCTATGCAACAGATGATCTGGCGGCGATTCGCGCCGAGACCAGACGGTTTGTGGAGAAGGAAGTAGTTCCCTACGGGGAAAAGTGGGAGAAGGAGGGACGGGTGCCCCGTGACCTGTTCGCCAAGTTGGGGAAGATCGGGTTGTTCGGACTGCGAATACCCGAATCAAGGGGTGGGGTGGGCTTGGGTCACCTTGCGTCGGCGGCTGTGGCCGAGGAGTTGGGAAAGAGCACCTTCGGGGGAGTGATGGCCAGTGTGGCGGTACATGGCGAACTGGCTCTGCCCTATCTGTACCGCTATGGATCCGCCGAGTTGCAGGACCGGTACCTTCCCGGCATGATGACCGGCGAGTTGATCGGCGCGCTGGCGGTGTCCGAACCGGACGCAGGATCCGACGTTGCGGCCATGAAGACCCGGGCGATCCGCGACGGGGACGAGTTCGTGGTGAACGGGACGAAGATGTTTATCTCCAACGGCGCCAGTTGTGACGTGGTGGTGCTGTCCACCAAGACCGATCTGGAGGTGGCGCCCCATCGAGGGATAAGCCTGTTCATGGTTGAGAAGGGGACTCCCGGATTCTCGGTGAGCCGGACTCTGGACAAGCACGGGTGGCGATCCTCCGACACGGCCGAATTGGTGTTCGAGGACTGTCGGGTGCCGGCGAGAAACCTGATCGGCGAGCCCAATCGGGGCTTTTACGCCATTATGCGCAATTTCCAGAACGAGCGACTGGTGCTGGCGGCCGCCGCCTTGGGCGAGGCCAAGAAAGCCCTGGAAATGACCGTGGAGTATGTCAAAAACCGCCGCGCTTTCGGAAGGGTCCTGTGGGCCAAGCAGGCTATCCGCCACAAACTTGCCGAGCTGGCGGCGGCCGTTGAAGCCGGGGCGCAACTCGTCAACCATTCGGCGTGGTTGCTGGATCAGGGGCAGGGGGCGGTCCGGGAGGTTTCCATGGTGAAGGCATTCATGAGCGAGTTGGTCAACCGGGTGCTCTACAGTTGCGTGCAATTCCACGGGGGAATGGGCTATATGCGGGAGTCGGCCATCGAAAGGATGTCCCGGGATGCCCGCTTGCATCCGATAGGTGGCGGCGCCACCGAAGTGATGCTGGAAGAGATCGCCAAGAAAATGTGAGCGGGCCGCTTCGGCTGTTTGAGATGGACCAAGAGCGCCTGCGCACCCTTCGCACCGACTATGAGAGCGCCGGGCTGTCCCGGTCCGACCTGACCCCTGATCCGTCCCGGTTGTTCGCCCGCTGGTTCTCGGAGGCATTGGAAGCGGGATTGCAGGAGCCCCACGCTTTCATTCTTGCCACCGCCGGCCCGGATGCCAGACCCTCGGCGCGGACGGTCCTGATGAGAGGGTCGGATCTGCGGGGAATCGTCTTCTACACCAACTACGAAAGCCGCAAGGGGTCGGAACTGGCCTCCAACCCTCGTGCGGCCGGGGTCTTCTTGTGGCTGCCCCTGCATCGACAGGTTCGGGTGGAGGGCCGGGTGGAGAAGATAACCGCAGAGCAGTCCGACGCCTATTTTCGGTCCCGTCCCGGCGGTTCCCGCTTGAGTGCGGTTGTCTCTCCGCAAAGCCGGGCGGTGCCCGACCGGGCCTGGCTGGAGGAACGGATGGAAGAGCTATGGGGACTGTACCCCGACGGGGATGTTCCCCGACCTGCCGGATGGGGCGGCTATCGCATCGTGACGGATTGCTATGAGTTCTGGCAGGGCAGGCCCAGTCGGTTCCATGATCGCTTCGAATATCGGCTGCGGGACGGCGGCTGGGTGGTGGAGAGGCTCGCTCCCTGATAAAACGGACGCAGATACGAGCCCAGTTTCGATTTACGGGCTCTCCCCGTCGGCGATGTGACCCTCTTCGACATGTTCCTCTCTCATCAACAGGGCTGGCAGGATGGCCAGCAGGGATAAACACCCCGTGATCACAAAGAGGTTCTGGAACACGGTGACGCCGGCGCCCACCAACACGGCCTCGGTTTCTTTGAACGTCGGTCCGAGCTCGAAGTCGCCGGTCAGGCTGTAGAAGCGTTCAATACCCCACGCGGACAGGGCGGCCAGCCCCAGCGCCATCCCCACCATTCGCGATGCTGTGACCAGGGAGGCGGCGGCGCCCCAGTAATTGCTGGGGGACGCGCTCAGAGCGCTGACGCCTATGGGAGGGATGACCAGCCCGAATCCCAAACCCGCCGAGACCAGGGGCAAAGTCAGCCGCAACTCCTCCACCTGCGTCTCCCAGGTACTTATGAACAACAGGCCCACTCCCATCAGCACGAGGCCTGATATGCACACCGATCTCACTCCGGTCCAGCGAAGGATGTAACCTCCCACCACCGCTCCCACCGGAATGGCGGCCGTGAGGCGGAGCAACTGGAGGACGCTCTCCAATGCCCCCTTCTCCATGACGGTTCCTGCCATCAGCGGCACGGACACCAAGGCAATGATCAGGGCCACCCCCACCAGGAACTGGGTGCCGTTGGAGGACAGGAACGCCCTGGATCTGTACAGGAAAGGGGCCAACAGCGGCTGATCCGTCCGTCTTTCGAGAAGGACCAGTGCGGCGACCAGGAGTCCCCCCACGACCACCAGTAGATACGGGATGACGGACGTTGCTGAAAAGAGGCTTCTTTGGGACAGCCCGGCGGTCAGAAAGATGAGTGCTCCTCCCATCACCATCGCCCCGAAGTAGTCCATCTTGGCTTTTGGATTGGCGCGGTTCGGCAAGAGGGCCATGAGCGCGATGAGAATGAGACTCTGGGGTACGTCCAACCAGAATATCCACCGCCAGCCGAGCAATTCGATGATGGCGCCTCCGTAAAGAGGGCCCAGGACGGACCCGGCTTCAGCCGCGGCGGCCACCAGTCCTATCGCGATGCCTCTTCTCTGCGGAGATACGGCCGCCACTGCCATGGCCAGGCCTATCGGGACGGTGGCGCCTCCGCCGATGGCTTGGGCAACCCTGGCGGACACTATCCAACCGAAATTCGGCGCTAGTGCCACGAACGCCGATCCTACGGCGAACACGAGCAGGGCGGCCTGGAACATCTTGACGCGGCCGTGGACGTCCGACAGGCGCCCTCCCATCGGCATGGCGACGGTGTAGGCGACCAGATAGGCGGTGACGATCCATGCCGCTTGGTCCAGGTCCGTGAGGGGGATTTCCAGGTCCACCATCACGCCGGGCAAGGCCGCCACCACCACGGTCTGATCCAAGGCGGTTGAGAATACTCCCAGGCAGAGAATTCCTAATACGACCGACTCGGAAGAAGCTAGGGTGGTGAGACGATCCCTAAGCCCGCTCACGGCCCGGATCCGACGTCCGGAAGTTGGATGTCGACCGGTACGTCCACGCCCACGATTTTCAGATGACGAACGGTATCCGGAGCGTCGTCATCGTAGACTCGGCCCACGATCTTGATCTGCTCCAAAGTGTGCCCGGTTTCATCGATCCAAAAGGTCAAGGTCACTGAATGACCCGGGCTGGCGGTGGTGATGAGGGACAGCAACACGTCGGACGTAAGGCTTGCCTCGACCACAATTACTGGAGCGCCCCCCAACGACTCCCGCCCGGTGACGGTTGCGTCCTCGATCGTGTTGAGCAGATCGCGCAGGGTCAGGCCCAATCCTGCGAATTTGAAAGGCACCTGATCTAAGGGCAAGGGGTTCCACGGAGCGTCTTTGGAGAGTTTCAGGAAGGCCTCCTCACCGACCGCCAACATTTCGATTTCCACAAAGCCGAAACCCGGCGCCTCCACGTCCACCACCATCCGGAAGCTGTCGGGCGCCTCTATTTCTGCTTCCATGCTCTTGAATGTCGTCCCGAAGAACTTGGCGCCCGACTCCTTTTCGTCGACCATGTTGAACTCCAGGGTGGATGTGGCGGCCAGATTCTCACCCGCCCTCGACAGCAGATCAGCCAAGTCGACGTCCGGCGCGGGACCGGGCTCGGGCTCTCCTCCACAGGCGGCGGCCGAGAACAGGACAACCACTATCAGAACAGTGATCGACAGCCGGCGACGAAGTGTCCTGGACAGGTTCATCTCCTCACTCTCCTCGACTCGGAATCCCGCGACGAGGCACCGATCTCACGGGGAACGGAGCATTCCTCCCACGCCGCGGTGCCCATGGGCGGTGGGCGCGTATTACACTGCTCGCAACGGGAGGCGTGATAGACGGCACCCGTACTCTGGTCATCGTCTCTCTACCTTAGCGTATGTATCCGCAGGGACTCCGTAAAGGGAACCAATCCGGACCAGCGTGGAGAAAACGGCCCCGACCCTGGGTTCAGGCCCGACCGGATGGAGGATACAGTATGTCTGTCAGGCTCTGCATGACCTGCTTGATCTTCTGGTAGTCGCGGCTGATGGTGGCGACGGTTGTGCCAACCGAATGGCCGTGGGATATCCGGTTGCGGTTGTTGGTAACCGTGTCGATGGCATCGCGGCTTCTGTCGTCCAGCTTCGTCTCGCACTCGCTCCGCCATCCGCTGTCGAATTGTCCCAGCAACTCGAGCAACGTCTCGGCCTTGAGGTTCCGCCCTCGTTGTAGCTGTCCCTCGGCATATCGGGCAACAGGAGGTGATGTTCTCTCGGCTATGTACATTGCCAACAATTGCTGAACGGACTGTTCCATGTAACCGTAGACCAGGACAGTGAGATACCGGGCAAAGTCAGCCTGCAGTTCGAAATCATCCGAAGGGAGGTCCTTGACTCTGTCGAAAGCAGCGTCCAGCCGTTGTTCACGGCTGAGCAGATCTGCGCCACGCGTCATCGCACGGTGGCAAAGGTGTCTTTGGAAAGATGGAGACGGGTCATCACGTTGGACTTTTGAGCTGTGCCCGTGCTGACCGCGTCACGGTACTCCTTCTTCTCTATGAGTTGGGAGTGGGCCGCTTTGAGAGCCGCATGATCGGTGATCGGCCCGATGTCCATTCGGTGCGCCACACCGACAAAGATCGATTCCAGCACGGCGGCGTTCAGACGTCCCTCCTGCGGCCGGAAAGCGTCCGGGCCGATCCCGGTGCGGATCTGGTCGGTGGTGTCTTCGAAGACCGTCCTCAGGGATTTCAGACGTTCGCGGTTCGGATTTCTGTTGTCACTCATGTAGTTGTTCAGGAAGCCCTTCATGGGTGGGTGGTAGTGTTCACCCTCCTCGTACATGGCGAGACTGCGGAGGATCAATTCCTGGTCCTTGAGCCTTTTGCTCTCCGCCGGTCCATAGAGGAGTCTCCAACTGTCGCTCCGGTTCAACTCGGAGAGGAGTTTCATCAGCTTTCCACCGTAGAGGGCTACCCGGATCTCTTGGGGATTGAGTTGGGTCCCTCCGGTATTGAGTCGCTCGAAGATCTGATAGATGCTGGCCTTGTCCTCGGTCGGAACGTCTTCGCGTACCACGGTTGCATGGATCAGGTTGTTGTCAAGCCTGCGGCGGTCGGCTGGAAACAGGTCGGCGTAGGACTTGTCGCGGTACTTTTCGTGGACTCTGCCCAGAGAGGGGCCGTTGTCTGTGCAGTATTCCTGCAGGCAACGGAGCCGTTGCTGTCCGTCCAATACCAGATATGTGTGGTTGGGTTCCGCTACCAGGAATATCCCGGGTACCGGGAAGCCCAGCAGGAGGGATTCGATGAACTTGTCCTTTTGGGGTTTGCTCCACACGGACCGCCGTTGAAAGCCCATGACCTTCGATCCGTCCTGGGGGGTGTGGGTGTCGAAGGACGGGATGAGGATGTCGCCCCGGTTCAGTCGGGCTACGACGTTGTCCACGGTGAAGTCCGCCCCGTAGGCAGTTATGTCGTGACGGAACGGAATGACCTCCTCGTCAGGTTCGATGTCGTCGACGTAGCTCTCCTCATCGAAGGATTGGCTGTGAACAGGCGTTTTGTCAGGCCTGGAGTCTTCCCTCTGCATTTCAATCCCTCCTCTCGAACAGCACGAACATAGCATAGCCACCCTCCTGGGTATATGAGCCTGAGTCCCACCGGTGGTAGGCGCCCCTAATCTCTTCCAATGATGCGACTGACCATCCTCGGATCGAGCGGCACCTACCCGGCGCCTTCCAATCCCGCCTCCGGCTACCTGATCGAGGCAGGGAGCACCCGGGTCTGGTGTGAGGCGGGTCCCGGCACCTTTGCGGCCCTTACCCGTGTACTGGATCTGGATCTGCTGGATGCGGTGGTGGTCTCCCACCGTCATCCCGACCACTGCATGGATCTGATTTCGGCCTACCATGCCTTTGCCTACGGACCGCACCCACGTCGGGGGATTCCCCTGTACGCTCCTGACCAGGTGTTCTCTTCCTTCCTGTCGTTTCTGGATCAGGGTTGGGAGGGACGATTCGCTCAGGTGTTCGACCTGCACTTGGTTTCAGAAGGGGAGGACATCGTCATCGGGGACTTGCAGGTGTCCTTCGCCGGTGCAGATCACACCGTCCCCACCGTTGCCTCGCTATGGAGCGACGGTTACCGATCCATGGCCTATTCGGCGGACACCGGACCGCAGGGGGACTGGACAAGACTTGTCCAGGATGCCCATCTGTTCCTGTGCGAGGCATCCATGGGCGCCGCGCCGTACCAAAGGCCGATACCGCATCACCTGACCGCCGAGCAGGCCGGCCAGATCGCCCGGGAGCGGCGGGTTCAGCGGCTCATGCTCACCCATATCCCGCCCCACATCGACTCTCCGAGAGCGGTGGCGGAGGCGGAACGTTCCTTCGACCGCCCGGTGGCTCTGGCCGTACCCGGAGCGGCTCATCGAATATGAGAAATGTTTAGCCTGGTACCTGATGGAGCGCAAACGACCGTTTGACGAACTTCGAGGAGTCCGCCTGCACATGGGCTTCACCGACGCCACGCCCGGTTCGGTGCTGATAGAGATGGGCGGGACCAAGGTGCTGTGCACGGCCACCGTTGAGGAGAGGCGCCCTCCGTGGATCAGTGGACGGGACCATGGATGGGTGACCGCCGAATATGCCATGCTGCCGGGGTCCTCCGATCGGAGGATCCGCCGGGACCACTATCAGAAGGGAAGAGCCTTGGAGATATCCAGGCTGATAGGCCGGTCTCTGCGGTCGGTGGTGAATCTGAAGACCATGGGGGAGTGCGCCATCCGGGTGGACTGCGACGTAATCCAAGCCGATGGTGGAACCCGGACAGCGGCCATCACCGGGGGGTGGCTGGCCATGGCCGAGGCCTTTCGGTGGGCCGGGGAGCAGGGATTTGCTTCCGCGGCGGCCGTTGTCGATCAGGTGGCGGCCGTGTCGGTGGGAGTGGTAAGAGGAGTAGTGCTGCTCGACCTCGACTATGCGGACGACAGCAGCGCCGATGTTGACATGAACGTGGTGATGTCGGGGAGGGGACTGCTGGTGGAGGTGCAGGGCAGCGCCGAGGGGGCTCTGTTCGACCGGGCCGACCTGGATCAGATGCTGGACCTGGCTCACCAGGGGATCGCCGAGTTGCTGGCCGCCCAGCGGCAGGCCGTGGATTTCCCGTTGTCGTGACGGAGGTCGTCCCGGCGCCCGATCGCCTGGTGGTGGCGTCCGCCAATCCTCACAAGATCGCAGAGGTCGAAAGAATCTGGCAGGAAATCGGGATCGGAGGCGAGATCGTGAGGGGCCTGAGTTGGAAGGAAGTGGAGGAAACCGGGGAAACCCTCGAGGAGAACGCTCTTCTCAAGGCTCGGGCGGTGGTTGAGGCAACCGGTATCCCCGCTTTGGCGGACGACACCGGCCTGGAGGTCGAGGCGCTGGGTGGCGCTCCGGGGGTCCGCTCAGCACGGTACGCCGGAGAGAACGTGATCTACCAGGACAACACCGCCCGCTTGCTTCAAGAGATGGACGGCCGGTCGCTTCGGTCGGCGCGATTTCGCACCGTTGCGGCCTTGGCCTGGCCCTCCGGTCGGTTCTTGGTGGCCGAAGGTGTCCTGGAAGGCAGGATCACCCGGGCCGCCCGGGGAGAGGGCGGGTTCGGATACGATCCGGTGTTCGAAGTAGGGGACCGGACCCTGGCCGAGATGACCGCCGCGGAGAAGAATCGCATATCGCATCGGAGCAGGGCACTGCGGGCCCTGGCAGCGTTACTCGCCTCGTAGCGGGTTGGTCGGAAGATCCGGCGTTTCTTCCAGGGTCTGTCAGACTTTTAGCCTCGATAAGGTTATTAACTACATTTAGTATCAAGACTATATTTAGGCTCTTGTGGGGGACGGCGGAAGGAACTGTGTGCGTCAGCCTGTGGATCACAAAGGCGTCATCACTATCGACCCTGCTCGACGCTTCGGGAAGCCGTGCATTCGCAACACACGCATCACGGTTTTTGATGTTGTCAGATATTTGGCGTCGGGCATGACCGAGGACGAGTTCTTGGACGATTTCCCCGACTTGACCGAAGAGGACATTCTGGCATGCTATAGCTACCTGGCCGACGAGCGGATGGTACCCAGGAGGCCCCCGGGGTCGTGAGGCTGCTCTTCGACGAGATGCTTTCCTATAGATTGCCTCGCCTGCTGGATGACATTTATCCCGGTTCTGTCCATGTTCGTGATATCGGATGGAGGCGAGGCCCGATGTCGCTATTTGGGAATACGCTCGGGACTACGACTTCATGGTCACCTCCGAGGACACCGACTACGTTGACCTGATCAAGAAGCGGGGTTCTCTGCCCAAGTTGATTCTGGTACAAGTTGGGAACGCCCCCACCCGAGATATAGCCGCCGCTTTGAGGAATCAGCACCGCGATCTGATTGCTTTTGGTCAAGACCCGGATCGAGGTATCTACGAGCTCCGGTGAGCTCAATATTCAGGCCTCATTGCTTGGTGGGAGACTGTCCGTCCCGCCTCAAGGGAGCGCACCGACGTGCTGGACACGGTGGTGCCTCCACGGCACGGGCCGGTTTGCCGCAAAGCGGATCAGGATGCTTGTGTGCGCCAGTCGCGTTCCGTGATGATGAGTTCACCGACTTCGGTTTCGTCGATGTCCAGTACCAGGGCAATGAGGTCCCTTGCCATCTCCTCTACTTCCTCAAGCGTCCTGGCTTGGGTGTAGTTGGCGTCTAAGCCAGGTACCCTGACCACCCACCAATCGCCTTCCCGATAAGTTTCGACTTCGTGGGTTGTTGATGCAGCATCAAACGTCATCTGAGGATCCTTGCTCTCTTGGTTATGCTCGCCGTCGCCTTACCGATGCCGCTCGGACGAGCCCCCAAGTCTATGATGCGTCGTTTTTTCTGTCAGGGTGCCGGGTGACTTGCATGAGAAAGCAAGCTATGGCTATAATTGTCCTAGCGATTCTAGCCATATAATCAAAGGAACGATGAGATGCCGGAAGTCGGAATTAGGGTCTTGCGGGATAATCTGAGTCGCTATATCAGCAGGGTGCGGGAGGGCGAGGAGGTGATTGTGACCGACCACGGTAAGCCGGTGGCTCGAATCGCGCCCCTCGACCGACCGGGCCTGCTGGAGCGACTCATAGCCGAGGGGGTTGTCACACCTCCACTTGAAAGAGAACGTACCTCGCCCGGCAATCGGATCAAACCCGCAGCACCCGTGTCTCCCCTGATTATCGAAGACCGGCGGTGATCGCCTACTTCGATACCTCGGCGATGATCCCGCTTCTCATTGATGAGCCTTTGTCCGGACTCGCGGAACGCGTCTGGCGCCGGGCATCGTGGGTTGCGAGTGCCCGCGTTTCCTATGTTGAAGCTCGTTCCGGCTTGGCGCGAGCCTGCCGGATGGGACGCATCTCGCCAGTTGAGTTGAGGGAAGCTGTAGAGGGTCTGAAAAGGCTTCACCGTCAGTTGCACCAAGTGGAGATCACCGCGGACTTGGCGGAAAGAGCCGGCCAGTTGGCCGAGGAGTTGGCCTTGAGGGCCTGTGACGCTATCCAACTCGCAGCAGCGGCGTCCCTGGACATTGATGACATGGTCGTGGTTACCGGCGATCGAAAACTGGCGACGGCTGCGCAAACTCTGGGGCTTGCTTCCATCTCCGACCCGGGAACGTCGACATGAACCCGGCGAACGAGTCGGCTTTCGAGGCTCACATTGCGGGGTGGCTGGTCGAGCATGGCGGGTACCGGCGGGTCAAGACCGGCAATGTCGGCGGCGAGTCCGACTTCGATCGGGCCGCAGGGGTGGACACAGTGGACCTATTCGAGTTCATCACTGCGACCCAGCGAAAGGAGTGGGATCGGCTGGTCGACTCCGGGTACGGCGGAGATCCGGTTCTGGCCCGAGCCAAGTTCGTGCAGCGGCTGGCTTCGCAACTCGACCGGCGGGGGGACGGTGGATGTGCTGCGACGGGGAGTGGTGGATCGCAACGTGAAGGTCCAGTTGGCATTCTTCAAGCTGGCACACGGGCTCACGCCCGAATTGATGGAGCGCTACGAGGCCAATATCCTCTCGGTGACACGCCAGCTTCGCTACGAGCCGACCAGCAACAAGACCGTCGACCTGGGTTTGTTGATGAACGGTATCCGGGTAGCGACGGCCGAGTTGAAGAACCCGCTGACGGGCCAGGGTGTCGAGCACGCCATCCTCCAGTACCGCAAGAACCGCGATCCGGCCAACCGCACCCTGGTCCGGGTGGGGATGGTCCATTTCGCAGTCGATCCGCACCTGGTGTCGATGACCACCCATCTGGTCGGCGATCAAACCCATTTCAACTAGTATCGAATTGGTCGATGAACATCACTGATGGGGGCACTGTTAGGCCGGGTATCCCGCCAAGGGTCGAACGTCGAGAGACCATATCTGAGGTCCTTGATTCATTAGATGGCGAGTTCACGGAGTTCGCCGCTGCTGTAGCACGTGGTGAGTACGTGCTGTGGCTCGGATCCGGTTTGTCAAGATCGGTTGTTCCGGATGTCAAGTCGTTGCTTCGTATGATCTTGTCATACCTGCAACGTAGGTTCAACCCCGAGAACGACGGCTGCGCGTTCCGGCAGGCTCTGTCGGATATTCTCATGATCGCTGGTATTTCGGTTGAGGCCCGAAAGGCCATCGACTTAAGAGAGCCAGTCGAACAGTGGGTTGGTGTAGATGACCTTGTCGATCGACTGACGGACAAGTACTCGACTGTACTCGATGTCTCGGTCGAAGGTGAGGAGGATGACTTTCTGCTTTGGAAGGCTGTAGATGTACGGACCACCTATGGCGATGACTGTCTCAAGCCCGACGCAGAGCATCTTTGCCTAGGGATCTTGATCCTTGAGGGGGCGGTTCCAACAGCTGCTACAGCAAATTGGGATGGCCTCATAGAGTCTGCTGTTTCGCGCCTTGCTGGTGGTGCCAATTCGATTCTACGGGTAATAGTGGCAAGCCGGGAGTTTCGACAAACCAAAGCACGCAGTGACTTGATCAAGTTTCACGGGTGTGCTGTTAAAGCGGCTCGGGATCCTGATACTTATCGGCCTCTGTTGGTAGCGAGCCAGACTCAGATTTCGCGATGGGCGAGTCTTTCCCAGAATAGGCTGATACGGGATCGCCTCATAGCCTTGTTCGCGACACAGCCTGCTCTAGTGATTGGGTTGTCGGCCCAGGATGCGAACATCCGCGCGGTTCTTAGCGAAGCCGGAGGCAACCTGTCGTGGACATGGCCAGCCTCACCACCGGCGGTGGCCTTTGCGGTCGAGTCTCTCGATTACCACCAAACTCTGGTTCTCAAACTCATCTACGGTAATAGCTACACAGCCCACCAAACTGCGATCGAGACATCTGCCCGACTCGGAGCGTACGCCAAACCCTTGCTGCTGGCTTTGGTTTTATTCACCTTGGCGGAGAAGCTCTGTGTTCTGCTCTATTCGTTGCCAGCTTGGAGCGACGCAGATATTGAACGCATGCGGCTGGACATTCTCGCGATTCGCAATGCTATCGCCGCTGCTTCAGGCGATGACTTCTTGGGGTTCACTGACCGTCTTAGAGAGGCGGTGAGGTTTCTTCTGTCGACGTTTCGAACTGGGTCGGCATCGGGGCTTGCCTCAGGGGGCTACGAGGCCTTGACAGCCCAACCTATCCACCGCGCGGAGGATGACCCGAACGTCGACACGGATGTCCTTAGGTTTTTCGCAGTCGCCGTGTCTTTGCTAGGCCGCGGTCTAGTCGACAGGGTTTGGGATCTCACAATGGGCAGGAGCGACCGGATAAGTGAGGGTGTCTGCACTCTTTCGACATCAGATGCCGAACCTTCCCACGTCTTTGTCGTTCAAGACGTTGGAGTATGGTCTAGGTTGGTAGCGTCCGGGGCAGTCTCTATGAATGACCCGAAGGTGCTGGCCATTCATGCCAAGGAGATCCCACCGAGACAATCACGATCTCCCAGGGTTAGGTACGGCCGGACCGGGAGAACCGAAAGCCGGGAGGTGTCGATCGAGACTCTTGTGATGTCGACACAGGCGGCAGACGATCTCTTCTCGTCCTTCCGTCGTGAGGCGGCCGTGTGATGGCCTCCGGTGTGGAGACAGTACTTGCCATCCTCGTTTCGGTCGGGTTCGAACCCTTGCCGAAACCACTCGTGGTGGCAGGGACGACCTTCGAGTTCGATGCCGCGGTCACAGGGACGGGGGTATCTCATGACCTGGTTGTGGTTGGCGGTAAAGATGCTGAAGCAGACAGACTGACCCATTTGCTCTCGGGGCTGAGCCTGAGCCTGGATCGTTTGGGGTCGTGCCGTCCAGTGAGTCTCGTTCTGCTCGGACCGCGTCCCGACCCCACCCTACTCTCGCACCTTGAAGATCACGCCCGCGTCATGTTGATCGAGAGCGAGCAGCCAACGGCTGAGGAGGCGAGGGAGGCCGTCGCTGTCTTGCTGCCTCTTCACTTGCCCTCTGCTCGACAGGTCAGCGTTGATCCCGTGGAAGAGTTGGTAGGGAATCTGGGTGAGAGTGCGTCTGATGAGCACCGCCGAATAATCGGCTTTGCGAACTCTGGATCTGAGGCGGTCCGTAAGGCGCTCCGCCGATATGTCAACATGTCGTTCGAGGACCTGGGGTAACAGGAACCCATCGATGTTTGAGCCGATTCTTCGCAGCGTCACGATTTCCAACTTCCGTCGACTGCGAGGCATGCACAAGATGCCGCTCGACGCCCCGATAGTGCTTATCTTTGGTCGGAACGGAACCGGGAAGACCAGCATCCTGTCAGCGATCGAGCTGGCCTTAACCGGCGAGATCAAGAGTATGCGGCGCTTGGACAACCGCTACACAGCCCACCTCCCGCGGTACGGTGAGGCGTTCGCTACCCTGAGTGTCGAAGTCGGTGACCGGAACGGTGCATTGCGGCCTCAGATCGTGATGACGGTTGGGGGCAACGAAATCAAGGGTCCACCGGCACTCTCTCCGGAGGAAGCACAGTTCTACACAGAACGCGCGTATCTCGACCAGGTTTCGCTCGGACAGCTTCTTGAGCTGTACCAATACACCGAAAGGAACGAGGAGTCCTCCCTCGCTCGGTTCGTCAATGAGCTTCTTGGTCTTTACCAGCTAGATGCTCTTCGGAGTGGTCTGCTTGACGCTACGCACTTGACCAAGTTCAAGAAGCTTTCTGAGTCTTACAAAAATGCCCTAGAAACAGCGAAGGTAACAGAGGGGAAACGGGACGAGGCGAGCGCAGAGCTGGAGGGGAAAAACGCAGAACTGACAGGACTTCGGAGCGTTCTCCGGCGACTATTGCCAGGAGCGGGCTATGAGATCGAGACCAATGACTGGACAGCCAGCGAAAGACAGGTCAGGGCTTGGTTGGCTAATAACCAGTCCATGGAAGAGATGGAGGAGGCACAGGAACGAATTCGTTCACTCACAGAACTTGGAGGTCTCATCAAGGGTCTTTCCACCCGAACCGGATTAATACGCCTCGAAGAGGCAAAAGTGGCTGTTGCTATGGCCGAATCACAGTATGAGTGCTGGCGCAAGGAGTATGAGGGCCCCTTGGCTGACGTCAAGCGAGAGGCCACAAAGCTCGGTTTCGAATCCGGTATTCCGTCTCAATCCTCCCTTGAGACGGAAATCAAGAGGTGGGATCTCCAACTGGCTCGGCAGCAGGTCAATGCTGACAAAAGCGCAGAAATGACCGCACGCGTCGCCGATCTTGCCTCGGCGCTCAAAGTACTCGACGGCGAGATCGCTCAGAGAGAGGTCCGCGCCGGCTCCCTAGCCAGCGGACTCTCTCTGCTTCGAGACGAGGTCACTGATGACCTCTGTCCTTTATGTGACCGCGACTATTCCGAACTCGGAAAGGGCTACCTCCGTGCACACATCGAACGGAAGATTAACGAGATCACGACGAAGGGTCGAGAACTCATGGAGTTTAAAGAGCAACATGACTTGGTCCGTATAGAACTCAGGTCAACTCAACAGGAATTGGCGGCCCTAGAGGGCAAGGACCTCCCTGAGGAGGCGTTGAAGGGCATCGCAAGCCGCATAGCCAAGGCAAAAGCGCTTCGGAGCCGCTTGGAGTCTCTGGCAGGCGTGATCGAAACCGGAGCCGCGCTTCGCCGCAGAATGCAACAGGCTCGGGCAGATGCCGAAGACATCAAGGGTCTTGAACACCAAACTGGAGTGGTGATGTCGATGCTCCGGGAACATGCTTCGGCGCTCGGGACAACGACCACACAATCTGACGAGACTATGGAGGAACGGTGGCGGCGTGTGAGCGACCTCGCCGCTAAGAGGATGGCTCAGACCAGAAACCGCAAAGAAGCTCGTGATCAAGCCCGCGCAACACTGGCCCGCATCGACGAACTAGAGGAGTTGGCTAAGCAACTGACCGTGGATATAACACACAGAACACAGGAAAAGCGGAGATGGGACCGGCAAATCGCTGAGGCCGACCGGCGTCGCAGCGTAGCGCTTCAGATCCATAAAGCAGCATCCACGACGAGAGAGGCCATTGTCAAGAGAGTCTTCACGGAGTCACTCAACAAAGTTTGGCACGACGTGTTTGTGCGACTTGCTCCGTCGGAGCCATTCGTACCTGCTTTCGGTATACCGACTTCGACCAAGACGGCGTTGCAGTTGCGACTTGAGACGATTCACCGCTCAGGCGGGAAGGCGGGCACCCCAGCGACCATGCTTAGCTCCGGGAATCTTAACACGGCGGCGCTGTCGCTATTTATCGCTCTCCACCTTGCTGTGGAGCCATTGGTGCCATGCTTGGTATTCGACGACCCCGTTCAGTCGATGGATGAAGTCCATGTTGCTCAGTTAGCTGGACTGCTGAGGGTCTTGTCAAAGCATCACCATCGCCAGATCGTGGTGGCAGTCCATGAGCGAGAACTGTTCGAGTATCTTGCGCTTGAGTTGAGTCCCGCCTACGAAGGAGATGAATTGATCACAATCGAATTGGGTCACGATGACTCCAGTAGGGGTGCAGTCGTGAAGCGGCGGACCTGGACCCCAGATGAAGCCGTGGCTGTCATAGTTCAATGATTAGTCAAGGCTAAGGAGAACCGCAGCACCAGCGGTCTGTCAGCTGTAGGGTAGCTGGGGGCAAACACGGCGACAACCGGCGTGGAGGACATTACTGAGCAGCACTCGCCCGTTGCTACGCAATCGAATTTCATGATCTCCAATCATTTAGGACGCACTGCAGGGGCCGGATGCTAACGTAGCAGAGTACGCCGAAGCAGGCTGGTAGCTGACGTGAGATCACTACCGTGGTGAAACAGAAGATTGCTGAAAGTATCGACTTAATTACCAGGAGTAATCCAGATCCGAATGGGCAATCGTTCGCATCGCAGGTGATTCCCAAGGGGCCAAGTTAACGTCCTGACCGGAATTTGGCGGGTCGGGGGGTTTGGTGGGGGGTCATTGGTGTGTTGACCTGGGGTTTTGTGTTGTGAGGGGCTGGTTCCGTAGGATGTTGTAGTGGCGACATTGTGTTGGTGGGATAGGGTGCAGTCTGCTGGTATTGTGGGATATGTTCGTAAAGACCACCCGCCGTCGAAGGGGCGACAAGGTATACGAGTACCTGTCGTTGGTGGAATCGGTCCGCAAAGGAACAAAAACCGGTCACCGGACCCTTCTTCGCCTGGGAGAAGTCACCGCTCTGCGCGAAACCGGACAACTGGGACGCATCATTTCGGCGTTGGAACGCCACCTGCACAAACAACGCGTCGATATCGACGGGATAGCGGCCGAGCAGGCACCGGCAGCAGGAGGGGTAGCAGCCGCAGCCGCGGTGTGGGACCACCTGGGTCTCGGCGGGTTCTTCGCCCAAATAGGCAAAAAACGCGGCGCCGAAGCTTTGGAGCATGCAGTCTTCGCGATGGTGGCCAACCGACTGGTGGATCCCTGTTCCAAACGTCGCCTGCCCGAATGGACAACCGATGACGTGGTCATGCCGGCCGACTGGTCGGCGCCGTCGCTTGACCAGTACTACCGCGCACTGAACGCCATAGCCGATGTCAAAGCAGAGACCGAGGAGCATCTGTATCGACGGTTGTGCAATTTGACCAACCTCAACCTACGGCTGGTGTGCTATGACCTGACGTCCACCTATTTCGAAGGTTCCACCCACAAATCCGACGGGTTTCCGTCGCGAATGTTCGGGTACTCTCGGGATCATCGCCCGGACCGACCCCAGATCGTGATCGGTCTGTTGTGCACAACCGACGGTATTCCGATAGCCCATCATGTGTTCGCGGGCAACACCAACGACGCGTCCACCCTGGCCGAGGTGTTGGGTGATTTGGCCAAGTGGTTCGCGGTGGGCCGGATCTGCGTGGTAGCGGACCGGGGTCTCGATCTGGAGATCGGCCCAGGCCGTTTCTCTACCACTACAACGAAGACAACCATGACTATGAGAAGCTGCTGGCCGGTCGCTACGTGCTCACCACCAGTCTCACCACCGCCCAAGCCGACACCACCCAAATCGTGGCCGCCTACCGGCAGTTGCAAACAGTCGAGACCAGGTTCTGGGTCCTCAAAGACTTCCTACGACTGCGACCGGTAAGACACTGGACCGAACAACGGGTCCGCGGGCACGAAGGCAGTCTGTGTTTACGCCGCTCTCATGCAAAACGCTTATCACCCGCGCTCTCACCACAGGCGATGTACGGGATCCCGACCTCGACCACCAGCACCTTACCGCCGCCCGGGCACTGAGGATGCTCAATCGTATCCGCCGGGTGAACCTGACCACCAACAAGCACCGGATCACGCTCACCACCCGACGCACCCCCCTCCAATCCCGGACCCTCGCCGCTATCGGAGTCGATACCCGCACCTGGGACAAAGCCACCATCACCCAACCCTAAAAAGGGGTCCAAACCCCCGAATGTAGTGGAAACACCCTTTACGCGTATGCCCCCTGACCTGGGAAAACACCAAACCACCCGCCAAATTCGGGCCTGACCGAATGTCGGTTACTAACGGAGGCGCTCGGGACTCTCCGCGGAATGTGGGTCCTTCACCCACATGTGCCGATGCCGTTATATCAAATGCCGGGAGGGATGGTGGCCTGAATGGCATGTGCGGCGGCTTTGCTTTGAGATGGTTCCTCCAGGAACGCCGAATCTCCCTCAAGTCACACAGTCCGATGACCAGTCGGAGGGTCAAGACCTCAATCCGACAACAGGAGTGACACTGCATTTTGCTACCCGTATGGTGACCTGGGAGAACACCCCCTATATCTGGCGGAGGCGGACGGGAATCGAACCCGCCGGGGGCCTTTTGGCCCCCCACCGGTTTTGAAGACCGGGGAGCCCACCAGGCGCTCGCTCGCCTCCAATGCGCAAGGGTACCGGAAGGAGGCTGGTACCGTGGATGGGGACATGGATAGACCCTTGAAGAAGCCCGATCAGGTGGCCCTGCGAATCACCGGACTCGTGGACAGGCCCCGGCGGTGGGACTTGGAGGCAATCGCTGGCCTTTCGGGGCAGGTTGTCGAGGCCGGTGGACGGGGAGTCTCGGCCGGTTCTCTCTTGGAGGCCTGTGGTCCGCGGGGTGGGTATGTGTCGGTGGAAAGCGAAGACGGGGCATATCGAGCCTCTATCCCGATCGAGGAGTTGTCCGCCAAAGGAGTGGTGATCTACGGGTTGGGTGACGGTCAACTTCCCCGGGAGAGAGGCGGTCCGTTCCGTATGCTGGTGCCGGGCGGACATACCCTGTGCTGGAATGTGAAGGGGGTGGGGGAGATGCGGGTGACCGCTGAACCGGAGCCTGACAGCGTACCTGCCAACCCGACTCACTAGGGAGGATCCACGTTTCGGAGAGTGTTGAGGGGTGGGTACTTGCGGATTTTTTAGTGTTTGTTTTCACAACTTAGCAATATGCGGGATGTTTTGTCACACCCCCTGTGCATACTGTAGACATGAAACAAGCAGTCAACAGCCAGCGGTCCGCCAACCTGGCCAAGTTGCTGGCGCCCACCATGCCGGTCGTGGAGGCGTCGGTTGAAGAACTGAAACAGCGTATACAGTCCACTATCTGTGTCCAGAACCAAGTGGCGGCGGTCCGCGCCCAAGCGGTGTCGGAGTTGCGCCGCCGGCAGGGGGCGGAGAAGGTGGAAACGATATTGCGGGAGGACGGTCTGTTGGGCCGTCGGAAGGCCCGGTCGGAGGTGGAGACCGCCAAAGAATTGGAGGAACTGCCCAAGACGCGGGAGGGTTTCCAAAAGGGAGAGATCTCTGCTGACAACGCGCGTATTTTGGCGGGCGCCAACCAGAGGGGAACCATTGTCGAGGACGAATTGTTGGACGGTGCCCGTTCCCAGTCTCCTGACAAGTTCGCCCGCATGGTCCGCAAACACGAACAGCAACGTTCAGAGGATGATGGTGTTTCGAAGTTGGAGCATCAGCGTTCCCGCCGGTTCGCGAAGATCACCACCGACCAAGACGACGGGATGACCGTCCTTTATGGGAGGTTCGACCCCGTGACCGGTGCTCGGGTCGAGACCGCGGTGTCTCATATGATGAAACAACTATGGCACAAGGAAGATCCCAGCAATCGGGCTACTGCGGGTCAGCGGATGGCCGACGCCATAGCCAAGCTCCTTACTCGGGAAGGAGAAGACGGTGGTTCCCAGGGCGTGCGATTGTTGGTGATCGCCGACTACGACGCGGTCAGCCAACAGTTGGGCAACCCTCGCCTGGAGAACGGAACCCTCCTCCCCGCCAAGACGCTACGACAGTTGGCGTGCGACGCGCAGGTCCTCCCGGCGATCTTTTCGGGTTCGTCGGTGCCGTTGGATTTGGGACGGGCCCGGCGTACGGCGAGCGGTTCTCAACGGGCCGCGCTGGTCGCCCGCGACAAACACTGCATCGGTTGCGGCGCCAAAGCTTCCTGGTGCCAGGCGCATCACATCGTCCACTGGGCCGATGAGGGTCCCACCAACCTGGACAACATGTGTCTTCTGTGCAGCAGATGCCACCACAAAGTCCACGACAATGACTGGCAGGTCGAACGCACTACAACCGGCGCCTACCGGCTCCGTCCACCACCCACCCAATGGGGACGCCCACCCCGACCTAAGTACCGGAACCTCCGACGCCGCAAACGCCGACCCACCGTCAAGCAACGAAAATAAAACAGCCCACCACCCAAAGGGTCAACACCGCCTTGGACAGGTCACTCGCGAAAAGCCCGCATTGGCGTATCCTTTGCCACTATGACGCAGCGCATGAGCCGTCGGCCCAGTGCCGGCCCCACTTTCGGGGAGATTCTGGAGAGTTTCAGGCGTCGGCGGGGATTCAAGAGAAGACAGATCGCCCGGCAGTTGGGAGTAACCCAGGGCCAGGTCAGAGATTGGGAACGGGGAACGGAGATCCCCATTCATCCGGGCCTGTTGCGATCTCTGGAGGCCATGCTGGATACACCGGAGGGGATTCTGGTGCGCGCCGCAGGGTTCTCGGCGCCGGTTCCGGAGGGGCCGAAGATGACTGTCCAGCAGTCGATGGCTACCCTGGCCCAGACCGAAGAGGATCCGCCGGTACATCCTCTCGATTTCCAACCGGAAACCACTCCGTCGCTACAGCCTGTTCCATCCGAATCTGCGGAAGGGCCGTCAGGGTCCTTCTCCTACCGGTACAACCCTCCGGAGGAGCGCTGGGTGTACCGGATGCGCTTTTTGCTCACCGGCGCGGGGATGGCACTTCTGGGACTGTTGCTGATCTGGGCGATGGGGAGGGTGAGGGAGGAGTTGGGCAGTCTGTGGGATGCTGTCTTCGGCCAGTGATTCCCGCTCGGCCATGAGCGAAAGCCACCGGGTGGTGGTGCATCCCTGTCACCCGAGGGGGGTCCCGCAGAGCCTGGCGAAAGTGCCGGGAGTGGAGGTGGTCTCACCTCCGGATCTGGCCGGCCTGTCGGAGTGTCTGGCCGATCCCCGGGCGGAGATCCTGGTGAGTTTCATCTGGACCGACGAGTGCCTTGCCCTGGGCCTGCGGTGGATACAGTCGATCTCTTCTGGTCTGGACCATTATCCGGTGCAGGAACTGGCCGCGGCGGGGATTCGTTTGACATCGGGCCGGGGCGCCAACGCCCCGGCGGTGGCGGAGCACGCTTTTGCCTTGCTGCTGGCCGTCACCCGGCGGATCGGCAAATCGGTGAGATACTCGGAGCGAGCCCTGTGGCGGCAGGGGATGGGATTCGAACTGGTTGGCAAGACACTGGGAGTGTTGGGTCTGGGCAGCGTTGGCGAAGAGATCGCCTGGCGGGCCAAGGCGTGGGGGATGGAGGTGATCGGCACCAAGCGGAATCCCGACACATATCAGGGGTGCGCCGCCCGTGTCTACCCGCCCGGGGAGACCGTGGAAGTATTCCGCCGGTCATATGCGGTGATAAGCGCCCTTCCCCACCGGAGGGGTGCGCCGCCGCAGGTGGGAGCCGCCGAACTGGCCGCGTTGAGGGACGGGTGGTTCGTGAATGTGGGCAGGGGTTCGGTAGTGGACACCGAGGCCTTGTTGGATGCTTTGGATTCGGGACAACTGCGGGGCGCCGGCTTGGATGTCACCTATCCCGAGCCCCCTGCGAAGGACTCCCCCCTGTGGCGTCACCCCAAAGTGGTGCTCACCCCCCACCTGGGAGGGTTCTCGCCGGAGTACGCCGATCGCCTGGCCGAGATTTTCGCCGCCAACCTGCAAGCCTTCCGCGGGGAGGGCGAGTGGGTTAATCTGGTGGTATGAGTCCCCATCTCCCCGCGGTGGGGCGGACCGTTTCATCTCTTAGAAAACCGTCTGTCATATGAGCAAGATCAGCCACCAGGAGGGGGTGGTGCTTCGCAGCTACCCGTTCGGCGAGGCGGACCGGGTCGTGGTGCTGCTGAGTCCCGGACGGGGGAAGCTGCGGACCGTGGCGCGTGGGGTTCGGCGGGTAAAGAGCCGGTTGAGGGGACGGCTGGAACCTTTCTGCCGGGTGGAATTGGTGCTGTACCGAGGTCGGGAACTCGATTTGATCACCTCGGTGACCGTGGTTGCCGCCCATCCCGCCCTCCGGTCCGATCTGGATCGTCTCCTCTCCGCCTCCATGATGGTGAACGGGGTGGATGCGGTGGCCCAGCCCGAACAGCGTTCAGGCTCGCTGTACCGGTTGTTGACCGAAGGCCTGGAGGTTCTCACCGACGCCGAGGACGTGGCAGGTCTGACCACCGCTTTTTTGCTCCGGTTGGCCGAGGTGGTGGGAGTGGCGCCGGCGCTGGAGTGGTGCGCCACCTGCGGCGGAGAGCAGACCCTGACCAGGTTCCATTTCGAGGGAGGGGGGGTAGTATGCGGGCGATGCCGTACGCAAGGCTCGGTCCGGCTGGTGGGGGGAGTAACCGAGCACCTGCGGGATCTGGCGCGGGCCGAGTTGAATGATCTGCCTCCCACCACCGCCGATATATCCCGACAGGCCATGAGCGTGGTCTGCCGGTTTCTGGAATTCCACCTGGACCACAGCTTTCGCTCGGTGGCGGCGCTGTCATGACCGGCGGCGTTCCCCGCCATGTGGGGGTGATACTGGACGGCAACGGCCGGTGGGCCCAGAGCCGCGGGTTACCCCGGGTGGCCGGGCACGTGGCCGGCGAGGACGCCCTTTTGGATGTGCTGGAAGGGGCACTGGAGGTGGGAATCGAGTGGTTCACCATCTTCGTCTTTTCCACCGAGAACTGGCGCCGCTCCGCTTCGGAAGTGAAGTTTCTGATGGAGTTCTGCGACGAAATGCTGCTACGGAGGGGCCGGGAACTGGCCGAGCGCGGCGCCCGTCTCCACTTTGCGGGCAACATCTGCGATCCCCGGATACCGGAGGCGGTCCGCCGGCACATCCGGGAGACCTTGGATCTGACCGCGGCAAACACCGGGTTGAATCTGGTTGTGGCCTTCAACTACGGGGGCCGGCGGGAGATCGTGGAGGCCGCCCGGGCACTGGCGGCGGAGGCGGCGTCGGGAAGCATTCGACCCGAGGATGTGAACGAAGAGGCCTTGGCGGCGCGGCTGCACGTTCCCCAGATGCCCGATGCCGACCTGATAATCCGCACCTCCGGCGAAAACCGCCTGTCCAACTTCCTGTTGTGGCAGGGCGCCTATGCCGAACTCTACTTCACCGAGGTGCTGTGGCCCGACTTCAACCGCCGCCAATTCGAGAAAGCGCTGGAGGAGTACCGGCGCAGGGAGCGGCGATTCGGCCGAATACAGGACCCGTCCTAGAGCCGGGGTTCGGTTAGCCTTCCCTTTGTCCCACATGACCAGCCTGGAAACCATCGTCAATCTTTCCCGCCGCCGGGGGTTTGCCTTCCCCTCCTCGGAGATCTACGGCGGGCTCCGCTCGGCCTACGACTACGGGCCGCTGGGGGTGGAACTGCTCCGCAACGTGAAGAACGAATGGTGGCGTTCGATGGTGAACACTCGGCGGGACGTGGTGGGCATCGACTCGGCGGTGATCCAGTCACGGCGGGTGTGGCAGGCGTCCGGCCACGAGTCGGTGTTCACCGATCCGCTGGTGGAGTGTCGCGACTGTCATCAGCGATTCCGCCAGGACAAGCTGGCCCGCCCCGACCAATGCCCGGCATGCGGCAGGCGGGATACCTTCACCGATCCCCGGCACTTCAACCTGATGCTTCGCACCCACATGGGACCGGTGGAGACCGATGAGAATCTGGTGTATCTGCGCCCCGAGACCGCCCAGGGAATTTTCATCAACTTCGCCAATGTGCTGCGGGTCTCCCGTCGCAAGCTCCCGTTCGGGGTGGCGCAGATCGGCAAGTCGTTTCGCAACGAGATAACCCCCGGCCAGTTCGTCTTTCGCACCCGGGAATTCGAGCAGATGGAGATGGAGTGGTTCTGCCTGCCCGCCGAGGCTTCGCAATGGTTCGAGTACTGGGTGGACGCCCGGCGTCGCTGGTACCTGGATCTGGGCATGGACCCGCAGAACCTGCGGATCCGGCCCCACGGCGCCGACGAACTGTCCCACTATTCAAAGGAGACCGTGGACGTGGAGTACCGGTTCTCCTGGGGATGGGACGAGTTGGAGGGGATCGCCAACCGCACCAACTTCGATCTGAGACAACACTCGGAGCACTCCGGGCAGGACTTGAGCTACTTCGACCAGGCGACCGGCGTCCGGGTGATTCCCTACGTCATCGAACCGGCGGCGGGCGCCACTCGCACCACTTTCGCCTTTTTGATCGACTCCTACCGGACCGAGGAGGTCCGGGGCGCCGAGCGGGTGGTGCTGGGGCTGCATCCTCGTCTGGCGCCTTACAAGGTGGCGGTGTTGCCCCTTTCCCGAAAGCCGGCGTTGGTGGAAGCTTCGGCGGCGATCGCGGACGATTTGGGGGAACGGTTCTCGGTTGAGTTCGACATCACCCAGTCGATCGGAAAGCGTTACCGTCGCCAGGACGAGATCGGCACGCCCCTGTGCGTCACCTTCGATTTCGCTTCGTTGGAAGACCAGGCGGTTACCGTCCGGGACCGCGACACCATGCAGCAGGATCGGGTGGGAGTCGACCGGCTGCGGGCTTACCTGGATGAACGGTTGGGAATGTGACCCGCAGAATCCTGATCGCGATATGGGCGGTGCTGGCGCTGGCGGCCGCCACCGGGGTGATCTGGTTCTATGTGGCCGGGAACGTGGGCGATCCCACCGAAGTGACCGCTCCGCCCATCACCGCCGAATCGGTGACCGCAACGGAGGCGGCAGCGGTTTCGCCGACTACTTCGGATGGCGAGGCGGCGTCGGTGACCACCGCCGGGAGTTCGGCGGAGCCAACCACTTCCACCTCTTCGGCGGCAGGGGAAGCGCCCGCCGAGACCACTGCCCCCGAGAGTCCCCGGGCCGAGCCGGAGGACTCTGCCGCGACGGGGGAGGAGTCCCCGCTGACATTGGAATTGCAACTCGTCGAAGGCACGCAGGCGCGGTTCCTCATATACGAGGATCTTCGAGGGGAACCGTTCACAGTGCTGGGTATGACAGCCGAAGTGGTGGGACGGATAAACGTGAACCGCGCCGACCTGGCCTCCTCGCAGATGGGAGACATCCTCATCAACGCTCGGACTTTCGCCACCGATTCCGGGAACCGGGATCGGGCCATCCGGGGTCCGATCCTCAACGCCGAGCAGTTCGAGTTCATTACTTTCCGTCCACTTGTGCTCAGCGGCCTGTCGGGCGCCGCCGAACCGGGGGGTGAGTGGAGCTTTGTCGTGGAAGGGGAACTCACGGTGCGGGACGTCACTCGGCCTGTGACATTTGAGGTGACCGCCCGCCTGGGCGACGGTGACGTGCTGGAGGGAGAGGCGTCGGCCACCGTGTTACGGTCCGATTTCAACCTCTCCGTTCCTTCGGTGCCCTTCGTGGCCAACGTCGCCGATGAGATTGGCCTGGAATTGGACTTCATTGCCGCACCGGCCGGGCTAGGATGACGGTCACCTGAATGTATTGCTCAAGACGGTCATGGGATTAGAGACGGTCTGTAATCGGGGGTGGTGAAATGATCAGGGGGGATGAAGACCGAGAGCGGGTTCGTGCCGCGGTCAACCTGGTGGAACAGTTCGCAACTGTCACCAAGGTGAAGAAATCGGGACGCAGTCACATGGCCCTGTGCCCCTTTCACCAGGAGAAGACCCCGTCGCTCTCCATCGACGCCGCCAGAGGGTTGTTCTACTGTCACGGGTGTCACAAGGGAGGGGATGTATTCACCTTGGTCCAGGAGACCCAAGGAATGTCTTTCCCCGAAGCGTTGGAGACCCTGGCCAGACAGACCGGGATTGCCCTTACCCGCAGGCGGGGCGACGGCCGGAAAGCGGCGGAGCGGGCCCGGCTGGTGGCGGCGATGCGCCGGGCGGTGGATTTCTACACCCGGAGGCTGCTGTCGGGGCCGGACGCCGGGCCAGCCCGGGCCTATCTTCGGTCCCGGGGTTACGATCGCCCGCTGATCGAGAAATTCGGTCTGGGTTTCTCGCCTTCCGGTGAGCCGTCGCTGAGCGCCGAATTGCGGTCGGCGGGGTTTTCGGATGCGGAGATGGAACGGGCCGGCCTGGCCATCAACCGCGGACGGGACAGGTCTCGCGATCGCTTTTGGGGTCGCATCATGTTTCCCATTCATGACCTGAAGGGTGATCCGGTGGGATTCGGAGCGCGCCTTCTGAGCGGAGCGGGCCCCAAATACCTCAACTCACCGGAGACCGCGCTCTATCGCAAGTCCCGTTTGTTGTACGGGCTGCACATGGCGCGCCGGGAAATCAGCCGGGACGACCGGGCAGTGGTGGTGGAGGGATACACCGATGTCATCGCCCTTCACCGGGCAGGGATGGAATCGGCGGTCGCCACATGCGGCACCGCCCTGGGAGAGGAGCATCTGGAAGTGCTGGGAAGACTGGGAGAGCGGATCGTGCTTGCCTTCGACGCCGACCGGGCCGGCGCCGATGCGGTGTTGCGCGGGGAGCGAGTCAGCCGCCGAAGCGGGCGCCGATTGGATCTGCGGGTGGCCGAATTGCCCGATGGGAAGGATCCGGCCGATCTATTGCAGGACGGCCGCTTGGAGGAGCTTCGTCAGGCGGTGGAGGAATCCCGGTCGGCGCTTGCATTCCGGATAGAGCGTCGCCTGCAGGGAGTGGATCTCACCGATCCCGAGTCCCGGGCGCGGGCGGTGAACGAGTTGGGCGCCCTGGTGGGGGCGGTCAGCGATCAGACCACCCGGGCCGATTACGAGCAGGCTCTGTCGCGGAGAACGGGAGTTGGCATGGCAGAGATACGGGCGGCGGTTTCCAGGGGGAAGGGGCGGCCGCCGCCGGCTCGCTCCGAGAAACGGGAGAGGCCGACCCGACGAGTCCGGCGGCCTGTCCATCGAGGATCGCCGGTGGAACGGGAACTGTTGCGGGCCGTACTGTTCAATCATCCGGCGTTGCGGGAACTGGAGGTGGACCGGACCTTGTTCTCGGAGGGCCTCTATCGCCGGGCTTTCGAAACCATCGAAGCCGACTGGAGAGGCACTCCCCCGGGCCGGCCCACTCCCATCGCGTTGGGGAAGAAAGGGAACGAAGAGTATCCGGGCCGGTCTTCCCCGTCTGACGAGGTAACCATGGCCTTGCTGGAGATCTCCGCCGATACGTCCGAGCCGGGCGATCCCCGGCCCGTGGTCATCAGATGCCGCCGGGAGGCGCTCGGCCGGGAGCGAAGCGTGATCGACGCCCGGATGAGAGCGCTGGCTGCCGACGATCCCGATCGACCGCAGCTTCTGAAGCAGATCGTCCAGTTGGACCGCCGTCGCCAGGAACTGGCCGGAGACTTGCCATGACCGGCGGAGGAGGGGGTTTCGACCAGCGGGTGGGGATGATCCTGCGCCGAGGCCGCCAGCGAGGATTCGTCACCTCGTCGGAGATTATGGCGGATCTGGACGGTCTGGAGGACTCCCAGGCCGAAGCAGAGAAGAGATGGGACGAGCTGATGAGTCGGCTGGCCGAGGAGGGAATAGCGGTGATCGAGGAAGTGGAGGAGGTGGAGGAGAGAATCGGTCGTTCAGCTTCAGGGAGATCCTCGCCGGTGTCCGATCCGGTCAGCCTCTATCTGAAGGAGATCGGACGCTATCCGTTGCTGAAGCCCGAGCAGGAGGTGGAGTTGGCGGTGCAGATTGAAAGCGGTGTCCTGGCCCGGGAGGGTCTGCGGGCAGAAGGGCTGTCACGGGCGGAACGAAGGAAACTGGCCGGCCGGGTGGCGCAGGGCGAAAAGGCCTACAACACGCTGGTCGAGTCGAATCTGCGATTGGTGGTGTCCATTGCCCGTAAGACCTTCGGATCGCTGAACGGGGCGACTCTGCTGGACCTGGTCCAAGAGGGCAACATGGGCCTGATGAAGGCTGCGGAGCGTTTCGATCACCGCAGAGGTTTTCGTTTCTCGACCTATGCGGTGTGGTGGATCCGCCAGCCCATGATCAAGATGTTCGCCGAGCAGTCCCGGGCTATCCGGCTACCGGCCCACCTGGCCGCTCTGATCCCGGTCCTCAACGAGACTAAGAGAGAACTCACCCAGCAACAGGGACGGCCACCCACCAATGCCGAGTTGGCCGCCCGGCTGGAACTCGATCCCACCCAGGTGGAGCGGATGGTGAGGATCACCCAGCGTCCGGTCTCTCTGCAGGCGCCGGTGGGATCCGAGGAGGAGGGGACCACGGTGGGGGACCTGGTGCAGGACCGGACCGCCCAGGACCCGTTCGATGCGGCCACCCTGGCTTTCCTGCAGACGCACCTGGCTCATGTCCTGAAGAATCTGCGCGGCCGGGAGCAGGAGATCCTGCGTCTGCGATTCGGATTGGAGGACGGTCGGGTTTGGACTCTCAGAGAACTGTCCCGCAGGTTCAGGGTGACCAAGGAGAGGATACGGCAGATGGAGCGCAAGGCCCTCTCCAAGATACGCCACCAGCGCTTCACCAGCGGCCTGCTGGAGTTCCTGGAGGACTAGCGCCGCTATTCCAACCGGCGCTTACGCCATGGTCCCGTCGATCGCGTACCACCGAAACACATAGTCCCTCTCGGTCTGGGGGACAATTCCGGGGGACACTCTCCTTGTCCTGGCTTCGACCCGCGCCGGGGAAAGGACACGAAGGCCTGAAATCTCGACACGGAACTCACCGGGTCGATCAGGTCGTGAGGTTTATGTAGTTGTGAGTGCCTGCTAGCGGATCCAGTAGGCGTCCTCGCCGTGCTGGGCGATGTCCAGGCCGATGATCTCATCCTCGGCGCTGGCTCGCAGGCCGATGGTCCTGTCCAGGATCTTGGCAAGCACCCAGGTGGCGCAGAAACTGAAAGCGATCACGGCCAGCACCGCCACTATCTGCTTGCCGAAGAAGGCGGCCCCGCCGTAGATAAGTCCGTTGAACTCACCGTAGGCGGTGGATGAGAACACCCCGGTGAGGATTGAGCCGATGATTCCACCGACCATGTGAATCCCCACCACGTCCAGCGAATCGTCGTAACCGAACTTCTCCTTGAGGCTAACGACCAGCGAGCAGACGTACCCGCCCACCACGCCGATGACGATGGCGGCGGAAGGGCTCACGAACCCGGCTGCCGGGGTGATGGCGACCAGTCCCGCCACCGCTCCCGACACCAACCCCAGCAGGGTGGGGCGGCGATGGCGAACCCAGTCGGAGACCATCCAGCCGAATGCTCCCAGGGCCGCGCCGAGTTGGGTGTTGAGCAGGGCCGTGACGGCTGCTCCGTCGGCGGCGAGGGCCGAACCGGCGTTGAATCCGAACCATCCGAACCACAGCATCCCGGTTCCGATCAGCGTGATGGGAAGCGAATGCGGAGGATGTTCGAGGCCGAAATCCTGCCGGGGACCCAGCACCCTGATCAACGCCAGGGCGGCGATCCCCGAGTTGATGTGGATCACGTAACCACCGGCGAAGTCGCGGGCTCCCCAGGAGAAAAGCAGTCCGTCACCGGCAAATCCCCAATGGGCGACCACCGGATAGATCAGAAGGGACCACAGGGCTGCGAAGATCACCCAGGATGCGAACTTCATTCTTCCGGCCACCGCGCCGGCGATCAGGGCGGGAGTGATGATGGCGAACATCATCTGGAAGGATGCGAACAGGGTCTCGTCGCTGCTCAGGCCGTCCAATCCCATTTTGCTGAGATCTCCGATGAGACCAAGACCGCCCGCCGAGGCGCCGAAGGCCAGGGAGAAGCCGACGATAACCCAGATCACGGTGGCGATAGGGATGGTGACGATGTTCATCATCAGCATGTTGACCACGTTCTTGGTGTTCACCATTCCGCCGTAGAAGAGCGCCAGTCCCGGCACCATGAACAGCACCAAAGCGGAGGCGGTGACCATCCATGCAATATCTCCAGTACCCAAAACGAATCCTTTCTCCTGCAATATGGTGACGCTGTCGGCGAAAGAAACCGGTCACTCCACCGGGCCGGTCACTCCACCGGGACTATTCACCTGACATGTGATGATACCTGTCGAGTGGCCGGCCACACGGACAAGGAGCCTCTGCGGGCTGGGTGAATAGTCGGTTCGGCCCGGAGCGCGGGGATTCAGCCGTCGGCGAGTTCTTCGATCAGTTTGGGCATCACCTTGTGGACGTCGCCCACGATCCCCAGGTCGGCGATGGTGAAAATGGGAGCATCGGGATCCTTGTTGATGGCGATGATGGTCTTGGCGTCCTTCATGCCGACCAGGTGCTGCATGGCGCCCGATATCCCGCATGCGATGTAGACATCGGGCTTGACCGTCTTGCCGGTCTGTCCCACCTGCTTCGCGTAGGGCACCCACCCCGCGTCCACGATGGCGCGGGTGGCGCCGGTGGCGGCGCCCAGTGGACCGGCCACACCCTCCACCAAGGAGTAGTGTTCCGCCGCTCCCAGTCCCCGGCCGCCGGAGACGATCACCGCCGCTTCCTCCAGGTCCGGTCCTTTCCTCTCCCTCATGTGGCGTTCGGTGACCACCGCGTTGGATCCACCCACGTCGGGCAGGTCCACTCCCACCACTTCCGGCGTGGATCCGCCTACCGGCTCGGCCGGAAAAGACTTGGGCCGGGCGATCACCAGATGGGGCCCCGAAGATGAGAAGACAGCCTCCGCGATCTCGGAGCCTCCTGATATTTCGTGACGGGAGCCGACCCTCCCGGCCGGATCCAGGGTCACGTCCACTGCATTGGAAAGGACCGGCAGACCCATCCGCGCCGCCAGGCGGCCCGCCACGTCGCGGTCGGTGTAGGCCTGGCCGAAGAGAATCAGATCGGGCGCATGGTCGGAGGCCAATGAAGCCGTGGCCGCTGCCACCGGCGCGGCGGCCAGGAGATCGCCGTGGTCGAAATGAAAGGCCCGGGCGGCGCCGTGCTCGCCGAGAGTCTCCCAGGCCTGGGCGGACCCGGCGCCGGCATACAGCACCGTGGCGGCGCCCAGTTGGCGGGCCTTGGCCAACAGTTCCAGTCCGAGGGTGGAAGGACCGCCGTCGGTCTCCTCGCAGAAAGTCCAGACTTGCGCCACGGCTAGATCACCTTCACTTCCTGCAGTTTCTCCAAGATCAACAGGTGCCCCTCTCCCTCGTCCTCCGCTATCACTCCGGCTTCCCTCTCCGGCGCCGGTGAAACCGAGACGACCTCCTGTTCGATAGAGATCGTCACTCCCAGGTCGGCGGCCGAAAACGTCTCGGTCGGCTTGCGCTTGGCCTGCATGATCCCCCTAAAGGTCGGATAGCGGGGTTCGACCACTCCGGCCGTCACCGACAACACCGCCGGAAGCCCGGAGACCACCACGTCGTAACCGGCGCTGGTCTGGCGGTGGATGGTCACCTGGTCATCCGCCACCTCCACGCGGGTGGCGTAGGTCATCGCCGCCACTGCGAGCAGTTCGGCCATCATCTGGGGAACCACCCCCGAGTATCCGTCGGTGGACTCGGTGCCGCAGATGATCAGGTCGAATCCGGTCTGCTCGGCGGCGGCCGCCAGGATGCGGGCCGTGGTCAGGGCGTCGGCGCCTTCCAACGCATCGTCTTCGATTATCACCGCCTGGTCGGCGCCCATCGCCAGGGCCTGACGAATGCCCTGGGCGCGGCCCACCGGGCCCATCGACAGCAGGGTGACGGTGCCTCCGCTCGACTCGGCGAGGCGCAACCCCATCTCGACGCCGTAGCGGTCGGTGTCGTCGAGGATCTGGTCCTCGGTCCGGACCAACCGGTGGGTATCCGGATCGAATCGCGACGGATTCGCCGGATCAGGAATCTGCTTGACGCACACCATTATTCGCATGAGCGAACCTAAGGTTACTAGCTCCCGACCCGCTCAAATCCGCGGCAGGAGAGCAGTGAGCAGTCTCCTGAAGTCCCCTTTCACCAGTTCCGCCGTGGCCGTCACGTCCTCGTGGGTGAGACGGTGGTCGGCGATCCCGGCGGCCAGGTTGGTCACCACCGACAGCCCTATCACCCGCCGCCGCATGTGGCGTGCGCAGATGACCTCGGGCACGGTGGACATCCCCACCAGGTCGGCGCCCAGGCGGCGGGCCATCTGCACCTCGGCGGGCGTCTCGAAGGTGGGGCCCAGGAACCAGGCGTACACCCCTTCCGACATGGGGATGTTCTGTTCGGCCGCCACCTCGCGGACCAGGCGCCGCAGCCGGGGGGTGTAGGTGTCCGACATGTCGGGAAACCGGGTCCCCAGGCGGGAGTCGTTGGGACCCACCAGTGGATTGATGCCCGCCAGATTGATGTGATCTGAGATCAACACTATCGACCCGGCAGTCAAGCCGTCTCCACATCCTCCCGCGGCGTTGGTCACCACCAGAGTGTGACATCCGGCGGTCAGCGAAGCTCTTACCGCAAAGGTCAACACGTCAGGGCTGTAGCCCTCGTAGGCGTGGACCCTCCCCGAGAGCAGGAGAACACGGTTGTCACCGAACGAGGTCGAGTGAAGGGTCCCGGCGTGGCCTGTGACGGCAGGGACCGGGAAGCCGGGTATGTCCGGGTAGGGGACCGCAATGGCCTCCGGCAGATGCTCGGGGAAGTCTCCCGACGCCGAGCCGAGCACCGCCACCACGTCATGGCGAGGGTGGCCGGTGGCATCGGCAATGGCCTTCGCGGCGATTTCCAGTCTTTCGTAAAGCTCGGTCATGGGAGGGTCAGCAGGCAGGTACCGGTCACATGGTTCATGGTAGTTGCGGGCTTGGGAGAGGCCAGATGTGCTATCGTTGGAAAAGGGGTCGGGTTGAGAGGAGGATCTGTCGTGCCAACCGGCGAGGCTCCCGTCTTGGTGGAACACCCACCTCCCACCGAGAAGGCGGTGGACCAGGCCATAAAACAGGCCGTCGAGGGCTACAAACAAGTCTTCGGCGACCGCTTGGCCCAGGTGTGGCTGTTCGGATCGCGGGCGTTGGGAACTCATCAGCCCCACTCCGATGTCGATTTGCTGGTTGTTCTGCACGAGGAAGAAGACCTCCTCTCCGAGTTGAGGCGCATCTGTTCGGTGGCGGAACCCATTCGTCTCTCCAGCAGAGTTTTCATAGACGGCCACCCCACCACCCTGCAGGAACTTGACAACAGCAACGACGACTACCACCATTTCATAAGACGCGAGGGAAGACGAATCGATGCCTGAGCAGGACATCGACTTGTTGATGGATTACAGCCTCCGCGAGCAGCTCACCGGTGGAGTTTCCCCTCCTTCTCCGGGTCAATCACACCACCAATTCGAATGTCCCGATTCCATCAAACTGGGGTAACACCTGGGGGGCTTCGGTAATGGGTCAGGTTGAGGGGCAGATGTGCAGGTTAGAGAGTCCGCGTAGGTGATACCTAGCCGTTGTCCCTGCTCGGAGGCAGTTTCCCCTTGCCCCGACCACCCCAACTATTGGCCTCCGGTCGAGGAAAATGCGCCTGCGCAATAGCTGAGCGGTCGCGAACGTAATACCAATCAATCCATCTCGCTGCTTCGGATTCTTTCACCTACCAGGGCAGGAGGCTCGGGTTGATCTTCGGTAATCGACCATGCGCCGGCCAGCATGGCCCGCACCGACCGCCATCGGGCCTCCTCCCGGTAGGCGACCTCGGCCAGGGGCTGACCCTTTTCCACCCGATCACCCGGTTTGGCCAGCATGGTGATGCCCACCCCCGGATCTATGGAGTCCTCCTTGCGCTCCCGGCCCGCTCCCAGCCGGGTGGCGGCGACACCCACGGTCAGGGCGTGGCAGGAGTCGACCCATCCCGATGCGGAAGCAACCACCTCGGCTCGCTTTCCGGCCTTTGGCAGCATGGAGGGATCGTCCACCACCGCCGGATCGCCGCCCTGGGCTTCCACCACCCGCCTGAAGACCTCGAGGGCCGCGCCGGACTTCACGGCGGCGGTCAGCAACTGCTCGGCGGCGGCCTCGTCGGCGGCTCTCCCGGCCAGGAGCAACATCTCCGACCCCAGAGCCAGGGTCAACTCCCACAGGTCTTCGGGGCCCTCACCGCGAAGGGTCTGAATCGACTCTGCGATCTCCGAGGCGTTACCGATCTCTCTGCCCAGGGGAGATCCCATGCTGGTCAGAAAGGCAGTGGTGCTCACACCATGCGCTTTTCCCAGGCCCACCATGGTGGTGGCCAGTGCCCGGGCGCGGGCCGGGTCGGGCATGAACGCCCCGGCGCCGGTCTTGACGTCCAGGACCAGGCCGTCCAGGTCTTCGGCCAATTTCTTGGACATGATCGAGGAGGCGATCAGGGGAAGCGATGGAACCGTGCCGGTAGCGTCTCGGAGGGCGTAGAGCTTGGCGTCGGCGGGCGCAAGATTCTCCGACTGGCCGCCGTAGACCATGCCGTGGGTACGGAGCACCTCCATGAATTGATCGGAACTCAAAGAGGTGCTCAGACCCGGGATCGCTTCAAGCTTGTCCCTGGTGCCGCCGGTGTGACCCAGACCTCGACCGGTCAGGGTGGGCGCCAACACCCCGCAGGCCCTGACCATGGGAAGAAGGGGGATGGTCACCTTGTCACCCACCCCTCCCGTGGAGTGCTTGTCCACCTTGGGGCCGTCCAGCCCCGACAAGTCGAGAGTCTCGCCCGAGTACAGCATGGCCTCGGTCCAAGTCGCCAGTTCCGCAGGGTCAAGACCCCGCAGGTACACGGCCATGGCCATGGCCGCCATCTGGTAGTCGGTCACCTCGCCGGAGGTGAAGGCGGAGATGAGCCACCGGATCTGTTCCGACGACAGCGGCAGGCCGTCCCGTTTGAGTTCGATCAATTCAACAGCGGTGTATTTCATGCCACTTCCTTCCAAAACGATGAGCCGCTGTCGGGCGCCGGAAGGCCGAAACCTTCGGCGATGGTAGCCGCCACATCCGAGAATTGCCCGCGAACCCCGAGATCGACGCCCGCCGCGTTGCGGCCCGCCACCAGCAACGGGACGAACTCACGGGTGTGATCGGTGGAGTCACCGGTGGGATCGGTGCCGTGGTCGGCGGTTATGAACAGCAGATCCCGATCCCCCAACTCATCCACCAGTCCCCGAATCGCCGCGTCGATCACAGCCAGAGCCTCGGCATATCCGTGGGGGTCCTGGCGATGACCGTACCTCATGTCCAGGTCCACCAGGTTGGTGAAGATCAACCCGGCCCGGTCTTCGGCCACCATCCTGCAGATGGCCTCCACCGTTCTGTCCAGTCCGTCTCGGTCCCCTTCGGTGTGGTCGGCGCGGGTCATGCCCCTTCCGCAGAACAGGTCTTCGGTCTTGCCGATCCCCCACACCGCCAGGCCGGCGTCGAACACCCGGTCCAAAAGCGTGGGAGCGGGGGGAGGCATGGAGAAGTCCTTGCGGTCGTAGGTACGATGAAAGCTACCCGGTTCGCCGATGAAGGGCCGGGCAATCACCCTCCCGATCCGATACCGGTTGCAGTGCCGCCGGGCTATCTCGCACAGGCGGTACAACTCCGAAATGGTGAGAACCCTGGTGTGACAGGCGATCTGGAACACCGAATCGGCCGATGTGTAGAGAATCGGATGTCCGGTGGCCAGATGCTCGGCGCCCAGTTCTTCGATGATCACCGTTCCCGAGGCTGCAACATTTCCCAGAAAGTGTCGTCCGGATTCGGCTTCTATGGGACGGGTCAGTTCAGAGGGAAACCCCCGCGGAAAGAGGCTGTGAGGTCGGGTGGTCCGCAGTCCGGCTATCTCCCAATGGCCGGTGGTGGAATCCTTTCCCACCGAACTCGGAGTCATTCGGCCGAAGGCCATGGTTGGCCGCCGGGCCGGGGGCACTCCGGGCAGGCTGTGCAGGTTGCCCAGTCCGGCGGCGCCGAGGCTGGGTAGCCGCAGGCCCCCGACCGCCCGGGCGACGTTGCCCAAGGTGTCCGCTCCGGCGTCTCCGTATTGATCGGCGTCGGGCGCTTCGCCCGCCCCGCAAGAGTCGAGCACCATCACCACCGCTCGCTCCAGGGGCGGCAGGCTCACGGTGACTTACCCCCATGGACGACTCTGCCATTGCGCACCGTCACCCCTTCCCGGCGAAGCTTGCGGGCCTGTGCCGCCCGGTCGGGCGCCACCAGTCGGCCATCGGCTCTGACCACCCTCCACCACGGGACGGGCTCGGCGGTGGCTTTCAGGAGATTGCCGACCGCCCGGGCCGCTCCCCGGTGCCCGGCGGCGGAGGCCACTTCGCCGTAGCTGATCACCTGTCCCTCACCCAAGGCGCCCAGGACTTCCAACACCGCCCCCTCAAAGTCCACCTCCTCCGGCATCTTCCGGCTCAGTGGGGCGTTCCGAACAGCCGGTCTCCCATGTCGCCCAGCCCGGGGAGGATGTAGCTGTTGCGATCGAGGCCGCGGTCGTGACCGGCTGTCAGCACCGGTGTGTCGGGATGTCGCCGGGACATGGTTTCCGCCCCCGGGGGACAGGTGACCATGCACAGGCAGATGATGTCCTCACCCCCTTCGGCCTTGACCAGGTCGACGGCTTCGGCCAGGGATCCCCCCGTGGCCAACATGGGTTCGAGCACCAGCACCCGGGCGCCGGACAGGGAAGGGAACTTGGTGTAGTAGCCCACCGGCCGAACGGTCTCGGGGTCCCGCTGCAGTCCGACATAGCCCACCGACGAGTCCCCGAGCACGTCCAGAGCGCCGTCCAGCATACCGACTCCCGCTCGCAGCACCGGCGCCAGCACGGTGGGTTTCCCGAGCCGACCACCCACGAATCCGCCTTCCATGGGGGTTTCGATCTCAACGGGCGCCAAGGGCAGGTCTGCCACCGCTTCGGCGACCAGCAATCTGGTCAGTCGGCGGCTTGCCTCCCGGTACTCCCGGATCTCGGTCCTCCGGTCCCGGAGGATGGTCAGATAGTGGACGACCAGGGGGTGTTCAACCACTTTGAGGGTGGATGGCGCCGCATCGGAGACTGTCATGTCATATACCCTATCCGGTATTTCGCATCCCCGCGGCGATTCCATTGACGGTTATCAGCAAAGCGCGCTGCAGCAGGGGGTCGAACGAGTCCTTGGAGCGGGACCTTTTCAGAAGCGAGACCTGCAGGAAGTTGAGGGGATCCAGGTAGATGTCACGGACTTCCAGGGTGCGCCGCAGCACCGGGCTGGAGTCGAGCAACGGCCCACCGGTGAGCCGCGACACTTCTTCGCAGGTCCGGCGGTACTCGTCGCGGATAGTGTCGAAGATGTGATGGTGGCGGGGATCCACCAGTTCGGACACATACCGGGTCGCTACGTCCAGGTCGGTCTTGAAAAGGGTCATCTCCACGTTGGAGACGAACATGTCGAGAAAGGACCATTTGCGGAAGGCCTCTTTCAGGGTCCCGCCAAGTCCGGCCTGCCGGGCGGCTGCCAGACCTGATCCGAGCCCGTACCAACCGGGGATCACCTGGCGGGACTGCGTCCATCCGAACACCCAGGGAATGGCCCTCATACTCTCCAATTCCGCCTTCTGCCCACCGGGCCGGCGGGCCGGCCGGGAACCGATGTTCAGGTAGGCCAACTCCTCCACCGGAGTGGAGGAGACAAAGTACTCCACCAGTCCGTCGGTCTGCATCAGTTGGCGGTAGGAGTCGAAACTCGCCTGCGACACCACGTCCATGGCCTGATACCACATCCGGCGTTCGGCGTCGCGGTGTTGATGAACGCGGTGGAGAAGCGATGACTCCAACACCGAGGACAGACCCAATTCGAGGTTGCGATCCGCCAGGGCCGGCAGCCCGTATTTGTCGGAGATGACCTCTCCCTGCTCGGTGACCTTTACGGACCCGTTCACGGTGCCGGCGGGCTGGGCAAGTATCGCCCTGTGAGTGGGACCTCCGCCGCGTCCCACCGTTCCTCCCCGGCCGTGGAACAGCAAGAGCCGTACGCCATGTCGCTGCGTGACATTCAACAACTCTGTCTGCGCCTGGTATATCTCCCACTGCGAGGTGGTGATGCCCCCGTGCTTGCTGGAATCGGAGTATCCCAGCATCACCTCCTGGGAGTCGCCCCGCAGGCGCACCAACCGCCGGTACCCCTCGTCGGAGAGAAGCCGGTCCAGGATCCGGGGGGCGGCCCGCAACTCGGTGATGGTCTCCAGCAGCGGGACGAAACCGAGCCGGGCGACGCCCCGGTGCAGGTCCACCAGGCCCGCCTCCCGGGCGAGAGCGGCGGCGGCCAGGATGTCGTCGGGTCCCCGGGTCATGGAGACGATGTAGCTCTCGATCACCTCCGGTCCGAACCGGTCCAAGGCCCGGCGAACGGTGTGGAAGGTCTCCAGGACCGCATCTTCCCGGTTGCCCAGCTTGGTGGTCGGGGTGGCCAACGGCCTGGGACTGGCCAGTTCCTCCGACAGGAGGCGGGTTCTCGAGTCGGGGTCCAGGGATGCGTACTCGATGGAGAGGGGCTCGTAGAGCTTGGCCAGTGCCATGTGGTGATGCCCGGCGTGTTCCCGGATGTCCATCACCGCCATGCAGAAACCGAAGATCAGCACATTGCGGATCAGACGGGCCAGGGCGCCTTCCGCGATCAATTCCCCGGCGTTGTCCCGCAATGAGGACTCCATCAGCAAGAGTTCTCGCAAGAGCTCCCGGGGATGTGAGTAGTCGGCGCCGGGGACGTGCCGGGAACCGTCTTCCAGGCGCTTCAGGGTGTTTCGGAGCCGTTGGTGTATGAACGCCAGCTTCAGCCGGTACGGCTCGGTGGCGTTGAGTCGCTTCCATCGCTTCCAGACATGGGGCAGGATGAGCTTGTCGCCTTCAAGTTCGGTCACCAGTTCTGCGGAGACACCCTGGATGAGGCTGGAAACGGAGAGTTCGGCCGCCAGGTGTTCGACGGCGGTCACCAGGTTGCGCAGACCCTGGCGGTGTTGCCGCTCCAGCACCTCCATGGTCACGTCTGCGGTGATGTTGGGGTTCCCGTCGCGGTCGCCGCCCACCCAGGTCCCGAATCGGATGGGCGGGCGCCGGTCGTGCGCTATTCCCAGGCGAGAAAACTGGTGACGGATCTTCTCGCCCAGGTCCGGCATTACTTCCGTGAACAGATCGTTGAGATAGAAAAGAACCGCTCCCGCCTCGTCCTGGGGTAGAGGCCTGACTCCTCGCAACTCGTCGGTCTGCCACATCTGGTCGATCAACTCGGCGGTGCGGCGGTCCACCAGGGTGTGCTGGAAGGCGGTTGCCCGCGGATCGTTGCGCTCCACCAGCAGTTCGGAGAGAGCCTTCTGCTTGTTGAGCAGACTCCTGCGAGCCGCTTCGGTGGGGTGTGCGGTGAACACCGGTCGCCATTCCAGACGCCCGGCCACCTCCCGGATCGATGCAGGGTCGCAGTCGCTTTCCAGGATCCGGTCTATGGTTCTCTCCAGTAGCCGATCATCGTCTTGGGAAGTCAGGTCGTCCACCCGATGCACTTGCTCGGCGACGTTGGCCAGGTAGAAGTAGATGCTGAAGGCGCGGGCCAGATTGATGGCTTGGTGCAGATCCAGACCGGCGAGCAGTCGATCGAGTTGTTGAACTGCCTGGATCTCCTCCCGGTACCGGATTGCCTTGGCCACCGCCCTGACGCTTTCGACCATGTCCAGGAGCGCCTCGCCCTGCTGACGTACCAGGGTGTCTCCCAGTTGATGGCCCAATCGACGGATGTCCTTTCGGAGTAACCTGCTGCGTTCGTCCCGCTCCGAATAGGGGGAATTTGAAGCCCGACGAGCCATATTGGGTTCAGGAACGGTTGGTTACAGTCGTACCACCGGGCAGGTGAGAGTGCGGGTGATCCCTCGTAACATCTGGATTTCGGAAACTACCAGTCTTCCCAACGCGTCCACGTCGGGTGCCTGCACCTTGACCATCACGTCGTAAGGGCCGGTTACGTTTTCGGCTTCCTCCACCCCCGTGATCAACCGTACGTTCTCCGCTACCTGCTGGGCTTTGCCGACTTCGGTCTGAATCAATATGTAAGCGGTAGCCACTGTTTTTCCTCCGAGTTCAATAGCCGTCCTGGCCCATCCTGACGGAGTGGGCGAATGACTGCTCTCCGTCCCTTTCGGTTTCAAATACGATCCGCTGTCCCTGCCTGAGAAAGCGAAAGATGGACCCTTGCAGAGAGCCCGGTCTGAGAAGTACCGCACTCCGGTCATCGTCTCGTATGATCACTCCGATCCCGGTCTGGGGATCGTAGGTCTTGACGACTCCCTGCACTACCTAGACCTTCTCCACCTTGCCTGCTTTGATGCAAGACGTGCAGACCCGGGCCCGGCGGGTATTGGACCCCCGGCGGACCCGGATACGCTGTATGTTGGGACGCCACCGGCGGTTGTTTCTTTTGTGAGAGAAGGTCACGGTCTTTCCGAAAGACGGCTTACGCCCGCAGACCTCGCATTGGTACGCCATGGATTTCCTCCTGACCGAGAGAATAGCAAGCTTAAATAACAGATAACCAACCGAACTGAACAATGAGCGCACCCGGATCCCCCACCCCATCCTTGCCCGGTTCACCCACTGCGACCAGGGGTCGCAGCTTGGCCTATCTGCATACGGTCGGTGTGGAAAGAGTCCGTTACATCGGGTCGGGACGGGCCGGGATACTGGGAAAGGGCGGTATCGAATCGGTGGCCGACCTTCTGCAGCACTTTCCCCACCGATACGTGGATCGCACCCTGGTGGCGCCGATCGCCGAACTTCCGGTCGGTGAGGAGGCGACCCTCCTTGCGGAGGTGGTCAGGACTTATCGGCCCCCTTCGGCGGGTCGAAGGGGGCGAAGACAGATGCTGAAAGTCACCGTTGCGGACCCCGATCGGCCGGATGGCGGGCAGGGCCAGGCGCTGATCGGAAGATCCAGGATGGAGATCACCTTCTTCAACCAACCCTTCCGCAGCCGTCAACTTCAGCCCGGAACGATCGCCGCCTTCTCGGGAAAGGTGAGTCTTTTCAGGGGTCGGCCCCAGATGACCAATCCCGACGTGGAGGTGATGGCTGCCGGTGAGGAGGAGTTCTCCGGAAAGGTGGTTCCGGTCCATTCGGCGGTGGGAGAGTTGCCGCCCACGAGAATTCGGCTCGCCATGCGCAATGCTCTGGACCGGGCCAGGCCCATTCATGATCCCGTTCCCCGCTCGGTGCTGAGGAGGAACAAGCTGATGGACCGGGATCAGGCTTTTGCCAACATCCATTTCCCCGAGAACCTGGATCTGGCCGAGGAGGCGCGCAGACGCCTGGTGTTCGATGAACTGTTCAGGATCCAGATGGCCCTGGCGCTGAGCCGTCACCGGTTGGTCGAAGAGCAGGAGGGGGTGTCCCAGCAGGTGGATTGCCCGCTGGTGGACACTTTCCTGGGGGGCCTCCCCTACGACCTGACGGGCGCCCAGAAGCGGGTGATCGAAGAGATAGCCCGGGACATGGCGGGGTCTTGTCCCATGCACCGGATGCTGCAGGGCGAGGTGGGGTCGGGCAAGACAGTGGTGGCCCTGGTCACGTTGCTGGCGGCGGTGGGATCGGGGAACCAGGCCGCCATCATGGCGCCCACCGAAGTGCTGGCCGAGCAACTTTACATGGTCCTTCGGGAGATGCTCAGTCATGCGGGTCTGTCTCCTCCCGTTGCCCGTCCGCAGGGAGAGGGTCATCGGATGGGATCTCTGTTTCAAGCCGGATCCGAGGTCACCGTCCGAGTCGCCCTTCTCACCTCCTCCCGCGCATCGGCCAACTATCTGCAGGAGCCCCGCCGTCCGCAGGTCAAAGAAGCGGTGGCGACGGGACATGCCCAGATCGTGGTGGGTACCCACTCCCTGATCCAAGAGGGGATCCGCTTTCGTCGGCTGGGGGTGGCAGTGGTGGACGAGCAGCATCGATTCGGGGTGTCACAGCGTAACACTCTCAAGTACAAGACGACCCGATGGCAGCCGGATCTGCTCATAATGACCGCCACTCCCATTCCCAGGACGTTGTCGATGACTCTTTACGGGGACCTGGCGCTCTCCTACATAGACGAGATGCCGCCGGGGCGTTCTCCGGTGAGAACCCGGGTTGTGAAAAACACTCCCGAAGGCCTGGGCAGGGCGTATGGGGTGATCAGGGAAGAGGTCCGCAAAGGCAGGCAGGCGTTTGTGATATGCCCGCTGATCGACGACAGCGAGAAACTGGAGGTCAGTTCGGTTGCTTCCCAGTATCAGCAGGTACGGTCCGTGTTTCCCCGTCTGTCGGTCGACCGTATGCACGGACAACTCTCCAGCATCGAAAAGGAAGAGGTGATGACCCGATTCCGGGCGGGGGAGACCGACATTTTGGTCAGCACCACCGTGATAGAGGTCGGGATCGACATCCCCAACGCCACGGTGATGTTGATCACCGACGCCCAGCGCTTCGGACTTTCCCAGCTCCACCAATTGCGAGGCAGGGTGGGTCGTGGAAAACACTCGGGGCACTGCCTGTTGGTGGCCGAACCCGCCACTGCCGCCTCCGAGAGGAGGATGCGGGCGATGGCCCGCACCACCAACGGTTTGAAATTGGCGGAAGAAGATCTGAGGATCAGGGGTCAGGGCACCGTGTTCGGGGCCAGACAGTCGGGGATGGGGGACCTGAAACTGGCTGACATTCTGCGGGACCACCGGGCCTTGAGGCGGGCCAGGGAGGCCGCCGCCGACCTGATCCGGTCGGATCCCGAACTGAATAGGCACCGGGACTTGGAAGAGGAACTTCTCACCATCCTGGGTGAAGATGTGAAGTGGCTGTTCGACTCATGAGAGTTATAGCCGGCAGGTATCGAGGATTGCGCCTCCGGGTTCCCCGCGGTCCGGGTACCCGACCCGCCACCGGACGGGTACGCGAGTCGGTATTCTCGGCGCTGGGTCCCACCGTGGTGGGGGCCGCAGTCCTGGATCTCTTCGCCGGTTCGGGAAGTCTGGGAATCGAGGCGCTGAGCAGGGGAGGACGGTCGGCGGTGTTCGTGGAGCGGTCGCGACCTGCAGTGTCCGCCCTGCGGTCCAACCTCGAGTCCACGGGGGCCACCGATCATGCCGAGGTGGTATCCAGGAGTGTGGAGAGGTTTGTGGAAGAGGACCGGGCGGGACTTCGTTTCGATATAGTCTTCGCCGACCCCCCTTGGGATATATCATCAGGGAGACTGGCTGGGATACTGGCGCGAGTTACCCGCCGGATGACCCCCGGCGCCGTAGCTGTCGTCACTCGCCGGGCGGGTGACGGTGTGCCGGTGGTCGACGGGTTGGAGGTTGCCGACCAGCGACGTCACGGTGACGCCGAAATTATCAGATATCGCAAGGAGTGAAGGATGACCGTCGCTCTCTGTCCGGGGAGTTTCGATCCGCCTACCAGCGGACATCTGGATGTGATCCGCCGGTGCACCCGTCTGTTCGACCGGGTGGTGGTGGGCGTGGTGATCAACCCGTCCAAGCAATCGCTGTTCACCCTCCATGAGCGCGTGGGTTTTCTGGAGTCGGCTCTTTCCGACCTTCCCCAGGTGGTGGTCCGTCACCACCAGGGCCTTCTGGTGGACTTCGCCCGCCGGGAGGGCGCCCAGGTGATGGTGAAGGGTTTGCGGGCGGTGAGCGACTTCGACAGCGAGTTGCAAATGGCCCAGATGAACCAGACGGTGGGAGGCATCGAGACCATGTTCATGCCGACCAGCCCCACGTGGAGTTTTCTCTCGTCTTCCCTGATCCGGGAAGTTGCCTCGCTGGGAGGATCAGTGGCAGGCTTGGTGCCCGACAATGTCGCCGAAGCAATGAAGGAGCGTTTCCATGAGTGATGAGCAGATCCCTCACCTCCAACAATCAGAGGTTGTCCCAGTTCGTTCCTCGGTTGGTTACCTGCTCGGGCTGGTGGAGGAGTTGATCGACGAGGTGCGCAATGCCCGCTCCCTTCCTCTGTCGCAAAACGCCCTGGTGGACCGGGAGAAGATGCTTTCTCGGCTCGACGATCTCCTCAGGGGCCTTCCCGACGAATTGCGGGCCGCCCGGTGGATGGTCCGAGAGCGAGAAAACTTCATGCGACGAGCCCAGGACCAGTCCGACGAAATCGTCAACCGGGCCAGATCGGAGGCACGGCGCCTGGTCAGCCAGTCTCACATTCTGGAAGAGGCCGTTGCGGAGGCCAACGCGCTGGTGCGCAGGGCAGAAGGCGAGGCCAGGCGTACCCGGCTGGAGGCCGAGGACATGGCGGACGCGGTCATGGAGTCATTGGAGACCCTGATCGGCGATCTGGCGGCCAGAGTGAGTTCCACGCGGTCTGAACTCCACAGGGCCCGGCCGGTTGATCCGGCCCCTCCCGTCTGATGCGATCCCCGATGAAGGTGGACGTCGCCCACTTCATGAACGGTGCGGGCCGAAGCGACCGGCGCAGTTTTCTTTTGCCCATCGGGGTGCAGATGCCGTTGGTCGAAGCCCAAGAAGCCAACGTGGATATTCTTTTGGAGGGAGACGATGAGGGGATCCGCCTCAGGGGAACCATTGCCGCCGACGTCACATTGAACTGCTACCGCTGTCTGGAGGAATGGCGAACCGGGAGAGTGATTCAGTTTGACCGAACGGTGCGGCGCCTACCCGATGCCGACGGATACATCCTTCCGGAGGACGGGTGTCTGGAGTTGGATGGGATTGTCATCGACGAGGTGGTACTCTCTTTGCCGACTGCGCCACTGTGCGAAGAGGACTGTCCCGGAATCTGCTCCGGATGCGGAGTCCACTTGAATGCAGGGGTATGCAAATGTGTTGACGAAGATCGGCATTCTCCGTTTTCTGTCTTGTCCGAATTGCTATAGGAGAGTCAACAATGGCTGTTCCCAAGAAAAAGAGTTCCAAGATGCGCACCAGGCAAAGAAAAGCGGCTTGGAAGGTCAGTCCGCCCACCCTTTCCAAGTGCCCGCGATGTCATGCTTTCCGACTTTCCCATCGGGCCTGTTCGGAGTGCGGTAACTATCGAGGACGTGAAATAGTCGAACTCGAGTAGTGCCGATCATTGCTCTGGATGCCGGTGGGGGCGATTTCGCCCCGCAGGAGACGGTTGCTGGTGCGGTGGCGGCGGCCGCCGACGGGGTCGATGTGCTGTTGGTGGGAGACCGCCCGGTGTTGGAGACCGAATTGGCAAGTCACGGGGTGGAACTACCCATCGTCCACGCTCCTTCGGTGGTGGGGATGGGGGACTTCCCGATCAGGGCGATCAGGGAAGTGCCGGACTCCTCGGTGGTGGTCTGCGGGCGATTGGTCTCCTCCGGCGAGGCGGCGGGTTTTGTTTCGGCCGGCTCCACCGGAGCCTCGATGGCGGTGGCCGCGGTCGGGATGGGCCGGTTGCCGGGAGTCTCCAGGCCCGCCATAGCCAGCCTCATGCCCATCCCGTGGAACCCGACCGTTCTATGCGATGCCGGGGCCAACCTGGCGGTGCGTCCCAGCCAACTGGTGGAGTTCGCGGTGATGGGATCGGTGGTGGCGGAGACCACTGCCGGTATCACATCTCCGAGGGTGGGATTGCTGAACAACGGCTCGGAGGATTCGAAAGGAAGGGAGATGGAGAGGGAAGGCCTGGAGCTCTTGCGTAAGGCCCCGGTCAACTTCGTAGGGAATATCGAGGGAAGCGACTTTGCCACAGGGGTGGTGGATGTGATCGTCACCGATGGATTCACCGGAAATGTCTTCCTGAAAACGGTGGAGGCCTCGGTGGTGATGGTCGCCAAGGCGTTCTTCTCGATGCTGGCCGAGAATGACCCGGAGGCCGAAGAAAAGGTGCGACCCCGGTTCTCGGCCCAGGGTCGCCAACTCATGGAGGATCGCCACGCCGGTGCCCACTTGGTCGGCGCCCGGGGGATAGCGGTCATAGCCCATGGGCACGCCCGGAGCGCGGCCGTCTCCAAGGCGCTGCATATGGCGCATGAGGGTTCCGAGACCCGGCTGGCTGAACGGATCGAGGAGAGTTTTCACTGTCTGTAACCCGTCTGCAGAACCGCCTGGGTTATCGTTTCAGCTCCCGGGAACTGTTGTTGACTGCCCTCACTCATCCATCGTACGCCAATGAGAAGGGGATTGCCGATTACGAGAGGTTGGAGTTTTTGGGAGACACCGTTCTGCAACTGGTGGTGACTCGGCATCTATTCAGGGAGTATTCCCACCTTCGGGAGGGCCAGATGACCCGGGTTAGGGCGGCGGTGGTGAGAAAGGAGACATTGGCAGAGGTGGCGAACGCTTTGGGGATGGGCGAGGCGCTTCGGTTGGGAAAGGGAGAAATCCAATCGGGGGGAAGGGAAAAGACCAGCATCCTGGCCGATGCCATGGAGGCGGTTGTCGGAGCGGTGTATGAAGACGGAGGTTGGAAGTCGGTCCGGAGACTGGTCATGAATCACTGGCGGACGATGATCGCCGACCAGGCGGCCATGCCCGACGCTCGTGACGCCAAAACACGCTTGCAGGAGGTGTTGGCTTCCGAGGACAAGGCGCCCGAATACCGTAGGAGCGAAGCGGGACCGGGCCACGCCCGGCGTTTTAGAGTGGAAGTGTGGATAGTGGCTGCTGTTTGGGCGGAACCGGCGACTTCGCAGCCTGAGACCTGCCAGGGGATAGGAGAGGGGTCCTCTCGGCGCTTGGCCGAACAGCGAGCGGCGGCCGACGCCTTGAGCAATCTCTATCCCGACTCGACTGAGACGCGAACGAGGCCGGCGTCCTCTGTTTCATCCCTTTCTCCGCCAAAACCGCATCCGATAATGCAGCGTATCAGGGACTGGGGAAACAGGAGAGCGGCAGAGGGGTCCTGACCGCGCAGTTATGCCCGAACTGCCCGAAGTGGAGACGGTGCGGCGGGCCATCCACCCGCAGTTGGTGGGTAAAGAGGTGGAAGCCGCCCGGATTTGCCACCCCCGGACCGCCCGCCGCCACGCCCGTCCCACCGACGTGGAGGATCGCCTGCTCGGCCGCCGGGTTGTGGGGACGGACCGGATTGGAAAGTTCCTGATGGTGCGATTGGATTCCGATCTGACTTGGGTGATGCATCTGGGAATGTCGGGCCGTATCCGTCTGGTCCCGGCGGGGGATCCCATGGAACTGCACACCCGCTTTTGGGCGGATACCGCTTCGGGGCCCGCTCTCCGGTTTGTCGATGCCAGGACCTTTGGATTCGTGGCGGTGTTCACCTCCGCAGAGTTCAGCGTATCCAGCCTGGCCAAGCTGGGCCCCGACGCCTGGAATCAATTGCCCGCCGCCGGTCGTCTCTTGGAACGGATGAAGTCTCGGTCCATCGCCGTGAAGAGCCTGCTGTTGGATCAGCGATTCCTGGCGGGCCTGGGGAACATCTATGCCGACGAGGTGTTGCACCGGGCGGGGATACACCCGGCCCGCCCGGCCGGAAGCCTCACCGAGTCGGAGGCGGCGATGCTCCATGCCCAGGTGAAGCCGGTGCTGGCGGACGGAATCAGGCGGGGAGGCACCAGTCTGGACGACCTGGCCTACCTCTTGCCGGACGGTAGGGCGGGAGGCTTTCTCCAATACCTGCGGGCCTACGGGCGGGAGGGGCGCCCTTGCCGGTCTTGTGACACCCCCATCCGCCGGATGGTGATCGGGGCGCGGTCATGTTTCTTCTGCCCATCTTGCCAGGCGCCTCCCGGAGACGGATAAACCGTTGTTTGGGGTACCCGGCGGTTAGGTTGGGTATTTCCCCATGTTCTTGAAGTCCATTGCTTTGACCGGGTTCAAATCCTTTGGCGGACGTACCACGCTGGAGTTGGATCCGGGGATCACGGTGATGGTGGGCCCCAACGGTTCGGGGAAGTCAAACATCGTGGATGCGGTGGCCTGGGCGACCGGCGGGCAGTCCACCCGCGGCCTGCGAGCTGATCGATCCGATGAGTTGCTCTTCTGTGGCGCCGCCGGCCTCCCGCCCGCTTCCCGGGCCGAGGTCACCCTGGTTTTTGACAACGGTTCCGGCCTGCTGCCCGTAGATCGTCCGGAGGTCTCCGTCACCCGGCGTTTCCACCGGTCGGGGGTGTCGGAGTTCGAGATCAACCGTGCTCCCTGTCGCCTGATGGACATAACGGAACTGCTGGCTGAGGCGGGACTGCGCCGCAGCCGCTACGCCCTGCTGGGACAGGGTCAGGTGGAGCAGGTACTCAACGCCTCTTCCACCGAGCACCGCAAGGTCCTGGAGGAGGCGGCGGGGGTGGGCAAACACCTGTGGCGGCGGGACCGGGCGGTTCGGAGGCTCGAGTCCACGCGGTTGGACTTGGATCGAATCGAGGACTTGATTGCCGAGAAGAAACGCCGTATGCGGCCGCTGCGCCGGCAGGCCGAAGCCTTGGGGCGTTATACCCAACTGGTCGAGGAGATCAAGTCTCTCCGTCTCTACCTGGAGGGGGAGAAGCTGGCCGAAATCGATGGGCGACTCGAGGCCGCGGTTGGAAACCGGACACTACTGGAGGAGGCTCGCTCGGGAGCGGCGGTCGAGCGGGAGCGGTGTCTTGTTGCGTTGGCCGAGGTCGAGGCCACCCGGGAGTCGCTGCGCTCCGCGTCGGCTGCGGACAGGTTGCGGGACTGGGAGATGGTTTATGAAAGGATGCGACGTCTATCGGAGGTGGCCGCATTGCGGGCGAAGGAGCGGGAACATCGACTGCAGGCCCAACAGAGGCGACTTGCCCTGGACCGGGAGCGGCTCGGGCTGGAGGAAAGTGTGGCGGAGATGGATGGATTGCTGGAGGCCGCCCGGGCGGATGTCGAGGAGTCTCGGATCGGGGCGGCCCGGTTGGTCGAGGAGGAGCAGAGGCTTTCTGCCATGCGGGGTATGGACGCCGAGGGGGAGATTGGAGGGCTGCTGAGCGAAAAATCTGCTTTGGAAGCCTCCGTCGATCGGGATCGCAAGGAGTTGAGGATCGTGGAATCCCGGCTTGCGGAGTTGTCGTCCGCCGCAGAGAAGACTCAAGCCGAACAGGCGCAGATACAAACGCGGATGGCCGGGGACGAGATGGAACTGCGAAAAGCGGAAGATGAGGTCGAGGAGGCCAAGAAGAGGCTTGCTGATGGCCGGCTCGGCCTGCGCGCCGCCGAAACCCGGGCTGCGGAGGCCGGAAACGTAAAGGGTGAGGCTTTGGGCAGACTGGAGGCTGCCCGGCGCACCTTGATGCTGGAGGATCCCCGCCGAAGAAAGACGGTGGAGAATCTGACGGGATGGACGGGATGGGTTTCGCAGTTGCTGGAGGTCCCTCGTGAGTTGGCGGCGGCGGTGGAGGCGGGACTCGGGAAGTGGGCCGAGGCGGCGGCTTTCGAGGGTCCGGTGGCGTTGGGAAACGCGGTGGAGCGGGTGGGATGTACATCCGGCGTGGAAGGTCCGGTCTTGATGGTGAGCTCCCGCTTTCCCGGCGGAGGCCAAAGCCCGGCTCGCACGGTGGCCGGTTCCCGCAGCAAAGTGACGCCCCTGGTCGATCTGCTGACCGGGGATGAACCGTCCGCCCTGGCCGCTCGCCTCCTGGGTGATGTGGTGCTGGTGGAGGATTGGCAGAGCGGTTGGGAGGTGGTGGGCAGTCATCCGCATCTGCGGGCCGTCACTCGTCAGGGAGACCTGATCACAGGACGCGGGGTAGCTCTGGGTGGCGGAAATCGTCTACCCGACTTGACGGCGGCGAACAGCAGGGCCGAGGAGGCGACCGCGGCTTGTCGGGTCCTGGAGAAAGAGGCGGAGCGTTTACGTTCCGAAGCTGAGTTGCTGGAAGCGTCCCAGGAGCGAATGTATATGAATCTCAATCAGCGGCGCCAGCGGTTGCTGGAGACCAGGCGGGATTCCGAACGGCGCCTTGCCCGTCTGCAGGAGATCTCACGGGAGAAGAAGCGTCTGGTAATGCGCCGCGACGCCATTGTGGATGGAAATTCTGCATTCAGTGCTCGGGTAGCCGAGTTGGAGAATCGGATCCGGCGTCTGCGAAGGGGAGGGCATGAGGCTGCGGGGGAGGCGGAGCGTGCGTCTTTGCGCCTGGAAGAGGTGTCCCGCGCCCGGGTGGTGGCCGAGGAGGAATACCGATCCAAAACCGTGGCTCTTACCAGGCTGGGAGAACGACGTCGGCTGGAACAGGCCCGGTTTGAGCGGACGATGGTGGAATTGTCTCGGGTGGCTCGCCTGCCTCAGGAGGACGAGGGTTCCGACGACCTGGCCGAGGAAGTAGCGGAGATTGCCTCCGACGCCTTGCAGATCCTGGCTGCCCGCCGGGAGGGCATCGCCGAGTCGGACCGGGCTGCCAGGCAGCGGATGAGAGAGTTGGAGTCGGACGCGGCGAGGGCAAAAGCAGCCATTGACCGCGCTGATCGGACCGAACGCCTGGCAACCCGGGAGATGGAGGAGGTGATCGCGGAGATTTCCCGGCTGGAGGCGCGTCGTCAAACCACCATTGAGGGCCTTTGGGAAATGGGCGCCGACCCGCAGCAGGCCCTCGAGGCGCCGAAGCCCGAACGGGAGAACCCTGCCGCCGCTTTGGTGGCTCTGGTGGCAGAGTTGGATCGCACCCGGCCCATCAACCACTACGCCGCCGCAGACTTGGCGGTCCTGGACGAAGAGTTATCGCAGTTGTGTGATCAACACGGCGACATCGTCGAATCGGATCGGCGGTTGGGCAAGGTCATTTCAGAGTTGGAAAAGGAAGCCGGTGAACGGTATATGGCCACCTTCCGGGAGACCGCTGCGGCATTCGAGCAGACATTCGGGCAGGTCTTCCCCGGCGGCCGCGGACGTCTTCGCATCTGCGATCCGGCCGACCCCCTGGGTTCGGGAGTGGAGATCCACGCCCGGCCGCAGGGCAAGAGAGTGTCGCGCCTGAGCCTCTTGTCGGGAGGGGAGAGGGCGCTGGGGGCCCTGGCGTTTCTCTTCGCCTTGATGAAGACCCGCCCATCTCCGTTTTATCTGCTGGATGAGATGGACGCCACCTTGGACGCCGCCAACCTCCACCGGGTGTTGGGCATTGTGCGGGAATTGCGATCCCAGGCGCAGATCCTGATCATCACTCACCAACCCCAGACCGCCGAGTTCGCCGAGGTCCTCTATGGGGTGACCATGCCTCCCGGAGGGACCACCCAGGTGGTTTCCCGCCGCATGGACCGAGCCGGGACCGATATCGGGAAGTTGAGCCCCCAGGCCCGATCGGCCTAGCTAGCTAGCGCTGAGCATCTGACGGAGTTTGCAGGTACATTGAGTGGATAGGCGACTAGGCCCCTGATTGCGTTCTCAGATAACGGAAGAAACCCTCAAAGGGATGGTGAAAAGTGACCGAGGATGACATGGTTGGGAGCGACGATTCCCGATTGTTCTCGATCGGCCACTCCAATCAACCGTTCAAGGGCCTGGTGAGGTTGTTGCAACAGCACCGGGTGGAGGTGGTGGCGGACGTGCGAACGTCGCCCTACTCGAGGTACAACCCGCAATTCAACAGCCGTGACTTACGATTCGGTTTGAAAGAATCGGGTATTCGGTATGTCTTTCTTGGAAAGGAACTGGGGGGACGTCCCGAGGAGGCCAGGTTCTACGACTCTGATGGACATGTTCACTACGGACGGGTGGCGAAGACGGATTGGTTCCAGACCGGCCTGGATCGGCTCTGTCACGGGACGACGCAGTTCAGGACAGCCATTCTGTGCAGCGAGGAGGATCCGGCTGAGTGTCACCGCTTCCTTCTCATTACGCGCGCTCTGAGCGACCGGGGGGTTGCGGTCGCCCACATTCGGGGTGACGGTTCTCTCCAGAGCACGAAGGAGATTTCCGCATTTGATCCTGAACACAAGGTTGTTTCTCTATTCGGAGAGGAGGTGAGGAGTTCATGGAGATCTACACGATCGGTTTTACCAAGAAATCGGCAGAAGAGTTCTTCGAGACATTGAGACAGAACAGCATCGAGCAGCTGGTCGATGTGCGACGCCACAACACCTCGCAGTTGGCCGGGTTCGCCAAGAAGCGCGATCTTGTCTATTTTCTCCGGGAGCTGCTGGGAGCGGACTACCGTCATGAGGAGGATCTCGCCCCTACCCAGGAGCTTCTCAAGGCCTTTCGAGCGAAAGAGTACACCTGGGACGAGTACCAGGAGATCTTCTTGGAACAGTTGTCGGAGCGCAGGGTCGAGGAGGAGGTGGCACGGGAAATGTTCTCGCCGAAGACCGTGCTTCTGTGCAGCGAACCGACTGCCGATTTCTGCCATCGGCGACTGGTGGTCGAGTATCTGGACGCCTCTTGGGGCAGCGTCCGGGCCGTCCACCTGTAGGAGGCTCGCCGATGCGTGTCCTGATCAACCATCTGACCCGAATGAAGCGCCCCTACGTGTGCGTGGCGGGGGTCGGCACCGACGGTTCTCATGTCCGACCGGTGCTTGAGAGTGGTCAACTGGGGAGGGACCTGCTGCGCAGTGAGGGCGGACCCTTCACGCTGGGAGCGGTAGTGGACCTTGGCAATACCCGTCACCGTCCGGGTCATCCCGAAGAAGAGGACTTGGTGTTCCGCCCGGAGTTGATAAAAACGGAAAAGATGCTGACGCCGGCCGAGTTCGCAAAAGTCATGGACCGGTTCGCCAAGTCCTCTCTGGGAGAGATATTCGGTGACGACCTAGTCCAACTGGGCCGTACCGCGGCAGTTCCCAAGGGCGCGGGAATTGCTTCCTTGGGCGTGTTCCGGGTAGAGGGCACCAAGCTCTCGCCAGAGGAATTGGAAGATGGCAGAATCAGGCTGATCGTTGCAGATCCCGATCTGGGGGAAATGTCTTTGCCGGTGACCGACATCCGATTGTGGGAGCCCGATCACAAGACACCCGTGTGGTCCAGAATCGAGGCAATCCGGCCTGTTCTGGAAAAGAGATGCCTGTTGGCCGTAGGACTCAGCAGGGCTTTCCCGCCCGACTCTCCTGATTCCCGGCACTGGCTGCAGGTGAACAACATCTTCCCGATCGATGATCCACTCTGGGCGAGGGAGTAGAGGCCGGCCAGTGGTGCGGACCGCCGGAGGGAAGAGAAGCCCTCTTCGGCCAAGCGGGATTGGCAAAAACCTTCAGACAGATGGTGATTTTTGTCCCAAGGCCATGTCGAAGTGATGCTGGATGGGTTCGTTCCAGGGTTGGGGCCCGGCCGTAGTGGCCGAGTTGGAAGATGGCGGGAGGTAACCGTCGGTGATGAGCGGCATGGACAGCAGGTCGGGTAGGCGTCTTGGCTCCGTTTGATACGGAGTTGTAATCACAACCCCCAACTGGTGGAGGACTCTAAATTATGCGTGCGCTTGATCCTAAAAGTGGTGGAGACGGTGGGAAGCGGTGGAAGGCCGGTTACCGGAACGGGACACACCCATCCCCTGAGATGCCACAACTCCCGCATTCGGGCTCGTGTTTTGAAGGGATCCTGATCGGGTTGGTGACCGGTTGTTCCCGGGATGACCACCGAACGCCTGTTGGGCGGACGGGTGTCGGACACTACCTTGCGGGGCCGCCGGGACGAATGGATCAAAGCGGGAGTGTTCGACGGGCTGGTCACCGAAGCGATCGAGGCCTATGAGCGGATCGTGGGTTTGGATCTGAGCGAAACCGCGGTCGATGGGGTGCCGGCAAAAGCCCCACTGACCGGGGGAAACTGGGCTGGAAGTGGTCTCCTTTTTTGACCGATCGCAACGGCATACCGGTCAGATGGGCGATCGGTGGCGCCAACCGACTCTCTATGAAACCCGGGGGATTCATTGGGCTTCCCTCAGATCGTAGAGGGTTGTTTAGGTTGTTTGGTATCGGCCTGCGATGAGCCTAGCCGAAGTCGGGCGATCCATCCAACCGCCAAGCTGATCTTCCTATTTAGTGTTTGTTTTGACAACTTGGTGTTATGTGGCATTGTTTGTCACACCCCTGGTGCATACTGGTATGCATGAACAGAAAAGACATGAACGGAACATCGGTGGCCAACCGGGTGCGCCTGTTGGTGCCTTCTTTGCCGGTTTCGGAGGCTTCGTTGGAGCAGTTGCGCAAGCGGTTAAAGTCGACTGTCCGTGTTCAGAATCAGGCGGCGGCGATCCGCGCCGAGATCGTGTCGGAGTTGCGCCGCCGGGAAGGCACCGAGGTGGTAGAAACGGTGTTACAAACCGACGGTCTGCTGGGCCGTCGGAAAGCACGGTCAGAAGTAGAAACCGCCAAAGCATTGGAGGAACTACCAAAAACGCGAAAAGGGTTACGCAAAGGTGAGATCTCCCACGACAACGCGCGGATCATCGCCGGCGCCAACCAGCGGGGAGAGATCGACGAGGACGAACTGTTGGACGATGCCCGTTCCCAGTCTCCTGACAAGTTCGCGGCGACGGTCCGCAAACACGAACAGGCCCGTGCCCGAGATGATGGTGTTTCGAAGTTGGAGCATCAGCGTTCGCGGAGGTTCGCCAGGATCACCACCGACCAAGACGACGGGATGACCGTCCTTTACGGCCGGTTCGATCCGGTCACCGGTGCTCGGGTGGAAACGGCCGTGTCACACATGATGAAACAACTATGGCACAAAGAAGACCCCCGGAACCGGGCCACATCAGGACAGAGAATGGCCGACGCCTTGGCCGAACTGGTGACCCGGGAAGGAAAAGACGGCCGGTCCCAGGATGTGCGCCTGTTGCTGATCGCCGACTACGACACCATCAATCAACAACTGAAAGATGCCCGCCTGGGGGACGGGACTCCCATTCCCGCCCGGGCGTTTCGTCAACTGGCCTGTGACGCTCAGATCCTGCCCGCCATCTTCTCAGGGTCTTCGATACCCCTGGATCTGGGACGGGCCAGACGCAAAGCCAGCCCGGCCCAACGCTCCGCGCTCATCGCCCGCGATCAACACTGTGTCGGCTGCGGAGCCAAAGCCGCCTGGTGCCAGGCGCATCACATCGTCCACTGGGCCGACGGAGGCCCCACCGACCTGGACAACATGTGTCTGCTGTGCAGCAGATGCCACCACAAAGTACACGACCAAAACTGGACAGTACACCAGTCACCGGCAGGAACCTACAGCCTCCGCCGACCACCCACCCAATGGGGACGCCCACCCCGCCAACCCACCTCTTACCGCCGCTACCCCCGCAAACGCCGACCCAACCGCCGCTACCCTCGCAAACGCCGACCCACCATAAAACAACGAAAATAAACAGACCACTTCCCCCGACTCTCCACCCCCTCCGACACAGCCGTAGAATCCCCCCGGTTTTCCCACTCTTGCCCCGCGGCATCACCCTCCTATTTGGGTTTCCCCTCCCGACCCGCCGCCTCCTGACCGTCACAAAAATTCGGATAGGCGCAGGCCTGCCCGAACCCGAAACAAACCAGTATTCGGCTAGATAGTCCACTCTCGGGGACACTGTCAAACCAGCGTCTCGACCGAGAACAAGACCGATCTGATGACCGCGGTCCGGACCGCACATTCATGTTTGTCCATTCAATATGCAACAGACCTGAGACAAAATACAAGCATTACACAGCGAATTCTCAAAGAAAATATCGCGAATCTCAACAGAATTTCCGCACTTTAGTGTCAGATTTCGCGATTCTGTCCACATAGGAAGGTTTCCGACCTACCAAAGGGGAATTAAACTGAAGGAGAGTGGGTTGGCTGACAGGCTGGCGGAGGAGACGCGGGTCTTCTGAACGGGGGAAATCTCGTACCCGGGTGGATCCGACCGTCTCCGCCCTGGCCAAGACACGGCAGGCTTTGTGGGGGGTGTTCCGGTCGATAGCTGGTGGTGACCGACTGGACGGGGACTTTTGGAACGGATTGGAAGATGCGCTGGTGGCGGCCGACATCGGCGTGGAGCTCTCCGTCGAATTGGTGGAGGCGGTGCGTAGGGGAAAGCCGTCGGATCGCGCCGGCGTCCGGGCCCTGCTGGCCGAACGGATGCTGGCGCTGTTCAGCGAACAGGACCGTAGCCTGGACTGCTCCGGTAACGGTTCTCCGGGGGTGGTGATGGTGGTGGGGGTGAACGGCGCCGGCAAGACCACCACCGCGGCAAAGATCGTTCATCTGCTGACCTCCCAGGACAAGGAGTGTCTGCTGGGAGCGGCCGACACCTACCGTCCGGCGGCCCAGCAGCAATTGGGCGCCTGGGCGCGGTCACTGGGAGTGGATATGGTGGGAGGTAGGGAAGGAGCGGATCCGGCGGCGGTGGCCCGCGACGCCTGGTGGGCTGCAAAAAACCGGGGTCGGGAGGTGGTCGTGATCGACACGGCCGGGCGCCTTCATTCCAAGACCCATCTGATGGACCAACTGGAGAAGATGAAGCGAGTGCTGGTGAAGGCGGCCGGAAAGGTGGACGAGGTGCTGCTGGTTCTGGATGCCTCCACCGGTCAGAACGGTCTGGCCCAGGCGCGGGAGTTCTGCGACCGGGTGGGTGTGACCGGGGTGGTTCTGACCAAACTGGACGGTACCGCCCGGGGAGGGGTGGCTGTGGCGGTGGAGCGTCGGCTGGGCGCACCGGTCAAGATGGTGGGTACCGGTGAGGGCCTTTCAGATCTTGCCCCGTTCTCGGCCGACACTTTCGTGCGCGCCCTGTTGGAGGAGGATTCCCGATGACAGACCCCGGATTCTTGGTCGAGAAGGCCCGCCAGGCCGGCCTCAACTCCTACTCTCCGTATTCGGGGTTCAGGGTGGGATCCGCCCTGTTGGCAGAGGACGGCGCGGTTTACACCGGTACCAATGTGGAGAACGCAGCCTATCCGGTCTCCAACTGCGCGGAGGTGACTGCGGTCAACACGGCGGTGGCAGCCGGGGTAAGGAGGATCGAGACGGTGGCAGTGGTGTGCCTCGACGCGGGGTCGATCGACGATGCCTACCCGTGCGGAGGGTGCCGGCAGGTGATGAACGAGTTCGGCGTGCAGACGGTGCTGGTGGCCGCCGGCGACGGTCCTCATCGTGCACATGCCCTCTCCGAGTTGTTGCCGTATGGATTCTCGGGTGAGACCCTTTTGACACAGGCGCCGGCCTGCAAGTGAGGAATCCGACCAGCGGGACGCAGGTAGAATTCCGGGAGTCGTCACCCCCCTCTACGGGGTCGAAAATCGGGCGGAAGGAATCCCCATGATCGATATGCGTCCCCTCTCGGAGGTGGATCCCCGCGCTGCCGTTTTGATCCGGCGTGACGTGGAGCGCCAGAACAGCCATATTCATCTGATCGCATCCGAGAACTTCGCCTCCCCGGCGGTCATGGCCGCCTCCGGCTCGATCTTCACCAACAAATACGCGGAGGGATACCCCGGACGCCGTTACTACGAGGGTTGCCAGGTGGTGGACGAGATCGAAACGCTGGCTATAGAGCGAGCCAAGGAGTTGTTCGGCGCCGAGGCCGCCAACGTTCAGCCCCATTCAGGCGCCCAGGCCAACATGAGCGTCTACTTCTCCCTTTTGAAACCGGGAGACAGGGTGTTGGGGATGAGGCTCGATCAGGGTGGGCACCTTACCCACGGGTCGCCGGCCAATTTCTCGGGTCTGTACTACGACTTCGTTGCCTACGGAGTCGATCCGGACACCGAACAGATCGACATGGATCAGGTGAGGTCCCTGGCTCACCGGCACCGTCCCCGGATACTGCTGGCGGGATACTCCGCCTATTCCCGGCACCTCGACTACCAGGGATTCCGGGAGATCGCCGACGAGGTGGGCGCCATTTTCATGGTCGACGCCGCCCACTTCATCGGGCTGGTGGCCGGCAGGGCCTATCCCAATCCGGTTCCCCACGCCGATATCGTCACCGGCACCACCCACAAGGCCCTCCGCGGTCCCCGCGGCGGCTTGGCTCTGGCCAGGGACGAGTATTCCGGTGCGATCAACAAGGCGGTGTTTCCCAATGCCCAGGGCGGGCCGCTCATCAATCAGGTAGCGGCCAAGGCGGTGTGTTTTCTGGAGGCCTCCACGCCCCAATTCCACTCCTACGTCACCCAGATCATCCGCAACGCCTCCGCCATGGCCACCGCGGTGCAGGAAGCCGGCGCCCGGGTGGTGTCGGGAGGCACGGACAATCATCTGTTCCTGATCGACCTCAGATCGGTTGATCCCGATCTGACCGGTCGGGCCGCGGCCCGCCTGCTGGACGGGTTGGGAATAACCCTCAACTTCAACACCATTCCCTTCGATCCGCGCCCTCCCTACCGGGCCTCGGGTCTGCGGATCGGGACTCCTGCCATGACCTCGCAGGGCATGACCGAGGCGGAGGCTGCCCGGGTGGGTTCCCTCATAGTGAAGGCCCTCCAGGAACGCCGCCAAGATGGGGTGTTACAGGACATATCGGGCCAGGTTTCGGAGTTGGCTTCCTCCTTCCCGCCCTATCCGTCCGGTTTTCGAGGATACGGCGAATCCGTATAACCTTTGGCTTTGGTACTCGTAGCGCAGGAGAGATCTTGGACGTAGAGGCAATAATCGGGCGCCGCCTGGCGGGGCGAGCGCTCCTGATAGCGCCCCTGGCAGGGGTGGTTTCGTGGGCGCTGTGGACCGGTGCGGCCGGGGTTTGGGCAGTAGTCGGCGCCCTTGCGGCGGCCGGTTCGTTCGCAGCCACCGGCTGGGTGCTTTCCCTGGCGGCTCGCCGTTCCTTCTTTACCCTGGGTGCGGTGGCTTTCGGCGGTTTCGTGATCCGGTTGGCGATGATCACCCTGCTGGTTTGGGCGGCCGTAGCCGTCTGGGAGGCCCACCTGTACGGGATGTTCCTGGGGGTGGGAGCGTCCTGGTTGGGATCCCTCACCATCGAGGCTCGTAGACAGGTGGCCACCGGATGAGATTTCCGATTCTTGCCCAGGTGGTGGAGGTGCCAAGCGACGTAAACCACCTGTTCGACTGGCCGGACGTGCTTCCGCTGGGGATCAACCGGGTGGTGCTTCTGATGTTTTTGGCCACCCTGGCCACGTTCCTGTTCCTGTACCTGCCGGTGCGAAAGGCCCGGGCGGTTCCCACCAAGATGGGGGTGGTGGTGGAGAGCCTGGTCGATTTCGTTCGCAACGGCATCGCTCGGGACACGATCGGGTCCCAGTCGGCCAAGTACGAGTGGCTGCTGATACCCATGTTCTTTTGGGTGCTCTTTCTCAATCTCTTCGAAGTGACCCCGCTGATCAACTTCCCCGTCACCTCCCGGATGGCCATCCCGGCGTTTTTGGCCGGATTGGTGTGGGTGGTGTTTGTGTTCGTCGGGCTCCGCAAACACGGGCTGAGCTATATAAAGAACTCCTTGATTCCTCCCGGCGTTCCCAAGGCGCTTTTGATCCTGGTGATCCCCATCGAATTGATCTCGACTTTTTTGATCCGCCCCATCAGCCTTGCCGTCCGGCTTTTTGCCAACATGATCGCCGGACACATTATGCTCACCGTGTTTTTTCTGACTTCCGCCTCGTATTTCGTGCTGGAGCCCAAGGCGGTGGCTTTCGTGATCCCCCTGGCTTTTGCCATCGTCATTACCGGGTTCGAGATATTCGTGGCGGTGCTGCAAGCCTTTATTTTCACATTGTTGACTGCTGTCTACATTGAGAGCTCCATCCATGTGGAGCACTGACCCCGACTTGCTGTAAAGGAGAGGAACCGTTGGACGCTAATGCTGCTGCACTGATAGGTGCGGGACTCGCCTACGGACTGGCCGCCATCGGGCCGGGCGTGGGAATTGGAATAGTGGTGGGCAATGCCGTGCAGGCAATGGTCCGTCAGCCGGAAATGGCCGGGCAGGTGAGAACCACCATGTTCTTGGGGATCGCCTTTACCGAAGCGCTTGCCCTCTTCGGGCTGTTGCTCTTCTTCATCCTGTTCGGCGCCGGAGGTTGAGAATGTCGCCGGATCTCCTCATACTGGCCGCCTCGGAAGAAAAATCGGGCCTGTTCCTGATTCTTCCCGACCCGGCCGAACTGGTTTGGGGAGCGGTGAGCTTTGTGGTGATCGTCTTCCTGATCTGGAAGTTCGCCATGCCGGCTCTCGACCGCACGCTGGAGGCTCGCCGTTCGGCGGTGGTCTCCCAGTTGGAAGAGGCCGAGCAGGCCAAGGGAGCGGCGGAACGGTTGCGCGAAACCCGCCAACGTGAACTGGACGAAGCCGCCCGGGAAGCGGACCGGATCTTGGAATCGGCCCGGTCGGACGCCGACAGCCTTCGCCAGGAGGCGATCGACCGCGCTGCCGCCGAAGCCGCCCAGATAACCGAGCGGGCTCGCGCCGAGGCGGCGAACGAGCATGCCCGGGTCCGTGAAGAGGCCCGCCGGGAAATAACCGTCCTCTCTTTGGACATCGCCGAAAAGGTGGTGGGGTCCCAGATCGACTCTTCCGCCCACCAGATGCTGGTGGATGATTACATCCGGGAACTGGAGAGAGAAACGGCAGAATGAGCGAAGTCACCGACGGCTACGCTGACGCTCTGTTCGGGCTGGCTTCGGCGGAGTCGCAACTCGAACGGGTGGAGAGCGAGCTGTACTCGTTGGCTCGGGCGGTGGAGGGCTCTGCGAAGTTGACCGATGCCCTGTCCGATCCGCACCTGCCCTCCGATCGACTGCAAAACCTGATGTCGGAAATCCTGGCTGATCAGGCCGCCCCGGTAACCCGGGAGGCGGTCAGCCTTCTGATCCGCATGAACCGGCTTTCGGATCTGGTGGCGATCGCCGATCGGCTGGCCGAGAAGGCGGCGCTTTCCCGGGGCCGCAAGATTGCCGAGGTGCGGTCCGCCGTTGCGTTGTCGCCGGACACCGTCGCCCGGCTGGAGGATGTTCTCTCCAAGGTGGTGGGGCATCCGGTGGAGGCCAGAGTGGTGGTCGACGCCGAAGTACTGGGCGGGTTGGTGGCCCGGGTGGGGGATCTGGTGGTGGACGGGACCGTCCGCTCGCGGATGAACCAGGTGCGCGCCCTGCTGGCCGATGTTTGAATCTAAGGAGTAGCCAATGGCCCAGATGACAATCACCGCCCACGACATAACCGAGGCGCTCCGAAAGTCCCTGGAAGACTGGAGGCCCTCCATCTCGCGGGAGACGGTGGGTTACGTGTCTTCCATCGCTGACGGAGTTGCCAAGGTCAAGGGCCTTCCCCAGGCCATGTCCTCGGAACTCCTAGAATTCGATGCAGGACTGCTCGGAGTGGTGCTCGACCTGGACGAGGACTCGATCGGTGTGGTCATGATGGGAGAATCAAACCATGTGGAGGAGGGAGACCCGGTCCGCCAGACCAGCCGGGTGCTGGAGATCGGGGTGGGAGACGAACTCCTGGGCAGGGTGATCGATCCTTTGGGCAATCCGATCGACGGCAAGGGCCCGATCAACACCACTGCCCGTCGTCGCCTGGAGGTCCAGGCGCCCACCGTGGTGGAGCGCCAGCCGGTCCACGAGCCGCTGCAGACCGGCATCAAGGCGATAGACGCCATGACCCCGGTGGGGCGAGGACAGCGGGAGTTGATAATCGGTGACCGCCAGACCGGAAAGACGGCGGTGGTGGTGGACACGATCATCAATCAGCGGGAGGCGGGAGTCAAGTGCGTGTACGTTGCGGTAGGTCAGAAGGCCTCCACCGTGGCCGAGGTGGTCGCCTCCCTCGAAGAGCACGGCGCCATGGAGTACACGGTGGTGGTGAACGCCTCCGCTGCCGCGCCCCCGGCGCTGCAGATGTATGCGCCTTATGCGGGGTCGGCCATCGGTCAGTACTGGATGTACAACGGCGAACATGCACTGGTCATCTTCGACGATCTCTCCAAGCAGGCGGTGGCCTACAGGGAGATTGCGCTGCTGTTGCGCCGTCCTCCCGGCAGGGAAGCCTATCCGGGAGACGTGTTCTACCTGCACAGCCGGTTGCTGGAGCGGTGTGCGAAGCTCTCCGACGAACTGGGAGGAGGTTCCATGACGGGACTTCCCATCGTGGAGACGAAAGCCGGAGATGTCTCGGCTTTTATTCCCACCAACGTGATCTCCATCACCGACGGACAGATCTACCTGGAGACCGACCTCTTCTATTCGGGAGTCCGTCCCGCCATCAATGCGGGAATCTCGGTTTCCAGGGTGGGTGGCGCCGCCCAGTTGAGCGCCATGAAGAAAGTGGCCGGACCTATCCGGATCAACCTGGCCCAGTACCGGGAACTGGAGGCGTTCGCCCAGTTCGGTTCGGAACTGGATGCAGTTTCGCAATCGCAGTTGGAGAGGGGCGCCAGGGTGGTCGAGGTTCTCAAGCAGCCGCAGTTCCGTCCTGCTGCCGTGGAGGAGCAGGTCGTTTCCCTCTACGCGGTGACCAATGGATACATGGACGACGTTGCGGTATCGCAGATCCAGCGGTTCGAGAGAGAACTGAACGCTCACATGCGCCGCCGTCACGGGCACCTGTTGCGTGGTATCGTCGAAACCGGGAAGCTCCCGGACCTCACGGCCCTGGACGCCGCTTTGAGGGAGTTCGCCGACAGCTTCCGTTCGGGAGACTGAGAGTCCGCCTGTGGCCTCCGCCGAACTGCGAATCATCCGCCGGCGCATCGCCAGCGTATCGGCCACCCGCAAAATCACCCGTGCGATGGAGTTGATCGCCGCTTCCCGGATTGTCAAGGCGCAGCAAAGGGTGTTGCAATCCCGGCCTTATGTGAGCCGTTTGATCGAGGTGATCAGCAATGTGGGTCGAGATGCGGGGGGATCGGGGCATCTGCTCTCGGAGGTGAGGGAGGTTTCGACCGTGGGCATGGTGATCATCAGTTCCGACCGGGGCCTGGCCGGCGCCTACAACGCCAATCTGATTCGCATGGCCGAAAGGGCCATAGGCCATCACACCCTGGAGGGTCGTCACACCCGCCTGTTCGTGATCGGCAAGAAGGCGCAGGGCTATCTGCGATTCCGGGGATACCGGCTCGATCACTCCTTCAACGGTATGACCGATCAGCCCGCCTACGGCCATGCGCGGGCGGTCGCCAACCTGGTGATCGAGTCCTACGTCTCCGAAGAAGTGGACGCGGTTGAGGTTTTCTACACCGACTACCGATCGGTTCTTTACCAGGTTCCCACCAGGGTGGAGCTTCTGCCCGTCCAGCCTCCGGCAGAAGAAAATGAGCAAGAGGCGGCCACAACGGTGTCCTACAGTTACGAGCCTTCTCCCGAAGAGATTCTTAGCAGGATTCTTCCCCGTTATATCGAGGCGGCCATCTTCGGGTTCCTGCTGGAAAGTTCGGCTTCCGAACACGCTTCCCGGCAGCGGGCGATGAAGGCGGCGACCGACAACGCCTCCGAACTGACCAAAGTATTGACCAGGGTGGCTAATCAGGCCCGTCAGGCTGAGATCACCACCGAGATATCAGAGATCGTGGGTGGCGCCGAAGCACTCATGGCCTCCGACCGTTGAAAGACGAAAAGGAAAAGGAGCGGACAACGTGGCAGATGCGATGAGCGCGGGAAGGGTGGTAAGAGTTACCGGCCCGGTGGTGGATGCCGAGTTCCCCCCCGGGGAGTTGCCCGAAATCCTGCACGCCTTGGAGATCGACTTCGAGGTGGACGGAAACCGGCAGACAGTGGTGTGCGAGACGGCCCAGCATCTGGGCGAGTCCAAGGTGCGGGCGATCGCCATGCGTTCCACTGACGGCCTGGTGAGAGGCACCGAAGTGCGTAATATGGGCAGCCCGATCACCGTCCCGGTCGGACCCAACACTTTGGGACACATCTTCAATGTTTGGGGTGATTCGCTGGATGTGCCGGCCGATTCGTTGGAGTTGGAGGAGTACTGGCCCATTCACCGTCCGCCTCCCCCCTATGAGGAGGTGGAGCCGCAGAGCACCATTTTCGAGACCGGCATCAAGGTCATCGACCTGCTGGAGCCCTACATCCAGGGAGGCAAGGTCGGAATGTTCGGTGGAGCGGGGACCGGCAAGACGGTGATTATCCAGGAGATGATCAACCGGGTGGCCACCCAGCACGGCGGCGTGTCGGTGTTCGCCGGAGTAGGGGAACGGACCCGGGAGGGAAACGACCTGTTTTTGGAGATGACCGAGTCAGGAGTCATCAACAACGCGACGCTGGTGTTCGGGCAGATGGACGAGCCGCCCGGAGTGCGCCTGCGGGTGGCGCTGGCGGCGCTGTCGATCGCCGAGTACTTCCGTGACGAGATGCGCCAGGACGTGCTGTTGTTCATCGACAACATCTTCCGCTTCTCCCAGGCAGGCTCGGAGGTTTCCACTCTCCTGGGCCGGATGCCCTCGGCGGTGGGATATCAACCCACTCTCTCCGACGAGATGGGACTGCTCCAGGAGAGGATCACTTCGCTGCAAGGCAAGTCGATCACCTCTTTGCAGGCCATCTACGTGCCGGCCGACGATCTGACCGATCCGGCGCCGCATACCGCCTTCGCTCATCTCGACGCCACCACCGTGCTTTCCCGCAAGCTCGTGGAACTGGGGATCTATCCGGCTATCGACCCGCTCGACTCGACCAGCCGAGTACTGGACGCCCAGTACGTGGGAGAGGAGCACTACCGGGTGGCGACGGAGACCCAGCAGATCCTCCAGCGATACAAGGACCTGCAGGACATCATCGCCATCCTGGGCATCGACGAGCTGGCGGAAGAGGACAAGCTGGTGGTGTCCCGTGCTCGCCGTATCGAGCGCTTCCTTTCCCAGCCTTTCTACGTGGCCGAGCAGTTCACCGGTATTCCCGGCACGTGGGTCGATCTGGCCGAAACGGTCTCCGACTTCAGCCGGATCATCGAGGGAGAGGTGGACCACCTTCCCGAGCAGGCCTTCTTCATGGTGGGGAACCTGGAGCAGGCGGAAGCCAAGGCCAAGGGGTTGGCCTCCTAGCTCATGGCCCGTCCCTTCAGTGTCGACGTGGTGTCGCCGGAGGGGACGCTCTGGTCCGGCGACGCCCAGTTCCTGGTGGCTCGCACCACCGAGGGCGAGATCGGGATCCTGGCAGGTCACGAGCCGTTGATGGCCGCATTGACGGCCGGAGCGGTGCTGATCGACCATGACGACGACCAGCGAACCACCATCGCCGTTCACGGCGGGTTCATGCAGGTGGTGGAGAACCGCGTCACCCTGCTGACCGACCGCGCCCGGATCACCGCCGGCGACCGGGCCGAGGCCATCGAGGAGGCGCGCCGACTGGCCGAAGGCGAGTCACCGGACTTCTAACAGAGCCGGTTCCCAGGCGCCGAGTGCCTTCAGGTGGCCTTCGGGAGACATCGAAGCGTGAATGCTCCGGTCCGGCGGCAAGCGCCGGAACCAAGTGCGGAGGCGCCTGCGGCTCGGGTCCTTACCTGTTCGATGCTCCCTGAGGCTGCGCGTATTTGTGGGGAGCAGGGTTAGGGAGGGGGTCCTTGGTTAGGGGTCGAGGCTTCGCTGAAATAGGGTGGTGAAAACAAAGGGACTTAGATACATGGGTAGACAGACCCCGACTGTCCTTTTTGTCACACCTCCCTCGTAACCTTTCCTGTATGCCCCGGATGACGCAGACCTTCCGCTTTCCGGCCAAGTGCTCGCCGTCTGCGCACCGTCGGCTGACGGAGATATTCGGCATGTGCTCAGAGCTCTACAACGCGGTCCTGGAGTCCTGGAAGGGCACCTACGCGTGGTGGAGAGAGCACAATCTGGAGACGCAGAAGTTCCCCAAAGAGCTCAACCAATCCCTCTATGACCGGATGAAGATGTTCACCGATGTGCGCCGGGACCACCCCGAGTGGGGGCACCTCTCTGTCAAGGTCGGCCGGGGTGTTCTGTGCCGCTTCGACCGCACCGTCCAGGCCTTCTACAAACGCTGTGCGGAGGGGAAGAAGCCGGGGTACCCGAGGTTCAAGTCCCGCCGCCGCTGGCGCACCATCGAGGTACCTGACGCCTCCCCGTCCATGATTATCCAGCCGAGGAGTCCCAGGAACCAGAGCGCTGTGTGGTGGCGTCTCCAGGTGAAGGGCGTTCCCCGCCTAAGGTTCCGGGACAAAGGCGACCGCCTGGCAACGGCTCTGGCAGCGGGGGCCAAACTGGCGGAGTTGCGGGTGGTTCGCACGCCCCTCCGCACGGAGATCCACGCGGTGGTGAGGCACCCTCCATGCGAGATACCCGTGAAAGAGCCCGCCAACCCGGCGGGGATCGACAGGGGGTTGAAGGTGCGCCTGGCTCTCTCGGATGGAACCTTCATCCCTGCCCGTGAGCCCGACAGGACGGCCATCAAGCGGTCCCAGAGGAGGCTCTCCCGAGCGCAGAAGGGATCCAATGCCCGAAGGAAGAAAGCCCTCGCCCTGGCCAAGGCGCACCGCAGGGAGAAGGAACGGGCCGTCCAGGCCGACTTCCGCCTCGCCCACCACCTGGTGATCACCTACGACGGGATCGCCGTGGAGCGCCTGAACGTGGCGGCGATGCTCAGGGCCAAGAGATTCTCAAGAAAATTGTCCGACCAGCGGTGGTCGGCCCTCGACTCCATACTGGGATACAAAGCCTGGAAAGCTGGTATCCCCTATGAGAGGGTCGACCCGAGTTACACATCCACCGACTGCTCTATCTGTGGCCATCGCCAGGCCATGCCCCTGCACCTCAGGGTGTTCTCCTGCGAGAGGTGCGGGCTGGAGTTGGACAGGGATGTGAACGCCGCACGAAACACAGGCGCCCGGGGCTTCCCGGGGTCGGGAGGGACTTTTCCCGATGCGATGCGCAGAACAAGTCTCCGTCGTAAGACGCCCGCCCCCTCCGGGCGGCGCGGCGCAAGCGGACATCGCAGAACAGTATCCCCCGGGTCGACTCTGTCTACCTAGGTATATAAGTCCCAAAACAAACGCCTATCCAGGAGGCCTCAATGCTCCCTGAGTCGGCTTTGCCCGGCGACACGATTCTGGTGGGTTGTGAAAAAACACCGCCCGCTTGGGATGGACATTGTCCCACCCCCGACGCATACTGTTCTCAGCCAAGTCGAATAAAGCGGTCCGGGTTCCCGAGCTCGCCCGGGATCGGAAGATAGCCAGATCCGTCCGGTCCTCACCGAGGCGCGGATCAAGCGAACCTGCAATGGTAAGGAGGAGGCGGGGGAGGGCACACGGTGGGGGGTTCGTAGGGTTCCACCAGTTTTCATAGTGTTGCTGTATGCTCAGCTAGTGCCGCATTTAGGGCCCATTTGGCGTTTCTCGAAGTTTCATTTGGACCCGTGTAATCCCGCCCAAGAAATCATCACCAAAAGTCCAACGAGGACGAGCAGCCCTCCACCCAACCAAAACCGCGACGCACCACTAGGATGATGCCGGTGCCTGGTCGGATCACTTACGGAGAACATACGGTGCCTGACTGTCTATTCCCGCTCGGGCGGAGGGGTGATCGACCGAAAGCGGGTGGCCGGCTGATCGGGTCCGTGGTCGCGGTGGTAATGGTATTGCTGGCGTCCGGTCTGCCCGCGGCGGCCCAGGTGGGTGGCTATCCCGATGTTGAGGGAGGGGTTCATGCCAGGTCGATCGCTGCCCTGGCTTCTGATGGTCGGGGCATCCTTGCCGGCACCGACTGTGACGGGGGTTTGTTCTGTCCTGACGATCCGCTGCTGAGATGGGTGATGGCCGTGTGGCTGGTGCGAGCCGTTGACGGGGCGGACCCTGATCCGTCCGGGGTGTCGAGCTTCACCGATGTGAGTCCCGTTCGATGGTGGGCGCCTTACACGAACCGGCTGGCCGATCTCGAAGTAACGAGAGGGTGCTCTGAGGACCCTCCGCGTTACTGCCCGGACCAGTCGGTGACCCGCGCTCAGATGGCAAGTTTCTTGGCCCGGGCGTTCGAGTTGCCCGGCGGGGCGCCCGGTCGGTTCTCCGACACTGCCAACAACCCACACGCGGAGAACATCGACAAGCTCGCCGCGGCAGGGATCACCGCCGGATGCGGTCAGGGGCGCTACTGTCCCGACCGGCCGGTGACCCGGGCCCAGATGGCGACGTTCCTGGCTCGTGCTCTGAAGCTCGTTCCGCTTCCCGGTGCCACGTCGCTGGCCGACGGCTACCGCCTTGCCTACTCCACGGCAGACCCCGACTACGTGGACAGCTATGGATTTGGGAACCAGATATGGATGGCCGGGCTGCAAGGCGGCAGGGAAGCCATAGGATCGTACAGCGGTCATGGCGGTGCTCATCCGATATTCTCACCGGACGGCAGGTGGGTCGCCTACGGGGCAAGGGACAAGGCCTATGTCATGGGCACGGATGGCCAAAACGTTCGCGAGGTCCGTTCCCGGGGCCGATGGTCCTTCAATTTCCGGTGGTCGCCCGACTCGAGATACCTGGTGTACAACACTGCTGGAGGTGCCGGAGGTTCGAACTGGATCGAGAGAAGTGATGGGCAGGACAAACGGTCCATCGGTCTTCTCTGGCGGTTCTCTCCCGATGGGAGGCTCGCTCTCTACAGTGTCTTCGATGAGGTCGACGGAGAACGGGTTTATGTCCATACTGTTGTCGAGGACCTTGAGAGTGGTGGCCAGGTCACGATCGATGTTGATGAATCCAATGCCCGATACGTGGAGTTCACGCCGGATGGCCGGAGGGTGTCCTGGATAGCGGAGAACCCCAACGGTGTTCACCAGGATCTCTGGATAATGGACATCGACGGTAGCAACAGGGTCAAGTTACTGACGGCAGGCTTGGGTAACCTTCCAGGCTCGGCCAAGCTACGCTGGTCGCCCGACGGTAGCCGATTCGCCTACGTTAAGGGTTATGGTATCGGAACCCAGTTCATCGTGGCGGACGCCGCCAACGGTGAGACGATCATGAACCTAGGTATCAGCAAGTGCAACTACCTTGACTGGGCACCGGATAGCGCACATCTGGTTTCTGACAACCGTGAAGGGTTCGTGTTCAACACGCTCACCGGGGACACGATAAGGCAGCGGGATCTCTACACGGGAGACCCGAGATACGGTCGGATTCTGAATGTCCGATGGTCGCCGGACAATCAGTCCTTTGCCTACATTCTGGAAGAAGAAGACCCCAACAGTCCCGTCCTACCCTCCGATATCTTTGAAGAAGTATCCGACATTTCCAGAGAGTTATGGACCGATCCATATTTCCCCGTTTCTACACAACTATGGATTGCGGACGCTGATGGAAAGAACAAGAGGAAACTGGTCGACAATGTAGGATACGACTTTCGTTGGTCACCCGACGGCAAACGTATAGCCTACTCGACTCTGTCCCCCATCAGATTCGACGAAGCCGGACCCCTACCGCGCTCTGCATCCGCGCTATGGATCACGGATAGCGACGGCAGTAACCAATGGAGTGTTGTTGCCCAACCTGAATACGGCCGAATCACCCTCTTAGGTTGGCTACCAAGCTGAAGGAGCCACAGCAAACTACCACCGGCCTATCCGACTCTCGTCCAAAGTCGAGGTTGACTCCTGCCGGGCGGAAAACGAGAGGCGCGATTGCCGGGTAGCGACCCCACAGCCTCGCTCTAACCTTAGTACCCGGCTAATACCATGCGGACAACCCCCAGCCTCAACCGGATCATCCTCGCCGAAAAGCACCGAGTCAGATAACGTGGGGTGCTCCAACTCCTGGTTTCGACAAGAACGGAGGGAGGTACATCGGGGTAATCCCAGCGGCCCCAACCTCGGCTCCCATGTAGTAGTTCACTGGACCTTATTGATTGTGTGACGGTACTTCTTCGGTACCATCGCCTTCCCGCGTTCACCTTCTTCTGTTACTTCGCCAGTGACCACGTTGATTCTCGTGCTGTTGTTTGAGGGTGGGTTCTTGTCTGGACAATGGCTTGCAATGATCGCGTAGGTCGAGTACCGGTAGACCAAGTCGAACCAGGAAAGGAACTGCCTGAGTTTTGTTCTGTCATCCACAACATCCGGTGTCCCATGGAGCATCTGATACATGCGGCTGTTGGCGATCACTGAAAGTTCCCAGTCTCGATCACTGAAAGTTCCCACCTCCTGGGGGTAAATGCCCGTTGTTGGGTAGGGCTCTCTCCAAGCTAAGGGATTGTCACATTTCCTAGCTGTGGAGAGGAGCCCTGCCCTTTATGTTGGTACTGGAGGAGTGCGTGGAAGTTCATGCTTTGAGGAGGCGGGGGTGGTCGATCTCGGCTATCGCCCGTCATGTTGGTAAGAGCCGCCGTACCGTGCGAGCGTATCTGTCGGGCGATCGGGTGCCCGGTCAGCGTGCCCGGGCGGGGGCGGATCTGTTTGATGAGTTCGAGGCGTATGTGCGGCAGCGGTTGTCTGATGATCCGCATGTGTGGGGGTCGGCGTTGTTCGACGAGGTGGTGGCTTTGGGCTATGAGCAGAGCTACCCGACGTTCGTGCGGAAGGTCCGTCTTCGGGGCCTGCGGCCGTTGTGTGGCGCCTGTGCGGGTACCAGGGGCCGGGCCACGGCGATCATCGATCATCCACCGGGTGAGGAGTGCCAGTGGGACTGGGTGGAGTTACGTGACACGCCGTGGGGAGCCACCGCTCATGTGCTGGTGGGTGTGCTGTCGCACTCGGGCGCTTTTCGGGCGTGGATCACGTCCCGCCAGGACCAACCCCATTTGGTGGAGGGTCTTGACCAGGTGTTGAGACGACTGGAGGGTACCCCGCGGCGGTGGAGGGTGGATCGGATGGCGACCGTGGTCGCCGCCACCGGTCGTATCCAGCCGTCGTTCGTTGGGGTAGCCAAACATTATGGGGTGGTTGTTGACCCGTGCCCACCGCGCCGTCCTCAACGGAAAGGCGTGGTGGAAAAGGCCATCCACTATGTCTCTCAGCGGTGGTGGCGCACCGCAGCGGTGACCAGCATCGCCGAAGCACAGCACAGTCTGGACAGATTCTGCCAGACCGTGGGCGATCTTCGCCCACGGGGTGAGAGCACGGTGGGTGAGCTGGCCAAGACCGAGCCTCTCCTCGAGCTGCCCCTGGTGGCTTACCCGGCAGAAGGGACTTTGGAGCGCAGGGTGACATCCAACGGGCTGGTATCGGTACGCGGTAACCGATACTCGGTGCCACCAGGGGTGATAGGAACCCAGGTCACCGTCCGATGGAGGCTCGGTGACCCCACTATCAGCATGTTCTCGGCCAGTGGCCGGCTGGTCGCCACCCACCAGCAGGCACCCCGCGGTATGGGACGGGTGGTTCGGCTACCCGAACACACCGCCGCTTTGGAGAACGTGGTCCTAGCCGAGTTCACCACCAAACCACCCTGCAAACCCAAACCCAACCGTCCGCCATCAGACGCGGCTTTGGCTATCGCCGCCGGTATCGGAGACCTGTACACCGAAACGGTGATCGATCTGGAGGTGTACCAGCGGCACATCGACCAACAAAACCGAAAAGCGGGGCTGTGATGAACCAATCGGTGTACCAACAGCTGCGAGGCCATCTGGCCTACCTCAACCTACCCGCCGCCGCCGAGGCGCTCCCCACCCACCTCGAACAGGCACGAACCAACCGTGAAAGCCACACCGAGTTCCTTGAAGGTCTACTTCGAGTAGAAGTCGAGACCACCGAACAACGGCGATGGGAAACCCGTCTCAAACTGGCGAACTTCCCCACCAGATGGCAACTGGAAGACTTCGACTTCACCGCCCAACCCAGCGTCGACGAGAAACTGGTAAGAGAGCTGGTTACCGGGGCCTACCTGGCCGATGCCTCCAACGTTTTGTTCATCGGACCGCCCGGCGTGGGCAAAACCATGCTGGCGGTCATCCTCGGCCGCGCCGCGGTAGACACCGGTCACAAGGTGTACTACACCACCGCTGCGGACCTGGCGGCGCGGTGCCGCAAAGCCGCCCTACAAGGACGATGGGCCCAAACGTTGCGGTTCTTCAACACCCCCAAAGTGTTGATCATCGACGAACTGGGCTATCTGCCCATGCCGGCAGAAGACGCCGCCACCCTGTTCCAAGTCATCTCCAGACGGTACGGAAAAGGATCGATCATTCTCACCACCAACCTCGGTGTCGCGTCGTGGGGAGAGATCTTCTCCGACCACACCATCGCCGCCGCCATGCTCGACCGGCTGCTCCACAAAAGCGTGGTGTTCACCATCACCGGCGACAGCTACCGCCTGAGAAGCTACCAAGCCCAAGCCCGAAAACACCGACCGAAAGGAGACCTGCTAGCCTAAAACCACCCAACCCAGGGTGGGAACTTTCGCTGATCGACTCTGGGTACTTTCGATGATCGTCATCACGGCCAGCGGTGTGCTCAAAGCTGTGGATGAATTCGCGAAGCGCTGTGGACAGACCCGGCCTGTCAATCCGGCCTAGTGCGTTGATGTGGCTCTGCAGGTTTAGGCAACCCTCGTGCCAGCGTTCCACCTGTGCTGATCCGTCCCCGAGCAGCAAAGCCCCTTCCGGCTCGTTTGCTCTGTACGTCTGCCAGTAACTCCCTGGCGTCTCCTTCGCCGTCTTCGATCACCCGGCGTGTGGGGCCTATCTCGTCTACCAGCGACACCGCGATTCTCTTCCACGCATCACTATCGGTAGTGTGAAACCGGCTGACCCCTGCGGAAGACAGCACCTCCCGAAACTCCGACACCCGCATGAGCGCCACTTCGGTGGGTTCAAACAGATCAGGACGCGATCCGTAGAGATCCGCAGCGGCCTTCCATAGGCGGTTGGCGTCGCGCATCCGATCCACCGCCGACACGAAAGTCAAAAAGAGGCGCATCTCTCTATCTGAAGCGTGCAACTCACGCAGGAAACGGATTGCTCCAACCTCTGGCATTTGGTACCAAATGCCAGCCGTTGCCTTCTCCCCGCCCAGCAAATCCAACCCCTCGCCGTAGAAGCTGTCTGCGATCAGTTCCGCCAATCGGGCCGTCTTCTGTACCCGCGGATCGCTCATAACCATCACTATCACCCCGGCGGGTGACCGGATGCCAAATGCGCCTTGTACCACGCGATTTGTGAACCGATGCCCGGTACATGGGCCAACGGTCTATGCACCTCCGCTCCGGCCTCACGCAACTTCAGTTCCAAGCCAAACTCGACATACAACTTACCTGCATGAACCTCTACAGTCTTTCTCTCAAGACCGGCAGTCACATCCTGCAATTGGTTCAGGACATGCCGTGACCAGGCCCTTCGTTCCGTAGGCGAGAGATCGGCCAGCGCCAGATCGTAAGGTTCGATGTGGGTGTCGGGAGCCAAAAGCCCGTGCTTGGCGCTAAGAACAAACCACGGGACAGCAAGTCGCTCTGCATACTCCCGCCGGTACTTCCAAAGCGGTGATACATAGACATCGCGGGCCGGCCCGGCCCAGCCCGACTTCCGCTTCACACACCCCACCAGAAGAAAGTCCGCCATCCTCAGGGGCGCTGCCTAACCCGAATCACTTTCGATCCGAAGCCTACCCCGGTGCAGAGAGAGATAGCAGGGTCGCGGACACCCCGCCGCACCCACACCCGACCAAAGTGCCAACCTTCCACGCTAAACCAAAGGTCCCAAGGCAAAGCCACAGAGCGTGATAACCGCCGCTTGGCTGGTATGGAACGAACCGGGAAACCAGTACGTCCCCAAACTGACAAATAAGGGTCCCCGGTTCCTGTTATCTTGGAAGAACGTGAGCGGTTTCTCGGTGAATTCTTCGGGTTTGACTGTGCCGAACGGTGGCACGCAACCTCCGCAGCCGATCCTCTTCCTCGTCAAGTTCGTCCACAAAGAAGAGCACGTTAAGAGCCTGCTGAGAGGAAGGCTGTACGCTCAACGGCTCTCCTGTTTCAAACGGCGGGAAAGTGGCGCCGCACCTGGTCTTGTCGACCTGCACGAGGGAACAAGCAGCTGGATGCAGCCGGGAAGGGTCTCTTTGCAGATCAATGGTTGGGACCTGACGCCGGATCTCGCAGGTCCTGTCCAGACGCAACCGACCTGGTGCGACCATCTGAACGTATTCTGCGTGCATGCCGCACTTACCAATAGACGGAGTCTGGAACGGGCCAGGAGCGGGGACATCGAAGGCCTGCGGCGAAAAATCCGGATTCCACAGAAATGCTTCGAACTGGGCAAACACGCCATCGTGATCAGAGACATTCCCGAGTTCATGCGTAGGTTCGACGCGGCGATAGCATCACACCGCTACAGGGCTTGCAAGAAGCTCGTCAGGTACTACGACCCGTCTACCTTCCACGGGCACTTCGATGGCCTCGACCCTGTGTTCAGGAAACGCAGCGAGTACGGCTACCAACGAGAGTACAGGTTCGCGATAGACACTGGTACCACCGGTGACGAACCCCTTAAACTGAACATCGGCGACATTAGAGATATCACTCTGCGCTTCAGGTCCAAAGACCTCAACGGGGAGCAATTCCTTGGCGGAAGCATAGAAGTCGAGCAGTACTGACAGATCCTGCTGTTGTCCAGTCAACTTGCTAGCTGTAACCTGACCTCGGACAACAACCCATCATCTACTGGAGGGAGACGCCTCGTACACCGACGGGAGGCATCACCCCACCGCCGAGAGCCGCCATCGGACCACCTCCAATGCGGCCCAACTTTCCTGAGGCGAAAAGGCATCCTGATACTAAACCTGGTACTGACAAAGTCAGATACTCCATTGACCTGGGGTTTAAAGCCCTAGCAAGGTGTTGGGGGAGGGATCCCAAGTCGGGAGTGGGGTGGTTGGTTTTTCGCGACTCAAGGTTGGGTTTTCGCGGGAAACGGCGGTCGCGGGTTTGGTTCGGATGTGGCGTTTACGGCGCCAGACACACCCGGCCCATCACTCGGCGGTCCGCCAGGTAGGCGAGGCCGGCCGGGGCTTCTTCGAAGGGATAGATCCGGTCGACGTGGGGATGGATGAGACCCTGCTCGACCCATTGCTGCAGATGGGCGAGATTGGCCCGGTTGTGGTCGGGAAAGCGCTCCACCAGGTCGCCCCAGAACACCCCCACCGCGGAGGCGGATTTCAACAGGGCCAGGTTGAGGGGCAGGCGGGGTATCTTGCCGGCGGCGAAGCCCACCACCAGCAACCGTCCGTTCCATCCCAGTGATCGGAAAGCCGTCTCGGTGACGGAACCTCCGACCGGATCGTAGATCACATCGGCGCCCCTGCCGTCGGTGAAGCCGCGAATGGCGGCCCGCAGGTCGTCGCGGTCGTATCGGATGGCGAGGTCGGCGCCGTTCTCCAGCACGAAGTCCGCCTTCCGGTCGGATGAGACCGCCGCGGCCACCCTGGCGCCCAGTTGCTTGGCGATCTTGACGGCGGCAATGCCTACCCCGCCCGCCGCTCCGAGAACCACCACTGTCTCGCCTTCCGCCAGGGCTCCTCGATCGACCAGGGCGTGGTAGGAAGTGCCGTAGGCGGTCATGAAAACCGCCGCTTCGGTGTCGTTCAGATTGGCCGGGGTCGGCGCGGTCCGGGTGGCGTCGGCTATCACATACTCGGCGTAGCATCCCATTCCGGCGAAGACCATGAGCCGGTCACCGACTTTGGCCGAATCCACCCCCTCGCCCACGTCTGTTACTGTTCCCGCTCCCTCGAACCCGGGAACGAAGGGAAGATCGGGCCTTACCTGATAAAGGCCCGACACCATGAGGATGTCGGCAAAGTTGAGCCCCGCCCCCCCGAGCGCGATCTTCACCTGTCCCGGTCCGGGGCTGGGTTCCGGGATCTGTTCGGTTTCCAATCCGGACGGGCCGGTCCAGTCGGTGCACACCACGGCTCTCACAACCGGCTAGGTTACCGCAGAGGCCGGTCCTTGCTGCCCCTTTGGCGTGACGCCGTAACGCTTTGCCAACCCCGGCGTCTTGGGAGGCAAGCGGGTTAAAGGAATATGGGTAAACCGGATCACTCCGGAGAGATTCTCAGGGCTATTGCCAGATCCTATCGGGACGAGGTAGGCCCGGCGCGGGCCGAGCAACTGGTGATCCGAGCGATGGCTCGGGCCGGCCAGCCTTCTCCTCGGTTCAACAGATTCGGTGTCTTGGCGGCGAGCGTGGGGATGGCCGCCTCGGTGCTGGCAGTGGGGGTGATCGTGCTGGTCGGCAATTCCGAGTCCTCGGAGTCTGATCCTGTCAGTCCGGTGGCCTCCGACCAGCCTTCGGTAGTATCGACACCGGAAGCTGAAACACCGGCGGCGCCGATCCTGCCCACCGAAGAGCTCGAGGAGGCGTTGGATCTGCTCGAGCAGCAGAGACAGATGGAAGCCGCGGAGGTGGTGGTGAGAGCTCTCTCCTCAATCGTGGTCACGGTTGTGGACTCCGGGGATCCGGCGGTGGTCCCTTCTTCTACTCCCACCACTGCTCCCGAACAACAGGGGACTCGGCCCAATCCTTCCACTGTGGCGGGCCAGGTTCCTCCCGAGCAGAGCACCTATCGGCTGGAGACCGGGTCGGAGAGTTCGGTGGGGACGGAATCCACGGAAACCGGCACACCGTCTCAGCAGTCTGATTCACCCACCACCGCGTCTGATCCCGAGCCGACTATCGAAGAGCTGGGGCAGGCCCTGAGGGTCGAAGTGGAAGAGTTGTTGTCCGCCGATCCGCAGGATCTGGCCGAGGCGGCGGAGGAGGCGAGAGAAGCTGCACAGCAGATCCAGGATCACGGGGGCGAACCCACCATCCTGCTACCGCCCGACGGTGACGACGAGGAATAGGCGGCAGGGCGGGTTGCCGCCTGAGACACCGTGGCTTGCACGTATATAATCCGATTTCCCGGTCATTACCCGGACCTGTAGCGCCAAGCCAATAGCTTTAAGGTTGAATGCTGCCCACGGACTTTTCCGCATGGCCTCCTTCCCTGTCTGAGGCGACCGCTGCCCGCGATGGCGACCAGGCGGCCCTCACATCCATTCTCACCAAGGGTTTGCCGAGGCTGGTGGCGTTCTACCGCGGCCAGGGTTTGATTCTGGCCGATGCCGAAGACGTGGCGAGTGATGTCTGCGAGGCAGTTGTCCGCTCCATCGCACGTTTGAGATCTCCCCAGGCCTTCGAAGCGTGGTTCTGGAGAGTGGCCCGCTCCAAGTTCCACGATTACTTGCGAAGGCGCCACCGACCGCTGCCCGCCCCGGAGTTGGAAACGACCCACATGCTCCCCGATGAACACACCCTGGACAAGGAGGAGTTCAGATTCGTCCGGGTGGCTTACGGACAACTCACCGCCCGGGATCGGGAGTTGCTTTGGTTGCGCGAGGTCGAGGGCTTGTCCTACGCGGAGATCGGGGGCCGTTTGTTGAAAAGGGAGGGTTCGGTCAGGGTGGCGATGCTGCGGGCTCGGCGCAGATTCGAGCAACTTCTCACAGAGGAGAGGGATAAGCCTCAGGCGGGGCCGGTATACAAGTCCCCGTCCATACTGTTCATGGAGGCCAAAGACGCTGACTGCTCTCAGATAGCCGCCGCTCTGCTGCGCTCTATGGCCGCCGGTCCGGTAAGAGTGTTCAATGGAGGGTCGGCGCCCGCTTCCCGGGTGGATCCCCGTACCGTGAGGGTGTTGGCGGAGCGGGGAATAGACATTGGCGGGGTCAAACCGGTCAGGTTGAACGCTGCGATGGTGAAAGCTGCGGAAGTAGTGGTGGACCTTGGCGAGAAACAAACCCCCGCAGTGGCGGACAAGCGCTACTTGCGATGGCAGATCGAGTCTCCAGTGGGTGAGGGTCTCGATGCAATGAGGGTGGCCCTCAATGAAATAGAGCGGCGTGTATGGGAGTTGATGATCTTGTTGGAAATCGAACCCCGCAAGGTCTAAAGCCCCGAATTTGAAAAAGGGGGTTCCCGATTTAGGGTTTTTGTGACATAGTAGAAGGCAGGAAGTGCTCTTTATATGAGAAAGATCCCATGAGTAACAAGGATTCCGCGGTTGCGGCCCGGTCCAAGGCCAGGAAGGCGCGGCCAGTAGCCAGAAGAGACAGGCAGGCGCGACTGACCAATCAAATCACTGACGAGCGGGGTCGGCTGACGTCTGATCTGGTGGCCCAATACCTGTCCGCCATCAGCGAGACCGATCTGCTTGATGCTCAGCAGGAGGTCGAATTGGCTCAGTTGATGGAGGGAGGTCGCCAGGCGGAGGGCAAACTGGAGGAAGAAGAATACGAAACGCGGAAGGAGAAGAGGGCTCTGGAGAGGCAGAAGCGACGGGGCGCCGACGCCAAGAATCGGTTTGTCCAGGCCAATCTCCGCCTGGTGGTACACAATGCCCGTCGCTATCAGGGAGTAAGAGGGATCGATTTTCTCGATTTGGTTCAGGAGGGCAACCTGGGTCTCATCCGCGCGGTGGAGAAGTTCGACTGGCGCAAAGGCTTCAAGTTCTCCACATACGCCACCTGGTGGATCAAGCAGGCCATCACCCGCGCCATCGCCGACAAGTCCCGCACCGTGCGAATCCCCGCTCACCTTCATGACACCTTGGCCAAGGTTCGACTGGCGCAGGGGATTTTGAAGGGAAAGCTCGGGCGTATGCCTAATCCCGAAGAGATCTCTGAAGAGACGGGCATCCGTATCGACCACGTGGAACAGGCGTTGGTTCTTTCCGACACCGTCTCCCTGGAGGAGCCGGTGGGAGAGGACGGAGCGCAGCGGGGGGATTTCATAGAAGACGGTGACGCCGAGGATCCGGAGGCGATCGCCGAGGCGACCAGCGTGGCTATCGCGATGCGCAATTCCATCAAGAAACTCCCCGACCGGGAGAGAAAGATCATGGAGTTGCGGTACGGGTTGGAAGACGGAATCCCCAAGGGCCTGGACGAGATCGGCAGTCACTTCCAGTTGACCCGCGAGAGGATCCGCCAGTTGGAGAAGCTGGCCTTGTGCAGGTTGCGACATCCCTCCTACGGGATTCGCCAGCAGGATCTCATCTAAGAAAGCCCCATTGCCTTACGTCTAGCCTCTAAGGTACAGGGGCGGGCAATGATGACTTTCGGAAGAGACCGCGAGGCCGCTTTAGTGAAGGGCCTCGACACGTTTTTCGTGAAGGGTCTGTTCGGACGGGACGCCCGGGGCCGCCTGGGAGCAGGCATTCTGCTCCTGATGGGGATGATGATTTTGTGGGCCGGTCCGGCATTCGGCCAGTCATCGGAAACGGTTGACGCCAGGTTGCGTTACCAGAACGAGGAGGGAGAACGGGTGCCGGTGGAGGGAGCGATGCTGTCCGTCACCACCTTGGAGGGGTCTGAGATAGGTTCGGGAGTCACTGACGCGGACGGGGTCTTCTCGGTGCCGGTTCCCCAACCGGCTGTGTACCTGGTGAGCATCGATGCCGGCACCCTCCCCGCCGGAATCCGGTTGCGGGAACCGGAGCGGGTCACCGTGGAAGTGGAAGTGCTGGAGGGCAGGGCGGGAAGAGCCATATTCTCCCTGATCAGCGGTGAGGTGACGGTCGTGGAGGAAGGCGGTGGAATCTCCCTGCGACGGGTGGCGCAACTCACCACCGAGGGGATAAAACTGGGTTTGTTTCTGGGTATGGCCGCTATTGGCCTGTCACTGGTTTTCGGAACCACCGGGCTGGTCAACTTTGCCCACGGCGAGATGGTCACGTGGGGCATGCTGTCCGCCTACTTCTTCAACTTTTACGGTCTGGCCGGGATGTTCGGCTTCATGACCGGCTGGTGGCCGCCGTTCGGTCAAGGGATGAACCTCGTCCTGGCGGCTGTCATGGCGGTAATAATCGGAGGCGTCACCGGCTACCTGATGGACAGATGGATTTTCCGCCCGCTGCGCACCCGTGGCGTCAGCCTCATCGCGCAGATGGTGGTAACCATCGGGCTTGCGATTCTGGCTCGGTACATTTTTCTCTTCATTTTCGGGGGGAATCTGCGGTTTTTCAGGGACTATTCGGCTCAGAGCGCTCTGCAAATCTGGATTATCGAGATCACGCCCAAGGACCTGATAACGGTGGTTCTCTCCGTGTTGATCCTGATCGGGGTGGGATCGTTCCTCCAGCGGACCCAGACCGGCAAGGCCATGCGGGCGGTGGCGGACAACCGCGACCTGGCCGAGTCGTCTGGGATCGATGTTCAACGGGTTATCAAGATCGTCTGGATAGGAGCGGGTTCTCTGGCCGCACTGGGCGGGGTGTTTATCGGGCTGGCCGAGCAGTTGAGTTGGCTGATCGGTTTCAGGATGCTGCTTTTGATCTTCGCCGGAGTGGTCCTGGGCGGGTTGGGCACTGCCTACGGGGCCCTGCTGGGGTGCCTGCTGGTGGGGATCGGCATCCAACTCTCCACCCTTTTCATCCCCGTCGAGTTGAAGAACATCGGCGCGTTGGTGGTGCTGGCCCTGGTGTTGGTGGTACGACCCCAGGGCATCTTGGGCAGGAGGGAGAGGTTCGGGTAGCTATGACCGTGGCAGCGATCGACTGGGGTTTCATAGTCATCCAAACGGTGGAGACGTCGTTGGGCTTGGAGGCGGCGGTCTACGCCCTGGCGGCGGTGGGGCTCAATGTCCACTTCGGGTACGCCGGATTGCTGAACTTCGGGCAGGTTGGTTTCGTAGCGATGGGCGCCTACGGAATGGGTTTGTCGGTGACGCTTTGGAATCTGAATCCGTGGCTGGCAGTGCTGGTGGGGATGGGATTCGCCACCCTTTTCGCTCTCGTTCTGGGCGTTCCCACCCTCCGTTTGCGGGGGGACTACCTGGCAATCGTCACCATCGCCGCCGCCGAGATAGTCCGCCTGTTCGCCCGATCGACCACTCTGGGCGACATCACCCGCGGCGCCGAGGGTCTCCACGCTTTCATCGGACCCTTCCGCGAGTTGAGTCCCTTCGATCCCGGCGCCGAATACGGGATCGGGCCTTTCCAGGTGGGCGGCAATCAGTTCTTCGCCATCGTGCTGGGATGGGGGGTGACGGCCGTCTGCCTGGTGGTTATCTGGCAGTTGATGCGCAGTCCGTGGGGGAGAGTGGTGAAGGCCATCCGCGAAGACGAGGACGCCGCCCGGGCGCTGGGGAAGAACGCCTACTGGTACAAGCTCCAGGCTCTGATTCTGGGCGGTGTGATCGGGGGCCTGGCCGGGATGGTGCAGGCCGTCGGAAAAGCCACCATCCAGCCCGACTCGTTCGTGCCGGCCTACACGTTCTTCTTCTGGACGGTCCTGATCCTGGGCGGGGTGGGCCGTATCTGGTCGCCGGTAGTGGGCGCCATGCTCTTTTGGGCGATGCTCACTTTCTTCCAGGGGACCCTCACGGCTCTGGTGACCGAAGGTCTTATTCCCACCGCGTTCATGGACCCGACCCAGGTGAACCAGATCCGCTTTATGCTGGTGGGAGTGGGCCTGGCTTTGCTGATGGTCTTCCGACCACAGGGCATCTTCGGATCGAGAGAGGAGATGATGCTGGATGTCCGGTAGCAATCTCCTTTCACGCCTCTTGGAAAGGATCAGGCGTCCCGAAGAGTTCGAACCCGATTTGGGATGGGTTCTGGACGAGTCCCGCAGCAAGTGGATGGAGGAGAATGTTTCGGGGGTCACCAAACCCGATCCCGCCCTGGTGATCAAGGGCCTGCGCCGGGCCTTCGGGGGCCTCATGGCGGTGGATGTGGATCATCTGGAAATCCAACGGGGAGTCATAACCGCGCTGATAGGTCCCAACGGGGCGGGCAAGACCACTTTCTTCAATCTGCTCACCGGATTCGACCGCCCCGATTCGGGGTCGGTGCTCTTCGACGGACGGGACATCAAACGGTTGCGCTCACATGAACGAGCCCGGAGGGGAATGGTACGCACCTTTCAACTCACCAAGGCGCTCACCAAGCTCTCGGTGTTGGAGAACATGAAGTTGGGCGCCAAGGGCCAGATCGGGGAGGGATTCGCCCGCTCGCTGTACCCACCACTCTGGCGGGCCCAGGAGAAAGCCATCGAAGAGCGGGCCATGGAACTCCTGGAGAGATTCTCGCTGGCTCACATGGCCTCCGAATACGCGGGCACCCTCTCGGGCGGCCAGCGCAAGCTCCTGGAGATGGCCAGGGCGCTGATGTCACGGCCGGCGGTCGTGATGCTGGACGAACCGGTGGCGGGGGTCAATCCGGCTCTCACTCAATCTCTGCTGGAGCATGTCAGAAGATTGCCCATCGAGGGCATGACGGTGATTTTTGTGGAACATGACATGGACGTGGTTTGGGACATCTCCGACTGGGTGGTGGTAATGGCGGAGGGGAAGGTGATCGCCGAGGGCTTGGCGGAGGACATTGGAAAGAACCGGGCCGTGATCGATGCCTATCTCGGCTCGGGGCAGGGGATCGAGGACTCCGGGGAGGAATCTCAGTGAGCGCGCCGGCCGCTGCCGACCGGCCGCTCGTGGAGTTGCGTCAACTGGTGGCCGGCTACCTGCCCGGGGTTGATATTCTGAGAAAGGTCGATCTTGCCCTGTATGCGGGGGAGATGATCGGGATCATCGGTCCGAACGGCGCCGGCAAGTCCACCTTGCTGAAGGCCCTGTTCGGCCTCTTGGAGGTGCGTTCGGGTGATGTGGTTTTCAAGGGGGAATCCATCACCGGCCTGCGGGCTCATGAATTGGTGGCCAGGGGAGTGGGGTACGTGCCGCAACTCGACAACGTGTTCTCTGCGCTGACAGTGATGGAAAACCTGGAGATGGGGGCGTATCTGGCGCCGCACGCCACCACCGAACGGATGGAGAGGGTGGTGGAGTTGTTCCCGAGGTTGGGGGAGCGACTCGGTCAGCGGGCCGGGCTCCTGTCGGGCGGTGAGCGGCAGATGCTGGCCATGGGACGGGCCTTGATGATGAATCCCGAAGTGCTGCTGTTGGACGAGCCGTCGGCGGGACTTTCTCCGGTGCTCCAGGATCAGGTGTTCGCCCGGGCCAGGGATATCAACCGATCGGGAGTGGCGGTGATCATGGTGGAGCAGAACGCCCGACGGTGCCTGCAGATCTGCCACCGGGGTTACGTGCTGGACCACGGCCGCAATGCCTACACCGGGACCGGGCAGAGTCTGCTCAATGACCCGAAGGTGATCGAGCTTTACCTGGGCACCCTGGCCCGGGGCGACTGAGCGCCCGGAATACTCGATCGAGAAAGTGGGGGCCGGTTGCCCGGCCCCCACCGGCAATTGGCGGTACGGGAGTTACCCGGCGGCGAAGACGTACTCGTCGAGTGAGGTGTCGGGTGTGTCGCCCCCGCTGTAGGTGGCGATGCGGAAGCTGGCTGCGGCGGGTTCGCCGGCTTCCACGAATTCGTAGGGTCCGCCGACGCCGTCGTAGTCGGGATCGCCGCCGCTTCCGATGATGTCCCTGCACTCCGCGAAGCTGGTGCACTTGGCGCCGCCCCGGGTCACGTCGTTGATCTCCGCCGCGATCTCCACCGGGTCGTCCGAGTTGGCGACCAGGGCGGCCAACGCCACGATCACGATCGCGTCGTAGGTCTCCGCGCCATAGGCATAGATCTGTTGCAGACCACCCTCGTAGGCGCTGTCCAGCCGGTCGGTGAAGTCCGAGATCGAACTCAGGTCCACCGAAGGTTCGGTGCCGCGCATTCCCGTGATGATCGAAGGATCGGAAAGCTCGGCGCCGATACCGCCGATGTTTCCGTCGACACCGTACACGTTGGTGGCGGAGGTGGCGCCGATGCCCCGCTCGTGCATGGTGGTCAAGATGGTGGCGGACTCCTGGAAGCCGATCACCACGACCGCGTCGGGATTCGCCCCCGCCAGTTGATCGACCTCGGCGTCGAAGTTGTCGGTGCCGGGCGCATAGGCGATGAACGGATCAACCGTACCCCCCAGGCTCTCGAAGTTCTCCATGAACGAATCGGCCAGACCTTGCCCGTAGGACTCCTGGCGATAGATCACACCGGCGATCTCGTTGCCCTCCGAAGCCACCAGGTCCGCCAGGACCTTGCCCTGCAACAGGTCGGAAGGGGCGGTACGGAAGTACAGGCCGTTGTCGTCGTAGGTGGTGAAGTCCGGTGAGGTGTTGGCCGGGGAGAAGTGAATCACGTTGTTGCCGGTGATCTTGTCGATCACCAGCTTGGAGACGGCCGAACTGGCCGCTCCGATGATGGCGTCCACCTCCAGGGCCAGCAGGCGGTCGACCTCGGGGTTGGCGATGTCCTGGTTGGTGTCGCCCGAGTCGCCCTCGTGCAACACCATGTCATTGCCGAATACTCCGCCCGCCGCGTTGATATCGGCGGCGGCCAGCCGGGCGCCCGCCACTACCGCCGGACCCAGGAAGGCCAAATCACCGGTGACCGGCAACAAGGTTCCGATCACCAATTGGCCGTCGGCAGCCGCTTGTTGCGGAGCATCCTCGGTTGCAGCAGCAGTGGTGGCCGGAGCGGCGGTGGTTGGTGCAACATCGTCTTCTTCAGTGTCTCTGTCACCGCAGGCTGCTGCAACCAGGGTCAATACTGACACGATGGCGAACAGTTTCAGATTTTTCTTGGTTCTGTACATCTAAGATCCGTCCTTTCTCCCGGCCGGCAATTCCTCCCGTGATAGAGGATGAGACGCTGGATCGAAGTTCTTGGCATTCCTCGACCGGGGATTCCAACCTGCAGAGTCATCCAGGCGATCTCATTGTAAGTGCCGGGTGAACCTTTTGCTGAGAGGAAAGCAATAAGAAATCCTAGCTTCAAGGACCCGCGGATAGCGGGAACGATTACCTGACCAGGGCTATGACCGCTCCGGCCGCCACCGAGTCTCCCGGCTCGATGCGCAAGTCAACCACGTTGCCTTCTCTGCCGGCCGGCACCGCGTTCTCCATCTTCATGGCCTCCAGCACGCAGACGGTGTCCTCCGCGTCCACCCGGTCGCCGACTTTTACGTTCACTTTGACGATGGTGCCCTGCATGGGAGCGGTGACGGCCCCGTCGGCGGCTACGACCGGTCCTCTGGCCGGTTTGGGAGGACGACGACGCACCTTGGCGGGCCGGTCTTCCTGGCCGACGTCGGGTTCCCAGTAGGAAACCACGAACCGTCGACCGCTTATCTCCACGGTCATGTCCTGGCGGAGAACGCCCTCCTCTTCGGGTAGCGACCCCGCAACTTCCGGATCACCGGGCATGAGATCCACTTCGCTCTCCAGCCAACCGGTGTGATGGCGGCCGGAGATGAAATCGGGGTGGTTCAACACCGCCCGGTGGACCGCAATGGTGGTGGGCACTCCGGTGATCTCGTACTCGTGCAATGCCCGCTTGGCCCGGCCGATCGCCTGGGTGCGGGTGGGCGCCCACACCACCAGTTTGGCGAGCAGGTTGTCGTAGAAGCGGGGCACCGTGACGCCGGCGCTCACCCACCCGTCCACCCGCACTCCCGGACCGGCGGGTTCCCGGTAGCCGATGATGCGGCCCGGGGTGGGCATGTAGTTGTTGTACGGGTCCTCGGCGTTGATCCGCATCTCGATGGCGTGGCCGTCGGCTCGCAGACCGATGGCCGACGTGGGTCTTCCGGCGGCGATTCGAAGTTGCTCACGGACCAGGTCCACCCCGGTGACCATCTCGGTAACGGTGTGCTCCACCTGCAGACGGGTGTTCATCTCCAAAAAGTAGAAAGAGCCCGAAGAATCGGCGAGGAACTCCACGGTTCCGGCGTTGCGGTATTCACAGGTCCGGGCAATTCTGAGCGCAGCCTCTCCCAGTTCCCGGCTCTGGGCGAGGTTCAGGATGGCGGAAGGCGCCTCCTCGATTAGCTTTTGGTGGCGGCGTTGCACGGAGCAGTCCCGCTCTCCCAGATACACATAGTTGTGGTGGTCGTCCACCAGGATTTGCGCCTCGATGTGATGGACATCGGTCAGTTTCTTCTCCAGGTAGACCTCGGGACTGTTGAAGTAGGCGTCGGCCTCCCTCCGGGCGGACGCCAAAGCCTCCTGTATCTGCGAGGGACGGTCAACGGTCCTCATGCCACGACCGCCACCGGCTCGGGACGCCTTGATCAGCACCGGATAGCCGAGTCGGTCGGCCACCGCCATGATCTCGGCCGGATCCTCCAAGGGCGATTCGGTTCCCGGCACCACCGGCACTCCCGCCTCGATCGCTATCTGGCGGGAGGCGACCTTGTCGCCCATGGCGGCGATGGCGGCGGGTGGCGGCCCCACCCATATAAGACCGGCGTCGGTCACCGCCTGGGCGAAGGCAGGGTTCTCCGACAGGAAGCCGTAGCCGGGATGGACCGCCTCTGCTTCTGTCTCGGCGGCCACGTCCAGGATCCGGTCGATGTTCAGGTAGGACTGCCCGGCGGGCGCCGGGCCGATGTTCCAGGCCTGATCGGCCAGTTGGGCGTGGTAGGCGTCCCGGTCGGGCTCGGAATAGACCGCAATGGTGCGAAGGCCCATCTCCCGGGCGGTGCGGATGATCCTGACCGCTATTTCGCCGCGGTTGGCTACCAACACGGATTTCACAATGGGATGTTTCCATGTTTCTTGCTCGGAAGGGCTTCCCGTTTGCTCCGCAGCATCTCCAAGGCCGAGATGAGGTGTGGGCGGGTTTCTCGGGGCTCGATGACCGAATCCACCAAACCCAGTTCGGCTGCCTTGTAGGGATTGTTGAACTCGTCTTCGTACTCCGCTATCAATTCGAGCCGGCGATGTTCGGGATCGGGGGCTTGGGCGATGTCCCGGCGAAAGATGACGTTCACCGCGCCGGACGCCCCCATCACCGCGATTTCGGCCGAAGGCCAGGCAAAGACCACGTCGGCCCGGATACCGCGGGCGTTCATCACCAGGTAGGCGCCCCCGTAGGCCTTGCGGGTGATGACGGAAACCCGCGGGACCGTGGCTTCGCAGTAGGCGTACAGGAGCTTGGCGCCGTGGCGAATGATCCCGTTGTGCTCCTGGTCGACTCCCGGAAGGACCCCGGGAACATCCACGAAAGTGACGAGAGGGATGTTGAAGGCGTCGCAGAATCTGACGAACCGGGCGCCTTTCTGGGCAGCGTCGATATCCAAGGTTCCGGCCAGAACCGAGGGCTGGTTGGCCACCACTCCCACCGTGTGGCCGTCCAGTCGCCCCAGTCCCACCAGCAGGTTGCGAGCCCAGTGCTCATGCACCTGGAAGAAGTCGCCGTCGTCGAGCACTGTCTCGATGAGAGCGGTCATGTCGTACGGCTGGTTGGAGGAGTCCGGAATGATCTGGTCCAGCAGATCGTCGGTGCGGGTGGGCAGGTCGGTGGGGCCGAAGTAGGCGGGCAGTTCCAGGTTGTTCTGGGGGAGGAAGGAGAGGAGGTAACGGACCCCGTCGAGTGCCAGGGCGTCCTCGGAGAAAACGAAATGCACCACGCCGGAGGTGGAGGCGTGGACCATCGCCCCGCCCAACTCTTCGAAAGTGACGTCCTCTCCGGTTACCGCCTTGATCACGTCGGGACCGGTGATGAAGAGGTGGCTGGTCTCGCTTACCTGGATCACGAAATCGGTGAGGGCCGGTGAGTACACGGCGCCGCCGGCGCAGGGTCCCATGATCACCGAGATCTGGGGTATCACTCCCGAGGCGCGGACGTTTCGCTCGAAGATCCTTCCGTAACCGTCCAGGGACGCCACTCCCTCCTGGATGCGGGCGCCTCCGGAGTCCTTCAGCCCGATCAGCGGGGCGCCGGCCTGCAGCGCCATGTCGGTTATCTTGCAGATCTTGTCGGCCACCGCCACTCCCAGGCTTCCCCCGAAAGTGGTGAAATCCTCGGCAAAGACGAACACCGTGCGCCCGTCCACCTTGCCCCACCCGGTCACCACCGCATCGCCCAGGGGCCGCCGGTTCTCCACCCCGAAGCCACGGCCCGAATGGCGTACGAAAGCGTCGACTTCGCAAAAGGTGTCCCGGTCCAAGAGGTGAGCGATACGCTCCCGGGCGGTGAGCTTGCCCCGCTCGTGCTGTCGGTCGATGGCTCGGCGGTCGGCTGCCAGGGCCTGTCCTCGCATCTTGCGAAGGTTTTCAATTCGTTGTTCGGTACCCAACCCTTTGACCTCTTGGATAAGCTCTCTCGTACTTGGACTTGGGGTAAACCGCTTTGGCTACACCATATTGTTTGATTCGGTTGTCCGTCACGTCTTCCACGCAGGACGACGCCCGCCGAGCTTACCGGGGAAGGCCGGTAGTCGTGGTAGCGGACCGCCAGGAGCACGGCAGGGGAAGACGTGACCGGGAATGGATCAGCGCTCCCGGAGCATTGGCTGTATCGGTGGCGTGCGAGCCGCGATGGGACAGGCGCCGGTGGGGACTGCTGCCTCTGATGGCCGGCTGGCAGGCCGCCAGGGTCCTGGGCGCCCGGGTTGTCCTCAAATGGCCCAATGACCTGTTGGTCGGAGATGACAAAGTGGGTGGAATTCTGGTGGAGGCGAAGGGTTCCGTGGTGGTGGCGGGGTGCGGTTTCAATCTGTGGTGGCCCGATGCTCCCGAGGGAATGGCCGGCCTGGACGACCGACCTCCGGGATCCTTGCGGCGGGACGAGATTGCCCACGCCTGGGCGGGGGGTCTGGTGGAATCCGCCCTGGACCCCGGGGGTGGGTCCTTTTCACTGGACGACTACCGCCGCCGTTGCGTCACCATGGGCCGGTGGATCAGTTGGGCCGACGGCGGGGCCGGACGGGCGGTTGACATCGACCCCGAAGGCGCCCTGGTGGTTGAAAGCCCCTCCGGGCGGAGAAAACTACGTTCTGAGGAGGTGTTTCACGTTCGGGCCCGCCGGTGACGGGATCTAACCGGTCTCCTCGACCTCGGGGCCGGGAAGGCCGGCGGTGAAGAAGGCGGCGAGACGAGCCAGTGCGTCCTGCGCAGCCCCTTCGTTGTAGTTGGGGTGGTTTTCGTTGACGAAGCCGCGCCCCACGCCCTCGTACAGCAACCACTGTCCGTGCGGGTTGCTGCCTTGCGCGGCATCCACCGAAGCCGCAGGGATGGCGTCGTCATCGGCGGCGTAGATGCCCAGCACCGGACCGCCGAGACGCTCCAGCTGTCCGGCGACCGGATAGCGGCGATGGTCATCGCCGTCCAGGGGAGCGTACAGCACCGCGGCGGGACCCACCCACCTTCGCAAGGCCGCGGCCAACAGGGCCAGTCTGCCTCCGGACTCGATTCCGAGCACTCCCACCGGTTCGGTCAATGCCCAGTGCAGATCATCGTCGGCCAGGAAGCGTCGAGTCTCGTCGAGTTGCGCCAGCACGTCGATGTCGGTATCCGACGGACCCGTTCCGTTGTGAAAGCGGCCATGGCGATCAGACGCCAAATTGAGGGCCAGGACCGCGATTCCCCTCCGGGCCAGGAACCGGGCCACGCTCTTGATGTGGGAGGAAACCGGCCCCGCGTCTCTGATGATCAGTACCACCGGAAACCGGCCCACGGCATCGGGTCGGGCCAGATAATCGGATCGGTAAGAGCTTGCGGCCGGCGTGGAGTAGGTACCGTACATAACCGGGTATGTCCCCTCGTGGGGCAAGACAGCCAAAGCTATCCCTCCTGGGTTGGCATCAATTCGAAAGGGTAGCGGCCCCGAAGGTCAGCTATTTTCACACCATGACGTTGGAAACCCATACTTGTTGTCCCATGGCATCCATCGGCGGAGCGCCGCTGTGACCGGTCGGCGGGCGGTGGTGACCGGCGGGGCTGGCTTTGTCGGATCCCACCTTTGCGAGGCCCTGGCCGACCGGGGATGGGAGGTCGTCTCGCTGGACGACCTCTCCACCGGCCGCGCCTCGAACCTGGAACGGGCGCGGGCGAAGGGGGTGAGGGCGGAGCAGGTGGATATCACCGACCCCGGGTTGCAGGAGGTGATGGCCGCTGCCGCTCCTCGAGTGGTTTTCCACCTGGCGGCCGTCTCGTCGGTGCAGCTGTGCGAATCAGCCCCGCACAGGTGCGGGGAAGTGAATGTGGGGGGGACCGCCGGGGTCCTGGAGAGCGCGGTGCGCAGCGGGGCGGAGAAGGTGGTGAACATCTCCTCTCTGGCCGTGTACGGCGCCTCGCCGGAGTCGGCGGGGTCCTCCTACGGGCTGAGCAAGCTTGCCGCCGAGGAGCATGTCCGCAGGCGGGCGACTTCGGCGGGGATCGATTGGATCACCCTCCGCCCCGCCAACGTGTACGGACCGCGGCAGCGCGGCGACGGAGAGTCGGCGGTGGTCGCCACCTGGTTCGGAAGCATGGCCGACGGCGAACCCTTGTTCCTGGACGGCGACGGCCGCCAGACCAGGGACTTTCTCTTCGTCACCGACGCGGTGGATGCAATCGTGGCCGCGGCCGAGCGAGGCAGTGGTATTGCTCTCGACGTGGGAGGGGGGGTGGAGACTTCTTTGCTCTCTCTCCTCCGCAACATGAGGGAAACGACCGGCTGGGCCGGCGTCGCCCGGCGGCGCCCGGCCAGACCGGGTGACATCCGCCGTTCGGTGGTGGATCCCCGTCCCGCCCACACCGCCCTGGGATGGAAAGCCCGAGTCGATCTGGCCACCGGTCTTCGCCGAACCTGGGAGTGGGCAATCGGTTATTAGGCCTTCGCTCCGCGCCTTCTCGCACCTTCGGCGCATACCTACCGGATCATCCCATAATCTCCATCCTCTCAAGACAGAAACCTCCGGGAGAACCAAGGGGTTCATGGCTGTTCTATAGGTTGTGTAGTTATTGAGTAAAATCACTCAATAAGCGCATCGGATTTCTGTACCCTGGTGAGGAGTGAGCCGATTTTCGCTTCGCTCTCAGGTAGCGGAGCTGCTGATCGAGACCTTCTCCCCCGCCGAGCTTTACGCTCCGAGCACTGGCTTACTTCGGGCTAGTCTTCGAAACGATGAGCGGGGGCGCCTTACGAGCGGGTCCGAGAGTTCATCTGTGGCGGCCCGCCAGGCCTTGTCCTATGCCGTCATGGACGCCCTCCGGAGCGCTGTACGTGGCGGTGGATGACCTTCCCGAAACGGATGAGAGCTATTTCGCGCCCTGGCCAATCCCGTGATGCCATTTCTTGCCGACCCTGTTCAGGCTTCGCATGCACCTTCTGGCAGCCGTGCCCGGAACGCATGCTCTGGCACTCGGTGGCCGCCCGTGATGGAACAGGCCTTGACGCTCTACTACTGCTTTCCCCTGGGCCGGTGGGTGGCGAGGAAACCCGTGAGTGCCGTGATATGTGGTTTCGACAGTCGACCCGGGCCAGCGGTACTCGATACCCTGCTCCGATGCGTGGTGGTCCTGGGTTCCTGCTCAACTTTGTTGAACACCTGCAGGCAGGCTTGCCAACCAGACCACACCCCCGCCCTCCGGTCGGCGACGGTTCGAGCCGACTCCCCAGGAATTGCACACATTGCCTCGAAATCCGGAGACTCGAACCCGACGAAAAGCGCAAAATATCGGGTTCGATTTGTGATCAACGGTACATCAAACTTCGGCGGCTACCTCACGGGGGCTTCGCATCCCGGGCGTACGACCCGCCAAACCGGTGAGAATTCCATCAGAATACTGTGATCGTCTGGCTTTGGTGCGAGCCCAGTCATTGTAGCGCCCGACGTGCTGTCGCCCACCACCCCGAGGTGCAACGCCAGCTTAAACGTCGCTTCCGCTGGCCGGTGTCCTCGTCAACGGACCCGAACCGCTAGGTCCGTGCTCGACCAGATTTGTTCGCTGTCGGCCCCCAGCCCGATCCAGTCGCGAGTCACCTCGACAAAGCCGACAGATCCTCCCGCTCTTATTGGGGACTCCATATCTGCTGGTAGGAGTGGCTGTCTTCTGCGATTATTCGTTGGTTGGTCCCGTCAGCGTCGATCACCCATACGCCTGATGAGCCGGTCCAGTAGGCGATTTTGGTGCTGTCGGGTGACCAGAGCAGATCAGAGACAGAGACGTAGTGTTGGGCGGGATGCATTGGGGTGAGTGGTTGTTTGTTGGTCTCCGTCGGCGTCTACCACCCATAACGCATCGCTGGCTTGGTCCAGGCGATCTTGGTGCTGTCGGGTGACCACCGCGGAGTGATTAGCGCTTTCGGTGACTTGTTGTTGGTTGGTCCGGGTCGGCGTCAGCGATCCATAACTCGTTCTGTCCGTAGGCGATCTTGGTGCTGTCGGGTGACCACCACGGGGCGATGTTGTGATGAATGTCGTCGTGGAGTTGTTGTTGGTTGGTGCCGTCTGCGCTCATCACCCATAGCGCGCCGCCGGTTTTGTGGTAGGCGATCTTGGTGCTGTCGGGCGACCACCGCAGACTTGTACCGCTGAAGAGTTCGCCGAGTTGTCGTTTGTTGGTCCCGTCGGCGTCCGCCACCCACATCACCTGCCCCGATGTCCTGTCGCTGCGGCTGGTGTAGGCGATTCTGGTGCCGTCGGAAGACCACCGCGGAGAATAGGCGCTCTCGCCCAGTTGCCGTTGGTTGGTCCCGTCGGATTTCAGCGATCCATAACTCGCCGTCGCTGGTGAAATAGGCGACTTTGGCGCTGTCGGGTGACCACAGCAGTCTGTAACCCTTGTTGCGGTACATGAGTTGTTGTTGGTTGGTCCCCTCGGCGTCCGCCAGTTCCACAAGGAACGGTCGTTGGTCCGATAGGCGATTCTGGAGCTGGTTCGGTGACCACACGAAGTGGTACCTGTCGAGGAAGAAGATGGAGTCGATTCGGCCGAGGCGTTGTTGGTTGGTGCCGTCTGCTCCTATCACCCATAACTCGTCGTCGAAGGTTTTGTAAGCGATCCTGGTGCCGTCGGGAGACCACTTGTGATAAGAGCCGTCTTCGACGAGGCGTTGGTTGTGGGTGCCGTCCACGTTTGCCACCCACAATCCGTCCCTGGCACCGAAGGCGATTCTGCGTGCCGTTCGGATGACCACCGTAAGTTGGCTCCACTGTCGTGTAGGGAAGATTGTTGGTACCGTCCGCGTCCGCCACCCACACTCCAGGGTTGGGGGAGACGGCCAGCGGCGATGCGTTGTGTGCGCAGGCGTCCTCGTGGCCGTAGTCATCGACGAGGGATATTCGACACTCCGAGGAGACAGCCCGATCCTGTGACGGACTTGGACACGGGTCAGGGAAGTCCTGCACAGGAGATCAGCACCCGATTTCTTCTCAAGGGACGCGTTGGCCGAACCCGAAGCTGTTCCTGCGGCGATCCCGCGGGTGAGGGGTTGTTCCGTATCCCGTCCTATCGGCAGACTTGGCCAAGATCCGGTCGGGCCGCGTACCTGGAACACGAGCTTCCGTCCGATCCGCCGGGATGACCCATCGGCCCGTAGAGGACGGCCGTGATGACCAGTTCCCGGCTGACGGTCGGGTGGTCAACCCCCGAACTCCGTGGCGCTGACCGCCTGGCTGGCTATTCCACGGTCGGCCCGCGCCTGCTAATCGACGCCGATCCGAGTAGGTGTGGGCCTGTGACGGAAGGACATCAGCGGTCATGACCAAGACCGTCGCTTCCGCCTGGAACTCCGCTCGACAACTGGCGGGATCATACGCTCGGCACAGGAATGTGACCATTTCTAGCGGGTATCAGGTCGCGATCCCGAAGCGGACGTCGCCCACGAGTTCCGTTAGCGAAGGGTCGGCGGCCATGGGATACCTTCTCGGCAACCCTTCTCCCGGGAATGATCCTCAAAGTCATCGGACCGTCTGCTCGAAAACCGGTGGTGGACACCGCCACGCGGCAAGCGGATGGTCGAAGGCTGGCCGGAATACCGAACACGCCGACCTAACCGATCACGGAATCGCTCATAAGACCCTGGGCCCGAGCCTGCTATGCCATCGGAGGACCTGTTGGGAAAACAAGGAATGGGTGAGGTCTGGATGCCCTCGAGCCACTTCAAGCATCGCAAGTATCCCCGCCGGGAAGTTGACGGCACAGAGGCCACAGCCAAGTCTGGAAAATCGAGCCAAGCCGGTCACCGCTCGCCTCGTGCGGGCTCAGATGCTGGCCGACATCGATGGAGATTCGTTCCTCCGAGGAGATCCAGTCCCGTCCGGTATCATGGAAGTATGGATCGCGGTCAAGGGAAGGAACGTGATCGGGAGTTTCTGGATCGTTCTGGAGCCCGAGCTCTCTCGGGAGAGTCATCCGGCCAGCAGTTGGCGGAAGGCTGCTTCGCCGCTGCGGATTGAGACCGGAAAACTGAATTATCCGCTTCCTATTCCATCGTGTCCATCTCTCGAGCAGGGCAGTGAGTTCGCGATAGGGGTATGGCCGCTCGACTCCTTGGCGCCCTAGGAGCCGATCCCGAAGATGCTGACCTCCCGGTCACCGTCTCTACGAGTGACGGCCCTGGATGACCGGTCATTCCCGGAGGACGGGCGGGCCCGGAAGAACCCCGCTGTGTGATTCAAATACGATAGCCATGGTCTGGCTCGGCCCCGCATTCAAAAGCGAGATCATCCTCAAGTGGCCTGCTAGAACCCGACAATCCCGACGACTCCGGCCTCCTAGCTTTCTTTCGCAAAGGTTCTGCACTACGGAGGCCATCCCGCCGATCCTGGGGCTCGGTATGAACAGGCAATCGATCCGGCTATGATACACGCACCTTTCAAGGGCTTCGGTGCTCCGAGACGCTTACCCGCGCTGGAAGACTCCCCGAATCAGGCGAGGAAGGACTGACCTCTGTTCAGCTCGTCGCAGCGCTGCCGTTGCATGCGATGACGGCTCGCGAATCAACTCGTAGCGAGTTTCATCGGCCAGGAGGCTTCTCAGGTCCGTGGTCAGCCCGAGGACATGATTACGAGCGACCAACGGATCGACAACGCTTAGAGCCGCACCTACGGAAGAAAGTTCAGCTAACGCCACTCGCGGCAGAGCTGGGATGGTCTGCCTTCCTAGTGCACAGGAAGTACAGAGCTGCGGAACGTGACGACCTGTCTCCCCAGCTAGATCTCTGCACGAACGCCTGGCACCACCACTGGGATACCTCGGCCTCCCACCAGCCTCAATGCGATCGTTGAGGACGCGGAGAACGTCCCCGTGGGTGAGGAAGGAGGCGACCTCACAACGCCTATGCTCAACATCGCCCCCGGGGCCCACCGAAGCGCGGACACAGAGGCTGAGACCATTGGGCTACTGGAATCAGAGCCAAGCCTCGACCGCTCAGGCCGACCCTGGATGACCAGATGCGGGGAACGCTGCTGAGATTCCTTTACGCCCGACCAGGTCCCTCCCGACCGGGTATGGAAGTATCCCCTGGCGCCCCGCAACAGAAAAAACCTGTTCGGGAGTTTCTGGATCTTCTGGAACCGTACTCTCCTCGAGAAGTCATCCGGCCAGCAGTTGGCGGAACTGCTTGATGCGATGTGCGAAAACGCCGCCGCCATCGTTCTGGATCTCTTGAGGACTCAAGATTCGAGGCCACCTGCCGCCTCGACTCCTTGCCCGCGCCCTAGAGGCGATAGGAGATGACCTCGAGCACGGACCGTCTCTACAACTGGCTGGTCGCCACCGGTCATTCCCGGATAAGACTGGAGCCCGGAAGAAGCCGAAGTGTTGATGAAACACGAGCTTGGTTGGAGGCTCGGCCCCACATTCAAAAGGAGATCATCCTCACGTGGCTCGAACCGGACAATCCCGACGACTACTCGGCCTCCTATCCGCTTTCTTTCGCAAAGGTTCTGCACTACAGCAAGCCTCCCGCCGACCTGGGGCTCTGGTATCTTGAACAGGCAATCGGCCAACCTGGTCCGGATCACTGGGTTCCTGCACTTACACGGCCCATGAGACCTGCGAGAGGACTTATCACGCGTCGAAATCGGCACATCCGAACTCATCAGTGACATCATCAGGCAACTGAGCTCAATGGACTGATGCGCGAAACGCCTGCACGAGACATTGCGCGGATCTGGCAGGAAGAACCCCACGACTCGCGCCGTGGCGAGCGTCAGGTTGCTGTGGGCTTCAGGAAACCCAAAGAAGCTGTGTACCGCGACGCCTCCTATGGACCATCCGGGAGTCGAAGAAGTTCAACGGACTCTCACCAATCGGGAACCGGCAACCCGAGCCGACCTGGACCGGTCTCCTGTTGCTGCGATCAGTTTGAAGACGATCTCGGAACACATTCGCGGAGACAGCGCCAACTTGTGGCGTCAATTCTGGAACGAAGACTCCTACGGACGCCCCACCAACAGCAAACCGGAGGACTCATGCCGCGACGCCCTGCTCGAAGCCCTGAAGCAGCGGCTTCCCTCCAGGATCGATGTATCGCCGGAGGGCCGATATGCCGGAGGAAAGAGATCAGACATCCGGGCGACCTTCAACGGCTTCAACGTGCCGGTCGAGATCAAAAAGAACTCCCACCGCCATCTGTGGAGCGCCCTTCGCAACCAACTGATCAAGGGATACACTACCGACCCCTCCACCTCCGGATACGGGATATTCCTCGTCCTGTGGTTCAGCGCCACCCGGACCACACGACCGTTCCCCTCCGGCCCGCCACCAACCACCCCCCAGGAGTTGCGCCAACGCCTCGAAAACCAACTAGAACCCGACGGAAGGCGCAAGATATCGGTGATCGTGATCGATGTCACCAAACCTGGATCGGTTTGAACCCGGCCACTCCGATCGCCACGTCGGTCAGTCCGCGCCGGAAGGGGCGTCCGAAGGTGTCGGTGATCACCACGGCCGCGTCCACCCCGAACCGCTGCATCAGCCGGGCGCGGAGCTATCGGCGTGCGGAGCGGTCGGGCGTTCGGTGGTGGATCCCCGTCCCGCCCACACCGCTCTGGGATGGAAAGCCCGAGAGTCGATCTGGCCACCGGTCTTCACGCCGAACCTGGGAGTGGACAATCGGTGCAATCCAGTGACTGGCTCTGTCACGTAAATCAGCTGTTGCGGGACCGTCGCCTCCGGAATAGGCTTGGCGAGTGCAAATCGATAGCCCACGCGGACGCCTTCTGTCAGCCAGCCACGCCAAGTCGGCCCGGTGCCTACGGTAACGCAGAAACCCATCGCCAGCCCACGCGGCAACTGAGCTAGGGCAACCATCGTTAGGGTAGACCACCCCGATTATCGCGAGTGCCGTACAAATGTTTCACAGCACGATCGTTCCGTTTGCATGCTTTGGGCATCGACTGCGGCGTTCTTGGTCATGATCATAGGATCGTGTCACATTCCCAAGTCGTTACGGAGACTTCCAATAGTTCCGCAGAAGCACGTCAGGAGAGCTATCAACATGCCTGCTGCAAGTGCCATGGCCTACGCCCGTCGGGAGGTGGGTTATCTATGAAGTAGCGGGGCGTGTTTGGTCTGCCGGTTGGGCCGCCTTCAGCCCGTTGTCAACTCTGGCGTGACACCCTTGGCCGCCAGTTCGAGGGGGTACTCCTTGATAGCATCCCGCATCGAGGCGTTCACGTCTCGCCAGGCTAAGGACAGAATGTCGTTGTCGCACTCATCGCACGTTCGTGTTCTGATCAACTGCAATAGCCACATAACCACTGCCAGAGGCACGCGTGTTGCGCGCATCCCAGCACGAGCTCGACATACGGATCCGACTTCTTCCAGCAGCGAGCATCGGCTTATGTTGCCAGCGCCTTTGACGAATACAGAGAGGATGATCCCTTTTCATATCCCCGGTACGAGGCTGTTGTGCTCGTTACCCGCTTTGAGGCCATGTGCCGTGTCCTTTCTCTCTATGGTTTGGGCGGTTTGATAAGTCTCTGTTTTACTTCGACACCTTACCAGATGTCAGAAGGAAACCGTCAGAGGAAATGCCGGGCGATGGGATCAGCGGAACAGGTCTTCCGACGCTCCTCGGATCAGGTCGGTGGCGGCGCCTTCTTCTGTTGGCAGGGACAGGCCGCGGACCACCGCTGCCGGGATGCGTCGGGTCTTTCCCTTTACCAGGTCGGCGGCGGCGGCGATTTCATCGGCCACGGCCACCTCGGTCACCTCCAGGGTCCGGTCGTGGTCATCGGTGACTCCTCGCAGATCCCGGATCGGTTTGAATCCGGCCACTCCGATCGCCACGTCGGTCAGTCCGCGCCGGAACGGGCGTCCGAAGGTGTCGGTGATCACCACTGCCGCGTCCACCCCGAACCGCTGCATCAGCCGGGCGCGGAGCCGGCGTGCGGAGCGGTCGGGGTCGAGAGGCAGCAGCACGGCCCGGCAGGGTCCGGCGTTGGAGCGGTCCACTCCGGCGTTGGCGCAGATGAACCCGTGCCGGGTCTCGGTGATCAGCAGGTCTCCCCTGCGCCGCAGTATGGAGACGGCCTCCGATTCCACCAGGTGACGGTGGCTGTGGGGGCCGTCGTCTTCCAGTTCCACCACTCGTCCCTCTGCCTTGGAGACGATCTTGTGGGTGACCACCACCACGTCGCCGTCCTCGAGGCCGACTCCCGATTCGACGAGGGCGTTCCCCACCAGGAGTGCCAGGTCATCCCCGGGGGTGATCTCCGCCAGCCCGGTAACGGGATGTATGGTGATCGTCACAGCAACTCCAGCATCCAGGCGGCGAGCCTGGCGGCGGCGGCGGGTTCCTTGATTCTGGTGTCCGTCGCCCACGCGGTCACGCCTTGCGTCGCCAGCCGCGCCAGGTCGGCCCGGTCCCCCCGGTCCACCACCAGTCCGGTGAGCAGACCCGAGTAGGCCGCCGCCACCCCCCGGTTGCCGGGTGGGAGGCCCAGGTCGGCCATCACGTCGGCGGCGGGACCTTTCAGCGCCTTTCCTCCGAACAGGGGACTCACCGCGATTACCTGTGCGGCTTCCTCCAGGGCGGGGCGGATGCCGGGCACCGCCAGGATCGGCCAGATGGAAAGAGGCGGATTGGAAGGGGCGATGATCACTGCCCGAGCGTTTCGGATCGCCTCCACCACTCCCGGGGCGGGAAGGGCCTGCTCGGCGCCGTCGAATCTGATCCGGGCTATCCGGTCGCGGTGTTGCCTGCGAACGAAGTAGTCCTGGAAGTCGAGCCACTCCCCCGAGACAGTGCGCAACCTGGTGCGGAGAGGCTGGTCGGTGGCGGGAAGCAGGAGCATGTCGACCTCGAAGGCGCGGGCTATCCGCTCGGTCACCCAACTGAGGGATCGGCCCTGGCGAAGTTGCATGGTTCTGAACAGGTTGAGGGCCAGGTCCGAGTCGCCCAGCATGAAGGTGGTGTCGATCGGGAACCTCGACAGAGCGTCCATCACCCCCCAGGTTTCGTCAGCCCTGCCCCATCCTTGAGGTCCCTCCTGTTCGGCGAGGGTGTAGACCACCGTGTCCAGATCGGGAGACACGAACACTCCGTACACCCAGTCGTCGTCTCCGGTGTTCACCACCACCGTGGTCTTGCATTCCTTCAGACGGTCGAACCCCCGCGCCAACCTGGCGCCTCCCACTCCTCCGGACAGGAGCACCACGTCGGGTTGATGGTCGAGTGCCTTCATAAACTGCGTCGTTTCCCTAGCATTGTCGGTTGTTGATGGAGAGCGCAACTTCCGCTTCCGAACCCGTCGTACGCCCGGTCCGCACCCCGGGCGTGGCTGTGGTAATCATGGCAGAGGACGGGGAGTTCGGCCCGGCCGTGGAAGGGGTGGGGGAACAGGATCGCGACACCCGTTTAATAGTGGTCGGTAACGATCCCCGAACCAAGCGGAGGGCCGAGGAAGCGGGCATACTGCACCACGAGACGCTGGACCGGGCCATAAGGAGAATCCCCGCTGACATAGATTACGTTTGGATCCTGGCAGGTTGCGCCCAACCGCAGGCGGGGGCGCTGGCGGCCATGATGCAGGTGGCGGTCAATCACCAGGTTGCGTTGGTGGGATCGAAGATACTCTCCACCTTGGATCCGGAGCGACTCCTGTCGGTGGGAAGCGCCACCGATCTCTTCGGGGTTTCCTCTTCCGGTTTGGATGAATCCGAACTTGACTTTGCCCAGTACGATGTGATCCGGGAGGTGTCGAGTCTCTCCACCGTCTCCCTGCTGGCTCGTCGAAGGTTGCTGGCGGTACTGGGGGGATTCGACCAGTCCATTCCCGTGGTGTCCCAGGGCTTGGATTTCTGCCAGCGGGTGCGGCTCGCCGGTGGAAGGGTGGTGGTGGCCCCTTCCTCGAGGGTGCTCTATCCCCCCGACCTCTTTCCTCGTTACGGAGGCTGGAAGGCGAGGGCGGGCCGGATGCGGGCCATGTTCAAGGTCTATCGGATGGTGACGCTGGCTTGGGCGATTCCCCTCGATATCGCCATCAACCTGGTGGAGGGGTTGTTCAGCCTGGCAATGGGCAGACCGGGCCGTCTGGGGGGATTCCTGGCCGCGATGGCGTTGAGCATCGGGCGTTTTCCCTCCACCGTGTCAGCTCGGCTGCGGTCCCAGAAGACCCGGGTGGTGGGGGATGAGGACCTGTTCCGCTACCAGACCTCCGGTTCGGTGATCTTGCGGGATGTGGCTTCCGAGATCGGGGGAAAGCTCGGAGATTTCGGACCGGCGGAGAGGTCGTGGACGACGGCGATCTCATCCCGGCTGCGGCGGGGGGCCCCAGTGGCGGTCCTTGTGTCGTTGCTCTACCTGGCGGCGGCCTCCCGGAACCTGTGGTTTGCAGGTTTGCCGTCCACCGGCTTCACTCTCGCCGTGGGGAGCGATCCCGCGGGGGTTCTGTCCGCTTTTGCCGGAGGATGGAACGAGGCCGGCCTGGGGACCACCCTTCCTCCCCATCCGGTGGCGGCCCTGGCGTCCGGCCTGCACTGGCTGATGATGGAGTGGTCGGGGTCGCAGTTGCTATTGACTGCCCTGGCCCTGTGGGCGGCCCTGGTGGGATCGTCCCGGTTGTTTCGCGGCGCCGGTGTGGGGGGCGGGGCCTCCTATGTCGGGGCGGTCGTCTACGTATTGGGCGCCGCCACGGCCTCGGTGTTGTCGCAGGGTTACTGGCCGGCGGTGATCGCCCTGGGCGCTTTGCCGTGGTCGGTGGTGGCCGCGGTGCGATCATGGCCCGACCGCTGGCGGGACCGGATTGGCGACCTGGCCATGGTCGGCTTGGCATCGGCGGTGTTGGCGGCCGCCTCGCCGGTGGCGACAGTCGTGCCGGTGGCGGTGGTCCTGCTGGGGTGGTTGTCCGGGGTGGGCTGGTCGGCTGGGGCAATTGCCAGGGTGACGGCGGGGGCGGCGGCCGGACTGTTGACGGTGAGTTCCTATCTGTGGGCAAACGACTTTGACGTCTGGTCTAATGGGCCTTCCCTGGAATGGGAGGCGGAGTGGGTGTTTTGGGCGGTGGTGGGTGTGGCCGCCATCTTTGTGATGTTGTTCGGGGGTCCTCGTCTGCGGGCCGCGTCCGGTCTGGGTCTGGCATTGTCGGGCGCCGGTTTGTGGGTGGGGGCCGTACATCTGTGGGAGGTGGCGGTCGCCGCCGCGGCTGCGGCTGCGATGGGATCCGGGTTGGTGGCCGCGGCTGCGGTCGGTTCGGGAAGCAGGAACAGCGAGGGCCGGAGTCGCTTGGGAGGTGTGCTGGCCCTTGCGTGTGGGGTGGCGGTGCTCGGCTTCACCCTTCCCGTCCTGGAGGGCGGCAGGGCGGGTCTGCCGGATGACCGATGGAGCAGCCGGTTGGACTTCGCTTCGAGCCTGTCCGATCCGGGGGAGGGAAGCCGGGTCCTGTTGATAGGTCCGAGGGGCTCGATGCCGGGAATGGAAAGGGAGGCGGAAGGGTTTTCCTACCGGCTCCTGAAGGCCGGACCGCCCACCCTGGAACAGGCGTGGCTGCCGCTGCCGGCTGTGGGGGACCAGGCCCTGGACGAGGTCTTGCGGGGCCTTTCGGTATCCCGTTCCCTGCGTCCCGGTGAACTGCTGGCGCCGTTCGGAGTGAGGTGGATCGTCGTCTCCGAGGAGACCGGTTTCTCTCAGCGGCTCACCGCCCAGGTCGATCTTCGGGTGCTGGCCGCCTCGGAGGACGCCGTCGTCTACCAGAACCTGGCGGCCCTGCCCAGGGCCGACGGTCCCCTGATAGGCGCCTGGGACTCCGTGGCGCCCGGCCAGGTGGAGGGTCCTCGATTCCGGGGAAGAATCCGGATCGCAGACAATGCCCATCCCCGCTGGGGTCCGGATTGGTCGCAGCATTCATGGTGGAACACCGTCTCCGGCGCCGAAGGGGTGGGCCGCTTCACCCCCTATCCGATAGGAAGGGTTCTGGCCTGGGGGGGCGCGATCGCCACGGTCCTCATGGCCGGGCTGGTCTGGTGGGGGAGAGGGGCTTTCCGATGAGGGGAGTGGCGGTCGGGTTTCTGGGACTTGCGTTGGCGGTTCTGAGCTGGGCGGTCGCCGTTGAACCCCCCGCAGCCCCTCCCGTCTCGGAAACACCCCGGGTCCCGGCGCAGGAGCGGGCCGATCATCTGATTTGTCCGTTGACCGACTTCATCCGCTCCGATACCCAGGTGGCGCTTTTGGCCTCGCGGGGAGGAAGTGTGGATCTGTGGGAGGTGTCGGATGGCAGGTGGATGTCCTACGGTGAGGCCGATCTGGGCGATACGGGAGGATGGATCGGCGAGGCGCCGCCCGGTTTGGGTGTACTGATCGCCGAAAGCGGGTCCGGATGGTCGGGGGCCGGATTGTTGAACACTTCCTCGCAGGCGATATCCGGCTGGATGTGCGGGGAATCATCGGACAGCCTGGTGGCCCTGGGCGGTTCCACCCTGGCCGAGGACCGTTTGGATTTGATTCTCTACAATCCCTACGTTTTGGATTCGTCCTCACGGTTGGAGATCATCAGCGAGCTGGGAGAGGACACTCCTCCCAATTTGCAGGAGATCTTCGTGCCGGCCGGCAAGGCGGTAAAAGTCGATCTGGACGAGTCGTTGCGGTTGCGCAGGTTCCTGGGAGTACAGGTGCGATCTTCTCCTGGCCGGGTGGCTCTGTTGCTGCAGCAGGCCGGCGACGGAGAGACCGCCATGATCGAGGGCGTGGCGCCCCACACCGACTGGTGGTTGCCGGTCCCCGATCTGGGGCAGGCCGAGACCTACCTGCTCATGGCCTCCCCGTCCGGCTCTTCCTTCACCTACCGTCTTGACCTGATGACCGAGTCAGGCTCGATCATCGGGTTCGTCGAAGACCAGTTCCTTCCCGGCCAGCTGCTTTCGACACCCCTTTCGGAATTTCCCCTCGGCGTGACGGGAATCAGCGTTTCCGGCTCGGTTCCCCTGGTGGCCGGCCTGAGATTGGAGGGAGAGGGTCTTCTGGCCTCGGGACCCGGGGCGCGGGGGACGTCCCGGCGCTGGTTCCTGCCCGGCCCCGGCGATGACGAGGGCAGCCTCAACCTGGCGTGGCTGCTCAATCCCTCGGGTCTGCCCGTTTCGGCGTCGGTTTCGGCCGTCGCCGAGGGCGCCTTTTCCATCAGGGTGACCATTCCCCCCGAGTCGGTCCTGCCCTTTGAATTGGAGAGGCTCAGCGGACAGGCCGAGGATCTTCCCGGCTATCTGGTCGATGCCGAACAGGAAATCGCCGTGGTGTGGACCTCCCGGCTGGATGGCGGCGCCGGCGCCTACGCGGCGGGCGCTCCGGTGGATTGATGGCGGCCGGCTTCCCTCGGTACTCCGACGGTCTGCTGGGGATCGAAGAGAGAGAGCGCGCGGTCCTGCGGTGGGAGTCGGCCGGGTTGGTGGAGAAGTTGTGGGCCCGCCGGCCGTCGGTGTGGGGGCGGGCCGCATCTTCGGCGGGCCGGTGGCTGGGGTGGCTCGATCTCCCCGAGACCATGCTTGCTCGTCTCGCGCCGATCGCCGCAATGGCGGAGGAGGCGGTCTCCGAGGGGATAGAGGATGTGGTGCTGATGGGTATGGGCGGATCGAGCCTGGCGCCGGAGATGTTCTTTTCGGTGTTCGGCGCGGCGCCGGGCTATCCCCGGCTTTCGGTAATCGACTCCACCCATCCGGAGGCGCTGGTCACGCTCGACGGGCGCATTGACCCGTCCCGGACCCTCTTCGTGGTTTCCTCCAAGTCCGGGACCACCGTGGAGACTCTCTCGTTCTACCGGTACTTTTGGAAGCGGTGTTCGGGAGAGGGGAGACGATTCGCAGCCGTCACCGACAGGGGCACCCCCTTGGACGACCTGGCGCGAGAAAGGGGATTCCGGGCGGTGTTCAACGCACCCGCCGACGTCGGGGGGCGATTCTCGGCTTTCAGTGCCTTCGGGATGGTCCCCGCCGCCCTCATCGGGATCGACCTTCCCGCGCTGTTGGGCAGGGCGCGGGAGATGGCGAGGAGCGGCCGGGCCGATCCGGCGCAAAACCCGGCCGTGGGGCTGGGATTGACCCTGGGCGCGGCGGCGTTGTCGGGGATGGACAAGCTCACGCTTCACACCTCCCGAAGCCTCTCCGCTTTCCCTTCCTGGATGGAGCAACTGGTTGCCGAGAGTCTCGGCAAGGAGGGCCGTGGGATAATACCGGTGGCGGGCGAACCGGTTCTGCCTGCCGGCCGGTACGGGCGGGACCGGGTCGTGGCGATCTGGCAGGTAGCCGGTGACGACCCGGTGGTCGTTGCAGGCATGGGCGACATCCGTATCCGGTTGGCGGATCCTCTGGATCTGGGCGCCGAGTTGTTCCGGGCCGAGTTGGGGGTGGCGGCGGCCGGTGAGGTGCTGGGAGTCAACCCCTTCGATCAGCCCGACGTGGAACGGGCCAAGCGGCTGGCGTCCGAAGCGATGGGCCGACCGGGAGAAGTGGTCGGAGAGGACCTGGTGCCCGCCCAATCCTCCCGGGCGGGGGAGATGATCCGGCGGTTGGTGGAAGATTTGCGGCCCGGCGAGTATCTGGGCATCCAGGCCTACCTTCCTCCCGGGTCCGGGATCGACCGCAGCATCACGAGGCTGCGGCGGAGGGTGACCGAGTTGAGCGGAGCGGCCACCACCTTCGGGTACGGTCCCCGGTTTCTTCACTCCACCGGGCAGGTGCACAAGGGGGGGCCTCCCACCGGGGTGTTCCTTCAGATTGTGGACCACCCCCGCCTGGACGTGCAGGTGCCCGGCGCCGGATACGGATTCGCCAAGTTGATCGCTGCCCAGGCGGAAGGTGACTACTTCGCCCTTCGAGAGGCGGGCCGCAGAGTGGTTCGTTTGTCGGTGGGTTCGGACAGGCTGGGCGGTTTGCAGGCGTTGGCGGAAGATTTGGCCTGAGAGCCCCCATCAGGTTTGGGAAGAAAAAAGGAAACGAAAACGTTTAAAGTGTGTCATACTTAAAACAGAGGGGCCGAAGCCGAAGAGGAGAGGCCCCGAACGGAAGTAACGGCCCTAGCCAGAAGAGGAGCAAATTTTGAAGCACTACGTAGCACGGGAGATGGGATCGCCCTCCGTGCGTGCTTGGTCGATCCTTCCCTCCAGCCGTGTAGCGCTCCCGAGCGCGAAGCACGGTGCGGCGATTACCGCAAGAAAGGGCGCGCACCGCAAGCCTATGACCTGACCAACGGACAACCATCGCTTGCGGAGCCGCCGGAAGGCGGCTCTTTTGCTTGGAGAATGACATGAATCAAAAAACCCGACTCGAAATCTTAAGACAAACCATGGAGACAAGCGGCGCCTGCTATGGCACGAGCGATACGCAGAGCTTCTTCACCAACGAGAGCAAGGCCGTGCAGCTGGCCCAGATGACCTGCGGAACCTGCCCGCTGGAGGCCCGGTCGGCTTGTCTCGAATACGCCTTGACCACCGGCATGGAATACGGGGTGTGGGGAGGCATACTCTTCTGGGACGGCGGCGCCTTCTACCGGAAGAGACCTCCGGGCCGTCCCAGGGCTGACGAAGCCTCCCTGCCGGTCGAAGCTTCGAGAGAAGAGCTGTGGGAATTGGTGCACAAGCTGTCACCCATGGAGAAGAGCGCCTGATCCTCGAAAGGTCGTAATATGAGGAGACGGCGGGGCGTTTAGCTCAGATGGGAGAGCGCTTCCCTTACAAGGAAGAGGTCGGCGGTTCGATTCCGTCAACGCCCACTGCGGCCGGTCTGCCATTTATTTGAAATGCCTTAGCGATTTAGGACGCTGAGGGGCCGATTTAGCCGTTTTTCCCCTGGTTTTGGGGGTCCCGGGCCGTTTCGGGGTGTTTAGGCCTAGCCGGTGGCCGGAGCCGACAGCGGGGTTGGTTGCTGTCGGTGTTGAGTCCCTGTTGCGAAGCTGTCGTGGCGGGGAGGATTTAGAGGTATCTGGCGTGGAATACGTAGCACACCTCTCGTTCCTTTCGAAAATCTCGCCGGAAACCGACTTCCAACAAGCCACCATCATCGAGAATTCCGACAGCTATGGTAGGACGGGCAACCATCTTCCCCCCACTGAAAATCACATCAAAACGGGATGTTTCTCCTCTGTGCCTGGTTACTTCGGACGGATGCAGGAACAGCAGGTACAAGATGTCCCTCTCCGAAACGCCATGGTCAAAGACATCGGGATGATATGCCACCTTGGGATTCTCCGGCCAGTACATGAAAGGGGGCACAGGTCCCCTTTGCCTCTACTCTTCCAGCAGGGGGACGGTTTTCTCTGGTCCGTCGTGATGCCGAAGAAAGTACTCCGCGTAGAAACGGTGCCGTAACTTCTGTTGTTCCCTCTGCTCCTCGGGAATGCCGCACTCTCTGATGATGTCATCCAATGTGACTGTGAGAATGTCAAACCATACGTCCCTGTCTTCGGTGTAATGTCCGACAGCGAACCGGGTGTCCCCTGGGGCGAAAGATCCGTTCTCCACGAGGTGATTGGAGTAAGCCTTCAGCATGTGATCCAGTTCTTCGCTCCATGTGCCATCGTATTGGTCTATGTGGGAAAGGCTCAACGCTGGGCGAGTCATTGAATCACAGACTACCAAACTCATCCTTCAACCACACCCAACACCCCATGGCGCCCAGCTCCGCTGGCTGTTGGCGATCACTGAAATTCCCCAGTCTCGATCACTGAAATTGCCCACCTGCTGGGAGCAAATACCTGTTGTTGGGTAGGGCTCTCTCCAAGCTAGGCGATTGCGACATGTCCTAGCTGTGGAGAGGAGCCCTACCCCCTTTATGTTGGTAATGGAGGAGTGCGTGGAAGTTCATGCTTTGAGGAGGCGGGGGTGGTCGCATGTCGGCTATTGCCCGTCATTTGGGAAGAGACCGGAAAACGATACGGGCGTATCTGTCGGACGGGCGAGTCCCGGGAGAGCGAGCCTGGGCGGGGTCGGATCTGTTTGATGAGTTCGAGGCGTATGTGCGGCAGCGGTTGTCTGATGATCCGCATGTGTGGGGGTCGGCGCTGTTCGACGAGGTGGTGGCTTTGGGCTATGAGCAGAGCTAATGCGACGTTCGTGCGGAAGGTCCGTCTTCGGGGTCTGCGGCCGTTGTGCGGCGCTTGTGCGGGTACCAGGGGCCGGGCCAGGGACATGCCCCTTTGCTTCTCCCCAGTCTATCCACGCTGCAGTTACATCATCCGTGGTCGGTTGCGTACCCCGGACGGGAGACTCTCCTGTTATGGAATCCAAGGCCACCACGAGTTTGGAGCGGCCTCTTTGCAACTCTCCCAGCATGTAAGGAATGGCAGGTTCGCCGAGCCCCAAAATCTGTTTGTATGCCCAGTGTCCATATATCTCGTCTGGGCAAGAGTGAATGAAGGTTTCTCTATCCCACACGTCGAACAGGTGGCGGAAGGTCATGCGTACCTCGACGGCATCGCTCGCAGGCTCTGGCTGTCTTCTCTTCGCTACAGAGCCGTGAGGTGCGGGTGCTGCTGGGGACACGGACGATCTCATAGTCTCGATTGTAAGTACCCGCCGCGTGTTCTGATAGGAGTTGCTCTCGCCTCTTTGACCTTCTCGTCGTCACAAGGGAGCCCCCAAATGTGGAGCCTCATGTAGAGCCGCAGGTGAGGGGTGGTGGTCCACAGGCCACCAAGGTGATGACGATCATCGAAAGTACCCAGAGTCGATCAGCGAAAGTTCCCACCCTGGGTTGGGTGGTTTTAGGCTAGCAGGTCTCCTTTCGGTCGGTGTTTTCGGGCTTGGGCTTGGTAGCTTCTCAGGCGGTAGCTGTCGCCGGTGATGGTGAACACCACGCTTTTGTGGAGCAGCCGGTCGAGCATGGCGGCGGCGATGGTGTGGTCGGAGAAGATCTCTCCCCACGACGCGACACCGAGGTTGGTGGTGAGAATGATCGATCCTTTTCCGTACCGTCTGGAGATGACTTGGAACAGGGTGGCGGCGTCTTCTGCCGGCATGGGCAGATAGCCCAGTTCGTCGATGATCAACACTTTGGGGGTGTTGAAGAACCGCAACGTTTGGGCCCATCGTCCTTGTAGGGCGGCTTTGCGGCACCGCGCCGCCAGGTCCGCAGCGGTGGTGTAGTACACCTTGTGACCGGTGTCTACCGCGGCGCGGCCGAGGATGACCGCCAGCATGGTTTTGCCCACGCCGGGCGGTCCGATGAACAAAACGTTGGAGGCATCGGCCAGGTAGGCCCCGGTAACCAGCTCTCTTACCAGTTTCTCGTCGACGCTGGGTTGGGCGGTGAAGTCGAAGTCTTCCAGTTGCCATCTGGTGGGGAAGTTCGCCAGTTTGAGACGGGTTTCCCATCGCCGTTGTTCGGTGGTCTCGACTTCTACTCGAAGTAGACCTTCAAGGAACTCGGTGTGGCTTTCACGGTTGGTTCGTGCCTGTTCGAGGTGGGTGGGGAGCGCCTCGGCGGCGGCGGGTAGGTTGAGGTAGGCCAGATGGCCTCGCAGCTGTTGGTACACCGATTGGTTCATCACAGCCCCGCTTTTCGGTTTTGTTGGTCGATGTGCCGCTGGTACACCTCCAGATCGATCACCGTTTCGGTGTACAGGTCTCCGATACCGGCGGCGATAGCCAAAGCCGCGTCTGATGGCGGACGGTTGGGTTTGGGTTTGCAGGGTGGTTTGGTGGTGAACTCGGCTAGGACCACGTTCTCCAAAGCGGCGGTGTGTTCGGGTAGCCGAACCACCCGTCCCATACCGCGGGGTGCCTGCTGGTGGGTGGCGACCAGCCGGCCACTGGCCGAGAACATGCTGATAGTGGGGTCACCGAGCCTCCATCGGACGGTGACCTGGGTTCCTATCACCCCTGGTGGCACCGAGTATCGGTTACCGCGTACCGATACCAGCCCGTTGGATGTCACCCTGCGCTCCAAAGTCCCTTCTGCCGGGTAAGCCACCAGGGGCAGCTCGAGGAGAGGCTCGGTCTTGGCCAGCTCACCCACCGTGCTCTCACCCCGTGGGCGAAGATCGCCCACGGTCTGGCAGAATCTGTCCAGACTGTGCTGTGCTTCGGCGATGCTGGTCACCGCTGCGGTGCGCCACCACCGCTGAGAGACATAGTGGATGGCCTTTTCCACCACGCCTTTCCGTTGAGGACGGCGCGGTGGGCACGGGTCAACAACCACCCCATAATGTTTGGCTACCCCAACGAACGACGGCTGGATACGACCGGTGGCGGCGACCACGGTCGCCATCCGATCCACCCTCCACCGCCGCGGGGTACCCTCCAGTCGTCTCAACACCTGGTCAAGACCCTCCACCAAATGGGGTTGGTCCTGGCGGGACGTGATCCACGCCCGAAAAGCGCCCGAGTGCGACAGCACACCCACCAGCACATGAGCGGTGGCTCCCCACGGCGTGTCACGTAACTCCACCCAGTCCCACTGGCACTCCTCACCCGGTGGATGATCGATGATCGCCGTGGCCCGGCCCCTGGTACCCGCACAGGCGCCACACAACGGCCGCAGGCCCCGAAGACGGACCTTCCGCACGAACGTCGGGTAGCTCTGCTCATAGCCCAAAGCCACCACCTCGTCGAACAACGCCGACCCCCACACATGCGGATCATCAGACAACCGCTGCCGCACATACGCCTCGAACTCATCAAACAGATCCGCCCCCGCCCGGGCACGCTGACCGGGCACCCGATCGCCCGACAGATACGCTCGCACGGTACGGCGGCTCTTACCAACATGACGGGCGATAGCCGAGATCGACCACCCCCGCCTCCTCAAAGCATGAACTTCCACGCACTCCTCCAGTACCAACATAAAGGGCAGGGCTCCTCTCCACAGCTAGGAAATGTGACAATCCCTTAGCTTGGAGAGAGCCCTACCCAACAACGGGCATTTACCCCCAGGAGGTGGGAACTTTCAGTGATCGAGACTGGGAACTTTCAGTGATCGCCAACAAAGGCCAGGCTGTACGGTGGGTCTGGAATCATGTCAACATTGGTATCGTTGATGCCTCTATGCCTGAGAAAAAGCGGCGCCGACGGAATCGGGGGCAACGAAACTCCTACAAGAGCAAGAGGTGGGAGGGGCGTGCGGGGCACATTGGCGGGAAGGGTAATGCGACGATGATCTGGGGTTCCGTCAGGGCACAGAAGCACCAGCAACCAACCGCTTCCTGGTACTCGTTGCTTGGTTCGGGTGCTGCTGGACGATCATAAGCCCTGGAATGTGAAGGCAGGGATGTGCTTCCACTAGGAGGCTGCTGATTTATTCGGGTTGGTGATGCTGGTGTTGGGGGGTGGGTTGTGGGATAATTCGGGGGATGTTGGGTAGTGAGCGTTTTGATCGGGATAGAGTTCCCCCGTTTTGGCGGACTGGTTTGGCCGAGGCGGTCCTGGTCGCCACGAAACGAACAACGCCTCATGCGGGGTCCCGGCCCGCCGCTCCGGTCCGGCATGTCATACTCAACCGGCGCCCGGACACCGTAGCGGAAGCAGTCGAGACCGCCCGCGCCGTGACCCGCGCCGACCTGGCCATGTCCGCCGGGCTGCTCGCCGAGGGTGTCCTGCGACTGTCCCGCCACGAGGACCTGTCCGTCCCGATTGCCCGCCTGGCCGAACTGGGATTCCGCGGTCCCGTACACCGGGACATCACCGAGAAAGGCAAGGGGAAGCATCCTCGGGGGCCTTTCGATCTGGCCTTCCTCTCCGACCGTTCGGACCACACACGGGCGTCCTGGCCGATGCTGTGGTCCCACGATGGCCGCCTCGAGAGGGCGATGATCGTCGAGCCTGACTCCGAAGGACACCCGAGAGAGGGACAGAGAGACAGGGCGGTGCGGATGTGGAAAGGCTACGCCAACCGCAACGGAGAGCGAATAGCCGGAGCGACACGCCTGCACATCAACACCGACTTCCGGCTGACCTCTCAGCCACTCGGTGCCTGCCTCACTCCCGTACCCGCCATAGGCGGCAGGGCATGGCCATCGTTCCAAGCCGCGGTCTGCGACGACGGCGAACAGGCCGCGCTGTGGGAAAAAACCCTGGCTCTGTGGATGAACTCCACCATCGGACTGGTCGGCAGGTGGTACATGTCCAACCGGCAACAAAGCGGCCGGGCCAACCTGACCGTCACGACCATAGGCAACATCCCCGTCGTCGACTGCCGGGAACGATCCCCCGGGCAGTTCGAACAGGCCGGACAGGCTTTCGACACGCTGTCCGCCGCTACCCTCCTCCCGGCCAGCCACGCCCACCACGACCCCACCCGCCAACAGGTCGACAGTGCCTTGTTGTGCGACGTTCTCGACCTGCCCGCCGAACTTCTCGACTCGCTGGCGACCCTGCGGGAACAATGGACAAACGAGCCGTCGGTAAGAGGCTGACCAAAGGAGCACGGGTTTCGCATCTATAACCTTTATCATGAGTCGCATGTTTCGCCAGGCATACTGGAAGGGAACTACTTACATGACGGGCTGGGAATCCTGCAAAGCGGTGGAACGCCACCCAGACATAGTGAGCGGCGCTTGGGTGTTCGAGGGCACCCGGGTGCCTATCCGTGCTTTGTTTGAGAACCTCAGAGACGGCGCTTCGTTGGAAGACTTCTTGGAGTGGTTTCCAGGGGTTGACGGTTGGAAGGCAGAGTCTGTTCTACGTCACGGGTTCGAGGCATTGCAAATAGCCGCTAGTTCGTGAAAGTCCTATTTGACCAAGGCACCCCCGCCCCCCTTCGCAGGTATCCCGGCGGCATGTGTGACACGCTCCCGGAACCCCCTACAGCACCCCAGGTCAGAGGTGGTGGCAAACTGCCCACTGCGGGCAATCGGTGACTTATTTGAAATTTGTCAGCGATTGGGGAGCTGACAGGCCGGTTTTGCCGACTTCAACTTGATCTCAAAACGGCACGGCGGACGCACCAAACCAGCAGTCATAGCACGCATCCTGCAACGCCTCCTCGCCCTCACCGCCGCAATCTGGCACAACCAAACCACCAACCGACCAGGACCAGCCCGCTCCCTCATCGCATACGACCACTAACCCCTTGGAACTAACCATCTAGTCCCCGGATCTGGCCCGGACCGGATACACCGGAAGAATGCCCCTATCGCACCGCCCTGCGGGGTAGCCGCTTCTTGAACCGGTCTCCGGTCGTTCTCGGACAGCGCGCCCATTTAGCCGACAGCACAGTAGAAGGCTTGCCGTCCGGGGCGTTGAAAGGTTCGCCTTCAGCGCTGTCTTCTCTGGTTGTGTTCCCGCCTCTGCCTGTCGAGTTCCCCGTCAGGGAAACTCTCCTTCCATACGGCAAGAGCCATCCTTATAGCATCGTCAACGACTCGGAACGCGTCATCGAAGGACACCGACGGTAGCTGGTCCTGCCAGACGAGGTACTGCCACTCCTTTTCTATTTCCCGCGTCCATTGCCGGTAGGTGCCCCGGATGTCGGCGGGGTGCGGGCGCCACCCGTATTGGCGGTCAGGATTGTCGGCATGCTCCGCATATATCGCCCATCCTTGATGTATGTCCACCCCCACCTCGATCATGCTCCAAAGGTCGTAATAATCCCGAGGCGCCCTTCTTCGAGAAAGGCAACTGAGCTTGTCAGCCATCACCGAGACCAATCCGTAGCAAAGTATGGGGGGCGCCTCGGGAACATCGGAATGGTTGGGAAGGATCGCCATGTATTGGAGAGGCACCCCATGCCTCGGGACAACAGTGGCATCAACCGCCATTTTGCCGCTGCACCCTCTGGAACTCCATTGGATCAACAGCGTCGATCCTCCACGTCCGGGTGACAGGCCAAATTCGGCACCGCTGCTCTCCGCCGCCATATCAAGAGCGTCAACCATAGCCTTGACGAAGAAATCCCATTGTCCCTCCCAGTCAAAGTCGAGGTCCTCCGAGAACCGAAAATAGGGCAGGGCGCAGACTCTGAGCATGGTCCCTCCCTTGAATGCCAGACGTGAGTCCCCTTGTTGGGCAAGGGCGGCCACAATGTGGTGCTGCAGGCGGTCTCGTTCCACTTGCTCTCGTTGCCGACCACTCAATAGAGCAGGTCCTCCAATATCTGGTGGGGATGGTCTAGGCACCAGGTCACGCGGTACTTTTCGTCCAGGAAGGCAGGGGGAGTGTCGGGCTCGTCGTGAGGATATGCTCTAAGGCATACCCATTCGGCATCCGAGGACGCGGGTGCCAAGTCCAGGAAATCCCGTCGCCAGTCCGGCAGGAACCCATCGGGTGCCGGGCGGAACACATCTCGGCAGTCATCCATGGCCGCGGCGACCGACCCTAGGCGACGCAAGGATCCATTCAATCCCAGCGCCTCGGACACGCGCGTGACATTGTCCGAAGACACGGGCACCTGCCCGCAAAGAACGCGAGCGGCCATCAGCGCCGCGCCCGGAAGTCGGCATTCCGGAGCGAGGCTTTCCAGCAATGCTCGCTCCGGGCGGGATTTCAAGGTTGCACCGTCCCATGTGTCGGCAAAGAGAAACAGGGTGTCCTCCGACTCTTCGTGCGGTCTGACTCTGAGAGCATCGGCATCCTCGGCATCAACAGGTGGGCCGGAGACATGCAGGGCAAATCCCGACTTGATCGCCTCTCCCGTCATCGCCATTGCCGTGATGTGGCTGATCCGGTGTGGATCGGAGCCGAACAGTGGTTGCAGGCGGTCCTCGTAAGGCAGGAAGCATGCGGGATCAAAGAATTTCCGCGTAGGGATGACATCCATCATCAGATGGTTTTCATTCTAAGAACCAACCTCCATCTCCTGAGTGTTGATATTCCGCCCGACATCACCGAAACCCGGCCAAAGGCACCCCGAAAGAGCTAAAAGGACCACATGATCGGGCCTAAATGGAACACAGGCCTGGTATGTGGAAACCCCAGACTTGTCGGACATGTGGGTGTGAATCCCCCCGGGTCTGTTGGCCTTTAGGAGGAGAGGTCGGTGGGGTATTCCCATCGTTTGAGTAGGTCAGGCCGCAGAATTGACGTTCTTAGGTTTTCGGTGAAGATCGCGATGACGCTGTCGACACCGGTGGCGGAGGGAGCTAGGACGGCCTGGAAGCGTTGCTCGTGCGCCGCTTCTCCGATCTCGTTTGTGAGTTGGTAGTCATCACGGATCAGGTCTTGTGTCTGAAGGCCGAGATTGCTGAGGATCGTATCATCCGTCAGGTCCAGGACCCGGTTTAGATTGGCTTGGATTCTCCATACTTCACGGGTGAATCGCACCGGCGTCGCCGCCATCAACCTGCGCAGGCTCATCAACCTCGGACTGCACCCCACCAACACCGGATGGGCCACCAACCCCACCTAAAACCGGGGAACCCCACCAGAGAACAAGCAAACACTGGAGGACACCGGCCACCACCCCCAGAACCGGCGCGCCCACCGCTCCGCTCTTCGAGATCAAGCCCAGTGACCCACCACCACCCCAACACCAATACTCAGCAGCCTCCTAGGGTGCGTATGCTCGGCAGCAATGGCTACAATGAGCTTTTATGGTGGTGAAACGTTCAGCTTCGTCTGTGTCCGATGCTATGAAAGAAGGCCTAATTCATAGGATCAGGGAACGCAACAATCGGGTCTACCCTCCGGGCCGGGATTTGCGGGAAGATGTCGGAACGACACCGGATCCGTGGGTGTCTGTGCCGCATAAACAGACGGGCGAACCTGTAGGTGTGAACTTGTTCACCGACACAATCGACGACATACTAGACAAGTGCGGATTCTCAGAAGACCAGAGAGAAACAGTATCTCGGTTTTACCGTTCCCATCTACTAGATCGTCTATCTAGCTGGGACATCGACGAAGTCCCCAACGGTATCCCCCTTTTAGCAGACTAGCCTGATTGGCTGGCTTCGAGTCATTAGCCTTTGGTTGTGGCGTGCCTTGTTATTACCACCCATCCGACCCCATACTGAATGTTCTAACCGTGAAAGGCCCCGTGTTCTGGCCCGATCCTGACGATGTGTGGTTGGAGTTCAGTGATTCCGCTTCCAACTGGGGTGTCACAGAGGAGACGATACGTGCTGCGTTAGCAACAGACGTTTCGAAGTTGCTCATACTCGAACCCAACCCTTCCCCTGATGCCGACAGCGAATACGGTACCTGTTTGACTTTGGCTGCTCTGGTCGTGGGACAAAACCACAAACTTGAGATAGGTCTGACCCGAATTTGGCGGGTGGTTTGGTGTTTTGCCTGGTCAGGGGGCATGCGTGTGGATGGTGTTTCCACTACATTCGGTGGTTTTGGACCCTTTTTAGGGTTGGGTGATGGTGGCTTTGTCCCAGGTGCGGGTATCGACTCCGATAGCGGCGAGGGTCCGGGTTTGGAGTGGGGTGCGTCGGGTGGTGAGTGTGATCTGGTGCTTGTTTGCGGTCAGGTTCACCCGGCGGATACGGTTGAGCATCCTTAGTGCCCGGGCGGCGGTGAGGTGTTGGTGGTCGAGGTCGGGATCCCGTACATCGGCTTGGGTGAGAGCGCGGGTGATGAGCGTTTCCATGAGGGCGGCGTAAACACAGACTGCCACGTGCCCGCGGACTCGTTGTTCGGTCCAGTGTCTTACCGGTCGTAGTCGTAGGAAGTCTTTGAGGACCCGGAACCTGTTTTCGACGTTTTGCAGTTGGTGGTAGGCGGCCACGACTTGGGTGGTGTCGGCTTGGGCGGGGGTGAGACTGGTGGTCAGCACGTAGCGACCCGCCAACAGCTTTTCGTAGGCATGGTTGTCTTCGTTGTAGTGGTAGAGAAAACGCCCCGGGCCGATCTCCAGATCGAACAACCGGGCGACCCGCCCTGTGCCGAGGATTCTTTGGGCGGCTCTGCCGATCTTGGCGGGGTCTTTGACCCCACCCGCGCGGACGCGGCGTTCCAACGCCAACAGCCGGGTTTCGGCTGTTTGGATGATCTGGGCGGTGCGTTGGGTGTCCCGCCGAGCACGGGCGTCGGACTCGACCACGACGGTGCGGGTACCGTCTGCGAGGGTGATATCTGTGGCCCTGTTGCCGGGTTGGGGCAGATCGACCCATACCGTGTCCCGGTCGACAGCGGCCAGCGCTTGGGAGGTGATCCGGTCGCGGCGTAGCCTGGTGGCCAACAGGTGATCGTACCCGGCTTGGGCGACTGTTTCCAGGTTGGCGCCCGATATGAGACCCCGGTCCGCTACTACACAGATCCGGCCCACCGCGAACCGTTTGGCCAGATCACCCAACACCTCTGATAGGGTGGACGCGTCGTTGGTGTTACCCGCGAACACATGATGGGCTATCGGGATCCCATCGGTGGTGCACAACAGACCGATCACTATCTGGGGTCGGTCCGGACGATGATCCCGCGAATATCCGAACACTCGAGACGGAAAACGCTGGGATGGTCGGGTGGAACCTTCGAAATAGGTGGACGTCAGGTCATAGCACACCAGCCGCAGGTTGAGGTTGGTCAAATCACATAACCGTCGATAAAGATGCTCCTCGGTCTCTGATTTGACATCGGCTACGGCGTCCAGGGCCCGGTAGTACTGGTCAAGCGACGGCGCCGACCACCCGGCCGGCATGACCACGTCATCGGTTGTCCATTCGGGCAGGCGACGTTTGGAACAGGGATCCACCAGCCGGTTGGCCACTATCGCGAACACCGCATGCTCCAAAGCCCCAGCGCCTCGTCTTGTGCCTATTTGGGAGAAGAACCCGCCGAGACCCAGCTGGTCCCACACCGCTTCTGCGGCTGCTACGCCTCCTGCTGCCGGTGCCTGCTCGGCCGCTAACCCGTCGATATCGACGCGTTCTTTGTGCAGGTGGCGTTCCAACGCCGAAATGATGCGTCCCAGTTGTCCGGTATCGCGCAACGCGGTGACCTCTCCCAGGCGAAGAAGAGTCCGGTGACCGACTTTCGACCCTTTGCGTACCGATTCCACCAACGACAGGTACTCATACACCTTGTCGCCCCTCCGACGGCGGGTGGTCTTTACGAACATATCCCACAATATTAGCAGACCGCACCCTATCCCACCAACACTATGTCGCCACTACATTAACCTACGGAACCAGTCCCTCACAACACAAAACCCCAGGTCAACACACCAATGACCGTCCACCCAACCCCCTGACCCGCCAAATTCCGGTCTGAGACAGGACTTAAGCGTGGAGTGGCAGGAGTTCTGTGATGCTTTGGGTCTGGAAGTTCCTGGTTGCTTGGTCTTTCACGCCATGTACAAGCCGATTTGAAAGGGGAGCGGACACTTCTCACTTTCATGCAAGTCGGTCTGGTAGCTGCGCTCTAACTATTGTGCCCTCACGCGATGGTAGGGACATGCCCCTTTGCTTCTCCCCAGTCCATCCACGCTGCAGTTACATCATCCGTGGTCGGTTGCGTACCCCGGACGGGAGACTCTCCTGTTATGGAATCCAAGGCCACCACGAGTTTGGAGCGGCCTCTTTGCAACTCTCCCAGCATGTAAGGAATGGCAGGTTCGCCGAGCCCCAAAATCTGTTTGTATGCCCAGTGTCCATATATCTCGTCTGGGCAAGAGTGAATGAAGGTTTCTCTATCCCACACGTCGAACAGGTGGCGGAAGGTCATGCGTACCTCGACGGCATCGCTCGCAGGCTCTGGCTGTCTTCTCTTCGCTACAGAGCCGTGAGGTGCGGGTGCTGCTGGGGACACGGACGATCTCATAGTCTCGATTGTAAGTACCCGCCGCGTGTTCTGATAGGAGTTGCTCTCGCCTCTTTGACCTTCTCGTCGTCACAAGGGAGCCCCCAAATGTGGAGCCTCATGTAGAGCCGCAGGTGAGGGGTGGTGGTCCACAGGCCACCAAGGCCAGGCTGTACGGTGGGTCTGGAATCATGTCAACATTGGTATCGTTGATGCCTCTATGCCTGAGAAAAAGCGGCGCCGACGGAATCGGGACGACGAAACTCCTACAGAGCAAGAGGTGGGAGGGGCGTGGGGGGCATAGAGGCGGGAAGGGTAATGCGACGATGATCTGGGGTCCCGTCTGTGTCATCACGGATCAGGTCTTGTGTCTGAAGGCCGAGATTGCTGAGGATCGTATCATCCGTCAGGTCCAGGACCGGCTGAAGCGCAGGGTAGGGTCGTGCAGAGATAGAGGACCGGAAAGCTATGAGGCGGGTTGTATCGACCTCCAAGGCGGCGGGCGCCCTCTCCGCTTTTGGGGCTACGCCCGGGAGCCTGGTGACGGTATCCTATAGCGTCGAGGGAGCGCTCACTAACTCGAGTGACGGATTTCGGATCAAACGAAGGCACCTCAGGTGGTGATGCCTTCAGCTAATGCCAGTAGAAGGTCGATGACCCGCTCATATTCCCCGCTTGCGACAAGGTCCAGCGGTTTCTTGTAGTCGAGATCTTGGTTAGGGGAACGCATCCAGAAGCGAGCGGCGTCGTCGTGCATAACGCTTCTCGCCAAGTCGACAACCGCCCGTAGCTCCAACAAGCGTTCTTCGGCCCGGCGACGCGGCTTGGTTTCCTGCGTTTGCCAGCGAATGACGCTTCGAGGATGAGTTGCGCTAACACGGGCAAGGTCAGCTGTGTCCACCACCGACCCCTCGTAGAGATGATTCAAGAGCAAAGCATGCGTGGCCATTTTGCACTCGTCCTTCCAATGGCTAGTCTTATGTCGCGTCTATGGTATATTATATGTCAAGGGATCGCTAAGGAGAGTCACTAACCCTGCATACGTACGCCATGCCGTTTTTTCCAGGTAAGAGGGCTTGCTACTTGGAGGCTAGAGATTCCTCGACAAGCCCGACAAACTTTTCGGCGATTCTCAAAGTGTCTTCAGCGTCCGCAACTGTCCAGTTGCGTCTTGCGTATCGGTACACAGCCTCGTTACGTCGATCGTGGAGAGTTTTCAGCACTCCTCTCCAAGACGGGTGAACGCATCCCCTGTCAACAGCCTCGTCAATGCCCGCTTGAACACTCCTGTGACTTTTCGATCTGGTCCCCAGGTGAAGAAGCAGCGCCTTTCCGGCATAGAAGACGGCGAAGTAACTGTCGTGGATGCTCTTTGGATATGACCCCTTTCCTATTTGCTCCCGAGAGTCGGATAGGTCCCTGTGGCTGTATTCCATCAACGAAACGATGTCTCTTTCATGCATCGACACGTTGTCCTTCTCGTCTGACAAAGTAATGGAAGTCATCGTCGGCGTTTTCTAACTGTTCCCTGGTGGTGGGATGGCCGTCAATGAACACTCCCAAGGACCGCCTAATGGGATCTGCGACGGAACTCAACAGATCCAAATCTGAGGTAATCGGTCCCTCTCGATGCAGTACAGCCAGCAAGTCCACATCCGAGTCGGGGCGGTGGGTCTTGGTGGCACGCGAGCCGAAAATCCAGACTTGGAACAACCTTTGTCCAAAAACTCTCCGATAGCCTTCGACGGCTTCTATGATGGCCGTCCGTACCGCATCTTCGGTTGGAGGTGGGTATTCAACCACTCTGTACCCGTCGTCGTCTATGTGGGACGCGTACGCTGGTTGGGCCACAAGGGCTTCCTTCCGCTCCGGTTCGTTTGGGCTACAGACTAGTTGACTCTCCCCGGGACTCGTTTTCCTTTCGATCCCGTAGAACAGGGCGTGTGCGGAAAGGCGCCATGCCTATCAGGGTTCCTGCCGAACCGGCTCTCCGCGAGCCGTTGACCTGTGGTATGTCTGTCTAATAATCTTGTAGAGTGCGGGCGCGGCGACGAGTGTATTGAGCAAGCACTGCGTGAACGCCCACCCGCCCACGGATTTAGCAGACACACCACTGTGGGGATGCTGTTTCGGCGGTTCGATTCCGTCAACGCCCACAACTGTAGGTAGCGGTTCAGTTTGAGTCTACGAGTCGGATGATGTCGGCGTGAGCCCAAGGGTGGTCGGCAGGGTCTGCGGCCATGGTCGGGATTCCGCCCTTCAGCAACAGATGCGGACCGATCAAGCTGCAAACCATTTGAGTCGACCCCTAAAAGAACTGCAACAGGATCCCCACTGCTCCCAGCGTTGCCACCGCCAGCCAGGTCGTACGCGCCTGGCGCCGATGCAACTCGGCCATCTTCACCTCCAAGTCGGCCACCGCCAGATCGATCTTGGCGCTCAGGTCTGATCCCATTCGGTCGATCTTGGCGCTCAGGTCTGATCCCATTCGGTCGATCTTGGCGCTCAGGTTTGATCCCATTCGGTCGATTTTGGCGCCCAGGTCTGATCCCATTCGGTTGATCTTGTGCTCCAGGTCGGTTTTCAGTAGCATCAGGTCGCCTTGGTGGCGGGCCTTCCCGTCCAGTCATCCTCGGCAACCAACGCGCCTGCTGACATCACATTCCCTCCTTCGGGCCGTTCGCCATGTTCCCCCACGGACTCTTACACACACCAGTATGGTCACCGGAGACCAAATAGACAACCCCCAATTCATCCCCACAAAAGGGGCGCCGCCCCGCCGGGAGTCGGGACCCCCGGTCGGGCGGCGACCCCCGAGGCCGGTGCTCTTCCAGGGTCCCGGCGGGAGTTCGACCTTGCAGAAAAGAGTAGAAGGCCCATGGTGTGGGGCCCCGGCAAACCGGACCATGCGTGGTGGCGGCGCTCTCTCTACGGGTGGGCGCGTAGAATTGATGGTTCGAGGCTGATGCGAGTGGCCGCTTCGCTTTTGGTTCCCATAGTTTGTGGCTTTTTGTTCCTATAATCCGCAGGACCGAACGTTGCCGGCGCCAAGGCGGTACCGGCACTCGAAAGTGTCGAGAATCTCCATGACGATCTTCAAAAAATGGAAACGCCCGGTCGGGGTGCTGGTAGCCCTGTCTCTCCTCGCCGGCCTTCTGGTGGCCGTGCCCGGCAGCGCCCAGTCCACCGATCCGGAACCCAGCTACCCGGCGTCTTTCGAGGCCTGTCCCGAGGATGTGATACCCGGCGCCGATTTCGTCGACGTCCCGTCCCGTCATGACAACGCCGGCGACATCGACTGCATCGCCTACTACGGGATCACCAAGGGCACCTCGGCCACCACCTATTCACCGGACGCCCCGGTGATCCGCGAGCACATGGCGCTGTTTCTGGTCAGGCTGGCCAGGCTGGTGGGCATAGACGTTCCCTCCGCCGGCAATACGCCCTTCACCGACATATCGGACCTGGATGCGGCTTCCCGGGAGGCCATCAGCCAGATATACCAGTTGGGGATCACCATCGGCGCCACCGCCACCACCTATGCGCCGGCCCGGAACGTGAACCGGGGCGAGATGGCGCTGTTTCTCCAGAGGCTGATGGACCTGATGGACCCGGTGGCGGACGGGCGGACCGCCTTCGGCTACACGCCGGACGACGTCGACAGAAATGACGAGAACTTCGATATACTGTCACCCTTCCGCGACCTGGACAACGTCACCCACTCCGTGAACGACGCGGTCACCCACCTGTACGAACTGGGGGTGGCCAGCGGGCTTTCCAGCCGCATCTACGGCCCCAACACCGACATGTCCCGCTCGGCGATGGCCGAGTTCATGGCCGCCATCCTGGACCACTCCAATCTGCGTCCCCAGGGGGTGATGGTCCAGGTGACGCCCACCCAGGGCAGGGAGGACTTCGAGATCACGGTGATGATCTCGGTCCGCAGCGACACCTTCGCCCCTTCCGCCAACCGGGTGGTGGACTGGTTCTACACCGACGACCCGGACGGGGGGCTGGAGAGGAACGGCACCTGTGACGACGCCGTGATCCTGGGCCAGGGAGACTGCGTGTGGGACGATGACGACGACACCACCGGCCGGGACGACGGCAATCTGTTCGTCGATTTCGACGCCACCCCGGGAGAGACCATGACCGTCTACGCCTGGATCGGTCGCCGGAACGGGGCCGTCTTCGACGACGACACCGTGGTCTTCTCCAAGGCCCAGGCAACCTCCGAGAAAGACGCCGACAGCCTGTTCGTGACCCACGACGTGCCCGTCAACGCCGCCCGGGTCGGGGGCGACGGCGCGTACATAGTCGACTTGGATCGCCGCTCGTCGGTGGAGTTCACCATCGAACTCAGGGACGAGAACGGAGTCCGCCTGGAGAGAGAGGGGGTGGAGATAGATATCGAGGTGGAGAGCCGAGAGATAAGATTGGACGCCGACGAGACGACCAGCGGCAATGAGCCGACGCCGGATATCGACCTTGTGCTCATAGGCCGGGACTCGACCGATGACAGCGTGGTGACAACCGACCGGAGAGGCCGGGCGGTCTTCGAGTTGGACGGCCCTTCCCGGAACGAGCGCCGGGACACCGTGACCATCGATTCCGACTGCTGCCCCAGCGAGAGGATCGAGATCGCCTGGAGCGAGAGCGACTCCATCCTGGTCTCCGCCAAGCCCGACTTCAAGCTGTATCAGCAGAGGAGCGGCACCAAGATCGAGTTCACCGTGGAATACGATCTGTTCGACCAGTACGGGGAGCCGCTGCGGGGCACCAGCGATCGCTACACGGGAAGGACCGGCACCGACCTGACCGCCAAACTCGATTACACACTTTATAAAGCGCCGCGGCCCACTGGCCAGGGCACCGAATACGTGTTAGCTGCGTCTTCGCTAACGGCGGAAGAAGATGAGACGATGACCATCAGCCGCAGGAGTCTTACCTATGATGTGGACATCACGATCCCGGTTGCTGAACAGACGGGTAACGACTTCCTGGTGGTGGTCGAGCCCAAGATCTTCAGCGACCGAGGTACCAGTGCTGGCACCGATGACACCTTGGATCCGGGGGAGATCAGGTATGTGGCTTCGGAGAAGATAGTTGTGTGGATCGTGCGCGACGCCAACGACGAGAATGAATTCGAGCAACTCAAGGATCGTACATTGGGCGGGAGTATCCCCGCAGGCGTGACACTCGATGCCGTGGAGTTGTACGCCCCTGATCGCAAGTTCCGCACTTTCTTCACCCTGTGGAGCTACGGAAGCGCCGACCGTCTTCAGATCGCCGGTGGCGGTGACGACGTGAGCATCGCCAAGTTCGAGGAGGAGTGGAGAGACCGGGTCAACGGCATGGAGGACATCGACGTGCTGATATACGGGTCCGGCTTCAGCTACATTCTGATCAGATGACGGTCGTCGACGGGGTCTGCCCTTTGATGACCGACCCCGACGCCTGGGACGGCTGGATTGAGGGAGGGGTGGACATCGCGGTTCCCACCGTGGCCAACTGGGAGGGCCCCGCCGAGACCCAGGATCTGCTTGAGCAATGGGACCGGTGGTTGACCGAAGACGATCGTTTGATCGCGGTCAATGAACCCTCCGACTTCGACCAGTTCCCTCTTCCGAGAAGGCTGGGAGTGATCATCCACTTCCAGAACACCCTCCCCTTGGGAGACGATCTGGCCAACTACGAGCGGTTCCACCGACAGGGCCTGCGGATGGTCCAGGTCTGCTACAACCGGACCAACCTGGTGGGAGACGGATGCCTGGAGCCCGGGGACGGCCCGCTCACCCCGTTCGGCCGGGAGGTGATAAGGGAGATGAACCGGCTGGGGATGGTGGTCGACCTTTCCCACACCGGTCGCCGCACCACCTTCGACGCCATGCGCGCCTCCGCCTCGCCGCCGGTGTTCTCCCACTCCAACCCCCTGGCGCTGTGCAAGAATCGCCGCAACATCGACGACGAACAGATCCGAGCGGTGGCCGACCTGGGAGGTCTGGTTGGAGTAAACGCCTACCCGGCCTTCCTGAAACAGGGCGGCAAGGGCGCCACTGTCTCCGACTTGGTGGACCACGTCGACTACCTGGTCGACCTGATCGGACCCGACCAGGTGGGGCTGGGGCTGGATTTCTGCTTTCTCAGCCCCGAGATCCACGCCGAGATGATCGCCTCGGGGGAGTGGAGCATCGAGGACTACCCCGACGATTCCGGAACCTACCCCATCGGCCTGGAGACGCCCGTCCAGATTCCCAACATCACCAACGAACTGATCAAGCGGGGCTATCCCTCCGACGCCATGGAGGCGATCCTCGGCCACAACTGGATAGACCTCTTCCAAAGAGTCTGGAAAGCCCGCTGATCCCGCCGGGGCCGTGTCGAGGGTGGGATTGTGGTTTGGGGGCGCACCTGTATTCCGCTGGTTCAGAGGTGGGGATGGGCAGCAGGTCGGGAGGTGGCGCCTCGCCCTTGTCTTCTATCCCTGGGGGTGTGCGCCCTTTGCAGAAGAGAGGGCCATCAGGGAGCACGGGACAGTAGCCCACCCCGGCGTGGCGGGCGATCAGCCCCAAGCACCTTCGTACAGGGCCCAGATCCAAGGTAATGGGGCGAGATACCATGTCAATTGTGCTGGAACGTCTCTTGATCGAGAACTACAAATGCCTGGTTGACTTCGACCTGCGGCTGCAAGAGACCACGCTGCTTCTCGGAGCAAACGGATCCGGTAAGACAGCGGTATTGGATGTGGTTTATGGAATTCGCAGGCTGTTGGCGGGAGAAGTCAAAGTCACCGACCCCGTAGCATTTCCTCTATCCACACTGACCCGTTGGCAGACCCATCGGCACCAACAATTCAAGCTCCAGGTGAGGGCGGGCAGCGAGAGCTTAACCTATTTGCTCCGAGTCGAACACGATCCCGATATCGGTTCCCGGGTTGCCCGGGAGACGCTGAAGGGTGGGGACGGCACGGTGCTGTTCGACTTCGATATGGGAGAGGTGCAGTTGTACCGTGACGATGGATCGGAGGGACCCGGGTATAAGACAGACTGGAGCGAGTCTGCTCTCGCACGTGTCGTTGAACAACCTGTCAACACACGGCTCACGGCCTTCCTGAACACCGTCCGCGACACCGTGGTCTGTACCATCCGGCCCTACGGCCTCCGTGCTGAGTCATCCCGAGCGGACCGACTCCTGGGGCGCTACGCCGACAACTTTGTGGCATGGTATCGCAACGCCGTTCTGGAGAGCCCAGGTATGGCCCGCTCTCATGAAGAAGCTCTGCAACTTGTGATAGACGGCTTTGACAGTCTTCACCTCAAACCGGTCGGCGTCGACACGCGAGAGTTGAGACTTCGCTTCGCCGACACAAACGGAAGTGGCAATAGCACCGAGCGTTACTGGCTCAGCTTCGATGAACTCTCCGACGGGCAGCGGGCACTGGTGGTTCTTTACGGATTACTGCACCTGCGCGGCGGCGATGGTATCTCGATGTTCCTGGACGAGCCGGACAACTGTGTGGCGCTTCCCGAGATCCAACCGTGGCTGTTGGCAATGCTCGAGTTGTGTGAGGAGACACCCTCCCAGGCCGTTATCTGTTCGCACCATCCAGAGATGATCGACTACCTCGGGCCGAACTGCGGACTGATCCTGCGGCGCAACGCCTCCGGCGCCACCACCGCACGACCGGTCGGTCAGCAGGCGTCGCCGGGGGGCCTCAAGCTATCCGAGCTGGTGGCGCGGGGCTGGGATACGTGAGCAGGAATATCCGGGGAGTCCTGCTCTGCGAAGACCAGCAACACCAGGCGTTCGTTGTTCGTTTCCTCAAAAAGATGAGTTGGAACCCGCGAGATCTGCGAATCGAGCAGTCGCCGTCGGGTCGGGGATCGGCTGAGTATTTCGTACGGCAGCGATTCCCACGGGAGCTTCAATGGGTGCGCTCCAAGGGTGGGGAGCGGGTGTACCTGATCGTTTTGGTGGACGGCGACGCGTCCGGCGTGGTAGACACGAAGGCCTCGCTCAGCGATTCTTCGCCGATCACAATGGCGCAATTGCCATGTGCGACATCCAAAATAAGCAATTCGGGACTCACATTCTCTCCCACACTCCCGCTGGATCCGGAGCCTGCTCGAAGTGCACGAGGAACAGGTCCTCGGCCAGTTCCGCATCGATATTGACCTTGGCGATCATCCACTCGACTCTCCTACTGCGTACGTTTTCCCTCAGGCCGTCGTCTTCGATCATGCTCAACGGTAATTCCACTGCACTGCTTGCATTCCACCCCGGGCACTATCGCCTCCATCCGGCCAAGACCCGGAGCATCGACCGATTTGATGTGAATCCCCGTTCTTCGTGGGATCCTCTGGATGGGGATGTCGCCTTCCAATTCTGCTTTGACAAGGGCGAAACCTTTGTTGATCAGGTAAGGATCGAGCATGTCCTTCCCGATCAACACCGGCACGTCAGCTCTGCAGGGCCTGATCGCTGACATTTCATCGTGGATGTATGAACTGACAAGGAGTGAGGGCAACCGGAGAGAACGGAAAGCGCGACGCACCGCCTCGGCTCCACGGAACGGCGCATAGTTGGAGACAGAGAGCCGCTGATCGCAAATGAAGGCTTCGGTCTCCGCTTCCACCAGCCATGCGGACAGGACATCCAGGGAAGGCAGCGGCGCCTCTCGGGAAATCACATGGTGGCCGGCTTCCTCGAGCTCTCCTTGCAGCGTCCTCCGTTCATCGACGACATCGTCGACGATCGCGACCCGCATCACTTCACTCCGAACAGTGGGAGTTTTACCACGAACTCTTCTCCCTTTTGGCCGATATCGGAGGCCAAATGGGCGCTGCCTCCCAGATCTGCCGCCTCGTCGCGAACGATGGTAAGGCCGATCCCGGTTCCACCGGGCGTCGTTGTCTGGCCGGGGCTCCAGATATCGGCTCTGCCGATGTTGCGGATTCCCGGACCGTTGTCCTTGACAGAAATCAGAAGGTGACCACCCGACTCCACTGTGCGTATCAGCAGTTCGCGGCCCTCGATCAGTTTGTCGGAATCCTGGAAAGCGCGGATTGCGTTGGTGATCAGGTTCGCCAGGATGGATTCCAACGATGCCGGCCGCCCCCAGATCTGCGGCGACGTGCCTACGTATTCCGTCTTCACTGTTACGTCGGAATTCTCCAGGAACGGAGCAAAGAGTTCGAGCACGCTGTCGATGACCTGGTGTACTTTGAACACGCCGACCCTGCGTTTTTCGCGTTGCAGCAGAGTGAGCGGGATCCTGACGAAGCTTCGCAGAGCCTTGGTGGCTCGTCGCAGTAAACCGACTTGGCTTCCCAGGGAGTCGGCGTAGACGTCGCCAAGGGCTTGTTTGCCTCGGCGTTCGATAGCTCCTGCCAGTCGCTGAATACGAGTGAGGGGTCCGTCCGCCTCGTGGGCGAAGACGGATGCCGTCGTTCCGACGGTGCTGAGAGTGCGATACAACTGAAGGTCGCTCAGGATTGCCTGGCGCTCGCGATGACCCTCCTGGTTGAGTTGGGCCAATGCCTCCTCCACGCCCTTGCGTTGGTTTTCCGGTACCCCGGCCACCGCTTCCTCCATGCCCTTGATGGCCTCCTCCAACCGTTCCTTACGCCGCACTCGTCGTTTTCTGCGTTTGCGGTCTCGTTCCTTGACGCGGCGGCGGGACATCCAATCGAGCGCGTCGCCGGCGAACGCTCGCAGTTCCGAGAAGGCGTCGTTCTCGACAAAACCGGACCTGTCGGTCTTTGCGAGGAGCATCTCCTCGGTGTCGTCCACAATGACCAGCCCGATGGAGTTGTTGGTCGATGGGCGCTCCTCGGGGCTTCGCACCCGTCGTAGATTCATCTCCAGCCAGTCATGGCCCCGGTCGCCGTAGGGATGTACGCGCAGACCTCAGTTATAGAGATGCACCCCTCCAACCTCGCGAAGCCAGTTTCGGACTTCCCCCACGGTAGCGGTTCTGTCGGCGAACGAAGCGTCGTTGAGAGTGAACTCCCAGAGTTCGAATGTTGCCGGGGGCGCCCGGTAAACGCCGGAGCGCCGCAGATCGTCGTGATCCGCTTTCCATTTCACATTCCCTCGACTATCCAATGCAGCGGCAGATCCCCGGCCATCTGTACCCAACTCGGCGCGGAGCCGGTGGCTGGCTTCGGTGAAGTACCCGCTTCTCACCAATTGCGCCAAGTCTCGGAAGTCATCGCTGATCAACTCGGCGCTGAAACTTCGCTGCGACTCGAATGGATCGGCCAGGAGAATCAACGAGCGAGCCAGGCGTTTGGTGTCCATCCGTCCCAAAGGGCTCATCAGGTCACTAATGGCGATTGACGTCCCGAATGCTCCCGATGTGGGCCTTTTCTCGATCTCAAGAGCCACATCCTCCACCACTGGAACGTCATCGAAGAGTCTCCAGTCGATCTCCATGCGATACTCGGTTCCCGGTTCATCCCGCGGCCTGGTCTCCAGGACAACTCTCCTCCCGAGCCTCAGCGCGGCGAGTCGGCCCAGTCCTTTTTCTCCCACCGGCAGCCTGCCCAGCCTCGTTCTCTCCCGCGGATCCTTCTCGGAGCGCCCGACCACCAGCCACCCGGCGCGGATCTGCTGAGCGGTCATGCCATCCCCGTCGTCGGAGACGATTACCTTCCCACCGTGTCGAGTCGTCTCCGACAGCGTCACCCGACACACGCGCGCATCGGCGTCGTACGCATTCTTCGCCAGTTCAATGATGCCCTGGTCAGGATGGGATACGAGTTCCTCGCCCAGCCTGGCGAGAATCGACGGCGCAAACCGGAGCGTCTCAGACATCAGCGGTTTCGTCCAGCCACGGCAGGCGGCTGATCGCTGATACGGTCAAATGCCTGGTGCGGATCTGTTGGTCCAACCAATCCCGGCTTCGGGGGTCGGCCAACACATCCATCAGGTTGTGGCATGAAGACTCGGCGCCGTTCTTGGGGGTTGCCACCAGCAGGTGGTTCTCAACCGCCACCGGACGGTCGCCGACCACCAAAACACCGCCCGCCCGCCTTTTCTGACCAGGCCGGGATGTGCGACGGATCGCCACGAACGGAGGATCGAATGTCCGGCCGCTGAACCTCCTCCACTCCCCGTCAGGATTGAACGATCCGGAAAGCGGTAGACGTCTCGGCCAAATGAACGGGTGCCGAGGCCCTGTTTCGGGGTCTCGGTGCGGCACGACCGTTCCGACACACACGTCGAAAAAGTCGCCAACCGAAGCTCCGTGATGTCGGGGCGTCCACTGCACGGGTTCGGCTCCGGAATCGGACTTGGTGCCGCGAAGGATGAACACGTCAACATCGGTTTCTTCATCGAACACCCCACAGATGTCGATGTCCGAGATGTCCATCATCGACTCGATCAGGGAACGCCACTTCCCGTATCGAGTGCCCGACCGAAGGACGTCCGGGAGGATGGCGGTAATGGACACGCCCTTCGGCGCATATTCCAGAACCCGGATCAGAAAAACGGCCGCTTCGGAGACACGACCTCCGGCCCACGATGTTTCCTCGGGGACGTCCACATATCCGAACGGCGGATTGAGGACGATATGGCGGCTCCGGCTCGCCAGGCTCTTTTGGGAGCGGCCGTCGCCGACCACTACCCACGGGAACGCGTCCCGCGGCATGTCCCCGGGGGTGGCCTGTCCTGTTCGGTAGACCGCCGCCAAGAACAATCGCAGCCTGGCGGTCTCCACAAAGATCGGTTCAACATCGCACCCCAGAAGGCGTTTACCCCAGTGGTGGACAGTCGCTCCCAGGCTGTCGAAAACCGGAAGCCTCATAGCGGATTCGATCAGCAGGTCGCCGGCGCCGCAGGCGGGATCGAAATAGACAACTTCTCCAGCGTCGTCGTGTGGCGGTGTTGGGATGGCTTTGGCCCGTATCGCACTCGTAGTAAAGAAGGCGCCCTGTTCTCGACGCGTCTGCAGTTCCACCAGATTTCTGAGTTCAGCGGCGGCCTGGCCGTTTACGGCGTTCGACAGGGCTGCCATGTGGCTGTCCACCCCGTCATCCGCTATAGACGAAAGCAGTTCGCGAAGGTGAGAGGCGTATGTCCGGTAGTTGGTGATCATTACCTGTTCCGTGACGGGGAGGGCTTCTGGCGTTGAGTGCAAGAACACAGACCACCCTCATCCAACCATACCGCAGGCGGGCCGAACCACCATGGAATAGTCCCCGGCAACGGCTCACGGCGGGTTTGGTCGAGAACTGAGGAGAGAGTGCCCATGTTCTGGGGCGTCTACGGGGTTGATCAATGCTGTCGACACAGCTACTGCCACGCAAGGCTTTCGGGGGACTCGGTGGCGTCTAGCTCCAGGGTCTCTACCGGGTCGACGACGCCTCAGCTCGCAGCTGGCCCGGGGTGTACCGGGTGAAGGGGGGAGGATCGGTCTTACGTGCTTCTCGTCGAAGATGTTCCTGGGGTCACCCGCGCCCTGCCTGGAATGCGACTTGCGGCAGTGAGGAAGATCGCTACTCTGCCCAAGAGACGAGGCCAATCCCTCGAGAGCAAGATGTAACGATTCGAGGGTTTGTTTGTCTTGGTGTATGTCGGGAGAGTTTGTGGCGTTTGTTGAGTTGCAGGCTCCCGGCCAAGGAAAGATTGCAATCTATTTAGAGGAGGTAAGCTTACTTATGTTTGCTACTTTCAGCCGTATTCGGCGTCATGTAGCGGTGCTTTCGGCGCTTGCTTTGATGGCCAGTGTGCTGGTCGCGGTGCCTGCTGTTGCTGCTGATGACGATCCGAAGATGGACTACAAGGCGACTTTCGACGCCTGCGGTATGGTGCCTTCGTCGGGCTTCGAGGATGTTCCGATGAGTCATGCCAACGCCGGTGACATCGACTGTATCGCCTATTACGGGATCACCAAGGGCACCTCGGCGACCACCTATTCGCCGTTGATGTCGGTGACCCGGGAGCACATGGCCCTGTTTTTGACCCGTCTGGCCGGCCTGGTCGGCATTGAGATGGCGTCCGATCCGGATGATGCGGGTTTCACCGATATCGGTGACCTGTCGATGGAGTCGCAGACGGCTGTGAATCAGTTGGCCGATCTGGGTATCACCATGGGTACTTCGGCTACCACGTATTCGCCTGCCGATTCGGTGACTCGTGGTCAGATGGCGTTGTTCATCTCTCGGTTGATGGACAAGATGACCCCGATGATGGACGGGGATACGGCGTACGGGTACACGCCCGAAAAGGTGATAGACGTTGCTGACGGTGACGACGATGATGATCTGCCCGACAAGACGGTGATGTCGCCGTTCACCGATCTTGGCTCTGTGACCAAGTCTGCTTATGACGCGATCAGTGCGTTGTGGGAGTTGGGTGTTGCTTCGGGTATTTCTGACACGGCTTATGGTCCGTCGGCTCTGATCACTCGTGCGTCGATGGCTGGTTTCATGGCCGCGGTGTTGGATCACTCCAACGCTCGGCCGGCCGGTGTGAGCATCCAGGCTTCCAAGACTGGGGGCTTCGGAGAGTTCGATTCCACGATCGCTGTGTCGTATCGGGATGAGATGTTCATGCCGATGGTCGATGTGTCCGTCAAGGTCTTCGACAGCATGACGGTTGGCGCGTTCAACGAGGACGGTGGCTGCTCGACGGCTTCTGAGTGTGCGTGGAGCGATGACGAGTCGTTGACCGACGCTTCGGGCAACATCTTCCAGGATGGTGATATCACCAACGGGAAGATGAACACCTACTACGCGTGGATGGGTGATTCTGACGCCGATGAGAACGACTTCGACGTCGACACGTCCACCCATGCGACGGTCACTCTGTCTTCCACCACCGATGCTGTGGCACTGAAGGTCACTACTGACATCAACGAGAACTCCAGCAATAAGAACACGGTGGACATCGACGCCACAAGCAGTGTCACCCTCACCGCGCAGTTGGTCGACGGTGACGGCGAACCTGTGGCCAAGTCCGGTGTGGAGGTCAAGATCGGCGTCGCACAGGGCACCGCCACCCTGTATCCGGCGCCTGCTGCGATGAAGACCGATGATGACGGTATGGTGACCTATACCACATCCGGTCCGAAGTCCACCAAGGAGAACAACGATCCTGACCGGATCGACACGATTACGTTCAGTTCCAATGTGGACGGCAGTACCGCCGATCCCCCCATTGCGCCTGCTACGGGTGCTGATACCGGAAATGGGACTGTTGCAGTAAGCGATAATGGTGAGACCGTGGTAGCCACGATCTTCTGGACGGACTCCGACCCGACGCTGGTCACGATTGACGCAGTCACCGACCCGGTGACTCGGGAAGCGCAGGGTTCCGGTAAGGGAAGCACTGATGACTACGCTTTCTTGAGCGGCCAGAACAAGGTGACCGTCCGATCCTCGGTGTCGTTCTACGACCAGTACGGCAACCCCGCCGGCAAGGGCAACTCGGTCCTGATCAGCATCGGGACCGGTGATGGCAGTTCCGACATAAGGACCGTGAGCAGCAGAGGCATGGCCAGGTGGACCCGCACCCTTGACGGGGAATTGGGCACCGCCGTACCCGTGACCTACGCACTCCAGGATGCCACAGGAACAGTGGCTACTCCTGTTGCGCTCACTGGCGCTCCAACCGTTACTGCCACCTCGGTGGTCCCGGTGAGACACGCCGATGACGACAGCACGGTCGCTGTCGCTGATGGTGCAATCACTGCGGTCTACGCCGATGAGGACCGGTTCCGCATCACCGGTGCGCTGTACAGCTACGATGACGGCGACACCTTCATCAACGGCATCTCCGGCCACGATGACGAAGGCAAGCGGATCACTCTTGATGGGTTCGAAGGACTGATCAAGCCAGGAACTGGCGGAACTGCGGGTACTGTCGAGATCGTGTTCTACGACGACGACGGTGTCAGCATCTTCCGCGTCAGCACTGTCGGTTCATAAACAGTAAACGTTCGACTATCTGAAGGAGGCTCCCCCCGGGGAGCCTCCCTCCCTTTAGCGACAGGTCAGGACATTGTGCTTCTCTCTTCAAGACGCCATACAGCGATAGTTACGGCCTTCTTGCTGGTGGCCGGTCTTGTGTTTGCTGCACCGGTCTCGGCTGTGGATGGTTCTTTTCCCTCGCCAAGCTATTTGGCTTCATTTGATGCTTGTGAAGACATACCGGCCTCCGACTTCGATGACCTGCCTGGTGATCAGTCTCAGGCGGACAACGTCAACTGCATCGCTTACTTCGGGATTACCAGGGGGACTTCGGCTACGACCTTCTCGCCCGCTGATCCGGTGACCCGCGAGCAGATGGCGTTGTTCCTGATCCGTCTGGCTGGCCGGGTCGGGATTGCCATTCCCTCTGCCGGCGACTTTGGATTCTCTGACATCGGCCACCTGAGCGCCGGATCCCGGGTTGCCATCAACCAGTTGGCAGGGCTGGGGATTACCAAGGGGACTTCGGCCACGACCTTCTCGCCCGCTGATCCGGTCCCCCGTTGGCAGATGGCGTTGTTCATCGCCCGGTTGATGGACAAGATGGAACCTCCGGCCTACGGAGACTACCGATTCGGCTACACCCCGGCCGATGTGGTTGACACGTCCCTCAGGCCGGTGGATGCTCCATTCACCGACTTGGATGGGGTTTTGAAGGACACGTTCGACACTATCAACCGGCTGTACGAATTGGGGGTCGTCGATGATGGAACAGGAGGGACTTACAGACCTTCGGTGGACATTACCCGCGCCACCATGGCCGATTTCATGGCTGCTGTGCTCGATCACTCCGGCCTACGCCCTGCGGGTCTGAACATCAAGGCCGCCAGGATCTCGGAATACGGACCCACCGAAGTCGTGTTGATGGTCTCCGTGCGAGATCCCGACTTCGGTCCGGTCGAAAGCCAGAGGGTAGATGTATTCAGCAGCGGGTTAGTGAGCGGGGGGCTGGACGAGGAAGGAGCCTGCATACCGGCGTTGGTGACCGGCGACTGCACCTGGAACGCCGATGACAGGGCCACCGACCAGGAGGGGAACATCTGGGTCACCTACCGGCTTGACGAAGGGGCTACTTCGGTGTACTACGCCTGGATCGGCGCTGGCCCCGGTACGCAGTTCGACGCCGACGAGGTGGACGAAGCCACCGTCGCGGTTACTTCCCAACCTGACGTGGCAGGGATCAGGGTCACCTCCGACGTTCGGGAACATGCTGACGGCAACAAGGTACACCTTGCCCGGACCAGGCGGGTGACTCTCACTCTCCAGGTGGTCGACCGGGACGACAGACCCTTATCCCGTCCAGGGTTCGACTTCGAGGTGGGCTTGGAGCAGCTTGTAGACGGCGCCCAGCGACTCAGGCACGGCGAAGTCCGACTGACCACCGATGAGGAGGGCAAGGCGACATTCAGGTTGGAGGGAGTCGAAGACCGAAGGGCTGACACCAATCAGACCACAGTCGATGAGGTGACCTTCAGTCATGTCGGTGAGGAAACCGGCGTTACCGATCTGTCTGATGTGGTTGTCGCCATAGAGTGGAGCGAGGAAGCTTCCCAGACCCACAAGGCTGTGGCAAGGGCACCCGACTATGTGATCATCAGGGATGACGGCGACGTTTCGATCAGGGCGTCCATCACCCTGTACGACCAGTACGGGTTTGGTCATCGGACAGGCGCCGGTCAGCAGGTGGAGATGACCATCGGGGGACAGGACCTCTCCGCCTCAGTGAATGGGTCCGGCACCGGCACCCGAAGCGCCCGACTGCAACACGAAGAAGTCGGTTTCCCTGTGCCGGTGACCTTCATTGCAGACCCCGACGGTGACGGCGTCGATCTCCCGACCGGAGTCGATGATCCGCAAGAGGTCTACGTCCAACTGGTGACGGTGGCAACATCCAAGGACGCTGGTAACGACTTGGGAATCCACACCTTCTTCCCGAGACACAACCGCTTCACGACAGAAGTCGGCCGTGGCAACCCCGACGCCAATCTGCTCTTCTACTACAAACCTGGAGACAAGTTCAAGGCTGGGGACAGGCTTATCGCCATCGACGAGTTCGAAGAATTGCTCACCCCTTTCGAAGGCGATGAGAACTTGGCCAGGATCGACATCGTGACATACGACAGAGAAGGATCGAGCGAATTCAGGGTCACCAGGTCCGCCTCCGATTAGCTGCCTCGGTCCCTGACCGGAGAAGCCGTCCGTCCCCACGGGGTAGGGGAAGTTGGAGGAGATTGCCTTTGGATAGCCTGGAGGTTGGGGATTTTCCAAACCCTTTGATAAAGAAAGATCTGGATTAAAGGAGAAGAGGCTCCCGGTAGGAGCCTCTTCTCGGTTTAGGTTGAACCTATTGGTCTTTAGGTTTAGGGTGATCCGTCGTCGGTGACTCTGAAGACACTAGTGCCGTCAGCGTTGTAGATCACCACTTCCACCTCAACAGCGGCCTCTGCAGTCGTGGCGCCATTTGCAACGGTGTTGTGGTTGTTGTCCTGGTCCATCAACGTCTGGAACCTCTCCATGCTGACCGCGCGGCCCTCACCTCCGGAGCCGGCGGTGCTGTCGATGAAGGTGTCGCCGTCGTCGTAGGAGAACACCAGCGTTGGGTCACCACCCGTTGCGCCTGCGAGGGCGAGGAACTTGTTGTCCTTCACCATCAGGTGCGTCACGACATGTCCTCCAGTACTAGCAGAACTGGCGGGGTTCACAACATGAACACTGCCCGCTGCAGCACGGTACTGATGCCCGTCCGTCACGTTCGCCGGAGTGGTGTCGTCGTACACCGCGGAAAGGTCGGTCCAAAGTGTCGTACCGTCGGACTGGTAGATGTTGGTGGTCGGCTGGATACCGGCAGCGGTAGTGTCGCTGTCGATCTGGGCGCCCGCCGAGGTCAGCAGGTAGCCGTTTGCGTCTCTACTGTAGGCAATGACGCCTGCGTAGGAGACGGCTATCGGAGTACCTGCGGCGACATTAGCAGCGCCAGGCTTGCGCGACCAACGCGCGTAGCCTCTGCTGATCACATTCCTCGTGCCTGCGTTACCGTCGCCCGTGCCAATCGTTATGGTGGCCGTCTGACCAGCGCGTGAGCGGTGGGAGTTACCGTACTGGTCCCACAGACGCACGATCGCATTGACCGACGGGTTCCCGTCCAACACGTAGGTGGGAGTCTCGAGGGTGGTCTTGGTGAGAACCGGGATCTCTTCGACCCAGTTAATGTCCTCCATCGCAGTCCTCTGCGTCGGATTTCCATTGGCGTCGAGTTCGGTGAACACGATGTCATCCATCCGAGAGTTGTTTCCACTGGTGTTTGTCGGTCCGGTAATCGTGAAGGACACTTGGCCCATGTCGTCGGTAACCAACTCGTCCTCATGGGTGTTGGTATAGGTACGACCGTCTGCTGGTCCCTGGTCATAACGGACACGGAACTTCACACCCGCACGTTCCACATTGGCATTCGCTTCCATGTTCCTCAACTGGACGGTGAAGGTCACACTACTGGTCGCACGCAGGTCAACCTTCTGACCGTTTTCGTCAGAGAAGGCATGCGTGTTGATGGTCGAACTGATACTCAGCATGTCCTGAGCATGCTTAGCGCTGGCCATGGCAGTCTGCGCGGTGAACTTGTCGGAATCGAACTTGTCGCCGTCGTCGTTGCCGATCCAGGCGTAGAACGTCCTGGTCTTACCGGCGGCCACGTCATGATCCATGATGAGGTTGCCGTCCACGTCGGTGGCGTCGTCGTTGTCATCCCACACACAGTCATCCTCAACAAAGTCTCCGCCGAGCACATCATCGGGGTCGGTGGCGAAGTTACAAGTGCCGTCATTGCGGAGAGCCTTGTCACCAGCAGTGCTGGAGAAGATATCAATAGCCTGATCCTCGACCGCTCCGAAACTGTCGGTCCGCATCGAAGCGACCACGGTGACACTCGTGTCGCCCCAACCGGTGCTAGGAGTGACCTGGATGCTCAAACCAGCCGGACGGGCATTGGAATGATCCAACACCGCAGCCATGAACCCGGCCATCGAAGCACGAGTGATATCGGCCCCGGAGCATAACTGGTGTCAGAAATGCCCGCAGCAACACCCAACTCGTACAACTGAGTGATCGCGTCGTACTCGTCCTTGGTCGCACGACCCAGATCGGTGAACGCCGACTTGACGTCGACTTTCTTGTCGTTGTCCGCCACATCAGAAGGCGTGTAGCCGTACTGGGTGGTGGTGCTCAAACCGATCGCTCCGTCAGCCTGCGGAGTCAAATGGTTCATCAACCGAGCGATGAACAAAGCCATCTGACCCCGGGTGACGTCGTCGTCAGGTGAATACGTGGTAGCAGAAGTGCCCATCGTGATACCCAGATCGGCCAACTGATTGATCGCGGTCTGCGACTCCATCGATAGGTCACCGGTGTCGGTGAAACCCGCATCATCCGGGTCCTCCGCGATGTCGATGCCCACCAGACCGGCCAAACGGGTCAGGAACAGGGCCATGTGCTCACGGGTGACCGACATCAACGGCGAATACGTGGTCGCCGAGGTGCCCTTGGTGATCCCGTAATAGGCGATACAGTCGATGTCACCCGCATTGGCATGACCCGAGGGAACATCCTCGAAGTCCGACGAGGGCGCCATACCGCAGGCATCGAAAGTCGCCTTGTAGTCCGCCTTCGGATCAGCAGCAACAGCAGGCACCGCGACCAGCACACTGGCCATCAAAGCAAGCGCCAAAAGCACCGCTACCTGCCGCCGAAAACGGCTGAAAGTAAACATAAGTAAGCATATCGGACGGGCGTTTTCTTCGCTATTTTGTTCCTCGGCCGCCAGCAGACGCCGGGGATCCGATCTTCGTCCCTCGAGAGCTGACGATCCCACCGACTCTGCTCTCAGCAGGAGCCCGGCCCTCGCCGGTCGGACCGGAATGCCGAAGGTCGGATCGGTTTGGCTCCCACAGAAGAATCACGACTTCGAACGGCAGGGATAGGCCAGATACTCCGCATTGTCCGAGCAATCTGGGTGGCTGCCAATGCCCACAGTGTTTACTATTTGGGTGGGAGCGACACCGGCTGGGGTGCCTATGGTTTTTCAAGCACGTAAATCTCTTACGGCGTCGGATTTGCCTGCGTTGATGTCCGATCCTTGTTCCAGGGGACCTTACAGAGTGCCGCTTGCGCAGTTTGTGATGGACTGGAACCGATCGGACGATCCCATTGGATTGATATTGTGCGAGCCGAACTATGACGGCGCAGATCCTTTGGTTATGCCGGCCATTGCCGTGGTTGTGCATGCGTTGGCAGTTCGAGATGGGGCGCCCGTGCCTGGATGGGTATGGCGACATCGGGCAGGAGGCGATGCAGCTCTCTTTGGGCACAACCTGAATTCGCGTATGGGAAGGTGGGTGCGCGCTCGCGCACCTGAAGCGTCTCTTTTCCATCGTGTGTTCTTCGACGCCAGCTTTCTCGATAAGGGAACTAGAAGGCAGTGGCAACCAAGGGTGTCCTAGACGCGGCCCAACTCCTTCGACTGTTTGACGAAGTAGACCGGGAATTGACGAGCGAAGTCAGCATCCTCATTGGTGGGGGAGCGTCGTTGGCGCTCCTGTGGGGTTCGCGGGGTACCTACGACGTGGATGTTGTGTCTGATGACATGACGCCGGAATTGAGGGCGGCGGTAGCAAGAGTGGGCACCAGGGCGGGGATAAGCGAGGACTGGCTGAATGACGGAGCGAAAGGGTTCGCTCCTTATCTACCTGCCGGCCCGGAGCTTGTCTTTGACGGGAGCAACCTTCGAGTATTCAGCGCAAACGCGCGGTATTTGCTGGCGATGAAACTGATGGCAGCTCGGGGAGAAGACGGCGAGGACATACAAGTGCTCATGGAGAAGGCTCGGATGTTTGCTGTTGAGGACCTCCTTGAGTTGGTCGAACACGCCTACCCGAATTCTGAGATCCCGGTGACCGTGCAATACCTTGCGGAGGATGTGGTCTGGCAATACCACCAACAGCATGGCCGCGATGATCGAGGTCCTGATCTTTCACTCGGTCGATAAGGGTCTGCTGGTCCCCTCTGCTTGACGGGGACAGGTTATGTCCTCCATTACCAGACCTAAGCGGTCTGTCACAAGCCACCTAGGGGAGGTGACAACGATCATCAGGCCGGAGGTGCTCTTTGCTCCGCCCAAAGTTTAGAAGGGGGGATGGGCACCACTACACAGTCCCATCGGGGTGGGGATTGAGAGGGCCAGACTTCGGGTCTCCTGTTAGTCTGAAACCTAGTCGAACAATGCAATCACGAACCGGCGTTGCCGTTGAATCCCCGCTTTATCGCCCTCCTTCTGAAGAAACCATAGAGGCTGCCATTGACGAAGCCGTCGTTGGCTACCGTCGAGTGTTCGGTGAACGCTTGGCGCAGGTTTGGCTTTTCGGTTCCCGGGCAGTGGGAGACCACCGGCCCGATTCCGATGTTGACCTGCTGGCGGTGCTCCGCGAAGAGGGTCCGATCGGTAGGGAACTGGATCTGTTGTATTCTGTGGCGGAACCTATACGACTCGCCTACCGAGTGTACATTGATGGGCACCCCACCACTTTGCGAGAATTCCAGACAAGCGATGACGACTTCCACTTTTTCGTGAGAAGTGAGGGAAGGCGAGTGGATGCGTGAATGATGTTGCCGCCCTGCAGGAACGCTACTCGCACAGTTTGGAGTGGGCTCGAAGGTTCGTTGAGATGGGCGAGTACGTTTTGGCGTTAGCGGAGAGGTTCACAGACGAAATGTTGCATGTCCTCAATGTCCCAAGGCGACAATAGATGACCGGGACCGACACACCTGAGCAGGGACCGCCACTATCGCAAAGACCGGGGGCGGCGCCTCCTACCATTCGCCTGGTTTGGTGACCCCCCGGGCGGCTGTGGCCGGATTAATGGCTGTAAAACTGCCTTCTGATCCGGCTGGCTTCCGGTCAAGCGACGGCCCGTCGCCACGACGCGGTGACCATGGCGAAAGTGCCCGAAGGAGGGATGTGACTTCAACAGGCACACTGATCGTCGAAGGTGATTGGCGGAACCTGCCATAAAGGACGACCTGATACCAATGTTCTGACCGGACTCCGCGATTGAGAGGTTGCACAAGGACCCGACCGTTGCGATCGAGAAGCAGCGTCGCACGCCGAGAGCCGAAAGGGTCAGGCTACGCGCCGGCGAGACTGTTGCGATTCTTCCGGGAACTGCCGGCGGCGAATTTCACGTCCACATTGCAGGCAAGATTCGTTCTAGACTGCCGCCCATGGCATCTTCAGGGGAAAGGGTGGCGTCACGGGAAATGAGTGCGGCGGAACTGCCTCCCCTGCTTGTTCACGAGTATGACAAGCGGGGTGGCTGGGTGGCTCTTGCCCAGTTTGCCCAGAACTGGAACCGCCGTCCTGATTCGCGCCGGTCTATGATGCGCGATCCACTGCCGGCTGAAACGGATCCCAAGAGGGGGGCCGCCATCGCCGCAGTCGTCCATTCTCTCTGTATCCGAGACGGCATTCCCGTTCCTGACTGGGTCCTGACGTGGAGGTACGACACTCCCGTCACGCTGGCTGCAGGCATTGGCACTGATTCTCCTTTCGGGCGAGGCGTTCGGGTCTGCTCGCCTGCGGTGTGCGAGTATCACCGCATCTTTTTTGAGATCAGTTTCCGGGATCGCTAATGACCCGGGCGCTTGATAGGGACTATCTCAAGCAGGGCAACCACCACCAGAGCTTGCCAAGCGATGGATGACCGAGTCGAAGATTTCATCCACAAAGTGGTGGAGATGAGAGATAATGAAACTGACTGACGATCCCCGATGGAGAGAAGCCTGCCAGCGAGTGGACCGTGCGGCTTCCCTGCTCGAGGAAGCGCGTCTCGGCGCCCAGGACGGCGTTTGGGAGGCGCGGGAGCGTTGGCGCAGGGTGTCCTGCAGATGGTTGGAGGAAAGGGGAAGCACAGAAGATATCTCGGAAGCAGCACAGGCCTTTGTCGAGGCTGTGGAATCGGTAGTGCCTCCACAAGCCTTGAATCCCGTGTATCCCTTCAACGAACCGGGTGAGCCCGTCTTGTTGCACGCCGGGCTCCTGTCGGTGATACTGGAAGACCGATCTTCAGACCTGACCGTGGCTACAGAAGCAACAGGCGAGGGTCGGGTGTATTTCGAGTTTTCGCCCACTCCCCCGGGTGTCGTGGGAAACGGTTGTCGAGGGCACCGCTCCCGACCTACTGAAGGCGTTGCATCGGAGTACACGGGAAAGATTGGTGCCGCCGCAGTTCGGTGACCCTGGTCTCGCAGTGACACCTATTGCAGATGACGTGGCCGACCTGCCGGAAATCGGCAGTCTCGGGGGGATGCGTTTCTATGGCATCTTGTTGTCATCTGAGCAACTGGGGAACTTCGATGGGCTCTCGGATGTACGGTTCCATCTGGTCAACTGCCCGCTGGGACGCGGAACAGGTCTCGTTTTGCAAGAGTTGGAAAACGGTTCTTCATCCGGTCAGACCGCGAAGTTCCCCAAGTTCTGGCCGATGCCGCATCGGCTGACACTCCAGCAGGATGGTTGGAGGATCGATATCGACGCTCGTCGGGATTTTGCCGATACCTGGGAAAAGGTGCGCAAAACGGGGTCCTTCGTGTTCACCCATGCCGGCCGAATAGGAAGATTGGACGACTCCGCGTTCTCATTCGCGAGCGCAAGAGATCTCCTGACCGCATTGCATTGGTTCTTGTCCTTTGTGGTGGGCAGACGAGTGGGCGTCGCTCTGCCGGTTGGATTCGACGAGTCGGGCAATCCAACTTGCACAGAGTGGGGATCACCGATTGTTGACAGTGGTGTGTCGTCTTTTCAGTGGTATCACGAATCGATATCGATCGACCTGCCCTCCCTGTTCCGCGGATTCTACGGGGTTTGGAGTGATCGCTTCTGGAAAGACGTACTTTCACAGGTCATCGGTGCGTATACGTTCGCCAAGGACGGGCGAAATCAAGGCACTCTGACTCTCGCGCAGACTGCGCTTGAATCCCTGGCGTGGGCAGTGCTGGGGATCAGGAGGGGGCAACTATCGAGAAGTGCCTTCGATAACCTATCGGCAGCAGAGCGAATCCGAAGGCTATTGAACTGGGCCGGGCGTTCCAAACGACGTTCCCCCGAATCAATCTTACCTCGCCGCAAGAGCACAGGCTCTTGAAGACCACAAGGACGGCCCACAGGTAATGGTCTGGACCCGCAACAGGATCGTCCATCCTGCCCGCTCTCCTTATAGGAACAGCATGATGCGAAAGATCTCGTTGGAAGCCAATTATCTGGCGCTTGGTACCTGGACCTGACCCTGTTGAGGCTATTCGACTATCAGGGTGAATACGTCAATTGGGCGAGGGGAATGGGAGGCGGCTCTCTGACAGAATGCATCGAACATGTACCCTGGGCAACCTAGAAAAAAGAACCGCAACAAAGCCACCAGCCGTGCCGTCACTTCTCCCAGGGTTTGCTCTGCCACCTTGACACAGCTGAGGATCCGTTCCTCGTAGGTATGC
>CBDBCY010000003.1:0-20716 GCA_965203555.1 Acidimicrobiia bacterium
TGGTTGCGCTTCTATTTGGAAGGCGTGGAGACCCAGGCGAATGATGCCGTGCGTCGGGCTGAACGCCTGATCGACTTACGAGAAAAATACCGAGCTCGCGTCATGGGATCCACGCGGAGCCAAGCTGTGCTCCTTGTTGATTCCCTCATCGCCAATCCCATCATCAACGCGCATCGCGTTGAGACCAGGCTGGACGTCAAGCGACCCACCAGTCTCCGGATGCTGGGCTTGTTAGAAAATCTGGGAATACTGACCGAAATGGAACCCGGGCGGCGACGACAGCGACGTTTTGTCGCAGAAGAGGTAATGAAGACAATCGACGAGGACATCACCTAGGGGCCAATCCTCCCCCCTATCCAGCGGGCCCAATCTCCCCTGCCGGTTAGAAGAGACTGGGACCTGAGGGGTGTTTTACTTCGGTCACCGAGATGTCCGCGGCTTCAAAGAACGCCTCCAGGTCGGCGCCTGGTTCGTCGTCGGTGGGAGGCGCCTCGTCAGCCGGGTCAGCCATTTCCTCGCCGTCCGGATCCTCTTGAACAAATGGGCGTTCATTTGCCGGCTCGGGGGAGTCCGGCGGTGTCACTTGGGGTTTCGGCGTGGCTGGGAGAGGCTCTGGGGAAGAGGAAGGCGAGGAACCTGCGGGTTCCTGCGCAGGTTCCGGCAGTGAAATCCCGTCTATGTCCCGTACAACGAATTCGACTCTGACTTTCTGACCGGTGAGCCTCTCTATCTCGTCGTTCAGCCGAGTGGCGGCGTTTCTCTCTTGTAGGCGGTCACGTCGGAACGGATCCTCACAGTCCACCACCAGCCGTTCTCCCTCCAGAGCCCCCGGGCGGGTGGGACGTAGCAGGGCGGCGTCCATTCCACTAAAGCCTGCCACTACTTCGGGCCATAACTTGAGCAGTCGCTGGAAAGTAAGCGGCCCCCCGCCAGGCGCCGGCGAAGGGTCCACAGTTGGAACAGGAGGACTCGCCGCCGGGACCGGTCCCTGGCGCTGCCGGGGTGGCTGGGACGCAGCGATCGGTTTAGGTGGTCTGGGCTTGGTAACGGACGGCGTATCAGCCGAAGGCGGAGAGTATCCGGGACGACGGTCACTTGGAACTAACATCGCGCCATCTTGTCCAATCCTGGCTTCCAGTGCCTCGATCCTGCGCAAAAGAGCCGCCGGATGGATGGAAGTTTCCGGCCGTACTATCCAAAGAAGCGCCATCTCGAGCATCAGCCGTTCTTCCCGGCCTTCCCGTATCTTGATCAACGCTTCGCCCAACTGGTCCACCACCCGATTGACGTCGGCAACCGGCAGGATCCTCGCCGTCTCTTTCCAGTCTTCAATGACCTCGGGTGGCTCATCGGACACTGCGCCGGGGTCAGGAAGGTGATGGGCGAGGTACACCCCCCGGAAGAAACCGATACCGTCGGAAATGAAAGAGCGAAGATTCACCCCTCGGCTGTCAAGACGAGCCACCAGCGACAACACCGCCGGTGCGTCCCGATCAGCCACCGCCCGTACCAGAATCGTCATCGTTTCCTGCCCCGCCACCCCCAGGGCTCTTTCCACCCCCTCGGTGTCGACCCGGCCGTCACCCAGCGCGGCCACCTGCTCCAGCAGGCTCAGCGAATCTCGAACGCTTCCCGCCGCATGGCGGGCGATGGTCTCCAAGCCACCCTCTCCCACTTCATAGCCTTCCTGTTCGGAGACCCACGTCAAATGGCGAGTGAGTACCGGCGCCGGCACAGGATGAAAATCGAAACGTTGGCTACGGGATCGAATGGTGTCAAGCAGTTTGTAGGGCTCGGTGGTGGCCAGAATGAAGTGGACGTTGGGAGGAGGCTCCTCCAGTGTCTTCAACAGCGCATTGCAGGCCGCAGTGGACAGCATGTGCGCCTCGTCGAGAATGAAGACCCGGTGGGCGGAGGGCCCGGCCGCCACCATGGTCACCTGCACGCGGATTTCTCTGATGTTTTCCACCGAGTTGTGGGAGGCCGCGTCCAATTCCTGGACATCCAGGGAACTGCCGGCGGAAATGGCCCGGCATGTGGCGCATCGGTCGCAGGGCTCGCCGTCCTCGCGGGCATCCTCACAGTTGATTGCCTTGGCCAGGATCCGGGCAGTGGAAGTCTTTCCCGTTCCTCGCGGACCAGCGAACAGATAGGCATGCGCCACCCGTCTCTCGCGAGCCTCTCGCACCAGCGTGCGGGTCACATGTTCCTGGCCGATCACCTCTCCGAAGACCTGCGGCCGGTATTTGCGATAAAGCGCCCGGTAATCCATCTGCTTGGAATGGTATATTCGACCGCGGACACTATGCCCTGGGACCGCACCCAAAAGCAACTCCAAAGGCCACCGACGGGGGAGGGCAAGTCGTGACAGAACCAGGCCAAGAGCCGCCGCTTCGCATACGGGACCGCCTGCAGCGCCAGCGGGCGGAAGCCGCTCTGTCTCCCGCCGCCACCCGTTCATCCGACTCCCGGGGCAGAAACCTACCCGAACCGGACGACGATCTGCTCACCGCTTTTCAGATCGACCGCGATCGCCTGCTTTTTTCCAAGGCATTCCGGCGCCTCCGCAACAAGACCCAGGTCTTTGCGGACCCGCCCGGCGACCATGTGATCACCCGCCTCACCCACACCATCCACGTCGCCCAGGTCGGGAGATCCCTGGCGGTGGCTTTGGGGCTCAACGAGAGTCTCACCGAGGCGATTTGCCTGGGGCACGACATCGGCCATTCGCCGTTCGGACATGTCGGAGAGGAGGCACTGTCTCCCTACGTCGAGGAGGGCCAATGGCATCATGCCGCCCACGGGATCCGGCTCCTGAACATATTGGAGCCCCTCAATCTCACCTTCGAGACCCTGGACGGTATCCGCACTCACACCTGGCGCATCAATCCCGGACCCGCCACCCCCGAAGGCCTGCTGTGCCGGTTCGCGGATCGTATCGCCTACCTCACCCACGACCTGGACGACGCCTTCAGACATGATGCCCTCTCGCCCCGCGACATACCGACCGCCATGATCGAACGGTTCGGGAAACCCGACCGGTGGGTCTCGGCCATGACCCGCGCCGTGATCGACGAGTCTGCCCGGAGGGGAGTGGTGAGCATGGACCCCCAGGCGCTGGCGGTGATGACCCGGTTCCGTTCCATGATGTTCGAACGGGTCTACGAAAGCCCCGCCCGCATCCGTGAAAACAAATGGGCGGTGGAAGTGATAACCCGGCTGGTGGAGCACTATATCCGGCGCCCCGAGGACCTGCCCGCCGACTTCGGGGTGGAGAGCGATCCGGCCCGGGTGCGGGCAGTCGACTATGTGGCGGGCTTCACCGACCGGGCCGCCATCTCCACCTACGAGAAGTTGTTCGGCGAGATACCAAGGTAGCGGCATGTCGCTGCACCAACATGGAATACGGATGCGGCGAGGGGTGTACCCGTTATGGGTCGCGTGAACGCCCACCCGCCCGCTGATTCAGCAGACCCACCGGTGAACCTGGATGGGAGAGCCGTGAGTGTGGACCGGGATTCACGAAACCGGCGTAATGCGTTTGACTCTGGATATGGGCCACACCACGGTGGTGGGCTCGTCCACCACCTGTCCGCTCAACTCCGGGGTCACAAGGACGACCACGCGCAGATCATCGTCAAAGCCGTAAACCCTCATACACCGTTCCCCGCACGCTGAATTCAAATCCCCACGGGACCTCGACTTCCTCGCCAAAGAGCAAATCGGGGACCTTCATGTTCTTCTTTACCACGGCGGTGAAGTCCGTATTCCCTTAGCTTTCTCGCTCGGGAGGTCAACCATCGGGATCCTCCCATAGGGGACCTTCCAGCCGCCAGGGAACGGAGTCGCCCCATCGGTTTTGAAAGGTCACCTCGTGGACCGGACTGCGGCGGGCCAGGCCCCATCTTCCCCTCGGGTATCCGCAGGACACCGCCGCCGCCTGTTTCCATCCTCGATTGGGGGGTACGCCCAGGAGTTCATCGGTCTCCTCGGCCTTGAAATCCCCCAAAATGGTGGTCAGGCAGGCGCCGACCCCATGGCCGCGGGCCGCCAGCATGGCGCTCCACACCGCCGGGTAGATGGAGGCGCCGGAGGTGTCTCCCCTGACGTAGACGATCAGCCACAGGGGAACCTGGTCGGCGTGGTCGGCCAACCACTGGGCCGAGCCGAATATCCGGAGGGCCTGGGTGTCTTCTTCCCGCCGGGCCCGGTCCAGGTGTTCACCGTACACCTTGTCCAGTAAGACGGCGAACGCCTCCCGGTACAGGGCGCCCAATCGGGTCCTCACCTTGGAATCGGTCACCACCACGAACCGCCAGCTCTGGGCGTTGCCCCCCGAGGGAGCGCGAATCGCCGCGTCCAGCATGGCCTGTATCACGTCGGTGGGAATCGGGTCGGGTAGCACCCGGCGCATTGCCCGGGTGGTGTAGAGAGCCTGTGTGAGATCCATACCCCCTAGGTTAAACAGGCCCCCGTCGACGCCGTCCGACCGTACCGCGGCGGCGTTCCTTTCTAAGCTTGGCTTATGAGCAGTTTCGCATCCACCAAGAAACATGTACAAGTCCTGGGCAGGCGCATGGCCTACACCGAGGCCGGCGCAGGTGACCCGATCGTATTCCTCCACGGCAACCCGACTTCCTCTTATCTGTGGCGCAAAGTCATCCCACCGGTGTCCGGTCAGGGTCGCTGCTTGGCGCCGGACCTGATCGGAATGGGCGACTCTGACAAACTGGACGATTCGGGTCCGGGATCCTATCGATTCGTAGAACATCGACAGTACCTGGATGCGTGGTTGGAGGCGGTCGGCGCTACCGAGAACGTGACACTGGTGGGTCACGACTGGGGAGGGGCGTTGGCATTCGACTGGGCCAATCGCAACCGGAATGCGGTCCGGGGCTTGGTCTACATGGAGACGATCGTGTGTCCTGTTTCCTGGGACGACTGGCCTGACCCCGCCCGGGGCATTTTCCAAGCTATGCGGTCGCCGGCCGGAGAAGCCATCGTCATCACCAAGAACGTCTTCGTGGAGAGGATCCTTCCCGCCTCGGTACTCGATCCTCTGTCGGAGGAGGTCATGGCCGAGTACCGCCGGCCTTACACGGAAGGTGGCGAGACCCGCCGCCCCACGCTCACTTGGCCACGGGAAATACCGATCGACGGCGAGCCGTCCGACGTGACGGAGATTGCCGCCGCCTATGCGGAATGGCTGGCGGAGAGCGATGTGCCCAAGCTGTTCATAAACGCCAAGCCGGGAACCATTCTGATCGGAAAGCAGCGGGAGATGTGCAGGTCCTGGCCCAATCAGACCGAAAAGACAGTTCGGGGTACCCATTTCATTCAGGAGGACTCCGGAGAGGAGATCGGCGCCTTCATTGCTGACTGGATGGCGGGAATCTAACCCTCCGGAACGGTTGTCTGCCCCGCCGAGGCGGCGGACAGTTGTATGGTGTCACACCTGGGGGACAAACAGATAGAAGAGACATCGATCATTAGCGGTCTGCAAGGGAGGTCCAATGAACAACCACAGCATCCAATACGGTGATACCACCATCACCTACGAGGTGATTAGAAGCGAGCGCCGCAAGAAGACAATTCAAACCAAGATCAGTCTCGACAGGGTACGGGTGCTGGCGCCTGCCCACACGCCTGATCAGGAACTGGAGGACCTGGTCCGAAAGCAAGCACCCTGGATACTCAAGAAGCGACAGGCCCTGACAAATAGGCCCGCTCCCAAGCGGTTCGTAACCGGAGAAACCATGCCATACCTGGGTGAGGACTTTCCACTGGTGGTGGACACCGACAGTTTCATCAGGCCTTGGATCCGCTTTGAGGACGGGCACTTCCTCTTCGACGCGCCACCGCAAATGGGTGAAGAAGAACGGCGAGAGCTGATCAGCAACGGCTTCGTAGAGTGGTACCGGCAGAAAGCCGAGGAATTCCTACCCGAGCAGGTTGACTACTGGTTGCCGTTTGTAGCCGGCCACCGAGAGCCTCGGATTCTGATCCGTGATCAGAAACGCCGCTGGGCCAGCTGCTCCTCGGACGGAACCCTGCGTTTCAACTGGCGGGTCATGATGCTTGACCCCGAACTCATCGACTATCTGGTTGTGCACGAACTGACTCATTTCCTTGTCATGAATCATTCCCCCGCGTTCTGGGAGTCGATGGCGTTCGTTATGCCGGACGCAAGAGGCCGCAGCAAACAACTCAACAAAACAAGCTTGATGCTTCCGTTTTGATGAACTCTCATTTCACACTCCACCTCGATTGGCAACCAAGAGTCCATCGGCAGCCGAAGTCGCCATCCAAGCTGAGGCGGGGGCGACAGCAGTGATTCTGGTAGCGATCCCGGCTTTGCTGGTCGCCACAGTAAGCCTCCTCGCTTTTCTCGGTAGATGGATCTGGCCTCTTGATCTTGCCACCAGCTTTCGGCCCCTTTATGCGGTGGGACTGGTGGCGGCGGGGGCCGTCCTCCTGCTGGGCAAATGGCGGCGACTGGGCTGGGCGGTGGTGATTCTCGGATTGCTGAACGCCGCCTATGTGGCGCCGCTGTTCTGGGGAAAGCAGGATATTCCTCCCCAATCGCCCACCATGCGGGTGGTCTCCTTCAACGTCCAGGGACAGAACGAGGAGTACCGACAGGTGATCGATTTTCTCCGGCGAACAGCTGCCGACGTGGTCTTCCTCCATGAAGCCAACCGGCTCTGGGAAGAGGCCCTGTCAGAGGCCATCACGGAGGAGGGGTTTGAATACCACCAACATCGCTCGCGCCCTGACCACCTCATCTTCTCCACCCTGACGCTCACCAAAATCCGGCCCGTGGAGGTGATCAGTCACGGATGGGCGGAGAGGGAAGCCAGAGCAATGGAGGTGGTGGTTGGTTTGGGAGACAGGGAAGTCACGTTGCTCGGAATACATCCGCTGGCGCCCACCAATCCCCGGCGAACAGCATTGCGGGACGCGCAATTCGAATTCGCGGCAGAGTGGGCGCGCGGCTCCAGGGGACCGACGGTGATAACCGGGGACTTCAACGCCACTCCCTGGTCCCATGTCTTCGCGCCGCTAACCGACGCCGGCCTTCGCAACTCCCAGCGCGGATTCGGTCTTGCTCTCAGCTTCCCGACAAACGGCAACCTCCTCACCCGGGTTCCCATCGACCATCTCCTCCACTCCCCGCATCTGGCGGTGGCGGACAGGTGGCTGGGACCTGACCTGGGCTCCGATCACTTACCACTGGTGGTGGATTTGGCCTTGGTCTCCCCCTCGGGATGACTCTCCAGGGGTAGTGCTCCCGCCCCCGATCCCCCTTATCCTTCAGGGTCAGTCTTGTCACAACCAAAAGGACTTGGATGGACAACCTTTTCGCCCGTAACCGGCGACGACTAGCCGAGATGGTCGGCCCCGAAGGTTTAGCAGTGGTGATGGCGGGTGTCCCGAGTCCCCGCAACAACGACGTGGAGCACATCTTCCGCCAGGACTCCGACTTCTTCTATCTCACCGGCTTCGGCGAACCGCATGCGGCAGCGGTGATCGCTCCCGAGCACCCCCGGGGAGAGTTCACACTGTTCGTCCAGCCGGCAGATCGCCAACGGGAAATATGGAACGGACCGCGGGCGGGAGTGGACGGCGCCAAGGAAACCTACGGCGCCGATGCCGCCTATCCGGTGACGGAATTCGACAAACGCCTACCAGGACTGGCGCAGGGACGTTCGGAGGTATGGTTGTCTCTGGCCCCGTCCGCCCGGTCCAAACAGGTCATGAACCTGCTGGACCGGGCCCATGCCCTCCGTACCCGCCTGGGTGTGGACTTCCCCCGACGCCTCTCCGATTTGCGTCCGCTTCTCTCCGAGCTTCGACTGCGCAAGTCTTCCCAGGAAATCCAATGGCTACGGGATGCCTGTGATCTCACCATGGAAGGCCACCGGGAAGCTATGCGCTTTGCCGCGCCGGGCCGCTGGGAGTATCAGGTGCAGGCCGCCATGGAGACCGTGTGGAGGATGGGAGGCTCTCCCCGTGACGGATACCCGTCCATCGTCGCCTCCGGACCGAACGCCTGCATCCTCCACTATGTGAACAGCAACCGCCAGATGCAGGACGGCGAGCTTCTGCTGGTGGACGCAGCCTGCGAACTGCATCACTTCACATCCGACATCACCCGCACCTTTCCGGTCTCGGGTTCTTATTCCGGTCCGCAGCTTCGCGTCTACCAGGTGGTGCTGGACGCCCAAGAGGCTGCGATCGCAGCCTGCCAACCGGGAAGTCACATCCGGGCGCCACACGAGGCGGCTGTGGGTGTCCTGGTGGAAGGCATGGTGGAGTTGGGCCTTTTGCCCACCGGTTTCGAGGATGCGATGGACATGAACCTGTACCAGGAGTTCTTCATGCATGGAACCTCCCACTGGTTGGGGATGGATGTCCATGATGCCGGGGCCTATCGGGTTGAGGGCGCCGATCGCTGCCTGGAGCCGGGAATGGCCCTGACGGTCGAGCCGGGGATATATGTTGACCCCTCCCGCCCCGAGGTGGAGTTCACGATGCTGCAATTCGATGCCGACCAGTGGGCCAGGGAGAAAATGCTTGACCCGGCGGCTTCGGCCCGCCACAGGGAACTACGGGACGAAGCCCCCAAAGTGACCCATGCCCTTCCCCCCGAACTGTTGGGAATCGGAGTCAGAATCGAGGATGACGTGGTGATAACCGACCGCGGCCACGAGGTACTCACCGCCGCTTTGGCCAAGACGCCGGAGGAGGTAGAGGAGTTGTGCCTGCAGGCTCCGCTACACAGCCCGCAACGATGACAGGAGATGCGGTGAATGCCCTGCGTATCGCCAATTGTTCCGGCTTTTACGGTGACCGGCTCGCCGCGGCCCGGGAGATGGTGGAAGGAGGGCCCATCGATGTTCTCACCGGGGACTATCTGGCCGAACTGACCATGGCGATCCTCTGGCGGTTGCGGCGACGGGATCCCAAGGGCGGGTATGTCCGCACCTTTCTGACACAGATGGAACAAGTGTTGGGAACCTGCCTGGATCGGGGAATAAAAGTGGTGTCCAACGCCGGCGGACTCAACCCGGAGGGAATGGCGGAACGGTTGGGAGAACTGGCCGATCGTCTCGGTCTGCAACCGCGGATCGCCTGTGTAACGGGAGACGATCTTTCCGGGCGGGTAGGGGAGTTGCAGAAGCTGAACGGGCTACGCCACTTCGATACCGGACAGCCCCTGCCGTCGAGCATCAAACCCCTCACCGCCAACGCCTACCTGGGCGGAACGGGCATTGCCCAGGCGCTTTCCCGGGGCGCCGACGTGGTGGTTACGGGACGGGTAACAGACGCCGCAGTGGTGATCGGCCCGGGGATGTGGGCCTTCGACTGGGCAGTGGACGACTACGACGCCCTGGCCGGCGCCCTGGTGGCGGGGCACATCATCGAATGCGGAGCACAGTGCACCGGGGGAAACTATGCCTTCTTCGACCGGGTGCCCATGCCCGAGCGGGTGGGATTTCCCATCGCCGAGCTGGCGGCTGACGGCTCGGCGGTTATAACCAAGCACCCGGGAACCGGAGGGCTGGTGTCGGTGGGAACCGTCACTGCCCAACTCTTGTACGAGGTGGGAGGGGTGCGATATCACAATCCCGATGTAACCGCCCGTCTCGATACCATCCAACTCTCCCAGAAGGGACCCGACCGGGTGGCGGTCACCGGAGTCCGCGGTGAACCCCCTCCCTCCACTTTGAAAGTTGCTCTCAACTACCTGGGTGGATACCGCAACAGCGTCACCATGATGATTACCGGCCTGGACGCCGATCGGAAGGCGGAGTCGGTCACCAGGGCTTTGTGGGAGAGTCTGGGAGGAGCAGAACAGTTTGGGGAGGCGGCCGTCACTTTCAGTGACACCGGCCATGCCGATCCCGCCACCAACGAGGCGGCTATGTCGCAACTTCGCATCACAGTCAAGGATGCCGATCCCAAAAAGGTTGGCCGCCGTTTCTCGCGGGCGGCCGTGGAGTTGGCGCTGGCGCACTATCCGGGATTCTTCATGACCGCTCCGCCGCAGGACTCCTCTCCCTACGCCGTTTACTGGCCGACCGCCGTGGACACTTCCGAGGTCGTCCAGAAGGTACGTTTGGGGGACCGCGAGAGGGAAGTTCCCCTCTACCGGCCACCCGAGGCCGGGGCCGGCGGAGACACCAGCCTTGCACCGGCCGGCGCCGATTCCACCGCCGAATCGAGGGACAGTTCGCGGTGGCACGGCGCACAGACGGTGATGGTCCCCCTGGGAAGGGTTGCCGGTGCTCGTTCCGGTGACAAGGGCGGAGACGCCAATGTGGGGGTTTGGGCAGAGAGCCCGGATGCCTTCGAGTGGATTGTCCAGTTCCTAACCGTTTCACGCTTCCGAAAAATGGTGTCCGAAGCCGCCGACCTCAAGGTGGAACGGCACATTCTTCCCAACCTGTGGGCGATCAACTTCGTGGTACGCGGACTCCTGGGAGAGGGAGTATCGTCCAACACTCACACCGATCCGCAGGCCAAGAGCCTGGGCGAGTATCTGCGGGCCAAATATGTTCCGCTGCCCGTGTCCCTCCTTGAGGAAGGCTGTTCTTCTTGAGGCGGGCTCGGACGAATCGGAGGCAGCGCCAACTCCTGGTCTGTGGTCAGACGCTCCATCCTGACGGAGGGGTTCGGCCAAGGCTGTGCCGTTGAGGATTGACTGAGCCGGAGAATCCGGGCAGGGGTTCTTCGTCAGGGGTCTCATCGCGGAAAGGAGATGCCGCTTGCGGCCACTGACTCCTTAAATCAGGTGGGACGGCGGATCGGATCGGCGACTCGCTTCGCTGAGTGTCGAGCAGCCAAGCGATCATGGCGGCAGGGACAGCCAAAGTGTGGCGGTCATCCAAATCCAGCAGGTTACGGGTGGCCACGATACCCAACCAGGGAGAGGCTCTCAGGATGCGACCCTCGGAGTGTCGCCAGGGATCATCATCAACATACTTGGACTCTATTGCCACGTCCCCGAAGTCCGGCCCCACGAAGTCGATCTCCCTGCCCGCCTTGGTGCGATGATGCAAGACCCGGTCAAAGTGGACGTAGGAACCAGGATTCTCCCGTTCCAAGCTGCGGAGTAAGGCCATACCCAATTGCTGTTCGGACAGGACCGACAGATCTGTGGTCTGTGACGTAAGCAGGCGGTAGACCGGATCGGTAAAATAGATCTTCTTCTGGGCCTGGAGTCTCGGCCTCAATCCTTCTTCCTTGTAACACGGCCAAACCACGAACGCCTCCCGAAGATTGTCGATTCGTTGTTGAGCGGTGGTTGGTGTCACATCTGTTGCCCGAGCGATTCGTGCTACGTTGACGGGGGATCCCAGACCTGCGGCGAGACGTTGCAACATCTTCTTGGTCTGGAGGTCGGATTGCCGAGCCCTTCGGAAAGCGTCACCACTTATGACTTCCCACAGTCCTCTCCACAGAGCAGGATCGACCTCACGCTCGCGTAGATAGCCCGACACAGCAAGAGGGAAGCCTCCCACCCAAAGGTAGATCTCCCAGGCATTGACCAGTATCCCCAGCCAGGGCGCCAACTCGAAACACGCTTCGCGCAACTGCTCGGCGAGGGTATCGATCCGCAAAGGTCCGATCTCCTCAGGTAGCTTGCCGTTTGCCACCAGAGCCACGAAATCTCGGAATCCCATCGGCAACAAGACCCGATCCGGAGTCGTGGCCGCGCCTCGCCGTCCCGCCAGCACACCCACCGCCTCCCGCAGATCTGCCGAGGACGAGCCGGTTAGAACCACCGTATCTGTTTGGAAGCGAGGATCGTTGTCCCTCAGCCATTTGATCCTTTGCGGCCAACTTCCGATCATCCCGGTGATCTCGTCGAGAAACCAATAGCGGGGACCGTCCAGTGTCAGTTGTTGGGCGGCGTCGACCAAACGGTGTAACCGGTTGGCGCTCCAGCCTTCCATCGACATATGCACTATCCGACGGGGGTGGACTCCGTCGGATAGCAGGCCCACGATGGCACGCTTCACCTCTACCGACTTTCCCACCCGCCGTGGTCCTCGCAGCACATATAATCCGCCGGGCGTGAGGCCGGAGAGGACCCCGGCTCTGTAGTGAAAGGGCGCCCTGTCAGCGTTGCGCAGATCAGGATCGTCTCCGGTCCACTCTGCCGGATGGCTCCACCATCGGTTGGTTGTCGCCAGGCTCTGATGGATCTCCCCCGGTTTCATGTGCGCCAAACCCCCTGCATTGGATTTTATGCTAGTAAAACTTCTAATAGATTTAATAAATATATTTCTTATCTTCTGTTTCTTTGGAATTAGCTTCCCAATGGCGAGCCCGATAGATGCCCCTGCCAGTGGAGAAATCAACCAACCCGCTCGAAAAGAAGCCCCCATCCGATGTGTATCCTGGGTTCGGTGCCCTCCGCCATAACTGTGAAGAACCTGGTGAAGAGATATGGCGAGGTGACTGCGCTTGATGGGGTGAGTTTCTCGGTGGCTGAAGGGGAGGTTCTGGCGTTGCTCGGACCCAATGGAGCGGGGAAAACCACCGCAGTCGAGATAATGGAGGGGTACCGTCAGGCCGACTCCGGCGAAATCGACGTGCTCGGCTTTAATCCAGCCGCCGGCGGGCGGGCCTTCCGCGATCGGATCGGCATCGTGCTCCAGGAAACCGGCGTCGAACTGGTTCTGACTGTGCGGGAAGTGATCGAACTGTACGGGATGTCCTATTCCCGTCGGCGCCCCGCCCATGACCTCATCTCGCTGGTTGGGCTGGAGGAAAAGGCCGATGCCCGGATCAAGACTCTGTCAGGCGGCCAGCGTCGCCGACTCGACCTCGCCCTGGGACTGGTGGGAGATCCTGATCTGGTGTTCTTGGACGAACCCACCACCGGATTCGACCCTGCTGCACGCCGCAAGTCCTGGGAATTGGTGGAAGGGCTCACCGCCCTGGGTAAAACCATTCTCCTGACTACCCACTACCTCGACGAAGCTCAGCATCTGGCCGATCGGATAGTGGTTCTCAACGAGGGAAGAATCGTGGCTGAGGGAACGCCCCAGTCTTTGGGCTCGACACAGGCAGTCACCACAGTCCGATTCAGCATTGCCGACACCGCCGGGCTCCCTGCTCTTGGCGACGGTCCCGCCATAACGGACAACAAGGTGACGTACCACACCACCCAGCCGACCGCCGATCTGTACTCCCTCACCCGCTGGGCTGTTGAGCGGAGCGTGGAATTGGTCGGCCTGACGGTGACCCGGCCCAGCCTGGAGGACATCTACCTCGACATCATGGACCAGGCGGACATTGAAAAGCAGCAAGGATGACCGCTGTGCGAGCCGGCCTTCCCTTGTTGTGGCGACAGATCCGCAGCCAGAACCGCACCTTTTGGAGAACACCGGTGGCCGCTTTCTTCACCTTGGCCCTCCCGGTCTTCTTCCTGGTGTTGTTCAGTGTGCTGTTTGGAAGCGCCGAGGTGACCGAGGGGTACCGGTTCTCTCAATTCTTCGCGCCCGCCATGGCGGTCTTCGCGGCCGGATCGGCAACTTTCACCAGCCTGTCGATCGGCACCGCCCTGGCCCGCGATCAGGGCATTCTCAAGCGGGTGCGGGGCACACCGCTTCCACCATGGATCTACATGGGAGGGCGGATCGGCTCAGCGGTGTGGGTCGCGTTGGTGTCGGTGGTGGTGATGTTCTCGGTGGCATGGGCTTTGTTCGGCTTCGTCATGTTATGGGACAACCTGGGAGTTGCCCTGCTGGTGTTCGTACTGGGCATGGCCACCTTTTCGGCGCTCGGCCTGTCGGTATGTGCAGTTGTCAAGAACGCCGACTCGGTGCCGGCGGTGGCCAATGCCGTCTTTCTGCCGATGGCTTTCATCTCGGGGATCTTCATCCCCCTCGACGATGCCCCAGGGTGGCTGCTTGTCCTGGGAGACGTCTTCCCGCTCAAGCATTTCGCGGAGCCTTTTGGCGACTCGTTCAACCCCTTCCATGACGGGCAGATCCTGGGTTGGGAGAATCTGGCGATCATGGGCGCCTGGCTGGTGCTCGGGTTGGTACTGACCACCCGGTTCTTCAGTTGGGATCCGAAGGGTTCAGGATAGGATTTACAAGCAACCGACCTGCCGCCAGTTCATGACCACACCCTTCACCAGCCTCCTCTACCGCATATATGAGCGACGCCTTTTGGCTCAGATGGACGCCTCCCGTTTTCCCCGGCATGTGGGAGTGATCCTCGACGGCCATCGCCGTTATGCCCGCCAGAGCGGGTTACCGGCCTACACGGACAGCTACTGGGAGGGGATGCGCCGCTTCGAGAAGTTCGTCGACTGGTCGGCGGAACTCAAGATTCCGGCCATAACCGCCTGGGCTTTGTCAAAAGACAACCTCAGTCGCTCGGCCGCCGAACTCGCCCCCATCTACGAAGTGCTGATCAGCTTTTTCGAACGCATTCCGAAACGTTGCCGGCAGCACGGAATGGGACTGCGTTTCATCGGAAGTCTCGATCTGCTGCCGTCGGGGTTGACAACCGCGGCCAAGATCGCCATGGAGCAGACCGGTCCGGGCGACGAGAACCGCAATCTGACCATCGCCATGGGATATGGCGGGCGCCAGGAAATCGTTGACGCCTGCCGCAACCTGGTAGCCGAACTCGGGACCACTGTCAAAGATCCCGTTCAACTGGCTGAGCAAATCGACCATGAAGGCCTGGCCCGTCACATGTATTCCGCCGGCCTTCCCGATCCGGATCTTTTGATCCGGACTTCCGGCGAGTCCCGTCTCTCGGGATTCCTGCTCTGGCAGTCCGCCTACGCCGAGTTCGTCTTCGCCGACGTCTACTGGCCGGCCTTCCGGCGAGTCGACTACCTTCGGGCGCTGCGTGACTTCTCGCGGCGGGAGCGTCGCTACGGACGCTGAGGCTATTGGGTCACCTGCTCCGGCGCCAAGTGGGTGACATCTCCGAATTTCTCCAGGGCAAACATCGTCGCATGGGCCAGGGGATAGGTCCCGAGTACCGACACGGCGGTGTGCAGCGAGCGAAACTTGTGCCAGGCGATGGGCGTGGGTCCACACCCCAGCAGCGTCTCGTAGACAACCGCGTTGGTGCCGCCGTGAGCCACCAGCACTATCGACTTTCGCTGGCCGGGTCGCCAGAGGCGAGGCTGATCGGGTTCCAACATTCGCACCCCGTAGTCTCCCAGCGACCGTAGCAGTCCGGAAGCAATTCTCTCCCGAAAGCTGTGATAGGGCTCACCCCGGCGCACCCCTTTCCAGAGCCGTTCGAGAGAAGGCGCCCGTTCGAGTTTGGAGATGCGGGCGTCGACCTGCCGGATCGGCATCCCGTCCCATTCCACCGGGTCTCCTATCTCGTTCATCCAGGAACGAACCTGCGGCGTCAAACCGAGCTTTTCCGCCAGAGGGGCGGCGGTCTCCCGAGCGCGTCTCAACTCCGAGACCCACAGTTCATCCACTCCCGACCAGGACCGCCCGGCCAGCTGCCGGGCCTGGCGCCTGCCCAATTCGGTGAGGGTCGGGTTACCCACCATTCTCCCATCCTGGGTCCAAGCGGGCTCGGCATGCCGGATGAGTATCAGCTTCACACCTGCAAAAGCTAACGCTTCTGTCTTTGCTTTTACCAATCGCCGAATGAAAGGCGGGTATACCGCGGGAACTTCCCCAGGTCCTTGGGGTATCGTGTAAATCGCCCCTTCAGGAGAAAATGGAAACCATCACCGTCTACAACTCTTCCCGGCGAAGCTGGCTGATCGCCCTGTCGGGCATGGTCCTGGCGGCCCTGGCCTTGGACCTGCTGGTGTGGAACAGCCTGGTCGCCGGGTTGGCCGAGCGGGTTTACCAGGGAGAGGAGGTCCTGGAGGCCCGGGAACGGGTGTGGGCGGGGATCATATTGGCGGCTGGGGCCGTTCTGATTGTTTGGGGGACTGTCTCGGGCATCCGACTCCGTCCGGTCCTCATCGTGGCGCCCGACGGTCTCCACCTTGCGCTGCGCGGACCCTTCCGCTCACTCCACCTCCTACCGTGGCGCTGGATTGAAGGTGTCTTCGCGCAACCGACCAACGATGACGGGAGCCGGTTGTCGAGCCTGACCATCGTGCTGCATCCCATTTACCTCGGACACGACCTTCCCTGGGACCCGTGGGGAGCGAGATGGACGGGAAGCCGGATCTTGAGAGTGTTGGCTTCTGACTGGTCGGTTCGCGCCGAAGTAGTGTCCACAGTGAGTAACCAATACCTCAGCCGTTTGACCGAACAGGTCCAAGTGGAGGACACCGAACAGGTCCAAGTGGAGGACAATGCCTAGTCCCTTGCTGATCGGAGCGCATCTGTCCAACAAGACGCCCCTGGCAGAAGCCAGGGCGATTGGGGCCGAAGCGATCCAATTCTTTCTGTCGAACCCCCAAAGCTGGAAAAAGCCCCTTCCCAGAGACGACGCGGAGGAACTCGCATGCTCCCCGATCCCCATCTATGTACATGCACCCTACCTGGTGAATGTGGTGGCCAAGGTGAGCAGGATACGGATTCCGAGCCGGCGGATCCTGGCCGAAACCTGCGAAGCAGCGTCGCAGATCGCGGCGGCGGGAGTGGTGGTTCACGGTGGTCATGTCACGGGGGGAGGCGATTTGAGGGAAGGCGCCAAACGGTGGCGCAAGGCACTGGTGCAACTCGACACCGATGTGCCGGTCTTGATCGAGAACACCGCCTCCGGCAACTTCGCCGCCGCCCGGCGACTGGATGACATCCGGCGACTGTGGGAGGAGATAGGCGACCTGGAGGTGGGTTTCGTGCTCGACACCTGTCACGCCTGGGCGGGGGGAGAACCTTTGGAGGGACTAGTGGAACGCATCCTGGCCGCAACCGGAAGAATCGACTTGGTGCACGCCAACAATTCCCGTGATCCTTTCAACTCGAGGAGGGATCGCCATGCCAATCTCAAGGATGGGGAAATCCCGTCGGAACTCCTGGCCGAAGTGGTCCGCGACGCCGCCGCCCCGGCAGTGGTGGAGACTCCCTCGGAAGGCCAGGAGGCGGACATCGTCTGGTTGAGAGACCAGCTGCTCAGCCACGGCTGATCATCGGAAAGTGCCCCGACCTGGCTCACCTCTAGCGGATAACTGACTTCGGCGTGGGGCGAAGCTGCGAGATCACCGAACGTTCCCGGTGGACCATCTTTACGACGGCGGGCAGTATCTCCTCATTCCAGGTGTCACTTCCGTAAATCGTTTGGTAAATCCGTTCACGTTCCTCATCGGAGTCGAAACGCCGGATCCACACGTAACCGTTGGGGTCTTCCTCATCTATGAACGATCCCACCACAACCACTCCGTGCGAGACCTGGAAGGGTATCAGCGTTTCGTCCATGTAACGCACGAACTCGTCGCGTCTTCCCGGTTTGCACTGGTACTGCCTCAACTCGAACAGCATGTGATCCTCCACTGTAAATGTCTTCTGCGCTCGGGTTTACCGAACCGTGGATGCCGATGGGATGGAACGTATCCTCCATTCCCACGGGCTCAGGGTACCAACAGTCTCCACCGGGATCATGCCGCCGCGGTTGTTCCCTCCTGACAAAACAGAACCCGATAGCAGATATCATCAGAAGTATGGATTTTTTGTTAGAGACACATTCAGGCCTGCGATGGCTGGTGCTGGCCGCCCTGATCGCCATGGTGGTGGTCGGGCTGGTCAAGTGGAGCAAGGACTCCTCCCATCACCCTGCCCTGGTGAGCGTTACTTCCATTCTGTTGGATGTGCAGGCGTTGCTGGGAATCATCCTGTTGGTCGTAAACGGGACTTGGGATGACCTTTTCCATCCCGTGGTGATGTTGATTGCCGTCACAGTGTTCAAGATCGGCAGGATCAGAACCTCACAGGTCGAAGAACCGGTACGGGGAAGGAGGCTCACGGCAGTCACCATCCTGACCCTGGTGGTGATCCTCCTCGGCATTTACCTGTAGCCGCTCTCGGTCCTCACCCAAAGTCGACGGTAGAGCGTATCGATAAACCTTCCGTCAATTCCCGGTAATGGACACCAAGCGGCGGCTTATTATTGGGAGCAGCCGGCCCCAGGGGGCGGTCGACTCGATTGCAGCGTGCTGACCCCCGCACCGGGCAACCCCAAACCTGAAGAGCCGATCCCCCAACCCTTGGCGGTGGGGAGAGAGGAGCAGAATATGGCAAAGGTGACTGTCCCAGTCATTCGAGCCCGCAAAGGCGTCGAAAAGATCGCCATGGTGACAGCCTATGACTTTCCCGGCGCCAAGCTGGCGTCGGAGGCGGGCATTGACATCATCCTGGTGGGAGATTCCGCCGCAAACGTCGTACACGGTTTCGAAACCACCCTTTCAATCAGTCTGGAAATGATGGTCTATCATGTGGCGGCCGTCGCCCGGGCCAAGCCCCATTCACTGGTGGTGGGTGACATGCCCTGGATGAGCTTTCACATTTCCCCCGAGGAAACGGTCCGCAACGCCGCCTCCCTGGTACGGGCGGGAGCCGAGGCTGTCAAGATCGAAGGGGGATCCGAGCGAATTCCTCACATCGAGAGGCTGCTGGCGGCAGAGATACCGGTGATGGGCCACTTGGGCCTGACCCCCCAGTCGATCCATGCCGAGGGCGGTTACCGGGTCCAGGGACGGCGACTCGACACGGCCCGAAAGATCATCCGTGAAGCCGAGGCCTTGGAGGAGGCCGGCATATTCGCCCTGGTTCTGGAAGGAGTGCCGGAAGCGTTGGCGTCGGTGGTCACCGAACGCCTCTCCACTCCCACCATCGGGATCGGCGCCGGTCGTTCCGCGGATGGCCAGGTGCTGGTGTTCCACGACCTACTCGGCATGGGGTTCGGCCGCTATCCCAAGTTCGTGCGGCAATATGCCAATCTCCGGGAAGTAGCCACCGATGCGCTGCGCCGCTTTCGCCACGACGTCAAGACCGGGAACTTTCCCGACCAGAAAGAGACATACCGGGTGGACTCCGGTCTCGAGGAAGCCCTGCTGGAGGAAACGCCTTCCACCGCAAAAGTCTTTTCCTTGTAGTTTTCCTGGCTTTGGCGGCCTGGGCATGTGGGGAGGTCCGGGTCGCAGACGATGTGGGTGGCGGCGCCGTGTCCACGGACGCCAGCCACCCCGAGCCCCCGACCGGCGGTTCGCCGACGCCGTCCACCACTGCTGCCTCGCCGGTTACCACCACATCCTCGACCATGGCCCCGCCTGCCACAGACACCACTGCCGTCCCATCCACCACCACGTCTTCTTTCCCAGCTACCACAACCACCACCATCACCATCACCCCGACAACCACCCGCCCAGACACGGGAGACGTAGAAGGATTCATGATCATCACCGCCCGGCTGGGCGAGCGGTCTCTGCTGCTGTCGTTGGCGGACACCACCGCCCTGCGCACCCGGGGTCTGATGGGAGTCGAATCGCTGGGCGATCTGGACGGGATGGTGTTTGCCTGGGAGGATCCCCTTCCCGTCTCGTTTTGGATGAAGAACACCCTGATACCGCTCGACATCGGATACTTTGACGAGGAAGGCGCTCTCTTCGCGGTGTTGGCGATGCTTCCCTGCACCCAGGATCCCTGTCCCACCTACCCTTCGAAAAATCCAGTCCGTTACGCCCTGGAGGCGGCTCCCGGGTTCTTCGACGATGTCCATTTGGGAGAATCTCTGATGTTGGGCGAGACCGTCGCCTGGCCATAAGGGAGAAACGTCGGGATTCATTAGGTTTCGGTCTCCGCTACAATGGTGTTTCGAAACCCCCCAAATGCGCTTAGCGCCTGTCCTGCCCCAGAGAAGGGGCCTTCTGCGTTTGAGGCAGATGACCAAAGGAGGTGACGCGAAATTGCGTCAGTATGAGCTAATGACCATCCATCGCCCGGAGATGTCCGAGGCCCAATACCGAGACAAGGTTTCGGAATTGGAGGAGTTCCTCACCAATCAGGGAGCCGTCAACCAAGCCATTGATCCGTGGGGAAAAAGGCGGTTGGCGTACAAAATCGAACATGTCTCCGAGGGTTACTACACCGTCATCCGGTTCGAATCGGAACCGCTGACCGTGGACTCCTTGAGGCGAGTGCTGTCTTTGGCCGACGACGTGCTCCGTCACAAAGTCATACGTCCTGAGATTTGAGTCGGGTCCCATGAGCAACGAGAGGAAGAACAGAGATGGCCTATAACTCCGTAACATTGGTAGGCAACCTCGTGGAGGATCCGGAACTGCGGTTCACGGCCTCGGGAATACCGCGGGCCAATATCCGCATAGCAGTCAGCCACCGGTGGCGGGACCCCAATAACGAGTGGCAGGAAGAAACCAGCTTCTTCAGCGGAACCGTCTGGCGTCAATACGCCGAGAACGTGGCCGAGTCGCTGGAGAAAGGCCTCCAGGGTGATTGTGACCGGCCGCCTCCAGCAACGCAGCTGGGAAACCCAGGAAGGGGAGAGGCGATCCATTGTCGAAGTGCGGATCGATGAGATCGGACCGTCGCTCAGATGGGCCACCGCTGATGTGAGAAGAACCACTCGCGAATCGGGCGGCGGCTACTTCGAGGCGTCGCAGCGGCGCTCCCGGCCGCCCGCCGCTCCGTCCCGGCCCACCAGCTACAAAAGCGACGAAGAGCCTTTCTAGGAGAGAAGCGGTATGGCACGCAAATCTTCACCTCGCAGACGTCCCCGTTCGGGATCGAGTTATCGC
>CBDBCY010000004.1:0-3140935 GCA_965203555.1 Acidimicrobiia bacterium
GGTGTTTCCCTGGCCGTCTTTCGCCATGTACCCATTGTGTGCCCGCTATGCCATGATGACCCCGGTGACCGTGCCTTTGACGGGTGATCACGGGCTGGATCCGGAAGGTCTGCTGGCCGCCATCGGGCCCGACACCGTCCTGGTGTACATATGCAATCCCAACAACCCCTCCGGTACCTATCTGCGGGCGGATGAGGTGTCCCGGCTGGTGGAGGAGATTCCCGAAGGCGTGCTGGTGGTGGTTGACGAGGCTTACCACGAGTACGTAACGGCCTCCGACTACCGGGGTACGGTGTCGGAAGCCATCGAGCGTCCCAACATGATTACCCTGCGAACTTTTTCCAAGATCTACGGGATGGCGGCCCTGCGGGTCGGTTATGCGGTCGGGCAGGCCGAGACCCTCCAGCAGGTTCGTCGCGTGCAGTCACCCTTTACCGTGACCTCGGTGGGGCAGGTCGGCGCGGTTGAGGCACTGCGCCACCAGGACAAAATCGAGGCCCGGGTCTCCGAAAACGCCCGGGAACGTGATCGGATCGAACAAGGCCTTGCCAAGATGGGCGTGAGATACGTCCCTAGCCAGACCAATTTCATCTACTTCACGGTGGGATTGGACTCCCAGTGAGACCGCCGAGAGCTTCCTGTCGCCACGGCCTGGTGATCATGCGGGCCTATCCCGGGTGACTGGGCCAGGGTCACGGTGGGCATCGCCCAGCCGAGAACGATCAGCTTCCTGGCGGCGGCCGTCGGAGATCGCCGGCTCAGGACCGGCCCGGCCTATTCGATGATGATTCGGAGTTTGAGCGAAGGCCTGTCCCGCAAGGCATGCTCCACTTCGGCAGAGCCGGTGGGGGGCGGACGGCGAACAAAAAGCCCAGGTAGCGGTCTCCCTCCGGGCAGGGCTTTGATCTCGCCTCCAGCCGGGAGGGATGGTGATCTCCAGATCGGTGATTCCCTGGGGTCGTTGCGGGCCTCCGAGGCGCCATCCTTCGACCTCTCACCAGCCTCCCGGAACGGGGAATGGGGAGCATCATCACCCCCGTGGCCCCGGGCTGGCGAACGGTGGAAGCGCGCCTCCATTCCGAGGGCCTGGCGGAGGATCACCGACTCCCAGGACTCGGCCATCAGCCCGAAACGGAGGGATCTCGCGCAGAGCCCGCCGATGGAGCGAGCCGCCACCTCCAGGACGCTCACCCGGTTTCGGGTCCGATGCGGAACTCGGCGTGGATCGGCCCTTCCTTCAGGCCCAGGGCCGGTCACCGCCCGTCGGGTGAGGTGATCGATCTCTCGGCCAGGATCTCGGTTGAGGCAGTCGGGAGGGCGCGATGAGCACCGTCTCCTCGAAGTAGGGTCCCTGGGGCGGGGAGGGCTTGTCGAACACCGCCAGGATTTTCAACCGGCCTCCGCGAGAGGAGGCCCTCCACGGCCACCTCTCCTCCGGGAAGGAACTCCTCGGCCAGCAGGGGCTGGTTGGGGTTCTGACCCCCGCACCGGCCAGGATGCGGCGTATCCGGCGGACCGCTGCGGTCGGCGTCGGAGGCCCGGTCGACGCGGATCACGCCCTGGCCGCCCGACCGGGACAAGCGGCTTGAGGACCACCGGAAGCCCCATTCGGGAGGCGATCCGGGCGGGGGAGTCCCCGCTTTCGATGACCGCGAATCGAGGCTGGGAAACCTCGTCCTGGGCCAGGCGTCGGCGCATCATGGCTTTATTGCGGGTGGCCGCCGCCGCGGCGGGAGGATTGTGTGGGAGTCCGATGAGTTGAGCGGCGCGGGCAGCCACCACGACCCCCTGATCGTCGAGGGGGACAATGGCGTCGACGGGTAGGCGGGCTGCGTGATCGGCAAGCAATTGTGCCGACCATTCCGGACGAGAGCAATCTATCCACACCTGCCGATCGTCGGCCACCAGGGGTAGTTCCTCCTCTGCGGCGACAGAGACTTCGACTCCCATTTCTCCGGCGGCTCTAACGAAGTCGGTGGCCCTATAGGTCTGGGTGGGGATGATGAGCAATACATGGGCCATAGCTGATCCCCAATGTAGGGGACCTCACCGAAGCTATCGCACTGTTATTCGGCACAGGGCGGCTACCATTGGCGGCATGCCGAACAAAGTTCTGACCGTTTCGCCCGAGGCGGTGGAGATGATCGTCTCCCTCCGCGATCAAGAGCCGGGTGACCAGGAGTATGGACTGTCCATCGAGGTGAGCGGCATCAGGGGAGCACAGTTCCAGTACGAGTTGAGTTTTGTGCCGGTTGAGGATCAGAACTCTCATCAGATCCTGGAGGATCACGGGGGCTTGGCAGTCCTGATTCCCGACCACGATGCAGAAAAGCTCTCCGGTGCGTCCCTGGAGTTGACCGCTCAGGGTTTGGCTATGAACAACCCCAATGTCCCGCATAGTCCGACCATGAGTTCCGGCGAGCCGCGGGGAGATCTCACCGGGCCGCTGGCGGAGAAGATCTCGGTGGTCCTCACTGAGAGCATCAATCCGTCGATCGCCATGCACGGCGGCATGGCCGAGTTGGTGTCGGTTGACGGGACTGTGGCCTTCCTTCGTCTGTCGGGCGGATGCCAGGGGTGCGGGATGGCCCAGGTCACCCTCCGCCAGGGCATCGAACGCATTCTTCGCGAGTCCATCCCTGAAATCACCGAAGTGGTGGACGTCACCGACCACGCATCGGGCGCTGACCCCTACTACCAGTCCTCCAAGAAGTAAATCCCCGACCGGGTGCCTCGTCGTTTCTCGGGACGCCTATCGGGTGTATTGCACGCCATCGGGGACCGGCACGGTGGGTAGGTGTCCCCAGCAGGCGATCGAGCCGTCGGTGGTTATCGCGCATGAATACTCATCGGCCACAACCGCGGTGAACTTCCCTGTCGGGGGGCCTGCCTGACCATACCAGTAGGCGCCCCAGCATTCAATGGTCTGATCGGTACGTATCCCGCACGAGTGATTGAGGCCGGCGGTTACGGTGGTGAAGGTTCCTTCCGGGGGATCGGATTGACCATTGTAGTTGTCGCCCCAGCAACCAATCGTGCCATCGGTGCGTATCCCGCAGGAATGGAAGTGGCTGGAGGCGATGGTGGTGAAGGTTCCTTCCGGGGGATCGGATTGACCATTGTTGTTGTAGCCCCAGCATGCGACAGCGCCATCGGCGCTCAGTCCACATGAATGCCACACGCCGGTGGCGATGGCGGTGAATTGGCCTTCTGGGGGGTCGGTTTGACCATACCGGTTGTTGCCCCAGCATTCGATGGTCTGGTCGGTGCGTATCCCGCATGCGTGCTCATGACTGGCATCGATAGCGGCGAAGGTTCCTTTCAGTGGGTGGGCTTTGCCGTAGTAGTCCCAGCAGGTAATGGTTTGGTCCGTGGCTATGGCGCACAAACCCTCATTGTTGCTGTAGGTGGCGATATCGGTGAAGGTTCCTTCGATGAGGTCGACCCACCAGGAGATGTACTCCCCGCCCCAGCATTCGATGGTCTGGTCGGTGCGTATCCCGCATGCGTGCTCATGACTGGCATCGATGGAGGTGAAGATTCCCTCCGGTAGGTCGGCCCGTTCAGCCGAGTTGTAACCCCAGCAGGTGATGGTCCGGTCAGTGCGAACTCCACACCAGTGACCGTCGCCGGCGGTGATGGTGGTGAATTGGCCTTCGGGAGGGTCGGTGTCGCCGTCCCAGCATTCGATGGTCTCATCGGTGCGTATGGCACATGAGTACCCTTCGCCGACGGTGACGGTGGTGAATTGGCCTTCGGGTGGGTCGGTCTGAGCGGACAGGTTGTCTCCGCCCCAGCATTCGATGGCGCCGTTGGTGCGCACTCCGCATGAATGCCACACGCCGGTGGAGATGGTGGTGAATTGGCCTTTTGGGGGGTCGGTTTGACCATGCGGGTTGTTGCCCCAGCATTCGATGGTCTGGTCGGTGCGTATCCCGCATGCGTGCTCATAAGTGGCGTCAATGGCGGTGAAGGTTCCTTGCGGCGGGTTGGCCTCACCAAACCGGTTCTTGCCCCAGCATTCGATGGTCTGGTCGGCGTGTATCGCGCATGAATGATTCTCACCGGCGGTGATGGAGGTGAAGGTTCCTTCCGGGGGATTGGCGTACGCATCCCAACTGCTGCCCCAGCATTCGATGGATCCACTCACACCTATCGCACAGGAATGCCTGCTTCCGGTGGAGATGGTGGTAAAGGTCCCTTCGGGAGGTTCCGCATTACCAAAAGAGTTGTCGCCCCAGCAGACGATGACTCCGTTGACGCCCAGTCCGCATGCATAATGCAAACCGGCCGTGACAGCGGTAAACCTGGTTGGCGCGGTGGCGGTGGAAGGTGTGGCGGCGGCCGGGGTGGTGGTAGTGGTGGTAGTGGTGGTCGTCCGGATGGTGGTGGTGGTTGTCTGGATAGTGCTGGTGGGTTGCCACCGCACCCCCTCAGGGGCCGGCGCCGTGGGCAGCTTCCCCCAGCACTTAATTGTGCCGTCAGTACCCAATCCGCATGAATGCCGCTCTCCAGTTGCGACATCGCGGTATTGACCGTCCGGTGGGTCGGTCTCTCCGTGCTGGTTGTTGCCCCAGCAGGTGACAGTGCCGTCGGTGCGCACTCCGCATGAATGGTGATCGCCGGTGGAGATGGCGGTGAAGTGGCCTTCGGGTGGGTCGGTCTCTCCGTGCTGGTTGTTGCCCCAGCAGGTGACAGTGCCGTCGGTGCGCACTCCGCATGAATGGTGATCGCCGGTGGAGATGGCGGTGAAGTGGCCTTCGGGTGGGTCGGCCTCGCCATGTGAGTTGAGACCCCAGCAGGCTACGGTGCCGTCGGTGCGGATCCCGCATGAGTGGAGCAGTCCGGTGGCGATAGCGGTGAAGGTGCCTTCGGCCGGGTCGGTTTGACCGTACCGGTTGCTGCCCCAGCAGGCTACGGTTTGGTCGGCGCGGAGTCCGCACGAATAGGAACGGCTGGCGGCGATGGCGCTGAATTCTTCCTGGGGTGGATAGGACTGCCCGGATCCGTTATGACCCCAGCAGGCTACGGTGCCGTCGGTGCGGATCCCGCATGAGTGGAGCGGTCCGGCGGCGATGGCGGTGAAGTTGCCTTCGGGTGGGTCGGCCTCGCCATGTGAGTTGTGGCCCCAGCAGGCCATTGTGCGGTTGGTGCGTATCGCGCATGAGTGACTGTCGTTGGCAGCGATGGCTGTGAAGCGCCCCTGTGGCGGATCGGCGAACTCGACCGGGTTTTTCCCCCAGCAGGTGACAGCGCCGTCGGTGTGGATCCCACACGAAGAGTTCCCGTCAGCGGATATGCCGGCGAAAATGCCTTCCGGCGGGGTGGCCTGACCTCGCCTGTTGTCGCCCCAGCAGGCGATGGTTTGGTCGGTGCGCAGCGCACAGGAGTGCCACCAACCGGCGGTGAGTGCCGTGAAGGCGCCCTCGGGTGGGTAGGCCTCACCATCGGAGTTGTCGCCCCAGCAGGTGATGGTTTGGTCGGCGCCCAGGGCGCACGAGTGATTTACACCGGTGGCTATGGCGGTGAAGGCGCCTTCCGGTGGGTCGGCTTTACCGTGGGAGTTGTCGCCCCAGCAGCTGATGGTCCGGTCGGTGCGTATCGCGCATGAGTGCTCATCGCTGGTGGCGATGGCGATGAACTCTCCTTCGGGTGGGAAGGCCTCGCCATGTGAGTTATAGCCCCAGCAGCTGATGGTCCGGTCGGTGCGTATCGCGCATGAGTGCTCGTCGCTGGTGGCGATGGCGGTGAAGCTCCCTTCGGGTGGGTCGGCCCGGCCATCCCAGTTGGCGCCCCAGCAGATGACAGTTCCATCGGTTCCGAGCCCGCACGAATGGTTATAACCGGTAGTTGCCGCGGTAAAGGCTCCTTCCGGGGATTCGACCTCACCGTATTTGTCGCTGCCCCAGCAGGTGATGGTCTGGTCGGTGCGTATCGCGCATAGGAAGCCATGGCCTGGCGCGATGGCGGTAAACCCGCTCAGGGGTTTATCAGACGTGGTGATCGTAGTGGCAGTCGTCGAGGTGGTGGGCGTTGATGTGGTAGGGGACCTAGTCGGCGCCGTATGTGTGGTTGAAGGAGGTGTGATTGTGGTGGTCGTCTGGATTGGCGCGACAGTATCGGATGTTGTTACTTCTGCGGTCTCGTTGTTACCACAGGCAATGGCCACGACCACCAAGGCTGTCGAGAGTGTGAAGAGAGAACGCTTTGCTCTCATGGAAGAGTCAGGGAGAAACCAGGGTGTGAATAGAGATCTTGGTACGGTAGGGATGGATCAGGATGACACCCGCTCCGGTCATCTCCCACTTCGAACTCTCCGTGTCAACCCTGCCTAACACATAAAACCGACTTCAAGACGGAGAATGGAAGAATAGGTCATCGTAAAGCTCCCGCCATCCTGTTGCCCGACCATGATACTCCGGCGGGGACGGGTATGACCGGCAGGCGGCCCCAGCAGGCGACGGTTCCTTCGGTGCGTATCCCGCATGAGTGGGTGGGGCCGGATGTGATGGTGGTGAATGTTCCTCTCGGTGGGGTGATTTGGTCGGCGGAATTGTCGCCCCAGCAGGTGATGGTTCCGTTGGCGCCTATCCCGCAGGAGTGGGTGGAACCGGCGGTGACGGCGGTGAATGTTCCGGGCGGTGGGGTGGCCTGGCCGTGGTCGTTCAGACCCCAACATGACACGGTCAGTCTCGCGGTAATTGCGCATGAGTGGGTGAGGCCGGATGTGATGGTGGTGAATGTTCCTCTCGGTGGGGTGATTTGGTCGGCGGAATTGTCGCCCCAGCAGGTGATGGTTCCGTTGGCGCCTATCCCGCAGGAGTGGGTGGAACCGGCGGTGACGGCGGTGAATGTTCCGGGCGGTGGGGTGGCCTGGCCGTGGTCGTTCAGACCCCAGCAGGCGACGGTTCCCTCGGTGCGTATCCCGCATGAGTGGGAACCTCCGGCGGTCAGGTAGCCGAACCGTCCTTCTTCCGGCGTGGACTGGCCGAACCAGTCGGCGCCCCAGCAGGTGATGGTTCCGTTGGCGCCTATCCCGCAGGTGTGAAGATCCCCGGCGGCCACCGCGGTGAACCTCGGCCTGGGGGGATCGGCCTGGCCATGGCGACTGTCGCCCCAGCAGGTGATGGTTCCGTTGGCGCCTATCCCGCAGGTGTGAAGACTCCCCGCGGTGATTGTCCTGAAGTGTTCGCCTGTCGGCGATGCGGTTCGGTCGGCGGAATTGTTGCCCCAGCATCGGAGAGTCCTGTCGGTGCGTATCCCGCAGGAATGCTCCTCCCCGGCGGCGATGGTCCTGTACCGGCCTCCGGGGGCGTCGGTTCTTCCGAACCTGTTGTCCCCCCAGCAGACTGCCGAGCCGGTGGTGAGGATGCCGCAGGAATGGTCCTGGCCAGCGGATATCGCCCGGTATCTGCCCTTTGGCGGGCTTGCTTCCCCGAAACGGTCGGCGCCCCAGCAGATGACCGTCCGGTCGGTGCGCAGACCGCAGGAATGAAAGGCGCCGGCGGTTATCGAGGTGTACTTTCCTGCCGGTGGTGCGGTCTGATTGACCAGATCGGCGCCCCAGCAGACGATTGTTTCATCGGCGCGGATGGCGCAGGAGTGATTGCTGCCACCCGTTACGGCTTTGAAGCGTCCCTCGGGTGCAGTGGCCTGGCCGTGTCCGTCGTCGCCCCAGCAGACGATCGAGTCGTCGGCGCGGATGGCGCATGAATGGTTCTGGCCGGCGGCTACTGCTCGATAAGCACCTTCCGGCGGGTCAGCCTGGCCGGACTGGTTGTTCCCCCAGCAGGCTGCCGAGCCGGTGGTGAGGATGCCGCAGGAATGAAGGGCGCCGGTGGTGACTGAACTGAAGCGACCGGACGGCGGACTGGCCTGACCGAACCTGTTGTCCCCCCAGCAGACCATTGAGCCATCGATCTGTATCGCACAGGTGTGGCCGCGGTCGGCGCTGACCGCAGTGAACTGCGCCGGTATCGCCGCGGTGGCCGGATCAAAGTGACGGAATCGATACAGGAAGGTGGCTGCCTGCGCCCGGGTTACCACACCGTAGGGATCGAAGCGATACTCTGCCACTCCCGCAGTGATCCCATTGGCCACTGCCCACCCTGCCGCCGCGTCCGCCCAGTGTCCGGCAGGCAGGTCTTCGAACTGGGCCGATCCGCGGAAAGCGGCGCCGGATGGACCATTCAGAAGATTGTTCATCTTGTACAAAAAAGTGACCATTTGGGCACGGGTGATCGTCTTGTCCGGAGTGAAGGTTCTCGTCGCCACTCCGGAGGTGATTCCATTGGCCACTGCCCAGCCGATCATTTCCCCCGCCTCGTGCTCCGGTGGAACGTCGTCGAAGTAATCCGAACCACGGGCGCCGCCTCCATTGTCCGGACCACCCAGGAGAATGTTGACCCGGAACAGGAACGTCACTATTTCTTGCCGGGTGACCAAGCCGTCCACACCGAATACCGAATTGTTCAACCCGGTCATCACTCCGGCGGTGACTGCCCATTCCACCTCCTCTTCCGCCCAATGTCCGGCCGGCACATCCTCGAACAGGTCCGAGTCCTCTTGTTGCTGGGCGTGTGCCAGGGCGGTCGAAAGGGTCAATATCAAGAGGACGGAGAACAGAGCCCCGATGACCCGGGAAAGACCGAACCGCGCAGGTGGCCGGGGGACTGACCGCGGAAGGGGATCGGACGAGATCAACACTTTATCCGGTCGCCAAGGGATAGGAGATCACCGACCGGGCAAACCCGGCGAATATGTGGGTTCCTGCCTTCACGCTGCAATGAGGGCAAATCATAGACTCTTTGATCACGGTGGCTCGGCCAAGTGGTCAGGAGAGAGTCGGATAGGCTTCCAGGCCGTCCAGCCCGACTGTGACGGAGGTGACCGGCTGGGGTTTTTCCTCCATCAAGGCGGCCAGCCGGCCTTCCAGATGCCCGTATCCGACCATCCGAGTCACCAACGGGAGCCCTAGCCAGTCGGCTATTTCCCGGGCCTTGGCCATCAGAGTCTCGTCTTCGACCTGGATCAGGTAGGCCACCCGGTGGTAGTTCTCGAACATCATCTCCTTGAGTTCGGGGTGTCGTCGAAGCCGCAGTCCTTCCACCACCAGGTTCTTCCAGGACTTGACCAAGAAGTCGGTGAGAAAGAAGGTTCCGGGATCTTCTTCCGTCAGTTGGACGAACTCATCGCCGCCGAACATCTCGTAGCAATGGGGTCCGAGAGTGCGCTCCACACCTGCTTTTTCAAGCATGGGATCCAGGTCGGGCGCTCCGCAATGTCCGTACACCACCACTTGACGTTCGAAATCTTCCCGGGTTTCCGCCAGCTTCTCGGCCACTGCTCCGGTGATCAATTGGGGGCGGTTGTGGAGGCGGGCGTTGATCACCCGCAGTTCCACATCCCACCCGTGGCGATCGATGATTTCTCGAAGTTCCTTGCCCAAGGCGGCGCAGGCCACCATCACTGTGCGCTTGCGGCTGCCGACCGATGTGTCCCCGCCGCGATGGTCGCCGCCGACCCGGAGATTCACGTCTTTTCCTGCTGCGCTCGATAGGTGGCCACAATAGAGCGGCGCAGGTTCGACAGGCGCTTGGAGGGATACTCGGCCTCCAGTCTTTCGACGACCCGTTCGGCCACTTCGGCCGGCGCCCCGGGTTCGGTTAGGGGATCACCCCACGACCAACCTGCCATATACGACTCCTCATCGGATCTCCCGGTCATGGTTGCCACCGAGTCCACTGCCATCTGAAACCGGTTGCTCAGGTGTCTGCGCACCCGGCCGCGCCGCCCATCTCTGGTCGCTTTCACGCCGACCGGGATCTTGTCCCAATAGAGAATCTGATAGGTGGCGATCAGGGCCTCCCAATGAAGGGGAAGAAAGTATTGAACGGCAAATGATAACGGACTTTCATGGGAGTTTTGACTACTTGTTGTATTTGCCGGGGCGCATGTTATCCATCCCGCACCGGGCTTGGGGATCTCCGGGCTTTACAAGCGGGAAGTCGGGTCGGAAGGGACTGCGCCTCGCTGCGCCCTAGCATGGGTGTTGAGCAGCGCGTCTTGGCGGCCTATCCCTTCCCCCGCTGGACAGGAGTACCGGTTGGATTTCGATCTCAGTCCCGAGCATCAGTTGTTCCGGGAGACATTGCGCAGATTCGTGGACGATGATATCCGGCCGGTGGCGAGGGAATACGAACACACCGGACGGTATCCCGCCGAGATCGTGGAGGTTATGAAGGAGATGGGCTTGTTCGGCATCACGGTGCCCGAGGAGTACGGGGGGATGGGCGCCGACTTTGTGTCCATGGCGTTGGTGTTCGAGGAGATCTCCCGGGGCTGGATGGGGATTGCGGGGTTTCTGGGAACCCACTCTCTGTCCTGTTTCATCATTGCTCGTCACGGTACGGAGGAGCAGCGCCGCCGGTATCTGCCTGATCTGGCCTCGGGGAGGCGGCGGACCGGTATCGCCCTGACCGAACCCGACGCCGGCACCGACCTGCAGGGGATCAAGACCCGCGCCGTTCGCCAAGGCGATCACTATGTAATCCGGGGATCGAAGCTGTGGATCACCAATGCCCGGTACGCAGACCCTCTGCCGGTGTTGGTGAAGACCGATCCCGACGCGGAACCTCCCCATCGAGGCATGAGTTTGATCCTGATGGACAAAGGGACCCCCGGGTTCGAAATCAGCCGGGATCTGCCCAAGCTGGGTTACAAGGGACCCGAGAGTTGCGAGGTGCGGTTCGACGACGCTTCGGTACCGGTGGAAAACCTGGTGGGTGGAGTGGAGGGTCGGGGATTCCAGCAGGTGATGAGCGGGTTGGAGATCGGTCGTATCAATATCGCGGCGCGGGCGGTGGGGGTGGCGCAGGAGGCCTACAACCAGGCGTTGGCCTATGCCAATGCCAGAGAGGCGTTCGGCAGGAAGATCTCGGGATTCCAGGCCATCCAATTGAAATTGGCGGAGATGGCCACCGACACCCAGGCCGCCCGTCTGCTGTTGTGGTGGGCCGCCTCCCGGGCCGATGAGGGCAGGCGGGTGGACATGGAGGCAGGTATGGCCAAGTACTTCGCCTCCGAGGTCGCCTGCCGCAACGCGTTGGAATCGATGCGAATCCACGGTGGGATGGGGTACAGCCCGGAATTGGATATCGAACGCCTCTACCGGGACGCTCCGCTGATGGTGATAGGGGAGGGAACCAATGAAGTGATGAAGTTGGTCATCGCTCGGGGTTTGACCAGCGGACGGGCGGTGGTCGACTAGAGACGCCGAAACTACCGAGAATGAGCCCTGGGGTGAAGGGCGCAGGGCGAACAAAACGCTTGGGTTGGCTTTAACTACCGCGTTTTGGGCGTACATCTCCCTAAATTTCAGATTTGATGAGGTCAAGATCCTTCCGGGGCCGTACGGCCCGTCTGACCTTTGCCCTGGTATTTGTGGGGTTGGCGCTGACGGCCGGAGGTGTGGTCGCCGCCCAAGAGGAGAGGCCGGAGGTAAGGCTGGTGGTGGAGGGCGGCATCGATGGATGGGTGGACCCAAAGTGGCCCATGACCCTTACCGCCCGCATCGAGTCTGACATTCTCCTGGTGGGAGAATTGTTGGTGGTACAGGGTCGGGAGTTGGCCAGGATGGAAGTGGAGGTCCCGGCCGACGGCGCCAGGTCCTACGAGGTGGTGACGGCGCCGCCGACCGATCAGGGAGCGATCTTGCTGCAGGTGATTCCCGACGGCGCGGCGGGTGATGAACCGGTGGCGTCCGCCTTCTTTCGGCCTCGCCTGCCCGCCAACGAGATACTGGTGGGCCTGGTCGGACTCTCACGGCTCGAACAGGTCCTGGGAGAGGTGCGTTCCGCGGTGAGCGGTGCGCCGATCACCCCGGTGGAGGTGGACAATCCCGAGATCCGGCTGGCGGAGGGGGAATTTCATCAGCTTGCCTATCTGGTGATGGACCGGCCGGGTCCATTGCCGTCGGCGACGGTCTCCTGGTTGCAGGGAGGAGGACGGCTGGTCACCACCTCGGCGGCGTTGGAGACAATGGGTCTTGACGCCGCCTGGTGGGGGAACTTTCCCGGCGTGGAGACCGAGACAGGTTGGTACGGGGTGGACGACGGGGAGGTGCTGGCGCTCGACAGTCTTGCAGGCCTCGATTCGCAACTGTGGGCAGCGTTGCTCCGGCCTCTGCCCGTGTCGGTGGGCCGGCAGGACGGCTTTTTTGAAGGTCCGGCCTCCAGCCTGACCCGGGCCGCCCTGGCAGTGGAAACCCAGACTCCCGGCTATCCATGGTTGCCCTTGGTGGTGGTGGCGTACGCGGTGATGATCGGTCCTGTGAACCTGTGGATTCTGCGCCGTCGCCGGCGTCTGGAATGGGCATGGTTTACCATCCCTGTCCTGGGCCTGGTGGGGGTGGCGGCTTTCTGGGTAGTGGGTAACAGTGGTGTGAACGAGACCTTTTGGTCACATGGCACGGTCCAGGTGGCCGGCCCGGACTCCCAAACCCGCAGTGGGTTGGTGGCGGCCACCAGTCGAGCCAGGACATTGGAATTGTCTTTCAACCCGGATTGGCATGTATTTGCGGAGAACCTGGACCAACTTTCGGGGGATTTTTCCCAGCCGACCATCAGCGGCGCCGGTGATTACGAATACGATCTTTCATCTCTGGGTTGGCTGTCGCTGAATGCCTTTCGTCGCGGGGAACCGCTCGAGATCGAGGTCACGTTCTCTGAACGGGGCGTGGAGATGACCAACGCCTCTTCCACGCCGGTGGTTGCCTGGGGAGTCCACGCCTATCCCAAGATCGCGATAGGTGGGCAACTGGAACCGGGAGTCACCGGGTTTTTGAGTTGGGAGCAGGTCCTCGACGCCGGGCCGTGGTGGGCGTTCCGCGACGCCTTTTGGGAATTGAACGCAATGAGGGAAGAAGGGAATGTCAACCAGAACTGGCCGACGGTGATCGGCGATCTGGGCGACATGGCCCAGGCGTCGGGCATGGTGGACGTTCCTTTCTATGTCTTTGCAATCATGGATGAGCCGATTGCCGATGTGGAAGTCGATGGCCGCCGACAGACAGTGCCGGGAGTGAAGATGGTGTTCCATCCCGTTCCCGCCGACCGGATGGGTGGGGCGGGGTGGGCCTTCGCCCGTTCGGTGTGGTGGGACGCCGCCGCCCGCGATATCGGATTCGACGGCGAGCCGGTCTTTGCCGAGCAATGGATCCTCTCCTACCGGTTGCCCGCCGGACTCTCCACACCTGCCCGGCTGGTGCCGGGCGGCCTGGATCCCGACTTCCTCGGCTTCCGTGGAGTACCCGAACCAGCAGAGGGAGAGGAGGGACTCGAGGACGGGGAGGGATGGGAGGTATGGGATTGGGAAACTTCGGGGTTCGTCCCATTCGACGTCGACCGGGAACTGGACCCGGCACGGTTCGTGGCGCCCTCCGGCGAGACACTGATCAGGGTCTCCGGCGCCCGATTGGAGATGACGGGACCCTTGGCGGGTGTGATGATGTGGGGAGACCTGCGATGATGATCTCCTTCTCCGCGGTTACCAAGCGCTACCGTTCCACGGTGGCCCTGGACGGGGTCGACATGAGTATTCCCCGGGGATCGATCACCGGACTTGTGGGTCCGAACGGAGCGGGGAAGACCACCGCGATTCTGCTGATCAGCACCCTCCTGGCCCGTGATGAGGGAAAGGTGGAGGTGGGAGGACTCGATCCCGAGGTCGATGCTCCCCGGGTCCGTCGATTGATCGGTTACATGCCGGACTTCTTCGGCGTCTACGAGTCCCTCACCGCCGTGGAGTACCTGGACTTCTTTGCCCACAGTCACGGCATAGCGGCCGCCCGTCGTCCGGGTCTGGCCGCCGACCTGCTGGAACTGGTGGGATTGTCGGACAAGGCCGAAGAGGACGTCAACACCTTGAGCCGGGGCATGAAGCAGCGCCTCTCGCTGGCCCGGGCTCTCGTACACGATCCTGACGTACTGGTGTTGGACGAACCGGCCGCCGGTCTGGATCCCCGGGCCCGGGTTCACCTGCGGGAACTGATCGCCGAGTTGGGCCGGATGGGAAAGACGGTGTTGGTCTCTTCTCATGTCCTCTCCGAACTTGAAGGCATCTGCACGGACATAGTGGTGATGGACGAGGGAAGAGTGGCCGCCCAGGGCGGGATGGACCAGATTCGCGCGTCGCTCATTTCCGACCGGGGTATACGGATGCGCCTGCTGGACGAGGATGTGGATCGGGCCCTGGCTTTGCTGGAGGTGGATCGGCGGGTCTTTGGGGTGGCGGTCGAGAGCGGACGGATCAGCTTTTCCCTGGACGAGGTGGGAGACTCGGCTTCCGCGGAGATTCTGTCCCGGTTGGTCACCTCGGGAGTGAGAGTCGCCGAGTGGCGCATCGAGGAGATCGGCTTGGAGGAGCTGTTCCTCCGCATAACGCAGGACCCGGACCAGTGAATCCGGTCCTGGCCCGCGAATCCCGCCAACGCTTCCGCGGGCGGTGGAGTTGGTTGGTTATCACCGGCTGGGTGATCGCGGTGGGGCTGCTGACCTATCTGTTCTACTTCGTGGGACGGAACATCAGCATCGATTTCTTCTCCATCCGGGGCCCGCTGTCCGGACTCAATCAGGCCGGGAAGTGGGTCTTTGACGGTATGACCCTGGTCCTCTTGACGGCGGTGGCGTTCATGGTTCCAGGCCTCACCGCGCTGTCGGTTGTCGGGGAGAGGCAACGCCAGACCCTGCACCTTCTTCAGATCACCCAGGTCACTCCGTTCGGAATCGTGTTGGGAAAGCTCTTTTCCTCGGTCGGGTACTTTCTGGTGTTGATCCTGGCCGTCGTCCCTTTGCTGGGCATTCCTCTGGCGTTCGGAGCGATAGGGCTGGTGGATGTCCTGGTGGTGATGGCCATGCTGGTGTTGGTGGTGGCGATGCTGGCCTCGGTTTCGATCTGGATCTCCTCCCGGGCCAGGACCAACCGGGGAGCGGTGGCGCTGTCTTATCTTCTGGCGGTGGCGATTTTCTTCGGGTCATTCGTGTTGATGGGAGTGGAGGCCCTGATCTTCAACGTCGATATCGAATCCGATGGCCGGGAGTTGGTCAGTACCTGGGTCAATCCCTATGTAGCCATGGCGGATGCGGTCGAGTTTCCCTATGAGGATATGACGGGGTTCTTTGAAGGCGCGGAAATCCCGACTCCCATGGATCCCTTCGTGGCGCTGGTCTCCGTCCGCCAGGGTGAGAACCCCGCCGACGGGGGGCTGTTCGGCTTCCGGCGGGTACCGGGATGGATAGCGACAACGTTGATCTACGGGCTGATCATTGCTCTCTGCCTCTGGAGGGCTGCCCGCCGGGTGACGGCGCCGCGGGCACTGCCGGTGCGGCGCAGACGCGCCCGGGCGCCTGATGCCTCTTCCTGAACCGCTTGCAGAACTCCTCGCCCTGGCGCGGAGGCGACTGTGGGTCTCCCGTCTGGTGGGTGAAGGAACCCTGGGACTGGGTATCGGGGCGGCCGGGGCCGCTGCCGTGTGGGGTGTTTCCCAGGTGGTGGTGTTCCAGTGGGCGGACCGGGTGGCGTGGGCCTTGCTGGTGGCGGCGGTTGCCGGGGCGCTGGGCTGGTGGGTGTCCCATCGCCCCACCGCCGCCCAGGCCGCCTTGTGGGCGGACCATCGTCTGGGAGGGGCGGACCGGCTGTCCACCGCCTGGGAATTGTCCCGGCGTCCGCAGGTGGGACGGTCGGGGATCCGCCAGATACAGGCGGCCGGAGAATGGGCGGCCGGTGTGGACACGGAACGCCTTGCAGGAGAGTACCCGTCGGGGAGGACGGTTGCACTTTCCGTACTGACGGTGGCTTCCGCCCTGCTGCTGGCGATTTCTCCTTCTCTGACCGATCAGGCCCTGATCGAGATCCGAGAGGTCCGGGAGGTTGTGGACCGGGAGGTGGAGACGATCGAGGATTTGGCTTTCCAGGCTCCGGAAGGTTTGTCGGAACGGCTGACGAATTTGGCCGAACGTCTGGGTGAGACGCAGACCTTGGAGGAAGCCCTGTCCGAGCTCTCCTCGGCAAGACTGGAATTGGAGGAGCGTCTGGGTCCCAACCGTCTGGCGGAGAACACTGCCTTGGCAGGTTTGGCGTCTCGCCTCTCCCGACATCCGGTTGCCCAGGGAGAGGATCCGGCCGCCCAGCTCGCCGATCTGGCTTCCTCGTTCGGTGGGATGTCAGAGGCGCAACGCCAGACGGTGGCTCAGGAACTGGCCGATCGGGCGACGGATTTTGCCGGAGTGAACGAAGAGTTGGCGTCGGCTCTGGCGGAAGCAGCGTCGGCTCTGGCCGGGCAGGGTCTGGATCCGGGTCTGGTCGCTGATGCCTTGGAACGGGCGGCCGAGCAGATCTCCTCGGCTCAGGCGGGGGCGGCACAGCAGGCAGCGGCCGCCGCGGCCGCGGCACAACTGGCGGAGGCGGAGGGCAGGCTGAGAGGCGCCCGGGAGGGCCGATCCCAACCCGGCGCCGGCCGGGGTGGCGGCGAAGGAGCAGGTCGGGGCGAGGGACAGGGCCAGGGTCAGGGACAAGGTGGCGGTGAGGGCGCAGGTCAGGGTCAGGGCCAGGGAGCGGGATCGGGTATTGGCGGTGGAGGACAGACCGATCGCTTCGGGGTGGGCGCCGGTTCACTGTCGGGCGACGGTGACAATGATCCTGCCGCTGATCCGCGGTATTCCTCTTCCTTCTTCGAGCCGCCCTCCGGTGGCCTGGGAGAAGAGGTGCGGGTGCCCATTGAGGGAGGGGACCCCGGAGAGGTGGCGGGAAGGTCGACCGCGCCTTCGGTTGCCAACGCGGCGCTCGTTCCTTACGTCGAGCGGTTTGCCGAATACCGCACCGCGGCCCTCGAGTCGCTGGAGAGGCGTCCCCTTCCCTCCCACCTGACAGATGTTGTCCAAAGCTACTTCACGGAGTTGGAACCATGAGCCATGAAACCTCTGCAAGCGACCCGACGGGATTCGCTGACCTGCTGGACGAGGCGCGGTCGGAGATCGCCAAAGTCATCGTCGGGCAAACCGAGTTGGTGGAAAAGGTTCTGGTGGCAGTGCTGTGTGAAGGCCACCTGTTGCTGGAGGGGGTTCCGGGCCTCGGCAAGACCCGCCTACTGACCACCCTGGGTCAGGTGCTCCGGATCGGTTTCGGCCGCGTCTCTTTCACCCCCGACCTGATGCCCGCCGACATCTTGGGCACCAACGTCCTGCACGGGGGTGAGTTCAGCTTCCATCCCGGTCCGGTCTTCACCAACCTGGTGCTGGCGGACGAGATCAACCGGGCCACTCCCAAGACCCAGTCGGCTCTCTTGGAGGCGATGGCGGAACGACGGGTGACGGTGGCCGGGGCGACTCGTCCCCTTCCCCGTCCTTTCATGGTGATGGCCACCCAGAATCCCTTGGAGATGGAGGGGACCTATCCGTTGCCGGAGGCCCAGTTGGACCGGTTCATGCTCAAGGAGTTGGTGCCTTTCCCTCCCTCCGACGACATGGTGGAGATACTGCGTCGCACCACCGGTGATTCGGAGCATCAGCCGGTGGGCGTCCTGGAAGGCCGCCGTCTCACGGAGATGGCGGCGCTGGTTCGGGAGCTGCCGGCCGGAACGCATCTGCTCCGGTACGCATCCACCCTGGTGGGCGCCACCCATCCCGACTCGTCCGGCGCCACCGAGGGGATCGTTCGCTATGTGCGGGCGGGGGCCAGTCCCAGGGGGGCCCAGGCGCTGATACTGGGTGGAAAGGCGTTGGCTTTGATGGACGGACGCCCCAATCTGGCGGCCGAGGACATCCGTCGGCTGGCCCGTCCGGCGCTTCGGCATCGACTGGTGATGGGTTACGAGGCGGCGGTGGACGGGGTCACCTCCGACCAACTGATAGACGAGGTTCTGGCGGCCCATCCCGAACCGGTGGCCGAGGGCTGATGCTGGTCCCGGCCCACCTGCGTGAGCAGATCGGTCGCTTCTCCCTCACGGCCCGTGGCCGGGTGCGGTCGTCGCACGGCGGTCGTCACTCGTCCCACTACAAGGGCGAGAGCATCGACTTCGTGGACTTTCGCGAATACACCCCCGGCGACGACTATCGACGCATCGACCACCTGCTGTGGGCACGCCTGGGGACACCTCTCATCAGAGAGTTCGAGGCCGAGAGGGAGCTTTCCGTGCGGGTTGTGGTGGATCGCTCTCCTTCCATGGGTTTTCACCGAAAGCTGCCGGCTGCGTTGCGAGTGGCCGCCATGATCACCTGTCTCGCTCTGGCGGGTGGAGATCGGGTGGAGTTGTGGGCGGTTCCGGGGGCGGGTGCAGGTCGCTTGGCGACCCGCGGTCCCTCGGGAAGGCATCGCGCCGCCTGGCCCCGTTTGGAGGCCTGGTTGGAGGGGTTGGGGACAGAACCGGGAGAAGGCCGCCTGGTCCCCTCCCTGGCGGCGGTGGCGGCTGCGGGCCGCAACCGTTACACGGTCCTGGTGAGCGATCTGCTGGTGACCGATTGGAGCGCCGGGTTGGACCTGCTGGCCGGACCGGTGGGAGGAGTGGTGTTTCACATGCTGGGAGGCCCTGAACTCGATCCCGAGGTGTTGGGGGACGTGCGACTCCGAGATTCGGAGACAGGCCAGGAGTCGGATTTCTCCGGCACGACCGAGGCTTACCGCCGCTACCGGTCGCGCCTGGACGACCTGTGCTCGCAGATGGCGGCCCGTTCGGCCCGTTCGGGTCTTCACTACCTGCTGCTGGAGGCCGCCACGGACGTCGCCGAGCAGGCGATGCGAGAACTGGCCGCGGCCAAAGTGGTGTCCTGACCCCCATGCAGAGGCGACCCGCGTCCAGTTCTGGCGGAGGCGACCGGGTGGAGGCCTTCTTTCTGCGATGTGACGGTCATCGCCCAATCGGTGAGGGTGGCGTCCCATCGCGGAGCGGTCCGGGAGGTGCTGGCCGGCGTACTGGACGCGGGGTTGGACCGGGTCTCGGTCAAGGCCACCACCACCGACCGCCCGGGCCGGGTGGGATTGTTGCCCACCCCGGTTCAGAGTGTCAAAAAAACCGGCGGTGGAGAATTGGAAATGTCACAGCACCGCCCCATGCTGTAGAAACCAGCAAAGCACCTGATCGGACCGGACCGGCGCGCAGCCCGACCCGAACCAGGGATCACAACAGGTCAAGGCGCCTGTCCCGCACCCCAACGCGAACGCGCCCCGACCATCGGCAAGGCGGCGGCGGGGGAGGGCCCGACAGGGGAGGAGTGGGCGGTGTTTCGCGAGTTAGTGTTGAGTTTCGCGAGGTGGGGGTGGGGGAGGACTCTGGCCCGCTTGACCGGATCGGGGCGGGGTTGTGAGTTTTTTGGTTCCGGCCTCCCTGGGACTGGCTTCCCTGGCTCTCCCCCTTATTGCCCTGTACATGTTGCGAAGTCGCCGGGAGCGGGTGGAGGTTTCCAGCCTGCTGCTGTGGGAGACCGCCGCCGACCCGTTGTCGTCGGCACGGCCGTGGCGACCTCTCAGGATCACCCCCCTGCTGTTGATCCAGTTGGCGGTTCTGGCCGCATTTGTGATCTCCCTGGCACGTCCCTTCGGCGCCGAAGAGGCTCGGCTCGGCGCTCATACGGTGCTGGTGGTTGATGTTTCGGGGTCGATGGCAATGGCGGGTCGCTTCGAGCGGGCCATCGGGGAAGCCCTGGGCTGGGCGGACGAGATGTCGGGCGAGCAACTGGTTTCGGTTGTCGAGGCAGGGTCCTTGCCGCGGGTGGTGACCGCCTTTTCACGGCAGAGGGAAGAAGTGATCGAGGCACTGTCAGGTTTGGAACTCACCGGGGGAGAGGCTGATCTGACCGAGGCGATCCGCTTGGGCAGAGGGCTGTCCACTCCCGACCGGCCTTCTGATCTGGTCCTGTTCACCGACGGGGGCGAGGCGCCCCTGGCGGCCGAGCCGGTGGCTGCCGCCCGTCACCTGCCGTTTGATGAGACCGGGCCCAACTGGGCGATCGACGCTCTTTCATTGGAGCGGGACTCGGCAGGATTGGTTAGGGCCTTGGTCTCGGTCGCCAATCACGGTGGTTCGGTGCGACCGGTGACGGTGGAGTTGGAGACGGAAGGGAAGGTCATTTCTCGAAGCGAACTTTCCCCGGTCCCGGGAGAAGCCGCGCAGGCGATTGTGCCCGCAGTGGTCGGCCCCGGTTCGGTCGTCGTGGCCAGACTGATCGACTCGGAGGACTCGCTCTCCCTCGACGACCGGGCCTGGGCGGCTCTTCCGGTTCCTTCCGTGGAAGGCGTGCACATGGAGGGGACGGAATCTGCTTTCCTGGCGGCGTTGGTCAACTCGATACCCGGTCTTGCCGAGACCGACGACTCGGAGAATCCCGCTCAGCTGTCGGTGATCAACCGGGGAGAGTCGCCGCAGATCGAGCGTCCGTCCTGGCTGATACGCACTGATCCACCGCCGCCCGGTCTGCGTCTCACGGGGCTGGCGACCAACCTGGGGGTCACCTGGCAGCGACCCGGAGAGCCCGTCCTGGACGACGTGAGCCTGGCCGGGATCGCAGTGGCCGAAGCCCAGGTGGTGGAGACCGATCTGTGGTTACCGGTGGTCAAGTCCGGGGACGTTCCGTTGGTGCTGTTGGGAAGGGTGAACGGCCACCGGGTGGCGTATTTCACTTTCGATCTGACCCACTCCAACCTGGTGGTGCAGATGGCCTTCCCGTTGCTGGGGGTGAAGCTCCTGGAATGGCTGGGCGGCGAAGCTTCAGGCGGTGTCGACCCATCTGCGGCCGGAGAACCGATTCCTCTGCTTGCCTCGGGGACGGGCATGGTTCGAGTGGAGACACCGGAGGGGGATTCGGTGCTGCTCGGCAACAACGTGGCTTCTTTTGTGCGCACCGGAACTCCGGGTGTTTACCGGGTGACCTATCTGGACGATGATCAGCAGGTGGAGAGGTCCGAGTTGGCGGTTCGCAACTTCTCTCCGTCCGAGTCGGCCGCGCGGCCCCGCTCGATTGCGGTCGAACCGGGATCGTTCGTCTCCGAGGAACGGACCGATACCGTCCGGGAGTGGGGTTTGTGGGTGGCGGGGCTGGCAGTTGGATTGATGGTATTGGAGTGGTGGATGGCGCTGAGATCTCCGCGGGCATCCCGACGGCCCGCGGCCGGGCTGGTGGCTGCATCGGTGGTCCCGCCGGGAAGAAGGGGCTCGTGAGGTTTCAAGTTCCCGAATTGCTGTGGGTTGCGCCGCTGGGGGCGGCGGCGATCTGGTATCTGGCCAAAAGAGGCAGATGGACGGTTGGGCGCCGCCGTCGCCGGTTGGTGCTGGCGATGCGAATAACGGCCGTCCTGCTGGCGCTGCTGGCATTGGCCCAGCCTCTGCTGACCCTTCCCCAACAGCAGAAGGCGGTGTTGTTCGTCCTCGACCGGTCCCTGTCGGTTGGGTCGGAGTCCCGGATCGAACAGGAGCGGCTGGTTTCGGAGGCTGTGAAAACCGCCGGTGAGGAAGACCTGGCAGGTCTGCTGGTGTTCGGGTCCACTGCCAGGATGGACACCGCCCTCACCACCGATCGACAGCTCCTGCCGGTCCGGTCGGTGGTGGACCCCTCCGCGTCGGAAGTGGGAGAGGCCCTGCAGGCCTCCGCCGCGCTCCTGCCGACCGCCGGGTCGCGCCGGGTGGTGCTGATGAGCGATATGGCTGACACGGGAGGACAGGTGAGAGCGATCATCGAGGAGCTGGCCGAGGCCGCGGTGACTGTCGATGTGGTGGTGCTGGAAGGTGCTTTGGGCGCCGAGGCGCTGGTGGAGGGCATCGAGACGCCGGGCCTGGTCAGGGAAGGAGAGTTGCTCTCCGCCACTGTGAGGATCCGCTCCAGTCGGGCGGGACCGGCTCGGTTGAGGATCACCGCCGGAGACCACGTCGAGTTGCGGGACATCCAACTGCGGGCCGGGATCAACCGGGTGGATGTCCTGTTGCCGATCGATGAGGCCGGTGCGGAACGAAGCGGTCCGCTGGCGGTGGAGGCGCAGATCTTTGCGGACTGGGACGAACATTCCGAGAACAACCGGGCGGTGGGGATCACCCGGGTGGAGGGTCCTGCCAAGGTGGTGGTGGTGGTGGACCCGGCTCGTCGAGGCGAGGGGGCTTTCCTGCAGGACGCATTGGAAGCCTCGGGGTTGAACGCGGATCGGGCGGTGGGCATTCCCGCCGCGCAGACCCTGGCGGAGTACGACGGGGTGGTGCTGGTCAACGTCGAGATCCGGGAAGCGGCGGAGGCGGAGAACCTGGTTTCCTACGTGGAGGACTTCGGGCGGGGGCTGGTGGTGGTGGGCGGCGCCCGCAGCTTCGGGATGGGTGACTATCACCAGACTCCGCTGGAGAGTGTGTTGCCGGTCTCCTCCGATCCGGATGACCTGCTCCGCCGGCAGCCGGTGGCCGAAGTCCTGGCGCTGGACACCTCCGGCTCGATGGGATCGTGCCACTGCGGAGGCAACGCCGCTCGTATCGAGGGGGGGACACCCAAGACGTCTATAGCCCAGGCCGGGGCGTCGCAGGCGATAGGCGCCCTCACCAGCTCCGATCAGGTGGGAGTGCTGGCGTTTTCCTCTGGATTTGACTGGACCATTCCGCTGGGTCCCCGGCCCGGGCCCGAAGAAGTGACAGCCGCCCTGTCCTCCCTGACGCCCGATGGCGATACCGAGATCCGTCCTGCTCTGGCCGAGGCGCTCCGCGCGCTCGACGGGGTGGAGGGATCCCTGCGCCATATCGTGCTGTTCACCGACGGATGGGACCCCAACGAGTCCGGCCTGCTACCCATGGCTCGACAGATCGCCGATCAGGGAGTGACGCTGTCGATCCTGGGAACCGGTGAAGGTCCCGGTCCCACGCTGGAGAGGATGGCCGAATTGGGGGGAGGCCGCTACTACCCGGGGGCGGACTTGGACCTCGTGCCGGAGATTTTCGTGGAGGAGACCCTGCTGGTGGCCGAGAACCTGGTGCGGGAAGGCGTCTTCTACCCGGTGCGCAGCGGCCTGACCTCGATAAGCGAGACCCTGACGGAGACCCCGCCGTTGCTGGGGTATGTGGCCACCAAGGCCAAGGGCACCGCCACGGTCCCGCTGGAAGTGGGCGCCGGGCATCCACTGCTGGCCTCCTGGCAACGGGGTTTGGGCCGGGTGACGGCGTGGACTTCCGACGCTACGTCCCGCTGGGGTTCCGAGTGGGTGGACTGGCCGGGTTTCGCCTCCTTTTGGGGGAAGGTGGTCCGGGATACGCTCTCGGTGCAGACCGACTCGGCCCTGGGAGCCACGGTGGAGGGAGGAGAGTTGTCGATCAGGATCGAACAGCCGGGACTGCCCGCAGAGGCCGCAGCCGTCGCCCGGGTGCGCAGACCGGACGGCGAGGTGGATGTCGTTTCGCTGCGCAGGGTCGCCTCGGGAACATTCGAGGGTGAAGCGGCGGCGGATGCGGCCGGCGCCTACTGGGTGACTGCCATGATCACCACCCCCGGGGGTGGGATGACTTCCTCCGGTGTCGGGGCGGTCTCCACCTACCAGGAGGAATTCTCCTTTCTGCCTGCGGACCCCTCCCTGGCGCAGGAGGTTGCCGAGATCACCGGCGGAAGGGTCAATCCCTCCTCCGACGCCTATTTCGACGCCGCTCCCGCCCGGGGAGACACCGAATTGCCGATCTGGCCGTGGCTGGTGGCAGTGGCCCTGGCGCTGTTCCTGGCGGACGTGGCGGCCCGAAGGCTCCGTCTGTCAGTGGGGAGGGCGTCGGTGCAGACGGTCGGCCGGCGACCGGAAGGCGAACCGGCCGTGGTGGAGGAACTTCCGCATCAAGCCACACCGTTGCATCCTCCCGAACCTGAGCGCAGCGAGACCCTGGAGCGGCTGATGCGCCGTCGCCGCCGATGAACGCGCGCCACCCAAGGCCCAGGTTCAGCCGGGCCGAGTTGGAGAGCTACCGGAACGCAACTGTGCCGGATCTGATCGGCCCCGGCGTTCGTCTGCTGTTCGTGGGCATCAACCCGGGTCTTTGGACGGCGGCCACCCGGACCCACTTCGCCCACCCCACCAATCGCTTCTATCCGGCGCTGTACCGGGCCGGGATAACAAGCTATGAGATCTGCAGGGAGAGCGGATTCACTCCCGAAGACCGTCGGTATCTGATCGAGAGGGGAATGGGCATCACCAACCTGGTGGAACGGGCCACCGCCCGCGCCTCGGAACTCGCAGCGGCGGAGCTTCGGGCGGGCGCCGCCGTCCTTTCCGAGAAAGTGCGGTCATGGGGTCCCCGGGTGGTGGCGGTGGTGGGAATAACCGCCTACCGGACCGCTTTTCGTCGACCTCGGGCCCGCTCGGGTCTGCAGGCCGGGCGCCTGGAGGGGGCCGGGTTGTGGGTGGTTCCCAATCCCAGCGGGCTCAACGCCCACGAGACGGTCGACACCCTCGCCGACTGGTACGGAGAAGTCGCCCGGGCGGCCGGCCTGCCCCTCGAAACCAGCTAAGGCGTATTGACGCTTTGGAGTGGGGGGCTGTTTCATTTTCGTTGATGCATGGGCCGTCGGCGCGTGGATCGGCGTCGGCGGTTCCGGTACTTAGGTCGGGGTGGGCTTCCCCATTGGGTGGGTGGTGGGCGGAGCCGGTAGGCGCCGGTTGTAGTGCGTTCGACCTGCCAGTCGTTGTCGTGTACTTTGTGGTGGCATCTGCTGCACAAAAGACACATGTTGTCCAGGTTGGTGGGACCCTGGTTCTGCCAGTGGACGATGTGGTGGGCCTGGCACCAGGAGGCTTTGGCGCCGCATCCGATGCAGTGTTTGTCGCGGGCGACGAGCGCGGCCCGTTGGGTTCCGCTGGCCGTGCGCCGGGCCCGTCCCAAATCCAATGGTATGGAAGGTCCTGAGAAGATGGCCGGGAGGACTTGCGCGTCGCAGGCCAACTGGCGCAGGGTCCGGGCGGGGAGAGGGGTTCCGTTCTCCAGGCGAGGGTTGCCCAACTGTCCACTGACCGCGTCGTAGTCGGCGATCAACAACAACCGCACGCCCTGGGAACGACCGTCCTTTCCTTCCCGAGTGACCAGTTCGGCCAAGGCGTCGGCCATCCGCTGCCCCGCAGTGGCCCGATTCTGAGGGTCCTCTTTGTGCCATAGTCGGTTCATCATGTGAGACACCGCCGTCTCGACCCGGGCACCCGTGACCGGGTCGAAACGCCCATAAAGAACAGTCATTCCGTCATCCTGGTCGGTGGTGACCTTCGCGAACCTCCGCGAACGCTGATGCTCCAACTTCGACACGCCGTCATCCTCCGAGCGCTGCTGTTCGTGTTTGCGGACCATGCGGGCGAACTTGTCAGGAGACTGGGAACGGGCACCGTCCAACAATTCGTCTTCGTTGATGGTTCCCCTCTGGTTGGCGCCCGCCAGGATACGGGCGTTGTCAGCAGAGATCTCTCCTTTTTGGAAACCCTCCCTCGTCTTGGGCAGTTCCTCCAATTCTTTGGCGGTCTCCACCTCCGTTCGGGCCTTCCGTCGGCCCAACAGCCCGTCTTCTCGCAATATCGTTTCTACCTTCTCCGATCCTTGGCGTCGGCGCAACTCCGACACTGCTTCGGCGCGGACCGCGGCGGCTTGGTTCTGGGCGCGGATGGTGGACTGTATACGCTGCCGTAACTGCTCGGACGTAGCCCCGGCCGCCGGCAGGGAGGGTGCCAGCAGACGCACCCGATTGGTGGAGCGCCCGTTCACAGATTCTTTGTTCATGTCTACCAGTATGCAAGGTGGGTGTGACAACCGCTCCTGTATATCACTAAGTTGTGAAAACAAACACTAAAAAGTCCGTAGGGTCCACCAAGCGGCTGCCGAAGGGACACCCGACCCACCGGGCGCCGGTAACAAAACGGCCCCCCCGGACGGTTCACGCTCCTCCCTCACATCACCCCCCGCCCTCATCCACCATACCCTACGTAGCATGAACACGTCCTAGCCGACCCGATCATGGGGCATCAGCGATGCCGGTATCATTTGATGTCCAAGTCGGTTGACGAAAAAGGAGATGTCATGAACGAACCGCGGGCAATGACCGGGGGGGTGACCTTGGGTAACGGGGAGGTGAGGACTCTTGCTTCGCCCGGCCGGAGACTGGTGGCCAGGATCATCGACATTGCGATCATCGTGTTCGTGGTCGTCGTGCTGACCATTGTGGGGGTCGCCGGGTTCGTGTTGGGGGCCGAAAGCGGGGAAGACGCTCTGGCGTTTACGGCTTTCTTCGTGGGCTTCGGCGGATTGGCCTTCTTCTCGATCCTGTTCCTTCTGTACGAGCCGACCCTGATCGCCCTCCGGGGTCAGACGCTGGGCAAGATGGCGATGAGAATCATGGTGGTGAGGGCCGAGGACGGTGAGGTTCCCGGCTGGGGCAAGGCGATCGGACGCTGGATCCTTCCCGGCCTGCTCAGCCTGATCCCGGTGGTCGGAGGGTTGCTGTCGCTGCTCGTCTACCTCTCGCTGCTGTGGGACGACCGGCGCCAGGGCTGGCACGACAAGATGGGAACCACGGTTGTAATAGACGTCTGAGAGCAGACGCCGAAGCGAGATCACCAGGCGACCCATCCCCGTTGGACTTGGTCGGGCGCTGTCTATCCCAACCTCCCCGCTTCGGGTGAGGTGATCCCTCCCCCGATCAGTCGGTGCTGATGGGTGGTGGTCAGGCCGCGGAGTTCCGCCCGTACCAGGCTGGCGGCCCATGCCATCCGATCAGGGTCATCGAGGAACAACAGCCCCAAGACCGTGCCGCTGTGAGCCACATTCACTCCCACCGCGCCGACCATTCGAGCCAGGTTCAACGCCGAGTTCAGATGAGGATTGGGAAAGACCTTCTGATACGCCAAGGCGTTGAGGGTGGCGCCCTGGCCGATCAGTCGACCTTCGCCACTCTACAGTCCGGAAGCGATCAACCGCACAGCCTCTGCGAAACGTTTTGATTGGGATCGGAGAGCCGCTCGGCGATCTACCGTGTTGAACGCTTCAGTATCCACCGCCTCGGCAAATTCCAGCACCAATACGTTCATTACCGGTGGATACCCCAAAGACCGGGCGATCCGGCCGGTTCGGTGGGCGAACAGTGACACGCCAGGAAGCATGATGCCGTCGCTGGGCTCGATTTCGAGAGCCAGATGCGCCTGCTGCCGGGCCGAGACTTGTTCATTGAGCGCCGCGGCGGTTGCGGCGATTGATGACACGATGTCCGCGGTGCTGCTGGCCATCCCCTTCTGTCGCGGAATCGGGCTGTCCAGATACAGCCGCACGTCCAGGTCCGTACGCCCCAGGCGCTTCAAAGCCAAGGCCACCGCCCTGGTGGACTTGAGGCAATCGGCTGGCCCATACACCAGCCCTGCGCCACGGGTGACTTCAACGGTGGCTGTCGAGAAAAGATCTATGGGGCAGGTCACCATCACCAAGGTCCCCTCCAGTAGCCCTTGCGCCAACTCACCGCAGGTACCCGGCGCCGAAGCGGAAGCCCGGGCCAGGACCTGTCCCCGCCGGCGCGGTTTCGGTAGGGTCTTCACAACCGTAGCCCGGCGGCCCGATAGATGTGTTCCATGTCGAGATGCCGGCGTGCCCAGTCGGCCAGCTTGTCGTACTCCGCGTCCGGATCGAGGTGTGTTCCTTCGTCGGGCAGCGTCAACCCTCTCCGCCGACCGGCGCATTCGAGAATTGAGCGGCGCAACGTGCGGTTGTGAAAGAGTCCGTGCAGATAAGAACCCATGGTCAGGCCGTCCTCGTCCAAACCGCCGTCGGGTAGGTCCACCTTCCTGGAGGAGCGGGATTCGATGACAAAGGGAATCGAGGAAACTTGGCCGGATGTGACTCCCATATGGATTTCATAGGCTGTTGCCCTGGTTCCCCGACATCCGCTGAGCAGCCCGCGGCCGCCGACAACCCGCACGTTGGTCTGGTGGGTGGTTTTCTCCCGGGTGAGGATGGTGGAGGTGGGGAGAAGGCCCAGTCCTCTCGTCTCGGTTCGGGGTGACTCCACCTGGTGGGGGTCTGAGAGCCTGGCGCCCAGCATCTGAAAGCCGGCGCAGATGCCGATGACGGGTATTCCACCTTGCCGGGCATTGAGGACACATTTATCCAAGCCTTCGGCTCGTAGCCAGTCAAGATCAGCCATGGTTGTCTTGCTGCCGGGTATCACCAGCAGGTCCGGACTGCCGAAGTCGGCGACACTATCGACATAGCGAAGACGGACGCCGGGTTCGTGACGGAGAGGATCGAAATCGTCGAAATTGGCGATGTGGGGCAGGCGGATCACAGCCACATCCACCGCGGTCCCGTCATCGGCGCGGGTACTGGCAGTCAGCCCCAATGAGTCCTCTTCGGGAATGTGGATGTCGGAAAAGTAAGGCAGGACTCCCACCACCGGCACGCCGGTTCGTTCTTTCAGGAAGGCCAGACCAGAGGCGAGCAGAGATGGGTCCCCGCGGAATTTGTTGATGACGTATCCCTTCACCAACTCCCTTTCGTCACGCTCGAGCAACTCCATGGTTCCGATCAACTGGGCGAAGACGCCGCCCCGGTCGATGTCTCCCACCAAAAGAACAGGGGCCTGGGCATGGATCGCCACCCGCATGTTGACAATGTCCTGTTGTTTGAGGTTGATCTCCGCCGGACTGCCGGCGCCCTCCATCACCACTACATCGAATTCGGATCGCAAGAGGGCCAGCGCCGGTGTCACCTTCTTCCAAATATTTGCCTGCAGTCGGTGGTATTCCCGGGGAGAGGCCACGGCTTGAGGCCGTCCCATGACTACTACCTGAGAGCGACGGTCGCCCTCCGGTTTGAGCAGCACGGGATTCATCTCTACCCGCGGGGACACCATCGCGGCGGCCGCCTGAACCGCCTGGGAACGACCGATCTCCCCGCCGTCGGGAGTGGCGTAGGAATTCAAGGACATGTTCTGGGCCTTGAAGGGTGCGACCCGCAGGCCGTTCTGGGCGAAGACTCGGCAAAGTGCCGTAACCAGAATGGACTTGCCTACATGTGAGGAAGTTCCCTGCACCATAAGGACGCTGGCCGTACCGCTACCGGTCATCCGCCAACTCCCGTCCGAGAGCCTCCACCAGGAGGGTGCACTCCTCGGGCCTGCGAATGGCTATGCGAATATGCTCCGGTAGGCCGAAGGACGTGCAGTCTCTGACCGCAATGCCCCGCCGCAACAGGGCCATTCGCATTCTGGCGGCGCTGTCCACCTTGGCCAGGATGAAATTGGTGGAAGTGTCGGTTACGGCAATGCCCAAGCCGGCCAGGTTCCGGTGCAGGTAGGCCTTTGACTCGGAAATGACCTGCTTCGCCTTGGCGAGATGGGCTTCATCTCCCAATGCGGCCAGTCCCGCCGATTGGGCCACGGAGTTCACGCTCCAGGCGGGCTGAAGATTCCGCATCCCGCAGATGAGGGTCGGCTCGGCTATCACGTAGCCGAGCCGCACGCCCGCCAAGGCGTGGTCCTTGGTCATGGAGCGGAGAATGGCGAGGTTGCCTCTCTCCAGCAGAGGTGTGGAGTTCCACGAGTGATCGGCAAGGGAAACGTAGGCGTCATCCAGCAACAGCAAGCCGTTGCGACCCACACTGGCCAGGATCTGTTCCACGGAACTGCGGGACAGGTATGCGCCGGTGGGATTGTTGGGGTTGCAGAGGAACACCAGGCCGGGTCGGACCCGTTGGACGGTTCGGACCGCGTCTTCAACGGACCACTCGAAGCCTCGACCATCCTCAGGCCGGATGCCCGTCGTCCGGGCGCCCGCCAGGGTTGCGGCGGTCTCATACTCCCCGAAGGTCGGCTCGAAGACCACACATCGATCCCCCGCCCGCAGCCGGGAGCGGGCCAGGAGATGGATGAGTTCGGTCGATCCGTTCCCGACCAGGATCGTCTCGATCTTCACTTCCAGCCGGGCAGCCAGGGCTTCCCGCAGAACCAGACTGTGCCGGTCGGGATAGGAGGACAGGTCCGCCTCCGCTACCGCCTCCTGCACGGCGGCCGATGCTCCAAGAGGATTGATGTTGGAACTGAAGTCCAGGACTTCTGCCGCCCGCAGCCCCAGGGAGCGGAGTTCCCCCGCATCCAGCCCGCCGTGTACCGTGGTCACTTCCGGACGAAGGATTCCGTCAACCTGCAATGACGAAACGCAGGGCCGCGACGGCGAGGGCGGTTAGGAAGGCCAGTGCCGCAGTGCGCTCTGCAACTTCCACAGCGCGGCCGATGTCCCGGGCGCCGGGGAAGGTGAATTCCTTTCCCAGGCGGTACTGACCCGATTTCTCCAACCGGACCCCCAACAGGCCGGACATGGCGCTCATGGTCCAACCGGCATTTGGGCTGGGCGTAAGGCCTCGGTCTCTCACCATGATCTGCCACCCCCGGCCTACCGGCAGCCGAGCCGAGGCGCCGGCGAGCAGAAGCAGGGCGGCGCACAGGCGTGCCGGGACCAGGTTGACGATGTCGTCCAGGCGGGCGGAGGTCTTGCCGAGGTATTCGTAGGCTCCTCGATAGCCGATCATGCTGTCGAGCGTGTTTACCGCTCTGTAGGCTACCGCTGCGGGTACCCCGAACACCGCCAAGGCCAGCCAAGGCCCCACGAAACTGTCCGTAGTGTTCTCGGCCACCGACTCTATGGCAGCTGCCGCCACCAGGGGTGGAGTCAGCGAAGCGGCGTCACGGCTGACCAGATCCCTCAGACTCGCCCTCGCCCGATCAAGGCGATCCGTGGTCAGGGCGATCCGGGTTCGGTCGGCTGCAAACGACAGTCCTGTGACGGCGAAAGTGGTGCGCATGATCAGTGCCCCTCCCAACACGTAGGCCGGTTCTCCCAGGGAACTCAAGCCGTCCATAACCAACCATGTTGCTGCGCTCGTCGTTCCCACCAGGCCCGCCGCCAATCCCCCGCCGAACAGCAGAGCAGGCAGCGGCCTCTTGGGGCTGATGCGCAGCAGCACGGTGATGGCTCGTCCCATCCACGCCACCGGGTGGATGCTGTTGGAAGGTTCAGGAAGGAACCTGTCCGCAGAGACGGCCAGCATGAAGATCAAGGCGTTCAGAGCCAGGCTGTTCACGGCTTTGAAGACACGGTTGTGGCCATGCTAACGGCGGCGATCACCCTCGGTCGCCGGGTGCTGATACCACGGTTCTTTGGCGACGTGGCCAGGTGAAGACAACCCGGCCATCTAACCGAGGGGCATACCCGGCGTGGCGCCGGACTTGCGGGAGGGCTGCCCAGGTGTGGTCACCCGCCGCAACGCTCCCGCTGCGCAATGACCGCATGCGGTGGGCCCGGCCCGACGGGGTCAAAGGGGAGCGTGACTAGACGGACGAGTTTCGCAGGGACAGCAGATGGGGGACGGCGTCCATCAGGCGGTCGTGGTATTCGAGCCGTTGCCGCCATCGGGCAGGGATGGCTTCCACCCCCTGCAGAACACCCACCAGGCCTCCTGCTATGGCGCCGGTGGTATCAGAATCCCTCCCGCGGTTTACCAGGGCCACGATTACGTCCTCGAAGCACTTGTCCTGTTGGATGGCCCACACCGCACAACCCAGGGAATCGATCACGTAGCCGGAGGTACGCAGCCGGTCCACTGGCAACCGCGGGTCGATGTCCAACGCCCCTCGGACCTTGGGGTGAAGGCTCAATGACCGGGCGGCGGCCACGGCATCCGCCACCCCCGCTCCTTCGAGCAAAGAGTTGACGATCTCGCCGTATGCCACGCAGCTGTCCGTGCACTGGACATGGGCATGGGTGACCGCCGATATCTCCGCCATTTCCCGGCGGCGCGTGGTGGCGTCTGCTCGGGCCAGCGCGGTGGGGATGCACCTCATCAACGATCCGTTTCCGCATGAGGACTCCCTGGTGGCGCCACTGGATCGGGGATCACGGGTCCGCTCCAGGCGGCGGAGGGCCTCGGCGGTGGCGCCGCCGATATCAGGGGGTCCGGTGTGGAACCATTCGAGCATGTTGTCGGCCGCCTTTTCCAGGGTGAAGGACCCGTCGAGGTAGGCAGCCAGCACCGCCCAGGTGAGATCGGTGTCGTCGGTTCCCTGTCCGGGGCGCCATCGGAAAGCTCCGCCACCGGTTATCTCACGGTGAACGCCGTATCTGCGTTCGATCTGAGTGGCAGACATGAATTCCAGGGTCGCCCCGAGCGCGTCACCCGCCGCCACACCCAGCAAGCCGCCACCGATCCGATCGGCAAGATTCATCGAAGTACTCCTTTGCCGGCTGGTTCTTTCAGCCTATCGCCCCTGAAGAAGGGCGGGTGGGCGTTTGGTCTCTTGAAACGTCCTCCACCTAATGGTGGATTTCTCACGTTCCCGCCGTTAATCTGATCTGGCAGACCCTGTCATGTCAAACCCTGTAACGGAGGCGCTTTTGGGACCTCTCGACGTCAAGTACGCCCGCGCCCAGTTTCCCGCCTTTGCGGACTCCCGGCTCTCGGGCTGGGGGGCACTTCGAAAACGCGGGCGGTTCCTATGTGTGTCGCCAAGTGATCGATCGGTTGACCGCCTTCTACCGTCACACCAAGGTTCAGCCCGAATACGGCTTTCCACTCTCGGTCCGCGCCGCCGAAGCCATGGAAAACTCCTACCGGCGCCTGGCGGCGTGGATGGGCGTGGGAGAGGACGAGATCCACTTCGGACCGTCCACGTCGCAGAACACCTACGTGCTGGCCAGGGCATTCCGCTCCATGTGGCGGGACGGGGACGAGATCGTGGCGTCCACCCAGGACCATGAGGCCAACGCCGGGGTGTGGAGGCGTCTGGCGCCGACGGGGATCACGGTCCGGGAGTGGCGAGTTCATCCCGGGAAGGGGACCCTGGACGTTTCGGATCTCGACGGGTTGCTGACCGAACGAACCCGACTGGTTGCTTTTCCCCACGCTTCCAACATCGTGGCCGCTGTCAACCCTGTAGCGGAGGTTGTGGCCAAGGCTTCGGCGGTGGGCGCCAAGGTGGTGGTGGACGGGGTGTCCTACGCTCCGCACGGTCTCCCTGACATAGGGGCGCTGGGGGTGGATGTTTATCTTTTTTCCGGCTACAAGACGTGGGGTCCGCACCAGGGGGTGATGTTCGTCCGCCGGGATCTGGCCGAGCGGCTGGGGAACGAGGGCCACTATTTCGTGGCCGATGATCTCCGGCACAAGCTGGTTCCGGCCGGACCCGACCACGCACAGGTGGCGGCGTGCGGTGGAATCGTCGACTACCTGGACGATCTGTATACCCATCACGGAGGGGAGAAGGCGTCTCCGGTGGAGCGAGGCCGCGCTGTTCACGATATGTTCCGAGCCCATGAGACGAGGCTTCTGGGGCGACTGCTGGACTACCTGGCCGACCGTGACGACCTGCGGGTGGCGGGGCCGACCGACGCTACCCGGCGGGCGCCCACCGTCTCCATCCTCCCGCTGAAGCGGCCGGTCACTGCGGTGGCGGAGTCTCTGATCGGCAGCGGCATGATGGTGGGGAACGGGGACTTCTACGCTCCCCGCCTGCTGGAGGAGATGGGAATCGCCCCCGACCCGGGAGTGCTGAGGATGTCGTTCATCCACTACACCACCGAAGGCGAGATAGGACGCCTTATCGCCGCCCTGGATCGCGCCCTGGGGTGAGACTAAGGGTCTTCCCAGAGTTCTCCGGTGGCGCCGAAGAAGGCGAACCATGCGAACCAGAAATCGTTGCGGTGCGGGGCGAATTCCAGTTGGGCGCCGTTCAACGGACCGTCGACGGCCTGTCCCAGCAGGTTCCAGGTGCTGTTGGTCTGATCGTCGGTGAAGAGGTCCTCTCCGGAAGCGGTGAAGGTAAGAGTTGTATCGCTGGTCAATGCTATGAAGGCGACCCCGGTCCCGATGGCCCGGCTGTCGGGCATCACCGACCTGTCCAGGGCATCCGCGGTGTGGGCCGCTCCCCACATCACCACGATCGGCACTTCATCCACCGTGTCGTTGATAACTCGGACCGCTTCCAACCCCTCGAAGGGATAAGCCTTGGCCTCGTTGTTGATGTTCACGCCCACCACTCGCGACAGGGCCGGAAGCCGGTCGTCCAATTCGCCGCTGTACAGGAAAGGCCGAGTGGAGGAGGAGTATCCCACATAGGGATTGGTTCCATAGGAGATCCCGAAAGCCTGGTCCGGGCCGAGTACGCAGCCGTGGGGATGAGAGTCTGCGAACTCTGAGAACGCCACGATCGCTGACGGAACATACGCCAAGGGCGACTCGCCGGCGTAGGCGCCCACCACCGGTTCCCCAGTGATCTGCTGCCACAGCGAGGTGGTTTCCAGGTCCCACATCACCAGGTCGGAGTTGCGCAGCAGCCCCGAGACGCCGAAGCGCAGATAGGTCCCGTTCACCACCGGGTCGAAGGCAACCGCGGTATTGCACAGTGGGCAGTAAGTGACGGCCACCGGACGGTCGCCGAAGCGGTCGTTGACGATCTCGTGCCGGGTAAGCACCCGCAGGGGATAGAACCGGGCATGGCCGCCGATCCTGACCAGCATCCCCGGGTCTCGGTCCGAAAGCCATTCCTGCGCCTCGCCGACCTCGACAAAGACGGGCCGGTCGATGGGCGGGATCAGGTCGCGGGGATCGCGGGCGGGGATTCCCAGGCCCAGTTCCTGGAGGTCGATGGTGGTTCGGGACCAGTCGGTGGGCCAGGGCGCTGCGGCGTTTTCCAGATGAGAAGGGGGAGGATGGGGATTGTTCTGTGACACGGGACGGACAATTGTTGGTATGTCGGGCGGTGGAGGACACCCTTCGGCGAGATCTGTCTGCGGCGCCGGTGCGGAGACGGTGGTGGAAGGCGCCGGTGCGGGGAGGGTGGTGGAAGTTGCGGGACCCGGGAAGTCGGTAGGGTCATCGGTGGGGGTGGCTTCGAAGGTGGTGGTGGAAGGAGCTTCGGTCGCCGAACTGGGGACGGTTGAACCGGACGGGGAATCATCCCCACCACAGGCGGTGGCAAGCATCACGAGCGCCAAGCTTATGGCGCCGCCCCTCAGCCACGGGGGACTGCTGGACATGAAACCGAGTCTAACCAGGGCTCTACTATGATTGAGTCTATGGGGGGCGACTACGACCGCTCAACGGCGACGGGTTCTGCACTAAAGAGCAGGGTTGATATTGAGGCTTGCCGCAGAGAGTTCCGAAGACTGTTTGACATATGGGACGAAGAAACCGAATTTTTTTCTTCCCCTCATCAGATGTACGGTCACTGGGCTTACCGGCAAATCATTGAACTCGGAGAGCCGGCTATTCCCTACATGCTAGGCGAAATGCAAAGAGGGCTTCAGCCGCTCGGTTTCGCCTTGCGAGCTGTTTCGGGGGAGACCCCTATTCGGGATTCAGGGGCAACCACGGCAGAGAAGGCCGCTGCGTGGATAGCATGGGGAAAAGAGAAAGGGCATGACCCTACCCTTCGCGTGACCCGATAATCGAGTCTCTCTTCCCCGATCTCGCCACAGAGGATTCGTGGTATGAAGTAGCGAGTCCTCGTGACGCAGAGTACAACTGTCACGCCTTCGCGATGGGAGACACAACAAGACGGTGGGCGCCGATTGGGGCATCGGGGGAGGAAGGGGAAGACTTCTTTTGGCCCCTGCCGATCCTCGAGAACCAGGCTGATAACTTCTTCGCCCTGTTTGAATCGGTCGGCTATGAACAGTGCGAGCATGGTGAACCGGAAGAAGGTTTCGACAAGTTGGCCTTGTTCTTTGACGATTGGGGCCGCGTGACGCATACCGCGTTCCAGCGGGACGGAGAGAGCCACTGGGCAAGCAAACTAGGCCGATCATTTTGACATCAGACACGACCGGGTTGATGCGGTGGGTGGCCATCTGTACGGCTGGCCGGAGGCTTACTTCAGTCGCCCCGTCTTTTAGAACCGACATGCCTGTTGGCGATCACTGAAAGTTCCGACCTCCTGGGGCGAATACCCGTGGTTGGGTGGGGCTCTCTCCGAGCTGAGGGATTGTCACATTCCCAACCGTGGAGAGGAGCCCTACCCCTTATGTTGGTTGTGAGAATAGGGGGGAGAACGTGGAAGCCCACGCTTTGAAGAAGCGGGGCCGAGGCCGCCCGGCGACTTATAGTTACCTCCCAATGGGAAAGGCTTCCCCGAGGATCGCAGCATGAACAGCCGCCCGTCGCTTTCGGCCGACGCGCCAACCGAACAGGCCGCTTGTACGGTGTCGGAACTGGTCAAGTGGATACAGGAGGCCTTGGCGAGGGCTCTTCCGGCGAGAGTGTGGGTGACGGGAGAGGTTGCCAACCTGACCAGATCCAACGCCGGGCACATTTACCTGGATCTGGTCGAACGAGGACCGGAGGGTACCGGGGATGACCAGGTCCTGCTCCACGCGGTGATATGGGAGAGTCGCAAGCTCGCCATCAACCAGGCCCTGCGGGAGGCGAATTGGGGCCGGGTATCGGATGGAGACGAGATAAAGGTCAGGGTGGGGGTGGAGTTCTACCCGCCGCAGGGAAAGGTCACTCTGCAGGTCTATGAGGTCGATCCCCATTACACCCTGGGCAGATGGAAGCAGGAGCGAGAAAAGGTGGTGGCGGTGTTGCGGGAGGAGGGAGTCCTGGAAAGGAATAAACAACTCCACCTACCCGTCGCTCCTTACCGGGTAGGCCTTATCACCAGCGCAAAGAGCAACGCCCATGCGGACTTCATGACCACCCTGTCGGACAGCGGATTGGGATGGCAGGTGGATTTTCATCACTCCGGCGTGCAGGGCGACGCCGCCCGCGCAGCTTTGACCGGGGCGGTCAGGCGGCTTTCCGAAATCGGTCCGGATGTCATCTGTATCGTCCGGGGAGGCGGCGCCACCACCGATCTGGCGGTGTTCGACCATGTGGAGGTGGCGCGGTCAATCGCACATTGCCCGGTGCCGGTGATCACCGGCATAGGCCACGAGTTGGATCGCACGGTCACGGACCTGGTCGCTCATCGCTCCGAGCGAACCCCCACCGCCTGCGCCGGGTGGCTGGTGGGGCGGGTGAGAGGATTCGCCGACCGGGTGTACGGCTCGGGGAGGGAGATAGCGGAAGCTGCCGATGGGTTGGTGAGACGGCATCGTCGACGCCTGGACGGCTCGCCTGCCGAGGTGGCCGGCGCCGTGGACAGGGCCCTTTCCCGGCGCCGTCAACAGTTGGACAAATCGGTCCCGTTGTTGCCCGCCTGCGTGCGGCCCCATCTGCGTGCCGCCGAGGCGGTGATTGCTGCTCGCCGCGTTGCCCTGGTCAGGGATTCGGGACAGAGTCTCAGCCGGGAGCGATCCCGGCTCGGCAATGCACAGCAGGTGGTGGAGGCTTATGATCCGCGGCTCAATCTGGTCCGAGGTTGGTCGATCACCCGTCATCGGGGTGGGGGAGTTATCAGTTCCATATCACAGATCGGTTCGTCGGAGACGATCGAGACGTGGCTTTCTGACGGTACGGTGGTGAGCACGGTGTCCGAGACCCTACCTGACCGTGCACCGTGAACGTCCCAGGAGGTAACGAGACTATGAGCCGATCCGCCGCCGCTTCGGACTTGCCGGACAGCTATGCCGCCGGTCTGGCGGAACTGGAAGAGATCCTCGATTATCTACGGGGAAGGGACGTGGACCTGGAGGCGTTGGCGGAGAAGGTGGAACGGGCAGGGCAACTCATCCGGTTCTGCCGGCAGAGGTTGGACGACATCTCCCTGCGGGTCAACGACGTGCTGGACTCGGTGAAAGCGGCGCTGGACGAGGACCGATAACCGGCCCCTGGCGGCCTTGTCTGTCCGGAGCAGGACGTGTGCGGGGTTTGGCGTCCTCTATCCCTGCGAGAAGTCGGGAGGCGCCATGGTGCCCGGCAGGGCGTTTCGGTAGTCGGCAAACAGGGTCTGCACCGATCGGCCGATTCCCCCTTTTGCGTCGAAGAGCTGGGAATGGGCCACCCCTCGTCCCAGGTCGGCGAACCAGGACACAGAACGCAGCCCCACCCACTCTCCGGCCGGCATACGCAGCAACTGGACGGTGAGATCGGCGTTCATGAACACCCAGGAGGTGGGCAGCACCGAACTCACGCCGTTTCCGTGGTCCGCGGATATGACAGCTCTTTGGAGAGGGGTCAACGCTTCTCCGGCAACCAGGGGAGTGAGGATCCGCAACCACACCGCCCCCGGGCCCGGCTGGTCGAACGTTCCCTCCGCCTGGCGCATCTCCACTCCGTGGCGGTGGAAATACGGGCGACCGCTCACCCCGACTCCCACCCGTTCCCTGTCGACCGGCTCAGCCTCAGCTACCGGTAGAGGTAGAAGCGACGGATCAGGACGTGCTGTCCGGGGAATGGGGCGGTCGGCGACGCGCAGGCGCATGGCGGTGGCTTGGGCGAGTTCGGTGTCCCCCGCCGACAGGAAGGCGCGTACCAACTGTATGCGCTTTCCCTCCCTGAGGACGGAGGTGGTTACCCGCAGGGGAACCGTGGGCACCACCCGGAAGATGTCCACTGTCAGCCTGGCCACTTCCATGGGAGTCAGTGTTGGGACCGACTCCAGGGCCCTGGCCATGAGGCCGGCAACCAGCCCGCCATGCTGTCCGTCCTCGTACCAACCGGATTGGGAAAGCGGGGTGGATTCCACCACTTGCGGATCGCCTGTGGGCAGATAGGGGGCCGGAGGAATCTCCATCAGATCGGAGAGAATATCACCTTCCGAGTAGGGTTAAAACCGATGGCGAAAAACAAGGTGTGGAGAGCGGCGGTGATCACCATGAGCGACGGCGTGATCGCCGGAACCCGTCAGGACCGTTCCGGGGATGTCCTTTCGGATTTGTTGACCGGGGCCGGCTACCGACTGGTGTTCCGCACCGCCGTGGAGGACACCGAGTCCATCATCGTCGAGACCCTGCTGGAAGCGTGCGCCCGGGCGGATCTGGTGGTCACCACCGGCGGCACCGGCCTGGGTCCTCGGGACGTTACGCCCGAGGCCACCCGCCGGGTGATCGACCGGGAGGCTCCCGGGCTGGCCCACACGATGATGGCCGCCGGTTTGGCCATAACTCCCATGGCGGGGCTGTCGCGGGCAGTGGTGGGGGCTCGGGGAACGACCCTGATCATCAATCTCCCCGGCAGTCCGAAGGGGGTGGTGGAGAACCTGGAGTCGGTGCTGGGACTCCTGCCCCACGCTCTCGATCTGCTGGCCGGAGACACCGCTCACTGAGAAGCGAGGGGTCTCCCACCCCGGCAATACCAAGAGTTGTCACACCCGCCTTCCATACTGGTGGGCATGGAACTTTTCATCATCATCTCCCTGGCAGTGGTGGCTGTCCTGTTGGTTTGGGACATTGCCCAGCGCCGCCGGGTTCGCCGGGACAGCCAGGTGCAACAGCACTCCGAAGAGACTCTGCACGCAGTGCTGGAGGCACTGGGGCGGGATCGGCAGGAACGACTCCTCGAGGCACGGGCGCTCACCGAGAAGACCGCCACCGCCGCCGCCGCCGAGGCGGCCCGCATGGCCAAAGCCGAGTTGGAGACCCAGTCCCGCTCCAGCGCCGACCTGATCTCCCAGCAGCAGCGGACCTTCAGCCGCACCGCCGAGCAGATCGGGAAACAGATCGCCGGGATCCAAAGCGACCTCACCAACCGCCAGGGCAGTTGGTCCAAGCAGTTCGGGCAGGTCAGCGAAACCCTGGCCAAGCTGGGTGGCACCACCGAAACGCTGACCAACATGCTGAACTCCTCCGGTCAGAAGGGGAGTTGGGGCGAACGGGTCGCCGAGGACATACTGCGGGCGGTCGGCATGAAAGAGGGCGTCTCCTACCAGGTACGCAAGAGGCTGCCGGGAGGCCAGATTCCCGACTTTGCGTTCCATCTTCCGCGGGGACAGTTGCTGTGCATGGATTCCAAGCTGCCCTTCGACTCCTATCGCCACTACCAGGAGGCCGCCGAATCCGAGAAGGGGAGGCACCGGCGGGAGTTTTTGAAGACGGTGCGGGGACACGTCCGGTCCCTGTCGGTCAAGTCGTACGGGGACGCCGGTCTGGTCCTGATGTTCATTCCACTCGAGTCCATCTACTCATTCATCTGGGAGAGCGACCACCAGGTGCTGGACTACGCCTTCGAGAGGGGGGTGATGTTGTGCGGCCCCTCCAACCTGTTCGCGATTCTCACCCTGGTGAGGGAAGCCAACGTGGCGTTTGCGCTGGAGAAGACCGGAGACCAGGTGCTGGAAGTCCTCAACCAGATGAAGAAGGAGTGGCTGCAGACCCGCAAGTCGATCAACGTCCTCCAAGGCCACATCAACAAGGCCAACAACAAGGCGGGTGAGATCACCGGCAAGCACTACCAGGCCATGGACGAGGTCTTCGACCGGATCGACGAGGTGCGCTCCGACCGGGGAATGGAACCCACGGACACGGCCTTGCCTGGCGAGTCGCCGCCTCTGCTCAGGGTCTCCTAACCGGGCGACAACCCTGCCATCCGCCGCTGCCGGACCAACTACCGAACAGCCCCCGAAGGGCACCCTACCCGACTACGGGCATCTGCTCCCCCCAGGTGGAATTCCTACGATCTCCAACGCTATACCGGAGTCGGTCCCCAACGGCGGGTCGTCACACTGGGGAGAGGCGCCTATCGAAAGGCGTCTCGTGAATGACTGGAGATAACGATGGACTCCGATCTGGTTGGCTCGAACGGCAGAACCCCAGAAGAGGAGAGGCAGTACCGGGCGGAGAACCGCCTTACGTTGCGTACCACGCCCCCAACTCCAGAGGAGCGCTGCCGACGGACTCTCAAAACCGGGCGACCACCCCGCTGTGGCCAGAGGTTACTCATCAATCAAGAGATGAACCGTGGCGGGCTCTGGTTTCACTTGCGGTAACCACTGGTCAAGCCGATCGTGGATACCCGTGAACCCGGCGTGCATTTCCTCTCGTAGATTATCCAATTCGGCGCGGAGTCGCTGTTCCCAGTGAGTATCTTGCTCGGCGATTATGCGGTTGATTTCACCAAACTCCCTCTTGACTTCCCTTTTGACTTCGTCAAACCTCTTATCAACTTCGCCAAACTCCCTCTTGACTTCGCGTCAAACCTCTTATCAACTTCGCCAAACTCCCTCTTGACTTCCCTCTTGACTTCCAAACTCTTATCGACTTCACCAAACTTCTTATCGACTTCGCCAAACTTCTTATCGACTTCGCCAAACTTTCTCTCCAGGACAGCTTCCAATTGTTGAGCGAACGTGGCGAAACAATGCTGCAAATATTCTTCGGTGACCGGCCTGCTCATTGGGAACGGACCTTAATGCTGGTGTTGATCATGCCTGCCATGATAGCAGACCAAGCAGATTGATTGCCAACCTGTTCTTATCTGGTATCTCGTTGAATACCCTGATCTATGATCTTTGGTGGGTGGCTGGCCGCCAAGGGGGGTGAAGTGGGAACCCTGTGTCAGATGGTTGACGGGGTTGGGAATCCGGCCCGCAGGGGTTGAGACTCCCTATCGGCAAGCAGGGCAACTTCCGGTGGCCGGGCGCCCGGGTAGCGAAACGGCACGACCGGGGCGTCCACGGGGAGGGATCGCGGCGTTCTTGGTCCTCCTTTGCCGTCGGGTCCGATCGTCGGTGCACCCTGTTCGGCCGTTTCCCGTCCGGGGCTCTGCCGGTCCATGGGAGCGGTTGTTTCGCTCATGGCTGGTTCGATGGCGCCGTTGGGCTGGCAGTCGCATTCCTTCGCCTGCTCCCGATGGCGTATCCTGATAGGCGACGTGTCGGATTTGCAGACCATTGTGCAGGCCACTCTCGATTGGGGGAGGATGGGCAAGAGATTCGCGCTGGCCACGGTGGTCGGGGTGAGGGGATCCACCTATCGGCAACTGGGGGCTCGCCAGTTGGTGGCGGAGGACGGTTATTCGGTGGGCACAGTCTCCGGGGGATGTTTGGATCAGGACCTGCACCGGGTGGTGGGGGAGGTCCTTTCCACCGGCGCCCCTCGCTTGGTCGAGTTCGACCTGACCGCCGACGATGAGGCGATCTGGGGATGGGGGATAGGTTGCAACGGAGCTACCGAGTTGTTGGTCATCCCCTCCGGGGACGCGGTCCGGTGGGCGGAGGCGGTCACCGCCTGTCGGGCGCGTCACCGTACGCTGGCGGTGGTTCACGAGTTGTTCGGACCGGGGTATTCGAGACTCTATTTGCAATCGGACGGCGGGCATTCCGGTCTCCTGTCGGACAGATCCCTGGAGAGGGACGTCGTCGAAGCTGCCCACGCATCGATCATCGAGGGTGAGTCGCGTCCGGTCTCCGTGGGGGAGCGACGTTTGCTGATCGAGGTGGTGGGCGCTCCTCGCAGACTGCTGATCTGTGGAGCGGGCCATGACGCCGATCCAGTGGTCCACTATGCGGCCGAGTTGGGATTCGAGGTGGTGGTGAGCGACGAGCGCCCCGCTTTGCTGACCGAGGAGCGGTTTCCCGCAGCCCGTTTGGTTTCCTGCCTGCCCTCTGAACTGGGGACGAGAATCGAACTGGACCAACGTACGTACGTAGTGATCATGAGCCACAACTACCTGCGGGATCTCGATTACCTCAGGTCCCTGCTCGGTAGCGAAGTTCCCTACATAGGCGCTCTGGGTCCCGGCGCCCGCTTGGAGCGACTGATCGCCGATTTGGAAGAATCAGGATGTTCGCCTTCCAGGAACGACTTTGCCAAAATGCACGGGCCGGCGGGTTTGGACATCGGCGCCGAGGGGCCAAAGGAGATCGCCTGGGCGATCATGGCCGAGATCATGGCGGTGCGACGCGGCAAGGCGGCCGGGTACCTGCGGGATCGCAAGGGTCCTGATTTTCTGCGTAAACTTCCAGCTATAAGGTCGCGACCGGTTTCTTAGCCACAGGAGCTCTTAATAATGAAAATCACACACGATTTCGAGGTCTCCAAGCCCCTTCCGGTGGTTTGGGACTTTTTGCAGGATGTGCCCACCGTGGCTCAATGCCTGCCAGGCGCCGAACTCACCGAGGACAAGGGCGGTGGCGTTTACGCCGGGCGGGTCTCCGCCAAACTCGGGCCTCTCAGCGCCAGCTTTGAGGGAGAGGCCACGGTGGTGGCGGACCCCGCCACTCACTCGGCGTCCATCAAAGGCAAGGGTGTTGACAAGAGAGGTGGAAGCCGTGGCCGGATGTCCGTGGTGTATCGGCTCAAAGAAACCGAGGGCGGCACCGGAGTTGACATCGAAGCTGATGTCAACCTGGCCGGCGCCGCCGCCCAGTTCGGGCGCAGCGGTCTGATCCGAGAGATTTCCAACCGGCTGATCGGCGAGTTTGCCGAATGCCTGGAAGGAAAGCTGAGCGCCATGACGGTTGAGGAAGCCGCCGCGGTACAGGCGGGAGAAGTGAAAGGACTTCGGTTGTTCTCCCAGACTCTCGGCGCCCGAATCAAGGGGGTTTTCTCCCGGTCCGAGTAGGCGGTGGCGAACGTCGGCCCGTGCCCTCCCAGGTTTGCGACACCCGTGGTCAGCTTCTCCCGGGGTTGGTCACAACGGACTGGATAGGAGTTGCCCTCCGAAGACTGGTTCCATCTTCTCGCGTCTCCCACCTTGTGCTCAACCCCTCAACTCAGAGACCTTGAACATCCCGGTAGAAGGCGCTTGCGACACCGTGCGAGCGCGGTGGGCCTCCTGGAGCCGGAGTGTCGAAACTACTGGAACGTCCTCACCACCGTCTCCCCATCATCTTCCCATAAGCCACAAAAGCAGATGCTGGTAATCATACGAAACAGGCAGGGTCTTATGATCAGGAGATGGAATGAGTTCTTCACTTGACACCGAGCGCTATCCGGTGGCGGTCGACGTGGTCGTGGTGCAGGACTTTCTCAGGGTTTTCTTGTCGGACGGTCGGGGGATCGCCATGCCGCTGTCGTGGTATCCGAGGCTGTGTCACGGCACACCCGCCGAATTGGACAACTGGGAGTTGCTGGGGGGAGGCATCGGTTTGTCCTGGCCCGACCTGGACGAGGACATCAGAGTGGCAGATGTTATCGACGGAATACCGGCGGGAGAGTCGGCGCGGTCGCTGGGTCGCTGGTTGCAGGCGCGCAACCAGAACCGCAGCGTGAAGTTCGAGGACATAGAAACCCACGAAACAACTGCGGAGTTCCGCTGAGGGTCTCTGTAGACCCGGGCAGAAATTTGAGCACCTGAGCGGGCTGAAGGCGTTTACCACCCGTGGTGTTCAGCGAGGGGCCTCATCACCGTTGAGCGGTAGGTGCGTTCGATCATGGTGTATCCGGTGACGGTGCGTCCCGTCGGAGGTCTGCCAAACATTTTCGAGGCTGCGCGTTTTGTGGACCACAACGACCAGGAAGTGCTAACCTCCATGGCCGTATCAACTCTCTTGGGTAGCATTGATGACTTCCCTGATTGCGGTACCGCGGAGGGAAAGTGATATGGCACACAAAACCGTACCGATCACCGCGCAGGTCCTCGCTTGGAGTCGGGAGGAGGCTGGTCTCACGCAGGTCGAGCTTGCCAAGCGGGCCAGATTGGCGGTGGAATCGATTCAAGCATGGGAAGCGGCGGAGTCGCGTCCTACCAAAGGCCAGTTCAACAGGCTGTTGAGGGTGCTGAATCGTCCATCGGCCCTTTTCTTTCTCCCTGAGCCTTCCGTTGAGGCGGGGATGCCCACTTCTCTCCGTAGCGCGCCGGCGCTTGGAGATCACAGGCTTGGCCTGATGGAAACTCGCCAAATACGCTGGGCGCGCAGGCTTCAGGAACTGATTTCATGGGTCCTCAAGGATGAAGGCTCCCCCGAGGCCCGTTTACGTCAGTACCGAACGAGCCAAGATCCACAGGACGTGGCGGCGGTTGAGCGTTCCCTGTCCGGCGTCTCCCCGGATGAGCAACTGGGGTGGAAGAGCGCCTCGGAGGCGTTTCGCTCATGGCGGAGCCACCTGGAGGAACAGGGGGTGGTGGTTATGCAGCTCACAATGGGCAAGAACAACATCCGCGGATTCGGTGCGTGGGATGACTACGCACTCCTGGTTGCGGTGAATACTGCGTACCACCCGACAGCTCGGATCTTCACCCTCTTCCACGAGGTAGCCCATCTTCTGACCCGCATTGACGCTGCCTGCCAGGGCTTCGTGTTCCCCGATCCACAGGATGGGTCGGTTGAGAGGTGGTGCGAGCAATTCTCGGCAACGTTTCTCCTTCCTGCCGACAGCCTGAGGATGGTGGCGCGGAAGTATGGCGTCACCGTCTCTTCTCCTACCGCCCAACCCGACACAGCGCGACTTATCGCAAACAGATTCTCTGTCAGCACGAGAGCCACCGCGATTCGTCTCCAGGAAGTAGATCTCGCGGTGCCCTCGCTCTATTCAGCCGTAGCCGCGCAATTCGCCGGAAGAGATTGGAATGATCCCTCGGGGGGAGGGGGAGGTGGCCAGACTGCTCCGGTGAAGCGAGTCGGCCAGTTCGGGACACGGTTGCCCAGCGCCCTTTTCGCCGCCTCCGGTCGGGGACGCCTCACGACCCGCGACCTTGCGGACCACCTCCGACTCAAGACCGGTCAACTGGATGATCTGAAGGGCTTGTTGAATGAACCTCGATGATGTCGGGGTTTGGATCATTGACTCCTCCGCTTTGATAAAGGCAAAGACGATCGTGTCGGTGAGGAGACAGTGGGATGCCTTCAAGCATCTTGAACAGATGGTCATCGAAGGGCGGATCGCCCTACCGCGGCAGGTAATCAACGAGATGAGCGAAATTGCGTATCCCCGATGTGCCCGGTGCCTGGGCGCCAGGTGTTCGTGAGAGTCTGCAGCACCCCTTGGATGCGGGATATGCCTATCTTGCAAGGGTTATGTCGGTTGCCGGAGAGGTGGTGGATGTCAACAAGCCGGGAGAAGATGCAGACCCCTGGGTCTTAGCGTTAGCGCTACACCTTAAGGATGAGGGTTACGTTGTCTGCGTCGTGACGGAGGATGTCGTCGACAGAACCAGTATCTCGATAGCAACCGCCTGCGGCAGGCTCCGCATTCCCTGGAGGCCTATGCGCACCTTCCTTCAACACTGCGGGATACGCATGCTCAAAGAAAAAGACCAGCAATCTTGATTGTAACGACAGGTGCCTGGTGGCCGTCGAGGTTGGGCGCTGGGGAGGCTGGAACGGCGGAAATGCCCGAAGGGGTGAAGAGGGCTTGGATCTTTCAGGCGCTCAGCGCGTCCAGGACGGTTGCAGGTCGGGGTCGATCAGGTAGCGTTTCATGGCGTCCGACACTGCTGATGGTGTGACCAGGCCCTGGGTGGAGAGGGCGGACAGCACGTTCACCACCAGGTATCCGGTGTCGATCTCGAAGAACCTGCGGAGCGTTCGGCGGGTGTCGGAGCGTCCGAATCCGTCGGTGCCCAGCGTGACGTACCTGGCGGGGACCCATCTGCTGATCTGATCCGGCACGGAGCGCATGAAGTCGGTGACTGCTACGATCACCGGTCCGGCGCCTTCCAGTCGGCGGGTGAGGTAGGGCTTGCGCGGGCGCTGGTGGGGGTGCAGCAGATTCCAGCGTTCCACCTCCATCGCCTCGGCCCGAAGAGTCTGGTAGGAAGGGGCCGACCACAGTTCCACCCCCACCCCGAAGTGCTCCGCCAAGTCCTGCTGAGCCTGTTGGGCGGCGCCCACCGCAGAGCCGGAGAACAGGATCGATCCCTCTTTCTCCACCCCTTCCGGTGACGGCGCCCAGCGGTACAGGCCCGCCAGGATCCCCCCGTCCACCCCGGCGGGTTTTACGGGATGGTGGTAATTCTCGTTGTAAACGGTGATGTAATAGGAGATGTCCTCGTTCTCCTGGTACATGCGCCGGATGCCGTCCTCGATCACCACCCCCAATTCGTAGGCGAAGGCGGGGTCGTAGCTCTTGATGGACGGGACGGTGGAGGAAAGCACATGACTGTGGCCGTCCTGGTGCTGCAGCCCCTCGCCGTTCAGGGTGGTGCGTCCGGCGGTGGCCCCCAACAGGAAACCGCGGGCCCGGGCGTCGCTGGCCGCCCAAATCATATCGCCCACCCGCTGGAAGCCGAACATCGAGTAGAAGATGAAGAAGGGAACCACGGGAACCCCCCGGTTGGCGTAACAGGTGGCTGCGGCGGTCCAGGAGGCGAGGGATCCTGCCTCGGTGATCCCTTCTTCCAGGAGCTGTCCGTCCTGCCGCTCCAAGTAGGCCAGAATCATGGCGGCGTCCACCGGCTCGTATAGTTGGCCCCGCGAAGCGTATATGCCCAGTTCGCGAAACAGGGGATCCATTCCGAACGTGCGGGCTTCGTCGGGGACGATGGGCACCACCCGCGGTCCGAACTCGGGCGCCCGGCACAGGTTGCGCAGCAGTCGCACGAAGGCGGTGGTGGTGGAGACCTCCACCTTGCCGCTGCCCTGGTTGAGGACGTCGAAGGCCTCGGGAGAGGGAAGGGTCAATGGCTTTCTGATCCTCACCGTGCGTTGGGGAAGCCAGCCGCCCAAACGCTTGCGAGACTCCATCAGGTACTGATACTCGGGGGAGGAGACGGGCGGGCGATAGTAGGGGGGATCGGTATCTGCCTCGAAAGAGTCGTCCGGTATCTCCTCGGCAAGTTCCAACCGGTCGCGAAGTTGTTTGAGTTGCTGGTTGGTGAGCTGTTTGATCTGGTGGGTGGCGTTGCGTCCTTCCACGTCGGGACCCAATGTCCACCCCTTGATGGTCTTGGTGAGGATCACGGTGGGCGCGCCGGAGGCGCGGGTGGCGGCCTCGTAGGCGGCGTAGACCTTCACCGGGTCATGGCCTCCCCGTCGCAGTTCCCAGATGTCGCGGTCACTGAGTTGCTGGGCCATCGCCAGGGTGCGAGGGTCCTTTCCGAAGAAGTGTTCGCGAACGTAGGCGCCGCTTTCCGCCTTGTAACGCTGGTATTCCCCGTCGAGGGTGCGATGCATCACATCCACCAAGGCACCATCGTGGTCCTGCGCCAAAAGGGGGTCCCAGCCCGATCCCCACACCACTTTGATCACATTCCATCCCGCTCCCCGGAAGACGGCCTCCAATTCCTGGATTATCTTGCCGTTGCCCCGCACCGGTCCGTCCAGGCGTTGCAGGTTGCAGTTGACCACCCACACCAGGTTGTCCAGTCCTTCCCGGGCGGCCAGAGAAAGCGATCCGAGCGCCTCGGGCTCGTCGCATTCACCGTCACCGACGAAGCACCACACGCGGGTGTCGTTGGTGGTATCGAGGCCCCGGTTCTCCAGGTACTTGTTGAAACGGGCTTGATAGATCGAGGACAGGGGGCCCAAACCCATCGAAACGGTGGGATACTCCCAAAAGTCGGGCATGAGCCGGGGGTGGGGATAGGATGAGAGCCCCCCGCCGCCGATTTCCATGCGGAAGTTGTCGAGATGATGCTCGTCCAGGCGACGCTCGAGGAACGACCGCGCGTAGATACCAGGCGCGGCGTGTCCCTGGATGTAGACCGCATCGCCGGGACGGCCGTCCTCCTTGCCCCGGAAAAAGTGGTGGAAGCCTATCTCGTAGAGCAGTGCTGAAGAGGCGAATGTGGAGAGGTGTCCCCCGATGCCTTTCTCCATGTCGTTGGCTTTGATCACCATCACCGCCGCGTTCCACCTTATGAACCGGCGGATCCTCTTTTCCATCCACAGGTCACCCGGGTAGGCGGGTTCTTCCTCGGGGGGGATCGAATTGACGTACGGGGTGCTGATCGACCCCGGGGCGGCCATTCCCTTCTGCCGGGCCCGGTCCATGAGTTTGGTGAGCAGAAACTCCCCGCGGGCCGTGCCCCTCTCTTCCACCACCGCATCGAGGGATTCGATCCACTCGGTGGTCTCCTCCGGGTCGGCGTCGTGATGCTGATGGACGAATCCGTCCACGTAGGAGAGGCTGTATTCTTTCCAGTAGGTCATCGTTCTAATGGAAGGATACCTCTGAGAGGGAAGGGTCTTCCAGGCAGATCAGTCACCGGTGCTCAGGTGAGGTGAAAGGACTTTCGACATTCGGATACTGCTGATCTCAACCTACGAATTGGGCCACCAGCCACTTCACGTCGCCTGGCCGGCCGCCGCCCTGACTGCGGCCGGCCATTCGGTCAAAGCATTGGATCTGGCAGTGGAGGACTGGGACGATGAGAGGGTGCAGTGGGCTGAGGCGGTGGGCGTGTCGGTGCCCATGCACACCGGCATGAGGCTGGGCGTGCAGACTGCCCGCCGCATCAAGTCCGACAGCCCCCACAAGCCCATCGTCTTCTACGGCCTGTATGCCGCGGCGGCCCGGGATCGGGTGGTGGGCGAGGTTGCCGACCGGGCTATTGCGGGCGAATACACCGCGGAACTGGTCGAGTGGTTCAACGGGCTGGGTTCCGTTACGTGGCGGGGATCGGGGCCGATCACAATCTCCACCCGCAGGTCGCCTTCGCTGGTTCCTGCCCGCGGGATTCTTCCTCCGCTGGACAAATACGTCTGTCTGGAGCATGGGGGACAAACGCGTTTGGCCGGGTACGTGGAAGGCAGCAGGGGATGCCGCCACCGGTGCCGGCACTGTCCGCTTCCGGCGATCTATGACGGACGTTATCGCATCGTGGACCGCGAGAGCATACTGGCCGACATCCAGTGGTTGACCGACAATGGCGCCGAGCACATCACCTTTGGCGATCCGGACTTTCTCAACGGTCCCGCCCACGCCCGTCGTTTGGTGGAAGCCGCCCATCGCCAGTTTCCCGACCTAACTTTCGACTTGACGGTTAAGGTTGAACACATCCTGTCCCACCGGTCGATCTGGCGGGAAATGGCCGAGCGCAACGTGGTATTCGTGGTGTCAGCCTTCGAAACCGTAAATGATCGAGTCCTGAGGCTATTGGACAAAGGACACACCGTGGCCGACTTGGCGCCGGCCCTTCGGATCTTGAGAGAAGTGGGAATAGCAGTGCGACCGTCATGGCTCCCCTTCACGCCATGGACCGAACTCTCCGACCTCGACCACATCTTTTCATTCATCTCGGATCATGACCTGATGGGCGCCACTGATCCGGTGCAGATGGGGATTCGTCTGCTGGTGCCGGAAGGATCGCTGGTGTTGTCGATACCGGGCGCCGCGCGCATATTCGGAGACTACGACCCCGAGGTGCTGGGATATCCATGGGAGTCTGCCGATCCGGCGGTGGACGAACTGCAGGGCAAGGTCCTGGCTCTGGCCGAATCGGGGACCCGGGGAGAGATGAGCACCCGCCGGACCCTCCACGCCCAGTGGGAGCAGGCGCGGCTGGCCGTGGGGGGTCGGTCGCCGTCAGTGTCGGACGTGGACTGGGAGGATGAGGCGCCCGGTCTCACCGAATCGTGGTTCTGCTGCGCGGAGCCCACCGAAGTCCAGATGGCGGGGGTGACCGGCTAGGGAGTTCAGCGGTGGGACCGGCACCGCTGCTCGAACGGACAGGCGCCGCACCACTCGCCCACCTCAAAAGTGGGAGACGTCGCGTCCAGCAGGTCCCATTGGGAGGCGGCATGGGCCAGTTCGACCAGTTGCCGCGCCAGTTCCTCCATCTGTTCTCTTTTCCAGACTTTGCGATCACAGGTCGGTGTCTTTCCCGAGGTGGAGAGCTGATGGATGTGGGTAGTCACGGCGGGCGTCCTCTTGAACCGGAGCAGGGCGCCCAGCGCGTACAGTTCGGCCTCATAGGGGTAGACCCGGGGGGAGGCGCCGGTCTTGTGATCGATCACCACCGGGGTGTCGTCTCCTTCCCTTCCCACCCCGTCGGCAATGCCGTACAGCACCACCGAGACGGGTTTGCGCCCGGCGCCGAATCGGACGGTAAAGCCCAGGGGGAACTCGGTTTTCGTGATGTTGAGATCGGACGCACACGAAAGGCTCAGATGTTGGCGGTAGAGAGCCTCCGTCTCCAGGTCCTCGGAAAAAAACGATGCCGGGTCAGGCGACAGCAATGCCTGCGCCATCAACTCATGAAACCTGTTGCCCAGTTCCAGGCCGGGGGAGGTCTCAAGCGAGAAGTGATCGGGATCTACAGGGATGGAGAACATCGTCTTCCAGGCGGCCCTCCGTTGACAAAGTTCTATTTCAGGCAACCTCGATTTGGAGATCATCATGCGAAACCCCGAAGTCTTACGCTTCGCATATGGGATGACATCCATGGCGTCGGGGTCCAGGGCGGGGAAGGTATCGCACAGGTCCGACACCCCGCAGGTCGAGCAGTGTGACCCTGCCACGATCCGGGGCTCACTGTCAATCATCTTCCGGTAGTCGTTTTCCAATGCCGCCAAGATCTCGCGCGCTCGCGTCCGGGGCATCTCCAGGCGGATCATCTCTCCGTCGGCGGTTCTTATCTCATAGGCCTCCATGGAGGTGGGAAAGCGCGAATCGGAGACAGTCACGGCTATCTCTTCGGGGGCGGTGGCGAACTCGGCGCCCTCTTTGATCTGCCCGGTCTTCAGCTTGTACATCGTCAGCGCTCCATCAGAGTCCCGGTGGGTGAATTGGAAGAAAACACTCAGCTCTTCGGGTCCGATCGGGTAGTTGAGTTGAGGCCAATCGAAGTCAAAATCTCCCTGCCCGGGCGCCGGCAGGAGTGGCAGTGCTCTGTTGATCTGAGCAGCGACGATTTCCGCCTGCACCGGATCGAACCGTTCCTCCACCGGGGGCGGGGGAGGCCGTCCGCCCAGCTCGGCAGCCAGGGCTTCCCAAGTGGCGCTCCATCTTCGCAACGGAGGGACATTGCGGTTGGTTCCAGGCGGCGACATTCCCAGGTCCGCAAAGGCGCCCGGGCAAATTCGCTTACCGGGTGCGCTGACCAGGTCCTTTGGTGCGCTCATCGTTTCCGGTCCCCGACCGCCGAGGCGCCGCAATACAGGTCCATCCCCAGACCCTTATCATCTCTTCGCAGATGCGGGTAGTGGTGCAACGGGTTTCCCAGGCTCGAGTGACGGTCGACGGGAAAACGGTCGGGGAGATCTCCGATGGGCTTTTGGCGTTGGTGGGCGCCACCCACGAGGACTCGGTGAACGACGCCCGGGCGGTGGCCGCCAAGATGGCGGGGCTTCGAATTTTTCCGGACCGGGCAAAAAAGATGAATCTGTCGTTGCTCGACACCGGGGGCGAGGTCCTGGTGGTCAGCCAGTTCACTCTGTACGGGGACGTTCGCCGTGGCCGTCGACCCTCCTTCGTGAAAGCGGCGCGTCCCGAACCGGCCCAGCGCCTGGTGGACGAGGTTGTGGCCGCTCTGCGGGACCGGGGCATCGGAGTCGCCACCGGCCGCTTCGGAGCGATGATGGAAGTGTCCCTGGTCAACGATGGGCCGGTCACCATCATCCTGGAAACCGGCGGAGGCCGGATTCTCTGAAGTCCGCAGGCTGCGGTTCAAGTCTTCTTCCCGATCGAGGAGATGAACGCCTTTCCCTCGGGGCACAGTTTGAAGAAGTCGCACTTTACGCACTCCGCCGACGGGGTGGGGTCCCAACGTTTTTCGGAGATGGAACGGGCCATGTCCTCCAGACGGGTGCGGGCAGAGGCCAGCCAGGCCTCGTCCACCCGCTCGGCGCTGGGTTCTTCCCGAAGCCGGCCCCCTCCCAGGTAGGCGATGGTCACCGAGAGCTTGGAAGGCGCCGGTCCGAGCTCGGGAGTCTCGCGCACCGCCAAGGCGTAGACCTGCATCTGCGCCAGCCGGGCCGAGTGGGGATCATCGACAGGGGGTTGGCCTGATTTGAAGTCCACGATCTCCCAGGCGTCCCCGTCGTTTTGGTAGACGGCGTCGATCCGGCCCCGCACCAAAAAGCTCTCGGTCAGCCGGATGTTGAATCCCTTCTCCAGCCACCGGGCCTTCATGTCCGAGAACCGGGACTCGCGGAAGACCTGGAACGGTCCGGGGCCGGAACCGGAGTCGACCGGTCGGTCATCGCCGATCAGATCGGGCCTCTCGGCATCGGGTTCCAGCAGGGATCCCTTGCCCCGATGGTGCAGTTCGATCTGACGGTGAATCCGGGTTCCCCGGCGGGTGACGTAGGAGTAGCGGCGGGGGAGAGGTTCCACCCTGCTCCAGAAGTACTTCTTGGGACACTGCGCGTAGTTGACCAGGTCGGTGGCCGAAGTGGTGATCACCGCTTGGTCACGGGGCGGTTCGGGATCGGGCAGCCGGAACAGCATTCCCTGGAATTCTTCCACGGCGGCGTGGTATTCCTCCTCGACTCCCCCGGCGCGTGCCAGTTCGACCGTGGAGTCGCGGTCCTCCAACGCCGATCGGATTCCTTCCGACCATCCTTTTTCGAACACGGGGTCGGGAGCGTGTGCCGCCTGGGTCGCCCTCGCAAAACTGAGAGGGGCCGGGCCGTCCGGGTACTCCCGTCGCAACGCCAGGTCGGCATCGGCCGGCGGCTTCTTTTGGACCGACAGCCAGGCCTCCTTGAAAAAGAGGCTCAGTTCGGGGAGTTTGGGTCGTTTCAACGGTTCCGGGTAGCCGTACCAGTGGGCGCCGGACAGGAACAGTTCCTCCTTGGCGCGGGTGGCCGCTACGTAGGCGGCCCGCCACTCCTGCGCTTGATGGGCCTTCTTCACCTTCTTCTGCTGGTCGTTCAGAAGTTCCGTTAGCTGCGGGCCGCTCATCCGGGCGGTGATCGGAAGGTCTGAGGGGGGATCGATCCGCCAACTCCAGGGAACGGACTCGGCTTTGAAGTAGGGATTGTCATAGCCCCCCACCGCCTGGGAGGGAAAGTTCTGGTGGTAGATGGCCGGAATGAACACCACCGGCCACTCCAGGCCCTTGGCCTTGTGGACGGTTATCAGGGTCACCGCGTTCTCATCGGAGAGTCGGGCGGTGTCCATTTCCTCGGCGGGTTCCTCCTGCAGGGCGTCCAGGTAGTCGAGAAACCCCTCCACGGTGGAAGGTCCCTCCAGAGGAGTCCAGTGTTCCGCCATATCCAGGAACCGGTAGAGGTTGAGGCGGACGGTCAGCCGGGTGGCGCCGGGAATGGACTCCACGTCCGGCCAGGCGCGGGTCCGGTCCAAGATGATGCGGCACGCCTCGCCGGGGGAGATGCCCTGGCACGCGGCCAGGATGTAACGGTACTCCTGGTGGAACTGACGGAAGGGCGTCTCCAGCCGGTCGGGAAGGGCTTCCCAGAACCTTCTCCGATCCAATCCGTCCAGGAGGGAGACGGCCGGGCCATCGGGCCTGCGGTAGGCGAACCTGCTCAAATGCCGGATGTCTCCCAGCCCGAGCCGGTACCGACTCCCTCCCAACAGACGAGCGGCCGCGGCCCGGTCGTCGAATCGGCCGACGATCCTCAGCCACGAGTGGATCTCCACCACTTCCGGAATGGTGAGGAGGCCGCCCAGGTTGGCCACCTCCACCGGTATGTCGTGTTTGATCAACTGCCGGTACACCCCGGCGACGTCCTTGGTCTTGCGGAACAGCACCGCCATATCCTTCCATCTCCGGTCGTTCCGCTCCCGCTCCTTCAACTGCTCAGCGATCCATACCGCCTCGTCGACAGCGGTAGGGTGCCATCTGGCCCGAACCTTGGAGGTGACCGCTGCGGGCAGTGCCTGAAGTTCCGGGGTCCCCGAACCGATGTTCTTCTTGATCCGGTTGGCGAACCGGATGATCCTGTGCCCGGAGCGGCGGTTGAGGGTGAGGGTCAGAGTCTCCGCCGGCTCTCCGTCCTCGGTGGGGAAGTGATCGGGGAAGTCCTCGAAATTGCCGAGGGAGGCTCCCCGCCATTCATAGAGGGTCTGGTCGGAATCTCCAATCACCGTCAGGGGAAAGCCCCCTCCGAACAGTTTCTGGAGGATCTTTCGCTGGGCGGCGTTGGTGTCCTGGTACTCGTCGGCGACCACCGCCTTGTACCGCTCCCGGATGCGCTCAGCGATCGTTGGTTGCTCGTCGAGTATCCGGTGGGCGTGGGAGATCAGGTCACCGTAATCCACCACTCCCAGGCGGCGTTTGTGTTCCTGGTATCGGAGAGCCGCCTCCACCATGCCGGGCCGTTTGCAGAGGGTGGTCCGCAGACGTTGGTAGTTATCGAAGTCACGTTTGAGCCGGAAGTCCTGCCGTGTCAACTCGGGTACCTCGACGCGCAGCATTTTCTCGTCAATGCGGTCCGGGTCCACCAGGTGGTCGGCCAGGGATGAGCAGAACCGGATCAGGGCCCCGGGCAGATGGAACAAGTCGGTGTTGTCCAGTCCGGGCAGCCGGGTTTCCCGGATCACCTGTTTGATCAGCTGGCGGGTCTGGGCCGGGCCGATTATGGAGAGGCGCCGTTCGATCCCCAACCCCGCTCCGAACTGGGTGACCAACTGGGAGCAGAACCCGTGGTAGGTGTGGACCTCCACCTGCCGCAGGGGGTCGCGGTGCGTGGAGAGGACCTGCTGGATCCGTTCCTTCAGTTCCTGGGTCGCTTTGTTGGTGAAGGTCAGGCCCAGCACCTGTTCGGGGGCGATTCTCTTCTCCTTCACCAACCGGGCGATCCGATAGGAGACCGTGGTGGTCTTGCCGGTGCCGGCGCCGGCCGATACCCGGAGAGGACTGAGATCATGGTCCACCACCTTCTGCTGTTCGTCCGACAGCGTGATCGGGGGAGGCTCGGTCACGAGGTGAACGCTCCCTTTCCTTCCGGCCAAGCCGGACACAGCGATCGCACGGAGCACCGTCCACATTCAGTGGAGGGCTTAGGTGGCCAGTGTTGAGGATCGGGCTTCTCCTCCACGATGGCTTGGGCGATGTCGTCCAACTCTTCCAACACCTCCCCCAGATTGGCCGGGTCGAAGGAGCGTGTCCAGGACCCCTTCTCACAGAGGGGATGCCAGAACTCGGCGGCGGAGGCTGTGACATCGGGTTGCATCCGGGAGACAGCCCACAGGTAAAAGCCCAACTGCAGGGCGATTTTGGCATCCTTGACCGGCATCGGATTCTTGGAGGTCTTGTAGTCGACGATGCGAAGCGACCCGTCCCCCATCCGATCGATCCGATCGATCCGGCCCTTCCAGGCGATTCCATCCCGGGTGGTGTCCACCGGCTCTTCGAAACCGACCACCTCGCCGCCCCGGGTCTTCCAGCGTTGCTCCAGCAGTTGGAGGAATTTCGCGCCCCGGTCCCGCCAGGCCTCGTTGAGCACCGGCGTCCCGAAATCGGTGTCGGCGATCTGACGTTTGAGTTCCTCCAGGGCGCGGGGCAGGTCCAGCCCGTGCTCTCCCAGCTTCCGGGAAGCCTCTCCGCACTTGTGAAGGACATGATGGATCAACTGCCCGAACCGGGCATAGGGGTTCTCGTCGGAGGGTTGGATCCGAAGACGTCTTTGCAGTGCATACTGGCGGGGACACTTTTGATATGCCTCGGCTTGGGAAGCCGACATGATGTGGCCCGGATCGATCAATCCCACATCCGGCCCCGGCCGACGCATTCCGGCGAAGCGACCGGCCTCCCACAGGTCGCCCCGGACCGGGTCGGCCAGGACGGCGGCGGCCGCCAGGCGCCGGGGAAGCGTCTCCTGGATGTCCTTTTGGACCCGCCGCAGGTAGCTCTCCGTTTCCAGCCGTCCCACCGGTGATGAGGCGGGTCGGGGTTCGGGGGGACCCAGATCAACCCCGGCGTGTTCGGCCAACAGGACCGCGAATCTGCTGACGCGGTGGTGCAATTCGTTCAGGTCGGGGGCGGTGGCGGTCCACACCACTCTCCGGCCGGCCCGGGTCATGGCGATGTAGGCCAGGTTCCGTTCCTCCTCCAGGCGGGATTCGAGAAGGCGGGAATAGTCGAAGGAGGGCTGGGAGAGGAGCCGTCCTTCCAGCAGGGAGCGGACGGGCCTGTTGTCGGGGAATGTTCCCTCTTTGGCCCCGAATATGAACACCACGTCGAACTGGCGGCCCTTGGCCTGATGGATGGTGCCGATCATCACCCCACCGTCGGTGGGGGCGCGGGCCGGCAGCAGGGGAGAAGCCTCCAGGTCGCCCTCCAAGGTCAGTGTCCGGTAGTCGAGCAGAGAGGTGCGGGGTGAACGCTCGGCCAGCCTGCCCAGGGTTTGGGCGAAGGAGAACAGCGCCGAGCGGTAGTCGGCGGATCGGTCCGATCCGACCAGGCGATGCATTTGGGGGGTGTCGCTCCACAATTTCCAGAAGCCGTTGGTGGCCGGGGGGTTCTGCGCCCAGGAGGGTCTGCTCAGCAGGCGGGAGAGAGCGCCTCCGCCGGGTACCTCCTCACCCAGGACGTCTGCCCATCGCCGGCCCCGCCGATGGCGTCCGGCCCGCAGCTCCCGGGCGCGTCCCTCGGTCAGGGAAAAGAGGGGGCCCAGCAGCACGCTTTCCATGATCCGGTCCAGATCGGCGGTGGTCGCCGGCGACGGCGCCGGATCGCAGTCGCCCGTGGCTGCCATGGCCAGATCCAGCACCAGGCGCACCCCGGGATGGTCGATCAACCGGGCGCCGGGTCGGGCGTGGGGGATGTTCTGGCGATCCAGCGCCCGGGAGAGGGCGATCAGGGGACCGCCGGTGCGGCTCAGCACCGCGATTCGGGAATAGGGAAGTTGCTCGGTGAGATGGAGGCGTTTCACCTCCGCCGCGATCCAGTCGTTCTCGGCCATCTCCTGGTCGAAGACATAGAACTCCGCCCTCCCGGCATGGGCGGCAGGGCGGGGCAGGGTGAGTGGATCATCGGGAAACAGCGCCTCGGCGGAGGAGAGGATTTCAAAAGGTACCCGATGGCTGGTCGTCAGCGCCAAAACCTCCGGTCTCGCCCCGATCTTCCCGAAGGTGTCGGGAAAGGCGGTGACCGAGGCGCGTTCGGCCCCCCGGAAGGAGAAGGACGTCTGCTGCGGGTCGGCGACCGCGGTGAGGTGGCAGCCGCCGCCGACCATCTTCTTCAGAATCTCCACCTGCACCAGGGTTGCCTCCTGGTATTCGTCGACCAGCAGGTAGGGAAACCTCTGCACCGTCCGGCTGAGGATGCTCGGCTTTTCCAGTGCCTCGTTGGCCCGGAGCAGAAGGCCGGTGTAATCGATCTTCTCTTCGCTCTCGAGCTTGCATAAGTAGCGGCGGTAAAAGCCCGGTAGGGCCTTCCAGGCAGGCCTGTCTTCGGCCCGGTCCGCCAACTCCTTCGGGCTGATGCGCTGCTCCCCGCATCGCAACATGAAGTCGGCCAGTTCCTCGGCCAGGGTCAGGGTGCCCAGCATGCGCCGGTAGATGAGGGGCCACTCCAAGGGCTGCTCGTCGGCCAGCACTTGGCGGACCAGCTGGATCTGCTCCGGCGTGGTGAGCAGCATGGGGGGCTGCGGGGTCCCGAACAGTTCCTGGGAGTGCTCCTCCACCAGCGTGCGGGCGAAAGCGTAGAAGGTGCCGACCGACAGTTGACCGAAGGAGCGGCGGGTGGCGGCGGTGATGCGTTTTCGCAGATCGGCGGAGGTCTCCCGCGAGAAGGAGAGAGCCAGCACCCCGTCCGAGGAGGTGAGTTCCGAGTTGATCAGATGAGCGGCCCGGCGGGCCAGGAGCTCGGTCTTGCCGGTGCCCGGCCCACCGATTATCAACTGGGTCCCTCGGACGCGTTCGACCACCTCTTCCCACCGGTCCGCAGAGATCGGCTGCGCCCGCAGGGTCCGGACGGATGGAGTCCTCAACCCGGGCGCTCCCCTGCCGCCAAGCGGGGATCAGGCGGCGACATGCAGATCGACGGGCTGGCAGACCGAACAGGTGTGGGACGGCGGGTTCTCGATCGACTCGACGGTGACCCCGGCTTGGGTCATCCAGTCCATCATCTTCCGGCAGTCGACCGGATCGGTCTCGATATCGCGGAGGGTCATTTGGTGTTCCATGGGAACCAATCTAAGAGGGGGGTGTGACACTCTTACCGGCCGGTGGTCGGGGAAGGCTCGCCGGGGGACTGGTCGGTCCAGGCGGGACACATGGACTGGTAGGAGCACCAGTCGCACAGTCTCGACTTCCTGGTGGGGAAGACATCGGTGGCGGTGGCCCGCTCGATAGCCGACCACAGCGCCAGGATCTGTTGCTTGACTCCCCGCAATTGCCGGTCGAACACCGGGAGGCTGTAGGCCACCGAGTTCCCCAGGTACACCAGCCGGATCAAAGCCGGGGTCCGGCCGGCGTCCTGCTGGACCATCAGGGCGTAGATCTTGAGGGCGAAAAAGCTGGAGTCGGCGAAGTTGAGCGGAGGCGCCCTGCCGGTCTTGTAATCGGTGATCACCAGGTCCCCGTTGCCTCCCGGATCGAGCCGGTCGATTATCCCCCGAATCTCCAGCAGTCCCTGCCGTCCGTTCCTCGAGTCGTCCTCGACCAGCAGGGTGATGAACTTCTCTCTTTCCAGTGGTTCTATCCGGCGGGGATCCTCCACCCGGAAGTACCGCTCCGCCACTTTCCGGCTTCCCCGCAAGTACTTGTCCCGGCCTTCGGGGTCTCCGGCGAACAGGTCCTGGTACTCCTCGCTGTCCAGGGTCTCCTCCCACGCGGTCTCCAGCAGTTCGAGGAGTTGGTCGGGATGCCGATCGGAGGCGGGAAAGTCGAACAGCCTCTCCAGGGCCAGATGGATGGCGGTCCCCCTGGCCTGGGCCGGGGTGGGGACCGAGGGGATCTTCTCGAGATGGCGGAACTTGTACATCCGAGGACAGGTCTTGAAATCCGAGGCCCGGCTGGGGGAGAGGTTGGCGACCGGCTCGGGGGCCTCTTCGGGATCTGCGGGCAGGAGGGCGGAAGCGGCGCCCCGGACGGGGGAGGGTTCGGTGGGGGAGGTGGCGATTGTGGAATTCATCAATCGTCGATCATAAGAAGGGGCCGGGACATTTTCCGGTCTCTTCGATCATATTCGGACCGTCCCGCGAAAAAGAGCGGCAACCTGGCAAAGAGACCGGACCCCACCCCGCCGGGCGCGAGGCGCCGGCGTGCCGTCCCCCTTTACGCGGTGGGGTAGAACCGCCAAGTTTGCTACCCTGATCTGCGATACCCCATTCAGGGCGACAAACATGGACAGCAGCCAGGTCCGCCGGACTTTTCTAGATTTTTTTGCCGAACGCGGTCACACCGTGCGCCCGTCGGCCTCTCTGATCCCGGTCGACCCCACCCTGTTGGTGACCAACGCCGGAATGGTTCCCTTCAAGCCCTACTTTCTGGGCGAGGAGACGCCTCCCTACCGACGGGCGACCAGTGTCCAAAAGTGCGTTCGCACCATCGACATCGACATAATCGGCACCACCGCCCGCCACACCTCGTTCTTCGAGATGATGGGAAACTTCAGTTTCGGCGACTATTTCAAGCGTGACGCCATCCGCTGGTCCTACCAACTGGTCACCGAGGGCTACGGACTCGAACCGGACCGTCTGTGGTTCACCGTCTACGAAACCGACGACGAGGCTGCCGAACTGTGGGTTTCCGAGGTGGGGGTGCCCCCCGACCGGGTGCAGCGCGGGGGCAGGGACAACTTCTGGCAGATGGGAGTGCCGGGGCCTTGCGGTCCGTGTTCCGAGATCTTCTATGACCGCGGTCCCGAATTCGGAGAGCAAGGAGGGCCGATCGGTGGGGGAGAAAGCCGCTACGTGGAATTGTGGAACCTGGTGTTCATGCAGAACATCCAGAACCGGCCCTTCGAGGTGGTGGGGGATCTTCCCCAAAAAGGGGTGGACACCGGCATGGGCCTGGAACGGACGGCCATGATCCTCCAGGGGGTGTCCAGCGCTTTCGAAACCGATGTGATGCGCCCGGTGCTCGAGGCCGGTTCTTCCATTTGCGAGGTCCCCTACGGACAGAGCCCCGTCTCCGATGTCTCCCTTCGGATACTTGCCGATCACGGTCGGGCCATGACCGTGTTGATCTCCGACGGTGTGGTCCCGTCCAACGAGGGGCGGGGTTATGTTCTGCGTCGCCTGATCCGCCGGGCGGTGAGACATGGATGGCTGCTCGGCTATGAGGGACTGCTCATGCCCAGGCTGGCTTCCGCCACGGTTGCCGCGCTTGGCGATACTTATCCCGAGGTGATCGATCAGTACGACCTGGTCCTGAAGGTGGTCTCCCAGGAGGAGTACCGGTTCCTGCGCACCCTCGAGTCGGGCCATTCCATTCTTGCCGGGGAGATGGCCAGTCTCGATGAAGGGGAGAGCCTCTCCGGAGAGGTGGCGTTCCGACTCCACGACACGTACGGGTTCCCCTTTGAACTGATCATGGAGATCTCCGAGGAAAAGCGGGTCGGGGTGGACAAGGGTGGCTTCGACCGCTTGATGGAGCAGCAGCGGGAACGGGCCAGAAAAGCGTGGAAGGGGGGCCAGGAGTCGGCGGCGGCCGATCTTTACCGGGGACTGCTCGACGACATTGGAACGTGTGATTTCATCGGCTACGAGCACGAGGAGGGAAGGGCCCGGGTACTGGCCATCCTCCGGGAAGGCGAGCAGGTGTCCACGGCCCGGCGCGGAGAAGAGGTGGAGGTATTCCTGGACGCCACCCCGTTCTACGCCGAGGCGGGGGGCCAGGTGGGAGACAGCGGGATCATGGTCAGCGACACGGGAGAGCTGGAAATATCCGACACTCGCCATCCCGTCGCGGGTCTCTCCGGGCATCTCGCCCGCGTGACGAGAGGTTGGGTGGGGACCGGACAGACCGTGCGGGCGGAGATCGACCCTCATCGAAGGGAAGGTATCCGCAAGAGCCACACCGCTACCCACATCCTCCATTGGGCGCTTCGAGAGGGTCTCGGAGATCACGTCCGACAGGCCGGGTCGCTGGTCACCGACGGACGGCTGAGATTCGACTTTTCTCACTATTCGGGTCTGGAGCATCAGGAGTTGTTCGAGATAGACCAACTGGCCAATCAAAAGGTGATCGGCAACAGCGACATCAACACCACAGTCATGCACATCGACGACGCCCGCTCCTCGGGCGCGTTGGCTTTTTTCGGTGACAAGTACGGAGAGCAGGTGAGGGTGGTCCAGGTAGGCGACTTTTCCCGCGAGTTGTGCGGTGGTACTCATGTGCCGTCCGCCGGTCAGACCGGACCGGTGGTGGTGCTGGGCGAGTCCTCGATCGGCGCCAATCTGCGAAGGGTGGAGGCTGTCACCGGCCAGACCGCCTATGACCACCTGCTCCAGGTACGGGACACCTTGGATCGCACGGGAAGGAAACTGACCGTCCCGTGGACCGCAGTCCCCGAGCGGATCGAGTCACTGTTGGCCCGGGTGAGTGAACTGGAGGACGAGTTGGAGGAGATGCGGTCCGCCCGAAGAGGGGACCTGGCCGAAGAGCTGGCCGGGAGCGCCAGAGCCTGTAACGACTTCAAACTGGTGGTCTCCGCGCAGGAGGGACTTGACGTCAAACAGTTGCGGCAACTGGTCCTGGGAGTCAGGGATCGGATCGCCCCCGGGGTGGTGATCGTCGGATCGGTCGCCAACGGCAAGGGCGCCGTGGTGGGGGCGGTCAGTCGGGCGCTGATCCGACACGGTATGTCGGCCGCAGATGTGGTGGGTTCGGCCGCCCGGGTGATGGGCGGCGGAAGTTCCCGTGATCCGGAGCTGGCACAGGGGGGAGGTCCCAGGGGACATCTGTTGGATGAGGCGCTCGAGAAAGCCGGTACGATAGCCACCCGGGCCCTGTCGGAGGTCTGACCTGGGACGGGTTCTGGCCGTGGACCCGGGTGAGAGGAGGGTTGGGGTGGCGCTGTCCGATCCGGCTGGGATCATCGCCCAGCCATGGGCGGTAATAGACCGGGCGGTCTCGGATGTGGTGGTCGAGGTTAAAAGGATGGTGCAGGACAACCGGGTCGATACCATCGTGGTGGGCCTGCCCGTCAGCCTCTCCGGCCGCGAGGGAGCCTCGGCCACAGCGGCCCGGGACCTTGCAACCGAGTTGGCGGAGGCCACCGGTGTGGCGGTGGAACTGCATGACGAACGCTATAGCACGGTGGCGGCGGAACAGGTCATGAGAGAAGGGAAGGCTTCGGCCAAGAAGCGCCGCAACCGCAGGGACAAAGTGGCGGCGGCCATCATTTTGTCCGAGTATCTGATGGGAAGGCCACGGGCCGACACACCGGGTGGCGGGCCATGACCGCCCCGCCGGATCCCGACCGGTATCCTCGGCCCTCCAGCCCCTGGTCGTTGTTGCGTCTTCTGGTAGTGGCGGGAATTGTGGTGGTGTCGGCGGTGCTGGTCATCAACCTGGGTTCTCGGATGGGACAGGAAGTGGCCCAGCGGTTGGAAGGACTGGACACCGCCACCACCCCCACCCTGGTTCCCGGCCTGTTGGTGGAAGTGGACATCCCGTTCGGTTCCTCCGCCACCCGGGTGGCCGAGATCCTCATGGAAGCCGGGGTGATAGCCGACTCGGGACTGCTGTTGGCCGCGGTGCAGGACGCCGGGGTGGCGGGATCCATCCAAGCCGGCGTCTATCAGTTGACGACCGGCGTCTCCATCGAGGAGTTGCTGGTGGAGTTGCTGGCCGGTCCGGTGGCCACCACCTACCGGATAACCGTCTTCGCCGGGCAGCGGATCGACGAGATACTCGATATGTTGGCGGAGGCCTCCCGCATCGAACGGTCACAGTTCGAGGATGCCTTGCTGGATGGGGTGGTGACTTCTTCGTTCCTCGATCAGAGCGGGCCCGCCAGTCTCCGGTCGTGGGAAGGGCTGCTGTTCCCCGATACCTACGAATTCGACAACGACGCCCAGGCGCCGGAGATCCTGCAGCGGTTGTCGGACACCATGGAGCAGCGGATGTCACTGGTGGATTGGACTCGAATAGCCCCCCTGGGTTTCACGCCGTACCAGGGGATGGTGATGGCCTCCATCATCGAGTCCGAGGTGCGGTTGGCGGAAGAGCGGCCCCTGGTGGCGAGCGTGATAATCAATCGCCTCGACGACGGATTGGCGTTGCAGATGGACAGCACCGTCCTGTATGCGCTGGGTACCCGCGACGTGGCCGAATTCGACCGGGAGATCGATTCTCCCTATAACACCTACCGGCAGAGCAGGCTCCCTCCGACACCCATTTCCGCGCCCAGTTTCGCGTCACTGCAGGCCGCCGCCGAACCGGCGGTCACCGACTTCCGATATTTCGTGCTCAGTTCCACCGACGGCCGCCACACTTTCTCCGTCACCATCGAGGAGCATCAGGCGGCGATCGAGCAGTCCCGTGCCGAAGGTGTGCTTCCTTGACCGGGAGCGAGGCGAGCATCCCCGCGGCGGGCGGTTTTCGGCTGGCGGTGCTGGGAGACCCGGTGGAGCACTCCCTGTCGCCGGTGATGCACAACGCGGTGCTGGCCGCATTGGGTCTGGAGGGAGAGTACAGTCGGAGACGGGTGGATGAACAGGGGATGACAGAGGCGGCCTCTCAGATGCGGACCGGACAGTTGCACGGCGCCAATATCACCATGCCGCACAAGGGAGTGGCCGCCCGTCTTGCCGACCGGCTGAGTACCGACGCCGAGCGGGCCGGTTCGGTCAACACCTGGACCCTGGAGGGCGACGGAAGGTTGACCGGGCACAGCACCGACGTGGAGGGGATCCGGCGGGTGTGGGCCCGGGCCGGGTTGCCCGAGGACTGCCCGGTGCTGGTGGTCGGGGCGGGGGGAGCGGCCGCGGCGGCGATGGTCGCCCTGCAGGACCGGGAGTTGTGGTGCTCGGCGCGTCGTCCCGAGGCGGTCTCGGCTTTGGCGGAACGGGTTGATGTACCGTTCCGATCTTTGCGGTGGGGAGCAGGCCTGGCCGGAGCGGTGGTGGTGAACGCCACCCCGTTGGGAATGAGGGGTGGGGAATTGTCCGCCGCCTTGTTGGAGGAATCAGTGGGCCTGTTCGACATGGCCTACCGGGCCGATCGGGTGGAGACGGGAGGGTTTCGAAGTATGAGGGAGCGAGGATTGCCCGCTTCGGACGGTCTGGCAATGCTGGCCGCCCAGGCGGAAGCCTCATTCGAGATGTGGACCGGGCGTCGCCCGCCCACGGGAGTGATGGAGCAAACGGCCAGAGTGGGAGTGGTCGGCGGCCGATGATCGGACTGGGAGGGGCTTTTGTGGCGGGGGTGGCGCTGGGACCGTTCGTGGACGGTTGGGTCACTCGTCAATTGGCCAAAGACGGGTTGGGCAGACCGGACTTGTGGCGCCCGGCCACGCGGTGGATGCTCACCGCCGTATTGGGGGTGGGATGGGCGGCGACCTGGGTGAAAGTTGGCTGGACGGGGGTGTTGCCGGCACATCTGGTATGGGTGACGATTACCTCGGCCCTGGTGATGACCGATCTGGAGCACAAACTGATCCCCAATCGGATCCTCTACCCCGGAACGGGAATAACCGCCGCCCTGTTGCTGGCGGGCGCTCTCCTGGACGGCGTGCCCGATCGGTTGGGGAGCGCGGCCCTCGGAGCGGTCCTGTGCCTGGTGGGGATGGGAGTGCTGTCCGCCGCGGCGAGGGGCGCGATGGGTATGGGGGATGTCAAGCTGTCGGCGCTGCTCGGCCTGATCTGCGGCTACCGGGGGGTGACCACCACCCTGCAGGCGGTTCTGTTCGGTTTCATAATCGGAGGGGCGGCGGCCCTGGTCATGATGGTCACCCGCCGCGCCCACCGCCATACGCAACTTCCCTTCGCGCCCGCTCTCGTGGCCGGCGCCTGGTGGTCGTTGCTCGGGCCACTTTGAACTCGTGAACCGAGGCGGGGGCGGACGGGACGAGCGGCGGGGAGGCGGTATCGGCGGGTCCTCGCCTCACAGGATGGGTCCGGCGTCGGGGTCGAGCGAATCGGAGGGCTGGTCCCGGGGCGGGGCGGAATCGGTGAAGAAGGCGGTCAACTCGTAGGGGCCGGCCAGGTCGTGGCGCACGGAGAAGACCGCGTTGTGGCCGTTGCGCAGAAGGCATATGTCCACCCTGCCGAGTTGCGCGTCTCCTCCCGGTTGATGGTGATCCACCGGCGGCAGCCAAACCCGCGGTCTCCAGTCGCGGTCGGTCTTGTCGACCAGCGCCTTCTGGCGAAAATACACCGGGTTGACCTCGGCGTCGAGATCGGGGAGGATCGAGAGCAGGAAGTCCCGGCAGGCCGGGCCGCCGGTCCTGGCCGGGATCAGGGTGTCGATCTCGCTCAACACCCAATCGGAGCCTTCCGGGTCCTGGATGCGGTCGAGGCGTTCCCGCAGCGCGGGGTCGTGCTCGCCGGAGCGGAGGGTGGAGAGAAACCTCCAGCGGAGGCTGATGCGGGCGCGTTCGGAGTCGGCCAGGTGGGTGACCACCCGCGGATCCTCGTCCGGTCGTCTGCGGTCTGAATACTGGGCGGTCAGACCTCCGGCGTAGTCCTGTTGGAAGGTTCCTATGGCGGCTTTGTGCTGGGAAGATACCCATCCTGGAACGGCCATGCGCTGCACCCACTTCTCCCGGGCCGTCTCCAGCCATCCGATGGGCATCCGGTAGATTCCCAGGGCCGCCTTCTGCGCAGAGAAGGAACGGGACTGTCCCTCCTCGTCCTCGGGGTTGTCCTGGGCGCCGAAGGGGTGCCAGATGATGTCCGCCCAGGCGGCCGCCGAGCCTGTGAACTGCTCACGGGCCTCTCTGGCTTCCTCCTCTTTTTCCACCGCCCCGGTGATGTCCTCTTCCAGGCCGGCCAGGGTTCTCAGTTGCGACCTCAACAGGTGTTCGGCATTTCCGTACCACCAGCCCGCCACCACCAGCACGGCCAGGGCCAGCATCAGCGCCACGCCGGCCGCCACGCTCAGTCTGAGGGTTCGCTCGGAGGCGTCGACGTCGCCGTACCAGCCGTGTTGGCGCGCCAGCAGTCCGATGACGCCTATGGATGCATACACCATCGTGATCAGGATGAAGTGCCGCAGCACCCTGGCGACCATCGGAGTGGAGCGGAGCGTCCAGATCAGCCCCACCTGCAGGGCGAACAGTCCCAGGGCGGCGCCGAATCCCAGCGCATCATAGGGGTTGATATCCGAACTGACCGCGTAGGCGAGGGCAGCGGTTGCCGCTACCCCGACGGTCACCGCGGCCAATCTCCTCAACGATCTCTTCAGGTCGCGGCGCCCCTGGGTTTGTCGTTCTCGGTTTTGGTATTCGCTGTGAGCGGAGACGGTGGAGGCGACTATCGCGACCACCATCAGCCCGGTGAGGCATATCCAGACAAAGGTGCGCTGGGCGCCGGTCATGGCCACGATTCCGAGGGCTTCCGCCGGTCCGGTGCCCAGGATGAGGCCGACCAGGGCCGCAAGCAGCAGTCCGATGAAGACAACCGAGATCCAGGCCAGGTCGGGCAGGCGGCGGCGACCCAGTTGGGCGAACTCGTCGTCGAACTCGCCGACCGCGGCGCGCAGGGACTGCCCGTTGGCGTCGATGATCTTCGAGAGCGCCGTTCCGATCCGTCCGAACAGGGTGGTGGTGTCCTGGCGAATCCGGTCCGGAAGGGACGGGGAGTTTTCGCTTTCGTCGTTGCGTGATCGGTCCGGGCAGGGAAAGAGTACTCCCAGGTCGGTGATGAGAGCGTGCCGGGTGTGGGAGCGGGGAGGCGAGATCACTTCCGGCACCGGGCCGCCGTCCACCATTCCCAGGACCGCGTCTCCCATGTCCCGCCAGATCTGTTGGGGAATCCGGGCGCCTCCGGCAACCTGGAATCGATTGCGGGCGGCGGCCGCGGACTGTTCGGCGGGGGAGGGTTCGGATTCGGGTTCGCCGGCGACGGCTCGGCACACCGCCGCGGTCGTAGATGAGTCTCCCATCTCCCGGCGGACGATCTTTTCCACCGGATCGCGGGAGGAACCGAACAACCACTCGGGCAGTCTGCCCATGAAACTGGTGATTCCTCTGCCCAAACGCAGGAAAATGAACCGCCACCCTCGGATGGTCGCCGAATCCGGGGAGCGGAATTCGAATGCATCCCGCAACCGGCGCTCGAATTGCTCGGCCACATCAATCATTGCCGGTTCGGGATAGGGCGCCTCGACCAGGCCTTCGGGAGCGGGCAGATAGCCCCGGTGATTGAAGGAGGTGGCGAACTGGGGCGAATCGACCTGCGCCACCCGGACGAAGGAACGGGCCAGATGGAGTTTGGACTCTCCGAATCCGAGCACGCCGCTTTCGAGATCGTCCACCGGAGATTCGGTCATCCCCGTCCACAGACCCACCAGGGTGGCGGTCTCGGTGGCGACGTGCTCGACGAAGGTGGGCGAGTCGGGTTGGGCGACCGGAGAAGCGAGGGAGTCGCTGGTGGACCGGTCTTCGGGGATCACCACCAGGTTGGCGTCGGCGCGGGGAGAAAAGAACCTCGCCAGCGCCGGTTCGTCTCTTCGGATCGGATCGGCGCGAAGGGGAAGCCACATTCTCACCTGCACCACCCGCAGCCCCGGCGGGGCCAGTTCGTTCAGTTGGGAGCAGACATCCTGAGCCAGCACTCCGAGTTCGTCGGCATTCTCCAGATCGGGCCCGGCCATGGCCACCACCCGGATTGTCCGGTATTCACGCCGGCCCAGTGTTTCCAGCAGGTCCACCTCTCTGCGGCCCGACGGGTCGGACAGCCGGCCCTTCCCGCGGCCCGACGGGTCGGACAGCAGAGCCGAATCGGTGGCGATGAAGGGCGCCACCAGGCCCAACGATGCCCGCTGGCTGAGCAGGTCGAGCGCTTCGTCGAGCGAGTCGGCGCCGGTGATCAGCACTGAGAAGTGAGGTTTCACAGCAAAGTGGGGGGTAGGGTTTTCTGGTCGCTCAGGCAGTCCTTGAGCTGGGTCAGAGACTTGATTATCTGGTCGTGGAGGCCGAGCCAGGAGTGCTGTGAGGTCTGAGTCTCCAAATCGGTCTCGTACAGACCGTGATAGGCCCGCGCCGTCTCGTCCAGCAATCGGGTGGCCTCGTCCACTCCGGCTACTCTGGCGCTGCGGCCGGCGACGGTCTTCCCGGTGCGCAGCCACTCGGAGAGCATCTGGCTGGGGCGCCGGTACTGGGACAGGCTGTGCCCGGCCGTGCCCGGCTCTCTTCCCCATTCCACCAACTGCTGGTAGGGCCCCAGGTAGCTGCCGAAGTCTCTCCAGGTGGCGGCTATGGGCAGAGCTATCGCCAGACCTTCGATGAGTTCGGCCAGCACGTCCGGGGACCGCCCTCCGCCCACTCCCAGCAGGTCGGGCAATTTCAGGACGCCCCGGTGGGAGTGGAGCAGTATCGGTCGGCTCTCGGTGTCGATCGTTCCCAGCAGCCGCCCGGTGAACCAACCCCGCAGCATCGCCAGCAGAGTGGGGGCGGGAAGGGGCGCCGCCACCTGCAGCGGGCGGGTACGACGCCACTTCCAAAAGTTCTGGATCATGCCGTTGTCTCTCGCCCATCTGTATTTGTCGGCGATGGGACTCATCAGCGAATCGAACACGATCGGATGCAGGGCGCTGTTCAAAGAGCAATAGACGGGGATCTTGTTGAGCTTCTCGTCCTGGGAGAGGCAGCGGACGGCGGTGTCCCGGTCCCGGTCGAACCTGGCGGTGAGAAACTCCGTCACCTGGTCTTCCAGGGCCAGACCTCGTATCGGTATTTTCCCCGGCACCGGACGGATGGCCATCTCCGTGGCCGGGTGGACCCTGGCCAGGATGCTCTCATCCACCGACGCCAGCGGTTCGGCCGCCTCGAACGCCGCCTCCAGCTGGTGGCGAAAGCGGTCCCCCCGCCTGGCGAGTTCGGTTTGAGATACGGTTTTGCTCTCCGACAGGTAGGACCGCAGGCCCTGGGACAGAAAGCCGTCCCAGGCCGAGCCGTCGGTGTGGAGCCACTCTCGGGCCCGGGCGAGGATGTCGTCGCGTCCCACGGCTATTCGAAAGGCGGCCGAGTTCCGGGGGCCTTCTCCCAGCACCAGGGTCTCCCGGGTGCGCCAGCGCTGGGTTTCCTGCAGCCAGCCGGCCGGAGTGGGCGCCTGCGGTTCACCGAGGATTATCGCCCGGCGAACGCTGCTCTGCTGATCCAGGCTTCCGCCCGCGCCGCTGCCCAGGGTGGCGGCGGTGAGTTCGTCGAAGAGCCGGGGATACTGTTCGAGATCGATCAGGGTCTTGACGCTTTGTCCGGGAATCAGCGAGTCGGGGACGTTCTGATCAGACTCGGGCTCATGCCGGGGCCAACCGGCCACCGGGGTGCGTTCGTTTTCGATGTCGTCCGCCAGTTTGTCGGCGGCGTCCTGCAGTTCTCTGCGCAGAGGGGCTAGAAAGTCGCGGTGGAAGTCCTCCACCAGCTGGGAGGCCAGCAGGCGGACGATGCCCTGGTATCTACGGACCACCCCGGTGTTCAGCGCCGTCGATATGGCCTTGCTGACATCGGGGTGATCGAAGCGGAGGACGCCTCCGCCGGACAGGATCGATCCCACGTCCGAGCGCAGATGTTGGGAGAGCTGGTCCTCCCCGTGGCTTTCCTCCTCCAGCTCTTTGGCCACGTCCTCCATCTCCCGCTGGGCGAGATCGAGCAGCCGGGCCGTGACCCGCGCTCCCCGCTCCGCCACGAAGGTTCCCACCCGGGCGACAATGCGGGGCTGGGCTTTCCTGGCCCATTCCGCCACCGAGTTGCGCAGTTCCGTGTCCCACTTCTGCAGGATCCCTCTCCTACGGGCCTTGACCTCCTCGACGATGGAGTAGATCCACTCCTGGGGCTTTTCCTTGTCGCTGCGCTGCCCCAACGCCTCCTGGATGCTCCGGAACACCGCGCTCAATTCTGCCCTCAGCCGACTTTCGGGAAGGCCGATCGCATCGATGATCTGGTTGTTGTCGGGTCCGCGTTCGTTGATTTCACACTGTTCGAGAAACCGGGTGAAGGACTCTTCGGCGAGTTTCTCGATGCGGTCTTCTTCGGAGAGATTGCGGTGCTCGTGCCGCTCGTCCGACAGCCGGCGATGGCCCGACAGTATCCATTCCACCGCGTCGCGGGTGAGGCGCCGTTCGGCGTACATCTCGAGGCGTTTGGCGCCCAGTTCCACTTCGGCGAATCCCAGGGCCTGGAAGGCGCCGACGTAGCTGGGGGGTTCCGCCAACAGACTCACCGGATCCGACGGATCGGCCTGTTTGAACTGGCCGGCCGAAGCCTGCCAGTTGGCCATCATGTAGGTGGCGAAATGGTCCTGGATGGTCGGGTCCGACATCACGGCCGCCAGGCAGCGTCCCATGAACCGGTAGATCTCGATCTGGTCGCCGAAATTCACCCCGCGGGCGTTGGACTGTCCCACCAGGTAGGGAAAGGCCGGGCCGGACCGCTGCTGGATGGGTCCGCCCCCGGGCGGGTTGAATCCGTTCCCTCCGAAATATCCGTGAAGAATCTCCGAATAGGCGGCCGCCGAGTTGGGCTGCACACCCTGGGCGGCGGAAAACGACAGTTCGTTGAAGACGTCGGCCGAATAGAGGATGCCCACCGAGTTGTCCAGCCATCGTTCCCCGTCGCTTCGGAGAACATCGCAGACGTCGATGAGAATCCCCGCCCCGGTTCCTCCCGCCAGGGAAGAGACCACGATCACGATCGGCGGAGGGGATTCGGCGCCGCCCATCCCTTCATCGATCTTCTCGGTCAATTCGCGCAACTGTGCGGCCGCTCCGGCGGTCATGATCGCCGCCCGCTTGCGGTTCAGGTGCTGCTTGACCTCGTTGATCTGGTGGAGACCGAGCATCCGACCGATCGATCGGAACTGGCCGGCCCCCATGTCGATGGGGATGTTCATGATCACCGGATCGACCTGCCACCCGCGCAGGTCGATCCCTCTGTCTTTGAGGACTTCCACGATGGTCTCGAACTCCACGCCGGGCGGGTTCAGGGAGAGATACTCGTCGGCGTCCAGGAGTTCGGGGTTACCGGCTATAACCGGCGAGTCCTGGTTGGGCGGGGTGTCGATGTGGAGAAACTGCCACCCCTGGGGCATTTTCCCCTCCCACCCCACCTGCCGGAACCACTCTCCGAGCGCCTGTTTCACATAGCGGAGAGTCTTCCCTCCCGATCCTCCCAGTCCCACCAGCAGAAATTTGCGCAACACGATACCTGTCCTTTCCTGTTCCTTTACCGAAAGCCGCGGTCCTTCACCCGGGCCAGGGCCGTTCTGACGACCTCGGTGAGTTGCTGCCCGGAAGGAGCGTCGCCGCCGACGCCGGCCATCACCGCCCCGCGTGACCCACCCTCCTCGATCAGCACGATCGATTCGTGGAGCCGGTCCTTGTGGCCGATCCGATGGTGTCGGGCCGGCAGCTCCGTCATTGTGTCGCCGTCCATCACCGCCACGGAACGGGCGCCCGCCAGCGACAGTTCGGCGTAGGGCGGACGCCAGATCCGCCAGAACGGCGTCTTGCGGACAGCCTGCAGCGGCCCGGCCCCGATCCTGCCGGCCGACCACATGGGCAGGCGATGATCCTCCTCTCCGATCTTGGTCTGTCCGTCCCCCGCCACCGTGAACTCCGCGTAGCGGGTGTTCGGCAGGCGGGGCAACCGTCCGGCCCGGCGATTGATCGCATAGAGCGCCAGCCACAGCAGGGTGAACATCAAGAGCAGCAGCAAAGCGGAGAGAATTGTCTCCAGGGTACGGTTCCGTTCCCGGTCGATCGGCCCCGGCACCGAGATGGCCAGTGGTTGGCGTTCGTCTTCGACGGAGACGCTGACGTAGCGGACAGTCATCCCCTGGTCGGTGTTCACCTGGCGCTCCAGTTCCACCTCCAGTTCGGTGGGCTTGGAGTCGCCGGTGTCCGAGCACCATATGGGATCGTGGTCCGCGAAGGCCACCGTGGCGGGGACTCGCTCCCCCTCTCCGCCGTCCACCTCCGTCGAGGTGTCCAGTTCGAGGCATCCGGGCGTGTCGTCCACTTTGACCGGGACCGTCAGATCCCGGCCCACCAGTGGCGCCAGCCGGGCATGGTCCAGTTCCATCACCGGACCGGGCGGCTGGGGATCGGCCTGGACCTGGAACGAGTCCGTGACCCACCCCACTTGCTCTCCCTCCCGCAACTCGAATCGGTAGACATGTATGCCGGGTTCGGATGAGGCGGGTACCCGCAGTGTCCCGTCCTCGGTCCAGACCGCGTCCAGTTCCTCATCGTCGCGGTACACCACGATGTCGTCCTGCTGTTCGGGGGTGAGCGGGCGGTTGTCGGCCTCCACCGCGAATTCCACGGGTCGGCCGGCCAGCACCGGCGAGGTCAGCAGTTCCGCCTCGAAGGGAAGTCGGTCCACTTCCACCACCACCGTGGACCTCACCCACCCCGACGGGGCGCCGCTTTGCAGCTCGAATTGGTAGGTGTGGGCGCCGGGTGCGGGCGCCACCGGGTCCTGGATCGTCCCGTCCTCGGTCCAGACCGCGTCCAGTTCCTCTCCGTCGCGGTACACGACGATGTCGTCCTGCTGTTCGGGGGTGAGCGGGCGGTTGTCGGCCTCCACCGCGAATTCCACGGGATCCCCGGCCACCGCCCGGGAGGTGGTGGTTTGCGCGTCCAGGGTCACCCCCTCCACCTGCACCGCCACCGAGGCCGTGCCCGGTTCCCCCGAAGCGGTGCTGCCCAGTTCGAACTGGTAGGTGTGGGCGCCCGGTTCGGGTGCGGCCGGGTCCTGGAGGTTTCCCTCCGGGGTCCACCGTACACCGTCCACCGGTCGGCCGTCGCGGTGCACGGTGACGCGATTCCGCTCCTCGGGGGAGAGGGGGCGGGGATCCTCCTGGACAGAACCGGTGGTAAGGGAGAACTCCAGGGGCTGTCCGGCCATGGCCGGGGAGGTGACCGCGGCGGCGGTGAGGTCGGGAGGCCCGAAGTCCACCGACCCGCACACCTGCTCCATGCGGCCTCCCCTGACCACCGGAGATGTGAATCGATGCTCCGAGTCGAATTCGAGCACCAGCCGGACGACGGACGGGTTCGAAACGTCAAGGACCGCCGGCTCGTGACCGGTCCGCAACTCCGCCCGCCCGGGACCAGCCAAAAGGGTCACCGACTCCACCAGTTCCGGGGGGATCCCGGAGGGAAGATCTCCATTCCATACCACTCCCTCGCCCGACCGGACGGTGAGGGAAGCGGGGTCGAGAGCCGTTCCCGAGAGGGAGGTGCAGGCGGCGTTGAAGAGCAGATCGTCCGAAAGGCTGTCCATGTCCGCCACCGGCCGGTGATCGAACTCCAGTGTCCCGCACCCCTTTTCATTGAGCAATTCGAACAGTCTCAGCGTATCCCCGTACGGCTGGTCTCCCTCCAGGTAGAAAAGCCTGATCTCAAACGCCGGCACCTGCGCGCTGTCGAATTGCTCGGCCAATCCGAAGTACCGGGGGTTGATCTGGGAGCGGGACGCTTCGGTTCCGCAGATGGCGGGAATCAGCAAGCCCTCCACGTCGGAGAGATTCCCCCGGTCCGACAGGTCCCGTTGGAGGGTGTCGTACGACCGGGGCAGCAGGAGGTCGCCCCTCGCCCGATGGTCCAGATCGTGCTGCCCGTCGCTGAACCACACCGTTCTTCGGCAATCGCTGCTCCACGGCATGTCCAGTATCCCGCGAAAAGCCTCGATGTAATCGGTGTGCCACCGGTACTCGTCCCGGTCCCATTCGTAGTCGACATGTCGGTCGGCGAATTCCTCGACCAGCAGGTGCAGACGGTCGGCATCGGTGTCCAGATCCAGGAATCCGTCGCTGTAGGGTCTGAAAGTGGCGGCGAAACCGGCCAGGGCCACCGAGATGTCCACCTGCTGATTGGCCCTGAGGTTGGCCAGGTACTCCTTGGTGGCGTCTATGCGTCGGTTGCGGGGGTCGTTGGTGTCTATCGACCCGGACTCGTCGAGGAGGATCAGCACCTCCAGGGAATTGCATGTCTGCGGTGTCTGCGCTTGCGCCCCGGAAGGCGGCAAAACAGCCAAAAGGGTTACGATCACCGCGGCGAGGGCTGCGTACCGCTTCAAAGTGTCAGATCCCGAGCGATTCTGATGGCGATCATGTAGCCGGACCACAAGGCCGACACGAAGGAGATCACCAGAGCCGAAATTACCACTGCGGTCGAATTCCACCACCGACCCACCCACGCCGGGCCCTGGCCGAGTTGTTTCAGTCGAAAGAGAGCGAACCCGGGGAAGGACAGCCCCACCACTGCCAGGATTCCCCCGAGAGCCAGGAGGAAGTTGGGATCGTCGAAGCGCAGGTGGCGGATTTCCTCGCCCATCCGGGCCATGACCACGGACGCCGCCGACCCGGTAAGCAAAAGAGCAAGCCACCATCCCCCTCCCTCTTCCCATGGGGCGCCCCGTCTCCGGCTGAGCGTCCTTTCCCGGTGGCGCTGGTCAGGTGGTTCGTATTCAAATCTAAAATCGGAAGACATTGGTGAACAATATACAGAAAGGGTGTGACACGCTTTCTGTAAGTCCAAGGTCTTTCAGGCTCGGGTTCGTCATGCGGACGGTTAATCCGAACAGGTCGGAATTGAGTTCCGGTTCTGACCAGTGGTTTCGCCCGTTGTTTCTAATCCGCCGCCCACCCCGGTACGAATAGTCGCGGACTCAATCGACAGGCGCCCCCATTGGCGCCACAAACCGGCTACATTACGATGCTCACCACCCGGCCGCCCATGGGTTGCACGGGACGACTGTTCGGTCCGCCGCTCAGAGCCTGAAGCCCTTCGACCTGTTCCGCAGAGATGGTCTTCGGTCTGCGCATCACGAACCAGTCGACCGGTTCCTCGCAGGGGGGTGTCGTCTTCGATCCGTCGTATCTGAAATAGAAAGGGCCGTCCGGCCGGAAACTCCGGGCGTTCAGGGTGAATCCCTCGCCGATCTCGTCACCGGACACCGGGGCGACCTCGAGAATCGCCTGCACCGCCGGGCTGGGCTCTCCCAACTGGAACAGTTGTCCCACCACCGCCAAGTCGCCGCGGTCGTCGGCGTGGACCAAGTGCAGTTCCGCCGCGTACCTCAGCCCGTCCACCAGATGTTCAGACGGTGTGTGAATGTGGGCCGACTCGAGTCGGTAAGTGCGCTCGCCGACGCTCAGAGTGTTTCCCGGTGGGTACTCGACGTGGACGAACTTCCCGTCGTTGCGGACGGTCCTGGCTTCGAAGGCGTATAGGAAGGACATCGGCGTGTAGTCCTCTCGGACGTATCCGGTGATGTCGATCGGCGATTGCTGTTTGCCCTTCGAGCAGTTTTCGTACCGCTTGGACAGCGAACCCCAATGCTGCGGCCCGCCCGGCCCCTCATACCCCCAGTCCACCCGTCTCATCCTGGCCACTCTGATCTCCCACATGACGTACACCAGGCATGTCAGGCCGATGAAAAGCCCCCTCCAATAGAGTCTACCTGTCCTTGGTCCTGATCCTGACCAGTTCGGAAGCCACCATGGGACTACGGACGAGGCTGCCACCATGAGAAATGTCAACAGGCGTATACCCTTCTTGATCTGATCTCCCCCCAAGTAGGAAACGGTCATGTGCGATAGTCGGATGGTCCAGTGCGGACCGATCTGATGCCCAATAAGATTAATTGTCATCACACTCTCGACATAAACGTCGACAGGAGCAATGAACCGCCCCTCATAGAAGGCTGTCGTTCGGATTATCGGCTGGTTGGTGGGGTTTGATGCGCCCGTCCGGGGGCTACAGAACCCCTGCCCCGACTGCGGACGGACGGGATACCATAACAGACCACCTGCTTAGTCCACCCGATCCGCCATATCCCGATTCAGCGGGCGGCGCCGATGACAAGCCCGGGCAGGATCGGAGAGAAAGGAGTTCCCGTGTTCGCCTCCAAGCCCATCAGAAGACCCCTGGCGGTTCTCGTTGTCCTGACTTTGCTGTCGGGGCTCTGGATCGCCGCTCCGGTCGCCTCCCAGGAAGGCGACTCGGAGAGCGGGGAGTTCACCCTGGTCATCCTCCACAACAACGACGGGGAGTCCAAGCTACTCGAAGACCCGGACTCCGGATACCCGGGCGCGGCCCGTTTCGCGGCGGCGATGAAGCAGCTTCAGTCGCAGGCCGACGGGGCGGTGATCACCCTTACCTCCGGGGACAACTTCCTGGCCTCCCAGGAACTGGGAGTATCCCTCGCCCGCGGCGATGCTCCGCTCTATGACTCGGTGGCCCTGAGCGGCCTCTACGACGCCATGGCTCTGGGCAACCACGACTTCGACCTCGGGCCGGAGGTGACCGCCCGGTTCATTGAGGGCTTCACGCCGCCGGTGCCGTTTCTCTCGGCCAACCTGGATTTCTCGGGTGAGCCCGTCCTCTCGGGACTGGAGGAGAAGGGCCTGCTCGCTGCCAGCGTGGTGATCGAGACAGGCGGCGAGCGGATCGGAGTGATCGGCGCGGTAACCCCTTGGCTGGCCAACATCTCCAGCCCCCGCAACGTCGAGGTCTCCGCAGTGCTGCCGGCGGTGGCCGCGGAGACGGCCAAGCTGACCGCCGACGGAGTGGACAAGATCATCCTGGTCAGCCATCTCCAGGACGTGGCCGAGGAGGTGGCGCTGGTAGCCGAACTGAGCGGCGTCGATGTGGTGATCGCGGGCGGCGGGGACGACCTGCTCGCCAACGAAGGCGACACCTGCATGCCCGACGAGGAACCGGCCGGCCCCTACCCGTTGCGGGTCGCCGATGCCTCGGGTTCCGAGGTCCCGGTGATCACCGCCCCCGGCGGCTATCGGTGCATCGGGGAGTTGACGGTGGTCTTCGACTCCGACGGCGCCATAACCAGCGCCCAGGGCCGTTCGGTGGGAGTGGGGCTGGACGTCGCCGCGGACCCGACGGTGCAGACGGCGGTGATCGAGCCCCTCACCGCGGCGGTGTCAGCCATAGACGCCCACGTCATCGGGACGAGCGAGGTCGACCTCGACGGTCGCCGGTCGATAGTGCGTACCACCGACACCAACGTGGGGAGCCTGCTGGCGGACGCCCTCCGCATCCGGGCCTCGCACCTGGCGGCCGGCTTCGGCGTCTCCCCGCCTGCGGTGGCGGTCACCAACGGGGGCGGGATTCGCAACGACTCGGTGATCCCTGCGGGGAATTTCACCACCGGCATGACCTGGGACATCGCACCTTTCCACAACCATGTGGTGGTGGGTGATGTTCCCCGGGAGACCTTCCGTCTCCTGTTGGAGCAGGCGGTCAGCCGCGTGCCCGGGGCGGGCGGCCAGTTCGCCCAGGTGTCGGGCTTCACCTTCGAATACGACCCGTCAGGTGCGGCCCAGGAGGTGGACCGGTCCGCCGACTGCGCCATCACCGGCTCGCCCGGCGAGCGGGTGAGGAACGTCACTCTCTCCGACGGGACGGTGATCGTCCGGGACGGTTCGGTGGTTTCCGGCGATCCGGTGACCCTGGCCACGGTGGACTTCCTGGCCAAGGGAGGCGACTGCTATCCCCTGGCCGAGGTGGAGATCACCAGGCTTCCGGTCACCTACCAGCAGGCTCTGGCCGACTACGTGGCCCAGGATCTGGGCGGGAAGATCACCGCCGCCGCCTATCCCACCGACGGTGGCGGGCGGATCACGGCCCTGGCGCCCACCCGCTCCTACAAGGTGCGATCCGGCGACACCCTGCGCTCGATCGCCCACTCCCTCCTGGGGTCGGAACTCCGCTGGCCGGAGATATTTGCGCTGAACGAGGGCAAGACCCAGGCCGACGGGCGGTCCCTGACCAATCCCGACCTGATCCACATCGACTGGATTCTGGAGGTCCCCGGGAACTGATCCCACCCTCGACCGGTGTTCTCATCCGCCTTCCGCCCCACCCGGGCGGGAGGCGGATGGTCCGGCGCGGCGCCGGGGGTGTGCCGAGGGGTTGCTTGCAGGGGCATCCTGTCCGCACTCGGGCGGCAAGAGCAAGGCTCCCGTCAGGTCACAGCCGCGGTCGGGAAGAGCGCCGCCCCCGGGCCGGAAACAAGGCCGACAGATATCCCGGGAAAGACACCAAGCCGGATTTCGCTCGATTCAGACCCGTCCCGCCCTGGGGGCGCCCTGTAAGTACGAAGTGGTGGGTGTGCCCGGCATTGTTTTGACGTACGTGTCGACCTTGGCGCCGATCGGCGCAGGCGGTGGTTTTCGCCCCTAATCGGCCGGGCCCGGGCCTGTTCAAGGGGGCGGGGCGGGTGTCCGATGGTCGGTCTATTCCTCCCGGCCGGTGCTGTCCTCTATCTCCACTACCAGTTCATGGTGTCGAAGCGAGGTGGAGATCAAGGACTGCACTATGGCGACCACCGGCAGCGACAGGACCGCTCCCACCGCTCCCATCAGGTATCCGCCGGCGATCACCGCCCCCACCGAGACCGCCGGGTGGACGGCCATGGTGCGGGAGGTGACCCGGGGAGAGATGATCAGGTTTTCGACCTGCTGGTAGGCGACGATCAGAATCAGGACCCACAGGGCGGTGATCGGGTTCTCGACCAGGGCGATGAAGACCGGGAGCGCTCCCCCGACATAGGTGCCGATCACGGGCAGGAACTGGGATATCACTCCCATCCAGATTCCCAGCGCCACCGGATAGGGCACCGAGAGCAGAGCGAGCGTCACGGTGGTGATCACCGCCGACAGCCCGGCCAGAATCAGCCTCGAATAGATATACCCGCCGGTCTTTTCTATGGAGACCTCCCAGATCCGCAGCAGGAGGTGTTGACGGCGGGCGGAGAAGAGCGAAAGCACCAGACGCAGCATCCTGGGCGTGTCCGCCACGATGTAGAAGGCAAACAGCAAAACGGTCATCACCTGGAAGGCCGCGGTCGCCAAAGTGCCGCCCACCGCCAGCGCCCCCTCGGTCAGTCGGCCCCCGTACTGCTCGATAAGCGCCCCGATATCCGTCAGTTGGGAACGGATGGCGCCGTCCAGATCGACGTTCAGGTACTGTCCCAGCCAATCCTCCACGGTGGCCAGATAGTCGGGCAATTTGACAGCGATCTCGGCAGCCTGGCTGATTAAAAGAGGCAACAGGGTAGCCAAAAACACCACTACCAGCACCAGGGCCACCGCAAAGACCGCAACGGTCGCCCATCGGCGACCCCATCCTTTCTTCTCCAGCCAGTCCACCGCCGGAACAAGCCCCACCGCCAGGAACAGGGCGACGAAGACCATCACCAAAAGGGCGGTTAACTCTCTCATCACCCACACCACCGCCGCAATCCCCAACACCCCCAAAGCGACCCTGCCCAACCACCGATTGAGCCAAGGAGGAGGCCGGTCGAAACACGGAGAACCACCGGTCGGCGTCACATCTTCGAGTGTAGTCTGTCCGCCACCCGGTCAAACAGGTCAACGCCGACTCCACGCAGCCGCCGCCCACGCGTTCAGGCATGTGAACGCCAGACCCGACCCATCCCGTCATTCGACAGACATAACCAAAGGGAGGCCGGGCGTCACCCGATCCTCCCATCCGGTCATCCGGCAACGAGACGGCTTTCGGCCGGGGCTCTCGGGTGGCCAGGCCCACTGTGTCGCCGCAACCCGGTCCGGGACCCCTTCACAAGTTGCCTACGTTTTCAAACCTCGGCAGGCGGACAGACACGAACCGGGGTATCGACGGATCTCTCCCGCGTACACCTTCGGACAGTCGGGTCCCTAACCGCCGGTCCGGTTGCGCCTTTCAAAGTGCCCGGCATGTCAGCGGGCCCGGCTTGACGCCCCACCGCGGGCCGGTCACTGCTGTGCCTTAATCATACACCACCAACCGGCCTGATCGGGATGGTCGCGCCGGCACTGCTCGTACTTGTTCCGGTCGATTCCGCTGGCGACGATGTTGCCCTGCCCGAATATGCCACCAGGTGCGACGTCTGATGGTGCGTGCGTCGTCGTGGTGGTGACCTGCTGCTCGGCCACGGCAAACGTCGTGGTTGTTGTGGTGGTGGTCGGGATCGGGTCGGGTTCGGACTCCGCCCTTGGCGCCCTTTATCAGCACCCCATCCTTCTCGAGGATCGCCTGCGCCTGGTAGTAGCGGGACATGCTGTTGCAGTAGCGCATCAGAATGTTGGTGTCCGCCCGGGTCAACAGCCCCTTGACCGACGACAACGCCGCTATCACGTCGTCCCACACCCTCGACGCGGTTTCGTTCAGTCCGGACGGTTTCCGGGAGGCACCCTTGGGGCGGGGTTCCCCGTCCCGGTCCCGCGGGTAGCCCCCGGTCGCTTCGATCAGAGCGGTCGGTTTGCGAGGACGCCCAGCCACTGGCGTATCACTCCCCCGGACACCAGGTCCAGTGGCACCGCTTGGCCTTCTCGTATTCCTCGTCGGAGGGGTAATCATCCCGTTTGGGCTCTGTGTTGGCCCGGCAGGTGAGCCAGTCCCCGTTGACGCACGGGTCGGACGAAGCCGGAGGCGGAGGCGTCCAAGCTGTGGTCGTCGTCGTGGCGGGCGCCGCCGTAGTGGTCGTGGTCGTTGGGCAGGGAGTGCCCTCGGGATACCAGACACCCGCGCAGACGTGACCTCCTATCGAGGGCCGGGTCGTGTCCGGCGGGGGATGGTCCGCTCCCCGGCGGGACCGACCCGACCTGGTGGTCGTGGTGGTGACCTCCACCGGGGCGTGACCGGGACGCACGTCGTAGAACTTCGTCCCGTGATGTCTGGTCACCACCTTCACCCGATAGAACTTGTCCTCGATGTCATAGGACTGTCCGGTGCCCTCCGGTCGGTGACGACCACCCGGGTCGCTGTACCAGTTGATGTTCGTTCCCCGGTGGACATCAGCAAGAACGGTGTCGACGTGCTGCCAACGCCCGCGCTCGTCCCACAGGAACACCTCGCGTTCGCCGTCATCGGGGAGGCGCAGGCACCACAGGGACGGTGCCCTGTCCGGGCGCGACCCTCCCCCGGTGGTGTTGTGGCACCACCCTCGGGCCGGGTAGACGGTCGTCGGGGTCTGAGGCTCGTTCTCCAGATTGGCGGATTCGGGGATGAGCGGCCCGGACTTCTCCCACGCCTCAGTGGGATCGAGCGGCCCACTGCTACCGTCCACGGGCGTGCACCATTCGCTGATGTGCCGCCCGTTCACTTCCTGTTCGTAAGTGTGTCCGGGTGGACAGGTGGGGCGCGCCTCGGCCCTCTCGGCGCCCACTGCCGCGGCAACCAGCAGCAACAGCAGCGCCAGGATCAGGTAGACGGTCACCCATTGAACCGCCGAAGACAGAACGAGAACGGGCGTCCGGATCCCACCAAGTCTGCTTCCGCGTCTGCGTCGCCATAAGTTCGTACTTGTGCTCATGAGAACATTCCTTTCACACGGGATGACTTCCCCATCGGAAGCCACGCGGGTAGGGGAAATCCACCAGTGAGGCGTTGCTTCGGATCAGACACCGAAATTGTTCTGAACGGGCACATCCCACAGCGCCGGAGGCGCCACCGCTACAACCAGCCGCACAGCAACACCCAAATGCCCCCGCGGGGGGGGGGTGTTGAGAGCCCTCCTTCCCACATGGTGTCACATGTTACATCCATCTCCTCGAACAAAGTGGGATATTGTCCGCCTTTTTAGGGGATTTATATACCGTTAATGGCGATCATCGGTTGGTGGCGGGAACAGCTCGGGAGTTGGAGGGCGACCACCACTGGAACTTGCCCTTCCTTAGCTACCAGGGAGACTATCGGGCAGGAAGTGACCAGGCGCGGGCCGGCCCAACCGGAAGGAGGCAGGCAGGTGGAACGCGACGGGTAGCATCTTGGGCATGCTTCGGTTTCTGACTGCCGGTGAGTCGCATGGACCCGGGTTGGTGACCGTTGTCGAAGGGTTACCGGCCGGGTTGGCTTTCAGCGTCGATGATCTGGCGGGGGAGTTGGCGCGGCGGCGGATGGGGTTCGGGAGGGGGAATCGCATGAAACTCGAGCAGGACGAACTGGAGATCATGGGAGGGGTGCGTCACGGTTACACGCTGGGGAGCCCGGTGGCGGTGATCATACGCAATACCGAGTGGCCCAGGTGGGAGAGGGAGATGAGCCCCTTTCCCGGACATGAGCCCCGGCGGCGGATGACGGCTCCCCGGCCCGGTCATGCCGACCTGGCGGGGATGATCAAATACAACACCCATGATGCCCGAAACATCCTGGAACGGGCCTCGGCCCGCGAGACCGCCGCCCGGACGGTGGTCGGTTATTTGTGCAAGGCGCTTCTGGCCGCGCTGGACGTGGAACTGTTCAGCCATGTGGTGGCCATCGGGGGCGCCACGGCGCCCGACCATCCGCTTCCGGTTCCCGCCGATCTGGAGACCATCGACCGGTCGCCGGTGCGAGTCTTCCACTCGGAGGCGGAGGCGGCGATGATTGCATTGATCGAGGCGGCCAAGGCGGACCGCAACACCCTGGGCGGGGTGGTGGAGGTCCTGGCGTACGGCGTGCCGCCGGGAATAGGCAGTTACGTCCACTGGGACCGCAAGCTCGACGGCCTTTTGGCCGGGGCACTGATGTCGATTCATGCCATCAAGGGAGTGGAGGTGGGGGATGGGTTTCGTTCGGCGGCGCGGCGGGGAACGGTTGCCCACGATGAGATCTACTACGAGGAGCAGGAGGGGTACTATCGCCGGACCAACCGGGCCGGGGGCACCGAGGGAGGCATTACCCTGGGGGGAATTCTCAGGGTGCGGGCCGCAATGAAACCCATCTCCACTGTGATGCGGCCCCTCGACACCGTTGACGTGGACACCCGCCGGCCCCACAAGGCCTTTCGGGAACGCTCCGACGTGTGCGCGGTCCCCGCCGCCGGAGTGGTTGCCGAGCAGATGGTGGCGTTCGTCCTCGCCCGGGAGGTGCAGCGGATGGTGGGAGGCGATACGGTCGACGATCTCCGAGCAGGTTGGGAATCCCACTGGAGAAAGGTGGAGCGGTTCTGACCCCCAAATTGTGGCTGATAGGGATGATGAGTTCCGGGAAGACCAAGGTGGGCCGGATGCTGTCGCATCGCAGCGGTCTGCCCTTCGTGGATGTGGACGACGAGATCGTGGAGCGGGCCGGGATGAACATTCCTCGGATCTTCGCCGACCGGGGCGAGCCGGTCTTCCGGGTCATGGAGTCCGAAGAGGTGGAACGCATTGCCGGTGACGGGCGGCGACTGGTGGTCGCCACCGGCGGGGGAGTGATCCTGGATCAGCGGAGCCGCCGTCTGATGCGGGAGACCGGACTGGTGGTGTGGTTGAAGCCCTCCCTCTCGTCGCTCATTGCCAAGCGAAAGACCGCCAATCGTCCCCTCCTGCAGGGCTGCTCCGATCTGGCGGCGCGATACACCGAGATCTGGGAAGCCCGAAAGCACCTCTACCAGGAGGCTGCCCATCTGAGCGTGAACATGGACGGCAAGACCCGGGAACTGGTGGCCGAGGAAGTATGGAGGCTGTGGAAAGCATCCTGATCGGCGACCGGTGCGAGATACTGGTCTCGGACGGGTTGCCGTCGTCGCTCCTGCCCGCCCGTCGGGGTCTTCCCCCTTCCCGGGTTGTGGTGCTCACCCAGCCGGGACCGGTCGCCGAAGTGGCCGCCAGGGTTGTCGACCGCATCGAACGGGACTTTGAAGAGGAAAGCGGTCCCACGGCGGCGGTGCACACTGTGCGGATACCCGACCGTGACGAGGCAAAGACCCTGGGAGTAGCCGAACAGATCTACCGGGAACTCGATAGGCTCAGGGTGGACAGATACGACACGCTGGTGGGGGTGGGGGGAGGGGCCGCTACCGACCTGGCCGGATTTGTCGCCTCCACGTGGCTTCGAGGAGTGGAGGCGGTATACGTGCCGACCACAATGTTGGGCGCCGTGGACGCCTCGATCGGAGGAAAGACCGGCGTCAACCGGGAGGGCAAGAACCAGATAGGAACTTTCCGCCATCCCCGCCGGGTGATTGTCTCCGTCGATGTCCTGAGAGCACTGCCCCGCGGACTGCTCGTCGAGGGGATGGCCGAGACGCTGAAGGCCGGATTGATCGCCGATCCCCAGCTGGTGGGGATACTGGAGGAGCACGGGTTGGAATCTCCGCTTTCGGAAGTCGTGACCAGGGCGGTGCGGGTGAAGGCCGACGTGGTGGCGGACGACTTCTTCGAGAGGGGCCGCCGGGCGATCCTCAACTACGGGCACACTATCGGCCACGCGGTGGAGACGGCCACCGGTGTACCCCACGGTCACGCGGTGGCGGTGGGGATGGTGGCGGCCGCCGCAATCTCGGCCGAGAAGGTGGGATATGCCCACCGCAGACGACAGCGGGCGGTGATCGCCTCCCTGGGACTGCCGGTGCATTCCCCGCCGGTTGACCGTCCGGTGATTATGGAGTTGCTCGGCAGGGACAAGAAACGCCAGGGCGGTCCTCTTCCCAAGATGGTGCTGCTGGAAGACTTCGGCAAGCCGGTGATAGTTGACATCTCGCCTCAAGACCTGGAGACTGGATTGACGGCGATCGGGTTGTGATCCTCTACACTTCGGTCTGAATTTCCCCGAGCCAATAGCGAACCATGATCTCCACCAATGATGTCCGTCCAGGCATGGCCCTGGAACTGCCCGACGGGATTTTCACCATCGTCACTTACCAGCACGTCAAGCCCGGAAAGGGTAAGGCTTTCGTGCGGATGAAGATCAAGAACGCCGAGACCGGGCAGGTCCTGGATCGGACCTTCCGGGCGGACGAGGATGTGCCCCGGGCGATCATTTCCCGCCGTGACCATCAGTACCTCTACCAGGACGATCTGGGTTTTCATTTCATGAACCTGGAGGACTACTCCCAGTTCGCTCTCAGTTCCGAAGAAGTCGGAGACGACGCCGGGTATCTGGTGGAGGGGATGACCCTGACCATCGCCTTTCACATCGAACGTCCGATCGGCATGGAACTTCCTCCCTCGGTGGAGATGGAGGTGACCTATGCGGAGCCGGGGGTGAAGGGAGATCGGGTGTCGGGTGCCACCAAGGACGTTGTCGTCGAGACCGGCATCACCATCAAGACGCCGCTGTTCGTGGAGCAGGGTGACCGCATCAGGGTGGACACCCGCACCGGCGCCTATCTGACCCGAGTGTGAAAGGCCAGCCAGGGTCGGAGGAGACTGTCCCGCCGTTCTTCGGTTCCCGCCACGACCCGCGCCATCAGGCGCTCGAGGTTCTCTACGGAATGGACATGTCCGGCGGGTCTGCCGCCGAACTGGGCGAATTACTGGCGGACAAGCTTCCCAAGGCCCGGCGGATTGTGCGGGGGGTGGCCGCTGACACCGACCGGATCGATGCGATTATCGAGAGAGCTGCCCAGGACTGGAAAGCCACCCGCATGCCGCCCATCGATCTGGCGATTTTGCGAATGGCGGTGTACGAGCTCCGCCGTCATTCCCGCACCACGGTGGCGGTCATCATCTCCGAGGCGGTCCGAATCGCAGGAGAGTTCTCCACCGCCCACAGCAGCCGGTTCGTGAACGGCGTTTTGGGGACCGTGGCCGGGTGGATAAGACCTGTCCATGACGCGCCCGCGGTCCAGGCAGCCGGACCATTCGGGGTCAGGCGCCGGCGACGTTCCACAGCCGGTCTTTTGGTGACCGCCGACGGGGAGGTCTTCCGGGGATGGTCGGTGGGGTCTTCGGGAACCACGGTGGGGGAGGTGGTGTTCAACACCGCCATGAGCGGCTACCAGGAGGTTTTCACCGATCCGTCCTATGCGGGACAGATCGTGGTGATGACCGCCCCTCACATCGGCAACTACGGGGTGACCGACCTGGACTCCCAGGCCGGACGGCCCGCGGCGGCCGGGGTGGTGATGAGATCCTATTCCCACCGCTACTCCAGTTGGAGGGCGGAGGGCGACTTGTCCGACTTCCTGTCCGACCACGGCATGGTGGCGGTGAGCGGGATCGACACCCGCCGATTGACCCGTCACATCCGGGAGCGGGGAGCAATGCCCGCTGCTATGGGAGACGGAGTGTCGGCCGCCGAATTGGCCGACATGGCCGCTTCCGCTCCGAAAATGGTGGGCCAGGATCTTGCCTCGGGGGTCTCCACCGCAGGCTCCTACACGGTGGGCGCCCATGGGTCCTCCCGTGGAAAGGTGGTGGCCATCGACCTGGGAATCAAACGCGACATTCTCGACCAAATGGCTGGTCGAGGACTTGACGTGGAAGTAGTGCCGTCCGGCGTATCGGCGACGCAAATCCTGGAATACCGGCCCGACGGGGTCTTTCTTTCCAACGGCCCGGGGGATCCCGAGCCTCTCGAGACCGTGATCACCACCCTGCGGGGGATCTTGGGAAAGACCCCGGTGTTCGGGATATGTCTGGGCCAGCAGGTGATGGGCCTGGCCCTGGGGGCCGCGACCTACAAGATGCCCTTCGGTCACCACGGCGGGAATCACCCGGTGCGCCGATTGGAGGACGGCAGGGTGGAGATAACCTCGCAGAACCACGGGTTCTCGGTCGATCTGTGGTCACTGGCCGGGCGTCCGGCGCCTTCCCGGAAGGGGCTGGTCACCTCGGAACTGCTGCCACCCGAAGTCGAGTCGGAGTTCGGGATGGTGGTCCCGACCCATCAGAACCTCAACGACGGGACTCTGGAGGGTCTCGAGTGCCGGGAAGTGCCCGCCTTCTCGGTGCAGTACCACCCCGAGGCGGCACCCGGACCGCGGGATGCGGTGGGGCTTTTCGACGACTTTGTGCGCCTGATGGATCGAGGGGTGTAGTCGCTGATGCCCGCCCGCCGCGACATCCGTTCCATCCTGCTGGTGGGATCGGGGCCGATCGTCATCGGACAGGCCTGTGAGTTCGACTATTCGGGAACTCAGGCCGCCAAGGCCCTGCGCCGGGAGGGTTACCGGGTGTTGCTGGTCAACTCCAATCCGGCCACCATCATGACCGATCCCGAGTTCGCTGACCAGACCTACGTGGAACCCATCACCCCCGAGGTGGTCGAACGGATCATCGACAAGGAGCGTCCCGACACCTTGCTGCCGACGCTGGGTGGACAGACGGCCTTGAACATCACCGCCCAACTGGTGGGGAGGGGGACGCTGGAAAGGTACGGGGTGGAGTTGATCGGGGCGGGAATGGAAGCAATCGAGCGGGCGGAGGATCGGGGGAGATTCCGGGAGGTGATGGCTGAGGCCGGACTCGAGACACCCAAGGCGGGATACGCCAAGTCGATGCAGGATGCCCGCTCCATCGCCGCCCGACTGGGATACCCCCTCATGATACGACCGTCCTACATCCTGGGAGGAGGGGGGACCGGGATGGCCTACGACGCCCGGCAGTTCGAACAGGTGGCCCGCCGGGGACTGGCCGCCTCGCCGGTGAGGGAAATCCTGGTGGAGGAGTCGGTGGAGGGCTGGAAGGAATTCGAACTGGAGGTGATGAGGGACCACGCCGACAATGCAGTGGTGATCTGTTCGATAGAGAACCTCGACGCCATGGGCGTGCACACCGGAGATTCGATAACCGTGGCGCCCATCCAGACCCTTTCTGACCGGGAATACCAACAAATGCGGGACGATGGGATCAAGGTGCTGCGGGCGATCGGGGTGGAGACGGGAGGTTCCAACGTTCAATTCGCGGTGGCGCCGGAATCGGGCCGGCGGCTGGTGATCGAGATGAATCCCCGGGTCTCCCGTTCCTCGGCCCTGGCCTCCAAGGCCACCGGCTTTCCCATCGCCAAGATCGCCGCGCTGCTGGCGGTGGGTTACACCCTGGACGAGATCACCAACGACATCACCGGTCAGACGCCCGCTTCGTTTGAACCGGCGCTTGATTACGTTGTGGTGAAGGCCCCCCGTTTCGATTTCGCCAAGTTCGCGGCAACTCCCCGCCGGTTGGGGTCTTCAATGCAAAGTGTCGGAGAGGCGATGGCGATCGGACGAACCTTTCCTGAGGCGCTGCAAAAGGCGCTTCGGAGCCTGGAGACCGGGCGGTTGGGTCTTGGGGCGGATCCCGCCTCCGACCAGATGGAGAAACTGTCCGGCCCGCAACTGAGCGAACTGTTGGCCATTCCCAATCCCGACCGCGTGGTGGCAGTCGGTGAGGCGCTGCGAAGAGGATGGTCCCCCGAGAAGGTCTGCGGGCTGACCGCCTACGATCCCTGGTTCGCCCACCAGATCGGCGAGATCGTGCAACTTCGGGAGGAGTTGTGGATCAGGGGTCCGCAGGATGACCTGTGGGGGGACGCCAAGCGCTACGGGTTCTCGGACGCCCAACTTTCATATCTGTGGGGCAGGACCGAAGAGGAGATCAGACAGGCAAGACTGGCCAGGGGAATCCGGCGGACCTATAAGACGGTGGACACCTGCGCGGCGGAGTTCGAGGCCCAGACCCCCTACATGTACGGGACCTTTGAGGACGAAGACGAGGTTCCGCCCGCCCGTCGTCCTCGAGTGGTGGTGCTGGGCGCCGGTCCCAACCGGATCGGCCAAGGGATAGAATTCGACTACTGCTGCGTGCAGGCCGCCTTTGCCTTGGGGGAGGTGGGATACGAGACAGTGATGGTCAACTGCAACCCCGAGACGGTATCCACCGACTATGACACCTCCCATCGTCTCTATTTCGAGCCCCTTACGGTGGAGGACGTGCTGGATGTCGTAGCCGCAGAACAGCCGGTGGGGGTGATAGTGCAGTTCGGCGGACAGACTCCGCTCAACCTGGCCGGAAGGCTCGCCGAGGCAGGGACACCGATCGCCGGGACCTCTCCGGCTTCGATCGACCTGGCCGAAGACCGGGAAAGCTTCTCGGAGTTGTGCAAGCGATTGGGCATTCTCCAACCCCGCCACGGCTTGGCCCGGTCGCGGTCGGAGGCTCGCCAAGTGGCCGGCGAGATGGGCTTTCCGGTGGTGGCGCGGCCCTCCTTTGTTTTGGGAGGTAGAAAAATGCAGGTGCTGGCGGATTCCGGGGAACTGGACGTTTACCTGGACGAGGTATATGGAAACATCGACGAAGCCGATCTGGCCGCCGCCCCGTTGCTGATCGACTCCTTTTTGGAATCGGCGATCGAAATCGATGTCGACGCCGTGTACGACGGGGAGGAATTGTTGATGGGAGGCATCATGGAACATGTCGAGGAGGCCGGGGTCCATTCCGGAGACTCTGCTTGCATCACTCCACCTCGCACCCTGGGCGGGGCCGCTCGCCGCGCGATACATGCCATGACTGCATCCTTGGCTGAAGCTTTGCAAGTGCGGGGTTTGATCAACGTTCAATATGCAGTTAAGGGTGAGGATGTATATCTACTGGAGGCCAATCCTCGGGCATCCCGCACCGTCCCGTTCATCTCCAAGGTGCGGGGATTGCCCCTGGCCAAGTTGGCGGCCCGGGTGATGATGGGCGCCACCCTGGCGGAATTGCGATCAGAAGGACTGTACCGGGAGGGGTCGAAGCCCCCAATGGTCGGAGTCAAGGAGGCTGTATTGCCGTGGGATCGCTTCCCCAGTTCCCACCCGGTGCTGGGTCCGGAGATGCGGGCTACCGGGGAGGTCATGGGGGTGGGAACCGACTGGAGGATCGCCTATGGAAAGGCGTTGCTGGGCGCCGGGGACCGGCTGCGAAGTTCGGGAACGGTGTTGATGCTGCTGGCGGAGGCCGACATAGGCGATGGTGAATCGCTGGTGGCCGGATGGAGGAAGCACGGACTTGCCCAGGTGGCTGATCACCGCACGGCGGCAGCCTGGGGCAGTCCCGACGTCCGGTCCCTGCCACCCGGGGAACAGGGCCGCAGCGCCGCATTGCGGATGATCGAATCGGGGCAGGTGGCTATGGTGATCAACACCTACGGGAGCGATATTTCCCGGTTCGACGGGCGGCGCCTCTATCGGGCCGCCCGCCGCCAGGGGATTCCCTACATGACCACTTTGGCCGCCGCCGGGGCCTCCGCCGAGATACTGGACTCGGATCTCGAGGCGATCAATGTACCGCGAAGTCTTCAGGACTGGGGCGGATGAGCATCCTGGGCGAACAGGTGTTGATTCGCCTGGCCGACGGCGATGCCGAAGAGGCGGTCAGAACCGTCGCGGAGTTGGGAGATGAGGTGGGTGGATTCGTGATGGGCGCCGGTCTGTTCTTCGATCGCGGCCCGATTCTGGTGGGCGCCCTCTGCGCTCTCGGAAAGCCCCTGCTGGTGGATCTGGGTATATTGGATCGGCCGCAGGTCGTAGCCAGAGCGGTGGCGCGAATGGGTAAGTTGGGGGCTCGGTGGGTGAGCGTCTCCGGATTGGGAGGCCGGGAGGCGGTGGAGGCGGCGGTGGCCGAGGCGGAGGTTTATCCTCGAACCTCGGTGGTGGTGTCGGCGGCCCTGGCCGGCTGGGCCCGCGAGCACGAGTTGAAAGGGGTTGGCATCTTTGACAGTCCCGGAATCCAGGTTTCCAGGATGACCAAATTGGCTCTGAAGTCCGGAGCGGAAGGGATACTGTTTCCTGCCAGGGAACTGGGTGTGGTGGTTCAGGTTTCGAGATCGGAGGGTTTCTCCAGAGTGGGAAACTCCGAAGGCTTCTGGAGAATGGCGGATATGACCGGTCGTCTATTCTCATCGGGACACGTGACAGAGGTAGACGGCATAGTCGCAGGAGGCGCTCACCGGGTGATACTTCCACAGGTGACGATGGAGGGCGACGAGGGAAAATGACGTGTTCGACGCGCGGTGATTTTTACGATTCTGTTGGTTTTTGGTAAGGTTTCGGCCAATTTGGAGACTCCCAAAGCCGATGACTGACGCATACCTAGGAGCATCATGAACCCACCACCCCTAACCCAAGAGCAGCGCAAGCAAGCCCTCGCCAAAGCCGCGGCCGTGCGGAAGGGAAGGGCTGAGATCAAGGCCGACTTGAGTGATCGGCGTTTGACCTTTGCAGAGCTGTTGGAGCGGACGAATGATCCATTGGTAGGTGGAATGAAGGTCTCCGCCGCGCTGGCAGCCCTGCCCGGTTACGGAAAAAAACGCACCAGCCAACTCATGGAGAGAGTTGGCGTTCTTGAGAATCGTCGCCTTCGTGGATTGGGCAAGCGCCAGCGAGAAGCTCTGATCAGGGAACTCTCCTGAAAGCAGCCGTCCTCAGGTCTTGACCAAGTCTCCGAGCCTGGTTCTGGTGGTTTCCGGCCCCTCGGGCGTCGGCAAATCCACTGCGTTGGCCGAGTTGGCCAAGCAGCCCCGAGTGGAAGTGGTCACGTCTTTCACCACCCGCCCTCGCCGGACTGACGAGATCGAGGAAATCGACTACCACTTTGTGGACGAAAGCAGGTTCCTGGAAATGGCGTCCCGACAGGAGTTCTTGGAATGGGTGCAATACGATGGTCACTACTACGGAACACCGCAAAGATCTGTGGAAGAAGTCTTGGAAAGGGGAGGGGTGGCGGTGCTGGAGATCGAGCGGAGGGGAGCATTGGCTGTGAAGCAGAGGTTCCCCCAAGCGGTCCTGGTGCTTCTCAAGCCGCCGTTTCCGGGGGAACTGGAGAGAAGGCTTCGGTCTCGCGGGGCCAGCGCGGAGTTCCTCATCCGCCGTCTTGCCCTGGCGGAAGAGGACGCCCCATTGATGGACGATCTCTACGACGAATTCGTGACCAGCACCAGAACAAGTGAAACCGTGACAGAGTTAAGCCGTATAATCCGAAGTCGGTACTCGCCCCGCTGACCGGAGAAATGGAGAGGCGGCCTTCAGCATGAAAATCGAAGAAGTAGTCGACAAGATCGGGAATCGGTTCTCGACTGTGGTTGTGGCGGCCCGTCGCGCCCGCGACATCCAGGGTTACTACGCGCACCTGGGGCAGGGCATTGGAAAGTTCATCCCACCCCAAGTTCACACCTATGCCCGCAAACCCTTGACCATTGCCATGGAAGAAATCTTGGAGGACAAGGTGGTCCGCAGAACCGGACACCCACCTGAGGAGGAAACTCCCGAAGCCGCGGAGCTTTAGTGATCGGACGACGCCGAGTCCTGCTGGCGGTAACCGGGGGAGTAGCAGCGTTCAAAGCGGCGACCCTGTCCCGGCTTCTCATCGAAAGCGGTGCGGAGGTGCGGGCCATGATGACCGCGTCCTCCCAGAAGTTCCTGGGGTCGAACACTCTCTCAGCCATTACCGGGCATCCGGTGGTCGCCGATCTGTTCGATGACTCCGCATCGGTGAGTCCCCACACCGAAGCGGCCGAATGGGCCGACCTGGTGGTGGTGGCCCCGGCCACCGCCGCTTCCCTGGCTCGACTGGCGAACGGACTCTCATCCGACCTCGTCACGGCCACGATCATGGCGGCAACCTGCCCGCTGGTGGTGGCGCCGGCCATGCACACCGCCATGTGGGAACATCCGGCGGCTCGACGCAACATCGCCACCCTCCGGGCCGATGGCGTGGCGGTACTGGGGCCGGTCAGCGGACGGCTGGCGGGAGGTGACCGGGGTCTGGGAAGGATGATGGAACCGGAGGACTTGCTCGGGGAGATCGAATCCCTGTTCGCCGCTCCTCTGACAGGGGTGCGGGTGCTGGTTACTGCCGGAGGAACCAGGGAAGCCATTGACCCGGTGCGTTTTCTCAGCAATCACTCGTCAGGCAAGATGGGCCATGCGGTGGCGGTGGAAGCGGCCCGCAGGGGGGCGGAGACGACCCTGGTCACCTGCTCCCGGCTCCCGTCGCCTCCTTCGGTAAAGAGAGTGGATGTCGTGTCGGCTCACGACATGGCGGAGGCGGTGAGCTCGATCGAGGCGGATGTGGCGGTGATGACCGCCGCAGTGGCGGACTTTCGTCCCAAGATCTCCCATGGGAGCAAACTGGCCCGCGGCGACGGTTTGAACGCCCTGGAATTGGCGCCCACCCGAGACGTTCTCGGGGAGGTCATCCGGCGGAACTCCCGCCCCCGGGTGGTGGTGGGATTCGCGGCCGAGACGGGAGATGTAAAGAGGGCGGTGGGAAAGGCCCGGAAAAAGGGCGTCGACCTGATGGTGGCCAATGACGTGACGATTCCGGGTTCCGGTTTCGAGTCGGACAACAACCAGGTTGTCCTGATTCGCCGCAACGGTGAAACCGAGCCCTGGCCACTGCAGGCAAAGAGCCGGGTGGCCGCCCGGCTGTGGGATGAGGTGACCAAGCTGTTGGAAGAAAGCTGACGGGGGCCTTGATCTTGGGTTCGAGAGTCTGGTCGTTCACCTCCGAGTCGGTGGCATGCGGGCATCCCGACAAGGTGGCCGACCTGATCGCCGACCGGCTGCTGGACGCGGTAATGGAAGCCCACGCCGGGTATCCGCGGCCGCGGGTGGCTGCCGAGGTGCTGGTCACCGGAGACCGGGTGGTTCTGGCGGGAGAGACCTCCCATCCCCTGGAAGACGAGGTGGTTGAGGCCACTGCCCGACAGGCGATCGCCGATGCAGGCTACGGTCCTGCAGATCCCGAGTTTCCCTGCGACACGGTGCAGATAACCAACCTGATTCAAAGGCAGTCGAGCGAGATAGCGGAAATGGTGGTCGGGGAAGAGATCGGCGCCGGAGACCAGGGGATAATCTTTGGCTTCGCCTGCGATGAGACCCCCTCCCTGATGCCGCTTCCCATCCACTTGGCGCACCGCCTGGCCCGCAGGCTGGCGGAGGTGCGGGAGATGGGGATTGTCGACTATCTCCGCCCGGATGGCAAGACCCAGGTCACGGTTGAGTACCGGGATAAAACGCCGGTGCGAGTCAGCCAGGTGGTTGTTTCGGCCCATCATCGCAACGGTGTCGACGAAGGTACGCTCCGGGCGGATATTGAACGAGAGGTGATCCGCAGCGTGGTTCCCTCCGGGCTGTTGGATGGAGGGGCTCGGTTTCTGATCAACCATTCGGGTTCATTTACTGCCGGTGGGCCGGGCGCCGACACCGGACTCACCGGACGCAAGCTGGTGGTTGATACCTACGGGGGATACGGTCCTCACGGTGGGGGCGCCCTTTCCGGCAAGGATCCCACCAAGGTGGACCGATCAGCTTCCTACGCCGCCCGGCATGCGGCCAAGAACCTGGTGGCGGCCGGCCTGGCTCGCCAGTGCTCTATCCAACTCAGCTATGTAATAGGGATGCATGAACCACTTTCGCTGCACGTGGACTGTTCCAACACCAACCAGGCGCCCCTGGAAGACTTGGAGAGAGCGCTGCAAGAGGTCCTCAGTTTCCGTCCGCAAAAGATGATTGAGAACCTGGCGCTGTGGGAGACCCGGTTCAGCGATACCACCCTGTACGGCCATTTCGGCCGGGAAGACGCCGGTTTCTCTTGGGAGAAGACTGATTTCACTGAGCAACTGAGGGCCGCGGCGCTGTCGTCGTGACGTCCGCTGTCCGGGTTGTTCCGGCAGTTCCCGCCTTCGAGGTGGATAAGGGTTTCTGGTACTCGGTACCCGCTCATCTCGGTGAACGGGTCGGCTTGGGGGCGAAGGTGCGGGTTCCGTTGGGCAGCGGCCATACTCACGGGTATGTGGTGGAATGCGGCGCCCGTCCGTCCCACAGTCTCAAGCCTCTTTCCTCGGTAAGCGGTGGTTTACCGGTGTTCGACACCTCTCTGCTGTCGGTGTGCCGCTGGGCGGCTGACTATTACGTGAGTCCGCTGTCGACAATCCTGTCCAAGACCGCCCCTCCCAACGCTCCCCGGGCGCCGCAGCGCCGTGAACCGGATCAGCTCCCGCCGCCGGGCGATTCCGATCATGCTGCATCGGGATTGGGGGAGGACGCTGCTTCCGGCCGACGTAGGCGGCCGGGGTGTCTCCTCGTGAACCCGGCCTCCTCCGAGTGGGTCCAACCCTTGCTGGGGCCGGTGCTTCGGGCGGGCCGATCAGCGATGGTGGTGGTTCCCACCGCTGCGGAGGAGAATCGAATGACCGACCTGCTGAAGGGCATCTACCCCGGTCGAATCATGGGCGCCAGCAACCGGCACAGTGATCGGCGGAGAACCGAAGTGTGGGGACTTTTGGCCACCCATGCCGGATTGGTGTTGGTGGCGACTCCCGCTTCGGCGCTTTGGCCTATAGCCAGGCCCGGGTTGCTGGTGGTGGTGGAGGATGGGCGCCGGGCCCACAAGAACCGTCAGACCCCTACGGTTGGCGCCCGCCGTTTGCTTCGTGAACGAAGTATCCGGGAGGGGGGTCTGTTGGCTGCCGTGGGTCCCTTTCCCAGTGTGGATTTCATGGCGTTGGGACCGGATCTCTACCGCAGTCGTCGCCGCCAGCGGCTCTGGCCGCATGTGGAGGTGGCGGATCGCAGGAGCCTGGGCGCTGACGGGCTTTTTCATCCTCTCACTCTCGCTGCTCTGCGATCCTGTTCCTCTGCAGGAGGGGCGTTCGTCTTTGCCCATCAGCGCGGGTATGCCCCTGCTATGCGCTGTGCCCGCTGTCGGAGCCTTCGCCGGTGCCCTGACTGCGGGAGCCGCGCCTCCAGGGGAGAGGCGTGTCAAAGATGCGGTACCACTCTGGGGGCGTGTCGCAAGTGTGGGGCAGGTTTTTTCGAACCGCTGGGCGCCGGAGTAGAGCGGGTTCGAACCGAACTGAGAAAGAGATTCGGGAAGGATTGGGTGGGCGTGGTCGGGGATGGAGCCCCGATTACGGTGGGCACCGAGGCTTCGCTGGCCGGTGTGGGGGTATTCGACTTGGTAGTGGTGGTGGACGCCGACGGCCTGTTCTATGCCCCCCACTACCGGGCCGATGAGGAAGCCCTGCGAATCATGGTCCGGCTGGCCGGGCGATTGTCCCAGGGGACCGGTCGGCGGCTTCTGGTGCAGACCTCCTCGCCCGGCCACCGGGTGCTGGCCGCGCTGAGAAAAGGGGATGGCGTGGCGTTCTTGCAGGAGGAACTGGACCGCCGCATCGAGACCGGCTTTCCACCCCAGGGTCAATTGATGGCGCTTGAGATACGGGGAACCACGGCCGAGCAGGCGCTGGGACGCGTGGGGACCGAGATTGCCGGTCTGGAGGACCACAATGCCTTGCTGCACGGTCCCGTGGAATTCTCATCCGGTGCGAGGTGGCTGGTGGAGGGAAGCGACTTGTGGAAAGTGAAACAACGGTTGCGTCCTCTGGTGTCCCGGTGGCGACACAGGGGGCTGGTGGTGCGGGTAGATGTCGACCCTCTTGATTTGTAGGATTGGGTGCGCTCATGGCCATCCTTCCGATTCGCATTTTCGGCGATCCCATCCTGCGCACCGTCTCTGCTCCGGTGGCGCAGATAGATGGTCGGATCCGCAAACTTGTGGAGGACATGATCGAGACTATGTACCACGCGCCCGGGGTCGGATTGGCGGCGCCGCAGGTTGGGGTGGGACGTCGAGTGTTCGTGTTCGATATCCAGGATGATCGGGGTCCTCGCACCGTCATCAATCCGGAGTTGGTGGAGACTTCGGGAGAGTGGGAGTACGACGAAGGATGCCTGTCGGTGCCGGAGTATTTCTGGCCGATCATCCGGCCCGCCCAGGCGGTGGTGAGAGGGTTGGACCTGGACGGCAATGAGGTGGAGTACGGGGGAGACGACTTGATGGGCAGGGTATTGCTGCACGAGTTCGATCATCTGAACGGGACCCTGTTGTTGGAGCGCCTGGACCGCGGTACTCGCAGAAAGGCGCTGCGGGCGATAAGGGAAAACGCATTGGGGTAGATACGGGTATCCGGACCCGACCCCCACGGGTGGTTTTCCTGGGTACTCCCGAAGCGGCGGTTCCCTCTCTTCGGGCATTGAGCCGGCGGGTGGAGATCGGGTTGGTGATCACCCGGGGTGATCGTAGACGCGGCAGGTCTGCGGCCAAGAGCCCGTCGGACGTGAAAAAAGCCGCCATGGAGTTGGGACTGGTCACTGCTTGCCCTGAGAACCGGGACGAGTTGCATAAATCCTTGAGGTCGGTGGCGCCGTTTCGGATGGGGGTGGTCGTGGCTTACGGGATGTTGCTTACCCGCCCTATGCTGGACCTGGCCGAGGTGGGCTTCGTGAACGTTCACTTCTCCCTGCTGCCCCGCTGGCGGGGCGCTGCGCCGGTGGCGGCCGCCATCAGAGCCGGCGATCCGGTCACGGGGGTGAGCGTGATGAGTGTCACCGAGGGTCTCGATGCGGGTCCGGTGCTGGCGGCGTCCCCAGTGGCGATACAGGAAGCCGACGACAGGGGAGGGTTGACCGCCCGTCTTTCCCATCTGGGGGCGGATTTGCTGACCGGGAAACTGGAAGGTCTGATGGCTGGAGAGATAAGGGGAACTGCTCAGAAGGAGGAGGACGCCACCTACGCGCCGCGGTTGACTGTGGATGACGCCCGGCTCGACTTCGACCGGTCAGTTATGGAATTGGCCCGGCAGGTGAGGGCCATGGCGCCCCGGCCGGGTGCCTTCGCCCAGTGGAATCAGACCCGGATGCGGATTCTCAGAGCGCGTTGGTCTCCCGCTCCTCCCCGGCCTCTGCAGGTGGGTGAACTGGTCCTGGCCGGTGGAGATCTGTGGTGCGGTGGAAGGGAGGGCGGCTTGATTCTGGATGGCATTCAGCCTCCCGGGAAGCGGGTGATGCCGGGAACCGCCTGGGCAAATGGAGTCCGAGGGGAGCTGGGATTTCTGTCAGCGGGATGAGGGCGCCCCAGAGTTAGGCTTGGGCCCGTCGTGATCCGCAAATACCGTGTTGCTCCCTCGGTGCTCGCTGCTGACCTGGGAGGCCTGCGATCGGCGATGGAGGAGGTTGCTCCCCACGTCGACATGTTCCACCTGGACGTGATGGACGGGATCTATGTTCCCAACCTGACTTTCGGGCCACCGGTGATAAAGTGGGTCCGCCCGTCCGTCAGCACCTTTTTCGATTGCCATCTGATGGTTACCCGACCACTGGACCTGTTGGAACCTCTGGCCGAGGCGGGAGCGGACCATGTCACCCTGCACACCGATGTCTGTCCCGATCCCAATGAAGCGATAGGCCTGGCGCGGCGCCTGGGACTGCAGTTCGGGTTGGCCCTTTCGCCGGCGGTTCCCGCATCGGCGATCCGTTCCTATCTGTCGGAATTGGACATGGTGTTGGTGATGTCGGTCGAACCGGGTTTTGGGGGACAGAGCTTCATGCCGCAGACGCTCTCCAAGGTCGAAACGATCCGGCGCTGGATAGATCGGGAAGGTTTGGGGACGGCCCTGCAGATAGACGGAGGCATCGCCGAGGTCACGGCCCCTCTGGCCGCCGCCGCGGGAGCGGATGTCTTCGTCGCCGGCACCGCCATCTTCGGTCGGGCCGATCCTGTCGCCGCCGTGAAACTGTTGCGCCGAGTTATCAGCGATGGTCTTTTGGCGGCCGGCGCCGGTTAGACCGCCATGGCGTTTACCGTTTCCGAATTCCGGCGTTTGCTTCGCCGGGCGCTGGGATTGACCGTTTCGTCCTATCCCCATCCCAATCCTCGCGTGGCCGCCCTGGTGCTGGACTCTGACGGCAGGCAGGTGGCGACCGGCGTTCACCGGGGTCCCGGTACTCCCCATGCGGAGGTGGTGGCGCTGGAGAAGGCGGGCGACCGGGCCCGGCGGGGAGTGTTGTTCACCACTCTGGAACCCTGCGTGCACTTCGGCCGCACTCCTCCCTGCGTGGATCGGATCGCCGGTTCCGAAGTGGCGACGGTGGTGGTGGGCGCCCTGGATCCGGATACCCGGGTGGCGGGCCGGAGCAGGGGGATTTTGGAGGCAGGGGGAATAGAGGTGGTGGGGCCGTTGGCGACCAAGGAGGTGGAGGCAGCCGATCCGGGCTATTTTCATCACCGACGGACAGGTCGGCCGCTCTTCACCCTCAAGGCGGCGGCGACCCTTGATGGTTGGATTGCGGCGCAGGACGGGACTTCGCAATGGATTTCGGGACCCTCCTCCCGAAGCGACGGGCACCGGCTACGGGCTGCCGCCGACGCGGTCATGGTGGGGGCGGGGACGCTTCGTGCCGACGATCCGCGGCTGACGGTGCGGTTCCCCGGATACCGGGGACCCCAGCCCAGGGCGGTGGTGGTGGCCGGGCGCTCCGCCGTGCCCCCGGTTCGCAAGCTTTGGGCGCGGAATCCTCTGATCATCGCGCCCCGACCAGTTGAGAGATTTCCACCCCAAGACCAGGTGGTGGCCCCGGGAGTAGACGGGTTGGCGGATCTTGGGACGGCGGCCCGGGCCCTGGGTGAGCGGGGAATACTGGAGGTGCTGGTGGAGGGAGGACCCCGGCTGGCCGGGGCTTTGTGGAAGGAGGGTCTGATCGACCGGGGGGTCTTCTACCTGGCGGCCAGAATGGCCGGAGGAGAAGGATGGCCGATCATGAGGGGGGTATTCGCAACTCTGTCCGAAGCAGATCAGGTCATAATTGAAGACGTGCGGAGGGTTGGGGAAGATGTAAGGGTGGCGTGGAGACGCCAAAAGGAGGAAAGCTGATGTTCACGGGGATCGTGACCGAGGTGGGTCTGGTGGCCGACTATGAGCGGACCGATCGGGGAAGGCGGTTGACAGTGAGAGCGCCGCAGACCACTGAAGATCTGCGGACGGGAGATTCGGTGGCTGTCAACGGCATCTGCCTGACGGCGGTGGTGGTCATCCCGCCGCACTTCCAGGTAGAGGCGATGGCGGAGACTCTGGCGCGCTCCAACCTGGGTGGGCTGGATCGGGGTTCCTCTGTCAACCTGGAGCGACCCTTGCAGATGGGAGGCCGTCTCGACGGCCACATCGTCCAGGGACATATCGACGCCCCCGGGGTGGTTACCCGTATCCAGACCGAGGGCCGAAGCAAGCGGGTCCGGATATCGGTCCCGGACGGTTTGGAGCGGTATCTGGTCTACAAGGGCTCGGTGGCGGTGGACGGCGTGGCGTTGACCGTGACCGCGGTCGGGACCGGTTCCTTCGAGGTGGCGCTGATCCCCCATACGCTGGAGGTCACCACTTTGCGTGATTTGGAGGTCGGCGACACGGCTAATGTTGAGGTGGACATTTTGGCAAAATATGTCGAAAGGCTCTTGGTGTTCCGAAGTTGAAATTTGCAACCATTCCCGAATTGCTCAAGGAGATCAGGGAAGGCCGCATGGTGATCGTGGTGGATGATCCCGATCGTGAGAACGAAGGGGATCTGATCGTGGCGGCAGAGAAGATCACCACCAAGCAGATGGGTTTTCTGATCCGGCACACCAGCGGGATAATCTGCCTTCCGATTATTGGCGAACGGCTCGATGAGCTGGAGATACCCCTGATGATTCCCAGAACGGACCCTTCCGACCTGGGCACCGCGTTCACCGTGGCGGTTGACGCTCGCCACGGCGTCACCACCGGCATCTCCGCGGCTGATCGGACCCGGACGGTGCGTGCAATGATCGACCCCGACAGCCTCCCGGCCGACATCGACCGACCCGGCCATGTATACCCGCTCCGCTACCAGCCGGGAGGAGTTCTGAAACGCGCCGGCCATACGGAGGCCTCGGTTGATCTGGTCCGCATGGCGGGACTCTACCCGGCCGGAGTAATTGCCGAGGTGATGAACGACCAGGGGGAGGTCGCCAAATTGGAGGATCTGCAACGGTTCGCGGATGAGCACGGACTGTTGATCGGTTCGGTCGCCGACCTGATCGCCTACCGGCGGCGCACCGAGGGAAAGCTTGTGAAACGAGTGGTGAGCGCCCGGGTGCCGACCACTTTCGGTGAGTTCGAGACGGTGGGATATCACTCGCTGGTGGACGGCCGCCAGCACGTGGCCATGGTGATGGGGGAAATGGGGGACGGTGAAGATGTGCTGGTGCGAGTTCATTCCGAGTGCCTCACCGGAGACGTGTTCGGCAGCGTGCGCTGTGACTGCGGCGAGCAGTTGAGTCTGGCGATGTCCAAGGTGAAGGAAGAGGGCCGGGGAGTGGTGCTGTACATAAGGGGCCACGAGGGTCGAGGGATCGGGTTCTTTCCGAAACTGGTCGCCTACAACCTTCAGGACGAGGGGTTGGATACCGTGGACGCCAATCGGAACATGGGGCTGCCGGTGGACTCACGGGACTATGGCGTAGGCGCCCAGATCCTGTACGACCTGGGGGTCAGGTCGATGAAGCTTCTCACCAACAACCCCGTCAAGCGAGCGGGAATCGAGGGCTACGGTTTGACCATCCGCGAGAGGGTGCCGCTGGTGGTGGCCCCCAACGAGCAGAACCGGCGGTACCTGGAAACCAAAGCCGCTCGCATGGGACATGTGTACAGCCCCGATCCCCATTAGCGGTTGGGATCGGATGCAAAAGCGGACCCCATAAAGCAACCGGCAACTTGGGCATTGTCCCTGGTGTGATCATCCCGAGAAAAGGTGAAGGTACTTTTCTTCTGGCTTCCGGCTGTGAAACACTCTACCGGTTTCCATGTCCATAAGGACGCCTTAGCGGTAGTCCCTGGGGGGTGAATCCTCCGATGGATCTGACGCCTTTCGAGGTGAATCCTCCTCCATGCCAAAAGGATTGGTGAGTACCCGGTAGATGTCCTCCTCGGAGAACCTCTTTACCGCCGAAGCGAGAATGAGGCGGGTGGAGGTCAAGAAACCGAGACGGGCAGAATCGAGATGATTTCTTTGGCCAGGTCGACAGTGAGGTGGGAGACTATTTGTTCCCGCTCACGGTCCGCCATTCGAGCCAGGCGCCTGGCCGAGATGTGCGTCGGAATCTGAAGGATGTCGGCGATCTGTTTTTCCAGGGGTCGCCGGTAGAAGAGGGTGTCGGAAATGTCGGCAACCTGGTTGATCGAGTCGGCGGAGGGAGCATGGCCTCGGACATCCTCGGATGTCACCGAGGGGTCTTCAGATACAGCGATGATCGCTTCGTAGTCCGCTTTTTCCACATGCCGGAGTCTAGGACTCGAGCCGGGGGTAAGTCGGTCCGAATCCGCCGCCACCCATTTTTGGGATGATCCTCGCCCGCCTGGCCGTCACTGGACCTCCAGGAGTCATTGGGAGGGACTGTCCCCGGTGACCACACCGGGTTTGGCCGTCTGTCTCGAATTTGGTTATCTGCGGAGAACTTCGCCGGCGCTGCTGTGCGCAAGATTTCCTGCGTCGATAGCGGCTTTTCCGTTTACGAATACGTAGTGCATTCCGACCGCGTTGGAGCGGGGATCCTCGAACGTGGCCCGGTCCTCGATCCGTTCAGGGTCGAACACGGCCAGGTCGGCAATTGCGCCCGGTCGTACCGTTCCCCGATCCGACAGGCCGTACCGGACGGCGGGCATACCGGTCATTCGCCTGATGGCGTCCGGAAAGTCCAACCAACCTTTCTCCCGCACCAGGTGTGACAGCACCCGGGCGTGGGCGCCGAAACCTCTCGGGTGGGGGTAGCTTCCCCGGTAAAGACCGTCGGAGCCAACCATCCCCAGTGGATGGGTCATGGCGCGGCGCAGCTTGTTCTCATCGTTCCAGCGGTACACCATGAGCACTCGCATCCGGCATTCCACCAGCAGCCGGCACACCGTCTCCGCCAGGGTTCTCCCGACCGGGCCGACGGCGTCGATCAGCGGACGACCCTCCAGGTACTTGTACGGGCCGTCCGGCAGCGAGGAAAAGAAAGCGTCCCGGGGCCGGGAGACGTAGGCGCCGAAGAATCTGTCGATAGCAGGCGCCACCTTGGATTGAACCCGTGGGTCCGCCAGCAATTCGATCACCTGGTCGGGAGGTCCCTGGTCTACCCACGGGGGTAGGCAAAAGGCCAGGTGGCTGCTGGCCGCCATGTACGGGTAGGCGTCGAATGTGACGTCAATGCCCTCGTCTCGGGCGTCCACCAGTTCCTGGTAGAGCTGTTCGGAACCGAACAGATGGGAGATGTGCACCGGTATCTGTGCCCGGCGGGCGACCTGAAGTGCTTCGCGGACGCCGTATGCCACATCGCCCCGGATGCCCCGGACATGGGAGGTATAGATCCCATCGTATTCGGCCGCCGTTTCGGCCACCGCTACCAGTTCCTCCGTGCTCGAATGTCCGGAGGGAAAATAGTCGAGACCGGTCTGAATACCGGAAGCGCCTTCCTCCATGACCTGGCGGGTAAGGAACTGCATGTGCCTGATCTCCGCCGGGGACGCCGGGCGGGGGTCCCATCCCACCGCCTCGGCCCGGACCGCGTTGAAACCCACCTGGGGGACCAAGTTGATGCCGATCCTCCCCTCGAACATCGCCAGGTATCCGGCCGGGTCGGACCACTCCCAGTCTTTCTCTGGGGCGCCGTTGAACACCTCCAGGTAGGCCTGGACCTGGGCCAGGCGTGGCGGCGACAGCGGTGTGTATGCGAAGCCGTCGGGCGCCATGAGATCGGTGGTGATCCCCTGACGGAGACGGGCCTCCAGATCGTCGCCACGCAGCAACGAGAACTCGGAGTGGGAATGGACATCGATAAACCCGGGGCAGATCGACAGGCCGCCGGCGTCCGCCCGGCGCCGGGTTCGGGCGTCTGTCAGCTGTCCGACCGCCGCGATCCGCCTCCCATTCAGACCCACGTCGGCCCGGAACCCGGGGCGCCCCGTCCCGTCGAAAACAGTGCCTCCGGTCAGAAGCCAGTCAAACATTGCGGACCCTTGGTGTGACGCTTCACGGCGCCGATAGTACTTGAGAACCGGCCTTGCCGAAGCCCGGTGCGGCAGGCTCAGAGAGTGATGACCAGTTTGCCGACATGGTTCTTGGCCAAGAACGCCTCCTGTGCTGCGTGGATCTCCGATAGGGGGTAGCAATCGCCCACCACCGCCCGGACCGAGCCTGTCTCGATGTAACCCACCAAGTCCGAGAAGACCGCAGGCTCATAGACGGTTGCACCATGGAGGCTCAAGTCCTTCAGATACAGCGTGCGCAGATCCAGTTTCGCCATCGGCCCGGCTATCGCCCCGGAAGTGACGTACCTTCCTCCATGCCGCAGCGCTTCGAGCCAACCCCCGAAGTCGCCGCCTCCCACAACATCGGCCACCACGTGGAAAGGACCCCCGTTGGCTGCCGCAGCAGCCTCCGGGACCCGGCCGTCCTGTCGAACCACGACATGATCTGCGCCGAGCTTTGCCACCTCGTCCAACTTGGATCTGCTGGTAACGGCTACCACGCGGGCGCCGCGAACCTTGGCAAGTTGCACCAAGGCGCTGCCCACCCCGCCGGAGGCGCCCGGCACGGCAACCGTCTCTCGGCGCCGGAGTTCGGCGCGCTGGAGCATGTGTTCGGCAGTTGACCATGAGCAGGGGAAAGCCGCCAGTTCCTCATCCGGGATATCGGTGGAGATCGGATATGCGTTCTCGCCGGGAACCGCGCAGAACTCGGCGAAGCCACCGTCCAGTTCGCTTCCCAGGTAGCCGGCAAAGTAGGGGTTGTCGGGGCGGCGCCTATCCCGCAGGCAGGGATCGACCATCACCCGGCGCCCCATGAGATCGACGCGGGCCCCTTTCCCGACTTCTACCACCACCCCAACGACGTCGCTGCCCTGAATGCGGGGGAAGGACAGCCCTTTCCGACTCCAGCCCACGTCGCGCAGGTCGGCGTCCCGGTAGCCGGATTCTTCGGTGGCGGTGGTAATAGAGCGGCTGTACCAACCAACTCGTGTGTTGATATCGGAGTTGTTGAGACCGCAAGCGCCTACCCGCACTACCACATCCCCCGGTCCGGCCCGGGGTACCGGCACGTCGTCCCGCACTTCCAGCACTTCGGGCCCGCCAATACCTTGCAGGAGAGCAGCTCGCATGATATCGGGCCCGACGGTGTCTTCACCTGGACCCCGGCCCGCCACGTTCTGTTCGACTTTGCTCATCTTGACAACCGATGCTCCCTCGTGGACGCTCCCGTCCTTGCCATGTTTCTCAGTGGGTTGACATGACCACCGGAAGGCTACCGGCGGCCACTTCCGATGACCGGAGAAATTCGTAGTCCCGACGGCCGACAGCCGGGCGCCTCCCGGAAGCCGGACAGATTAGATTAAAAGATCGAACCGAGATGTAGGAAGGAGCACGGAATTATGGCTAAGGCGCTGGTAGGGGGGAGAGTGATCGACGGCACGGGACGGGTCCCGATCGATGATGCCGTGGTGCTTATCGACGGGGAACGCATCGATGCGGTCTTCCGCCGGGGGGAGATGGAGTTTCCGGCCGACACCGAGGTCGTGGACATAAGCGGGTCGACGGTGATTCCGGGACTGATCGACTGCCACGTCCATGTCGGGGTGCTGGCCGACAACTCTTTCCTGCAGGTCGAGGATCCCACCGGACTGGCCGACCTGTTCATGACCACATTGCTGTCTCACGGAGTAACCACCGTTCGGGACACCGGCAACTTCGATCCCGACGAGGTGTTTCGCACCTTCAAGGCGGGCCGCGCGAACTGGCCGCGATTCTTCGGCGCCGGAACGATCCTTGACGGACCGGCCGATCCTCCCGCACCTTGGCGGTGGCTGGCGATTATCGACGACGAGGATTCGGCCCGTCGGGAAGCCTCGAAACTGATCGACGCCGGTATGGACTTTCTCAAAGTGTACGTGTGGGCCACTCTCGAGGTGCTGCGGGCCGTGGTTTCGGAAGCTCACCGTCGGGGTGTCCGCGTTGCCGCCCACGTGGGGCACATGGTCACGGTCGAAGAGGCTGTGAAGGTGGGTGTCGACGCGCTGGAACATGTGAGGATCGGACGGGAGCTGGTGCCCGAGGATCGAATGGATGAATTCAACGGTCTGACGGGCCGGATACTCGACCCGCTGGTGGGTTGGCAACCGTGGCGGTTCGTCGATCCCGAATCGGATCTGGCCGACAACCTGATCTCGATGATGGCCGAAAAGGGCACCTACATAACGCCCACTCTTACCCTCTCCCAGGCAATCCTGCTGGGGAACACGCCCGAGGCGGTCAATCCGGCCGGTTTGGACGAAATGCCGGGTGCGGTCCAAGAGCAGTGGAGCCAATATGCCTATCCCTTCGATTACAGCGAGACCGACTGGGAAGCGGCGCCGGTGGAACTGCGCAACCAGATGGCCTTCATAGGGCGAGCACAACAGGGCGGCGTAAATGTGACGGCCGGAACCGACCTCACCAACCCGTTCGTGGTGCCGGGGCACAGCATGCACGAGGAGTTGCGTCTGCTGGTGGAGGGCTGCGGGTTCTCGCCCATGGATGCGATCGTGGCAGCCACCAGCCGGGCCGCCGACCTCCTGGGCCAGGGGGACGAGCTGGGTTCGGTGGAGAAGCGCAAGCTGGCCGACCTGGTGGTGCTGGAATCCGACCCGCTGGACGACATCCGAAACACGCAGCGGATCGCGGCGGTGTACAAGGGCGGTCAGGCCGTAGCGGCCTGATCTAGGCCGAAACGATCCGGAGACGGGCTCCCGAGGCGGCGCCCGGATCTATGTCAAGACTCCGAGGCGTCTCGATGAAGGGGACGCCTCGGTGGGACAGCGCCCCGGCTGTGGCCGCGATCGCCGGGGTGGACAACACCAGGCGAAAGGGTCCCGGTCCATCTTGCTCCAGCACTTCGGCCATCGGCCCCTCTTCCGTGGGCTGGTGGATGCCCAGGACGAAATCTCCCAACCGATAGTGGAGGCTGCGAGCGCCGGTCTGCGGCGACGCCGGCCGGATGCGACGTGACCCGAGGCCGAGCGCCCGGTCGTAGAACCGCTCCGCCTCCTCCAGGCTCTCCACCACCAGGTCGATTCCGGCTACCCCGGTCACTCCGCAGGCGTGGCGCCCCGCCGGATCCCAGGCGAGGAGGTCCGTTTCCGGGGTGATCCAGTCGATCAGATATGGCCAGGGTTTGCGCCAGGGTGATCCTCCCGGCACCACCAGCCGCCACTCCAGGCGCCTGCCATCGGGCCGGACCCGATCCATGTCGAACGGTCCCTCCGCTCCGACTCCCAGGGCCTTCAACCCACGGGCCTGCTCCTCCAGGGCGGTTCCGGCCAGAACGTAGCCGACCAGTCCCGAGGATCTCCCCAGAAAAGCCAGTAGTTCGGCGCCGAACGGTCCTCGCTCCCGCGCCAGATCGGGGTTCTCCACGGTCAGCAGTTCGAGATAGTCCAGACCGAAGCGGACGATCGCATTGCGGGTGCCGAGCGACGGGTGCCGGCCACCTTCGGACACCGCGAAACCCAGTCCGCGGAAGGCAGCCATGCCGGTCTCCAGGTCGGGAATCCCGATCACCGCGTGGTCGAAACGCTCGATCATTTTGGGCTGTTCAATCGACCAGCGCCGGGAGCACTTCTTCGGTGACCCTCTCGAACTGGTGCGCCTCGTCGTAGGCTACCATCCTGAGGGTGATGGTGGTGGCCCCGGCTTCGGCGAATTCTTGGATGCGCCTGATGCACTCGTCGGGGTCGCCGATCGTCACCCACCGCTCCAGGAACCCCCGGTCGTAGTCAGTCCCGTAGTAGTCACGCATGTAGGAAACCACCTCTTCCATGCCTCGGTCCGGGTCTTCGGTGACGTGGATGTTGTAGTAGAAGCCGGCCTCGAAGTCGTCTCCCAGCGGGCGGCCCTCCTCTTGACCGTAGCGTTTGATGGTCGCCAGGTTGGCTGCCAGGCTCTCGGGTGTGTTGGCGGTGGTCATCCAGCCGTCGCCGAGTCGGGCGACCCGCCGCAGAACCCTCTCCGCCAGTTTGGGGAAGGCGGGGTTGGCATGGGCGGTGATCCAGATCGGAATCGGCTGCTGCACCGGTCGGGGGAGCACGGTGACATCCTCGAACCGGTTGTAGGTCCCCTCATAGGAGGCGCGCTCGGTCTCCGACACCAGCCGCAGGATCTCGATCGCCTCTTCCATTCGCCGGCTTCTCGTGGAGGGATCAATTCCGAAGGCGGCGAACTCTTCCTCGAATTTCCCCCCACCCGCCTCCCTCTGCCCCTGGCAGGCCACGAAAATGGACCGGCCTCCACATAGGAAGTCAAAGCTGAGCCACTGGTAGGCCATCAGCAGCGCGTCTCGTAGCGGTGTGCTCGCCATGCAACCCACTCCCAGCTTGACCCGCTCGGTGACAGAGGCCAGTGCTCCGAGCGCCACGAAGGCGTCCAGCCTGGGCTTGGCGAAGATCGAGTCACCCAGCCAGACCGAGTCCCACACTTCATCCCGGTCCGCCTCGGTGGCCAGGTCCAGCATCTCCCCGACGCTGGACAATCCCAGCAAAACGCTTCGGTTCGACAGCGTAAGACCGTATTTGGCTCGGCTCATGGACGTCTACCTGCGGAAAGACCGCATGGCCAGCTTGGCGAAGAGCCCTCCCAGCGGTGTCAGATCGCCATGGTCGGCCTGGTCTAGAGCTTCGAGATAGAAGTCCCGATCATCGCGGTCTACCACGATGGGGGGAAATTCGGTTTTCTCCGTTGCAAAAAGGGTCAGTGCTCTCGCTACCCGGCCGTTGCCATCCTGGAAGGGGTGGATCTGCACGAACCGATGATGCAGCCAGGAGGCTGACACGACGGGATGGACGTGGTCCATTCCGTGGTACCAATCTATTAACCGTTCAATCTCACCGTTCACCTGCTCGGGTGGGGCAAAGACGTACAGGGAGCCATCCCCCAGCCGCACGTTGTTGGGGAGGGTTTTGTATTTTCCGTGCTCCAATTCGGTCTGTATCGAGCGTCCCAAGGCGTCGGTGGCGTCATAAAAATGCTGCGTTCGGGTGATCAAGGCATGCAGTTCCTTGACGAAAGAGGTGGTGAGAGGGCGTTTGTCACGCACATATTCGGTGACCATCTCCAACCCCTCCATTTGATCTTGGAGCGTTGGCAAAACTTCCGGATCTCCGCCCGCCCTCGCCATGGCCTCTCTGGTGAGCCCTTCGGCCACCAGCGTTTCCGTGACATCCCGGTCGATTCGATACAACCGTTCGATGATCCCGGTTTCGATGGCATGTCTGCGGAGGGCTCGGCGTCTCAGTCGATCGGCATCTGCCGCCGGGGAAGCAGCGTATTCCTGCCGCGAGCCATGCATCACATCCAACACTGCCAAGTCGCCTCTGAGTTTGTCCTCGACTCTTGGGTCAAGAGGCTCGATGGGATGCCATCCGTTGTCCATGGGGCCTTCAATCTAATGGACTTCGGGTGTGGCGCCTCTGTGTTTCCTCCGGTCAGGCACCGGGGCTCACCGGCCGACCAACCACCCTGCAGTAGGACTCACGTGCCGTGTGCCGCGGGCAGGTTCGCCTCCCTCGTGAGGTGGAAGAGAGTAGCATCTTGGTGTCTCGGATACAGCCACGTCACCGGTTGGCCGGTTGAGCCTTGGGCGAGGAAGGAGGATCAGAGGCAGATGGTATTCAAGCGGATGAGAGAAAAGAGAGAGAAGAGGGAACTGGAGCTACGGCAGCGGGCGCTGGCCGACGCTACCGAGCAGTGGAAGAGCGAGAAGCAGGCCCTGGAGTCGGAGATCGATTCTCTCTTCAACTACGAGGATGTGTTCGACGAATACCGCGACGACTTTCCGATCATCACCAAAAGAGGCGAGGAAGGAATACTGACGGTGCGCGGCGCCGCTCTAACCGAGACCCGCAGGAAACGGGCCACCTACCAGGGTGGGTCCTCTGGTTTCTCGTTTCGAATCGCCAAAGGCGTCTCCTACCGGGTGGGAGGCCACCGAGGCACGATAACGCCGTCCGCCGAACAGGTGACTCTCATCGACGGCGCCGATTCATCGGGGGTGTTTGTGGTCACCAACCGCAGGGGTCTGTTTCGAGGCAGTCTCTACAACCGGGAGTTCAGATGGGACAAACTGATCGCGGTGGCGGTGGAAGACTTCAGTGAAGGTGTGGCCGTGATCCAACTGCCCGTCGAGAATCGGGTGAAGACCAGCGGCATCCTGGTGCCGAAGGAGCACCTTCCCCTGGTCCACAGCCGGATCAAATTCGGGGTGGCCCTGTACCGGGGCATGGAAGACCGCCATCTCGAGAGCCTTCAGAAAGAGTTGGCCGAACTGGAGCGGGAAAGGCCCCGACTGGAGGACATCGCCCCGGACGGCCAGTTCACGATCGACGGCACCTGGAGTAGGGCCTACCAGGGGACCGACTTTCGCTCGGAGGCGTAGAAACCTCGTCCGCTCAGATATCGGCTCACGGCGACGGCCGGCGTAAGGGAGACAGCGAGTGGCAATTGGACGAAGATCCCATTCACAGTCTGCTTTGATTCTCCAGCCAGTTGCGTAGCTCCGCAAGACCACGCATGGCCCGATCAAGGCTCGGCGAATGAAGACGCGCTCGCTCGGGACTCCATTGCGATCTGGCGAAATTGCGAACTACTGCAACGTACTCGGGACCTACCTTGCGGCCACCTTTGGGCCGGGGCGGCACGCCTTGTCTGATGGCCTTCTTCCTCGACTTGCGGCATAGGTTCGTCAGGTATTCCTTTGGGTTGTCCAGTCCGTCAAAACTCCTTGGAGCACGGCGTTTCACGGCGAAGAAGTCGGCGAAAGCCGGGTAGTCAGCCAAGAGCCACGCCTCGATAGAGCGTACTGCAAATCGAAAACACATACCTCGACTGGCCTCAGCCTTGAGCAGTTTGGAACGCAGTGTTGGAATGCACAGATGTCGGTCACCGTGGTCAAGGTCTCGTATCACCAGCCAGGGCGACCAAGCAGCGACCCTGTTCAAACCGGGTAGTTTTGGATCGAGGTGAGGGGCGCCACCCGCGATGAGCCTATGTGAAGGGACAAAGCCGGCGTTGGTTAGGAGTCTTTCGGCCACCGTCTCATCGGTTGGTCCCTCCACCGCCAAGCTCAACCCCAGCGCGGTCAGACCAGAATCCCGTCTATTCCCGATGGGGAGGTGTGAGGGCGGAGGATCTGCGCAAGGTTCCATCCTTCCTCCAATAGTTCCTCCACACCGGGAATCGCTGATGCAGATAAGGCGGTCGTACCCTCAGCGCCCGGTTGAAGGATCACCACCTCATCGAGTCCCAATCCGGGATCTTCGAGCAGTTCAGTCGAATGGGTGGAAAGAACGATTTGGGAGCTGTTGCGTCTCGCAGCCCGGTTCAGAAGAGTTGGAAGTCTCTGGACGATGGCCGTGTGGAGCGACAATTCAGGTTCCTCCAGCAGGATCACTCTACCTGCTCGTCGGGCTCCTTCCTGAACCATCCACAACAGACCGATCAGCCGCAATGTGCCATCGGAGAAGTCTTGTTCATTCTGCTTGGCGCCCCTGATGCGCCAGTGTTTGTAACGAGCTTCAAGGTGTGGCTTTCCGGCTTCGTCCCGTTCCAGAGTCAGACTCTCCAATTGGGGGACCGCGTGACGTAAAGCATCATTGACTCTGCTCAAACGCTTGTTTCTGGTCTTGGTTGGCGTCCGGGCGATCCGAGCCAGAAAGTCACCACCGAACGGATCGGCATTCCTTCGGTGTCCGATTGCCGGATCTCTGATGATTTGTGGAACAAGGTGCAGATAACGAACTCCATTTAGGAACTCCGCAACAGGCCGGAAATCACGATTGGAATTCACTTGTTCCAGCGCAGTTTGTGTAAGTCGTTCGTTATCCAATTGGTCGCTTTCGTCCGGACGCTCGATGACTGTCGAACCGTTCCTCTTCACAACCTCTCGACGTATGATCGGACGGTGGCGTCCCCTCTGTTCAACCGCAAAGTGAAGCTCATAACTCCAGGTGGGATTATTTCCCGGGGACACCAGCGTCATCTCGAGACCAACCCAGCCATGGTTGAAATTTCTCGCGGCCAGGCACCTGACCCGCTTCACTCCTCCACGGGCCGCAATGGCCTGCTGCAACCCGCCGCCGACTGTTGCCACGTCACGCAGGAACCTGAATGCGTCCAGTAGGTTGGACTTGCCGGAGGCGTTGGGTCCGACGACAAAAAGACGGCTTCCGACTGCGACCTCGGCTGACTTGAAATTTCTCCAGTTCATAAGGGAGAGTCGATCAATCCGCATTGAAATCCGTCCCTCCAAGCCGTTGACCTGGGTCCATCATCCTTTCACTTTATCAAACAGACCAATTGTGGAGAGGCGCCGCTTTGCCGTCGAAGAAGTGAGGCCCACCGTGCAGTTGGTCATCGGATGGTGCTGGTGCAACCTACAGGTAGCTGTAGAAACCTCGTCCGCTCTTGCGGCCGGTCCAGCCCGCTTCCACCAGTCGGGCCAGGAGAGGTGGGGGAGCTGAGCCGGGGTCGCGGAACTCGTCGTACAGGACTTTGCCGATCTCGTAGATGGTGTCAAGCCCGATGAAATCTGCCAACTGGAAGGGTCCCATAGGATGGTTCAAGCCCAATTTGACCGCACTGTCGATGTCTTCCCGGGTGGCGACGCCCGCTTCGAGCATCCGGATCGCCGACATCAAAAACGGGACCACCAAGCCGTTTACCACGAAGCCCGCCTGGTCCCGGCACAGCACGACGCTCTTGCCGAGATTGACGGAGACGAAATCGTTCACGATCTTGAGCGTGTCCTCCGAGGTGGTGATCGCCGGGATGACTTCCACCAGTTTCATGACCGGGGCGGGGTTGAAGAAGTGGATTCCCACCACGTTTTCCGGGCGGGTGGTGGCGGCGCCCAACCGGGCGATGGGGATGGATGAAGTGTTAGAGGCCAGGATCGCGTTACGGTCCTCGACCAACTGGTCGAGGCGCTCGAAGATGCTGAGCTTCAGGGAGATAACCTCCGAAACCGCCTCGATCACCAATTGGCTTTCCGAAAGCGACTCCAGGTCGTCGCCCACCGTCACATTGGTGAGGGTGCTCTCCTGCTGCTCAGCCGTCATCTTCCCCCGAGCCACCGCCTTTCCGGTGGAGTTCACGATGCGCTGGTAGGCGGCTTCGGCGCGGGCCGTGTCGGCTTCCACCACTGTGACCTCGCTTCCTGCCCGTGCGCAAACCTCGGCGATGCCGGAGCCCATCAGGCCACCTCCGACCACTCCCACTCTTGTGATATCCATATCCTTCTTCCGTTCGATGTTTCTTGATTCGCCCTACGGGCTTCCGTCAGCGGGGAGGATTGTTGGAATCATCTCCCAAGGACAGGGCGTCCTGTTCCCGCCTTAGAGAAGTGATAGTAAACAACTGGTCGAGCTCCACATCCGCGTAGGTGAGTGGAGTGCCCGCTTCCAAGTCATTGACGACGCGGGCGCCGGACGCTAGTCCAAGGGGCAGCAGGCTTTCACGACGGGCAACATCGGCCCTCTCGATTGTTCCGTAGACACAGAAACCACCGATTCCATCAATCTCCTCGCCACTGCGAAGAGGTTTTTTGGCGATGGTGATGGTCTCCGCCGAGGGAGCATCGTCGGTGGCCAGGGTGGTTTCTCCACGGAGTACCGCTTTCGCAATCGATACCGGGGTTTCCAGGCTGGTTAGATGGTAGGGTCGGAACAGAGCCCAATAGGGGCCGTTGCCCACCTTCAGATACACCAGGTCCCGCACCAGCTTGTGGTGGTCGGTGGTGAACACCACGAATACTCCGGGAGCCACGCCCCGTCCGTAGTCCACCCGGTTGCGCCCCGAGAAGATTCCTCCCTCGTCGCGCGGTATATAAGTGGAAGCGAGGGTATGGCGCGTCACCTCCGGACCGTGCATCCCTCTCTTGTCGGGCAGGTAACCGAGAGCATTGGAGATAGTGGTCATCTCCATCATTGTCTTGCTGCCGTCTACAAATGAGGAGAGCATCTTGGGGTTCATCATCTGGCGGTGAGCTGTCTCCGCCACCGTGTCGGGATTGGCGGTGGGAATCAGTGGGTTGTTCTTGCCCTTCCCAACGCTGACCACGTCGAATCCCAGGCAGGTTGCGAACTCGTACAACTCGGCGATGGCGCCCGGCTCGTCTCCACCCGACAGGGAGTAGATGACTCCCGCCTCCTTGGCCCGTTGGCGGAGGAGCGCCCCCACGGTGGCGTCCGCCTCGACGTTCATCTGCATCATATGCTTGCCGGCTTCTATAGCCTGCAGGGCTACTTTGGCGCCCATCTCGGGCACGCCGGTGGCCTCCACGGTGACGTCCAGCGGCGGAGAACTGGCCAGGGCGGCGTTCGTCGTGTGGACCCGCTTTCCGTCGGCTATCGCCTGCGAGGCTCGGTCAAGGTCGTCGGTTTGGATGACTTCTTCTTCCACCCCCGCTGAGCGATAGATCTCCGCCGAGCGACCGCTTCCCCGGTCCACGATCACGCAGGCTTGCATACCGTCCATCCGTTCCATGGTGATGGCCAGTCCCTCGCCCATCTGCCCGGCGCCCACTATCCCCACCCTGATCGGGTTGCCGTCCGCCTGCCGGGAACGAAGAAGAGAACTGAGGGTCATTTTTGCCAGTCTATTGGTGAGGTGCCGATGACAGTATGGAATGGGGGAGACGAGGTGTTGATGCCGTAGCGGTGAACGGATCCGTAAAAGGGAGGACACGATTTGGGACGGATGAGCCGAGTGCTCTGCTCCTGTTCATTCCGGTACTGCCGGCGGGCGCGCCCATCGTTGGTCGCCGAACTGATCGAGGGATACGATCATTGTTCCAGAAGGATGAATAGTGCTTGAAACCGGAACAGCCAGTGATGTTCTGTGCCGGGCGGGTGTTCGGGAACAAGGTGCTGGCTCATGAGACGAGCACTCCCGGGTTGAGGATTCCCTTCGGGTCAAGATGTTCTTTCGCCCGGGTCAGGACGTCGCCGAACAGTTCGGGACGTTGCTTCTCGTACCAAGGCTGGTGATCGCGTCCGACAGCGTGGTGATGAGTGATCGTCCCGCCGTGGTAAATCACCGCGTCGGATACGGCTCGTTTCATCTCCCACCACTGCTTGAGCATGGAGTTGGGATCCGCGGCGCAGTGGAAGGCGAAGTAGGGGGCTGGGCCGTCGGGGTATGAGTGGCTGAACCGGCAGGAGACGGCGCCTTCCGTGCCCGTGACCTCCCGGATAGCCTGCGTGGTGGCCTCTCTTACACCGTGGTAGAAAGACTCGAAGCGGTCCCATGTAATGGCCGACTCGAAGGTGTCGGAGATGATCCCCAGAGGGGTGAGGACTTCCCGGTTGTAGGGCATCCTGATGAAGGCGTCACGCCAGGCGCCGACCGCTCCCTGCAGATGAGCGTCCGGATTGGTCCGCCAATCGACATCTGGCGCCCCGCCGTGATCCAGGGCGCACTCTTCGGCCCGGTCCATCCACGCGTCGACCGGGTGGTCGGCTGACTCGAAGGAAACCACCAGCAGGGTGAACGAACCGTCCCCGGCGCCGTTGACCTGTAGTTCCACCCCGTCGACGATGCGCACGTTGGCCGGGAACAGACCTGCCTGCGAGATGGCTCGCACCGCGCCGGCAGCCTGGATGAAGTCCGGGAACCGGAATCCGGCGGTGGCTTTGAACCGGACCCGGCCCTGCAGTCGCACCCAGGCCTCGGTGATGATCCCCAATGCCCCTTCGGAGCCGATCATGAGCCGGTCCGGGCTGGGACCGGCGCCCGAGCCCGGCAGGCGTCGCGACTCCATCCTTCCGGCCGGAGTAACCATGGAGACGCTTTCAACCAGGTCGTCAATGTGGGTGTACAGAGTGGCGAAGTGCCCCCCGGAGCGGGTGGCTATCCATCCTCCCAGGGTAGAAAGCTGGAATGACTGGGGGAAGTGCCGAAGCGTCATGCCGTGAGGCTTCAGACCGGCTTCCAGTTCCGGGCCGCGCGCTCCGCCCTGGATGCGCGCCGCACGGGAGACGGGATCGACCTCCAAGACCCGGTTCATCCGGGTCATGTCCATGATCACGGTTCCGGCGTAACCGTCCCCGACATCGGGAGTGACCCCGCCGACCACCGATGACCCGCCCCCGAATGGAATCAGCGCGGCGCCCACCTCGCCCGCCCATTCCAACACGGCCACCACCTCGGCTTCATCGGTAGGGTATGCCACCACGTCCGGGGCATGCGCGAAGTCACGGGCGAAGATGCGGATCGAATCGGGCTGGGATTCTCCGAAACTGTGGAGGACTCGCTCGTAAGGCGCCCGGGTGCATATCGACGAGAGACTTTCCGGCGGATCAAGGCGTGGCTCGGCAAGAGAGATCTCTCCGAGAGAGGGCGTTTTTACCTGGCCGGCGCCGCGGATTGCGAACTGGTCGGCGAGAGTGGAGAGCACCCCCTCCCTTTCGCGGGTGGACAAGCCATCTCCTTCGTACCCCCAACCCCAGAACTTCACCCGCCTTGACATGAATCCGACCTTCCGGCTCGAGAAGCCTTACCGGCAGATATCCTACCGAACGGTCGCCACGGCGGCCCATGGGTGGCCGGCGCCGGGAGGTGCAGGCGATACAGCCCGCGGTTTGCTGACCGGTAACCTTCCCTCTCTATGGAATACGACGTGGCGGCGGTCGAGGCGAAGTGGCAGGACTACTGGGAACGGGAGAAGACCTTTTACACCACCGAGGACACCCGGCGGCCCAAGTACTACAACCTGCAGATGTACCCCTATCCATCGGGTGATCTGCACATGGGGCACCTGCGCAACTACACCTACGTCGACCTGCTCACCCGCTACCGCCGGATGCAGGGCTACAACGTGTTGTCTCCCATGGGATGGGACTCCTTCGGCCTCCCCGCCGAGAATGCCGCCATCGCCACCGGTATCCATCCCCGCGAGTTCACCGAACGTCAGATAGTCAGGATGAAATCCCAGCTTCGGCGGCTGGGAGCGGTCTACGACTGGAGCAGGGAACTGGCCTGTCACACCCCCGAGTACTACAAGTGGGACCAGTGGCTGTTCCTGAAGTTGTACGAGCAGGGACTGGCCTACAAGTCTCGCTCGGCGGTGAACTGGTGCGAGCAGGACCAAACCGTGCTGGCCAACGAGCAGGTGGTGAACGGCGCCTGCGAGCGATGCAATTCGCTGGTCACCCGCCGTGACCTTTCGCAGTGGCACTTCCGCATCACCAAGTACGCGGATCGACTCCTTGATGACTTGGAGGGTCTGGACTGGCCGGAGCGGGTCAAGACCATGCAGGAAAACTGGATCGGGCGCTCGGAAGGATGTGATTTCAAGATCCGGGTGGCCGACGGAGAGGGCGAATTCGAGGTCTACACCACCCGGCCCGACACCATCTACGGGATGACGTTCGCGGTGCTGGCGCCGGAGCACCCTCTGGTGGGGAAACTGGTGGCCGACACCGACTACGAAGAGAGCATCCGGGCCTATGTGGAGCGGGTGTCTGCGGCCAGCGAACTGGAGAGGATGGCCACCGGCGAGAAGTCTGGAATCTTCATCGGACGGTACTGCATCAACCCCGTGAACGGCAAGCGGGTGCCCCTTTACATCGCCGACTACGTCCTGATGGGATACGGGACCGGGGCGATCATGGGTGTGCCCGGGGAGGATCAGCGGGACTGGGACTTCGCCGCCCAGCGAGGTCTGGAGATCATTCGCACCGTGCAGCCTCCCCCCGGGTTTGAAGGAGAGGCCTACACGGGTGAAGGGGTGGCCGTCAACTCGGACTTTCTGAACGGCCTGCGGACCCCCGCCGCCAAGAGGAGAATCATTGGCTGGCTGGAGAAGCGGGGAATCGGCCGTCGGGCGGTGAAATATCGACTCCGCGACTGGCTGGTGTCCCGGCAGCGCTACTGGGGTTGTCCCATTCCCATGATCAACTGCGACTTATGCGGTCTGGTGCCGGTTCCTGAAGAAGATTTACCGGTGATCCATCCTGACGTCGAGGAGTACCGGCCGCGGGGGCAGTCTCCGCTGGCCTTGGCCACCGACTGGGTGGAAGCGGGCTGTCCCCGCTGCGGTGCGCCGGGATCGAGGGAGACCGACACTATGGACACGTTTGTGGATTCGTCATGGTATTTCCTCCGCTACTGCGACGCTCACAACTCCGAGCGAATATTCGACGACCAAAAGGTGAACTACTGGATGGCGGTCGATCAGTACATCGGCGGAGTGGAGCATGCGGTTCTTCACCTGCTCTATGCCCGGTTCATCACCAAGGTCCTGTATGACCTGGGCTACAGCCCGGCCGAGGAACCTTTCACCCGCCTGTTCACCCAGGGAATGCTGGTGAAAGACGGCGCCAAGATGTCAAAGTCAAAAGGCAACGTGGTTACTCCCGAGCCATATTACGAGCGGTACGGCGCCGATGCCATCCGGCTGTATGAGTTGTTCATCGGACCCCCCACCGACGATGCGGTATGGATCGACGGGGGAGTGGAAGGCACCGCTCGTTTCCTGGATCGGGTGTGGCGACTGGGGATGGGAGAGGTCGGTTCGGTTACCGACCGGGCAATGAATCGGCGGGACAAGGCCATTTTGGGTGTGGCGCACCGCGCTTTGCGCAAGGTCACCTCCGACATCGACCGGTTCCATTTCAACACGGTCGTTTCCACGCTGATGGCGTTGATCAACGAGATGATCGCCTACCTGCGGGGAGGGGGGAGCGCCGCAACCTTCCGGGAGATTTATCGGATGCTTCTCCTGATGCTGGGGCCCCTGGCGCCGCATGTCTCCCATGAGCTGTGGGAACGCTTGGAATACGGGGGGATCCTGGCCACCCAGGCATGGCCGCAGTGGGACGAGGAGATCGCCCGGGAGGAGACCGTGGTGATGGTCCTTCAGGTCAACGGCAAGGTGCGGGACCGGGCGGAGGTGCCGGTGGATATCGATGACGCATCCGCCGAACTGGTGGCCCTCCGCTCGGAGAGAATGCAACGCTGGCTGGAAGGGGGACGGATCGTCCGGGTGGTCGTCCGCGCGCCCCGGATCGTCAACGTGGTGGTGCGTTAGCAGAAGGCAGACGCCTCCGGCCTGCCTTGGCGCGCTGAACCCGGGCCTATGAGAGGCCTTCCGGTCTCTTGGAGTCCGCAGGGACAGCGCATCCGACCTTCCCGGTTCTCACAGATAAAACGGCTGGGACGGCACGACTATCGACGATGGATGGATGTGAGGCCTCTGCGAAAGCGGTGTGAGGTGCTGTTTGTGGGTTTCCCGGCCCGGCGAATCAGTCAGGGGGCTGGTGGCAGCAGCGTGGCTTCCTCGAAACTCGCCAGCTTGCGATCGAAAGTGTACAGAGCACCTGCCCCGGTTCGCCGGGCAGCCGCCAAGATCATCATGTCCGCAAAGTCGATCTCACCCCGGCGGTAACCGGGTAGAACTCTCATGACATCGTCAGATGCTTCGATCACCAGGGAGGCAGCGAGAATCAGATTCTCCAGGATGTTCGCGACCTGATGTCTGGACAGGCGGTAGGATCGCTCCAGCACCCAGGCCGTCTCGACCAGTACCTCTCGGCAGATGAAGCCCGGGTTGACGGGTGTCAGTGACTCCAGCAGGACGGCAGCGGCTTCGGCCTGCTCAGGATCATCCCATACCGCATAGCGGATAAGCACGTTGGTATCGAGAGCGATCAAGCCCCATCGTCCAATGCGCCATGACTGCCTGCGCTTGCGATGGCGCCCTGTGCTATCGCCTCGTCCATTTTCTCCAGGGTTATGGCGGGACCGTCATATTCCACAATTCCCCGGAGGCTGCTGATTGGTTGCAGTGCTCTCATTCGCACCTCCCCGTCGGAGATCAAATATGCGACCTTGTCTCCGGGCTGTAAACCGAGCACCTCTCTGACAGCCTTAGGCACAGTGGTCTGACCCTTGGCGGTGATCCGAGATTGAATCATGTCTGCAACCTCCATTGTCCGCTCTCAACTGTCCTTACTTTCTTGAGTATAGAAGGTTAATGGCGTTAGATGTAAGGCAACTCTGGAATCTGGGGTTGCGGGATGAGGTTGCTCGCCATCATCTAGGAAGATCTCAGGAGACGTCGACCCTCAGCAATGAACAGGACGGGCATAACCGAGTCGATCACATGCCAGATGGTCCATGCGGCGGCCTCGTTGACGTGCTGTGTGAAAGCCTCCCCGAACCAGTTGGGAAAGAAAGCGAGCGCCAGGATGGCGGTGCCGTAGAACATCACGTCGGCAGTGGAACAGCAGGAGTCGCTATCTGCCTTGCCCATCTGCCTGCGTTGGTTGGTGGTGTACAACGACAACACCAGGCCCAGGGCCATGAACCAGTCGAGCACCAGCCAGATCGCGATGCCGGCATCCGTGTTGTTCCCATAGAGCGGATACAGCACGAACTGAACAGCCACCGCGGCACCCACCACCACCAGGTAGATGCCGATTAAACGATTCTTTCCCATTATTATCTCCTCCTTCACCGCTGGCTTTGGGATTCGGGGTGCCCGCCAGCTGGCCTCTGTTGGTCTTCCAATAGAACTTTAGGGCTGATAGCAGTCGGTCGGCCGTCATCTTCTGCAAGGGAAGGGACAGCCCCCGCTACTACTCTCCCCACCATGATTGATGCGGTGACGGAGGCCCGTCAACTAATCAGGATCGTGGCTGGTGATTCAGGTTTGCCTCGGTACATACGTGTTGAGGCGCGTTCTCTGAATGTGGCGGCTGCAACCAAGCCTGGCTGGGTTTGTGATCGTCTTGAGGAGTTGCGTCAAAGCGTCATTCCGGATCTGCCGGTTGCGATACCTGAAGTCGACTATGCCCGTTGCGTCGCGGTCGAGGTGTTTTGGCGTCACTACATCCGGCCTGCCAGGCAAGCCTTCTTTGATACCGCCAATGACTACCTTCGCTACCTCGAAGCGACGGATGATCCGGCAGGTGTGGCGGCTGGCGACTTGCTCCAAGGGATCCTTGTTCGGTCCGCTCACTCCTGGCTGGTGCCCACTGAACTGATCGTCGGTTTGGATGGTGCCGCTACCAAGGCCCGGTTGAGGATCGCCCATGGACCGCCGTACATCGTGATGCTTTTCTCTGTCGAGAGAATGGTGAGGTCAGGGGTGAAGATACGCGAGCCACGCGGCACAGATGCCGTGCCGGGTCGCTTGGTGCAGTGGTGGTCTGGAGATGTGCCGGGAGAGCGTATTGATCAGGACATTCCAACTGCCGCTCTCGAAGGTCTGGAGTGGCGACGGTGAATCAGCCTTCTCCAGGTTTGTACGCGGCGGTGCTTCATGCTCTGAGCGGTACCGATCCTCATTCGCGGCCCTTGGATTCGACCATAACTGAGCTGGCCGACGGGCTTACGTCCGCCCATGCCGCGGGTTTGCCCCAGGCTGTGGAGGAGGTGCTGCCCCTCTTACGGGGGGATCCTGAGCGGTTGCGTTTTGCCGTCGAGATGGCGTTGCGCCTCGGGGTCTTCGAGGTTGCCGGAGCGGTGACCGACCTGGCCTTGGCCACCGGCGACCGAAGATTGCTGCTGAACGCGGCGAGTCTGTGCGGAAATCCCGCGGTCGCCGACTCGATCAGGGCGCGGGTAGCCCTAATGGTGGGCGACGACCCGCCGGGCCGGATCAGGCTCGACCCTGATACCGTGCCGTCCACCACCGACGAGAAGCGGCTGTACTTGCAGTGCTGGCCCGGTGCCCGCCACGAGGACGTCCCCTTGGCGCCGGTGGTGGTGCTGGACAGCAACTTCGACTCCCTCCGTCTGTTTAAGCTGGCCGTCAGCCTGGATCGAGTGGGCGCCGCTATTCGGCGGTTGGCCCCTAATACCGAGGTACCGTTGTGGTTCGGATACCAGACCGTGCTGGTGTGCCGGCCGCAGACTCGAAGTCGGGTGCTGAGCAGCTATCCGCGTTTTTCCGAAGATCAGATTCTGGTCGAGGACTCTCTTCCCGAAGACTCCCGACAACGAAACGTGCTGCTCCGCAAGGTGAACGCGGCCTTGCCCGGCTCGCAGAAACTCCGCCTCGCCCGTGCACCGATAGAAGTTGCGAAGAGTCTGTGGGAACCGGAGGTCTTCACAGCGGGGGTGTACAAGACGAGCGAAACGGCTTTCCTGTCAGGAACCAAGGCTTCGTCGATGCACTACCTGCGAAGGCGCGGGTTGATTGCACCGATGCCTTCAAGAGAGATCCGCTGGACATTCAGCCATTTGGTGGCTGTTCGCACATGGTCATACCTGCAATGGTGTTCCCCGAGAAGGGTTTCCAGCCGTGTCGTCCCGGCTCTGGCTCGATTCGCGGGCGACTCGGAGGCGGTCAAGCTCGGCGTTATGTCTGACGGCGCGGTGTTGGTGGATCGAGGAGATGGATGGTGCGACGTCGAAACCGGTCAAATCCAGATACGTATGGACATAACCGACATTGACGATGTGTTCCAGCCTTTCGACTACGGTGGGGGGAGGGTTTTGCCGTTGCCGGTTGTAAGCGATAACACCCGGCTCCATCCGGCGTTGCTTCACGGGACTCCCCATCTCAAGGGCCACCGCATCAGTGCTAAAGCCTTGGCAAGTTTGCATGAACGCGACGGGGACAAGGCGATCATATCGGCGTATCCCGAGTTGGAGGGTCTCGCTTTCGACGACACGGTAAGAATTGGATACCGGCTTCAGGGAGCTGTTTAATCATGAAACTGCTGTACGACGCCGTTTTTCCGCGCAGTCTCGCTGAAGAGACTCGACACGGGATGGAGTTGATCCGTTGGGACGAAGGCGAGGAAAGTGATGCGGCACTCGTTGCGCTGGCCGCCGATCGCGGTTACCGCGGGGTCATATTCTTCGAACGGGATTCGCTGGAACAGCCTGAACTGCGGGAGATTGCTCGTGAGTACGGCGTGGCTCTGGTGGGTGTCGAGGCAGGTGATCCTTTCGAGGCCAAGCAGCGAATAGTGAATAACCTTCTCCGCATACGATCGGCGCTGGGCAGCCACGACTGCATTCTTGTGATGTCCCGGTCGGCAGACCCCTTTCCGGGATAGCCGTTTCCTTTGCTACACAGGGCGGAACCGACTACGTGCACAACTGAACCCCGTGAGTCCAAAATAAGGCGCCTGAGGATGGGCCGTTGGCGGGGTCTTTATCATTCCCACTGGTGGCGCCCCTGACTGACTATCTGACTCCCGAGGCCCGTGCCCGGATGGAGATCGACCGGCAGTTGGAGGCGTGTGGATGGGTGGTGCAGGATTACAAAAACGCTGCCGTGAGGGCGGCGCAAGGTGTAGTCGTGCGGGAAGTGCCGACCGAGGCGGGACCGGCCGACTACGTGCTCTATGTGGACAGGCAGGCGGTGGGCATCATCGAGGCCAAGCCTGCCGGAACCACGCTCACGGGGGTTGAACCCCAGACCCGCAAGTATCAACTGTCGTATCCGGTGGGACTGCCTGCGATTCCGGTGGAGGGCGCCCTTCCCTTTGGGTACGAGTCCACCGGTGTCGAGACCCGGTTTACCAGCAATTTGGATGAGGTGCCTACCTCGCGGCGCGTTTTCTCGTTCCATCGACCGGAGACACTGGGGCGCTGGCTGAACGACTACAAGGATGTGGACAGTGTGTCCGGGATCCGTGGCGGATTGCACCTCCTGCCGGAATTGGGCAACACAAAGCTGTGGCCTGCTCAGGTCGAGGCGGTCCGAAACCTGGAGGGATCGCTTCGGGACAACCGGCCTCGGGCACTGATCCAAATGACCATGGGCTCGGGGAAGACCTTCACGGCTGTAAACGTGTCATATCGCCTGCTCCGCTACGCAGGTGCTCAACGGGTGCTGTTTCTGGTTGACCGGGCACATCTCGGCCGCCAGGCCCTTCGGGAGTTCGAAGGCTTCGACACGCCCGACGACGGTCGCAAGTTTACCGAGTTGTATCACGCCCGCTTGCTGAGTTCCTCGGACTTCGATATCGCCCATGAGCAGGCCACCAAAGTCCATGTGGCAACGATTCAACGGCTCTATTCCGTCCTGCGGGGTAAACCGATTGATGATGCTTTGGACGAAAAGACCGGCTTCGAGACCGCTCCGGAACGCCCTGTCGAGGTCACCTACAACCCGCGGTTGCCCATCGAGTCGTACGATGTGATCATCATCGACGAGTGCCACCGCTCGATCTACGGGGTATGGCGACAGGTTCTGGAGTACTTCGACGCCTTCCTGATCGGGCTCACCGCAACGCCGGGAAAGCAGACCTTTGGCTTCTTCAACCAGAACCTGGTAATGGAGTATGGTCATGAGCAGGCCGTGGCAGACCGGGTGAACGTCGATTTCGACGTGTTCCGCATACGCACCGAGGTCAGCGAGGAGGGTGGGATCGTTCCCGCCGGGTACGTCACCGAGTTCCGGGATCGGGAAACCCGCCAGCAGCGCTTCGACCTGATCGACGAGGACTTCGAGTACACCGCCGGGCAACTCAACAAGAAGGTGGTGGTCCCCGATCAGATCCGCACCATCGTTCGAACCCTGCGGGATTCGATGCCCATGATGTTCCCTGATCGGATGGTGACGGAGGACGGTCGGCTCCAGCATGTCCCAAAGACACTGTTTTTCGCCCAGTACGACAGCCACGCCGACGACATCGTGCAGATCGTTCGGGAGGAGTTCGGTCTGGGCAATCTCGGAGCGGTGAAGATCACCTACAAGTCGGGAGAATCCGGCCACAAACCCGAGGATCTTCTGCAGAGGTTCCGTACCAGTTATGAAACCCGGATCGCAGTGACGGTCGACATGATCGCCACCGGCACCGATGTCAAGCCCATCGAGTGCGTGGTGTTCATGCGCATGGTGCGAAGTCGCAACTTCTTCGAGCAGATGAAGGGTCGGGGCGTGCGGGTGATGAATTCCGGCGACTTGCAGGTTGTCACTCCCGACGCCCAGGCCAAGGAGAGGTTCGTGCTGGTGGATGCAGTGGGGGTTACCGAGACCGATCTCCATGACACGGTTCCGCTCGAACGGAAGCATGGTGTGGGCTTCGACCGACTGCTCAACCTGATCGGACTGGGCGATGTCAGCGAGGATGTGGTTTCATCGGTGGCCTCTCGTCTAGCCCGTCTCGACAAGCGCATCACCTATACCGACCGCACCGAAGTCGAAGAGATCGCTGGCATGAGCCTCGGCCAAGTCGCCCGAGGTATGGTGGACGCTTTCAATCCCGACCACCACTACCAGGCGGCCCGGATCGCCACCGGGGAAGACGAGCCTCATCCGGATCAGATCGCCGCCGCCCGCCGGCAGATGATCGAAGAGGCGGTGCAACCTCTGGCTGGCAACTCCGGCCTCCGGGAGAAGCTGATCGAGATACGCCGCAGCTACGAGCAGATCATCGATACTGCCACCAAAGACCGAGTGCTGTCCGGCGAGTTCTCACGAGACGCCACTGACCGGGCGAAAGCCACAGTCGAATCGTTTCGAGAGTTCATCGAGGACAACCGAGAAGAGATCAACGCCTTGGACGTGCTCTATCGCCTGCCATACCGAGCGAGACTGACCTACGACGACATCCGTGAGTTGGCCAATGCCATCAAGCGACCGCCCCGGGCCTGGACACCGGACGTGCTCTGGCGTGCCTACCAGGTGCTCGACGCCTCCAAGGTGCGGGGATCGGGACCCCGGGTCAACACCGATCTGGTCAGCCTGGTGCGCTATACCCTGGGTTCGGCAGACGAACTGGTGACCTATCCGGCCCTTGTTGAAGAGAGATTCCAGACCTGGCTGGCCCAACAGGCCGACGCGGGTCGGGCGTTCAGCGCCGAGCAACGTGCCTATCTGAATCTCATCAAGGACCACCTCGCCGCCAGCCTGTCGGTCGAGCGTCGCGACCTGCAAGAACTCCCCTTCAGTGCCAACGGCGGCTTGGGTCGCGCAAGACAACTATTCGGTCAGGGCCTGGATAGACTCCTTTCGGAACTCACCCGGGAATTGGCGGCATGACTGCTCAACTGCCCAAAGGGTGGGAATCCGCGCGGCTGGGGTCCTTAGGAGTTGAAGTCAAAGGTCAGACAAGACCGATACCGGAAGTAGTCTACGACCTCTATAGCGTTCCAGCCTTTGCACTCGGTCGACCTGAGCGCATTGACGGTGCAAACATTAGAAGTGGCAAGCGATCTGTTGAGGCAGGGGATGTGCTACTTTGCAAGATAAATCCGAGAATTAATCGCGTGTGGTGTGTAGGTCCTGCGGATGGGATACCACAGATTGCTTCAACGGAATACCTCGTGTTGCGGCCAAGCAACAAAGTCTTAGCTTCTTATCTATGCTACTATCTCTCCTCGCCTATATTCCGAGAGTGGATCGAGCTGTCAGTGGAAGGTGTCACTGGTTCACACACCCGCGCTAAGTCGGGTCCAATCCTGGACCAAATGCTTCCAGTAGCTCCCATTGCCGAGCAAAAGCGGATTGTTGAGATTATAGAAGATCTTTTCTCTCGGCTTGATGAGGTTGAGTCAGTATTTCAATCCTTGCTTTATAAGCTAGAATCTCTTCGCGCAGCTATTCTAGCCAATGCCTTTCACGCCAATCGTGACCTTCCACCTGGTTGGAAGTGGGCAACAGCAGCAGATGTCGCCCATTACATCCGAGGTGTCACATTTAAAAAGGTGGATTCTTCAACCGAAGAAGCACCTGGGTTAGTACCGATAGCTCGCTCTGGCAACGTTGAACCCGGTCGTACACGATTTACTGAGAATCTTGTCTATGTTCCTAAAGAACGGGTGGCTGCCAACCAATATCTGCGTGAAGGAGACGTTTTGATCGCCACCTCTAGTGGTAGCCTCTCCGTCGTGGGAAAGTCGGCCATAGTCGCTGACCATTGGCATGGTGCACACGGAGCCTTTATGGCGGTGTTGCGACCTACTACTCAAGTATATCCGAGGTTCCTTGGTTCTTTCTTGCAATCCCAGGCAAACCGGAAGAGATGGCAGGAGCTGGCAGCAGGGACTAATATCAACAATCTGAAGAAGCGCGATCTGCTCTCAACAGCAATACCTTTGGCGCCCCTTAAGGAACAGATGGTCATTATTGAAGAAATCGGCACGAGTTTTTCCTGCCTCGATTCTATTGAGACGTCATTGCAAGAGGGACTAAATCGAGTTAAGACTCTCCGCCGATCGGTGCTCACCGAGGCCTTTGCCGGTCGCATGGTTCCGCAAGATTCCGACGATGAGCCAGCTTCGACACTGCTAGAACGAATTACAGTATCTCAACTGGGCAAGGGGTTCCGGCGGAGAGCAAAGATATGACTACGTCTCAGCATACCTTGGTGCAAAAACTCTGGAACTTTTGCGATGTGCTTAGGGATGACGGCCTGTCATACGGTGATTATGTAGAACAACTCACCTATCTGTTGTTTCTTAAGATGGCCGATGAGCAGCGCCGGCTTCTTGGTGACACTCCAGTTGTGCCTGAAGGTCTCGACTGGCCATCGCTCTTGCGGCGCTCCGGGGTGGCGCTTGAGGTTCATTACACCGACATTCTTGGGAATCTGGGCTCCCGACCGGGCATGCTCGGGGTGATATTCCGCAAGGCCCGCAATCGGATCCAGAGTCCGGCCAAGCTCGAACTGCTCATTAAGGACTTTGTGGACGATCACGAGTGGTTGAGCCTTGAGGCTGATGCCAAGGGTGACGCATACGAGGGCCTGATTGAGAAAACAGCTCAGGAAGGGGCCCGCGGGGCGGGTCAGTATTTCACCCCTCGAGCTCTCATCTCGGCAATCGTTGATGTGATGCGTCCCGACCCGATGGATCGCATCTGCGACCCGGCCTGCGGGACCGGCGGGTTTTTCCTCGGCGCTTACGAGTCGATCGCAACTCGCTTTCCCTCGCTCGACCCTGACCAACGCAGTCACCTGCGCTCCGGCGCGTTCACTGGCTGGGAGATCGCCGACTTGCCTGCACGGTTGTGCGCCATGAACCTGTTGCTCCACGGTCTCGCTGGCCCCGATTCCGATTCGCCCATCCATGTGGACGACGCTCTCCGCGAAGATCCCGGCGAACGGTTCCACATGGTGCTGACCAATCCTCCGTTCGGCCGCTCGTCGTCCGACAGCTATGAGCGCGAGGACTTCTGGGCCACCACCCGCAACAAACAACTGAACTTCGTCCAGCATGTGATCAGTCTGCTCCGAGTCGGGGGCTCGGCGGCAGTGGTCGTGCCCGACAACGTGCTGTTCGAGGCTGGCGCAGGGGAGACCATCCGCCGTCGCTTGCTACACGATTGCGATGTTCACACCTTGCTTCGTCTTCCCACCGGCATCTTCTACGCCCAGGGAGTGAAGGCCAACGTCCTCTTCTTCGACCGCCGCGAAGGCGGCGCCCACGCCTGGACCCGGGAGTTGTGGGTTTACGACCTGCGCACCAACAAACACTTCACGCTCAAGCAGAAACCCCTCACTCGGGCAGACCTCGACGACTTCGTTGCCTGCTACAACCCAGACAACCGCCACCAGCGAGTGGAGAGCGAACGGTTCAAGCGGTACACCCACGACGAGTTGATGGCTCGCGACAAGGTCAGCCTGGACCTCACCTGGCTCCGCGACGAAAGCCTGGAAGACCTCGACAACCTTCCTCACCCCAGCGTGATAGCCCAAGAAATGCTGGAGGAACTGCAGTCGGCCTTGGCCGAACTGACCGCCCTGACCGAGATGCTCGAGGACATCGGGGAAACTTCGACCCGCGCCGCCGAAGGCAGCGCCGGATGAAACCGGAAGTGTCACACCCCCCTCTTAAGCTCCATAATCGTAAGAGCCAACAGGGAACTGCGGGGAGGCAAGCGTCATGAGCAATCGATCCGGGATTGAATGGACAGAAACAACCTGGAACCCCACCACCGGTTGTGACCAGGTGTCCATAGGATGTGACAACTGCTACGCGCTCTCCTTCGCGAAGCGTCTCAAGGCGATGGGCCAACCCAAGTACCAGAACGACGGCGACCCTCGCACCAGTGGCCCCGGTTTCGGACTCACGCTCCACCCCAAAGTACTGGATGATCCTTACCGATGGAAGTCGCCCAAGTTCGTGTTTGTCGACTCGATGAGCGACCTGTTTCACCCTGAGGTGCCTATCGATTTCATCCAACGTGTTTTCGAGGTCATGGCTGACACCTCCCATCACACTTACCAAATACTTACCAAGCGTTCCAAGAGGCTCTCGAAACTCGCGCCCCAGTTGGACTGGCCTCCAAACGTCTGGATGGGGGTGAGCGTTGAAACCCGCCGCTACACCTTCCGAATCGACCACCTTCGAACTGTCCCCGCAGCGATCCGGTTTATCAGCGCCGAACCTCTCCTGGGCCCTCTTCCCAACTTGGATCTCACCGACATCCACTGGTTGATCGCAGGCGGCGAAAGCGGTCTTAACGCTCGACCTATGGAAGAAGCATGGGCTCTCGATTTACGGGATCAGTGCGCCGCCGCGGACGTTGCTTTTTTCTTCAAGCAGTGGGGCGGCCGCACTTCCAAGTCGGGAGGCCGTACCTTAGACGGTCAACTATACGACGCTATGCCTGTACGTGATGCAGCCGTAGCCAAGGCGAGTTAAGTGCGGTATTGGGGATTTTGGACGAGGGGCAAATTGGACATACTGCGCCGGTATCTGGATGCATTCACCACAACGACGAAATACAAGGCATCCGAAAGAATATATATCGACGCTTTTGCCGGAGAGCCTGTGAATCGCGATCGACTGACCGGTGAGGATATCGAGGGTTCAGCAGTTATAGCTCTGTCAACGGACAATCCTCCTTTTACCCGCTTGAGATTCTTCGAGACTGAAACCAATGCACCTGAACTCGAGCGATCACTACGGGAACGATACCCGGGCCGTGATCTGAAGGTGCTGGGTGGAGACTGTAATGAATTGATTCCTCAAGAACTCAAGCGACTGCAACGTTTCAACTGGGCTCCTACATTCGCGTTTGTTGATCCTAATGGGCCGCATACTCACTGGTCGACCCTCAAGGCTCTGGCAGGATTCAAACCCAAAGGATATACCAAGACAGAAGTATGGCTGTTGTTTGCGGCAGGAATGTTCATACGGATGCTGCCGGTCACCGGTGAAGTGCTTGACGAACATGCCGAGAAGCTGACAAGGATGTTTGGGAACGAACAGTGGCGTTCCATCTATGTAGCTCGTGTGAAAGGAGGGATTTCACCGAGTGATGCTCGCGAGGAATATGTGAATCTTATGCGGTGGAGGCTTGAGAAGGACCTTGGCTACAAATGGTCGCATCCATTTGAGGTCTTCAATGAGCAAGGTCATTCCATCTATCACATGATCATGGCGACAGATCACCAAGCGGGTACCGACATCATGGCAAACCTCTATGGTAAGGCCGCTGCGGAGTTTCCGGTTATGCGCAGGGAGGCTCTCCGTCACAGGGAACGGCTTCGCGAACAGGAATTCGGAGTACGTCGGCTGTTTGATGAAGAGGTGATGGTTGCATCGACGGATGGGTATTCCGAGTCGGCGCCACTGTACAGATACAAGTCTCCTTGGACGCCATACGGAATGGTCGAGCCATGATCGTGCAATGCCAGATTGAGATCGGATGATTTCGTGAAGCCGCCGTGGTCGGAGTGCGGGAGTGCCCGCAACTGACCGGTGACCGGCTCTGGGCGAAAGGTTGGGCAAATTCAGCCTCCTAAGAGGGCTGAAACAGTGGACTTGGGGGCGGAAACATATCCATAGTGGGGTATGGGCAGGACGCATTGGGGACTGTCGGCGGTGCTGTTGGCCACGGCGGTGGGGGCTGGGATCTTCTTTGGGATGTGGCAACCCCGTCCCCCGGAGGTCACCCCGGCGGGTGATGTAGGGGTCGTTTCGCTCGCGCCGGTGGATGTAGAGGAAGCGGTGGGCCAACGGGAGAAGCATATCGTCGTGCACGTATCGGGGGCAGTGTTGAATCCGGGGTTGGTGAAAGTCGGCTCGCCGGCCCGGGTGGGAGACGTGATCATGGCGGCCGGAGGGGCTTTGTCCGATGCTCGGCTGGGAGAGATCAACCTGGCGGCGCCGGTGGTGGATGGCAGTCAGGTGGTGGTACCCGGACTTCGAACCGGACCCCGAATGGGGGATGGTTGGAATGGGGAGGGTGCGGAGTCCTCTGACCGGATCAGCATCAACCGGGCCACCTCCCAGGAGTTGGAAGCAGTTCCCGGGCTGGGGCCGGTCCTGGCTGCCAGGATCGTCCAGTATCGGCAGGCCAACGGGCTGTTCCGGGAGGTGGAGGATCTCTTGGACGTGTCCGGTATAGGCGAAAAGAAGCTTGCCGGCCTTCGGGAATACGTCGTCGTTCCCTGATGGAGCCAAATCGAGAGGGATCGAGTTGGCGTCTGGCCCTGCCTGTGTGGCGAGATTCTCGGTTTCTGGCGGTGGCCGCACTGGTATGGCTCGGCGCACTGGTCGGCAGGCATTGGGAGGGACTGTGGGCCGTCGTCGTCCTTGGGGCGGCGATGCTTATTGTCAGCCGTTCGGGGATGACCTTGGTGTTGGCGGCCGGGTTGGTGGCCGGCGCTGTGGCGGGGTGGGGGTCGGCGCACCGGGAGGCGGCGATGCTCTCTGTGCCTCTCGTCGAGGGAGATCTGGCCATTCGAGCCGTGGCTCGCACCGATCCGATGGGGACGGAGGAACACGTCTGGTTGCTGGCTCGACCGCTGGCTTACCGATCGATCGAGGGTCATGAGTGGAGGAAGTGGCTGGGGCCGGTTATAAGAGTGGATGTATCCGGTGCTGGAGAACTGGCGGCCGGTGAGATCTTCGAAGCGTCCGGTCGCTTGGCGAGGAAACCGGGACGCTGGGGCGCCGCGGTGTATGCGGCTCGCATGTGGTCCGGGGAACTGGTTCCAGTGGCCAGGTCGCAGGGATGGTTGGTGGCGACCGGCAACGCGCTGAGGCAAAGAGTGGCGACCAATCTTCGCTCCGGGCCGGCGGATGGGCGAGCGCTGGTCGCCGGGTTTCTGGTGGGGGACACCTCCGATCTCTCCATCGCTGATACTGCCGACCTGCGGCGGTCCGGTCTCAGTCACTATGTTGCGGTGTCGGGAGGGAACGTGGTCCTCTTTCTCGGCGCCCTGTGGATACTCTTGTGGCCGATAGCCGGCCGACCGAGGATCCGGGCGCTGGTGGGATTCGTCGCTCTGGGGGTTTTCATAGTGGTGACCCGCTGGGAACCATCGGTGGTGCGGGCCGGTCTGTTGGCCGGTCTGGTGTTGGGCGCCCAGGCGATCGGCTTTCCCCTGAGCAGTTGGGCGGCCCTTGGAACGACCGTCACCCTGGCTCTTCTGGTCTCTGCCGAGTTGGCCCTCAGCGTGGGATTCGCTCTGTCGGTGGCGGCCACCTTGGGGGTGATGGTGGGCATGCGGATCCCCATCAGGCGCCGGCCCCGCTGGATCTGGCAGACACTGGTCACGGCCCTTGCCGCTCAAGTAGCGGTGGCTCCGGTCCTGTTGTGGTTCTTCGGGTCGATTCCCTTCCTTTCTCCGGTGGCCAACCTGGTTGCTGGTCCGTTGGTGGCGTTCTCCACCAGCCTGGGAGGGATTGGCGCCCTGACCGGTTGGGATTCCCTGGTTTGGCTGGCCGCCTGGGCCGCGGAAGGGGTATTGGCGGTGGCCGGGTTTCTGTCACCCTTTCCCCAGTTGGGGTGGCTGGGGGCTGGTGCGGCCTTGGTGGTGGGCCTTGGGGCTTGGCGATGGAGGGTCGTTCGCCTGCCCTTGCTGGCGGTGAGTGCGATTCTGTTTGTGGCGTTACCGACGTTTCCTGCACTTGTTCCTCTTGTCGGTGCCCAGAGAGCGGAGGCGCCGGCCGTGGTGTTCCTGGATGTTGGCCAGGGAGACTCCACTCTGGTGCTGGCGGCGGAGGTGACCATGCTGATAGACGGAGGTCCCGATCCTGCGAGACTGGCCGAGAAGTTGCGGAACTACCGGGTGCGGGAGGTGGACATAGTTGTGATTACCCATCCGCACGCCGATCATGTCCGGGGGCTGGAGGCGGTGGTGGGCGCCATGCCGGTGGGAGCGGTGTGGGATGCTTCCCATCCCCACCAAACTCCGGCCTATCGAAGGCTCAGGAAAGAGATTGCGGAGGAAGGCATCCCGGTCTATCGACCTCTTCCCGGACAGGTGTTACGGGCCGGGGAGTTGGAAGTGGAGGTGTTGGGGCCGGTGCGCCGGTACAAGCACATCAACGATCAGTCGATTGTGCTGACGGTCGAGATGGCCGGCACTACTTTTCTGATGGCTGCTGACATCCAGGAGGTGGCTCAAGCCGAATTGGGGACAGTGGGGCCGGACGTGCTGAAAGTACCTCATCAAGGCGCAGCCACCTCCGATCCTCGGTGGCTGAAGGAGAACGCCGGTCGACTGGCGATCATCAGTGTGGGCCCCAATGACTATGGTCATCCCGTTCGGTGGGTGGAGGAAGCGCTGGCGGAGGGAGGCGCCCGGGTGGTTCGCACCGATCAGCACGGCGACGTAGTGGTGAGCTTGCCTATCGAAAACGCTGCGAAGCGGTGGTAGGCCAAAGCTGAGCATCCATATCTGAACTGCGTTCTCGCCAGGGCCTGTCCCATTTGTCGTTGCGGGTTGCTAGCGTGAAGGTCGTGAGCGAGGTGCTGGCGGTGGTGATTGCGGATCGGGGAGGTCCGGGGGAGCGGGAGGAGGCACTGGCCAATGCCAGGCGGCATCTGCGCCGGGCGGGAGTGGAGACCGATCAGGTTGTCAGAATCGACGTGCCGTCGTCGCGGGGTGGGGGAGCAGTCTCATCGGGAGGGCCCGACCAGCACGGTGCTTTCCGGGCGGACATAGCCGGGATCGTGCCGCTTCTGCAGTCCTCCAGCCTCTTCGGCCAAAAGCAGGGGTTGTTGCTGGTGGACGCCAACTTCCTCCTGGCTGCCGAGTGGCGGGCTCTGGTCGAACTGCTTCCCGCCATTGACCCGTCGGCGGTGGCGGTGGCGATGGTCGCTCAGCGGTCGCTTCCCACCGCCTTGTCGAAGAAGATCAAGGAGATCGGCAAGGTAGAAACCATGCGCCCGCTTTGGGAAAACCAGATCCACGGCTGGCTGATCGGACAGATCAAAGAGAAAGGTTTGCGGATGGGTTATCAGGCCAGGGCCGCCCTGGTGCAAAGGTTCGGCACGGACCGCTCGGCCTTACGACGCGCCCTGGAGCAGTTGCAGGGAGAGAACCGTCCTGTCAGCGCCGAGATGATCGTGGAGCGGTTTCGCAACCGTCCCGATCAGCCGGTCTTCCGGATCCTGGATGAGATCGTGGCCGGCAACGCCGGCGCCGCTCTCCGCAGGTTGGGAGACTATCTGGCCAACGCCCGTTCTTCCGATGGCCGCCCCCACATTCTGCTGGGCACGCTGGAATCCGACCTGAGGCTGCGGCTCAAGGCGTCCCAAGCCCGTGACCGAGGGCATTTCGGGGAGATGGAGGAAGCAGGTGTTTTCTCCCGGATGTTGGAGTCGGCCCCCGGTCCCCTCGATCAGAAGGCGGAGACCAGGCTGCGTTCGACCGCCAAGAGCCGGGTGCGTTCCAGTCGGCGCCGACTCGACAGGATCTGGGCTCAAAGAAAGCCTTTCAACTCGGTCAGCAGGAGTGAACAGGTACGAGCGGCCCATCAGGCACTGTCGTTGGTGGTGAGTGCCGACCGCACCCTGAAACTCTTTCCCGCCCCGCTTCACCAAGCTGTTCTGGAACGGACCGTCACCGAGTTGAGCGCTGCGTACCGGGGCTTTGCCACCGTGGCCCGCAGAGGGAGACGATAGAGTAACTCGGCCTCGAAGTTGTCCTGGTCTATCGGACCGAATCGGTTTCCCGGAAGAGTCGAGACTTGAGACGGGCGGCCTTGTTGGCGTGTATCACACCCTTGGAACAAGCCGAATCGATGCGTTTTTGCGCCAGACGCACCTTCAACTCGGCCTCTGGATCGCCGGATCGGGCGGCTTCAACCGCCGTTTTGATGCGCGTCTTCATCTCCGACCGGACGCTCTTGTTCGCCATGCGACGACGCTCGTTCTGGCGATTTCGCTTCTCTTGCGACTTGATGTTGGCCATAGGCTGTACGAACTTTCGGGGATATCGTGTGCTTGCTGGAGGACCCTCCCGCCCGATCAGCCATTCTACCTGATTCAGGCAGCGATCCCAATTCGAAGAGGGCAGTCATCAGCCGGTGGCTGAAGCGAGCATCGTCTTGAGCGGTGCTAGGGCGTATTTTATGCTGGATGGGGTTGGGGATGAGGGCGGGGGTGATGAGAGGAATCTCAACTGACCGGAGGCCGCTTCTGTCACCAAGCGCCCGGTGGGTCGGGTGTCTTGCGGCAACCGTTTGGTGGACTCTTGCGAAAAAATGTAGTGTTTGTTTTCACAACTTAGTGATATGCGGGATGTTTTGTCACACCCCTTTTGCATACTGTAAGCATGAAACAAGCAGTCGAGAGTCGGCGGTCCGCCAACCTGGCCAAGTTGCTGGCGCCCAGCATGCCGGTCGTAGATGCTACTTCCGAGCAGTTGCGGCAGCGTATACAGTCCACCATCCGCGTCCAGAACCAAGTGGCGGCGGTCCGCGCCCAGGCGGTGTCGGAGTTGCGCCGCCGGCAGGGGGCGGAGAAGGTGGAGACGATTTTGCGGGAGGACGGTTTGTTGGGCCGTCGGAAGGCCCGGTCTGAGGTGGAGACCGCTAAAGAATTGGAGGAGCTGCCCAAGACGAGGGAGGGTTTCCAAAAGGGAGAGATCTCTGCTGACAACGCGCGTATTTTGGCGGGCGCCAATCAGAGGGGAACCATCGTCGAGGACGAATTGTTGGACGGTGCCCGTTCCCAGTCTCCTGACAAGTTCGCGGCTACGGTACGCAAACACGAACAGGCCTGTGCCCAAGATGATGGTGTGTCGAAGTTGGAGCATCAGCGTTCCCGGCGGTTCGCCAAGCTCACCACCGACCAGGACGACGGGATGACCGTGTTGTATGGGCGTTTCGACCCGGTCACGGGTGCCCGGGTCGAGACAGCGGTGTCTCACATGATGAAACAACTATGGCACAAAGAAGACCCCACCGATCGGGCTACTGCGGGTCAGCGGATGGCCGACGCCATAGCCGAACTGGTCACCCGCCAAGGAAAAGACAAGCCCGGTTCCCAGGGCGTGAGGTTGTTGTTGATCGCCGACTACGACACGGTCAGCCAACAGTTGGGCAACCCTCGCCTGGAGAACGGAACCCCCCTCCCCGCCAATACGCTACGACAGTTGGCCTGTGACGCTCAGATCCTCCCCGCGATCTTTTCGGGTTCGTCGGTGCCGTTGGATTTGGGTCGGGCCCGGCGAACGGCCAGTGGTTCCCAGCGGGCTGCGCTGGTCGCCCGTGACAAACACTGTGTGGGTTGCGGCGCCAAGGCCTCCTGGTGTCAGGCGCACCACATCGTCCACTGGCAAGACGGGGGTCCCACCAACCTGGACAACATGTGTCTTTTGTGCAGCAGATGCCACCACAAAGTCCACGACCAGGATTGGACAGTACACAAAACCTCCACCGGCACATACACCCTCCGCCGCCCATCAAGCACCGACTGGCGACCACGGCACCGTACCCCCAACCGCTACCGCCCCCCACCCACGCACCGCCGATCCACGCGCCGACGCCCGATCAAACAGAGGAAATGACCGAACCCGCGTCCTGTCTCCATGGTTCCTGCCAGCCCGTTTTTGCCACTCTTGATCCACGCCCATCCCCAATAGGGGTTTCTGGAAGCACTCTGAACACCAGACTCAACACCCCCTCGCTATCTGCCCGCCGGATCAAACGCGCATAAACAGCGCGCCACCGCCCGGACGGCAACCTCCGCAACCTACCGCCATACTCCCGCCACCTGCCAAACAGCGTTCAACACCTTTACAGATTCGACAGGCCTGCCCATGCACCCTGAGACCGCAAAAGAGCAAACCGCTACCCTAATCGAACTCCCCGAAAGCAGGGCTGGTCGATCACCGGGGCGCCGATCACTCCTGGTAGGTAAACTAACTGCCTGACCATTTCCTCTCACCCAGGTTGCGCACAGCTTGTCTTCTCGTTCCCTGATCAGGAACTTCTGCATAATCGCCCACATCGACCACGGTAAGTCCACCCTGGCCGATCGTCTCTTGGAATCGGCAGGGGCAGTTTCCCAGCGAGACATGCGAGACCAGGTGCTCGACACCATGGACCTGGAGCGAGAACGCGGGATCACCATCAAGGCGCAGGCGGTCCGGTTGGACCACCCGGCATCCGATGGCCGCACCTACATCCTCAACCTGATCGATACTCCCGGCCACGTGGACTTCTCCTATGAGGTCTCCCGATCGCTGGCCGCCTGCGAGGGGGCGCTTCTGCTGGTGGACGCCAACCAGGGCGTGCAGGCGCAAACGGTGGCCAACGCCTATCTGGCCGTGGAAGCAGGACTCGAAGTCATCCCGGTGGTCAACAAGATAGACCTTCCCTCGGCCGAACCGGAACAGGCTGCCGAAGAACTGTCAAGGATTCTGGGCGGCGACCCGGCCGACGCCATTTTCATCTCCGCCAAGACGGGGGAGGGGATCGATGAACTCACCCAACGCATCGTGGAGATGGTCCCGCCTCCGTCCGGTGACGAGAATCTGCCGCTTTCGGCACTGATCTTCGACTCCTATTACGACATATACAGGGGAGTTGTGTGTTACGTCCGGGTTATGGAGGGAACCCTTGCGGCAGGGGAGCGGGTGATGTTCATGGCCAGCGGCGAGAAGCGAGACGCCGCCGAAGTCGGAGTGCTCACCCCTGCCTCCGCGCCGGTGCGGGCCTTGGGGGCCGGAGAGGTGGGGTACCTGATAACTGGCGCCAAGGAAATCGACCGGGTGCGGGTGGGGGACACGGTCACCTCCGCGTATCGACCGACAACCCGAGCCCTGGCAGGCTATACCGATCCCCGGCCGATGGTGTTCGCAGGGATATTTCCCACCGACGGCGACGACTATCCCCGCTTGCGAGAGGCCCTGGAGAAACTTCAGCTAAACGACGCTTCCCTGCAGATCGCCCCGGAGTTCTCCCAGGCACTGGGATTCGGGTTCAGGTGTGGCTTCCTGGGTCTTCTGCACATGGAGATCGTGCGGGAACGGCTGGAAAGGGAGTATGACCTGGATCTGGTCACAACCGCACCCTCGGTGGCATACCGCGTAACCCTTCCCGGGAGAGAACCCGATGAAGTCAGGTCCCCGGCCGATTTCCCCGCGCCGGGGAAAGAAGTGAAGGTGGAAGAACCCTGGATAAGGGCGCTGATTCTGGTGCCGCCCGAATTCCTGGGGGCGGTGATGGAGATACTCACTTCTCGGCGCGGCGAACTTGGTCCGATCAATTATCTTGGCGCCGAACGGGTGGAGATGACTTGCCGCCTTCCCCTGGCGGAGGTGGTGTTCGACTTCTATGATCAACTCAAGTCCAAGACCAGGGGCTTTGCCTCCCTCGACTACGAACCGGACGGCTACCAACGATCGGACCTGGTGAAGGTGGACCTGTTACTCAACGGCTCGCCGGTGGATGCCTTCTCGGCAGTGGTGCATCGTCAAAAGGCCTACGGATACGGACGGGAGATGGTCACGCGGCTCAAAAAGCTCATACCCCGGCAATTGTTCGACGTTCCCATCCAGGCGGCTGTCGGAAGCCGGGTGATCTCCCGAGAAACCATCCGGGCCAAGCGCAAGGATGTGCTGGCCAAGTGCTATGGCGGCGACGTCACTCGCAAGAAAAAACTGCTGGCACGTCAGAAGGAAGGGAAGCGGCGGATGAAAATGGTGGGATCGGTGGAAGTGCCGTCCGAGGCGTTCGTGGCGGCTCTTCAGGTAAGGGATTGAGCCTTCCCGACCAACCGTTGCTCTCTCCGGATGACCCTGACCTGGCGGAACAGGCGAGCAAATGGCGCTCGCTCTATCTGCACATTCCGTTCTGCGAGCAGGTCTGTCCCTACTGTGACTTCGCGGTGGCTGCGGGAGAGGACCATCTCGCCTCCCGCTATTCCAAGGCGCTGATCGCCGAGATCCGCTCCGCCCCTGAATGGGGGCCCCTGGAGGCCGTCAACTTCGGGGGAGGCACCCCGTCTCGGATGCCGGTCCGATGGTTGCGGAAGATCCTGGAAGAGGCGATCTGTCGTTTTGGTCTCGCCGCGGGAGCGGAGGTGAGTCTGGAGGCCAATCCCGAGGATTGGACACCGGGCAAGGCGTCGCAACTGGTGGCCGCCGGGTTCAACCGGGTGTCGTTGGGCGCCCAGTCCTTCGACCCGGTGGTGCTTGCCTACCTGGGGCGCCGGCACAGCCCCGAAGACATCACCCGGTCGGTGGCCGCTGCCCGAAGCGCCGGATTCCGGTCGGTGAACCTGGATCTGATAATGGGATCCCCACCCGAGGACGCCGCGTCGTGGTCGGCCACTTTACGGCGCGCCTTAGCTTGCGAGCCGGACCATCTCTCCACCTACGCCCTGACGGTGGAACCGGGAACCGTGCTGTGGAAGAAGGTCCGATCCGGCGCAAGCGCTCCGGACGCCGATAGGCAGGCCGATTGCTGGGAGGAGGCGGACAAGGTGTGCCGGGCGGCGGGACTGGTGCGATATGAAGTCTCCAACGCCGCCCGGCCCGGGCACCCTTGCCGCTACAACCTCTCCGTGTGGGGCCAGGGAGAGTACCTGGGGTTCGGAAACGGGGCTCACTCCTTTCAACAGGGGCGAAGGTGGGAGAACGTACGGGACCTGCGCCGTTACCTGGATGCTGTGGAAAGCGGTGCATCACCGGGCAGAAGATACGAGAAAGTAGAAGGGTGGTCGGCGGAGACGGAGCGCCTGCTGCTGGGCATCCGGAGGCGGGCCGGCGTGAAGAAAGGCAAGGCGGGTGGAGTGCTGTGGCATTCAGGGCCGGGCCGCAGGCTCAGGGCGGCAGAGGTAATCAGTTCGCACCGGGGACGTCTTCGAGTGGAGCGTCCCCTGTTGACCGACGAGGTGAGCCGGGCCATCCTGGCCATCCGGCCACCGGGTGAGAGCCGAACCGGGTCCCTGGAGGAAAGCCTTTCATAGTTTGGTACTCTGAGGGCAATGCTGGAGGATCGCCGCGCCGAGATATTGCGTTCCCTCGTGGAGTGCCACATACGGACCGGAGCCCCGGTGAGCTCCCAGATGGTCCTTGAGCACAGCGATCTGGAAGTCTCCCCCGCCACCGTCCGAAAAGAGTTGGCCCGGTTGGAAGAGGACGGGTATGCAGACCAACCTCACACCTCGGCCGGCCGGATTCCCACGGCTGCGGCCTACCGCTTTTACGTGGACAACCATGCGGCCTTCCAGTTGCGCCGGGCGGTTCGCTCCCGCATCTCGTCTTTTTTCGCCGAGGTGGAGTTGGAATTGGACCGGTTGCTTCACTCCACTACCCGCCTCCTGTCCGACATCACCCGGTTGCCGGCGGTGGTGGTGGGTCCCCACCTGGCTGCGGAGCGCATTCGCAGCATTCACCTGGTGTCCCTGCAACTGCGTATGGCCCTGCTGGTCGTGGTCACGGAATCGGCGCGGGTACTGCAGGAGATCTGCCGCCTTCCGGCGCCTTTGACCGGAACGGAGATTTCGGAAATGGAGACGCTGCTTCGCAGTCACGCCCTGGGATCACCGCTCGGTTTGCCGGCCCCGCCCGCCGTTGCCGCGCCCGGGGTCGGGGGTCCGTCCTTTCAAAGTTGCTTCCAGGAGGTTTGGGACACCCTGGAGAGAACTGCGCGGCGAGCGTCCGATGTCTACGTGATGGGAACCGGACGATCGGCCCATCTGTGGGATGATCTGGATGCGGTCGCCCAGGTGTTGGGGGTGCTGGAGAGGGAGGCGGCAGTGCTCAACCTGTTGGCCGCCGATCCGGGCATCAACATCCGCATCGGGGAGGAGATTCCCGATCTGGAAATGGATCTGGCAGTGATCTCCACCTCGTTCATGGCCGGAAACTCCGCCGGACGGATTGGAGTCCTGGGGCCGATGCGCATGGACTACGGCCGTGCCATCTCGGTGTTGCAGAGAGTAAGCGCCGGGCTGGCCGATCGCATCGCCGTCTGAACAACCGGTACCGATGGCCAAGGACTATTACCAGATTCTGGGAGTGGATCGCGAAGCCGACTCCAACCAGATCAAGAGGGCCTTCAGAAAACTCGCCCGCCAGACCCATCCCGACGCCAATCCCGGAGATCCTCAGGCGGAAGCCCGATTCAGGGAAGTGGCGGAAGCATACGAGGTGCTGTCCGACCCGGATCGCCGCCGGTCCTATGACCAGGGGGAGCAGATCGACATCTCGGGTATGTTCGGTGATCTCGACGACCTGCTTCGCTCGGTATTCGGAGGGTCGGGTTTCTTTGGGGGTCAAGGCGCCTCTCAACGTTCCCGCGGGCAGGACATCCTGGTGAGAGTCGGACTGAGTTTGGAAGAGGCGGCGTTCGGCGTTGAAAAGAGAGTGGAATTCGAAGCCCAGGCGGCCTGTTCCACTTGTGGTGGGGACGGGGGCGGCCGCCGGGTCTGAGATAACTTCGTGCCGGGGGTGTGGGGGATCAGGGATGCTGCGCTCCACGCGTTCCAGCTTCTTCGGGTCGATGGTGACTACCTCCACCTGTCTCCGATGCGGGGGGAGAGGTCGGGAAGTCACCCAGATCTGTGGAAAGTGCCAAGGCGCGGGTGTCCATCCCGAGCGTCAGGCTCTGAAGGTCGAAATACCGGCCGGGGTTTCGGAGGGAACTCGTCTCCGCCTGAGAGGCAGGGGGGCGGCCGCTCCCCTGGGAGGCATGCCGGGGGATCTGTATGTGGAGGTGCTGGTTCGTTCCGACAGCCGGTTTGAGAGAGAGGGGGACCATCTCTACCATCGGGTCACGGTCGGGATCGCAGAGGCGGCTCTGGGAGCGGAAGTGAAGATACCGCTGCTCGAGGGCGGCTTCCACACTCTTCGCGTCCCGCCCGGTACCCAGCCGGGATGGGTCAGTCGGCTGCCGGGACATGGAACGCCTCTCATGGGTGGAAGACGGAGGGGGGACATGTTGGTGGAGGTGGAGGTTGAGATTCCCAGGACGGTTTCCCGTGAAGAGGAGGACCTGCTGAGAGAACTGGCCGACCTGCGAGGGGAGTCTCCGCTGCCTCGATCTTTTCGAAGGGCAAGACGCCGGAGATCCGGCAAAAGACGGTAGGAAGGAGGGCATTTTGGTAGGGTTGGCCAAAAGGTGGCACATATAACCGCACGGACCGCTTTGCATGGGAGGTTCGGTGAATAGCGATTGTCTCTTCTGCAGGATCGTGGAGGGATCAGTCCCTGCCGACATAGTGGCGGAATCCGAAGGCGCCGTTGCATTCCGCGATATAAATCCACAGGCGCCCACCCATGTCCTGATCATTCCCCGTCGGCATGTCGAATCGTTGGAGGAGGTGGACGACTCTCAAATGATGGGGGACCTGGTGAGCCTGGCCAAGGTGGTGGCGTCCCTGGAAGGACTTGACAATGGCTGGAGGCTGGTCGCCAATGTCGGACCGGACGCAGGCCAGACAGTGTTTCACCTCCATCTACATTTGTTGGGCGGCCGCCGGATGGGGTGGCCGCCGGGATGAATCTGTGGATACCTCTTACTGCCGGGGCGTCGCGGGTTCGATCTGTCTAGATGAGCACTGAGACTGTTCACCGAGAGGTGGTGGTTCCCAGCCAACACCTGTTGCGGGATTTGCTGGGGACCAGCGATTCCTATTTTCGGGTGCTGCAGGAGTCCTTTCCGGAGGTGCGGATGGTGGCGCGCGGTGCCAACGTTTCACTCCGGGGCCCTTCGGACGAGGTTGGTTTGGCCGAGTCGGTGATCAATGAACTTCTCCTGCTCGTACAGGAGGGCGCCTCTCTGGCCGGACAGGTCGGTTCGGTAGTGCAGATGGTCCGAGATGATCTTCCCGATCCCGCCGTCGTGTTGAGCGCTACCTTGTCGGTGGGGCGCGGCAGACTGGTAAGAGTGAAGACCCACCGCCAGTTGCTCTATGTCCAATCCATTCGGGAGAACACCGCCACCTTCGCGGTGGGCCCGGCCGGGACGGGCAAGACCTATCTGGCCATGGCGGCGGCAGTGGAAGCTCTGACACAGGGGAGTTGTCAACGAATCGTCCTGACCCGCCCGGCGGTGGAGGCGGGGGAGCGTCTTGGCTTTCTTCCCGGCGACCTTTCCGCCAAGGTGGATCCTTACCTGCGCCCCCTCTATGATGCGTTGTGGGCGATGCTGGGACCCGATGAGACATCCCGTTTGATTGATCGGGGAACAATCGAGATCGCACCTCTCGCCTATATGAGGGGCCGAACGCTCAACGATGCCTGCGTCATCCTGGACGAGGCGCAGAACACATCTCCCGAGCAGATGAAGATGTTTTTGACCCGGCTGGGTTTCAACTCCAAGATGATCATCACCGGAGATCTCACCCAGACCGATCTCCCCTCGGGCCGCTCTTCCGGTCTGGAAGTGGTCCGGCACATTCTTGACGGGATTGCCGGGGTGGCCTTTGTGGAACTGACCAGCCGGGATGTGGTGCGGCATCGGGTGGTCGCCGACATTATCGATGCCTACCAGCGTTATGAGACTTCCAACTTCGCGTCGGGAGGCCGGGCGAGAAGGGCCGAGAAATGACTACAGGAGATAGACGACCTCCCAGGACGGGAGAAAAGTCGCTGATCCGCGGCCTGCTGCTGGTGTCCACGGTGTTGCTGGCCTGGGCCACCCTGACCATCGGCGCCGCCAGCGGAGAAGTCGATCTGAGAGTAGGAGAGTTGGCCACCCGCAATTACGTCGCTCAGCGGAGCAGCGAGGTCACCGACCAGGAGGCCACCGAGACTCTTCGTGAAGAGGAGGCTGCCCGAGTGGAGAGTGTCACCACCCGGGACGAGAGCATAGAACAACAGGTCAACGACGACCTGTCGCAGTTGTTCGAGGCGATCAGAAGCGGAGTGCTGGCGCCCGAACCGGAGTGGGTGGGAACCCTGTCGCTTCCTCCCACCAGTACGACCACTACAACCACCACCGCTGCGGCCCAGCCCACGACCACCACGTCGCCGCCCACCACCGAGACGGTTCCACCCCTGCAAGGGGAAGAAACTCCCGAAGGCGGCACCGATGGTGAACAAACGCCTCCTGCCGAAAGTCAGGAACAGGAATCGGATGTAATCACTACCACCACCGAGGCGGCTCAGGCTGCTGAGACTCCCGGGACGAATGCAGTGACCACTGCGGAACAACCGGCCAGGATCAACCTCAGTGGGAGAGTTTTCCTCGATTTCGACTCGGACGCAGCCATCACCGAGTCGGGCGACTACCCGGACTTGGGAGTGGAGTTGGTGACGGTCCGGGTCGTCTCTCTCGCCGGTGAGGGATATGACACCCAGACCGATGCCAACGGGCACTTTAGCATTGAGGTGCCGGAAGGGGTATGGGAGGTGGTGGTGGACAGCCAGGATTCTGATCTCCCTGCGGGTTTCACCATTTACCTTCCCGGGCGAAGCCAAACAGTGGTGTGTTTGGGACAGGGATCGGAGTGTGCCACGCAACCGGTTCCCTTCGTTCCGCTTCTCCGTTCCGCCCAGGTGCAAAACCAGGAGTTGATCCGTTCCTACCCGCAGTTGAACACTGGCACGGTGGCCACCATGGTGGAGGTTGCCCGCAACGATGTGATCCGGCAGGTATCGGACATTGCGCCCGGCTTGGTGGAGATCGAGAGGGCGGCCCTTACCTTGATGGTCGAATCTTTTGCCAACGAGATCAAGAGTGAGGACCTGCTCTCGGCCCAGAGCAGTATCCTGTCGGATCCGCCGGTGGTGTTCATTGACAATGTGCGCAACCCGGCGGCTGGCGAAGCGGCCGCCGACATCGCCGCGTCCTTCCTGCGCCCGAATTCCCTGCTCGACACCCAGGCCACGGAGGAGTTGCGACAAGCGGCTCGAGAAGCCTTGGAAGAGGTTACGGTCTCCTATCGTTCGGGGCAGCCCATAATCGCCGAGGGCGAGCCTCTCACCCGACTGGTCATCGATGTCATATCGGCGACCGGAGCCGCCACCGGAAGACCCGTGCAGGAGGCCGGTGTGCTGGTGGTCCTGGGGGCGGTGGTGGCGGTGTTGTCTCTCTTCCTCTACAGGTTCCGCCTCGATCTTTGGGAACAGATCCCGCTGCTCACCCTGTTCGGGCTTCTCACCGTGCTGGCGGCCGGCGCGGTGCGGGGCGCCACCTTCATAGGTGAGGTATTCGGATACGAAGTGGGCGTATATCTGCTCCCAGCGGTGGCTTTCGGGTACTTGACGGCGGTTCTCTTGGACAACCGGGTTGGGCTCCTGATGGCTATTGTCCTGGCGGTGGTGACGGCGGTCGGCACCCGCGACCCCGGCGCGACCACCTACGCGCTGCTGGCCACCCTGGCGCCGGTGGGATTCGTCTCGGCGGCCTCGAGTCGCCGGGCCTTCCGCAATTCGGTGGCGGTCTCCGCGGCGGCCTTGGCGGTTATCGCAGCGGCCACTGCGTGGATATTTCACACCAGCATCGCCCAGTCTCCGGTGGGGGTGATGCTGCAGGCGGGGGTGCTGGCGTTCGCCTCCACCCTGATAGCCGCTCTCGTGGCCCTGGCGTCCATTGCCTTTTTCGAAGGCATCTTCGACGTGACCACCACTCTCCGTTTGCTCGACTTGACCGATCGCAACCACGAGGCCCTGCAATTGCTGCAAGAGAAGGCTTTCGGTACCTTCAATCATTCCCTGATGGTGGGGACGCTGGCCAGCGCGGCGGCAAAGGCGATCGGGGCCAACAATCTCTTGGCTCGCGCGGCCGCCTATTACCACGATCTGGGTAAGACGGAGAACCCCGGATTCTTTATAGAGAACCAGTTCGGCGCCGTCAATCCGCATGACGAGATGAGACCCGAGGAGTCCGCCGAGGTGATCCGCCGGCATGTGTCCGACGGCATAAGCCTGGCGACCCGCTATCAAATCCCCTCATCGGTGAGGGAGGGGATCCTTACTCATCACGGCACCGGGATAATACGCTATTTCTACGACAAGGCCCTGGGCTTGTACGGGGAGGAAAACGTCGATGTGGATGACTATCGACACATTGGGGCGAAGCCCCGATCCAAGGAAATGGCCATTGTGATGCTGGCCGACGGGGTGGAGGGAGCATGCCGGGCCGCTTTCCAGGTCAATTATGGGGAAGGCGCTCCTCCAGAGCCCACCCTGCAAGCCATTGCTGCGGTGATAGACGGGATCATCCGTGAAAAGATGTCCGATTACCAGTTGAGCGAAGCCTCCCTCACCTTCAGCGAACTTCAGGCGATTCGCAATGCCTTCGCGGAAGCGATGGCGGGTCACTACCATCAGCGCATTCGATACCCCAACTTTCCCTGAATGGAAGACCCTTCATCTAGCAGTCCGAAGGGGCCTCCCGACGCGATCGGCGAGACTTGCAGATGAACGTCCAGATTGTTGACGAGCAGGATTCCTCGGTGGATTTGCACCTGCTGGGTCGCTTGGCGGAGGCTGTGCTGCAGGGTGAGGGATACGGTTCGGGATGCATGGTGGATGTGACGTTGGTGCCTGACAGGCGGATGAAGGAGATGAACCTTCAACACCGTGGCCGCGAGGGTCCCACCGATGTCTTGGCGCTTCCCCTGCAAGTTATAGATCCGACCCGCAGCGCCCGCGCTCCCCGGAGGGGCGGGCCTCCCCTCCACCTGGGCGATGTGGTGATCGCTCCAGGCTATGTGAGTCGTCAATCGGACGTGGGGGGCTGGAACTTTGCTGAGGAAATGGGTTTGATGGTGGTGCATGGTGTCTTGCATCTGTTGGGCTACCGGCACGATTCCGACCGGCAAGCTGTGGTAATGGAGAACCGGGAACGGCGCGTTTTGGCCGGGGAGGGCTTGAGGAGGCGATGATGCTGATCTGGCTCGGGGCCGCACTGATGGTGATTGCCGCGCTGCTACGGATGGGACTGGGCGCTCTGGCGGGTATGGACAGAGCCGGCGAAGCCCAGGCTGCGGCGGAAGGCCACTTCAGAGCGGAGCGCCACAACCGCATTCTGAGAGGGGATCGCTGGATGGTCATGGCCGGATGGCGGATGGAAGGCGCCTTCACCATTGTGGCGGTGGTGCTGCTGACGGCGGGACTCTCTGCCGCCGGTCTCGGCGCGTGGGAAGCCGCGGCATGGGCGGTGGTGTCCATCCTGGCGGTACGAGTGGTCGCCGGCTGGACGGCTCGCCGGTGGGAGGGGGCGGAGCGAATGAGCGGACTGGTGGAGTTGTCCGCACGTTTCCACGCCCGGTTGTGGAAGCCTCCCTCGTCCCTTGACGCCGACACTCCCCAGTCCGAGGAGCAGGAAATATCAGAGGAGAAAGAAATGATCTCCTCGGTGTTGGAGTTCTCCGACACCATTGTGCGGGAAGTGATGGTGCCCCGCACCGACATGGTGACCGTCACGGTGGACGCCGAGTTGGACGAACTGGCGGAAGTCGTCAAAGAATACGGATTCTCCCGATTTCCGGTATTGGATGGAGGAATAGACCGGGTAGTGGGAATGGCCCTGGCCAAGGATCTCATTTCGATCCTGGTGGAAGGCGGAAACGGCGCCACGGTCAGGGACATTCAACGGACTCCGCTGTATGTGCCGGAAACCAAGGCGGTCTCCGATTTGTTGCGGGAGATGCGCCGCAACGGAGACCACATGGCGGTAGTGATCGATGAACACGGCGGGACAGCGGGGCTGGTCACCATCGAAGATTTGCTGGAGGAGTTGGTCGGGGAGATCGTGGATGAGCACGACGAGCAGGATGAATGGGTGAGGGCGAAGGAAGGGGGAGTGTTGCATGTGGACGGACGCTTCCCGGTGGATGACCTGGGTGACTTGTTGGGCGTAAAACTGCCTCAAGAGGAGTGGGACACGGTGGGTGGGTTGGTGCTTGCCTTGGCCGGCAGGGTCCCGGAAGTGGGAGAAACCCTCTCCACCCACGGCGTGGAATTCGTGGTCAGGGAAGTTCTCGGACATCGGGTGTCGGAGTTGCGGGTCCAGCGCAGTGGCGAGATGTTCGGGGAAGGGATGAGAGCAGTCGGTTAGCCCTTGTTCGCCGGAAACTGTTCAGTATCGTGAGATCGGGCTTCGTCTCGGTGGTGGGGCGGCCCAATGTCGGCAAGTCCACCCTGGTGAATTCCTTGGCAGGGCAGAAGGTTGCTATCACCTCTCATCGCCCCCAGACCACCCGAAACGCCATCCGGGCGGTGGTGACCGATCCCCACAACCAACCTCCCGACTGGCAGATGGTGCTGGTCGACACGCCCGGATTGCATAAGCCCCGTAATGAGCTGGGTGAGCGGCTGAACCGGCTGGTGTACGGCGCCCTGGCTGATGCGGATGTGGTGGCCTTCCTGGTGGATGCCCGCCAACCGGTCGGGCCGGGGGATCGAAGGATCGCTCAACGCTTGGCCCAGGACCGGTCGAAGGTGGTGGTGCTGGTAAACAAGACGGACCGGTTCTCCAAGGAGAAAATCGCGGTCCGGCTCATGGAGGTGGCCCGGTGGGACTTCGCCGCTTATGTGCCGATCAGCGCCTTGCGCGGTGACAATCTCCCGGCGGTGGTGGCGGAGATCTGCGGCCGGCTGCCCGAAGGGCCGATGTACTTTCCCCCCGGCGCCGTCACCGATCAACCCGATTCATTTTTCGCCTCCGAGGTGATCAGGGAGAAGTTCCTGGCTGGATTGCACCAGGAACTCCCTCATTCGCTCTTGGTGGCGGTGGAGGATTTCCATGTCCGTGGGGATGGGCTGGTCACCGTCAGCGCCAAGCTGGTGGTGGAGAGTCCCTCCCAGAAGGGAATAGTCATTGGAAGGGGAGGCGCTCGTCTACGTGAGCACGGCACTGAGGCGCGACGGGAACTTGAGACGTTTTTCGGCGCCAAAGTGTACCTGGACCTGCGTGTGGTTGTGGAGAAGAAGTGGCAACGGAGGTCGGTGCTTTTGGATCGATTCGGGTTCTGAACTGCTCGTTCGGGCAGATACGAACCCCCGCTGGCGGCGAGTGTTCGTGCCGCGGAGGGTTCTGTGCCTCTGTTATCTCGGGGTGAAAGCAGGGAAGTATGTCGAGATTTGGGGAGGGGCTACCTGTGGTTTAGTGCAAGGCGTGGGCCGATGACCCCAATGGTGGGGGTCCTCCACAATTCGGGTGCGTGAGATCGGAGGCCAGGAGCGAGTATGTGCAGGGAGAGCAAGGCATCCGGACACCGATGGGTTCCCCCTCTTTCCGGCTATCGCTTATCGAGATACTCCAAGACCTGTCGGAAACCCCGGTCGAGTTTCTCGTCCGTGGCCTGACGATTCACGTCTATTTTGACGTTGAGCAGGTGAATGTCGTGTTTCACCTCGGCGAAATCGTGTTTCACTTCGGCGATATCCTGTTTCACCTCCGCGATGTCGCGTTTCACCTCGGAGATGTCGTTCCCGATGCGTCTCTGCAGGCTGTTGAGGGCATCGGCGGTCATCGAAGCGACGTCCTTGGCGTCATGCTTCCCGAGTATATCCGGGATCGGCTGTCAATGCCACAGACGCGTCCGCTGCTTGCCTGTGATCTCATCCGGTCCGTCCACCGCGTTCCAGGATCATCTTCTCTTTGTTCAGCGTCCTTGCTCTGGTAGCGGCCCTCTGTCGGGAGATCGGGAGAGTCGTTTCAATGTAGCAGGGATAGCATGGCAGTCGGACACCGATGGGTTCCCCCTCTTTCCGGCTATCGCTTATCGAGATACTCCAAGACCTGTTGGAAACCCCGGTCGAGTTTCTCGTCCGTGGCCTGACGATTCACGTCTATTTTGACGTTGACCAGGTGAATGTCGTGTTTCACTTCGGCGATGTCCTGTTTCACCTCCGCGATGTCGCGTTTCACCTCGGAGATGTCGTTCCCGATGCGTCTCTCCAGGCTGTTGAGGGCATCGGCAGTCATCGAAGCGATGTCCTTGGCGTCCATGCTTCCCGAGTATATCCGGGATCAGCTATCAAGGCCACAGACGCGTCCGCTGCTTGCCTGTGATCTCATCCGGTCCGTCCACCGCGTTCCAGGATCATCCTCTCTTTGTTCAGCGTCCTTCTTTTGGCAACGGCTCTCAATAACACAGAAACCAATGGCGCAGACCAAGGCCGTTCGTTTACTGAAGTAGAGCATTTTGCTGTTGTCTGATATCCTTATTGGTGCATTATGAAAAAAATAATGGCAGCCAACCGGGGGGAGATAGCCGTCCGGATCATGAGGGCCGCGACGGAACTCGGTTTGCGAACTGCAACCATCTACTCGAACGAGGATCGCTACAGTCTGCACCGTTTCAAGGCGGACGAAGCTTACGAGATCGGAAGCGACAAGGGGCCGGTGGCGGCCTACCTTGACATCGACGGGATTATCACTCTGGCCAGGGAGAGAGGGGTGGACGCCATCCATCCCGGTTACGGGTTCCTGTCCGAGAATGCCAGGTTCTCGCGAGCATGTGCGGAGGCCGGCATCACATTCATCGGCCCGCCACCCGAGTTGCTTGAAGCGCTCGGCGACAAGACCGCGGCGCGGCGACTGGCTGCGCAGGCCGGGGTACCCACCGTCCCCGGCACCGGTCTGGCGCCCGATGATCCCCGGGAGATTGTCCTCAGTGCGGAATCGGTGGGCTTTCCGCTGATAGTCAAGGCGTCGTTCGGCGGCGGCGGTCGGGGTATGCGAGTGGTCAACAGTCCCGATGAACTGCTGGGCAGGCTGGAGGAGGCGCGGGGGGAGGCTCAGCGTACTTTCGGGGACGGCTCTGTCTTCCTGGAGCGTTACATCGCCCGGGCCCGCCACATCGAAGTGCAGATTCTGGCCGACTCGCACGGCTCGGTGGTCCACCTTTGGGAGCGTGATTGCTCGGTACAGCGGCGCCATCAGAAAGTTGTGGAACTGGCGCCGGCGCCGAATCTGGCGGATCAACTCCGCGACGAGATTTGTGCGGCGGCCATCCGGGTTGCCCGGACAACCGGTTACGTCAATGCCGGCACCGTCGAGTTCCTGGTGGATGCTGATACGGGTGAGTGGTTCTTCATGGAGGTCAACCCGCGAATCCAGGTGGAGCACACCGTTACCGAGTTGGTGACCGGTGTCGACCTGGTCCGGTCGCAGATTCTGGTGGCGCAGGGATGCCGGCTCCACGAGGCGCCCCTTTCCATCCCTGCGCAGAGCGAAATCCCTCGTCGGGGAACCGCCATACAGTGCCGCATAACGACCGAGGATCCCAAGAACGAGTTCTCCCCTGACTACGGGCGCCTGCAAACTTACCGCAGCCCGGGAGGTTTGGGGATCCGACTCGATGGAAATGCCTATACCGGGGCGGTGCTCAGCCCGTTTTACGATTCGCTCCTGGTCAAACTCACCGCGTCGGATACCAACCTGCCCGACGCCTGCACCCGGGCCGACCGAGCCTTGCAGGAGTTCCGGGTCCGGGGTGTCGAAACCAACATTCAGTTTCTGCGCAATGTCATCAACCATCCCGATTTTCGCAACGGCGTGGTAACCACCCACTTCCTGGAGGAGACGCCCGAACTCTTCGAAATACGACCGCCTCGTGATCGCGCCAACCGGCTGCTGAGCTATATCGGCGACACCATCCTCAACGGGAATCCCACCGTGGTGGGCAAGGACCATCCGACGAATCTGAATGCCCCTCCCATAGTGCCGGTGGACATGAGTGCCGAGCCTCCGCCCGGTACCCGGGATCTGCTGCTGGAGATGGGACCGGACAAGTTCGCCGAGTGGGTCTGGGATCAAAAGCGCCTTCTGGTGACCGACACCACTTTCCGTGACGCACATCAGTCGCTTCTGGCAACTCGGGTGCGCACCTACGATTTGTTGGGTACGGCCGGGGCAGTGGCGCGGCGTCTGTCGAACCTGTTCAGTGTCGAGATGTGGGGCGGCGCGACCTTCGACGCAGCGTTGCGTTTCCTGTACGAGGACCCGTGGGAGCGTTTGCGTCTGATGCGCGAGGCGATTCCCAACATCTGTTTCCAGATGCTGCTGCGAGCTTCCAATGCGGTGGGCTACACCAGCTATCCGGACAATGTCGTGCGTGAATTCACCATTGAGGCCGCCCGGCAGGGGATCGATGTTTTCCGGGTTTTCGACTCCCTGAACGACGTGCGCAACATGGAGGTGGCGATCGAGGCGGTGCGCAGCACTCATGCCGTTTGCGAGGCCGCCATCTGCTATACGGGCGATCTCCTCGATCCGGATCGCCCCAAATACAGTCTCAACTATTACGTGAACCTTGCCCGCCGTCTACAGGAGATGGGGGCGCACTTACTGTGCATCAAGGACATGGCGGGGCTGTGCCGTCCTTATGCCGCCGACCAGTTGGTGAGGGTCCTGCGGGAGGAGGTGGGCATTCCGATCCACTTCCATACCCACGACGCCAGTGGTATCCAGGCGGCGACTCTCATAAAGGGGGGCGAGGCCGGGATAGACATCATAGACGCGGCCGTGGCGGCGGTGTCGGGTTCCACCAGCCAACCCAACCTGAATACGATGGTCGGTTCGCTGGAAGGTACCGAACGCGACACCGAACTCGACTCGGATGCCTTGGGCGATTGCTCCCTTTTCTGGGAGACGGTGCGTACCTACTACCAACCCTTCGACAACTCTCCCAAGTCCGGCAGTGCCCGGCTGTACGACCATGAGATCCCCGGCGGGCAGTTCACCAATTTGCAACAGCAGGCGACCGCGCTGGGCCTGGGTCAACGCTGGCGAGAGGTAGAAGAGATGTACGCGGATGTCAACCAGATGCTGGGGGACATTGTGAAGGTCACTCCGTCCAGCAAAGTGGTCGGCGATCTGGCTCTGTTCCTGCTCTCCAAGGGGATGACGTGCGATGAGGTGCGAGGGCTTCCTCCCGACCACAACATCGGATTCCCCGAATCGGTGGTTGACATGATGCGAGGGTCGCTCGGTGAGCCTCCCGGCGGTTGGCCCGAGGACATTCGAGAGATACTGCTGTGCCGCAACCGGCCTATCGAGGGACGGGCGGGCGCCAAACTCCCCAGCGCCGACATCGGTGCGGCCGTAGAGACGGCTACGGAGTTGCTGGGACATCGAGCAGGGTGGGCCGACGGCCTGAGCTACCTGCTCTATCCGGTTGAGTTCCAAAAATTCGCCGAGACGCGTCGCAAGTTCGCCGATGTCGGCTTGCTTCCCACTCCTGTCTTCTTCTACGGACTGGAAGAAGGAGAAGAGTGTGTGTTCGATATCGAGCCGGGGAAGCGCTTGATCGTAAAGTTCCACACCGTAGGTGAACCGCAGCCCGACGGAACCCGCACGATCTTCTTCGATCTCAACGGAGCCCCCCGTGAGGTCAGGATTCGGGACCGGTCACTGCAATCCGACCGGCCGGCGGCTCGCAAGGCCGACAGCGGGAACCCGCAACACATCGGGGCGCCCACCCCGGGGGTTGTTACCGGCGTATTCGTAGCCGTCGGGGATGAGGTGACTGCCAACACCAAACTGCTGACGCTGGAAGCGATGAAGATGCAGAGCACCATCTACGCACCGGACGCCGGCCGGGTGAAGGAACTGTTGATTCAGGCTGGTAGCCAGGTCGAGGCCAAAGACCTGCTGGCGGTTCTGGAGTCTTGATTCATCTCTTCCTCGGATCCCTCTCCCGCGGGATCCAAGGACAAAGCGATCCGGGTTGAGCGCCCGTCGACCCAACGGTGTAGTCTGCTTGATGGCCGAGATTCAAGATGAGGTTGGGTTAGAAAATGCCGAAGAAAATCACGATGACCGATCAGGGACTGATCACTCCCGATCGACCCATTATTCCGTTCATCGAGGGAGACGGGATAGGACCGGATGTGTGGAGGGCGGCGCGGCGGGTGATCGACCAAGCGGTCGAGAAGGCTTACGGCGGGGCTCGCCGCATCGAATGGGTGGAGGTGCTGGCCGGCGAGAAGGCCCACGAACAGACCGGGTCCTGGCTACCGGAGGAGACTATCGAGTCTATTCGCGAGCACATCGTGGCGATCAAGGGCCCTCTCACCACCCCGGTGGGGGGAGGGATACGCAGCATCAATGTCGCTATGCGTCAGATTCTTGACCTGTATGCCTGTGTCCGTCCCGTGCGGTGGCTGAAGGGAGTTCCCTCTCCGGCTCTGCGCCCGGAGTTGGTGAATATGGTGATCTTCCGAGAGAACACCGAAGATGTCTATGCCGGGATGGAAGTGGAAGCCAAGAGTCCCGAAGCAGCTCGCCTGATCTCCCACATGGAAACCGAGTTCGGTTGGGAGATCCGACCGGACTCGGGCATCGGGATCAAACCGGTGTCGGAGACCGGGACCAAACGTCTGGTGAGGGCGGCCCTGAATTTCGCCATAGGCTTCGGTCGCCGATCGGTGACTCTGGTGCACAAGGGAAACATCATGAAGTACACCGAAGGCGCCTTCCGCGAATGGGGATACGAGCTGGTGCGGGAGGAATTCTCGGATCGGGCAGTCGGTTGGGAGGACAGCGGGGGTGACCCGGGCGACCGGCTGCTGGTTCAGGACGTGATCGCCGATGCCTTCTTGCAGAAGATTCTCACCCGACCCGCCGAATTCGATGTGATCGCCACCCTGAACCTCAATGGCGACTACATTTCCGACGCTCTGGCAGCCCAGGTGGGAGGGATCGGCATGGCGCCGGGGGGAAACGTGAATTTCGAAGACGGGTACGCTCTCTTCGAGGCCACCCACGGGACCGCTCCCAAGTATGCCGGGCTCGACAAGGTCAACCCGGGGTCACTGATGCTGTCGGGTGAACTGATGCTCTTCTACATGGGTTGGAGGGAGGCGGCCAGAATGATCTCGAGGGGGATGGAAAGATCCATCATGGAAAAGATCGTCACCTACGACCTGGCCCGACTCACCGAAGGGGCCAACGAGGTGTCTACATCCGGATTCGCCACTGCCGTCATCGAAAGGATGTAGTCCGTCCGCCAGGCCTGTGCTTTGCGAGGCGAGTTGCTGTGTGAGTGCAGAGCCGACTCTCGGTCTATTTCGCCGACTTGTGGAACAGCGTCTGGCACAACTGTACGTTTAATATACGTTTAGTGAGATAACTGACGATTACGATCGCCGACGACGTCTACGAAGGTCTCTACCAGCGGATCGGTCCCAGAAAATTAAGCCGGTTTCTGGAGGGCCTTGCCCGACCTCATGTGGTGGGCGGCGACCTGGTGGTCGCATACCGGGAGATGGCAATTGACGAGACCCGGGAGCGTGAAGCCTTGGAATGGTCGGAGGGACTGATCGGCGAGTAGCCGATGCTCCGCGGTGATGTCTGGTGGCTAGCCTTCGACTCTGCCGTCGGGGGTGCGATCCGCAAGACGAGCCCGGCCGTCGTGGTCAGCAATGACGCCGCCAATCGGGTACTAAACCGGGTTCAGGTCGTGGCCCTGACGTCGAATGTAGGGAGACTCTATCCCAGGGAGGCATATGTCGAGGTCTCGGGCAAGCAACACAAGGTCATGGCAGATCAGATCGCGACCGCGGCGAAAGGTCGACTGCGTCGCAGGATCGGCCGGATCTCGGATGCCGACCTGTCCGGGATGGAACGAGCTATCCGGATACAACTCGGCCTGTAAAACTCGAGGGTGGCCGCCGTGCACCGTCACATTTCCAAGGAGAGGTAGTCATCTGCGTTGCCCGCGGTCATGCGCTATCGATGACATCCGCCGGGTCGGTGCGGCCGGATTTCGCAAGCCGAGACCGAGTATTCTTGCACTACAAATCCAGAACTATTCGACATGACCGTATCGACCCTTGAAATCACTCGTAAGCCTTCGGTTTTTCCTCCCGAAGAGCGGGCGGCCCTGCAGCCTCTGATCCAAGAGATCGAGCATTTGAAGAGAGACCGGAATGCTCTCATCACCGCTCACAACTACATGACGCCCGACATCTACTACGGCGTGGCCGACCTGGTGGGCGATTCCCTGGCGCTGGCGCAAATGGCGGCCCGAAGCGACGCCGAGGTGATCCTGATGGCCGGTGTCCATTTCATGGCGGAGACATCCAAGATCATCAATCCCGACGCCACCGTGCTGATTCCCGATCTGCGCGCCGGGTGTTCTCTGGCCGAAGGGATATCCGCTGAGGATGTGCGCCGTCTCAAGCGACTTCACCCGGGGGCGCCGGTGGTCAGTTATGTGAACACCACCGCCGAAGTGAAGGCCGAATCCGACATCTGCTGCACTTCGGGGAACGCGGCGGCGGTGGTGGAGTCACTGGGAGCGGAACGGGTGATCTTTTTGCCCGACGGCTTTCTGGGCCGCTACGTGGCCGCCCACACCGACGTGGAGATCATCATGTGGGAAGGAAGATGCATCGTCCACGAGAGATTCGACGGGGAGGAATTGGAGGAACTTCGCGACATGCTCCCCGAGATCCCGGTGATTGCCCATCCCGAGTGTTCTCCTGACGTACTGGAGCAGGCTGACTATGTGGGATCGACCCACGGGATAGTCAACTGGGTGCGCGAGTTGCGACCCCCGCAGGTGATGATGCTCACCGAGTGTTCGATGGCCGACAACGTCGCCTACGAGTTGGACGATGTGGAGATAATGCGTCCCTGTAACCTGTGTCCCCACATGAAGAAGATCACCTTGGAGAACATCAGGAACTCGCTTCGAACCATGACCCATGAGGTGGTCTTGGAACCTGACATAGCGGCCCGGCCCGGTTGGCGGTGGAGCGGATGCTCCAGGTGGGCCGCAGCTGATCCGTTCGGGAGACCTTCATCACCTCCTGGAACAGGCCTTTTACGAAGATCTGGGAACCGGGGGCGATCTCACCTCCGTTGCTCTTATCGATGCGGGATGGGAGGCGCTGGGGTGGGTGGTGTTCAAATCCGAGGGGAGGGTCGCCGGGCTGGGGGCGGCGGAGGCGGCTTTCCGGTTTGTGGATGGCCGGGTGGTGTTCGAAGCGAAGACTCACGACGGGGCGGACCTGTCGCCGGGATCGGTGGCGGCCGAGGTGAGGGGCCCGGCCAGGGGCATCCTGGCAACTGAAAGAGTGGCCCTCAACTTGCTGGGTCATCTGTCGGGTGTCGCCACCGCCACTAGAGAACTGGTGGCATCCGTATCCGGGACCGGGGTTGAGATCACCGACACCCGCAAGACCACCCCCGGTTTGCGAATGTTGGAGAAGGAGGCGGTCCGGATCGGGGGAGGGGTGAACCATCGGATGGGTTTGTGGGATGCGGTGCTGATCAAGGACAACCATCTCTGCATGGTGGAGAGCGCTGCCGGGGCAGTGCGAACCGCCCGCCGCAAGACCGGGGGAAAGGTGAAGGTAATCGTCGAGGTAGCGGACCCCGACAATCTCGAGGAGGTGGTGGCGGCCCGCCCCGATGTGATCCTGTTGGACAATATGACCACCGTTCAGATGACGGAGGCGGTTCGCCTGGTTGGAGGCCGGGTGATCCTGGAGGCCAGCGGGGGCGTATCGCTCTCCAATGTCAGGAGCGTGGCGGAGACGGGGGTGGACATCATTTCCACCGGTTGGATCACCCATTCAGCGCCGGTGGTGGACGTTAGCCTGCGGTTGGCGCGTGTTTGAATCCGGCCCCTCTGCTCCGGGGGGCGCCGTCGAAAGGCCTCTGCGGGTGGTTGTTCCCGCTCACGATGAACAGAACGTGATCGCTGACCTGGTCTCCGATCTGCGAAGCCAGAATTATCCTCCAGCTTCCTATCAGGTGTGGGTGTTGGCCGACCGTTGCGCAGACGATACGGCCAAGGTGGCTGCCGATGCCGGAGCTTCGGTAACGGAGCGCCACTCGGGACCCGACGGCAAGGGGGAACTTCTGAAGTGGTACCTGTCGGATAGTCCGTTGGCGGACGATGAGGTGTTGGTGGTGCTGGACGCCGACAACCGGGTGGAGCCGGACTTTCTGTCGTTGCTGTCCGGCGCCGTCACAGATGGCGATCAAGTGGTGCAGGCCTCAGTGCTTCCCTCCAACCTCGATGCCTCTCCTATCGCCGCGGCCGCCGGGCTGGGTGATTGGATGGCGAGGGAGATGATTTATAAGAGAGCGGCTGCCCGGGGGTGGCCGGTGGAACTGGGTGGAACGGGGTTCTGCATCAGTGCTGCGGCATTGTCCGCCGCCGGGGGCTGGAGCGGGTCGTTCACCGAGGATCTCGATCTGACGGTAAGACTCCTCCTGGCGGGGTATGCGGTCAGATACTTGCCCCAAGCCCAGGTGTGGGACGAGAAACCGACCGGTTTGAGAGCGGCGGTGGGACAGCGGGGAAGATGGGCGCAAGGTAGGACCGGCGTCCGTAAGAGCCGGGGAGGAAAGTTGTGGAAAACCGCCCTGGCCCGACGGTCTCTTCCAATGTGGCTAATGGCTTGGAGGCTGGCTGCGCCCGGACGGTCGTTCCGGCTGCTGGTCACGACGGCGGTGTTGGCCCTGTCAGTGATATGGGAATGGGGATCTCCGTTCTCGTGGCCGGTGTGGGCGGCAATCGCCCTATGGCAGGGAGGCCGACCGCTACTGGCTCTATGGAGAGTGAAAGAGATCCGGCCGCATTTGAGGTGGTACCCCCTCACCCTGATCTGGGGGTTTGTGTGGCTGTGGGTGCGGCTGGGTCGCCGGCGGCGAGGATGGTATCACACTCCTCACCGCGGCAAGGTTGCTCGGAGATAACAAAAAAGGGCCTTTTTCCAGGGAAACTGCGCGATACATTTGCCCCTATATGGTTTTGTCCGCTGGGGATAGGGTGTATATACTTGCCCTTCGTGGTCTTAGTGCCTCAAACCGACTCTTAGGACTCTCCGCCTGACCCAGTGCCGGAGTGTCCTCCGGGTGCGGTCAAAAGCAAGATAAGGGCAAAGCGGTTTTTCCTGCGCGTGCGGGAGAGAAGTGTCGCCTTGGCGAAGGAAAAGTATGCCGACCATCCAGCAGTTGGTGCGCCGCGGGCGCAAGCCGAAAAAGAAGAAGGTCAAGACCGCCGGTCTGGCCGGAGCGCCCCAGAGGAGGGGGGTGTGCACGCGCGTTTACACCGTCACCCCCAAGAAGCCCAATTCGGCGCTGCGCAAGGTCTGCCGGGTGAGATTGTCGTCAGGGATCGAGGTGACCGCCTACATTCCCGGGGAAGGACACAACCTGCAGGAGCATTCCATAGTGCTGGTCAGAGGAGGTCGGGTTCGTGACCTTCCGGGAGTGAGGTACAAGGTGATCAGGGGAACTCTGGATGCGGCGGGCGTCTCCGAACGCCGCCAGGCCCGTTCCCGCTATGGAGCGAGGAGAGGGCGATGAGAAGAGCTGCCGCCACCAAGCGGAAGATCGATCCCGATCCGGTATTCCGAAATGTGTTGGTGAGCCGGGTGATCAATAAAGTGTTGTGGAAGGGGAAAAAGGACCTTGCTCGCAGGATCGTCTACTCCGCCCTAGAGCGGGTGGAACAACGAACCCGACAGGATCCGGTGAGCGTGCTGAGGAGGGCAATCGACAACCTCAAGCCTCAGATGGAAGTGAGGTCCCGACGGGTGGGAGGCTCCTCCTACCAGGTTCCCATGGACGTCCGTGCGGACCGGGCTCGCTGCCTGGCTATCCGCTGGTTGGTAGGTTACGCTCGCCGGCGCCGGGAACCCACCATGGCATTGCGGTTGGCCGGAGAGATCCTTGATGCCGCCAACAACACCGGGTCCGCCATCAAGAGGCGCGAAGACATGCACAAGATGGCGGAGTCCAACAAGGCTTTCGCCCACTACCGCTGGTAAGAGGCATTGCTGTGGCTGCTGACCGAGGGCATCGTCTCCTGCGCATGCGTCAGGTGCCCCTGAGTCGCACCCGCAATATCGGAATCATGGCCCACATCGATGCAGGAAAGACCACTCTGACCGAGCGGATTCTTTACTACACCGGTCGCAACTACAAAATCGGGGAGGTCCACGAGGGCGCCGCCACCATGGATTGGATGGCACAGGAGCAGGAGCGGGGAATCACCATCACCTCTGCCGCCACCACCTGTATCTGGCACGATCACAGCATCAACATCATCGACACTCCGGGTCATGTCGATTTCACCGTCGAGGTGGAACGTAGTCTTCGAGTCCTGGATGGGGCGGTGGCGGTATTCGACGGGGTGGCGGGAGTGGAACCACAGTCGGAGACGGTGTGGCGGCAGGCCGACCGCTACGAAGTTCCCCGCATCTGCTTCATCAACAAACTCGACCGACTGGGGGCGGACTTCTTCGCCGATGTGGAATCGATCCGCACCCGACTCAACGCAACACCTCTGGTGGTCCAACTGCCCGTGGGTGAGGAGAGTGATTTCCGAGGTGTTCTGGACCTGGTGGAAATGCAGATTCACGAGTGGCGGGGGGACGACGGCAGGCACTGGGACACCGGCGACATCCCCGAATCGATGCAGGACCTGGCTTATGAATACCGGGCGCGGATGTTGGAGCAGGTAGCCGAGGTTGACGAGAAACTCCTGATCAAGTTCCTCGAAGATCTGTACATAACCCCCGACGAGATCCGAACCGCTATCCGTACGGGGGTGCTTCAGCACATGTTCGTGCCGGTGCTTTGTGGTGCGGCCTTCAAGAACAAGGGAGTGCAGCCGCTGCTTGACGCCATTGTCCACTATCTGCCCAGCCCCTTGGACCTTCCTCCGGTGAAGGGTTTCGCCCCCAAGAATCCGGAACAGGTTCTGGAACGGAAGGCCAATGACGACGAGCCATTTTCGGCTCTCGCCTTCAAGATCATGAGCGATCCCCACGTCGGCAAGCTCACCTATTTCCGGGTCTATTCGGGCTCGGTCTCCAAGGGCGGCGCGGTGTTCAATACCACCAACGGCAAGAAGGAGCGCCTGGGACGGCTGCTTCGCATGCATGCCAACCATCGTGAGGATGTCAACATTGTTTACACCGGTGACATCGTGGCGGCGGTGGGATTGCGACACACCACCACCGGCGACACCCTTTCCGGTGTCGGTCACCCCATCAGCCTGGAATCGATGGCCTTTCCCGCGCCGGTTATCTGGGTAGCCATCGAGCCTCGCACCAGGGTTGACCAGGACAAGTTGTCCGAGTCCCTGCAAAAGCTGTCGGAGGAGGACCCGACCTTTCTGGTGAGAAGTGACGAAGAGACCGGGCAAACCATCATCTCGGGAATGGGCGAGCTCCACCTGGAGGTATTGGTGGACCGGCTGATCCGGGAATTCAAGGTCGCGGCCAACATCGGTAAGCCGCAGGTCGCCTATCGAGAATCAATCCTGTCGGCCGTAGAGAAAGTGGAAGGCCGTTACGTCCGCCAGAGTGGCGGCCGGGGTCAGTACGGTCATGTCGTCATCGACATCGAACCCACCGGTCCCGGAGGAGGTTACGAATTCGTCAACAAGATCAGGGGCGGTCGCGTCCCCCGTGAATACATTCCGGCGGTGGCCGCCGGCATCGGAGAGGCTCTCGATGGGGGTATCCTGGCGGGCTACCCGGTGGTGGATGTGCGGGTCACCCTGGTTGACGGTTCACATCATGAAGTAGATTCTTCCGAACTGGCCTTTCGGATAGCCGGTTCCATGGCTGTTCGCGCCGCCACCAACAAGGCGGGGCTGAAACTGCTGGAGCCGGTGATGGAAGTCGAGGTGGTCACTCCCGACGAGTACATGGGAGACGTGATCGCCGACATTTCCGCTCGCCGGGGCCGTATTGGAGAAACCGATCAGCGGGGATCGGCCCGGCTAATCACCGCCGCCGTACCGCTGGCCGCAATGTTCGGCTTTGCTACTGATATCCGGTCCAGGACTCAGGGGCGAGCAACGTATTCGATGCAATTCAAGGCTTACCAAGATGTTCCTGACTCTATTTGTCAGGACATCCTTCATTTGAGAACTGGTAAGTATTAGAAATGGGGGTGTTTGGTTGTGGGTAAGGTGAGGTTTGAGCGGGTGAAGCCGCATTTGAATGTGGGTACTATGGGTCATATTGATCATGGGAAGACTACGTTGACTGCTGCGATTACTAGGGTGTTGTCTGAGCGGGTTGGTGGGGTGAATGTGGTGACTGGGTTTGATGATATTGATCGTGCTCCTGAGGAGCGTGAGCGGGGTATTACGATTCAGATTGCGCATGTTGAGTATGAGACTGTTTTGCGTCATTATGCGCATGTGGATATGCCGGGGCATGCGGATTATATTAAGAATATGATTACGGGGGCGGCTCAGGTGGATGGGGCGGTGTTGGTGGTGTCGGCGGTTGATGGTCCGATGCCGCAGACTCGTGAGCATGTGTTGTTGGCGCGGCAGGTGGGTGTGCCGCGGATTGTGGTGTTTTTGAATAAGTGTGATTTGGTGGATGATGGTGAGTTGTTGGATTTGGTGGAGTTGGAGGTTCGGGATTTGTTGACGGAGTATGAGTTTCCGGGTGATGATGTTCCGGTGGTGAGGGGTTCGGCGTTGTTGGCGTTGGAGGGTGATGTGGTGGCTGGTGATGGGGTTATGGAGTTGATGGATGCGGTTGATGGGTATGTTGATGTGCCGGTTCGGGATGTGGATCGTCCGTTTTTGATGCCGATTGAGGATGTGTTTTCGATTACTGGTCGGGGTACGGTGGTGACTGGTCGGGTTGAGCAGGGTGTGTTGCGGGTTGGTGAGGCGGTTGAGGTGGTTGGTTTGCGTGATACGCGTGGGTCGGTGGCTACTGGTGTGGAGATGTTTAGGAAGTTGTTGGATGAGGGTCGGGCTGGTGATAATGTGGGGGTGTTGTTGCGGGGGGTGGGGAAGTCGGAGGTGGAGCGTGGTCAGGTGTTGGCTGCTCCTGGGTCGATTTTGCCGCATGTGGGTTTTGAGGCGCAGGTGTATGTGTTGACGAAGGAGGAGGGGGGGAGGCATAATCCGTTTTTTTCGGGTTATCGTCCGCAGTTTTATTTTCGGACTACGGATGTGACGGGTTCGGTGTTGTTGCCTGTTGGGGTGCAGATGGTGATGCCGGGTGATAATGTGGAGTTGTCGGTGGAGTTGATTGCTCCGATTGCGATGTCGGTGGGGTTGGATTTCGCGATTCGTGAGGGTGGTCGGACTGTGGGGGCGGGTCGGGTCACCAAGATCACCAAATAACCCCAAACCCAAGAAGGCAAAGGATTGTGGACAACAACCGGCAAGGGCAAGTAGAGAATAAGCCGAGCAAGCGAGGACAGTAGAAGAGACATGAACGGTTCCCATAAGATCCGCATAAAGCTCAAGGCTTATGACCATCAGAGTGTGGATGAGTCAGCGCGCAAGATCGCTGCTACGGTTACTCGTACCCAGGCCAAAATAAGAGGTCCTGTTCCGTTGCCTACCGAGATCCACAGATACTGCGTTATACGCGGACCCCATGTCGATAAAGACTCCCGGGAACACTTCGAGATGCGCATTCATAAGCGGTTGATCGATATCTTGGATCCAACCGCTAAAACGGTTGATTCATTGATGCGCCTTGATCTTCCTTCCGGAGTGGAAGTAGAGATAAAGCTGTGAACACGATTCTGGGCACAAAACTGGGTATGAGCCAGATTTTCAATGATGCGGCTCAGGCGCTCCCGGTTACGGTTATCAAGGCCGGACCGTGCAAGGTTGTACAGGTCAAGACATCCGAGAAGGACGGGTATGAGGCCGTGCAACTCACCTTGGAGATCGCGAAGCCGGCCAAGGTGAATAAAGCGGTAGCCGGCCATTTCGCCAAGGCGGGGGTGACTCCGTCCCCCCATCTGGTGGAGGCGCTCGTGGATAATTCCGCTCGATTCGAACCGGGTTCGACCATCAAGGTGGATGAAGTCTTCGAGCCTGGTATTCGAGCCGATGTGACGGGGATATCCAAGGGCAAGGGCTTTGCCGGAGTGATGAAGCGTCACAACTTCGCCGGACAGTGCGCCAGTCACGGCAATCACAAGAAGCACCGCGCCGGCGGGGCGATCGGCGCCTGCGCCACGCCGTCGAGGGTGTTCAAAGGCAAGGCTATGCCGGGTCGGATGGGGGCTCAACGTACCACCGTCCTCAATCTGGAGGTGGTGAGGGTGCTGGCCGAAGAAGGCCTGCTTTTGCTTCGTGGCGCAGTTCCCGGCCCCAAGGGAGGATTGGTGATGATCAGGAAGGCAGTCAAGTCCGATGGCTGAGCTGACCGCCCCGCGGTATGACGGCGACGGGTCCCTCCAGGGGGAGACCGCCCTGGATCCGGCCGTGTTCGGGGTGACTCCCAATCTTGCGGTGCTTCACCAGGTGGTTACCGCCCAGTTGGCCGGGAAGCGTTCCGGAACAGCTTCCACCAAGACAAGGGCCGAGGTAAGGGGAGGAGGTCGCAAGCCCTGGCGCCAGAAGGGGATCGGAAGGGCAAGGCACGGTTCGATCCGCTCGCCCATGTGGCGAGGCGGAGGTGTCGCCCATGGTCCCAAGCCCCGCAGCTACCACCAGCGGACTCCTGCCAAGATGCGCCGTCTGGCGCTGCGCAGCGCCCTCTCCGCCCGGGCCTCGGAAGGCGCCGTCTACACCACCGCGCCTCTTGGTTGGGAGGTCCCCCGCACCAAGTCGGCGGTGGCGCTGCTTCAGGCTATGGGATTGGAGGGAAAGGCTTTGATCGTTGTGGAGCGGATGGGTGGAGTTGAACACCGGTCCTTCCGGAACATCCCGTCGATGCGGATCGTCGAGGCCAGGTACATAACCCCGTACGATGTCCTCTGGGCTCGGGATATGGTGTTCTTCGCCGGCTCGCTGGAGATCGTGGAGGGCGCCGGTCGGGAGAAGGAGTCGGTGGAGGCCAGGGCGTCATGAAGTATCCGCACGACGTGATCCTGGGACCGGTGGTCTCCGAGAAGTCTTTCGACCTGATTGAGGACTTCAACACCTATTCCTTTCTGGTCGATCCCCGAGCCAACAAGACCGAGATTCGCCAGTCGGTGGAAGCCGTTTTCGATGTTCGGGTGGTCTCGGTCAATACGTACAACCGACGGGGCAAGATGAAGCGCACCCGTCGGACCCTGGGCAAACGCAAGGACACCAAGCGAGCCTTGGTGACCCTGGCCGAGGGTGAGTCCATCGATCTGTTCGGGTTGTAGATATGGCAGTTCAAAAACGCAAGCCCACCTCTCCGGGAAGACGGTTTCAGACCGTTTCCGACTTCTCGGACATCACCAGAAGCCGCCCGGAAAAGTCGCTACTGGCGCCCCGGACCTCCAAGGCTGGCAGGAACAGTTACGGTCGCATCACTTCCCGTCACCGGGGTGGCGGGCACAAGCGGCGGTACCGGGTAATAGACTTCCGGAGGAACAAGGACGGCGTGCCCGCCAAGGTGGCGGCCATCGAGTACGATCCCAACCGCAACGCCCGCATCGCCCTGCTCCACTACGTGGACGGCGAGAAGCGATATATCCTGGCGCCGGTCGGGGTGGGAGTCGGAGACCGGATCAGTTCGGGACCCGAGGCGGAGATTCGGCCCGGAAACGCTCTCCCCATGCGCAACATCCCGGCGGGCAGCACCGTGCATGCGGTGGAGATGAGACCGGGAGGCGGCGCCAAGATCGCCCGGTCGGCGGGAGCTTCGGTGCAGTTGATGTCGAAAGATGCAGGGATGGCCCTTCTGCGGTTGCCCTCCGGTGAGATGCGCATGGTGCCGCTCGACTGCCGGGCCACCATCGGCCAGGTGGGCAACACCGAAGCCGAGTTGATCAAGCTGGGCAAGGCGGGACGCAACCGATGGAAGGGAGTACGTCCCCAAACCAGGGGAGTGGCCATGAACCCCGTCGATCATCCTCTGGGAGGCGGAGAGGGCAAGTCCTCGGGAGGCCGCACCCCGGTCAGCCCGTGGGGGAAGCCGGAGGGACGGACCCGTCGCAAGAACAAGCAGAGCAACAAGTACATCGTTCGGCGTCGCTACGCCAAAGGCCGGAGGTAGCCGTGGGTAGAAGTTTGAAGAAAGGTCCGTTCGTCGACGACCATCTGCTGGAAAAGATCGAAGAATTGAACGCCGCTCGCCAAAAGCGCGTGATACGGACCTGGAGCCGGCGCTCCACCGTGATACCCGCCATGATCGGGCACACCATTGCCGTACATGACGGACGGCGCCACGTGCCCATCTATCTCACCGAGTCGATGGTGGGGCACAAATTGGGCGAGTTCGCTCCCACCCGCACGTTCCGCAAGCACCCGGGCGGCAAGAGGGACAAGGCGGTGAGAAAGCGATGAGAACCCAGGCTCGGGCCCGGTATCTGCGCCACTCCCCCTACAAGATGAGGCGGGTGGCCGATTTGGTCAAGGGTAAGTCGGTGGAGGACGCCCAGGCGCTTTTGGCTCATCTCAACCGGGGGGCCGCCCCCGCAGTCCGCAAGGTGCTGGATTCGGCGGTGGCCAATGCCGAGAACAACCTTGAGTTGGACTACGACCAACTCAAGGTCGAGGCGGTCTATGTGGATGAGGGACCCACCTTGCGATCCTTCCGCGCCCGGGCCAGAGGGCGGGTCACCCGGATCCGCAAACGCACCAGTCATTTGACCATCGTGGTCGCTGACTCCCACAACGACGAGGAGACTTACTGATGGGACAGAAAACGCACCCCTATTCCTTCCGGCTGGGCGTGGTTACCGACTGGAAATCCAAGTGGTACTCCGACAAGGACTACGTGAACCTGGTGAACGAGGATTGGCAAATTAGGGACTACCTGCGTGGATGCCTGGTGCGGGGAGCGGTTTCCCGCATCGAGGTCGAGAGGACCCGGGATCGGGTGGTGGTGGAGATCCACACCGCGCGGCCGGGGGTGGTGATAGGTCGCAGGGGCGCCGAAGCCGAGCGGCTGCGCAAAGGTTTGGAGAAGCTGACCTCCAAGTCGATAAAGCTCAACATCATCGAGGTCAAGGACCCGGAATTGGACGCCCAACTGCTGGCGCAGGGAATCGCCGACCAACTGGAAAACCGGGTTTCGTTTCGCCGAGCCATGAAGCGGGCGCTGGGAACGGCTCGCAAGGCCGGCGCGCAAGGGGTGCGGGTGGAGTGCAAGGGCAGATTGGGCGGCGCTGACATGGGCCGCCGGGAGTGGTACCTGGAAGGCCGGGTGCCGCTGCACACCATCCGGGCCGACATCGATTACGGAGTGGCCACCGCTCACACCATGGTGGGCTCCATCGGGGTGAAGGTCTGGGTATACAAGGGAGATGTCTTCAAGACTCGGTCCTCGGGTGAGAAGATGGCCGCTGAAGTCGCCCTGGCTGCGGGAGGCCCCACCCGTCGGCGTCGGCGCACACCCGCCAAGGCGCGGGCCGAGGCGGCGGCCGGAGGGAGGAAGCGGCCCAGGTTGATCGAAGCCGGCGGTGGCAAGCGACCTGTGCAGGCCACCACCCCCAAGCGGGACGGCCGCAAGCGCCTGATCGAAGCCGGAGGCGGAAGGAAGCGATCCGAGCAGGCATCCCAGCAGGACTGGGAGAGAGACGACGCGACGCAGGCGGATTCATCGTCGGATACCGGGACTTCGTAGGAGCGTTGTTGAGATGTTGATGCCCAAGAGAACTCGTCACCGCAAGGTGCACCGCGGTCGCAGGAAGGGAATCGCCAAGGGCGGCACCAAGGTCCATTTCGGCGAGTACGGGCTACAGGCCCTGTCGGCGGGATGGATAACTGCTCGCCAGATCGAATCGGCCCGGGTCGCCATCACCCGTTCGGTGCGGCGAGGAGGAAGGGTATGGATAACCATCTTCCCCGATAAGCCGGTCACCGCCAAACCGGCCGAGACCCGAATGGGGTCCGGTAAGGGCAACCCCGAGTTTTGGGTGGCGGTTGTAAAGCCGGGCCGTGTCATGTTCGAATTGGCCGGCGTCTCCGAGCCGCAGGCTCGCGAGGCAATGCGCAAGGCGGGACACAAGTTGCCGATCAAGACCAGGTTTGTCAAGAGGGAGGACTCATGAAACCGGCCGAGCTGCGGGAACTCAACTACCGGGAACTGCGGGAGAAGCTTGCCGAGTCCAAGGAGGAGTTGTTCAATCTGCGCTTCCAACTGGCCACCAACCAACTGGACAACACCGCCCGCCTCAAGGCGGTCAAAAAAACCGTGGCCAGGATCCTCACCATCCTTCGTGACCGGGAGATCCGGCTTTGGTACGCCCAGCAGGAGGACTCGACCAATGAGTGAGCGCCGCAAACGCAAGACCAGGGTCGGAGTGGTGGTGTCAGATCGTCGCGACCGCACCATTTCCGTGCAGGTCGCCACCTCCTACAAGCACCCTCGATATCACAAGGTGGTCCGCAAGAGCACTCTGTACCACGCCCACGATCAGGAGAACGACGCCCGGATGGGAGACACCGTCCGTATCGTGGAAACTCGGCCGATCTCCAAGCAGAAGCGCTGGCGCATGACCGACATCCTGGAGAGGGCCAAGTGATCCAGAAGGAGAGCAGGTTGCGGGTGGCTGATAACACCGGAGCCCGGTCGGTGCTGTGCATCGGTTTGCTGGGCGGCACCCGTCGCCGCTATGCCCGGGTGGGCGACGAGATCGTGGTCACCGTCAAAGAGGCGGTACCCGGAGGTGTGATCAAGAAGGGAGAAGTGGTGCGAGCCGTGGTGGTGCGCACCCGTAAGGAGCGCCGCCGGCCCGACGGGACCTACATCCGTTTCGACGACAATGCCTGTGTGATTATCGATCCGGGGCGTCAACCCCGCGGCACCCGTATCTTCGGTCCTGTGGCGCGGGAACTTCGCGATCGCAGATTCATGCGGATCGTTTCCCTGGCGCCGGAGGTGCTATGAGACTTCGTGTTGGAGACCGGGTGAAGGTGATCACCGGTAAGGACGTGGGACAGGTGTCCAGAATCTCGCGGGTGATTCCCAGGAGCAATAAGGTGATCGTGGAGGGAGTCAACACCGCCAGGCGGCACCAGCGTCCGCAGAGCGGGACCATGCAGGGTGGAATAATCGACAAGGACATGCCTGTCGACGCTTCCAACGTGATGATTGTTTGCGAGGAGTGTGGACCCACCAGGATCGGGAAAAGGTTTGACGACCGGGGCAAGCGCCGTGTGTGCCGCAGGTGTGGAGGCGACCTATGACCGAAAACGGCTCGACGCCTCGGCTCAAGGAGCGTTTCCGCGACGAGATCGCCGCCGCTTTGCAGAAGGAGCTGGGCCTCGGCAATCCGATGCAGGTTCCCCGGCTGGAGAAGATCGTGGTGAACATGGGCATAGGTGGAGCGGTCCGCGACCGCAAACAGGTCACTTCCGCCATGGAGGAACTGGCTCTGATTACCGGCCAGAAGCCCCGGCTGAACCGGGCTCGCAAGTCAGTGGCCGGTTTCCGGATCAGAAAGGGAATGCCGGTGGGCGTTTCGGTGACACTGCGGGGAGACAGGATGTGGGAGTTCTTCGACCGGGTGATGTCGATCGCCATTCCCAGGGTGCGAGACTTCCGGGGAATGAAACCCACTTCTTTCGACGGCAGGGGCAACTACTCTTTCGGTTTCGATGAACAGTTGGTCTTTCCAGAAATACACTACGACCAGGTGACGGATACCAGGGGGATGGACATCACCATCTGCACCACCGCCACGGGTGATGACCATGCCCGCGCCTTCATGTCGGCCTTCGGGTTTCCTTTCCGGGTTACCGAATCTTTGTACTAAGGAGTACTTGTGGCGCGCAAAGCACTAATAGCAAAAGCAAAACGCCCCCCGAAATTCAAGGTGCGGGCTTACAATCGCTGTCGCCGCTGTGGGCGTTCCCGCGCCTTTTTGCGGGACTTCGGAATGTGCCGTATCTGTGTGCGGGAACTGGCTTCCCGCGGGGAGTTGCCCGGAGTTAGAAAGGCGTCGTGGTAGCAAATGATGACCGATCCTGTCGCCGACATGTTGACCCGCATCCGCAACGGGATTTCCGCCCGTCACATGCGGGTAGAGATGCCCTCCTCTCGATTGAAGGAGCGCATCGCCCGTATCCTGTCCGCGGAAGGATTCGTGGACGGCTTCTCTGTCTCTCCGTTGGGAGGCGGCAAGCCGCATCGGACCTTGAAGATCGAACTGCGCTATTCGGATGAGAAGACTCCTGCCATTACCGGGCTGCGCCGGATCTCCAAACCCGGCCACCGCCGTTACAGCGGCGCCGCCGACATCAGTCGCGTGCAGGGAGGATTGGGCGTTGCGATAGTCTCCACCTCCCAGGGTCTGCTCACCGACCGAGAGGCCCGTCGGCGGCGGTTGGGCGGCGAGATCCTCTGCGAGGTGTGGTAGTGAGCAGAGTGGGAATAGCTCCCATCCCCATTCCCCCGGAGGTCAAGCTGACGGTGAACGGTTCAGATGTGGTCGTGAACGGTCCTAGGGGGGAGCTTTCCCGCACCTTCCACGACAGGGTGAGGATCGAGGTCGACAACGGCCGGGCGCTGGTGACCCGGCGTGACGAATCGCGGATGTCACGGTCTCTCCACGGGCTGTCCCGGACCTTGCTGGCCAACATGGTTACGGGGGTGGTGAAGGGTTATGTCAAGGAACTCACCGTGGTGGGAGTCGGATACCGGGCTCTGCTGCGCGGGCCCAAGCTGGTCCTGCAGGTGGGATTCAGCCATCCGGTGGAGATAGATCCGCCAGAGGGCATCACTTTCGAGTCCCCCCAGGCAACCCGCATCATCGTGAAGGGAATCGACAAACAGCAGGTGGGTCAGGTGGCAGCGGAAATCCGGCGCATCCGCCCGCCCGAGCCCTACAAAGGCAAGGGCATCCGCTATGTGGATGAGAAGGTGCGCCGCAAAGCAGGGAAGGCGGGAAGAGTATGAAGGGCGCCCGTAGTCATGCCAGGATCAGGAGGCACCGGAGGGTACGTAAAAAGGTCCGGGGCAGTGCCGAGCGTCCCCGGTTGGCGGTGTTCCGTTCCAACCGGTACATTTACGCACAGGTCATCGATGATGATCGGGGGCATACGGTGGCGGCGGCTTCGTCGGTCGAACCGGCGCTGCGCACCCGGTCTCTTACTGTGGAGACGGCGGAGATGGTGGGTAGACTCTTGGCGGAGCGGTGCCGACGGGCCGGGGTGGAAACGGTAGTGTTTGACCGAGGGGGATACCAGTTTGCAGGAAGAGTCAAGGCCTTGGCGGACGCCGCTCGGGCTGACGGGTTGAGTTTCTAGAGGTAGCCCATGGCCGAGATACAACAATACGAAGAGCGGGTCATAAAGATCAACCGGGTAGCCAAGGTCGTGAAGGGCGGACGCAGGTTTTCCTTCACCGCCCTGGTGGCGGTGGGAGACGGTGCGGGCCGGGTGGGGATAGCTCACGGGAGGGCCAAAGAGGTGCCGGTGGCCATCCAGAAGGCGATGGAGATGGCCCGTCGCTCCATGATTACCGTCCCCATGACCGGGGCCACCGTGATACACCAAACCATAGGCAAGCATGACGCGTCGCGGGTGCTGATCAAGCCGGCCTCTCCGGGTACGGGCGTGATCGCCGGGGGAGCGGTGCGCCAGATTCTCGAAGCGGCCGGAATCAGGGACGCCCTCGCCAAGTCGCTCGGTTCCCCTTCTCATCTCAATGTGGCCAGGGCCACTATGAACGCTTTGGCCGGGCAGCGCCGTCCTGACGATGTGGCTCGTCTGCGGGGCAAGCGGCCCGAGGAGTTCGTTCCTCCCGCCCTGTTGGACGCCTATCGCTCTACCGAGGCGGTTCGCGCCGCTCCCAAGCCGGTCCGATGAGCGGGCCCAAAACCCTCCGGGTCACGTTGAGACGCAGCGTCATAGGCCAAAAACCCAAGACCCGCCGAACGGTACGCGGCCTGGGGCTGTGCCGCATCGACCACACCGTGGAACATGCCGACCGGCCCGAAATAAGAGGGATGATCCACCGGGTCCGGCACCTGGTGGAAGTGGAGGAATCCAATGTCTGACCGCCTGATGCTTCATGATCTCAAGCCGGCGCCGGGATCCCGCAAGGCCAAGATTCGGGTCGGTAGGGGCAGGGCCGCCCGCCGGGGCCGGAAAGCCGGCCGGGGAACCAAGGGCATCAACGCCCGCAACAAACTGCGTCCCGGATTCGAGGGCGGCCAGACTCCGCTGTCGCGGCGCCTTCCCAAGTTGAAGGGTTTCAAAAACCCTCACCGCCAGGAATACACGGTGGTCAACCTGGGAGCGCTGGACGGATTCGGAGAGGGTGCGGTCCTCGGTCCCGAAACCCTCCGAGAAAAGGGTTTGGCGAAACGCCGGGGCAGGGTCAAGATCCTCGGCGATGGGGAGCTTACTTCGGGGATGACCGTCAAGGCCCATGCGTTCAGTGCTTCGGCTCGCCGTAAGATCGAAGCAGCGGGAGGAAAATGGGAAATAGTCTCCTGATGGGTACGGTTTCCCCGCTCCGGGAGGATGTGCGATGTTGAACATCTACCGGAACATGTTCAAAGTCCCGGATCTGCGGGGAAAGATTCTTTTTACGCTGGCGATTTTCGGGGTTTACCGATTGGGCGCCACCATACCGGTTCCCGGTATCGATCTGGAGGCGGTTCAGGCCTTCCAGGAACAGCAGCAGGCGGGAGGAATCTATGGTCTTCTGAACCTGTTCTCGGGTGGCGCCCTGGAGCAGTTCTCGGTGTTCTCGCTGGGGATCATTCCCTATATCACCGCTTCCATCATGATGCAGCTCCTCACCGTGGTGATCCCCAAACTGCAGGCTTTGCAGGACGAGGGAGAAGCGGGGCGGAAGGTTATCACCCAGTGGACCAGGTACACCACGGTGGTGCTGGCGCTGATCCAGTCGACCGGTTTCACATACCTGTTCCATGTCGGCCGTTTCACCAACGGCATCGATCTGGTCCCCAACTACACACCGGGCCGGGTGGCCCTGATCGTTCTGACCATGACGGCCGGAACCGCCTTCGTGATGTGGCTGGGTGAGCAGATCAGCCAGCGGGGGATCGGCAACGGAATGTCGCTTCTCATCTTCGTCTCCATCCTCAGCCAGTTCCCCTTCGTGTTCGGCCAGATCTGGGGACAGACCGCCGCCGTGGGGCTTTTCCTGCGCTTTGTGGTCATCATCCTGGTGTTCATGGTGGTGATAGTCACCATCATCTATGTCGATCAGGGTCAGCGGCGGATCCCGGTTTCCTTCGCCAAGAGGGTGCGGGGACGCCGGGTGATGGGCGGCCAGAACACATACATTCCGCTCAAGGTCAACACCGCCGGGGTGATCCCGGTGATCTTCGCCACCTCGATGCTTTTGTTCCCCTCGTTGATCGTCACTGCCATCCCCTCCGACGCGGCCTGGGTCCAGGCTCTGTACCGATGGGTCGATCAAAACCTGGGCGGCGGCGGGCAGATCAGTTGGTGGTACGTCGCTTTGTTGTTCTCTTTGATCATCTTCTTCACCTACTTCTACAACGCCATCCAGTTCGATCCTGCCCGCCAGGCAGAGATGTTGCAGAGGCAGGGTGGGTTCATACCGGGTGTGCGCCCGGGTGGGCAGACCGCATCGTTTCTGGGCAGAATCCTCAACCGCATCACCCTTCCCGGGTCGGTCTTCTTGGCGGTGATCGCCGTTTTGCCGGCCCTGGCGGGTCTTCTGTGGAACATACCCATCAGTTTTTCCGGGGTATCCATACTGATTGTGGTGGGTGTGGCTCTTGAGACGATGAAACAGATCGAAAGCCAACTCACCATGCGCAACTACGAAGGTTTCCTTACCTGAGCGATGGGACAAGGTAGATGAGGCTTCTGATCGTGGGTCCGCCGGGGTCGGGGAAGGGTACCCAGGCTGTGCGGATGGCGCAGCAACTGGGAATCCCCCACATTTCCACCGGAGAGATGTTCCGTGGTCATGTCTCCCGCGGCACTGCGCTGGGAAAGCAGGTGAGGGTGTTGATGGAGGCGGGGGAATATGTTCCCGACCGGATCACCGGAGAGATGCTGGCTGAACGGTTGACTCATTCCGACACTTCCGGGGGGTTCATTCTCGACGGTTTTCCTCGCACCCTTCCCCAGGCGCGTCTGCTGGATGAACTCTTGACGGAAACGCCGCTGGATGCAGTGGTCTCGCTGGAAGTGGAGAATGAAGAACTGATGGGCAGGATGCTCTCCCGAGGTCGGGCGGATGACACCCCTGACACCATTCGTCGCCGCTTGGAGGTCTATCAGGTCCAGACGGCGCCGCTATTGGACTTCTACGCCTCTGCGGGGTTGATCCAGGCGGTGGATGGTTCCGGTGACATAAACCAGATAACCGAGCGCATCATGGTGACGCTTTCGACGACATTTCCGCGGCGGCGTCTTCTTTGATCACCTTTAAGACACCCGCCCAGTTCAAGAAGATGGAGGTGGCGGGGCGGTGCGTGGCAAAGGTCCACGAAGCTGTCCGGGAGGCGGTCCGCCCGGGAGTCACCACCATGGAGTTGGACCAAGTGGCTGAGAGAGTGATCCGTGCGCATGGGTGCATTCCCTCTTTTCTGGGGTACCGCGGTTTTCCGGCCTCCATATGCTCATCCCCCAACGATGTGATCGTTCACGGCATCCCTGACTTTCGACGGTTGCGCTCCGGGGACCTGCTTTCCATTGATGTCGGGGCCATCTACGAGGGTTTTCACGCCGATGCCGCTTTCACGGTTGCGGTGGGCGACGTGTCGGACGAGGCGGCTGCCCTGTCGGACACCACCTACAAGGCCCTGTGGGCGGGCCTGCGGATGGCCCGTCCCCGGATGAGAATCGGAGATATAGGGGCTGCGGTGGAGGCGTTGGCTCGTCCTGCAGGCTACGGGGTGGTGGAAGGCTATGTCGGGCACGGCATTGGCCGGCAGATGCACGAAAAGCCCGACGTTCCCAATGTGGGACGACCCGGCAAGGGAGTGAAACTGAGAGTGGGGATGGCTCTGTGCGTAGAGCCCATGTTCAATCTGGGCGCCGCCGACACCCGGGTGGACCCCGACGGTTGGACGGTGCGTACCGCTGATGGTACGCTGTCGGCGCATTGGGAACACACCGTTTGTCTCACCCCTGACGGGCCTCTGGTCACCACCACTGCGTCGGCAATCAATTTGCTTGAAGCGGCGTGTAGTTGGTAATATGCATGAAGTTGGCGCGAAAAACTCCGAATGACTGAAGACGCTTCCGTTGTTCGGGTCCAGGGCACCGTTCTTCAAAACCTTCCGAATGCCACATTCAAGGTGGAGGTTGACGGTGGCCTGGTGGTGTTGGCTCATGTTTCGGGGAAAATGCGTATGAGATACATCCGGATTCTTCCTGGTGACCGAGTGGACCTGGAGTTGTCTGCCTACGACCCCACCAGGGGCAGAATCGTCTGGAGATACAGGTGAAAGTAAAACCATCGACCCGCAAGATGTGCGAGAAGTGCCGGATAATCCGGCGCCACCGTCGCGTGTGGGTTATTTGCGAAAACCCCCGGCACAAGCAAAGGCAGGGATGAGCAGTGGCCAGAATTGCCGGCGTAGATCTGCCTCGCGACAAGCGGTTGGAAATCTCACTGACCTACATCTTTGGAGTAGGCCGCTCCCGGGCGCTGGAGATCTGTGAGTTCATGAGAATCGATCCGGGCACCAAGGTGCGGGATCTGACCGAAGAGGAAGCGGCCTCCATCAGGCGCTTCATCGACGTCAACTATCAGGTGGAAGGTGATCTGCGCCGCCAGATCGGCCAGAACATCCGCCGCAAGACCGAGATCAGTTGCTACCAGGGCATCCGGCATCGTCGCGGCTTGCCGGTTCGCGGTCAGCGGACCCATACCAACGGGCGGACTCGCAAGGGCAGACGGATAGCGATTGCCGGCAAGAAAAAGCCTGCCAAACACTGAGAACGCTAAGGGGCGATATGGCTGCCAGAGGACCACAAAAACGGGTGCGCCGCCGTGAGCGCAAGAACATCGCTTACGCCAAAGCACACATCAAGGCAAGTTTCAATAACACCATCATCAACATCACCGACCAGCAGGGAAACACCATCGTGTGGACCTCGGGAGGTTCGGTGGGATTCAAGGGTTCTCGCAAGTCGACCCCTTACGCGGCCCAGCTTGCAGCCGAGGAGGCCGCCCGGCAGGCCGGAGAGCATGGTGTGCGCAAGATAGAGGTGATCATCAGCGGCACCGGTCCGGGCAAGGATGCGTGGCGGACCCTGCAGCACATGGGACTGGAGGTTGCCGGTTCTCCTCGCGACGCCACTCCCACCGTTCACAACGGATGCCGCCCCAAGAAGCGGAGAAGAGGCTGATGGCCCGCTACACCGGCCCCCGACACAAGGCTTGCCGCCGGGCGCGCGAGACGCTCTGTCAATCCCGCAAATGTCCGGTGGACCGCCGTCCCTATCCCCCCGGGGAGCACGGGCGACGCAGGATCAGGGAGAGCGACTATCTTATCCGTCTGCGGGAGAAGCAGAAGCTGCGGGCCATGTATGGTGTCCTGGAGCGTCAGTTCCGCGGCTACTACCATCGCGCCGCCCGGGGTGAGGGCATCACCGGAGAGAGTCTGCTGCGGCTCTTGGAGTTGCGCCTCGACAATGTGGTTTGGAGATCCGGCATGGCGGCCACTCGGGCCCAGGCCCGTCAATTGGTCAACCACGGCCACTTCCAGGTCAACGGCAAGAAGGTTGATATCCCGTCCTACCAGGTGCGCCAGGGTGACGTGGTGACTCTTCGGGAAAAGAGCACGGACCTGATCATCGTGCAACACGCCATAGATACGCTCACCCGCAACGTTCCTGAATGGCTGACCGTTGATCATGAAGCGCGCCGGATCGAGGTATTCAGCCTGCCCAGCAAAGAGCAGATTGACACACGCATCGACGTGCAGTTGGTCGTTGAGCTCTATTCGAAGTAATCCGAAGGGTAGAAGGGGGTTTTTGCCATGTTGATAGTTCAACGTCCTGAGATATTCGAGAAAGAGAAGAGCGAAGTCCGTTCGGAGTTTGTGATGGAGCCGTTGGAGCCCGGTTTGGGACACACCCTCGGCAACACTGTCAGGCGCTCGCTTCTGTCCCGGGTACCGGGGGCGGCCATAACCGCCATTCAGATCGAGGGGACCGACCACGAGTTCGCCACCATCGAGGGTGTGGTGGAGGACGTGGTGGACATCATCCTCAATCTCAAGGCGGTGGTGATCCGCCTGGAGGGAAGCGGTCCCGAGCGAGTGTATCTCAAGGCAACGGGCGCCGGGCCTGTCTCCGCGGGAGCTTTCGAGACGCCGGCCGAGGTGAAGGTGATCAATCCCACGACTCACATCGCCACCCTTTCGACGAGGGGCCGGTTGGAGATCGAGGCCTGGGTCCATGCCGGCGTGGGCTACCGGTCCGCTGAGGACAACAAGGAGAAGACCAGCGGAGCGGTGGGGGTGATCCCCATCGATTCCATTTTCTCGCCGGTGCGCCGGGTGTCCTACAGGGTGGAGAACACCCAGGTCGGTCAGATGACCAACTACGAGCGGCTCATCCTCGACGTTGAGACCAATGGGTCGGTACGTCCGGCGCAGGCGGTGTCCTCGGTGGGCAAGACGCTGGGAGAATTGGTCGGCCTTATCGCCGGAGTGGGCGAGGGTATGGGACTGGAACTGGGCGACTTCCCGGTTCCCGAAACCGGAAGCGATGACCTTCATCTTCCCATCGAAGCCCTGGAGTTGTCCGAGCGGCCCCGCAACTGTTTGCGGCGGTCGGGAATCGCCACGGTGGGAGATCTGGTGAAGTGCACCTCAGGACAACTGCTCGACATCACCAACTTCGGGCAGAGGAGCCTGGAGGAGGTCCAGGAGCGTCTCGATGAAATGGGTTTGAGCCTCAGCGACCAGGAAGCGTCCAATGCCGCGTCCTCCTAAAGGCGCCCGCCTGGGGGGTTCCCCCGCCCATCACCACAGAATGATGGCCAACCTGGCTGCTTCATTGATTATCGAGGAGAAGATCACCACCACTCATGGCCGGGCCCGCTCGGTGCGTCCCGTAGTGGAGAAACTGATAACCCGGGCACGGCGCGGCGACCTGCATTCCAGGCGGATCGTTCTCAGGACCATTCAGGACACCGACGTGGTGACCAAGCTCTTCGACGAGGTGGCGCCTCGCTACAACCACCGTCCCGGCGGCTATACCCGCATCGTCAAGTTGGGTCCCCGGCGCGGGGACGGGGCGGAGATGGCCGTCATCGAGTTGGTTTGACGGCCGACTCCCTGGTGCGGCGCCGCGGTATCAGGCGATGATCATCATCAGGAGGGCGGCGGCCGCAGCCTTCTTTCGAAAGAACGCGGTGTTCGAGATCTACCTGGATCACCGCGCCACCGCAGACGCGGCCCTACTCATCCTCGGATTGGCCGGAATCGGCTACCTGTGGAGGGTGGTCCTTGAAGGTTATAGATTCTCGGTGTGGAATCTGCTGCTCTTGCTGCTCAACGCATTGATGCTCTGGATCGTTCGGGCGGGTGTCTGCCTGCTGGTCGGCAAGGTCTTTTTCCGCAAAGACTCGTCGATGGCGACCATCATGCGTCTCCAGGGATTCTGCTACCTGCCGCTGGTATTGACTTTTCTCTCTGCCTCGATCGGCGTGTTCGGCATCATCTGGTTCTTGGCTTTGCTGGTGTTTGCCACCGCCGAAGCGATGGAGTTGCTGATCTGGCAGGCCGCGGTGACGATTGCTGCCAGCGTGGTCGGGCTGTTCCTCATCAGCCCTCTGCTCTGGGGTGGCTACCGGCTGTTCTAGATGACGCGTTCACAAGCGGTCGGGCTGTTCTCCTATCGTCTCGACCTGGCCTATGAGGGAACCGGGTTTCACGGCTTCGCTCGACAGCCGTCGGTGCGGACCGTGCAGGTAGAGTTGGAGAAGGCGCTGCGGGTAGTGCTCCGGGAAGAGGTGACCAGCACCTGTGCCGGCCGCACGGACGCCGGAGTCCATGCCCGCCGCCAAGTGGTCAGCATGACCCTGGGGCGCCCGGTGGAAGACCCGATGGCGGTGGTTCGCTCTCTCAATCGGCTTCTGCCTGCGGACATGGCTGTCATTCGACTGTCTGCGGTAGCCGAGGGGTGGAGCGCCCGCTTCACGGCGAAGTGGCGGGCTTACCGTTACCATTTACGGACCGATCCGGCGCCCGACCCGTTGCAACGTCGCCTGGTTTGGCATGTGGGGTTTCCATTGGACGTCGAGGCCATGAATCGGGCGGCAGGCCATCTGGTGGGAATCCATGACTTCGCGTCTTTCTGCCGCGCCGCGGAAGGTCGCTCCACCGTTCGAGAGGTCGAGTATGCGCGCTGGAGTGTGCACGGAGTTGGCCGCCTGGTGTTTGAAGTCCGGGCGTCGGCGTTCTGTCACCAGATGGTTAGATCGCTGGTGGGGTGGTGTGTGGCCGTCGGCCGGGGACGCCGCCGCGCCGCTGAGACTCCCGCCGTGCTCGCAGCCCGCTCTCGGCAGGCGGCTGGTCCGGTGGCGCCTCCCCATGGGCTGATCCTTTGGGAAGTAGGTTATGGAGAGACCGGAGACGAAGAGACCGGAGACGGTTAGGAGAAGGTTGTGAGAGTTAAGGCTGTGCTGTTCGACGCCGGTGGGACATTGGTTTTGCAACACCCCGAGTTGATGGGCGAAGTATTGGGCGTCGATCTCGACCAGGACTCCTGCTTCGAGGCCCATTATCTGGCCATGGACGCCTACTCGCGGCGCTATCGCAACGGTGTGCGAACCCATGGCTGGGAGTGGTGGTTGGAGCACTATTTCACCACCTTGCAGGTTCCGTCCCCATCGGAAGCCGGGCCCAGAATCCGGTTCGGTCACGGTATGTGGAATCTGCCCATTCGGGGAGTGGAGGCAGGGGTGTCCCGCCTGCTGGACCAGGGCATGCGCTGCGCGGTCATCTCGAACTCGGACGGATCGATTCGGGCCTCTTTGGCGGAAGCCGACCTCTCCCATCTGTTTGAGTTCGTGATCGACTCTTCCGAGGTGGGTTGCCGCAAGCCCCAACCGAAGATCTTCGAGATGGGCATCGAGAAACTGGGCGGGGTCACTGCCGGTGAGGTGGCTTACGTGGGTGATTCCATGTTCCACGACGTGGACGGGGCGCTGCAGGCCGGCTACGGTCAGGCCTGGTTGGTGGATCCCTTGGGCCTCTATCCCGATCAGATCTTGCGGGTGTCGTCGGTGGCAGCAATGCCCGAAGCCCTGGGGCTTTGAGGTGGTCACGGCCTGCACCGCCGCACTGGGATCGGACGGAGGCGCAGCCGGCCCGCTGGACGGAAGATCTGACCTATCTCCTGCTTTTCCATGCGCTCCGCAGAAAATCCCGTTTTTGATCTGGAGCGGGGCGGCTTTATCATTGGGGGGCCGAGTCGGCTATTCGGCTCAGTTTGGCGCCCTTTTCATCTAAATGGAGTTTGTGGCTTGACTGCGCGAACTAAACCTGTGATCTCCAAGACCTTCTCGCCCTCCGCTGACCGGGTTGATCCCGATTGGTGGGTGGTGGACGCTTCCGGCCTTCCGCTGGGGAGGCTGGCGTCGGAGATAGCCAAAGTGATCCGCGGTAAGCACAAGCCGACTTTCGCTCCCCACGTCGACGGAGGCGACTACGTGGTGGTTGTAAACGCCGACCGAGTGGGCCTGACCGCGTCCAAGAGGGAGCAAAAGGTGTACTACCGGCACTCAGGCTATCCGGGCGGTATCAAAGCTGAGTCATTTCAGTCTCTCATCAGGCGGCGACCGCAAGAAGTGATCGAACGGGCCGTGCGGGGGATGCTTCCCAAGAACCGGCTGGGGAGAAAGATGTTCCGCAAACTCAAGGTTTATGCAGGGGCCTCCCATCCGCACGCTTCCCAAAAGCCGGTGGCCTTGGAGCTGAAGATCCGTAAGGTGGACGATAGATGAGCGCTCCGTTGGTTCAAGCGACCGGACGCCGCAAGGCCTCGGTGGCGCGGGTAAGGCTTTACGAGGGGAGCGGACAGATCACCCTGAACAAGCGCCCTATCGAAGATTACTTCCCGACCATTGCTCGCCGGATCAGAGTGTTGGAACCGTTGGAGGTCACCAGCACCAGGGGCCGGTATGATGTCAACGCCACTCTTCACGGAGGAGGCGTCACGGGACAGGCCGATGCCCTGCGACTGGGAATCGCCCGCGCATTGGCGGAGGTGGAACCCGGATTGCGTCTCACTCTGAAGAGGCAGGGTCTGCTGCGCCGGGACGCGCGGGTGGTGGAGCGCAAGAAGTACGGCCTGAAGAAAGCCCGCCGCGCTCCCCAGTACACCAAGCGCTGATCCTCGGTTGACGGCAGGCGCGCCAAGGCCGAGATGGACGAGGTCGGAGGCGCAAGCCTGTTTGGCACCGACGGCATTAGGGGAATTGCCGGTCGGGATCTCACGGCCGGTTTGGCCTACGGGGTGGGTAGGGCTGCCGGGGAGGTGGCTGGGGACGGCAGGGTGCTGGTGGGGATGGACACTCGTCCCTCGGGTCCCGAGTTGTCCCGCGCATTGTGTGCGGGCCTGGAAAGCGCAGGCCTGCAAGCCGTGGATCTGGGAGTGATGCCGGCGGGGGGAATAAGTCATCTGACCGCTGTGACCCGGGCAGTGATGGGAGTGGTCATTTCGGCCTCGCACAATCCCGCTGCATACAACGGGATCAAGCTGCTGGGCCCGGACGGCGCCAAACTCTCCGACCAGAGAGAAGCTGAGATCTCTGCGCGGGTCAGACCGGTGGAGAAGGGGGGATCAGGGACCGCCTTGATCGGATCGGAGTGGCCCGCAGCTTTGGACGCTTATATAGAGTGGTTGGCCGGGACGGTCACCGTCGACCTGTCGGGGCTCTCGGTGATGGTGGACTGCGCCAACGGGGCGGCCTACCGGGCCGCTCCCAGGGTACTTCGTTTGTTGGGGGTGGACACGGAAACGACCGCTGCCGGCGGGGACGGTTCGGCTATCAACCAGGGATGCGGCGCCACCCATCCGCAGTGGGTCGCCTCCCGGGCCGGGGGACGAATCGGATTGGCCCTGGACGGAGACGCTGATCGCCTGATCGCCGTGGACGAGACCGGGTGCGTGGTTGACGGGGATTTTCTGATGGCGATCCTGGCTCGGTATCTGCACCTTCGACGGCAATTGGATCCACCTGTGGTGGTGGCCACCGTGATGTCCAATCTGGGCTTTCGGACGGCCATGTCCTCACAGGGAATAGAGATCGTCCGGACCAGGGTGGGAGATCGATATGTGCGGGAGGAGATGATCAGGCGGGGCGCCATGCTGGGGGGTGAACAGTCCGGACACATCATCTTCGGCAATCTGGCGGTCACCGGCGACGGTCTCCTCACCGCCTTGCAACTCTTGCAGGTAGTGGCCTCCACCGGCCGGACGTTGGATGACCTTCGCACTGAAGCGATGCAGCGCTACCCGCAGGTCCTGATCAACGTGGAGGTGGAAGATCCGGCCCGGGTAAGAGAGTTCACCGGGATTTGGGAGAAGGTTTCCAGGGTTGAACGGGAGTTGGGATCCGAAGGGCGGGTGCTGGTCCGACCGTCGGGCACAGAGCCCCTGGTGCGGGTAATGGTGGAATGCCTTGAGTCTGAGCCGGCTGAGAGGTATGCTGAGGAATTGGCCGAGGTGATTGCCTTGGTTATGAACAGGTCGACCTGAGAAAGGAGGAATTTCCCACCCCACAACTCGGCGTGCAGCGGAGTTATCTCACAACAAACAAGCGCCAGGCCTCTTGAACCGCCGGTCGGCGGATTCCGGAGGTGACGAGGAGGAAGGCGATCGAATCTTTCGGCGGATGCCTTTCCGGCCACCACAGTCGTGACGATCGGAGCAAATCCCGCCGGTAACGGCGGGGACAAAAGACGGTCGAAGTGGAGCGTTCCGCAATGCGCGCGCAGAGGGGGTTTGTGGAAATTGGCGCGATCATGTGCGGAATAGTTGGTTATGTTGGCTCCCGCCCTGCTCGAGATTTGTTGCTGGGTGGTTTGGCCCGGTTGGAGTACCGGGGCTACGACTCGGCGGGAATGGCTATCGGTCAGAACGGCGCATTGACAAGTGTCCGACAGGTTGGAAAGATCTCCGATCTGGCCGCGGTGGTCCAGGAAGGTTCGGAGTCTTTCCCCGGGGGGTATGGAGTCGGGCATACCCGATGGGCGACTCACGGGGCGCCCACCACTCCCAATGCTCACCCTCACTTCGATTGCTCGGGGGAGGTGGCGATCGTCCACAACGGGATTATTGAGAATTGGACGGAGTTGAAGGCTTGGTTGGAAGGCCGGGGGCACGGATTTGCCTCCGACACCGACACGGAGGTGGCCGCCCATCTCATCGAGGAACTGTCTTCGCTCCCCCTGTCAGAGGCAGTGGCGCAGGTCCTGCGACGCTGTGAGGGCGCCCTGGCCCTGGCGGTGATTCGCCGCTCCGATCCAGGGCTGGTTGTGGGAGGTCGGAAGGGAAGCCCGCTGGTGATCGGCCGGGGATCGGGGGAGAATTTCCTGGCTTCCGACATCCCTGCGTTCATGGCCCATACCCGTCGCATGATGGTGGTTCCCGAAGATCGGGTGGTGGAGATCCGCTCGGACTCGGTGCGCATCACCGACCTACGCGGACAGGAGCAGGAACCAGAGGAACGGGAGGTGGAATGGGACGTGGAGGCCGCCGAGAAGGGCGGCTATCCCACTTTCATGCTCAAGGAGATATACGAGCAGCCCAAAGCCGTGGCGGAGACCCTGTTGGGACGCATCAGTTCCACCGGTCTGCCCATGCTGGAGGAAACGGGAGTGACCGCCGAGATTGCCAAGGACGTGGACAAGGTGTTCGTGGTGGCCTGCGGTACCTCCTATCACGCCGGGATGATGGCCAAATACGCATTGGAGCGATGGGCGAAGCTTCCGGTGGAGGTAGATCTGTCCTCGGAGTTCCGGTATCGAGATCCGGTTCTCAACTCCCGCTCGCTGGTGATCGGCATCAGCCAGTCGGGAGAGACTGCGGACACTTTGGGCGCGATCCGATATGCGCTCGGACAGGGCGCCCGGGTGGCGGCGGTGACCAACGTGGTCGGATCGTCGCTGGCCCGAGAGGCGCACATGGTGCTGCAAACCAGGGCGGGCCCCGAAATCGGAGTGGCGGCTTCCAAGACCTTCATCACCCAGATGGCCCTGCTTCAACTATTGGGTCTGCATATGGCCATCGAGCGAGGCGTGATGAGTCCCGCAGAAGCGGCAGGGCCGGTGAATGCGCTGCGCAGCCTGCCTGATCGGCTCGATGAAGTGTTGGGCCTTTCCGATCAGATGCTGGAGTTGGCGCAGGAGTGGCGGGACGTGCGAGATTTCTTCTTCCTGGGCAGGTCTGTCGACTATCCGGCGGCTCTGGAAGGCGCCTTGAAGCTGAAGGAATTGTCCTATGTGCGAGCCGAGGGTTATGCGGCCGGTGAGATGAAGCACGGTCCCATCGCCCTGATCGAGCCGGGAGTGGTGGTGATCGGAGTGGCCACCGACCGCCGGCTGCGTCCCAAGATGTTCTCCAATCTCTCGGAGATGAAGGCGCGGGGCGGTACGGTGGTGACCCTGGTCGGAGAGGAGGACCGGGCCGAGGCGGCAATCACCTCCGATCTGGTGATAACCCTTCCCGAAGACGCTGATCTGATCGGAGCGGTGCTGGCAGTGGTTCCGCTGCAACTCTTCTCCTACCACCTTGCCACCCTCAAGGGACTGGACGTCGACCAACCCCGCAACCTTGCCAAGACGGTGACCGTGGAGTAGCCTAAGCTATTGAAACTCAGACGATTTGGATTTTGTTTTCAGAAATACTCTATGATGAGGCATATCCGACCAATCGTGAAGGAGCACGCAGATGAGTGGATTGGTTGCCGTTCCCTATCGACCCAAGTCGTCATTCCTGGGGGGAGTCGCACTAATCGTGGATTTTGGACACGCCCTGATCTGCTACGAATCCTTTGAGTCAGAAGCAGAAGCGGACATGTATGCGCTTCAGAGGGACTTTGACAGGGTCTGCCAGGACATCCGCGAGGTTGGTGGTGTCGCTCTTGCTGAGGTAAACGCCGTGTTGAACACACCAAAGTAGTGAGTGATGACGGAACCCCTCTCCAGAGCCATCCAGAGGGTGAGAACGAACTTCGGGAAACTGAGCTAACGGCTGTCCCGGGCGACCAGTCCGAGGGCGGATCAGTGCCTGGGAGCACGACTGCTGTTCGGTTTGAATGGAGTGCCCCACTACCACCCCCACCCGTGATGCGTGAGTATGGGGAAATACTCCATGACGCACCGAATAGGATTTTTGAGATGGCCGAGCGGCAGGTTGGAATGGCTGAGCGTCAGATTGACGGCCGGTTGGCGTTGGAGAAGGCACAGTCTCGCAATGTGTCATTGGGGCTGTGGGGTGGTATTTTGATATCTCTGGTAGGTTTAGTCGGAGGGATCTATCTTGTTAACAGCGGTTATCAGTGGCCAGGATTGATAGTTATCGGTGTGGATTTTGGGTGGTCGTTTAGCTCGTTTTTCTTTACGTACCGGACTAACTCCAGACAGAGCAAGTAGCGCGTCCCGCTTGGCTTTTTCCCTTACCCGCCAAAATGCTCCAAGCATTCGGCACAAAGCAGTGGCGGACAGGTAGCATCGTTGGAGTGAGGATCATTGGCTTGGGGGTGGACCTAACGGCTGTCGAGCGGGTGAGGTCGATTCTGGAGCGCTACCCGCGGTTCCGCGAGCGCTGCTTCACCACCCATGAACGAGAGTACGCCGACCGTTATCAAAAGCCCGAGCGAAGGTTTGCCGCCCGGTTTGCCGGCAAGGAGGCGGTTATGAAATCGCTCGGGACCGGCTGGCGCCGTCTGCGCTGGACCGATATCGAGATCACCGGGGGCGGGAAACCACGCGTGAACCTGTCGGGGACGGCTCAACGCCATGCGGAACGCTTGGGAGTAACGGAGGTGCAGGTGACTATCACCCATACCGACGACACTGCTCTGGTAATGGCTTTGGCCCTCGGAGAGCATTAGACATCCTGTTATGGGAGTGGTTTTTCACCCGGGAACAGGCAAGTGAAGCCGGTTATCACCCCCGAAGAAGCCGCTCGGTTGGACCGGGTGAGCGCCGAGCCGGTCGAAATCCTCATGGAGCGAGCCGGCTGGGCAGTGGAGATCGCTGCGGCCCGGATGGGAGCGGGTTACGGGAGCCGGGTGGCGGTACTGGTCGGGCCGGGCAACAACGGAGGGGATGGCTACGTGGCTGCCGGACTGCTGCGCCGGCGGGGAGCGGCGGTTGTCATACACCAGTTGAGGGAGCCGAAGACCCAAGCCGCCCTCTGGGCACTGCAGCGGGCGGTAGCCGCCGGAGTGCAGATTCAGGAGATGGCCGGGCCGCCTCCCTCAGGGGTAGATCTGGTGGTGGACGCCGTGTTCGGAGGAGGGTATCGCGGCCGGTGCCCGCCGACGCTGGCAGCGTGGATGGACCTTCCGGCGCCCGTTCTGGCGGTGGACTTTCCCTCCGGGGTGGATCCGGCCACCGGTGAGGTCGGAGACCGAGCATTCTCGGCTGACCTCACCGTCACCTTCCAAGCTCTCAAAACCGGCCATCTCCTGGGAGAGGGACCCGACCGGTGCGGAAGGATCGAAGTTGCCGACATCGGCCTGACCGGGTTGAGACCCTCGATGTTGGTGGCCGAGGAGAGCGACTGTCCTCGCCCGAACCGGCGCCGGACCGCCCACAAGTGGACGGCCGGATCGGTGATTGTGGTCGGGGGATCCCGGGGAATGACCGGGGCGGCGCTGTTAGCCGCTCGGTCCGCGCTCCGTGCCGGAGCGGGAGCGGTGGAATTGATGGTCCCTGGGGGATGTCAATCGTTGGTGGCGGGCGCCGCCCCTGAACTGTTGACGTCCGGTCTTGGAAAAGGACAGCATTTCGAACCGGCTCGAGTGGAGGCTTGCGTGGAGAGAGCGGCCCGTTTCGACGTGATGGTCATCGGGCCGGGCATCGGGAGGGCCGAAGAGACCCGGCAATGGGCGCGGCGAGTCATCGCCCGGCGGGCCGGTGCTCTGGTGGTGGATGCAGATGCCCTGCGAGCCGCGGACGTGGCGCTTCTGTCGGGGCGGCGAGAGCCCACGGTGATCACTCCGCATCGGGGTGAACTGGCGTCGCTGACCGGCCCCGATCCCGGCCTGGCCGAGATGCAGGGCTTGGGTATGTTGGGGATGGTGGTGTTGGGCAAGGGCGCCCCGACCTTGGTGTGTGATGAATCAACGACCTGGGCCGTGACTGAGGGTGGTCCTGAACTGGCCACCATCGGCTCGGGGGATGTCCTGGCCGGGTGGTTGGCTGCTCTGTGGGCGCGGGGCCTGTCACCGTCGGTGGCTGCTCGTTCGGCGGCCTTCTGGCATGGGCGGGCGGGCGCCTTCCTGGCAGCGCGTCGAACGGTGACCGCCGATGGCCTGGCCGATGAGGTGGGCCGCTGGGCCTGGGAGAGGAGCAGGTGAGCAGACCGTCCTGGGCGGAGGTCGATCTGAGGGCGGTGGCCCACAACGTCGGGGAATTGGTTCGCTGTGCATCAGGCGCCCGGGTGTGCGCGGTGGTGAAGGCGAACGGGTACGGCCACGGGGCGCCCCAGGTGGCCGGGGCCGCGTTGGCGGGTGGGGCCGAATGGTTGGCGGTGGCGACGGTGGAGGAGGGAGTCCAATTGCGGGAGGAAGGAATAAAAGCGCCCGTGCTACTGCTTTCTGAACCGCCAGGAGGCGATCTGGAGGAGGTGATAAGACAGGGAATCACCCCCACCGTTTACCGCGGGAAAACCATCGCTGCCCTGGCCCGGGCAACCATGGATCTTGGAAAGCAGGCATTCGACATACACCTCAAAGTCGACACCGGGATGCATCGGGTCGGCGCCCCACCCCAGGCGCTGGGCCGGCTGGTAGGGGAGGTGTCGAGAGCCGGTGTTCTGACGTTGGGCGGAATCTGGAGTCACTTTGCAGTGGCGGACACCGATCCCGAATTCACCGGCGCCCAGATCAAGGCCTATGCGGAGGCTTTCCGGCAAGCCCGCCGGTCGCCGGCTGTGCGCCGGTCACCACCTCTGCGGCATCTTGCCAACACCCCGGGTACGCTCTTTCACCTGGAGTCTCATCTGGACATGGTGCGTCCCGGACTGGGGATCTACGGCCTCTATCCGCATCCGGCGGTTCGAAAGTTGATCGACCTTCGCCCGGCTATGAGAATCGTTTCCCATGTATCCCATTTGTCGCGACACCCGCCGGGGACCCGCCCCTCCTACGGTCGCATCCGCGGCTTGATGACAGAGTCAGCGGTCGCCACCCTGCCCCTGGGTTACGCTGACGGGGTGCCCCGCCTCATCTCCGAAGGAGGGGAGGTGTTGATCGGGGGACGGCGATTCCCATTGGCGGGTCGAGTGACGATGGACCAATTGGTGGTGGAGGTGGGCGATCACCCGGTTTCGGTGGGCGATGAGGCGGTGTTGATCGGTAGCCAGGGATCCGAATCGATTAGTTTCGATGACTGGGCAGCGCTGTCCGATACAATCAACTATGAAGTCGTTAGTCGGATTGGTCCCCGCTTGCCCAGACGCTATATCTCATGAAGCCTGCTGATTTTCCTCTCGCTCTCGCTTACGACGACGTGTTGCTGGTGCCCCGCCGCTCGTCGGTGGGCTCCCGGCAGGAGGTAAGCCTGGCCACCCGACTGAGCCGCCGCCTCGACCTGGGGATACCGGTTATCGCCGCCAACATGGACACGGTGTGCGAGGCCGAAATGGCGGTGGCCATGGCACAGATGGGAGGCGTGGGGATCATTCATCGGTTCTTGCCGGTGGAGGATCACGCCCGGGAAGTGGAGAAGGTTAAAGAGGTCGGAGAGGACCTGCTGGTGGGCGCAGCTTTGGGAGTGGGAGAGGGCATGACCCGCCGCGCCAAGAATTGTGTGGCCGCCGGGGTGGATATTCTTGTTCTGGACATCGCCCACGGGCACGCCGAGCATGCTCTCCGGGCGGTGCGGGTTTTGAAGAATGAGTTTGCGGAGGTGGACCTGATCGCCGGAAACATCGCCACGGGACAGGGGGCGATCGACTTGGTGAAAGCGGGAGCGGACGCCGTGAAGGTAGGAGTGGGTCCGGGAGGGGTGTGTACCACCCGGGTGGTGACCGGGGTGGGGGTTCCGCAGGTCAGCGCCCTTTACGATGTGGTGAAATCGGGGGTGGAAGCGCCTATCATCGCCGACGGAGGGATCCGGGCCGGCGGTGACATAGCCAAGGCGCTGGCGTTGGGGGCCGACTCGGTGATGATAGGCAGCCTGCTTGCCGGCACCCGGGAAAGCCCTGGCGAAGTTGAAGAGACTTCGACCGGTCCGATCAAGCGGGTCCGGGGAATGGCGTCGTTGGAGGCGGCGGTGCTGCGGGCCGCTCGTCGGGGCGCTGAGCTCGATGACGAGTATTTCGAACACCGTTCCCCGGAAGGAATCGAACGCACAGTGGCATACCGGGGAACTGCGGCGGAGGTGATACGGTCGCTGATGGGTGGGGTGCGAAGCGCCATGAGCTATTTGGGGGCCACCGATCTGGATACCTTCCAACGCAACGCCCGTTTCGTGAGAACCACGCCCGCCGGAGTGGCGGAGAGTCATCCTCACGCTTCCTCTGGTAGCTAGGGGTTTATGCGGGAACTGGAGGAGTTGGGCGCCCGGGCGAGGGTGTGCACCGACTGCCGGCTGTCCCGAAGCCGCACCAAGGTGGTGTTCGGAGTGGGCCGACCTGATGCACAGGTCATGATGGTGGGAGAGGCGCCGGGAAAGAATGAGGACCTCCAGGGCGAACCCTTTGTGGGAGCGGCCGGAAACCTTCTGAACGGGCTGCTGGCGGAGGTGGGAATGCGCCGGCAGGATGTCTACATCGCCAACGTGCTGAAGTGCCGTCCCCCCAACAATCGCGACCCGCGGCCCGACGAGATATCGGCCTGCAAGGGGTACTTGCGCCGGCAACTTGATCTGGTGGATCCCGAGGTGGTGATGACCCTGGGGAATTTCGCCACCCAACTTCTGTTACGCACCACCACCGGCATCAGCCGGATGCGGGGACGCAGCTACAAATGGTGGAGGGACAAGATCGTGATACCGACTTTCCATCCGGCAGCCGCGCTGCGAGGCGGCGAGCGGGTGACCAACCAGATCCGTGAAGACTTGGCATTGATGAGATCGGTTCTGGACTCCCTGGACACCGGGGAGGGAATTGAATCCGAACCGGAGCAGTTGGGCCTGTTCTGATGACTATCCGGGTGGCTTGTCCCACCGCTGAACACACCTATGCGGTGGCGACGCGTCTGGCGCCCCTGCTTCGGGCAGGAGATGTGATCGCTCTTTCCGGCCCGCTGGGATGTGGAAAGACGCTGTTCACCGGTGGGTTGGCTGCCGCTTTGGGAGTGGATGGCCCGGTTCCCAGTCCTACTTTCGTGTTGGCCCGCCACTACGACGACGGGTTCCTCCCGCTGGTGCACGTGGATGTCTACCGGCTGGGCTCTTACAACGAATTCTTGGACCTGGGCGTGCTGGACGCAGCCTCCGAAGGGGTGTTGGTTGTGGAGTGGGGAGAAGCGGTGGAGTCGCTGCTTCCGGAGCATCTCTTGATCCGCTTCGTCGTGACCGAAGATGGAGAGCGAGTGCTGTTCTTGCAGGCGCCCCCTTCCTGGAAGTCCCGGCCGCTTCGGGAGGTGGCCATATGAAGATAGCGGCAATCACCACCTCCACCCCGGCCTCCTCGGTGGCGCTGGTCGAAGGTCGTCGGGTGGTTTCTTCGGCGGAAAACGTCAATTCCCGGGGGCATGCCGGCTTTGTGGTGGCCGCCCTGGACTTCTGCGCCCGATCCGCCGGCTGGGCGCCGGAAGAGATAGAGTCGGTGGTGGTGGACGTGGGCCCGGGTCTCTACACCGGCATCAGGGTGGGAATCTCGGTGGCCCAGGGAATAGGCGCTTCGGTGGGCGCCCAGGTGGCGCCGGCCAGTTCCCTGGATGCGTTGGCCCTTAGGGCCGCTACCGGGCACAGACGGATTTTCGCAGTGGTGGACGTCCGTCGCCGGGAGGTGGCGGTGGCCGGCTACCGTCCGGTTCCGGGCGGAGTGATGCGCGATCATCCGGTGGAGTTGACCACTGCGGAGCGGTTCCTGGCGATGCTCAGCACCGTTAGAGAGCAGATCCTGCTGGTAGGCGACACCGCGGCGTTGGGACAGGGGGCTATGGCCGGCTTGCAGGGGGTCCGGGTGGGCAGGCCTCGCTATCCAACCGCCGAGGCGATTGCCGAGGCCGGTCTGGGAATTCTGGAACGAGGAGAGGCGCCCCATCCCGACGCGGTCCGACCCAAATACCTACGAGAGGCCGACGTCAACATCAATTGGGACCGTCTGCGCTCCCCGTTCAAATGGAAGGAGCGAGAATGATCGAGATCGTTCCCCTGACCGCCGATCGGCTGGACGAGGTGGTGGAGATCGAACGGAGGGTCTATCCGACGCCATGGAGCGAGGAGACGTTCCTGGAAGAACTGGCCGCTCCCCGTCGCATCTACCTGGTGGCTCTACTGGAAGGAGAGGTGGTCGGATACGCCGGGATGATGTTGGTTGCGGACGAGGCGCATGTCACTACCGTGGTCACCGAGCCACAGCGGCGCAGGGAACGTGTGGCTACTCGACTGATGTTGCGCCTTGCCCACCGGGCGGTGCAGTCGAGAGCGCGCAGTCTCACATTGGAGGTGCGTTCTTCCAACAAAGGCGCCCAAGCCCTGTATCGGCGCTTCGGGATGGCGCCGGTGGGAGTGCGAAAGAAGTACTACGTCTCCGAGGACGCGCTGATCATGTGGGTTCACGATATTGACGGTCCCGACTTTCAGGCACGGCTGGACGAAATCGCGGCGGGTCTGCGATGAGCGGGCTGATCCTGGCGTTCGAGACCAGTTGCGACGAGACCGGGGTGGCCGTGGTCGAGGGTAACCGGGCCCTTTCCAACGTGCTCTCCTCCCAGGTGGAGTTGCATGCCCGGTTCGGCGGGGTGGTTCCCGAAGTGGCGGCCCGTTCCCATGTGGAGGCGATCCGCGGTCTGGCCCATCGAGCCCTGCTCGAAGCCGGGGTGCATCTGAACGAACTGGAGGCGGTGGCGGCCACCCAGGGACCGGGTCTGGTGGGCGCGCTCCTGGTGGGTCATTCCTTCGCCAAAGCGTTGGCCTGGTCCCGTCGATTGCCCTTTCTTGGAATCGACCACATGGAGGGGCATCTCTTCTCGCCCCGTCTGGAGTTCCCCGACTACCGGCCGCCGGCGGTGGTGCTGCTGGCGTCCGGAGGGCACACCCAGTTGGTCCATATGCGAGGCTGGGGCGACTATCAGGTGTTGGGGGAAACGATCGACGACGCCGCCGGAGAGGCATTCGACAAACTGGCCCGGGTGATGGGAATGGGATTTCCGGGGGGTCCGGCCATTGATCGGGCTTCCGAACATGGGGATCCCAAAGCGATACGCTTTCCTCGCGCCATGCCGCACCGTCGTCACCACTTTTCCTTCTCGGGTTTGAAGACGTCTGTGATCACCTACCTGGAAAAGGCGGCTCGCCAAGGTGCACTCCCTGATCGGGCAGATGTCGCCGCCTCCATCCAGGAGGCCATTGTGGATGTGCTGGTCCGAAAGACGCTCAATGCGGTGGAGGACACCGGGGCAAGGGTGATCGGCGCCGGGGGCGGAGTGCTGGCCAACCGGCGCCTTCGGCATAAACTCACCGAAGCTGCTCACCAGAGAGGATTGGAGTTGTACCTGCCCTCTCCGAAACTGTGCGTCGACAATGGCGCGATGATTGGCGCGGCCGCAGTTTTTCGCATGGAGCGAGGGGAGATAACCTCTTGGGGAGCGGGCGTCGATCCCGGCCTGCGACTGGGGCCCGGGTAGGCGGCTCAGCCTCGTTCCCATCCTGATTAGCACTCTCCATCCGAGAGTGCTAACATAGACGGGTATCTGGGAAGGTCTCTCCTAGCAGATGGCTTTCCCGTTCAGTCCAGAAAGGAAGGAGCCACTATGAGGCTGGTGCCTCTTGGTGATCGGGTGGTCGTGGAACCCGACGAGGATCAGGATATGAGAACCCCGTCAGGTCTGGTTATTCCCGATACAGCCAAGGAAAAGCCCCAAATGGGGAAAGTAGTAGCGGTAGGTCCCGGTCGGCGGAATGACGACGGAGAGCGGACGCCGGTGGATGTGAGCGAGGGCGACAAAGTCCTCTATTCCAAGTACGGCGGTACCGAGGTGAAGATCGATGGGATCGAATACCTGGTGCTCTCTGCCAACGATCTGCTGGCCGTGGTCAAGTAGTTCAGGGAGGCAGTGAAAAATGGCAGCTAAGAACCTGAGATTCAATGAAGATGCCCGTCGCGGCCTCGAGGCCGGCGTCAACAAGCTGGCCGACGTGGTGAAGGTCACCCTCGGCCCACGCGGTCGCAACGTGGTATTGGAGAAGAAGTGGGGAGCACCCACTATCACCAACGATGGTGTCACCATCGCCAAAGAGGTGGAGTTGGAGGACCCGTGGGAGAACATGGGCGCCCAACTCGCCAAGGAAGTGGCTACCAAGACCAATGACGTAGCTGGCGACGGAACCACCACCGCCACCGTGCTGGCCCAGGCCATGGTACGGGAAGGGCTGCGCAACGTGGCCGCCGGCGCCAATCCCATGGGGCTCAAGCGCGGTATCGAGCAAGCAGTCACCAAGGTTGTGCGGTCCATAGAGTCGTTGTCCCGTGACATCGAGACTTCCGAGGAGATCGCCCATGTGGCCTCCATCTCGGCCAACAACGACGCCGGCATCGGCTCGACCATCGCCGAGGCGATGGAGAAGGTCGGCAAAGACGGCGTGATCACCGTGGAGGAGGGTCAGACCTTCGGGCTGGAACTCGAATTCACCGAGGGCATGCAGTTCGACAAGGGTTACATCTCCCCCTACTTCATCACCGATCCCGAGCGCCAGGAAGCCGTGCTGGACAACCCCTACGTCCTGATCGCCAACCAGAAGATCAGCTCGGTCAACGACCTGTTGCCGGTGCTGGAAAAGATCATGCAGAGCGGCAAGTCGGTGCTGGTGGTGGCCGAAGATCTGGAGGGCGAGGCACTCGCCACCCTGGTGGTCAACAAGATCCGCGGCACTTTCGCCTCCGCGGCTGTCAAGGCCCCGGGATTCGGAGAGCGCCGCAAGGCCATGTTGCAGGACATCGCCATCCTCACCGGCGGCACTGTGATTTCCGAAGAGGTCGGCCTGAAGCTCGACAGCATCTCGCTCGATATGTTGGGGCGTTGCCGCAAGGTGGTGATCTCCAAGGACAACACCACCATCGTGGACGGCTCCGGCACCGATGTCGACGTTCGGGCCCGCATCGCCCAGATCGAGCGCGAGATCGAGAACACCGATTCCGACTGGGACCGCGAGAAGCTGCAAGAGCGTCTCGCCAAGCTCTCCGGCGGTGTGGTGGTGATCAAAGTCGGCGCCGCCACCGAGGTGGAGCTGAAGGAGAAGAAGCACCGCATCGAGGACGCCGTTTCGGCCACCCGCGCGGCGGTCGAGGAAGGCGTGGTCCCCGGTGGCGGCGTGGCCCTGCTTCGGGCCCAGACCGCCATCGACGAACTTGCCGACGGTCCCGCCGACGAGCGGACCGGTCGCTCATTGGTTCGTCGGGCGATCGAAGAGCCGATTCGCCAGATCGCTTTCAACGCCGGATTCGAAGGCGGCGTGGTGGTGGAGCGCGTGCGCCACGCCGACACCAGCGTCGGTTTCAATGCGGCCAGCGGTGAATACGAGGATCTGATGGCGTCGGGCATCATCGACCCGGCCAAGGTCACCCGCTCGACCCTGCAGAACGCCGCATCCATCGCCGGATTGCTCCTGACCACCGAGGCGCTGATCGCCGAGGAGAAGGAAGACAAGCCCCCCATGCCGGGCGGCGGCGAACACGGCGGCCACGGCGGGATGGACTTCTAGTCCAACCGACTGAAACCTCTACAACCGGAGAAGGGACCCTTGCCGCAGCGAGGGTCCCTTTCCTGTACTTCTGGGAGTTGGAGGGGAAACTCCACCGGTGGCCGATCAACTTACCGCAGCATTAAGATATGCAGACCAAGACTATTTCTGGTTGGAGGATACGTCTATGAGTCACCGTTTAGTGGTGACCCTGTTGGCATTGGGCCTTTGGGGATGTCAGAATCCAGATACCGATGCAATGTCGGCATCATACAATTATCAGCCAGCTGTGAGAATCCAAGATACCGAGATTCTTATAGAGGACCAAGATACTGGCCCGGTTATAGAGAGGTTACATGCAGATGGGTTTGACGGGAGCACTAGTGACGGAATAACGCTTAGACCAAATAACAATAGGTATTACTTCATGACCTTTGTCTGCCGAAGAACAAAGGAAGGTACGCCGGAGTTTGGTTTAAGCTTTGAAGTGGGCCGGTCTTTTGAGTCTGATGAAGTGCAGGTAACAATCAGAATTGGTAATAATCAGCCTGTTACTGAAACATGGCAAATCAGAGGTGAGTCTAACTGGTGGGCGAGTCCACCAAGAGATGCTGACGTTGTCAGGTGGGTAGGAAGAATTATCAAGGCAAATAATCGGAAGATCGAAGTGTGGATCAAGGAAGCCGGTGACACCGCCGATCTGAAAACGTATACATTTCGCTTCGAGAATCGTGGTCCGGAGTTCGAGGAAGTAGGCCGATTCATCAAATCGGAACATGGCTGCGGCCATCCGATACTGGTTCGGCAGATCAATGAAAGTCCTGAATAGGTGGTGTGCCGTTGATGGAGCGAATCCGGGAGAGAACCCCGGTCACCTTTGAAGTCTTTATGGACATGGCTCTTTACGGAACAGAGGGAGGTTACTTTCGAGCGGGGATGTTGCGATCGGTAAAATCAGGTGACTTTCTTACCAGTCCCGAGGTGAGTTCGCTGTTTGGACAGACTCTGGCGGAGTTTGTTGGCCGGGAAGCACGGCGGGGTTGTCTTTCCCGGCCTTTAGTGGTGGATGTGGGAGCAGGGTCGGGGTCCCTCCTGCGTCCCTTGGAGGAGGTCATGCGACCGAACGTGGATCCCTGGGCGGTGGAGGTTTCACCTCCAGCCCGCCAAGCTCTTGCGGAAGTAATCGGTGAGCGGCGGGTAGTGACGGATCTGGAGGAGTTGCCAGAGAGGATCCATGGAGTGATCTTTGCCAACGAACTTCTGGACAATCTGCCCATGGCGCTGGCCCGTAAGACCTCAAGAGGCTGGCGGGAGCTTTGGGTGGGAGACCAAGGAGGAAGACTGGAGTGGTTTGAAGAACCCCTCCGCCCGGAAGTGGAGAAGTGGTTGAAGAGATTCGCCGGGCCTGTGCCGGAAGGAGGCATGGTCGAAGTGCAACTCAAGGCTTGCCAGTGGATCAGGGACGCCTTGGCTCGATTGGAATCCGGAGCATTGGTGGTGATCGACTATGGCGACACGGCAGAGGGGTTGGAGAATCGGCGAGCCGAGGGGACGCTGCGAACATATCGGGACCATCATCTCGGCCCGCATCCGCTGGCGGAGCCGGGCCAAACGGACATCACGGCCGATGTGAACTTCACCGCGGTGATGGAAGCGGCCCGGGAAGCGGGGGCCTCGGTGACCCTGCTTCGGCAGGATGAATTCTTGGAGGATCTGGGTCTGGGGGAGCGGATCGAGGAACTCCGCCGCCAGGAAGTCGAGCTTGCCCGATCAGGCGATGAACTGCGTCGTTTGCAGGTCCGGTCGCTTCGTACCGGCGCCCAGACACTTATGCACCCCCGCGGGCTGGGAGATTTCCGGGTACTGATAGCGCGCCGATAGCGTATAAACTCCGGATCACTCATGAACAACGTAAAGACCGTGGTGTTGCTGACGCTGCTCACGCTGCTCTTCTGGTGGCTGGGTGTCACCCTCTTTCCCAACGGAGGGTTCTGGATAGGACTGGCCTTGGCGGCGCTCATCAACCTGGGCGCCTATTTCTTCTCCTCCAAACTCGCCCTGATGGCGAGCCGCGCCCGCCCGGTGTCCGAGGAGGAACTTCCCCAGGTCTACGGCACGGTGCGCATGCTGACCGACTATTCCAACATGCCGATGCCCCGCATCTACCTGATCGACTCTCCCCAGCCCAACGCCTTCGCCACCGGGCGCAGTCCCAAGCACGGGGTGGTGGCGGTCACCACCGGGCTGCTGCGGATCATGGATCGGCGTGAATTGGAAGGGGTGCTGGCGCATGAGCTTTCCCATATCCGCAACCGGGACATCCTGATCTCCTCGGTGGCGGCGATGCTGGCGTCCGCCCTGGTCATGATGTCCCGGATGGCCTTCTGGTTCGGCGGAGGGCGCGACCGGAACAACCAGGTGGGAGCGATCATCGCCTTGGTGGCGATGATCCTGGCGCCCATTGCGGCCATCCTGATCAGAATGGCCATCTCCCGCTCCCGGGAGTACCAGGCGGACCGGACCGGCGCCGAGATCACCGGGCAGCCGCTGGCGCTGGCGTCGGCCCTGAGCAAGATCGGAATCGCCGCGGAGCGCATCCCCATGCGGGTCAACGACGCGTTCAGCCAGCTCTACATCGAAAATCCCCTCAAAAGCAACTTCCGTCGGGGAGGAGGGGGTGTCATGAAGCTCATCTCCACCCATCCGCCTATCGAGGACCGGATCCGGCGCCTCGAAAAGATGGCCGACCCCTTCTCCTGAGACCGGTGATCACCCCCTGGGGAGAATAGGAATGCGGATTCGGAGCGGGACGCGCTAAGATATCCCATTCGGGAAAGCCTTAACCAGGCCGGGATACCCAAGCGGCCAAAGGGAGCAGACTGTAAATCTGCCGGCGATGCCTTCGGAGGTTCAAATCCTTCTCCCGGCACCGGCTTTCCCGCAAAGACCAAGCGCCCCCTTAGCTCAGACGGCCAGAGCGCCTCCATGGTAAGGAGGAGGTCTCCGGTTCGAATCCGGAAGGGGGCTCCCCCGTGCGGCCCGCGCCGACTACGGGTAAAGGCGGCGTAGCTCAGTTGGTAAGAGCGCTCGACTCATAATCGAGAGGTCGGCAGTTCAAGTCTGCCCGCCGCTACATGGAACCAAAGACAGCTATCGATAAATACAGAAATGGGGGTGTTTGGTTGTGGGTAAGGTGAGGTTTGAGCGGGTGAAGCCGCATTTGAATGTGGGTACTATGGGTCATATTGATCATGGGAAGACTACGTTGACTGCTGCGATTACTAGGGTGTTGTCTGAGCGGGTTGGTGGGGTGAATGTGGTGACTGGGTTTGATGATATTGATCGTGCTCCTGAGGAGCGTGAGCGGGGTATTACGATTCAGATTGCGCATGTTGAGTATGAGACTGTTTTGCGTCATTATGCGCATGTGGATATGCCGGGGCATGCGGATTATATTAAGAATATGATTACGGGGGCGGCTCAGGTGGATGGGGCGGTGTTGGTGGTGTCGGCGGTTGATGGTCCGATGCCGCAGACTCGTGAGCATGTGTTGTTGGCGCGGCAGGTGGGTGTGCCGCGGATTGTGGTGTTTTTGAATAAGTGTGATTTGGTGGATGATGGTGAGTTGTTGGATTTGGTGGAGTTGGAGGTTCGGGATTTGTTGACGGAGTATGAGTTTCCGGGTGATGATGTTCCGGTGGTGAGGGGTTCGGCGTTGTTGGCGTTGGAGGGTGATGTGGTGGCTGGTGATGGGGTTATGGAGTTGATGGATGCGGTTGATGGGTATGTTGATGTGCCGGTTCGGGATGTGGATCGTCCGTTTTTGATGCCGATTGAGGATGTGTTTTCGATTACTGGTCGGGGTACGGTGGTGACTGGTCGGGTTGAGCAGGGTGTGTTGCGGGTTGGTGAGGCGGTTGAGGTGGTTGGTTTGCGTGATACGCGTGGGTCGGTGGCTACTGGTGTGGAGATGTTTAGGAAGTTGTTGGATGAGGGTCGGGCTGGTGATAATGTGGGGGTGTTGTTGCGGGGGGTGGGGAAGTCGGAGGTGGAGCGTGGTCAGGTGTTGGCTGCTCCTGGGTCGATTTTGCCGCATGTGGGTTTTGAGGCGCAGGTGTATGTGTTGACGAAGGAGGAGGGGGGGAGGCATAATCCGTTTTTTTCGGGTTATCGTCCGCAGTTTTATTTTCGGACTACGGATGTGACGGGTTCGGTGTTGTTGCCTGTTGGGGTGCAGATGGTGATGCCGGGTGATAATGTGGAGTTGTCGGTGGAGTTGATTGCTCCGATTGCGATGTCGGTGGGGTTGGATTTCGCGATTCGTGAGGGTGGTCGGACTGTGGGGGCGGGTCGGGTCACCAAGATCACCAAATAACCCCCCAAACCCAAAGACTGACGCCAATAGCGCAAGAAGCCAGGACGTAAGAAAGAAAGCAACCGATGCCAAGTGACAAGAGACCCCCGGTGAAACTTGCCTGCACCGAGTGCAAGCGGCGCAACTACGTGACCACCCGCGGCAGGGCGAACCAGCACGACAAGGCGCAGCGCCGCAACCTCGTGCGAGGCCGGTTGGTGCTTCGCAAGTACTGTCGGTGGTGCCGCATTCACACTTCCCACCGGGAAACGCGATAGGCCAGGCCAAGGCGTCTGCTTCCAAGGGGGTGGCCGGCCAGATGACTCTCGCCGATCTGGAGGGCATGGTTTTCGGGCCCGAGCCCCTGCGGGTTTCCAGGGACCGCGTCGCCGCCTACGTGGAGGTAACCGGCGACCAACCCGATCGATGGGGCGATGTCGCTCCGCCCGGCATGGCCGGCGCCGCGTTGTTTGCGGTAGCTCCCACGTTGCTTTCTCATCCGGCGGTTATGGCCGAGGGCGGTGCGGCGATTCACGGGGAGCAGGTCTTCATATGGAAGGCCCCACTTCAGGCGGAGGCAACCTGGTCGGTGGTAGGTGAGGTCAAGCGGGTGCGACATCGTCGGGGCGTCTGGTTTGTGGACTTTTCCGCAGCCGTCGCCGACTCCCATGGCGGGACAATGGTGGAGGGCAGGTCTTCTTTCCTGATCGCCGGAGGTAGCCCGCCGGCTCGGAGCGGGACGGTGGATACCGAACCGCCTCCCCATCACCGTGCCGACAACCGACCGGCGTCCGGCGCCGACCTTCCCGAGGTGGGCTGTGAGACTCCCACGCTCTCCAAATCGGCGAGTCGTGCGGATCTGATTCGCTACGCCGCGGTCACCAGGGATTGGAATCCGATCCACTGGGATCATCAGTCGGCGGTGGGAGCGGGGCTTCCGGGCGTGGTGGTGCACGGATTGGCCTGCGCAGCCTGGATGTGCCAGGGCGTCACCCGGTTGCTGGACGGAGAGGCGCCCATTGGTAGAGCCAAGTTCCGGTTTCGGCGGCCGCTACGCCCCGCGGTGTCCGCGCAGGTGGAGGGCAGGCGGACCGGTGAAGACCGGTTCGCAATGCGTTTGGTCTCGGAAGGACACGTTCTCATCACAGCCACGATGGAGACGGCGCTCCATTAGTCGGGCGTCTTTGCCCAGAATCAAGCCCCGGTAGTCTGTAACCCCATGAGCGCGCGTCCGGTCAAAAGGGATGACGAACACGAGTTGCTGGCCCGAGCCAGAGAGGGTGACAGGGAAGCCTTCTCGGTTCTGGCCCGGCGGCACCAGCACCAGGTGTTCACTTTGGCGATGCGTTTGGCGGGAGACCACGACTTGGCAGCAGACATATCCCAGGAAGCCTTGTTGAGAGCTTGGCGTGGGATTGGCTCGTTCAGAGGAGACGCTCGATTCTCCTCTTGGATCTACCGTATCACCGTAAACGTGGCTTGGACCCAACTGAGCCGCCGCAAGCGAACCCAGGAGTCACCGTTGGAGGTGGTGGAGAATGTGGCGGCGCCTCTCTCCAGCTTTGAGAACCCGGAATTGGCGTTGGAGTCGGCCAATCTGCGAGGAAGGCTGCGGCGGGCGTTACTCCGTCTTCCGCAGCGGTCCCGAGTGGTGGTGGTACTGTGCGACGTGTACGACTGGAGTCATGCCCAGATAGCTGAATCCCTGGGAATTTCAGTCTCCGCATCCAAGGTCCGTCTTCATCGCGCCCGCAAGCGTCTGCGTACGATATTGGAGAACTCGCCGTGAGACTGGTGCAGTCCACTTTGTGCCGGGTCTCCCGGCCGCTGGTTCGCTTGGAAGCGGTTGATCAAAGAGACCGGAACCCCCTGGTGGCCCGCCATGCAGGGAACTGTCTTCGCTGTCAAGCGGAAAGGGCCATCGAGCATCGGATCCACCGGACGCTGGCCTCGATGGAGGACAGTTTGATCCTGGCGCCGGCCGGATTGATACCGGCGGTGATGGGCAATCTCGACACTTCTTTCGATTACCCGGAGATTGAATCGGCAAGAGCCACCGAAAAGATGGCAATCGCCGCTGCGGTAGTGGGGGTGGCGTCAGTGGCGGCTTGGGCGTTGAGCAAGAAGGTAAGAAGCAGCGCATAGCCGGTCGGATGAGAGGGAGGCTCGGTTAGTGGGTTTACTTCCTCTCAGACAGCAGGGTATACTTCTGCCGAGGCTGATAACCCCCTGAGGGGTGTAGCTCCAATTTGGCAGAGCGCCGGTCTCCAAAACCGGAGGTTGCGGGTTCGAGTCCCGCCACCCCTGCTTAGCTGTTCCGATCCCAAGACCCTAAACGACTAGAGCATGAACCGACAGATGCGTCGACTCGTGGAACGCGAGGAACGACGGCAGAAGAAACAAGGCAAAAGCGCACGGCAGCGTCGGGTTGACCGCGCCGTGCCGACCCGAGGCAAGAAGCGGCCCGGGATGGAACGGCCGCCCTTTTTGGCCCGGATCGGCATCTTCCTCCGGGAAGTGCGGACCGAACTATCTCGGGTTTCCTGGCCCACCCGCCGCCAGCTTTTCAATTTCACCGTGGTGACGGTGGTCACGTCGGTAGTGCTCACCCTGGTCATATTCGGGCTGGATGTCGCTCTCAAGCAAATTGTCCTGTACCTGTTGGGAGGCATTCAAAGTGGCTGATCTGGCCATGTCGCTGACTCCCCTCGAGGAAGAGGAAGTTCAGGTCAGTCCCTACGATCTGCCCGGGGATTGGTACGTAATCCACGCCTATTCCGGTCATGAGGAGAAGGTGAAGGCCAATCTGGAGAAACGGGTGGAACACATGCGTTTCTCTGACCGGATCTTTGACGTGCACATTCCCCGTGAGGATGTGGTGGAGATCCGCAACCGGAAGAAGGTCACGGTCCCGAAGAAGGTCTTCCCCGGGTATTTGCTGGTGAGGATGTACCTGGACGATGATTCCTGGACGGCGGTGCGTGACACACCGGGAGTGACCGGATTCGTGGCTTCCAACATGGGCAAGCAGAATCGGCCTCCGCCGCTATCCCGTCGAGAAGTGGAACGTATGTTGGGCTTTCGGGAGACCAAGACCAAGTCCAAACCCCGGTTCAAGCCGGCCTGGGAGGTGGGTGAGACGGTCCGGGTTGTCTCCGGCCCGTTCAACGATTTCAGCGGGATTATCGAAGAGATCAATCTCGATCAATCCAAGGTGGTGGTGTTGGTGGAGATCTTCGGCCGGGACACCCCGGTTGAACTGGGATTTGCCGACATCCAAAAGAACTGAGGCACTCTTTCATAGGAGTTGAGCGAAGATGGCTATCAAAGAAGTAAGCGCACGGGTGAAGATGCAACTCTCGGCGGGAGAAGCGTCGCCCGCCGCGCCGGTGGGCACCTCCTTGGGCCCCCATGGCGTGAACCTCATGGACTTCGTCCGGGCCTACAACGCGGCCACCCAGGATAAGAAGGGTTCGATCATCCCGGTGGAGATCACCATCTACAAGGACCGGAGTTTCACGTTCATCACCAAGACTCCTCCGGCGGCATCGCTGCTTCGCCAAGCCGCCCGGGTTGAGAAGGGTTCCGGCGAACCGCACATCACGAAGGTGGGAACCGTCACCTCCGATCAGGTGAAGGAGATCGCCAAGATCAAAATGCCGGACCTCAATGCCAACGATATAGAGGCCGCCATGCGGATAGTGGCCGGCACTGCACGGTCAATGGGTATCGAGGTCGCCGGGTAAGGACCGAATAAGACAAACCAGTGGGAGGCTCGCCATGAGCAAGCCGCCTGGACCACGGAGGTAAGAATGGTAAAGAAGGGCAAGCGCTACAAGGATTCCTTGCGACGTTACGACCGCCGGTCGGCCTACTCGCCCACCGAGGCCTTGGATCTTGTGAAATTCATGGCTTCGGCACGGTTCGATGAGACCATAGAAGCCGCGTTTCGGCTCGGTGTCGACCCTCGCCGGGCAGATCAAATGCTCAGGGGAAACGTCTCCTATCCCCACGGCATCGGCAAGACCGTAAGGGTGGCCGTTTTCGCGCCCGCGGATCGACACGACGAAGCCCGCCGGGCCGGCGCCGACCGGGTCGGCGCGGATGATCTTATCCAAGAGATCGCCAACGGTGGTTCGCTCGATTTCGATGTGGCCATCGCGGTACCGGCGATGATGCCCCGGGTGGGCAGACTGGGTCGCATCCTGGGCCCCCGGGGGCTGATGCCCAATCCCAAGTCCGGCACGGTGAACAATGACCTCGCCACCACGGTCGCCGCATTCAAAGCCGGTCAGATCGAGTACCGGACCGATCGCTACGGGAACATCCACTCCGTGATCGGCAAAGTCAGCTTCAGCACCAAGAAGCTGGCCGAAAACCTGTCGGCGTTGACCACCGAATTGAACCGGGCACGGCCGGCCGCCGCCAAGGGCAGGTACATGAGATCGTTGACGATCGCCTCGACTATGGGTCCGGGCGTCAAGATAGATGTGAACCGCCTGGATGAGTTGACGCCCCAATCGAGTTGAAGTCAATGTCTCGGCGGCGCCGGGATTCCGTTTTGCCATGACTCTGCGTTTTCTCTAGGATTTCATCGAAGACAACGCCAATCTCTGCACCTCGGCCCGAGACCGCTGGTTGCCGAACAGCTCAAAGGAAGATTTCCGCCAGCGCAGGTCGGCATTTTGCCCCTGGTATCTCGGTTGAGGATGCCGGGGTTTTATTTGGAGGAATGAAAATGCCGATGAGCCGAGCCGAAAAGGTTGAGAGGGTCGCCGTCATACGGGACCAGCTATCAGATGTGGAAGCCGTCTATCTGACTGAATACCGTGGACTCACCGTGCAGGAGATGCAACAGATAAGACGGTCTCTCAATGAAAGCGACGCTCGGATGCGGGTGACGAAAATGTCATTGACCCTGAGGGCGACAGAGGATCTGGGCTATGACGATCTGTCGGAACAACTGCAGGGTCCCACTGCCCTGGTGCTCGCGGAAGGCGACCCTCTGGCCGCAGCTAAGACCGTCAGGGAGCAGAGTCGCCAGCATCGAAGATTGATACTGAAGGGGGGGATCATGGACGGAAGATTCGTGGGAACCGACCAGGTGAGCGAGTTCGCCCTGCTCGGGTCACGCTCCCAACTGATGGGAAAGGTGGCCGGTGGGATTTCGGGGCCCATAAACAAGGCGGCAGGCTTGTTCGCTTCCTTCAACCGCTCCGCGGTCGGAGCGTTCACCCAACTGCTGGAACGCAAACAAGCCGCGGAATCAGCTTGAGATTGCAGATCAAAGAAAGGAAAGAACAATGGCCAAGATGAGCACGCAAGAACTGTTGAGTGTCTTTGAAGAGATGACCGTACTGGAACTGAAAGAGTTTCTGGACGCCTTCGAGAGCCACTTCGACGTAACCGCCGCCGCCCCGGTGGCGATGGCGGCTGTACCGGCGGCAGGGGCAGAGGAAGAAGAGGAAGCCGAGCAGACCGAATTCGACGTGGTGCTCACGGCCATCGGTCCCGCCAAGATCGCGGTCATCAAGGAAGTCCGGGCCCTTACCAAGCTCGGCCTTCGCGAGTCCAAGGCCCTGGTGGACGCCTTCCCCAAGGCGATCCTCGAACAGGTCGACTCGGAGACCGCCGACGCAGCCAGGAAGCAACTGGAAGGCGCTGGCGCCTCGGCCGAGGTTCGCTGAGCACACTTCGAGAGTCTGACCAACCCCCTTCGGTAGAGAGCCGACGCGATCTGAATGGCCGGCCGGTCCCGATTAGGGGACCGACACCGGCAGATTTTTGTGATGGGTGCAGGCGGTTCTTCCATACAGCCAGCAGGTTTATCGCTTCCAAGCTGCCGTTTGTCATAGTCCGTTCGAAAAGAATCAAGCTCCGAGGTAGGAGGCCAGTTTCGCGGTTTCTCGCTCTCTGAGCAGTATGTAGGCGCTGAGTCGTTCCAGGGCTTGGGCGGTGGCCTTTTCGGCGTGGGGCAGATCGGCCTCGGAGAGGTACGCCTTGACTTTCCCGGCGATCTGTGGGTGGGACAGGTGATGGACGCTGTCGACCAGGTACCGGACCACCATCGGGGGGAGAGAGGTTACGATGTCCTCCCAGTTCTGCCGGGCCTTCTCCCAGGCATAGGCGCCGGTCTTCTTGCGTCGGAATAGCCACCCCACCACCCAGGCCGAATCCTGGTTGCGGATGGTTCCATCCACCACTGCCCGCACGGTGGCGTCAATACCGGGTTCGTTCTCGACAAAGGTCAGCGAGCGTAGGAATCGCAGCTTTTCCTGGGGGGCATCGGTGGCTTCGTACAGGGAGAACAGTCTCTGGTAGGTGGCGTGGTCGCTATGGGCAGCCACCGTATAAAGACTTGCCTGTGCTACCTCGGGGTCGACCGTCCGGGGATCGGACAACCACTGTTCGAACCTGTCCACGGAGCCGGCGACGTAGTCGGGATGGCAGGCCAGCCGTCCGGCGGCGCCCAGCATCAGGCCCCGAAGCTGGCGGGTCAGGTCACTGTCATTCGGATGGGGATCCCATCCCAGCCGTTCGAGAGTCGGCCCGATCAATTCCATCACCAGGCTCGAAAACCTTCCCTGATGATCTTTCCCTACCAGATGGTGATGCATGGTCCCCAAACCGCCCAAGACCGCCGACCAGATGACGAATTCCTTCTCGGTCCGATAGGTGGCGGCGACGTCCAGGTAGGCGGTGGCCGGCAACTCTCCGCTTTCCACCAGCGCCCAGGTGTCGTCGATCAAACAGAAGCGCTCCAGGTCGTCTAGGCCGTCCAGGTGTGTCAATATCCCGTTACGAAGTCGCTCCGGATAGAGCACCCGATAGAAACCGTGTCCACCGGCGTTGGCGGTGATCCAGGAAGGCGGGGAGTCGAGCGCCACATGGGTGCGCCGCTCGGAGACCAGGTGGTTAGTGTGAAAGGCTCCTTGAGTCGTCTCTCCCCGCAGTTGGATGGGTATCCGCCAACTGGTCGGATCATCGGAGGGAATTCTGAGATGACGTTTCTGGGTGATCGTCACGCCTTCCGAACCCTCCTTCACTTCCAGCAGGGGATAGCCGCCCTGCAGGATCCAGGTGTCCATGATCTCTCCCACGGGCTCTCCCGAGGCCTGGTTGAGACTCACCCACAGATCGGCGGTGTCGGTGTTGCCGTAGGCATGGGCCCGCAGATAATTCCCCACTCCATTCCGGAAGGTATCCTCTCCCAGGTACTGCTCGATCATCCGCAGGATCGCCGAACCCTTCCCGTAGGTGAGGGCGTCGAACATCTCGTTGGCTTCGGACGGCGAGTTGACCTCGAACTCCACCGGCCGGGTGCTGGCCAGCGAATCCACCCCGTAAGCCCAGGGCCGCTCCAGGCCGGCGAAGGCGAGCCATCTCTTCCACTCGGGTCGCATGGCGTCGGCGGCCTTCATCTCCATGAAGGTGGCGAATGCCTCGTTCAGCCAGATTCCGTTCCACCATTTCATGGTGACCAGGTCGCCGAACCACATGTGGGCCAACTCGTGGGCGATCACGTCGAGGATGCGGATCATCTCGTCGGTGGTGGCAGTGGCGGGGTCGGTGAGCAGGGCGGTCTCGCGATAGGTGATACAGCCCAGGTTCTCCATGGCGCCGAAGGCGAAGTCGGGTACGGCGAGATGGTCGATCTTGTCTCCGGGATAGGGGATGCCGTAGTAGGACCTGAAGTACCGAAGACAGAACACTGCGCATTCCAGGGCGTAGTCGGTCAGATGGAGCTTGCCTCTCGGCGCCACCACTCTCACGGCCACGCCGTCCACGTCAACCGGGTCGGTGGCTTCGAAGTCCCCGATCACGAACGCCACCAGATAGGTGGACATCGGGATGGTGTCGGCATAGGTGATCGCAACAGTGTCCGCTCCGGCTTCGATCCGACTGATCTCGGGGCTGTTGGAGACTGCCATGAGATGGTTGGGCGTCACCAGCGTTATGCCGAAAACCGCCTTGAAGTCGGGCTCATCCCAGCACGGAAATGCCCGCCGGGCATCGGTGGCCTCGAACTGGGTGGTGGCGATCACCTGCTGTTCGCCGTCCACATCTGTAAAGGTGGAGCGATAGAACCCGTGGAGTTGGTCGTTGAGGATGCCGGTGAACACCACCGTCAGAACAGCTGCTCCGACCGGGGCGCTTGCCTCCAACCTGATGGTGGCCCGCTCCAGTTCGGCCTGGTAGTCGATGGTTCCCTCCAGGCGGGTTCCGTCAGCAACTGTCAAGGTGGCCCGGCCTATCCGCAGCTCGACCGCGTTGAGGACGATCTCGGCTGTCGGCTCGTTCACATTCACTCGGATCTCGACTCGGCCCTGGAAGGTGAATTCCTCGAAATCAGGTTCGATCCGCAGGTCGTACCGGCTGGGAATTACCGACCGAGGCAGTCGGTGCGGATCGGCTTTGCTCATGGTGAACGGGGATCCGGATTGGGGGAGGACCAGTCGGTGTGAAAAGCCTCGGTGACGGGCCGATCGGTCCTGCGGTAGGTGTGGGCACCAAAGTAGTCACGCTGGGCGGCCACCAGGTTGGCGGGGAGCCTTTTCGACCGGAATCCGTCATAGAAGGCCAGGGCGGCCGAGTAACCCGGAGCGGGAATACCCGCCAAGGCCGCCTTGGCCACCATCAGTCGCCATCCCTCGGAGGCTCCGGCAACAGCCTGGGTGAAGTGGTCATGCATGAGGAGGTTGAGAGGTGGCGGATCGCAGCGGTAAGCGGCGATCACCTCTTCCAGCAACCGGGCGCGGATGATGCATCCGTTCCTCCACACCTGGGCGATGCGGGCCAGATCGAAGTGCCATTCGAACTGGTGTGAAGCGGCGGCGAGCACCATGAAACCCTGGGCGTAGGAGACGATTTTGGAGGCGTACAGGGCGTCATGTATCCAGCCTGCCAACCGGGTCCGGTCTCCGCTCAGCAACGGTTCTCCCGGGGCGCCTCCGGGGCCTCCCAGCACTTGCGATGCTGCCGTCCGGTCCGATTTGAGAGCCGAAACGCCGCGGGCCATCACCGCCTCGGCCACCAGCGTCATGGGCTGCCCCAGGTCCAGCGCCACTTTGACGGTGTCGCGGCCGGTGCCCTTCTGGGAAGCCAGGTCCAGTATCTTTTCCAAGAGCGGCTGCCCGTCGTCGTCCCGGCGGGCCAGAATCTCGGTGGTGATATCCACCAGGTAGGAATCCAAGGGACCGCTTCTCCATTCCTCGAACAGTTCGCTCATCTCCCGGTGGCTCATCCCGGTGGACTTGAGGAGGTGGTAGGCCTCCGCCAGCAGTTGCATGTCTCCGTATTCGATGCCGTTGTGGACCATCTTCACGAAATGCCCGGCACCCTCCGGTCCGAGAAGGTCGCAGCATGCAGTCCCGTCTTCCAATTTGGCGGAGATGGCGGTGAGCGGAACTTCCAACAGGCGCCATGCCTCCGGACTGCCGCCCACCATTATCGACGGACCGTGCCTGGCGCCCTCCTCGCCTCCTGATACTCCCACTCCCAGATAGTGAATACCGCGGGACTCCGTTTGGGTCTGCCGGCGGGCGGTGTCCCGGAAGAACGAGTTGCCGAGGTCGGCGATGACGTCGCCGGCAGACAACAGAGGCGAGAGACGCTCTATGAAAGAGTCCACCGGCCATCCCGCCTTGACCAGCACAAGGATCCTGCGGGGGCGGTCCAGCATGGCAACCAGATCTTCCAGGCTGTCGGCGCCCTGCACGGGTTTGCCGGAAGCTGATTCGGCCAGGAAGCGATGGGTGGTGGCTGTCGTCCGGTTGTGTACCGCCACTCTGAAGCCGTTGTCCACCAGGTTGAGGACCAGATTCTGTCCCATCACCGCCAGACCGATCAGTCCGATGTCCATGGTTTTCTTTGCAGCCACCCAGGGCAAGGGTAATCAGTCCGACCGCCGGGAAGGCGCAAGAAACCCGGGAAGGGGGACCCGGGTGAGTCTGCGACCACGGTATCTTTCCGGGGATGCGCTGGTCCGAACTGTTCATACCCACGCTGCGGAACGATCCCGCCCATGCCGAGGCGGCCAGCCACCGCCTCCTCCTGAGGGGAGGATTCATACGGCAACTGGCCGCCGGCCACTATTCCATGTTGCCTCTGGGGCAGCGGGTCCGCGCCAAGGTGGACCGGATCATCCGGGAGGAGATGGACGCCATCGGGGGCCAGCAGGTGCACCTGCCCGCTCTCCATCCCGCCGAGGTGTGGCGCCAGTCGGGACGGTGGGAGGCCATGGGGGAGGAGATGTTCCGCCTCGAGGACCGGAAGGGAGTGGATCAATGTCTGGGCATGACCCATGAGGAGGTGATCGCCCTGCTGGCGGGGGAGGTGTTCTCCTATCGGGATCTTCCCCAGGTCTGGTACCAGATCCAGACCAAGTTCCGCGACGAGCCCCGGCCCAAGTCGGGGGTGCTGCGGGTGCGGGAGTTCACCATGAAGGACTCCTATTCACTGGACGTGGACCAGGCGGGGCTGGACGTCGCCTTCGATCACCACCATCAGGCCTACACCGCCATCTTCCGCCGTTGCGGGCTCGAAGCTCTCGACGTGGCGGCCTCCTCGGGAGCGATGGGCGGGTCCGAGTCGGTCGAGTTCATGGTTGCCAGCCCGGCCGGGGAGGATTGGATCGTCACCTGCGACGGCTGTGACTACCGGGCAAACCTGGAGAGGGCGGTGTCTGTGACACCGGAGATCGACGACGGTCCCACCTGCGGGGAGACCCAGCCTCTGGCCACTCCCGGAATCCGCACCATCCGCGCTCTTGCCGACGCTCACCCCGATCAAGCCGGGGAGGACCGCCAGATCAAGACCCTCGTCTACATGGTGGACGGCCAGCTCACATTGGTGCTTCTCCGGGGAGATCACGAACTGATCGAGCAGAAGCTGGTGGACACCCTCGGGGTCGCCAATCTGCGCCCTGCCCACCGGGACGAGATCCATGCCTCCCTGGGCGCCGATCCGGGGAGCCTGGGGGCCGTGGGCGTGAAGCACCTGCCGATAATCGCCGATCGCGCCCTGGAGGGCCGGCGCAACCTGGTGACCGGCGCTAACCGGGATGACTGGCATCTCGTCTCGGTGGACGTGACACGGGACATCGATGTGGGGCGGTGGGCCGACCTGCGGGGGATTTCCGCAGGCGAGAAGTGCCCGGAGTGCGGCGGGACGTTCGACGTGTGGCGGGGGATCGAGGTGGGGCACATCTTCAAGTTGGGCGACCGATACTCCAAGGCGATGGGCGCCATCATCCAGAACGAGCAGGGCGAGTCCACCCCCATCGTGATGGGCTCCTACGGGATAGGGGTGGAGAGGACCATGGCGGCCGTTGTGGAGTTCTCCCACGACCGGCGAGGGATCATCTGGCCGGCCTCGGTCGCTCCCTATCACGTCGTGATCACGGTGCTGCGCGCCGACGACCCCGACACTCTGGCGGTGGGAGAACGCATCTACGAGGAACTGACCGGAGCGGGGATTGAGGCCCTTCTGGACGACCGCCCTGAACGGCCGGGTGTAAAGTTCGCCGACGCCGAACTGATCGGCATCCCCTACCGGATCACCGTCGGCCCGCGAGGACTGGCCCAGGGCCTCGTGGAACTCACCACCCGCGCCGATCTGAATACCGTCGACGCCCCCGCGGCCGAGGTCACCGGTAGCGTCGCCGACCTGGTTAGGGCCGCCCTGTCGTCCGCCTAGATACCTCCCCCCGGAGTCATGTCCACACAGTGTGATGGAGCTCCCCCAACGCGCTCTCCCCCTGTCGCACCGGAAGGTTACATCGGCCCGGTCACCCTGCTCTCCAAGACGGTGGGACAGAACGGCCAAGCAGTCCTTGGCTGCGGCTCCCGCAACTCGACTTTGGGTTCTAAGAACCCACCCTTCTAGATTGCTCCCCCTCGGTACCGACCCTGAATGTGCTGATGAACCCTGCCGTGCTTGTACTTCGTAGCGCATGGGGAGTTGCCACCGGTAGGGCCGATCCTACAGCGGATTGCCATAGGCCATCACGATGCGAGGGCTCGCCGTCCTAGTTGTGCAGGATGAGGAGATCCGGTAACAAGGATTAGTTGTTTGATGCGATTCGGCTGGGAAGTCGCTTTCAGTGGCACGTCCCGGCGGCTCGGTAATCGGAGCATGCGAAGAGGTCATACCTGAACCTGTGGATCGCCTGGCCAGGGACTTGGGGGTGGCGTTGTTGAGGATGGCTGGTTTCCTGTTTGTTCGTTGTAGGGGAGTTTGTACCGCTTCTGACCGGGAGATCACAAGAAATCAGGACAGGACGGGTTGAGATCATGGTCATATCACATGCCGGGGTGTTAACCTGACTGAGAATGATAATCATTCTAAGTCTCCGCAATCACCTAGAAAGGGAGAAGGGATGAAACGCCTGGCAGCGATAATCCTGCTGACCGTCCTAGCGGCACCAGCCATCCCGGCAGGAGCCCAAGGCGCCCCGCCAACCAGCGACGGACCGGAGGGCATCAATCTCGTTTGGAAATGCATGCCCAACTGGTGGTGGGAAGCCCACCAAAAAGGCCGAGACCTCGACCCGAGCGGGGAGACCTGCGATTGGGTCTACGACATGACCCACGACGCCATGCACGATCACGAAGACGATGACCACGATGACGGTCACGACGAGGGACCCCCCGGCATGACCGACCCCTACCAAGGAGGAGTCCACGAGGGAACCAGAATCGTTTGGACTTGCATGCCAGGCCTCGACGGAACCGGCCAGGTCTGCGCGTGGATTTATGACACCGGTCACGGCCATAGCCACGGGGAAGAAGAGCATCACGACGACCACGACGAGCCGCACCGCCCGCAGGCGTTGGCGGCGTTCTCGGCATCCTGTCAGACCGTGGGAACCGATATCCAGTGTCAACTGTCGATAACACCGACCGAGGGAGACCTGCAGCCCATCCGGTACCGGGTTGCGATCGTTGACGGGCAGACCAAAGCCAAGGTAGCCATATTGCACCTGTCGCCCACCGACCTGAACCCGACGGTAACCCTGTCGGATGCTGACAACAGCAACCTGATTCTGAAGGCGCGAGCCGTGGGCGATTGCAAGCGAGAAACCAAGCGCGACGCCGGAGCCGAAACCTGTAGCCGGTTCAAGGGCCCAGTCAGCAAGGCAACCGTCCGGGTAGGGTAATCATCCCCTAGACTTACCTGCAGGCTCCAACCTTCGGTTCTCAGTCTAGGAGCTAGACGAGGTCGAGGGCGTCCCACTGGCGGTCGGCCAGGCCTTCTTCCATCGCTGGGGTGTGCAAACTGAGCCACTACCCGGCCGAGCAGGGCAGGTATGATATTAGTGTGATTCTTAGGCTGATGTTATGACTTGTTGTGATGTGTTGCTGGCGCCGCATTTGGGTTCGTTTTGAGGTGATGTGTTGGAGTTGTCTGAGGGCTTGGTGACGGAGGGTGAAGCCGGTTTGCGGGAACGGCTTTATAGGTTGAGCCGGGCGAGTCTGCGTATTAATGAGAGTCTGGATTTTGATTCGGTGCTTCAGGGTGCTTTGGATTCGGCTTGTTCGTTGACTGGCGCCCGTTATGGGGTGATGGCTATGTTGGATGGCGGGGGGCGGGTGGGGGACTTTTTGTCGTCGGGATTGAGCGGTGAGCAGGCCGAACAGCTCTGGCAGACCCCCCAGAGGTGGGAAATATTCGAGCGTTTGGGCCGCGTGTCCGTACCTTTGCGTGTTCCTGACCTGGTGGGCCATGTGAGGTCTTTGGGGTTTGACGGGTTCCGTCTGCCCTTGGCGGGCGGGTCGGTGTGGCCGTTTTTGGCGTCGCCGATGTTCCATGGTACCGAGCGGGTAGGTAATGTCTTTTTGGCCGGGCGGGTGGACGGGGCCGAGTTCAGCGGGGAGGACGAGCAGACTCTGGTGATGTTCGCTTCTCAGGCGGCGTTGGTGATTGCTAACGCCCGGCGGCATCTTGAAGAGCGGCGGGCCCGGGCCGCCTTGGAGACGCTGATCGATACTTCTCCGGTGGGTGTGGTGGTGTTCGATGCCGTGTCCGGAGCGCCTAAGTCTTTCAATCGGGAAGCGCGGAGGATCGCGGACAGCCTGGCGGACTCCGATCAGTCTCCTGAGATGCTCTTGGACGTGATCACCTGCAGGCGGGCCGATGGGCGGGAGGTTTCCTTGCGGGAGTTTCCGTTGGCCGAGTTGCTGAGCGCGGGGGAGACGCTGCGGGCCGAGGAGATTGTCTTGGCGGTTCCCGACGGGCGCTGTGTCACGGTGCTGTTAAACGCGACGCCGATCTTCTCCGATGCGGGCGAGGTGGAGTCGGCGGTGGTGACGCTCCAGGACATGGCCGACGTGGAGGAGTTGGAGCGCCTACGGGCCGAGTTTTTGGCCATGGTCAGCCACGAGTTGCGGGCGCCCTTGACCTCCATCAAGGGTTCCACTGCCACGGTGCTGGATTCGCCCGTGGACCTGGACCCGGCCGTGGTCCGCCAGTTTTTCCGTATCATTTCCGAGCAGGCCGATCACATGCACGGCCTGGTGTCCGATCTCCTGGACGTAGCTCGGATCGAGACGGGCACGCTGGCGGTCGGTCCCGAACCGGCGGAGGTGGCCATGCTGGTGGAGCGGGCGAGGCGTGCTTTCACGGGTGGTGGGGGCCGGAACGACCTGGCCATCGACATCGAGCCCGGTCTTCCGCTGGTGATGGCGGACCGGCGGCGAATCCTCCAGGTGCTGGTCAACCTGCTGACCAACGCGGCCCGCCACTCCCCGCGGCCGTCGGTCATCACGATAACCGCCACCCGCGACGGGACACATGTGGCCGTCTCGGTAGTCGACGAGGGGCGGGGCATCCCGGCCGAGAGCCTGCCCGGTTTGTTCCGGAAGTTCTCCGCGGCGAAGTCCGAGGAACCGGGCGGGGACACCGGGCTGGGCCTGGCGATCTGCAGAGGGATAGTAGAGGCCCACGGGGGACGCATCTGGGCCGAGAGCGACGGCCCGGACCTCGGCGCCCGTTTCACCTTCACCCTGCCCACAGTGGAACCAACCAGCGGCGCAACAGCCGGTGCTCGCCCGCCGTCATCGAGGCGCTTGTCCCGCGGGCAGCAAGAGACGGGAGAAGGGGTGCGGGTACTGGCGGTGGACGACGACCCCAGAGACCTCCGGTACGTCCAGGACACCCTCATCCAGTCGGGATACGCTCCCACGGTAACCGGGGACCCCGAGGAAGCGCTCCGTCTCATGGAAGAGGACCGGCCCCGGCTGGTGCTGCTGGACCTCATGCTCCCCGGGACAGACGGCATCAAGCTGATGGGAGAGATCCTGAACACCGCGGACGTGCCGGTCATCTTCCTCTCCGCCTACGGCAGGGACGACCTCATCGCCGAAGCTCTCAACAAAGGCGCCTCCGACTACGTCCTCAAGCCCTTCTCGCCAACAGAGCTGACAGCAAGAATCGGAGCGGCCCTCCGCCGCAGCGCCCGTCCCCGAGCCCCTGGAGCCATACCAACTGGGCGACCTGACCATCAACTACCCCGAACGCAGAGTGACCCTAGCCGACCGGCCCGTGCACCTCCTCCCAATGGAATACCGAATGCTCACCGCGCTCTCGACCAGCGCCGGACGGGTACTCACCTACAAACAACTGCTAAACCGAGTGTGGGAGGACAAAGAAAGCCGCGACCTGCGACCCATGCGCACCATTGTCCGCAAACTCCGACAAAAACTAAACGACGACGCCCGCAACCCCACCTACATCTTCACCGAACCCCGCGTCGGCTACCGAATGCCAAAAGGAGAGAAAAGAAAAACGCACTGACCCAGTCAGATAACCCTGCGATGAGGTTCTGCTCATATTTTGCGGACCGTGGCGGCGAACTTGTCCGCGACTGGGTGCGGGCACTATCCAACCACTCGTCTTCTGTGATCTCTCCACGCTTAGCAGCGCCGGCGAGAATCCGCCTCGTTGGCCCTGCCGCCGTTCACTCCTGTCTACATGCCTACCAGCATGCAAAGATGGTGTGACACCCCAACCCCACACCCCAACCTGTGAAAAAGACGCTAGCCGGCCAAGCCTGCGGCAGACATGCTAAGCCGAGGAGTTCCGGCCCAGGCGCCTCTCGCCGGCGTAGACCACCATCTCCTCGCCCCGTACGAACCCGGCCAGGGTGAGTCCCACCTCTTCGGCGAGATCGGCCGCCAGGGTGGAGGCGGCGGAAATCCCGGCCACCACGGGGATGCCGGCCACGGCCGCCTTCTGAGTTATCTCGAAAGAGATCCTGCCGGAGACCATCAGGATCAACTCGCCCAACGGCCATCTCCTCCGAGCCATGGCGCCCACCGCCTTGTCCACCGCGTTGTGGCGACCCACGTCCTCGGCGATGGCCAGCAACTCCCCGGCGGCATTGAACAAGCCGGCCGCGTGGGACCCTCCGGTGGCGGCGAAGGACTCTTGGGCGCTGCGCAAGCGATCGGGAAGGACGGTGATCGTCCTTCTGGTCAGTTCCGGTCCCGACGGGAGAGGGCGGGAACTGATCAGGACCGCATCGATGGAGGCTTTTCCGCACACCCCGCAGGATGAAGAGGTGTAAGTATTCCGCCGGAATTGCTCAGGATCGATGCTCACCCCCGGCGCCAACTCCAACTCGTACCGGTCGCCCGACCCGATGGACCGGACACCGGCCACCTCCGCGGGACGGTCGACTATCCCCTCGGTGATGGCAAACCCCAGCGCCAGATCCTCCTCCTGGCCGGGCGTCCTCATCATCACCGCGATGGGTACTCCCGCCAACCGGATCTCCATGGGGGATTCCTCCACCAACCGGTCCCTTACCCGATGGGTGAGGAGGGGGCCGACTTTCAACACCTGGCGTCCACTGAGGCGCGACATGTAAGTCAACATTAGGAGGTCGGCCAAAAGGTTTCTTTATTTGTGCCTGTCATGCGACAATTAGAAAGATGCGAGTAGACAATTTCGGCGCCGGCCCGTGCACCCTCCCCCTGTCCATTCTCGAAGAGGCCCGAGCGGAGTTCTTGGACTTTGCGGGCAGCGGGATGTCCATCCTGGAACTCAGCCACCGTTCCGCCTTCTATGAGACCGTCCACGAGGAGGCGCTGTCCCTGGCGAGGGAGGTGTCGGGCGCGCCGGATGACTTCGAAGTGCTGGTGATCGCGGGCGGGGCCACCATGCAATTCGCCATGATCCCGGCCAATTTGCTGTCGGAGCGCGGCAGCAGGGGCGGCTATTTGAGGACCGGCACCTGGGGTCGGTTGGCCCTGGCGGATGCCGGGCGATGGGGCGACGCCTACTGTGCCTGGGACGGGGAGCCCCACGGGTACCGGAGGATGCCCGACGTTGACGAAATCCACGTCCAGCCAGATACCCGGTTCTTGCATGTGACCTCCAACGAGACCATAGGCGGGATAAGGATGCCGGAGATACCCGCCGTCGGCGTGCCTTTGGTGTGTGACGTCTCCTCGGACTTCATGGCCCGGCCCATCCCATGGGAACTCTGCGACCTGGTGTACGGGGGGGTGCAGAAGAACCTTGCCCCGGCCGGGATGGGGTTGGTGTTCGTACGGCACCGCGTCCTGGAGAGTCTGACCGGTTCGCTACCCCGGTTTTTCGACTATCGCTGGTATGCCGACAAGGGTTCGACGGGCAACACCCCGCCCGTTCTACCGATTTACATGATGGGCAAGATGCTCAAACTATTGCGCGATCTGGGTGGAGTGAAGGGGTTGGAAGAGCGCACCGCCCAAAAGGCTCGCCTGATCTACGATGTCATCGACCGAAGCGACGGCTACTACCACAGCCCGGTGGATCCGAGGCACCGTTCTCACACCAACGTGGTGTTCCGACTGCCCACACCCGAGGCAGAGTTTGCAGTTTGTCGGCCAAGCCGCCGCGGCGGGCCTGGTGGGACTGAAGGGTCATAGATCGGTGGGTGGCTGTCGGGCCAGCCTGTACGCCGGTTTGGAGCTGCGCAGCGCCGCCAGGCTGGCTTCCTTCATGAGCGAATTTCGGGCAGACAACTCCTGAACCGAGGGAAAACTTCACCGAAGACCTAGGTGCAAGACCGGGGCTAGACTTAGACCCGTCTAGGAGAGAGCGCGTCCGTATGAGCAAAACCGACACGATGCCCAAGCTCACTGTGGCCGAAAGGCTGCGAGATCTACTTGGCCCGTACCTTGAGGCCGAGTGTTTGGAGCTGGACGACCTCCAATTGCTGGGAGGTGGAGGAGCTCGGGTATTGCGGGTGGTGGTGGACGGCGAGGGCGGGGTTACCCTCGACCGTCTGGCCGAAACTTCCCGTCGGCTGTCGAGGTTGTTGGACGCAGACGCCCAGATGCAGGGTCCCTACCGGCTGGAAGTGACGTCCCCCGGTTTGGAACGGAGTCTCAGAACGGCCCGTCATTTCCAAAAGTCGGTTGATCGGGAGGTGGTGATGAAGGTCCGCACCGATGCGGGGGTGCGCAGCCTCCGGGGACAGTTGGCCTCCGCCGACCGTCACGGGTGTGAAATCTCGGCGGAGGGTGATCTCCAATGGTTTCCCTACGGTGACGTCCTTTCGGCCCGCACCGTCTTCCGATGGCAGGCCGCGCCCAAGCCCGGCAAAGGCAAGGTGAAGTCATGAAGATCGATTATCAGGTCATGGAGGCGCTGGAGCTATTGGAGAGAGAACGCGGGGTGCCGGTCGAGACGATCCTGGATGCCCTGGCCAACGCTCTGGTGTCCGCCTACAAGCGCACTTCGGGCAGAGCCGAGGAGGCGCGGGTAACCATCGATCCCGATGCCGGGGACATACGAGTCTTCGGTCAGATCCTGGATGAGGAAGGCGCCGTGGTCAGAGAGTGGGAGGACAAGTCCCAGGAGTTCGGCCGCATAGCCGCCCAAACCGCCAAGCAGGTGATAGCTCAACGGCTGCGGATCGCCAAGCGTGAACAGATCTATGCCGCCTACGCCGGAAGGGAGGGCGATCTGGTCACCGGTATCGTGCAACAGGTCGACGGGCGGTATGTCATCTTCGATCTGGGTAACGCCGAGGCGCTCATGCCGGCCTCCGAGCGCATTCCCCATCAGATGCTGGACCGGGGCAATCGGGCCAAGGCCCTCATACTGGAAGTCAAGAACGAGCCCAAGGGACCCCAGATCATTCTCAGTCGTTCCCATCCTGATCTGGTGCGCCGACTGCTGGAATTGGAAGTGCCCGAACTGGTGGAAGGCGTGGTGGAGATAGTGGCGATCGCCCGCGAGCCCGGTCACCGGACCAAGATCGCGGTGGTCTCTCACGATCCCAACGTCGATCCCCGCGGCGCCTGCGTGGGCGCCAGAGGTTCCCGCGTTCAGCAGGTAGTCAAAGAACTGCGGAACGAGAAGGTGGATGTCGTCCAGTACCAGGAGGACGTGGCTGCTTTCATCGCCGACGCCTTGGGGCCGGCCCGGATTCGCGAGGTGAGGATCAACGAAGAGGAAAAGAGCGCCGAGGTTATCGTTTCCGAGCACCAGCTTTCCCTGGCGATCGGCAAGGAAGGCCAGAATGCCCGCCTGGCCGCCCGCCTGACCGGATACCGGATCGACATTCGTTCTGATGAACCGCCTCCCTCTCCGGGAGCGGGCGCCGGGGGACGCCCACCGATGTCCCGACCGGTTTCGGGAGGTCGACCGAGGACCGCTCCCAGGCCTGACGGTCGTTCCATGCCCAGGAGTCCAGGTTCGCAAGCTGCCTCTTCCTGACCGGGGTTTGGGTCTCGGTGCGCTATGACTAGGGTCAGGATTTATCAGATTGCCCGTGATCTGGGTTTGACCACCCAGGAGGTGCTGAACCAGGCCACCGCCATTGGTTTGACGGTGAAGGCCGCTTCCTCCACCATTTCCAACGAGGAAGCCGAGTTGGTGCGCTTCGCCTTGGTGGGGGAGCAGAAGGAGGAAAGGAAGCCTAAGCCCGAGCCGGTCCGGAAGCCGCCTTCCGCCAAGCCTGTAGCCCACCGAGAGCCGGAACCGGCGCCGCCGGTTGTCGAGGAGGATCCGCCGTCGCAGTCTGAAGAGGATGACCGGGTGGTTGAGGTTCCCGAGACGGCGTTGGTTCTCGAGTACGCCGAAGCGATCGGGGTTCCGGTAGGCGAGGTGGTGGCAAAGTTGATCGGCCTGGGAGAGATGGTGGGCGCCGGTCAGCGTATGCCACGGGAGACGATGGAGGATGTGGGGGAGAGTTTCGGAGTGCTGGTGGAGGTGATCAGGTCCGAGCCCGAGCGAGGCCCGGTGGTGAGGTTGCGGGATGTCCCCGACGACAATCCGAAGGACCTGGTGGAACGGCCTCCGATCGTCACCGTGATGGGCCACGTCGATCATGGGAAGACCACCCTGCTCGATGCTCTGCGCCGCACCGATGTGGTGTCGGGTGAGGCGGGTGGAATCACCCAGCACATCGGGGCCTACCAGGCCACGGTGGCGGGGAACCGGATCACTTTCATCGACACCCCTGGTCATGAGGCGTTCACGACCCTGCGGGCAAGAGGGGCGGAAATCACCGACATAGTGGTCCTGGTGATCGCGGCGGATGATGGAGTCATGCCCCAGACGGTCGAGGCGATCAGCCACGCCCGGGCCGCGGGGGTCGACATGCTGGTGGCCATCAACAAGATCGACCGCCTCGGGGCCGATCCGGTGGCGGTCAGGGCCAAGCTCACCGAGCAGAATGTCATCACCGAGGAACTGGGGGGCGATGTGCCCAGCGTGGAGATTTCCGCCACCAGGGGCGACGGTTTGGACGATCTGTTGGAGACCCTCGACCTGATGGCGCAGATCAAGGAACTGAAAGCCTCTCCCAAGCCGCTTGCCTCGGGGGTGGTGGTGGACTCGCGACTCGACCACGGCATGGGACCGGTGGCCACCGTAATCGTCCAGCGGGGCACTCTACGGCGGGGCAGCGCCCTGGTGGCCGGGGCGGTGTCGGGGCGGGTGAGAGCCATGTTCAACCATGCGGGGAAGAGAGTCAACGCCGCAGGTCCGTCGGCGCCGGTGCTGGTAATGGGTTGGAGCGAGGCGCCCGAGGCGGGAGAGGGATTCGAGGTGGTCAAGAACGAGCGCCTGGCGAGGCGCATGGCTTCGGATCAGGCCGACCTTGATCGGGAGACTCGGATCAGGGCGGAGATGCCCACCGCACGGGACCGTTTCGTGCAGCACCTCGAGCAGTTGCAGTCCACCGAGGGTGAACTGCGGCTGATCGTCAAAGGCGACTTGCAGGGGTCGGTGGAGACCCTCCGCGAGGCGATCGGCAAGATCAAGCGAGAGAAGGGACGGATCTCCATCGTTCACTCGGCGGTGGGGGGGATCAACCTCAACGACGTCAATCTCAGTGACGTCACGGGGGCCGTGATCGTGGGTTTCAATGTCCGGGCGGAGAGCAAAGCGGCCCGCGAGGCTCGACAGCGCGGGATAGAGATGCGCTCTTACTCGGTGATCTACGAGTTGTTGGACGATGTCGAGCAGATGATGGTGGGCAAGCTCGCTCCTGAACGACACGAGGAGATTCTGGGAACGGCCGAGGTTCGGGCCCTTTTCCGGGTCCCCAGAGCCATGGCGGCGGGTTGTTTCGTGAAGGAGGGCCGGATCGTGCAGGGCGCCGACGTACGCCTGTACCGCGACGATGTGGTGATCTACACGGGTACCGTGGCTTCGCTGCGCAGGTTCAAGCAGGATGTGGATGAGGTGCCCTTCGGCCTTGAATGCGGAATAGTCCTGGAGCGTTACAACGATGTGAAGGAAGGGGACCTGATCGAGGCTTTCACGGTTAGGGAGGTCATGCCCACCTGATGGAGGCGGCGGCAATGCGCTTTGAATTATCGCTTCCCGCCACCCGGTCGCTGAAGGAGAAACGCTCGGTGCTGCGGCCGGTAGTGGAGGGTCTACGGAGGATGTCCTCCTATTCGGTGGCGGAGGTCGATCATCATGATCTGTGGCGTCGCGCCGGATTGGGAGTGGCGGTGGTAGCCGTCAACCGCCGAGAGTTGGAGAAGATGATCCACAAGGTTGAGAGGTATCTTGACGCCAAGCACGAGGTGGATGTGATGCGGGTCTTGATTTCCTACCTGGATCATCCCGAACCAAGGGACCGATGACAGATGCAAAGCGGCCGCTTTCCCCGCATGAGGCGGGTCAACTCGATCATCTGGGAGGTTTTGGCTGATGAAGTGCACCTTCTTTCGGATCCCCGGTTGGGTTCGGTGACGATCACCGGCGTGGACACTTCTCCGGACCTGCGGCGGGCGGTCGTGTTCTATTCGGTGGCGGACATGTCCCGCCTCGAGGAGGTCGGGGACGGCCTGAACTCTGCCGCCGGACGTCTGCAGGGGCGCCTGGCTTCCCAGGTGCGACTCAAGTACACGCCCCGACTCAACTTTCAGCCCGACCAGGGGGTGATCGGCGGGCAGAGAATCGAGAGCCTGCTCAGAAAATCCCCCAGGCTCGGTCTGGGAGGTGAGAGGTGAATCGACCGGAGGACCTTGACGGGGCCATCCGGGGCGCGGCGCAGGTGATCCGGACTTCCGAATCGCTGGGAGCGGTCTGCCATGAACGTCCGGACGGGGACGCGCTGGGTTCCATGCTGGGTTTTGCTGTCTCGGCCCACCTGGCCGGCCGGGAGGTGGCTGTGGCGGTGCCTCCGCCGGGTGATTTGCCCAGCCGGTACCGGTTCCTTCCCACCGGTCCGCTTTCGTCGGGCCTGGACTCCCAGGATCCGCCGGAGACGCTGGTTGCCTTTGATTGCGCCGCCCTCGACCGGTTGGGGGAGTTGGCGCCGATGGCGGAGCAGGTGCGGAACCTGGTGGTGGTGGACCATCACATCTCCAATCCTGGGTTCGGAACGCTCAACCTGGTGGACCCCCGGGCGGCCGCCACTGTCGAGTTGGTCTATGAACTGCTCCTGGAGTTGGGTTGGCCCATCGACGCGGTGGCGGCCACGTGTCTTTTGACCGGGCTGGTAACAGACACGGGGAGGTTCCAGTATTCGAACACCACTCCTCGAACCCATCGGATCGCGGCCCGGCTACTGGAAGCGGGCGCCCGCTCGGAAGTGATCGGGCAGGCGGTTTACGAGGAGGAGCCGTTCGGATTGTTGTCCGTGGCTGCGGCGGTGTTGGGCCGCGCCCGCCTGGACGCCGAGAGGGGAGTGGTCTGGTCTGTTCTGTATCCGGGGGATCTGGAGGCTGCCTCTATCAACGGCGAGGACACCGAATTGTTGATCGATCTGGTTCGCCTGCCCCGTGAGGCCCATGTGGCGATGCTGGTCCGGGAGGCGCCCGATCACGGGGTGCGGGTCAGTATGCGTTCCCGGGGGAAGGTGGATGTCGGCGCCCTGGCCGCTTCCCTGGGCGGAGGGGGACATCGCAATGCCAGTGGCTTCCGGTTCGATGGCGATCCCGGCGGGGCGGTGGCGGCGGTCCTGGAGAGAATCCCACTTGCCTGAAGGCTTTCTGGTGATCGACAAGCCCTCGGGCGTCACCTCCCATGACATGGTGGCGGCGGTTCGCAAGGCCGTGGGGATCCGCCGGGTGGGCCACGCCGGGACGCTGGATCCCATGGCCACCGGCGCCCTGGTGGTGGCGGTGGGCAGAGTCACCAGACTGATCCGCTTCATCCAACCGCTTGCCAAGGAATATGTTGCACTGGCCCGGTTCGGGGTGGCGACCGACACCTTGGACGCCGACGGCCGGAAGACCTGGGCCGAAGAGATGCCGGTGCGGCGCAGCGAGGTGGAGTCGGCGCTTTCTTCCTTCGTGGGACAGATTGAGCAGGTACCTCCGATGGTGTCGGCGATCAAAGTGGAGGGGCGGCGTCTGTACGAGTTGGCGCGTCAGGGTGTGCAGGTGGAGAGGGCGGCCCGGAGAGTGACCGTCCATTCCCTGCAACTCACCAGCTTCAGACCGGGACCCCACCCCCTGGTGGGGTTGCGGGTGGTTTGCGGAAAGGGTGTCTATGTGCGCAGTCTGGCCGACGACATCGCCCGGACCCTGGGAGGGCGCGCCCACCTCACCGCCTTGCGACGGATCAGGGTGGGGAGCCTGGCAGTGGGGGAGGACCCGGCCGGCGGTCGGGGACCCGCAGACCTTGCGGAATGGAAGAGGTGGATCCTTTCACCTTCCGAGGGCCTGCGCGATCTGGCGGGCTGGACGGTCTCCGACCCGGCGCTGGAAATGGTCAAAAACGGAAGGCGCCTGCCCGCGCATCAACGGTCCGATCCGGACGAAGACCAGCCGGTCCGCGTTCTGGATGCTGAAGGCAGGTTATGGGCCGTCTATCGCCGCCGAGGGTCGCTAATGATTCCAGAAGTAGTTCTCAACTAGGGCCGGGCTTTCCCACTGATCGTGGAGGGTTGGTTGGTGGGTTTTGGTAGTTGATGGGGCTGGTCATGTCGAGGTGGAGTGGAGTCGGTGGTGGTTGCAGCAGGTGTGGATCCAGTTGGCGATGTCCTGTCGGGCCTGGGTTCTGGTGACGTACCGGCGGTCGACGAGGCGTTCTGTCTGCAGGGGTGGAGAAAACGACTCGGCCGCGGGGCTGTCCAACGCTGAGCCTGCTCTTCCCATGGACTGGACGATCCCCAGCCGGGTGCAGGCCTTGACGAAGGCGTGGCGGTGTGTTGTCTGCCGCGGTCGGTGTGGAAGATCACTTTCCGTACGGTGCCGCCGCGGGTGCCCACGGCCATGTTGATAGCGGCCTGGGCCAACTCGGCGGTGGGATAGTTGTCGCTTGGATCGAATCCCAGCATGCACCGGATACGGGGGAACTCTAAACTCTATTGTCTTTGTTTTATGGGCTGTCGGCGTTTGCGGGTGGGTGGGCGGCGGTAGCGGTTGGGGGTACGGCGGGGTGGGTTCCAGTCGGTGGTTGGTGGGCGGCGGAGGGTGTACGTTCCGGTGGGAGTTCTGTGTACTGTCCAATCCTGGTCGTGTACTTTGTGGTGGCATCTGCTGCACAGAAGACACATGTTGTCCAGGTTGGTGGGGCCCCGATCTTGCCAGTGGACGATGTGGTGGGCCTGGCACCAGGAGGCTTTGGCGCCGCAACCGATGCAGTGTTTGTCGCGGGCGACGAGGGCGGCCCGTTGGGAACCGCTGGCTGTCCGTCGGGCTCGTCCCAAATCCAGCGGCACCGACGAACCTGAGAATATGGCGGGGAGTATCTGAGCGTCGCAGGCCAACTGGCGCAGGGTACGGGCAGGCAGGGGGGTTCCGTTCTCGAGGCGAGGGTTGCCCAACTGTTTGCTGATCGTGTCGTAGTCGGCGATCAACAACAGCCTCACGCCCTGGGAACCGCCATCTTCTCCTTCCCGAGTGAGGAGCTTGGCTATGGCGTCGGCCATCCGCTGACCCGCAGTAGCCCGATCGGTGGGGTCTTCTTGGTGCCATAGTTGTTTCATCATGTGAGACACCGCCGTCTCGACCCGGGCACCGGTGACCGGGTCGAAACGCCCATACAACACGGTCATCCCGTCGTCTTGGCCGGTGGTGATCTTCGCGAACCGCCGGGACCGCTGATGCTCCAACCTCGACACACCATCATCCTCTGAACGCTTCTGTTCGTGTTTGCGTACCATGACCGCGAACTTGTCAGGAGACTGGGAACGGGCACCGTCCAACAACTCGTCCTCGACGATGGTTCCCCTCTGGTTAGCGCCCGCCAAAATACGCACGTTGTCAGCAGAGATCTCTCCCTTTTGGAAACCCTCCCTCGTTTTGGGCAGTTCCTCCAACCCCCGGGCGGTCTCCACCTCAGACCGGGCCTTCCGACGGCCCAACAGCCCGTCCTCCCGCAAAATCGTCTCCACCTGCTCTGTTCCCTGGCGGCGGCGCAACTCCGACACCGCCTGGGCGCGGACCGCCGCCACCTGGTTCTGGACGCGGATGGTGGACTGTATACGCTGTTTCAGCTCTTCAACCGACGCCTCAACGACCGGGATGGTGGGTGACAGGAGCTTGGCCAGGTTGACGGACCGCCGACTGTCGACTGCTTGTTTCATGCTTACAGTATGCACAGGGGGTGTGACAAAACATCACCAAGTTGTGAAAACAAACACTAAAACTTTCGCAACGTCCAACTCCGCCCTCACCCGCGGCGCCTCCACAATGTGAACACGCCTTAGAGGTCTCCCCGGGGAGCGCCCACGACCATTCCACATGTGGAATTGTGTTTTGTCAGGCCGAGGAAGGAGGCCGGGTAGTCAGAGTGGCCTGGTGGATTTCTGACTACCCGAACAGGATGAAAAGATTCTTCGCTCGGATATTTCCTATTTAGGAGTCGTCGCTGGGAAGCACCAGGTTGAGCACCACTCCCACCACTGCGGCAAGAGCCAGGCCGGAGATGGCCACTCCGCCGATCTGGAGGTTCTCAAGCCCCGAGGTTCCCAGTCCCAGGACCAGAATCACCGCTACCACGATCATGTTGCGACTCTTGGACATCTGCACTTGGCTTTCCACCAGGGTACGAAGGCCCACTGCGGCGATCATGCCGAACAACACGATGGAGAGTCCTCCCAGCACGGAGAGGGGTATGGATTGCAAAACGGCCGCCACTTTGGGGATGATTCCCAAAATGATGGCCACTACGGCCCCGATGCGCAGGACGGCGGGGTCATAGACCCGGGTTACCGCCAGGACCCCGGTGTTCTCCGAGTAGGTGGTGTTGGCGGGGCCGCCGACCAGACCGGCGACGAAGGTGGCTGCTCCGTCACCCAGAAGGGTCCTGTCCAGGCCCGGCTCCTTGAAGAAGTCCTTGCCCACTACTCGACCGTTGGTGATTATGTCTCCGACGTGTTCGATCATCGTGACGAGTGCCACCGGTGCGATCAGGGCGATAGCGCCCCACTCGAAGGTGGCGACGGTGAACTCCGGCAGGCCGATCCAAGCTGCATCGGCCACCGGGTCGAAGTCGACCTCGCCGGCGATGGCGCCAATCACGTACCCGACGACCGCGCCGGTGAGGATCGGCAGCATCTTCCACAGACCTTTGAGGAAGATGGCTGCCGCGACCGTTACCAGCAGGGTGAGAATGGCCAACCACCAGTTTGCATTGGACATGTCGATGGCCACGGGCGCCAGGGTGATCCCGATGATCACGATTATGGGTCCGGCCACCACCGGGGGAACCAATCTCTTGATCTTGTCCGATCCTATGAACCGGACAATCACTGAGACGATCCCGTACACCACACCGGCGGCGGCGATGCCCCCGACGGTGGCTGACATGGAGAATCCCTCCGTGTTGAGGCTGGCGACGATCGGTGGGATGAAGGCGAATGACGATCCCAGGAATACGGGGACCATCATCCTGGTGAGCAGATGGAAGATCAAAGTACCTACACCAGCGGCCAGCAGCGCTACCGAGGCGTCCAATCCGGTCAGAAGGGGCACCAGCACGGTGGCGCCGAACATGGCAATGGTGTGCTGAACCCCCAAGACAACTTTGCGTTGCGTGTTGAGTTCCATTGTTTCCTCCTCTCTGGGGAACCGTACGTACATATCCCCCGGCTCCCTCAACGCTCTAGGCAGGGGAAGCCAGAGCAACGGAAAATCCCCTAATGGCATGCCTGCTTCCTGTGGCATGCTGGTCTCCTATGGTAGGCTGTGATGCGATGAGGTCACGGCATATCCGCCTAACTTCTCACATGGACAGTCACGGGCCTCAACCACTGTCCATTCGCTGGGGAGAGGCCACTGCCGCCGCCAGGGGACCCGTCATCGCAACGCTGAGCAATCTTGCACATCGCAATGTGGTGGGAACTCACAGCGGTGCCTACGCGATATATCGAGCGGTTTCCATCGCGCAGGGAAAACTGGACCGTGATTACCGGGCGGATCTCACCAACACTGCGCCCACCCGCCGCATCGGACCGCACCCCGCCTGGACCGAGCCTGGCAGGATCGTCTCCCTGGATCCGTGGGGTGCGATGACCGCCGAGTGCTTTGCGGATCTGCTGGCGGACGGCTACGACATCCGCCCCACCATCGCCGTCACCTCGGCTCACATTTTCATTCCCGAATTGAAGGACGCTATCGAGAAGGGACGGATCGTCCCCGACGGAGTCCTGTGTCTGCCGGACGGCTCCTGCCGGGTCACCAAGGCGGCCATCGAACCGGTCTGGCATCTTCCCGGCCTGGCGGACAGGTTTGATGTTGCCGAGCGGGATCTCCGCAGGATTCTTTTCGAAGAGACCGCGGGCATGTTCCCGGAGTTGGTCACCCGGTCGGACCTGGAAGTGTTCCTTCCGCCCATCGGAGGACAGACCATCTACATCTTCGGCGATCCGCGCAGCCTGGCCGACCCCGACCAGACGCTGGTGGGCAGAGTCCATGACGAGTGCAACGGTTCGGACGTGTTCGGGTCGGATATCTGCACTTGCCGACCCTATCTGGTGCACGGAATCGAAGTTTGTATCCAGACCGCTTCCCAGGGAGGAGCGGGGTTCATCGTCTACAACCGCAAGGAAGGCCGGGCGCTGGGAGAGGTCACCAAATTCCTGGTCTACAACGCTCGGAAGCGGCAGGAAGGCGGGGATCGCGCCGATGCCTATTTCACGCGGACCGAATGTGTGGCGGGGGTGCAGGATGCCCGCCACCAGTTGCTGATGCCCGACTCCCTGCACTGGCTGGGCATCACCAGGATCGACAAGTTCGTGTCCATGTCCGACGACAAGTACGGGGCCATCACCGGCTCGGGGATAGAAATCGGGGAGCGGGTCTCCATCCCTGCGGAACTGGTGCCCGCCGATGCCTGGGTGGAACTGGACGCCAAGGTGGCGGCCGGCTATTTCAGCGAAGAGGACCCTCCCGACCGGATGGAACTGGCCAAAGCCAAGGGACGCTCACTGCATTGACCGTCCCGGATTTGGCCCGCCTCCGCCATCCTGACACTATCAGAAGCCAAGCCGAACGGATTCTTGCGCTCGCTGACCGACAGAAGTTGCAACGGTGGCGGATCGACCTGGAAAGGCTCCCGAATCTGGGCCGCCTGGTCGGTGAAGTGACCCGAAACCGGTACCCGGACCTGAAGGTGCCGCTCCACGGCCGCCGTCTCCACTTCAGAGTGGGGGACGTCGATCTGTGGCACAGACGCCCCCGCCCCGTCGACCGGGATGAAGCCGGCAGGTCCGACGTGGAACTCATCGTGGTCTCGGTGCTGCTCGACGGGGGCAGCGGGGCCCGGTGGCGATACGCCGATTCGCAGATCCCGCAGGAGTTGAGGCGTTCGGAGGGACTGGCCGCAGCCAGCTTCCGGGCCTGGAAGAGGGGGGTGTTCTCCGATAGCGGTCTTCCGCGCGCCGATTCACGCGCGCTTTCCAACCTCGCCGACGGTGATCTGGCCGCCGCCTTTCAGGTAACACGGGACAACCCGTTGGTGGGGGTGGAGGGAAGGGCCGGACTGCTGAGAGCCTTGGGTGAAGTTTCGTCCGGTTGGCCCGGGCAGCGGGTGGGCGGTCTCTACGATCTGCTGGTTGACCGGTCCTCGGCCGGTGACCGCCTCTCGGCGGTGGCCCTGTTGAGGACTCTCTTGGAGCATCTGTCGCCTCTCTGGCCCGATACCACGGTGGCGCATGGCGAATTCCTGGGCGACGTCTGGCCCTATGCCTCCCTGGGACTGGTGCCTTTTCACAAGCTCAACCAGTGGCTGGCCTATTCGCTGGTGGAACCGCTCGGCGCGGCCGGAGTCACGGTCACCGACGTGGACCGATTGACGCCCCTGGCGGAATACCGGAACGGGGGGCTGCTCATCGACGGCGGTGTCCTGACCCCCGTGGCGCCGCGATGGCAGACCGTCCGCCATCCGGTTTCCTCTCCACTGGTGGTGGAGTGGCGCGCGCTGACCGTGGCCCTGATCGACCGTCTGGCCGAGATGGTGCGGGAAGAACTGGGTGTGAGCCTCACCATGGCCCAGATTCTGGAAGGTGGAACCTGGGCGGCCGGAAGGAAGCTGGCCGCGGCGGGCCGCCCGGACCGCCGCCCGCCGGTCAGGGTGATCAGCAACGGGACTATCTTCTGACCATGGCATCCCGGGCGTCCAATTCCCAGGTCCACCTGATCGATCATCCCCTGGTCCAGCACAAGCTGACCCTGATGAGAAAGCGCGAGACCAGTTCCAGCGCCTTCCGCCGGTTGGCTTCGGAGATCTCGGGTCTTCTGGCCTACGAGGTGACTCGTCACCAGCCGTTGAAGCCCACCCGGATCAACACTCCCCTCAAAGCCATGACCGCTCCGCTCCTGGACGGGAAAAAGCTGGTGGTGATCTCCATCCTGCGGGCCGGCATCGCCATCGCCGACGGGATCGTGGACGCCATCCCCTCGGCGCGGATAGGGCATATCGGCCTGTACCGGGACCGGAGAACCGAGATGACGGTGGAGTACTACTTCAAGGCGCCTCGGAACATGTCGGATCGCACCGCCCTGGTGGTGGATCCCATGGTGGCCACCGGGCACTCGGCGGAGGCTGCTATCGCCCGAGTCAAGGGCACCAGCCCCAAGGAACTGGTGTTTATCTGCCTGATCGCTGCGCCGGAGGGAGTGGAGTACCTGCACAAGTATCACCCCGATGTGCCGATCTACTGCGCGGCGGTGGACGAAGGACTGGATCCCTCCGGTTACATTGTGCCCGGTTTCGGCGATGCGGGCGACCGGATCTTCGGCACCAAATAGGGGAGTGGCGCCGCGGCGGGGAGGAACTTGAACCCGCACGGGGTCGGCGGAGGGGACCTTCGCCTTCTAGTCGGCCTTGTTGACCAGGTGAGTGGCGGCGTTGTCGAAGTGGGCGAACATGTCGTCCCGAATCTGGGCGGGCAGCGGACGGCCGGTGCCGTCGGCCAGGACGGCGCGGTCGAGCGAGGCTGTCATGTGGGTCATCCACGCCTCCCGTTCGGCCCGACCGATGGTGAAGGGCAGGTGGCGCATCCGCAGACGCGGGTGGCCCCGGGTTTGGCTGTAGCGCGGCGGGCCGCCCCAGTACTGGGCCAGGAAGCCCGACAGGCGAGCCCGGGAGGGCCGCAGGTCCTTGGGGTACATGGGCCGCAGAAGGGGATCGTTCTCCACCGCGTCGTAGAAGCGGTTGACGAGATCATCGAAGAAGCGCTGTCCTCCCACCGCCTCGTACACGGTCAGAGGAGCGTCCATCGCCTCTCGCAGAGACCCTCGCAGAGTCACCCCCGCCGGACGACCATCGTCGCTGTTCGTGTTGTCCGGTTGGCTCACGACCCCCCAGCCTGTTGACCTTGAGTGTATTGACCAGATCTTAGGCATCGACTCCGACACCGTGAAGAATCAGGGCTAGAGTGGGGTGGAGACCAAACAGGACGTAGCCCGCGCCACCCTGTGGTTCGGGGTGGAGAAGGCAGGTGCGACCGTGTCGACAGCCATAGAGACCACGGGTCTCACCAAGTACTACGGGGACACGGCGGGAATCGTCGATCTGGACTTGGCGGTGGAGGTGGGTGAGGTGTTCGGTTTCATCGGTCCGAACGGGGCGGGCAAGACCACCACCATCCGCCTACTGCTGAATTTCCTTCGGCCTTCAGCAGGTTCGGGGTCCATCTTCGGTATGGACATTTGCGACGACTCGCTGGAGATTCGCAGCCGGGTCGGGTACCTGCCCGGCGACCTGGCGCTATACCCGTCCATGACCGGCAGGGAGTTTCTGCTTTATTTCAGCAGGTTGAGAGGTATCGACACGGCCGCCGCCACCAACAGGTTGGCGGAGCGTTTCGACCTGGACCTGGACCGGCGTATCAAGGAGTACTCGAAGGGCAACCGTCAAAAAGTCGGGGTGGTCAACGCCTTCATGCACGAGCCGGAACTGTTGATCCTCGACGAGCCCACCGGTGGTCTCGACCCCCTGATGCAGCAGGAGTTCGCGGAGTTGCTGGCCGAGGTCCGAGGGGAGGGACGGACGGTGTTTCTGTCCTCCCACTACCTCCCGGAGGTGGAGCGGGTGGCGGACCGGGTGGGGATAGTCCGCCGGGGCCGCCTCATCGACGTGGACACCCTTTCGGGGTTCAGGTCGAAGGTCCAGTCCAACCTGTCCATCAAGTTCGGCGCACCCGTCGACCCCGACCCGTTCGCCGCCATCGAAGGCGTGACCGTCATCGATCTTCTCGACGGCGGCACCCTCCTGCGGCTCAGCATCGCCGGATCCCAGAAGGCGGTGATCGCGGCGGCCGCTGCCGGCGACGTGATAACCGTCACCTCCGAGGAAGCGGACCTCGACGAAGTGTTCCTCTCCTACTACGGGTCCGCCACCCAGCCGGGCCCGGCCGGCTGACCGCATGACTTCCGCCATCCTCGGCAAGACCCTGCGTGACCGGCGGCGGGCGGTCATGGGGTACGGCCTGGGCATCGCGGCGCTCGCCGTGTGGTTGGGGTTGCTGTTTCCGTTGATGCGGGAGTCCGACGACTTCATCGCCTTCATGGACAATCTCCCCTCGGGGATGCTGTCGGCATTCGGGATAGACTCCGCCACCTTTCTCTCCGCGGCCGGCTTTCTCACCGCCTACCTCTACTCCCTGTTCGCGCCGCTCTTCATTCTTTTCTTCGTCATCAGCGCGGCCGGCGCCGAGATCATGGGCGAGGAACGGGACGGTCTGATGGATATGTTGCTTTCCCTGCCGGTGTCCCGGACCCGGGTCTTCCTGGAGAAAGCGGCGGGCGTGGGACTGGCGGCCCTGGCGCTGGTGGCTGTCCTGACCGCGGCTCTCCTGGTTGTGAACCCCATCTTCGATTTGGCCCTGTCGATGACCGGTGTGCTGGCCGCCGGTCTCTCCCTCTGGTTGCTGGGGATCTTGTTCGGGTCGGTGACGCTGGTGGCGGGTACATTCACCGGGCGCGGAGTGGTGGCAGGCGGAGCGGGAGGTTCCCTGGCGTTCCTGGCCTGGTTCATCACCGGTTTCTCCGACCTGTACCCTCCTCTGCAGAGCATCAATGGTGTCAGTCCGTTCACCTGGTACCAGGAACCCAATCCGCTCGTGGTGGGAGTGGGCGCCGGGCACCTGTGGCTTGCGCTAGCCGCTGCAGCGCTCCTCACGGTTGCCGGTTTCCTGTTCCACCGTCGTGACATCGCCACCGAGCGCCCTCTGGTTCCCAGGATCAGGGCCACCCGCCGTTCCCGTGCCCGGAAGCGGCGAATCCGGGCGGCATGGTTGCTGACCGACTCGTTACGCAAGACCATCTGGGACCGTCGCCGCTCCGTGTGGGGTTGGGGCGGGGGTCTCGGACTCCTGACGCTGGTGATGTTCTCCGCCTGGCCTGCCCTGGCGGCAGATGCCGAGGCGCTGGCGGGTCTCATAACCTCGCTGCCGCGAGAGGTTTTCGCCATGTTCGGCATGAGCAACCCGGAGGCGATAGTCACCGCAGCCGGGTTCATCTCCTCCCGCACCTACCAGGCCATCGGTCCGATCTTGATCGTCATGTTCGTGGTCAGGGGAGTCTCGATGGCCATGGTCAAAGAGGAGAGCGCCGGTGTTCTCGACCTGGTGCTGGCGGTCCCCACCTCGCCCGGAACGGTGGTTGCCAACAAGGCACTGGGAGTGGTGTTCTCGACCGGCCTGGTGGTGGCGATCCTTACCGTTGCAGCGCTGGTGGGAGACTCCGCATGGGAGACGGAACTGGGCGTTGGAAGGATACTTGCCGCCGGAGCGGGTCTGGGCCTTCTCGGTCTGTTCTTCGGCGGGTTGACGATGGTGATGTGGGCGATACGGGGGTCGTCTTTCCCCGCCGTTCGAGTCACCGCTGTGGTGGCGATGGCCACTTTCCTGCTGAACGGTCTGGGTTCCCTCACCGACGCCCTGGAACCCGCCCGGATGATCTCTCCCTTCTACTGGTACTTCGGAGACACCCCGCCACTCGCCAAGGGCTTCGAGCCGACGTACTTTCTGCTCCTCGCCGGCGCCCTCGTCATGGGGTGGGTGGCCATCAACCGGATCCCGCGAAGAGACATTGCCGCCTGACCCGGGTTATCCACCATTGCTGATGCCGCGCCCGGTGTCTCCCGGCCTGATCACAAAATCGCGGCCGTCACGGTAGGCGTGGCGCGGTGCACTGTTGACCGTCTTATGCGTGATATGGGGGGATCTTAAGGAGAGGCCAGGGACAATAACGGTGTATATCCACTGTCGCTGATAACACCGCCCACCGGTCTGCCGACTTGGTCGACCTCCATCCCCAAGATAGCCGATCCCGCCTTGCGTTCTTCAGTTCAGGTAACGGGCATGAAATACATAGCAGCAGGGAATGTGCAGATTGTATTCATGGCATTTCTCCCTCCACTCATATCTCAAGTTCTGCCGCACAGCGACTTCAAGCCACCCCTTTCTGGTTTCTCCAACTGCCAGAGTGGCGGTTGTACCGAAAATAGCATCAGTCTCTGGATCAGGGTCGTTCTCCGTGTACACGAATAGCGTTGGAGGATCCTGATCCAGCATCTCCATGATCTCGGCCCTCTTGACTCCGTGCCTTGATGACGAGCGGGCAAAGAGGACAATGGCTTGCTCTATGCCTGGCCAGAAGAGTCCGCCGTGATGTTCTAAGGGATACGGATGCGCCCAACAGGGCATGCCTGACCGCCGATTGCTATGGGCACTTGGAGGGTGTCTCCTCCAAGAGGGGGATGGAATCAGGAAGAAGGCTCTGATCCCAATAGGGCAGTCGTGCTTTCAGAAACAGGCGATAGGGTTCAAGGGAATGTTCCCGCCTGTGGTGGGGGATTCCGCATTTGTCCACTATCTCGTCGGGCGTGGCCACGAGCAAATCAATTCGGACAAGATTTCCTGTGATCCTGTGCGGTATCGTTACCTCGCCGCTGGGTGGGTTTTTCGCCACCACGTTTTCGTAGTGGTCCCAATCGGCAGGATGATGCTGATCGAGGAACTCCTGCTCCTCCATGAGAGCTTCCTCCAGTCCTGCCTGAGGGTGAGTGGTCGCTACCTTGCCGTCCCGCCTCAAAACCATGTGGCGCATGCTAATGGGGTGCGGGGCCGCTTGGCAGGCGTATCGCCGACGCCGCTTCCCACGAGAGCCGCAGCGTCGGCGACGGCGCGTTCGCTGATGCGACTCGCGACCGGATCAAGCGGGGGGCCAACAGCGAACACGTCTGGTCCACTGAGGACTGGCCGAGCGGCTCAAGCCCGTCGACGACGACACCCGGTCGGCGGAGGCGACCTTCAAGCTGGCGTTGCACTTCGAGGCGGTACTTCGCCGCGGCACAGCACCTGGCGCCTGACAACTGGAACTACCTGCGCCAGGGCTGGTCTCATCGGGGGCCGCTTCATGCCGGCCTGAATCCTGAGGCGGACCAACTACCAGCAAGCACACCGACAAAAGTTTCTAGGTCCCCACCGGTTTGCCCGGCGAGAACCACCGCCGGTTCATCGCTCCGGAGTGACTGTGGATCCCTGCCGTCCGGCGGGTCAAGCAACTGCTCCGCCGCTCGGGAGGCATGACACGACCAGGTTCGTGGAGATTGACGACCATCTCTACCTTGTACTGTTCGTGGCAGAACCCGGCGGCACCCGATTGCTCAAAACTATTATTCCCAGCCGCAAGGCGATGAGACACTACCAGAGGGGACGGTCACAATGAACTACAAACTGAGTGCCGAGGAGCGGGAGATTCTCGAACGCTTTGAGCATGGCGAGTTGCGCTCGGCCGCCGCCCCACATGAAATGGAGATGGCACACGAGGCGGCGCGTAATGCCCTCAACGAAATCGACAAGCAGCACATAGCTTTTCGGTATGACTCCTCACCGAGCGGTGCCGGCTCGGCGTAGAACACGGGGCGACAGCACCCTGGGCTGTTGGAAAGCGCTTCAGGGGTGGTGCCATTCTGGAGCGTATGAGGGATCCGGTCAATTAGGATTTGCTTGGTGAGGGAGCCGGCACTAGCAGCATTTTCTGAATTGAGTGCTGACGAGCAGGCGTGTTTGGAGGAAGACGCGAAACTTGACAGGGAGGCTGCCCGCTACATCACCGAGAACGGACCGTTCGCTCCAGGGGACACCACGTTCGCGATTGGTCATTACTCGGAAGATAGGTTGGTGTGGTTCGACATTCTCTCTGTCACTTTGGACGACATCATGAGGGAATGTGCCTTTCCTGAGGATCAGAGGCCAAAACGAAGACTGCTTGGCAGCAGTTTCGTGAAACACTTCCTTCGTTTCCACAATGCGCCAGGAGGGACCCTTCCTCTGTTGCAGGAGTAGAGGGAGAGGCCAATATGCCTCCCTTCCTGTATTGGCCAGGCCGTCCTTGGCGCGTCGTCTATGCAGATTCCGCCTTCGAACGCGGCGTGTCTCAAGAACCTTGGAAGCGGACGGAAATCCTTGTGTTATTCGACTATTTCCCGGGCCTGTCCGGCCGACACGCCGTAAAGCGATCCTTCGTCAGCCTGGTGGATGGCTCCAGGGTAGATGTCGGCCATGGCGGCCAGTTCATGCTCCTCGATTCCCGCTCCGATGTTCGGACCCCTGTGGGTGAGTATCAGGGATCCGGCCTCTGCTTGGGCGGACATTCTCGCCGCGCCCAGGGTGCCGGTCTGTCCGGGCGACTCACCGCTCTCAACCATTGAACGCTCCTCGTCCCAGCACATCGACACCAGTACGTCGGTCCCTCGGGCCAGTTCGACCACCTCGTCACAGGGTTCGGTGTCGCCGGTGTACACCACCGAACTGGAGCCCACCTCGATCCGATAGGCGTTGGAGTCGAGAAAGGGTTGCACATGGCGGGCCAACCCGGTAGTGAATTGGATGTCACCGATCATGAATCCGTATCCGGGATGGATGTCCCGGACCTGGGGATCCGGCGGGAGACGGGGGAGATCGCCTCCCCGGTTGAGGTACACGGCCTGGCTGACCGGCGCCCGCATTCGGGCATGCAGATCGGGCCAGAAGGCGCCGGCTTCGGCGGCGAACAGTCTGTCGACGAAGCCCACGGTCGGGGGCGGGCCGTACACCAGTAGGTCGTCAATGAGACCGGCGCCCTGGTCCCAGCGGCTCAGGAAGAAGGCGGGAAACCCTGCATTGTGGTCGAAGTGGTGATGGGAGAAGACAACCGCATCCACTTCGGTCGGCCCGACCCCCGCCTTGACCAGAGACCGGGCAGCACCGGGACCGGCGTCCACCAGCACCGTGGTGGTGACGCTTCTTATCAGGATGGCGGTTCCCCACTTGCCAGGAGTGGGGGTCGGCGTCCCGGCCAGCAACACTGTGACCGTAATCTCGGATGCCACCTCCTCCAACCGTGCCGTGCCGTCGCCCTGCGTAGCCGATTGTTGTGCGTCAGACATTTCCCCAACGCTACTTAACAACCCTCACTTAACAACCCTCCCCATCAGATGTCCACAGATTCCGGGGGGAAGAGCCCTATCTCGCAACTCCGAAGGGCTTCCGGCACCCGTTCCCAGCAACAGGAGCGGCGGTGTTCGATGACTGCACCTCGGGTATGTGGGTGACCGTTCAGGCCGCGTCATATATGAAGTACTCTGCGGGCAGTTCTATGATTGTTTGCCGCTCTCCCGATTGCGTGTCGATGGACATGATGACCTCGTCTTGGCCCATCACCCCGGTGGCAACTATTAGGAGGTTGTCCACCATGCCTAGCGGTGTTACGGATTCGCCTTCCTCGTTGTCGTGCAGCCATCGCAGGGTGTGGTTTGAAAGGTCGGCCATATAGACCGCTTTCCCGATTGTGTACGGAGGGTTCGCCGGATCGGGTGCGTTGTAGACGAGCAACAGTTGATCCGTATAACGTCCCGGGGCGTTCCCTATCGCCACCGGGATGGGGGGCAGAACACTCAGTGTCCAGCGGCCCGACTCGAACGCAGTAAACCGGTCGGTTTGCCCGGTGGTCACGTCATAGAGGACCAGATGTCTACCGTCATCACTGAGGCAAGCAATGTTGTGTTCGTGCACAGACACCAAATGTAGGTTTCCGTTGTCTATGTCGTCTGGGCACGTCGCTACTTCATTGATGGCGATGGCGCCGGTGCTTGTCAGCACCAGATCATCCCGGCCGTCATCGTCAATCACAATAAGGTCGTTGTCCAACGACCTGCGCGCGTAATAGGAGCCATTCAGGTCGAAACTGGCCACTACGGTCCCTTCTTTGGTGATCAGGTCTACTAGCGTGGCGACACCGGTCCGCTTCAACACCCATATGTTCCCTCCGGACTGATCCTCCAGGGCATCGACACCATTACCCACAATGTCACCTCGATCAGTGTCGGCTCCGACGGAGCGGCGCAGGCGAATGGTCGAAGGTGCGGCGGAAAAGTCCCCTCCAGGCACCACGTACAGGACTTGCTCACCGGACGGATGAACCAACACATCGCCCGACCTGGTGAACGCTGCCACATCAACCGAACTGACCGGCAGGCCACGATGCTCCAGCCGGGACAGTCTCATCACACCCTCTGCCAAGTCAACCACCGCAACTCCACCCTGATGATTCAGAGCCAGCACCCGGAAATCCACCGGATCACCTTCCCACTCAAGGTCCACGACACGGGAATGAAAGAACCCGATCTGCCACCCAATCAACAACCCAACCGCGACGATAGGCAGCAGAATCCACCAGCGCCGGCGCCACGCTCTCGCTTTATTTTGCGTCATAGATGAAGTAGCCCTCGGGCAGATCGACAACGGTCTGCCATTCTCCGCTTTCGATGTCTATCACGACTATCGTTGACCGACCCTCGTTTCCTGCCTTAGCTATCAGCAGACCCTCTACGATGCCCAAAGGTGCAAGGTAACCAGGCCGTTGGTGCTCGTAAACCAGCCGCACGGTGTGTTCTGACAGATCGGCTACATACACCGCTTTGGTGAATACATATGGCGCGGTCGACGCGTCGGGCACCTGCAACTTGAGCAGCAAATGATCATTGTGAACTCCGGTAGTGTTCAACGCGGGTATCTCAGGCAAATAAGTCGATACCCACTTTCCCGACTCGAAAGCTGATATCGCGTCTAGCTGGCCCGTCATTACGTCATAGAACACCAGATGTCGACCGTCGGTGCAGGCGGTTTTTGTGCCATACACCGCCCTAAGGTTCAGACGGCCGTACTCGGTGGAATGGTCCCTGCAAGAGAATACCTCTGCAATTGCCCCTTTCGGGCTAACACTCAGCATAGACCGCTCACCTTCGATGGTGGCCACCACCACGAGGTGGTCCTCTAACAATCCCCCCTCCATGTAATAGGAGCCTTCCAGCGTCACCGTCTCCATGACGGTGACATTGTCAGCGGTGACCAGGTCAACCAGGGTTGTTTCCCTCCAGGTCCTTTGCAAGAACCAAACCTTTTCTCCCGACTGATCTCCCAGGACCTGAGTAGAGCCGTATACATAACGCACTTCGTTCTCTCTTGATGGGCGGAGCACAGTTGGCGACGCAGAGAAATCCCCATCAGGCACAACGTACACCTGCGGTTCCCCGGAGGGGCTTAGGAGAACATCGCCTCGTCTGGTAAAGGCCGCCACGTCCAAAGCACCGACCGGAACGTAGCTATCCCCCAGCGGTTGCACGATGCGATGATGCCCTCGCGGGTACACTCTCATCACTCTGTCGGCCAGATCCACAACAGCGTATCCCCTTTCCGGATGGTTCACTGCTAGGACTCGGAAAGCAATCGGCGCGCCGTCCCAATCGAGTGATGTTTCGACTGGAGGGAGTATTGGATCGACGGGGTCTTCTGGGGCTGTGGGCCGATCCGGGGCATCAACCCGAGTCTTTTGGGTTGCGGCCTGGTCCCTCGTTCCCTTCGTTGTGGTGGTTCCAGGTACCTGATCCTGATTAGTAGACCGATCGGTAGTAGAGGTTGCTGCGGCGGTCGTGGTTGATCTCGAACCGACCTGGGGGACTGTTGCAGTAGCTCCGGTGGTCTCCGGAGTTGCCGACCGGTCGGAGCCAGAAACAACCAACAGTCCAACCATCCATGCCGCGGCCGCCACCGCTATGGTGACCACGAGCAGCCAACGCCGTGGCATCCTATCTCCTCACAATTCCAGGATCCATGCGAAGGGGCACGACGAAGCGCCACAGGACCGTTTGCTTATTTCGCGTCATAGATGAAGTAGCCCTCGGGTAGATCGACAACGGTCTGCCATTCTCCGGATGCGATGTCTATCACTACTATCGACTTCTCGCCCTCGACTCTCCCGCTGGCTATCAGCAGGCCGTCCACCATGCCCAACGGCGTAATGAATCGGGCCCGTTGGTGATCGTTCTCGTAAACCGGTCGCACCGTACTCAACCGCAACTCCCCACAATCCCTCGGGGCTGGTATCCGTCGCCTCGGTCCCAGCTTTCCTGGGGCCCCAGCCTTCATCGAAGTCACATATATTACTCAGCCGCCGCACGATTTCTACACTAAGGAAAGTTCACTCCGAGCTCCGTCGCAGAGTTCTGGACCCCACCAGAGGGGGTAGTCATCATGGACCACGACATGAGAGCCGAGGAGCGGAACACTCTCGAACGCGTTGAGAAGTGACGAGTCGCGCTCGGCTTCCGCCGCCAGAGTGCCGCTTCACCTGTCAATCTCCACCGAACCGAGCTCTGTAGGTGGCGGCCATCCGATCGATAAACTCCTGCCATCGAAGGCCGCTGCCAGCGGCAGGAAGCTCTGCATCGATTTCTCCCGACTCTCGATCAAACACCACGACTGCGATGCCTTCAAGCAAGTGGGAAGCATCGCCCTCGGTTTGTCTTCCACCAGCACGCGTGAACCGCCCGATGGCCCTTTCGATCAGGTGGGTTGTCGGCTTCCAGAGGTCATCATGCCCCGACCGCGCCCGCTCCGTCGTCGGTAACGTGAGGATCCCCCCGACAACTGCGAATGGGAACTTGAGATGAACGTTAACGGCGAAAATACGGATGTCTCCGAAGCGGTTCCAGACCGCACGTCCCACAGCCAAATGGACAGGCTTAATCTCTACCGCCAACTTCAACCCGTCTGTCTCGGTGATCTCCGAGACATCGGCTTTCGCGCTGCGCAGACCCCCGCCGACTGTACGCTCGCCAGCAAAGGCCCCTTCTAAGCCGAGCCCGGTTGCCTTGAGGCTGGCGAGCGTCGCATTAGAGAGTCCCTTGGAGAGCCGGATCTGTGCCGACTTTCCCCTCTTAGAGTCGATCTGCGACGCTCCTGTGATGTACTGGGCGGCGGCAGCGCAGTAGTCCTCAATTGTCGGGACGGCCAACTCCCCAAAGCGGTCGACCAGAGAGAGATCGGTAGAGTCTGGCGGGCGAGCCACAGCTAGGCCGTGCGATCCAAGGCCAGATAACCCTGCGGGCTGAGGGCGTCCCGCACTCTGTTGACGGAGTGCTCGAAGTAGACCGGATCGACTTCACAGCCGACACTGTTCCGACCCCAGGCCGCGGCGGCGGCGGCAGTCGTGCCGGTGCCGAGGAACGGGTCGTAGACCGTGTCTCCGACAAACGAGAACATGCGGACCAGACGCTCGGCCAAACTGAGGGGGAAAGGCGCGGGGTGATCCCTTGTCGAGGCGCCGTTGATTCGCCAAATCTGCTGGAACCACTCCGCATGGTCCTCGGCTGGAAGAAGTGACAAGAGCCTGGTGGCCAACTCGGGCTTGCGGTATCCGCCAGGCTTTCGCTGAAGCAGGATGTACTCGATGTCGTTCTTGACGACCCCGTTGGGCTCGTAGGGCTTTCCGTAAAATCCGCCACCGCCCATCTCGTATTTGGCATTGGCGATCTTGTGCCAGATGATCGGCGCGAGGTTGTCGAATCCGATCAGGCGGCACCGCTCTTGGATGCTGGCATGCAGCGGGAACACAAGATGCCGTCCGAACGTCCTGCGTGACACGTTGACGTCCCCCACCACGACCACCATCCGTCCACCGGGTACGAGAGCACGATAGACGCGGCGCCACACCTCGTCCAGTTCGTCCAAGAACTCTTCATAGTCTTCGATCCGGCCGAGTTGGCCGTCTTGATCGTTGTATTTCTTCAGGGTCCAGTAAGGAGGCGAGGTGACCACCAGTGCGACACTGTGCGACGCAAGCTCCAGGCGTCGGCTGTCACCAAGGTGGAACAGGTGGGTGCTCGGGAGGCTCTGGACAGCCCGGGTGATCGCCGCGCACGCCTCCGGTTCTTTCGCAATCGCTGGGACCGCCCGCTGGGGCTCAGCAGTTACACGGTCGAGAAGCGGCGGGGGCGCGGCAGCCACAACCGCTGACAGGTGGGTCGGCATTCCCAACCGGATCCGCTGCCCGGTCGGGCCCTCCGGTCGGCCGTTAACGCTCATGAGAAACTCGACTGTGATTTCTTTCGCGTACCGCGGACGGTCGCGACAACTCGATGAGTCCGATCGGCCAAGATCTGCTCAAAATCCGGCAAACGACATGCATGTAATTATAGGACCTGGCCCGTGAATCTCGGCCACGGGAGGACTTCGGTAAGCCCGGAACATCCGTCCATCGAGGAGTCAGCGCCAACCAACTCCTCTTGGGGCCGGAGTCACAAGCCCGGACACCCCAGCCGATTGCGTTGGCCGTTGTCGGGCACCCATCAGAAACGCCTGCCCGTGTCCAAAGCCGGCGCCGAGGCGCCGGTGTGCGATTCTCAGGCGCAATGCATTCCATCGGCGGCCAGGAAGCAGGGCCAGACCTCCAGGGATCCCCGAAGGGAAATGGGGACGAGAGACTGCCGCGGCCTCGATGAGATCGCGTACCGCGTACCACCTCGCGACGGCCACCGCTTCGGCAGTCGGTCCGCTGGGCACAGACTCGGGGTTCGGCCCTCCGGTTGGCTTTACGGACGCAAACGCTCGACTCTGCCTTGGTGAACCGGTAGGGACATTCTGGCATCATCTTTCCTTTCGCTGAGACGCAGTCTTGCTGTGAGCTTCAATCACATGACTACACACATGGTTGTCCTGGGGGTGGGACAGTGCCCCAGGCACGGTTTAGCGACCAGCACTACGAACACCAGTCACCGAGGGTTCAAATCGAGACTTTAAACCGCTCCTTGAGCATCTATTGCGTCGAGCGCGGTGGAGATTCCTCGCGCTCATCGTGAAACAGCCATAGCGGAGCGGTGCCCAAGCCAGGTGAGGTGAGTCTGCGCCGGCTTCGCTACGCGAGTGTGAATAGCTGGACTACGCGGATGTTGGTGTCGGCACGTGAGGAGTGGACATTCTCTAACGCTAGGAACATGGTGAGTTGCGTTCGGCGGCCGCCGCCCCACTTGAAAGGAAGTGGCACATCACGCGGCGCGTAATACTTCTCCCTTTGGCGGAGCAGTAGCCTCACGATCTTGATGGTTTCGGATTCTTGTAGGAACACAGGTGTACCCCTCTGCTTGATGTCTCACTTACAATGTCGCCGCCACGACACTTCGGTTAACGTTTGGAACATGTATGAACTCTCGTGAGCCGGTCTCTGTGGAGAGTTCTGGGTTGTACCGTTTCTTCACAAGGGGACATGTTCGCGTCTCTCTAGTTGATGGACGACTTCGCCTGGAGAGGCAGGCGGGACGTGGGGCGGAGGAGTTAGGCGTCCGAGCGATCCACGACATAACGGTTCGTCGTTCCTTGTTCCGAACGCGGTTGACAATCCACAGGTCAGATAACACCCGGTGCTCGATAGGTGGACTTGACCAGCAGGCCGCTGCCGGATTCCGCGTTGCTGTCCTGGAGACCGCCGGGCGGTATGCCTCCGAACTGGGTCCGCGTCTGGAGAAACTCGGAAGGTACCTGGACTTGGTCTGGGCTGGCGGCACCTATTTCAGGCATTCGGAGTCCCGCAAGTTTCATGAGGATCTGGTGTCGGCGGTCCACCAATCCGGCGGGCTGGTGCGGAACCGCCTCGGGCGGGGAGCGAGAGCTGCGTTTGTTCGGCTTGCCCCGCTCGAGTCCGCCCAGCGGTTCGAAGCGGAGCGGGCAAAGGCGAACAGGCATTTCATTGAGGTGACCATCCCCTGGGTGAAAGAGGTATCCCGTTCGGTTCTCTCTCATCCGCTCACAGACGAGCAAGCAGAGGCGATCGCCACCGGCGAGGATGTAACCCTCGTGTTAGCTGGTGCGGGAACAGGCAAGACCGCGACCATCGTGGGCAAGGTCGCCCATCTGGTTCGTAACGAGGGGGTAGATCCGGATCAGGTCTTGGTGCTGGCCTACAACCGCAGGGCCGCCGAGGAAATCCGTGAACGTCTTCCCTGGGACCTCTCTGGGGCGCAGGTTTCAACTTTCCACGCCTTCGGCCGAAGCATCATCGCCAAGTCCGGGCGAGCCCCTTCGGTATCGAAACTTGCCGGAGACCGACGTGCTTTCACCAGGGAGATTGAGACCATTCTCCAAGAGATCTTGACCGATCCCGGGCAGCCGGCTGATGTGACCAACTTCCTTCTTTACCACCATCGGCCCTATCGTTCGGCCTTCGACTTCAAGACGGTCGCCGTATACGAGGAGTGGGTGCGCACGGTCGAGTTGCGAACGTTGAACGGCGAGTTGGTCAAGAGCTTCGAGGAACTCGTCATTGCCAACTTTCTGGCCGAGCATGGCATCCGGTATGAGTACGAACATGATTACCCGGTTGACACAGCAACCGGGTCGCACCGGCAGTACCAGCCTGACTTCTATCTCCCGGACCACCGTATCTACATAGAGCATTTCGCTCTCAACGAACAGATGAGGCCCCCGGGTCACTGGAAGGGTTACGCGGAAGGCGTCATTTGGAAGAGGAGTATCCACCAACAATATGGGACCACACTGGTGGAGACGTACAGCTGGCAGTACCGCAAGGGTGTGCTGCTGAATGGCCTACGGGGAGAACTCGAAGATAGAGGCGTCAGGCTGCACCCTATCCCGCGCCAGAGGCTACTCGGGGAACTGGTCAGACAGCTGGTTTCGTGGCTCTCTCAACTACTGTCCACATTCCTGAACCACGTCAAGACCAGCGGTCTGACATCGGACCAATTGCGGAAGCGTGCCCGTCAACGCCAAGATCATCTACGCTGCCGAAGCTTCCTGGGCCTCTTCGACGTGGTAAGTGAACGCTACGAGCGGCTGCTTGCAGATGAGCAGGCCGTGGATTTCCACGACCTAATCAATCGCGCGGTGATCCAGCTGCGACAAGGATTAGAAACCCCCGGGTTCCGCCATGTCTTGGTCGACGAGTTCCAGGACATCTCCAGAGGCCGGATGGCGCTCCTCCAGGCACTCGCACAGTTCAATGTGGCATGGTTCCTCGTCGGTGACGACTGGCAATCCATCTACCGCTTCGCCGGTAGCGATGTGGGTCTCGTGCGTAACTGCCGCACCTACCTCGGTCACACCAAGGAACAGACCCTAAGCCAGACCTTCCGATTCGGGCACCGTATCCTCGGCCCGTCGACCGCGTTTGTGCAGCGCAACCCGGAACAGACGCAAAGGCCACTGCGTTCAAGCAGGCGCGGAGGCGACATTGGGATCAGCGTCGTAGTCGAGGCAGACTCTTCCCGCGGGGTCCAACGCGCCCTTGAGCACATCGAGACGCTCGGAGGAGGTGAACGCCGGACAGTGCTTGTCCTCGGCCGTTATGGCTTCAGCCGGGAGGTCCTCCCGCCGCTCCGACCATACCGGTCTCTGAAGGTGCGGTTCAGTACTGTGCACAGCGCAAAAGGGGAAGAGGCCGACTACGTGGTGGTGGTGGACCTGAAGGATGACCGGATGGGATTCCCGTGCCGTCTCGAGGACGACCCGTTGCTGGACTTGGTGCTGCCCCCTCTGCACGGAGAGGCATTCCCGTTCGCCGAGGAGCGGCGTCTCTTCTATGTAGCCATGACGCGGGCGCGTTTCGGAACCTATCTGATCACGGATCCTGTACGACCGTCGACGTTCGTCACGGAGTTGCTCCGCGAGTCCGAAGACCTATCACAACTCGGGCATCTCGCCCCGAATTGTGCACGTTGCCGCAGCGGCCGTCTGATCCCGTCCCAAACCGGTAGGAACCTGCGCTGCGCGAACCATCCAACCTGCGACTACCTGGCGCCCCGGTGCAACAGTTGCAACACCGGCTACTCGTTGGTTATGGGGAAGTCTGGAAGGCCCAAATGCAGCAATACGTCCTGCGGTCACCGTCCGAGGGCCTGCCCACAGTGCAGGATTGGCGTATTGGTGGAGAAGAAGGGCAGATACGGACGCTTCCGAGGATGCTCCAGATACTGGGCCGAACCGTCCTGCAAGCACACGGAGAAAATCGCTGGCTGATGCACCCGTCTGTTACCGCGGATAACCCCACCCGCAGGGGCAGGTCAAACCAGTACGAGTGGGGTGTGGGTCAAAGGAGCGCACCGGACCCAAAGTGGAGCCTCACCCGGCAGCTGTCCGGGGATCTCCAGGACTGATCACTACCACCAGAAAGTGAACCGTCTCGGGCGTACGATCGCTCGTTGGGCCACCCAGATCACGAACACTCTGGCACCACTCCGCCGTGACCAACGGACTCACAGAGGGTCTGAACAACCTGATCAAGCGAGCAGCGTTCGGGTTTCGGAGCTTCACCAACTACAGAATCCGAGCATTCCTATACGCCGGAAATCCCAACTGGAAACTCCTTGCCACCATCACTCCCCGTTGAAATCCGAAGAGCCTGTTAACGAAGGGCCTGCCACCACCTAAGATCCCTTCCAGGCAACTCCGCTCCCACCATTCCCTTGATTGAGAATGATCTCGCGAAGTCGACTAATTTGGTTCTGTGATAAGCAACTCTTCTATTGCATTGTAGAAGGTGCGCTGCCGCTCCAGAGTGAAGTCTTCAAAGTCACTTATCCCGAACGGTGTACGGAGCAAAATCTCTAAAGCCGTCTCGGTGATAAAGTGCGACGCAAGGGTCGCGCGAACCGTTTCTTCGCCGTTGTTCTGGATGAGTTCCGGCAAGTATTCGTTTGGCAGTCGATCGCCGATGACGTGCCGGTTTGTGTTGGCGGTCAAAGGTGTGCGATTAAGAATCGAGTCAATCTTGACACCGAGCCCTTCTGTCCTTCCCCACCTCTGAGGCACGATGTGGTGGTCATCAAGCACTCCATGTTGGGGGACAGCTCCAGTAATCCAATCCTTGGCTCCTCTTATAACGAGAAGATTGAAAAGCCCGTTATAGATAGATGTCCCTCGTCTTGTCTCTCGATGAAGCTCCAGTTCGCGGAAATCTCGCGTAAACTCAGAAATCAGGGCCGGTTCCGCCTCGTCACTTTCGAACCACTGACAAAGATCTCCGTAATCACGGGCTGCTGTGGATTCAACTGCGCCTGAGTAGCGACGTGTGAAAACACTTGCCCAATACCAAAGTCTGATCTTTTTTTGTGCGTCAAGGTGACGATAAGGATCATTCTGGGACGCTGCAGTCTGCAAAGCAGAAAAGGCAGGGACAATAGAGACATACGGAAGGTATCTTGAAAGAGTTGCTCCGAATTCCTGTGGATGCTGAAGCAACTTCAGACTACTCTCAATTGACTCCACTGCGGTATCCCAAAGCTGACTGAATTCATCAACATCACTTACCAGGATGATAGTTTTAAGAGTGCCGTCGGGCTCGCGCACCTTCTTCTTATGCCCTGGTAGTAAATAGTAAAGGTAATGCGGGGAGCAGTATTGTTGTCGAAGTATCGACATAACTTGTAGCACGTACACATTCATGCGTCCTGTCTCAACAAAATCAAGACGCTCCTTAGCGGCTCGCCACATATGCTTAAGTTGGAGACCTTTTGGTTTGAGCATGGCGTTCATTAAATCAAATACATCCAGCCTAACACCTTTACTGTTGACTTGAGTAAAAATGTCGCATACCTTCGAAAGCTCTAGATCTTGGTCAAGCTCAATGTATGATACTTGATATTGTTGCTGAAGGTCGTGGAGGTAGATCCCGAATTGTTTGGCATCTTTGGCTCGTAGCTGTGCACGAGTTGCTAGATCTAGATCGCCACTTGCGTTCGCATCTTTGGCCTCTTTAGACCAATACGCCTCGTATTCCTGTACCCAGTTGGGCAAATCCCAGCCCTCTGCTCCGAAAATCCAGAGAGGAAATATGTGTTCTCTAAACTGTTGTTGGCGATCCTTCATGAGCCTTGCAGTACCTCGCGTCCAGCCGTACGAGAAGGCTTCATCATAGTCCTCACTCATAAACCGGTCCACATGAACATAGTAGTAATAGCGATTGCGCCGATTAGGCAGATGTAGGTCTGGGGCAACGAAGGTATAGTAGATAGCAGTGAGGCGTTGCTGGCCGTCAAGGACAATGTGACGCGGATCTTCACTGTTGCTGGAGAATCCATAAACTGGTTCACATGCTAAAGCTCCAAAAGTCTCAGTCTTTCCCTTCCAGAGCAAGAGGCTGCCAATAAAGTAGTCAAGGAAAATGGAACGCATGAGGTCGCGTATATCCCAGGGTTGCCATTCGAACTCCCTTTGAAAGTCCGGGATAACAAAGCTGCCTTCTCGAAGCTTCTTTATGAGGGGACCAAGACTAATGTGATTAGGTTTTTGTGCGTCTTTCATATGATGTCCTTGGCGATTTAGTATTGCGCCCCTCTCTTAATGTGGGGCGTAGCGGAGTATACGTAGAGAGTGGCGCTGTGCTAGATACGATCGTGACGCTGCCAGGAGCCCCAAATATAGCAGCGTTTCGGGATGCTCGAACCGACTGAACTCACCACCCGTTCTGTGGAGACGGGACTTGGAAGTCGGAGCCGAGCGTCCGCCATATCATCGGGACGCCGGGGCGGTAGGCGAGGTGATGGCGGGTTGGGGCGTTGAGGATGGTGAGGTGGGCTGGGCCTTCGGGGGCTAGGCGACCGACGTCGGTTCGGCGTAAGGCGGCGGCGGCGCCGGTGGTTGCTGCTGCTATGGCTTCGTCGATGGTCATGTTCATATCGCGGACAGCCAGGGCGATGCAGAAGGAGATGGAGGTGGTGTAGCTCGAGCCGGGGTTGCAGTTGGAGGCGATGGCCACTTGGACTCCGGCGTCGATGGCGCGGCGGGCGTTGGGGTAGGGCTGGCGGGTGGAGAAGTCGGCGGCGGGGAGGAAGGTGGCTACGGTGTCGCTGGCGGCGAGCATCTCGATGTCTTGGTCGGAAAGGTAGGTGCAATGGTCTACGGAGGCACAGCCCATCTCCACGCCGAGGCGGACCCCGGGTCCGTAGTGGAGTTGGTTGGCGTGGAGGCGTAAACCCAAGCCTGCCCGCCTTCCGGCTTCGAGGACCGCTCTCGATTGATCGACGTCAAAGGCGCCGGTCTCGCAGAACACATCGATCCAGCGCACATGGGGGCGGACCGCATCGAGCATGGGCCCGCAGACCAACTCGGTGTAGTCGTCGGCGCGTCCCTGGTACTCGCTCGGTACGACATGGGCGCCCAGGAAGGTGGTCTCGGTGGTCACTTCGGCTGCCAGGGAGGTGGTCAGGGCTTCGGATTCGACCGACAGTCCATAGCCCGACTTGATCTCCACGGTTGTGGTGCCCGCCCGGTGTGCCTCGATGAGCCGCCGATCTAGTGCCGATCTCAGGGCCTTCCGGCTGGCGGCGCGGGTGGCTTCGGTGGTGACCCGGATCCCTCCTCCGTCGTAGGGTTCGCCGGCCATGCGACGGGTGAACTCCTCGGCGCGGTCACCGGCGAAGACCAGGTGGGTGTGGGAGTCGACGAATCCGGGTAGCACACACCGACCCCCGACGTCGAGACGTTCATCGGCCAACGCGCCGGTCGGGCAGATGGCGATTACCTGGTCGTCGTCGATCACTACGGAGGCGTTCTTGACGATCCCGAGCGCTCCCTCTCCCAGGGCGGGGATGTTGGTGATCAACTCGCCGATGTTGTCGACCACCAGGGTCATGAGGTCATCAACTTGGGGATGATGGAGTCGAGTTCGGAGGCAACATTGATCGAGACGTGGGTCCCGTCGACCACGACCGGCGCTCCCCCCACCACCAGGTGACGGACATCGGCGCTCGATGCGGCGAAGATCGCCGAAGCGAGTGCATTGGCGGCGTCGGCGCCGGCGAGGCGCACCGAGTCGAGACCCAGAGTGGCGAAGTCGGCCAGGGAACCCGGCGTGAGAGCGCCTCCCTCGGTCCATCCCAGCGACAGGTAGCCGTTTCGGGTGGCCATGTCGGCCAGGGCTTCGAGCGAGTGCACCCCCCGCTCGAGTTTGGTGACACGCTGGCCCATCTCGACTGCCCGGGTCTCCTCGAAGAGATCGACGATGGCATGGGAGTCCGAACCCACGCAGAGGCGGGCGCCGGCGGCCGCCAGTGCCTCGCTCGGGCCGATGCCGTCGGCCAGATCGCGTTCGGTTGTCGGGCAGAGACAGACGTTCGCTCCGGCCTCGCCGACCAGGGAGATGTCTTCTTCCGAGACATGCGTGGCGTGGACCAGCGTTGTCTGGGGACCCAGACCGCCCGCATCGGCCATCACCCCGATCGGGGTTCGCCCATGAACCTCGAGGCACCCCCGGTTCTCGGCGGGCTGCTCGGAGATGTGGACGTGGAGCGGCGCGCGGTTTTCGGCAGCCCAACGCGCCGCGGTCCTGATAGACGTAGGGTCCACGGCGCGCACCGAGTGGACAGCCGCGCTCACCGAGGTGTTCGAGCCCGAGATGGCGGTGGCCAGGTCGTCCACCCGGTCCGCCCATGCCTCGGCGGAGCCGTCGGAGAAGCGGGCTTGTTCCTCTGACAGGGGTGCGTACCCGGATGCCGTCCCGGGAGCAAAGCCACCGTGGAGGTAGAGGGTGTCGAGGAGGGTGAGGCGGATGCCGGCGTCGGTGGCCGCTGCCGCCAGTGAGGCTCCCATGGCGTTGGGGTCGTCGTAGGCGCCCCCGCCGGGACGGTGGTGGACGTAGTGGAATTCGCCCACCACGCCGATTCCGGCCATGGCCATCTCGGCGAAGACCGCCCGGGCAAGTCGGTAGTAGTTGTCGGGATCGAGGCCGGAAGAAACCCGGTACATGAGGTCCCGCCAGGTCCAGAACGTGCTCCGCTCGCCCTGGGTTCGGCTCCGGAGTGCCCGGTGGAAAGCATGGCTGTGCGCGTTGGCCAGCGCCGGAATCGTCAGTCCTCGCAGCTGTGTGGCGCCCGGGGGAGGAGCGCTGTGCCCGGAGGTCACCGCGCAGATGCCACCCTGATCGACTTCGATCACCACTCCCGGTGCAGCTTCCGGACCACCCAGCCAGGCCAGTTCGCACCAGTAGACGGTCACGATCCGACCTCTCGGACGAAGCGGGTGATGCGCTCGACGAAGGCGTCCTGGTGGTGGGTCCTGAACTGCTCCCAGGTCGCGAGCGTCCTGGGGTCGATCCGATCGACCACCAGGATGCCGTTGAGGTGGTCACACTCGTGCTGCCAGGTGCCGGCGGTGAGTCCCCGCACCACCCGTTGGTGGTCGACGCCCTCGCGATCGGTGTATCGGACCGCAAGGTTGACCGAGCGGACCAGTTCGCCTCTCAACGGCACCGACAGGCATCCCTCGTTGATGACCACCTTCTCGTCGTCCATGACTTCGAGTTCCGGATTGATGGCCACCGTCAGGGGCACGGGGGGCTTGTAGGGGTAGCGAGGGTTGTCCTTCACCTCGATGGTGAGGACCCGGTCGGTCTCTCCTATCTGGTTGGCGGCTATGCCCGCCCCGTTGGCGTGGCGCATGGTGTCGATGAGATCGTCGATGAGGCACTGGATTCGCGGGCTGGAGATGTCCGAACGCGGCACCGGCGTGGTCCTGGTCCGCAAGGTGGGATGGCCGATGGGGAGAATGGGGCGGACGGTCATGGGGGTGGCCTGTGGCCGACGGCCGGCAACGTCCGGCAGGTGGGATGGCGGTGGGGGAGGGGCGACCGGAGAACAGCCGATCCGTGAACTTCGAGCGGGAGGCGCGGCCCGCCGGGCAGGCGGCTGGCGGCCACTATCGCCGGGTCTTCTCCGCCATGGGTACGTGCACTCCCCGGTCGGCGGCGACCCGGACGGCCTCGTCGTAGCCGGCGTCGACGTGGCGCATCACCCCGGTGGCCGGGTCGTTCAGAAGGACCCGCTCCAGCTTGGCGGCCGCCAGGTCGGTGCCGTCGGCGAGGCACACCTGGCCGGCGTGGATCGACCGGCCGATGCCGACGCCGCCGCCGTGGTGGATGCTCACCCAGGTGGCGCCCGAAGACGCATTGACCAGGGCGTTGAGCAGTGGCCAGTCGGCGATGGCGTCGCTGCCGTCCGCCATGTCCTCGGTCTCCCGGTAGGGCGAAGCAACCGAGCCGGAGTCGAGATGGTCGCGGCCGATGACGATGGGAGCGGAGATCTCCCCGGATCTGACCATCTCGTTGAAGCGAAGCCCCAGGCGATGGCGCTCGCCGTAACCGACCCAGCAGATCCGGGCCGGGAGACCCTGGAAGGCGACCCGTTCGCCGGCCAGGTTAATCCAGCGGGCAAGAGCCTCGTTCTCGGGGAACTCCTCGAGCACGGCCCGATCGGTGGCGGCGATGTCCGCCGGGTCGCCGGACAGGGCCACCCAGCGAAAAGGCCCCTTGCCCTCGCAGAACAGCGGACGGATGTAGGCGGGTAGGAACCCGGGATAGTCGAAGGCGCGGTCGTATCCTCCCAGTGCGGCCTCGGCCCGGAGGCTGTTGCCGTAGTCGAACACCTCGGCGCCGGCGTCGAGGAACCCGACCATAGCCTCCACATGGGTGGCCATGGCGTGGCGGGCCCGATCGATGTACTCGTCGGGCTTCTTGTCACGTATGTCATCGGCTTCCTCGAGGGAGAGATCGAGGGGGATATAGGTGAGCGGATCGTGCGCCGAGGTCTGATCGGTGACGATGTCGGCCGAGACCCCGTCGGCCAGGAGGCGCGGCAGCAGGTCGGCGGCGTTGCCGACCAGTCCCACCGAGAGGGCCCTCCGGGCGGAGACCGCTTCCCGGCAGCGACGGAGTGCGTCGTCGTAGTCGTCGGCCACCACGTCCAGGAACCGGGTCTCGACGCGGCGAGCCGCCCGGTGGGGGTCGACCTCGATGCAGAGTGCCACGCCGTCGTTCATGGTGATGGCCAGCGGTTGGGCGCCTCCCATGCCGCCCAGTCCGGCGGTGACGGTGAGGGTGCCTGCCAGAGACCCGTCGAAGCGCTTCCGGGCGATGGCGGCGAAACACTCGTATGTCCCCTGCAGGATGCCCTGGGTGCCGATGTATATCCACGAGCCGGCGGTCATCTGCCCGTACATGGTGAGACCGAGGTGCTCGAGGCGGCGGAACTCGTCCCAGGTGCCCCAGTCGGGGACCAGGTTGGAGTTGGCGATCAGGACCCTGGGCGCCCACTCATGGGTCCGGAGGACGCCGACCGGCTTGCCGGACTGCACCAGCATGGTCTCGTCGTCTTCGAGGGTGGTGAGTGTCCGGATCATGGCGTGGTAGGCGTCCCATGACCTGGCCGCCCGACCGGTCCCCCCGTAGACCACCAGGTCCGCGGGTCGCTCGGCGACCTCGGGATCGAGGTTGTTCTGGAGCATCCGGAAGGCGGCCTCCTGCGGCCACCCGCGGCAGGTCAACGACGTGCCCCTCGGGGAGCGGACGCCACCCGGCGGTGCGCCGGAACTGTGTTGGGCTATGGCGGTCATGGTGGCTTACCACATCAGCACGGTGGGTCGTTTACAGGTCCGGGCTGCTGGTTGCCATTATACCGATCGTGCATCTATCCTGTCATTTACTAGCAATACTTTTCATGCAGTGAAATCACCGAACCTCAGAACAGATCGCACGGCTTCCGAGGGAACGCCATCCAATGGCGAGTCCCCAGCGCCCCTCCACAAATCACGTTCGGCGGAGCGGGTGCTCGCCCTACTGGACACCGTCATCACCAACGGAGCGGTCACCCTTACGGACGCGGCTGCCGAAGCCGACATGCCAACCAGCACCGCCCTGCGGCATCTGCGGCTTCTGACCAACCGGGGCTATCTCGTTCGGGACGACCGGGGTTGGTACTCGGTCGGACCCGCCTTCGTGCGTATCGCGCTGCTCTCTTTCCAATCGGGTCCCTACGCACAACTCATGACAGCGGCCCAGCCCGGCCTCGAGCGGTTGGTCGAGGTCACCGAAGAGTCTGCATATCTGGCCGTGCGAGATGGAGGCGAGGCGGTCTACATTGCCACGGTCGAGAGCCGGCGGGCCATCCGCCACGTCGGCTGGGTAGGCAAGTCGGTGCCGCTGCAGGGGACCGCGGTGGGTGAGGCTCTGCTAAGCGAAGCGCCGTCGCCCGGTGCTCGGTGCAAGGCGGTGCTCAACACCGGCGCCATCGAGCCCGATGTCACCGCCGTGGTGGCGCCCATCCACGGGTCGGCTGGCGTGATGGGGGCATTCTCGGTGCTGGGTCCGGCCGAGCGGATCGTCGGGGAGCGCTTGGAGATTGCAACGGAAGCGGTGGTGAACGTCGCTATGGCTACGTCGAATTCCCTCTGCAGGGCCGAGGCAGTACGGCCATGAGCGTGGTACTCGAAGGTCCCGGCGTAACCATCGCCGATGTTGTTGCGGTTGCGCGCCGTGGTGAGCGGGTTCATCTCAGCGATGCAGCCTTAGAGCGGATGGCGGTTAGTCGCCGGATCGTCGAACGCCTGGCGGAGGGCGATCCCGTATACGGCGTCTCGACCGGATTCGGCGCCCTGGCTACCACGACGATTCCCCCCGATCGGCGGGAGACCCTCCAGCGTGCAATGATCCGCTCCCACGCAGCAGGGATGGGATCGGCTGTGGAGACGGAAATGGTTCGGGCCATGATGTTCCTGCGGGCGCGGACCCTGGCGCTGGGAGCTTCAGGCGCCCGACCGCTGGTCGCAGAGACGCTGGTGCGGATGATCAACGCCGGTGTTGTTCCCGTGGTCCCCGAGCACGGCTCTCTCGGCGCCAGCGGCGACCTGGCGCCTCTCGCCCATGTTGCCATGGTTCTGATCGGTGAGGGCGAGGTCCTTGCCGACGCAGGGGTATGCGAAGGCGGGGCGGCGATGGCTCGGGCGGGCGTCGAGCCGGTGGAACTGGTGGAGAAGGAGGGCCTGGCGCTCATCAACGGGACCGACGGCATCCTGGGCATGCTCTGTCTGGCGGTCCATGACGCCTCTCATCTTCTCACCGTCGCCGACATCGTGGCGGCTCTCAGCGTCGAGGGTCTCCTCTGCACCGACCGGGCATACGCCGCCGACCTGCAGGCGCTCCGCCCGCATCCGGGCCAGGCGTTGAGCGCCGCCAATCTCCGCCGGATGCTTCGGGGATCGCCGATCGTGGCCAGCCACCGAACCGACGATGTTCGAGTGCAGGACGCCTACTCGATACGGTGCACACCCCAGGTTCACGGCGCGGCGCGTGACACCCTGGGGTTCGTGACGAATGTGGCGAAACGGGAGTTGGCGTCGGCCATCGACAATCCGATGGTGCTTTCCGACGGCCGAATCGAGTCGTGCGGCAACTTTCACGGAGCGCCGGTGGCGATGGCGGCCGATTACCTGGCGATCGCCATGGCCGAGGTCGGGGCCATCGCCGAGCGTCGTGTGGACCGGTTACTCGACTACAACCGCTCCCAAGGTCTGCCTCCCTTCCTGGCCGCCGACCCCGGTGTCGACAGCGGCTTGATGATCGCCCAGTACACCGCGGCTGCGATGTGCGCCGAGAACCGCCGTCTGGCCGCTCCCGCAGTGGTCGATTCGTATCCCACCTCGGCCATGCAGGAGGACCATGTCTCGATGGGATGGAGCGCGGCCCGCAAACTTCGCCGGGTGATCGACAACCTCCGTCGCATCCTGGCCATCGAGTGGGTCACCGCCGCCCGGGCCGTGGAACTGCGCGCTCCCCTGATGCCGAGTGACGGCACCGCAGCGGCCGTGGACTTGTTACGGACGCGGGTTCGGGGGCATGGTCCCGACCGGCCCCTGGCGCCCGAGTTGTCGGCGGCCGAGCAACTGCTCGGAGAGGAGTCGCTGGTGAGGGCGGTCGAGATGGTGACGGGCCCCCTCGACTGAGTTCAGTGGTTGACGGCGTTCTATACCTCTGCGGCCAGGATGTCCGCCAACCGGTCGGCGCCGATGCTCCCGCCGCTCAGAATGCAGGCAACGGGACCGTCACGGTCCTCTGCGAGGGCGGCTGCTACAGACATGGCGCCGGACCCTTCGACCACCAGCTTGTTCCCCAATGCCAGGTGAGCGATGGCGGTGCGAACGTCGGCTTCCGAGACCAGGACCACCCTGTCGACCACGGAACTGACCAGCGGGTACATCTCGTCGACCACCACCGGCACCATGGTGCCGTCACAAATGGTCTCACCCGTTTCGACCCATCTCGGTTGACCGGCATCCAGGGCTGCATGCAGGGAAGGACACGCCCTGCTCTGCACTCCGATGATCTCCGTGGCCGGTCGGAGTTCCTTGATCACACTGCCTATGCCGGACACCAATCCGCCGCCGCCCACCGGTATGTAGATCGCTCTCACCTCGGGGAGGTCCTCCAGGATCTCAAGGTCGATCGTTCCCGAGCCCGCCAGCATTGAGGGATCTCCCCAGGGATTGAGGTAGCTGTACGGTTCCTTCTCCCATCCCTTGTCGAACACGTAGTCCATGAGCGCCGAGAACGGGACCGGCACCGGCGTGACGCCGTAGGCGCGGACCCCGTCTACCTTCACCTGCGGCGCGGTGGCGGGCAGGAGACTGCGGGCCGGGACCCCCAGCAACTGCGCCGAGTAGCCGAGAGCCTGCGCGGTGTTGCCGGCGCTCTGGGTGGTCACACCCCTTTGAAGGTCGGCGTCCGACAGCGATCGCGCCCAGTTGAACACGCCGCGCAGCTTGAAGGATCCGACCGGCTGGAGGCACTCCGCCTTGATCCAGATGGAAGGGCCGGGCTCAGGAGACTTGTACTGCAGGAGGGGTGTGCGCAATGCAACTCCGCTGATGCGCCAGGATGCCTCCCGCACATCTTGGACTGAAGGTGGGGGAATGGGAGGGTCCCCGGATCCGGTTCTCATAGGGCCCATGCGCTGAACTCCTTCACTTGTTGCCCGTACCTTCAGAGTAGGTCGGAGCCGAGGGTATGGCAAGAACGGTGAACGGTGTGGTGAGGGCCCGCCGGGAGCCGACCCCACGGTAACAAATCAACCTGAGAAGATGGGTCTCCCACTTGCTGTCGGGTTGGACAGGTCCTCTATGACTCCTGAGGGTTGTTGTAGCTGACCATCCAGTTGATGCCGTACCTATCGGTGCAAGCGCCGAAGTACGAGCCCCAGAACGTGTCCCCCAGGGGCATGGTGACCGTGCCGCCTTCGGAGATCCGGTTGAACAACTCCTCGGTCTGCTCGCGGCTATCCGCGTTGTAGGAGATGGCGAAATTGTTGCCCTGCTGTACAGGAGGGCCGAAGGCGCTTGGAACGTCGCTTCCCATCAGGGCGGTACCGCCGATGTCGAGGGACACATGCAGGATGTCGTCCTGCTCGTCCTCGGGAATGTCCATCTGCTCGGGCATGTCGCGAAAGGTGGCGAAGGAGCTGAAGTCTCCCCCGAACACCGAGCGGTAGAACTCGAACACCTCCCGACAGTTGCTGTTGAAATGCAGGTACACGTTGAGTGCCATCAGATCCTCCTTCTGCAACCCGGCGCTTGTGAAGAATATCAAGTCGAACCATCAGGGCAACGGGTCCTTCCGCCGGGTTACCTGCGGGTCGGGGATCCGAACCTAGGATCTATGCGTTTCTGCTGCAATTCAGGCAGCGTCATAGATGAAATACCCTTCGGGCAGTTCTATGATTGTTTGCCGCTCTCCCGACTGGGTGTCAATGGAAATGATGACCTCGCCTTGGTCAATCACCCGGATGGCAACTATCAGGAGGTGGTCAACAATGCCTAATGGCGTGAGAAACTCGCCTTCCTCGTTGTCGTACAACCATCGCATGGTGTGGGTGGAAAGGTCGGCCGCATAGACCGCTTTCGTGATTGTGTATGGAGGATTCGTGGGATCGGGTTCCCGGTAGACGAGTAATACCTGGTCCGTATAACGTCCTGGGGTGTTCGCTACCGCCACCGGGATGTCGGGCAGAACTCCTAGTGACCAACGGCCCGACTCGAACGCGGTAAACCGGTCGGTTTGCCCGGTGGCCGCATCATAGAGGACCAGGTGACTATCGTCATCGCTGAGACAGGCAGTGTGGTGTCCGTGCACCGACACCAACCGTAGGTTCCCGTTCTCTATGCTGTCCGGGCACATCGCCGCCTGACCGATGGCGATGGCCCCGGTGCTGCTCAGCGCCAGATCATCCCGCCCGTCACCGGAAAACACAATGAGGTCATTTCCCAGCAACCTGTCCGCGTAATAGGAGCCTTTCAGTTCGAAACCAGCCAGTGTGGTGCCTTCTTTGGTGATCAGGTTTACCAGCGTGGCGACACCGGTTCGCTTCAACACCCAAATGTTCTCCCCGGATTGATCCTCCACGGCCCCGACCGCACCATCTCCCACGTCAGTTCGATCAGTTTCGGATTCGAGGGATCGGGGTAGGCGAATGGTCGCGGGAGCAGCGGAAAAGTCCCCACCCGGCACCACGGACAGGAATTGTTCACCGGACGGGTGGACCAGCACATCGCCCGACCTGGTGAACTCCGCCACATCAACCGAGTGGACCGGCAGGCCGCGATGCTCCAGCCGGGATATTCGCATCACGCCGTCCGCCAAGTCAACCAATGCAACTCCACCCTGACTGTTCAGAGCCAGCACCTGGAACTCCACCGGTTGGCCTTCCCACTCAAGGTACACGACACGGGAGTGGAAGAACCCGGTTTCCCACCCAATCAGCATCCCGACCGCGGCGATAGGCAGCAGCATCCACCAACGCCTGCGCCACGCTTTCAACACTCTCTAGTGGTATGTCTGCCAAACAATCGGGTAGGCGGCGCCCTGGGGGTAGCCCCTGTTAGAACCGGCTTCCGGTCGTTCTCAGACACCCTGCTCATGGGGCATCCGTGTCGTGGCTGCCAGGAGCGGACGCAGCCTGCCGGGAGGGCCACCAGTTCCACCGGCCCAGCAGGGCGACCAGGGCCGGCACTATCAACGTGCGGGTTATGAAGGTGTCGATCAGCACGCCCACCGCAACCGCGAATCCGAGTTGCAGAAGGTCCTGGAGCGGAAGGGTCATCAGCGCGGAGAACGTGCCGGCGAGGATGATCCCCGCGGAGGTGATGACCGGACCGGTGCGGGCCAGGGCATGGCGGGTCGCTTCCTTGAGCGGGGACCGTCGCGCCTCTTCGCGGATCCGCGACATCAGATAGATGTTGTAGTCGACACTCAGCGCGTTCAGGAAGACGAATAGGAAGAACGGCACCGCATACCCGACCCCGGCGTGCCCGAATACCAGGATGAACACCGCAACCGACAGGCCCAGGGTTGCAAAGTAGGTGAAGGCGATCGTGGCCATGAGGTACAGGGGCGCGATCAACGAGCGAAGCAGCAGCGCCAACACCACGCCGATGGCCAGAAGGATCAGGGGAAGCACCACCAGCGAGTCCCGGTCTCCCGCGGTGCGGGTGTCGTAGGCCTCCGCCGTGTCCCCGCCGATCAGCACGCTTTCGGGGGACAGACCCTGGGCCGAGCCGGTCCGGCGGGCCAGGGTACGCAGATCGGGCACCACGTCGAGAGCCGCTCGGGAGAACGGGTTCGCCTCCAGCACGATGTCGATGCGGCCGGCGCCGCCATCGGGGGACACGAACCGCCGGATGAGCGACTCCGGCAGCAACGAGGCCGGGGGTCCCTCCATGCCGAGGGGTCTGGTGGGACCGGAGGCGTTGGCCACGGCCGGGTGCCCGGCGATCTCCAGCGTGAGGGCGTCCAACTGCCGGAGGGAGGCCGGATCGAGCGCCCCGGCGCCCGGGGGCAGAGACACGTAGAGTTGAGTGGGGGAGAGTTCTCCTGCCGGAAAGCCGCTTCGCAGCAACTCGAAGCTGCGAACCGACTCGGCATTGTCGGGCAGGCTTTCAAGCTGGTCGTAGTTGGTCCGGTACGGGATAAGGCCTGCCACCAGAACACCGAGAGCCAGCACCGTGACCGCAAGGGAGACGCCCGGGCGACGCAGCACTACCGCGCCCACCCTGCCGTAAACGCTGCGTCGCCAGTCGGTCTGCTTCACGGCTTCGGTGTCCAGGCGAGGTTGCCTTGGCCAGAAGGCGCCCCTTCCGAAGATGGTCAGCACCGCCGGGATCAGGGTCAGGGCGGCCAGCATCATCAGGGCCACCGCCAGGGCGATCACCGGGCCGAGCGCCTGGTAGGAACGCAGAGTCGCCAGCCCGAGAGCGATACAGGCGACCAGGATGGTGGCCCCCGCGGAGGCGACCGCTCCGCCCACGCCCCGCATGGTGCGTCTCATGGCCTCGTGGCGATCGCCGTGCCTGGTCAACTCCTCGCGAAAGCGGGCCGACACGAAGAGCACGTAGTCGGTTCCGGTGCCGAAGAGCACCACAGTCATGATCCCGGTGGTCTGTCCGGAGATCGGAAGGTCGAAACCGAGGGCGAGCCAGGCGGCTATCCCCCCGGCCAGTTGAAAGACGAGACCCACGCCCAGGAGAGGGATCACCGCCATGATCGGGGAGCGATAGATGATGATCAGCAGCACCAGCACCAGAAGGACCGTCACCAGCAACAGCAGGGTGTCGATCTGCAAGAACACCCCGACCAAGTCCACCACCAAGCCGCCGGGTCCCCCCGAGGCGATCTCGACGCCGGTCAGATCCAGGGACGCCGAGCGGTCGCGGATGGCATCCACCGTGTCGAAAAATGGCTGTTCAGCCGGCTCACCGGCCACTTCGACGAACACGTACATGGTGGTTCCGTCGGTGGACACCAGGCCGGACCGCGGGCCCGTGGAGAGGTCGGGGCTCAGCACCCGAGTCACGTTGTCCGGCGCGTCCGGCCCGGAGAGCCAGGCCGCGATCCCGGCCGCCCCCTGGTAGGCGGCAGGCCCCAGACCGGCCGGTTCGCGAAACACGATCAGAACGGGCGTCCCGGCCGATGGGAAACGCTCCTGTGCGAACTGGTAGGCCCGGGTGGCCTCTGCGTCCCTGGGCAGGAACAGAGCCTGCTCGTTCTCGGTGGCCTCGTTGAGGGTCGGAAGTTGTGAGATCAACCATCCTGCGGCGATCATCCACACGACCACGGTCACCCACTTGCCGCGGGGACTGGAGGCGAAATCGGTCAGGCGGCCGAGCACCATGCACTCCGGTCTCGGAGTAGGAGGTCGACGGCTGCCGCCTGCCATCCACAGGGCTCTATCGATACCAAAGTCGGCCTTGGCAGTGAGGTGACCGGTCCTCTGTCATACAGGGCTGTGCCTACTGTGCCTGACAATGTGGGGTAGTGACGTGTAGGTCCTGTAGAGGCATCGGATACTCCAAGAGCGTACCGGGATCGTGTTCATATTGCGGAGAGGTTGCGGGCAGAGGCCTCCCGGCGCCGATGGGGTTATTGGATGATGCTTGCGAACCGTTGTTGGTGACTGCGCCATAGTCCCTGCGCGGTCAAATGTAAGCGAAGCCAAAAGCCCCGGTTCTCCCTACGTTTCTTCTAACCGAGCTTCAGGCCAGCGTAGGATGGCTCTTTCGATCCATCCGATCAGGTGGAAGAACACAATGCCCGCCAGGGACGACAATGCTATGGCCGCAAACATCAGCCTGGTGTCGATCCGGTAGCTTGCCTGCACGATGACGAATCCAATGCCCCGATCGGCGCCGGTGAATTCTGCCACTATTGAACCGATCACCGATAGCGTGGCTGCGACTCGAAGACCGGCGAATACGTAAGGAAGCGAGCTGGGAAGCCGCAGCCTCCAAAATATCGAAGCCCTGCGTGCCGACAGCACGTTCATTAGCTCCATTGCCTGGTTGCTTACCGATCGGAGGCCGCGAGTCGTGTTGACCAGGACTGGGAAAAAGCAGATTATGGCTGCGATCACTACTTTGGGAAGGAGTGTGTATCCGAACCAGATTGTCAGTAGGGGTGCGATGGCGACAATAGGGACGGTTTGGAGAACTATGGCCCAGGGAAACGCAGCGCGCTCCACCACCCTCACGTGGACGAACACCACTGCCGTCACAAACGCTATGCCGCTCCCAATCAGGAAGCCCAGCACGGCCTCGAGCATCGTCCATCCCAGATCGGCTGCGAGCCACCGACCCTCCGCCAGCAACTCAAGGAAGATCTCGGAAGGACTCGGGACGATGTAGGCCGGTACGTCGGCTACTACTACCACGATCTGCCAGATAGCGAGGGCGAGCAGGGCCAACAGGGCTGCCGGAAGAATCCCCCTTGCCTTGGTGATCCAGCGTTTGCTGAAATGATCCTCCCCTATCACATTCAACCTAATGCGGCTCACGACGGGTGGTCTGTTTCGAGGAGGGATCGCAGTTGGCTGGCCAGCGATCCGAACTCGGGTTCGTACCGCAACTCCAGCGGCCTCGGCCGCGGGAAGGGGACGGCAGCCACTCGTTCGATCCGTCCTGGCCGAGGACTCAGAACCACGACCCGGTCAGCAAGGAATATCGCCTCCTGGATACTGTGGGTGACGAACAGCACGGTGGCTTGTGCCTTGTCCCATACGTCGAGGAGTTGGAGATTCAGCCGGTCCCTGGTGAATTCGTCGAGCGCTCCGAACGGCTCGTCCATCAAGAGAGTTGAGGCCTCGTAGATCAGCGCTCGAGCGATAGCGACCCGCGACTGCATCCCGCCCGACATCTGGGCGGGGTAGTGCTCTTCGAAGCCGGCCAGACCCACATCTTTCAAAAGTTGGCGCGCCAGTTGCTCGGTCTGTGGACCATGGGTCGGGTTTCGCTTCCCGAGGATCTTGTCCGGAAGGAGCACGTTCGCCAGCGCCCGCAACCACGGGAAGAGTACGGGATTCTGGAAGACGACCCCGAATTCGACGTCGCGGCGTGCTTGTTCCGGCGTCCTGCCGTGCACAGAGACGGTCCCGGCCGTTGGTTCGAGCAGTCCCGAAACAACCCGGAGCAAGGTCGACTTGCCGCATCCCGACGGCCCCACGATCGCTAGGAACTCGCCGGCGGTGATTTCCAAGTTGATGTCCTCAAGGGCAACTACATGATTCTCGCCACCAAAGGTGACCCCAACCGAGTCGAGAACTATTCCGGCGCCGACGCTCGGTTGGCTCATGGCTTCCTTTTCTTGGCCTCGTACTTTCGGATTCCTTCCAGAGCGACATCAATGGCGTTGTGCCATCCATTGAAGAGCGCTTGATTGACGCCTTCATAATCTATTTCGTCCGGTTCTGTGTAGTTGTATGACACTGCACACACCGATGCTGCCTTGAGACCACGGAGGTGGGCTATCGTGAAGATCGCCGCGCTCTCCATCTCGATATTCATGATCCGTTGCCGGATGCGGTTCTTTACCCGGTCCTCGGTCTCTGCATAGAACGCATCAGCGGAGGCGTTTATGCCAATGAACAACCCGAAACCACGTTCTACGCTCAGCTCTTGTCCGGCTTCGATGAGAGCGGCGGTGAGAAAGTGATCCGCCACTGCCGGGAATCCGTCATCGACCAGGGCGGCGGTAGTTCCGTCCTCTCGCATTGATGCAACATTGATCAGGACGTCGCCTTTACGAATCCCCGGCACAAAGGCCGCGCTACTCCCGACACGGATGAAGTGGGACACGCCCACGTTGGCCAGTTCCTCGACCGCTATCGAAGCCGAAGGGCATCCGATTCCGGTCGACGTGCCGCTCACTCTTATGTCGTGATACTTGCCGGTTACGGTGCGGTACTCGCGGTGGTGGGCAACCTCTGTCGGCTCGTCCAGGTGTTCTGCAATCAGTGTGATGCGGCCGGGATCCCCGGGCAGAAGCACATAGTCGGCCACGTCCCCGGGTTTGACTCGCAGGTGATACTGCATTTTGCCTACATTCCCGGCCGTGTTGTCAAACAAGTCCATGCTCATTCCTTTCCTAGAGGACTTACAGATAGGGGCCCCTCCGGAGGGGCCCCTATCGCGATCAGGAGGAGAAACACGCGTCTGTGAACAGACTGTTCACGTCCACGTCAACTGTCAGCCCTCCGTAGGCTTGGAGAACGTCGATCACCGTTTGCCACCGCTCCGCCGTCATGAAACCCATACCATGCTCGACCGATTCCGGAGTACGGATGTGAGTTAGCGTGGTGTCGAGGATCAAGCGTTCCGTGGGGGCATCAAGGTTGTCCGGGTCCGAAGCGACGACTATGTCAGTGGTCTCGTCCGGGTTCTCGTGGGCGTATTCCCAGCCTCGAGCGATTGCCCGAACCATTCCACAGACAACCTCTGGATTGTCTTCGAAATAGCTCCTGGTTGTAAAGAGAGCGTTGGCCGAGGTCTCGACGCCATAATCAAACGGGACCCACACGTTTGTCTCGGCACCCTGCAGGCTGGCTCTGATCGGTTCGTTCGTTGCAAAGACCGTGACGATGTCGATGTCCCCTTCGAGCAGGGGAGTCAGGTCGAACCCGACCGTCACCTTGTCAATGGAGCCGAGATCGATGCCGTTCTTGACCAACATTGCCTGGCTCAGCATCCACGGGCCGCCTTCCTGAAAGCCGATGGTTGCCCCGGCGAAGTCCTCAAGCGTATCGATTCCAGAGTCAGCCAGGGCCATCACCGCGCCGGGGTGTTTCTGCAAAAACGCCGCTGCGGTAATCAACGGGATGTCTTCTGATGCCGCGTAGACCAAAGAGTTCATGTCGTGAAGGCCGAAAGTGTCAGTGCCGGCAGCCACCAGTGTGATGCTGTTGGTGTCGAACCCTCCGGGATTGATGGTTACGTCGAGTCCTTCATCCGCGAAGAATCCCTTTTCCAGTGCTACGAGTTCTCCCGCGAACTGGGTTCCAAGAAACCACGGGAGCCGGAGGGACACGGCAACAGGCTCGGGAGCTGCGGTTGTCTGGGGGGCTGCGGTTGTTTCGGGGGCCGCGGCCGCTGTCGTGGTTGTGCCGTCATCGTCTGCGCATGCGTTAGCGAGGATGGCTATCGCGATGAGCAGGGCTACCCGATACCCCGTGGTACGGTTGATGTTTGTCATGTTCTCTCTCCTTACGTGTTAGAGGGCTCTTTGGCTTAGGCCGGCGGATTCGGGGCAGTTACAGGATTCGCGCAGTATCAGGCGGGTCTCAAATGTGACCGGGGGCTGGACGGCTCCCGTGACGATGGCTCGGCTAAGGGTGCGGACAGCCTCGTAGCCGAGGTCATCGGCCGGAAGGCGGGTTGTGGACAGCGCAGGTGCGGCGAGGGCCGCAAACGGAATCTCCCCGTAACCCATGACAGCGATATCGTCGGGCACCCGTCCTCCGAGTTCGGTTATAGCGGTGATTGCGCCAAGCGCAAGGACGTCGCCGGCGCAGAAAATTGCGGTCGGGGGCCTGTCGGCTTCCAGCATCTGAGCTGCGGCTTTGGCGCCTGCTTCCAGGCTCCAATCTGAGGCTGCCACCACCAACCGGTCTTCTAGGGGTACCCCGGCAGTTGTCAGAACCGGAGCCGATCCTTCGACAAACCTCGACGTTCCCCAGCCAGCCGCCGGATCGATGAATCCGATACGACGATGACCATGGTCGATCAGATGGCTGATGGCCTTGGAGCCGGCCGCAGCCTCATCGACCACGATCCGCGAGCCGCTGTCGGCGCTGTGGCTGTCCACGAACACGAAAGGCCGTAGCGCAGACGCCGACCTGAAGATCTCGGCAGTCTCGCGGTCGGGCCGGTCGAAGTGAATCACGATGATTCCGTCCACATTCCGGCTGAACAGTTGGTCGACATCTCGGGAGACCACTCTCGGGTCGTAATGCCGGGTCTGGCATATGACAGGTAGCCATCCCTCTATCTCGGACCCCTTGGAGATGGCGTCGAGAAACTCCGCGTAATAATCAGTGAAGGAGGGAACCAGGACACCGATGGTGAAACTCGACTGCCGATTCTCTCTTCGGGACCAGGCTTGATCCCGGTCGTAACCCAGGACGAGGGTGCGTGACCCTCGGCGCATGAAGACCAGCCCATCGTCGGCGAGTTGCCGGTAGGCCGCTCGCACCGTATGAACGTTCACGCTTAGATGCTGCGCCAAATCGGCGATCGTTGGCAGAAAGCTGTCGGGCTTTGCCACGCCGGTGGCGATGAGCCGTGTGAGTTGACCGGCTATCTGAGCGGCGAGAGATACCCGGCTACGTCGATCGATGTTTATTCGATCGACCAGGGTAGATACCGAATGCGATGTGTCTGTCATAAGAGGGAGTATAATAGATATCTATATATCTAGATAAATCGAGCGCCAGAACGAGTGGAGCGGTTGATGCGTTTGGCAGGCACAGCAGGTGTCGGCCGCCAGAGTGCCCACCTATCGCAGGTGGAGAATTACCGTCGGGATTGCGGTTGACCTGGTTGAGCGCAAGTTTCGAACCGCCACAGCGGACCAACTGTGGGCTGCGGATGTAGCCCAACACCTGACCGGTGGGGGAACGGTGTCATTTGGCGGTAGTGATTGACGTTTGCAAAGCGGGAAGTTATCGGCTGAATGATCGGGGCTTAGGCCTACGCAGTCAGGATGTCCGCCAACCGGTCGGCGCCGATGCTCCCGCCGCTCAGAACGCAGGCGACCGGATCATCCAGCTCTTCGGCGAGAGCGGCCGCCAGGGAAATGGCGCCGGACCCCTCGACCACCAGCTTGTTCCCCAATGCCAGATGAGCGATGGCGGTGCGGAAATCGGCTTCCGAGACCAGGACGACCCTGTCGACCACCGAACCCCTCGCAGCTTGAACGATCCGACCGGCTGGAGGCACTCCGCCTTGAGCCAGACGGGTGGGTCGGGATCTGAAGACCCGTACATCAAAGCGGCGTGCGTATCGCCACTCCGCTTATCCGTTCGGCTGCCTGCACCTTTCGGACCGAGGGTGGGGGAATGGGAGGGTCCCCGGATCCGGTTCTCATCTGGTTCATGCGGTGAGCTCCTCCCCACCCACCACCCGAATAAATCAGTAGCCTCCTAGAAGTCTTCCACAATCACCAAAGATGCCACACCGCTCTCGGTATTGCGCACCACCGAATACGAAAACGCCTGTTAGAACGATGGAGCGTCACACCACTGATCCAAGAGGGCTGACTCCACGAAAACGGGGGACCATCACTTCCGGGATACACGGGGCGGTTCAATGGCTCACCCGGGGAAATCCTCGTAATCGGGGCCGAGCTTGAGGTGGGTCAGACCAAGTTCCTCATAGCAATGGGTGCTACCATACAGGTATCCCACAAGGGTCTTTGCGAAGGGAGCCCTGATCCTCGGCACTCCGGACACCGTGTCGATGGGTTCTGATGGCTCTCGTGTCTAGGTCCAACTCGCCCGGCGAAGATGCGACCATTTCACGAGAGTCCTACGCCTCTACATCGAGGAGAGACGCCGGTGCCATACAGTTTTGAACCAGGCCAGATGTACAGGATGCCGACCCACTTCGGCCCGAGCTTAGGTCCCCGCCAAGGGGTGGATGGAAACCGGTACACCAACACAGGCAGTCCCAAAAAGACGATGTATTCGGTCAGTTTTCTTACAGCGGCTGAAGCGTTGGACAGGTTACTTCCGCCCGGATTCGAACTCGCTGGGGAGCCGGTCGTCACCGTAACGGCGAGCTATATCACTGACATCGAATGGCTGGCGGGGCGCGGATACAACACGCTTGGGGTCACTTGTCCAGTGGTCTTTCGCGGTGAACGGACTATTACTTCGGGCTCTTTTCTCATGGTTCTGTGGGAGAACCTAACTGACCCGATTATCACCGGCCGCGAGGAACTGGGATACCCGAAGATATACGGGGAACTTCCTGAACCGCGTCATTTGAACGGTACGGTAAGTTGTAGCGCGGGTTGGCTTGGACACCAGTTCATGTCGATGACGGTTCGTGAGCAAACCAAGTTGGACGACGACGAGATGGCCGACCTAGCCATGAACCAACCGGGTGTTCTTCTCTATAAATACATGCCTCGGACCCACGACTGGGGGGAACATGATGTCGAGTACGTCACGTTTACGCCTCCTCCCGACCTGAGTCCCTATCTCAAAGGAGCCTGGATCGGGGAAGGGTCTGTATCTTTTCACGAGTCGACGTGGGAGGACCTGCCGACGTTATTCAATATCGTCAACGCGCTGGCGTCCTTGCCGATTCTTGAGACGCGACCCTCGAGAACGCTGATGACGGTTGGAGGCATCGATTACAGTTCTCAACAGATCTTGGAATAGCTGCTACCAGTTGCGGAACTGACATGCCCTTAAACCCCGAGGCTCTCAGGGCTTGACGGTTCACTCCCCACTGGAATGCACTCATACCTGTCAGGGCCACTAGAGCGCTCTGAGCTTGGGATCAAGGAGGTCTCGAATGCGGTCTCCGATAAGGTTGAAGGAAAGCACCACCAGGCCTATCGCAGCTCCGGGGAATACGGAAATCCACCAGGCCGACCGGATCAGGTCACGCCCTTCGGCCACCATGCCGCCCCACGTTGGCGTCGGTGGAGGAACACCGGCGCCGAGGAAACTCAAGGTGGCTTCAACCGTGATGGCCCAACCGATCTGCAGGGTGGAAAGGACGATCACGCTGTTGAGCACGTTCGGCAGCAGGTGTGAAGCCATTATCCGCAGGGGTGATCCTCCCGCTACTCGAGCGAGCGCAATGAAGTCGCGCTCCTTCAAGCTGAGAACTTCCCCTCGTACCAGACGGGCATAGCGCGCCCAAAGGATAAGCGCCATTACTGATACGACAACCGTAACACTTGGGCCGACTGTGACAGCGAAAACGAGGGCGATCAAGATTGCGGGAAAGGCAAGCCAACCATCGACCAGCCGCATGATCACCGTATCGACCCAACCTCCGAAGTAGCCGGCGAAAGAACCGAGGGTCGTCCCGATAGACCCCGCGAGTAGGACAGTGCCTGCGGCAACGGCCATAGACACTTGAGCACCCTTAATGATCCGACTGAGAATATCGCGGCCCAGGGTGTCGGTCCCCAGGGGAAACTCCCAGCTACCTCCTTCGGAGAAGACCCATCCCTGGCGGGCGTGGGCCAAGTGCAATTCGTCGGGTCCGTGGGGAGCGATGAAGTCCGCCGATAAGGCGGCCGTTACGGCCAACAGGACAATCAGAAGAGGAAACAGGGGAAAGCTGCGCCAGACTGTGGCCAATCCGGTCCGTACTTTGCCGAAGAACTCAGACACTGCGACGAATCCGCGGATCAATGACCGCATATGACAGGTCTACGAGAAGATTGGCAAAGACAATGAGCGCCGCCCACAAAATGACTACTGCCTGCAGCACCGGGAAGTCCCTCCACACCACTGCTTCAAAGGCGAGCCGACCCAGACCCGGCCACGCAAAGACGACTTCTGTCGTGACCGCAGCAGCTACGAGAACACCGTACATGAGCACCACAAACGTCACGACCGGAATCAAGGCATTTCGGAAGGCGTGTCCCCATACAACCCTCATCTCGCTCGCACCCTTGATACGGGCAAGCTTGGCGTACTCGCTGTCCAACACTTCAAGCATGGCCGACCGCATCAGTCGCGTGATCCCGGCTCCGGTAAACAGGCCCATCGTTGCTGCGGGAAGCAACAGATGCTGCCAGGTGCCCGAACCCTGCGCCGGCAACACCTGCCATCTGACTGAGAACAGAATGATCGCTAGGACACCGGTGAAAAAGGGCGGAAGTGATTGACCCAGAACGGCCAGGCCCATTGCGGCACGATCTATGACCGTACCGCGCTTCACTGCTGCAAGGACACCGAGAGGAAGGCTGAATGCGACCATGAAGAGAAGTGAGGTGCTGACCAGCAGGACCGAGTTGACAAGGCGGTCCACAACCAGTTCAAGAACAGGCAGCTTGGTCCGTATCGACTTGCCAAAATCGCCCTGGACCACATTGCCCAAGAAGGTGAGATACTGAGTTACGAGTGGCTCATCCAACCCCAACTCATCGATCAGTTGCATCCGCTGTTCGGGCGTCGCTTCCACTGGTAGCAGTACGTCCACCGGATTACCGGTCGATTGGCTCAACGCGAACACCACCACGCTGACACCGAGGAGGGTGACCAACGCTTGTAGCGCACGACTTACTATGACTCTTGTCATTACCGGAGTCTGTCAGGACTCGACAGCGGGAACCGGAGTCATGCTTTCACACCTCGAGCCAGATATCTGCCGCCCGGGTTGTCCAACACCTCACCTTCCGATACTGCCAAGTACCCACGCCTCACCACGTACTTTGGGAATCCTCTGGATGTGAGCCCTGTGTAAAGCGAGTAGTCCGCGCGACCGTGCAGAGTGTGTGGCCCTATCTCACGGGGTTCTCCCTCAATCGGGACGATCGCAAAATCAGCGTCGGCTCCAACCCGTATGGCGCCTTTTCGAGGGTAGAGACCATAGGCCTTCGCGGCGTTGGTTGCGGTCAGCTCTGCCAACCTACATATGTCGAATCGACCCGTCTCAAAACCGAGGGCGTACGCCAGCGGTAGTAGGGCCTCCGACGACGTGATTCCCCCATATGAGGCGTCGAATATGGCTGGTTTAGCTTGCTTCATAGCCTTCGTGCGAGCTGAATGATCGCTTGAGAGCAAGTCAACTTGCCCGGCGTCGACGGCGTTCCAGACTGCCGCCACATCCTCACTTCTGCGAAGCGGGGGGCCTATCTTTGCGAGGGAACCGTGCTCCAGGAGGGCGTCCTCGGTCAATAGGAGGTAGTGCGGCTGCGTCTCGCTCCATACCCGCACCGAAGTCGCACCGCCCTTCAGCCATGAGAGCACTCGAACAGTCTCGGCTGCGGACAGGTGAACAAACAGCACATCGCAGCCGGTGAGTTCGGCCAGCGCGGCTGCACGGAACATGCCTTCGGCTTCGAGTATTCCCGGCGAGCATCGCAGATAGCCCGCCAGGTCATTGGGGTCGCGGCTGTATTCCTTGTCGTGGTAGTACTTGGTTGCTCTCCCGTTCTCGGGGTGTATCAGGAGCAGACAGTTGTGGGAGGCTACTGCCACCATCAATTCGACCAGTTCGTCATCTTCCAACATGGTGCCACGAACGTAGTACCCGAGAAAGGCCTTGTACGTGGTCACGCCCAACCCGACGCCTTCGTCAACCACCTCGGTCAGCGGATCTCCCGGAAGGCATAGAGCGTTGATAGCGAAGTCGACCGCAGAATGCTCGCTCCCGAACTGGATTTGGTATTTAATGGTGTCGATCAATCCCATTTCGGATGCACGGCTGACATAGGCTCCGACCGTCGTGACGCCGCCCATGAGAGCCGCAGCGGTCGCCTCCTTCAGGTCCTCGGCGAGGGGATCCATCGTGTGGGAACCACCCACCGATGTGTGAACATGCGGGTCAACCACGCCGGGCAGCACCCATGCTCCGCGAGCATCCACCACCGGACCGCCGGAAAAGCCGGTTCCGATCGACTCGATGGACCCATCGACGACGAGGATGTCTGCGTCGACAACGCCAACTTCTGTCACAACGCGGCCACCTTTGATGATCATGGCGGCGTCATCCGAATCCCCGGACACATCGGGCGTTGGGGGTGGTCATGCGTTCCGCAAGGCTCGGCCCGGGAGAGCGCCGGTGTGCTCCCCATCGTCTATCACGAGGACACCATTGACCATGACGTGCGAAATTCCCAGAGGGAACTGGCGCGGACTCTCCACGGTTGCCGGCGAGTGAATCTCGAGGGGATCGAATACGACCAGATCGGCTGCGAAGCCGTTGCGCAGAATCCCTCGATCTTGGAGCCCAAGTCGCTGTGCTGGCAGGGAAGTGATTTTGCGAATCGCATCCGCCATCGACAACAGCCCTTCCTCACGCACGAGATCACCGAGTACCTTGGGAAACGTGCCGTAGGAACGCGGGCTGGGGTAGTCGCCCAGGAGAAGGGCATCGCTTCCGACCATGCATCTGGAGTGGGCCAGGACTTTCCTGTTGTTCGTGGCGTTGTTGGCATACAGACCCACCTCTGAGATGCCGAGATTCTCGTCGAGTAAGAGATCGCATAGGGCATCAAGCGGATCTTTGGCCAGTTCGTCCGCGATCTGGCCGATGGTCATCCCGTCGAGCTTCTTGTTCTGAGGCTTACGAAACCCGCCCAGGGTGATTCCGTCGCCCGCTCGCCAGCGAGCTGCCCGCGGATCGGTTTCCTGACGCATGCGACTGCGAGCCTTCGGATCGCGGAGCCTGGCGAGAAGGGCTTGCGGCCCACCCTCATGCGTCCATTCGGGGATCATCACCAGGGCACGGCTGCCGGTGTGTACGTACGGGTAGGCATCGAATGTCACATCAACGCCGTCGGCAGTTGCATCCTCCACCAGCCTGAGCAGGGGACGGAACTGGCCGTTGCGCTTCCAAGTGCTGGCGAAGTGCGAGACATGGACCGGCACTCCCGTTCTTCTCCCGACATCGAGTGCCTCAAGGTTGGGATCGATGAAGCCATCGCCGGATCCGTAACGAATGTGAGTGACGTACACACCTCCCATGTCGCGGACAACCTCGCAGAGTGTTGCGATCTCATCCGACGTCGCATAGCTGCCTGGTGGGTAGGTGAGCCCGGTGGACATGCCGAATGCGCCGTCACGCATCCCAGAACGCAGCAATTCCAGCATCTTCTTTACCTCAGAGTCCGAGGGAGGCCGGTCATTCCAGCCAACGGACGAGATTCGAAGAGGAGCATTCCCTATGACATACGCAATGTTGACGGCAACTCGTCGATCGTACTGAGAGAGGTACTCATCGACTGTAAGCCATTGCGGGTTCTCGGGCAAGTGACCATCCAGGCCCCCATTGAGCAACCCCCAGTTACGAAGGTCCTCCGCAGAAAGGAAGGGAGCGTAGGAATTGCCGTCCACACCGATCAACTCGGTGGTGACACCCTGGCGCACCTTTGGTTCGTGCTCCGGATGCTCGAGGATGACCATCGTCGAGTGGGCGTGCATATCGACGAAACCCGGGCACACTATCTTGCCTGTAGCATCGATCACGCGCTTTGCCTTCAGACTTGAGGTGTCACCCGAGATGAGTTGCACCTTGGCCTTCTCAATGGCAACGGAGGCGCCGAACCAATCTGAACCCGTACCGTCGTAGACCCTACCGTTTCTGATGAGAGTTTCGACCATCAGGTTCCCACCCTCGACAGTGCTGATCCGAGGTGAATCACTACGTGTCCCAGGCCCTTGGCATACGTGGCGATTTCGCCAGAGTCCATGGGGGTCGACGGCCCTCTTCCCAGTCCGGTGCGGTTGAATACTTCCTCGTTCATCAGACCCAGGACCCGGGGATGATTTGGCGGTAGCGATCCATCTCTGGAATAGCTGGGCTCATCCGACCAGACCTCCTGTTCAGGATGGGAACCTGCCTCAATGTGGGTTGAGGATAGTGGTTCCATGAGCTCTCGTGTCGACTCTGAGGTATTCGTTGTGTCGGTGAAGCGACCAGGTTCATCGGGAGTGTTTGTTCGGATCAGGCCGGGGTTCACGTCCCGGTCTTCGCTGGTACTCCGCAGGGCGATGCGGTCGCTGGGTCAGGTCTGCTGACGGCGACTACTCAACTCCACTGCCAGCACCAGACCGGCTGCCACAAGCACAAAGCCCGCCGCTGTCACCCACGCGAAACGGTATGAGAATTGATCGATCAAAAGACCGAAGAATGCCGGCCCGATACCGCCTCCGACGTAGAACCCGATCTGGGTCACCCCTGTCGCACGCGCGGGAGCTTTCAGATTCCGGTCAACCACCGCGTGAGCTAAAAGCCCTGACCAACCCAAGACCCCGCCGAACGAAGTCATGGCGCCGATGAGGACAAGTGTTGGTTGCTCCGTGCTGAGCAGCAAATACCCTAGGCTGCCAACAGTCAGAAGCCTCACAATGCCAACGTAGCCCTGGGTTGACCGGCGATCGGCTAGCCATCCCCACATGACTCGCATGGCGACAGCCGAAGCACCGCCTGCGGAGAGTAGGAACCCGGCGGAAGCTGCGCCGATGCCTGTTGCGACTGCGAAGGAGACCAGGAAGGCGCTAAGCGCGGAACCGCTGGCCATCGCCAGAATGGTTGCCAATACCAGCACGATGAGTTCTTTCGGGGGACTGCCTCCGGCATCTTTTGCAGGAGGGTCTTTGAACCCGGTGAATGACTTCGGCAGCCATACCCACAGGAGAGTCGCTCCGCCTGCGGCGATGGCGAAGGCCCAGCGCCATCCGATCGTCACGGCAACCGCCGGCACCGCCAATCCCGCCAACAAGGCGGCCAGCGGAATGGCCGCGTGCTTGATGCCCAGTACCGTGGCCCGGTTGCGCGCAGGCACGGTTCGCGTGATGAAAAGATTCGTGGAAGTCTGCGCCAGAGCGAACCCCAGCCCGGTGCCGATCAGGAAGCCTGCGTACAGGACGGGACTTCTCCCGCCCAGAGCGATACCGACCAGGGATAGGAGAGTGAGAGTCACAGCCCATCGCATTGACATCGCCGGGTGTCTCTCGGCAACTCGGCCCAGGGTCGGCGACGCCAGAGCAGAGCTGGCATGGAACGCGCTCAGCATTATGCCGAATCCGGCAGGACCGAGACCGAATTCGGCGCGAATCTGAACCCCCATGGCGCCGGTCAGGAACACCGGTACGGCAGCGAGCGCCACCACGCTCGAGGCGACTGCGGTAACCCGGGCCCGCCTCATTCAAGCACGGCAGAGGGTACTGTGGGCGTACCCTTCGGGTCCGGTCACTCCGTAATGGCGATGCCGACTCACGACCGTACACCCTCTTCGTGTGAGGGTGACATGACACGCCCCAAGGATTTCACTCCATGTGGCTGGCGAAGTAGACCCGCTCGGCGGTAGCCCCCAAGACCGAGGCCATCTCGTCAGCGTTCAGCAAGCGCCCAAGGTACTCCCGCAGGTACCCGAACACGTTGGAATAACCTTCCCAATCCGAGCAGCGAGGGTGGTCGGAACCGACCATTACCCGATCCGGCCCGAAAGCATCCACAGCCATGTCGATGAAGGGTGGGATAGCGTCAAAGTCATATGGTGGACTGCGGTGAGGGACCGGTCTGGGAACGAACTCGCCGAGTCCAGGCAGTTTCAAATAGACGTTGTCGTAGCGATGTAGCGCCAGGATCCGCTTGAAGTCGGCGTAAGGAGGATCCGGGTCATTGGCGACGAACCCGAGATGTTCGACGACAAATGGCATCTGCGGAAAGCGTTCCACCAATTCGGTGAAATCGTCGGACACGAATCCCTTCATGGCGTCAGGGCCATGAAGAGCCCACAGGTCCACCAACATGCCCAACGTGTTCGCCTTCTTCCAAACAGCGAGCGGATCTTTGCCTGCCGACCTCTGCATCGGTTTGAGCCGGACCCCTATCACACCCACGCCGGCCCAGTATTCGAGCTTCTCCAGGCAGTCTGGTGCGGAAGTGTCGACCGCGCCCACGATCGCAAACCGCCCCGGGAATCGATCGGAACACTCGACGAGATAGCTGTTGTCATAGTTGGTGGACAGCTGGACCAATACAGCTTTGTCGACATCGGCCCGCGCCATCTGGAACAGGAGTACCTCAACCGGTTCAAACCATGTGTCGAGCACATGGCAGTGGGTGTCTACGGTAAGCATCGGAGTGACTATTCAGGTCACCAGCCCTGCGCGAGGAAGTCGATCAGTGCCTTGTCGGCCGCGGCATAGAGACAATCCACCCCTGCACCTTCGTAGGCGCGCAACCGCTCTCTCACCTCATCTTCGTTCCCGTAACATCCGATGTTCTCGATGATCTCGTCGGGAATGAGCTTGGACGCCTCCACAATGGAGCTTGGGCTCGCCGGCCAACCGCCCACTACGTCTCGGATTCGATCAGCCAACTCCGGTTCGATTCCGGTGGGTCCCGCAACGTGTGCCTGCTGCGCGATGAACTGTGTGACGATTACCTTGTCCTTGGCGATGGCGGTCGGCTTGTCGTTTGTGAGGCGAATGGTGCATGGCTGCACGATATCTATGTCGTCGAGGCTGCGGCCTGCCGCCTCGGCTCCCACCCGTACCTGCTGAACCTCGTTCCGCGTGGCCTCAACCGTGTGACTGCTGTTCAGGACCACACCGTCGGCAATGCGACCGGCCAGTCTGAGCATCTGCGGTCCGACGGCGGCCAGGTAGATCGGAACCTGGTGCGGACCGGTTGCGTTGTGGTCGAGGAACACATCGTTGAACCGTACATATTCGCCCTCATAGGTGACCGGTTCCCTGCGTTCAAGCAGAAGTCGAATAGCTTCGAGATATTCACGAGCCGCTCGGATGAGTTTGGTCCCGCGGTCAATGCCGACCTTGGTGGCGATCGGGTCCCACCATACGCCCAGACCGAGAATCATCCTCCCCGGCGCAAGGAAGTCCAAGGTGGCAAGAGTCTGTGCGATTAGGGCCGGATTGCGAGTAAAGACGGGGAGCACCCCGCATCCGACCCTGATCCTCTCCGTGCTCGCCGCATATACGGCCATCGGAGTTATCGCATCAGTGGTGAGACGCCCCTCAGCAATCCAAATACAATCCACGCCGGCGTCATCAGCGTATTGAGCCAGATCGATATTGTTGCGAATTCCGGCGCCCGGTAGCTTGATTCCGAATCTCTTGGGTACGTCCTTCATCAAGTTACGCTTTTTCAAGCTCAACAGTGACTGGTTGTCATGGCCGGAGGGTCTCGAAGTTCACCGCCGCTATAGAACCGTTGGTTGGTGACCAACTGCCTATCCGAGGACCCTTACCCCAAATCATGTCTGTAGTGGCGATGGGAAGCACCGCGTAGGTGTCGTAGATCAGGCTGACGGCATTGCCGGCCAGTTCCGCTCTCCTCCCCGGGTCAACTTCAGATCGGTATTGGCTGTAGATGTCGTCCAGTTCAGGATCGCCGAAGGCCGCGTAAAAGCCACCGACGTCCTTGCTGACGACCCCGATCCTCAGGGCGTTTTCCGTGGTCGTCCCGGCTGTGACGAACCAAAGGTGCGTGAAGGGCTCGGTGAAGTACGGGGCCTCGAGGAAATTCGGGCGGATGGTTGCGAAGTCGGTGGGCCTCAGCTGCGGGCTAAGCCCGGCTATGGTCCAAAAGGCCGCTACAGCTTCCTGTATCTGCGGGAACTCCGGCGTTGCGCCGAACGCGTATTGGTACATCGTGATCTCCTGGCCGACCAGCCCCAGATCTTGAATTGCCTGCGCGGCGGCCGCGGGATCGTACGCGTATGGCGTCAGGCTGGGGTCGTGCCCCTCCTGGCTCGGAACCGCAGCGAAGCTGGCGGCTGGAGTGGCTGTCCCCTCGGGGTAGATGGCGGATACGATCGCTGCGACATCAACCGCTTTGATCAGAGCTTCGCGGGCAGCTTGGTTGTTGTAGAAGAACTCGGTCTTCCAGGGCATACCAAACGCCATGCTCAATGTCTGGACGCGTTTGGGCCCGGCAATCTCCAGGCCGGCCGCCAACACGTCGGGGGCCGTGAACGGGTCCATCAACGCAAGGTCGGCGTCTCCGCGCTCGAGCAGAGCCAATCGGCTGGTCGCTTCGGGAGCGAGGACTATGCGAAGGGTCTCGAATCCGGGTACCCGGTCGGGGTTCCAATACTCGGTGTTCGCCTTGAACTCGACGAACTCTCCAATGGCGCGATCGCTGAAGACATAGGGTCCGCTTCCGAGAGGATTGGCGTTGAACCCGTCGGCGCCCCCCACTGCTTCCCAATGGTGTTTCGGGATGATGGCAAGAGTGTCATTCACTCTGGTCAGGTCCCTGAGGAACAGGGCGTTCGGCTCCTTGAAGGTCACTTCCAGGCTGTATGTGCCCGTGACAATGGCAGAGTCGAAGTTCTTCTGCATCTTTCCACAGGAGGTGCAGGCAGCGTTCTCGCCCGCGTACAACTCGAAGCTGAAGGCGACGTCCTCGGCGGTGACCTCCACGCCGTCGTGGAATGTCATGCCCTCTCGGAGTGTGATCGTCCAGACCTTGGCGTCCGGGGAGGATTCGACAGCCGTGGCTGCACCGGTCTCGGTGGTCGGGTTTCCGTTGGCATCCATACCCAGGAGGAAATCAAAGGAGTTGCCCCAGTACGGCAGGTCGGGGTTGGAGGACCGGGTCGGATCAAGTAGTTCATTGCCGAAGGTTGGAATCGCGACGGTCACGGTCCCCGTGGGAACAACTTCCGGTGCGCCAAGGGTGGTAGACGTCGTTGCAGTCGGCGCCTCGGTCGTCGTGGTAGCCGGCGCCTCGGTCGTCGCGGGCGATTCTTCGGTTGTGGCCTCCGCCGCGGTGGTAGGTGCAGCGGTAGTCGGTGCTTGGGTTTGGGCGGTTGTAGTGGCGGCGGAGGTCGGGGGCGGGTCCGTATCACCGCCTCCACAAGCAGCGACTATAACCAGGAGAAAGGTAAGGAGAGACAGGTACCGTCTCATGATCAGTGCTCCATTTCGGGATCTTGTCAACCGAACCCTAATAGCGGCAGTCGGATCATGCCCGTACACGATGCTTCTATTTTTCCAAAGCGGTATTCATCCGCTCTTCGAAGGTCCCTTTTGAAAACCGGGAAGCCGGTGTTGGTATCGGAACATGGTCTTGGTGCTTGGCCGGTCGGTGTCGGTGTACCGCTGTGCTGGCGCGTGTTGTGTGCTGTTGGTGGACCAGACTTCGAAAACCCGTCGGCATCGGTTTTGTGACCGTGGTCGGGTGAGGTGAACAGCAAGGCTTGGCAATGATCCCCGGCCGCACGAAGCCGCCTTTGGCCAGGTTCCGATTCGGTCGCGCCTGGTGGCTCCGCTGGGTACTATCGTCGTATGTCCGAGTGCAGCTTTGCTGTGATTCTGCCGAGTAATCACATCAGGGAAGCGATTCCATTGGCCAAGTTGGCGGATGCCGAGTCTGTCGATTCGCTCTGGACCATCGAAACGCGGCTGACAGGAGATGCGATCACCCCACTTTCGGTGTACGCAGCCAATACAGCCCGGATCCGCGTGGGTACGGCCGGGCTCCCGATTTGGACACGGCATCCCGCCCTGATTGCTCAGACATTCGCGACACTTCATGCGCTGGCGCCCGGCCGAGTAGTACTCGGTCTGAGCGCCTGGTGGAACCCGTTGGCGACTCGCGTAGGCCTTGGCCTGAAGAAGCCTGTTAGAGCCATGCGGGAGGTTATCGAATCGATCCGACTCCTTTTTACTGCAGAAGGTCCCGTAAGTTATGCCGGCGAATTTGTTCGGCTACGGGAGGTGCGGCTGGAGAACCGGCCTGATGACATGGACAAGATTCCCATCTACATAGGTGCAGTAGGCCCTCAGCTTCTGCGTTTGGCAACCCGCGTGGCGGATGGCATCGTGTTGAACGGCGGTCATACCGTGGCGGTAACGCGCCGCGAGGTCGAGGTCATCCGCGAGGAGGCGAAGAGGATAGGCCGCCCCTATGACGAGATTGACATTCTCAAGATGCTCCGGATCCGTGTCGATAACAACAAGAAGAGGGCGATTGCAGGACACAAACCGGAAGTTGCGCGGTACATTGCCGAACAAGCTCACATCGCCCGGTCCTCTGAAGCTGACCCTCGGCTGGTAACCCGCCTAAGATCGATGATGTCCTGGCCTTCATCCGAGAGCGAGGCCATTAGGGCAGCTGACCTGATCCCGGCTGGTCTCGTGGAAAGCCTCGGGTGTTACGGTGACCACCAAGAGGTGCGCGCCAGGATCCGTGAGTACATGGCGGCTGGAGTCACGATGCCTCTGCTGGTACCCGATAACATCACGTATATGCGCCGAGCAGTGGACCTGATGTTGGAAGGCTGGTGACATGATGTACTCAAGCTGCACACCGCGCCGGAACAATACGGTCGACTAGCCATCCACGGACGCGGTATCAAAGAGCGCTGCTGTGCTTGAAGTCACCAACCTTCAGGTCCATTTCACAACGAGACAGGGAACCGGGCGAGCCGTCGACGGTGTTTCCTTTAAATTGGAGCGAGGCGAGACGTTGGGGTTGGTCGGCGAGTCGGGATGCGGCAAGAGTGTCACCGCCCTCTCGATCATCGGGCTACATCCAAGGCCTGCTTCAAGAGTTGTTGGCGGTGAGATAGAACTGGATGGGGAGTCCATTCTCGGTCTTTCGAATCGGGAGATGCGTAAGGTTCGAGGAGAACGTATTTCGATGATCCTCCAGGATCCCTTGACGTCGCTGAACCCGGTTCTCACGATTGGCAAGCAGGTGGGCGAACCGCTGCAGTTGCATCGCAACATGGACAGGTCGGCGTCGCGCAACCGGGTGATCGAGTTGCTTCGTCAGTTACACATCCCCGAACCCGAGTCGAAGCTCGATGATCATCCCCACCAGTTCAGCGGTGGAATGCGTCAGAGAGTGGTGGGTGCGATCGCGTTGGCCGCAGACCCTGATCTACTTATTGCGGACGAACCAACCACCGCGCTGGATGTTACGCTCCAGGCTGCTTTTCTCGCTCATCTGAAGGCGATACAGAGAGAACGAGGTCTTGCGATTCTGTTCATCACTCATGACTTCAGCATCATCGCCAAGATGTGTGACAGGGTGGCTGTCATGTACGCAGGAAGGATTGTCGAGACTGGACCCACGGCTAAGCTGCTTTCCTCTCCAGAACACCCTTACACGCAAGCCCTCCTTGAATCCGTTCCGTCTGTCGACCGGGGCAGAAAGCGGCTCAATTCCATCAGGGGGAGTCCACCGTCTATCTACGATCTGCCGAAGGGATGCACTTTTGAACCGCGGTGCTCGTACGCCATGGACCGCTGCGGAGAGTCCTATCCTCTTCGATTCGACATCGCCGACGATCACTCAGTGAGTTGTTGGCTGCTGGAATGAACCACCCCGACCCCATCATCGGCGTCAGAGACCTCAAAAAGCATTTTCCAATTCGTAGTGGAAATCTGCTGCCACGGAGGGACAGCAAGGTTGTTCGTGCTGTGGATGGTGTGACATTCAACCTGTATGCACGAGAAACCCTGAGCCTGGTTGGCGAATCCGGATCAGGCAAGACGACCACTGCCCGTATGATCCTGCGGCTCCTTACCCCTACGTCCGGCCGTGTCGTCTTCGAGGGGGAAGACGTGGCGAAGTTGCGGGGCGCCGAGCTAAGACACTATCGGGCATCGGTTCAGGCGGTGTTCCAGGACCCTTGGAGTTCTCTCAATCCCCGCAAACGAGCTGAATCGATCATTGCTGAACCGATAGTCATCAACCAACCGTTGCCGAAGGCGGATCTTCGGGTTCGTGTTGAGGAACTTCTTGCGGCCGTTGGGCTTGGTCCCACTGTCATGAGGCATTACCCACATGAGTTCAGCGGCGGGATGCGTCAGCGCATTGCGGTTGCCCGTGCACTGGCGCTCAATCCATCCGTCATCATCCTTGACGAGCCCGTCTCAGCACTCGATGTCTCGATCCGGGCGCAGATCATGAACCTCCTCCGTGATCTCCAAGAGCGCTTCCATATCTCGTATCTACTCATCGCTCACGACCTGGCGACCGTTCGCTATCTGAGCGACAGAGTGGCTGTGATGTATCTCGGAAGACTGGTGGAGGTGGCTCCTTCAGAAGAGCTATTCGAAAACCCGCTGCATCCTTATACCCAGGCGCTAATCGCTGGGTCACGCTCGACGACAATGGTGGATGAAGAAGCAGCGCGTCTTCTGGCTTCCGACATACCGTCGCCTGTCAAGCCCCCCTCCGGCTGTGCCTTCTATGCCCGCTGTCCGGTCTCGGTAGCAGCAAGAAGCGACGACCCCATCTTCTACGAAAGAACCGTAACCGAGAGACCAGAACTCATTGAAGTCCGACCTGGTCACCTGGTGGCCTGCCATCAATTCGATCCCGAGGATTGAAAGGATGTGGGCGGAAGAGGTTCTTTCCGACTGGTGTAATCACTGTTCATGAGTCGGTATCTTCAGGAGTTCTGGCCGCTACGTTGAGTGACGATCGTTGGCCCGTTAGGACCACTCCAGTGAAGGGTGCCTACGAGGTCAAGATCAGAGGCCAGTTTTGATATCTTCCATGCTGGCCACTCCCTCCCATTTTCCCAGGGAACAGCAACCCAGAACCTGCCCAGCCGGTAAAGCCGCGTCGATCGGTCCGAAAGGATGGGCTCGGTTCGGGAAAGCCTGCACCGATTGTCCTCTCCGCAGTCGCTGTACCGCCTACAGAACAGAACGAACAAATACGGATACACCCCACGACCGATTACTGGTCCGAGCCTGCCGACAAATGAAAACATCGAGAGACTCGCCGCCGGCTAGTTCGCCGCCCTGGACAGCCCCGTTGCCCATCGCTCAGGTAATGCTCCCCGTCATTGGGTCGGTTCTGTGGTCACCCCTGTCCCGGTGGGTTATGTTTTCCGCGGTTTTTCCACGGACGGCTTTGGGGTGGGTCCAGGTGCTGTGGCGGCTCCAGCAGTGCTGGTTGGGGTTCTACACCCTCAGTTTCTTTCCGCAGTTGATGCACAGACGCCCGTGAAGGTAGGTAGGGGCCGGTCGCCGAGCGGCTCGGGCCACTTCTCCTCGTATCATCCGGCTGGTTCTATTTCTTGGATTGTGAGGATGTACGAACCGGCGCTGTAGCCCTCGACGTGTACGGAGTAGGTACCGGTGGCCGGCGCTTCCCAGACCAGAAGGGATGACAGATCTTCGAGGTCTTCGTGGTCGTCGTTCCAGGCGAGCTGGTCCCCGTTGGAGTGAACGGAGACAATCGAGTCGGTGAGAGTGCCCAGTTCCACTCTTATCTGGTACGTCTGGTTCTCGGTGGCTTCGAACACAAACACGTCGATATCGTCTCTGTATTCCAACCGTCCCTGGAGGGGGTGTTCCACCTCGACCGGAGACCCGGCGTCGCCCGGATCCGGGTAGTCATCGATGTCCGAATCGAGAACCACAGTGTATGAGCCGTCGCTGTCCGCGGACACCCCGATGTAGTAGTCGCCGCTGGCCACCGGTTTCATAGACAACAAGTATCCGTCGCTCCGCCAGTCGCTGAACTCCACTTGAACCCCGTCGGCGTTGTAAACGGTCACAATGGGACTGATAAGCGAATCCACATCGATCCTGTAGATCAAACCCTTCACCGCTTCGAACACGAACATGTCTACGTCGCCGGAGTATTCGATCACCCCATCTGCGGTCTCTCCCACGCCCACCCGGGAAACCTCGCTGTCTATCCGATCCGGATGGTCGTCCACAACATCGGACAACTCCACGATCACCATGTAAGTGCCGGCGCCATAGCCCTCCACCGCGATGTAGTAGTCACCACCGGTTGGCGCCCGCCAGACCAGCTGCGACGCCAAGGACCCGTCATAATCGTCGTTCGATCCCAATACGGTCTCGTCCTGGTCGTAAATGGTGAGAAACGAATCTCCCAAAGTGCCAAGGTCAACGCTTACCCTGTACAACCCGTTCTCCTCAGCTTGAAACACAAACACATCGACATCGTCGGCATAATCCAGCACACCCTCAACGGCCTCTCCCACACCAACACGAGCCGAGGCATAAACCGGCAACTCAGGAAGACACCTCAAAAAGGGCGCCTCCAACTCGAAAAAACCAGTGTCCCTCTGGAAAAAGTTGTAAGCAACCAACTCGGAAGCAAGGGCGGATATCAAATCGGCCACGTCCATCTCAGCAACCGACTCCTCCAAACAAGCAACCAACAGATTGATCGCGGCGAGGTCCGGACGCAGACGCTCCGGAAAAGGAATAGTCGTAGTAGTAGTCGGCGGCGGAGCCGTGGTGGTGGATGTGGTGGACGTCGGCAACGTCGTGGTGGACGTCGGCAACGTCGTGGTGGTGGTCGGCGTCGTGGTGGTTGTAGCTGCAGGCAAGGACGTCGTGGAAACCGTCTCGGGTCCCGTGCTGTCCTCATCACCACACGCCGACAACAACACGACAACCGCCAACAACAAACCAACCCCCACAAGCCGCCGGTCAAGGAACGAAGATCGCATCCCAATCACCCATTTCGGACTGTTGGCGGGACGGGTCACGCAGATTGCACGATCACCGCTGCTAGGGCCGAGCAGTTCAGCCCCCACGTTCAAATCCTGTTGTGGATCAAATCCTGTCGTGCTCTGTGCATGCTTAATGGTTTGGCCCCTTGGGCAGTTTCCGATGTCGTTTGCCGATCGGGGTTGTCCTTTTTCTCTATGCATGTCGCTCTTTCGGGTGTGTGCTTTCTATTGTAGACATATCAATAGGGGGGTAGACGTATGGTGAGTGTATGGCTATTGTGGGGTTTGCAAGCAATTCGAGGGGTTTCGTCATGCCTGCAATACGGGGGAGGGTATTTCTGTCTGGTGTTCTCCGATGCAAAGAAGGTGGGAGGTTGGGTAGTGGGTGTGACAAGGTTGAGGTTGCAGCCCCGGATGGTGATGCAGATGGCGGTGACTCGTGTTGTGTTTGCCGGCTGATCGTAAGGGGCTTTGGCGGTGACTCGTGTTGTGATCTTGGATTGATCCAGGTTGTCTGTGTTGGCTTTGTGAGGATGTCGAGGTCTCTGAACTAGCCCGTTATCAGATATACTTTGGCCGAAGGGCGACGCGGCCCGAACCCTAGTCGGAAGGGGGAGCATTGGTGCGATCAGGCCAGCATGATCGAGAGTTGCTGGCGTTGAAGGATCGTCTGTCGCGGCTTAGCCAGGCCAGCCTGCGCATTAACGAGAGTCTGGACTTCGATACAGTGCTTCAGGGTGTTCTCGATTCGGCTCGGTCTTTGACTGGTGCCCGTTATGGGGTGATGACGCTGTTCGATCACGGGGGCTGGGTGGAGGAGTTTCTGTCCTCGGGTATAACCGCCGGGAAGGCCGAGCTGCTGTGGCAGGTCCAGGACGGGTTGCAGGTCTTTGAGGCGCTGACTGAAGCCTCGGAGCCTCAGAGGCTCCCCGATTTGGTGGAGCATCTCCGGTCTCTGGGCTTTAGCAAGTTCGCTTCACCTCTGCGGGCTGGGGTTTCGTCCTTCCTGGCGGCGCCTATGTTTCATCGGGGTGTTCGGGTGGGTCATGTGTTCTTGGCGGGTAAGGAAGATGGGGAGGAGTTCACCCGGGCGGATGAGGAGACTCTGGTGATGTTCGCCTCGCAGGCGGCGCTGGTTATCGCCAACGCCCGCCAGCACCGGGAGGTAAGGCAGGCCAGGTCGGATTTGGAGACTTTGGTGGACACCTCTCCGGTGGGTGTTGTGGTTCTGGATGCCCGGACGGGAGCGCCGGCGTCGTTCAACCGGGAGACTATGCGTATTGTGGATGGCCTGCGGGAAGGGGAACAGCCGGTGCAGGATCTGTTGGACTTGATGACTTTCGTGCGTTCCGACGGCCGGGAGGTCTCCCTCAGGGAGTTGCCGCTGGTCGAGGCATTGAGGTCCGGTGAGACGGTCCGCGCCGAGGAGATCGTGCTGAGGGTGCCCGACGGGCGAAGCGTCAGCGTTCTGCTCAACGCCACGCCAATCCACTCCGACGACGGCCATTTGGCATCCTTCGTCGTGACCATCCAGGACATGACCCCCCTCAAGGAGCAGGAGCGGCTACGGGCCGAGTTCCTGGCCATGGTGAGCCACGAACTGATGATGCCCCTGGCCGCTGTAAAGGGATCAGTCACCACCTTGCTGGAGACCGCCGGTGACCTGGACCTTGCAGAGATGAGTCAGTTCTTTCACATAATTCGCGACCAGTCGGACCAGATGAGGCACCTGATCGGTGACCTCCTGGACGTAGCCCGCATCGAGACCGGCACCCTCCCGGTGTCCCCCAAACCCGCCGACCTGCGCCACATAGTGGGTGAAGCCAAAATCAGGTTCGAGAGCGGAGACACAAGGACCGCCCTGAATGTGGACCTGCCAGCAGACCTACCCCTGGTGATGGCCGACCGGCGGCGCATCGTCCAAGTGCTGAGCAACCTGCAGGCCAACGCCGCCGCGTACTCACCGGACGGGTCGCGGGTGCTGGTGACCGCCGTCCGGGAGGGCGTACACGTGGAGGTTTCGGTCTCCGACCAGGGACAGGGAATACAACCGGAACAACTACCCAAGCTGTTCCACAAGTTCTCCCGGGCACCCGGCGTCGATCGGTCGGGTCTGCGTCTTGCCGTCTGCAGAGGTATCGTGGAGGCCCACGGAGGCCGTATCTCGGCCGAGAGCGACGGTCCCGGTCTCGGAGCGCGGTTCGCGTTCACCCTGCCGGTGGCGGAGCACACCGCAACCCCTGTTCCCGTACCGGCTGCCCCCGATTCGCGATCGCCAGCCCAGGTGCGGGTCTTGGCCGTTGACGACGACCAGCAGGCGCTGAGGTACGTCCGCGAAGCGCTGGCCAGAGCGGGCTACGCGCCCATCGTGACCGGCGACCCCGCCGAGGTACCCCGTCTTATGGCCGAAGAGAAACCCCATGTCGTGCTGTTGAACCTGGTACTGCCAGGAAACAACAGCACGGAACTGATGAACGAGATCCTGAACACGGCGGACGTGCCGGTCATCCTCCTGTCTGTGTACAGCCAAGACGAAACCGTGGCAAGGGCTTTAGACAAAGGAGCCGCCGACTATCTGGTAAAACCGTTCTCACCGACGGAACTGGCCGCCAGGATACGCACCGCCCTCCGCAAACGGCTGGATCCCTTCCATAACGAACCCTCCGGACCCTACACCACCGGACGCCTCAGCATCGACTACACCCAGCGCCGGGTGACCGTGGATGGGGAGCCGGTGAAAACGACCGCAACGGAATACGCTCTGTTATACGAACTGGCGACGAACGCTCCGAGGGTGCTGCCCCATAGCGTGCTGTTACAACGGGTCTGGGGTCCCGAGAGAGTCGGCGAGGCATGGCTGGTGCGAGACGTAGTGAAAAGACTCCGACGCAAACTAGGCGACAACGCCGACAGCCCCACATACATCTTCACCGAACCACGCGTCGGCTACCGAATGGCGACAGAGAGACCCAGCAACGGCAAGCGACAAGAAACGGCTGACCCAGCACACTCCCTCCGCTGACCGCCTAACAAGGTCTATTCGCGTCTCAGGCATCACCTAATGACGATGACCGGCACGGCCTACACCATCCGCCAACACGCAACCGGTACAGCCCATCGGAAGAAGAGTCAGGCAGAAGCGCTGGGGTGAGGCGTTCGAGGTTGTCGAAGGGGGAACCGTTCGTAACGTTGGGAGCAATGGCCGCGGGCGGTCCCACTGGCGACATGGTAGGAGCGATATGGGGGTGGGCGTTTCTGGCACTGTCGCAGGTGGGGGAGCGACGGCGAGGGCGGGTTCACGATGGAGTGGCTATGTATGCGCCACAGGCGTTCTCGTCTACTGGCGACTTTTGTACACCACCTAATTCCAGCGAGGCCTCAACCTCTAACCAAGGACCCCCTCCCTAACCCTGCTCCCCACAAATACGCGCAACCTCCATTTTGGGGTTGCGTCAAAGGTCGGGATGCTTCGGTTGGAAGTATAGGAAGTAACAAGCCTGTGACCTGGGGTTTTGGACCGTTCTGAAACGTCAGGAGACGGCAGGAAACATCGGTGCCGGGAGCGGGATTCGAACCCGCACGGAGTTGCCCCCAATGGATTTTGAGTCCATCGCGTCTGCCAGATTTCGCCATCCCGGCTGTCCAGGTTGATTGTAGGCAGAATCGGGGAAAGGAGTGTTCGAGGTTTGACCTACCGAACGTTCTGTACTCAACGCGTCCCTGCTCGATCAATTCGGCATCGCTTCCGGGGCGCCGCCGCCCCGGGCACACCTTATCCCTTCGGGTTTCCCCTCCCGACCCGCCGCCGCCTCCTGGTCGATGTGGCTCTGGATCGGGCAGGGTAACCCGAACCGAGGATTGGTCGTCGGCTAGATGCTCCTCCTGGCGGGCCGTCGAGGCCGGCACCTGTGGAGGAGACTTGTGATGATCGTTTGCGTCCGGACGGCAAGCGATGTTTGTGCTGGTAATCATCATGGGGTCGCAAGTGTGACACTTCGAACATGGCCTCCAAGGATTGGCTCTCGGCAATTGAAGATTTCCCGGCCGGTGGCCGCGGCATCTTGGTGGCCGGTGCCAGCGAACCTGATCCGTCCTGTCGGCGCGCGGGCCTTCGCAGCGCTGGCGGGCATTGCCTCCGATATGCTCAATCGGAATGGGGAACAGGCGCCTGTCGAAGAAGTTGTTCGTGGTGAATAATCGTCTCTTGCATCTGGAGCAGGAGGAGACTCAAATCTCCGCCGAACTGGACTACCACCGCCACCTGGCTGATGACGCGGTCCGGGACGCGGCCGTGTTCGACTCCGAACTGCACCGCAACGCGGCCGATCGGGCGCTGGCCGATGTCGACCGGTTCGAGAGGGCCCTGACAGAGATCGACTACCGGCGGGAGGTTCTGCGGGCAAAGCGAGACCGGTTGTTGGATCGCATGGACTCCTTCGAGGACCTGTACTGATGTCCACACTGGCGCTGATCGACGGGCATTCGATCGCCTACCGGGCCTTTTACGCTCTGCCGAAAGACCTGGCCACGTCCTCGGGACAGGTGACCAACGCGGTGTTCGGTTTCACCCGCATGCTCATCAGATTGCTGGCCGACGAGAATCCCGAAGCTCTGGCGGTGGTCTGGGATGTTTCCCGCCAGACCTTCCGCACGGAACTGTTTCCCTCCTACAAAGCCCAACGGTCCCGTACTCCCGATCTCCTCACCCCGCAGTTTTCCCTGCTGCAGGACTTTTTGGAGGCCCTGGAAGTGCCCCAACTCCGCAAGGAGGGTTTCGAGGCTGACGATGTGATCGCTTCTCTGGCGGGACGGGCCACCGCCGGGGGATGGGAGGTGCTGGCTGTCACCGGTGACCGGGACGTGTTCCAGTTGGTGGACGAGCACTTCCGGGTTCTGTACACCCGTCGAGGGGTCAGCGACACGGTGAAGGTGACGCCCGAGTGGGTGGAGAAACGTTATTCGGTGCCTGCATCGCGATATGTGGAGGTGGCGGCTCTGCGAGGAGACAATTCCGACAACCTGCCGGGGGTCCCGGGAGTGGGGGAGAAAACCGCCGCCAAGTTGATCAAGCAGTACGGGGCGGTGGAGGAGGTCTTCGAAAACCTCGATGAACTGACCCCGAGGCTTCGCTCCAACCTTTCCCGGAACCGGGCGCAGGTGCTGCTCAACAAGCAACTGATCACGCTGCGCCGGGACGTGGAGCTGGAAGTGGAGATCCCCGAACTGGTACGCCGGGCCTGGGACGTCGAACGGGTCCGTGAACTGGTCACCTCGCTGGAATTCTTCAGTCTCTGGTCCGATCTTCAAAACGTGCGGGTGGGGGGATCCGAGCCCGAAGTGGGCAGGCCCGAGGTGGAGACCCGGGTCCTGAGGACGGACCAGGCGGTGGAGGCTCTGGGCGATCTCGATCACCTCTACCTGGAGATGGTGCGTGACGAGCACTTCCTGGGGTTGGCCGTGCGGGAAGGAGAAGACCGGGTCGCCCTGATCCCCGAGGACCTCCTGCACGCCATGGAGGGTATGCTGGCCGATCCGCGACTTCCCAAGACAACCCACGACGCCAAGCCCCTGATCCGCTGGCTGCGATCCCGGGGACTGGAGTTGGAGGGCCTGGAGTTTGACACGGCCCTGGCCGCCTATGTGGTCAACCCGGCCACCGGGCGGTACCAACTCGATGAGTTGGCCGAGCGGATGGTCGGCTTCTCGCTCACCGAGGACGTGCGGGAAGGGGATCGTCCCGCCCAGGGCAGCCTGGTGTTCGACCCGGGGCCCCGGTTCGAGCAGATCGGCCTGCGAGTGGAAGCCATCGCCCGGCTGGTGGATCCCCTGCGCTCCGAATTGGAGGAGCGGGAAGAAATGGAACTCTTCACCGAGGTGGAGCTTCCCCTGGTGGCGGTGCTGGCGGAGATGGAGGATGCCGGAATCGGCGTCGACCGTGAATACCTGTTGGAATTGAGCGGGAGACTGAGAGCGAACATAAAAAGACTGGAGGAGGGCATCTTCGAGTTTGCAGGGGGAGAATTCAACGTCAACTCCACCCTGCAGTTGCGGGAGGTGCTGTTCGGAACACTCGGCCTTCCGGTGATCAAGAAAACGGCCACCGGCAAACCCTCCACCGACGCCTCGGTGCTGGGCAAACTGCAACACCCCATGGTGGATCTGCTACTGGAGTTCCGGCAACTGGAGAAGATCCGTTCATCCCACGTGGACGGTTACGTCTCGCTGATAGACGCCGATGGGCGGATTCATACCCGGTTCAACCAGATGGGCACCTCCACCGGTCGGGTTTCCTCGGAGAACCCCAACCTTCAGACCATTCCGATCCGCACCGAAGTGGGACGGACGGTGCGGCGGGCGTTTGTTGCGGCGCCGGGGCATTTGTTACTGGTGGCCGACTATTCGCAGATCGAACTGAGGGTGCTGTCGCACATGAGCCGGGATCCGCAGTTGGTGGAAGCCTTCTGGGCGGATGTGGACATCCACACCGCCACCGCCGCCCGGGTATTCGACGTCGACTTCTCCGGCGTTACGGCCGACATGCGGAGACGGGCCAAGACCATCAACTTCGGTCTCCTGTACGGCATGGAGGCATTCGGGCTGTCCCAGCGGCTGAACATCTCCCGGGAAGAGGCCGCCGAGCACATCGAGGCGTATTTTGCCCAGTTCCCGGCAGTCAAGTCATTCATGGACGGAATGGTGCTCGAAGCCCGCCGCAAGGGATACACCACCACGCTTTTCAAACGGCGCCGCTATCTGCCCGAATTGCGAAGCGACAATTTCCGGATCCGGCAGATGGGCGAACGGATGGCCCTGAACGCACCCGTACAGGGAACTGCGGCGGACATCATCAAGAAGGCGATGATCAGGCTCTCTCCTCAGCTTGGGGAGGTGAGTCCCGCCTGTCGGCTGCTGCTTCAGATCCACGATGAACTGGTCATAGAGACACCGGAGGAAGACCTTGCCGATGTGGCGGCTCTGACGGTGGCGGTAATGGAGGGTGTGGCGGAACTGGCGGTACCGCTCAAAGTGGATGTAGCATCAGGGAGAAATCTGGGGGAATGCAAGGGCTGAGGCATTTGCGGACCCGTTTTAATTTGCGGGCGGCAGTTGGCTGTGCCAAACTAAATAGTATTCCAGCGGTGTTTCCCGCGCCTTTGTATCAGAAAGGACTTATCCCTACCCACTAATGAACGAAGAAAATATAGACCTGCCCGTCGAGGAGGCGGCGGCGCCGGGTTCGACTCTGACTGCGGTCTTGGAGGAAGAGCCGAAGGCGGAAGTCCTCACCACGGAAAGTGGCGATTCCGATGATTCAGACGATAAAGCCGAATTGCTGGATGATGAAGCCATATTCGAACAGGCCCTGGGACGCAACATCAGGGTTTTCAAGGAGAACGAGTTGGTGGAGGGAACAGTTGTCAGCGTCGACATCGAAGGAGCGTTGGTCGACATCGGTTTCAAATCAGAGGGTTTGATACCGGCCAACGAGCTTTCCATCAGAAAGAATGTCGATCCCCGCAAAGTGGTGTCGGTGGGAGACAGAGTGGAGGGGATAGTGCTCACTCGCGAGGACGAGAACGGCCGTCCCATCCTCTCCAAGAAGCGGGCTCAGTACAAGCGCGCCTGGAGCAAGGTGGAAGAGATCCACAAGAACGGCAAGTCCGTCAAAGGGACTGTCATCGAGGTGGTCAAGGGGGGTCTCATCGTGGATATAGGGCTTCGAGGTTTCCTCCCGGCCTCGCTGGTCGGGTTGCGCAGGGTGTGCAACCTGCATCCCTTTGTGAACACCGACATAGAAGCCAAAGTCATCGAACTCGACCGCCAGCGTAACAACGTGGTCCTGTCCAGGCGGGCCTTCCTCGAAGAGGAGCAGGCGGAAGAGCGGGACAACTTCATGAACCAATTGGTGGAGGGTGAAACCCGCGAGGGGACCGTGTCTTCGGTGGTGCCTTTCGGCGCCTTTGTCGATCTGGGCAAGATGGACGGATTGGTCCATGTCTCCGAACTGGCCTGGACCCACATCAGCCACCCGTCGGAGGTGGTGGAGGTGGGCGCCACGGTGACGGTCAAGGTGCTGGAGGTCGACCGGGAGCGTGAGCGTATCTCGCTGTCGATGCGCCAGACCCTCGAAGACCCGTGGTCGGTGTTCTCCCAGGCTCACGAGGTGGGAAACATCATCGAGGGCAAGGTCACCAAGACGGTGCCGTTCGGAGCTTTCGTCGCCATCGCCGACGGGGTGGAAGGGTTGGTGCATGTGTCGGAGATCGCCATGCACCGGGTGGAATCTCCCGAGATGGAGCTTTCCATCGGCCAGGTGATCAGAGTCAAGATCACCGAGTTGGACACCAACCGCCGGCGGGTGAGCCTGTCGGTGAAGCAGGCCCTTCCCGAATGGAAGACTCGCAAGCAAAAAGCCCGAACGTCCCGTCCCCGCCGTGAAGAACGGCCCCGTCCGGTCAGGGAGAAGCCCGAGAAGGAGCGCCGGGCGGTCAGGGTGGATTCTTCGCTGGAAGCGATTCTGGAAGAGCTCAAGAAACGGGGGATCGGGGGGAGATAGTCCTCCCCGGCCCGGCGGCAAGATGAGCCGAACTCCCCCCCGGGTGGTGGTAACCGGCGCAATAGGGTCCGGCAAGAGCCTGCTCTGCTCCCTTCTCTCCGATTTGGGCGTGGTCGTCGTCGATGCCGACCGTCTGGGTCACGCGGTGCTGGAGCCCGACGGTGAAGCCTTCCGACAGGTGTGCGAGCGTTGGCCGCAGGTGGTGTCGAAGGGCAGGATCGTCAGGTCCCGCCTGGGCGAGATCGTCTTTTCCGACCCGGCGCAACTCTCCGAACTGGTGGCGGTCACCCACCCTCACATCCGGTCGAGGATGATGGCAGAGGTCGACCGATATCCGAGCCGCCCGGTGGCGGTGGAGATCTCGGCGCCGTCGGAGAAGGTCCTGCCTGCGTGGCCGGTGCTGGTGGTGGACGCCGATCCCGTGACTGTTCACGGGCGTTTGCTGGGACGGGGAATGAGCGAGACCGATATCGCCGCAAGGAAAGCATCCCAGCGTTCCCGCCGGGAGTGGCTCGACATGGCCGATCAGGTGGTCCGCAATGACTCTGACGTGGTTGCATTGGCCAAACAGGCGCGCAGCGTTGCTCAAAGAATGGGCCTGTTGTCCCAGTAGTCCGATACGATTCGGCCCAAGCATGAAGAGTTTTGAAGTCGAGGCAGACTTTTCCCCCTCCGGCGATCAGCCCACGGCCATAGGCTCGCTGAGCAGAGGTCTGGAGAGGGGAGATCGTTTCCAGACGCTGCTGGGAATCACCGGGTCGGGCAAGTCCGCCACAGTGGCCTGGACCATCGAACAGGCTCAGCGTCCCGCTCTGATCATCGCTCCGAACAAGGCCCTGGCCGCCCAGTTGGCCAATGAGTTCCGCCAGTTCTTTCCCCACAACCGGGTGGAGTACTTCGTCTCCTACTACGACTACTACCAGCCCGAGGCCTACATGCCCCAGACCGACACCTACATCGAGAAGGACTCCAGCATCAACGACGAGATCGACGGGTTGCGCCACTCGGCGACTTCGGGGCTGATGGTGCGAGACGACGTGATCATCGTCGCCTCGGTCTCCTGCATCTACGGCCTGGGTTCTCCCGATCAGTATGAAGGCCAGTTGCTGCGTTTGGTCAGAGGGGTGGAGTTCCCCCTGTCGGAGGCGCTGCGCCGGCTGGTGATGCTTCAATACCAGCGCAACGAGGTGAGCCTGGCCAGGGGGCGTTTCCGGGTGAAGGGGGACACCTTGGACATCTTTCCCACCTACCAGGAGACCGTGATCCGGGTGGAGTACTTCGGTGACGAGGTGGACCGGATCGTCTCTTTGAATCCGGTCACCGGGGAAAAGCTTCAGGAATTGACCGAACTCCACGTGTTTCCAGCCACTCATTACGTGACTCCCGAGGAGCGGATGGCCGAAGCCATCGTCCAGATCAAACAGGAATTGGCGGAGCGCCTGGGGGTGCTGGAGAGCGAGGGGAAACTGCTGGAGGCCCAGCGGCTTCGGATGCGGACCAACTACGACTTGGAGATGATGCGAGAGATCGGCTATTGCTCGGGAATCGAGAATTACTCCCGTTACCTGGACGGGCGGGAGGCGGGCGAGCCTCCTTACACCCTGCTGGACTACTTTCCCGACGACTACATCACCATCATCGACGAGTCCCATATCACCATCCCACAGATCGGAGGGCAGTTCGAAGCCGACCGTAGCCGAAAAGAAGTGTTGGTGGAACACGGATTCCGGCTCCCCTCCGCGCTGGACAACCGGCCATTGCGGTTCGACGAGTGGTTGGATCGCACCGGGCAGGTGATCTGTATGTCCGCCACCCCCGGCCCGTTTGAGCAGCGCCGATCGCCCGAGCCGGTGGAGTTGTTGATCCGCCCCACCGGACTGGTCGACCCCGAGGTGATCGTGCGTCCCACCAGGGGACAGATCGACGACCTTCTGGATGAGATCCGCCACCGGGCTGCCGCAGACCAGCGGGTGCTGGTCACCACCATCACCAAGAAGATGTCAGAAGACCTGGCCGACTACCTGCTGGAAATGGGGGTGCGGGCCCGGTACCTGCACTCGGAGATCGACACCTTGGAACGCGTGCAGATCCTGCGGGAGTTGCGCATGGGAGACTTCGACGTGCTGGTGGGTATCAACCTGCTGCGAGAGGGTCTGGACCTGCCGGAGGTGTCGCTGGTGGCGATCCTCGACGCCGACAAGGAGGGGTTTCTCCGTTCTGAGACCTCGCTGATCCAGATAATGGGCCGAGCAGCCCGCAACGTGGACGGGCAGGTGGTGATGTACGCCGATTCGATCACCTCGTCGATGGAGCGAGCCATCGGGGAGACCAACCGCCGCCGCAACCGCCAGTTGGAGTACAACGAGCGACACGGCATCGACCCCCAGACCATCCGCAAGCGCATCACCGACATCCTGGAACTGGTCGCCTCCGAGGCGCCGGCGGTGGAGCGCCGCAAGGGCCCGAGGGTGGAGCGGGACGTCATCGACCTGACCGGCGACGACCTCTCCCGGGTGATCCTCTCCCTGGAGGAAGAGATGCGCCAAGCCGCCGCCGAACTGCGCTTCGAATACGCCGCCCGTCTGCGGGACGAGGTGGCGGAATTGAAGAAAGAACGCCGTCAGCTCTCCCAGGTTCTGGCTTAGAAACAACTCTTAGGTGAGTTCGCTATTGGAATCTGACCCGATAGCAGTCCCGGATAGATAGCCTCGAAAAGCCGCAATAGCCCGTTGTCACAGCAGGGAACTACAATGACAGACGTGTGGTTTATGAATCTTGGCCTGCGGTGCTTGCGGATGGCTGGTATCTCGTTTCTCTACGGAGTAGCGATCATTGCAGGTTTGTGGGTCTTGTGGATATTGTTCAAGAGATCGCTCAATCCCCTCTTTGCACCACTGGGTATTGATCTACACAGCCTTGAGTGGCCTCGATTCCCTACGTGGACAATGGCAGCCGCGATCACAGGGTTAGTAGTGAATACTCTCACTGGCAAATCAACCAGATGATGGCCGCATTCGAATTGACGTAGGGTCGCCCGAGGTCCTGTTACACCTTCAGGATGTTTCGAGCCTCCCTTCGGTGTCCTTGTAGACCCGGCCGCCTTTGATCACGGCCACGATCCGGTCGGGGTCGGCGAACAGTTCGATCTCATCCAGCGGTTTGCCTTCCACCAGGATGAGGTCGGCGTCCTTGCCCACCTCCACGGTGCCGATGCGGTCTTCCATGTAGAACAGGTCGGCGTTGCCGGTGGTGGCGGTGGCGATGGCCTCGGCCGAACTCATGTACCTGGCCTTGTTGAGTAATTCTCTACCACGCTTGTCCTGGAGAGGGCCGACTATGTCGGAGCCCGAGCCCACCTTGACACCGGTCTCGCTCATGATCTCGATGCTGCGGTTCACCTCCGCCTTCACTGCTTTGAGTTTGGTGATCTGTGCCGGTGTCAGTCTTGCCGCTTCCGGGTCGGCCAGCAGGTCGTATTTGACCGACAGGGTCACCACCGCGAAGGCGTCTGAGTCAACGATCCGCTGAGCGGCGTCCTCGTCGAGAATGCTGGCGTGCTCGATCGAGCGGATGCCTGCCGACAATGCCCGGCGGATGGCGTCGGAGGTGTGGCAATGAGCCAGCACGTAGGTGTGCCAATCGGCCGCCGCCTCCACTGCCGCCCGAAGTTCGTCGTAACTGAACTGGAGGCTGTCGAACGGGTCGGTGGGGGAGAGGACCCCGCCGGAGCTGAACACCTTCAGTTGGGTGGCGCCCTTGCGCAGTTGCTCACGGGCCGCCCGGCGCACCTCGTCGACACCGTCCACTATCTCGGGAGTGGCCGAAAGTCCGGGAATGCTGCCCCGGGGATGCACGATGTGATGAGCGGGGCGCAGGTCGCCATGGCCGCCGGTCTGAGACAGCACCGAACCCGAGGGCAGTATCCTGGGGCCGTCTATCACGCCCTGTTCCACCAGCCGCGCCCAATGGGGATCCAGACCTCCCGCGTCCCGGACGGTGGTAAAACCCTCCTGGAGGGTGTTCTCGATCACCCGCCGAACGGTGAACACGTAATCGATCCAGGGCAGGTCGCCGATCCCGCCCGCCGGGTCGACCAGACCCATGTGGACGTGGGCGTCGGTCAGCCCGGGCATCAGGGTCAGCCCGGTGGCGTCGATCACCTGGTCGGGGGAACTGGCCGCGCCGGCGCCGATGCCGCTGATAACTGAACCGGAGATCGCCACATCCATGCTCGCCCGGGGGTCGGCGCCGGTGCAGTCCAGCAGTTCTGCGTTTCGTATTGCAAGGCTGGTCATCGGTCGCTTCCTTCCCGGTAGTCGAGTTGCAACTCGGGGATGACAAAGTTCCCCCGGTCGATGATCTGTTTGTCGTCGACCCAGATCGAGTGGTTGCGGGTGGGAATGTCAAAGTGGAAGGGCACCCGGTTTTCCCCGTCGAGGCCCCGCATGAAGTTGGAGCCGAATGCGATCAACATGTTTCCGTAGTAACTCTCCGTGTCCATCACTCCGCCCAATTCCCAAAAGCGCAACCCCATCGCGTTCCAGTCGGCGCGATGCTCGTATCCCCAGCCGATGTGGGATACCCCGTACGCCCGCTTGTCGCGGGGTAGCTCGAAGTAATCCTTGGTGAGTCGGGCATCGGCGCCGCCTTCCATCGAGACAATGTTTCCCTCCCGAAGTTCGATGCGGATGGGAGACATGATGTAGCGACCCAGGGGTATCAGGCAGTCGGCCTCGTCGAGCACGAGCGTTCCTTCCGCCGAGTGCTCCAAGGGGGCCACCGCCACCTGACCCGACGGCCAGTGATCCCAGCGGCCGGGGGTGTCGGAGTATCCGTACTGGATTCCAACCGGGCGTCCCTCGTAGCTGAGAGTCAGGTCGGTCCCCGCCTCGGATTGGATTCGCAAGGTGGTTCCCTCTTCCATCAGCGCCTGACTGACCTCTGCCCGCCGGCGGATTTCGGGGGTGGGGAACATACGCCGGAGGATGTCCTCGGGTTCTTCGATCATCAGGGTGCGCGCTCCGGCGTCAAGAGCGGCGTTGTGGGCGTCGCTGTAAATCCATCCCGTGGTCACAGTCGCCACCACCAGGTCGGATCCGCTCCAGGCGTCGACGATCGCCCTCGACTTCATCCACTCCTCGTCACTGGCCACCACGATCTGGAAGAAGTTGGCGCCAAGCACCCGGGCGGCGCCGGCCAGCGCCGTGACGTAGGCTTCATTGCTCATAGTGTCGGTGAAGCCGAGCACTGTCTCGCCCGGTTGGACATTACACAGCTTCAAATGATCTCGGAAGAGAGGAACCAGTTCCGCTCCGGCTGCCGCGGTGGTCGGGACTCGACGCATGGGAATCTCCTTGTTGGGGATGCTCTGCGTATAGTAAAAACGATGTTCACGGCCGTTCGCCTTCACTCCGGTTCTTTCCCCCTCCGGCCATGAGTCTGCGATTCGGTCTGATCGGCACGGGTGGGGGAGGTCACTTGTTTGCCGGGGCGCTGGCGATGCGGCCAGGCGGCGGCCGGTTGACGGCTGTTTGTTCCCGCAACCGGGAAAAAGCCACTGCCTTCGGTTCGACCTACGGCGTGACCCAAGTCTTCACCGACTGGCGTCAACTGATCGGGTCTGGCGGCATAGACGCGGTGTGTCTGGCTTCACCCACCGGCGATCACGCCCCCATGGCCATCGCAGCCGCCGGCCAGGGCTTGCATGTTCTCACCGAGAAGCCGATGGCCAACACCGTGGCGGACTGTGATCGGATGATCGAAGCCGCCGACCAGATGGGCGTGACGCTGGGATGCATCTACATGTACCGCTTCATGGATACGGCCCTTCGGATGAAAGAGGCGGTGACCGGCGGTTTGATCGGGCAGCCCCTGATGGCGGAATGCACCGGATTCTCCTACCGCGACCAGCCCTATTACGACTCGGGTGAATGGCGGGGCAAGTGGGAGAGCGAGGGAGGCGGGTCGTTGGTCACCCAGACCAGCCACACGCTCGATCTGATGATCTGGATGCTGGGCGACGTGGAGGCGGTGGCCGGGTTCTACACCACCTCCCCTCTCCATCGGATCGAGGTGGAGGACCAGACTTTCGGAGTCCTGCGGTTTGCCAACGGCGTGCTGGCCACCGTGGCGAGTACCACCGCGGCGGTCAATCCCCGGCCGCGCAGCCTCACCATCCGCGGAACCAGGGGAACTGTGGGTCTGGTTGACGATGATCTGGAGCAATGGGACGTGCCCGGCGGTCCTTCACCCGAGATCGAAGAGTTGATGAGCGCTGCTCCGGTCGACCGGGGGGACACTCTCACCATGTCCGGCTACGCCGATCCCACCTTGCACTTCCGCCAGATGGAGGACTTCGTGACGGCGGCGGCCGAGGGAAGGGCGCCGTTGGTGGATGGTCTACAGGGTCGTCGCACCACCGCCGTGATGGAGGCCCTGTACGAGTCCTCCCGCAGGGGACAGGTGCTGAAGCCGGCGTAACAAGCCTGGTGCAGGCTGTCGCGGTATACAGTCTCCGAATACCCTGACACGGGCGAAGAGCAGCACAAACACACCTGGGCGGTGCTCCACGACGGTCTGACATTCGGTTCGGGCCGGTACGAGTAGACCGGTTTCAGCTTCCTCCGGCGGCGGGGATGAATATTCCTTCTCCCAGAGGGTCTTTCGGGTCGAGCACCAGTTGGTTGAATCCGGTCAGATAGGCCGATCCGGTGATGGTGGGGATGATGGCCTTTCGTCCTGCGACCCTGGTCTCGGCTTTGACGGTTCCAGTGAACATGGTGTTGAGGACGCTCTCGTGGACGAAAGTGTCTCCCACTTCCAGTTCTCCCCTCCCGAAGTGCCAGGCCATGCGGGCGCAACTTCCCGTCCCGCACGGAGAGCGATCGAACCCCAGGCCGGTGGAGGTGGCCATGTTCTGGCCATCGGCGCCCGGGCTGCTGGGAGGTCCGAAGAAGAGCAACTGGTCGACATGACCGGGCGTTCCCTCCGGCCAGTCGTCCCGTTCGGCAAGTATCCGGTTCAGGCCCAGGCGGATGCGATGACTGAGCGCCACCAGGTTGGGAATCGAGTCCACCGCAATCGGCAGGCCGGTCTGTTCCACGTCCACCAGGGCAAACCAGATACCGCCGAAGGCGATGTCCGCCTTGAATATTCGCCCGTCAAGATTCACCTCAAGCCCGGTCGCGGCCACCCAGGAGGGAACTCCCTGGAAGGTGACCGACGTCGCCTTGGTCCCTTCGACGGTGGCTTCCGCCGTCACCAGTCCGCTCAGGGTTTCTACCACCACCTTGGTCACCGGCTCCCTGGGCTCGATCTTGAAGGTTTCGAGCAAGGTGGTGACCGTACCGATCAGGGCATGCCCGCACATGGTGAGGGATCCGAGCGAGGAGAGGATCAGGATGGAGAGGTCCGCGTCGGGATGGGATGCAGCTACGGGAAGGACCGCATGCCACGGAGCGTGACCCCGCGGCTCTCCCACCAGCATCTTGATCAGATCCGAATGGTTGGCCAGCAGATCCGCTTCCTTCTCTGCCAGGGTGGCGCCCTCCAGTGCGGGAAACCCGTCGGTCACCACCCGAGTCGGCTCTCCGACAGTGTGGGAGTCGATGACATGCAAACGGCGAATGAAGGCCATAGGAGGATCCGTGGATTGGGGGAAGACTGTCCCATGCTAAATTTTAGGTTTGTCTTCCAGCAAATCGCACAAAGGGTAAAACAACCATGGGAAAGATCACCTATGCCACCATGTCGGATGACGATCCGGCGCTCCACCAGGCTTACGAGGAGGGACTGGCTACCGCCAGCGAACAGATCGGGCAGACTCATCCTCTCCTGATCAATGGTGATAGGCGGTACACCGAAGAAACTTATACAGAACGCTCTCCGATCGACTCGGAGTTGGTGGTGGGAGTCTACTCACAGGCCACCGATGACGACGTAGACGACGCGGTGGCCGCCGCACGGGCTTTCCAGGCGGAATGGGAGGCCACTGCTTGGCAGGAGAGAGTGGCGATCGTCCGCCGGGCGGCGGAGATCATGGAGGAGGAGACCCCCACTCTGGCAGGGTTCTTGAGTCTGGAGATCGGTAAGACCCGGCTCGAGGCTCTGGGCGACGTCTCCGAGGCCGTGGCTTTTGCCAACTACTACTGCGACCGGCTGGAGGAGGCAGGCGGTCTGGAGACTGCCATGGGCGACTACGGGATCGGGGACACCAACCGTTCGGTGCTGCGGCCCTGGGGAGTATGGGCGATCATCTCTCCCTTCAACTTCCCCATGGCCCTGGTGGCCAGCCCCACTTCGGCTGCTCTTCTCACCGGCAACACGGTGGTGCTCAAGCCCTCCAACACCGGGGCCTTGGGCGGCCTGTTGCTGGCTGATATCTTCTTCCGGGCCGGGCTTCCCTCCGGCGCCCTGCAGGTGATAAGCGGCGGTGACGAGGCGGGTGACCGGCTCGCCCATCACGATCATGTCGACGGGGTCACCTTCACCGGCTCCTACGACGTGGGTATGTATCTGTACCGCACGGTGGCCAGCAGCCGCCCCAAGCCGGTGGTCTGCGAGATGGGTGGCAAGAACCCGGCGGTGGTCACTGCCTCCGCCGATCTCGACCTGGCCGCCGAGGGAGTGATGCGGGCCGCTTTCGGCCTGTCCGGACAGAAGTGCTCGGCCAACTCCCGTGTGTACGTGGAAAGACCTGCTTTCGAGGAATTCCTCGATCTGCTCACGCAGAAGACCGCCGAGATCGAGGTCGGAGATCCTCGCAACCGGGAGATCTTCCTGGGGCCGGTGATTGACCGGGAGGCGGTGGACCGTTTCCGCTCGGCGGTGGAAGCCGTCAGGGAAGCCGGGGGCGAGGTCCTGTCCGGAGGAGAAGTGGTGACCGAGGGCGACCTGGAGCGGGGCAACTTCGTGCAGCCCACCGTGGTTACGGCGCCGCAGGACACCTGGATCTGGGAGAAGGAATTGTTCGTTCCGTTCGTGGCGGTGACCGCGGTTGATTCTCTTGATGAGGGAATCGACAAGGCCAACGACAGCATCTTCGGACTCACCGCCGGGGTGTTTGCCGGCACCGACGAGGAAGTGAACCGGTTCTTTGAACGCATTCAGGTCGGCGTTGTCTACGCCAACCGACGGGCGGGCTCCACCACCGGCGCCTGGCCCGACATCCAGCCCTTCGGAGGCTGGAAGGGTTCGGGCACCTCGGGCGCGGGAAGCGGTGGTCCGTGGTACATGCGATCCTACGTGCGGGAGCAGGCTCGGACGCTGATCCGGGAATGAGTCAGCGGGTCGGCGGTTGGGAGTCGGCCAGGATCCGAAGAGCGGCGTTGCGGCCGCAGGCCGCGATGATGCTTCCTCCCGGGTGGGTGGAGGCGCCGCACAGGTAGACGCCATCCACCGGCGTGCGGTAGGGCATACGCTGGTCCCAGGCGTAGGCAGGCAGGTGATCACCCTGGAATATGTGCCCTCCGGTCAGCCCGGTCTTGGCCTCGATGTCGGGCGGTCCCACCACCTCGTGGTGCAGGATCGTGTCGGAGAACCCCGGTGACCACTCTTCGATCATGGAGATCACCCGCTGGCCGACCTTGTCCCGGTGGCGGTCCCAACTGTGACCGTCCGCCCATGAGTAGGGAAGGTGCTGCACGAAGCAGGACAGCACATGGACTCCTTCCGGCGCCACGGTGGCGTCATATGCCGTCTGGGGATAGAGTTCGGCCCAGATCGGGCCCAGTTGCCCGCGGGTCGTGGCCCGGTGGGATTGATGGAGTCTCTCCATGCCGCTCCCGATGTCCACCATCGCCTTCGCCGAGTCGGCGAAGCCGTTGATAACCGGCAGGCGGGCGAGGGCGAAATTGACCTTTCCCACCGTTCCGACCATCGGCCAATTGGCCACCTTGTGGCCGAACCGCTCGGGTATGTGCGCATCCACCATGGCAAAGGTCCGCCTCGGGTCGGCGCTGGAAGCCACCACCGGCGCTTTGATGCGTCGCCCGTCCTGCAGTTCGACGCCCTTTCCGGGAAGGATGGCGCTTACCGTGGCGCCGGTGGCTATGGCGGCGCCGTGAGCGACTGCTGCGTTCCGGATGGCCTCGGCCACCCCGATCGTTCCGCCCCGGGGAAAGGCCCAGGTCATCACCGAAGGTCCGGCCAGCCCGCCCGAGGCGTGGTGGAATTTGACGAAGGCGGTGCCGGGGTCCCGGGGAGAGGCGTTGGTGCCGATGATCCCGTTGGCGGCAATCGCATCCAGGACCCGCTCATCGGAGATGAAACCGCTCACCAGGTCTTCGAAGGACTGCTCGAACAGGGTGTGCATCACCCCCGGGTTGTTCCCCACCCGGTCGGCGATCATCTCCCGGGTGGGTGCTTCGTGCAGCCACAGGTCGTCGTCGTTGCTGGGTCGCAGCTTGGAGCGAATACCTTTGAGGTACTTGACCAGCGCTCCGAATCCTTTCACGTCCGAGGGTGCGGCCCACCGGCTCATCTCAGACCAGGTGCGATCCTCATCCAGGTAGTCGACGATCCCGATCCCCGGCTCGATCGGCACGTACAACTGCGGGTCGGGGAAAGTCAGATGCAGCCCCCGGGAGAAGAGGTCCAAGTCCTCGCAGATGCGAGGGTGGAGCAATCCCACCATGTAGGAGCAGGTGGAGATCGTCACCCCCGGCCAGGGCTCCTCGCTGCCGGTCGATCCTCCGATCCGGCGGCGCCTTTCCAGGACCACCACCTTCTTGCCGGCCCGGGCCAGATAGGCGGCGGCAGTGAGCCCGTTGTGGCCGGCCCCCACCACTATCACGTCCCATTTGGTCTGATCCAAGCGCTCCGAGGAAGTGCCCGAATCTGCCATACTGCCAGGATAGACAACCCCGCAGATCTGAGTCGGGTGCCTGAGGTATACTTCCCTGACCTTTGTCGGAGTGGCGGAAATGGCAGACGCGCTAGGTTGAGGGCCTAGTCCTCCAAGGAGGGTGAGGGTTCAAGTCCCTCCTCCGACACCTTATCATGCTATGTTATCCCAGGTCAGAAGCCATATCGGCGTAGCAAGTATCAGTATCAGTGTACGAACGTGTTTTGTGATTTACGCCCCCGACCAAGTGGGCAAGTTGCTGCCTCCGTATCTGCTATTTGCTGGGGAGCAGGGTTAGGGAGGAGGTCCTTGGTTAGGGGTTGAGGCCTCGCTGGAATTAGGTGGTGTAAACAAAACCGCCTAGGAGGCTGCTGATTTATTCGGGTGGTTGAGATGCTTGGTTTGGGGGGGGAGGGGTGGGTTGTGGGATAATTTTGGGGTATGTTGAGCGTTTTGATCGGGAGTTGTTGGACGCGATGGCGGTGTGCGGTGATCTGGTTCCGGAGGGGTCGGTTTACCGGTTTTTGGCCGAGCATCGGACTGGGGTGTTCCCGGATGGGTTGTTCGAGAATGTTGTTCGGCCCTCGGGGTCGTCCGTCGGTTCCGGGGTCGGTGGTGGTGATGGTGTTACAGGCTTTGGAGGGCCTGTCGGATCGGGAGGCGAATGGGTCGGTTGCGGTGTGATATTCGTTGGAAGGCCGCGGCGGGTTTGTCTCTGGTGGATGGGGGGTTTCATCCGACGGTGTTGACGCTGTGGCGGGCGAGACTACGCAAAAGTGAGACACCGGAGCGGATTTTCGACGCGGTTAGGAAGGTGGTGGACGAAACTGGGATATTGAGAGGTCGTCGCAGGCGGGTGTTGGACTCTACGATCTTGGATGATGCGGTGGTCACCCAGGACACGGTGACGATGATCTGTGCCCAGATACGCAAGGTTCGCCGTGTGATATCCCGAGCGCGGCAGGTGGTGTTGTCTCGTGATCTGTGAACAGGCTGGTAAGCCGTCGTGTGATTGGTCGGATCCGCAGAGTCGTTCCAACCTGATCGACGGGTTGGTCACCGATGGGCAGGCGGTGTTGGACGCGGTCGGAGGTATCGATCTGGATGCTGGGCAGTCGGAGGCGGTGGGGTTGTTGGGGGTGGTGGTCGGCCAGGACGTGGAACCGGACCCCGACCGGGAGGGCAGATGGCGTATCGCTCGGCGGGTGGCTTCGGATCGGACGATCTCGGTGGTCGACTCGCAGGCTCGTCACGGACGCAAAACATCGTCGCAGCGTTTGCGACGGTTACAAGGCTCACATAGCGGCCGAACCGGAGACGGAGATCATCACCGTCGTTGAGGTCACCGCCGCCAATACCCCCGACGGGGAGACCGGTTTGAAGATGTTGGCGGGCGAACCGTCGGGCACAGAGGTCATCGCCGATTCTGCGTACGGATCAGGCAAGGTCCGCGCCCAGCTGAAAAAGAGCGGGCATACCGTGAGCCTGTATAAATGTTTGTGTGAGGTGGGTTCTCTGATTGCTTTGGCTGGTGAGAGTGCCGGCCGGAGAGGAGATTGAATGTCTGTTGATCATGTGATACCGGAGCCGGCTGGTGTGGCTGCCGGGGTGGTGTCTGACGAGCTGGTGGATGCTGTGCTGGCTGATGCTGCTGCTGGTGGTGTGGATCTGCTTGGCCCTGACGGTGTGCTGCCCGAGTTGACCAAGCGGGTGCTGGAACGGGCCCTTTCTGAGGAGTTGACTGATCATTTGGGCTATGAGCACGGCGATCCGATCGGCCACGGCTCGGGTAACAGCCGCAACGGGACCACTCCCAAACAGGTCCTTACCGAGATCGGCGCGGTGGATCTGGACGTTCCCCGTGACCGCAACGCCACGTTCGAACCGAAGATCGTTCCGAAGGGCGCCCGGCGCCTGGAGGGTTTCAACGCCAATATCGTGGCCCTGTACGCCCGGGGTCTGTCCACCCGTGACATCCGTTCGGAGTTGAAGCGCATGTACGGTGTGGACGTGTCGCCGGCGCTGGTTTCGAAAGTAACGGATGGGATCGTCGAGGAGCTCACCGAGTGGCAGAACCGCCCGCTTGACCGCTGCTATCCCCTGCTGTACATAGACGCCATGGTGGTTAAGGTCCGAACCGACGGTACGGTCATCAACCGCCCAGCGTACATAGTGGTCGGGGTCGATGTGGAAGGAAGCAAACACGTCCTCGGTGTGTGGTTGGGCGACGGCAGCGAAGGCGCCAAGTACTGGCTGTCAGTGCTGACCGAGATACGCCACCGAGGCCTGGAGGACGTGCTGATCGTGTGTTGTGACGGCCTGAAAGGACTCCCCGACGCGATTGAGGCCACCTGGCCTCAGGCGCTGGTCCAGACCTGTGTCATACACCTCCTGCGGGCCTCTATGCGGCTTTGCAGCTGGAAAGACCGCAAAATGGTGGTCAGAGGGTTACGGGCCGTGTACACGGCGGTGAACGCCGAGGCGGCCGCCCAGGCGTTGGACGAACTCGATGACCAGTGGGGAAACCGCTATCCCGGTGTGATACGAATATGGCAACGGGCGTGGGAAGAGTTCACCCCGTTCCTGCGGTTCCCTCCCGAGCTTCGCCGAGTGGTGTACACCACCAACCTGGTGGAAAGCGTTCACTACCAGTTGCGGAAAGTCACCAAAACCAGGGGCCATTTCCCCACCGACCAATCCGCTCTGAAGTTGCTGCGCCTGGCGGCTCGGAACATCGCCAACAAGAGAGGAGGAAACCTCGGCACCGGAACCCACGGCTGGAAACTAGCCCTCAACCAACTCGAAATCCACTTCCCCAACCGAATGAACTTAACCCACTAAAACCCATGAACCCACACCCTCACAAAGACAATTTGACAAGCCCCATACCGTCACTGTCAAGCCCATACCCCAAAAGAGAAACCATCGGTTGGGTGTTGACCAGTTCACCCGTGACGATTTCGACGTGGATCACGACCGACGGCAGGTGACCTGCCCGGCCGGGGTAACGGTGAATATCAGCCCGAAAGGACGGGTCCGGTTCGCAAAAGCCTGCACCGGTTGTGGTTTTCGGAGTCGTTGCACCACCAGCAAAAGAGGACGCCAAATGCTCATAGGTCCCCATGACCGTTTATTGGTGCTTGCCCGCCGAAAATGGAAAGATCCCCCACCAAACACCGGTAAACAAGTACCGGCCGACGGTCGAACGGCTGATCGCTTTGCTGGTCGCCAACGGCCACCGCAAACTCCGATACCGGGGAACAACCCGAAACCGACAACAACTACACACCCGCGTAGCGGCGATCAACCTGCGCAGGCTCATCAACCTCAGACTGCACCCCACCACCACCGGATGGGCCACCAACCCCACTTAAACCCGGGGACCCCCACCAGAGAACAAGCAAACACTGGAGGACACCGGCCACCGCCCCCCGGAACCGGTGCGCCCACCGCTCCGCTCTTCGAGATCAAGCCCAGGACCCACCACCACCCCAACACCAATACTCAGCAGCCTCCTAGGGGCTACCACGCCTCACAATTCCCGTTTCCGCATTGATCTATGGTCAGATGTCCTTCAAAACATCCTGGTGCCAGAGGGATCATGGCCGAAAGGAGAGACAAACCGCCACCTCCTGTAAGCTAAGGTTAGGCGAGATGGTTCGGTTAGGTTAGATTGGGGGAAAGGTTGTGGGCCGTTATGTCTCTAGATATTGGCAGCCCCGGTTCGACGCTCCGGTAGCGAGAGAGAGACGCGGGGGACGCTATAAGGCGTTTGTGCCGGACTGTCTGGCTGGGTGGGCACCGCGGTTGTCGTTGGATGTGGTGGCGACTGCTGCGCAGGCCCAGGAGGCGTTAGCGGGATTGAACAGGCGGTACGCAGGGAGTGGCCCCCACCCGCTGGATACCTTCTCCCAGGTGCTGTTGCGGGTGGAAGCCGTTGCGTCGTCTCGGATAGAAGCCATTGAGCTTGCTCCTCGGCGGCTTCTCACAGCGGAGGCAGAACACCGCCAAGGGGGCCGGTCGTCGGATCAACGAGCGGTGGAGGTGTTGGCCAACATCGAAGCGATGGAAGAAGCGATTCGCCTGGCGTCTTCGGGTGGGCCGCTACGGACCGATGATCTGTTAGAGGTGCACCGCCGGCTTTTGGCGCCGTCTATGCATCCCGGTTTGGGAGGCTGGGTTCGGGACATCCAGAACTGGATCGGCACGTCGGCCTACACGCCGGTGGGAGCGTCGTATGTTCCTCCGCCACCAGAGGAAGTTCCCACGCTCCTTGAGGACCTTATGGCCTTTGTGAACCGAATGGATGTTCCGCCGCTGTTGCAGGCGGGAATAGCCCATGCACAGTTCGAGACCATTCATCCGTTCGCGGACGGCAACGGCCGGGTTGGACGCGCGCTGATCCATGCCATCCTTCGGAGGAGGGGAGTCGCTCCTGAGTTCGTGCCCCCAGTTAGCGCGGTGTTGGCCAGATCCCGCGACGCCTACTTTGATGGCCTGTCAGCCTGGCGTCATGTGGGACCTGGTGACGACCCGGCGCGAGACCGCGGAGCAGAAGAATGGTTGGGTCTGTTCTTGGAGGCCACCCAAGATGCCTGCGGTGAGGCCCACGCCTACTTGCACGCTGTTTCCTCACTGGAGACAGACCTGCGCGCCCGAGCTGGGCCGGTTCGCAGAGGATCGTCCACAGACCTCCTCCTGGGTGTGCTAGCGGCTTGTCCGATCTTCACCGTTAACTCGGCCGCTGAGATGATCCAACGATCTACAGTCGCTACCGGCCAGGCCGTGAATCAACTCGCCGAGTCCGGTGTGCTCAAAGCACGGATTGTCGGCAAAGCAAGGTACAGGGTGTTCGAAGCACCCGACGTCATCCGTCTCATCACCCGGCTAGACAGAGACCTGTCGTTACAAAGCCCCGCCGGCCGGGAATCGCCGGCTCCGTTGGACGTTCCCAGCCAAGACCATCCCAAGCGGCCCTACCGCTCCACAAGTTTCGATCTTGGCCTCTGAGGTCTCCCAACTGAAACGAAGGGTCCAGACATTCCCCCGATTTGTGACCTAACCTGTCCGGTTACGGCCTTCCCACGGGGCCAGGACCGGGTGTGATCGATTCCTGGATGTCTTGCGGATCCGATGTTGACGGTGTTGCTATTGGGCTTTGTCTAATGATGGCATCGGCGATGTCGGAAGGGGCCAGGCCGGTGGTGTTGATGGTGAGGCGTTCTCCGCGCGGCGGTCGGTTTTCTTTAGGCGGGAATCGCCAATGGCCTGGTCGCTGTCGTAGCCGCTGATAACCCATCTCCGGGGGTATATCGAGTCGCACGGGAAAGAGATGGTGAGGTGACACCAATCGGGCGATCGTTTCTGTCCAGGGGGATATGGAACTTAGCCATTCGGTGTCTAGGCCGGCCACTACCGTGTCGAACCCTTGGTCCATGAGTTCGGCAGCCAACAGCACTGCCGCTAGCGATGCAGAGGCTAAGGCTCCTTCCCACCTGTACCTGTTTTTGCCTTTTGCATCGTCTGATGGGACCGGGATGGTATCTGTTGGGGTGTGTTCAGGGAGGTGGTCTTGTGTGATGCCTATGCCCCGTTTGATCGGGTCTGTGTCCACGACAGCGATTCCATGTTGACGGGCTAGGCATCTTGCCACCGTTGTCTTCCCGACAGCGGGTGGGCCTTGAAGGATGATCATGGTTCGCTTTCCCTTCCAGACCGAGTCTCGGCGCTGTTCAACGACTTGATACACCCAATCCTTCCAGCCAGTCCCAGTCACGTTGGGAGTAACCATATCCCAGGGGTGTGACATCCTCTCGACCGCTACCGAAGGTGAGGTGCATCTGGCCTCTTGGGCACCGGGGTCGGGTTCACCTGTGTCGAAAGGGCGGACCGGGTCACTAGGCCGACCTTTGGCCGGGGTCTGTTGGTTCTCCCGGGTGGTGATGGGTTTAACACTTCGTACGAGGCGCAATGCTGCCAGGTTGGCCTCGATGGGGATGATCTGTCCCGACGGGGGCGGACAGGTTGAGGCTGGCGGTTCGGCTAGTAGGGGGGCTTGGGTAGTTAACCGATTGATGGCAGTCATCAAGAAAAGCGAGGAACTCGTCGGTATCCAAGAAGACGCTGGTCCGACCCGATGCGAAGTCTCCAGTAGGATCAGGGTTTCTCCTGTGCTGGTGTCGAAATCCGCCACTGTCAGATGTTCGGTGTCCGCTTTGGTGGTGGGACTGGATTCCATGAGAGCTTTCCGAATCGTTCCCTCCTCCCCAATCATTATGTTCCCTCTCCCCCAATCGTTATATCGTTCCGGGGAAGACGGCGATCCTTCCGGGGAATTCATGAACCCCTACAAGAAAATCCACGGTCGTCAGTTTGGTCCTGCCCTTGGACTCTCTTTCCCGCGCAAGCCGGTTTGCCTCTTCGTAGGCTTCGAGGTTGTTGACGCCTAAAGCGAAGTTCCGATAGTCCGACAGCCAGCCGTTGCGGACAGCCTCAACATAGCTTTTGCGGTACGACTCCACCCCGAACACCGTCTCGTCGTCCATGGTGCGGACAACGAAGTCCCCGGGCCGGTCCCTGCGACGATAGCTACTGTCGTAAATGCGGGGCGTAGTGGTCTGATACACCCGGTAGGTAGCAGAGCGTCCTTCTCCGATACCGAGGAAACAAGAGTTTCCCTGGTTACAGCGTGTTGCCGTCTGTCGGTTACCACCAGACCTACAGAAGAGGAGAGGTACTTTGACCGGCAGGTAGGGGATCACGATAGTTCACCACAGTCCATTGGAACGTGGAGCGTGCCTCCTTTTGGTTGCAGAACACTGGCTAATACGAGTCTTGGAGAACCGAGGTTTGTTACGCGGTGGGGTCGGTCAGGCGGCCTATGAACAGCAGCGCGCCGGTTTCTTGGTGGATGATGGTCCATAGGAAGGGACGGTCGGCCACGATGGTGAGATCGGGCGGGGGAGGGGCGGATTCTTGGAAGGCCATGGCGGTGGCTGCTGCTGCTTCCGTGCCCTTTTCGTCCACGATTACTTTGGCGCCGTGGAGAGCGGCGGTGATGAAGATGCCGGGGGAGATGCCGTCGAATCCTGCACCGGCGCAGAACCCCTGGGGGCAGAGCCACTCGAACAGGTCGGTGGGTGGCAGGGTCTGTTCCCATTTGGGCATGGCCAGGTTGACATGCCCCTCTGTGGCGGTGTCTTGCATTGCGGTCAGTATGTCGGCGTCGAGGGATTCCTCGACTGCGGGGAGACCGTCGGGCTGGTGGGGGACGATGATCCACATGGCCAGCTTGCCGCCCTGGTAGGGCAGTTCGACGCCGTCGGCGTCCTGAAGTCGAACGTAACGACGAGGAACGGGTTCTCTGTCTCGCATGAACGGTACTGTCACGGACGATTGGGAGTGGGTGGTGAACTGACCGTCGCTGGTCAACTCCGCCAGGAACGGCCATGACCAGTCGGCTTTCAGGTACACAGTGTTGGCGAGGATCAACTGTTGGTCTTGTACCACGGCTTCGTTGACGATGCTCGGGATGAGACCGCGGGTCTTTTCGGACACCCATCGGTTGATGGTGTCGGCCGCGGCCGTGCCCTGGGCCGTGTCGACCGGTTGGATGGTCGTTCCGTAGTGTGCAGAGGCGGTGGCGAGGAATTCTTGCAGTGGTGAGAATTCGTCGTCCGGGAAGAGCCGGGTGGCCACTTCCAGGACGGTTGGTTCCGTCGAAGCTTGGGCCAGTGCAAGATCAACGGCGTTGGCGGCCTCGTGGAGACCTTCTTCGGGGAATCCGAAGATACTGTCGAGGACCATCCCGGAGTCGGCGGATGCTCCTGCCCGGCTCAGGCTGAAGGCGATGGCGATGCTGACGGGGCTTGAGACTGCGTTGCCCGCAAGGCGCCGATGAAAGTCCCAGCCCGCCGCGTTGACTCCGGAAACCCAATCACCGGCAGGCGCCTGCGGATCGGAAGGCGCCCGATCGGCCACCGGTTCGAGAACTACCGTCGCTGAGGTTGTGCCAGAGGAATCGCATGCCATTGCCAGACAGGAGAGCAAGACCAGTAGGCCGACGAGCTTTGTCATACCGATCGAATGAATTGTAATGCTTGGGACGGCCTTTCACAGCTGTTCAGCTGATTGACGGTGACCGCGCTCCGGGGGGCGGTTGGAGCGGATCTGCCTGCCGAGAGGAAGGACTCTCTGGGAGGTGCGCTCCACGGGGTCAAGGTGCTTTTGGCGGACCTCGCGGGCGAGGAAGCGACCCAGGCATCGATTGATGTTGACTCGGAGTGGGATCCGTTTGAAGTTTTCAGGGAACAAGAAAGGTACTCCGCCGCGGAGTCGGCGCCGATGTCTGTGCCCCGTTTCTCCGACCTGCAACAGCTGGTCCTGGAACACAACGATCCGGATGAGGCCGATGTGAGCGCCATCAAAGCAGTCTCGCATCCTGGGGAGGCGCTGACTCGGTCGGCTATGGCGGACGGGCTAAAATGCGAAAGGCTTGATACGGCAGCTGTCGAGAACCCCCTCCAGGAACTCAGGATCGCGCTTGGAGAATCATATCCGAATTGTGCAAAGGACTAACAATGCCGCAGTCCGTTGCCGGTAGGAACACCGGTGAGACAAGATACAGAGTGGTGACGCTGCTGAGCCTGATTGCGGCTATTGCTCAGGTCACCCTGGGTGGGGTGGTCCGGGTCACGGGTTCCGGGGACGCGTGTCCTGATTGGCCGCTGTGTCACGGGCAGATAATCCCGCCGCTCGACTACCACATCTGGCTCGAATTCACCCATCGCCTGGCCGCAACCGCATTGGGCGTTCTGGTGGTGGCTTCACTGGTGCTGGCTTGGCGCCATATGCGGACGTCGAGAGCGGCGGTGGCTGCGACCGCCGCAAGCACGGGGCTGGTCGTTGGCGCGGCGGTCCTCGGTGGTGTCACCGTGCTGAGCGAACTGTCGTGGTGGACGCGCCTGATCCACCTGGGGTTGGCAGAGCTGACCGTGGCCGGTCTCGCTATCGCCTGGCTGGCCGGTCACCCCGAAGATCGAAGCGGTGTTCCAAAAGACCTGGACATCACGGTTTCCAGAGAAAGCCGGATGACGACGTGGATGGGAGCGGGCGGTCTGCTGGTGGTGATTCTCTACGGTTCCTACATGGTGGGGATCGGCTACGGATCCATCTGTACCAGTTGGCCGCTGTGTGTCGGGTCTCGCATCCCAGGGGGTATGGGGTTCACGGTCAACATGGGTCACCGCTACATTGTGGCGATCGTGGCCGTGCTGGTCCTTCGCGCCTGCTATGTCGCTTGGAACCAGGGAGCGACTTTTAGGCAGCTGCGCTGGATGGCCGCTCTCACGGCCTGGTTCCTGGTGCTCGAGATAGGGGTGGGAGCATTCACAGCATTGCTGGGTTCATCCCCCCTCATGGCATCCCTCCACCTGACCTTTGCCACTCTGTCATTGGTGTCAATGGTCTTGATGGCCACGGTACAGCTCGATCCCGTCACGTTTCACGTGCGAACCCGACGCTCGCAGATCTCTGGTTGATGCGCGTTTCCGCCACTCGCCAGTACCCAGTCCTGCGCGACTATGTCGAGCTCACCAAACCCCGAATCATCTCCCTGCTGCTGATCACCGCACTGGGCAGCATGTTTCTGGCCGCCCAGGGCTGGCCCGATCCCCTGTTGACCGCCCTGGTTGTCGTCTCCGGCTACCTGGCGTCCGGCGGCGCCAACGCTCTCAATCACGGCTTGGAAGCTGACCTGGACCGGAAGATGCGCCGCACCCGCCGCCGCCCGGTTGCCAGCGGCAGAATATCGAAGAGGCGGGCTTTCGTCTTCGGGACCGTTCTCAACCTGGCCGCCTTCGCAATCCTGTCGGTCTTTGTGAACCTTCTCAGCGCCGTACTTGCCCTGAGCGGCACCCTCATATACATATTCGTCTACACCAAAGGCCTCAAGCGGACCACCCCCCAGAACATCGTCATCGGAGGCGCGGCAGGTGCAGTCCCGCCGCTGGTGGGATGGGCCGCTGTAACGGGAACGGTTGAATTGCCGGCCCTCTACCTCTTTGCCATCATTTTTATGTGGACGCCCCCGCACTTTTGGGCACTGTCTCTGTTGATCAAGGACGATTACGCCCGCGCCGGGATCCCGATGCTGCCGGTCGTCTCCACCCTGGCTGCCACCAAACGTCAGATCCTGATCTACACGGTGGTGCTGGTTTGTGTCTCCCTGTTGCTTGCCACCACCGGGGCGGTTGGATGGATCTACCTGGTGGGCGCCTTCGCACTGGGTGCTGGGTTCATCATCCGGGCAATCCGGCTCGCAAGGGATGACGGAACCCAGACAGCCAGGGCGCTATATGTCTATTCGCTCGCATACCTGGCCCTGCTGTTTGGGGTCCTGATGGCTGACTCGGCGGTGGACCGCTACCTAATCGGCTGAATCGATGCATAAGGGAGCATCACCGCACCGGAGAAAGGTGAAGCATACGTCCCGTCGGTCATCCGGCTCTCACGGGGACGCGGGTCGACAGATAGGCGGTCAGATGGTCGACCAGGTCGCGGGCGTCGTCTTCGGCGCCGTGGATGAAGCTCGACTTTCGTCGGCGCAGGAAATTCAACCCGATCCTGTACATGCCGGGCGCGCCGGTGACGACTCCGCCGTCGTGACGGAGGCGGCTCTTGTGGTCGAGCACCGGAACATCCAGCCAGGAGTAGTCCGGCCGGTACCCGGTGGCCCACACGACGGCCTTGATCTCCCCGCTTCGGAGGTCGAGACTCAGAGGCGGTGACTTCTCGACGCGGGTCCGCTCGTAGCGGTGGGGAGGGTCGTACTCGGCATCCAGGCCGTTCTCGGTGATCCACTCGTCGATAGTGAGAAGCAGCCTGCCCATCTTGAGGTCGGAGCGGTTGCACTTGTTGTGCAGTGACCCCGACAACTGGGCCATGCCGTCCCTGATGCCGGCCAGCCGGCCCACCATGCGCACTCCCTGGTCGGTCAGGGCGTTGAGGTCGAGCATCAGCCGCTGCGGCGTGCCCACCAACTGGGGGGAGGGGACCGTGCGGGCCCGCAGGATGTCATCCACCTCGTCGTAGCGTTCGTCGGACAGGCCGGTGACCTCGAACCAATAGCGAATGTCCTTCCCGCGGTACACCCGGGGCATGCGGACGTGTTCGCCCACCGACACCGTCACCGGTCGCCCGGAACGGTGGATCTCGTCGGCCAGTTGCACTCCGGTGGCGGATACTCCCACCACCAGTACACCGCCTTCCCGCAGGTCCGACGGGCGCCGATAGTCGAGCGGGGTCACCGAGTCGATCGAGCCCGGGAGCGCCGCGGCGACGGGGGGGACCTTGGGTAGGTTGAACCCGCCGGTGGCTAGCACCACCGTGCGGCACGACCACACCCCACGGTCGGTTAAGACCTGGTAGCCCTCGCCGTCCCTGCGCACCGAGGTGACGGTGGTATGGGTGTGGAGGGGCGGATCGACCATTCGGGCGTAACGGTCGAAGAAGTCGACGATCTCTGGCATGGTCATGAAGCCGTCGGGATCGTCTCCGTCGTAGGCGAAGCCGGGCAACCTGGTCTGCCAGTTGGGAGTGAGCAGACGAAGCGCATCCCAGCGCTCCGTCCGCCAAGTGTTGGCCACCTCCCCGCGCTCGAGGACCACATGGTCGATCGAGCGCTGGGAAAGGAGGCAGCTAACCGCCAGGCCGGTGTGCCCGGCCCCAATTACGACAGTGTCAACGCGCACCCTCCCTCGCCTGTTAGTTGACCTGCACGGTCACGTTAGTGGGGTTGGTCAGTATGTCGAACACGGCCGATATCTTTTGCGACTGGGCGACCAATGCCTCGACATCCGCCGCGCTGGTCTCGTCGGCGTTGATCTGGTAGCTGACCCGCACGTCGCTGAATCCGTTTCGCACCTCGGGATCTGCTCCGAGAATGCCTCCGATGTTCATATCGGCTTCCACCGTTGCCTTTACGGAACGAAGCTTGATCTCGCGATTCTCGGCCACGGCCGCCACGCCGGCGGTCAGGCAACTCGCCAGGCCCGCCAGAACGATCTCCACCGGAGTGGCGGCGTTGTCCTCGGCGTTGAACTCCAGAGGATGGTCGGCTTCCAGTTGGTAGGTCGACTTGTGGGCGCGCTCTTCACCCAGTCCGAAGTACCCGCCGATCTCCGTCTTGCTGTGGGTTCCGTGCACCCACTCGTTGGAGGCTCTCCACGTGTAGTCGCCCGCGGCCGGTGTCTCTCCGACCACTCCCCGGGCAAACAGCAGATGCGCCGTGTCTACTCCGTTGATCTCACCTTTGCTCATTGGATTCTCCTTTGTCTTGTGTTGGCTGGTTCGATGTATGGGTTTCTTATGATCTGATCGTCATCCTATAGGATCGGGTCCCTGCTGTCGGAGTCTTGACCCTTGAACCAAGGACCTGTCCCGGTGGATGTGAAACTGACGCCGCGGCCGGGGGCCATATTCGGCTCCCGGGTGGTGGCGTCGTCTAAGGGCGGTAAACAGTCCCGCCCGGGTAAGCCACCCGGGAGCCGGGACAACCCATGTAGCCGCGCATATATGTGGCGGCAAAGAACAGGGTATCCATACGACTGTGCTCCTCTCGCCTGCGCGCCATTGGGAGGCTAGTCGGATACCTGCACATCTGGGAAGACACCATGTACAGGGACCATGATAGCCACACTTTTAGAAAAACGTGCGTCTTAGGTGGAGAATAGGACAGTCACCGGTGGGTCCAACTGGTCACGACACCACTCCCTGGTACCCACTGCGGTTGCTGAGATGGGGACAGGCGTCGACTCTCGGGGAGCCGGCTTGACTGGAAGGTACGCTGTGCGCAGATTGGCGTTCCCCAGGAACTGGATTGGGATTGCATGCTGTGGGACGGCGCCGGCAAGGCGCGCCTCTCAAATCCTTGGGCCGGTGGGATTTTTGCCCGTGTAGCCTTTGGAATTGATGACCGACCACAAAGAGTTGCCGCAGCAGGTTGCCGACCTGGTTGAGTTGACCAAGCAGTATCTGCGCCAGGAGACGGTGGACCCTCTGCGCAGGATCGGCCGTTCGGTGGCCACCGCCCTGATGGCAGCCTTGCTGGTGGGACTGGGAGTGGTGATGCTGTCCATGGGATTGCACCGATTTCTAACCGAAGTCCTGCCCGACGGCCAGTGGTGGACATCCGCCGCAGCCGCCCTCGTGGCAGTCGTGTTCGGCCTGGCGGCAGCGATAGTGGCCACAAGACTGAGGACCGGGAATGAATAGTGAACGCGCCTCGGTGGTGACCCGGGAGGATCTGGAGTTGAGAGCCCGGGAGATCGTGGACACTCTGAACGAAACGGGCGAGTCCATGAAGAGCCCCCTCTTCTTGAAAGGACTGGGAGCGGCGGCCGCCATGGGAATCGTCTACTGGGTGGGAAGGCGCCGCGGACGCAAACGAATCAGAAAGGCCATCTCCGAACTGGCCCGCATGGTTTGAAGGGGCCGACCCGGCGGGATCGAAGCCGAGCGCCGCTCCACAGAACCTTGAGGCGCCCGTTCACGGAGGTCAGCCTCGCCGTCGTTGTCGCCTGGCCACCCAGCGCCACATCAACAGGCCGGCGGCCATCAGCCAGAAATCTCCGGTGCGCGCGCCGCCGAAAGCGTAGTTTCTCGCCAGGCGTTTGAGGTGGTTGCTTTTCACGACAGTGGGTATAAGGTAGTGATCTAAGGCTAGACACTTGGCGAAAGGAGTGGTCTTGATAGGCAACCGCATGCGAAGAGTCCTGGTGTGGATACTGGTGATGGCTCTGGTGCTGACCTTGCTGACCTCGGTGGTTTCGGTATTCCAATGAAAGTGCTGATGCACCAGCCTCGCAGGGAGATCGACGTGAAGGGGCCCAGGACCGTCAGGGCTCTGCTCAACCGGCTTGACCTGCTGTCCGAGTCGGTGCTGGTCATCAGGGAAGACCAACTTCTCACCGACGAGGAGCGGGTTTATCCCGACGACACCATCGAGTTGCGCCCGGTCATCTCTGGGGGATGACGAGGCAGTGAAATGCCGGGTGTGCCGGGAGCGGGCGGTGATCGCCGTCCGGCGTCACAACGCCGGGTTCTGCAGGGATCATTTCATCGCCCACATTCACCGCCAGGTGGAACGGACTATCTCCGACTACCACATGTTCGGCGACCAGGAGCGCCTGGTGCTGGGAGTGTCGGGAGGAAAGGACAGTCTGGCGCTGTGGGAGATCCTCACCGTGCTGGGATACCGGGTGGACGGCGTTTATCTGCACCTGGGAATAGACGAATACAGTTCCGACGGACTGCGGTTCAGCCAGGAATTCGCCGCACGTCGCGACTTGTCGCTGGAGGTGGTGGATCTTGGGCGAGAACACGGGTTCTCGGTGCCCGAAGCCGGCCAGGTGACCAGCAGGGTGGCATGCGCGGCCTGCGGTCTTTCCAAGCGTTACCTGCTCAACCGGGTGGCCGCCCGCCGGGGCTATGCCGTGCTGGTGACGGGCCACAACCTCGACGACGAGGCGGCGGTGTTGTGGGGGAACGTTCTAAGGTGGCAGGTGGACTTCCTGGCCAGGCAACGACCGGTGCTTCCCGCCTCCGAGGAGGGACTGGTGCGAAAGGTGAAACCCCTGGTCAGGGTGGCGGAGCGGGAGACGGCGGCCTATGCGGTGCTCAGGGGGATCGAGTACGAGATAGATGAGTGCCCCATGGCGGCAGGCAACACTCTCAACCGCTACAAGGGGTGGCTGAACCTGTTGGAGGAGCAGTCTCCGGGTCTCAAAGCCCAGTTCCTGTTCGGGTTCCTCGACCGGGGGGCGGCATATTTTCCTCCCGACCCACCGGACCTGTCGCTATGCCGCCAATGCGGGCAGCCCACTCCCGGGGAGGACTGCGCCTTCTGCCGGATGAAAAAGGTGACCGTGCTTCGCATAGCCGATCGTCGTTCGGCATGACGGAGGAAACCACTGTCCACCGTCCCTTTCAGGAGGGGGAGACGGCCCTTCTGATCGACGGGAAGGGAAGGCGATTCTTGGTGCTGCTGCACCCGTCCCGGCGTTTCGAATACCACATGGGAGTGGTGCCGCACGCCGACATCATCGGACAGCCCGAGGGGAGGCTGCTGCGATCCTCTTCGGGGGCGCGGCTGCGGTTGCTTCGTCCCCGGCTGGCCGACTTCATCCTGAAGATGAAACGGGGCGCCCAAGTGGTGTATCCCAAGGACATCGGACCGATCCTGATGTGGGCGGACATCGCTCCGGGCATGACTGTGGTGGAGGGGGGAACCGGGTCGGGAGCGTTGGCCATGGCCCTGGCGCGGGCAGTGGGGGAGAGCGGCCAGGTGGTCTCGGCGGAGGTCCGGGCAAACCACGCCGCCCATGCCCGCAAGATGATCACACGGTGGTTCGGTGAAGTGCCCGCTCACTTGGAGCTTCGCCAGGGGCCGGTGGAGGAGGCCATCGCCCAGGTGGGGCCCGAACGGGTGGTGCTGGACATTCCCGAACCGTGGCATGCGGCGCAAGTGGCGGCCGCGTCACAGCCGCCGGGTAGCGTGTTCTGTTCCTACCTGCCCACCGTTCCGCAGGTGCAGAAGCTGGTGGAGGAGATGAAGTCCGGCGGTGGGTTCTGCGAAACCGAGATATTCGAAACTCTCCACCGGGAATGGAATGTGTACGGTCTCTCGGTCCGTCCCCGGCACCAGATGGTGGGCCATACCGGCTTCGTGGTGGTGTCTCGCACAAGAAGCTGAGGACCGAACCCGGAAAGCTGTCGGCGCCCCCCCAAGCCGGAGGTCTCGGTAACCGGCCGCTTGCATCCTAAACCGCCGGCCCCGCCTGCAGCCGACGCTTGCGTTCCTGTCGATGTGGGGGGATCCGATGACATACCGCCACAGGCAACGCCTGGCTTCTTGACGATTCGCTTCGCCAACCCGTCACGGACCCGGCCAAGGTCGCGCTGCAAATGGATGGAATCTATCCCGGCGCCATCCCGCTCTCGGAACAAGGAGACAATGGATGCGAGCAGCGCCCACCGCAGTGGTGAAATGTTGTGGAAAGGCGCCTGAGGCCGGTTTATTAAGTTAGGGCTCGATGAAGATGCACTCCCCGGGGCACTCCTCGGCGGACTCAATGGTGATGTCCTCCTGCCCGGCGGGGACCACAGCTAGACCTCCGGCGCCCTGATCGTGTCCTTCTTCTTCGGCGTAGATGGTGTCACCTTCCCGAACGTAGGCCAAGCCGTCGTCCAAGAGAACGAATACATCCGGGGCGATCTCTTCGCACAGGCCGTCACCCGTGCACAGATCCTGGTCGATCCATACCTTCATATTTGCCCTTGTCTCACGCGGTCGCGATGCGTCACTTCAATAATAACAAGCATGGTGTCCCAACATACAATCCAATTTCGTATACTGTCCCGCACAGCCCAAAATTTCCTGAGCAGGAACGATGTTCGACAAACGCCGACCCGATTACTCTGATCCCACCGCAGTCATCGCCCACCTGGAGGGCGAATTGGCCCGGTTGCGGTCGGAGACGCCCCGGCGAATGGACGCATTGCAGCACCAGTTGGACCAGACCCGTCGGCAACTGGACCGGGTGCGAGACCAGAACGAGAAGCTGGGGGGTCTTCTCACCGAGGCCCGGGAGCAACTGGCCATGCTCCGCACGGAAATCGAGCGACTGACCAGCCCTCCCAACCCGTTCGGGACGGTATTGAAAGTCCACACCGACGGCAAGGTGGATCTGGTGACCGGGACCCGGAAACTGCGGGTGGACGCCCAGCCTTCCATCGAGGTGAAACTGCTCCAGCCCGGGCAGCAGGTGCTGTTGAACGAGGCCTACTCCATCATCGACGTTCGCGACTTCGACGGCGCCGGAGAGGTGATGGTGGTGAAGGATCGGCTGGGGCAGGACCGGTTGCTGGTACAGGCGCACGGAGACGAGAATCGGGTAGTGTGGGTGGCCGGGCCGCTCCAGGACGTTCCTCTTCGAATGGGTGACAACGTGCGGGTGGATGTGCAGGGCAGCATGGCGCTGGAGAGACTGGCCCGACCAGAGGTGGAGGAGTTGATCCTGGAGGAGGTGCCTGACATCACCTATATGCAGGTGGGAGGACTGAAGGCCCAGATCGAGATGATCCGCGACGCGGTGGAACTGCCGTACGTGCATCGCGAACTGTTCTCCTGCTACCACCTGAAGCCTCCCCAGGGAATCCTGCTGTACGGCCCTCCCGGATGCGGCAAGACACTGATCGCCAAGGCGGTGGCGAACAGCCTTGCCACGGCGGTGGCCGAGCGGACCGGACACCCCGACGCCCACTCCTACTTTCTCAACATCAAGGGCCCCGAGTTGCTGAGCAAGTGGGTGGGAGAGACCGAGCGTCAGATCCGTTTGATCTTCCAGCGGGCCAAGGAGAAGGCATCGGAGGGAGTCCCGGTGATTGTGTTCTTCGACGAGATGGACTCGCTGTTCCGGACCAGGGGAACCGGTATCTCATCGGATGTCGAGTCGACCATAGTTCCGCAGTTGCTGTCGGAACTGGACGGGGTGGAGTCGCTGCGCAATGTGATAGTGATCGGCGCTTCCAACCGCGAAGATCTGATAGATCCGGCCATCCTTCGCCCCGGACGGTTGGACGTGAAGATCAAGATCTCTCGTCCCGACGAAGTGGCCGCCCGGGAGATCTTCGGGATATACCTGACATCTGATCTCCCCTACAACGCGGCGGAGGTGGCTGCGGCCCAGGGAGACACCGCCCAGATGCTGCAGGACCTGATCTCCACGGTGGTGGATGACATGTACTCGGAGAAGAAAGAGAACCGTTTCCTGGAGGTCACCTACGCCAACGGCGACCGGGAGGTCCTGTTTTTCAAGGACTTCTCAAGCGGCGCCATGATCGAGAACATCGTTCGCCGGTCCAAGAAGAGCGCTATCAAACGCTATCTGGGTGGGGGACAGACCGGTATCGGACGAGACGACCTTCTGGCGGCGGTGCGTCGGGAATTCCGCGAACACGAGGACCTTCCCAACACCACCAACCCCGACGATTGGGCCAAGATCTCCGGGAAGAAGGGGGAGCGGATCGTATACGTCCGCACCCTGCTGGAAGACGGCGAGGGGCGGATGGTCGAGACGGTGACAACCGGCCAATACCTCTGAACACCGGGGGTCCTAACTCCTGATGGCCGTTACCAAGGTACTCGGAACAGAGACCGAGTATGGCGTGATCATCCGGAACCGGAGTCACCAGCACCAGGCTCTGGCCGCGGCGGCGGTGATCGACGGCTATCCGGGCGGTCAGGTGAGGGTGCAGTGGTCCTACGAGCATGAGTCTCCGGGCAGCGATTCACGGGGATTCGGCCACGAGAACTTCGGGATACCGGAGCCGGAGTCGGCCCTGATCAATTCGGTTCTCACCAACGGCGCCCGCCTGTACGTGGACCACTCCCACCCCGAATACTCGGGTCCCGAATGCGTGGACCCCAAAGAGGCAGCCCTGTATGACAAGGTCGGAGAATTGGTTATGGCTCGGGCCGCCCGAGAGGTGCAGAAGACCCTGCCGCCCAACCAGCACATCCGCTTGTACAAGAACAACAGCGACGGCAAGAGCAGCAGCTACGGAGCGCATGAGAATTTCCTGCTTTCCCGTCGGACCCCGTTTGCCAAGGTGATCCGGTATCTTCCCACATTCCTGGTTTCCCGCCAGATATTCACCGGGTCGGGAAAGGTGGGATCTGAGAATCACCGGCCAGCCTGTGCCTACCAGATAACCCAGCGGGCCGATTTCTTCGAGGAGGTGGTGGGTCTGGAGACCACCCTGAGGAGACCCATCGTCAACACCCGGGACGAGCCCCATGGTGATCCCACCCGATATCGCCGCCTGCATGTGATAATTGGCGACGCCAATCTCTCCGAAGTCCAGATTTTTCTGAAGCTGGGTGTCACCGCCCTGTTCCTCCATGCCCTGGAGGACGACTTCCTTCCGTCTCCGCTGGAGTTGGCCGATCCGGTAAAGGCCTGCTGGCAGATCAGTCACGATCTCGGCCTTTCCGAACCGGTGGAGATGGAGACCGGCGGCAGCGCCACCGCCCTGGAGTTGCAGTTACGGTACCTGGAGTGGCTCTCCGATTACGCCCGCGACCACCTGGAGGAACAAGTGTGGTCGCAGGTGCTGGACGAGTGGGAAAAGGTACTGGTTGATCTGGAAGAAGATCCCGCCCTCACCTCCGACCGGCTGGACTGGACCGCCAAGTTGGGACTGCTGGAGGCGTACCGGGCCCGGCAGAACCTGAGTTGGTCACATCCCCGCTTGGCGGCCTTGGCCTTGCAATACCACGACGTGGAACCGGACCGCAGTATTTATCACCGGTTGGTGCGCAGTGGCGCCATCCGACGGCTGTTTACCGACGCCCAGATCGAACAGGCCGAACACCGTCCACCCGACGATACGCGGGCGTGGTTCAGGGGTTCCTGCGTCTCCAGGTTCGGCGCCTCCCTGGTGGCGGCCAACTGGGACTCTCTGCTGTTTGAAACGAGTCCCGGGGACTTGATAAAAGTGTCTATGATGGAACCTTTGAAGGGAAGCCGAGTCGGGGCCGGTCCGCTGCTGGATCGTGTCTCCGATCCGGCCGGGTTGATACGCGAACTGGGTAGAAAAAATGGCTGACCAAGAACAGGGCAAGCGCCGCCGCAGATCAAAGGGCGGACCGGCGCCCGCCGACGGTGACTTGGGAGGGTTGGGGATGGCCCAGGTTGATTCGCAGAAGATAGACGATCTGCTGGATGAGATCGACAGCGTGCTGGAAGAGAACGCCGAGGAGTTCGTGAAGAATTACGTACAGAAGGGCGGGGAGTGACCGAACCGTCCAATTGGGGTCTGCCGCTTGGAGCCCCCTCCCCCGGCGCCAGTTTCTCCGATCTCCTGGAGTCGCTGGGATTGGCGCCCCGGTGGAACGTGCCCGACTCGCCGACCCGGAACCTCCGTGCGCCGGAAGGCACTACCGTGCTGGCGTCCCGTTACCGGGACGGAGTGGTGCTGGGCGGAGACCGGCAGGCTACCGAGGGCCATCTGATCGCTCACCGCCGGATTCGGAAGGTCTATCCCTCCGACCGGATGTCGGCGATGGCGGTGGCGGGAACCGCCGGATTGGCCCTGGAGATGGTGCGATTGTTCAGCGTGGAATTGGAGCACTACGAGAAGATTGAAGGAGCGATGCTCAGCCTGGAGGGCAAGTCCAATTTCCTGGCGCGGCTGGTGAGAGCGCAATTGCCGCTGGCATTCCAGGGTCTGGCGGTGGTGCCGTTGTTCGCCGGGTACGATCCGACCGCCGATCAGGGCAGGGTGTACACCTTCGACGTGGTGGGAGGGCGCTACGAAGAGCACGATTACGGCGCGGCCGGTTCGGGCGCCGTGCAGGCCCGTGCCTATCTGCGCACCGCCTGGAAGCCGGACATGATGGAGGACGAGGTGATCGAAAAGGTGATGGGCGCCCTGGTGGCCGCCGCCGACGTGGATGTCGCCACCGGCGGGCCCGATCTACGCAGGGGCATCCTGCCCAACCTGGTGGTAATCGACCGGGGCGGGGTCCGGGAAATCTCCGATGACCATCTGGCGGAGGTGGCAAGCGCCTCGATGAGGGAAGGCCAATGAACCCCGGGTTTTATGTCACGCCCGAGCAACTGGTGCGAGATCGCGCCGAATTCGCTCGCAAGGGAATCGCCCGGGGGCGGTCCATCCTGGCCATGGAGTACGAAAAAGGCGTCTTGATGCTGGCTGAGAACCCGGGAGGGGCACTCCACAAGATCAGCGAGGTGTATGACCGGATCGCCTTCGCCGGGGTGGGGCGTTACAACGAATTCGAGACCCTTCGCAAAGCGGGCATCCGCCAGGCCGACGTGATGGGATACCTGTACAGTCGCGACGATGTGACCGCCCTGGGTCTGGCCACTGCTTTTTCCCAGACCCTGGGAGTGATCTTCTCTCACGAGACGAAGCCGTTCGAAGTGGAGCTTCTCATATGTGAGTTGGGGAAGAACGGACAGCCCAACCAGATGTTGCAGATCAGCTACGACGGGACCCTGTTGGAAGGTCGCGGGGTGATGGCTATCGGAGGCAAGGCCGAAACCTTGGGGGCGGGCTTGCGGGAACGCTATCGGGATGGCTTGACGTTGAATGCGGCCTTGCAACTGGGGATGGAGGTGTTCGCCGAGACTGAACGCCGACCTCTGGACGGATGGGAAGCGGCGGTGCTGGAGCGGGGACCGGCCAGACGTTGTTTCCGCCGACTGGCCGGTCCCGAGTTGGAGAGGGCAACCGAGCAAGCCCTCTCCTCCTAAGCTCAGGGAGTCAATGCTTCGGAGATGAGCCGAGCGTTGGTCACCAGCCACTTCGGATAAGTATCCGCCTCCGAGCCGGCGGGTCCCAGTGATCCGGTGTACAGTTCCACCACTCGCAGGGGAGGATCGAATTCGGCGGCAACCGTTTCGGGAAGCCCGGTGCCGACGATGGTTTCGGTGAATATGGCCGTTACACCCTCCTCTCTGATCCGCTGGACCAGTTCCGCCAGATGGGCGGTGCCGGGTTGCGCCAGCGTGCTGCCACCCGAGAGAATGGTGTCCAGGATCTCGAAGTCGAAGAAGGCACCGAAGTAGGAGAAGGAGTCATGGTTGGTCACCAGTTTGCGGTGATCCGCAGGAACCGTTGACAGTAACTCTTCAGCCTCGGCGGTGGCGTCACGAATCCGAGCTATGTAGTCATCGGCTCTTTCGTTCCACTCTGAAGCTGAGGGACCCTTACCTATTTCGATCAGTTCCGCCGCAATGAGCTGCACTGCCGTTTCGACTCGGGAAGGATCGAACCAGAAGTGGGGATCGAACGCTCCGGCATGGGCGTGGGCGTGTTCGCCCTCTTCCTCGTGTTCACCTTCCTCGTGGGCGTGTTCGCCCTCTTCTTCGTGTTCACCTTCTTCGTGGGCGTGTTCGCCCTCTTCTTCGTGTTCACCTTCTTCGTGGGCGTGTTCGCCCTCTTCTTCGTGTTCACCTTCTTCGTGGGCGTGTTCGCCCTCTTCTTCGTGTTCACCCTCTTCGTGGGCGTGTTCGCCCTCTTCTTCGTGTTCGCCCTCTTCGTGGGCGTGTTCGCCCTCTTCTTCGTGTTCACCCTCTTCCTCGTGTTCACCCTCTTCCTCGTGGGCGTGGCCGCCTCCGCCTTCGCCCCATTCCAGAGGATCAACAAAGTCGCCGACTTCCAGAATGCGGGCGCCGTCATCGCGAGCGGCATCGAACACCGCAATGAAACTCTCCTCCAACCCCAGACCGTTGGCCACCACAAGATCCGCCTCCCGGATCTTCACCCCGTCCTGGGATGACAACTGAAAGTCGTGAGGGTCGGCGCCGATCGGAAGCAATACCTCTACCGTGCCGTCCTCTCCGACCAGGCTCTTAACCAGATCACCCAGGATGGTGGTGGTAGCCACTACATAGAGGGTGTCATCCGGTTCGACTGCGGTCGCCGATGGTTCCGCCGCCTCGGTAGAAGCTGTCTCGGAGGGAGCTTCCTCTCCGTTACCGCATGCGGCCGCCAACAACAACGTCGCCGCTAAGGCCGCCCACATCCTGACTTTTCCTGATTTTGGCATCTTTTTCCCCTGCGTAATAGTAATAATCATTATCGTAGCACCCTCCAATCACAGCCGTCCACACATTCGAAGGGGCGTTTTGCGGTTGGTCTGTCAGAAAGGGCGGGTGACTTCTCGGCTGGGAAGCGTTTCCTATGTTTTCCGCCGAAGGGGTGGACCGTAGCGAGGAGCCACTTTGCGGGGAGGCAGGGAAGCCAGCAACCGGCCGGTGGATAGCGCTATCTGCGTCACCGCCTCATCGATAGCTTCCCGTGTGACAGAAGAGATCTTCTGGACACCGCTCACTTTTCGCACGAATTGGAGGGCGGCCGCCTCGATCTCTTCTGCGCTGGCCGGCGGCTCGAGCCCGCGCAGGATCGTAATGTTCCGACACATAGTCGGGATTCTATGGGGTTGGCGCCCAGCACGGGCCCACTGGTGCAGTGCCTGTCAAACAATCGGGGGGACCGGATCTGCATTTTCGACTGCTTTTCGCTCTCCTTGGTCACCCCACCCTTTGAGTCGACAGCACACTGGGTGGAGGTGAAGGCAAGGGGGATTCCACCACCTGAGAACCAGGGCGGTGTCCGGCAGTGGCATGGGCAGCAACCGGGCGGTCGCGGCCATGGGGCCTGCCGCCCGAAATCCGCCTGATTCATTCTGAGTTTCCCTCCCGACCCGCCGCCGCCGTGCCGGTCGAACACCATGGAATGAACGCAGGGCTCATTCCCCTACCGAGAGGGTGGTCGGCTGAGACTCGTCTCCGGGGAGTCACCTGGGGCGGGTGGTCCCGGTCAGGTGACGAGACTTTTCCGTTGATCGAGGCGGTCCGGACCGCCTTGATGTTTGTACATACCAGTGTGAGCGGCCGGTGGGACATTGTCAAGGTCGTTCCCTGCGGTTTTCGGGAAACTTTGACACCTTGTGACTGCAGACACGGCTGAGGGGTCGTTTCAGGTTGGAGGAAAGGGAAGTTGCAGCCAGGACGGCCTGCTGGAGGTCTCGATCTCCACCACCCATTTCACCCACCAAAAGCCCCGGCGTCCGGGAGCGACCAGACGGACCGGAAATCCGTGCCCGGGGCTGAGAGGGTTTCCTCCCAGCCGGTGAGCCAGCCACAGCCGGGAGAGATCGCTGACCGGGAAACGGCGCTGATAGCCGGTGGCGGACCTGACCACCACACTTCGCGCCTTACCGGGGTCCACCAGCCGATCGAGGCGAACCCCTTCCCATTCCTGCTTGGAATACCAGCCTCCGGTGCAGTCCAGGATGGCGCTGAACCGATCAGCGGGGAGGTCTTCCAGTTGGGCGAGGTTCATATCCTCTTCATCGACCGCCAGTTCCCAGGAGGCGCCGTCTATGCGGGGGGTGCGGTCGTCGAACCAGGAGGTGACCGGCATTGCCGCAGGGTTACCAGAGCCGCGCTCGTGAGAACCGGTGAAACGCCGGTCGGCGCCCCTCAACCCGGTGGCGCGTACGGTCGATTCCCATCCCGCCCACACCACCGCGGCCATGCCCGCCAACCCCGCGCTGCGAAGAAAGGCCCGCCGGTCAAGATCGAGACGCCGTACCCGCACCGGATGGGAACGGTAGTGCAGCCACACCATCACCAGCGCCGTCAACCCGCCCCCCACATGCACCTGCATGACAGTGAGCGGTCCGATCCGGTCGGTCAGACCGGTGGCATGAAGCAGGCCGGACCCCAAGGTGATCACCACCAGGCTGCCCAACGCCACCGAAATCCAGCGGCTGGGCCGCCGCCGGGCCATTCCCCGCCTGACGACCGCCGACTTCCAAGGGGTCAACAAAGCCACCGCCAAGGCCACCACCGCGTGGATGGTGCTGGGGTCCACCAACCAATCGACACCGATCGCGAAGGACAGCCCACCGGTCAACGCCGCCAGCGGCAGGAGCGCCGCCAGAGCAAGGTTGGTGCGCCGTCCCGAAGATCTGCGTGGCGACCGGGTCATCTTCACGCTTCTCAGGTGGGGCAGTCCCAGGTCTGCCAACCCTCTCCCTCGTACACCAGGTAAGCGGCCACTGCCGTGTTGGCGACCGGATCGAAAGGATCGTAACCGCGGAACCCGGCCAGGTGGGCGTGGTCGGGCCAGAAAGAGGGATCGTGTTGGAAGAGACCCACCTGCCCGGTGAGCGGATCGATGGCTTGCGGATCGAACCTGGATAGACACCATGCCAGACGCAGCGCGCGAACCACATCATCGCCCAGAAAGTACTTGGATGTGATCTCCATCACGTCGGCGGAGGTGAGGGTCTTGCGCCTCAGGAAGGGAGCATCCTGCGGACCCGTTTCCACTGCGGTATTTGCGAGTTCTCCCAACCGGGGGTCTTCTTGTAACGGATCGGCCACCGGGTCGAGGTCGGACGCCAGTGAGTCTTGCTCGGGACTGAGGTCGGAGACCAGCAACTGGGCGGCAGCCTCGCCGGCGCTGCGACCGTGGACAACGAAAGTCAGGCTTTCGCTGGGCGCCGCAACCTGAGGCTGGCGCCGGGAGAACAGATTGACCAGTCCCAGCACGGTTACCACCAGCACGAAGAACGAGATACTCGACCAGACGGCCCGGCGGCGTCGCAGTTGATGCAGCCAGTCTCTCTCGGGCTGGTCGAAGGCTCGGCCGGAGGAGGAGGTCATGGCGGGAAGGCGGAGATGATCCCTTCCCGGGTCTGTGCCCACGCCCGGTGGTTGAGATCCAAAAAGCCCAGGTGTCCTCCCCGGTCGAGGATCAGGGTCTGGACCCGATCACCAGCCGCCGAAGCCTCCCTGGCGTAGCCGGTGGAATGCTCGGATGAGACGATGTCGTCGTTGACGGCGTGGATCATGAGCGTCTCGACGCCCAGGGGCAGCAGACGGCGGGGCGAACCCGCCGCCGGATCCTGGCCCCGCAGGTAGGCGCGATCCAGGTCACTGTCACGGCGCAGGACGGTGATGCCGGCCATCGACACCGCCAGCCTGGGAGCGTGGCCCCATCTGCGCCACCAAAGCGAGGCCATCAAAGCCAGATTCCCGCCCGCCGAGTGACCGACCAGCGCAACCCGGTCCGCATCCAATTCCGGACGTGACTCGATCAGGCGGCGAGCCTGTCGGGTCGTTTCGATGGTGACCGGAAACCGCCCGCCACGATGAGGCGGCAGGTACTCGAAGTTGTAGGTGGCGTATCCCCGAGCGGCCAGGTCCACCGCCATTGCGTCCAGTTGGTCCCGGCGCCACTGGCCCATCCATCCTCCACCGTGGAGCAGCACCACCACCGGAAACCGTCCCGGACCCGGAGGCGCCCGCAGGTCGCCCACCGCGCCGGCATCACCCATGATTTGTTCAGGGTTGCCCAGGCGCCGGTAGTGGAGGTGCCGGATGCCCCACAAATACCCCTCGATTCCTCGCCCGTAGATGGTCCGTACGCATGATGACGACACCACCGAGCGCCGCCGCCAGGGTTCTCTCTCCATAATGTTGGAGATGTGGACCTCCACAGTGGGGATCTCCACCGCGGCCACGGCATCGGCCAACGCTCGTGAGTAGTGGGTGAAGGCGCCCGGGTTGATCAGCACCCCGTCGGTCTGTCCCCGCAGGCCGTGCAGGTGGTCGATGACGGCCCCTTCGTGGTTGGACTGGAAATGCGACATCTCGGCGCCCACCGCCCGTCCCCAGGCCGTCAGCAACCGCTCCAACCGCTCCAGGGTCGTATAACCGTAAACCTGTGGTTGACGGCGCCCCAGCAAGTTGAGGTTAGGCCCGTTTATCACCGCGATGCGCATACTCACAGGTCCCGAGGCTACTCCACCGGGGTCGGCCGAGATGCAGGCAAGTGATCGGGCAGGAGACGATTAGCCAACCGTAGAGTCTGCGGGTCGAGGCTGCGATGGGAGAGGGCGGCGCGAGAGGCCAGTCGGGCCAGCAGCGACCTGCACACCTCAGCGGTAGTTACGTCTGGGCAGACCGAGTTGAGGGACCCTGTGGCGGCCGGATCCCAGTCGAAGGAAAGCTCTCGATACACGGAGGAGAGCACCGCATTGATCGGCGCCCGCCCGAACACCACCACCACCCCTCCTACGTGAGCCACCCCCCGGCGCAGGCGCTGGCCCACTCCCATCACCTTGACGCGACCTCCCAGGTTCACGCTGTACCGTCCCGGGCAATACTCCCCGGGCACTTCGCCCACCCGGGCGTCGAATCCCAGGTTGTGCAGGGCCTCGGTCACGATTCTGTCGATCTCGGTAAACCGCAGGGTGATGTCGCGGATGGGATCTGCGGTGGGGATCGCCCAAGAGAACGCCAGGGTGCCCTCGTGAAATACCGCCGCCCGGCCACCCGCCAATCTCTCCACAGCCTCGAAACCCTCCTTCCGGCACGCCGCCACCGCGGCCCGGTAGCCCGGAGCCACCATGTCCTGACGCCCAAACGCTACCACCCTCCCCGGTGTGTAGAGGCGAAAGGTCTCACCCGCCCGCCCGGTGGACACCTCCTCCAAGATGGCGGCGGACACCGCAGTGTCAAGCGCCGGGTTGTCGGGATGGGAGTCCTCGATCACGGTGATGGAACGCCGGTGTGAGTTGTCAGCAGTCATTGCCGACAGAAGTTAGAGGCACACATGCGGGAAAGAGGCCGCATTTGCCGGCGCTGCAACAAAGTGGGGGCGTTCAACCCCTTCCGACGACACGCAAGCTATTCCCCACAGCTTACGGACCTGCCGCCCGCAACCTTGAGATCCGGCACGGGCTCCGCGACGGCCGCGGCCCGGTTCCCATAGCTGCCAGGCCCCATTAATCTGGCCCTCATGTGGCATGGTTGGTACGGGTACATGCGGAGCCTTGGAGAGTCTCCTCCTGCGGTAGATCGGAAGTTGTTGAGGAGGGTGGCAGGCTATGGGCGGCCCTACCTGACTCAACTGGTGGGGGTGCTGGTGACGGTAGTGGTCATCTCCGGGCTGTCGGTGGTTCCTCCCATCCTGATACGGCTTCTGATCGACGAGGCGATACCGGAAGGAAATCTGGTGGCTCTCACCTGGCTGGGAGCGGGGATGGTGGCGGTCCCGGTGGTGAGCGCCGGGGTGGGCATCGTGCAGCGCTGGTGGTCCGCCCGGGCCGGAGAGGGCATCATCTTCGACCTGCGCCGGGGGCTCTACGCCCATCTGCAGCGCATGTCGCTGGGGTTTTTCACCAACACCCGCACCGGTGAACTCATTTCACGCATCCAAAGCGACGTAGTGGGCGCCCAGCACGCCATCACCGGCACCTTCGTCACCATCCTTTCCAATCTGGTGTCGGTGGCCGCCATCCTGACGGTGCTGATCGGCGCCGATTGGAGATTGACGCTGATGGCGGTGGCGGCGTTGCCGCTGTTCATCGCTCCCGCTCGACGGGTGGCGCGATCGCTGCGAGCGGTCACGGAACGCCAGATGAAACACAACGCCAACATGTCCTCCATCCTCCAGGAGACCTTCAACGTGTCGGGCGCCTTGCTGGTGAAGCTTTTCGACCGGGGCAGGCGCGAATTGGGGCGCTTTTCCGAGGAGGCGGCCGGGGTGCGGGACCTGGGCGTGAGAAGCGCTCTGATCGGTACCGGGTTCCAGGCCGCCATGGGAGCGATCAGCGCCCTGGGAACGGCGGCGGTGTTCTGGGTGGGTGGCTGGATGGTGATCGAAGGCCACATCTCGCTGGGCACGGTGGTGATGTTCTCGACGCTTCTGGCCCAGCTCTACGGTCCGCTGACGGCTCTCTCCAACACACGGGTGGAGTTCGCCACCTCGCTGGTCTCCTTCGAGCGGGTATTCCAGGTTCTCGACATTGAACTGGATCTGCCCGAGGCTGCGGACGCACAGGATTTGAGCGATGTCTCCGGGGAACTCGAATTCGACGGGGTGTGGTTCCAGTACCCCTCAGAACGGCTGGAGGGAATCGGCGCCGCCCGGCGCTTCACCCCCTGGGACACCCTGTCCCTGGAAGAGGACCTCGACGATCAGGGTCTGGTTTCCACACGGGAGTGGGCGCTTCGGGACATATCCTTTCGAGTTCCCCCCGGGGCGTTGGTGGCGGTGGTGGGACCGTCGGGCGCCGGCAAGACCACCCTGTCCTATCTGGTTCCCAGGCTGTACGAGGTGAACCGGGGAACGGTCAGCATCGACGGCCATGACGTGCGGGGTCTGACCTTCTCCGCCCTGGCCGCGGCGGTGGGAGAAGTGACACAGGAGACGTATCTGTTGCATGACACGATCGCCGCCAACCTGCGGTACGCGGCGCCCGAGGCCACCGATGAGCAGTTGCTGGAGGCTTTGGAGACGGCCAATCTCACCGAACTGATCACCGCGCTGCCCAACGGCCTGGGCACTGTGGTGGGTGAACGGGGCTACCGGCTGTCGGGCGGCGAGAAACAGCGGGTGGCCATCGCCCGGGTGATCCTGAAGAACCCCGCCATCCTTATTCTCGACGAGGCCACCTCCCATCTCGACACCCGCTCCGAAGCCTTGATACAGGAGGCATTGGAACGCCTGATGAAGAAAAGAACCTCGCTGGTGATCGCCCATCGCCTCTCCACGGTCAAAGCGGCCGATCTGATCCTGGTGATCGACCGGGGACAGCTGGTGGAACACGGCACCCACCGCGAACTCCTTGATTTGGGGGGTCTGTACGCCACTCTCTATCAAACCCAGTTCCAGCCGGTCGGCTAGGGGATCGAAAAGAGCCTGACAGAAATGGCCCGCAGCCTGCCCGGCAGCCGTTGGGCGGCCAGGACGCCCCCGGGAGAGGCTAGTTGGCGAGTCGGCTCAGCGCGTCCGTGGCCGACCATGCCCGATCGTTCATTCTCCAATGTCGCCAATCGGAAGGGGAAACCGTCAGACCTGCCTCCACCGCCTGCCCGAGCACCGAGATGAACACCCGCAGTTGGCGGGGGAGCGGGAAGTACTCGTCCTCCTCGGTGATGTGGGCCGGCTCCACGCCGTGCCGGGGCGACAGCCTTTCCACCACCTCCTGCACCAGATGTTCGGGCGCCGAAGCGCCGGCGGTGAGACCCACCGTTTCCGCGTCCCGCAACCACTCCTCCAAGATGTCCGATGCCCGATCTATGCGGTACGCCACCGTTCCCATTTCGCCGGCCACTCGCACCAGCGCCTGGGTGTTGGAGGAATTCTCCGATCCCACCACCAGGATCAAGTCACAGTATTCGCTCATTTTCTGCACCACGGATTGGCGGTTGGTGGTGGCGTAGCACAAATCGGAGCGGCGAGCCGTCCACAGCTTGGGAAACCGCCCCGCTGCCTGGTCGTGCACGGTCCCCCACTCGTGCATCCCCAAGGTGGTCTGTGCCAACAAAGCCACCCGGTCGGGGTCCTTGGCTTGGAATTCCCCCAGTCCCTCCTCGGGAGTCACCAGGGTGATGGACTGCGGAGATACCGCCATGGTGCCCACCGCCTCATCGTGCTGGCGGTGTCCGATGTAGAGGATGTCGTAACCGTCCTTGGACATCCGCTTCACCTCGTGGTGGACCTTGGTGACCAGGGGGCAGACCGAGTCGATCACAACGGCAGCCCGGCCGTAGGCGGACTCCACCACCTGGGGCGCCGAACCGTGAGCCGACAGCATCACCGGCGACCCCGGGGGCACCTCGGAGACGTCGTTGACGAACACCACCCCCGCCATTTCGAACACCCGCACCACCCACTCGTTGTGCACGATCTCGTGATAGCAGTAGACGGGTGGCTCGAAAATGCGCACCATCCAGATAAGCGCTTTGATGGCCATCTCGACTCCCGCGCAAAATCCGCGGGGTTCGGCCAACACCACACGTTCGACCATACGGGTTGATGTTAGACGCGTCCCGCCCGCGCAAGCCCGCACCGCCACGGCCTCGCCCGGGTGCTTCGTGGTCATTCGCCCCGGGGTGTTACACAGGCTCAAGCGCTCACTTCAGCCCGTTGACGCGAACCGAAGCACCATAGATTCAATGAACCTGGTCGGTTTTCCTGGCACAATCATTGCAATTCGAAGACCCGTAACCTTACGGTCATGATTACAGAGAGGTCGGCCGTGGTGGCGGTGGTGGGCCGACCCAACGTGGGCAAGTCCACCCTCATCAACCGGGTGATCGGTCGGCGAGAGGCTGTGGTCCAGTCCCAACCGGGTGTGACCCGTGATCGGCGGATCTTCCCGGCCACCTGGGAGGACCGCCGGTTTCTTCTGGTGGACACCGGCGGCTGGGAGATGGATCCTTCCTCTCCCTTCTCGGGGGAGATACGCTTGCAGGCGGAGGCGGCGGTCAACGGAGCCGACGCGGTGTTGTTCGTGGTGGACGGCACGGCCGCTCTGGGAGATGATGACGAGGGTATGGCGGCGGTGGTCAAAAGAAGCGGGATCCCGGTGGTGGTGGCCGCCAACAAAATAGACAACCCCCACCGGGAGATGACCGTCTCCGACTACTGGACACTGGGGTTGGGAGAGCCCCATCCGGTCAGCGCCATTCACGGCAGAGGAGTGGGGGACCTGCTCGATCGGGTGCTGCAGGTCCTGCCCGACCAGGAGACCGCGCCACGGGACGAGCCTCCCCGGATCGCCATCGTGGGACGTCCCAACACCGGCAAATCCACTCTGCTCAACCGTCTGTGCGGATCGCAACGGGTGATCGTCTCCAACGTACCCGGCACCACCCGCGACCCGGTGGACGTGGACGTGGATTTGGACGGAGTCACCTACCGCCTGGTGGACACCGCCGGAATCCGTCGTCGACCCAAGATAACCGAGGACGCCGACTACTACGCGGTGCTGAGAGCCCGGGACGCCTTGTCCCGCGCCGACGCGGCTCTGCTGGTGGTGGATTCCCTGGACGGCGCCACCTACCAGGACCAAAAGATCGCCACTGCGGCGGTGGAGGCCGGAACCGCGGTGGTAGTGCTGCTCAACAAGTGGGACGCCATCGATCCCGAGCAGCGGGAACTCACCGAGAGATCCGTCCCAGCTCGCCTCGGATTCATCTCCTGGGCGCCGGTGCTGCGCATGTCCGCTCTGACGGGCGCCCGTGTGGGACGTCTGGGCGCAGCGGTGGAGATGGTGCTGGAGAATGCCGAACAACGGGTCTCCACCGGAGAACTGAACCGGCTGGTAGCCGACTGGGTGGCCGCGCAACCACCCCCGCCCCGCAAGGGTCGTCGGTGCAGGATCAGGTACGCGGTGCAAGTCGGAACCCGACCTCCCACCATCGTGCTGTTCACCGTGGGCGGGAAGCTGGCGCCCGAGTACATTCGATACTTGGAGAGGAAACTTCGGGAACAATACGATCTGGTCGGCACCCCGGTCCGGTTCGTAACCCGCCGCAGAACGAGAGAATCGAAGTGAACAGGAATGACCCTTATCTTCCCGAGGCGGACGGGCCACCCGAGGAAAAAGAGTCCTATCCGGTCGGATTCAAAATAGCGGTGGGATTGACCGCCATTTATCTTCTCTGGCGCTTGGCGCAGGGCGTCCTGTGGCTGATCTCCCGCATGTTCGGTTGAAATCATGCCGATCCGCCCGGTGAGACAGACCTCCTCCTTCACCAACACCGTGCTTTTGCCATGGCTCTGATAGGTTCCAGGGAGAACCCAAAGCCGCGCCGCGCCGCTCGAATCCTGCTGCTCGACACTTCGGGAAAGCTGTTGCTGTTTCGCGTAGCACCTACCACACAGCCGGACCGCGTCTTCTGGTTAACCCCGGGTGGAGGACTGAAGCCGGGCGAAACATATCAAGAGGCAGCCTTGCGTGAGTTGTGGGAAGAGACCGGATTGTCCGGAGTGAAACTGGGCCCCTGCATTTGGAGGAGGCAACACGTCTGGGAATGGGACTATGTCTGGTACGAGAACCGGGAGAGATTCTTCCTCCTCCAGGTTCCTCGATTTCAAGTCGTCCCGAATGCTCCGGACGAACTCTACGGAGAACCCATCCTGGATCACCGGTGGTGGAGCCTGGCTGAGATCAAGGCGGCGGTGGGCGTCAAGTTCTCACCCAGGCGTCTGGGCGACCTGGCGGCGCCCATCGTGGCCGGGAATCTTCCGCCCGCGCCGATCGACGTGGGCACTTGACCAGTGGGTTCTCGCCCGATCCTGCGACAGTTCCAAGGAGGGTCCGACGTGCCCCGATCGCCGAGGTGCCCGTGAGTCGACACCCGGAGGTCGACTCCTACCAGAGATGAGGGAGCATCAGTCGGGCTGGCCGGATTTGAACCGGCGACCTCTTGACCCCCAGTCAAGCGCGCTGCCATGCTGCGCCACAGCCCGGACCCGCTAGATGCTAACAGGAGGGGAGAACCATCTCCTCACAGGTAAAATGAGCAGGCCGGGGCCCGTAGCTCAAGAGGTCAGAGCAGCGGACTCATAATCCGTTGGTTGCAGGTTCGAGTCCTGCCGGGCCCACACCGTTTCATCCCGTTTCCTGGGATTACAGGCATTACCAAACACCAGGGTCAGATGCGATATCTCTTGGTTGCGGCACGGGACCCTGGCCGGGCGGGCCGCAACCCAGGCAGAGGTTGCACAGGCCGAGGCGCGGCTGGCCGCGGCATGGACTCTGCTGCTTGACGCGATGGATCACACCTTTCAGGACGCGCGGGCGGGACGGTCCTCGACCATGGACCAGAGACGCCGGATCCGGCTGGCGGCGACCCATGCCACCCAGACGGCGGCCGATGTGGCGGCGTCGATGTTCAGGACCGCGGGCGGCGCCGCGGTGTATCGCACGAGCCCGATCCAGCGCTGCTTCCGGGACGCCGCGGTGGCGGCCCAGCACGCCATGGTGGCACCGAGAACGATGGAGACCCTGGGCCGCATGCGCCTGGGTCTCGACACCGAAACGTCAACTCTGTGATCGGACAGTTACGCAGTCGCCGTCGGTGTGAGCGTCCCGTGGAGGCTGTGGGGTCCGGCTGCGAGCCTGGGGATGGTCAACCACCACCCGTGATCAGCTTTCTCCCATGCTTCGTTTCACGGATTCGGACGCCAACTCAGTAGCCAGGTCGGTAAGCCAGGTCCGGTAGCCATCCTTTTCCAGCATCATCCGCGCCTTGTTCCGATCGATGGAGTTGCGCTTGGCCCGAAGGAAGTCGTCCACCTGCAATCCCGGAATCTCCTCCGCCGCTTCGATGAGCCGGCTGGCGCCCTCGATAAGCCGGAACGAACCGTATATCGCCCTCTCATCGAGGCTGACACGGGCGGAGGTGATCAGATAGAGGACAAAGTCGAATAAAGGATCGTCGCGCTTGGCTTCGCTCACCGTGCCTCGCTCCAATCCTGCCCGTAGAGGTTGTGGTGGACAGTGGGGTGGAAACCCTTGACGGGCTTGGGGTGATTTGCTACGGGAATCCCGATCGCCATCAGGACTTCCGGCCTTATGTGGTCCGGAAGGCCAAAGATGGCTTGGACCACCTCCTCTGTCCAACTCGTGACCTTGCATACACCGATCCCGAGCGTGGGAGCGGCGATAGTAATGTAGCCGGCCGCGGCGCCGGAGTCGAGCCGTGTGACGACCTCGACTCCTCGCGGACCCATGACTTCCGCAGCCTTTTCGAGGTCGCTGCAGATAACGATGACCGCGGGTGCGTTGTTCACGAAGCCTGGACAGGCATGCCGTACCGTCCGTACCAGCCGCGGGTCGGTGACGACGATAAGATGCCGGATACCCGGGCGGGCTACCTGAGCTCGGCCGGCCGCGTAGACAAGTCGATCGAGGACGTCGGTGCTCGGAGGTTCGGAAGTGAAAACGCGGTGCATCCGGCGAAGACGCATGGCCTCGAACACGGTATCCGCCGGGCTGCCACTCCTATCGGGTACGTTTTCGGTCACCGGCACCATGCTACAACCATCCAAACGTCACCCACCTGACCTGACCTGGCAATGGCCGTTGGCGTTATGGCCGTCGGACAGGGGCGGGCCGCCATTGGATTCCCCACAACACCAAATCGGCCAGGTTCATGTCAATCTGCATGGGCGAGAATCCGCCCGGAATAGCGCCTGACTCAAGCTGTTTCCGATCACCCATTGGAGCACCTGCGTCACTCCCTGATGCCGGTTCATTCTCTGCTGGCGCCATCTTCTCAACACCTGTTATTGTGAAACGCTGAGCTATGGCACGCATCAAGGTCATTCCCGATGACGCCTGGGACGGAGCACTCGGCGAACTCCATCCGCGGGTTGTCGATCCTGCATACGGCCGGGTCGACAACATCCTGGCCGTGCACTCGCTGAACCCCCGCGGCATGGCGGCGCATCAGGGTCTGTACGAATCGGCCATGGCCGGCACCGCAACGCTCCGCAAGGTCGAGCGGGAGATCATCGCTCTGGTCGTGAGCCTTGAGAACGACTGCCACTATTGAGTCGTCCACCACCGGCGCGGTCTGCGTCGGCTGCTCCACGACGACCAACTCGCCGCCGCGATAGAACAGGACTGGACAACCGCAGCGCTGTCGTCAAAGCGGGTGGCGATGCTGAGGTTCGCGGTCAAACTGACGGTGACACCGAGCGCGATGAATGACGCCGATGTCAAAGCCCTGCGAACCGTCGGCTTCTCTGATCGTGACATACTCGACATAGTCGAAGTGGTCGGTTACTACGCCTACGCCAATCGGATCGCCGATGGTCTGGGCCTTGAGACCGAAACGTGGATCCCCGACTGAACCACAAGGGTTGGGGGAGGATCGTTCCAGATGCGGCGCCCAGCGCGTCTGCGGTCAAGCGGGCACGAATAGGAATATCTGCGCCCATGAGGTCCGATTCTTGCGCTGTCTGACGCGTGGTGGGTGCGATGGCAGGGGCGCCTGAAAGACGATAGGGAAGGGGAGTCCGGGACTTTCCCACTGACGGTAATGTGCTGATCCATGAGTGAGACTTACCGACGCATCCTCGGCCTGCGGGCCATCCGCCAATACCAGGACCGCCCCGTCAGAGAGGAAGACCTCGACCGGGTGCTGGAAGCTGCCCGGTGGACGGGCAGTTCGAAGAACCGTCAGAACTGGTCGGTGGTCGTCATCCGCGACCGGGAGCAGATCGAGCGACTGGCCGGGTGCGGAGACTTCACCAGGCCTCTCGGGGCGGCGCCGGTGGCGCTGGCGCTCGTCCAGGAACCGCGGACCTATGAATTCGACACTGGACGCATGGCGCAGAATATCATGTTGGCGGCCGATGCTCTGGGCATGGCCACCTGCCCCATCACCCTGCACCGGGACCATGACGCCGCCGCGGTCCTCGGGTTGCCGGCAGGTTGGCGCTGCCGTTACGCAATAGCGCTCGGATACCCGGCCCCTTCCGCCCGCCCGGCCCGGTTCGGGGGTCGCAAACCGATTGGCGACATCCTCCATCAGGACACGTTCGGCCCATGACTGCAGTCGCCCGCGCGCTGGCCGACGAGTACTGGCAGTTCCAACTCGAAAACCGCCACTTCGCCAACCTGGCCCGCGGGGAGTTGAGCCGCCTGGAACAGTGGGACGATCTCTCGGATGAAGGACGGTCGGCCTCCAGGGAAGCTTCACGCCGGTGCTCCCGCGATGCCGCCCGGATAACCGGTGAGGATGCCTCCGAGCGGATACTGGCACAGACGGTGGCCGCAATCGCCTTCATGGATGCGACGGTGACAGTCTGGTGGCCGCAACTGCAGGCAGCCAATTCCCAGACCGGGCTGCTGAGCGCGATGCTTCCGGCGCTCCACTTCCAGCCCCTGGTCACCGCCGACCACGGCCGCCGGTATCTGGAAAAGCTGGGTCGTTTCCCGGCGATGATCGACCAGTTGGTGGACCGGTTGAAGGAAGGGGCCGCTGCCGGAGTGACACCCCTTACCCGCCACGTGCACCAGACCATGACGAAGCTCGACCAGGTCCTGGGTCGGCCATCGGTGGAAGATCCGATCTCCACCCAACCAGCGCCCACCGAATTTTGCACGGTCGAGGCCAACCGGTGGCAGGCCGCGCTGGTGGAGGCGATCGAAAACGGCGTCCGGCCCGGCCTGGCCCGCTTCGAAGAGACACTTCGCCAGGTGACGCTTCCCGCCGGACGCCCCGACAACCGGGCCGGGCTGTGCCACCTTCCGGGTGGTGACGCGGTGTACCGCGACATGGTCCGGGGACACACGACCCTGGACTCCGAACCCGAGGCGATCCACCAGTTAGGCATGGAGAGAGTCGAGTTGCTGGAGGATGAATACCGGCGCATCGCCGGACCGCTACTCGACATCACTGATGTCTCTGACATCTACAGTCGCCTGCGTGACGATCCGCAACTGCGGTACGCCAACTCCGAGGATCTGGTGAAGGACGCGCTCGGTTGCCTCGACAAAGCCACCGCCGCGATGGGAGAAAGGTTCGACCCGACCCCCAGGGCGCCCTGCCTGGCCGACCCGATCGATGTTGGCGCCATGGCCTACTACTACCCGCCCACCGCCGACGGAACAAGACCGGGCCGCTTCTTCTTCAACGTTGCCGACCCGACTGCCTGGACCACGTTTCAAGTTCCCGCCGTGGCCTACCACGAAGGCATACCTGGCCACCACCTCCAGATGGCCCTGGCTATCGAGAACACCGAGATCCACGACATACACCGCAACTCCTACCTGCCGGCTTTCGGTGAAGGATGGGGTCTGTACAGCGAACGCCTCTCCGACGAGATGGGCCTGTACGCCGACGATTGGGAGAGGATCGGAATGCTCACCGCCGATTCGCTGCGCGCCGGGCGGCTGGTGGTGGACACCGGCATCCACGCGCTGGGCTGGTCACGCACCAAGGCAATCGAATTCATGGCCAACCATTCGCCCATGTCTCTTCACGAGGTCACCGAGGAGATCGACCGGTACATCGCCTGCCCCGGCCAAGCACTCTCATACATGCTCGGACGCCTAGAGATCGAGTCCCTGCGCGCCGAGGCTGAATCACTGCTGGGGACGGCGTTCGACATCAAGGGGTTCCACAGAACGGTCCTCGGCAACGGCGCCGTTTCACTGAGCACTCTCCGTACCGTGGTCCGTGAGTGGGTGGACTCACACCGAGGAGTCCACAGGCGTGTTTAGCTTTGCCTCAGCGCCTCCGGGTTTACTACGTTCTGGGGACGGCCCTCCAAGAAAGCGATCACGTTGTCGACGGCGCCCTCATTCAGCAGATCGATCCCTTCCGGTGTTTGGTCGGCCATATGCGGCGTCAGCACCACCTGCTCGCACGACAGTATGGGATCGTCCGGGGGCAATGGCTCCACGTCGTAGACATCCAAACCCGCTCCCGCCAGATGGCCGGAGCGCAGGGCCCGCACGAGTGCCTCCTTTTGGACAAGGGATCCCCGGCCTCCGTTCACCAAAAGCGCTCCCGGCTTCATAAGCCCGATCTCGCGCTCGCCTATCATCCCGCGAGTTTCATTGCTCAGTGCAACATGAAGGCTTATCACGTCCGCGGTGGTCAGAAGCTCTTCGAGTTCGACATAGCGGACTCCCAGCCGCCGGGCCCGCTCGTCCGACGGGTGGAATGTCCACGCCACCACCTCCATCCCCAGAGCAGTGGCCAGTCTTGCCATCTCCGAGCCTATGTTGCCGGTCCCGACCACGCCGAGGGTCTTGCCCTGCAGATAGATGTTTTCCCTGCGGGTCCAACGGCCGGACTTCAGTTCGATCGTCTGATAGGCGGCCCTCTTGGCTACAGCGAACATCAGGCCGAAAACGTGCTCGGCGACCACCCCGGCGGTCCGTCCCGGCTGGTTGCTCACGGCCACTCCCATATCCGTCGCCGTCGCCAGATCGATGTTGTCGGTCCCGATGGCGCACACCGAAATGAGACGTAGTTTCGGCAGCGAGCGCAACGCCTCCGCGGGCCATGTAACCGCTCCGCGGGTGTTGATAATCACCTCGGCGTCCTCGGCGCGCTCCAGCTTTTGCTCATGGGTGGGGCGGTCAGCGTATACGATTACCTCCCCGAACGGCGTCAGTCGATCAAGGTGGGAAGAGCCTTGGATCTGTACCGGCTCGTCGCCGGGGACCACTATGGTCAGTCGTTCCTCGAAGGTCAATTCCGTCCTCCGTTTGTGTTTTCATGTGCGAACACCAGCCGACGGGGTGGACTTGCGTTCCGACTTCCGATGGCAACATGCTAACGAAGCTTCTTCTCATTGCCCTTGTACATCGTCATTGCAGAAAGGCTGCAAGCAAGATCGATCCTGTAATCTGACCGAGAAACTCGAGGAGAGAGATGTCCCCTTCACACGACAGGTTTACCACTGTCAGGCTTGGTGAACTGGGCTTGCGGATAGGCTCATCCCTTGTCTCCGACGCACTGGATTCGGCCGGGTACCGCCACCAGACCCTGGCTCCGGGTTACACACCCCTGGTAGCCGACCAGGTGGTGGTGGGCTACGCCTTTCCGGTGCGCGTCGAGGCGACCGACCAGATACCGAACGTGCCCTACGTGGGACTACTGGCGGCCCTCGACGCTATCGGACCGGGGGAAGTTTGGGTGGGCGCATCGGGCGGATTCCGCAACGCCTCCCTGTGGGGAGAGTTGCTCTCGACGGCCTGCATGGCGACCGGCGCGGTCGGAGCGGTGGTGGAAGGCTGCGCCCGGGATCGCAACGCCATCCGCAGCCTGGGATTCCCGGTGCTGTGCCGCGGGGCCGATCCTCGCGATATCAACGGCAGGGGAGAGGTGGTGGCGCACCGGGTGACCGTCGTAGTGGACGGGGCCAGGATCGCTCCCGGAGACCTGGTGGTGGGCGACGACGACGGCGTGGCAATCGTACCCGAACCGCTCATCGACGAAGTGGTAACTGCTGCGTTGGAGAAGAGCCGCCTGGAAGACCACTTCCGCCAAGCGGTTCGCGACGGTGTGCCGCCCAGCGAGGCGTTCAAGCGCACCGGAGTTCTCTGAGCTGAGAGGCAACCCGCAATCCTGCCTCGCCGTCTACTTTTCCCGCGCCCTCCGACGGATCTCGCTGAGGGTGGTGTGGGGGAGGATGGCTTCGGGGTCGACCTGCAGTTCCAGCACGGAAGGCACTCCCGCGGCGAGGGCCTGCTCGAATGCGGCGGGAAAGTCCTCGGTGCGCTCGACGGTGGCGCCGAATCCGCCGAATGCCCGGGCGTAGGCGGCGAAATCGGGGTTGAGGATACCGGTGCCGCTGGGCCGATCGGGATAGGTCTGCTCCTGGTGCATCCGGATCGTTGCAAACATACCGTTGTTGACCACCACGACGATGATCGCAGCGTCATATTGCACCGCGGTGGCCAGTTCCTGTCCGGTCATGAGAAAGTCCCCATCCCCGGAGAAAGCCACCACCGGCGTATCGGGTCCGTGTAGCTTGGCGGCCACCGCAGCCGGAACGGCGTAGCCCATCGCGCCGCTCTGAGATCCCAACTGGGTACCGTATTGCTTGAAGCGGTAGTACCGCTGGGGCCACAGAGTGAAGTTGCCTGCGCCGTTGGTGAGGATCGACTCGGACGGCAGGCGCCTGTCCAGGTAGGTCATCACTTGTCCGAAATCCACCGGACCGGGCGCCGGAGGGGGTATCAGAGTGGCTTCGTAGTCAGCCCGGGCCGAAGCTGCCCACTCCCGCCATGGCCCAGCGTCCAAGGGCGGTTCGACAGAAAGGGCCGCCACGGTCTCCGGGGCGCCGGCGGCAACCCCCAGAGTGGGCCGGTAGACCCGCCCCAACTCTCTGCGGTCAGGATGGATGTGAACCAGCGTCTGGCGGGGATCGGGTGGTTGAAGCAGCGTATAGCCGCGGGTCGCGGTGTCGCTCAGGCGCGTTCCGATGGCGATGATCAGGTCGGCGTTGAGGATCCGGTCGGCCAGGCTCGTGGCGAGGCCCACTCCGGCCCAGCCCACGTAGCAGGGCGAGCGGTTGTCAAGATAGTCCTGGCGCCGGAAGGAGACCGCCACCGGTAGGTTGTTCCGTTCAGCCCACGAACTCAGCGCTCGCCCGGAGTCGGTGTCCCATGTTCCACCTCCGACAATCACCAAGGGTCGGCTGGATCTCGCCAGCAGGGAGCGCAACCCGGCCAGGTCCTGCGATCCCGGCCGCGGCCGTTCCGGTGATGGCGCCACCGCAGCGTCGGGCGCCGACACCGTTGCGGCCAGTATGTCCTCGGGTAACGACACGACCACCGGCCCGGCGCGTCCCTGGCGTGCGACGCGGGCGGCTTCGGCGGTTACCTCGCTCAGCAGTTCGGGCCGCGCCACCTCCACCGACCACTTCGCCAGTGGGGCAAACAGAGCCTCGAAGTCGACCTCCTGGAAAGCCCCCCGGCCGCGGTGCGCGGTGGGGACCTGTCCCACGAACAGCAGCAGCGCTGTGCTGCTCTCGGTTGCGTTGTGTACCCCCACCGCGGCGTGCGTCGCTCCCGGGCCGCGGGTCACGAAGGCCACTCCCAGATCTCCACGCAGACGGGCATGCGCCTCCGCCATGATCGCTGCGCCGGACTCGTGGCGGCACACCACAGTGCGAATACCCTGCTCGTCGTAAAGGGCGTCCAGCACGGCCAAGAAACTTTCTCCCGGCACCGTGAAGACAGTGTCCACGCCGTGGCGGCGAAGTTGGTCTACCAGCACCCGCCCACCGTGGCGCGCCGTCTGATCCGAACCCATCAAAGCAACCGTTCCTCGAGGAGAACGGTTGCCCTCTGGAGGGCGGGCCGCTGCGCGTCGAGCGGGTCGATGTAGCGGATCGTCCGCTTGCCGGCCCACTCGGCGGGCAGCAGCATCACCCTCACAAAAGCCGACGCTTCCGTCGCCGACGCTTGGGCGTACACCGGTTCGGGACCGCTCTCGAACCACGGGTCGCCCGGCGAATGGGCGGTCGTAACGCCGCCGGTCGTAACGGTCAACCCGCCGAACAACAGGCGCCGGATCCCAGGGCCGGGATGGACGTGCCGGTAAGCCACGGCCCCGGGAGGAAAGTCCACCCGGTCGCAGCGCATCAGCCACTGTTGGGACTCGTCCAGCGCTACAACCCTCGACAGAACTGTGTCGAGTTGGCCAGGACCTTTGCGGCAGTCGGGTCCCATCGGTGTCACCTCCCACCGAAGCGCCGCTCCGGACGCCGAGGCGCCGCCGAAATGGGCCCTGCCGGCTTCGAGATCGTAAATAACGCGGTTGCCCTGGCCCACCCCCACGCCCGCGGGATGCTCAAAGAGGGAGAGGAGAACTTCCACCGTGCGTTTCCGGCGGGCCGGTTAGTGGAAGTACTGGCCGCCGTCGATCACGATCGTCTGCCCCGTCACGAAAGCCGCGCCGGGACTGCACAAAAAGACCGCCGCGGCCACGATGTCCTCGGGGATCTGGTCGCGCTTGATCGTGCGGGCGGCAACCGAGATGCGGCTGAGGAACTCGAAGTCCACTCCGGCAGGGTTCTCTCGCACGCCGTCGGAGATGGTGAATCCGGGAGCGATGCAGTTCACCAGGATGCCGTCACCACCCAACTCCTTGGCAAGTGCCCTGGTCATCGCCAGCACGGCGCCCTTGCTGGAAACGTAGTGAAGAAGGTGCGGCACTCCCCGGAAAACCGTTCCCGAAGAGATGTTGAGGATTCTCCCTCCGCCGTTTGCGCGCATGTGCGGCGTCACAGCCCGGCACGCCAGCGCCAGGCCGATCACGTTGACTTCCAACACCCGGCGCCATTCATCGACCGGGATGTCCTCGAAAGGTCGCATCGGCAACGACGTGTAGATCCCGGCGTTGTTGACCAGGACGTCGACGCGTCCGCAAGCCGCAACCGCCGTGTCCACCATGGCAGTCACTTCATCGGGGTCGGACACGTCGACCGTGATCCCCACGCCGCCTGGATATGTGGCCGCAGCTTCCTGCGCTCCGGAGAGATCGGCGACAACGATCCGCGCCCCCGCCCGGGCGAAGCCGTCTGCGATGGCGCGCCCTATTCCCTTGGCGCCGCCGGTCACGATGGCGGTCTGACCGGCCAGGGAGAAGGCATCTCTGCCCGGAGCCGCGATCCCGGACTCCGGTCCGCCGATATTTTTCTGCGAGGCGTTCATCGGATCGGAGAGAAGGCTGTTGGGACCACGATCCGGTTCTGCTGGGTGTGAATCAGCGGCTGGAGCTTGGGAAGGAAGGCCTGCCAGCGCTCGTCTGCACTGAGAATCGCCCGGCGTCTCTCCCGCTCGGCATAGTTCTCGTATCCCCATATTGCCGAGATGGACGACAAACCTCCCACGTCCACGGTGAACCAACCGATCAGGTTGCCAAGGATCTCCTTTTGGATGATGATGCCCTCTGACTGATAGAGCCTCAGCACCTCTTTCATCTTCCCGGTGTAGATGTGGTAGTCCCGCTGCTCGACAATCATCGTCTCCTCGCTGGTGTTTCGCCGACCGCCAATCCCGACAGGCCGGTCGCTCCGCAGGGTTGTCGACGGCCGACAAATGTCAACGCGTCATGCTCCCACGGTCTGCGATCGATGGTAGCAAATCATCGCCGGCCGTTCAGTCCCTGATCCGGAAAGGTGAGAACAGGGGCTTTCTGACGGCTTACCTGGAGGACCGTCTCCCACTCCATATCACACGAGGCAAGCGTTTCTGCTTGTCGACAAAGGGCAAAGTGTCAACGGTGGCTTGGTGCGGTGCGCCGTCGCGGTCAGATAAGAGGACCGTCTTGCCGAGCCAATCGCCAGCAGCCATAGGCCGATCGAAACGCACATAGCCGATTCCCGTGTCCAGGGTGGGCGACCACGTTCCGATTGTCATGTGCCCGACCGGGCGGTCGTCGAAATAGACCTGCATGCCGGCCTTCGGCGTAGCGGTGGGGCAGACCAGGCCGAACAACAGTTGGCTGCGATCGGCTCGTTCCAATGCCGCCCGACCGATGAAGTCTTCTTTGTCGAGTCTGACGAATTGCCCCAGACCGGCGCCGAACGGCGTCAGATCCGGCTCGATGTCGCTGCCGTTGTCAAGAATGCCGGACTCGATGCGTCGTATTCCCATCGATGAACCCGAACTGAACTCCATGCCAAAGTCTTCCCCGCAGGCGAACAGCCCTTCCCAGAGAGCATCATGGTCGGTGGGCTCCGGTCCGCTGTTGCAATAGATCTCGATACCCACTTCCCCCGTCCAACCGGTGCGCGACACCCACAATGTCTGGCCGCATACGTCAAAGAATCCGGCGTGGAAATATTTGAAATCGGCCGATAGGCCTCCGCCCGTCGCCGCGTCCAGCACGTCAAGCGACTTGGGTCCCTGTATCTGGAGTACTCGTGAATCGGGATCGAAGACCTGCACATCGAGCCCGATGGCGTTCGCCTGCAGCCAGGTCTGGAACTCACCATTGGCTTTGACGTACCAGAAGCGATCCTGGGCCAGTCGCATTACCACGCCATCCATCAGAACGGCGCCGTCTTCATCGCAGGCAATGCCGTAGCGAGCCCGGCCCACCGGGAGTGTCCCGACTCGGCAGGCGAGGACTCTCTCGAGCAGTATGGCGGCATCCGGGCCGATGATTTCCAACGGCTTCTCCGGTACGTCGTACAACAGGACGTCACGGCGCAACTTCCAGTACTTGGGAACGGGGTCCTCGTCCCAGGTGGTCTTGAGGGGATAGAGGCGACCGCAGTACAAGCCGAAAACCGTCTGATCAGTCACGTACCGGTGGGCGAAGGGGGACTGGCCGAGCCGATACGAACTCAAACGGATCGTGTCGAACGACTCGATATAAAAGTGTCTGTCCCCTGTCATCGGTACCTCAATAATGCCGGATGAGTGGCGGACTTATGGTAGCAGCGCCACCCTTGGAACATCCCGAGAACCCATGGCGCCTTGATCGACACTCCCGATAAAAAGACCTCGTGTTTCGCGACATCGGCACAGATTGGCGGGCTGTCCGCATCGGGCTTGCGAGGGAACCCGACAGGGTAGTGGCAAACTGCCTTCGGGGCAACGGTCAGTATCCAAGAATCCGGCTGCGGTACAATGGCTCGCCGTGGACCTTGAAAGACATATCCGCGCCGTTCCGGACTTCCCCAAGGATGGGATCCTGTTTCGCGACATCACTCCGCTTTTGGGGGATCCGCCGGCGTTCCGGCACAGCATCGCCCAATTGGCGGTCCACGCCGGGGAAGTGAACGCGTCAACGATCGTGGGTATCGAGTCGCGGGGGTTCCTGTTCGGGGCGCCGATGGCCGACCGCCTGGGACTGCCGTTCGTGCCGCTGCGCAAGCCCGGCAAGCTGCCGGCGGCTCGCATCTCGGTCCGGTATTCGCTGGAGTACGGCGACAGCCAACTCGACATTCACAAGGACGCTCTATCGGTGGGAAGGCGGGCATACATAGTGGATGACCTGCTGGCGACGGGGGGAACGGCGGCCGCCGCCACCAAGCTGGTGGAGTTGGCGGGGGGAGAAGTGGCGGGTTTGGGATTCGTGATCGAATTGGAGGAGTTGGGCGGCCGGGAGAGGATCGAGGGATACGATGCAATCAGCCTTGTCCGCTACTAGCAGCGGCGCCGACCGCCGCCGTGGCCGGTCGACCCGCTGACCGCGGCAGTATTTGACCTCGGTCTCGATCCCCCTGGCGGAGGGCCTCGGTCATCATGTCCGGCGCAGGGCGCGCCATCCGACATACCCGACCACACTCGCCGCCAACAGCACCAGGGTGACGTTCTGGTAAGGCTCAAGGAACCTACTTATGCGCTCCCAGTTCTCTCCCAGCAGCCGGCCCACGTAAGTCAGAAGCAGACTCCACACAGCGGTGCCCAGGGTGGTGAAGAAAAGGAAACGACCCGCCGGCATCCGCGTGTAACCCGCCGGAATGGAGATGATGCTGCGAACGATCGGTATGAGCCTCCCGAAGAAGATGACCGCCTCACCGTAGCGCTCGAACCACGCGGCCCCTCGGTCGAGATCCCGCTCCGAAATAAACAGGTATTTTCCATAGGCGGCCACCAGTCGCCGCACTCCCGCCTGCCTCGCGCCGTAGCCGACGGCATAAAGCGCCACGGCGCCGATCAACGACCCGGCCACACCGGCCGACACAACCCCCCAGAACTCTAAGTCACCCTCGGCAGACAGAGCTCCGGCGAAGGGCAGCACCAGTTCGGAAGGGATTGGTGGAAAGATGTTCTCGACTGCCATGACCAGGACGATTCCGGGATAACCAATGGTGACAATCACCTCTTGGATCCAGCCACCAAGCTGTTCCATGATGTATGTCACTGCGGGCGCCCCCCAGAATTGTGGCGGTCGGCGGCTCAGGAGAGTGTACAGCAAGACTTGTCACCGTTAGCGGTTAAGCCTTGGATCCATTCGCTTCCTTCCTAATTTAAAGGGCTTGGCGAGGTTTTTGTCCGGAGAAGAGACAAGGCACCTGAGGGACAGAATCGAACCGGAACCGGGGAGAGGCTCGGCTGCTTGGGAAAGTAGCTTGTGTTGCAGAAAGCGGAGAGACGCCATCTGGGGGATGCCATACCGATTATCGGACTCCCAGCGAGTGGTGACCATGTGACCCGCATCCGAGAGCAAGGCCAAGCTGCCCGAGAGTATGCCTCCGATCACTTCAGCCACCACAAGCCTCCGATCAGTACCAGGGCAATGTCAGACTGCGCTTGCCGGCACCCGCCAGTCATGGGAGTGGTCATGGCCATCATGCTCGTGCCCGCTGCCGCCACGCAGCGGAAAGCATGTCACCTTTGTGCAGGGCAAGGTGCTTGAAAGACTCCGCCGCGTAATGCAAGGTCAAAAACTCCCCCTTCAGTCTCAGGCGTCGGGGCCGAGGCGTCCTTCTGGCAGGTCGTACCGGGTTATTGAATGTTTCTTCGTTCGATCGATGTCACAAGTGGAATTTGGCCCGGCGCGAGACTTCTTTCGAGTGTGTAGCGCACCTGTCACTCAACAACAGAGGATGACCTTCCACTCAAGGCAAATATCCGCGCCCAGGTCTTCAATCATTGGCCTCTCTTCAAAAATCGCCTCTTCCGTCCCGCTGTCACCACAAGTGAAGGGGCCGAGACCGGATCGACAACTGCCCCGGGACGGCAGGGACGGAGGCTGGCTCAATGACAGGCACAGCCAGAAAGAGTGGTATACAATCAAGCAAGCATCGCGTTCCCTGTTGACCGCTCTGTTATCATCAAACTAGGCGCTCTGCGCGGCAGGGCAGGGATGCCCTTCTAGCTAGAAAGGAAGAAAGATTCATGGACATAACCAGCCAGCGCACAGATGGAGCGTTGATTGTTTCGGCTGAGGGTCGGGTCGACGGCGCCAATGCTCGCAAATTCCAAAAGGCAGTGGAGAATGTGATCAGCGACGGAGACAGCGCTGTGGTCCTGGACATGGAAAGCTTGAGCTATATAAGCAGTGCAGGACTGCGATCCATCCTTCTGATCGCCAAGGGACTTCAAAAGCGCAATTCCAAATTTGCCGTATGCTCCCTGCAGGATCCCATCCGCGAAGTGTTCAGGATCGTCGGGTTCGACAAAATCGTGTCGATTTACGACTCGAAAGGGGATGCAGTAGCAGCGCTCGGCGGTTAACCAACCCGCGGCGTGAAAGCCATGGTGCGCCCATACAAAATCCTGGTGGTGGACGATGAACCGGATCTTGAGCCGCTCATGCTCCAGCGTATGCGCCGCCACATTCGCAAAGGTCGCTACACCTTTGTTTTCGCTCGCAATGGCGTGGAAGCACTGGAGCGACTGAATCAAGACGGAGACATCGACATGGTGCTCTCCGATATCAATATGCCCCGGATGGACGGGCTCACCCTGCTGGAACAGATCCCGAAAGTGGACCCCAACATCCGGTCGGTGATCATCTCCGCCTACGGTGACATGAAGAACATCCGCACCGCCATGAACCGGGGTGCCTTCGACTTCGTCACCAAGCCGGTGGATTTCAAGGACTTGCAGATCACTATCGAACGCACCTTGGCTCACATGCAAGAGTGGCGTGAAGCCCTTTCCTACCGCGACAAGCTGGTCTCTATCCAGAACGAACTGGAAGTGGCCAGCCGGATCCAACAATCCATCCTCCCGTCGGAATTCCCCGAGGACATGCGTTTTCAGGTGTACGGCAATATGGAGCCGGCACGGGACGTTGGAGGCGACTTCTTCGACATCCTGGACCTGGACAGGGAGCGCATGGGCCTGGCCATCGCGGACGTATCCGACAAGGGAGTACCGGCCGCACTCTTCATGATGTCATGCCGGACACTATTGAAAGGGGTGGCGATCGGCCTCTCCGAGCCCGGGCTGGTGCTGGGAGAAGTCAATCAACTGTTGCACGATGACAACGAGTCGTTCCTGTTCGTGACGGTGCTGTACGCAGTGTACGACCCCGGGAGCGGCGAGTTCACCTACGCCAGCGGCGGACACGACGCTCCCCTTCTGGTGCGCGCCGACGGAACCGCAGAACTGTTACCACTCACCGGCGGCATAGCTCTGGGGGTAGTCCCGGACTTGGAATACCGGCAGAACTCCATTGTATTGGAACCCGGAGACACCGTAGTCCTTTACACCGACGGAGTGACCGAAGCACAAAACACCATGGGAGAGGCATTCGAAGTGGAGGGGCTGCACAGGATTTTCGCCGGCTCCCTCGCATCCATAAACGCCCGAGAGGGTACCGACTCGGTCTTCCAGACCGTAAGGGACTTCATGGGGGAGGCTGCGCAGTTTGACGACATCACGTGTCTAACCCTTCACCGAGACGTATAAGGAAAGTCATGCTGGACATCTCGACCTCCATTCGAATGGAACCGCAGGCGGACGAGTTGGACGCGGTCTTCGACGAGGTCCAGGACTTCGCCAACCAGGCCAACCTGCCCGAAGGCTTGGTCTTTCAGATCAAGTTGATTCTGGAGGAGTTGGCGCTCAACGTGATCAACTACGGAAACAAGGGAGGCACAGAACCCATCGAGATAGGGCTGTCGGCTAAAGGGGAGACCATAGTCCTTCAAATATCCGATGTGGGGCAGCCCTTCGATCCCATGAAGGACGCCCCGGCGCCTGACCTCACCTTGTCGCTTGAAGAGCGGCCGATCGGAGGCTTGGGCCTCTACCTGGTGAAGACCATGGTGGACGAGATGCATTACCGGTGGGAAGACGGCCGCAATCACCTGACGCTAATAACCCGCGTTCTTGCATGAGGCACAGGCTTTGCCTGCCCACAACACGACATCCGGCTTGGAGGCTTGTTTGCTCAGCGGTTCTTATAACCGTTTTGGGAAGCGCCTGTTCTTTGAGATCGGATCTAGATAGCACCCTCGCGCCTGCACCAGAATCTGAGTCTCTACTACCTGCGGACCTTGCTGAACAGATCGACGTGCTGTTCGGCACGGACACCACATCCACCACCCTGGCGGAGACCGAAGAAGTCGTAGCGAGGGATGGTCCCGACGAGGGCGCAGTCCCCGGTGTCACTGATGAATACATCCTCTTCGGTCAGTCCGCCGCCTTCACCGGTCCTGCCGAGGAACTGGGCATCAACGTGCGTTATGGAATTCAGGCCGCTTTTGCCGAAGCCAATGAGGCGGGCGGGGTGTTCGGCCGACAATTGCGGCTGGTCTCCCTGGATGATTCCTATGAACCCGAAGCCGCCATCACCAACTCCCAGCAACTGATCAACGAGGAACGGGTATTCGCACTGATAGGGGCGGTCGGTACCCCAACCTCCCGATCCGCCACCCCGGTGGCCAAAGAGGCGGGAGTGCCGTACATAGCTCCCTTCACCGGCGCCGGTTTCCTTCGCGATGCCCAGGAACTGGACAATGTGGTAAACCTGCGCGCCTCCTATAACCAGGAGACAGAAGAAATGGTGAACCGCCTGACAGAGGATCTGGGCATCACCGACATAGCCGTGCTGTTCCAGGACGACTCGTTCGGCAGGGCCGGGTACAGCGGGGTGCTGGCCGCTCTGGAGCGCCGGGGCATGGAACCGGCCGCAGTGGGTTCCTACACCCGCAACACAACCGCCGTCAAGACCGCCATGCTCGACATCCAGATGAACGAACCGGAGGCGGTAATCATCATAGGCGCATACAAGCCGGCAGCCGCCATGATCGCCTGGTCGCGGTTTACCAACTTCAATCCCATATTCATCAATATCTCCTTTGTAGGCAGCAACGCTCTCAAGGAGGAGTTGAGAGCCTATGGGATAGGGGTTTACGTGACGCAGGTGGTTCCCTTCCCAACCGACGACAGTATCCCCGTTGTTGCCGATTACATGGCCGCACTGGAGACCTACGTTCCCGTGGCGACGCCCGGGTTCGTCTCTCTGGAGGGATACCTGGCCGGACGTCTGGCAGCGGCCGTCCTGGAACAGTGCGGTCCGGAAGTCAGGCGTGAGTGCTTCACAGAGGGCCTTCGCCAACAGGGTGACTTCGACTTCGGGGGATTCGAATTGAGTTACGGGGAGAACGACAACCAGGGCTCTGACAGGGTCTACTGGACGGTTCTACGGGCCGATGGCCGATATCACCCGATAGAGAGGCTGGGCCAGTAGCGGTATGACAGCTTTCCCGGGCACCGTGAAATCACTCCTCAGACGCCTGTTGGAGAGCCGTTTTCGGATCTCCACCCAGCTTTATTCCGGGATCTGGGGCGCAGTGGCCCTAACCGTGGCGGCCGGCCTGGTCGGATGGTTCTCCTTCAACCGGGTGGGGGAGGCGCAGAGTGTGGTCAACGAGGACACCGTGCCGGAGCTGGTGACAGCTTTCGAGATCGCCCAATACAGCAGCACCCTGGTAAACGCCGCTCCTTCCCTGACAACCGCAGCCACTGCGCAGGAACTGGAGGAGATCGCCGGCGGCATCGATGAAACAACCTCCGCCTTCCTGCAGCAACTGACCCTTATGCAGGCAAACCAGTCGGAGGCCGACCTACGGCAGTTCGCGGAACTGCGATTCTACGTGAACTCGCTTGTCGCCAACATCGACGCTATCTATCGTTCGGAGGAGGAACTGCTGAGTCTGGCCGTGGTCAGCGGGGACCTCAGGGAGGAGTTGGACGTTCTGGTCAACCAGCTTGACATGATCGTGATCCCGGCGCTCGACGATCAATTCTTCTTCGGTATGACCGGCTACCGCAGACTCTGGCAGCTGCCCATTCCCAGGGACCAGTACTTGACTGAACAACAGCTGGTCATCTACCGCCACATAAGCGAGATCAAAGCCAATACCAACATCGCCACCCAACTTCTCGCCACCGCCTTCAGCGTCTCCGATGACTCACAGATAGAACCCCTGCGGGAGAGTTTCGAAGCCGCCCAGGGACAGATAGCGACCAGCCTGACCGTGCTGGAAGGAGCCGACTTTCATGGAGAACTGTCCGGGCTCTTTTCCCAACTCTTCGACAAAGGGCTGGGGAGGGAAGGCGCCTTCAATCTGGCCACCCAACAGTTAAGACTGCTCGACACCCAGAACGCCCTGCTGACGGACAACCGTCTGATCGCAGTGGGGGTCCTGGGCGAGGTCAACGATCTGGTCGCCGCCGCCCGGAGCAGAGCAGACGAGGCCACCCACGCTTCGGCCCAGGCGATTCTCACCGGTCGGACGCTCCTTCTGGCCATCAGTATCTTGAGCGTCACGGGGGCCATACTCATGGCTTGGCTGTTTGTGGGTCGGGTATTGTTGCGCCGCCTCAATCAGTTGTCCGATTGGATGCTGGGAATGGCTGACGGAGACTTGGAGACCCGCATCCAGATAAGGGGCCGGGACGAGGTGGCCGATATGGCGGCAGCCCTGGAGGTGTTCCGTATCAACGCATTGGAGGTGCAACGGCTCAACCTGGTGGAGAAGCTCGCCAACGAACTGGAAGAGAAGAACGCCGACTTGGAGAGAGTGCTCGATGACCTGCAAAAAGCCCAGGAGCAGATCGTCATCCAGGAAAAGCTGGCCGCCCTCGGTGAGTTGACCGCCGGGGTGGCCCACGAGATACGCAATCCCCTCAATTTCGTGAAGAACTTCGCCGAGGCGTCGGAGGAGTTGTTGGAGGAGATGCAGGAGATTTTCGATGACATCGGGGAGGATGTCGAGGAAGATGACATGGACTACATCCAAGAGATCAAAGGTGACCTGACCGCCAACCTGGAACGCATCCGTTCACACGGCAACCGCGCCAACAGCATCGTGGAGGACATGCTGATGATGGGCCGGGACTCGGGAGAGAAGCGAGTGGCGAACCTGAACAACATCGTGCACGAGCATATGAAGCTGGCTTATCACAGCGCCCGCGCCCTTGATCCGAACTTCAACCTCACCATCAACGAGGAGTATGACCACAACGTGGGCGAATTGGAAGTCGTGCCCCAGGACCTGGGCCGGGTGTTCCTCAACCTGGTGAGCAACGCCTGCTACGCCACCGACGAGCGCCGCAAGAAGATCGAAGCCGCAGGCCAAAGCGGATTCATGCCGGAACTGCGAGTCACCACCCATCGGGAAGAAGACCGGGTGGTGGTCAAGGTCTGGGACAACGGCGGAGGCATCCCCGACGATGTGGTGGAAAAGATATTCAACCCGTTCTTCACCACCAAGCCCACTGACAAGGGCACCGGACTGGGACTGGCCCTGTCAAGCGATATCGCCCGCCAGCACGGCGGCTTCATCCGGGTGGAGACCGACCCGGGGGATTCCACCACGATGGTCGTCGAGATACCACTCGACGACACCACCATCATCGAAGTGGCGGGTATCGATCACTGACGGCGGTCCTGAGGTGACGCGGGAATCCAAAGAGTGGCAAGGTTTGCCACGACTCCGGCCCACTTTTGTCATCGCCCGAGTATTAAGGTTCCTTGCGTGGGACCGTTTCCATAGCGGTGGTTGTCGCTATGGAGTACGCACCTGACATCATGGTTCGGGATCAAGCAGGACAGACGACACGGCCGACACAACCTCAGGCTCAAAGGATGGTACGGACCATATGACCGCGGGAGAAAGATGAGTGAGAGACGCACTCCGATGACGGGGCAGGGCTTGACCAGGGTTGAGGCTTTGCGCTATAAGTCCCTAAGGTACGTCTCCCAACCGTTGGGGCCTTTCCAGGTTCTGGTGGGTCCCAACGCCAGCGGGAAGTCGAACCTCCTGGACGTACCGGCGTTTCTCGGTGATGTGCTCCGCTCCGACCTGGCCACCGCCGTTCTGGGTGATGAACGTCTCGGGGTTCCTTTCCGGACCACCGACGCCCGAAAGCTCACATGGATGGGTGAGGGAGACTCCTTCGAATTGGCCGTGGAAATGGCAATCCCACCGGACCGACAGCAGCCCCTGCCCAGGCTGTCCGGATCTCATAACGGCTACTCGCATTGTCGTTATGAGGTGGCGGTGGAGGTTGCTGGAACTCCCCGGTTTCTGGCGGAAACACTGTGGCTCATTCCTGCCAGGCCGATCCCTTCCGTTCAGCGATCTCTGTTTCCCATGCCTCTTGAGCCAATGCCGAACATAGTCAGAACGCCAGGTAAGAAGGCTCCGCCGGGTTGGAAAAAAGTCGTTTCCCGCAGTGACTATCCCGAACGGGTCATGTTCAGCGACGAGAAGACCAAGTGGCGAAACCACTTCCGCATCTCGGCCCGAGAGTCTGCGCTGGCAAGCCTCCCCGCTGATGAAGACCGCTTCCCGGTTGCCCTCTGGATGAGAAGGACGCTGGGTAGCGTCCAGAGGATCGTTTTGTCGAGCGAAGCCATGCGGAGACCATCGTCACCGGTGCGACGGCAGGGTTACCTTCCTGACGGCTCCAATCTTCCCCACGTTGTCGTCGGCATCGAACGCGGACATCCGGAACAGTTTCGACGTTGGATCGAGCATGTCAAAGAGGCACTGCCGGACATCGTCGCACTAACAACCAGCGAGCGTCAGGACGATCGGCACCGCTATCTGGTGGTCAAATACAAAAACGGCCTGGCGGCGCCCTCCTGGCTGGTTTCAGACGGAACACTTCGATTGCTGGCCCTGACCTTGCTGGCCTACCTGCCTAAAGTCACCGGCACCTATCTCATAGAGGAGCCAGAGAATGGTGTCCATCCCCATGCCCTCCAGAACATATTCCAGTCGCTGGCGTCCGTCTACGGCGCCCAAGTCCTGCTTACCACCCATTCGCCGTTGCTGACGCGTTTGACCAGGCTGGATCAACTTCTCTGCTTAGCTCGCTCCGAAGAGGCGGGCACTGACATCGTTTTGGGACATGAGCATCCTGTCCTGCGGGAGTTGGGAGGGGAGATAGATCTGGGCACTCTGCTGGCCAGCGGCCTGCTCGGATGAGTGGCGTCGATCTCTTCTGTCTGGTTGCCGACAGGAACATGGAAGCGGCTATTTCCGGGCTATTGGAGCGGCATCCAAGCCTCGGCATTCGACAGATCAGGTACCGGGTTGCGATCCATCCACGGCAAGAACGCAGATCACGCCCTAGTGATACTCGACCATGCCTGGGATGGAGTACCAGCCGAGTTGGCAGAGGTACTGGAGTGGCTTTGGAAGAACGGCTGCACTCGTCAGGTATGCGGGATTGGGCAAGGGCCGTGGTGATAGAGCCGGAACTCGAAGCATGGGTTTTCAGCCGGTCTCCTCACGTTGCGAGGATCCTGGGATGGGAGGGATCTGCCTCAGACCTGCGCGAGGCTCTTCAAAGCAACGGATTCTGGGCGGCGGGTCACAACAAACCGAGCGATCCCAAGTCCGCTACGGAGTGGGCTCTTCATCGGGCCCGAATTCCACGGCCTTCGTCCATCTATCGCAACCTGGCGAAGAGCGTCAGCACCACCTCTTGCACCGACCGGTCCTTTGTTCGATTTCGCAGCCTTCTCAGAGGCTGGTTCCCCTCCGCAGAATCAGGGCTGGGCGACCCGGGACTCTGACATGACTTAGGCCTGCTGAAAGACGGCGCGGGTGGCTCTCTCCTGTTTGTCAGGGGGTGGCAGTGTCTGCGCAAAGCTCGCCTCACCAGGCGGCGCAGATTGGCCCGGACATCTTCTCCCAGCGTCCATCCGATGCGAGGTTGTCGCGGACCGGTCTCGACCAATTCCCGGGTCCAGCCTTGGTTCATGCCATCCGTGCCGGTAGGTATTCTCCTGTAAACCCCAAGGAAAGGGATGCGACAAATACATGTCAGAAAGCACGGACGAGCCGGTAACAGACATCGCTTCGGTGGTGGTGGACGGGTGCGCACCGCTTCTGTCCAAACCGGGTGCCTGGGAAGGGTGGCTGGCGGGTGGGGTGGACCTGGCCATTCCCACGGTGGCCACCCATGAACGCCCCGAGGAAGCCATACCGCGGGTGAGGAAATGGAGACGTTGGACAGAGGGCAACAACCGACTCTTCCATGCCGCCCTTCCCGAAGACCTGGACCGCCTGGGAGACGGGCGGCTCGGGATCGCCTTTCACTTCCAGAACACCACACCCCTGGGGGAGGATCCGGGCCTGTTGGAGGTCTACAGGGACCTCGGACTGCGGATGGTCCAACTCACCTACAACCATCGCAACGCGGTGGGATACGGGTGCATGGATCCCCACGACCGGGGTCTCACCGCCTTCGGGCGGGATCTGGTGGCAGAGATGAACCGTCTGGGAATGGTGGTCGATCTTTCTCACACGGGACGCCGAACCACCCTGGGGGCCATCGAGGCGTCGGCGCATCCCACGGTGTTTTCCCACTCCAATGCCCGCCGGCTGTTCGATCATCCCCGCAACATCACCGATACCCAGATCCGGGCGGTGGCCGAACGGGGAGGACTGGTGGGGGTGAACGCGGTCTCTTCGTTCCTTCGCACCGACGGGGTGGGCGCCAACCTTTCGGACCTGTTGGCCCACATCGACTATCTGGTGGAGATGATCGGCCCCGGACAGGTCTGCCTGGGGTTGGACTTCTGGAGCGACGGCGACATCGATTACGGGGAGTGGACCAGAACCGGCCTCTGGACCGCTGACGACCTCTCCGCCCACGTCACCTGGCCGGAAGGCATCTGCGGACCTGGGCACTTTCCCCGACTGGTCGAGGGGTTGGCTGCCCGCGGATACTCATCAGACGACATCGCGGCGATCATGGGGGACAACTGGATACGGCTGTTCCGACAGGTGTGGAACTGAGTACCGCCACTGGTGCTCCCTACAACGACCGGCGGGCGGTCTCCACTCTTTCGATGAGAAACCCGCCCAGGGTCTCCAACACGGCGGTGGTTTCCGTGCCCGGCAGTTCCGCCAGCGCCCGGGAGGCCACCTCTGCGTGTTCCAGGGCTATGTCCAGCGCCTGATCGACATAGTCTCCCTCCACCACGGTGGAGATCACCTCCTCCACCGCCTTCTCATCGTACGGGGGAGGATGGGCCAGCAATTCCACCACGCGGCCGCCGTTGCTCCCCCGGGCAGCCAGCAGCACCGGCAGGGTAAAGGTGCCCTCCCGGATGTCAGCGCCGGCCGGTTTCCCCAACAGATCGGTGGTGGCCACCAGATCCAAGGCGTCGTCGGCGATCTGGAAGACTCTCCCCAGCTGGAAAGCCCAAACAGTGAGAATGTCAACCACGGCGGACGGTGTGTCGCCCGCCCGGGCGCCCACGTGGACAGAGGTGCGGATCAAGCTGGCGGTCTTCAGGTCGATCACCCGCTGGTAGGTGGAGATTTTGTGGTCAAGCCTGCCTATCAATCGGAACTCGAGTGTCTGACCCTGGGTGAGTTCGGTGTAGGTCTTGGCCAGCATCCGCACCGACTCCATGTCCAGATAGGTGGAGGCCAGTTCCGAAGCACGGGAAATCAGAAAATCCCCGGCCAATACCGCCAAGGTGTTGTTCCAGTTTGCGTTCACCGACGGACCGCCCCGGCGGGTGTCCGACTCGTCGATCACGTCGTCGTGATACAGGCTCCCCACGTGGATCAACTCCACCGCCGCCGCCGCCTCCACCGCCCGCCGGTCGCGGGCGGATCCCAGCCGGGCCGAGAGCAGAGCCAAGAGCGGACGCAGACGCTTTCCACCCGCCTTGAGAAGATGCTGAGAGATCTCCGTCATAAAGGAATCCTGGGAGGTGCTGACCTCCATCAGCCGGGATTCCACCTCTTCCAGGCGGCGCCAGACCCCTGGGATGTCGATGAGATGCCGGAAATCGTCCATGAGTAAAGGAAAACGTGGTATAGGAAACGGATTGGCTTATACTTCGCTCAGGAACACAGGAGCGGTTCCCGTGGTTGTTATAGACTAGGAACCCCGGAGGCACCGGGACGTAACGCAGTTAGGAGATCCCTTTGTTTGAGCGATTCACCGACCGGGCCCGCCGGGTGGTGGTCATGGCGCAAGAAGAAGCGCGCAAAATGAACCACAAGTACATCGGCACCGAGCACCTGCTGCTGGGGCTTCTGGCCGAAGGAGAGGGAGTAGCCGCCAAGTCCCTGGGAAGCCTTGGAATCGACCTGAACAGCACCAGGGAGACGGTGATCCAGACGGTCGGAGTGGGACAGCAGGCGCCCACTGGCCACATTCCGTTCACCCCGAGGGCCAAGAAGGTGCTGGAACTGGCTCTGCGGGAGGCGTTGCAGCTGGGCCACAACTACATCGGCACCGAGCACATCCTGTTGGGTTTGATCCGGGAAGGGGAAGGAGTCGCCGCCCAGGTGCTGGGACAGGCCGAGGCCGGTCTGCAGAAGATACGGCAGACCGTGCTCTCGGAACTGTCCGGCTCCGGGGGCGAGGGAAGTCGGGGCAAGGGCCAAACGCCTCCCCAGGCCGCCCGGACCGGCGCCGGACGGGACACTCACCGGTCGGGTTCGAGCATCCTCGATCAGTTCGGCCGCAATCTTACCCAAGCCGCCCGTGAACGAGTGCTCGACCCGGTCATAGGGCGCTCCCGGGAGATCGATCGCATGATGCAGATCCTGGCCCGCCGCACCAAGAACAACCCGGTCCTGATCGGCGAGCCGGGAGTGGGCAAAAGCGCCATAGTGGAGGGACTCGCCCAGCGAATCGTCGCCGGAGAGGTCCCGAGATCGCTGAGCAACCAGACCCTTTACACGATCGACCTGGGAGCGATGGTGGCCGGCACCCGGTACCGGGGAGACTTCGAGGAGCGGATGAAAAAGGTCCTCAAGGAAATCAAAAAGCGCGGCAATGTCATCATTTTCCTGGACGAGATCCACACCGTGGTAGGCGCCGGCGCCGCCGAAGGAGCGATCGACGCAGCTTCCATCCTCAAACCCATGCTTGCCCGGGGCGAGTTGCAGACCATCGGGGCGACCACCCTGGAGGAGTACCGCAAGCACTTCGAACGCGATTCGGCCCTGGCCCGCCGCTTCCAGCCGGTCCAGGTGGATGAACCGTCCATCGCCGATGCGGTGGACATACTGATGGGACTGAAGGACCGCTACGAGAGCTTCCACCAGGTGGTGTTCACCGACGAGGCGATCGTCACCGCCGTCAACCTGGCCGACCGCTACGTCTCCGATCGTTTCCTGCCCGACAAGGCAATCGACCTGATGGACGAGGCCGGGAGTCGCAAGAAGCTCTACAGCATGTCTCCCCTCCCCGAAGTGGAGCAACTGAACATCAAGCTGTCGGACCTGCGTCTGAAGAAGAGGGACGCCATCGATGCCGACGAGTTCGAGAAAGCGGCCCAATTCAGAGACGAGGAAAAGGCCGTTCGCAAGGAGATGGAGAAGATCATCTCCAGGGGCGGACCGGTGGAGAGCAGCGCCTCGGTTATCGACGAGGAAGAGATCGCCGAAGTCCTGGCCCAGTGGACCGGCATACCCGTCCATCGCCTCACCGAGGAGGAGACCGCCCGACTGGTGAACATGGAAGAAGAACTCCATCGGCGAATAGTGGCGCAGGACGACGCCATCGCCGCGGTCAGCCGGGCTATCCGGCGAACCCGGGCGGGGTTGAAGGACCCCAAACGACCGGCCGGGTCGTTCATCTTCCTGGGACCGTCGGGGGTGGGCAAGACCGAGACGGCCAAGGCGCTCACCGAGTTCTTGTTCGGCAACGAGGACTCCCTGGTCCAGATCGACATGTCCGAATACATGGAAAAGCATGCGGTGAGCCGGTTGATCGGCTCGCCGCCCGGGTATGTCGGATACGACGAGGGAGGCCAACTCACCGAGGCGGTCCGGCGGCGTCCCTTCTCGGTGGTGCTGTTCGACGAGATCGAAAAGGCCCACGCCGATGTGTTCAACATCCTCCTGCAGATTCTGGAGGACGGTCGCCTGACCGATTCCCACGGAAAGTCGGTGGACTTCAAGAACGTGGTGATCATCATGACCTCCAACCTGGGCACCAAGGAACTTCGCAAGAAGTCGGTGGGATTCCACACCGAGTCGAGCGAAGTCAGCTACGAGCACATGCGCAACAAACTGTTTGACGAACTCAAGCGCCACTTCCGGCCCGAGTTCCTCAACCGGATAGACGAAATCATCGTATTCCGGGAACTCACCTTCGAAGAGATCAAACAGATCATCGATCTCTTGATGGTCCGCATCCAAGAGCAACTCCGTACTCAGCGTCTCGACCTGGTGCTGGCCGACTCTGCCAAGGGCTATCTGGCCAAGGTGGGTTACGATCCCGACCTCGGCGCTCGACCGCTTCGCCGCGCGATCCAACGCTACGTCGAGGATCCCCTGTCCGAGAAAGTGCTGGTGGGAGAATTCACGGCAGGTACCACCATCTTGGTGAGTCATGACGAGGAAAGTGACGAACTGGTGCTGGAGGGGTTCGACGTCTCTCCCCAGGTGGAGGCCGCTTCTTCCGGCTGATCCCTGCCGGTTCGCCTAGTAATCCAGGGTGAGCGTTCGGTGATGCTCTCCCATCCGGCCTGCATCGGGCCCCAGCACCGACTCGAACCACAGGAAGTAGTCAAGGCGCGGCCCGGTGACCCGGGCGCCTGCCCGGTTGAGTTCTTCCACCAGCACATGTCCGGCATGGATCGTCGCCCAGCGGATGGCGACTTCCTGATCGGAATGGCGAGAAATCTCAACACGGTTGTCAACCATCCGGGACAGTGGCGGCGAGTAGCGTAGCACCCCCAGATGACGCAGGATCCTGGGAAGCATGTAATCGGGATACACCGGGAAGGAACCCAACCCCGACCAGCGACGCCGGGAACGGGAAGCCATCATGGCCGCCGCCAAGTGGGCGAGCTTGCGGAAGCGAAGGCGGTAGTCGCCCAACACCGCCTCATCTTCATAACCGGGGATGGTGGAGGCCAGCAATCCGACCACCCGGGGTCCGTCCCACCCCGCCTCTTCCACAAGATTCAGCGCGGCGCCGTCCCACCGGTCCGACAGGGAGGAGGCCACCGACGCCAGACGAGCGCCCCGTTGCGGGATCATCTGCAATACGCCTTCCCCGGCAAACAGGTGACGAGCCTCGGCGTGGGTCAGGTCCGCAAAGCGGCCGAGATCGGGCGTTTGGGAGGGTCCCATCCAAGCAGTGACCGCCCCCAACAGCGCCGGAGCGTCGGTCAGAGTCCTCCCTCGGTGGACTATGGACCACATGCCGGCGCCGGGGGGAGGCCACAGACAGGCCAGGACCGACACCGCCAGCGCGCAATAATCGAACCAGTGCCCGTCCTGCAGGTGGGTGGGCGGTCCGGGATAATCGAAGTGGGGAGGTGGGAACGGCCGGTCCCGCCACCGCGCAGCCATCGACGAGATGGCGTCATTCGCCACTTCCACCCCCCATTCGACCGGCGGCGGATGCAGACGAAAATCGGTGGACATGCTCAGAACCGGTACACTATCAGGTTCGGTAAGCTGAATAGCGCAGGGGAGGGCGAAATCGCAACGCTAACAAGGAGACCTTTATGAAGAAGAGATTAATCGGTCTGTCCGTTTTTGCGGCGCTGTCGCTTCTGGTGGCCGGCTGCGGAGGCGGAGACGACACTTCCGTGTACCTGGTGTTCGACATAGGAGGGCGGGGCGACCAGTCCTTCAATGACGCCGCCGCCCAGGGCTTGGAGAGGGCAACCGAAGAGTTGGGGATCACCGCCAATGAACTCGAACCCACCGCCGGGGGAGAGAACCGGGACGAATTGCTCAACCTGTCCGCCGATGACGGCGCACAGTTGGTGTTCGGAGTAGGTTTTTTGTTTGCCGAGGCCATCGCCGCGGCGGCCGACGCCTATCCCGACACCAATTTCGGTTTGATCGACGGTTTCGTGCCTGATCTGACTGCCGACAGCAACCTGGTTGCGCTCGGGTTCGCGGAGCACGAGGGATCCTTCCTGGTGGGGGCCGCTGCTGCTCTGAAGACCCAGACCGGAAAGGTGGGCTTCATCGGTGGCGTGGAGATCGACCTGATCAAGAAGTTCGAAGCCGGATTCGTCACCGGCGCCCGCCACATCAACCCCGGTATCGAGATCGACATCAAGTACATAAGCCAGCCGCCTGACTTCAGCGGGTTCACCGATCCCGCCAAGGGCAAGGAGATCGGCGCCGCTATGTACCAGGCCGGCGCCGATGTCGTTTACCACGCGGCGGGCGGTTCCGGAGGCGGCCTGTTTCAGGCGGCCAAGGAACACAGTGTCAGCAGCGGCGCTCATATGTGGGCGATCGGCGTGGATTCCGATCAGTACCTGACCGCCGGGGCCGAATTCCAGCCACACATCCTCACCTCGATGCTCAAGAGAGTGGATGTGGCGGTCTACGAAACCATCGCAACGCTGGTCGACGACAGCTTCACAGGCGGTTACCGGACTTTCAACCTTGCCATCGACGGGGTTGGATATGCAACCAGCGGGGGCCATGTGGACGATATCGCCGATCAACTCGAGGATCTGAAGGCCCAGATCGTCTCGGGCGCCATCACCGTTCCCGAGTCGCCGTAACCCCGACCAGCGACTACAGATAACCTGGACAGGTGGGATGCCTTTCGGGCGTCCCACCTGTTTTCTTTCTCCCATCCGGCCTGAAGAGCATTGACCGGCCGGGCAAAACGTCTTCATGAATCGCCTGTTAAGGGCGTCTTTCGAGAGATCGGGTGGTAATGTCCCTCTGATGACTGCGCCCGCCATAGAACTGATTCAGATCACCAAGCGGTATCCGGGAGTGATAGCCAACGACCGGATAAACCTGGCCGTGCGGGAGGGGGAGATCCATGCGGTGGTGGGAGAGAACGGGGCCGGCAAGTCGACCATGATGAAAATCCTGTACGGGATGGTGATTCCCGACGAGGGTGAGATTCGCATCGGAGGACGGCAAATCGCCATGTCCTCGGCCCGTGATGCGATCGCAGCGGGGGTCGGGATGGTCCATCAGCACTTCATGCTCGCCGAGCAGATGACCGTTCTGGAGAACATCATCCTGGGTGCCGAGCCTCGAAACGGTCTCAGAGTCGACTTCGAGGAGGCCAAGCGGCGCATCGCGGAGATAGCCAGAGAGGGTGCCCTTGAACCCGACAGCTTGGTAGAGGAACTCTCGGTGGGGGAGAAGCAACGGGTGGAAATCACCAAGGTGCTCTTCCGGGGCGCCAAGATACTCATTCTCGACGAGCCCACCGCGGTACTGGTGCCCCAAGAAGTGGAAGAGTTGTTCCAATCGCTGAGGGAACTCCGGGAGAGGGGAGTGACCATCATATTCATCTCCCACAAACTCGACGAAGTGCTGGACATCGCCGACCGGATCACCGTCATCCGGGCGGGGCGCACCGTGGCCAGCGTTGACCCCCGTCAGACTTCCACGCGGATGCTGGCCGAACTGATGGTAGGCGCCGAACTTCCCACCCCCGATATCCGGGAGTCGACGGTGATGTCCGAAGTGCTCCTGGAGGCCGAGGGTCTTGGTTCGCTGTCAGAGGAAGGGGACCGATGGGTGATCGAAGATGTCAGTTTCAAGATACGACGCGGTGAGGTGCTGGGGATCGCGGGAGTGGAGGGGAACGGCCAGGGGGAATTAGTGGAAGTGCTGGTAGGTACCCGGCCCGCCGACGCCGGACGGGTGTCGCTAAACGGCGAGGAAATCACCGCCCTGTCCACTCTGCGACGCAGAGCGTCCGGCATCGGTCTGATCCCCGCCGACCGACACGGGCAGGGCCTGTTGCTGGAGGCGCCCCTGTGGGAAAACACCATGCTGGGACACCAGGGTCGTCCGCCATTCTCGCGAGGATTCCTGGTGGACCGGAACGGCGCCCGGGGAAGAACCGGGGAAGTGGTGGAAGCCTTCGACGTGCGCACTCCGGGTGTGGATGTCAAGATCCATGCCCTCTCCGGGGGCAACCAGCAAAAGCTCTTGGTGGGAAAGGAGATGCTCGCCACGCCCCAGGTCCTGTTGGCGTCCCATCTCACCCGAGGGATCGACGTGGGCGCCCAGGCGCAGGTCTGGGAGAGCATCCGGACCGCTCGCTCCGAGGGCTTGGGGGTGCTCCTGATCTCCGCCGACCTCGATGAATTGATCGGCCTGTCCGACACTCTGATGGTGATCCTGCGGGGACGACTGGTCGCCACCCTGGATCCCCGTTCCATCACCCCCGCCCAATTGGGTTCCTACATGACGGGCGCCGCGCAGTGAAAGCCAACCGCCGACTGGTTTACGCCGTGGTCTCTCCGATTCTGGCGATTCTGTTCGCCTTGGCGGTCTCGGGAGTGATCCTGGCGGCTTCCGGCAACAACCCTTTCGAAGCCTACGGCCAGATGTTCGAATACGGCATCCGGATCGACTCGCTCGCTTCGGCGGTGAACCGGGCGGTCCCCCTGTATTTCTCGGCGATGGCAGTGGCGTTGGGCTTCAAGATGGGTCTGTTCAACATCGGCGTGGAAGGCCAGTACCGGATCGCGGTGCTGATCGCGGCGGCGGTGGGAGGGGCGATTGTCCTCCCCGCTCCGCTTCATGTCCTGGTGATCATGGCTACGGCCATGGCAGTGGGAGCTATCTGGTCGGGATTCGCCGGCTACCTGAAAGTGAAGAGGGGGGTGCATGAGGTGATCTCCACCATCATGTTGAATTACATCGCTACCGGACTGGGGGCGTTCCTGCTGGCCAACTGGCTCCGGCAGGAGAACCCTCCCGGCGACCTGGTCATCAAGACCCCCGAGATCCCCCCCTCGGGTCGCCTTCCGTCGCTGAATCCCCTGCTTGAGTTGGTGGGTCTCGACCCCGGACGGGTAAGTCTGTATGGAATGACGGTGCTGGCGGTGGTAGCCGGGGTGGGATTCCATCTGCTGGTGAATCACACCCGCTTCGGGTTCGAATTGCGGGCCTCGGGAGAGAGCCCTGGAGCGGCCAAGATGGCCGGAATCCATCCCAGGAAGATGGTGGTGCTCACCATGGTGATCAGCGGCGGCATCGCCGGTCTGGTGGGAATGGCCCATCTGCTGGGGTTCTTTCACCGTTACAGTATCGACTTCCCGACCATGCTGGGATTCACAGGAATAGCAGTGGCGCTGTTGGGCCGCAATCATCCGGTGGGGATGGCTGGCGGGGCTCTTCTGTTCGGATGGTTCGACCGGGCCACACAGATCCTTGATCTTCGCGGCATCCCCAAAGAAATAGTTTTCATCCTGCAGGGCGTGATCCTCCTATCGGTGGTGGTTGCCTATGCGGTGGTGGAAGTGCGGACCCGGGCCGCCGAGAGTCGGGCGGTCACCGGGGCCTTGGAAGGAGAGGAATCGTGACCTCTCTCCTGTCTCCCCGGGAACGGATGTTGCAGTCCAACCGCTGGCTGTGGCTCGGCCTGGCCGTGGTAATCGCCCTCTCCCTCACCCGGATCCTGGCCGGTACGCCCGATCTCACATCCAGCGGCACCTTCGGAGCGGCGCTTCGGCTAGGAACCCCGATCTTCCTGGCAGGCTTGGGTGGGGTATACGCCGAACGGGTGGGAATAGTCAACATCGGACTGGAGGGCATGCTGATCCTCGGCACCTGGTTCGGGGCGTGGGCCGGATGGCATTGGGGGCCCTGGACCGGTTTGGCGGTGGGAGTGCTGGCCGGGATGTTGGGTGGGTTGCTTCATGCGCTGGCGACGGTCACTTTCAATGTGGATCACATCGTTTCGGGAGTGGCTATCAACATCCTTGCCTTTGGGGGGATGAGGTTCCTGTCGGTCGTGACCTATGGACCCGATACGGGGGGTGGAGCCACCCAGTCACCTCCCATCTCCGATGTGATCGGGAAGGCCTCCCTGCCGGTTCTCTCCGGCGGAGAGATCCTGGGTTGGGAGAGTCCCGACTGGCTGGGAACCCTGGAATCCCAACATTGGTTCTTCCTATCGGACCTGGCCGGACTGCTGCGCGGTCTGAGCATAGACGTCTCCTGGGCCGTTATCCTGGCGATGGCCCTGGTGCCGACATCCTGGTGGTTCCTGTGGAAGACTCCGCTGGGGCTGAGGATGCGATCGGTGGGAGAGCATCCGGTCGCAGCCGAGTCGCTGGGCGTGGACGTTTACCGGATGAAGTATCTGGGTGTGATCCTCTCCGGCGGCATGGCCGGACTGGGCGGGGCGATGCTGGTCACCGAATTCGCCCGTATCTACCGGGAGGGTCAGACCGGCGGGAGAGGGTTCATCGGCCTGGCTTCGATGATCATGGGCAACTGGCGTCCCGGAGGCGCCGCCGCCGCCGGCGGGTTGTTCGGGTTCACCTTCGCCTTGGAACTGCGTGACGAACCGGCGGTCCACGCTCTCCTGCTGCTGATTGCCCTGACCGGATTCGGCCTGGGGATCTGGCTGGGCTACCGCCGGAGTTGGATTCCGGCCGTGTGGCTGGTGGGGACCGCGGTGACGGCGCTGGTCGTCTTCCTATCCACCGACTCCATCCCCCGCGAATTCGTGTTCATCACCCCCTATCTCACCACCCTGGTGGTCATGGCGCTGGCGTCCCAGCATCTGCGGATGCCGGCCGCCGACGGACGACCGTACCGCCGGGGACAGCAGTTGTGAGCGTTCGTTTCGATCCGTACAGTCCCGAATTCATCTCCAATCCCTATCCCGTCTACGCCGCCCTACGCCGGGAGCAACCTATTTTCCACGATCAGCGGTGGAATCTCACCTTCTTCGCCCGGCACGCCGACGTGGCGCCGATGCTCAGGGATCGGCGCTTCGGGAGGGACATCCGCCATGTCCCTGAAGCAGCCGCTCAGGTGGATCCACTGGTGTACGAGCGGATTTACCCGCCCCAGTACCCTATGTGGACCCGGCTGATCCGAGACTCCTTCATCGACCTGGAACCTCCCCGCCACACCCGGATCCGCCGCCTGGTGCAGTGGGCCTTCACCCGCCGCGCTTCGCGAAGCTACCGGCGGAGGATGGAAGCCGAAGCGCACCGACGGCTGGATATGGCGCAACAGACCGGGCAGATGGATGCCATCGCCGAATACGCCACGCCCATTCCGCTGGTGATGATCGCCGAACTCATGGGGGTACCGTCGGCCGATCAGCCCCGGTTGGTGGAATGGTCACATCGCATAGTGCGGATGTTCGACGAGGGTTGTACGTCGGAGGAGGGGCAGTCGGCCGAACAGGCCGTCCTCGCCTTCAGTGACTATATGGGGGAGTTGATCGCCTTCCACCGCAGCCGCCCCGCGGACAACCTCCTTTCGCATCTGATCCGGGCCACCCACGAAGGAGATGTTCTCACCGAGGAGGAACTGATCTCCACCGCCATCCTGGTGCTCAACGCCGGGCACGAGGCCACCGTGCAGGCGATCGGCAACGGCCTGATGGCGCTGTCCGTCCATCCCGACCAGTGGCGACGCTGGCAGACTGATCGCAGTATCACCCCGACCGCCGTGGAAGAGTTGCTCCGCTGGGACACGCCGCTGCAGATGTTCGAGAGGTGGGTAACCGAGGATCTGGACTGGAAGGGAGTCAAGCTTGGGGCCGGATCCAAGGTGGGATTGCTGTTCGGGTCAGCCAACCGTGATCCGGAGTCGTTCCACCGACCCGACCGTCTCGATCTGGGACGGATGCCCAACCCCCATGTGTCATTCGGGGGAGGGGTGCACTTTTGCGTGGGAGCGTCATTGGCGCGGGAGGAGCTGAAGGTGGCGTTCGAAGTCCTGCTGGACCGGCTTCGAAGCTTCAGACTTCACGACACGCCTCGAAAACGCATTCCCAGCCTGGTTTTTCGGGGCGTGCAGCAACTGCCCATGGACCTGGAGTTCGTCTAGGAAGCGGCCGCGGTGGTGGTTGTCTCCACGCTGATTGGAGCGGCCGGGTAGCCGATCACATTGACACCCTGCACCGCCAACTCCTTGTAGACGGTGCCGTTTCGGACCTCGGCGTCATACACGGTGGTGATGGTCAGGGTCAACTGGTTTGTCCTCAGGATGGCCAGGTCCACGATCTGGGAACCGGGACGATCCACCAGGTTGAGGGGGACCGCCACGCCGCTGTCGCTTCCCGCTTCCATGGTCCGCACTCGGAAGTTCTGGTAGAAGCGGGTGTCATCGGCGAGGTTCACCCATTCCAATCTTCTCACCGTGATGGGCTGCTCAAAGACCAGTTTGATGGTGACTTGAGTGCCGGGGGTGATATCCGTCCAGCGGATCTGCCACTCCCCGCTCTTGCCGTTGATCAGATTGTCGCAGGAGTAGTTGGCGCCCAGACCCTCGGGGGAACACTGCACACTCAGCACACCCTGGGTGGTGGGAATCGGAGGGGGAGTAGTGGTGGTGGTGCTGGACGCGGTGGTCTCGGTAGCCTCGGCATCTGCTGGTTCTCCTTCCGAACCTCCCGTGAAGAGATTGAAGAGCAGCGCGAAAACTGCCACGGCCAGAATGGTGGTTCCGGTGGCGATCACCGCGCGGACCCGGGCATTGGTCCGGATAGCCGGCCGGGGCGCGAGGGGCATGTCCGAATGGCTCAGCCTGATGTGGCATTGCTCGCAGCTTTGCCGGTTGGGAGGATTGAGGTGGCCGCACAGCGAGCAGGCCACCAGATTGTGGGTGGGTGGATAGTCGGTCGGGGAATCGGCAGGAGAGAGTTCCTCCCCGGACACCGACGGAGCAACCCTCTCCAATAGAGCACCACACGAGGAGCAAAAATCAGCGTCGCCTACGTCGGCGCCGCATCGACCGCAAATCTGTCGCATATCTGGTTTATTCTGGCAGAACCCGTGGGTGAGTCGGTTTATTTCCCAGCCTGTGGAAATAGTAGTGCGCTGCGGCCCCAACCTGGCGGAACCCGTTGCACAAGCGATACTTTTATCCACGCCGACGCCGTTTTGCTAGCCTGAAAACCGTGTTGGAAGACCATTCTTCCCAAGAGGTAGTGGAAAGATTGTTTTCGCATCGTCCCATCCGGGACGGGCTGGAGAGAATCCTGCAGGCGAGGGAGGGCGCCCTGATCGTTCTGGGAACCAACCTGGCCTTGGGAGACATCAGCGTGGACGGTTTGGACCTGACCGCCGCCGGCCTGGACGCGGCCCGCTTGGCGGAGGTGGCGAAAATGGACGGGGCGATCATCCTGGACAACGAATGGCGGATGATCCTCACCGCCAACGCCCACCTGGCCCCTCCTCCCAACATTCCAACCACCGAATCGGGCGCCCGCCACCGCACCGCCCAGCGGGTGGCTCAGATCACCGGCCTTCCGGTCGTCACGGTGAGCAAGGACCGGGCGGTGGTCACCCTTTATATCAACGCCGAACAGGTCGATCTCACCCCGCGCTGGACAATCCGCAAGAGAATCCTGAGGCAACTGCAGATACTGGTGGAGTTGCGCAAACGCTTCGACGAAGCGGACGAGCGTCTGCTGCGAATGGAGTTGTTGGGCCTGGTCACCGCCCGGGAGGTGGCCCATGTGGTCCGGATGGGGGAGATGGTGGCCAGAGCCGCCTCCGCTATCGAGACCATGCTGGCCGACTCCGTCCAGGATCCTTCCGCCACGGAGGCGTTACTGGCCGACCGGGTATTCGAGGTGGAGCGGTTGGTCCGGATAACGCTGAGCGACTATCTCGCCGATGATGCGGAAGCCGCTCGGGCAAAGCTGGCCGGGTTGCCCAACCATCAACTGGCTCACACCTGGCTGGTCGTCGCTGAACTGGGGTTGGACAAGTCGGAGGATGGTTTGATCCCCCGGGGGAACCGCTTGCTTTACCAGTCCGGATTCAATTCCGAGTATCTGAGGACCCTTCTGTTCGGCGCCTATCCCGACGCTCAGAAGATGCTGCACAGTTCCGTGGAAGGATTTATGGAAGTCAAGGGAATTGGCATCAAGAACGCCACCCGGCTGAGATTCGGCTTTGACCGCTTACTGGCCTCGGTGCACCCCATCGGACAGCGTGCGATAACCGATCACAACTGACTGTGCCAACCGTATACTCGGCCGCTATGGCGCAGAGGAAACCCAGAAGGAGACAACCGGCCAGAGGCAGAGTGCCGCCCGGCAAGCCTTCCGGTCGCAAACGCAAACCCAAGTCGCCTCCGCGCCACGCCCGGGGCGCGGCCGGTTCGGCGGCGGTTTCCCCCAGTCGGGCGCCCAAATACAAGAAAGGCGACTACGTGGTCCACATCCAGCATGGGGTGGCCCACATCTCCGACATCCAGACCAAGACCGACTTCGGCGAAGAACAGGAATACTTCGTTTTGAACTTTCCTACCGAAGAGATGGTGATCAGCGTCCCGACCAACAAGACTCTTTTCACCATTCGCCCCCTGATCAACAAGACCGAGGCGGCCCGGGTTGTCCGAAAACTCAAAGAAGAACCCCAGGAGTCGGGCGCTAACTGGAGTCGCTGGTACAAAGTGCTACAGGAAAAGATGTACTCGGGAGACATCTTCCAAGTGGCGGAAGTCGTGAGAGACCTCAACTATTCGAACCAGACCAAAGGTATCTCGCCGGCGCTGAAAAAGATGCTCAACCGGGCCCGGAGCGCTTTGATAACCGAAGTCCGTTTTTCGCTGGGTCTGGACGCCGAAGCTGCTGAAACGAAGATCAACCGGGCACTGCCCACTTTTGAGCCTATATCCCGCAAGAAATGACCGTCGCTCACCCGGAGTGGCGGGTGGGATGGGGAATAGATGCCCATCGGTTTGGGGCGGATCCCCCGGTGCTGCTGGCCGGGGTTGAGGTTGATCTACACCGGGGGGTGGTGGCCACCTCCGACGGAGACGTCGTGGCACATGCTGTAACCGACGCGGTGCTGGGCGCCGCCGCGCTGGGAGATATCGGGACCCACTTTCCGTCGTCGGATCCCCGGTGGGAGAATGCTGACAGCATGCAGATGCTGGCTCGGGTGAAGCAGATGGCGGAGGCGGCCGGGTGGAAGCCTTCTTTCTGCGACATCACGGTGATCGCCCAATCCGTTAGGGTCGCGCCCCATCGCGGGGCGGTCCGGGAGGCCCTGGCCAGTGTGCTGGATATACGCTTGGATCAGGTATCGGTCAAGGCCACCACCACCGACAGCCTGGGTTGGCTGGGCCGCGATGAAGGTATCGCGGCGACTGCTTCGGTCAGCTTGATCAGATGAACGCCGTCTCCGCGGTCATCCCCACTACCCGTGACGATACGCCACTTCAGTCTGGCCTCCACGCAAAACCAGACGTCGCCGGGGCCAGCGGTTCCCGACCATCCCTCCGTGACCTAACATCGACGGTGCCTTGAGGATTTTCGACACTCTGAAACGGGCGCCTGTCGCACTTGAACCGGTCGCCCCACCCCGGATCGGGATGTACGTCTGCGGGCCTACCGTTCAATCGGCCCCGCATGTCGGCCATGGCCGCTCGGCGGTGGTCTTCGATCTGGTCCGGCGTTACCTGGTCTGGAAGGGGTTTTCGGTCCGTTTCGTACGCAACATAACCGATGTGGACGACAAGATCATTGCCATCGCCAACCGGGAGGGGGTCCCTCCCGAGAAGCACGCCGTGCGGATCACCGGGGAGTTCACCCGCGGCTACCGGGATCTGGGAGTGGCGGATCCCGACGTGGAGCCGAAGGCAACCGAGCACATCGCAGACATGATCGACCTCATAGAACGGCTGATAGAAAAAGGTTTGGCCTACCCACGGGACGGGGATGTGTATTTCGTGGTGCGGTCCATGCCCGGTTACGGGAAACTGTCGGGTCACAATCTCGACGATCTCGTGGCCGGCGCCCGGGTGGAGGTGTCGGAAAGCAAAGACGACCCCTTGGACTTTGCCCTGTGGAAGCAGGCCAAGCCCGGAGAACCACACTGGACTTCACCGTGGGGCGAGGGCCGACCAGGTTGGCATATCGAATGCTCAGCCATGGCGGCCCGGTATCTGGGTGAGACCTTCGATATCCACGGGGGAGGCAGCGACCTGATCTTTCCCCACCACGAGAACGAGATTGCCCAGTCGGAGAGCGCCAACGGCCGGCCGTTCGCCCGGATTTGGATGCACAACGGGATGCTCAACCTGGGCGGGGAGAAAATGTCCAAGTCGACCGGTCACCTGGTGGATCTCAACGAAGCCAACCGGAGGTTCGGAGGCCTGGCGGTCCGACTTTTCTATCTTCAGGCCCATTACCGGTCTCCCCAGGAGTTCTCTTCAGAACTGCTGGAGGACGCCCGGGCGGCGCTGGAGCGCCTGCACCGGCTCCTTCAGAAGACCTCCGACGGGCATGCGTCGTCCGATCCGGGGACAATAGCGGCCTTCAAGGAGGCCATGGATGACGACTTCGCCACCCCCCGCGCCCTGGGGGTGCTATTCACCGCCGTGCGGCAGGCGAACCGGGAGTTGGAGCTTTCGGGGACCGGTGGCTCGAAGGCGGCGGCGGTGTGGGAGATGGCGCGGGTGTTGGGCCTGGACGACATCTCCTCCACAGGATCCGACCCGGTCGAGACAGGTAACCAACTGCGGGCCTCGGTCGCCGTCCTCGCCGCCAAAGAGGAAACCGACCGCTCTCCACACCTGGCGGTCATGATGGAGTCGCTTCTGACAAAACGTACCAACGCCCGTTCGACAGGTGATTACGCAACGGCCGATCGGATCCGGGACAGTCTCGCCGGCCTGGGGATCGTGCTGGAGGACTCCCGGGATGGCACCAGCTGGATACGGCCGTAGAGTCGAAGGTATCGCGGCCGTAAAGGCGGCGCTGGCCGCCGGCCGGGTAGAGCGGCTGCAGGTGTCCCGCGGCCATTCCAATCCCCGGCTGGCCGTCCTGATCGACTTCGCCCGGGACCGGGGAGTGAATGTCAAGCAGGTGGAAAACCTTGAAGGCGTGGCCGTCACCTCCACCCCCCAGGGGGTGGTCGCCGATTGCCGACTCATCCGGCCGGTGACCCTCTCGCAATTGGTCCTGGAGTCAGAACCGGCGTCGCTGATGGTGGTCGATCACGTAACCGATCCTCGCAACCTGGGAGCTATCGCCCGAAACGCGGTTGCCGCCGGGACGCCTCGCCTAGTCATTCCCCGTCGGAGGGGATCTCCCCTGACCCCCACAGCGTTCAAGGCGGCGGCCGGGGGCTTGGAGAGTACCCGCGTGTGCCTGGTCTCGTCGATCCCCGAAACGCTGCGCCGTCTCTCCCAGATGGGTGTCTGGACGGTAGGGCTGGCTGCTCAGGCGTCCCAGTCATTATTCGGACTGCAGTTGTTGACCGACCCGGTCGCCATGGTGGTCGGCGCTGAGCACCGAGGACTCTCCCGGCTGGTCATCGACCGCGTCGATCAACTGGCGTCAATCCCCATGGTCCCCGGATCCGAAAGCCTCAACGCCTCGGTGGCGGCCGGGTTGGCGCTGTTCGAGTTGGCTCGGATGCGCAGGTACTTCGACAAACCTCCGCCGGATTGATCTGTGAAGTGCTACGATTCCGGTCGCAAACCCGCTGGCGTAGCTCAGACGGCCAGAGCAGCTGATTTGTAATCAGCAGGTCGTGGGTTCGAGTCCCACCGCCAGCTCCGACGACAAGAGTAAAGAGTGGACATATTTACTTGGGTTGACGGTTGGGTCGCAAAGCCTGGCAAGCCGGTGTCCCGTATGTGAGGGTGGGCACCAGGCACATATCCACCGACTGCTCCGTCTGCGGGCACCGACAGCCCATGCCCCTGCGCCAGCGGGGTATTCCAGTACGGACGCTGCGGGCTGGAACTGGACAGGGATGTGAACGCCGCAAGAAAACATAGGCGCTCGAGCCTTCGGCACGGGGTCGGGAGGGACTTTCCCGACGCGCCCAGCAAACCTCCGACGCAAGACGACCACCACCCTCGGACGGTATATCGCCAACGGACATCGCAGAACAGCATCACCCGGGTAGACAACCCCCGTCAATCCAGGCATATATGTCCCTAAAGAAAACAAAAAAGCTTCGGGTGGCGATATCCTACCGAGAGGATGCCCAAACGACTGCTACACATTATTCTTCCCGGACCACAGCACTCTGCCGCAGATGGGTTCCCACCTGAGGGCCTTGCATGAGGGGTCGCCACGCCGCCCCGGGATGGTCTCCCTTCTGGCGTGACATACTGTTGCGATCCATCCTGGCTCTGCTGCTCGTCGCCATGGCAGTGTTCATCTGGTGGCTCTTCTCCGAGGATGATCTGTTCACCAACACGGTCGCCACCACTTCCGAGACGGCGCCCACCACTTCCGAGACGGCGCCCACCACTTCCGAGGCAGCGCCCACCACCACCGCGGCGCCCACCACCACCGCCACCGACGCTGCTGCCGAAACCACCACGTCCACCACTGCCCCGCCAACTACCACCACCAGCACCGCTCCGCCACTACTGGAACCAGCCGATCTGGTGGTCAAGGTCTACAACGCCAACGGAGTAGCCGGGATTGCGGGTAGAACCACCGCCCGTTTGGAGGAGGCGGGGTACGGAGTGGGAAGTCCGGACAATCATCCCCAGTTCCTCGATATCTCCCGGGTGTGGTACCGGGAGGGCCTCCAGCGGGAGGCCCAGCAACTCCAGGAAACACTGGTTTCCGACGCCTTGGTGGAGCCTATTCCACAGGAGCAGGAGGGGATTGACATCATGGTGATTCTGGGCCGCTCGTTCGAGGAGTGATACCCACCGATCAACCCCCCGAGCAAAGAACAGGCGCCTGGCGGTTGATCGGCGCCTCTTTTGCCCTCCTGCTGCTGGGAACGGGGGTTCGGCTCGTATCTCCGGCCATCTTCTTGGACATCGCATCACTGTGGCCGGTCGTAGCGGGACTTTTGGCGGCGGGATGGGTGGTGAAGAGAATATGGTCGGACCGGCCGATCGCAGGCGCTCCTCTCATTCCCCTCTTGATCTTCTCATGGTTGGTGATCTCGGCTTCGTTCTATTTTGCAGACCTGCCGGGCCTCCCCTCCAGCAGCCCCGACCTGCGGGGCCCACCGCCCGGTCCGAGTGACCTCAACACTTTCACGTTGGAAATGGATGAGGGACGCTTGGTCGTCGGCGAGGGAACAGGTCCGTCGGCCTACCAGGTGGCAGTTACCCGAGACGGAGGCAGGGCGGGGACCCCTGTGGCATTGGAAACTCTCAGGGAAGGCGGGGGCGCGATAAGGATTATCGATGCCAGGGCGCCACTGCCCCCCGATCTTGATCTCACCGTGACGGACAACGGTTGGCTGCGCTTCGGCGGCTGGGAAGTCGGACTGCATCCCCAAGCCACGTGGGAACTTACCTTGTCCGCCCCTGAAATCTCAGCAGAGCTGGAGACTCTCCAGATCTCGGCTCTGCAGGTGACCGGCGATGGCACGCTCAGGGTGGGGGAGGTAGCCGGCCCCGTGGAGATAGCGGTAAACGGCTCGTTCACCGTGGAAGTTCCCGAACAAACTCCGGTGGAAGTGGTGGGAGCGGCGATCGTTCCGGAGGACTGGACGGTAGAACAGGACATGGCCTGGTCGGGTGAGCGTGGGGCCGGCTGGCACATCGTGGTTGCTGAAGAAGGATCGGTCCAGATTCTCATTTTCAACGAATAACGACCTCAGCCACACACCGGAACCCCTTCTTTCTCGCGAGGACCGAAGGACTTACTGCACCAAGCCATTGCCCGCGGTCCACCCCCACAATGCCGTCCATCGGATGCCCCGTGCGCCTTGACGATTTCTGACCTCCGAGCCGGTCGGTCGAGCCTTGGCCGGGACCGTAACTGTATCGGGCAGCATGATCAGTAAGCGGCGCCGGGAAGACGGTCGACCCGCAAGCCAGTCTTCTTTACCACCGTTACTTGGTGTCGGACCTTACCTTCGGGGACGGTTGTCTACTCACTGGGCAGGGGGGTTACGTAAGCGGCGGTGATACCCCCGTCCACCATGAATTCGGCACCTGTGACGAACGAGGACTCGTCCGACGCCAGCCACAACGCGGCGCGGGCCACTTCCATTGTCTCCCCGAATCTGCCCATGGGGATGTGGATCAACCGGCGTTGCCTCTTCTCCTCTGTGTCCAGGTACTGCATGAGCAATTCGGTACGCAGCGGCCCCGGGCACAGGGCGTTGACCCGGATGTTCTCCCGGGCGTGTACCACCGCCAGTTCCCTGGTCAGCGAGAGGACCGCCCCCTTGGAAGCGGTATAGGCCAACTGGGGAGTAGCCGCACCCACCTTGGCCACGAACGAGGCGGTGTTGATCACCGACCCGCCACCGGACCGGCGAATGGCCGGAATGCCATGCTTGCATCCCAGGAACACCCCCTTGACGTTCACCGCGAAGGTGAAATCCCAGATCTCCTCGGCGGTTTCCACCGCGTCGGAGTCGTCCGGATGGCTGACGCCGGCGTTGTTGAACAGGATATGGAGTCCCCCGAATTCCGCCTCGGCGGCTTCGACCATGGCCCGGCAGTCAGTGTCGCGGGACACATCGGCCTCGACCTCCACCGCACGGCCTCCCCGTTCCTCGACGGCGGTCAGCGTCTCCGCCAAGGCCCGTGGATTGACGTCGACCCCCACCACGGCCGCTCCCTCCGCAGCAAACAACCGGGCGGTGCGGCGGCCGATGCCTGACCCCGCCCCGGTGATGAGCGCCACTTTGCCCGCCAGTCGCATGAGCCCGAGGTTATCCGGCTATAGTCCCAGACGATGGCTATCCCCGACTTCACTCTCGACGACCAGGCCCGGCAGCCATGGCGACTTCGGGATCATCTGGATGCCGGAATCCTGTTGGTGTTCCTTCGCGGCGATTGGTGACCCTACTGCAACGGCCAGTTGGCCTGCCTGGCGCAACGCCACCAGGAGATCCTGTCCACCGGTTTCCGGGTGGCGGCGATCGACGTCGACTCGGCGGACCAGCACGCCGCCATGGTCGAAAAACTGCAACTTCCCTTCCCGATGCTGTCAGATCCCGACCGCTCGCAGGCGATAGCCCCCTACGGCTTGATCGACCACCACGATCCTCGGAGTGTGGCCCTCCCGGCCGTGGTAGCCGCGGATCCAGGGGGCGTCGAGGTCTATCGATTCGTGGCGAGGGACTATGCCGACCGACTGCCCGAGGATGAGCTGTTGGAGATTCTCCGAGGCCGCCGACTTGGACGAACCACCCAACCGCCTCCCACGCCGGGTCAACCCCGACCTGGTCCCCGAGCGATGCCGCTTCGGGCGATGATCCCGTATTTTCGGGGAGGACGTTTCGCGGCCTTGGCCCTGGGTTTGAGACATCGTCATCTCGGTGAGGATTTCAAAGACGACTCCAAGGCGTTCGTAGCCGAAATGGACCGCTTCGTCGAAGCCGTCAAGAGCCTAAAGTCCCGCCGATAAGAGACCGGCTCCTGTACTCTCAAGGGTGCTGATGCCAACCATTGCCGACCGGACCAGTCTTAGTCGGATAGTGGTCACGATCTGGGGAATCATCGGTGCTCTGCTGCTGGTGGGCATCATGATATGGATGGGCCGGGAGGTGCGAATCATATGGTTGCCCCTGGTGTTTGCCACCGGGATAGTGGTGATCCTGAATCCGTTGGTGAGCCGTTTCCACCGATGGGGGATACCACGGGTGATCGGCGCCACGATCGCCTACGTGCTGTCGCTGGCTGCTCTGGCAGGGCTTGGTGCGGCGCTCAGTGTTCCCGTGATCCAACAGATCGGAGAATTGTCCGATCGGCTCCCTGACATCTACCAGGCGCTCTATGTTCAAATCGGGGGGGTGGTCGATCGTCTGGGCCTGCCGATCAGCCTGCCGGAGGACACTGCGCAGATAGCGGAGTGGCTGCGTGACAACCTGGGCGGGCTGGCCAGCCTCTTCGGAGGGGAGGGGACCAACGGCATCGGCGGGTTCTTTCGCAGTCTCTTGGGTCTGATGGCAGAGATATTGGTGGACATTTTGCTTGCGCCGGTGCTGGCATTCTATCTACTTGTCGATCTCCCCCGACTGCGCACCCTTCTGCTGAGCCTCACACCCCCCCGACACCGGGAGGAAGTGGTTCATCTGATCGGCGCAATCACTTCCACGGTCAGCCGATTCGCTCGGGGCCAACTGCTGGTGGCCTCGATCGTGGCGGTGCTGGGAAGCCTGGTCATGTGGTCTCTGAGTCTCCCCTTCTGGCTGATCGTGGGAGTTCTCTCCGGCGTGTTGAACCTCATACCGTTCGCCGGCCCGGTAGCCGGCGCCACCTTGGCCTTTCTGACTTCCTTGCTGGTGAGCAAACCTCTTACCGGTTTGATAGCCGTCCTGCTGTTCGCCGCCATCCAGCAGTTCGACAATCATGTGGTGACTCCCATAGTGCAGAAAAGCCGGGTGAAGCTGTCGGCTTTCACCATCGTGCTGTCCCTGGTGGTGGGCGGCTCCGTGGCGGGCTTTCTGGGAGTGCTGACCGCGGTTCCGGTGGTCGGCCTGCTCCGGTTGCTGGGCGGGCACTTCTGGCGCACCCGGGTGCTGGACGAGGACTGGCATCAGGCCCGAGAGTCGATCATAACGCGGATCGGGCCTCCATCCCTGTGGCGTTCGGACCTGTGGCGTTCCCGCAGGTCGAAACAGCCGACCGCCGACCCTCCCACAGAAGAGGAGGATCAGGAAGAATAGGACCCGAATTAGATCTGGTCGAAGCTCCGTTTCACGAAGGTCCGGTCGAGAGAGAAGGGCGAGTCCCTCAGCCGCGAGGTGATCAGGTCGGCCAGGATGCGCCCTGCGGCAGGGGAACACATGATCCCGTGCCCCGAATAGCCGCTGTTGACCCACAGGCCCGCGACGGGCGACTGCCCGATCAGAGGACGGTGGTCGGGGGTCATCATGTACTGCCCCGAATGGACCATCCACCAAAGTTCTCCCTGCCTCCACGCCTCACCCCAGAAGGGAGTGATCCGGGCGGCGGCCTCCGGCCGGGAGGGATCCAGCACCCCGAACACCATGTCGGAGTCGGGACGGACATCCTCTGCGGGTTCGGTTCCCGGTCCCCGGGGCGCGGCGTCCAGCACAAAGGCGCCCGACAGGGCAGGACGCCAATGGACCCCGGTGTCGTCGTCGATGGTCATCGGCGCGTCGGGCGGCACCCGCCACAGATCGGGAACCACCACTTTGTGGCGACTCATCACCTCTATCGGCAGTTCCACGCCCACCGAGGCCGCCAGTTTGCCGGTGAAAGGCCCTGCGGCTATCACCACCTGATCCGCCCGGATGGAACCCCGATTGGTTTCCAGTTCAAAGCCCCCTGAGGAGAGCTCTCGCATCGACCCCACCCGGCATGAAGTGTGCAGAGGCGCCCCGGACGCCCGCAACAAGCCCAGCGTCAGCGCCCGGGGATCGATGAAACCGTCACCCGCCCGGTAGCGGGCATGGACCACTCGCGAACTCAGAAACGGGAAGCGGCGTCGAGCCTCGTCGCCGGTGAGAGTCTCGATGTCGGTCTGCCCCCAGGAGTGTTGCAGAGCCACCAGCCGACGTTGTTCCACGGCTCGCCGCGGGGAGGTGGTGGCCCACAGGTACCCGGGTTGGCTGACCTTCAAAGGCGCTGACTCCTGGCCGGTGATCTCGGAAAAATTGAGGATCAGATTCACCGACTCTCGCACCAGTTCAGTCTCTTCCAAGTTATCGAATTGCAGGCGAAAGGCACCGGTGGATGCGGGAGTGGTCAACGAGGCAGGGGCTGGACGAGCCTCCAGCACCACCGGGGACAATCCGGCGCGGGCAGTCCAGAAGGCGGTCGAGGCCCCCACCACCCCGGCGCCGATGATCACCAACTCCGCTCCGGCGGGAAGACCGTCGTGGACTTTGAACGCCATTGCCACAAAACTACTTGGGCGTTCAGCAAAGACACAAAGAGAACCTCCCTCAAGTAGCCTTGAAGCCATGAGTCCGCAACGAACCGCGCCCACCGACGAACTGTCGGCGCGGGACTCCTATCTGGCGACCGCCGAGGGTACTGTTCGGGAGATCGTGGCGGGCGGGGTGGTGCTTGACCGGACTCCCTTCTATGTCCGAGGCGGGGGCCAACCCGGCGACACCGGAGTCATCCGCTGGCACGACGGCGAGGTTCGGGTCGCCGACACCAAACGCCGAGGAGGAAAGGTGATTCACGTAGTGTCCGAACCCGGACTGCTCGAGCCCGGCACGCCGGTGGAATCCACCATCGACTGGGACCGGCGCTATGTGATCATGCGCACCCACACCGCTCTCCATGCGCTGTCGGGAGTGGTCTGGCGAGATTACCGCGCCAAGGTGACCGGAGGGGACATGAAGGCGGGAACCGCCCGGATGGACTTCGAACTGGAAGGCATCTCCCGGGAATTCGGGCGGGAGGTGGAGAGACGTCTCAACCTGGAACTGGTCAAGGGGTATCCCGCCGAAGTCCTGTGGATGGCCCGCGCCGAGGCGCTGGCGGACCCCGACCTGATTAGAACCAAAGTCAATCTGATTCCCGAGTGGGTGCAGGATATCCGGGTAATCGACATTGTGGGACTGGACCGACAGGCCGATGGTGGGACCCATGTCCGATCCACTCTGGAAGTGGGGGAGGTGAGGGTGGTAAAAACCGAGAGCAAGGGTCGGGCCAACAAACGAATGCGCATCGCTCTTGTTTAGAACGCGAGGCCCCTAGCCGGTGTTCGATCTGATCGTTTTGGTGCTCGGGGCTCTCCTGGCGATTCGAGGTTGGAGAAAAGGCCTGCTCCGCCAGTTGGCCACCCTGGCGCCGTTCGCGCTCGGACTGCTGATCGTGGTGCGACTGACGCCGGGTTGGGCGTCCGTGGTCGAAGACTGGCTGGGGATCCCCTACGGCGCGGCGCTGCTGCTGGTGGGATTGGCGCTGTACGCGGCGGTGGGTATCGGAGGTTGGGCGGCCCTCCACGCCCTGGCCAGGGCGGCCAGGTTCCCCGGCCTCAATACCGCCGACCGCGTGGCGGGGGCCGTTTTCGGGGTGGTCTGGCTAGTTCTGGCCATCATGGCTTTGACCTGGTTTGCCTCATTTCTGCCCTTGCCCGAAAACGTAACCACCATGCTGGCCGAATCGAACGCCGTAGCCCGGATCGCCGAACCCGAGAGCCTCCCGCGCCGGGTTCTGGACGCTCTCACCAGCAACAGTTGGGACGAGATGCTGATCAAAGTGGAGGAACTCTCCGGATCGGTCGACGATCTTCTGAGGGACCTGCTGGGAGAGCAGGCGCTGCCCGGCCAATCCCCATCTTCTCCGTGACCGGGCTCGCCGAGACCATGGAGAGAGCAATCGCGGATGTGTTCTCATCTCACCGGGACCCTGCCAGGGCGGAGGGAATGAGCGCCTACATGAAGAACCACTTCCCCTTCCTGGGGATTTCATCTCCACAGCGCCGTCGCCTGGCGCAGACCGCCCTTTCCGGCCTGCCCCGGCCGGGCGACGGCGACCTGGCGAGATTCGCCAGGCTGTGCTGGGAGCGCCCGGAGCGGGAATACCAGTATGCAGCCATCGACCAGTTGCGCAAGGCGACCAGACGCCTCCCCTCTTGGCTCCTGGCCGAATTGAGATGGATGATCGTCACCAAGCCCTGGTGGGACTCCTGCGATCCGCTGGCGGGTACCGTGGTCGGAGGAATCGTCAAGCGCCACCCCGGATCCGAAGCGCTGATGGAGCAATGGATCCGCGATGAAAACCTTTGGTTGCGCCGAGCCGCCCTCCTCCACCAACTGAAATGGAAGGACGCCTGCGACCAGGACCGACTGTTCGGATTCTGCGAACTCACCATGGGAGAAAAGGACTTTTTCATTCGCAAGGCGATCGGATGGGCGCTGCGCCAGCATGCGCGGGTGGCGCCCCAGGAAGTGTCGCGGTTTCTGATCGAGCACCGTCCCCGATTGTCGGGGCTGTCCTTTCGCGAAGCGGCCAAGCACCTCGATCTGAGGTGACGGAATGTCCACCGTGGGACCCGGCGGGGCCGACTGGGACGAAATCTACGCGGGCGACGGGAGCGACACCGAATCCTTCGACCATCAGATGCTTTCCAACGCGCTGGACCTGCCGCCCGGCAAAGCACTGGATCTCGGCTGCGGCGCCGGAGGAAACGCCATAGGGCTTGCCCAGCGCGGCTGGATCACAACCGGAGTGGACTCTTCGCACAGGGCCGTCCGATCGGCCCGGATCAGCGCAGCCGAGGCCCGGGTCGAAGCCACATTCCTTCAGACGGACATGATCACCTGGAAGCCCGACGGTCTCTACGACTTGGTGGTGAGCTTGTTTGCGCTTCCTCCTCGGGGCCCTGATCGGGATGCCCTGATGTCCCTGGCCAAGCAAGCCTTGGCGCCCGGTGGGCTGATTGTTGTGGGGGAGTGGGAGACAATCGACAGCTACGACGGCCGGTACGTCACCCTCTCGGAACTCACCGACGCTCTGTCGGACCTGGAGATCATCCGGGCCGAGGCGGTCGACGCCGACCCGGACATGAGCCGGGGAGAGCCGATTTCATGGCCGGCCGTGGTAGTGACGGCCCGCCGCCACCATTAGCGCCGGGGTATGCCGCTCGGCCCCCGACTGGCCCACCAGGCAGCCAGCGACGCTCCCAGCAGGTTGGCAATCAGGTCCCGCATGTTGTTGGCGTAGTCGCCCACCGGGACCCCCTCCACCCCCAGAGTCGCCAAATACTCACCGACTTCGATGACGGCGCCCACCGCATTGGCGCCCAGGAAGGCGACCACTGCCGCTTCTTTTCCGCTGCTCGCCCGAAGCATCCAGGAGGTGGCCTCCCAAACGGCCAACCCGGCTGCACCCACTCCCAATACCTGCACCAGATGGTCGTAGCCCACCCCGCCCCAGCTTTGCTCGTACAGGACCAACCCGTCGAACATCACGTTCCCACCCGCCATGTGACAGAATCCGGAGACAGAAAGCATCACCAGCACGTGACTCGACAGGCGCGCCCGGCCGTCGACATACATCAGGATGACCCCGGCGAAAAGCATCCACAGAAGATAGGGAAAGGCCAGCTTGGACCCGGTGGCCAACCCGTACACCGTCCACCCCGTCACGTACGAACCCGAAACCCCAAGGATCCACGGATGACGTCTGACGCTCGTCGCGATCCGTGATGTGACCGGATTCATCCAGCGCCCTCGGCAGGATTCGAACCTGCGACCTACTGCTTAGGAGGCAGTTGCTCTATCCCCTGAGCTACAAGGGCGGGGTTGGCGCGTTTTTTGGCGCGTTATTCGTTGTGTTTGTCGTGGGGGGTTGCTTCTGTAGGGTAGTGGGGCGTCGGGCCGGGGTGGGGTGCTGGTTTTGGTGGGGAGGGGGTGGGTGACAGCCGGGTTTGTGTGGGTTGGGGCGTCTTTGCTTGGAGAGGGGCCGGGTTGGAATTCCGTCCAGGGCGATTACTTCGGCGACTGCTTGTTTGGCTTTGGGGGTGGTGAAGGTGTGTTGCCCGAGGTTGACGGCTGCTGGTTTGTCTCCTTTGGTGCGTTGGACTTTGCTGATTGGGATGGCTCCGGTGTCTAGTGTGCGGTCGGCTAAATGAGCGGGGTGTCTGAGAACGACCGGAAGCCGGTTCTCACAGGGGCTACCCGCAGGGCGCCGCCTACCCGATTGTTTGGCAGACATACCACTAGGAACCGGTCGATGTCGGTGGCGTGCAGGGCCATGTCGTAGACGACCGCCGCGGAGGCCTTTCCGTAGTTGGGGGTGTCGGTTTAGTAGGCCGAGGACCATGTCGCAGAAGACGGTGGCGTCGCTTTTGCCTGGGGGTTTGAAAGCCGTGCGTAGGATGATTCGTTCGTTGCGGTAGGGACCGCGTACGCTGGCTAGGACCAGTTGTTGGCCGTAGGCACCCCGAGCGACCGTTCCGGTGGGAGTGTGGTAGGGAACCGCGTCGGGGTCGAACCGGCGGACCTTCCCGGTTTTCGGGTTGATGATTTGTCGTGAACCGGTCTTGTAAATGGACGGTATCCAGGTGCCGTCACCCACAATGAACTGTGTAGTGTCGGGATGGTTGACAGATCCCGTTTCGGCGGATAGCAGGCCCATATGTAAGGTTGCGTCTACTTCTATGCGCTCCACGATCAGGTCGAGTTCTTCGAGGATTTCTCCGTGAAGGTACCGTTCTCGGAAACGGTGATGCTGGGATCTGCTGATCGGTTTGTTCGAAAGTCTCCGATGGGGATGCCGCGGCCAGGCTTGTGCGACAGTGTCTTGGAGGCGTTGCCAGGTTTTGGGGTCAGAGAAGGTCCTGGCGATGTCTCGACCATTGCCCCGCAGCCCGGCTGTCACCTCGAACAGCACCGCTTCGAACACTTTGTGTTCCCGCGGGCGGCCGGGTCCACGTGATTTCTCTGTGTCTTTTTCGAGGGCTTCGGCGTACTCCCACAACAGCCCGAGGCAGGCGTGTGCTTCGATGAGTTCGATGTGGGACAGGTCCAGTGGCTCGCCGTGGACGTTGTGGCTGCCCCCGCTGGACGAACCAGCCGTGTCCGATGGCCCATCACGGCGTTCCTCTGTTGTGTAGTCGTCTAGGGATGCTTTCACTTCGGAGGCGGGCACCGGTTCGACACCGGAGAAGAACACCGACCGGCGGGGTTTCTCATCGGCCATCGTTTCTCCAGTTGTGACCGAGCGCCGCGGCGGTGTTGTCCAACGACGGGGAACCCAAGAACCGTGCCGCGGTTTCGATCCCATGGGTGTCCAACAATCCGCGGGCGGTGGTTAGCCGGATTGACCGGGCCGACACTCTTTCACGGTCGGACAGTCCCGCGTCGCGGATCACATCCCGAAGGCGCACGGTCACTGAATGCGCGGCCCGTTCCGGTCTGACCCGGCTGGTTACACAAATCAGATGATCCGCGGGGATGGGAGGGCGGTTACGGACGAACCGTGCGACTCTGGAAACCCCCCACTCGTCGAGAGGGTTCACCCGCCAAGACGACCCTTCGAAAACGACAGTCGCCGTTTGGAGGTTCACGTCTCCCATGCGTACCGCGGCGACTTCGGTGGCGGTTCCCCCCGCGAACGAGAACACCACCAGCAACGACCGTCGGGATCCCACCAGCCCAGCGTCCGCATATTCTCTCACACGGTTTGCCTCTTCGGGGGTCAGCGGACGCGCGGTCGGGGCGCCTCCCAAACGGAGAATGCGCTCCCCGACCAACGCCTCGGTGTCTACCGGTGCTCCCAGGTCGGAGAACACGTCGAACATAGCTGACGCGATCCACTGGCGGTTCCGAGCGGTGGACTGTGCCGTGCGACGATACTGTCCTTGCCTGTCGACGCGGGACACCCAGCACCAATGCGACACCATTTCCGCGGTCACGTCCGACCACTTGTCAACGCCCCGCCCCTGCAAATAGGTCAGCAGCCTCCGAGCGTCGGCCACGACCTTGTCGGCAGTGCGTGGGTTGGAGGCGTATCGTTGACAAAGCCCTTCCAACACCAGCGGCACCCAACGAGGCAGACAGTCCCGGTCGTTGCTCATCGCAAGACTCACGCTTTCCAGCAGGATCCGCATCCACGGTTGCAACACCGCGGTGTCATTGAACAACCTCAGTTGCCGTCCGCAGACGGTGAACGCGGATCGAGTCCCAAGCCGGCGCAGGTGCTCATGTCCGAAGAGCGAACTAGAGATTTCCTGGGATGCCAAAAACGTGTGGCGATAGTGGAGGTGTCCAAATGGGAACATTTCGATGTTCCCGGTCAGTCCTCACCGCTCCCAACAGCTTCTGTCTCCCGGCAACCGATTCACGGGAGGAGCAGATCGAGATCATAATATCGTCCATTACGGAAGACATTAGAAAGGGGTAGTGACAGGACGACTACCCTTCACCCCAATGTCCAACCCTCGACAAAACCAGCCGCGTTTCTCGCGAAAAAAACTTGTTTTCCCGAGGGGCCGTTCAGGTCTGCAACCCCGCCGGAGGTCTATTTAGCTGCTGGGTTGGCCACCCGACTCAAAACCAAAATCGGGAACGAATCCATACGATACGTTGCAAAAAAAGCCCAGCTCAGCCCTCAAACAGTCCTCAACATTCTCAACGGCACGACCTGGCCCGACCTACGCACCATCGCCAAACTAGAAGTCGCTTTGAACACCCGACTATGGGGATACGAACACCGCAAAACCCGCCGCTAAACCCACCAACTGAAGCGCCAGCATTTGGACAGCGCCCTTCCGAGATGGACCGAACCTGCGAGGAAAAGCCGAACGGGTCGTGGCGCCCTTCTGGGACCCTCTGAGACAACTCGGACAACCGGTTCCCCCGGGTCGGGTCCATTCCACTAGTTTGACACCCGAGGGGGGTGTCCAACCACGGGGATGCCGGACTGGGTGACCGCCCCCCTCTTTTGCAGGTCGAGAATGTAGGCAACACAAGGATTTCATGGGGGGACATGAACGAAGGGCTGATGAGCGGGGAGCGCTCGACGCGATCTGCGGCGTGGAAGACGTGATCGGCTGCGAGGCAAACCACCAACACCAACTAAAGTGCCTCGCCACCTGACTCTGCGGGGACATCTCCGGGTCGTCAGCCGGTGAGGGTCACCCCCTTTTGTTCCACGCTTGATTCCTACCTGCTTGCGCGGTCTTTGTCGATAGGAGACATCACGGCGGGACCGTAAGTCGGGGGTGTGACCGGGGAGGCGGACCCGCCTGGCTATCAACACCAGTAGACGGCTCACTGACCTTCCCCTCCTGCCGTAATCCGTAACGCGTAACAGTCCTTGAATATCCAGAAAAACATAACCCTACGCGGGGAAACGACCAGCAAACAGCCCGGAGTTCCGTTACAAACCGCTCGGTTGACGTTTCCGTTACACTTCCAAGCCGCCCCAGGCAACCTCCCTGCCGAGTCGGACCCCCCGAGAAGCCAGCACCGGCCCTTAGCTCCAGAGCATCTTTCTACGTGAAGTCATGCAGATCATGTGATTGTGTGTCGGGCATTCCAGTGCTCAAATCGTTCGTGGGAAGGGCCAGCCTTAATTTTAGGACAAGTGGGCTGATCCGGCCACGGAACCACCGGCATGGGATGGCCTGTTGGCTCCACGCCTGACCTCGGAATCTAGGCAGGGTTCCGAAGGTAACCAACATCCAAACTTGGAAGTCTCCACATGGCTTGCAGCCGCTGCCTACGACCCATATCTGCCGTAACGGATGTGTCCTGGGTACCGGAATGTAACGTGTCGGATCGCGCCCTTCTGGATTATGCTATGGCCCCGGTGGGAGTCCTACCTACAAGGCGACACCAGTGGCGCCACGAAACGAGGGAGCGGTCAACGATCTGGAGGAAAGGACAAAACCTGGTTGAAGTTACGGTTTCACATGAACTCCACGTCCAGAAGGGGGAAGAGTGACGACCATCGAGTCGGAGAGGGCCGTTGTCCCCCCTGAACAGGGAAACCTGGTTCGTGTCCGAGACCGGTTTTGGGTCGTCGAGTCTGTACAGCAATCGACTAACCGGTTAGATGTGACCAGTTCGAATGGGTGGAATCGCCATCACCTGGTGCGCCTGGTTCCCATCGACAACAAAGGAAGCCCCTCGCCGCTGAGCATCTTTTGGGAGACAGAACCAGGTACCGAAATCCGACCCCAGTCCGAGTTGCCCGATCCCAGCCAGAGTGTTGACGGGGTTGGCGCGAAACTGTGTGGGTTTGGGATTTTATGGTAGTGGGGTGGTGAAGGGAGATCCCGCACCGTCTCGCCGGGAACACGGAGGAGGAACGGATAGTGTTCCATGTGGGCATTGCCCGCTCCCGGAGAGAAACGGTGGTGGCGGCGGAGACCGGGAACGAGTCGCCTTTCATCTCGGAGGCGCTGGGAAAGAGCAACCTTGAGTCAGCGCTTCCCGACCCGGGTGCCACGGCAACAACTCGGGAGATATCGCAGTGGTCATAGCACACGGTTGGAGAATGCGGGCTGGATCTGATCTTCAAGTCGCTCGTGCGGCGCTGGGATGCTCAGAGCATCCCAGCGCAGACCCGACTGGGTACATCAAATTGCAGGGGGTTCGCATCTGTGGGGTACCATCTGGTCGACAACACCCCGGCAGGGATAGAGAGGCATTACGGATCTGATAGCAGAACTCGGTACCTCGCGTTCTTTCGATCTGTGGGCAGGGTCTGACGGTTCGGAAACGGTCGGTCAGGTCGTGGAGAGAATAAGATCGGAAGCCCGCGACACAGCAGAACTGGGTCGATGGTTCTCGAACCTTGTCAGGGTTGTGTTGGTGGACCTCCCCGAGTACGAAATGGAGGAGGTGCATCATTGGGCGGACTGGCCCGAACGCGAGGCGCTTACCGGTCGCCCTCCATCCGATTGGGGTATTGATCTGGTGGGGCGTCGCACCGATGGCAGTTTCGTCGCCATACAGTGCAAGTGCTATGACCAGTCCCGCAAGGTCGGGAAGCCGGACACCAACTCGTTTCTGGCCAATTCGCAGTTACCGGTGTTCACGAAACGGTGGATTGTTACCACCAGCGACTGGACCAAACCAGCAGCTCGGGAAATCGACGGGATGCATCCGCCGGTCGGGCGCATCAACTTTCTCCGGCACTGGGACCATCCGGTGCCAGGCGAGGCTGCGGAACGGCCCACACAAGCTCTGTACCCGCGGCAAGAGGAAGCTGTCAACAAAGTAGTGGAAGGGTTCGCCCGTCACGACCGGGGCCGTTTGGTGATGGCGTGCGGCACCGGGAAAACGTTCACTTCGTTGCGGATAGCCGAACAGATCGTACCGGATGGGGGACGCATCCTGTTCTTGGCGCCGAGCATTTCTCTGGTGTCCCAGTCAAGGCGGGACTGGTTGACTCACACCCGACGGCGCCTGTCATCCCTGGTGGTCTGTTCGGACACCACAGCTGGAGGCAAGCAGGAAGGGGACATGCGCGTTTCTCATCTGGCGTGCGACGTGACCACCAGCCCCGAGGTGATTGCGTCCAAGCTGGACACTTCTGACACGTCCGTCCTTTTTTGCACATACCAATCTCTTCCGGTGATTACCGCAGCGCAGGGAGAACACGACGCGCCCCGGTTTGATCTGGTTGTGTGCGACGAGGCTCATCGAACAGCCGGTGCTTTCAAGGCCGACCCGAGGGTCTTTCAGAGGATCCACTACGAGGAACATTTGAAAGCCGCCAAGCGCCTGTATATGACCGCTACTCCTCGGGTGTACACACCGGCGTCCAAGTCGTCCTTGGCGGCGAGGAACATAAGCGTTGTGGACATGACCGACCACTCGGTTTACGGACCGCAGTTTGACCGGTTGACGTTCAGAGAGGCTGTCGAGTTGGACATTCTGAGCGACTACCGGGTGATCGTTCTGCGAGTGCGGGAATCAGCGCTATGGCCCAGCATCCGAGCCGCGTTGGTGTCCCTCGCTGGCGATTCCGCTCTGAACAGCGGCGGCAAACCCCTCACTGTGACCACCGAAGATCTACAGAGAGTGCTCGGTGCCTCCCTAGCCGTGAACGGGATGGCGGAGGGTGTCGGTCCCGACGTGCCTGAACGGCTGAACCGAAGCATCGCGTTCGCCAATTCCATTGCAAGGTCCAAGTTCTACGCCAAGGCGTTGGACCATCCTCTGCTCAAACGGTTCGTGACTCGGAGGCGAAGGCAACGAAGCGCCGGAGCGGAGGCAGCATTGAAAACCGAAGTTCAACATCTCGACGCGAGAAACTCGTCGTATCAGCGGTTCCAGGCATTAGAGAAACTGCGCAGCGCGGGGGCGGATGGCGCCGCTCGCATCCTGACGAACGTGAAACTGTTCACCGAGGGCGTTGACGTGCCGTCGCTCGACGCGGTTGTGTTCATGGAACCCCGCAAGAGCCACATTGACATCGTTCAGGCTGTTGGGCGTGTGATGCGCAAAGCAGAAGGCAAACACCTCGGCTACATCATCGTTCCCATCGCGGCCAGCAGCGAAGACTCCCTCAATGAGGTGCTGACCGCTCACCACTCCGAATACCGTGTCGTGGGACAGGTACTTGCAGCTTTGCAATCCCACGACGAACAACTAATGGAGTCGGTCGCCCAGTATGTGACGATGATTGATGTGGACCGGCAACCTACCTCTGCAAATGGTGGTGAAACCACCAATGTCACCGACGACGACTGGATCGAAGAGACGCTGCCTCTGACCATCAAGGAAATAGGGGATGTTCTGCGTCCGGTCGTGATAGCAGCGTCGGGCCTAGGACGCCCCGGCAAACTGGTCACTGACCTGATCGCGGCAGCTGTCCGGGCTGCGGCGTCCGTGCTCGACGAAGCCCGACGGGATGCTGTGACAGGTGACTTCATCCCACAGTTGTCGGATGCCCTGGGTGTACCGATCGATGACGCTAAGTCGTTGGACACCTGCAAAATGGCCGCGTTGCTGATCGGGAACGCCTGCCTGCTTCACAAGCGGCTGCGTACCGTGGGACAGTGGTGGGATGTTCTGCCGGACATGTCAACCGTCGCGGTGTCTTCCGATCCCCTTGACACCTTGAGAACCGCGTGGAAAACCATCCTGGACAAGGACTATGAACCGGTGTTCGACCCGGCTCTGACGGTGCTCGAATGCCTGCCCGGGTCACAGGCGGCGGTACAGCACAGCATCAGGATGCTCGCTGAATGCGCCGACAACACAGCTGACACGCTCAGCGAACTCGGCTACGACCACGCCGGACCCCTGTATCACAATCTCATGCCTGATTCGCAGGCCAGGGGCGCCTACTACACCAACAACCTCTCCGCTTTGATGCTCGCCCGCCTGGCCATCGGACCGGACTTCGCGGACTGGCACAACCCAGACAGCATCAGCCGACTGAGGATCATGGACCCCGCATGCGGCACCGGCACCCTGCTCATGGCTTCCCTGAAAACGATCAAAGACAGGGTAGCCGAAGCAGGGAACACCGCAGACAGCGGTACCGCCTTGCATAAGACCCTGGTCGAGCAAGTGCTATACGGTCTCGACATCAACCAGGTCGGCATACAACTGGCCGCTTCCAACTTCACACTGGGAGCACCGACCGTTGACTATCAGCGCATGAACCTGTACACGATGAAACACGGACCCCAACCGGACGGCACGGTCAAAGCGGGCACACTCGAGATGCTCACCTACGCCGACGAACATTCCCTGCAAAGCCTCGTCCGACCGACCGGCCCGCGGTCGGGGGTAGACGGCGATCATGTGGGCGGCGGTGACAGCACCTTCCCCCACAAAGACCTCGATCTGGTCATTATCAACCCACCGTACACACCCAAACATGTTCGCAACCAGCAGTTCACCGACGACGTGAAAGATGCGATGCAAGACCACGAACTGCGAATCAGAGACACAGTCGTAGCAACAAATGCCAGCCTGCGAGATGTTGTCGACCCCAACAGCATTCGCACGTTCTTCACTCCTGTGGTGGAACGCTTAGTCCGAGACACCCAATCCTCACCACCAGAGAACGCGTATCTGGAAGAACACTCCACCGATCCCAGAAGCAACATCGGGCCGTCACAGCCCACTTTGGCCAAGGTACTTTCGGCTGCAGCCTGCCTAAATGCAGATGGCGTCAGTGAACGCAGGTTCCTGGCGCGGTCTTTCCACATCGAGCGGATAATCACCTCACACGACCCCAAGCGGGTCAACTTTTCCGAGAACACGAACGTGCATGAGTGTCTGCTGATCGCACGCCGCGCCAATCACCCCCCCCCCCACACACACAAGCCGACCGAGTTCGTATCTCTCCGCAAGATGCCCTCCACACCTGAAGAAGCCATAGCAGCAGCAGACCAAGTCTCGGCGGGTGAACCTTCTTCGTGGGGATCGAGGACACTGTGGCCAGCTGACCGAGTGCAAGATGGCGACTGGGCGCCCGTGCAATGGTACAACTTCGATCTGGGTAGAGTTGCCCGGCGACTCGGACAGCACGGTGCCCTCGAAGCTGTCGGACAAAGACACTTCGTAGGGCCCACCGGCGAGAACATCGAAAGCACCACCCGCAGAGTCAGCGAAGACATCCCACCAGATGCCAGACGATGCTTTACATCCATAGCGGTTCGCCACCATCAGACCATGGGTGCCACCCCAGATGCCTGGGTAGCCGCCAAGCCGGGCAAACAAAACACATTCGACTACTACTGGAACCAGAAGAGCAATGTGCTGGTTGCCAAGCGGTACAGAACAACCTCCAGCCTGCTATTGGCCGTGTGGAGTGACACGCCTTCGATAGGTAGAGGCAACGGATGGATGCCCGTAGGCGTTAACGACCAAGCAATGGGCAAGGGGCTGGTTGCGTGGTGGAACTCGACCCCCGCGACGATGATCCTGCTGAACCGCCGCTCAAAGATGCTGACTTACGTGAAGTGGTCCGTGGGACAGATGCGCTCCATCGGGATTCCTAAACCAGACAATCCCTCCTGGTCGGCTCTGACCTCGGCGTACGAAGAAGCCAAGAACACACCGATGCTTCCCCTCAAGCAGGGCACCGCCTGCGAAGCCCGATCAATCATCGACCAAGCAGCTGCTCTCGCGCTCGGTATAGACGGCGAACAAGTGGCCGAGTGGCGACACATGCTCACCGAGGAACCCACGATCTCTAACCGTCCAGCCAACTAGCCGCTGGGTGTGCCGATGCGCTGGCGCGTAGACACATAAGCGCAGGTCACAAGTTCCCTTGCGGAGGCCTTTAAGCTGGGGCAAGGAAGGTGCAGCGCCTGTGGAGCATCACAATCCGATCCGAAAGGCCGTTAGGCGGTGCCGAGGTAGCGAAACTCGGCCCCCGAATCGGGATGTATCCGCCCTAATCTTGGGCGGCCTGGTCAAGGAGTTGTCTGTTATTGACTCCCGCGATGGACGGAAGGAGGGTTGGGTGGATCCGGCACTAATCACGGCATCAGAACCGGTCACAGAAAGAGGGGTGCATGAACTTCGATGCTGACCTGAGAGACATCATCGAGTCCTATTTCGCCTCCGAGGGTATCCGGTACGAAAGCAGCGACGAACTAAGCCGCTTGGCGGTCCACTACTCTGAAATGCGGATTAGAAGAATCCCTGCGGTGCCCCGCACAGTGCATTTCTCCAATGAAATACATTCCTCTTTGGGTGAACTGGCCCGAGAAACGGACAGCGCCAAGGCAGCTAAGACTTCAGAGGCCTGGGGAACGGTCTTTTATCTTCACCAACTGTTTGTGGAAGGGGAATCTGTGATCCCTCATCTGAGCAGACGGGTTGAGAATGCTGCAACGCAGGACCCGCTCTTGTGGGACTGGGCCCTTCATCATCTCCACCTCAGACGACATCCCGAGGACTCGGGTTTCGTCAAACGATCCGATTACTTGCTGTTTGCCATCGTCACCGGCACCGAGGCGTTCTTTGTAGATGTGAGACCCCACACCGATCCCGAGAAATTGTTGTGGTACAGACAGGACCTGATGCGGATTGTGCATTCGAACTGGCCAGAGTTGATCAAACCAAATGTCCTTCACGGTGTGACAGGTGACGAATTGACGGACCAGCAAAGAAAGGTGCTGCGAGAGAAGAACACGAATTCCGTCATGGAATTGGGAGGGAAGGCCGTTGGCGCTCGGAGGGGGACTGATGCGTGACGGCAGCAGCCTACGGTGCAGGTGGTGGGTGATGCGGCTGCGGTGGGAACTGAAACAACATGCAGATCATCTCAACGCCAACGCCGCCGCGGTGAGGAAGGCACTGAAAGAGAAAGGGATAGACACCAGTGGAGGCCCGGACTTGAAGCTCGCGCTACTGGACGACCTGAACCCCCCATCGGACCTTGTCCAGTCCCTGCAGGAAGACAACGGTTTGAGCAAAGACTTGTCCCGTATGGGGTTTGTGATCGTCGAAGCTACCACGCTAACGCCCATAGCGGTCAGCATCGAAACGTCAAGCCCTTCGACCACGGCACTGTGATTTGTGTATGAACCATAGGGGAGAACGGTATCTGACGGTCCGCCAGTTCATCAGGCACGCTTCCCGTCTCAAGGTCCGTCTCACCAATGGTGAGCTTGAGTTTTATGAAGAGTTTTGTCTGTTGTTGCCGGTTGCCCGCACCCGCATGCCTACTGAGTATGCTGTTGCCCTGGAGCGAGAGCCAAGGCGCCGTCCGTTCAGCAGTTCCGAAGGCCTCGACCCACCAGAACTGTGGGCGCGGCTCGCCCCCGGTTTCCGGGACGGAATGCATGTCTTTGACCAGGAACGAGACAACCCGTTCCTAGAAATCCCGGTTTGTGCGACCTTTCGCCCATGGCACACCGACACAGTTCCCGTGTCGCTCTCCGACGGGAACAGAGGTACGGACAAGGACCGTTGAGCGGTATTACGCCGCATGGCAGGTGCACATTGTCGAAATTCTCCGCCGCGGCGGCTACTACCAGCGTGCCCCGTTCCTCAGCGCACGGCCCGAATCTCATCTTCTTCGGAAGAGGTACCAACTGCCCGAGAACACGAAAAGCATCCGGTCTCTCAACGGGACGGCGATCGGCTACGACGCTCTGACACTGTTCGGCGTTGCCCGCAGGATCGCCCGACGGGAGGCCTACTTTGCCGTCTCCGGTTGAGCAAAGTGCGTCTAAGACGGCGGGTCGGGAACTGGGCGACCTCTTGAAGCGTCGAGCACAGCGGGCTGTGAGAGTCTCCGGGGTTGACGAACCGGCCTTATACAACTTTGTAGACAAGCTCACCCGAATGATCGAGGACTACGGGGCAAGGAGAGGTTTGCGTTGGCTGAAGACGCAGAACAGGACCTTTGGGAAACCAGTCAGTTCGCCTACTACGCATACGACCACGACTGGGACAGATTCTTGGCCGCCGCCGAAACCCACGTAGGACAACACCTGGTAGACAGGCTCCGACGGCTCGATCCCGTAGAAGCAACCAAACTCGAAGCAATGGAGAACCTCGAAAGCATCCTCCAGGACGGAAGCATCGACGTAGACGCCGATGACCATTCGAACACCCTCGAGAAATCGTCGAGTTCTGCCTGACACATGATCTCTTCGAAGTCCTCACCGGCATTCAAAACTATTCCTACTCCTTATCCGACCAGCGACGGGACGGCTATCCCGGGTTCCCCTACCGCATGCTCCGTCCTCTTGCTCTCGCAGTGGAACAACTCGTTCGGGGGATCTTGAACGCCGCCGACAAACCCTATCACGGAAGGGCCTTACCGCGTTGATCAAGATCATCGGAGCAGACTCTACATGGCTCCGACACTTCAATTGCCTCTCCAACAAGCGCAAAACATGGGACACCCACGGAGATCTGCATGCGAAGGCCCTAGCCGTTGCCCGTTCAATCCAAACACTGAGCGTCAAAGATGACGAGACAATCGCAAGAACACTGGTATGTGCCGTCCATACCCGGAACCTCGTGTCCCACAGGCACAAGTTCCTCCCCACAGAAGTAACTCTGACCCTCGGAGGAACATGCGCCAAAGCGATAGTTCTTCTATGGCTCCTAGCCAAAGGAAAAGGGTTGGTCTGATTGACCACGGTTGGCTCATGACTGGCCAACTCTTCGCCACCATACATGTACAACCCTCAGGGAAGGCGGCTACTTATCCGGCCCTGCGCGTTTTTTGGGATTGGTGGTCTGGCTGCTGGGTGGTGGGATTCATGTTAGGAGGAGTGCTCGGGCGGCGTAGTTATGAGGGTTGGTGAAGCCGTGGGCGGTACGTCGGAGGGAGTGGAGGGGGTTCGTCGGGTGGTGAGGGTGATCTGGTGGTGGTTGGCGGTCAGTTCCACCCGGCGGATGCGGTTGAGCATCCTCAATGCCCGGGCGGCGAGGTGCTGCTGTTTCAGGTCGGGATCCCGCACATCGGCCGCGGTGAGAGCGCGGATGGTGAGTGATTCCACGAAAGCAGCGTAAACCCTCAAACGTTCCGGCAAGACCGCGGTGTTGGACAGAACCTTGGACTTTCCATGTCGCCGAAGCAACTCCTCCGCTTTTGGGTGACAAAGCAGCCAGAACCGCTTAGATTTGATCCCGCCCCCCGGGGTGGCCGGTGACAATGTTCCGTCGGCAGTGTCCCCCACCGACCACCGACCACCAGCCCCGAGATGAAAGAAGGGTCCGCTAATGCTGCCGCCGGCCGTTGCGGTAGCCGGATTCGGGACAGTCAGGCCTCTGCGAAGCCGCTGCCACTCCAAGGAACGGTACCCAGGAGTCACACGCGATGAGCACGAACGCGTCATTCCCTATCTTGGATTGAAAGCCTGTCGTTACGGCGGTCAGCTAGCCCAGCATGAGGCCCTTTCCGACTGGGAAGTCCAGTGAAAGCCAACGCTCCTGCCTAATCGCGTTGTGGTACGATAATCCGGCGGGCTGGGGGCATTTTCCCCGCTTGGGACAGTTGAGGCGCCCTGGTCAGGCTCATGGTTCGGAGGCAGCCTTGTCTGCAATACTCACCAATGCTCAGAGGAGGACACCAAAATGAGGCTCTCGTCGTTTCAGGTAGGTCCGTACCGGAACGTGCTGGATTCCGACCCTGTCGATGTCCACCCGGAGGTAACCGTGTTGGTTGGCAAGAACGAGTCGGGCAAGACCAACCTACTGCACGCCCTTCACGCTCTAAAACCGGCCAACGGCGAACGTGCTTTCCCCCGACTCGACTATCCCCGCTGGCTGCAGAAAGCCCACGAACGCAGCGGCGAGTACAAGAAAGCCAAGCCGATACAGGTCGTTTTCGATCTCACAGATGAAGATGTCCAAGCGGCCACCGACAGGTTCGGCGAGAACGTCCTGACCGCGAAGACGGTTTCTGGTTATCGCACCTACGAATCCGAGGAATTTGTCTTTTGCCCGCCCGCTTGTGACGTAACCACCGCACTAAAGCGCCTTTACAGGAACCTCTCCGTGCCGTTTCTGGAGGGGGCCTCCGACATCGGACGCCTTCGGGAGCAGCTGCAGAGCACCGCCCAAGAAAGGGGTCAGGACGGCCAAACCAATCATGCTGTCACCGCAGGCGAGGTGCTCAAACGTTTGGAAGCCGCCTACAGCGGTTTCGATTCCGTCTCCGAAGCAATCTGCGCTTTCCTTTCGGAACGTGTCCCTCGGTTCTTCTACTTCGATAGATACGCTGAGTTGCCGGGAACCACCGACACCGGGCCGCTTGTTCAGCATCTCCAGTCAACGGAACTCACGGGATCCTCAGAACTAAATTCTCGGCAGCGGACCGCTCTCGGCCTTCTCCGTATGGGGTTAGCCGACGATGAGATAATCGCCGACGAATACGACGCTCGCCAGGCCGAGTTGCAGGCCGTGAGCGCCGAACTCACCCGGAAAGTGCTGGACTACTGGAAGCAAAACCAGCACCTCCGTTTGACGATCAACATCAACCCCGTCGTTGACAGTAGCCATTATCCGAGCATCCTGCGGCGCGAATTGAAGCTTGATGTGATGGATGACCGGCATTATTTCACCAACAGTCTCGATGCTCGGTCCAACGGCTTCCGGTGGTTCGTTTCGTTCATAGCAGCCTTCGCCGAGTTCGAGGAGGACTCGAACGTGATCGTTCTCCTGGACGAACCCGGATTGAATCTCCACGCCCGCGCCCAGGCGGACTTCCTCCGATTCGTCAACGAACAATTGGCTGCCAGTCACCAGGTCGTGTTCACGACCCACTCGCCGTTCATGGTTGACCCCGCAAGGCTTGACCGCGTACGCGTGGTCGAGGACACCGGCCCTGACATCGGAGCCAAGGTCGCCACGACGGACAACGCATCGAAAGACCGCGACACCCTCTTCCCGCTCCAAGCCGCCCTCGGATACGATATCGCCCAGAACCTGTTCGTAGGCCCGGACAACCTTGTGGTTGAGGGACTCTCCGACTTCACCTACCTGACGACCCTCTCCAACCACCTCGCCTCCGTGGATCGAACCCACTTGGACGAACGGTGGAGAATCCTCCCCGCGGGAGGCGCCACCAACATCCCCACCTTTGTTGCACTGGTCGGACCGTCGCTCGATGTCACCGTCCTAGTTGACGGCGCCGATGCTTCAAGCCAGAAGATCCGCAACCTTATGGAGAAGGGACTGCTCGACGACAAGCGCCTGCTGACCCCTAACGCCGGAACGCCCACTAAAGACGCCGACATCGAGGACCTGTTCACCGACGAGGACTATCTGAGGATATACAATCCCGCCTTAAATACCGCCTTGAAGATCTCGGACATCTCAGGTATCGACCGGCTGACCAAGCGCATCGAAAGGGCAGCGGGAAAGTTTGGACACAACAAGCCGTCCACCTATCTACTGCACAACCGGGACAAGATCCTTCCCAAACTGTCAGAAACCACCTTGGAGCGTTTTGAGAAGATGATCGTGGCAATCAACAAGACACTGACGGCTGACTAGCACGCCGACTCTTTGGGCTGTGGCAGGCTACCCCCTTCGCTGATGGGGAGCAGAGTCAATAGACCGCTCACCCGCACCCGGGGCGGTGGTCATTTGAGGGGAGCGGACGAAGCGGCATGCGGTTGCCAACAACAACCGCGCCCCATACCGAACGTGTCAGCCACCTGCCTGGTGCCCGGCCGGACTTGGTCGCACGGGGCCTCGTGTGGTAAGTGTTGACTGGACATGCCCTCTGACCTGGTGAAACACCAAATTGTTCGCTAAATTTGGGGGCTACCATCCCAGCTGTATGTTGACCACCGGCGGGGAGGATCACTGCCTTTTAGGCCAGGTGCTGACCCGTGGGTAAGCTATTTGCCCCAGCCTCTCTCGCAACGCCCTGGGTAAGGAGATCGTCATACAACTGAAGCCTCCTTTCTCAGTTCGCAACGACCCCGAAAGGCTCGAAGACTTCTTTGTCTTGAAAGAAGGGCTGCCATCCTGGGTACAGCAACCAATGTGGCGGTTTTTTCGTCATTGCTTTTTTGCGCCACCCCCATACCCGGGGAACCTCAACCCGCCACTCATGGAACTCCTAGAAGGACACACTGAGCGCGAATTGCCTCGCGATGAAGCAGCACTGAGACGCTTGTTCTTCGGTAACAGCGACCTATTTCTCGACGCTGTGGACTTCGGCTTGCGAGTGGTATCGGGGAAAAGAGATCATATGGAGGCCGTAGGAGATTTGGCTTTCCATCTTAATCACGCTAGGAGTGTCTACACGATCGGGAACGACGACGGGAATGACGAAATCCAGTACCGACAACCCCTCGAGATGACCCGATTAGTGGAAGAAGCGACAAGTGGCCGAGATCGGTCCGCGCTCCACATACAAGAGGCTTGGTCGAACGCTTTCAAGCTCGATGCCAACCTCAACGCGGCTGGAGCGGCGGCAGTGAAAGCAGTCGAAGTTGCCACCAAACCTGTCATCATCCCCAACAACGACAAGGCCACCTTAGGTCAGATCATCAGGGCGATGAAAGACAAACCCGCGAAGTGGGAGACCGACTCCGAGGCGGATAGAAGCCTCGAGACCGTTACGGATATGATGGACCAGATTTGGAAGGGCCATTACAGGCATGGCGACGAGACGAAGCCGTTCGCGGCGTCCGCCGCCGGAACGGAGATGATTGTACACCTTGCTGTGGTGGTAACGCATTGGTTCAATTCGGGAAAGATCCGAAACGTCTCACCAAGGGCCGAAGACTAAGGAGACATGCTGCTCAGTTGTGCGGGAGGGTACAAACTGCACTACAAGCCGACAGTAGCTTGTGTCCCCACCTGCAACCTAGTCTCCAGTTGTTGGCGTTGGTGATGACGATCATCGAAAATCCTCAGGAGTCGATCATCGAAAGTGCTCACCCTGGGGGTGATGAGCGCCTTCGCTGAACACCACGGGTGGTAAAACCGACCAAAGTTGTCGTGAACAAAGAACTCCCACTCCGGCCCAGAACATCAGAGCCCTCCTATTCCCACGAGAGCTACATTGACTTGGTCAAGGTAGACTGTCGGTCGGCCATCCTTTCCGCCATCGTCGGTGTCTCCCCTATCGCTCTGTTTACGGTGCCCGCCTGTGTTTGAGTGTCACCGGGCGAGGATGTTGTGGAGGCGGTAGAGGAACGTAACGATTTGTGCTCGGGTTACGGTCCCGTTGGGGTCAAACCGGCCTTCTCCCACACCAGCGGTCATCTTGGTGGCTACGGCCCACCCTATTGCCTCATCCGCCCAATGTCCGGCTGGGACATCTGCGAATGTACCAGAACCAAGGGGGACGGTGGTGGGCGCATCGGCGAGGATGTTGTGGAGGCGGTAGAGGAACGTAACGATTTGTGCTCGGGTTACGGTCCCGTTGGGGTCAAACCGGCCTTCTCCCACACCAGCGGTTATGTTGTTGCCCACCGCCCATCTGATAGCTTCATCCGCCCAGTTCCACGGGCTGACATCAGCGAAGCTTCCTCCCCACTGTCGGGCGTCGTAGTTGTCCCACCAATCGTCGTTAGCGGTCTCGTACGCAGCGCGGGCGCTGCCGTATGCTGCTGCTGCGGCGCTAAGAGCGGTGCGGGCTGTCAGAGCTGAGTGGATAGCGTCTATTGCGCCATCTCCCTCAATGTCCTGGCTGCCGGCTATGGCCACCAAGGCTCTTGCTGTTCGGTGTTCGGCGGTGCGGAGGGCTTCGAGAACATCTCCAGTGCTGGCGGTAGTGTCAGTACCGCGGGCCTGGGCGACAGCCGCGGCTAGCACCGCATCGTGGTATGCGTTGGTAGCGTTCCCGACCGCGGCGACGGCCGAGTTTTGTTCTTGGCGGTAAGCATTTTCAGCGTCGTTCCATTCGTCAAGTGCCGCATCAACATCTTCCCACTCTTGGGCGATAGCGGCGGTTCGGGCATCATTACGGGCGGCGAGAGCTTCGAGATCCGCGGCGGTCAAGCTATCGTGCCAAGTGGTAAGTGCCATATCCTGAGCAGCGTTGGAAGCCTTTAGCGCTGCTCGGTCAGCATCCTGGTTTGTTTCGATGGTCTCACGGTCCGCCACCAGTAGGGTATGGGCCGATGTCAGAGCATCGTGAGCGGTAGTGAGACCTCGGGTGCGATCCTGTGCAGCAGACAAAACGTCCGTAAACACTGCCGTGTCGCCGGTAGCAACACCCTCAGCGGCGCCCCGGAGTGCCTCAGCGGCGGCCCGGTAAGCCGGAACAGCCTCATCGTTGTAGGCGGCTATTACCGCTTTCAAGGCTGTGTGATCTGGCTCCGGTGTCTGGTAATCAATCTGCGCCGCGCGTAAGTTTCGCCAGGCATCCCACGCCTCGTCAGAGGCATCAAAGAGAGCAAAGAGGTGAGCTATGTCGGCGTCGGTGGCCTCAAGATTCGTTGTTCCGTTGGCCAAATTATGAAATCGATACAGGAAGTCAATCAACCGGGACCGGGTTACCGTGCTGTTGGGTTCAAACCGGTCAGGTTCCACTCCCTCGGTTATGTTGCTGTTCACCGCCCATCCGATAGCCTCATCCGCCCAATGCCCGGCTGGTACATCCGAGAAACCATCGGAACCCGGCGGGATGTCTGCGCTCGATGGGGCAATGACACTTACCAAGAGAACTACGAAGACAGCAGCAACCACGGATCTGCGCCAGCGCGTCATATGCTAAAGCGACCCTTCGGTTCTCTGATACGCACCCGCACAACAGCTCCTTTGACGGTTGGGGGACCTCCGAACCTGGCTCGCTCCCCTCGGACCGTTTCCCGCTGAATCCTATCACCGGAAGAAGCGAGGCACAATATCCCAAACACATCGCACGGATTCAGTCTTCAATCGCCCCTCCCGTAGACGGGAGGCGGGAAGGACTTGAATCCACCGATCAGGCGGTATGGGTGAGAAGTGGCGGTATCTTGAGAACTCCGTAAGCGTAAGAGAGGCAGTCGAGCCCGGCCTGCGCCACTATAGAGTCGGCGAGCTGGAAAAGGCAGCCGGAGTGTTCATCGATGAGGATGCGATGGCTGGGCTCGAAGGAAAGCTCGTCCCAAGAGCTCACGCGGCATGGACTACGGAATTCGGAGGGGGATCATGTGGTGACGGACTTTCGGAAGAACATGCACTTTGAGTTAGAGTCCGGCAGCGCGTTTGTGTGGCCGAATTAACGGAAGGTCGTCTGTGATGCAGCCCCAACAGCGTAATAGGAACGAAAGGTAGTGGTGAGCGGGTCAGTCGTGCAACAATTGGTGTCCTTTGGCGGGTAGCCGTGTCGCTGGACAACACCAAGACGACATTGCTCGTTTGGCTACCGATATGAGAACATGGCGGAACCTCAACCATGTCGAGTAAGCCACCTTGGAGTAGGTGGACTGGTTTAACCATCGGTGGCTCCTCGAATCCATCGGACACATCCCACCAGCAGAGAAGGAGGCCAACTACCATCAACAGCACACCCCAGCACCCCTACCTGGTGTCAAGCAAAACACGCTTCGGTAAGCCTGGGGCGGTTCAGTTCAATGACTGATCGGAGACTCCAATGGCCATGTTCGACCCCAACCTGACGCGCGCGGTCGCTAGGATCTCCTCAGCCGACAACATGAGACACGGCACAGGGTTTCTCTTCGATGCCCCACCTCCAAGGGAAGAAAGCAGGATGGGTACCTGGTTCGTGACTTGCAAACACGTCTACGAGGGGATTCGCGAGGACGGGGACAAGGCCCTCATCTGGTTCAACGGCAACAGCGACCACTTGGGGGTCATACCGATGGAGGTTTGGGTCGCAGGCACCGAAGGGGGGGTGGCTTTGGACCCTGCACGACCAGTACGACGTGGCCGTCCTAGCGTTCTATGCGCTGGAGGAAAACCCCAACATCAGCTTCGCGAGACTCCCCCGGAAAGACCACTCCCTCGACAGACTGCAAGCACAGCAGATCGGGATTTCCGAGGGGGATGGAGTTTACATCTTGGGATTCCCTGTCGGGTGGGAGCCGTCCGATCGCCGCCATTACCCGGTCGTCCGATTCGGGGTTGTGGCCCAAATCCAGGGACTCTATGACGGGTCGCACTCGACGTTCCTGGTTGACGGATCCGCGTTCGGGGGCAACAGCGGCAGCCCAGTGCTCACCAAGTTCGAGGTGGCTGGCATCCGGGGACTTCCGGTAGTCGACAGCACCAACCTGATCGGGATGGTCAGTGCATACAAGCTCAACCCGTCTCTTCTGGGCGAGATTTCAGAGCAGCAGGTGCTCTCCCGATTGATCGCAACCGAGAACGCCGACCTGATAACAGTGATCCCGGTAGACCACATCGACGAGACAATCGGCATGGCCTGCGAGAAGTACGGGATCACTTAAACGGGGAAAACGTCCTGGGTCCTCACGGATAGCTAATCTTCGAGAGTGTATCGCCCCGATGCTCCTATGTTTGTCAAATCGGGTTTCGGTGGGGTGGGAGGGTGGTGAGCCATTGGTGGTAGCGGGTGGCGAGGTGGTGGTCGTGGTATTGGCCTCGTTCGAGTTGGGAGATGCGTGTTGGGTAGGTTCGGAGGGCTTCGGCGGCGTGGTTTAGGGTTGTTCCGGCGTTTTTGCGTAGGCAGCGAAGGTCGTTGCCGTGGAGCGTGGGGTGTGGGTTGGTGAGCCTCCTAGTCAGGTGTTTCTGCCGGTAATGTCAGGTGCTGGAAGTCAGTTCGGGGAAACCTTGGGGGTCGTGGTCGGGTCGTGAAAGAGCTGGAGTGTCTACTGGAAAGTGTCCCGAATTCATTACCACTGTGGGGCCTCCTGGGACGGGGCGACCCTCAGGGTGCTGTAATCGAGGCCAGTTATGAAGCAATCCGGCCGGGACTCCCTCCCGAGGACATTCACAATCGGTTGAATGCTGTTGCTTGGTTGGTGTATTGGCTCATGCGCTACGGTCACGGGCCGCGGTCGCGAAGCCAACGCGTGGATTCTCTCCGTCGTTTGCCGGGCTTTGGCAAAGCATGGTCGTTAGCGGAGCACCACCAGAGCATGAAGGATTATCTGTCACAGGTGGTGTTTGGTGTGAGGGCATACGAACATCAGGACTGCCTGATCCGCCTTGCCTACAACGGACAGCCCGGGCTTGCCCTGCTCTCGAAATACCTGACATATAAAGCAGGTGTTGATCTCAATCTCTCTCTCAATCCGTACGTAGACGCTCTCGCGGAATACGCCGAGAGCGCCGCGGCCTCAAGAAACTGGTTCCGTTCACCCTCCCAGATCAGGAACCTTGCTAGAAAGGCGACGGACCATGTAAAAGGTCCGATCCGGCCCTATTTGGACCCGACACTCCAGACCCCGATAGGCGTGACCCTCGGCGATTTGGAAAAGTATTGGAATGAAATCTCGGCTATCAGCCTTTACGACTTTTGGATCATGCAGGCAAAGGAGTCGCCCAACAGGTTCATACATATCCGCGAGAAATTCGTAGGAAACATGGCAAGAGCAGCTGAAATATCGCGAGAGTCGGCTGATGAGATCACCAAGACGTTGACATTGAACAAGGACAATGCTCAAGATCCTGATTCGGCTGCTGTTCACAATCCTCAGTTGACGCCCATTGTGGAGTTCGAGGGCGGGTTGTTCCTGGTAGCACCTCTCCTTATCCCATCGTTACCCTCTCACCAAACCATGAAGATGCTACAAGTGGCCTACGCCGGACAGCCCTTTCTCAAGTTGGGCCATGACCTGGGCAAAGAGGGCGAGGAACGGGTAGCTGCCCTATTAGAAAAGAAGCTCCGAGGGGACATTCGGATCGATACCAACGTCTTGACGATTGAAGGCCGCCGCCAATGTCCCGATCTCGACGTGGTGGTTTATTCCCCCGGCGAGGTGTTGATAGTCATGCAGGTCAGATGGCACATCATGGTCAACAACCAACACGAAGCCCTTCTTCAACAGAGAAACGCCAGGAAGGACCGCCAAGACCTAGAAACACTCCGTGACAAAATCAACGCCGGAGGGGTGCATGTGCAGTGGCCCTCAGAGTGGGGGAATGTTGACGCTGATCGATGCGAACGTAGATGGTTCGTCTTAAACCATGACACAATGCCCGTACACGACATTGGTGACAGCGACATCAAAATGCGGTCGTACATGCTGATCGAACACTTGTTACCTGGGACAGAGCACTCGGCACACGACCTGGTAAAGCTGTTGGACTGTCCACCTACCCCAGCAGCAGGAGACCCCCGGTTGGACAGAATCCGGTACGGGGGGATCCAGATAGAAGCGGAACACCCCGATTTTCACCCGGACCAGCCACCCCCGTTTGACGACCTATCAGAAATCGTCCGTCTCGTCCTCAACCCTGCGGCACGCTACGAGCAACGTCAATGACATTTTCTAGTGGTCGGTTGATCTACTAGGGGAGTGGAGCCTATGATCCGGCTAGTGGGGACTGCCGATCTCGTTCCATCAGGTCGCCTGGGACGCCGCTGTGAGTGCTGGCGTGAGTATTGAACACCGACGTGGGAATGCCCGCTGGTGTGAGAACTGCGCCACGGCACGTCGACGGCGGCAGAAAGCCGTTTACGCTCGTCGTTGGCGGGACTCGAAACACCTGTGCGGTATGCCCCCCGCTGACTGGTATGTGGAGAACCCGGATTTGTCGGACATGTGGGTGTGCGGCACGCCCGATCCTGGTGTGTGTGCCCTGTGCGGCGAGGAGGGACTGGTGGCACTCTGGCGATTTCCAGCGTTTTACACAGCGGTGTGTTCGCCAATCCGACCGGACTCTCATCCCTGGCCATTCTCGTTCTCGCGTCATACCCCGCTGCGCTGAATGGGTGGGGGTACCGGATTGCTGAGGGAACGCCTTGTCGTTGATGTGATCGGAGTGGGCTAGGGCGTACCGCTACCCAGCCGACGCCGCTCCGCCCGGAAGCCTGGGCGCGTTATGTCCCCATAAGGCGCCCTTGAGGTTCGTCCAGGCGTGGCTATGGTTCCGACTTGGGTAGCTATGGTTCCGACTTGGGCCCGACTGGCGAGTGTCTGGAATATTCGAAGAAGTGTGGCGGAGTACGACAGAAGACTTGGGCCAAATCCACCGCGATCAGGCCATGAAACCGTGGCAGATTCGGGCTTAGACCGTGTCAAAGCCCTTTCCATGCAGGCCTCTGACCTGCGCTTTGCATTTACGCGCCAGCGCCACAAGGGCGGGGTTGGCGCGAAACTGGGTGGGTTTGGGATTTTATGGTAGTGGGGCGGTTCACCCCCCACCCCTAAACACGCCCATCACCCCCACCCGAACCTCCCACCGGTCAGGCTAAAGCATTACCGAGGCCCACGACTCGTTAATCACGTCAACAAGGTGCGGTGTCACCGTAGGAGACAGCCGATCCTGGGCACTGATCCCCTCTGTTTTTGGTTAGGGTGTTGGAGAAGCTTGCCATCTCAGGACCAGATACGGCCACCGGATGTTTGGAACGGCCCCAGATGATGCGGATTCTGTCACTTGTTCCCGGACTACCGAGGGTCGGTTTGGTGTGCCTGGCAGCCGTCGTCCTGTTCTCCGCATGCGGCGGGGAGGCGGATCCGACGACTGAGACCATTCCGACCACGACCTTGCCGGAGCCGACCACCACGGTCCCGGCCATCACCATGCCGGAGGCTTCCGAGGAGATCCCTGATTTCGAGATCGGCCACGGGACGGTTTGGCGAGATGTGTTCGAGATGCTGGCCGGCGCTGAGCAATCTTGTGTTCGCGACGCGGTTGGAGCGGATCTGAACCGGGTGTTGAGCCGGGAGATCCTGGATGAGGATGAGGTCGGTCAGCAGGAATTGGCGCTCCTGCCATGTCTCCCTCCCCGAATACTCAGGACGGTGTTCCTGACCGGCATGATGCTCGGAATGGAAGATGACGGAGTCCCGGTTGCAGAGGAGCAGGAAGCCTGCTTGCGGGAGGTGGTTGACGAGATGGACATGGCCGCCCTCATCTCCGTATTGGCTTACGAGGCCGGTGGTTCCAACGACGCCGCCGAGGCGGAGGACGCGGCCCAACTCCTGGAGATGATGGCCGGTTTCCTGAGATGCCCGACCACATCCTCGGAATTGTCCGGGCGGGTCGTAGTCTCTTCTCTGTTGGAAACCACAGTTGCAGCTCCGATGGACCTGCACACCGGACTCGACATGCTGGAACCCGGCGACGCGGAGGTCTTTAACTGGCGACCGGGCATCCCCGATGACCTGCCAGCGACAGCGTACCGATTGACCCTTTTCGGCAAGGGGGAATATGCCGATCCGCCGCGACCGCCGAGCGAGTTGATTGTCGCAACTGTATGGCCGAGAGCGATCAAGGCGAACGTGTTGTGTCTTGTAGACGGAGCACAAGTTCCATGCTCGAACCGCGCGGCCGTATGGAGGGTGGAGTTCGACGGACCAGCCATGGCCTTGCTGGAACTGCCAGAAACCGAACGCCGCCGCGACGTCATCTTTTTAGAAGAGCGGGACGGCCGACCCGAGGGAGTAATTCCAGTATCGCACACACGGCCGATCGACGGGTGGGATGTCCCCTTCCCCGCAACCGGAAACGCACCTCCGGTAGTCACCAACCCCCTTGGAGGATGCGACTGGGTTCTGTTCATGCAAACCCTCGAACCGCGGGAGACGTTCACACCGATTCGTACCCGAGATTCTGCCAGACCGGTGTACATGCTCATCAGCGTCTGTGCGGACTACCCGACCAGCTACGAGATAGCTCCATTAGTCGTGGTAAACGAAACCACGGTCGCCCATCTCGACGGGTTCCGACCCTTTGTCGCCCGACCAGGTGCCACCTACGCTTGGAAACTTCCCGACGAGTTGTTTGACGCCGGAAACAAGATCAGGGGAGTGGTCGTCCGCAGGGCACCAACGAGGCGGGGGGTTTGGGTCACCCATCCGCTGTTTACCAACACGGACTCGTGACCAGGAAACGGGCCGGACGGGCGGTGGTGATCCTATCGACAAATGGGAGTTGCTGGCAGACAGGAGGTCACTACAAGGCAGTTGCTATCAGTTCCCGTATGGCACTGCGCGGCAGGCTCATCAGACGGTGCGGGGTGAGGGACTCCGGTGCTGGTGATGGCGATCATCACTGGGGCATATCAGGGCCACCTGGGTCGCTTATCGACAGGGTGCTCCTAGACCGCCTGTAGGCAGTAACCCTGTTTGCCTGATACTGCTAGCGAACCGGTGATTCGACGAAGTACAGCGAAGAGTCCAGAACGAACCGTTGGCCATCGAGGACGCAGGGAGACTCTGTTCCATGGGATTCGCCAGTTGCTCACCGCTGCTTCCAAGAGAATCGGGGGTCTTTTCCTCCACACCGAGCGCGGCAGCATGAAGGTTCTGGAGGTATCGTAACGGCTATGTCAGACCCGTTCCATGGAACAGTGTCCTTGCCAAACCAGCCACCGCCTGTCCAAGACCAACGATCCGGGCCAGCGGCGAGCACTCGGCTGAGATCACCGGCACCCTTCCGCAAATGTTCCCTGAAGTTCTTTGCTGCCAGCTGTCCGGATTCTTCTGGGCACGTGCTCATCGTGCGGGATAAGGCTTGACTTCAGCAGAGATGTCCGACGCCGTCATTTACCAGCGGTCACATTACCCTTCCCGAGGCGCTTGGTTATCTTGTCTGGCGGCGATGCTGCTTCCTGCGATCCGCCCGGTTGATGACGATCATCGAAAGTACCCAGAGTCGATCAGCGAAAGTTCCCACCCTGGGTTGGGTGGTTTTAGGCTAGCAGGTCTCCTTTCGGTCGGTGTTTTCGGGCTTGGGCTTGGTAGCTTCTCAGGCGGTAGCTGTCGCCGGTGATGGTGAACACCACGCTTTTGTGGAGCAGCCGGTCGAGCATGGCGGCGGCGATGGTGTGGTCGGAGAAGATCTCTCCCCACGACGCGACACCGAGGTTGGTGGTGAGAATGATCGATCCTTTTCCGTACCGTCTGGAGATGACTTGGAACAGGGTGGCGGCGTCTTCTGCCGGCATGGGCAGATAGCCCAGTTCGTCGATGATCAACACTTTGGGGGTGTTGAAGAACCGCAACGTTTGGGCCCATCGTCCTTGTAGGGCGGCTTTGCGGCACCGCGCCGCCAGGTCCGCAGCGGTGGTGTAGTACACCTTGTGACCGGTGTCTACCGCGGCGCGGCCGAGGATGACCGCCAGCATGGTTTTGCCCACGCCGGGCGGTCCGATGAACAAAACGTTGGAGGCATCGGCCAGGTAGGCCCCGGTAACCAGCTCTCTTACCAGTTTCTCGTCGACGCTGGGTTGGGCGGTGAAGTCGAAGTCTTCCAGTTGCCATCTGGTGGGGAAGTTCGCCAGTTTGAGACGGGTTTCCCATCGCCGTTGTTCGGTGGTCTCGACTTCTACTCGAAGTAGACCTTCAAGGAACTCGGTGTGGCTTTCACGGTTGGTTCGTGCCTGTTCGAGGTGGGTGGGGAGCGCCTCGGCGGCGGCGGGTAGGTTGAGGTAGGCCAGATGGCCTCGCAGCTGTTGGTACACCGATTGGTTCATCACAGCCCCGCTTTTCGGTTTTGTTGGTCGATGTGCCGCTGGTACACCTCCAGATCGATCACCGTTTCGGTGTACAGGTCTCCGATACCGGCGGCGATAGCCAAAGCCGCGTCTGATGGCGGACGGTTGGGTTTGGGTTTGCAGGGTGGTTTGGTGGTGAACTCGGCTAGGACCACGTTCTCCAAAGCGGCGGTGTGTTCGGGTAGCCGAACCACCCGTCCCATACCGCGGGGTGCCTGCTGGTGGGTGGCGACCAGCCGGCCACTGGCCGAGAACATGCTGATAGTGGGGTCACCGAGCCTCCATCGGACGGTGACCTGGGTTCCTATCACCCCTGGTGGCACCGAGTATCGGTTACCGCGTACCGATACCAGCCCGTTGGATGTCACCCTGCGCTCCAAAGTCCCTTCTGCCGGGTAAGCCACCAGGGGCAGCTCGAGGAGAGGCTCGGTCTTGGCCAGCTCACCCACCGTGCTCTCACCCCGTGGGCGAAGATCGCCCACGGTCTGGCAGAATCTGTCCAGACTGTGCTGTGCTTCGGCGATGCTGGTCACCGCTGCGGTGCGCCACCACCGCTGAGAGACATAGTGGATGGCCTTTTCCACCACGCCTTTCCGTTGAGGACGGCGCGGTGGGCACGGGTCAACAACCACCCCATAATGTTTGGCTACCCCAACGAACGACGGCTGGATACGACCGGTGGCGGCGACCACGGTCGCCATCCGATCCACCCTCCACCGCCGCGGGGTACCCTCCAGTCGTCTCAACACCTGGTCAAGACCCTCCACCAAATGGGGTTGGTCCTGGCGGGACGTGATCCACGCCCGAAAAGCGCCCGAGTGCGACAGCACACCCACCAGCACATGAGCGGTGGCTCCCCACGGCGTGTCACGTAACTCCACCCAGTCCCACTGGCACTCCTCACCCGGTGGATGATCGATGATCGCCGTGGCCCGGCCCCTGGTACCCGCACAGGCGCCACACAACGGCCGCAGGCCCCGAAGACGGACCTTCCGCACAAACGTCACATAGCTCTGCTCATAGCCCAAAGCCACCACCTCGTCGAACAACGCCGACCCCCACACATGCGGATCATCAGACAACCGCTGCCGCACATACGCCTCGAACTCATCAAACAGATCCGCCCCCGCCCGGGCACGCTGACCGGGCACCCGATCGCCCGACAGATACGCTCGCACGGTACGGCGGCTCTTACCAACATGACGGGCGATAGCCGAGATCGACCACCCCCGCCTCCTCAAAGCATGAACTTCCACGCACTCCTCCAGTACCAACATAAAGGGCAGGGCTCCTCTCCACAGCTAGGAAATGTGACAATCCCTTAGCTTGGAGAGAGCCCTACCCAACAACGGGCATTTACCCCCAGGAGGTGGGAACTTTCAGTGATCGAGACTGGGAACTTTCAGTGATCGCCAACACGGTGGTGTTTGACGACTGGCGCTGGGAGATAATGGAGGATGCCCTGATCGTCTGGTCGGTCATCTGGGTGCTGTGGTGGCCCTTGTTGAAGCTAACAGTGACCGTGACCTTGACCGAAATGCGTCTGGCCTTTACCCTAGGTTGGCCCCGCAAGCGGATCAACCGGTCCGACATTCGTTCAGTGACGCCTGTCCGCGATTGGACACGCGACGCCCACGCCGTCCGGTCCAACTACTACTTTATGCAGAACCGCGGCCGCCAAGGGGTGTTACTCGTTCTAAAGGGGGGTAAGAGCCTGATGGTAAGCGCCGACGACCCCGATTTTCTGGTCGCTACGTTAAAACGTGCGGGCGATGATGCTGACGGCGCCACAAACGATGGTACGCACTCAGATCACGATGGACAGCAGAGAACGCGGGCCTGCCAAGCCGGAGTCCCCTAAACGGAGTTGAATGCTGAGTGCTCCCGACGTTGCCACTGTTGGGAGGTCGGCGTTGCTGGGACATGGCCGTCCATGGGTGCGTTTGCTCGTGGGATACCTCAACCACACGTTTGTACTAAGCAGTGCCCATAGCAGATTTCGCGTGGGCAGCCACCGACAACTCGGGGTGACTGAATCCCCCCGATGCTCGGGGGAACTCCAGCTTGACCACAACCACCAACTCGCCACCCGATACTGAACCGCCCCCGGGTTCACCCCTTCTCCCACTTGCCAATCGAACGTATGTTCGACTACTCTATAGGGTCCCCAACCGAACCCGTTGCGAGAAGAAGGAGGTGCGATGCGGGTTGCGTGCCTGCTCATCTCTCATCTGAGAGCCAAGTCCGAGTTGCGGCGCGACCTGCGCCTGGAAGGCCGGCCGGCAGTGATCGTCGACCGGACGGGGCCGGTTCCCCTGGTCGTGGACCACACCTCCCAAGCATTCCTGGCGACAGCCGGGATGACTTTGGAACAGGCCATCTCCAACCATGCGAACTGTCTCGTCCTGGAAGCGGACGAGTCCTACTACCGGCAGGTGTTCGACGAGGTGCTCGGTTCCCTGATGGAGGTCGGCCATCGCCTGGAGGGTCCGGAACTCGGCACGGTCTATGCGCGCCTCGATGGCCTGGGGGCCCTGTACGGCGGTGAGGACCGTCTGGTGTACACGCTCCTGGGAGCCGTTCCCCACGATCTGGAACCGGCGGTGGGAGTGGGGGACGCCAAATTCCCCGCCTTCGTGGCGGCCCGGACCGGGAAAACAATGCAAATCAACCGGGTGCCTGCCGACGCCGCTCGATTCCTCTCTCCCCATCCGGTCGACCTGCTTCCCGTCTCGGCGGAGATCAAAGCCAACCTGCACCTTCTGGGTCTTCACACCATGGGGGAAGTGGCCGCGCTGCCCAAGGGATTGCTGACAGACCAGTTCGGCCTGGAGGGATCGCGGGCCTGGTCGCTCTGCAACGGAATCGACGAGCGTCCCCTGGTTCCCCTGCAATTCACCGAGACCATCATCGAGCACACCTCCTTTCCCGACCATTCGGCCTCTCTGGAGCTTTTTTTGGTGACGGTGGACATCCTCCTCAAGAAGGCCTTCTCCCGGCGCCGGATGCTGGGGAGACAGGCGGCCGGTGTGACCCTGGAATGCAGAGCGGAGAGCGCTCCCTCATGGAGGAAGACGATTCACTTCAAGCGAGGAGTCCACGGATGGGAGAAGGCCTCCCCGATCGTCAGGCGCCAACTGGAGACTGACCCTCCCCTGGTCCCCATCAAAGATATCCGGCTGATCCTCACCGATCTCAGCGGAGCGTCGGGAACGCAACTGGGGCTCTGGGCGGATCCCAAGAAGGTGCGATGGCGCCGGATCCAAGACGTGGAGAGAAAACTCCGGTCCCGGACGCGAGGAGACCACATCCTGCACCGGGTCGTGGAGGTGGCCCCCTGGCATCCGGCGCCGGAGATGCGCTCGGTTCAGGTTCCCATCGACCGATCGGGTGACTATGCCATCAAACCGGTGGCGGCGCCCACCCGGGTCTCCGTCCGGGAGGGAGACCGTCGTCGGCCGGTGGCCGTGCTGCTGGGTGACCGGTGGCGCCCGGTGGCCCGGGTGGCCGACCTCTGGACCTTTGACCTGTGGTGGTTGCCGCAACCAATCACCCGGACCTACTACCGGCTGGGAGGAGAGAACGGGCGAAGGGTCACCCTCTTCTACGACCAGCGGACAGAATGCTGGTACAGACAGAGCGGCTAGCCGGGGAGACGGGAGTATGACTTCGGGCTATGTGGAACTTCACGCAAAGAGCTTCTATTCCTTCGGGGTGGGAGCATCACACGTCCACGAACTGCTGGCCCGGGCCAAGGAATACAGGTATTCGGCCATGGCCCTCACCGACACCAACCTGTGCGGCGCCCTGGAGTTCGCCCGCCTGGCCAACAGCCTGGGCATCCGGCCCATCACCGGCGGAGAGTTGACCATGACAGACGACACGCGGCTGACCCTTCTGGCCGGGACGCGCACCGGATACGCCAACCTGTCCCGGCTGTTCACCCTGGCCAACGGTGCGGACCGCCGGAACCCGCGCCTCGACCCCGAGCACCTGCCGGCGCATTCGGAAGGGCTGTTCCTCCTTGCCGGAGGGCGCGACAGCCGTCTGTCTCGACTGGCGCTCTCCGGCCGGCATTCGGAGGCCCGTGATCTTCTCGGCGGGTACCGGGAATGGTTCGGCCCCGACAGGGTGTACGTGGAGGTGCAGCAGAACCTCCTGGAGGGCGACACCCGGCGCAACCGGGAACTGTCGTCCCTGGCTCACGCCGAAGGTGTGCCGGTGGTGGCCACCAACGACGTCCACTATCACACGCCGGAGCGCTACCGACTGCAGAACGCGCTGGTGGCCGCCGGGCACAACATCACCATGGACCAGGCTCTCCCCTACATCAGACCCAACCATCACCTCTCTCTCAAGTCTCCCGAACAGATGGAGCGGTTGTTCCGCCACCTCCCCGAGGCGGTCTCCAACACTTCAAGGATCGCCGACCAGTGCTCTTTCGATCTCAGCACCGACCTCGGTTACCGCCTTCCCGAGCCGGAAGTGCCGGAGGGGCACACACCCGACAGCTACCTTCGAGAACTCTGCCACCAGGCCGCTCTCCGCCGCTACGGATCCGTCTCGCCGCCGGTCCGGGATCGCCTGTCCGAGGAGTTCCGGCTGATAGAGACGCATGGTCTGGCCGGTTTCCTGTTGCTCTACCGGCAGATCGCCCTCATTGCGCAGGAGATCATGGAGGAAGAGGGTCTGGCGCCTCCCGGCACACCGCTCGAGGAACAGCCGCCCGGGAGAGGGCGAGGGTCATCGGTGGCCCTTCTGGTGGGGTATCTGATCGGCATCAGCCACGTCGATCCTCTCCGGTGGAAGCTCACCCTGGAACGGTTCATCTCAGACGACACCACCCTCCTCCCCGACATCGACCTCGACTTTCCCCGTCACCTCCGCGACAAGCTCATCGGGCGGATCCACCAACACTTCGGCCCCGAATACGCGGTTCTCGCCGGCGCCATCTCCACCTACACCGCCAAGGGCATCATCCAGGACCTGGGCAAGGCGTTCGGGCTGCCCGGCCAGGAGTTGACCCTCCTGTCCAAGCAACTCCACTCCCACCATGCGGCGGACCTGAGATCGGAGATGCTGGAACTGCCCGCCTTCCGGGACCGGGTGGACGCCTATGGGTGGAAGAACCTTATCGAGATCTCCCCTCAGCTGATGGGAGCGCCCAAACACCTCAGCCAGCACGTGGGGGGAATGATCCTCAGCAGCACTCCCATCCCGGAGATGGTTCCCGTCCGGGAAGGGGCCATCGAGGGGCGTTTCATCATGGACTGGGACAAGGACAACGTCGCCGACGCCAACTTCGCCAAGATCGACCTGCTCTCTCTGCCGGCGCTCGACCAGTTGCACGAGGCGTTGGATCTGATCGAGGAACGCGAGGGGGAAAGGCCCGATATTTCCAGGATCGATCCGCAGGATCGGCGGGTTTACGAGATGATCACCGAAGGCCGGTCCAAGGGCGTGTTCCTGCTCCAGTCGCCCGCCCAGTTGAAGATGGGGCGGCGCCTCCGGCCGGAGAACCTCCTGGACCTTGCCTACCAGGTGGCGCTGATTCGCCCGGGCGTGGGCGTGCAGGGGAGTTCGGTCTCGCTGTTCTTGGAGAGATACCGTCACGGGGCCTCCTGGGACTACGACCATCCCTTGGAGAGGCGCTCCCTGGAGCGCGGGTACGGGATCATCGTCTGGCAGGAGCAAGTCGTCCAGCTCATCATGGACGTGGCGGGAATGACCGCCGCCCAGGCCGACGAGATAAGAAGATCCTTCGCTCGTTCCAACAACCGGCACCTGATAGCCATGCACTGGAAGGATTTCCTCCAAGGCGCGGAGAGACGGGGCGTCCCGGAACCTACCGCGCGGAAGATCTTCTCCAAGATCAACGGACACTACATGTTCCCCGAATCCCACTCGCACGCCTTTGCGGTCACCGCCTACCAGGTGGCCTGGCTCAAGCGCTATCACCCACTGGAGTTCTTCACCACCCTCATCAACAACCAGCCCATGGGGTTCTACCCGCTGGAGACCCTCAAACAGGACGCCGGGACCTTCGGCGTTCCGTTCCTCAACCCTTGCGTCAACCGCAGCGGCGTCCAATGCGCACCTGAGGACGGCGCCGTGCGGCTGGGCCTGGGGATCGTCAAAGACGTGGGAGGCCGGTCCGGGGAGACAATCGTCGAAGAGAGAAACCGAAACGGCCCCTATGACGGCGCCGGGGACCTGATCCGACGCACCGGCTTGAAGCCCCAGGCCGTGGTCTCTCTGGTGATGGCGGGCGCTCTGGACGGCCTCTCACCCAATCGCCGCACCGCCATCTGGGACGCGGGGCTGTCTGTGCGTCCCTCCCGCAACGGACAGACCGTCCTGGACATCACCCGGGGAAGCAGAAAGCCCGACCTGGCCGATTTCACCGACTATGAGAGGATGGCGAGCGAGTACCGGATCCTGGGGATCCATCCGGGAGGCCACCTCATGGAGTACCTCCGGGAAACACTGGACGCGGAGGTGCTGACCACCGTCGAGGTGGAGGACTGCGCCGAGGATGAAGAGGTCCTGGTGGCGGGCTGGCCCATCGCCCGCCAGCACCCGCGCGGGATAGGCGGCACGGTGTTCGTGACCATCGAGGACGAGACCGGAGACGTGCAGTTGATCATCTGGCCGGACGTGTTCGCCCGCTACAAGAAGCAACTCAGAAGCCAGGTGATCCTGGCGCGGGGCGTGATCTCTCGATGGGACGGCACCACGTCGATGATCGTCTCGGCCCTGGAAGCGGTCGACGTCCCGGTCTCGATGCCCGCCGCCCATGATTGGCACTGATGCGAATCCCGGCGCCACGAGTCTGGATCGTATGTGTCCTGTTCAGCGCCGTTGTTGCCTCCGACAAGGGAGGCAGTGGTTGTGGCCGGTTCGCGCTGGGGAGCACCCTAAGGAACCCTACCGGCGCGGACGCGGCGTTCCAACGCCAACAACCGGGTTTCGGCTGTCTTGACGATCTGAGCGGTGCGTTGCGTGTCCCGCTGAGCACAAGCGTCGGACTCGACCACCACAGCACGGGTACCGTCCCCGAGGACGATATCCGCCGCTCTGCTGCCGGGTTGGGACAACTCGACCCATACCGTGTCCCGGTCGATAGCCGCCATTGCTTGGGCGGTGATCCGGTCGCGGCGTAGCCTGGTGGCCAACAGATGATCAAACCCGGCCCGGGTCACCGTTTCCAGATTGGCGCCCGATATGAGACCCCGGTCCGCTACCACACAGCATTCTGCCCACCGCGGACCGTTTGGACAGATCCTTCAACACCTCGGATAGGGTGGACGCGTCGTTGCCCGTGAAAACGTGATGGGCGATGGGGGATACCGTCGGTGGTGCATAACAGACCGATCACGATTTGGGGTCGGTCCGGGCGATGATCCCGCGAGCTTCCCGAACACCCGCGACGGAAAACGCTGGGAGGGTCGGGTGGAACCTTCGAAATGGGCGGACGTCAGGTCGTAGCACACCAGCCGTAGGTTGAGGTTGGTCAAATCGCGCAACTGTCCATTCTGTTGGCGATCAGCCGAAAGTACCCAGGGTCGATCACCGAAAGTACTCACCCTGGGTTCGAACAACAGTTCTCGTGAATCCCGGTGGGATTCAAACACTCCCGACCCACCACACAGCCCCAACCAACCCTCCAATGAAACTCCCGGAGCGGTTCAATCGAAGACATCTTTCTTTTCCCGCCCCACGTTTCAGCGAGGCCACTGGGCGTCTGTCCGTATATCGCATCCGGCCCTTGACCACGGCATTTCCGGTGGGCTGCCCGTATGCCCTGAGCGCTATTTTGAGAGGCATCCAGTAGTCGAACCGGCTGGTGAAGGTGGAATCCAAGTCCATTTGAAGAGCGCCGCTGATTCTTCCATTCTAGATTTAGTGTTTTTTTTGACAACTTGGTGTTATGTGGTGTTGTTTGTCACACCTCTGGTGCATACTGGTAAGACATGAACAGAAAAGACATGAACGGTGCGGTGGCCAACCGGGTGCGCCTGCTGGTGCCTTCTTTGCCGGTTGCAGAAGCTTCGTTGGAGCAGTTGCGCAAGCGGTTAAAGTCCACTGTCCGCGTTCAGAACCAGGCCGCGGCGATCCGCGCCGAGATCGTGTCGGAGTTACGCCGCCGGGAAGGCACCGAGGTGGTAGAAACCGTGTTACAAACCGACGGTCTGCTAGGCCGTCGGAAAGCACGATCAGAAGTAGAAACCGCCCGAGCATTGGAGGAACTACCAAAAACGCGGGAAGGGCTTCGGGCGGGGGAGATCTCCCACGACAACGCGCGGATCATCGCTGGTGCCAACCAGCGGGGAACCATAGCAGAAGACGAGTTGTTGGATGATGCTCGTTCCCAGTCTCCTGACAAGTTCGCGGCGACGGTCCGCAAACACGAACAACAGCGTGCCGGAGATGATGGTGTGTCGAAGTTGGAGCATCAGCGGTCCCATCGGTTCGCCAGGATCACCACCGACCAAGACGACGGGATGACCGTCCTGTACGGACGTTTCGATCCGGTCACCGGTGCCCGGGTGGAAACGGCCGTGTCACACATGATGAAACAACTATGGCACAAAGAAGACCCCCGGGACCGGGCCACGGCGGGACAGAGAATGGCCGACGCCCTATCCAAACTTCTTACTCGGGAAGGAAACGGTCGGTCCCAGGATGTGCGCCTGTTGTTGATCGCCGACTACGACACCATCAATCAACAACTGAAAGATGCCCGTCTGTCCGATGGAAACCCCATCCCCGCCCGGGCATTGCGCCACCTGGCCTGTGACGCGCAGATCCTGCCCGCTATCTTCTCAGGGTCGTCGATACCCCTGGATCTGGGACGGGCCAGACGCAAAGCCAGCCCGGCCCAACGCGCTGCGCTCATCGCCCGCGATCAACACTGTGTCGGGTGCGGCGCGAAAGCCGCCTGGTGCCAGGCGCATCACATCGTCCACTGGGCCGACGGAGGCCCCACCGACCTGGACAACATGTGTCTGCTGTGCAGCAGATGCCACCACAAAGTACACGACAACGACTGGACAATACACAAGTCACCGGCAGGAACCTACAGCCTCCGCCGACCACCCACCCAATGGGGACGCCCACCCCGCCAACCCACCTCCCACCGCTACCCCCGCAAACGCCGACCCAACAGCCGCTACCCCCGCAAACGCCGACCCACCATAAAACAACGAAAATAAACAGACCACTTCCCCCGACTCTTCCCACCCGGGACACCATCCCCCACCCGCCACCGGACCCCTGCCATCCGGTTTTCCCACTCTTGCCCCGCGGCATCCCCCTCCTATTTTGGGTTTCCCCTCCCGACCCGCCGCCTCCTTGACCGACCAAAAACCCGGACAGGCGCAGGCCTACCCGAAACCGAAAGGAGTTCAGCTAACTCGTTGGTTCCCGTGATCGACAAGGCCGCTTTGGACCCCAGCCTGTCGCAGGACGGGAACCACCTGATGAAGACGATCCGGACCGCACACTTCATGTTTGTATTTGACTCCACTATGCAACAGGCTTGGGACAGTTTTCAAGCGTTGCGCGGCGGTTCTTCAAGGAAAGTATCGCGACCCGCCCAGATCCGGCGGGACAGGACGACATGTCACAAGCCCGGGGCAACGGGGATTTCCTGGCGTCCCTTCTGCCGGCTTGGAAGGCGGTGGCCATGGTGAGCAGCATGGCTATGGCTACTCCCGTGCACAGCACCGGCAATCGTTCCCCGGATCCGTCAGAGCCTCGCCAGAATGGTCTTCGAGGAAGATGTGTTCGAGAAAGTGCACCGCTACCCATACGGTCATCACGGCCGAGAAAACGCTGATGACCCCGTTGCATCGGTTTCAACTCCAGCTTTTCTGTTCCCATGCCGGGCGACACAGCCCGCGGTAGGGCAGAATGGTCATTATCACCCAGGGCAAGGAGAGATACCGGTTCTTTCTTGGCGTCACAGGGTTGACGCAACTGCCGTGATCGAGGTTCTCTGTCATTTCCGACTCGGGGATCCGTTGTCCGACCGGGGGGATCAGGTGGCGAAACGCTCCTCCAGAACGGTGATTGTCTCGGACGGGGCGATGCCTCGTTCGGCTGCCAGGACCAGGAGGTGATAGAGGAGGTCGGCCATCTCCTCAGCGACTCGCCGGTCGGGTTCCTGTCCGTGAGCATGGTCCTTGGCGGCCATCAACACTTCCGTGGCCTCCTCCACCAGCTTGCGTCCGGTCATATCCACCCCGCCCTCCAGCAGTCGGGTGGTGTAGGAACCAGAAGGTCGCCCGGCGGCGCGGGAATCGATCACCTTCCACAACCGCTCCAGCCACATGAACCCCTCTCCGCGGGGACCCTCGTCGAAACAGGTGACGGTATGGCGATGACAGGCGGGACCGGCAGGGCGGGCAGAGATCAAGAGCGTGTCGGCGTCGCAATCGGCGGTGATCTTCACCGCCTCCAGCAGGGAGCCGCTGGTGGCGCCCTTGAGCCACAGTTCACGGCGAGACCGGGACCAGAAGTGGACGTAGCCGGTTTCCAAGGTCAGTGCGTAGGACTCGGAGTTGAGGTAGGCCAGCATCAGGATCTGGCCGGTCCGGGCATCCTGGACCACCCCGGGTATCAGTCCCTGGGAATCCCATCGCAGCGCTTCCGCAGGGGGAACGTCGGTCAGGGCGGACTCCCTCATGCCAGACGCACCGGCACACCCGCCCGGGCCATGGCCTGCTTGACTTCGATGATCTCGATCTCCCGGCGATGGAAGATGGAAGCGGCCAGGACCGCTTCCGCTCCGGCCTTCTGGCAGACCTCCACGCAGTGTTGGGGAGTTCCCGCCCCACCGGAGGCGATCACCGGCACTTCGACCGCCTCTGTTACGGCCGCGGTGAGTTCCAGGTCGTATCCGATCTTGGTCCCGTCCCGGTCCATGGATGTCAACAGAATCTCCCCGGCGCCCAACTCGACTCCCCGTCTCGCCCACTCCACCGCATCCCAACCGACCGGCTCCCGGCCTCCCACCACCACCACCTCGAACCCACCGTCGGGGCGGCGCCGGGCATCGATGGCCAGCACCACGCACTGCCGACCGAACTGGCGGCGGCACTCTTGGAGCAACCGGGGACGGCGGACGGCGGCGGTATTGATGCTCACCTTGTCGGCGCCGGCCCGAAGCGCTGACTTCATATCGGCCGGAGAGCGAATCCCGCCCCCCACCGTGAGCGGAACGAACACCTCCGAAGCGGTATGCCGGACCACATCCCACATGGTGTCCCGGTTCTCGGGGGCGGCGGCGATGTCGAGGAAACATATCTCATCGGCGCCTTCCTGGGCGTACCGGGCGGCCAACTCGGTGGGATCCCCTTCATCGGTGAGATTTACGAAGTTGACGCCCTTCACCACCCGGCCGGCGGCTACATCGAGGCAGGGAATGATCCTTTTGCGAAGCATCAACCGGCCTCGTTTCCGGGCCCGGTCGTCCAGGCACGACAGTCCGCCAGGAAATTGGACAGGACCTTGAGCCCGTTGGCGCCGGACCGTTCCGGGTGGAACTGCACCCCCACCCGATGGCCGTCCCGGACGGCCACACAGAACCGCCGCCCGTATTGCGTCTCGGCCGTGATCACCCTCGGATCGAGCGGCGCCGGCGCATAGGAGTGAACGAAATAGAAGGTGGGGTCGGGGGGAAGGCCTCGCCACAGGGAGTCGTCGGCGGTCATCAGCAGATCGTTCCAGCCGATGTGGGGTAGTCGGGGACTCTGTTGCAGCCGCTCCACCCGGCCGGCCATCAGCCCCAGACAAGTGCTGTCGTCCTCCGAACTGCCCTCAAAGAACAGTTGCAACCCGACGCAGATTCCCAGCAGGGGTCCGGGCCACTCGATCAGAGGCTCTACGAACCCGACCTTGTCCAGTCTCTCCATGGCGGCGCCGGTGGTTCCCACCCCGGGGAGCACCACTCCATCGGCGCCTTGGATCTGGAGAGGGTCGACGGCCAGGATCGTTTCAGCGCCGGCTCTCTCCAGACCCTGGGTAATCGAGACCAGGTTCCCGGCGCCGTGATCCACCACGGCGACGGTCGTCAAGTCGTCCCCTTGGTGGAAGCCACTCCCTGCCGCCGGGGATCGAGGGCCACCGCCTGCCGCAACGCCCGAGCCAAGGCCTTGACGGCCGCTTCCGCCTGGTGATGATCGTTGAGCCCGCGCGACCGCAGATGGAGGGTGAAACCGGCGGTGCGGGCCATGGCTTCCAGCGCGTGGGGGAGATTCTGGGTAGTGAGGTTGCCGATCATGGGGTTCTGCAACCGAAGGTCGATCACCGCATAGGGACGGCCGCCCACATCCACTGCGGCTGAGCCAAGCGCCTCGTCCATGGGCACCGCCGCGTCACCGAAACGGCTGATCCCGGCCCGGTCGCCCAAGGCCTCGGCCATTGCCGAACCCAGCACCAGAGCGGTGTCCTCCACCGTGTGATGGTCGTCGATGATCAGATCACCCTTGGTGATGACAGTCAGATCGAACAGGGCATGGTGGGCCAGCGACGCGAGCAGGTGATCGAAGAAACCGACTCCGGTGGAGATCTCGGCCTGTCCCGATCCGTCCAGATCCAGACGAACCTCGACCAGTGTCTCTCGGGTCTCCCTGGTTATGTGTGCGGTTCTGTTCGGCATTTCTATGCTCCTGGTCCTTGTGCGCCAAATCGTAATTCGGCGGCCCGACGGTGGGCGGTGAAGCCCTCCACATCAGCCAGGCAGGTGATTATCGGAAGAATCTCGGCCAGGCCATCGCGGGTGAGACGCTGTTCCTGCCGCCAGGAACCGAAGTCTTCCACCGACAGCGGTCCGTAACAGGCCGCCAAACCACCGGTGGGCAGGACATGATTGGCCCCGGTGGCGTAGTCTCCCGCCGACTCCGCCGACCAGCGACCCACATACACGGAACCCGCCGCCGTCACCGCCTTGGCGTGAGTTTCCAAGTCGGAGGTGAGCAAAGAGACGTGCTCGGCGGCGTACTGGTTGGCGAAGGAGATGGCTTGCTCCATATCCGGGGCGATCACCGTCATCCCGTGATTCGCCAAAGCCTCGGCCAGAATCTCACTTCGTTCCAGGTCGGCGAGTTGCTCTTCCAGGGCCACCTCCACCCGGGCCGCCAGCTTCGGGTCGGTGGTGACCAGCACAGCCGGAGAATCAGGCCCGTGCTCGGCCTGGCACAACAGATCGGCGGCCACGAGCCGAGGATCGGCCGCATGGTCGGCCAGCACCAACACTTCCGAAGGCCCGGCGGGCAGATCGACCCCGCAGTCCCCGAACACCGCCAGCTTGGCGGCGGTCACCCACTGATTACCCGGACCCACGATTTTCTCCACCGGTCTTACCTGTTCGGTCCCGTAGGCGAAGGCGGCTACCGCGCCTGCTCCTCCCATCGCCCACACCTCATCAGCCCCGGCCACCCAGCACGCAGCCAGTGTCGCTTCGTTTACCGACCCATCCGATCCGGTGGGAGTCCCCACCACCACCTCCGCCACCCCGGCCACCTTGGCGGGGGTCACCGTCATCAAGACAGTGGAGGGATAGGCGGCCTTTCCGCCCGGAACGTAGGCGCCTACTCGCTGGAGGGGAGACCAACGACGGGTAATCGAGATACCTGGGAGAGTCTCGGTGTGAGTATCGGAGGGAATCTGGCGGCGGTGAAAAGCCTCTATCTGGTGGCGAGCCGCCTCCAGGGCGTCCACCACCGCCGGCAGGCGCCGGGCAGACGCTTGCAGTTCCGCCCGGGATATCTGAAAATACCCCCCTCCATGCCTGCGGGCCAGGTTCTCCATGGCCCGGTCGCCGTCCCGCTGCACTTCCTCGCATATGGCTTGGGCGATCTTGCGCACTTGCGGGTCGGGTACCGCCGACCGGCGGCACAAACCGGTGCGCTCGGCCGCGGTCAACTCTGGTAAGCGCACCAGGCGAAGGCGGTTACCCGATGAGTTGCTCACGGGATCAACTGTCCCACATCGAGCACCAGAATCCCCCGGGCGCCGGCCTCCTCCAGGCGGGGAAGCAGTTCCCAAAGATCGGAGGCGTCCACCACCGAATGCATAGCCACCATGTTCTCCTCGGCCAGGGGGATGACAGTGGGCGCCGACAGCCCCGGGATGATCCGGCTTATCCTCCCGGTGTTGTCGGGGGAGGTGTTGAGGAGCACATAGCGTTTGCGTCGTCCGGCGTTCACGGCCCCCACGGCCGTGACCAGTTGCCGCACCAAGGGATGATCCTTCACATCAGGCAGACCGGCAAGAACTGCCTGGGACTCCAGGAGGACGCCGATCTCCCGCAATCCGTTGAGCTTGAGGGTGGAGCCGCTGGACACCAGATCCACCACCGCATCCGCCAGCGCAATCTTGGTAGCCGCCTCCACCGATCCCTTCAGAGCCACCACCTGGGCAGGGATGGAACGCTCGGCCAGAAATCGGACCGTGGCGCGGGGATGGGAAGTGGCGATCCGCAATCCTCTCAATTCGGCCATAGAGGAGATAGGGGAGGAGTTGGGAACCGCGGCGGCCAGGCGGCAGAATCCGAAATCCAGTTTGGCCAGGGGCTGCAACTCGGAATTTCCGTTGGCCTCCTCCATTAGGTCCAAGCCGGTGATTCCCACGTCGGCCACGCCTTCGATAAGCATCCCGGGGATGTCTTCGGTGCGGACCAGCACCAAGTCCACCTCCACGTTCCTAACCCGCAGAGAGAGCACCCGGTCGGTGACCTCGAAGGACATCCCCGCGTTTTTCAGAAGCCGCAAGGATGGTTCACGCAAACGTCCCTTGTTGGGAACAGCCAGCGTGAGCGCTTCTTTGTTCATGAGGTTTCTTCCGGTTCCGGCCGGGCTTGCACTCTGGACAGCGCCAGCCGGTATCCCCCGGTCCCGTGGCGCAGCCACTGGTTGATGCGAGTGATGGTGGCGGTGGCCACCCCGGTGATCGCCGAGATCTCCCGATAGGAGAGACCCCGGTCAAGTTGGCGGACCACAGCCCAGCGCTGGCTCATGTCGTTCAATTCTCTCAATGTGCAGAGGTCGCGAAAGAACAGCGCCGCTTCATCGACAGTCTTCAGGGAAAGCATGGCAGTGAAGAGTTCGGCGGTCTCCCGATTTTTCCATGATCCGTCCAAAGTCATATGATCTCAGTCGCTTGGTTTCCAGCCTATGGACTAATGCGCTATCATGCTAGCACAATAACACAGTAGCACAAACCGTGAAAAGGATAACACCAACGCCGCCATCGAACCAAAGGGGTTTGCATTGCAGGTGATACCGGCCGTCGACATCCTGGAAGGCCGGGTGGTGAGGTTATTGCACGGCGACTATGGCAGGGTCACCCGCTATTCCGACAATCCGGTGGAAGTAGCGGGACAGTGGATGTCCCAAGGCGCCGAACTGGTGCACGTGGTGGATCTGTCCGGCGCCCGATCAGGAGATCCCGACCGTCGTATATGGGAATCGATGGCGGGCGCCGGAATACCCTTTCAGGTCGGTGGAGGGATCCGTGACTCATCACTGGCCCAGGCTGCGCTTTCGGCCGGGGCCCGGAGAGTCGTGATGGGGACGGCGGCGGTCTGGAATCCGGATGTCCTGGGGAAAGTGGAACCGGTCGAGCGGGTGGTGGCGGCGCTGGACATCCGGGCGGGCCGGGCCAGGGGAGCGGGGTGGCTGGACGAGGGTCGTTCCGTCTCGAAGTCCGTGGCCGGTCTGCGCCGGGTCGGAGTGGAGCGGATACTGGTAACGGGGATCGAGCGGGACGGGGCGATGACCGGGCCGGACCTCGAACTCTTGGCAAAAGTGCAGGCCCTGTCGGACATGGCGGTGATCGCTTCCGGCGGGGTGGGGGATCTCGCCGATCTGGAGGCCGTGGCGACACTCGGATGCGAAGCGGTGATCGTGGGAAGGGCCCTGTACGAGAGACGCTTCACACTGGCAGAGGCAATCTCCGTCTCTACTTAGCCACCGCACCTTTGACGACGCGCCTCGAACAGCAGAACGGCCGCCGCCGCGCCGGCATTAAGAGAATCGACCGAGCCCGACATGGGAATAAGCACCTGCCGGTCGGCCCCTGACAGCCACCGGTCCGACAATCCCGACCTCTCCGATCCGATCACCACCGCCACAGCCCCTCGCAGGTCGACATTCCAACACAACCGGTCCGCCGACGGACTGGTGGCGACTACCTTCACTCCCTGCTCCCGCAGCCATCTCGATGCCTCCCCGCCGGTAGCCACCGCCAGCGGGAGGGTGAAGAGCGACCCCAGGGAGGCCCGCACGACGTTGGGATTGAAGATGTCGGTGGCCGGATCGGCCACCACAACCGCCTCGACGCCAGCCGCTTCGGCGGTGCGGAGCATGGCCCCCAGATTGCCGGGTTTCTCCATCGACTCGACCACCAGCAGCAGGGGACAGGGGCCCAATCGCAACTCCGAAAGAGCCAGGCGCGGCTGGCGCAGCACCGCCAACAGCCCATCAGGGTGGCCCCGGTAGGAAATTTTGCGAAATGCCGGCTGCGACAGTTCCACCACCTCCACACTCTCTTCCACCTTCTCCACCAACTCCTCCGCGCCTTCTGCCGCACAGAGGGAGGGGCACCAATAGACCGTCAGCATCTGATGCTGCCAAGCCAAGGCTCTGTCAACCTCCTTAACCCCCTCCACCAGGAAGACGTTCTCTCGGTCCCGCCCTCGACGAGTACGCAATCTCACCAGTGATTTGACTCGCCGGTTCCCAGGCGACGAAATGACTTCCCGCCGCCGGCCCATCCCCGTCATCAGGTCGCTTTCCCCGGAGTTTTCCATCCCACCCGGTGAATGAACTCACGAAGGCCCACCAGGATCAAGACCGCCCACAGTGGAGCAGCTGGTCCAACCGCCTCCGCCATTGGGACGTTGGACGCCGAGGCCCACGAGACTACCAGAAAAGCGATCACCAAACAACGCGCCAGCCTCACCCGTTCCGGTGATATCGCGTGGTCGGCGCGATCCGTGGGCGACTCCACCTCGATTCGCATCAAGCACAAGGCGGTACCCATTACCAGGCCTCCCGCCAGCAACATGTATTCCAACACCGACCCCAGCCAGAATCCGGCATCGTCCACCCTGCCGACCAGCAGCGCCGCGGCCGGCAGGCCAGCTGCGACCGCGGTGATGGCCAGCCTTCTCGCCAGGCCGGATCTGCCGTACGCCAAACACAAAGCGGCCATGACCACTGCACCCACATGAGCACGCCACTGCGGATCAGGCATCCCCAAGAGCGCATAGAAAACCGACGCACCGAGTCCCACGGCTCCGGCTATCCACCGGTGGGAGGCGGTAGCCAACGGATAGGTCCAAGTGTCGAGAAACAGGGCGGCGGCCATCGCCATCCCGGCCCACCAGCCGTTCAGGGTTCCCGCAAAAACGATGGCGCCCATACCCAGCGCACCGGCTTCCCAGCGAGCCGGCGACAGTCCGCTGCCTCCCACCACAACCTTGGCGACCAGCAGCATGACGAACAACACTCCCGCCTGCGTCTCCAACACCAGGGCCAGTGCCCCGCCGGCCAGCACCGTCATGTTGGCGGAGGCAGGATGGTCGGGATCTATTTCCCGGCACAAAGCCCACGAGAGGTAGGCGGCCAGCCCCGCCTGGACACCTTCGGCCCACCCGCCCAGGACGAAACCCGCCGCCCCGAAACCGAATAGGGCGATCAGCGCCAGACGGTCGGTGAACCGCTCCGGGTCGAGCGGCCGGGTGATACTCACGCTGAACGTCGGCATCAGGCGAACCGGTCCGGACTGAGGACGGTGGGATTCAAGCCATGATCAAGCAACCGGGAAGAAACCCCGGAGTCCAGCACCAGCGAGGCGGTCAACTCCCCGGCGGCCGGGGCGGTCTGGATGCCGGTGCCACCCTGGCCCACCAGCCAGAAGAACCCTTCGGCGTGGGGATCGAACCCGATCACCATCTCCCGGTCGGGAGCGAAGGTGCGAAGTCCCGTCCAGGATGAACGCACCGAACGGATCCCCAAAGTGGTGGCCTCGTTGATGCGCTCGATGGCCAGGGCAATGTCCAGCGGCTCGGGCCGGGCGTCGCAGGGAGGGGAGGGATTCTCCTCCGACAGCGAGCACAGCAGTTGGGCGCCGTCGGGCTTGAAGTACCACTCCATAGCCACGCTGGCCACCAGCGGCCAGTCCCTGTATTTCTCCGACCCCGGCGCCATGAAGACGGTCCGTCTCATGGGAGTGATACCCACCGGAGCTACACCGGCCAGGCGGGCGATCTCATCACCCCACGCCCCGGCGGCATTCACCACCACCTCGGCCTGCAGAATCTCTCCACCCGCGGTCACTCTCCACCCTCCCCGAGTCTTCTCCAGGGCCTGGACGGGGGAAGAAACTCGGATTTGGGTTCCCCGATGCCGGGCCCCCCGTACGAAAGCCTGATGGATGGCGGCCACATCCATGTCGGCGGCGCCCGGTTCCCACACCGCCGCGGCCAGGCGTTCTTCCCGGAGGGCGGGACAGATCTTTTTGGCCTGCAGCGGTTCCAACCACTCCACCGGCGTACCTGTCTTATTGGCGTCTGCCTCCCATTCCCTGAGACCCTCTGCCTGGGAGTTTTCACCCACCAACATCCCGCCCCTCTCGGAAAGAAAGGGAAAGTCCGCCAATCCATCGGGAGGGTGATCGAAGAAACGGCGGCTGGCCATGGTCAGAGGGCGAATACCCGGGGATCCATAGGACTCGAACAACAAGGCGGCCGACCGTCCCGTAGTGTGATAAGCCAGAGTGGACTCGGCCTCCAGCAATACCACGTCCGCCCGTTCCGCAAGATAGAAGGCCGCGGCGACACCGGCGATCCCGCCTCCTACAACCGCCACCCGCAGGGCTCTCACCCCAGGTCTCTACAGGTACAGACCGGGCGCCGGCCGATCTTCCCGCTCATGCCGGCCCGCCATCAGTTTGGCTCGTTGGGCGGCCCGGGCCTGAGCGACCATCTGCTTGGTGACCAAGCTGGCTTGAATACCCTGGAAGAGTCCCTCCAACCACCCGATCAACTGGGCCTGGGCGATGCGTACCTCCGAAGAAGTCGGAGGGTCGTCCCCCAGCAGCGGTTCGAACATGCGGTCGAACTCGGACAGGAGATGGTCGCCCAACACGTCGCGCAATTCGTGCAGGGAACGATCGTGAATCTTGGATATGAGGTTGCGCCCGGACTCATCGGGGGTAGCGGTCCGTACTTCCTCCAGGACCGCCTTCGTCATGGTGGCGATCCTGATCAACTTGGCCGGTTCGGTGACCTCCGCATCCCCGTCATCAGCAGACGAGTCCTCCCCGGCCGGTGAGGCCAAAGTCACTTCTTCCACCAGGTCGGGACGCAGAGTTTGTTCTGAGGGCATAGCTATCAGGCTACCTCGATGACAGGTGCAGGCAAGCCAGGCTCAAGCCACCCGTCCTACAGAGGTATCTCGGCGCCGTTGAGCAACCATGCCTGCGGTGAGAGCAGGAATTCGGCGACGGCAGCCACGTCATCGGGGGTGGGCCAGAGGCTGTGGTCGGCGTCGGGCATGGCCTCTCGAGAGGCCGGGGTATCGATTACCGACGGCACCAGGACCGAGACCGAAACGGCGGTTTTCCGAAGTTCGGCCGCCAGGGTGCGGCCCAGGGCCACCACCCCCGCCTTGGCGATGTTGAAGGCGGCCTGTCCGGGGGGAGTCTTGAAGGCGGCCCGGCTTGCGGTCAGCACTACACGAGCCCATTCGGCACGGCGCAGGTAGGGGAGAGCCGCCCGCACCACCGTGAAAGCGGAGCGAAGATTGCTGTCGAGCATCCTCTCCAGTCGCAGATCCGAGGTTTTCTCGATGCTCCTGCCTCCCGCCCAGGCGCCGGCCAGGCAGGCCAGACCCGCAAGGTCACAATCGTTATCCATCAACTCCGTAAAGAACCTTTCCACGGCGCGAGAGTCAGTCACATCCACCCTGCGGAGGCTGATCCGGTCGTGATGGGTGCCGAACCGGTCCTCAAAACCCGCCGCATCGGCGGGTATGAGGTAAGTGATGGCCAGGCGCAGATCTTTGTTGCGCAACAACCTGCTGGTGAGAGCCTGCCCCAGCCAGCCGGTCCCGCCGGTAATAACCACCGTTCTCATATCCCTTCAATTGTGGCAGATCGAGGTAACGATTGTGGCAGATCGGGGTGACGATTCGCACCTTTTTCCGAAGGATCGGAAAGTGGTACGGACGGCATCACGAGGTACGACCGGCATCATGACGTCGACGCGGCGACCGGACCTGACGCCCGCCGCTTTCCATATCTGCCTAGTCTCGGGTATCGATGTCCACCCTGGCGATCACCGGACTGCCCAACAGCGGAAAGAGTTCCCTGTTTGCCGCGCTGACCGGGCGCTACGAAGGAATTGCGCCGTTTCCTTTCTCGACAACCGCAACCCGAGTCGGGGTCCTGCCCATCGAAGACTCCCTGCTCGGCGAACTGGGCCGGTTGGAGGGATCCGCTCGTATCACCCGCGCTTTCCTGGAGGTGACGGACACCCCTCCCCGGAATCGCTCGGGAGGGGAGATCGACGCCGAAACCGTGGGCAAGATTCGTCAGGCCGACTGCCTGGTCGTGGTCCTCGGCGCCTTTTCGGATCCGGCCACGCCCGAAGGCGCCTCGAAGGCCGACCCTGCCCAACAGGTGGAGGAAACCATATTGGACCTGGCATTGAACGATGCGGACATCTTTGAACGCTCTCTTCTGCGCTTACGCAATCAGGCCACCTCCCGGCCGGAACGGCGACTGGCTTACCGGACAGTGGCCAAGGCTGCTGAGATCACCCGGGAGGGACGGCTGTTGAGATCGACACCTTGGTCGGAAAGCGAATTGACCGCGTTGGGAGACTTTGCTCCCCTCACTCTCAAACCGCTGGTCTGGGTGATCAATGCCGACGAGGACCGGCTTTCCGATTCTTTCGAGGAAACCAGGACGGTGACGCCCTCCGGCGACCCGGTGGTAACGGTCACCGCGCAATTGGAGGCCGAAGCCGCATCACTGGATCCCCGGGACCAGACCGAAATGAGAGAGGCATTCGGGTTGGGAGAGGGAGCAGCCGCCACCATTTCCCGGGCCGCGCTCAAGGCGTTGGACCTTTGCACCTTCATAACCGCCAACGTCCGGGAAACCCGCGCCTGGTTGACCCCGGTGGGCTCGAGCGCCCGGCGAGCGGCGGGCAAGGTCCACTCCGACATGGAAAGGGGATTCATAAGGGCCGAAGTGGCAAGCGCGGCGAGTGTGATCCGGGCCGGAGGATGGGAGACGGCGCGCCGCAGCGGTGCGGTGCGGGTCGAGGGCCGGGACTACCCGGTGCAGCCCCAGGACATTCTCCGGATCCGTTTTTCTGTTTAGGTTCCAAAAAAAAGCGGCCTCGATATTGTATTGTTATCCCACTAGTGACCCCTGTACTGGCCGCTTCTGAATCAGGAGGGTTGAGCCTCCTGGACGAACACCAGTTGTTCGTCTTCCTGATTCAATTGACTCTGCTGGTGGGAACCGCCCGGTTGCTGGGAGGCATTGCCAACAAGATGCGCCAACCGCCGGTGGTTGGACAGCTAATTGCCGGGGTATTGATCGGTCCCAGCGTGCTGGGCCAGTTCTACCCGAACACCTTCGAGTGGATCTTCGCCGACTCGACCGTGGGATCGGTCATATACGGGTTGGCCTGGCTGGCGGTGATCATGGTGCTGGTCGTGATCGGGTATGAGACCGACCTGGGCATCATCATGCGTCTGCGCAAGGCCGCCGTCAACGTCTCCGCCGGCGCTCTGCTGGCGCCCTTGGTGGTGGTAGGGCTGGTGGCGTTGTTGACCCCGTCTTCTTTCATAGGGGACACCAGCAGGGGTCTGTACGCGGCATTCATGGCGCTGGCCCTGTCGGTGGCTGCTCTGCCGGTGGTAGCCAAGATTCTCCTCGATCTGGGAATGTTGCGACGCAACTTCGGCCAGGTGACCTTGGCGGTGAGCATGACCATGGACTCCGTGGGGTGGTTGATCCTGGCGGGGCTGGCAGGTATCGCTCAGGAAGGGTTCGAACCGACCCGGTTACTTACTTCCCTGGGAGGTCTGGTCTTGTTCGTGGCACTGGCCGCCACGGTCGGCAAGTGGATGCTCAACCATGCGATGCGCCTGGCTTTACGTAGCGGTTGGAACCTCCAAGCTGCCCTCACAGTCAGCCTCGTGGCAGCTATCGGTGGGGGGGCGATAACCCATGTCCTGGGCCTTGAGGCCATCCTGGGCGCTTTCATCGTGGGGATCATCCTCGCCACGTTGCGCTACCAGATCGGCGAAGTGCGTCATGTATTGGAAATCATGACCGACTCCTTTTTCGCCCCCATCTTCTTTGCCTTCAGCGGACTGCGGGTGGACATATCACTGCTGGCCAGCCCCAGCGCCGTCATCTGGACGGTGACGCTCATCGTGCTGGCGGTGGCCGCCAAGGTGTTCGGCACCCTGGTGGGCGCCCGGAAGGCAGGCCTCACCTTCCGGGAAGGCCTGGCCTTGGGATCAGGTCTGTCGGCGCTTGGCGCCATGGGAATCGTGGTCGCCCTGGTGGGCCTGAGTCTGGGAGTTCTGAGCGACACCGGATACACCGTGATCGTTCTGGCCGCCATCGTAACCTCGCTGATCGCTCCGATCATGCTGAAGCTGGCTGTGAAGGGAATGGAGGCTGGAGAGGAGGAGCAGTCTCGCTTGGAATCGGAAGCCATTCGGTCGCAGTCCCAGATTCTGGGTTCAGAACGAATCCTTATTCCCACCCGAGGAGGCGCCAACAGCGTCTATGCAGCCAACCAACTCAAGATCCTGTTTCCGGCGGCCGAAATAACGGTGCTGGCGGTCACCGGCCAGCGGGGCAGTTGGATAAAGCGATTGATCGGCGCCGAGGTCACCCGGGACGCCGGCCCCGAAGAAGCTATGAAAGCACTGGGGTCCGATCGGCACCGACTGATCCGTCGACAGCGAAGGGACCCTGCGGAAGCTATTCTCGGCGAGGCCACACTCGGCTATGACCTGGTGGTGCTAGGCGCCACCGAGCCCGCCGACGAGAGCGAAGTCTTCTCCTCGGTGATCGACCGGGTGCTGTCCAAGCTGGAGCTGCCGGCCCTTATTTTCCGATATCCCAGCCCGGACCCGGAGGGCAGGCTCCCTGACTCGGCGCCTCTCGCCGTCAACCGGGTGCTGCTGTCTGTGGAGTCGAACCGGGCCTCCCGCGCCGCAGAGGAGGTGGCATACTCTCTGGCGGCGCACAACGACGGCTTGGTCTTGGCATTGCATCTGATCGCAGAGGCTGCCGACGGACCGTTTCACTTCGACATGCTGAGCAGCGCCCAGAACTACATGACGGGCCTGGAGATGGTGGAGGAATCGGTGGCCTTCGGGGAACGACTGGGCGCGAGAGTGGATGCCGATGTCAAGCCGGTGGCCCAGCCGGTGGGAGACTTGGTGGAGACCGCCAACACAGGGAATTGGGATCTTCTGGTGATGGGCGCCACCAGCCGGCCACTCACCAATCGACCCTTCTTCGGATACGGCATGTCCTATGTTCTCAAATATGTCACCATCCCGATGGTGATCGTGTCCATTCCCGACGTTGTATCCCGCTATACGCCCCGCTGATCCCGGGTGGGAGGCTTATTCGTCGGCCTCCTGCGGGATTGGGGAGTGTCGAATCCGGTCGTGGTAGCGGTCTTCATCCCAATCCCGCCCCGACCGGTATCCTGCCTGCTCCCTTACCGGCGGTTATGATTCAAATGGGCTTCGCAAAACCGAGGAAGGATTAGCAAATTGTCTTCCATCAAATTCGAAAGAGTCGGAAAGGTATATCCGGGAGGCACCAGAGCGATCACCGACGTCAGCATCGAGGTTGCCGACGGAGAATTCGTGGTGCTGGTCGGCCCGTCAGGATGCGGCAAGTCGACCCTGCTGAGAATGGTGGCCGGCTTGGAAGAGGTGACCGAGGGAACCCTTCGGATCGGCGACAAGGTGGTTAACGAGGTCTCACCCAAAGATCGCGACATTGCCATGGTGTTCCAGAACTATGCGCTCTATCCCCACATGAGCGTGTTCGACAACATGGCGTTCGGTTTGAAGATGCGCCGCATGCCCCGCGAGGAGATCAGGCAGAAGGTTCGAGAAGCGGCATCCATCCTGGAGATATCGGAGTTGATGGACCGCAAGCCCAAGTCGCTGTCGGGCGGACAGCGCCAGCGCGTGGCCATGGGAAGGGCGATCGTGAGGGAACCGGCAGCTTTCCTTATGGATGAGCCTCTCTCGAATCTCGACGCCAAACTGCGGGTCCAGATGCGCGCTGAATTGGGAATCCTGCACAAGCGCCTACAGACCACCACTCTGTATGTGACCCACGACCAGGTGGAGGCAATGACAATGGGCGACCGAGTGGCGGTCTTGCGCAAAGCCAGCGAAGACCAGACCAACCTGCAACAGATCGACACTCCCAGGGTGCTCTACGATCACCCTGCCAACCTGTTCGTCGCCGGGTTCATAGGCTCGCCTTCCATGAATTTCGTCTATGGCAGCATCAAAGCGCGGGGCGCCGAAGTCTCTCTCATCTTTGCCGACGAAGAGGTCGCCCTCCCCGGTTCGGTGATGTCCGAACATCCCCGGTTGGCCTCTTACACAGACCGGCAGATTGTGGTGGGCATCAGACCCGAGGCTTTCGACATCTACTCCCCGGCGTCGGAACGCGAGGGACCGGCGGCCATCGCCGCCGATGCAACCCTGGTGGAGCAATTGGGGTCCGAGGCGTATGTCCACTTCAGCAAACCGGCGCCTCCGGTGATCACCCCCGACATTCGAGAACTCCTGGAGGACGAAGGAAGCGACGTTTCGTCTCTTGGTGACACCACCAAATTCGTGGCCCGCGTCAACCCCGATCTGGCCCCCAGCGGCGGAGACCGGATTCAATTGCTTGTCGACACCTCCAAGTTGCACTTCTTCGACGACGAGACCGGTAGCGCCATCACCTAGAACCACGAATGGGCTGACACCTCAATTATTGGTGGAACTCCATTCGGTACGGCCGGCGCGAGCTTTGTCCACGTTAACCAGACTCAGTAGCACGAATCCCACCACGAAGAAAATTACCAGCGACAACACGCCCGGTCGGCTGGAACCGGTCACCTGTCGGAAGGTCGCAAAGATGATGGGCCCCCAGATAGCGGAGAACTTGGTGAACACGGAGAAGAATCCGAAGAACTCGGACGAAGCCTGCTCGGGGATGATCGACCCGTACAGACTGCGGCTCAGCGCCTGGGTGCCGCCCATCACCACCCCGATGACCATTCCCAGAGCCAACAGGGGAAGGTTCTGCCCCACCGGCAGGTAATAGGCGGCGACCAGCACGCCCGTCCACACCACCAAGGCGATCAACACCGATCGCTTGGGACCGATCCGATCGGATAACCGCCCGAACATCAGCGCTCCGAAAAAAGCCGTGAACTGCACGATGAGCAGCAAAAGGGCAATGAAAGCAGTGCTGATCTCCAGCGTTTCCGACGCGTAGATGGCGGAGATGCTTATGACCGTCTGCACGCCGTCTATATAGAAGATATAGGCCACCACGAACAGCAGCAGTTGCTTGTGTCCCGAAAGCCTCCGGCAGGTACTCCAGGTACGGCTGAAACCGATTCGCATGTAGGCGAGAACCCGACTCTGACCTTCTTCGGTTCCCAGCGCTCCCTGGGATTCTCCAATCTCCTGCATTCTCCGGAAGGCGTACCACGAAAAACCTGCCCACCACAATCCCGACCCACCGATAGCCAGTCGGGCGGCCATATCCTCCTCAAATCCCAGGTTCTCGGAGTAGAAGATGAAGATCAAGGCCAGCAGCAGATAGATGCCGCCTCCTATATACCCGTATGCGTAACCCTTGGAACTGACCCCGTCAATGGTGTCGTCAGTACTGATATTCGGAAGCATGCCGTCGTAGAAGACATTGCCGGCCGCGAGCCCGAAGTGGGAAGCCAGGAACATCACGATGGCCAGCAGCACATCGCCGCTGGCGACGAAAGCGAAACATGTGACGAACAGCGCGCCCCCGTAGGCAAAGACCCTCAGGAACATCAGGCGTCGGGCGCTGTAGTCGGCTATCGCTCCCAACACGGGGGTTATCAAGAACAGCCCCAAGGAGATCAGCCCGACCATGTATCCCCACAGAGACTCGGCGCTGAAACCCATCCAACCTTCTTCAGGAACGATCACCGACGCGAAATAGGCTGGAAGGATCCCCGCTGCAATAACGACATACCCGGAATTGGCCCAGTCGTACATGGCCCACCCGAAAATGGTGCGTCGATCGTTCCGCATCTGAGATAGAACATTACTCGCCAGCGTTCGCCGCCCCCGGCAGCGGCCTTGCCCACCGGACTCGGGCATTCAATCTCCTGCTAGTCTCCGCCCGGCCCGACGCCTCTTTCCGGCGCCGGGCGTCTTTTATGATCTTTGTATCCTGTCCCGTTCACATTTGTAGAGAGTCATGGCTTTCTTTCTCGCCGGCCTGACCTCTCTTCTCTACGGGTTATGTGATTTCGCCGGGGGTTTGGCCACCCGCCGCGCGCCGGTTCTGGCGGTGACGCTATGGGCCAACCTGGTTGGCCTGGGAATCGCGCTATTCGTCTCCGTGATACACCATCTCGTGCTGGGAGATTCCCCTACCCTTGCCGACCTGGCCTGGGGGCTGGGCAGTGGAGTGGCGGGAGTCGGCGCCCTCGCCATGTACTTCCAGGGAATGGCCAAGGGCCAGATGGCCGTGGTGGCGCCTGTTTCGGCGGTCACCCTGGCGGTGGTTCCTCTGCTCTTCGGAGTCTTGACAGGCGAACGCTACGGTGTGCTGTCGTGGGTGGGAGTGGCGGTGGCTCTTCCTGCTCTATGGCTCACCGTTCGACAGAGAAGAGATGATCAACGGCCTGGCAAGGCGATCTATGGCTTGGCGGCGGGCCTTGTTTTCTCGCTCTTTTTGATCGGTATCGCCCAAACCTCGTCCGAAGCCGGGATGTGGCCATTAGTGGCGGTGCGGATCGGAGGGCTGGCTCTGTTGACACTCCTCCTGACAGTACGCAGAACATCACCCACCCTTCCCCGAGAGGTTCGCCCACTGGCTTTCCTGGCCGGCGGTGACATTCTGGCCAACCTCACCTATCTCTTGGCGGTCCGGATCGGCCCGTTCGGCCTGGTGGCGGTGGCGTCCTCGTTCTACCCGGTGGTGATCGCAGTGATGGCCCGGTTCGTGGAAAAGGAAAAGATGTCACCCACCCGAATCCTGGGGCTCACCCTTTCCATGATCTCCCTGGTCCTGATCGCACTCTGACCCATGGCCCTTGCGCTGGCAGGACTGACCGCTCTCATCTATGGGTCCTGCCATTTCGCCGGAGGAACGGCAACCCGCCGCGCCCCGGTTCTGGCAGTCACCTTCTGGGCCAACCTTATCGGGTTGGGCATAGCTGCGGTTGCATCAATCATCCATCATCAAGTGATCGGCGCCTCCTTAACCCTGACCGATGTGGCTTGGGGGGCACTGACCGGCGTGGCTGGCCTAGTGGGAGTTGTTTTCCAGTTTCAAGGCCTCGCAAAAGGTCAGATGGCAGTGGTGGCGCCGGTCTCCGCGGTGACTCAGGCCACAGTTCCCTTTCTGTTTGCGGTTGTCACTGGAGAGCAACACGGAGCGATGGCGTGGTTGGGGCTGTCAGTGGCGATTCCAGCCCTGTGGTTGACCGTCCATCGACAACGGGACCAGGACCGCCCGGGCAGAGCCCTGTATGGACTGGCTGCGGGCCTGGCTCTGTCCGTATGGTTCATTGCCATCGCGCAAACCTCGCCGCAAGCCGGACTATGGCCGGTCCTCACACTCAGAGGAACCGGTCTCATCCTTCTGGGAGTTCTGCTGCTGATCCGCCGGGAACCGCCTACGCTGCCTCCGAATGCTCGTCCTCTGGCGCTCGCTTCTGGCGCTTACACCTTGGCGAACATCACCTATCTGGCGGCGGTGCACATCGGACCGTTCGGCCTGGTGACATTGGCCACTTCCTTTTACCCGGCCGTCACTGTTCTGCTGGCCCTGGTGGTAGCCAAAGAGAAGGTGTCTCCTCAACGGATGACGGGACTGGCGCTTTCGGTCGCTTCCCTGGCTCTTATAACCTCCAGTTGAGGGTTTGGTCGGGGAAATTCGCAGACCGCCGAAGGCTCGACAAGATCCTGACCGGGTCGGAACACTTGGGCGGCGATCCTCCCGGTTGGTTCTCAGATCCAATCGCGTACCCGCCCGGGAGACTGATTCCCAGGCATATGATGTGTGCATGCCCCAGCGCGCAACCCTCTGTACCGGAGCCTCATGGCCATCTTCCTGGCCGCGCTGACATCTGTTCTCTACGGGGTGTTCGATTTCGCCGGGGGCATGGCCACGCGTCGCGCCTCCGTATTCTCGGTCGCCTTTTGGTCCAATGTCTCGGGCTTGGCTTTGTCCGTTGTCATCGCCTTTGCCAACTTCCTCGTGGTGGGAACCGCCGCCACCGTCTCCGACCTTGCTTGGGGAGCATTCAGCGGGGTGGCCGGAGTCATCGGAGTGATCTTCTACTTCCAGGGCCTGGCCAAGGGCCGGATGGCGGTGGTTTCTCCGGTTTCCGCCATCACTCTCTCCCTGGTTCCCTTCCTGTTCGGCTTCCTGACCGGAGAACGCTATGCCCTTCTGGCATGGATCGGAGTAGCTCTGGCGGGCCCAGCCATGTGGTTGACTGTTTCCACCAGGCAACGGGCCAACCGACCGGGGAAGGCGGCATACGGACTGGGCGCCGGTCTGGCTTTCTCCCTGGTCTTCATCGGCATGGCCCAAATACCGGCGGCGGCCGGATTCTGGCCGTTGATCCCCTTAAAGGTCTGCAGTCTCGTTGCCGCGGGAATTCTGGTGAAGGTCCGACGAGTTCCGCTCAAGATGCCAAGAAAGCAATTTGCTTTGGCTTTCGCCGCCGGGGGCACCGTGCTGGCCAATCTCACCTACTTGCTCGCAGTGCAGATCGGACCGCTGGGACTTGTGGCTGTGGCGTCATCCCTCTATCCGGCGGTGGTAGCTGTCATGGCTTTCCTGGTTTATAGGGAAAGCGTCCCGTTACAGCGCCTAACGGGTCTGATGTTGTCCCTGGTCGCCCTATCCCTGATAGCCCTCTGACACCAATCCCGTTCAACGAAGAACCAATCGGGCGCCCAGAATCAAAAACATTATGCCCAGCAGTTTGGTGAGAGAGATCTCCCTCACCGAGGCGCCCAACCATCCGAAGTGATCGATGATCGTTCCGCCGGTCAACTGGGCGGTCACCAACAGCATGGAACCGGCCAGCACCCCCACCCGGGAGACCGTGAAGGCGATGCTGCTTATGATCACGATACCGCTGATTCCCGCCAGAAACAGGTACGGTGGGACCTCTCGCCACTCGGCCAGAGTGGGGCCGCGGATCGCCAGCAGGATCACCGCCATCGCCACCGCTCCCACAATGAAGTTGGCGGCCGTGCCCGCCATCATCCCCACCCGTTGTTCGAATTCCCCCATCATCTGACTCTGGACCGCGGCCACGACTCCTCCCAGCAATCCGAACAGTACTACGGCCGCCGCGCTCACCGTCAGGAGCCTAACCGGTGGGCCGAACACATTTTTGCATTGATATTTGCCACGCCTATTGAGACCCTGTGTTACTCTTACAAAAAGTAAAGCCGTTGAAGCTGCGCGGGAGAGTCTCGCTGGTCGAGACGCCGAAGGGGCAAGTCCTCCCGGGAATCTCTCAGGCAAACGGACCGCGTTGACGAGGCAATGCTGAAGAGGGCGGGCGCCACCGCCGCCGAAGGAGCAAGTTCCTTTCCCGAAAGGAGCGAAAACTCTCAGGCAAACGGGACAGCAGGGAGGATGGACATCCGCGTCCCCAGGAGGTGCAATGCCCGTCCGCCAGCCCCTTGATTTCACAGACCGCCATATCGGGCCGCGCAGCCCGGACATCTCGAAGATGCTGGAAGTGGTGGGCGCCGATTCTCTCGCCCACCTGATGAGCCAGACCGTTCCGGCATCCATCCGTCAACGAGATGAACTCGAACTTCCTTCGGCCTTGGGGGAACCCGAGGCGCTTGAGGCCATGAAGGAGATCGCCGCCCGCAACCAGGTGCTGACCTCCATGATCGGGCTGGGGTATTACAACGTTGTGGTCCCGTCGGTGATTCGCCGGACCGTCTTGGAGAACCCCGCCTGGTACACGGCCTACACCCCCTATCAGCCGGAGATCTCCCAGGGCCGGTTGGAGGCTCTGCTCAACTTCCAGACCATGGTCTCCGACCTGACCGGGATGGAGGTCTCCAATGCCTCCCTTCTCGATGAAGGGACCGCCGCCGCCGAAGCCATGACCATGGCTCGCCGGATCTCCCGCCGCCGTAAGGCCCATCGGTTCTGGGTGGACTCCGACACTTTCCCCCAGACCATAGAAGTGATCCGCGCCCGGGCCCGTTGGATGGACATCGACGTTCAGACCGACCATCCCGATGACATGGACTACCTCGACGGAGAGTCCTTCGGGGTCATGTTCCACTACCCGGGGGCCAGCGGCCAGGTTGCAGACCTGTTCGATGCGGTCGAGGAGGCCAAGGCGGCCGGCATGGTGGTGGTGGTCGCCACCGATCTGCTGGCCCTCACCCTGCTTTCTCCGCCGGGAGAGTGGGGAGCGGACATAGCTGTCGGCTCCTCGCAGCGTCTCGGCGTGCCCATGATGTTTGGGGGTCCCCACGCCGGATTCATCGCCACCAGGGAAAGGTATGTCCGCACTCTCCCCGGGCGGTTGGCAGGGTTGTCCATCGACTCCAACGGCGACCCCGCCCTTCGCTTGGCGCTGCAGACCCGCGAGCAGCACATCCGGCGCCAGCGAGCCACGTCCAACATCTGCACGGCGCAGGTTCTGCTGGCGGTGATGGCCTCCTTCTACGCTTCATATCACGGACCGGAGGGGCTGACCGGTATTGCCCGGCGTATCAACGACCTCACTTCTCGTATGGCTGCCGGTCTGAGATCGGCCGGGTGGGGACTGGTCAACAGCGCTTGGTTCGATACCTTGTCGGTTCGAGCGGGGGAGTCGGCCGATCTGATCATGGGCAACGCCCTGGCAGCAGGGATCAATCTCCGCCGCGCCGACCGGGAGACGGTGGCCTTCTCCCTGGATGAGACCACCGACGAGGAGACAGCATCGGCGGTTCTTGAAGCCTTCGGCGCACAACTCCCGGATGACGACATGAGTCCCGCATTCCCGGAGGAGGTGGCGCGGGATAGCGAGTTCATGACCCATCCCGTTTTCAATACCTACCACTCCGAGCACGAGATGCTCCGCTACATCCGGCGTTTGTCAGATCGAGACCTGGCATTGGACCGGACCATGATTCCCCTGGGATCGTGCACCATGAAGCTCAATCCGGCCTCGTCGATGATCCCGGTTACGTGGCCGGAGTTCTCCGACATCCATCCATTTGTACCAATCGACCAGGCACAGGGATACCTGCAACTCTTCACCGATCTCGAGGACTGGCTGCTGGAGATCACCGGCTATGAGGCGGTATCTCTGCAGCCCAATGCCGGATCGCAGGGGGAACTGGCCGGACTGGCCGCCATCCGCGCCTACCACCAGGCCCGCGACGAAGATAACCGGAGAGTGTGTCTGATCCCATCTTCGGCACACGGGACCAACGCCGCCTCGGCAGTGATGGCCGGCATGCGTATCGCGGTGGTCGACTGCGATGATCAGGGGAACGTCGACCTGGTGGATCTGAAGGCGAAGCTGGCCCATCACGGCAGCAACGTGGCCGCAATCATGATTACCTACCCTTCCACTCATGGGGTGTTCGAGGAGGGCGTGGGACAGGTGTGCGAAATGGTTCACGACGCCGGAGGGCAGGTATATGTGGACGGCGCCAACCTAAACGCCCTGGTGGGACTTGCTCAACCTGGAGTGTTCGGCGCCGATGTCTCCCATCTCAACCTCCACAAGACCTTTACCATTCCCCACGGAGGCGGGGGTCCCGGAGTAGGCCCGGTGGCCGTGGCGGGACACCTGGCGCCCTATCTTCCCAACCATCTCCTACAGCGCCGAGCGGGACCTCCCACCGGGATCGGACCCATCTCGGCCGCACCCTGGGGATCGGCCGGGATCCTACCCATCCCCTGGATGTACATGAGGATGATGGGAGGACCGGGCCTGAAGAGGGCCACCGAGACCGCCATCCTGGCGGCCAACTATCTGACCGAGCGCCTGTCCGAACAGTATCGGATCCTTTACCGCGGGTCACAAGGCAGAGTTGCACACGAGGTTATCGTCGACCTGCGAGAATTCGTGGGGTCGGCAGGGGTCAGCGCCGAGGATGTGGCCAAGCGCCTCACCGACTACGGTTTTCATGCTCCTACCCTCAGCTTCCCGGTGCCCGGAACCTTGATGATCGAGCCCACCGAATCCGAACCGCTGGCGGAACTGGACCGATTTCTGGAGGCGATGTTCCGTATCCGCCAAGAGATACGAAGGATCGAAACCGGGGAGTGGCCCCGAGACGACAATCCTCTGCATCATGCCCCGCACACCGCCCGGGTGGTTACAGCCGACCACTGGGACCGGCCCTACCCGCGGTCCACGGCCGCCTATCCGGTGGCCGGCCTGGCGCCCGACAAGTACTGGCCTCCGGTGGGAAGAGTCGACTCAGTGACCGGCGACCGAAACCTCCAATGCTCCTGCCCGACGATAGAGTCATACGTGGATCGGTAAGAGGCGGGAGTATTTGCTGTTGGACTGACCTGGTGCGGGGATGACGAGGTTGGAAAACAGCATTCCGTGTTGGTCTACAAAAGGTAGTAGTTGTTGTTACATCCCTGTTGGTACAATGGGGGACAGTACAGAAATGAATGTGAGGATGCCTTGATGCTCAGCAGCACAAAGGAATTGCGAAGCCTTGTGAGCAAAGCTCAAGAAGCAACCAAAGACCTGGACAATGACCTAAGGAGAGTTGCTTTTGAGCGGGTTCTCAATCATCTCCTTGAGAGCAGGACTGCTGGTGTAGCTGTGCAAAATCGTGACGCATCCTCCGAAATCACGGAAACGATCAACAACAAGGCAGATGGCGTTTTGGCCGATGAACAACAGCGGATCGACGCTTTGGCGCGCTATTTCAAGATATCTCCTGAAGAGGTTCGATACATTTTCGACACCTCGGAAGAACAACCCAAGCTGATGCTGGCAACAAAACACCTGGCAAAGGCAAAAGCCCACGCTACACAGGAGATAACTCTGCTGATAGCAGGTGCACTTACTGCGCTGGGACAACAAACCACTACCTCCCACATAAGAAACGTGGCCGACGATTACGACAGGCTTGACGGCCCCAATTTCATGGCGGCCCTCGGAAAGATGCCGGGAATCTCAGTCCTGGGAAGGCCAGGATCCCAAAACCGGATTGTCCGGATGAAAGTTACCGGTGCTGAGGCCGCCCAAACCCTAGCCCAGCGAATAGTCAGTTGACCACCCACAAAGAGGGGGAGGGGTGAAGGCACTGGGCTGGCGGCAACCAAGGCCCACCGGCCCCACTCGCTTCTATTGATTTCCATTGACGACCTTCACTCGGAAGTTGCTATTGCACGCGGCCTTTTCAGGGATGGGCACTATGACGACGCCGTGAGAAAGGCTTCCCAGCGCTTCGTGAATAGAGTGCAGGAGTTGGCAGGCCGACCCGATCTCGACGGAGTCGGGTTAATGCACCACTCCTACCCAGGCAGTCAGAAACGTCGTTACACATCATGACGACTACGGTTTGAGCGCTGTTCCAGCATTAGAGTGGTTGGCATTCATTAGCGCGTTGCATCGCCGCTTGGACCAGGCCCAACAGATTCCTCAACAGCAAGCGGGAGTCCCGTTGTCACTTCCAGGAGATCCGATCGCACCACCTTGAGTTGGGTAATCCTGAATTCAAAGCGTAAACCTGGTCAGTCGCCGTTTTGCACTCGGCGGGCAAGACGCCGGGCTAGCTCCTGTGCCTCGGCAACCTCTTCCGGACAAGGTTCACCTACTTCTGCGACCAGTTCGCTCAGGTATCGCTCGGTCTCCTCCAGCAGTCGCCGACGCTTCTTCTTGTCTCGTATAGCTTGCCTGCGCAAACGGTAGGGTTCTTTGCCACCTCCTTGAGCGACGGGCATTTCAGTGATCACTCCCTTGAGGGTCGGGCAAGCGCATGTCGATCCGACGACTCTAGCATCTGCAATCTGGTATTCCGTACAGCCGGTAGGATTCACTCAATCCTGAGAGGAAGAAAGCCCACATGGACCGCGTTCCCCGTCGACTAGCTACTCCCGTGATCCACCCTTCGGCATTCATCGCCTCTACGGCCAGGATTTTCGGCGATGTGGTGGTGGAGGCCGAGGCGGTGGTGATGTTCGGAGTGGTGATACGGGCCGAGACCGATCGGGTCGTGGTGGGGGAGGAGACCAACCTTCAGGACAACACCGTGCTCCACACCGATGACGGATATCCGACGCTGATCGGCAGGCGGGTGACGGTGGGTCATCTGGCCCTGGTGCATGGGGCGGTGGTGGGGGACAACTGCTTGATCGGGATGGGCGCCATCGCTCTGAACGGGTCGGTGATGGGAGAGGGATCATGGCTGGCGGCCGGCTCGCTGCTCGGAGAGGGAAAAAAAATACCACCCTGGACCATCGCCGTGGGAACACCGGCCCGTCCGCTGCGAGAACTTCGGCCGCAGGAAATCGAACGGGCCGAGATGGGCATCGAGGAGTATCTGACCCTGGGGGCGACCTACCGGCGAGTGGAGGGCTGAGAACGATCCACCTCCCGGACTTCACACCAGGTCACCTGACCGGCGCGCCCACCGTCAGTTCCTGAACCTGGAAGGATCCGCCTCCGTGCCGGCGCAGGTGGTCGGGTCGCCCGGCCAGGACGGGAAAGGTCCCGAAATGCATGGGAATAACCGTCTCCACTCCCAGCAGGCCGGCCGCTCTGGCCGCCGACCGCGGGTCCATGGTGAAATGACCTCCGATCGGAAGGCAGGCGATATTCGGTTCCCAAAGCTCTCCGATCAATTCCATGTCTCCGAAAACATCGGTGTCTCCGGCGTGATAGACGATCGGTCCCCCGGGAAAGTCCAGCACCCAACCGCCTGCCGCACCACCGTTGATCATTCCTTCCTCTCCATAGATGCCGGAGGAATGAACGGCGTGAACGAAGGTGGCTTTCACCCCGCCCGGCGCCGACACCGTACCGCCCTTGTTGAGAGGAACTGTTTGCTCGTCCTCCAAACCTTGTTGCATCAGCCACCGTTTTATCTCAAAGATCGAAAAGACCGTGGCGCCGGTGGACCGGGCAATGGATGCAGCGTCTCCCAGGTGGTCGCGATGGCCGTGGGTAACAAAAATGGCATCGGCCTTGTCCGGGTATTTCTCCTCGGTGGGGCAGAGGGGATTGGCCCGTAGAAACGGGTCGATCAAAAGGGTGACTCCCTCCTCGACTCGAAACCGGAAGGCGGCATGTCCCAGCCAGGTGATCTCAACACCATGCAGTTTCATGTTCTCTCCTTGAATCGTTGTGCACTCATGACACTACCGCTTTGACCAACGAACGGTCGTTTGTTAATATGGAGCGCATGACAGACAGCCACCCGGGAAAAGCTCGTTTCGAGGCGCTTCTGGCTGCCGAGGAGAAGGTGGAACCTGCGGATTGGATGCCCGACGGGTACCGCAAGACGCTGATCCGCCAGATCGCCCAGCACGCCCATTCCGAGGTGATCGGGATGCAGCCGGAAGGCAACTGGATAAGCCGGGCGCCCACACTCAAACGCAAAGCCATCCTGATGGCCAAGGTCCAGGACGAGGCCGGCCACGGCCTGTACCTCTACTCGGCGGCGGAGACGCTGGGCATTACCCGGGACGAGATGATGCGCTTGCTCCACGAGGGTAAGCACAAATACTCATCCATCTTCAATTACCCCACGCTCAGTTGGGCCGATATAGGGTGCATCGGCTGGCTGGTCGACGGGGCGGCCATTACCAACCAGGTGATGCTCACCCGGTGCTCCTACGGGCCGTACGCGCGGGGGATGGTGCGGATCTGCAAGGAGGAGTCCTTCCATCAACGGCAGGGGTTCGAGATAATGGCCACCCTCAGCCGGGGAGCGCCCGCCCAGCGGGAGATGGCGCAGGACGGTTTGAATCGATGGTGGTGGCCGTCGCTGATGATGTTCGGACCGCATGACTCCGCCTCCACTCATGGCAAGCAGTCGATGGAATGGAAGATCAAACGGGTCTCCAACGACGAACTGCGACAGCAATTCGTCGACATGACCGTGCCGCAGGCCGAGTACCTGGGACTGACGGTCCCCGATCCGGACCTGCGCTGGAATCCCCGGCGCGGGCACTATGACTTCGGCGAGATCGACTGGGAGGAGTTCTGGGCGGTGGTGAAGGGCAACGGACCAATGAACCGGGAACGGATCGCCCACAAGCGGGCCGCCTGGGACGAGGGCGCCTGGGTGAGGGAAGCCGCCGCGGCCTACGCCGCCCGCCAACGGGACGTGGTGGCCTGATGTCCTATTCGGTTCCCCGTTTGCCCGAAGAGGGGGACCGAGACTTTTCTCCGCAGGGCAGGGACGGGTCCTCCGGTTGGCCTCTGTGGGAAGTGTTCATCCGGCAGAGAAGGGGCATGTCCCACGTCCATGCCGGGAGTCTGCATGCCCCGGACGCGGAGATGGCATTGCAGTCGGCGCGGGACGTGTATACCCGTCGAGGAAAAGGAGTGAGCCTGTGGGTAGTGCGATCGTCCGACATCACCGCCTCCGATACCGACGACGCGGGTTCCCTGTTCGAACCAACCGCCGACAAGCCTTACCGGGACGCCACCTTCTACCAGGTTCCCACCGAGGTCGAATGGCTGTAACCGGAATCTCCCAGTCAGCCGCGGAAGCCTCCTCCGGACCCCTCGATTCCCTGCTGTTCCGCTACACCCTCTATCACGCCGATGACAATCTCGTCCTGGCCCAGCGGATGTCGGGATGGATTTCCCGAGCCCACGACCTGGAAGAGGACATTGCCCTGGCCAACATCGCCCTGGATCTGCTGGGCCGGGCCCGGATGCTCTTGGAGTACGCCGGGCAACTGGAGGGCGCAGGCCGTACCGAAGACGATCTGGCCATGTTCCGATCCGAAAGGGAGTTCACCAACCTGCTGCTGGTGGAGCAACCCAACGGCGATTTCGCCCACACCATGGTCCGCCAGTTCCTCTTCGACGCCTATCAAATGGAACTGTGGAATCGTCTTGCGGAGTCGGCTGACCCCACCTTGGCCGCCATTGCCGGAAAGGCCGTGAAGGAGACCCGCTATCACCTTCGCCATTCATCGGCGTGGCTGGTCCGGTTGGGTAACGGAACCGAGGAGAGCCACGGGCGCACCCAGCTGGCCGTCGAGGACTTGTGGCGTTTCGTGCCGGAGATGTTCGACTCAGACGAGTTTTGCGACCACCTGACCCGGGCCGGGATGGCGGTTTCTCCGTCGCTATTGCAACCTGCCTGGAACAGGTGGGTGCGGGACACCTTCTCGTCAGCAGAGCTTGAGATCCCCGGCGACCGGTTCTCCCGTTCCGGCGGACGATCTGGATTTCACACCGAACACCTCGGGTATCTGCTGGCCGAGATGCAGTGGATGCAACGCTCCTATCCGGGGATGCAGTGGTGATCGACGCCCGGCAACTGCAGCGCCGATTGGAGGCGGTGCCCGACCCCGAGCTTCCCTGGGTAACCATCTCGGACCTGGGAGTGCTCCGCCGCGCGGTTGTCGAAGAAGCACGCGTGGTGGTGGAAGTCACACCGACCTGGTCGGGATGTCCGGCCATGGACGCCATCAGAGAGTCCATCCGCCTGGTGTTGGACGGCGCGGGTTACAAACCTGAGCAGGTCGAAATCAATACCAGCTTCAGTCCGGCCTGGACTACGGATGACATCACCGACGCCGGTCGGCGTAAGTTGGCCCGAGCCGGTATCGCTCCGCCCCGCAAACCCGCCGAAAAACCGCTGGGCGATACCGTCTGTCCTCTATGCCAATCCTCGAGGGTGCGGGAAGTGAGCGAATTCGGATCCACGCCCTGCAAGGCTCTGATGGCGTGCCGCAGTTGCCTGGAACCATTCGATCGCTTCAAGGAGTTGTGATGGAAGCGCCACCGGTGTTTCACCGGTTATGTGTAGCTGAAGTAAAACGTGAGACCGACCAGGCGGTGGCGATCACATTCGCCGTTCCTTCCGATCTGGCGCCGGATTTCAGATATCTGCCGGGCCAGCACATAACCGTGCGGGCCGAGATCGACGGAGATGACGTGCGTCGCAGTTATTCGCTGTGCGCAGACGCCGGCGCCGGGCAACTGCGGGTTGGCGTCAAACAACTTCGGGGAGGAAAGTTCTCCACTTTTGCCAATTCCCGCCTCAAAGTGGGTGATTTCCTGGACGTGATGCCTCCGGTCGGAGAGTTCACCATCGAACCCGACCCCGTTTCAACCCGTCACTATGCGGCCGTGGCGGCAGGAAGCGGCATCACCCCCGTCCTGTCTCTGGTCTCAACCACCCTTCGGGCCGAACCGCGATGCCGTTGGACGTTACTGCTGGGAAACCGCTCGGCCGCTTCGATCATGTTCCTGGAGGAGCTTTCCGCTCTCAAGGACAGGTATACCGACCGGTTCCACCTCATTCATGTACTCAGCCGCGAACAACCGGCTTCACCCCTTCTCAGTGGACGGATCGACCGCCCGCGACTCGAAGCCGTCTTCGCCTCTCTGGTCGACCCGGACACGGTGGATCTGTGGTTCTTGTGCGGCCCGTACCGGATGGTGACCGCGGTACGGGAGACCCTGGAGGATCGAGGAACGCCGCCCGCCGACATCAAAGACGAGTTGTTCTTCGCCGGGCCGCCCCCCGCCATGAATAGTGACTCTGCGAACGGAGAAGACTCCGAAGACACCGTGGATCTCGTTTTCACCCTGGACGGGCGCACCTCGATGGTGCGTATGGCGCCCGACTCCCGGGTCCTGGACGCAGCCTTGACCGTTCGCCATGAACTACCGTGGTCCTGCCGGGGAGGCATGTGCGCTTCCTGCAAGGCCCAGGTGCTGGAGGGTGAGGTCTCCATGGAGCACAACTACGCCTTGGTGGCCGAGGACCTGGAAGCAGGCTTCATCCTGACCTGTCAGGCAGTTCCCCAAGGCGAACGGTTGGTCGTGGACTTCGATCGGCGATGAGCGCCACCACCCGCCACAACCGGGAAAGCGTGATCCGGGCGGCGGGCAAACTGTTTGCCCTACGGGGTTATCACGGCACGTCCATGAAGGACCTGGGAGACGAGTTGGGACTGCTCAAGTCCTCCATCTACTCCCATGTGTCATCCAAGGAGGACTTGCTGCTGGAAGTGGTGCGGCGCGCCGAGCGGCTCTTCAAGGAGTCCGCCCGCAGGGCGCTGGATACCGCCTCGGGAGAAACTGCCCGTCTGCAAGCGTTGATCAAGGGTCATCTTGAGGTGATCCTCGACCATCGCGACGAGGCAAGTACTTTTCTGAACGAGGCCCGGGCCCTGGACGAACGCTACCGGGAGGCGGTGATCGCCGCCCGCGATGGCTACGAACGTATCTTCCGCCGGGTGATCGGAGCAGGCGTCAGAAGCGGGGAGTTCGACGACCGGGTGGACCCGGTCATGGCCGGCATCTTCATACTCTCCATACTGAACGCAGTGGGACGCTGGTACAACCCGGACGGAAGATTGCAACGCCAGGAACTGGTAGAAGAGATGTGGGATTTCATCAGTTCCGGGCTGGTCTGCACCCGAACGGACGGCCGGACCGCTCCAACGGCTCCAACCGCTCAGACGTAGGACATCTCCCGCCGAAACTTCTTCCAATCCGAGATCTTTACCGACCACACTGCATCGGTAAAGACCTGCAATACACCCTGACCCAGCAATAGCCATGCCGCCCACGAAGGGAAATCGGCCGACAGTGCCGGAACAAGAATGGCGAACGGGACCACCTTGGTAACCAGAGCCCCGGAGGCGTGCATCCAGGCCCTGGACCTGGGACTGGCTCGAAGATAGGTGTCGTAGTCCACCTTGACTCCGGGCTGGGGACGAGTCAACGATCCCACGAACCAATGCGTGAAACGGATACCGGCCATCCGGCCCACTACCAGATGACTCAGACCGTGGGTGGTGGCCACCAGCACGCCGCCCCCGCCGCCCAGCAGGACGAGCCCGTTCCAGGGATCAGGCAGGGCGTGAGACCAGACCACTAGGAAGAGACCCAGCAAGGTGAACAGCCCCATCAAGGTGGTTCCTGCCTTGATGCCGACACTGAACAGCGCCCACTGCAAGAAAGCCCTACGATCTATCTCGGCGATCCGTGATCCGTGATGATCAACCAAGTGAGGGGTGGATTTGACAGTTCCCACCGCTTTCCAAAAGCCCGTCCCGGCCAACCCCGCTCCCGCCTTCACCGCTTGCTCGGCGGCGGTGAGGACTTCTTCTATGCCTTGATTCCCCATGCGTCTGACACTATCAGCAATGTTCGGGGTTGTCGAAGTCGAATCGGCAACTTTCTACCTCCAGGTAAGATGCTTCCGGTATGTCTTCTTGGTCCTCACGACTTGAGCGCTGAGCTAGACCTGATTACCGGGGCGCTGTTGGTGCTGGCCGGCTTCGCAACCGCCTTCATCAATGTGATGGCTGGGGGAGGATCGGCTGTGAGCCTGATCATTTTGGAGCCGATGCTGGGAGCCAACATCGCCAACGCCACCAACCGGGTGGCCATTGTGTTCGCCAACGTCCTGGGAACCTCCAACTTCGCCCGCAAGCAGTTGGTTCCCTGGAAGATGTCCTTCAGCCTTATTTTCCCCACCATGATCGGTACCGCGGTGGGCGCCTGGGTCGCCACCCGGGTTTCTAACGAGCAGATGCGCGCCGCTTTTGCGGTCGTGCTGATCGGGGTGGCGCTCTCGGTGCTGCTCAAACCCTCGGCCTGGTTGAAGGAGCAGGTGGATCCCCGGCTGGGACGGTGGGGCAGGGCGACAGCCTTCCTGGCTATTGGCTTCTATGGAGGCTTTATCCAGGTGGGAGTGGGGTTTCTGTTGATCAGCGGCCTGGTTCTGGGTTGCGGACTCGATCTGGTCAAAGGCAGTGCGGCAAAAATGTTCCTGATCGCCTGCTATACCGCTCTGGCTGTGGGGATCTTTGCCCTTGCCGACCAGATCAACTGGCCGGTGGGCCTGGTGATGGCGATCGGCAACTCGACCGGCGCCTACCTGGGCACCCGTCTCGCCATGGAAAAAGGCGCCCGGCTCATCCGGTGGCTCCTGGCCATCGCCTCGGTGGCGGTGGCGTTGCGGATGCTGTTCTTCCAGTAGAGCTACAACGCCTCCTTAGGTAACCTTTTTTGTCGATGATCATTCCCGTTCTCCTGTCCGGAGGGATCGGCGTCCGGCTGTGGCCGCTGTCCACCCCCGAGTCGCCCAAACAGTTTCTGCGGATCTTCGGCCGCGAATCCTTATTGCAGGCTGCTGCCCAGCGGGTGATGGGCATGGAAGAAATGGGGTCTCCCGTGGTCGTCACCGGAAGGTCCATGTCCCGACAGGTGATCGAGCATCTGGATGAGATCGGGTGCACTCCCGCGGCGGTGTTGACCGAACCGGTGGGTCGCAACACCGCCCCCGCAGCAATGGCAGCCGCTCTGTGGGCCGATTCCGATGATCTGCTGCTGGGTCTTCCCACGGACCATCTGGTATCGGACGTGGACGGTTTCCAGGCTGCCATCCGCCAGGGAATTCCGGCCGCTCGGCACGGGAACCTGGTGATCTTCGGCATTCAGCCATCCCGACCCCATCCCGGGCTCGGGTATATGGAGGTGACCCCGGGTCGCGATCCCGGAGTGCTCGACATCCGCCGATTCGTGGAAAAGCCGGATGTGGAGACTGCTCGACAGTTCATGGAGTCGGGCAACTACCTGTGGAACGGCGGGATGTTCCTGGTGCAGGCCCGGACAATGCGGGAAGTGATCATGCGTCTGCTTCCGGAAGTGGCTGCCACAACGACCAGGGCGTATGCCAACGCGCGCCACCATTCCGACGGAACCGTCGAACTGGGACCGGAATTCGGACAGGTCCCGGCCGTCTCGGTTGCCAAGGGACTTTGGGAACGCGCCGAGAAAGTGCAAGCGGTGCGGTTGGTGGCGGGGTGGTCTGATATCGGCTCGTGGGCGGCGCTGGGAGAGGTGCTGGAAGCGGACGACAACGACAATGTGATAAGCGGTACGGCGGTGGTGGAAGCGGGTCAGGGAGTGCATGTACTCTCCCGGAACGCCAGGACGGCGGTGGTGGGGGTCTCTGATGTGCTGGTGGTAGTGGCCAACGACCGGGTGCTGGTGGCAAGCCGCCGGATGTGGGAACATACAAGTGAAACGATCAAACGCCTCGAAGACCTTGGGTGAACGACCTGCAAGGCCGGTGATGGTACGGATCGCGGTCCTCTTTTGGCTGATCGTCATTGCCGGATGCTCTTCGCCGCCTCCTCCTGACGTCACCGGACCCGAGTTGTTCAACCAACTGTGCGCTACCTGCCATGGAGCGCAACTGGAAGGCAAGACTGGTCCCCCGTTGGGGCAATACTCGCCCAGTTCAACCCTTCCTGACGAGTATCTGGTGACATCCATACGGCGCGGGATCGGGACGATGCCATCCTTCGACCATCTTTCCGACGACCAGGTAGAACGATTGGTCTCCTATATCCGAAACGTTCAGGCTGGACCGTGACTCTTCGACCGGATCGGGTCTTTACCCACGGCCCCTTGGCCGGATTGCAAGCATGGGCCGTGGCTATTCCGATGCGACTTCCGTACCGACGCCTCGCCGAACGGCGGGCGGTCCTGCTGCGGGGTCTCGCCGGATGGGGAGAGTTCTCGCCTTTCGACGAGTACGACGATCGCGCCGCCGCTCGCTGGCTGACTTCTGCGCTGGAGTCCGCTCTCGACCCTCTGCCACCACCCAGGCGCGACCGGATCCCGGTCAATGTCACAGTTCCCCCTGTGGGGGCCGATCATGCAAAGCGGTTGGTGGAAGCTTCAAGCTGCCGAACCGCCAAGGTGAAAGTGGCCGACAAGGGCCAGGACTTCACAGAAGACCTGGCGAGGGTGGCTGCTGTACGGGAAGCGCTGGGAGATGACGGTTTCTTGCGAATAGACGTGAACGGGGCGTGGACAGTGACGGAGGCGGATACCCGCCTCCGTCTTTTGGAGGAGTTCGATCTGCAGTACGCCGAGCAACCCTGCGCCACTCTGAGCGACCTCTCCGAGTTGCGATCTCGCACCAACATCCCGATCGCTGCCGACGAATCGATTCGGTCCGGCGCCACACCTGAAGAGATCATCGACTCGGGCGGGGTGGACCTGCTGGTGATGAAAGTGCAACCCATGGGAGGCGTTGCCCGGATGCTGGACTGGGCATCGAGGACAGGACTGCCGGTGATACCCTCCTCCGCGCTTGAGACCTCGGTAGGACTGGCCGCGGGACTGGCCGCGGCCGCAGCGTTACCCGAACTACCCTATGCCTGCGGCCTGGCCACCGCTTCACTGCTGGCAGGAGACGTGGTCCGCCAACCTCTGACTCCCGAATGTGGCGAGATCCCCGTCCACCGACCGGCACCTGAACCTGAACTGGTGGAGAGATGGCGGCCAAGAGAGGAAGTAGCCTCAGTGATGATCGCCCGGCTGGAACGGGTTGCAAACCTGCTGCGAGTATGAACCCCTCCCACCCCAACCCCTCAGTTGCCCTGGCAATCGTGGTGGTGGACGAACTGGTGCGAGGGGGTGTGACCAGGTTTGTGCTCTCACCCGGGTCTCGGTCCGCTGCGCTGGCCAGAGCTGTTGAGGACCATCCAGGGGCGTCACTGGCAGTGATGATCGACGAGCGATCGGCGGCCTTCTTTGCACTGGGGGTTGCCCGGATTAGCGGGTCCCCGGCGGCGGTGATTACCACCTCGGGAACGGCGGTGGCCAATCTCTTTCCTGCCGTGGTGGAGGCAGATGTGTCCGGAGTCCCGCTGATCCTGCTCACTGCCGACCGGCCCCCCGAACTCCGACACACCGGCGCCAATCAGACCATCGACCAATTGAAACTGTTCGGCGAGGAGGTCAGGTGGTTCTGGGAGGCCGGACCGACCGAGGATCGGCCGGCGTCCAATGCTTATTGGAGAGCTTCGGCGGCGCGGGCGGTGGCGGAAGCAGGCGGCTGGAGCGGTCGTGGGGGACCGGTACACGTCAACCTGGCTTTCCGAGAACCCACCACTCCCACCGGCCACGACGGACGTTCCCAAGCGCCGCCCTTCATTTCCGAGACCAAGGGACGCCCGGCTGGAAAACCCTGGATCACCGCCCGGCGACCGGCCGGCTTGGACCCTTCCTTCCTTTCCGAGGTAAAGAGAGCAGAACGGGGCATCGTGGTTGTGGGGGAGGGGGCGGGGGGATCAGACATCTATGCGCGCCTTGCCGACCAACTCGGTTGGCCCTTGATCGCCGAAGCGCTGTCAGGCGCCCGCCATCCGCCTTCGATCTCCACCTTCCATTTTCTGCTCCAAGGTTCTCCCTCTTCGCTGCGGCCCGATGTGGTTTTGCGCTTCGGTAAGACCGGACTCAGCCCGAACCTTGCCCGCCTTCTGTCGGACCCTTCCATAGCCCAGGTGGTGGTGGGCGCGCCGGGACGGTGGGCCGACCCGGACCGGGCGGTTTCCCAGATGGTGAGTGGTCCGCCCACCGCGGCGGCCGAAGCCATGTTGAAACGGCTGGGAGAGAGAACCGGCAGTGGGGAATGGCTGCGAAGATGGCAGGAAGCCGAACAGGCCTGCCGGATGGTCATCGACCGGATCCTGGACGACGACACTCCGAGCGAACCCCGCGCAGCCCGGGATCTGGCGGCCATGCCGCTGGACGGGCTGGTGGTGGGCTCCTCGATGCCGGTGCGCGATGTGGATTGGTTCGCCGAACAGACACCGGCCACAGTGATCGGCAACCGAGGAGCGTCCGGCATCGACGGAATCGTTTCCACCGCCCTGGGCGCGGCTTGGCAGAATCCGGGGCGGGTGGTCGGCCTGATCGGCGACCTGGCCCTGCTGCACGACTCCAACGGGTTTCTGGTGAGTGAACGGCCATCCTGCGTGCTGGTGGTGGTCAACAATGACGGAGGCGGGATATTCAACTTCCTGCCCCAGGCGAGCTATCCCCATTTCGAGAAGCTCTTCGGAACTCCACACGGACGGGATTTCGAGGCGTTGGCTGCCTTTCATGAACTCGGCTACCGGAGACTGGAGCGAGCCTCGGATCTGGCCACCACCGTTGAAGACGTTCTGCACGAGGGCGGCGTATGGCTGGTGGAAGTTCGCACCGATCGGGAGGAAAACCACCGCCTGCACCAGCGAATCGGTAGGGAAACCGCCCGCCGGGTGGCCGAGGTGCTGGACTAGCGCAGATCCAAAGCGCTGGTCATTGCCCCCAGCTTGAGACGAGTCTCGGCCAACTCCTCCTCGGGCAGAGACCCGGTCACTATCCCGGCCCCGGCGAAAAGACGCGCCCCGGTGTCCTTTAATTCGGCGCACCGCATGGCAATCGCCCACTCGCCGCCACCGCCTTTATCGAACCATCCCACCGGACCGCCATATCCTCCCCGATCCATCCCCTCCAGTTGGCGGATTGCCTCCAAGGCGGCGTCGGCAGGAATCCCTCCCACCGCGGCAGTAGGATGAAGGCGCTCCAGGACATCGAAACAGGAAACCGGCTCGGCAAGCACCCCCCAAAAAGAGGTGGCGAGATGGCGCAGGTTGGCCAGATCCCGGAGAGTCGGTTCGGCGTTGCGGCTCAGCCTGGAACAAACCTGCGCCAACCCGCCCTCCACCGAACCCACCGTCAATTCATGCTCAAGACGGTTCTTCTCTGAATGCAACAGGCCTTGCGCCAGTTCCTCATCCCGTCCGTAGTCAAAATGACGAGGAGCGGTCCCCGCCAAGGCCACCGACTCGATGTTCTTCCCCTGTTGACGCAACAGTAACTCCGGACTGGCGCCCACCAATCCATCCACCAAGAAAGTAAAGCACTCCGGAAAGGTCCTGTGCAGCCGGTCCAACAGTAGCTCTAAGTCGAACGGTGATTTGCTCCACACCTCTATATCGCGCGCCAACACCACCTTCTGCAGGTGACCGGCTTCGATCAACTTCACCGCTGTGGCCACGGAGTCCATCCACCGCCAGTCCGGAGTGGTGGGACCCAGATAACGAGGGCGGTCGGGAGATGCTCCGGTGCGGGCGCCAACCCCAATAATGCCGGGATCGGCGTCTCCCACGGTGGTTATCCAACCGGCGGCGCCCTTGCGGCCCACCACAACCTGGGGAACCGCAACCACTGATCCCCCGGACCGGGGATCGAAAGTGAACGACGCAAAACCCACCGGACCGGTTCCAACTTCCGACACCCGGTCATCCACCTCTGCTCGGGCTAGCCAACTCGTCCAGGCGTCATGGGCCCGGCGAAGGCGACCTTTTCCCAACCCGGGGTCAAAGCGCCATGCTTCACCGAATCCCCGCAGAGAGAAATCGCCGTGCATCCAGGCGAAATCGGGAAACCGAATACTCTGAGATGAGAACCCGCTGCCGTCGAGGGGAAGCGATCGAATCAGAATGCTCACGGATTGATGGATTCTTCCAAAGTGTTCCGGGCGGTCTGCAGCAGGATTCTCCGAAAGTGACCGGCCACCAACTCGGCGGTGGCATCCATCATGGTTTGATAAGCCTCCACCAAGCGTTCGGTGGCTTCGACATCCGATCCGGCGGTGAATTCCACCGAATCACGAACAAACCGGGCGAAGACATCCACTGCGCGGGCCGCGATCGGACGCATTGCCTCATCCAACTGGCCCGCCAGGCTCAGCAACTCGTCGAGCGGAACCCCTCTTTCCAGGAGCATCTTCCCGGCTCGCAAACCATCGGCGTCTCGACGATTGTACAACCGGGTGGGACCGGAACGCTCGGGGATGAGGATTCCCAGTCGCTCCAGAGCCTCCAGGACGGTCACCGAGAGTCCCGACGCCGATGCAAGCTGCTCCAGCTCCAGAGACAAATCACTCCCGGAGTCGGTCAACAGTTCGTAGAGGGAACGGTCCCAGGGATCCATCTGGCCGGACACGAGATCTTCGAAACCGCCGGGCTTCAGGCAGCTACTCGTTCTAGGTGTCTTCTGACTTGGTTCTTCAATGTGGCCACGATCGCCCCCATGCCCCGCAGGCGCAAAGGCGAAACCACCTCTTCCAAACCCACCCCGTAATAAAAGTCCTCGGGAAGGTCCAACACCGTCTGGGCCGACTCGCCGTCGAGCCCCACCGACAAAAGCCCGGCGTAACCGCGGATGGTGGGCGAATGGGGCGGCGCGTCGAAGAACATCCGGACCGTATTGTCCTCCTCCAAACGGGTGGCCAGGAAGAAGGGCGTCTGGCATTCCACCACTCTCTCCAACTCGTCTCTCATTTCGCCGTGATACTCGGGAGGCAGGGGTGGGAGGGTGCGGGACAGATCGAGCAGGGCATGTCCCCTAATGGAACGGGGAGTGCTCTGCAACAGGATCAAAATCCGTTCGAGACGCTCGGGAAGGGCCATTCCCCATGAGGATAACAGCGGCTTGTGGTGGGAATATGCACCGCATTCGGCGGGGTTTAAATCGTTATAACATGGGAGTACTTTCTACTCCCTACTCTGCACGTCAAACCGGAGAAATATGCATGTCTGACACCGCAAATCCCAAGTTCGCCGCCTACGCACATCCCGGGATGCTGGTCACCACCGACTGGCTCGCCGCACATCTGGACGACCCCAGTGTCATCCCGGTGGAGTCGAACGAGGATCCGCTCCTCTACGACACGGGGCACATCCCGGGAGCGGTAAACCTCGACTGGCATCTCGATCTGAACGACCCACTGATCAGGGACTACCTGCAGAGTGACGATTTCTCCTCGGTGATGGGAAGCAAGGGAATCAGTCCCGACTCCACCCTGGTCTTCTACGGAGACAACTTCAACTGGTGGGCCACCTACGCCCTGTGGGTGGTCACGCTGTTCGGTCACCGCGATGTCCGCATACTGGATGGAGGACGCATGAAGTGGGAGGCCGAGGGCCGCCCTCTCACCACCGAGTCCACCCAACGCGCCGCTGTAGATTACCCGTCCGTGGATCGCGACGACACCCGGATCCGCGCATTTCTCCCCATGGTGCTGGACCACTCCAAGGCAGGAGACCCCTTGGTGGATGTCCGCTCTCCCGAGGAGTTCCGTGGGGAACGTCTCCACATGCCCGGGTACCCGAACGAGGGTTCCACCCGGGGAGGTCACATTCCCAACGCCAGCAATGTCCCCTGGAAGCGGGCCGCCAACGACGACGGAACCTTCAAGGACGCCGATGAACTTCGCGCCATTTATGAGAGCGAAGTCGGCTTGCAGTCCGCCGACGAGGTCATCACCTACTGTCGGATCGGGGAGAGGTCCAGCCACACCTGGTTCGTCCTCACCCACTTGCTGGGATACGAGAACGTTCGCAACTACGACGGATCGTGGACCGAGTACGGCAACACGGTGGGCGTACCCATCGAAAAGCCCTGACCGGATCATCCGCCCCTTACTAGACAACCGGGGCGGGGTTACTCCCTCCCCGGTCACACTTTTCGGGTAGACTGGGCGCCCGTGCCGCGGGAAGATATTTCCTCCCAGTCTGCCCACCCTCCTCCCTGGCTCAACAGATGGTTGCTGACTGCCTCGTTGATCCTGCTTGGTGTTGCAGCCACCGTTTGGGTGATCGCACAATTGACCACCCTGCTGCTGATGACGTTCATGGCGCTGTTTCTGACGGTGGCCCTCGGTCCGGCGGTCGACTGGCTGGAAAAGAGAAGATGGAACCGTCGATGGGCCACTGCCGCGGTCTTCTTAGCCGCCTTCTTCCTGGTGATCCTGTTCCTGGCCACGCTGCTGCCGCTATTCATCAACCAGACCGCCGCCATTGCGGTCAAACTGCCCGACTATCTGGCTACCACCGAGGAATGGCTGGGACGGTTCGTAGACATCGACCTACTGGACACCGCAGTCCGCGACCAACTGGAAGACCTGGGGTCACTGCTTCAGAAGTACGGAACGCAGGTGGCCGGCGGGGTCCTGGCGGTGGGAACCACTCTGGCGAATGTGGTCTTCCAAGCAGTGACCATCCTGCTGTTCGCCTTTTACATGGTGGCCGAAGCGCCAAAGATGCTGCAACTGGTGCTCTCGTTTTTCTCTGCGTCGCGTCAGCGCCTTCTGTTGCAGATCTGGCAGGTTTCCATAGAAAAGACCGGAGGATACGTTTATTCACGCCTGATCCTGTCGGTGGTTTCGGCCGTGGTCACCGCGGTTGCGCCTCGCTCTCCTCTCGGTGCCTTATCCGGTGGCCCTGGGAATCTGGGTAGGAGTCACCTCCCAGGTCCTGCCCGTAATCGGGACCTATATCGCCGGGGCCCTCCCGGTGTTCATCGCCTTGGTCGAGGACCCGATCACCGCACTTTGGGTGCTGGTGATCATCGTCGCCTATCAGCAACTCGAAAACCTGGTGATCTCACCCCGGGTCACCTCCCGCACCATGGAAATCCATCCCGCTGTCTCAGTGGGCGCCGTGATCGCCGGCGGATCGCTGATGGGCATAGTAGGCGCGGTGCTGGCCCTGCCGGTTGCAGCCATCGTGCAGTCCCTGATTTCCACCACCCGCCAACGTCACGACCTGGTTGTGAGATTCGATGAGCAGGATCAAGAGGATGACGCAGTGGGATGAACCGGTCATAGAAACGCCGAACGATCCTGACTCCCCGGATCGAAACGGCCCCCTGGCTGCAGTGTCGGTGGTGGAACTCGCCGGGCTGGGACCTGGGCCCTTCGCCGGCATGGTGATGGCCGACCTGGGCGCCGAGGTGACGTTGGTTGACCGCCCCGGCGGGGGCGTGGATTACGCGGCGGGCCAAGTCATTCTCAATCGGGGAAAACGCTCGATCGCAGTGGACTTGAAGAAGCCCGAGGGCAGGGAGGTAGCGCTCAGCCTGGTGGAGCGGGCCGACATACTCATTGAAGGTTTCCGGCCCGGTGTCGCCGAGCGCCTGGGAGTGGGCCCCGAGGTCTGCCTGGAACGAAACCCTCGCCTGGTTTACGGGCGGATCACCGGATGGGGACAGGAAGGTCCGTTGTCGCGCACCGCCGGGCACGACATCAACTACATAGCCGTGGCCGGAGCCCTGCATCCCATCGGCCCGGTCGAGCGACCGGCGGTACCACTCAACCTGATCGCTGATTACGGCGGCGGAGGGATGTTGCTGGTTTCGGGAGTGCTGGCCGCTCTGATCTCGGCTCGCACCACCGGGAAGGGACAGGTAGTGGACGCCGCCATGGTGGACGGCACGGCTCTACTGACCGCCGTCATGCACGCCGGTCTCGCAGGAGGTTGGTGGACATCGCAGCGCAATTCCAACTTCCTGGACGGCGCGGCGCCTTTCTACGACGTCTACGAGACAGCGGACGGGCGCCATGTGGCGGTGGGGTGTTTGGAGGAGCAGTTCCTGGAGGAGATGTGCTCCAGGCTGGACATCGACCGTGGGGACCTGCCGCACCGGTTCGATCCAAAGGGATGGCCGCAGTTGCGCCGGCGGTTGGAGGAAACCTTCCGGCAAAGGACCCGTGACGAATGGGCGGAGGAATTCGCGGAGGGCGACGCTTGCGTGTCGCCGGTGCTGAGTCTGAGCGAAGCCACCCGGCACCCTCACCTGCGGTGGCGGTCCACCTTCGTAGAAGTGGGGGGATGGCGGCAACCGGCCCCGGCGCCGCGGTTCTCGCAAACCCCCGCTGCGACCCCTTCTCCCTCCCCATCCCGGGGGGAGCACACAGACCGGATTCTCGGCGATCTCGGGTTCTCACCCGAGGTCATAGATAGACTTCGCAGCAAAGGCGCAGTTGGTTGATCTAAGAAGGAAACATAGAAATGAGTAATCGCGATCTTCAATCCGAACGCCGGCAGATCGATCAGGCCGTTGACGGTCTCACGCTGGTAGACCTCTTGAACCGTGCCGCAGACGACCATGGAGACCGGTCCGCCGCCCGGTGGCAATCCGGAGACGGCGAGTGGCGGGGCCTTACCTGGGAACAGATGCGCCGGATTACCCATCAGGTCGCGGCAGGCCTGCAAACCCTGGGAGTCGGGGCGGGTGACTTCGTGGGGATCACGGCCGGAGTCCGACCCGAACATGCCCTGGCCGATCTGGGAATCGTGCACACCGGCGCGGTTCCGATCACCTTCTATGAGACTCTCGCTCCGCCGCAAATCGCCTACATCGCCAAGCAGACCGGCGTGAAAGTGGCCATAGTGGAGAACCGGGAGGCGATGGACGGTTGGCAGGCAGCCCGCTCCCAGCTTCCCCGGCTGGAGACCTTCATCCTGCTCGACACCCCCGAAGGCGGAGTTCCGGACGGCGCCCTCTCCTGGGAAGCGCTACTGGAACAGGGAAAGGACCTTCTTTCGAAGGATCCCGCCACTGTTGCCCGGTCGGCTGAAGAGGTCACCCCCTCCCAACTCGCCACTCTGATCTACACGTCGGGGACCACCGGCGACCCCAAGGGAGTGATGGTCACCCACCGCAACGTGGTGTGGACGGTCGAGAGCGTGTTTCGCACCCTGAACATGCCATCTCATGTCCGGACCCTGGCCTATCTTCCCTTCGCTCACATCGCAGCGCGGGCCGGCACCCATTACACGACGATCTACTCGGCGGGGGAGGTCTACTACTGTCCCGATCTCACCCAGGTGGCCGACTACTCCCGAGCCTGCCGACCCCAGGCTTTCCTGGGAGTGCCGAGGGTGTGGGAGAAGTTCCAGGCTCGGCTGCTGGAAGCGTTGGAGGCCGATCCCAAGCGCCGGGACCTGGTTTTGAAGGCAATCGCCAACGGTCGGGAAGTGGTAGAAGGCCGGGTGTCCGGAAAGCACGCTTCGCTCGGCAAGCGCATCAAGCATGCTCTGTTCGACCGGATCATCTTCTCAAAGATCCGCAAGCGCCTGGGAATGGAGGAACTGGAACTGGCCGTCACCGCCGCCGCGCCCATCAGCCGCGATCTGCTGGTTTTCTTCCACGCCCTGGGAATTCCCCTCTACGAGATCTACGGGATGAGCGAGAACACCGGCCCGGCCACTTGCACCACGGCCGCCAACACCGCTTTGGGAACGGTGGGCAAACCGTTCATGGGGGTGGAGGTGGAAACCACCGACGACGGCGAGATCAGAATCCGGGGAGGGGTGGTGACCGACGGTTACTACCGGCTTCCCCAGGCCACCGCCGACACCTTTGCCCAGGATGGATGGCTGTATTCAGGAGATCTCGGCGAGTGGGACGAAAACGGGAACCTCAGGATTGTGGGAAGGAAGAAGGAAATCATCATCACGTCCTCGGGCAAGAACGTCGCTCCGGCCATCCTGGAGACCTCTCTTTCCAGCCATCCGCTGGTCGGTGGAGTGTGCATGGTGGGAGACAACCGGCCATATCTCACCATGCTGGTTTCCCTCGATCCCCAAGAGGCGCCCAGGTGGGCTGAACAGCAAGGGATTGCAGCCGGCGACTGGGACGACCTGATCACTGAAGCCAAAATCGTCGACGAGATCCAATCCGCCTTGGAGACCGGCAATCAGATGGTGGCCCGGGCCGAGCAGGTCAAGAAGATCGCCATCGTCCAGGACCCGTGGCTTCCCGACACCGGGGAGATCACCCCCTCCATGAAAGTCAAACGGCACGTCGTTTTGAGCAAGTACGCTGGGGTGATCAGCGAGCTCTACGACGATTAGACCACCGGCGCCCGAACCCGAACCAGACAGGAGAGTTTGCGTTGTCAGACATCACTTTTGACCAGAGGGTGGCGATCGTCACCGGGGCAGGAGGCGGCTTGGGGCGAAGCTACGCCTTGGAACTGGCCCGTCGCGGCGCCCGGGTGGTCGTAAACGACCTGGGAGGCGCCATCGACGGCACCGGAGGGGACAGTCGACCCGCCGACCTGGTTGTTGAAGAAATCGCCCGGCGGGGTGGGGAGGCGGTGGCCAACTACGATTCCGTGGCCAGTCCCGATGGGGGAGCGGCGATCGTACAGACCGCGGTGGACGCCTTCGGAACAGTGGATGTGGTAATCAACAACGCCGGGATCCTGCGGGATCGCAGCTTCGGGAACTTGACCCTGGCTGAACTCCAGGCGGTGATGGATGTGCATCTGCTGGGCGCCTTCTACGTCTCGATGCCGGCCTTCCCCATCATGAAGGAAAAAGGATACGGGCGGTTTGTCTTCACGTCCTCCAACGCCGGTATCTTCGGCAATTTCGGCCAGACCAATTACGGGGCCGCCAAGGCCGGGCTGGTCGGTTTCTCCAACGTGCTGGCCATCGAAGGGGCCAAGTACAACATCAAGTCCAACGTGATCGCACCCGTGGCCCGAACCCGGCTCACCGAGGAGTTGCTGGGGCCTCTGACCGACTTCCTGGACCCCGATCAGGTGATGCCCATGGTGGTGTATCTCTGCTCGGAAACCAACCAGTTCACCCATGAGATCTTCACCGCCGGGGGTGGCCGCTACGGACGCATTTTCGTTGGAACCAACCAGGGATGGTTCTCGGGAATGCAAGTGGTGCCCTCGGTAGAGGAGGTCCGCGACAACCTCGATCAGATCCGCGACATCTCCCAGTACCAGGTCCCGATGAGTTCCACCGAGGAGATCATGCTGATCGCCAAGGCCATGGGGGGCTGATCATGCCTATCGACGTCGAAGCCGCCCTGGGCAGCACCCTCCCGTCCCGGCAGTTCGCCTGGGACGAGGACCGGGTCATCCTGTACCACCTGGGATTGGGCGCAGGCGCCCCTCCCACCGATCCGCTCGAATTGTCCTACGCCTACGAGGGAAACCTCTCGGTTCTTCCTTCCTTCGGCACGGTGGCCGCCTATTCCTCCATGGCCGCCATCTCCATGGCCCGGGGAGTGGATATCAACTGGGCACTGCTGCTCCACGGCGAACAGGACCTGGAGATCCGCCGCCCGATTCCCCGCAGTGGCGAGGTGACAAACCAGCCGCGCATCGTCCACATCTACGACAAGGGACGGGCCGCCCTGATAGTGGTGGAAGTCACCTCCACCGACAATCGCAGCAACGAGGTGCTGTTCGTCAACCGGGCTTCCCTTTTCGTTCGCGGCGAAGGGGGATGGGGTGGAGATTCCGGTCCCAAGGCCTCGAATCACGCGCCTACCCGGGATCCCGATCACGTCGTCCGCTCGGGTACCCTCCCCCAGCAGGCGTTGCTGTACAGGCTGTCGGGAGACAAGAACCCACTTCACGCCGATCCGGCCTTCGCCGCACTGGGAGGATTCGACCGCCCGATCCTTCATGGCCTCTGCACCTACGGAGTCGTGTGCAAAGCGGCAATCGATACCGTGTTGGGGGGAGATCCAGGACGGGCCCGGCGCTACCAGGCCCGATTCGCCGGGGTGGTGTTCCCCGGCGAGACAGTGGTGACCCGAATGTGGGAAGAAGGGGATGTGATCCTTTTGGAGGCGGCGGTGGAAGAGCGCGACGCGACGGTTCTTTCCAACGCGGCCCTCTGGGTGAACTAGAGAGGAGGTCTGGACATGGCGCCGACCGCAGTCCGCAGTCCGATAGACGAGAGACTGGACCAGTTGATTTCCACGTATCCGCCCGCCGAAACCAATCCGGTGGAATTCTGGGGCGCCCAGTTCGATCTGGGTCTGGCCTGGCCGTCTCTTCCCGAAGGATCGGGAGGAATGGGTGTCTCACCCGCCGAGGCAGCATCGGTCAACCGAGTGTTGGGAGAGGCAGGGGCGCCATCCGACAATGTCGCCCGCAACCTGATCGGCTACGGGATGGGCGGTCCCACGGTGGCGGTTCATGGAACGCCCGAACAGAGACAGCGTTGGTTGCGGAAGATGTTCACCGCCGAGGAAATCTGGTGCCAACTGTTCAGTGAACCAGGCGCCGGATCAGACGCGGCCGGGGTGAGCACCAGCGCCGTCCGGGACGGTGACGAGTGGGTGGTGAACGGGCAGAAGGTGTGGACCACCCTGGGACACAACGCCAAGTGGGGCATGCTCACCGCCCGCACCAATCCCGGAATCCCCAAGCATCGGGGCATCACCTACTTCATAATCGACATGGATCAGCCGGAGGTGGAGGTGCGCCCGCTGCGTCAGATGACCGGCGAGGCCGAGTTCAACGAGGTGTATTTCACCGACGCCCGGGTTCCCGACAGCAACCGCCTGGGAGAAGTGGGGGAGGGTTGGAGAGTCTCGGTGACCACTCTCATGAACGAGCGGGTGATCATCGGCGAGAACATCAGCCCCCGCGGAGAGGGCGCCATCGCCACCGCGGTGGAAGTATGGCGCAACTCCGATTCGGATGACCAGGCTCGTCGCGACGAACTGGTAAAGCTGTGGGTGGAGGCGGAAGCGATCAGGCTCACCGGCATCCGAGACCGGACGGCCCGGATGCGAGGAACGCCCGGTCCAGAAGGATCGACGCTCAAACTGCAGTGGGCCGAATTCCGCAAGCAGACCTTCGCCTGGGCGGTCGACATGATGGGAGCCCACGGGATGCTCTATCCGGAGGCCTACGAGTTCCGCACGCCCGACAGTTTGGAGACAGAACACAGCCCCCAATGGCAGTTCCTCCGCTCCCGCGCCAACTCCATAGAGGGAGGAACTTCGGAGATCCTTCGCAACGTGATAGGGGAGCGGGTGCTGGGACTGCCCAGGGAACCCCGGGTGGACCTGGAACTCCCCTGGAAGGAAGTAGCCCGCAGCTAAGGGCCGCTCGCCTCCGGCCGATCCACACCCGGAGAAGAGTTATCCTTTCGGTGCCATGGCGCGGGTGCTGGTAACCAGAGCGATCAATCCTCTGGCGGCCGAGAGGCTGGCCGGACATGACGTGTGGACCTGGTCGGAGAACCGCACGATGCCCCGAGGATTGCTGTTGGACCGCGTTGCCAAAGCCGACGGCGCCCTGGTGATGCTCACGGACGCCATCGATGACGAGTTTCTCGATGCAGGCGCCGACTTGCGGGTGGTTTCCCAGATGGCAGTGGGGGTGGACAACGTGGATTTGCCGGCCTGCACCCGCCGGGGAGTACCGGTGGGACACACCCCGGATGTCCTTACCGAGACCACCGCCGACATGGCCTGGGCGCTGCTGGGCGCCGCCGCCCGGCGCATCCCCGAGGGACGAGAATACGTCCTGGGCGGGCATTGGGGAGAATGGGACCCCGATCTTCTGCTGGGCAACGATCTGTGGGGAACGACCCTGGGAATCGTGGGGATGGGACGGATCGGGGCGGCGGTGGCCCGAAGGGCCATGGGATTCTCCATGAGGGTGCTGTACAGTTCGAGGACGCCCAAACCCGATGTGGAACAGAAGGCAGGCGCCACCTACGCCGAGTTGGACGAGGTGTTGCGGGAGGCCGACCATGTGGTGATCACCGCCTCTTACACATCGCAAACCCACCACCTGATCGACTCGGCCGCCTTGGATCGGATGAAACCGACCGCAACATTGGTGAACATCGCCCGCGGCCCGCTGGTCGACCCGCAGGCCCTTTACCGGGCACTCCGATCGGATGGCATTTGGGCGGCGGCCCTGGACGTGACCGAACCGGAGCCCATACCGGCCGACCATCCGCTCCTCACCCTTCCCAACTGTCTGGTGATACCTCATCTGGGTTCGGCCAGCCACGGCACGCGACTGGCAATGGCCACCCGAGCGGTGGAGAACCTACTCGCCGGACTGGACAAACGGAGAGTCCCGTGGTGCGCCAATCCCGAGGTTTACTCCCCGTAATACCGGCCGGGCGGAAGAAGGGACAGACTCCCGACCAACTATGGCTGGCAACCGGATATCTTGCGGCTTTCTAAAGCTATATGAAAGAGTTAGATAGCAGGTCGGCCGGTTAGAACGGCACCCGGCTGGACGGCCAGCAAGGCGCCTTGACGAATCGATACGTGCGCGCTGGTTTCGGTGAACCGGTTGGAGACGCCGCGGGTGCTCCCCGCCGCCAGCGTGGCGTTTTCCAATGTCCATTGGAGACCCTCGGTGGTCACCCCTACGGCATGCCCGCCCAGGGGTAGGAGCGAAACCAGGTCTCCCGGCTTTCCATGAAGGGTTGCCTGATGACGAACCACGGTGGCCAGATCTTCACCAGCCAACCATATGATTCGGGCGGCCAACCACCGATGATCCACTAACAGTTCAGCATTGGCGAGCAGATGGTCCAGTCTCCCTCCGTGTCCTCCCACCACTACCACCTGGTCCGCCTTTGGCATCGCCGCTTCCATCGCCAACTCCAGGTCGGTGTAGTCCTTGTCCTCGCAGTACTCCTGCACATCGCCTTTATGCCGCTCTGCGGCGTTCAGAGACACCGAGTCCAGATCGCCCACCAGCAGATCAGCTTCGAACCCCAGGCGATGGGCATGATCCAGTCCCGAATCAGCGGCGATCGCGAACGCCCCAGCGGGAATCCAGCCGGCAACCTCCACAGAAGGTGGCTCACCACCCGCGAATACCACTACCACTCGGGCCGCGATTGGAGCTTGCATCTGCATGAAGATAATGCTTGGCGGTACTCTGCGAAAGCTTCACCTACTTGGAACAGAATACTTACGGACAGGGGAGGCACACCTGAACCCAAGACCCGGTTCCCCGAGCCTGCAAATTCGTACTCGCCGCGCCTTCAGGTCCCTCTTGTCGATGTCCAAGATCCAGGCCTCAAGCCGATGGTTGAGGTCCTGCCTGGTAAGGGCCTTCGATCTGACTACTTGGAAAACCCCTTCTCAAAAGAGGGATCCCGACCCAATATCAAAGGAGGGATTCGGGCATCTCGATCCTTGTAGAGTTGCCAGGGTCCCGCAGAGTATGTCAACCACCAATGCCGTCTGCTGATCCAATCCGGTCCATTCGAAGGCTTGCCGTCCTGACCTCGGGAGGGGACGCTCCCGGCATGAACGCCGCGATCGTGTCAGTGGTGAAGGTGGCGGCGAGGGCCGGCGTAGAAGTGGTGGGGGTGGAGGATGGTTACGAAGGGCTGATCAACGGCGACCTGCGGCCTCTCGTTGAACCAGGTTCACAGACCGGAGCACTGGCGCCGATCCCGGAGTTGACCGGCGTGGGAGGTCAAGGGGGAACCATACTGGGAACGGCCCGCTGCCCGCGTTTTCAGGATCCCACCTATCGGGCCCTTGCCGCGCAGTCGCTGCGGGAAGCCGGCGTAGAGGGACTGGTGGTCATTGGTGGAAATGGTTCGATGGCGGGCGCCCATGCCTTGTGGTCGGAGCACAGGCTGCCCACCGTGGGTATTCCCGCCTCGATCGACAATGATATCGGACACACCCGAGAGGCCCTGGGGGTGGACACAGCCCTCAACACCATCGTGGAGGCCTGCGATCGCATCAGTGACACAGCCAGATCTCACCGCCGAGCTTTCGTCGTGGAAGTAATGGGGCGCGACTGCGGATATCTTGCTTTGGCGGGAGCAGTCGCAACTCGGGCCGATGCAGTTCTCCTTCCCGAGAAGAATCCCGAGCGTCACCAGGTCTTGAAGAAGCTGGAAACCATAGTCCGGCATCGACTCTCGGACCATCGGGAGAAGAAAAAGGTGCTGATCCTCAAGGCTGAAGGTGTCAAGATCCCCACCCCAACCCTGGTGACCGATCTTGCATCGGCGGTCTCGGATATGGAGGATGTCGAGGTGAGAGCAACCGTGTTGGGACACATCGTCCGTGGAGGTGACCCCACATTTCGTGACAGATTGCTGGCCAGTCGATTCGCTCTGGTGGCAGTTCAGTCGATTCTGGCCGGGGAGTCAGGCGTCATGGTCTGCTGGTCGGTATCCGGTCGGGGAAAGGCAACCAGTGATGCATTCGTGAGGCTTCTGTCGCTTGATTCCGTGCTGCTAGAAACCATGTCGCTGACCGAGGGAACATCCGATCTCCAGAATGAGCGGATCCAGCGTCTGGGTGCAATCCATGGCGTACTTGCATTCTGAAGCCTGCCGGTAACGGTCAGCACGGTATGTGCGTCTTATAGGAGGCCTAGGCAGCGGGTTCCAGGACCAGGGCGCCTGACAGCTCCAGGGAGCCACCCGATGTATGGCGGGCAAGATGCAGGCTCATCTGGCAATGATCCAGGGCGTGGTCAACCGCTTGGCGCAAAGTTCCTTCCTCCTAGCGGCACCTTCCGCTTACGCTGGGAACGGCCACCGAGTGGACTATCAGGGCGATAGGACAGCGAATAGGCGCAGGCTGAACTACCGGGAAACGGTGTATGCTGTGGGTTTATGGGCAGACCATCTGCGGATACTCTCTCCGCAGGACTCGCCGGCAACATATCAGAAGCCGAACTCCGAAAAGGGATGGGCGAGTACTCTGATCGCATTACCGACAGCGGGCCTTTCGCCTCGGGGGACACACTGTTCGCTGTGGGGCATCACACAGAAGACAGGGATGCGTGGTTTGATATCCTCACTGTCACCACGGACGACATCATGCGAGAGTGCGGCATTCCCGAGGAGGAGAGAGAGGAACAGAGATCGCTGAACCGCTCCTACGCAAGGCTTTTTCTTCGGTTCCACAACGGACCGGAAAGGACCGTCCCTCTGTTAGAGGACTGAGAGCGGAAGGGGGACATTAGTGCCTCCCTACATGTACTGGCCATCTAAATACGCGGAGTTCGATTTCGATGAGGAGTCTGCTTCAAGAACCGCGTGTCGGGAAGCGACATCTTCTATGTTCTTTCCCTACCACCGAGAATGGTGCGTAGGTCCAGGGGCGAACCGTCGGCATACGATGTGATATACAGTGGCGGGAGGATGATCGCCCGACCGACCATAGCTGTGGGGGAACTTCCTGCGGGCCATCTTCTCGAAGTGGGGTTTCGTAGAGACTTTCGCCAACGGGGAGAGGTGTGCTACGTGTTCCACGCTCGCTATCGCTAGGAAACTGCCTGGTCAAGGGGAGTTGAGTACCGACCGGGTGGTGGATGCTCCTATGTTTGTCAAATCCGGGTTTGGTGGGGGGTGTGGGTGGTGAGCCAGTGTTGGTATTGGGTGGCGAGTTGGTGGTTGTGGTATTGGCCTCGTTCGAGTTGTGAGAGGCGGGTTGGGTGGCTGTGGAGGGCTGTGGCGGCGCGAGCGAGGGTGATCTGGTGTTTTTGGCGTAGGCAGCGGAGATGGGGGCCGTGGGGTGTTTGGGGCGGGTCGGTCAACAGTCGGTAGACCTGGCGGGCGATGTACCGTTTCAAAGAGCGGATGATCTCTTTTCGGGTTTTTCCTTCCGCTTGTCGCCTTTGGACGTATTCGATGGTTGGTTGGTCCCAGCGCATTCGGATGGTGGCGATGCGCCAGAGGGCGTTGTTGGCGTGGCGGTCGCCGCCGCGGTTGAGTCGGTGACGCACTATGCGTCCCGACGACGCCTGGACGGGGCTTGCGCCGCAGAGGGCGGCGAACGACGCTTCTGTGCGCATGCGGTGGGGGTTGTCACCTGCTGTGACCAGCAGAGCGGCTGCGGTGTTTGGGCCGATCCCCGCCGTGGCCAGCAGTGCCGGGTTGGCCCGGGCGCAGAGCTGTTTGATTTCGGTGTCGAGTTGTTGGATCTCCGAAGTGAGCGCCTGATGTCGGCGGGCCAGCAGGCGCAGTGTTTTCTTGGCATAGGCGACGGTGGTCTGAGCTGTGCCGGGACGATAAGCCGAGCAGACTTTCACGCGGGCTGTGGGGGACAGTCCCCCGAGTTGGTGTTTGACCTGGTCGGGAGCGGTGACCACCAGGGCGTGCAGTTGGTTGATGGCCTGGGTACGGGCCTTGGCCGCTGAACGACGAGCCACAGACAGCATCCTGATCGCTTCGACTGGTCCATTCCCGCTTTTGGGTGTCCCGGTGGCCTGCCCGCTCAGGACAGCCCGTGCCGCTGCTTGGGCGTCGGTGGCGTCGGTCTTACCCCATCGGCGGCGCAGCTGGCGGTTGGGACGATTCACTTCCACCACCTCGACACCGATGCTCACAAGGTGGCGGGCCAGGCCGGCGCCGTAGCTGCCGGTGCCCTCTATCCCAACTTGGGCAACGTTGCCGTGTGACCCCAGCCAGGCGCCCAGCTGGCCATAACCGGCTGGGTCGGCGCTGAACGATGCCGTGCCCAACACTCGACCGGTGGCATCCACCACCGCGGCGACATGAACATCACGGTGGGTGTCCACCCCACCAAACACAACCTGATCCTCTGACACAGCTTCCTCTCCTTCAAAGTAGAATCCGTTTCTGTTCTCCCTGACCCGAAAAAGCGGTTGGACGGACCACTCAAGTGGCAAAGAGCAAGGCTCCTATCAGGTCACAGCCGCCCTGTCGGGAGAGCACCGCCCCCAGGCCGGAAGCCGGCCGACAGATCCACCAAAAGGCACAACCGGCCAGGTTAGGTTCGAGTCAGACCCGCCCCGGCCTAGGGGCACCTATAAGTATGAGTGGGTTAGGTTGACTGTTTTGCCCGGTTCTGTGGTCACCGGTGGAGGTTCCCACCCCCCTGACATACACGACACGCAAAAGGAAGGGGGTTCTTTGTTCACGACACCTTTCGTCGCTTTGCCACCTGTGGCGTTCAGCAAGAGGCCTCATCACCGCTGAGCGGTAGATACGTTCGACCACAGCGAACTCGGTGAACGAGTGTCCGTCGGAGGTCCACCCGAACAGGTCCCGGTTCTTGATCTGAGCGACCGCCCTTGCAAATAGGTCTCGCTCCGGACCCTCGGGAGCGTCACTGATCGCCCTGGCAAGTCCGTGAAAGTCACAGTTGTTTACGTCCTCTGCGTCTCCGGCGGCCTGCGCTGGGTTTGCTCATAGCGTGGAACACGATGCACCGCGGAAGGACTCGACTCTCTCTTCGGCATTTCTCTTGCCACTTCTCGCTCAAATCCTGCCGTAAAGCGATTTCGATCAAGGAGTTCTCGTTCTTCAACACCATGGCGTATGTGGCGAATGTTTGGTAGAAGTCGTCAGCGTCCGGGTCTGGGTCGTCGGCGTTGAATGCGACAGTATCTCGCGGGTCTTGTTCCATGACCCACCTAATTTCGTTCTCTGTAATGCCCCACCAACGCGCGGTGGGCAAAATGTCCAGCCTGACGGTTTCCGGATGAGGCCAGAAAAGGCCCTGATAGTGAACTACCGGTCGAGGATCGTCATAGCAAGATACGGATCTTCCACGATACTGACCGTGTTGAGAAGTAAAGCGTTATTCGTCTAAAAGGGGAATGTGATTAGGGACGTCATGCTTGTCCCAGTGCAGAATCCTTCCCAGCAGGTAGGTCCGGTAGCAGTCAAGGGCTGCTTCTCTCTGATGGTCGGGAATTCCGCACATCTCCACCAGTTCATCCTCAGAGACAACAAACAGATCAACTGTGACAAGGTCGCCGGTTTCGCGATGGGGAATCCCCAACAACCCACTGGGCGGATTCTTAGCGACGATGTCCCTGTAATAATCGAAACCAGGGGGGTAAAACCGCGAGTCTGTTTCTGTATCGGCCTCTTGGATTCCCGGCGATTCGTCGGTTACCGAAGGACTGGCAGGCAACCAGCCGCCCCCCGCACTTCTCCCAGTCACGGTGCCGCTACGGTGTTCCAAAGCCATCGGTTCCCATTATAAGCCGGGACTGCATTGGCGAAGCCCGCTCCATCCGCACGGAAGGATCCCCCGCACACCACCCGAGCGATGACCTCTCCTTTTCCCAGTCGCCGAAGTGCCAGATGTGCGGTGCCCTCCACTGCGCCCCCACCGTGGCGGGGTTCCACACACCCCTGGTCGCCCGTCACCGTGGGCGCCGAACCGGGAAGGTCGGGCCAGATGGGAGGCTCGCCCGAGGTGGCGGCGCTCAGCTTGTCGGAGTGACGAAGAGGTTCTCGATCTGACGAATTGGCACGAGTCCTCAAGTGTTTACTGCATGCCGGATTCCGCCGACGCCGGATGTTGACATCACAGACAGCCCTCATCTACACCTACGTCCTATGGCTGATCGGCAAAAGAGACTTCGGAATCGGTATCAAGACCCTACGCGACGTCGTGGCACGGTGGTTCTTCATGTCCCACACGACCGGACGCTATACAAGCTCTCCCGAGAGCCGGATCGAATACGACCTGGCCCGCATCAATGACTTGAAGCCGGGGGACGGGAAAGCCTTCTGCGCCGAGTTGGATCGCATTGTCCGGTCGACCTTCACCGGTGACTACTGGGCAATATCGCAACTCGTGCCGACTTCCTCGTTGTCCCATAAGATATATTACGGGTAACCGGCGGTTGTCCCATAATAACCGTTATGTTAAGTTGCTCAAACTGCCCGTCTATGGCAAACGAGGTAGGAGGTAGGATGGGCAGACCGACGACGATCGAACCGAGGCGCCCCTTTCATGCCACCCCAGACAACACCCCCGAGTCACATCGCGCTACTGGTCGACGGCGACAATGCGCAGCCTTCTCTAATCGAGCCCATATTGACCGAGGTGGCAAAGCACGGCAGTATCAACACCAGGCGCATCTATGGAGACTGGACAACACCGCAAATGTCCGGGTGGAAAGAAGTGCTGCAAACCTACGCCATCCAACCTATTCAACAGTTCCGGTTTACGGTGGGAAAGAACGCCACCGATAGCGCCTTGATAATCGATGCCATGGATCTGCTGCATGCCGGCACGGTGGATGGATTCTGCATAGTGTCCAGCGACAGCGACTACACCAGGTTGGCTACTCGCATACGCGAAGAGGGACTCTTTGTGATGGGAATAGGCCGCATGCAAACCCCCAGCTCCCTGGTTAACGCCTGTGAAGTGTTTGTCTACACCGAGAATCTCACTTCGTCGGAGCAAGAACCAGAAGAGCGGGCCACATCCTCACAACCCTCGAAGTGGATCACTACGGTGGGGCTCGCCCTGGAGACAGCCATAGAGACAGGTGTAGATGAAGACGGCTGGGTGATCCTCAGTATTGTCGGCAGCCAGATCCGCAAACTGGACCCCGCATTCGATCCCCGGACCTACGGATACTCACGCTTGTCGCTCCTCGTCAAGTCGGAACCCGACAGATTCGAAACCAGCAAAAGGGAGATCCGCGGTCACAAACAACTCTACATAAGAAAGTCGCAGAAAAGAGGCAGACGGTAGAAGTCCTGTCCCGGGGGGTCGGAATCCAGCAGACGTGACAACACCAAGGGGCATGCTCGCAGTAATCTGCACCGCCCCGTCCTTCACCGCCGACCCTCTCCTAACCTCCACCGCCTCGCTTTCCTCCTCCAAACTGATCCGGATCCCCCGAAACCGAGGCTCTGCAAAGTCAGGGATCTGCTAGGCCGACTCGACTTCGGCGGCGGTTTCCAGGCCGAGTTCTCCGACCGATATCTCGCGCATCTCCACCTTGCGGACCTTGCCGGTGACGGTCATCGGGAAACCGTCGACAAACTTCACGTAATGCGGGACCTTGAAATGGGCGATGCGGCCCCGGCAGAAGTCCTTGATCTCCTCCTCGGTGGCTTCGGCGCCTTCCCGCAGTTTGATCCAGGCCATTACCTGCTCGCCGTACTTGATGTCGGGTACACCGATTACCTGGACATCCTCGATGGCCGGGTGCCCGTACAGGTATTCCTCGATCTCCCGCGGATAGATATTCTCGCCTCCCCGGATGATCATGTCCTTGATCCGCCCGACGATGTTCACGTAGCCCTCGAAGTCCATCGTGGCCAGGTCGCCGGTGTGCATCCAGCCCTCGGCGTCGATCGCATCGGCGGTCCTCTCCGCATCCTTCCAGTAGCCCAGCATGACCGAATAGCCGCGGGTGCACAGTTCGCCGTCCCTCCCCCGCTCCACTGTCCTGCCGCTGCGGGGATCGATGATCTTGATCTCGACGTGGGGGTGGACGCGGCCGACGGTGGAGACCCGCCTCTCGATGTCGTCCGTGGTCATCGTCTGGGTTGACACCGGGGATGTCTCGGTCATCCCGTAGGCGATGGTCACTTCTGTCATGTTCATGTCCGAGATGACCTGCTTCATGACCTCCACCGGGCACGGTGAGCCGGCCATGATCCCGGTGCGAAGAGACGACAGATTGAAGGATTTCAGATCGGGATGGGCAAGCTCGGCGATGAACATGGTGGGCACCCCGTAGAGGCTCGTGCACCTCTCCCCCTGCACCGCGGTGAGCACCTCCTCCGGATCGAATCCCGGGCCCGGAAGGATGATCGCCGACCCATGGGTGGTGCACGCCAGGGTGCCCAGCACCATACCGAAGCAGTGGTATAGAGGGACCGGGATGCACACTCGATCCTCTTCGGTGTAGGCGCACGCCTCACCGATGAAGAACGCATTGTTCAGTATGTTGGAGTGGCTGAGAGTGGCGCCTTTGGGGAACCCCGTGGTACCGGAGGTGTACTGGATGTTGATAGCGTCGTGGTGATGCAGGCCGGCCATCCGATCAGACAGGGCGCTTTCCATGCCGTCGTCGGCAGGTTCCATCAGGGCATCCCACTGAGGCGTGCCAAGGAAGATCACCCGCTCAAGACCGCCCAGTTCGTCCCGGACCTCCGAGACCATGGACCGGTAGTCCGAGGACAGGTGTTTCTGAGCCGAGACCAGTACCCGGCAGCCCGACTGCGCCAGCACATAGCGCACCTCGTGGGTCCGGTAAGCGGGGTTGATGTTCACCAGGATCACACCGACCTTGGCGGTGGCGTACTGGAGCCACACCCACTCCGCGCAGTTCGGACTCCAGATTCCTACCCGGTCACCCACCTGCAGGCCGAGACGGAGCAAACCCATCGCCAACCGGTCGACCGATTCGTCGAAGGCTCTATAGCTCTGGCGAATTCCCTGGTGCATCGAGACCAGGGCGTCCCTGTCCGGGAACCGGGCGACCATCGACTGGAGGTTCTGACCGATGGTCTCCTGCAATAGGGGTGTCTTTGTGTCACCACTTGCGTACGCTAAGGTCGGCATGTCGCTCTCCCGATCCGATGACCTCTCAGGGCACTATATCAGCATGTGGAGAACAGTACATACCACGTTCGTCTTAAGCTCCCGGTGTCAATGGTGAAAGAACGCGATCAGTCGGAAGGCGAGGAAGAGAAACCCTCACCCCACCCTCCGGGCCGACACCGCCTGGACCACGGTTGGAAGGCCTGGGGCGCCCACGTCGGCCTGCGGACCGTACTGGCGTTCGTGGTGGCGGCGGCGATCGCAACCGGCGTTGGTTTCACAACCCTTTGGCCGACCGGAGAGGGAATCGCCACGGCGACTGCCAGCGCGGATGAGATCGGACTGGCCACCGCCCGGCTCAGGGCCACCGTGCAGCAGATCCGCGATGGTCCATGCAGCTACTCGACTGTCGACAGCCCCTATAACTGCCGCCAGGTAACGGTCGTGCTCGACGAGGGCCCAAACCTGGGATCGGTGATAGCTCTACCCGAGTTCGACCTTGCATTCACAGCCACCGCGCCGCAGTTGGTGATCGGTCAGAAAGTGATCCTCGGCTACGAGGAGTCCACCGACTTCTACTTTTACGCCGATGCCGACCGGCGCGCGCCCCTTGCGTGGCTCACCGCGTTGTTCGCCCTGTTTGTGATCGCTCTGGGACGGCGACGTGGAGTGCTGGCGCTACTGGGTATGGCCGGCACGCTGGTGGTGCTGGTTGCATTCATGGCGCCATCGGTCCTCGATGGAAACGATCCGCTGCTGGTAGCGGTAGTGGCCGCGTCGGCAATTGCCTTCGTCAGCCTCTACCTCGTGCACGGATTCAACTCGATCACAACCGTGGCCCTGGCCGGAACCCTGTCATCGCTGGGGTTGACACTGGCGCTGTCGTGGGCCTTTTTCGAGTTCGCCCACTTCACCGGACTGGCCAGCGAGGAGGCCCTCACTCTTCCCTTCCTTTTCGGAGGTCTGGATGTCGCCTCGTTGATCCTGGGAGGCGCCGTCATAGGCGCCCTTGGCGCGCTGGACGACATCACGGTGACACAGGCCGCTGTGGTAGCTGAACTCCGCTATCGCAACCCCGCTCTCAGCATTCGCCAGTTGGTTACATCCGGAATTCGGGTCGGCCGAGAGCATATCGCTTCCACGGTCAACACCCTCCTGTTGGCCTACGTAGGCGCCAGCATTCCCATCCTGATGTTATTGGCAGTGTCCAGCCAATCCCTGGTGATGGTGGCAAACTCCGAACTGATCGCGGTGGAGATCGTTCGTACCCTGTGCGGATCAATCGGCTTGGTGGCGGCCGTACCGATCACCACCATCCTCGCTGCCCTGGTCGTGGTAAGTCCCAGTCAGGGTTACCCGACGCACAGGGATCGTCTACCCCTGGCGACTGAACCCCGCTCACCCGCCCACAGCAGACCTAACAGTTCTCCGGATCAGCACCCCCGAGATCTTCCCATCGACCTTTAGACAGGTCCATGCACTAACCTCGCTGGATCCGCTGTCCAAGTGTTGCCCTCAACCTAGGGTTCGACCGGAATACCCCCACGACCAGGGCATCTGCGGCAGTCAAGCAGACAGATTCACTGTCACCGGCCCCTTCGGTGTAGCTGCCTGAAAGTTCAAGATATAGCCGGGTTGGCCACCCGCCACCACCCCCGTCCAAGCAGCAATCCTTGCCTTCCCTCACCTTCCAGCCATGGGTTGGAAAGGCTATGGATATTCTTGAGTCCCGCTCAATGCCTTTCAGGCCCCCTTGTAGTTGATGCGCGCCACAAGTGTGTGCTCAACTCCCACCAAGTCGTCTTGATCTTTCATAACCTGCTCTATCGGTTTGTAGGACCACGGAGATTCGTCCACCAGTCTGCGGGCCTTGTGCCACTCCCAGGTCTTGTCCTTCATAGCCTCGGTCAGTTGTTCGGCTGTGAAACGCTTTTTGGCCTGGTTCCTGGAGAGCACCCGGCCGGCGCCATGCGCCGCCGAGCAGTAGGAAAGCGGGTTCCCGAGTCCTCGAACGATGTAGGAATCGGTACCCATCGAACCGGGAACCACGCCGCGGTCCCCAAGTCCAGCCCTGATAGCTCCCTTCCTGGTCACCCAGACGGTCCGGCCTCCATGTCCCTCCTCCGCCGCGTAGTTGTGGTGGCAGTTGATCGTCTCCTCCAACTTCACCTCCCCCATGTGGTTCCTCATCGCTCTCCAAACCACATCCAGGATGAGTTCGCGGTTACGCCACGCGTAGGACTGCGCCCACAGCATCTGCTCGATGTACACACCAAACAATTCGTCATCGCTCAAGTAATAGGCCAGATCCCGACTCGCCCTTCTCCCCCGCCGAGCGCACTCCTGAGCGGAGACTTCAATATGATAGGTAGCAATTCGGTTTCCGATTCCTCGGCTACCGGTATGGAGCACTATCCACAGCCGATCCAGCTCATCCGAGGAGATCTCCACAAAGTGGTTTCCTCCGCCCAGTGTGCCCAGCTGCCTCCCAACCCGGGCAAGTCCGTTTTTGGCCCTCGGCAAATCCCGGACATGGGGGATGGGGTTTTTCTCCAGCCACCGCGAAGCCGCCCGGGAGGCTGTCCGGTGCCAATTGAATCCGGCCGGAACGCCTCGCCTGATCTCTCTCAGAATGCCCTGCGGATCATCAAGTTCCTTGAGAGGCCGGTTGGTAAGGGCGGCGATCATGCCGCAGCCGATATCCACTCCCACCGCGGCAGGCACGATGGCCTTCTCCGTGACGATCACCGACCCCACCGTGGCGCCCTTTCCCAGGTGGGCGTCCGGCATCAGGGCCACCGGCCCGGCCAGCACCGGGCTCCGAGAGGTCAGCAACGCTTGCTTCCTGGTCTTGTCGTCAATTATCGACGCCCAGTTGCGCACCCCGGCACCGCCATATCCCCGGGAATCCTCCAGCAGCCGTCCGTGGGGGCTTTCGTTCGCAGCCGCCATAGCCATTGACGCTACCGGCCCGCTCGAAGATCACAAGAGGGTTTAGGACTTACCGGCGCGAGAGATCTTACCGGCACAAGATGGAAGCGGTTCCCGATGGATGGGATGGTCAATAGCTGAGCAAGACCGGAATCCCGGAGTCCTCCATAGGTCGGAATTTGCCGATCTCCTGGACGACCGCCGACCTTACCCACCTTGCAGGATTGGCTAATAAAGCAAATATCAATAGTATTAATACCATGTCAGATCTTCCCATCTCATCGCTTGGCACAAATAGCGGGAGGCCAATTCGCGGATCTGCCGCCCGTATGGCAGGGGCCTTCCTGGTCGTGACTGCCTTGATTACGGCTGTATCTGCTCTTACCCGAGTGTCCGCCCAGGCTGACTTCCAACCATCACTGCAGGAGTTCCTTGATGCCGTCTCTCTTCAGGCCGGACTTTACGGATTGGGAGGTGCAGCACGATTGGCTTCCGGGGTGACACTGGTGATAGCCGCATGGTTACTGATGAACACCTGGATAATTCGTCAGCGACTGGGGTCACCACTGGTCCCAGTCTTTTTCATGATCTCCGGAGTTTTCACCGCCGTTTCCGGGCTGTGCGCCGCAATGCTGGCGGTGATCGCACCCGATACGAACACGTTCATAGAGTTCATTGCACTCGTTCGATGGCTCAGCGGCAAAGTCGGGTTCGCACTGGCGGGACTTGCCCTTATCGTCGCATCCCGATTCCAGTGGAAGGTTGGAGCACCCTTACGGTACATTGCGCCGGTTTCGGCGATCTTGGGTGTGGCTATGCAGTTCATCTGGATCGACTCCGCCACCATGATCCATCCCGTGGTGGGTACTGCCTTCTTCCTCTGGCTCATCGCGGTGGGAGGCATGCTCGTCACCGGCCGCACCGAGAAGTTGTTCGCCCGGATGCTGGACTCCAAGCGCTGAATTCCGGCCGCGATGGTTGATCCAAACCAACCCGACGGCCAGGTTCCTACCGACCTCCTGACCTGAGGCCCCTACTCCCTTGCATCTTCTCCCCAGAAGCGCTGATGGGCACTGCCCTGTAAGCAGATGCAGTCACCATGATGACCAGGAACCCGACCGAGGCCATGACGGACTGGCAAGAAAGCGGGCGCCACGACGGGAGTCGCAGGTCAACCCCCGCAGCCCCACCGAAAGGATGATCCGATAGGTCTCGGAAACCTTATGCAGAACACCTGTCCTGGCCGTAGCTACACTTGGCAACCGCCTCCGACCGATCACCATGGATTTACCCGCACCACCTCCAGACCAGCAAACCCCCGCCCCTGTCCTGCAAATCGAAGACCTTCATAAGAGCTACGGCGACATCAGGGCAGTCAAGGGAATCAGCTTTCAGATCGCCCCGGGCGAGAACTACGGGTTGTTGGGGCCGAATGGCGCCGGCAAGACCACCACCATCCAGATGATCGCCGGAGTTCTTGCCGCCGACGGCGGTCGCGTGACGGTGTGCGGAAAGGAACTGACCACCACAACCACCGCCGTCAAATCCCATATCGGCTGGGTGCCCCAGGAGATAGCCCTGTATGACCGGTTGAGCGCCCGTGAGAATCTGGCCTTTTTCGGCCGGATGCAGGGCCTTTCCGGCAAGGAATTGGCGCGACGCGTGTCAGAAGTCCTGGAATTGACCGGCCTCAGCGACCGGGCCGGAGACAAGACCATCAAATTCTCGGGGGGAATGCGCCGACGGCTCAACATCGGAATCGGGTTGCTCCACCAGCCCGACCTTCTGATACTTGATGAACCCACCGTGGGAGTGGACGTACAGTCCCGCACCAACATCCTTGATCAGGTGGCGGAGATGACCAACCTGGGGATGGCGGTGCTCTATACCACCCACTACATCGAAGAAGTGGAAAGGCTCAGCCGTAGGGTCGGCATCATCGACCATGGCGAGTTGATCGCCGAGGGAACCAGGGCCGAACTGGTGAGAATGGTCGGCGAGCGAGACCGGGTTTTGATCACAGCTGAAGGCCGACTCGCCGATGGAACCCGACAGATCTCCACCCTGGAGGGAGTGCACGAGGCGGGTGAAACCAACGACGGAATCCAACTACTGGTTGATGATGCAACCCATCTTCTGCCGCGGATCATCGAGACGCTTACCCGGTCCCATGTTTCAGTGACCGGCGTGGAGGTGGAAGAACCCAACCTGGAGGCGGTGTTTCTTCACCTGACCGGTCGCGCCCTCCGGGACTGACCCATGCGGGACATCGCCTGGATCGTTCTCAAGGACCTTCGCCAGCAAATTCGTGATCGAACCATCCTCATCTTCGGGCTCATCGCCCCGCTGGTGATCGCCGCCGCTCTCAGCCTGGCCTTCGGAGACCTCTTCCAGAACGACGAAGCCGTGATCTTCGAATTCGGGTTGTCCAATGCCGACTCGGGAGGCGCCGTCTCGGAAGGTTTCTCCCAAGCCGTGGCGCAACTGGAAAGGGAGGGCCTGTTGGACATAACTTTCTATCGCGATCGGCCATCGTTGGACTTGGCGGTGAAGCAAAACCGCGTCGATGCGGGATTCTTCATACCCGACGGGTTCAGCCAGGCCATCGTCGAAGGATCCGACGTGCAGATAACGGTGGTGGCCAATCCCGATTCGGCAATCATCACCGCAGTGGCAGGTTCGATCGCCGAGCAATTCATTCTGGACGTTGCCTCGGCCAGCGCCTCCGCCGCCACCGCCGCCATTCTGGCAGGATTCGGTCCCGAGCAGATGATCCAGTTGGGCATGGTCGCCTCCCAGGCCCCGCCCACCGCCCAGTTGGCATCTGTACAGGCGCAGGTTCGTCAATTGGATGGGGCCACCTACTACTCGGCGGGGGCAGCCATATTCTTCACCATGTTCGTGGTGGGTACCGGCCTGCTCAGCCTTTTGGAGGAGCGGAAACGTCACACTCTGGCCAGACTGCTGTCCACTCCCATCTCGCCGGGTCGCATTCTGGCCGCCAAGTTCCTTCTTTCCTTCACGGTGGGGGTGGGCAGCGTGGCTTTGTTCATGCTGTTTTCCCGGTTCTTGCTGGGGGCCGACTGGGTGGACCTCCCCGTCACCGCCCTGTTGGTGATAGCCGCGGTGGCAGCGGCCTCCGGCATCGTGTCCCTGGTGGCGGGGTTGGCCCGCACCGCCGAACAGGCCCAGAACTTCCAGTCGGTGGTGGCGGTGACCATGGGAATCCTGGGGGGTACGTTCTTTCCGATCGCGGGCGGCAGCGCTTTCCTGAACGCCCTTTCCCTGGTGACTCCCCACGCCTGGTTCATGCGGGGTCTGAGAGACCTCAGTGGTGGCGGGGGCCTGCCCGAAGTAGCAATCCCACTGCTGGTGCTGGGCGGCATTGCGGTGGGGACCCTTACCCTCAGCGTCTTTGGCGCCCGGCGGAGCCTGCGGGTATGAAAACACTGGCGATCGGCTGGGTCTACGTGCTACGCATCCTGCGAGAGCCCGCTTCGTTGTTCTTCTTTTTCCTGTTCCCGATGCTGATGGTGTTCATAATCGGTATCCAGTTCGGAGGTCAGGGTGGGACGGTGCAGCTGGGTATCTCCGGCGACACGACCCAGGCCATCACCGGCAAGATCACCGACAACCTGGAAGGCAACGAGGCGTTGCGTCTGGTGTTCTATGAAGACGAGTCCGAGATGTTGAGGGCGGTGGAACGAGGCGTCATCACCGCCGGAACGGTTTTCCCTCCCCGGATAGCAGCCAGGGTGGCGGCAGGAGAGCCGGTGCTGATCGGCTTCGTGTCGGCGCCCACCGGCCTGGGGCCGCAAATGGAAGCCACTGTCCGGTACGCGATCACAGAGGTCCTCATTCCCTATCGAGCGGCCCGATTCGCGGTTGACATCCTGGGGGTCGAATTCCAACAGAGCTGGGCGTTGGCTACTCAGGTGGTGGAGGAGGTCGATCTGGCTACCGTCTCCATCGAGGCGGTGGGCGAATCACTGTTTCCCCCAGACATGGGGCGGTTCGATGGAGGCGCAGCCTCCAACCTGGTGCTGTTTATGTTCCTCACCGCCCTGACAGGGGCCACCGCCATGGTGACTGATCGAGAAACAGGCCTGGACACCCGCATCGTCTCCACCCCCACTTCCGTCGGACGACTGCTGTCAGGATATGTTGCCGGTCAATTCGGAATCACCTTCTTCCAAGGTGTCTACATAATGGTGCTCAGCTTGGCTATCTTCGGTGTCGATTGGAAGAACCCGGGTGCGACACTACTCCTGATGATGGCCCTGTCTTTGGCCGGGGCGGGCGCCGGGATGCTGTTGGGGTCCTTCCGGATGGCCGAAGCCGCCACCATCGGGCTGGGGGTGACCAGCGCACTGGTGCTGGGCGCGCTGGGAGGTGCGATGGTTCCGCTGGAGGTTTTGCCTGACGCTATCAAGACGGTTGCCAGATTCACACCCCAAGGATGGGCCATGCTCGGCTTCCGAGATCTTCAATGGGATGGTTCGATACTCGACATCGCCGACAATGTGGCGGTGCTGGTCGGTATAGGAGTGGTCCTGGCCGCGGCCGCCTCCATTGGGCTTCGCCGGACCCTCACGCGCCCCTCCTGAGCCTCGACTCCTGGCTTGCTCCTGATGCCCGAAGGTTGGGACAGGTCAGATCTTGAACCGGATGGCCGACGGCAGGCTGGAGACTCTCATCGGGGTGTAGCCGACCATGTCCCCGTCCGCTTCCACCGGCCAGGGTGGATCGGTGTCGACCTCGAAACTCTCCCAACTCCTCCTCTGCACCCAGCGTTCCTTCAGATGCATACCCTTGACGATCTTGGGCACCACCACCGGAAGTTGGGTCTTGCGGGGAGTGAAGACCTGAACGTCCAAACGGTTGTCCACCAGATTGGCTTTGGGGGCGATATTCCACTTCCAGGCAAAGAACTGGGCATTGGCTACGATCACCGCCAGGGCGTCGCCGGTCAGCGTCCGCCGGGGACCCTGAACCCGCACCACGGCCCGGGGGAACCGGGGTAACCGGGCTGCAAAAGCCAGTCCGTAGCGGGCAGCGCCCAGCCAACCAGGGAGCTTTCCGGCAGTCTCGGCAGCCGCGGCGCCCACTCCCGCCTCGGCGACATTGACGAAGAACCGTCTCCCCCACTCTCCTTCCAGGCATCCCACGTCGATGTCGTACCACAGGGACGTGCCCAGCCGGGAGACAGCCTCATCCAGGCGGCGGGACAGACCGAAAGTGCGGATGAAATCACAGGCGGTGCCGCTGGGCAGCATCGCCACCCGGGGTGGGTCCGACCACTGCTCGCCGCACAGTGCATCCACGGTCAGACTGAGAGTCCCGTCACCCCCCGCCACCACCACCCTGCCTTCCGAAGAAACCACTTCCAGCACCCGGTCGGACATTTCTCGGGCCGACCGTGGCGACTCGATGCGGCCTCTCAATCCCCGGCCGATCAGCAGGTCTTCCAGAGCCTGCACGGAAACCGTCCCGCGCCCCGCTTTTTGATTGAGAAGTACGGTCCAGTCGGTGAAACTCTCCGCCACCGGTCTGAAAGCCGCTTTGAGGCGCTAGGCCAAGATCCAGATGAGAGCGATGGTGGTGACGGCGAAGCCGATGACCGTTACGACGGTGAGGCGGCTGAGATTGCGTTCCGCCACGACGGAGCCTCCCATGGATGAACTCATCCCACCTCCGAATGCATCGGAGAGACCCCCTCCTCGCCCGGAGTGCAACAGGATCAATATGATCAAACCCAGCGAGAGGAGTACATGAACCGTGATCACCACAACTTGCAAGATAGCCATGACTTCCTATTCTATCGCGGCTTGCGCCGCCACCGCCGCCGCGGCCGCGGCCGCTGCCTCGGGGTCGCCCAGGTACCTGGAGCCGGCCGGGCGGAGGTCGCCGTCGAGGTCATAGAGCAGGGGGATCCCGGTGGGAATGTTCAACGAGGTTATTTCCTGTTCCGAAATGTCCTCCAGATGCTTCAGGAGGGCGCGAAGACTGTTTCCGTGCGCCACCACCAGAGGCGACAGTCCCCGCCGCAACTGGGGAACGATTCGATCGTGCCAATAGGGGAGAAAGCGGGCAACGACGTCCTTTAGGCATTCGGTGGCGGGAAGCACCTCGGGGGCCAGGTCGGCGTAGGCCGAATCGAAGCGGGGATGGCGGGGGTCGTCGGATTCGAGGGCCGGTGGTTGAACGTCATAGCTGCGCCGCCAAACCTGGACCTGCTCCGCTCCGTGCCGGCGGGCCGTCTGCTTCTTGTTCAATCCCTGGAGGGCCCCGTAGTGCCTCTCGTTGAGCCGCCAGTGCCGCATCACCGGAAGCCAGGACAACCCCATCCGGGTCAGGGCTATCTCGGCGGTACGTATGGATCGCAACAACAACGAGGTGTGCACCACGTCGAGCCGCAACTCTTCTTCTTTCATGAGCCTCCCCGCCGACCGGGCCTCGGCCTCGCCCTGCGGAGTAAGGTCGACATCGGTCCAGCCGGAGAATTGATTGGAGAGATTCCACTCCGATTGTCCGTGCCTAAGCAACACCATGCGATACATCAAGAGTCAGCCTACCGGAATCGCCCCCTCACAGAATCGAGGCGCCTGATCAGGCTGAGCGGTTCGCTCGAGCACGCAGAGAGAGACCCTCCCGGATTATCGATCGAGTTTGGGCGTCGACCCTCCGGGATCGAGCAAGCCTTGATAGAGATCCGATCGGCAAGTTGACCAATGCCCAGCCGAACGCAGCCGGATCCTTACTTCGGATCAACCGCTCTGCAACCTTGTGAGCGTCATCGGGCAGAACCAGCTTTCTCGGATTGGTATTCCAGAAGTGGCGCCAAAAGCGATGCGGGACATTTCGAGCCGACGGAAGCCGGTCACCCTCCCCGTCGGGCGGCGCACCCCGGGAGAAAGCCGGAAGCACACGCACAACCCTGGGACAGAAGTTCAAGATCCAAACTCTCCCCTCTTCCTTCCCGACAGATCCGCGAATGTCAAGTCTTACCATGTCGGCATCCAGCAGACACCTCAGAATCCGGCCCGTGGTAGTGGGGGGAATCTCAGCCGCTCTGGCCACATCGGCGATAGTGGGGAACCCGAAGGGCCTCCTGGCGAGAGCGGCCAGGACTTTCCAATCCCTGGCTGACAGGGAGTTCACGCCTTTGTCGGTTGATCCGCCCAGAGGCACCGGGTTCCAGTCACTGACCCTGTTCCCCATACTCATTACACCTCCTCACTCTAACGCGAGAATGATATATTTGTGCTATTTAGGGGATTTGCCATTCACCCGCGTTGCATCACATGGGAATAATACCTTTGGGCACTCTCGATCACCGGGTGGATTCGCTACCAGGAGAATGCACCCCTGCCGTCCTCTCTCTCACAGCCAGTAGCGGGCAACTGCGGCGAAAGTGTCCGGATCCAGGCTGGCGCCACCGACCAAGGCGCCGTTGATATGGCGTTTTGCCATCAGCGAGGCCACGTTGCCCGGGTTCACCGATCCCCCGTAAAGAACCCGCACCTGTTCGCCCGCCCGGGGGCCGCCCATAGCGGAGACGGTATCTCTCAGCAGGCTGCACACCTCATTGGCGGTAGCGGCGTCGGCATGGCGGCCGGTGCCTATCGCCCATACCGGCTCGTAGGCAACCGTCACCTGCCCACGCTGTTCGGCAGTCATACGCCGCAGCGCCCCGCGCAGTTGGGTGGTGACCACCCGTTCGGTCTCCCCTGCCTCGCGTTCCGACAGGGTCTCCCCCACACATACCACCGGGGTCATCCCCACCGCCAGCACCGCCCGAACCCGTTTGTTGACCATCTCGTCGGTCTCCCCGAACATCGCTCTTCGTTCCGAATGACCCACGATCACATAGCTCACGTCCAGCTTGGCCAACATTCCCGCCGACACTTCACCGGTGAACGCTCCTTCATTTCCCCAATGGACATGTTGTGCGCCCAGCCCGAAGGGCATCCGGTCGGCCATGATCAGAGTCTGGACGGTGCGCAACGATGTAAAAGCAGGAGCGATCACCACTTCTGTGCGATCAAAGTCAGAGACGTCCAGTCGGTACCACAGCTTTTGGGTCACTGCGATGGCCTCCAGATGGGTGAGGTTCATCTTCCAGTTGCCGATAATCAAACTCTTCGAAGTCATGTTTCTCCTAAGGTACCCACTTCTTGAGGACTTCCACTCCGGGTAACGCCTTTCCCTCCAGCAACCGGAGCCCCGCCCCCCCACCGGTGGAGAGATGGGATACCCGGCTCTCCAGTCCCAGAAGCCTCATGGCCGCCACCGAATCTCCTCCACCAACCACCGAGAAGGCGTTTGAAGAGGCAACCGCCCGGGCAACCCGCTCTGTTCCGGCTCGAAAAGTCTCCCATTCGAAGACGCCCATCGGACCGTTCCAGAAAATGCTTGCCGCGTCCCGGCAAACATCGGCGATACGAGCGGAAGTAAGGGGGCCGATGTCCAACCCCATCTCCGCGTCTCCGATACTCGCCGCGGCCGTGATCCGGTGCTCGGCGTCAGCCTGGAATGATCGGGCCGCCACCACATCCTCCGGGAACAGCACCTTTCCACCATGAGGACCTCGGAGCAACTCTCCGATGGCAGGCGACATCTGCTCCTCGACCAGGCTCTTTCCCACGTTGTATCCCTCGGCCAGCAGGGCCGTGAAGGACATGCCGCCCCCGATCGCCAGCACATCGCAAATCTCAACCAGGGCGGACAGGACTCCCAGCTTGTCGGAGACCTTCGCCCCGCCCAGGATCACGACGAACGGTCTGGGAGGATCTTCGAGCAGTCTTCCCATCGCTTCCAATTCCGACACCAGGAGGGGACCGGCGACTGATCGGACCCGGGTCGCCACTCCAACGGTGGAGGCATGAGCCCGGTGGGCAGAACCGAAGGCGTCCTGGCAGAACAGATCGGCCAACTTCGCCAACTGATCCGACAGTTGGGGATCGTTGGAGGTCTCCTTGGAATGGAACCGCGTGTTTTCCAGGAGAAATACCTCCCCTGGCCGACCATGGCCAATCACCTCGGAAGCTTGCGGTCCCGCTACCACCGGCAGGTGGCGCACCGCAAAGCAGCCCAGCTCCTCCATGCGGCGGGCCACCGGCGCCAGGCTGAAGCGGGGATCAGGGCCCTTCGGCCGGCCCAAGTGGCTGCACATTACCACCGTGGCTCCCGCCGAACGCAATCTCCGGACCGCCCTCAGAGACGCCCGGATGCGAAAATCGTCGGCTACCCCGCCATGGGCCAGCGGAGTGTTGAGGTCAGCGCGCACCAGCACCCGGCGGCCCCCGGTATCGACATCGTCCAGAGTCAGGTAGTCGGGCATTGTCCCATCAGGGCCAGACCACTTCGCTATTCCAGCCTCGACCCTCATGCTGTCGGAGGGTGACTTCATCCAGGATGGAAAAAGCGGCCTCCGCAGGCCGGCGAACCTGGGGCAGGAAGAAGAGGCCTGGCATTCGCCGGCTATTTGCTATACGTTCCAAGGCACAAGGCACCATTGACTTACGATCATGTGTCAGCACCGTCCACTCGTTAGCTGCCGCCCATTCCAAAATCCCACGATCACCCATTCCCATCAATCCCACATCCTGTACGCGAAACAGCGCTATCTCTACTTCGTATTTTTTTGGCGGATTCGAGAAGTATCGTCAACACACGGGAATTGAAGTCCTCATCCGCGAGGAACCGGATCAACGCTCGCCGCTGGCCAACTGGACCTGTGGGCGTCGCCGCTCTTGTTCCTTTCTACGCCTGACTTCCCTGAAATACGGTTCGTATTGAGTTCTGATCTGCTCTGCCCTCTCCTCTGTCCACTTCATATAAGCGTCCACCTCCTCCCGACGGGTCTGGTACCACTCTAAAATTCGTTCCACAACCTCCACTGTCAAGGTGTCGAAGGAAGACACGATCTCTTCCGGCCTTGTAAAGCCCTTATAGTACTCACAGATCACCGTTTCCAACTTCAGCCGGGTGCCAGGGATCCGTATCACCCCGAATTCATGGTCCATCCAAAGCGGCACGTTCTCGGCCGGGTCAATCTTCATCAATGCCATCTCACCCCCTTGGAGGCCGTTCGGATTTTACCTGCACGACGGGGCAAACCCACAGAGGTTCATCAAACCACAGGAACTCACCCGGCGCCTGCGTCGCGGTGAAAGACCGACACCTCCACCTGATGGTCCGCCAGTCGGCGGGACAACTCCTCGGAGATCGCCACTGAGCGATGGCGACCGCCGGTGCACCCCACGGCAATAGTCAGATACGATTTGCCCTCGGCTCGATAACGAGGCGCCAGGAATCGCAGCAGTTCGACAACCCTCTGCATGAATTCCACGGAGTCGGGATTGTCCAGCACGAAGGCCGCCACCTCGGGATCGGATCCCGTTTTGGGACGCAAATCAGGTTTCCAATGCGGGTTGGGCAGGAAACGGACATCGAAAACTACGTCGGCGTCGCGGGGCAGCCCATTCTTGAAACCGAAGGAGACGACGGAGATACGCATCGTCCGGGTCTTGCCTTCGCCGCCGAACCGGGCAACTACCCTGTCGCGGAATTGGTGGATATTGAAGTCGGAAGTGTCGATGAACACATCGGCGGATTCACGCAACCCCGATAGAAGACTCCGCTCGGCGGAGATCGACGCCGGAAGGGACTCTCCCCCCAGGGGATGGGGGCGCCGGGTCTCTTCGTAACGGCGGATAAGGACGCGGTCTTCGGCATCCAGGAAAACCACGGCGGAACGGATCCCGATTTCCTTCAACCGCTCGACCGCATCGCCAATCACTCTCTCGGGACTCGGCGGCGAGTCCCATGACCGGACCACCAGGGCGAGCGGAGCGGTCTCGGCCAGCCGCCGATCCGGCGAAGCGAACTGGACGATCATCGCGGGGGGGAGATTGTCGATCACCCGATAGGACAGGTCTTCCAACACCCGGGCCATCGATCCACGTCCGGCCCCTGACATGCCGGTGATCAGAAGGAGCTCAGGCCGGCGGTCCGACGGGGCCGGATGGGTTTCGCCCACAGGCGCCTACTTCCCGTGTAAGAGTAGGTGAAGGTCGTCGGCCACCCCGGCAGGCACCACCTCGGCCAACTCCGCTACATCCGCCTCCCTGAGGCGACGAAGCGACCCGAACCTGCGCAACAGGGCCCGCTTGCGGACCGGGCCGATCCCGGGAGCCTCATCGAGCAAAGATTCCATCATCCCCTTGGATCGAAGTTTACGGTGATACTCCACCGCAAACCGGTGAGCTTCGTCCCGGATTTGCTGCAGGATGTATAAAGCCTCGGCCCGGCGGGAGATACGGAGCGGCTCGGCCAGATCCGGGAAGTAGACCTCCTCCATCCGCTTGGCCAGACCGATCACCGGTATGTCAAGGTCCAATTCGTCCAGCACTCGCACCGCCCTTCCCAACTGTCCGACTCCCCCGTCGATCACCACCAGGGAGGGGGGATAACGAAAGCGACTCTGCCGGTGAGCGGACTGGTCGCGGCTGGTCAGATAAGCGGTGAACCTTCTTCGGATCGCCTCTTCCATGGCAGCGAAGTCATCCTGACCTCGTACCTTGCGAATCTTGAAACGTCGATACTCGGCTTTACGGGGCAGTCCGTCTTCCATCACCACCATTGACGCCACCGTGTGGGTTCCCATCAGGGTGGAGACATCGAAAGCCTCGATACGCAAAGGCGACTCAGGCAATCCCAACACTTCCTGGAGGCTCCGAAGCGCCCGGGCGCGGGCGTTGTGGTCGGACTGGCGTCGCAAACGGTGACGACCGAACTTTTCCCGCGCATTGGCTACCGCGGTCTCCATCAACCGGCGTTTCCCACCCCGCTGGGGCACCCGCACTTCCACCCGACCTCCGCGTCGTTGAGCCAGCCATGCCGCGAAGACCTTGGGATCGGGCGGCTGTTCGGGTATCAACACCAGCGAAGGCGGTACGCGGTCCCCGTACAACTCCCTGAGAATCGAGCCCATCAACTCCTGCTCGCTCACCTCTTCCACCCGGTCCACCACCGATCCGAGCTGGCCGACCACTCTCCCGCGGCGGACGAACAATACCCAGATGGCCGTCTCCAACTCATCCCCGTGCCGGGCAATGAGATCGAAGTCCTCCCGCCGGTCCGTCACCATCTCCTGGCGAGCCAATGCCTTCTCGAGATCGGTCAGTCGATCGCGGTAACGAGCGGCGGCTTCGTACTCCAATGCATCGGAGGCCTGGCGCATGCTGGTCGTCAACCCATCCACCACATGGTCCACGTCACCCTGCAAGAACGAGGACAGACCGTCGACGGCCTGGCGATACTGCTCCTCGGACACCTCCCCCACACAAGGCCCGGAGCACTTCTCTATATGAAAGAGCAGGCAGGGACGACCTTGCAGGTGCTGCCGGCGGAACAGCGAATCCGAGCAGGTTCGCACCGGGAAGGTGCGCAACACCAGGTCGAGTGTCTTGCGAATGGCGTAAGTGTGGGCGTAGGGACCGTAGTAGGCGGTTCCCTTGCGTCTTCTTCCCCTCATCACATGGGCGCGGGGCCATCGGTCGGAACGCGTGATGGCCAGATAGGGGTAGCTCTTGTCGTCCCGAAGACGGATGTTGAAGCGAGGTCGATGAGCCTTGATGAGGGAGTACTCCAGCATGATGGCCTCCACCTCCGAACCGGCAACGATCCATTCCACGTCCCGGGCGGATTCGACCATCGCCGACGTGCGCAGATGCAGTTGCGTGCCGAAATAAGAGAGTACCCGTTTGCGAAGCGACTTGGCTTTGCCGACATAGATCACCCGGCCGTGACCGTCCCGGAAGAAATACGCGCCCGGAGAGTCCGGTATCTCAAGGGTAGGGGGACGGTCCAACCGTTATCTTTCGGGTTTCACGAGATTCCGTTTCATCCCACATGCTCCCCGTTCTCCCAGGTCAACAGACGAATAGCCAAGACCGTGAAACGCCCTGGAGGCTACGGCGACGGTAGAGGTGGTCACGGCCTATCCCTGCTTGTTAAACCAATAACCATCGAAGGACGCCTTTCGAAAACATGGGCCCAACGGGTCCGCATCAACCGAATCATAACCACGCTTGGACTGGGTAGTTACCCGGCGGTCACACTCGCTAAGGCACGCAAGCGGGCCCTCAAGAATCGGCGGGCAATCGAAGAAGACCACAACCCCAGAGAAGAAAAGACACCAACGTTCGCCGAGGCTGCTGAGCAAGTGACCCAACTTCACGCCACCAAATGGAAGCCAGGAGGCAAACCAGAAGTCCAGTGGAGGGCTTACCTCTCTAACTTTGTGTTTCCGACCCCAGGCAACAAACGGGTTGACGAGACAACCAGCGCTGACGTTACGCGATGCCCTGCTCCAATCTGGGTAATGGTTCAGTTTGAACTGAGCCACTGCCACGCCAGGTCTTATGAGGTAGTTGGGACCAGTGTGCCGTCGGCCATGACAATCCCCGTCCTCACAGTGGCATTCCACCAGGCCGCCGCCGAGATACGGGCTGATTCAAACCCGGGATGACCCGTCGAAACGCCACTACCCGTCGGGTGCTTTAGGAAGTGCCCTAATGATGAACGACGCCGTTTGTGCTCTGGTGACCGCCCCATGAGGACAGTACAACAGAGGATCTGTGGAGCATCCTCGGGTGATGCCCGTCTGGTAGAGGCCCTCGACGACCGACCAGTGCTGTTGTGCCACGTCTTCGAACAGGCCCTGCGGGGCGTTCACCTGGTTGATGTGGTCGAACATGCGGGTCAGCCACTCGGCCATTTCCAGCCGGGTGAGCGGGTCGTTGGGGCGCCACAGCCCGCCGGCGCCGGTATCGACTCCTAACTGGGCGATCCTCAAAGCGTAGTTGGTGTACCACAGACCGTCGGCCAGGTCCTCATAGGGATTGGTGGTGGGTGTTGGGGGGTTGGGTTCCCCGATAGCGCGTAGGAGAAAAGCGGCCACTTCCGCCCGGGTCACGGACCGGTCCGGGCAGAACAGTGGTTCCGGCTCGGTTGCGCATCCTCGGGTGATACCCAGGCTGGCGATCCGGTTGATGTCATCTTCGTGAACACTTCCGTCGTCATCGGTGAAAAGATCCTCTGCTGGGGTTTCGTCTGAGATTTCTACTTCGTAGGCGTCGCCGATGCGCCGCACCACCCGGATGGTGGTGTCGTTCCAGGTGAACTCGTCGCCTGGTTGGGAAACATGCATGGTGGGGTCGCTGGGCCACTCCCAACCGATTTCATCGCTGCTGGTATCGGTGGAATGCGGGTAGGGTGTCGTGCGACGGTCCTGACCCGCGCACGGTTCGTCGCGGCACTCGTCCGGTCCGGAGGGCGACTTTCGGGGTCGCTGGTCAATGACGTAGGACTCCACCCCTTCTTCGGGTATGCCACGGTCGTGATACTTCGCCACTCGAACCCCGAAGGTGAGGAAATAGCCCTGCTGTCCAGACGGCACGACGAGCATCTGCATTCCGGCTTCCCACGTGGCATGCAAGGTGACACGATCGGTTCCTCCCCCGAAAACATGCACATCCGAGGGTGCTATCCACCCCGCGGCGTACCGGTTGGCAGCGATGGTTCCAACCGTGAGACCCTCAAAAACGTCGTCACTGTGATCCAGTCCCCCTATCAGATAGGACCCGCTCATGACGTCCATCGGATTGTCCAGTTGATATAACCAATTGTCTTCGTGCAGAACACCGGTGAACGAAGACGGCCAGTCGAAAGTCAACCCCATAAGGTGAGCTTGATGATCGGCCCATATATGGTGCAGATCCGGCCCTGCCACAAAATCCACTTGGATGACCCGTCCGTTGGAGCCGGAAGGACCCCAGGTACGCCCGGCGGCGGGACTGTCGATCAACGCCGACCCTTCCGTAGCACCGGGAATACCGGGCGGTTGTATCACGAACCCGGCGGCATACCGGCCGGAGGCCTGTTTCTGGGCCTCGGTCCAGCACGCCGCAGTCAGAAAGCTGGTGACGTTGGTGCCTGCCACGAAACGCACCGAATACTTGCCGTTGGACACCGACGACCAGTACTCGCGAAGGCCAGTCTCGTTGTTCAGGTAATCAACGGCTTCGCCGAGGGTCGGATCTACCCGGTCGGGATGGCAGATCGAAACCTCGAAAGTGTCCGGGCGGGTCGTGTAATAAGACGTCTCGTCCCACTCGGCGAACAGCCCCAGAGGATCAGCAGCGTAAGGACCATCGACAGCCCTGGCCGTAGCAGGCATCAACGACCCCGCCAAAACCGCCGCCACCATCGCCAACGCCCCCCAACCCCCCACAATCCAAAACCCCGCCCCAGAAACAGCTCTTCGTGTCACCCCAAAAACGATAGACACCACCTCCCAGACGGACAGGAAAGGGGAACTCTCTCCCCCTTCTTGCGGAGACACCACAAAGTCGTCCGGGACACCCGCCCCCCAATTCAAATGTCCCGACTCCGCAAAAGTGGGGGCACACCTACAACTCCGATAAAGCCGGGGCGGTTCAAACCCTAACATCAATATGGCCACCAAACGGGGGCAATCTCCCCAGTGTGGTAACTGTACCGGTAAACAAAATGGAAAGTCCTTCTGACCTGCCCTTTAACCCCCCGATATTGAGGGGAGGTCCATCCCTTGTCCCGGATTATCCGGCGCGGTCCAGGAGGGGGATCAGCATCCGGTTGAGATACCGACCGGTGTGGCTCCCGGAGGTGACCGCCACCTCTTCGGGAGAGCCGGTGGCCACTATCCGCCCTCCCCCGCTTCCGCCTTCCGGTCCCAGGTCGATGATGTGGTCCGCCGATTTGACGACATCCAGATTGTGCTCGATCACCACCACCGTGTTGCCCCCGTCCACCAGACGGTGCAGCACCCCCAACAGGCAGCGGACGTCCTCGAAGTGGAGACCGGTGGTCGGCTCGTCCAGAATGTAAATGGTGCGTCCTGTCCGAGCGTTTGCGCAACTCCGAAGCCAACTTGACGCGCTGCGCCTCACCGCCGGAGAGGGTGGTGGCCGCCTGTCCCAGACGGATGTAGCCCAATCCCACATCGCTCAGAGTCCGGAAGGTACGGGCGATGGCGGGATGATGCTCAAAAAGCCTCAATGCCTGGGAAACCGACATCTCCAGTATGTCGGCGATGCTCTGTCCCTTCCATAGAATCTGCAGCGTGTCCCGGTTGTATCTGCGTCCCCGGCACTGCTCGCAGGGGACGTAGACATCCGGCAAGAAGTGCATCTCGATCTTGATCGTCCCATCCCCGCGGCACTCCTCGCAGCGACCCCCTCTCACGTTGAAAGAGAACCTTCCCGGCTTGTATCCCCTGGCCTGGGACTCGGGCACCCTGGAGAAGAGGGCGCGGATGTGATCGAATACCTTGGTGTAGGTAGCGGGGTTCGAGCGGGGAGTGCGGCCGATGGGTGACTGGTCGATGTTTATGACCTTGTCGATGTGCTCTATCCCCTGGATCTGCAGATGACGACCGGGCAGCACCCGGGAGCGGTAGATATTACGAAGCAGCGCCTTGTAAAGGATCTCCTCCACGAGCGTGGATTTACCACTGCCGGAAACACCGGTTACACAAATCAGCTTTCCCAACGGGAACTCCACGTCCAAATGCTGCAGGTTATGTTCGGCTGCGCCAAGCACCGCGGATGCTGTTCCCGCTGCCCGGCCTTCTCACGGCGGGAATGGGAATGGTCCGGCGTCCGGCCAGATAGTCACCGGTAATCGAAGAACGCTCCCGGCAGATAGCCTCCACCGTTCCCTGGGCAACGATCCGTCCGCCGTGCGCTCCCGCTCCGGGGCCGATGTCCACCACGTGGTCGGCACAGCGGATGGTCTCCTCGTCATGCTCCACCACCAGCAGAGTGTTGCCCAGATCCCGCAGCCTGTTGAGAGTTTCGATCAACCTTAGGTTGTCGCGCTGATGAAGGCCTATTGAGGGTTCGTCGAGGATGTACAGCACCCCCACCAGTCCCGAACCGATCTGGGTGGCGAGCCTGATGCGCTGCGCCTCCCCCCCCGCCAGGGTGGCGGCCGATCTTCCCAGGGTCAGGTATCCCAGTCCCACATCCAGCAGAAAGGAGATGCGGGAACGGATCTCCTTGAGCACCCGCTCGGCGATGGCCATCTCCCGGTCGGTGAGCCGGAGACCGTCTATGAAGTCGAGCGACTCATCCAGCGAAAGTTCCGACACCCAGTGGATGGTCCGCCCTCCCACCGTCACCGCCCGGGAGACCGCCCCCAGCCGGGCGCCCCCGCAGTCATCGCACGGGACTTGTCGCATATATTGGCGGTAGGAGTCCCGGGCGGAATCCGAACCGGTCTCCCGGTGTCGGCGGTCCAGTTGAGGGATCACTCCCTCGTAGCGGGTGGTCCAGACTCGCCGTCTACCCCGGCGGTTGCGATAGCTCACCCGCAGTTGCCGTCCTTCGCCTCCGTGCAGGATCTCCTCTCGCACCGGAGCAGAGAGTTCCCGCCAGGGAGTGTGGAGGCTGAACCCCACATTCTGAGACAACGCGTCCAGCAGCCGGGAGTAATAGCCGCTGAACTGATATGCCCACGGAGCTATCGCTCCTTCAGCCACCGTTAAGCGATCATTGGGCACTACCAGGTCTTCGGCCACCTGGTATCGGGCGCCGATGCCTGCGCAGGTCGGGCAGGCACCGTAGGGACTGTTGAAAGAGAAATTGCGGGGAGCGAGTTCGGAGAATGAGAACCCGCAGCGGTCGCAGGCCAGATGCTGGCTGAAGCTCAGGGTAGGGCCGTCGATGACATCCACCATCGCTTTGCCCTCGGCCAACCCCAGGGCGGTCTCGATCGACTGGGTGAGACGTTCCTCCATCCCCTCTCTTCGAACCAACCGGTCAACCACCACCTCGATGGTGTGCTGGTAGTAACGATCCAACCTGATCTCCTCATCGAGATACTGCACTTCGCCATCGACCCGCGCCCGGCTGTATCCCTGCCTTATCAGGTCCTTGAACAGGGATTGATATTCACCCTTTCGGCCTTCCACCACCGGCGCCAGCACCATGAACCGCACACCATCCTCCAGTTCCAGGATGCGATCCACGATTTGCTGGGGAGTCTGGCGCTTCACCCACCTCCCCGTCGTTGGGGCAGTGGGGAATACCTATCCGTGCGAATAGGAGTCGCAGATAGTCATGAACCTCCGTCACGGTCCCCACCGTCGAGCGGGGATTGCGACTGGAGGTCTTCTGGTCTATGGAGATGGCGGGTGACAGCCCCTCGATGAAGTCAACGTCGGGTTTGTCCATCTGCCCCAGAAACTGCCGAGCATACGCCGACAGCGACTCCACGTACCGACGCTGCCCTTCGGCGTAGACGGTGTCGAAAGCCAGGCTGGACTTGCCCGATCCCGACAGCCCGGTCAGAACAATAAACGCATCTCGGGGAAGTTCGACCGTGATGTCCTTGAGATTGTGCTCTCTGGCGCCGCTGACGAGGATGGTTTCGGCAGTCATCGGATTGGACCCTCAGGACGGGGAGCGGTCCAGACGCGCCCCGGTTGGGGCGGCGGTCCCGTCCGTCCGCACGTTGACTCCATACGCTTTTTCCGCCTGCTCAGCCGACACATATTCATCCAGAACGTCTTGTCGTACCAACTCGATTGGGCGATCCAGAGGATCACCCCATCCTCCCCCGCCCCCTGAGAGGTTACGAAACCGATCTCCGGGATGCATGGTAAATCTCTCCATCCGAGCCCGGTGTGCCCGGTCGGTGTCGGGCCAAACCACCATGGCATTGGTCTCCGGCTCGTGCCCACCCCGCAACGCCCACGGCTTGGTCTTGGTCTTCTTCTTCATGGAAAGCACCTCGCCGGTGGCCAGGAACCTAACTTGCCTGCAGACTCCCAGACCGCCCCGCCACCTGCCGGCCCCACCCGAGTCCTGACGCAACTCCAACCGCTCATGAAAGATCGGAGACTTGTGCTCCAAGACCTCCATCGAGGTATTCCTGACCGCGGTGGTGGAGAGATGCTGCAGCGCGTTGGCCCCGTCGTACTTGGGAGTCGCCCCCCACCCGATCCCCTCGTTGTTGCTGACCAAGAACATCTCATCGGTGTCGGGATGGGTGCCCACCGCCATGAATCCCGGCAGGTCGGAGCCCGACGATGCAGCGATCTGATCCATACCCTGGGCAAGCGCCTTGTTGATCAACTCAAAGCCGGCCATACCGGTCCAGAGAGTGTAGGTGGCGGACGGGTAGACGGCATGGAAGAGATTCCCGGGGGGACAGATCACCCGAAGCGGCTGGTAATGGCCGTGGTTGGCAGGAGCGTGGGGGGTGGTCAGAGACTTGAAGACATTCTTGACCAGGCTCACCGTACTCCCGAAAGGCATGTTCACCGGCCCGGGAACCGCTCCGTCGGAGTCACCATAATCCACCGTGAACGTGTCCTCTTCGATGGTGACCGTCACCGCCATCCTGATCAGGTCATGGGAGACCCCGTCGTCATCCAGCCAGTCATGGGCCGACCACTGTCCATCCGGCATCGCCCGCACCGCATCCCGGGCCGTTTCAGCTCCGTGCCCGATGATCAGGTCGACGGCTTCATCCACCGTGCTCAAGCCGAATTTCTCCCAGATCTGGTGGAGCCGCCTCTCCCCCACCCGTAGACAGGCGACCTGGGCATTGAAGTCCCCAATGATATTCACCGGCAACCGGGAGTTGTATCGGAGGATGGCCATCATCTGCTGGTCGATCTTGCCCCGACGGACCAACTTCACGGCCGGCAGGATCAGCCCCTCCTGATGCACAGAGGTGGAGTCCAGAACGTAGCCGGGATCCTTGGCGCCCAGGTCCATCCAATGCGCCCGCACCGCCAGATAGCCATCGGGCACATCACTCCCATCGGCGAACACCGGAGCGAACATCATGGCGTCAGCCGCGTGCGCCCCGCTCCAGTAGGGGTAATTGAGAATCACCACATCGCCGGGGTCAAGGTTTTCTGCGCCCACTCTTTCGACACCCTCGACAATGGCGTAGTCGTTGGCGCCCAGAAAGGAAAGCAGCCCTGACGACTCGGCGATCAACCGACGGTCCCGGTCGTACATGGAGATGCCAAAATCCAGCACCTCATAGATAACCGGATTGAACGCCGTCCTCACCAGAGTGCGGCGCATCTGCTCAGCCGTGGAGTTGAGATAGTGACGGATCACCTCCACGGTGGCGCCGTCCAGGGCGGTACTCACCTCAGCCATGGCCAGGCATTAACGATGTCGGTCGATTGAGGCGCGCCCCGGTCGCAGTGGCGGTTCCGTCCGCCTCCACCCTCACCCCATACACCTTCTCCGCCTGTTCCGGCGAGACATATCCGTCCAGAACGTCTTCACGGATCAACGGGATGGGTCGGTCCAGGGGATCCCCCCAACCACCGCCGCCCCCTGAGAGATTACGGAACCGATCACCCGGCTGCATGGTGAACCTCTCCATCCTTGCCCGATGAGCGCGGTCGGTGTCGGGCCACACGATCATGGCATTGGTCTCCGGCCGGCGCCCACCCCGAAGCGCCCACGGCTTGGTCTTGGTCTTCTTCTTCATCGACAGCATCTCGCCGGTGGCCAGGAACCTAACCTCGCGGCAGATCCCCAGACCACCCCTCCACCTGCCGGCCCCGCCCGAGTCCTGGCGCAACTCCAACCGTTCGTGAAAGATGGGCGAGCGGTGCTCCAAGACCTCCATTGATGTGTTGCGGACAGCAGTCATGGCAAGATGCTGCAAGGCATTGGCCCCATCGTGGTTGGGGGTTGCGCCCCAGCCGATCCCCTCGTTATTGCTCACCGCATACATCTCTGCGGTGTCGGGATGGGTCCCCACCGCCATGAACCCTGGCTCATCGGAAGCGGAACAGGCTGCAATCTCATCCATCCCCCGGGCCAACGCCTTGTGGATCAACTCGAAAGACGCCATGCCGGTCCAGAGTGTGAAGGTGGCCGCCGGGTATACGGCGTGGAACAGATTGCCCGGCGGGCAGGACACCGCCAGCGGTCGGTAATGGCCATGGTTGGCGGGGGTGCCGGGAGTTGTCAGAGACTTGAACACCGCCTTGGCCATGCTCAGCGTCCTGCCGAACGGCATGTTCACCGGCCCGGGTACCGCTCCGTCGGAGTCACCATAGTCCACGGTGAATCTCTCCCCATCGATCGTCACTTTCACCGCCATCCTGATCAGGTCATAGGAGATCCCGTCGTCATCCAGCCAATCGTGCGCCGACCACTCTCCATCGGGCATCGCCCGCACCGCCTCCGTCGCGGTTTGGGCCCCATGCTCGATGATGCGATCAACGGCGGCGTCCACGGTGGCCAGCCCGAACTTTTCCCAGATCTGACGAAACCGCCGCTCCCCCACCCGCAGCGCCGCCACCTGAGCATTGAAGTCCCCAATGATGGTGTCAGGCATCCGGGAGTTGTATCGCAGGATGTCGATTATCTGCTGATCCACCGTCCCCCGTTTGATCACCTTGATGCCCGGCATGATCAGCCCCTCCTGGTGCATGGAAGTGGAATCCAGCACGTAACCCGGATCCTTGGCGCCCAGATCCATCCAGTGAGCCCGCACCGCCAGATAGACGTCGGGGCGGTCACTTCCTTTGGCGAACACCGGAGCGAACAACATGGCGTCGGATACATGGGCGCCACTCCAGTAGGGATAGTTGATCATCACCACGTCGCCTGCGTGAAGATTCTCGATCCCCACCTTTTCAACGCCCTTGTGAATGGCATAGTCGTTGGCGCCCAGGAAAGAGAGCAACCCCGATGACTCGGAGATCAGCCGCCGGTCCCGGTCGTACATGGAGATGCCGAAGTCCAGCACCTCATAGATAACCGGGTTGAAGGCGGTCCTCACCAGGGTGCGACGCATCTGCTCAGCCGTGGAGTTGAGATAGTGACGGATCACCTCCACGGTGGCGCCGTCCAGTGCAGGACGGGCGTTCACCTCATCCACGACGACCATTTACAAGTGTTGGTAACTCTGCCGAGCTCCGGTCGCAGTCGCCGTTCCGTCCGCCTCCACCTTTACCCCATACACTTTCTCGGCCTGCTCCACGGAGACATATTCGTCCATAACATCCTGCCGCACCAACTCGACGGGACGGTCCAGGGGATCGCCCCAGCCACCGCCGCCCGCCGAGAAGTTGCGGAAACCCTCTCCGGGCTGCATGGTGAACCTCTCCATCCTCGCTCGATGAGCCCGGTCGGTGTCCGGCCACACGATCATGGTGTTGGTGGTCTCCGGCTCATGTCCCCCGTGAAGCGCCCACGGCTTGGTCTTGGTCTTCTTCTTCATCGACAACAGTTCCCCCACCGCCAGCCACTTCACCTCCCGGCAGACGCCCAGGCCGCCCCGCCACCGGCCGGCCCCGCCCGAGTCCCGGCGCAACTCCAACCGCTCATGAAAGATCGGAGACTTGTGCTCCAGGACCTCCATGGAGGTGTTGCGGACCGCAGTGGTGGAGAGATGCTGCAGGGCGTTGGAGCCGTCGTGATCGGGGGTGGCGCCCCACCCGATCCCCTCGTTGTTGCTGACCGAGTACATCTCCCCGGTGTCGGGATGGGTGCCCACCGCCATGAACCCGGGTTCGTCGGAACCCGAGGAGGCCGCGATGTGGTCCATCCCCTGAGCCAGCGCCTTGTTGATCAACTCGAAGGACACCATCGCCGACCAGAGCGTGTAGGTGGCGGCCGGATAGACCGCATGGAAAAGATTCCCGGGCGGACAGATCACCTCGAGGGGTTGGTAGTGGCCGTGGTTGGCGGGAGTCTCCGGCGTGGTAAGCGATTTGAAAACGTTCTTAGCCTGGCTCAAGGTGCTCCCGAACGGAATGTTCACCGGACCGGGCACGCCCGGGTCGGAATCGCCGTAATCGACGGTGAATCTGTCGCCTTCGATGGTGACCGTAACCGCCATCCTGATCAGGTCATGGGAAACCCCGTCGTCGTCCAGCCAGTCATGCGCCGACCACTGTCCGTCCGGCATTGCCCGCACCGCCTCCCGGGCGGTTTCGGCGCCATGCTCGATGATCATGTCGATGGCCGCGTCGACCTCTGCAAGCCCGAACTTCTCCCAGATCTGACGAAGGCGCCGCTCCCCCACCCGCATGGCCGAGATCTGGGCATTGAAATCCCCGATGATTGTCTCCGGCATCCTGGAGTTGTATCGCAGGATGGCCATGATCTGGGGGTCCACCACCCCCCGCTTGATCAATTTGACGGCCGGAAGGATCAGCCCTTCCTGGTGGACGGAGGTGGAGTCCAGCACGTAGCCGGGGTCCTTCGCCCCCAGATCCATCCAATGGGCCCGCACCGCCAGGTAGGCGTCAGGCAGATCGCTTCCCTCGCCGAATATCGGCGTGAACATCATGGCGTCGGCGGCGTGCGCCCCGCTCCAGTAAGGAACGTTGATTATCACCACATCCCCGGGGTGCAGGTTCTCGATCCCCACCTTCTCGACGCCCTTGTGGATGGCGAAGTCGTTGGCGCCGAGGAAGGAAAGAATCCCTGATGACTCGGAGATCAGCCGACGCTTGCGGTCGTAGACAGAGATACCGAAGTCCAGCACCTCGTAGATCACCGGGTTGAAGGCGGTCCTCACCAGGGTGCGACGCATCTGCTCGGCCGTGGAATTCAGGTAGTGACGGATCACCTCCACGGTGGCGCCGTCCAGTTTCGGCCGGATGCTCACCTAACCACCAGGTTCCCCAAATGGTCGGGCACCGCGCTTTGGTCGCTGTGGACGATCGTCACGCAGGTGGGCTCCCGAATGATGGCCGGACCCTCAATCTCTACTTCCGGTTGAAGAAGGCGCCGCTCGTAGAGAGGGAACAGGCGGCGCTCCCTGGTGGCGAAGTCGAAAGCGTAACGCTCCCCGACTCGACTCTCCGACCCGTCAAGCCCTGAATCCGGGTCGGCGTCGAGATGGCCGGAAGGCTTGTCCAAGAGCCCGATCGCCCTGACCCGGGCCGTCAGAATCTGGATTTCCTCGTTCAGTTCGTGACCGTAGCGCTCCCGGTGCTGGTCGTGGAATTTGGCGGCCACCGACTGCTGGTCGTCGGCCTCTTCCAAATCGACCGACAAGGTGTGTTCCTGACCGTTGTAACGCAGATCGAGTCGTCTGAGAAAGACCCGGTTCTCCACCGGCACGGACTGGGTCGCCAGCACCTGGTCGGCCTCCCTCTCCAGTCGGGCCAACACGCCCTCCATCTCGGCGAGAGCTGCGTCGTCCAGCATGGTCAGGACCGTCTGTCCCACGTCGTATTCCAGGTCGGACATCAGCATCCCCCAGGCGGAGAACACCGCCGGGGCGGCCGGCACCACTACCTCGGGCATTTCCATCTCCCTGGCCAGAAGCGGCGCCAGCATCGGTCCGGCACCGCCGAAGGCCACCAACGAAAACTCCCTGGGATCGAGACCCCGCTCCACCGTGATCTCCCGGATGGCGCCCACGGTACGAGCCAGCAGTACGTCGAACACCGAGGCGGCGGCCCGTTCGGCGGACATACCGAGGGGTTCGGCCAGTTTCTCGGTAACCCCCCGGACCGCCGCCTCCCCGTCAAGGCTCATCTCGCCTCCCAGGAACTCGTCCGCCGCCAGGTATCCCAGACACAGGGCCGCATCGGTGACAGTGGGCTCGGTATTCCCCCGTCCGTAGCAGATCGGCCCGGGAACGGCGCCGGCGCTCCGGGGCCCCACTCGTAGGAGTCCCTTGTCCATCCAGGCGATGGAACCGCCCCCGGCGCCGATGGTGCGGATGTCGAACACCGGGATGCGGATGGGAAGGGCTTCGATCTCCGCCTCGTAGACCTCGGTGGGCGTCCCGTCCACGATGACGCAGGCATCGAGGCTGGTACCTCCCACATCGAAAGAGATGAGAGAGGAGCGCCCGGTGTTTCCTCCCAGACTGATGGTGCCGGCGATGCCTCCGGCCGGACCGGAAAATACGGTGAGGAGGGGTGACAGCCGGGCGATCTCGGAAGTCATCGCCCCACCCGCCGAACGCATTATCAAAAAGGAACCGTCGAAACCTCCCTCCCGCAACCGGTCTTCCAGGTCGGTGAGATACCTTCCCAGGATTGGCCTTATGTAGGCATCGGCCACCGCGGTCGAAGTCCGTTCGTACTCGTGGTATTCCTTCACCAGATCGATGGAAACAGAGACCGTAAGGTCGGGAAAGGCCTTGGTCAGGATGCTCTTGGCGGCCTCTTCGTGTTCGGTGTTGGCGTAGGAGTGTAAAAAACAGACCGCCACCGACTCCACTCCCCGCTCCGACAGTTGGCGACCCGCCTCTATCACCGCCTGGTGGTCCAGTTCTGTTATTACCTTGCCGCGGTGGTCGATGCGCCCGGGAACCCCCACCGTGTGACGTCGCTTGACCAACAGTTCCGGGCGCCGGTACTGGAAGTCATACTTGGAACCGCTGGGTAGATCTCCGCGGGCAATCTCGAAAATGTCCCGGAAGCCTGCATTGGTGATTATGCCGGTCACCGCTCCCTTTCGTTCCAGAATTGCGTTGAGCCCGAGGGTGGTGCCGTGGGTGTAGACGGAGGTTTCCTCCAGGGAGGCGTTGGTGGCCCGGGTGGCGGTAATCACGCCGTCCGCCGGCGCCGCGGGAGTGGTGGGCGCCTTACGCACCGTGATCTTGCCGCTTTGCTCGTCATAGGCGATGGCGTCGACGAAGGTTCCGCCTATGTCCACCGCCAAGCGGTGTTTGCGTTCAGTCATCTTCTTTCTCAGCGGAGACGTTGTTGTCAGGGCGCCGGCCGGTCGTCCCGCACCACCCGACCGGACTGCATCACGAAGGAGATATCTCTCATCGCCGACACATCCGTCAACGGGTTTCCATCCACCGCCACCAGATCGGCCATTTTGCCCTGCTCAACAGTACCGATCTCCGACTCCAATCCCAAGAGACGGGCAGCGTTGGAGGTGGCCCCGGCCAGGGCCAGTCGGGGATGAAGCCCGGCCCCTTCCATAAGTCCCATCTCGTACACCGTCACCGACGTCCCGTCGATGGGATCGCCGGGTGGATAGTCGGTCCCGTTCACCATGGTGACTCCCGCCGCCACCGCCCGGCGGATACTGGCCAGATGCATGGGCCCCACCTGCAGAGAAGTCTCGATCTGGAACTCTTCGAACCCCTTCCAGCGCATCCACTCCTGGGAACGGGTCACGCACAACGTGGGAGTGAGGAACACACCCTTTGCCGCCATCCGCCCGGCGGTCTCCTGGTCGAGATCGTAGGCGTGCTCAAAGCAGCGTACTCCGGCATCCAGCGCCCAGTTGATGGCCTTGGACGAACCGGCGTGTGCCACCACATAGGTGTCCCGTTTGGCCGCCGCGTCCACCGTCGCCTTCATCTCCGCCTGGCTCATCTCGGGATGGTCGAAGGCTTCATTAAGGTTGGCGATCCCGCCGGTTATGAAGACCTTGATGTGCCGGCAGCCCGAGTCCAGTTCCGCCAGGGCCGCTTCCCGGAAGGCTTCCGGTCCGTCGGCGATGACGCTGCCGATCCCGTCGCCGTGACCGCCCGGCTTGGAGATGGCCCGTCCGGCGCCCACGATCCGGGGGACGTCGGCCCAACCCGCCCGGCCGGCTTCGGCCAGCAGCAGATCGGCCTGGTTCAACTCATGGACGCATCGGATAGTGGTCACACCCGCCTGGAGGGCGTCCTTCGCCCGCTCGTAGGAGCGCAGCACGGTCAGGCCCGGGTTCTCGTTCTCGTCAGTGGCGGAGAACGGATAGACCACCGACAAGTGGGTGTGCACCGAGATCAGACCCGGCGTGAGGTACCGTCCGCCCAGGCTCATTCGCTCCCCGGCGCCCGGGTGTTTGCGGATGGCGCCGATCCTTCCGCCCGAGATCTCGACGCTCATCCCGTCCTGTATCTTCCCTTTGACGACGTCGACCACTCTTGCGTCGGTCAACCACATCTTCAACCTCCTTGTTCAAGTTTCTCCGCAACGGTGCGTGCCCTGGCAATCCAGGAATTCTCTTCTCCCCGCTGTCGCAGTCGATTTCGTATTTCGGGATTCTTGGAGTCTCCCAGAGCCAGATCCAATGCTTGGGACATTCCCTCGGCATCATCATAGGAACGGACCTCGGGAAAGGCCACCACTTCGGGCATCCGGCTGCAGACCACCGGCTTTCCCCCCGCAAAGTACTCGAAGAGTTTGAGAGGCGAGGTTGAAACCGTAATCTCGTTCACCACGAAGGGGATCATGGCCACGTCGAAGGATTGCAGCCATCTCGGAAGGTCCCCGTAGGGCTGGGCCGTTATCCACTCGACATTGGGCAGGGAGAACAGGGGACGGTTTCTGGCGCTCTGGTCGTAGGCGGGACCGATCAGGACAAAGCTCCAGTCCCGCCGGCTTCGGGCCACTTCGGCGAGAAGATCGTAGTCCATCCACCGGGCGATCGCTCCGTAGTAGCCAGCGATGGGCCGACCCTTCGCCAGGAATCTTTGGAGAGCGGGATGGGCGGGAGATGACACTTCCCAGTTGGCGAAATGCTCGTATTCCACCCCGTTGGGGAGGTACAGGGTGTCGGGGCGTTGCTCTCTGGCCCGCCTCAGGAGGCTCCTGGCGCTGGCCGCGGTTATTGACGCCCCGGACAGGCCCAGGCCGTGCAGTCGCTCCAGTTTGCGCGGTTCGTAACCGTCGAACACATCAAGCTCGTCTATCCAGTCATACAGGGTCCTGGTTCCCTCCGGGTAGGCGGCGGCTCTCTCCCAGTTGTAGGTGAGCGCCCACACCAGGGGGTCGGGCAGTTGATGGAGGACCTCGGGAAGGCCGTTATACAGGAACAGCCGGGATTCAATCTCTTCCCAGCCGGGCTCGCCCTGGTTGGAATTGTCGTAGACCACCGTGTAGCCCAGTCGGGCGAAGGCCTGCGCCAGTTGCTGGGGACGCTGGAACAGGTGGATGTACCACTCGATGTTCAGTAGGAAGACCACCACTCCCCTGCTCTCACCGATTCGCCCGGTCACCTCGGCGGGGATGGACGGTTTCCGCTCCACGGGACGGACAGGGTCGCCAGGGTCTCCCGGGTCGCCCGGGTCAGAAGCGGCGCTCGTCATCATGGTCCGGCGAAGCTTCTGGCGGACCCGCCAGTACTTGGTCACCAGACGCAAGGCGCGGGTCTGGCGCAGGTTGTCGAGCTCCAGTTGCAGCAAATCGCCTCTGCGCTCGGCGAACCGGTGCTGATCGTATGCCGCCTCCAGTTTCTGTCGGGCCTCCTCCCTGGTGTATTGCAACTCCTTCCTGGTGTATTGCAAATCGTTCTGCGTGTTGTGCAACTTGTCCCGGAGGGATCGGAGGGCGTCCTCGCTTCGGAGAACGCGGTCCCTGAGATCCAGGTTGTCCACTCGGCTCTCATCCAGACTGCTCTGGGTCTCCAGGAGGTTCCGGGTCAAGGCAAGAGTCATCTCCCGCTGGATCACCTGCTGATCAGTGGAGGGCGCTTCCTCGGATCCCTCCGACATCGCCTTCCTGACCATGGGCAGGACGCGGCGGGCGCCGGCTCGCATCAACTCTGCCTGGACGAACATGAAGTGGGAGAGATCGGGATAGTTGCTCCAGACCGCCTCGAGCGCCTCCGCCAAGCGGTCCCGTGAGACCTCGCCATCGGGGATGCAATGGTCCCCCAGGCCCAGTTCATCAGCCATGCGGGTGACTTTGGGATCGTAGGAGATCGAGACAGAGGGTGTTCTGCACATCGCCGCCAGGATCGTTCCGTGCAGGCGCATGTTGAGAGCAAGCTCGCACCGCCCGAAAGCCGTGATCAACTGTCCCGGACGCAGATCCGATGGGGCGAAAAGCACCCTTGACGTGCGCATCCTGCGGCTGATCCGCTCACAGCACGCGCGGTCGTCGAAGTCGTCGGACTCCAACTCCTGCATGGACACGAACAGCACCGATCCCCCGTGCCTTTCGCAGAAGACATCCAGTGCCTCCGCCAACCCACGCTCCCGGGTGGCCTGCGCCGAAACCGAACCCCACGACCGGGGGGCTACCGCCACGATGGGTCGAGGGGTCTCCGACAAGGCCGAATTTAGGGCGGGCGGCAGGTCGGAGGGAGCGACCAGCCAGGCGGGATCTCCCACCACCGCCGAACCCCCGATGCCGAGCGACTCCAGTTCGGCGCGGTCTCGTTCGGTGCGGACAGTGAAAGCCGAGGCGGCCTCGCCCAGCGCACTAACCCACCTGGGAGACCGGGAGTCCAGGAAAGGCCCCACCCCCACTCCCCAGACCAGGACCGGCCGCCCCGCCTCGGCTGCGGCCAGGGCCGGCCCGAGATAACCAGGAATGTCCCCCGCCTCTCTGCTGAGAGCATGTTCCGGCCGAAATCCCCACTGGTCCGACAGAAGGCCCCCGCCCCCCACTATCACCATCTTCGATTGGTAGGCCGCCGACACCACGGCAGGTATGTCAGCCCGGTCCACGGCCGACACCCCGTACCTGGCCCGGGTCTCCTGAGGGTCCCCCGACACCACCGTCCATCGGCCGCCCGGGTTCGTCTCTGCCAACAGATCCAACATCCCGGCTAGGATGGCCTCATCCCCGAGGTTTCGGAATCCGTAGTGGCCGATGATCAGCGCATCCGGAGGAGCCGGATTATCCGTCTCCCCTTTCACGGAAACCGAATCGACTCTTGTCACGACAAGAAAGGCTATCACGTAACGAGGGAGGTTGGTTGCCATGCCGGTTGACCTGGACGCCGCGTTGGAGTCGACCGGCCAACTGCGGGGCTACGAGCGAGACCTGCTCGATGCTCTCGTGTCGCGGAGAAGCGTGCGGGCCGAACCCTCCGATGTGCACGAGTTGTGCGCCGGGGAAGTCGAGAAGCTGGGGATGGACGTGGAGCTGGTCACCCCGGTGGTGGGCGAGTTGGAGAACCATCCCGATTGGTGCCCGCCGCAGCCGGCCACCGCCGATCCCGAGCAGATGGTGAGCGTGCTGGGATCATGGGGCGACGGGCCGGGGATCTTCCTGTTCGCCCACACCGACACCGAGCGCCCCGATCCCACCGACGACTGGCTTACCGACCCCTACCAGGCCACCCGGGTTGGCAACCGGATCTACGGCGTGGGGACCGCCGACGACAAGGCAGGTGTTGCATCCGTGCTGGCGGCCACCCGGGCGTTGCTTCCCCATCTGGAGGGGGTGAGGGTGGTGATGGGACTGGTGCACGGAAAGCTGGGGGGCGGGTTGGGGACCCTTCCCGCCATGGCCAGGGTGGGAAAGGTGGATGCCTCCATCTACTGCCATCCCGCCGAGACCGGCCGGGGCCTGACCCACTTCAAAGCCGCCACCCGGGGATTCTTCAACTTCCGCATCGAAACAGTGGGGCGCCGTCCCGATCCGGTGGAGATCCGCACCCCCGTCTCCGAGGACCCCCGCCAGGGAGTAAACGCATTCAGCCGCCTACGGGCAGTTCTGGATGCCGTCGACCGGTGGGCCGGCCAGGACGACTTGATTTGCTCGATGAACCGGATTTCGGCCGGAAGCGATCCGATCGTGCTGCCCGAGAGGGCGGTGGCGGAGGGCGCGGTGTGGTTCCGCCACGGGACAGTCGCCGAGGTGTATGAGAGCCTGAAGGTTGCGGCCTTGAGAGCCGGCGCCCTCTCCACCCACCTGTTCGGCGTCCGGTCCAACCCTGCCGAGATTCCCGCCGATCATCCCCTTGTCACCGCCACGACCGAAGCCATCGCCGCCGAAACCGGAGTCACCCCAACCGTGTACCCGGCCCACGTGGCCTCCGATATTCGCTTCCCGATCCGCTGCCTGAACGCCGCAACCGTGGGCTTCGGCGCCTTGGCCGGAAACTTCTACGGCCCCGACGAGTGGGTGGACGCCGAGGACATGCACCGCGCCACCCGGGTGATCGTCCGAATCGTCTCGGCCTGGGCCAACCTTGGGCGGCCCTGGCCGAGCTTAGAATCCCTGCGATGCTGACGAAGTTGATCGTCCGCGACTTCAAAAGTTTGGCTGATGCTGAAGTCGAACTGGACAACCCGGTCGTTCTCATAGGCCCGAACGACTCGGGCAAGACTTCCGCCCTTCAAGCTCTCATGCTATGGGAACTCGGGCTGAGGCGATGGACACAGAAGCGAGGGGAATCAGCACCACCCCAACGGCCGGGAGTGGCCGTCAACCGCCGTGATCTCTTGGCAGTCCCTGTTCCCTCGGCTCGCTTTCTTTGGAGAGAATTGCGCGTCCGCCAGACCTACCGCGATGAGGACCGGCGGGGCACCCGGAACATCCGCATGGAGATCATAGTAGAGGGAGTTACGGGCGGCGAGCCCTGGTCATGCGGACTGGAGTTCGACTACACCAATGAGGAAAGCTTCTATTGCCGACCGCTGCGTATTACTCCTGACGGCTCGGAACGCATGCCCGTTCTGCCTCGGACGCTATGGCCAAAGATGGAACTTCTGAATCCCATGTCAGGGTTGGCCGCCAACGAGACCCGGCTGGATCCCGGAGCTATAGATGTCCGCATCGGGGAGGGTCGCACCGCCGAGGTGCTGCGCAACCTTTGTCATCGGGTTACGGAACTTGCTGATGGGCAAGAGCGGTGGGGTGCGCTGAAACAGCGCATCCTGTCTCTGTACGGCGTTTCACTGGACCGTCCTCGTCTGATTCCTGACAGAGGCGAGGTAGAGGTTACTTATGTAACCAGGTCGGGATCACGCTTGGACCTCTCCTGCGCCGGGAGGGGAATGTTGCAAACCTTGCTATTGCTGTCTTTTATCGATCTCAACCAGGACAGCGTCCTGTTGCTGGACGAACCGGACGCACATCTGGAGATACTGAGACAGCGTGAGATCTACAAAGTGATCAGAGAGACAGCTTCAGACAACGGCACGCAGGTGATTTGCACCTCACACTCGGAAGTGATACTGAACGAGGCCGCCCAACAGGACGCCCTGGTCGCCTTTGTGGGACACCCTCATCGGGTCGAAAAAAAGGCTCAAGTGCTCAAAGCGCTAAAGGAAATCAGGTTCGAAGATTATTACAAAGCAGAGATCACCGGTTTCGTGCTGTATGTAGAAGGTTCAACCGATGTGGATTTGTTGCTCGCCTTTGCCACGGTGCTGCAGCATGAGGCTCGCCACGTCTTGGAGCGCCCCTTCGTTCATTACGTCGGCGACAACCTGGCCTACGCCCGCTCCCACTTCTACGGTCTGCGGGAGGCGAAAACCGATCTGGTGGGATATGCAATCTTCGATCGCCTCGACCGAGGGCGACTCAGATCAGAAGGCGAGTTGGTGGAACATATGTGGAACCGCCGCGAGATAGAGAATTACCTCCTGCCTGCGGAAACGCTACGTCGATACGCGGAGCAGAAAGGACGTGCATCCGTCAAGCCCTCCGATTCCAAACGCATCGGCACAACCCTTTTCGAAGGGCCGGAAGCCCAGCGATGGTTGGATGCCATGGACCGCGCCATCGAAGACTTTGCTCCGCCCGTCGCCTTACGTGATCCGGACAACGAATTCTGGATCGAAACCAAGATGAGTGACCGGTTCCTGACGCCGGCGCTCAGGACTTTCTTCACCGATATGAGTCTTCCCGTCCTCCTGCGAAAGAAAAACTACTACAAACTGGCCACTATCTTGAGCCCTCCGAGTCCACCGGGACGTGGCGGATGTGCTTGATGGCATAGTGAGCCAAGCCTCCATTGCGCGCTCGGAAGCCACCCCCTGATCTCGAACCACCCGGTCCACCTGCGAACCCCTCCCGACCCGAATTCAGGCGATGGTTTGGCCTGCGTCGAGGTAGACGGTGGTGCCGGTGGCCATCCTGGAGTCCTCCGAGGCTAGGAATACAGCGGCGCCCACTATGTCCTCGGGAACTCCGATGATTCCCAGTGGAATCATGGAGAGGCGATACTGACGGAACTCCGGTTCGGCCAGATCGTGCCGGTTCATGTCGGTCTCGATCAAGCCGGGAGCGATGGCGTTGGCGCGGATCTTGTAGGGCGCCAGTTCGAAGGCCAGTTGGCGAGTGAGCATTCGCACTCCCCCCTTGGCCACGCAGTAGTGGGTGAGGTTCTTTCCCGCCAGCGTGTCGCCCGCCGATGACATGTTGATGATCACGCCTCCGTCTCCCTGGCTCACCATCTGCTTGGCGGCCGCCTGGGAGCAAAGGAAGAATCCCTTGAGATTCACATCGAGGATCCTGTCCCACTCGGACTCTTCGATCTCCAGGATGGGAGTCCGGATCAGAATCCCGGCATTGTTCACCAGGATGTCAATCCGGCCAAAGCGTTCGACAGCGGCAGCCACCAATCCGGCCACATCCGAGGAAGAGGATGTGTCGGCTTGCACCGCAATGGCTTCCGATCCCGCTTCCTCGGCTACAGCGACCGCCGAGTTCGCCGCGCCCTCGTCACTCCGGTAGTTGATCACCACCTTTGCCCCTTCCCGGGCGTACCCGAGAGCGATGGCCCTCCCGATGGAACGGGAGGACCCGGTGACTATCGCAACTTTATCTTTGAGACGCATATCGTGTTTCCCTCTCAGTCCAACTCGAACCCGGGTACCACAAACTGGCCCCGGTCGATGATCTGGGTGTCCCCGACCGCTATCGAGTGGTTGCGAGTGGGAATGTCGTAATGGAAATTCACCCGGTTCTTACCACCCAACTTGTGAGTGAAATTGGCGCCGAAAGCGATCAGCATGTTGCCGTAGTAGCTCTCGGTGTCCATAACTCCCCCGCCTTCCCAGAAGCGAAGACCGAGAGCGTTCCAGTTGGCCCGGTGCTCGTAGCCCCAACCTATATGGGAAAGACCGTAGGCTCGCTTGTCCTTGGGCAATTCGAAATAGTCCTTGACCAGTCGGGCATCGGCCCCGCCCTCCATGGAGATGATGCTGCCTTCCCGCATTTCTATGCGGATAGGCTGCTCCACGTACTTGCCCATCGGAAGCAGCGCATCACCGGCGTCCACCACCAGGATCCCCTCAGCCGAGTCCTCGAGGGGGGCCACGCCGCACTGTCCCGAGGGCCAGTGATCCCACCGTCCCGGTTGATCCGTGTAGCCGTACTGGCATGTTAGGGGGCGACCGGTGTATCTGACCGTAAAGTCACTGCCGGCATCGGACCAGACCCGCATGGTGTCGGATGTCGCCAGGTATTCGATGCTCTTCTCTCCCCGCCTGCGGATCTCGGGAAGTGGGAACATCCGGCGCAGGTGGTCTTCCGGCTCCTCGATCATCAGGCTGCGGGTGCCGGACGCCAGAGCCTCGTTGTGGGCGTCGGAATATATCCAGTGAGATCCCATGCTGGCCAGAAATCCCACCACCAGGTCGGATCCTTTCCAAGCGTCGACAATGGTGCGGGACTTCATCCAGGAGTCGTCAGCCGCCACCATGATCTGGAAGAAGTCGCCGCCCAGCACCCGGACCGCCCCCATCAGAGCGGCGATGTAGGCCGGGTTGCTCTGGGTGTTGGTGAAGGCCATCACGGTCTGTCCGGGACCGACCCCGCACAACTCCATGTGGTCTTTGAACATCGGCACCAGTTCGGCGCCGGCGGCGGAAGTGGTGGGAACTCTGCGCAACGGTCATCTCCTTCTCGGTTTCAGACCTATCGTATACCGATCCTCCCCAGAAACGGGCTAAAAACGGACCCCCCGCTCTTCGAGGGGCATCCTTTGGCGACGGTCACTTGATCACCACCAAGCTGAACCCGGAGGTATATACCAGGATGTCCAAGTCATCGATTCCGTTGACCTGCTCGTCCCACTTTTGCTCAAACGTCTCGAGGCTGACGACCTCGCCGTTCGCTTGGAACATGTGGTCGGCGTCATAGCTCCACAGGGTGAAGAAGGTGCGATACCTCTGCTGGCCGGCGTACAACTCGACCTCCTCGACATTCAGGCCCGGAGCCGTCGAGAAATTCCGGCCTTGTAGTACATCGAACTCTGTCTCGTCCCGTGCGGTGTGAACGATCCAGACAATCGAACGAGAGTCCACATACCTGACTTCGTTCGCGTCCAGTACGGCGTCACCATCTCTGTCGCTGAAGACCTCCACGTCGACACTGACAAGGAACTCGTAGCCAACTCGATATTCGGACGGGATTGGAATCTCGATGTCGGCCCTTACACCTCTGCGGTTGATTCTGATGCTGGGCGTCCCTGCCGTGAGGGGAGCTTCCCCGATCATGTAGGCGCCGTCGCCATCGGAGGGGGCATGGTACAGCTGGTAACGGATTTTCGCTTCCAGTTCGGTATTGGGTCTTCCCGTGTAGCGGGAGTCCGTCCCGCGCAGCGTCCCCCCGTACTGGTCTACCAGGTCGTATCCGACGGTGAACTCAATCTTGTCACCGTCCCGCTGCTGGAAAGAATTGAAATCAGGCCGGGCGTACACCAGGACCGACTCGCCATCGCTCCAGGCGATCCGATGGACCTGTTCGGTGCAACAATCTGCTTCGATGGTTACCGTGTCCAGACGCTCTTCACGCCTCGGACCCCTCAAAGAAAAAGTGGCGCTGCCGCCCGCGTCGGTGAGCACCGTTTCGTCCTGCCTTGCGTTGCGTCCTCTGCTGACCAAGTCGGGATCGGGCCGGCCGGCGCTCACATCCTCGGATTCCACCCTGACTGCCCGGCTCTCAACTTCGATATACACCGGCACTCCCTCTCTCTCCAGGCGGGCGCCGTCCTCGTCGAGGAGTTGGATGCTGAACTCCACCGATGACCGCCGGTCCAGATCGACTATGAAGGCCCCGTCGCCGCCTATGCGAGCGGAGTCGGCGGGCACATCGTGCCGCACCGTGAGACTGTCCGGCGCCTTTTCCGACCTTGCCCGGGCCGTGGAGAAATCCGCCGTGTCCCGATCAAATCTCTGTCCATCCCTCTCACCAACCCAGGCGTAGATGTTCATGGTCGCCCCCGGGGTTGCGTCAAAATCCTCGAAGAGATTCCCATCCGGATCGGTTACCTCATCTTCGTCCCGGTCCCAGATGCAGTCACCGTCGCCCAGTATCTGGTCCTCGTCGCAGGTACCGTCGCTTTCCAGGCCACCACGGGGATCGTCCGTGTAGAACCAGTCCACGGCCCTGCCCTCGGCGGGAGCGAAATTGTCATCCCGAACGGAAACCATCATCAAGACCTCGAAGTCGTCGGTACCCTCGTTCGGAGTGACCTGCACCATCAACCCTCTGGGACGCAGGTTGGAATGGTCCAGGATGGCCGCCATGAATTCAGCCATGGTGGCTCTCGACATGTCTACGTCAGGACCGTAAGTCAGACTGGTCAGTCCACTTGCCACCCCGAGTTCGTACAACTGGGTGACTGCATCGTGAACGTTGTGGGGCGCCTCCTCCAGGTCTGTGAAGGGAGAGCCCACCTCGAAGTCTCCGTCGTTGTCATTGACATCATCCGGTGTGTAACCAAAGGCTATTCGGCCGTCGGCGGCGGGGACCATCAGGTCCATGAGTCTTTGCAGGAAAAGAGCCATCTCGCCGCGGCTGACGTTACGGGCGGGCGTGTAGGTGGTGGCGCTGGTGCCCACGGTAATCCCCATCCGGTAAATCTGGCCGATGGCCTCTTGGGACTCTCGGGACAAGTCTGCGGTATCCCGGAAGGGCGTTTCAGTTGCCGGGGGAACGCGAATACCCACCAGCCTGGCCAGACGGACCAGGAAAAGCGCCATGTGCCAGCGGGTCACCGGCCTGTCCGGCGAGTATGAAGTAGGAGAGGCGCCGTTGGTGATTCCATAGTAGGCGATGCAATCGACGTCGCCGGCATTGGGATGGAGGACCGGGACATCGACGAAACCCGCGCTCGGAATGATCTCCTCTGGACAGGCCTCAAAAGATGGAAGATAATCGGGCGCCGGGCCACCCGCATTGGCTGAAATCGGGCTGATCGCCGAAATGCCGACCAAGAGCGACAGAGCCGCCGCCAACCCCACTGAACGGCGCCGGTGGAAGGAGAAGAGCGTTGCCATAAACTCTTTATAGCATCGCCAAGACCTGTCGACCGGGCCTCGGCCAATCTTTAAATGTTCAGGTTGACCACATCCCTTTGCGCAGATTTTTCCGGTTGTGGCCGAGACTCCGGCCATCGTCTCGGAGGAATAACCCCGCTTGATTAACTCCTTCTCCGCCAGTTTGGCCGGCCTGATCACGAACAGTGGCGTGTGGTCGCCGATCACAAAAGCGTCAGGTGAGTAGGTGGTGACCGAAGTCCCCTTGGGTAATTCCGTATTGGGCGATGCTGTTGATGTCCAAGGCGTTGGCGGTTACGACCGGGCACTTTAAGCCCAGCCACCCCTACCCCTCTTGAGAGTGCTGTGTTAGGATAGCTCCGGTAAGGTATTGGATGGGTTGCCCCAATGGGGTCGCCCGATCTATCGCTGTACCACCCAGACCCAGAAAAGGAAGGGAAAGATGACCAAGATTCGTGTATGGATAACCATGCTTTCGGCTCTGGCTCTCATAGCCGCGGCCTGCGGCGGGGACGCTGCTGACGACACAGACGCTTCTGCAACGCCGCAAACCACTGCCGCCGCAGAGACGCCGGACACCACCGCCGCTATGGACGAGGAAGACGACCACATGGATGAGGAAGACGACCACATGCATGAGGAAGACGACCACATGCATGAGGAAGAGTCCATGGAGGAGGAACAGGAAGAGGAAGAAATGCCCATCGAAGAGGAAGAGGTGACTACCACCACCGTCCTCACGGGCGAGGAACTGATGGCGGGTAGTTGCGCTCCGCCACCGGAAGCCGCTCCTCCGAGAGGCGTGGAACCGGTTGATGGTTTGACGATCATCAAGGCCTACTCCGGCGACGTGCCCAACATCGATCCGAGACTCAACTTCGAGGCTCGCGGATCGGAGTTGGCTGCCAACATGTACGACCAGTTGATCACCTTCCACCTCGACGAGAACGAGGACGGAGTGCTGATTGCCGACTCTTCCCGTCCGCAGGGACTGCTGGCGGAGAGTTGGGAGTTCAACGAGGACTGCACCTCGGTGACCTTCACTCTGCGTCAAGGCGTGAAGTTCAATCACACCAAGAACGAGATGACCGCCCATGACGTGAAGTGGAGTTTCCGCAGGGCGGCGTTGCACCAGGACCGTGTAGGCGGTTGGTTCGATCATGCGGTGATTGCCCTGTATGACTACGGTGACGAAGAGACCATTGATGATGTGATCACCGTCATCGACGACTACACCATCCGCTTCGACTTCCTCTATCCCACCCCGTTCCCCTTGCATGTGCTCTCCAACGCTGGTGTCACGGTGTACGACTCGGCGGTTCTGAGCAGGCAGGGCACAACCTCGGATCCGTGGGCCAGGGACTTCCTGCAGACCATCGACACGGGCACCGGGCCCTTCTACCTGGAGGATGTCGACCCTGGCGTTCAGGTCACCCTGAGGCGCAACGATGACTACTTCCTCGGGCCGGCCCAGGCCGAGCGGGTCATCTTGAGGATCATCCCCGACGAGGCCCAGCAGGCTGCATTGTTGGCGGCCGGTGAGATCGACTTCGCCGAAGCGGTGCCGGTCACGGCCATTCCCGAACTCCGGGCACAGGGCGTGAAGGTCACCACGGTGGGTGGCAACAACCAAGCGGTCATGTACATGAACCCCACCGTGCCCCCGTTTGACGATATCAAGGTACGCCAGGCGATTTCTTACGCCTATCCCTACGACGATATCCTGGAGGGCGTTTACTTCGGCGCCGCCAGTCGCGGCGGTGGGCCGATCCCGTCGACGACTCCGACCTTCGATCCGGATGCTCCGTTCTACACCTACGACTTGGACAAGGCCCGTGCCTTGCTGGCCGAGTCGGGACATCCCGATGGATTCACCACCCAGCTTTACATAGATGGAACCTTGGCCTTCGCTCCTGAGTTGGCCATCGTGGTGCAGGCATCGTTGGCCCAGATCGGGATCGACGTCGAGATCGTCAGGCTCAGTGCCGGTGACTTCCACGAGAATGTGTTCGCCGAGGACTCCACCAAGACCGACCCCTTGGAGGCGCGCATCAACCCGATGCCCTTCTTCCTGTTCTACTTCGGGTCCGGTTCTTGGGTGAACGAGCCCCAGTACCACATGGAACTCTTCTGGGAAGTGGATGCGTACGCCATGCGGAGCAACTACTCGAACCCCCTGGTTACCGAGAAGCTCGAAGCCGCCAAGCTCCTGAGCCCCGCCACGGAGGAGAGGGTCCAGCTCTATAAGGATGTACAGGCGATAATGCTTGAGGATGCTCCCGCGGTGTGGCTGGCCGAACCCCATCTGATCGTGGCTTCCTCGCAAGCCATCCAGGGGTTCATCTGGCGACCCGACCAGATCAACCGTTACTACTACGTGACCAAGACTCCCTGATCACCCGGTAGTACCTACTTGAAAGCCGAACAAGCCGCCGTGTCAGTCAATCTGGCTCGGCGGCTTGTCCTTTACCACCAGAGGAAGCACTGATGGGTTCTTACATCGTCCGGCGGCTGATAGCGCTGGTCCCAATTCTCATTGGCGTCACCATGGTTGCCTTCCTGGTATCCCGAGGACTCCCCGGAGACCCCGCCCGGCTGTACGCCGGCATGCAGGCGTCTGATTTTGAAGTCCAGGCGATCCGGGTCAGCCTGGGACTGGACAAGCCGCTCTATTACCAGTACTGGGTCTACATGCAGGGACTGGTCCAAGGCGATCTGGGGTTTTCGCTGCGTACCGGTTTCCCCGTGGCCGAAGATATCCGTAATCGCCTCCCGGCCACCGTGGAGATGGTGATCTTCGCCTTGGCTTTTGCTCTTTCGGTGGCGCTCCCACTGGGAGTGTGGGCGGCAGTGCGCAGAGGCAAGCTGATCGACAGGTTCAGCAGGTTCATCTCCACCCTGGGGGTGGCCATCCCCGACTTTTGGGCGGCCCTCATATTGGTGCTGATCTTCTTTGTGTTCCTGGGCTGGGCGCCCCCGCCGGTCGGTCGCCTGGATCTGGGGGCGGTTTCTCCTGACGGCCCAACCGGCTTCTTCCTATTCGATTCCCTGGTGCAGGGAGACTGGGCTACCTTCCGAAACGCGTTGGCGCATCTCATCCTGCCCATGGTGTCTCTGGGGTTCCCGGCCATCGCACCTATCACGAGGCTCACCCGCAACGCCACGCTGTCCGTCCTTCAGTCTGACTACATTGCTTTCGGAAGAGCCGCTGGTCTACGCGGCGCTCCCCTGTACCTCAAATACGTTCTTCGCAACTCCCTACCGGGCGCCATAACCATGACCGGCCTCATCTCTGGGTACATGATCGGAGGAGCGGTCCTGATTGAGAGAGTATTCTCCTGGCCCGGAGTGGGTCTTTATGCTTACAACTCCCTGGAAAGGACCGACCATGCCGCTATCCAGGGCGTCGTCCTCCTCTCGGCCATCACCTATCTGATGGTGTTCCTGGTTGTGGATCTGCTGCAATCCATAGTCGATCCGCGGGTGAGGTTGAAATGACAGCCACATCCACGAAAAGAAAGTGGGACCGCCGCCTGGTGCTTGGGTTGATCATGTTCGGAGGCATGATTTGCGTGGCAATATTTGCGCCATGGATCGCCCGCAACGACCCTCTGGCAATCGACTTCGGTACCCAATTCCTGGCGCCCTCCGCGGACCACTGGTTCGGGACCGGCAGGTTGGGCTTTGACATCTTCGCCCGGGTGGTTTACGCCGCCCGGTATGACCTGATTATCTCCATTACGGCAGTGGCTTTCTCCATAGTGATCGGCCATCCCATCGGGCTGGTCGTCGGTTATCTTGGAGGACGTGTAGATTCGCTCACTATGCGAACCCTCGACGTCATCCAGTCCTTCCCCGCCTTCGTGCTGGCGGTGGGGGTACTGGCCGCGTTGGGTGAAGGGGTTTTGAACCTGATCCTGGTGGTCGGCTTCGTGGGCATACCCACCTTTGTCAGGTTGGTGCGAGCCGAGGTCCGTTCTCTGCGAGAGCATTCCTATGTGGAAGCCGGCCGGGCGGTCGGCAACTCGCGGACCAGAATTATGCTCCGCTACATCGCTCCGGGAACCGTTGGAACAGTCGTAACCCAGGCAGCTATAAGTTGCGGCTGGGCGATCCTGCTTACCGCCGCCCTGGGATTCATCGGTCTGGGAGTCCCGCTTCCCGAGCCTGAGTGGGGAGCGATGATCGCAGAGGGCGTCGAGGAAATGGTGGTGGGAGGACGATGGTGGATCTCGGTGTTCCCCGGCATCGCCATCGCGGTCACGATCTTCTCTCTCAGCCTGATCGGAGAATCGATCGCCGACCTGGTTGAGCCCACCCGAAGGAAGTCCCGATGAGAACTGTCCTGGAGGTCACCGGCCTGGAAGTCGAGATCGAGGGTCTCCCAATCCTCCGCGGCGTGGATCTGGAAGTCAGGCAGGGAGAAACGCTGGGCGTAGTGGGAGAAACCGGAGCCGGCAAGTCCATGACTGCCCGTTCCATCCTGGATCTGCTCCCCGCTGCCGCCACCGTCTCATTTCAGAATTGCACTTTTGGAGGACTGGACTTCACCCCTTCCAAGGCCCGACAGCAGGCGCGAGGCCACCGGATAGGTTTCGTCCCCCAACGTCCCCGGGGAAGTCTCAACCCGGTGTTCCGGGTTGGAACCCAACTCTACGATACGATCCGCCGCCTGCGGACCGTGGGTAGGAAGGAAGCCAGGAACGATGCCCTCGAACTTCTTCGTTCGGTGCGGATCACCGATCCCGAACGAGTGTATCGCTCCTATCCACATGAGTTGTCAGGGGGGATGTGCCAGCGGGTGTGCATTGCCATCGCACTGGCCGGGGAACCTGAACTGATCATCGCCGACGAACCCACCACCGGTCTTGACGTCACCATCCAAGCCGAGATGCTCAGGCTGCTGGGCGACGTCATCTCCGAGCACAACGCGGCCGGGATGTTGATCACCCACGATTTGGGAGTGGTGGCCGACGTATGCGACCGAGTGGCTGTCATGTACGCGGGCCGCGTGATCAACCTGGGTACCACCGAAGAAATCTATCGAGAGGCTCTCCATCCCTACGCCAACCAGTTGGTCTCCATCGCCACGTCCTTGGACTCCGGGGGCACCCCCCGGGAAATCCCCGGCCGGGTACCGAACCCCGGGGACGATCTGGCCCCCTGCGCCTTCGCGCCTCGCTGTTTTCGAGCCGAGTCCGATTGCTTCGAGCAGGAACCTCCCCTGGTCAACGTGGAGGGGCAGATGGCTTTCTGCCATCATCCGATAATCACCCGGGCGGTCTCGCAATGACCGGCGGTCAACACACACTGGCACTCCGGAATCTGACCAGGATCTTCAAGATCAAGACGGGCAGTTTCCGCCACGCCGATCTTAAGGCGGTGGACGAAGTCACCATCTCAATCGCCCCCGGGAGAACCCTGGCAGTGGTGGGTGAGTCGGGATCGGGAAAGACTACCCTGGCCCGCCTCATCCTGCGCCTCTTGGAACCAACTCAGGGCACCGTGCTCCTACAAAACACCGACATAACCGCCATGAAAGGCGCCAAGTTGGAAAAGAGACGAGACCGGATGCAGATCGTCTTCCAGGATCCCTACGACTCAATTTCCCCCTGGCAGACCGTGGGGCGGACCGTGGCCGAGCCGTTGCTGCTGCATCAGAATCTCTCCAAGCAGGAAGCGGCCGAGTCGGTGGCCAGGATGCTGGAGAGGGTGGGTCTCAGCCCCGAACACGCCAAGCGTTACCCGCACGAGCTATCGGGGGGCCAGGCTCAGCGGGTGGGCATCGCCCGGGCCATGATCACCAACCCCGCCCTGGTGGTGCTGGACGAGCCCACCTCGTCGCTGGACATGTCGGTCCAGTCCCAGATCCTGCTGCTGCTGCAGTCCCTGCAGGAGGAGATGAACATCTCCTACCTGTTCATCTCCCACGACCTGACCGTGGTCCGTTACATCGCCCACGATCTGGCGGTGATGTATCTCGGTAAGGTTGTCGAATCCGGTCCGGCCCACGAAGTCTTTGCCTCCCCGCGCCACCCTTACACTGAAGCCCTGCTCAAAGCCGCTCCCCGCCCCGACCCTTCCTACAAGACCGAACACGTCTACCTGGTGGGCGAGCAGCCCTCGGCGCTCGACAGGGCGCCGGGGTGTCCCTTGTACGGAAGGTGCCCGATCGCCGAAGAAGTGTGCGCCGACACGCCCCAGAAACTGGTGGACATCGGCGCCGGACACCGCGTCGCCTGTTGGAAGCGAACCTGAAACTCCGAGTCGCAACCGACATAGGCGGCACTTTCACCGACGTGGTGGTGTTCGACCCGGGTTCGCGAAGGTACACCACCGCCAAGGCCCCGAGCCAGAGCCACGACCTGGCCACCGGAGTGATGAACGCGCTGGGGCTTGTGGTGGACGACCCGACCGGAGTCGAATCTTTCGTTCACGGGTCGACGGTGGGACTCAACGCTTTCCTGCAGAGGCGGGGAGAGCGTGTCATCCTGCTGGCGACCAGGGGAGCAAGCGACATCTACCACATCGCCCGGGGCAACCGGTTGGACATGTACAACATCCGGTACCGCAAGCCCCGGCCCCTCCTCCCCCGCCGCGACATCATCCCCATCCGAGGGCGCCTCGACTGCGACGGCAATGAACTGACCCCCCTCGACTACGACGACCTTCGCCGGGCGGCGGATCGGATCCGCTCCGAGGGCGTCCGGTCGGCGGCCATCGCTTTCCTGTTCTCATATCAGAACCCCGATCACGAGGAAGCCGCCGCGAAGGCCTTGGCGGACCTGGTTCCCGGAGTCTCCATCTCCCTCTCTCACCAGGTGGCCACCGAGTGGCGGGAGTACGAGCGGACCGCCTCCACGGTGATGGACGCCTACATCGCTCCCTCGGTCTCCCGTTACATGGCCGATCTCTCGGTCCGATTGAGTGATCGGGGCATGTCGGCGCCGCTGCGGGTCATGCAGTCCAACGGGGGCGTGATCTCGGCCCGTTCGGCTTCCGAGCGTCCGCTGCAGACGCTGTTGTCCGGCCCGGTGGGCGGGGCGGCCGGGGGCGTTGCTCTTTCTGAAGTCCTCAGCCGACCCAACCTGATCTGCATCGACCTGGGAGGGACCAGCTTCGACGTCAGCCTGGTCACCTCGGGCCAGGCCGACAGTTCCCCCTCCGCCCTGCTGGAAGGCCTGCCGGTGCTGATGCCGGTGGTTGACATCCACACCATCGGAGCGGGAGGCGGTTCACTCGCCTACCTGGAGGCCGGCGGCTTGCGGGTGGGGCCGGAGAGCGCCGGCGCTCACCCCGGTCCCGCCTGTTACGGCCGGGGCGGCACCCAGCCCACCGTCACCGACGCCAACCTGTTCCTGGGAAGGATCGATCCAAGCTACTTCCTGGGCGGCAACCTCACCCTCGACACCGGAGCGGCAGCGTCAGCCCTGGCGGACCTGGGCGCCAAACTCAGCCTGGACGCGGAGAGGCTGGCCCTGGGAGTCATCGAAGTCATCAATGCCAAGATGTCGCAGGCCATCCGGACCCTCACCGTGGAACGCGGGATCGAGCCCCGGGAGTTCAGCCTGGTGGCCTTCGGTGGCGCGGGACCCATGCACGCTGTCGCGCTGGCGCAGGAACTGGGAATCTCCGAAGTCATCGTTCCCCCCGACCCCGGTGGCTTCTCGGCCTGGGGAATGCTGCAGTCGGCCGTTCGCCAGGACTTCAGCGAGGCCTTTTTCCGTGACTTCGCGGATCTCGACACCGGAGACCTGCAGACCAGGTTCGACCGGATCGGAGACCGGGCCCTCTCGAGTCTGCTGGAAGAGGGAGTGGCTTCGGACCGTGTGTCCCTGGTCCAGCGCCTTGACATGCGCTACCAGGGCCAGGAGCACACCCTGACCGTGACCCTTCCCAACGGCGCTTCTCCCGGCCAGGACCGTTTCGCAGCTCTGCGCCAGAGGTTCGAGGACAGCTACAAGGCCCGGTACGGTCACTCCAATCCCCAGGCGTCGCTGGAGACCGTCAACCTGAGGCTCACCGCCCTGGGAGACGTGGGGCGCCCTCTCCTGCAGGCCAACTACCAGCCCGAACAAGCCTCGGTTGTACCTTCCAAGACGACGCCGGTGCTGTTCGGTTCCGGTTCCCACCCCACCGCCCGGTACAACCGGGAGATGTTGCCGCCGGGATGCTCCATAGATGGGCCGGCCATCGTGGAGGAGGCTACCGCCACCACCGTGATTCCACCCGGAGGCTCGGCCACCATCGACCCCTACGGGTGCCTGGTGATAGGGGTCCCTCCCCTATGAGCCCCGACCCCATCACCATCGAGATCCTCCGCAACGCCTTCATCATGGCCGCCGAAGAGATGAACGCGGCATTGATCCGCTCCGCATACACGCCGGTGATCTACGAGTCCAAGGACTGCGCGGTGGCGCTGATCGACAGCCGCCACCGGGTGCTGGGACAGTCCTCGGGAGTCCCACTCTTTTTGGGCAACCTTGAAGCCTGCACCCTCGCCACCGAGGAGATGTTCGGAAGGTCGGTCTGGAACGAGGGCGACATCTGGATCATGAACGATCCCTACCTGACCGGCACCCACATGCACGACGTCACCATCTTCGCTCCCATCTTCTACCACGGAGACCTGGCCGGCTTTGCTGCCTCCCGGGCCCACTGGCTGGACATCGGCGCCAAGGACCCCGGAGTGCCGATGGACTCGACCGAAGTCTTCCAGGAGGGCGTGCGTCTGCCGCCCACCCAGGTGATGAGGGGCGGGCAACCGGTGAAGGACATCTGGTCGATCGTGGAAAGCAACGTTCGATTTCCCAGATCGGCGATTGGCGACATGACCGCGCAGTTCGCGGTGGCAGCCATCGGCGAACATCGCCTGGGCGCCCTCTTCGACCGCTACGGGCGGGATACCGTGGAGGCAGCCGCCGAAGAGATCTTTCGGCAGAGTGAACGGCTGGACCGGGAAGCGATCAGGGCCATTCCAGACGGGGTATACGCCGCGGAGGGCTTCCTCGATTCCGACGGGGTGGGTGACGACCCGGTCCACATGAAGGTGACGATCACCGTGGATGGCGAGCGGCTGGTATTCGACCTCACCGAGACGGACGGCCCTGGCCAGGGCCCGATCAACTGCGGGGCGGTGCAGACCCTGTCCGCCTGCCGCCTGGCTTTCAAGTATCTGTTCAACTCCCATCAGCCGGTCAACGGAGGGACTTTCCTTCCGCTGGAGGTGAAAACCAAGCCGGGTTCCATCCTGAGCGCGGTCCCACCGGCTGCCTGCCAGTTCTATTTCACTCCCCTGGGTCTGATGATTGATTTGATCTGTTCGGCGCTCTCGTCCGCCCTTCCCGACACCGTTCCGGCCGCCCATTACGGCGACGGCATGATATTCCAGTTCACGGGAATAAATCCCCGGACCGATGAACTGTTCCTGGACAACGAGCCCCATGTGGGCGGCTGGGGCGCCTCCCGCGGCCAGGACGGCCAGGATGGCATGATCTGGACCCTGTCCGGAAATTTCCACGACATGCCCATTGAAGTGTTCGAATCCAAATTCCCCGCCCGGATCACCGACTACGGCTTCCGCCGGGATTCGGCCGGTGCGGGCCGGTGGCGGGGCGGGAACGGCATCATAAGGGAATACCAGATGACCACCGACACGGAGTTGAGCCTGTGGTTCGAGCGGTCGGGTCACCCGGCCTGGGGCCTGTTCGGCGGCCAGGGCGGGGCGCCCCCGCGAGTGGTGATCAATCCCGGTACACCCCGGGAGATACGGCGACTCAAGACCAACCGCATGCCGCTGCGCAAAGGGGATGTCGTGCGCTGTTACACGGGAGGCGGCGGTGGGTACGGTGATCCCCTGGAGCGCGATCCCCGGGCCGTTCTAACCGATCTGGCGGATGGCCACATCTCTCCCGACTACGCCGAGCGCCATCATCGGATGAACTCGGAGGAACTCTCCGGGGAGTAACCCGCGCCGCCCGGGTCTTTGCTCCGGACGGCGCAGATCGTAGTCAGCACCTACTCTCCCCCCGTCTCCTCCGGGGCCTCTCCGGAGGTCTCCTCCGGTGGGTTGTCCAGCAACGACTTCACCCACTCCATAAGTTCCTGGAGGGGCAGGCTGGGGAACTGGGCCTGGATGTCCAGAGGAACACCGTCTTCCCCGACGTCGATCCCGCCCGGAGTCGTCCACCGGATGGTGGTCAGCCTGAAGACGCCCTCATTGAATAGATGGAGCAAACTCTGCCCGGTGTTCTTCTTGAAAGTGGTCTCACCGATCACCACCGCTCCTCGGGTTTCCTGCAGCAGCCCGGCCAGCACCTCAGCGGCCGAGGCGGATTGCCCGTTCACCAGCACCGCTATCCGGGGGGCGTCGGCTGCCAACAGAGACTCGCCAATGCCGTCGATGTCATAGGTCCTGTCCCGAGTGTGGAAGGTCATAACCGGCACCTCACCCACCAGAGACCCGGCTATTTTCTGCAGTACGTCCACCCGTCCCCCGGGGTTGTTGCGAAAGTCGAGAACCAGCAGTTCGGTATCCACCACTTCGGCCAGCCGCCCCGCGAACTCCTCGGGGGCGCCACCCGGGGACGCGCTGAAGCTGGTCAATTGGATGTAGGCGATGGACTGGGTGTCGTGCGACTCCGCACTGGTGTACGGAACCTCTATTTCCTTGCGAACCAGGGTGAGTGTGTACTCCTCCCCGTCCCTTTCGAAGGTGATGTCCACCGAGGTGTCGAGTTCGCCCCGGATCAGACCGGCCGCCTCCCGAAGAGTCAGACCGGAAAGACGGTTGCCGTCCACGGCAACAATGAAATCCCACGGCAGCAAACCGGCGTTGTAGGCGGGACCGCCCTCGAAGACGTCAAGGATGAAGATCCGGCAGGTCTCCGAAAGCGGGGAACAGAACGGCTTCCACTGGTCGTCCACCGTGACCACCCGAACTCCGATACCCACGTAGCGGCCCGCCTCATCGATTGCCCTCCACTCTTCGGGATCGTGGTAGGCGCTGTTACGATCCAACGCCTTGACCATCTCCCGCACCGCGGTTTCCGCAACACTCTTGAGGGGAGTCTCGACCGCGCCCGACGCCCAGGCGCACACCGGCTCGAAGACCGGATCGGGGATGGAACAGTCAAACCGAGGACGTTTCGCAGCCGATTCCTCCGCCTCCTCCATCGCCAAGGCGGCCGCCTCGTTCACCGGCGCCGCCAACTCCTCGAGAGTGACTCCCAGCAGGTACCTGGTGTCGATGTACTCGTACACCTCGCACAGCAGCAGCCACTCGTCCGGATCCTCACAATTGGCGACCGCATAGGGAACCGCCAACGCCCTCTCTATCAGTGTGGCCGCCTCCCGAAGGTTTATGGGGTCCTCGCCACAGAACCGCAACGGATCCTCGGCACACCCCCTGGTGATCCCGTCCGCATACAAGCCGCTAACCGCATCCGCGTAGAACGCGTCTTCCGGGATGTCGGTAAAGGACGCCGGATCGGCCGGGTGCCGGTCATCGAAGAACGCCCGATCCAGCCAAACGGCGAACTCGCCGCGGGTGATCACCTCGTCCGGACGGAAGGTCCCATCCGGGTCTGCATTCACCACCCCCTCCAGGGCCAGGGCTTCGATGGTCCCTGCGCTCCGGCTGTTCTCCCCCACATCCGAGAACAGGCCCTGCCAAGGCTCTTCCGCAAGACTCAGGGCCTCGGCCAGCAGGACCGCCGCTTCCCGGTTGGTCAGTGCCCGGCTCCCGTCAAGGGAGATGGGGACGGGGTGCGGGGCATCGTCGGATGTGGACGGCGCCTCCTGAGCGAGGACCGGGCCTGTAAATATCAAGCCCACCGCGATAACGGACGCCAAGACCCGCTTGGCAAAGGGAACAGTAAAGGAAATCATTAAGGCAAGACTAACGATCCCCGGCAGTTATGTCCCTGAAGTAGATTGTCCGGCGGTGACCTACTCTCCCGGGGTTTTGCAACCCAAGTACCATCGGCGCTGTCGGGTTTCACTTCCGTGTTCGGAATGGGAACGGGTGGTTCCCCAACGCTATCGCCACCGGACAACCAAACTCACAACAAGCAAATCATCTGGGATTCCCTGTCCAAGCCCTCGGCCTATTAGTACCGGTCAGCTGAACGCATTGCTGCGCTTACACCTCCGGCCTATCAACCTGGTGTTCTGCCAGGGGCCTTACCGGGTAATACCCGTGGGAGACCTCATCTTGGGGTGGGCTTCGCACTTAGATGCCTTCAGCGCTTATCCCGTCCGTACGTAGCTAACCAGCCGTGCTCTTGGCAGAACAACTGGCACACCAGAGGTACGTCCATCCCGGTCCTCTCGTACTAGGGACAGCTCCCCTCAAGTCTCCTGCGCCTGCGGCGGATAGGGACCGAACTGTCTCACGACGTTCTAAACCCAGCTCGCGTGCCGCTTTAACGGGCGAACAGCCCGACCCTTGGGACCTGCTCCAGCCCCAGGATGCGACGAGCCGACATCGAGGTGCCAAACCACGCCGTCGATATGGACTCTTGGGCGTGATTAGCCTGTTATCCCCGGAGTACCTTTTAGCCGATGAGCCATGGCGCACCCACGTGCCACCATGGGATCACTAAGCCCGACTTTCGTCCCTGTTTGACTTGTAGGTCTCACAGTCAAGCTCCCTTGTGCCTTTACACTCGTCGTCTGATTGCCGACCAGACTGAGGGAACCTTTGGGCGCCTCCGTTACTCTTTAGGAGGCCACCGCCCCAGTGAAACTGACCGCCAGACACTGTCCCCGATCCGGATTACGGACCCGGGTTAGAAGCCCGTCGTACAAAGGGTGGTATTCCAAGGTTGACTCCACAGAGGCTTGCGCCTCTGCTTCCTCGTCTCCCACCTATCCTGCACATTACACGCCAGACTCCAATGCCAAGCTACAGTAAAGGTTCCGGGGTCTTACCGTCCTGCCGCAGGTAGTGAGCATCTTTACTCACATTGCAATTTCGCCGAGTCCCTGGTTGAGACAGTGCCCAAATCGTTGCGCCATTCGTGCAGGTCGGAACTTACCCGACAAGGAATTTCGCTCGGATGATCCCACCTGTTTCCAAGCGGGCCGGACTTTACCTTGATTGACCTCGATTCATCTGACCGGCGATCTGGCGTATCCGATCAACGCCTTCTTCGGTCAGATGCTCCCCCGCTTCCATCATCAGCAGGATGCGTCGGAACTTCTCGAACGCAATCCGCTTTCTGGTCTTCAGCGGGTGCTTGACAAAGAACGGAACGATATACCGGAGCAAATGCTCGATGCTGCGCACACGGTAGGCCATCCGGTCGCCGTGGTTCTTGCGTACCACGCCGCACCCGAAATGGCTCTTCATTGCATGCAGTACCTGTACATCGCGTTCGTGCTGCACAACGGTGAACTCAGGTAGAACCTGAAAGCCGGTCTTCATGCTGGGATGAGGGTTTATCCCGACGTGAAAGCAACCTTCACCGTCCACGAATCCTGTTATCCATTGACTGTCAAGCTTCATCGATCAATCCTGAACGTCAAGTCTCTGAGGGTTTCCATTGCAGATTGGACCTTCCCTGCGGATTGTCCCCATGTCTGCCGGATTTTTACTGCCCGCCTGTGAGGACGGACGAGTACCGGACAGCTGTACGAGGAGTTTCCCGCATATGGTTCAGTTTTACTAAGGCTGCGATTCAACCTTAGGACCGTTATAGTTACGGCCGCCGTTTACCGGGGCTTCAATTCAGAGCTTCGCCCGAGGGCTAACACCTCCTCTTAACCTTCCGGCACCGGGCAGGCGTCACAGCGTATACGTCGTCTTACGACTTAGCACGCTGCTGTGCTTTTAGTAAGCAGTCGTTTGGGCCTGGTCACTGCGGCCCCCTCAAGCTTCGGAGGAAAACTCCTACACTTTACCGGGGCGCTCCTTCTCCCGAGGTTACGGAGCCAATTTGCCGAATTCCTTAACCAGGGTTAACTCGCTCGCCTTGGTATTCTCTACCTGTCCACCTGTGTCGGTTTGGGGTACGGGCGCCCTGTGAACTCACTAGAGGTTTTTCTCGGTGGCATGGGCGTTCAGCGGCTTCTCCTAGAGGCGGATCGGCGTCACGCCTCGGGCTTTTTTCGTGGCCCGGATTTACCTGGGCCACACCCTACACGTTTACCCCGGGAACAACCAACGCCCGGGTCCGCTTACCCTTCCACGTCGCCCCATTGTTGACCTCCTCCGGTCTGGGTCGACCACATCCGAAGATGCGGTCTTAGCAAGACCGGCCTTGGTCGGGCGCGCACAGAGCGGTACGGGAATATCAACCCGTTGTCCATCGACTACGCCTTGCGGCCTCGCCTTAGGTCCCGACTAACCCTGGGCGGACGAACCTTCCCCAGGAACCCTTGGACATTCGGCGGAAGAGATTCTCACTCTCCATTCGCTACTCATACCGGCATTCTCACTCGTGCCGTCTCCACGTCTCCTCACGGCGACGCTTCTCTGTCGACACGACGCTCCCCTACCGATCCCGCCCAACGGACGGAATCTCGCAGCTTCGGTGCTGAGCTTTAGCCCCGTTACATTTTCCGCGCAGCGCCACTCGACCAGTGAGCTATTACGCATTCTTTAAAGGATGGCTGCTTCTAAGCCAACCTCCTGGCTGTTTGTGCAACTCCACATCGTTTCCCACTTAGCTCAGACTTAGGGACCTTAGCTGGCGATCTGGGCTGTTTCCCTCGCGTCCACGAAGCTCATCCCACGTAGACTGACTGCCACGCTCTCACGCAATGAGATTCGGAGTTTGACTGAAGTTGGTAGGCTTGTGGGCCCCCTAGTTCAATCAGTGCTCTACCCCCATTGCGAAACGCGTAACGCTAGCCCTAAAGCTATTTCGGGGAGAACCAGCTATCACCGGGCTTGATTGGCCTTTCACCCCTATCCACAGGTCATCCCCCAAGTTTTCAACCTTGGTGGGTTCGGGCCTCCACGAAGTCTTACCTTCGCTTCACCCTGCCCATGGATAGCTCGCCCGGATTCGGGTCTAGGGCATGCGACTGGGTCGCCCTGTTCAGACTCGCTTTCGCTTCGGCTCCGGTACAACTACCTTAACCTTGCCACATACCGCTAACTCGCCGGCTCATTCTTCAAAAGGCAGGCGGTCAGAGTTCCGTAGAACTCCTCCCACTGCTTGTAGGTCAACGGTTTCAGGTACTATTTCACTCCCCTCACCGGGGTGCTTTTCACCTTTCCCTCACGGTACTAGTTCACTATCGGTCGCCAGGAAGTAATTAGCCTTACGAGGTGGTTCTCGCAGATTCACACGGAATATCCTCCGTGATACTTGGGAACACCGCTCAGAGAGCGACAACCTTCGCCTACGGGGCTGTTACCGTCTGCGGCCCGGCTTTCCATCCGGGTTCGGCTGATCGCCGCCTTTGTAACTCTGTGACGGCGCCGACGCACCGTCCAGCGGGTCCCACTACCCCCCCGCAGCAACGCCGTCGGGCTTTCATACACTGCAGAGGTTTGGGCTGATCCCGTTTCGCTCGCCGCTACTCAGGGATTCGCTATTGCTTTCTCTTCCTCGGAGTACTTAGATGTTTCAGTTCCACCGGTTCCCTCTACCGGTCCTATGTGTTCAGACCGGAGTGACTGGGCATGACCCCAGCCGGGTTTCCCCATTCGGACATCCCCGGGTCGAAGCTTGCTTGACAGCTCGCCGGGGCTTATCGCAGCCTGCCACGTCCTTCGTCGGCTCCTGGCGCCAAGGCATCCACCGATGACCCTTGGTAGCTTGGACAGAGAATCCAAGACAATTTGCTTGTTATGAAACTTTCAAGGTGCCAGTGGAGGTCACCCGTGCCAACGTGGGCGGCGGGCTCCCTCACAGCTGAATAGTGCGCCCGAGCCGCTTGCGCGGCCCGAGTAACCGGTGACCAAGTGAGAGCATTGTTTGCTCCTTAGAAAGGAGGTGATCCAGCCGCACGTTCCCGTACGGCTACCTTGTTACGACTTCGTCCCAATCACCGACCCCACCTTCGGCAGTTCCTTCCCTTTCGGGTTGGGCCACTGACTTCGGGCGTTGCCGACTTTCGTGACGTGACGGGCGGTGTGTACAATCCCCGAGAACGTATTCACCGCGGCTTTGCTGATCCGCGATTACTAGCGACTCCGGCTTCATGGAGTCGAGTTGCAGACTCCAATCCGAACTGGGGCCGGCTTTGAGGGATTCGCTCACCCTCGCGGGATCGCTGCCCGTTGTACCGACCATTGTAGCATGCGTGCAGCCCTAGGTGTAAGGGGCATGCTGACTTGACGTCATCCTCACCTTCCTCCGAGTTGTCCCCGGCGGTCTCCTATGAGTCCCCGGCGTTACCCGCTGGCAACATAGGACGAGGGTTGCGCTCGTTGCGGGACTTAACCCAACATCTCACGACACGAGCTGACGACAGCCATGCACCACCTGTTATGGACGCTCCCGCACACCATGTTTCCATGGCTTTTCCCATAATGTCAAACCTAGGTAAGGTTCTTCGGGTTGCATCGAATTAAGCCGCATGCTCCGCCGCTTGTGCGGGGACCCGTCAATTCCTTTGAGTTTTAGCCTTGCGGCCGTACTCCCCAGGCGGGGCACTTAATGCGTTAGCGTCGGCACAGCAGCCCTTGGTCAGGCCACCACGCCTAGTGCCCAACGTTTACGGCGTGGACTACCAGGGTATCTAATCCTGTTTGCTACCCACGCTTTCGCTCCTCAGCGTCAGTACAGGCCCAGAGAGCCGCCTTCGCTAAATGGTATTCCTCCCGATATCTGCGCATTCCACCGCTACACCGGGAATTCTACTCTCCTCTACCTGACTCTAGCCACGGCAGTATCGACCGCAGTTCCGGAGTTGAGCTCCGGGATTTCACGATCGACTTACCGAGCCGCCTACGAGCCCTTTACGCCCAATGATTCCGGACAACGCTCGCCCCCTACGTCTTACCGCGGCTGCTGGCACGTAGTTGGCCGGGGCTTCTTTTGGAGGTACCGTCATTTTCTTCCCTCCTGAAAGGGGTTTACAACCCGAAGGCCTTCATCCCCCACGCGGCGTCGCTGCGTCAGGCTTTCGCCCATTGCGCAATATTCCCTGCTGCTGCCTCCCGTAGGAGTCTGGGCCGTGTCTCAGTCCCAGTGTGGCTGATCGTCCTCTCAGACCAGCTACCCGTCGTCGCCTTGGTGAGCCGTTACCTCACCAACTAGCTGATAGGCCGTGAGCCCATCCTGAAGCACAAAGGCGTTTTCTCCCATATCATGCGATATTGGGAGTGTATCCGGCATTACTCCGGGTTTCCCCGGGCTATTCCGGTCTTCAGGGCAGGTTGCTCACGTGTTACTCACCCGTTCGCCGCTCCGTCGCACCGTAGTGCGCGTCGCTCGACTTGCATGCATTAGGCACGCCGCCAGCGTTCGTCCTGAGCCAGGATCAAACTCTCCAACGAACACTTTTTGGGAGCGGGTCGCCCCGCTCGTGTGGTGTCAATTATGTGAGTTTGCATCCATTGTTTAAGGGGTCCCGGGCCACATGAGGTGACCCGAGCTCTTTGTGGATGCCACCGACCCATCCCAAGAGGCGTGAGGCCCAGGGGTGGATCGGCGCATACCGGCTTTTGGCACACTATCCAGTTGTCAAGAAGCCCGCAGGGGTTCTCCCGAAGTATCGGGCCTCTGAATGATAGACACCCCCGCTAGCAAAGTCCAAATCAATTTCGGAGAAAAACCGACCTTCGCTTGCCCACCGTGAGAACTTTTTTTACCAACAATTCCCGCCCGACCTCATAGCCCCGAAGTGGCTTGCCGTCAATCCTGACCGCCCCCGCGTCTATCAGACGCCTGCCCTGGCTGGCTGAGGGCGCCAGCTGTGCCGACCTGAGCAATCCCGGCAGATATACCGGATCGTCGGCGGGAAGAGTGTGAGGGGGAGCGTCCCGGGGGACTTTCCGGTACTTGAACCGGCGGTCGAAATCCGCTTCGGCGGCGTTCGCCTCCCCCTCTCCCCAGTAGAGGGAGACGATTTGTTTCCCCAACAGCCTTTTGGCGGTGGCCGGATGCAGGCGTCCGTCATCGATCTGTTCGAGGATCCCGTTCACTTGCTCAACCGGTCGATCGGCCGCCAGCCGGAACCACTCTCCTAGAAGGTGATCGGGGATGGACATGGTCTTGCCGAACATCTCGGACGCCGGTTCCGTCACTCCTATGTAATTGCCCAGCGACTGTGACATTTTTTGGCGGCCGTCGATGCCGGTGAGAAGCGGCATGGTGAGAGCAACCTGTGGCTTCTGTCCGTAGCGGGTCTGGATGATCCGACCCATCATCAGGTTCCACAACTGGTCCGTACCGCCCAACTCCACGTCCGCTTCAACCGCCACCGAGTCGTAACCCTGCAGCAGCGGATACAGAAACTCCAGAATCGAGATGGGAGTTTGCTCCGAGAAGCGATCGGCGAAGTCGGAACGCTCCAGCATCTGCGCCACCGTCACCGTCGAGGCGAGTTCCAGAATCTCGGTCATGTCCAAGGACTCCAGCCACTCCGAGTTCCAACGGATCTCCAGGGGTTCGGGGAGCAGCACCGAGCGGAATTGGTCCAGCAGCGGTTCGGCGTACGAACGGACCTCATCGGCGGTGAGGCGGCGGCGGGTCTGGCTCTTTCCGCTCGGGTCACCCACCCGGGCCGTGAAGTCCCCCACGATCAGCACGGCGGTGTGACCCAACTCCTGGAAGTGGCGGAGTTTTCGCAGCACCACCGCCCATCCCAGGGTGACCATGGGTGCGGTGGGGTCGAGGCCCAGCTTGATGCGAAGAGGGCGGCCGCTGTCCAGCAATTCTTCAAGACCTCCCGGCGGCAAGACCGTGTCGGCGCCTCGGAAGGCCAGGTTGAGATCTCTCGAAGTCATGAGTTAATCCCGAGAATCTAACCGAGAAAAGGAAACCTCCATAAAGCAGGCGGAAAGGACCACAAGAGGAAGATCCCGTTCCCATAAATCCCCCGAAACGTAACCGACCAGACAGGACCAGCAAGTCCGCGCCTTTGTGAAAGCACACAACCGCCAAGCAGCATGCATGTCAAGGCCGGGTGCTGCTTCGTCAGGCTGACAATCTGACCACCCTGGCATTGCCCACATGGGCGTAACGGCCGGGAGTGCAGGTCAGGATGATGATCTGGCACTGCCTGCCCGCGGCCCCTATGGCGGCGCCCATTCGTGACAGACGCTCGGGATCGCTCCACCCCAGCGCGTCGTCGACTATCACGGGAGCTCCCCCGCCGTCGGGACTTACGATGGCCGCGCACGCCAGTCGGCTCAACAGACCCAGCTGTTCGCGGGCGCCGGCGCTCAGTTGATCGACCTCCAGGGTGACGCCGTCCAGGGTACGGCGGACCACCTCCAGATCGTCGCCCACTTCGACCCCGAATCCGGAACCGAACACGATCCGCCCGAATTCCTCGATACGTTCGACGAGAGGGGCGTGGTAGCGCAGCCGGCTCTGTTGTCGCCGCGCCGCGAACTTGGCATAGAGCAACTTGGCGGCGTGGGCGCGCGCTTGCAGGCGCTCGTGCTGACGCTGGAGGCGCCTCATCCGGCGCTCCGCTTCACCGAGGCGCGTGTACAGTCCCTCTTCCCCCCGCAGTTTCAGGCTGGCACGCAGCTCCCTTTCTTCCTCCCGGTTGTCCCGCAGCTCTCCGACCGCCCGCCGGCTGGCGGCCCGGGCATTGTCGAGCAGCACCTGGACGGAGTCGGGATCGGCGGCCCTCAAGTCCTCTCTGGCCCGTGCCAGGGAGCCGGAAGCCCCATCGACCCGGTCCTCCGCCGACCGGAGATCACCTTCCAACTGGGAGTCCGAGCGTTCCTCCCTGGCCCGCCGGAGCAAGCGTTCGGCCTCTTCCACGGCGTGCCGACCGTCCTCGATCCGCACTTCCAGGGTGGCCTTGCGTAGTTCCTGCTCGGAGCGTTGCCCGGATGCAGACTCCAGGTCGGCCTGCAGCATCCGGTACTCATCCCGGCGTTCGGCAAGCAGGTCCTTCCTCTCCGCGGCAATCTGCTTGGCTTCCTCGTAGCTGGAGGGCAGGAGCGGATCGGAAGGTCGCTGGGCCGCGTAGCCATCGATCCGCCGGCCAATCTCCTTGATCTTTTCCTGCATGACCTCGGGGGTGAGATCACGCAGATCGCGCCTTATGGCATCGACCGCCTCCTGACGGGTCCGCTCGGCTTCCCTGCGGTCGGCCACCGCCCGGCGAGCCGCGGCGAGATCGGAGACCCCGCCGGAAGCGCACAGGTTGCGCAACTCTTCCCGGGCACGGTTCAACTCGGTCGCCAGGTTCCGGGACTCGGGCCCGGCCTGGATCCGCAGCTCCGCCACTCCGGGCGCCAGGAATACCATCTCCCGGGTCACCACTCCCCTGATATCTTCGCCGGCGCCGAATGTCACCCCCTCACCGTCGATCCGCATGGAGATCTCGGACAGGGCGGTCCCGGCCAGCTGCAATCCGGCACTGTACACCGCGCTGTCGGCTCGCACCACCGCCAGATGGGCCTCTTCGATTCTGGCCAGGAGGTTTTCGTCCATCCTGGCCGACTGCAGATGGATCTCGGCATCCCTGAGGCTGTATTGAGCGGTGATGGTTCTCTGCCAGCGTTCTCGCAGTTGTTCGTAGTCGATCAGCGAGCGATGATGCTCGTGGTCCCCGCGGGCGACGCGGTGGTCGGCCTCGGCGGCGCGCAGCGCGCTTTTAGCCTCTTCCAGCGCCCTTTGAGCTTCCTGGCCGTGTGCGATGGCCGCCTCGATCAACGGGGCGGCCCGTCGAGCCTCCGCCTCCAGTTCGGCCAGTTCGGCGTTTCGAGAGTGGTGAGCGCTCACCAGATCACCACGGCGGCGTTGCTGGCTGACAATGCGGTGCCTGAGCGCCGTGGCCTCACGGTGGGCGCTTTCGTAACGTTCCACCTCGCCGCGCAGTCGCTCGGCCGCAGCTTGGCGGTTCTCCAGGTCTTGTTCGGCGCGATCGCACTCATCGCGGATGCCCACCAGGCGGGCCCGGTCGGTGCGCAGGTAGGCGACCCTGGCGGCGTCCCGTTCGATCTCCTGGAGTTGGCCTTCCAGTTCGGCCACCTTCTCCTGTGAGTCCTCGACCCTGCGACTCAACTCGCTCCGTGCCTGCTTCACCCGGCCGGTGGCGGTCCAGTACCTCTCGCGCTCATCGCAGATTCGTCGCCACAGGTTGTCCTCACCGTCACCGGTGGCGTCGCCACCGACCGCCATGTCCAGAGCATCGACCAGGGACCGCACGTTGAATGCCGGCATGACCAATTCACCATGCCGCTTGGCGCCGGTCCATTGCTCCACTCTCAACGCCCGCCACAGCTCATGATCGAGGGTCTCGTCGAGTATGCCCCTAACCCGATCGTGGGCCTCGCGTCCGGTGACCTGCTCTTGGCGCGGCGCCGTGATGTTAAGAGTGGTACGGGGACGTCTCAGCCACCGCTTCCGGTACGCGAAGCGGTAGGCGCCTGTGGAGACTTCGATCTCCACCTCGGGGACCTCGTCCCGGTGCACCGGCCGGACGTTCTCAATCCGCTTGGCGCGGGAGGAGTCGAGCATTTCGAGAATCAGATCGACGGCCTCGGGTATGGAGGTCTTTCCTCTTTCGTTGGCGCCTTCGATGATCGTCACGCCCTCGGTGGGGAACTCCACGGTGTCGTCGACGACGCCGCGGTAGTTGCGCAGCCGCACCCGGTGGATTCTCACCGACTCTCCTTTATGAGCCGGCGCAACAGGACCAGGGCATCACGGGCCGCCGGAGCATCCTCATCCTGCTGGGCCAACTCCCTGAGGTCCTGGACAGCCTGCCGGGCGAATCCAGAGACGCCGAATTCCTCGACATCGGTCTCATCGGGCAATGGCAGCACACCCCGGTCGTCAACTTCGAGAGCGGCCAACGGGTCTTCATGGTCCTCCAGGAGTTCCGCGAGTCGCGCCTGCTGCTTCAGGGATACATAACCCTTCACACCCAGTCTGATGATGGTCCGCTCCTTGGGCCGCAGATCGGAGAGCCACTGGTCAAGAGCGTCGAGGTCGGCATCGCCGGTGACTTCCCAGTCTCTGCCCAGGAATCTCCAGTCGCCCACTCTTCGGCCATCCACGTCGATCCAATCCGGACCGAGGCTGACCAGCAGAACATGCCCCGGATCGACCTCCCTGAAGGCAGTGGGCTCCGGAGCCCCCGAATACCAAACCCGGCCGGTCTCCCCCACCTCGGTCTTGGAGTGGCGGTCCCCCAGCGCCACATAGTGAATCCAACCCGCCTCGAGTTTCTCCTCCAGTTCCGCCAGCGCTATCCGCGCCGGAAGGTGGTGACCGTGGGCAAACCGGTCGAGTTGACCGTGACCGATGACGATTCGGATTCCTTCGGTGGGACCGAGCCTCTCGCAAGCCTGGTTCACGAGGTCGGCGCGAGGATCCTTGTTTCGCCACGGGGCGGGGATCAATTCCAACCCGGGGGAGACCTCCACCGGATGGGGATCCTCGAAAACCACCACGTTCTCGGGGCACTTGGCGGTGAACGTCGGAGACCGGAAGACCGAAGAGGCGTCCAGGGGATCATGGTTGCCGGGCAGCAGGTAAAAGGTGACCTGGGGTGTCTCCGCCATCGCTTCAAGCGCTCGGATCACTATCTCTCGCTCCACATGATTGGACTCGAACACGTCGCCGCACACCAGAACGAACCCACACCTTTCCTCCGCGGCCAACGCGCCGATCCGCCGGATGACATCCACCCGGGCCTGGCTGAAGCGCGCCTGGGCTTCCCCCTCCAGGTAGTACCTGGTCATGCCGAGTTGCCAGTCGGCGGTGTGGAGAAACCTGATCACAACCGATGATTGTATCTCCTGGGCCTATCCCCAGTTGATCCAATTCACCAGGCGGTTGATGCACAGCATGAGCATCTACTTCCTGAACTACAACTTGCCCGCTCCCACCTCACGCTCAAAGGTAAACCTCCGCCATGGCCGCAGGAATAACCGACCGCCGGTGGACACAAGATGACATCATCACCAGGGTCGTAGATCCATCCTGACCCGCATCATCACATCAAAGTCGGGTGGGGGGAACCCACCACAGATTTTTCAAAGGCGTGACAGGAGCCACCTCTGGTGCAGACGGAACTTGCCGGCTCAAGCCATTCATTACCAGGGACACGGCTACGGAGTTGAGCTCCTGGTGGCCAGTCACTGTCCTCCACTTGCTTGCTCTCCCGAGGTCAACAGCATCATTGGCGCCGCTCGGCGGATTCCACCACTCGTTTGAGCAGTTGGCGCCAGATGACCGCATGCGGGATTAGAAGCGCCCACCAGTACAGCCGGCCGGCGATACCCCGGGGATGGAATCTGGCCCGCTGTTCAAGGGTCGTCCCGCCGTGGCCGTCCTTGGCAGGTGAGACGCGCCACTCTAGCCACGCCTTCCCCGGGAGCTTCATCTCGGCTCGCAATCGCAGCAGACCGGACGGATCGCACACCTCTACACGGAAGAAGTCCAGGGCATCCCCCACGCGCAGCTCGTCGGGGTGCCTTCGCCCGCGCCGCATGCCCACTCCACCCAAGAGCTTGTCGACCCACCCTCGGACGGCCCAAAGGCCGTTGGCAACGTACCAGCCGCGCCTGCCCCCGATGCCCGACACGGTTGCGAACACCTCACGGGGGGAGGCGGCGGTCGACTTGGACCTGACATCCTCAAAGACCGTGCCGCCGGCCCAACTCGGGTCCTGCGGCATGGGAAGAGCCGAGGTGCCCGTCGAGGCGCTGTCCATCCAACTGGTGGACACGTTGAGATCCTTCACATGGGAAAGGGCGTTGCGCAAACCCTCGTCCAACGAGAGAGGGCGGACCTCACTGAGAAGCGCCATGTCCCGACCGTCCCCACCGACCACCACGTCGTTGCAGAGGCTGTCAACCAAAGGGCGGGCCAGTCCGATCGGGAGAGGAGTCACCAGATTCACCCAGTGCGACGACAGGCGAGGGGTGAGCAGCGGCACGGGGATCACCACACGCCTCCTGAGACCGGCCACCGCCGCATACCGCTGCATCATCTCCCGGTAGGTGACCACCTCGGGTCCGCCGATCTCGATGATCCGATTCCGGTCGCTCGACACCTGAAGCGCAGCCACCAGGTAACGCAGCACGTCTGCAATGGCTATGGGCTGGCACCTGGTCCTGGTGACCCAGCGGGGGCACACCATGGCCGGAAGCACCTCGACGAGGTGCCGCAGCATTTCGAACGAGGCGCTGCCCGAACCGATGATCACCGCCGCTCGCAGTTCGGTGACCGGAACGGTCCCCGAAGCCAGCACGGTTCCCACCTCGTGGCGGCTGGCCAGATGATGAGACAGCGCATCGGGATCGTCCTCACCCAGACCTCCCAGGTATATAAGGTGTTTCACACCGGCGTTCGCAGCCGCATCCCCGGTGTTGCGGGCGCCGGTGCGATCGGCTTCCTGGAAATCCCGGGCATGACCCATGGCGTGCACCAGATAGTAGACGGCATCCAGCCCCACGAAACCAGACTCCAGCGATCGCTGATCCAGCACATCAGCCTCCACTACCTCAACCTCGCCTCGCCAGGGGACCTGATCGAGCTTGTCGGGTGTTCGAGCCAGGCATCGAACCCGATGACCGTCCGCCAGGAGTTCCGGCACGAGCCGTCCACCCACATAACCCGTGGCGCCGATCACGCCGACCTTCAACATGATCGGCGCCTGGGACCCGGTGTTGTCGCGCCGGCGTGGCCGGACTATTGGATCTGCCATTTCCATAACCCCCAATCTAAGCGTCCTCACCTGTTGACGGCTGGAGGTTGATCGCCGCGGTCCGTCAGCGTGGTCGATACAGACCTGACGGCCCAACTCCGCGTCCGATCCGCTCTCGGGCGTCCCCCGCGGCTACAACCGCGCCCCTCGTCGCGGTAGCCTTGTGGCCATGCCGCATATGATGGACGATTTCCCGCTACTTCTCTCCACCCTGTACGATCGGGCCGTGAGGCTGTTCCCCGATCAGCAGATCGTCTCAATCGAGTCCGACCGCTCGCTGATCCGCACCTCCTATGCCGATACGGACGAACGGATCCGACGCCTGGCCACCGCCTTGGACCGGAAGCTCGGGGTGTCGCAGGGGCAAGCCGTAGGTACCTTCGCCTGGAACAACCAGCGTCACCACGAGCTCTACTGGGCCACCGCCAACACCGGCCGCATCTGCCATACGCTCAACATCCGCCTGTTCGCAGATCAACTCGTCTACATCATCAATCACGGCGAAGATCGAGTGGTCTTCGTCGATCCAGACCTCACCGCGCTGTTGGCGCCGATCGTTTCCGAATTGAAGACCGTGAAGGCATTTGTGGTTATGGGAGACGACGTCTCCGATTGCGGACTTCCCAACGCCATTGCCTACGAGGACCTGATTGCCGACGTGGAACCCCACGGCGCCTGGCCGGAATTGTCCGAGCGGTCACCGCACATGTTCTGCTACACCTCGGGCACCACCGGAGATCCCAAGGGAGTGGCCTATACCCAGCGCTCCACCTACATGCATGTCGTCTCCAACCTGGCCACCGTGCACATCAGCCCCGCAGACAACGTGATGCCGATCGTGCCCATGTTCCACGCCTCGGCGTGGGGATATCCCTTCATGGCAACCACCCAGGGCTCCAAACTCACCTATCCCGGACCCGACCTGACTGCCGAGGCCCTGGTGCCGCTGATAGAGTCGGAGAGGGTGAGTTTCTCCGCCGGGGTGCCCACCGTGATGTTGGGCATGAAACAGTACCTGGAGGACTATCCCGGAACGGACATCTCCTCGCTTCAGGCCTTCCTGTGCGGCGGCTCGGCGGTTCCTCGTTCCCTGATCGAGTGGTTCTGGAAAGCTCAAAGGGTGCGGGTCATCCAGGGATGGGGCATGACCGAGACCAATCCCGTCGCCAGTGTCGCCCTGCTCAAACCCCACATGATGGACTGGGACTTCGATCGCCAGTTGGACATCCTGGAGACCGCCGGGCTGCCAACCGCCGGCCTGCAGGTCAAGATCGTGGACGACGAGGGCCACCGGCTCCCCGAGGACGGCGAGGCGTTCGGGGAACTGCTGATCCGCGGCCCGTGGGTCACCGCAGAGTACTACAACGACCCCCGCACTCCCCAGTCGTTCCTGGACGGGTGGCTGCGCACCGGGGACGTGTGCAAGATCACCCCGGAAGGATATGTGCGGATCACCGACCGGGCCAAGGATCTGATCAAATCCGGCGGGGAGTGGATCTCCTCGGTGGACCTGGAAAACCAACTGATGGCTCATCCGGAAGTGATGGAGGCAGCGGTGGTGGGCGCCAGGCACGACAAATGGCAGGAGCGGCCGGTCGCCCTGGTGGTGACGAGGGAAGGGTCGGTGGTCACCGAGCCGGAACTGTTGGAGTTTCTCCGCCCGCATGTGGTGAATTGGTGGTTGCCGGACCGAGTGATCTTCATAGATGAGATTCCCAAGACCGGCACCGGCAAATTCGACAAGAAGGTGTTGCGAGACAAGCATTGGGAAGTGCTGTCGGGGTGAACTCCGGTGCGTACCCTGGTTCAACTTCACACCTCCCTGGGTTGGTGGGTGGCCGGCGCCACCGGCCTGGTCGGTTTGTGGGGAGTGGCGCTGTCGGTCATGCGCCGGCCCCCGGGCCGCAGCTTCAACCGGGCGGTGGGGGCGGTGATCGCGGCCATGACCGCCCAGGTCCTGCTCGGCCTGGTCGCTTTGAACCTCGACGCCGCCAGAATCGCCGGGAGCCAGCACATCTTCTACGGAGTCCTGGTGTTGTTCACGTTCGCCTTCGCATACATCTACCGGGCAACCCTGCGCCGCCGGCCCGCTCTGTATGTGGGCCTGCTACTGCTGTTCGTGATGGGACTGGGTATTCGGGGAATCTCCACCTTCGGGGGGTCGTTTTGAGTGAGGTGATGACTTGACCATGTTTTTGGAAGGCAAGAGACTGCTGATAACGGGGATACTCACCTCCGATTCGATCGCTTGGCATGTGGCGCGCCTCGCCCAAGAGCAGGGAGCGGACATAGTGGCGACCGGTTTCGGAAGAGGAATCAGGATCACCCAACGTTCGGTCCGACGTCTCCCGAAGCCCTGCCCGGTATATGAACTCGACATCAACCAACCCACCCATCTGGAAGCCATCGCCGCCGATTTGCAGGACAGGTGGGACGGGTTGGACGGGGCGCTTCATGCCATCGCCTTCGCTCCCGCAGATGCCCTGGGAGGCAACTTCCTGACCGCTCCCGCCGAAAGCGCCGGAATTGCCTTCCAGACCTCGGCCTTCTCCTACAAGGCCCTGGCGGTGGGCCTACTACCTCTCTTCCAGGCCGCCGGAGGAGGATCGCTGGTCACCCTGGACTTCGACAATTCCCAGGCTTGGCCCGCCTACGACTGGATGGGGGTGGCCAAAGCAGCCTTGGAAGCCGTCACCCGCTATCTGGCCCGGGACCTGGGACCCCACGGGATTCGGGTCAACGCGGTCTCCGCCGGCCCCCTCGGCACGGTGGCCGCCAAGTCGATTCCCGGGTTTTCGCTCTTCCAGGAGGTGTGGAACGACCGGGCCCCGCTCCGTTGGGATGCAAAAGACCCCGATGCGGTTGCCCGGATGGTGTGCCTGCTGCTTTCTGACTGGACCCCGATGACCACCGGGGAGATAGTCCACGTTGACGGCGGGTTCCATGCGGTGGCGGTGGGCGCCGGGAAGCCGTCGAGCGATCCTGGGGCGGTCGAGGAAAACGAGTGAGAGCCGCGCCTCTGCGGGCGCTGGCCGACGGGGCCCTGATGGCCCGATTCTTCGGTACTTCCACCCCCAAGGTCCTGGCCCTCCACGGTTGGGGAAGGGACAGCGCCGATTTCACCAACGTCCTGGACGGTATTTCGGCGATAGCCCCCGATCTACCGGGTTTCGGTTATTCACCTCCCCCCGGCGAGGTGTGGGGAGCGGCCGAATATGCCGACCAGTTGGTGCAACTGCTGCCGGAAATGGACCCCCCGGTGGTGGTGGTGGGGCACTCCTTCGGCGGACGGGTGGCGGTCTGCCTGGCTACCCGGTGTCCCGGCATGATATCCGGACTGGTTCTCGCGGGGGCCCCGCTGATAAGAGTTCATCAAGCGGCTCGTCCCCAACTCTCCTATCGCCTGATCCGTTGGGGCCATCGGTGGGGCCTGGTCTCCGATGAGCGCATGGAGTCCATCCGACGCCGGCGCGGATCAAGCGACTACCGGGCAGCCCGGGGAGTGATGCGTAACGTGCTGGTCAAGGTGGTGCATGAGTCCTACGAAGAGCAACTCGACGGCCTGTCCGTTCCGGTTGACCTTATCTGGGGAGCGGACGACCGGGAAGTGCCGGTGGAAAGAGCGCGACTCGCGCAGCGCCGCCTCAGGGAAAGCGGCTGCGAAGTACGCCTGCGGACACTCAATGGTGCAGGGCACGATCTGCCCCTTGCCAGACCGGAAGTACTCCGGGAAGCCATCCAACTGATGCTGGGAGGCGCCGGCCGGTGACGCTGTGGGGATGGCTGGTGATTCTTGCCTGTGGAACGGCCGCAGTTCCGGCCGGTGTCCGGTGGCTGAGGATCGCTCAACGGGAACACTATCTGCCGCCGGCAGTAAGCCGGTTCTCTGTGAGGTGGTGGACCGCGGGCTACCTCAACCGCGGACTTGCCGCCGGGGCGATCATCGCGGCCGCCGGGGAATGGCGGTGGGCGGGCATCGGGTTGGTCACCGCGGTTGTCGAAGGCTGCGGGCCGGTGGGATTGGGATTGAGAGGAGTGACCGGTTCCCTGGTTTGGACCAGGCGCCTGGTCCGCGTAGCCGTGACCACCGCCGTGGTTACGGGCGGGGCGTTTGGTGCGGCGATAGCCATCGGCCGGGCCGGTGTGGCGGCAGCCGCTCTGGTTGCCATGCCGGCCGTGGTGGATGCGGCCCTGGCCGTCAACCGTCCCTTGGAAAGGGCCATGAACGAAAAGTGGGTTAGAGAGGCCGCTCGCCGGTTGCGTGAGGTAGCGCCGAGGGTAGTGGCAATCACCGGATCGTACGGGAAGACCTCCACCAAGCTCTACCTGGCTCATCTGCTGGCCGGAAGCAAACGGGTGATGGCGAGTCCCGCCAGCTTCAACAACCGGATGGGGCTGGCCAGGGCTATCAACGAGCGGCTGACTCCAGGAACAGAGATATTCGTGGCGGAGATGGGGACCTATGGACCTGGTGAGATCGCCGAACTGTGCAGGTGGATACCCCCCGAGGTGGCGGTGATCACCGCCATCGGACCCGTCCACCTGGAACGGATGCGTACCGAAGATCGCATCCTGGCCTGCAAGAGCGAGATACTCACCGCGGGCGCCACCGCGGTGTTGGGAGTGGATCATCCCGGACTCTCCGGGCTGGCTGAGAGCGAGGCCCGGAGCGGCCGGCGGGTGATAACGTGCTCGGGCCGGGAAGCGGACGGCCAGGTGTCGGTGAATCCGCACAGCGGAGAAGTGCGTGTGCAGGGGAGGTTGATAGGAAAAATCGACCTCAGATTCCATCATCCCCTGAACGTGGGCGCTGCGCTGGGAGCAGTCCTGGCGCTGGGTGTAGACCCCAGCGAGGTGGCCGACCTTCTGGGAACTCTCCCCTCCCCGGAGCACCGGTTGGCAACCATGGTCAACGAGCGGGGGGTGATAGTAATCGATGACACGTTCAACGCCAATCCGGCCGGCGCCCGAGCCGCCCTGCGCCGATTGACGGAGCACTCGTCGCCAGGAGGCAGGCGGGTGGTGGTAACCCCCGGATTGGTGGAGATGGGACCGCGCCGCCGGATCGAGAACCGGGAGTTGGGTAAGGCAGCCAGCGAGGTGGCCACCCATCTGCTGGTGGTGGGACGAACCAACCGACGGTATCTGTTGGCGGGTGCCACGGAAGGGAAGGCTTCGGTGTTAGTGTTGGAGAATCGACAGCAAGCGGTTCGCTGGGCGCGGGCCAACCTCGACCGGGGCGACACGATCCTCTATGAAAACGACCTCCCCGACCACTATCCATAATCTGCCTCCTGCAATGGAGAGCGGGGCATGACCAGGATTGCCACGGTCTTTGGAGGCCCTTCTCCCGAACACGACGTCAGCGTCTCCACCGGACTCCAGGCTCTTCGCGTACTTCCGGAATCGGACTCTCTCTACTGGTCCATAACGGGAGATTGGTATCTGACCCAGCCCAACCTGGAACTCTCCGACTTCGCAGACGGAGTTCCAAAAAGGTCGCGACGGCTGGATCTGCTGGTTGGTCCCTCCGGGGGATACCGAGTCGGCCGAAAGCAACTCAAGTACGACGTGCTGGTCAACTGCTTCCACGGAGGACCGGGTGAAGACGGGACCGTTCAGGGGATCTGGGACATGGCAGGTCTTCGCTACACCGGACCGGGCACGGCCGCCTCAAGTCTGGGAATGGACAAACTGATCTTTTCGGCGGCCGTCCGTACGGCAGGAATGTCCACGGTGGAAAGACACCTGATTACCACTCGGTTTACCCCCAGCTTCGATCCACCTTACATAGTCAAGCCCCGCAGCGGGGGTTCTTCCATCGGGATAGCCGTGGTGGACGACTACCAGACCGCCCTTGCCCTTTCCCGCTCCTCTCCCCATCTGGTCGACGGAGCAGTAATCGAGCCTTATCTGGACGGAGCAAGAGACCTCCAGGTTGCAGTGCGCCGCCATCCCGATTTGGAACTGTCTGCTATCGAAGAACCCACGCGATCTGACAGCCGGGGGATCCTGACCTACCGTGAAAAATATCTGGCGTGGGCGAATTCCCAGGCTGTGGCCCGCCAGCTTCCCGCCGAGGTCGAAAGCCGACTGGAAGCCCAAATCCGAGAAGAGGCCGTGGCTGTGGCGGAACTGGTGGGAATCAGGGGAATCTCCCGGGTCGACTTCCTGGCTCACGATGGGAACCTCCACGTCAACGAGATCAACACCCTCCCCGGCAGCCTGGCGGCGTACCTGTGGATAGACCCCCCTCGAACCAGGGAACGTCTGCTGCGAGACATGGTCTCGGAAGCCCTTGCCAACCCACGGATCTTCAACACCGCCGGCGCGGACGGGACAGCCTTGCGGGGCGGCGGAATGATCGCCGCCAAACTCGCATAGACGACGCCTGTAAGAGTATCTTCGCTTCCATAAGAAAAGGCGACCCCGGAGAGTTCGAGGTCGCCTTTATACCTGGATCTTGCTGGAGCTTGTTGATCAGTCCTCGTCGCCGAACTCTTCGGGAACCAGCAGGAACTCGGGATAGGACTCGATACCCAGTTCTCCGGCGTCTTGGCCCAGCCTCTCAATGTCAGGCTCGACCCTCAGACCCATGGTCATGTCCAGGATCTTCCAGACGATGAACGAGGCGATGAACACGAACAACCCCACCGCCACGATGCCCAGGAGTTGGACTCCAAACGGGGCGCCTCCGGTAATGCCGACCACCAGGGTTCCCCAGATGCCGCACATCAAGTGAGCGGGAATCGCGCCAACCACATCATCGACCTTCCAGACCTCCAAGAACTTGATCCCGGCAACCACGATCAATCCGCCCACCGCGCCGATGAGGATCGACCAGTAGTGGTCAACCAGGTCCGGCCCGGCGGTTATGGCCACCAGCCCGGCTATGGCGCCGTTCAAGCCCGCGAAGAGATCGATCCGTCCCAGCAGAGGCCGCGATACGAACAACGCCATCACCACCCCGGCGGCCGCCGCCAGGTTGGTATTGACCAGGACATTGCTCATCGCCACCGCGTCCAGCGCACTTCCGAGAGCCAACTGGGAACCACCGTTGAATCCGAACCAGCCCAGCCAGAGTACGAAGACGCCCAGAGTCACCATCAGGACATTCGAGGGAGGCGTGGCCTTGATGCTTCCATCTTTGCGGAACTTGCCAAGACGCGGGCCGATTAACAGTACGCCGGCCAAAGCCGCCCATCCACCGGTGCCGTGGACGATGGTAGAACCGGCAAAATCGCTGAACCCCATCTCGGCGAGCCAACCGCCGCCCCAGGTCCAGGCGCCGACGATTGGATAGATAACGGCTGTCAGGACCAACACGAAGACGAAGAAGGTCCACATCTTGATCCGCTCCGCGATGGCGCCGGACACAATGGATGCCGCCGTGGCCACGAACACCATCTGGAAGAACCAGTCCGACATGACTGCGTACCCGTTTGAGACCACGTCCGCCAGGACATCCGTCGCACCATCCAGTAGTGCGACCTCACTGGCCGACGACGAGTAGAACAGTTGGAAGGACCCGATAACGTTCCCCACATCTACGTACATAAGGTTGTAGCCGATTGCGAAATAAGCCAGACCGGCAATCGAATAGATGCCGATGTTCTTGAGACAGATCATGGAAGAGTTCTTGCTGCGTACGGCCCCAGCCTCAAGCATGGTGAATCCGGCGGCCATCCACATCACCAGCGCACCCCAGATGAGGAAGGCAAAGGTGTTGAACACAAACTGTGACTCTCCAGTTATCGCCAACTCCTGCGCTTTGGCCAGACCGGGCCTCAGGAGAACGAACCCGAATACCAGAAGGGCAATCACACCTGCGACCAGGTATGGCCTTCTCTTCTCAAGTCCCAAAGATTTGCTGTGAGCAAGGTTCATCGAAAGTCCTCCTGGTCGCCGATTCAGCCCCTGTGGTTCCATTACCCTGGTTGGGCCCGCTTTCGGCAATTCAGGCTACCAGATAGGACAGTTCAAGCCGGGTAAACAATAGGGCTTTGATAGTAATCCTTAGTTTTCATTTCCCATTGGGAGCAGGAGTGGCGGATCTTCCATTGGCCGAAAATGCGAGGATCCACGGTCCCTTCGGGATTAGAGTGGTGACAATGGGTCGATTAGCTAACTCCATTGCTCTGGCCAAGGCGTCCTGGCAGGTTCTCAAGGCCGATAAGGAACTGTTGCTTCTGCCGATCATCTCGATGGCCGCCACCGCCATAGCCCTTGCTTTGTTCTTCATTCCGATCATGATCGGGGGTTTCGACGGCACGAGCTTCTTGCTTTTGGTGGCGATGTACTTCGTCCTCGCCTACATCACGATCTTCTTCAACGCTGCTCTGGTCAGCGCCGCCCACGAACGTCTGCAAGGAGGAGACCCCACCGTGGGCAGCGCGTTGAGAGGCGCCGCGCAGCGCGCAGGACGGATACTGCCCTGGGCCCTCATCTCGGCGGTGGTGTCGGCGATTCTGAAGGCCATTGAGGAACGTGCAGGGTTTTTGGGCAGCATCGTGATCAGTATGGTGGGCATGGCATGGAGCGTGGTCACATTCTTGGTGTTACCCATCATCGTGATCGAGGGAAAGGGCGCCGTGGAGGCGATCAAAAGCTCGGTCAGCCTATTTCGTAGAACCTGGGGCGAGAATCTTGGTGCACAGGTAGGCCTGGGCCTGGTCGGCTTTCTGGCTTCTCTCCCCGGTGCGGCGTTGATAGTTCTGGGAGTGGTCTCCGGTGGCGGAGCAGCAACCGCGGCGGCGATCGGCCTCGGCGCCTTGTGGATGCTGGTGGTGATCGTTGTCATGTCAGCGCTATCGGGAATTTTCCAGACGGCTCTCTACCACTTCGCCGTCGACCGCCAAGCTCCCCAGGGGTACTTCGACAACCGGATCATGAGCGAGGCGTTCCGTACCAAGCGTGGTCGTCGATTCGGAATGTAAGTCCGGAAGATTCCAACCTTTTCATCTCCGGGGAGATCGGTAATCCGTCCCGGTTGTGATTAGCCTCCACCGCCGCTCGGTGGCCTTGCTGATTCCCACCCTCGGCGTGCTTCTCCATTCCGGAGTCGCCACACCGGAGTCCTCAAGCCATACCTCCGAACTCTCCCACAACACCAGCCCGTCATGGCGACCTGTCAAACCAAGCGCCTGGGTCAGCTTGCCGGGTCCGTCACACAGATGATCTTCCCGGCCCCGGCGGGCGATCATGGTTTGCAATCCCCGCTCCGGCACACCACCCCGCAGCAGCACCGCCTGGCCTTCGCCTTCCGGTCCGGTGACCACATTGGCGCACCAGTGGACTCCATACGACCGGTACACGTAGAGGGCGCCAGCCCGCGAGAACATGGTGCGGTTTCTACGCCTGGGTCCCACAAATGCGTGACTGGCGGGATCGTCGGCCCCGCCGTACGCCTCCACCTCGCAGATCAGCACCGAGGTTGTCACCTCCTCGATCCTGGTAACCAGCCTCTTGCCCAAAAGCCTCTCTGCTACTCCGAGCACCGTTCCGGTGAAATCATCAGTGACCAGACAGCGGGACCCCTTTCCCATCGAAGTTCAGGCGTTCCTGGATTGCGCACCGGCCTTGCAATCCCTGTTACGCCAGGAGCAGACTGCAATGTCCCCCGGTCGATCCTTCACTCTCGGGGAATCCACGGCGTCTGGGACAAAAGGTCCAGGAGCAACGCCGCGAACGAATGCAAACGGTTTTCGGCTTGGTCGAACACCACAGAGCGGGGCGACTCCAACACCTCGGCGGTCACCTCCTCGCCCCGATGGGCAGGCAGACAATGCATGAACACCCCGTCGGGGTCGGCCCGTTCCATCAACTCGGAGTCAACGGTGTAATCCGCAAAGGCGGCCAAGCGATGCTGAGCCTCTTCCTCCTGGCCCATGGAAGTCCATACATCGGTGTAGACCGCGTGAGCCCCTTCCACCGCCGGGACGGGATGATCGAAAATCGAGACCCTGCCCCACTGGCGGGCCCGTGCCACCACACTCGAATCGGGCCTGTAGCCGGGGGGACACCCGACCCGCACCTCCATCCCCACCATGGTTCCGGCCAGCATCAGAGAGTGGCAGACGTTGTTTCCATCCCCCACATAGGCGAGTCTGGCGCCGCGCAGAGGACGCCTCTCGGCAATGGTCATCAGATCGGCCACCGCCTGACAGGGGTGTTCCCAATCCGACAGCAGGTTGATCACTGGCGCATTCATGAATCTTGACATCTCTTCCAGCAGAGAATGCTCAAAGACCCGCATCCCCATAGCGTCGAGATAGCGGTCGAGCACCCGGGCGACGTCCGACACCTCTTCCCTCTGGCCCACCCCCGAGACATCCTGGCGTATGACTATGGGGTGGGCGCCCAAGAGAGCCGTGGCGGCGGTGGATGACACCCAGGTCCTCAAGGAAGGCTTCTGAAAGAACATACCCACCGTTTTTCCCGACAGTGCCCGGCGGTACCGCCCGGGGTTTCGCTTGAAGTCCAAGGCGGTTTCCACTAGACGGGCCAATCCCTCGGGTCCCCGATCCGCTACCGAGAGAAAACTCACAACTCCCCCCGGAGTTCGGCGCCCAATTGCCGGGCGGCATCGGCCATGGAACGTAGAGCCTCTCCGGTCTCTTCACCTGAGAGGGTGCGATCCGGCGCCCTGAGCGTATAGTTGATCGCCAGACTCTTCCTTCCCTCCGCCAGAGGCGCCCCCCTGAATTCATCGAACACCCGGGCGGACTCCAGCAGAACGCCGGCCGCCTGTCCGGTGGCCGCCAGCAGGTCGTCGGCGCCCAACTCCTCGGGGGTTTCGAAAGCCAAGTCAAATGTGTAGGGTGGGAAAACGCTCGGCGCCCGGAATTGCCAATGATCCCGCTCGGTCACCAGCGGATCGAGTTCCACCTCCATCGCAATCACCCTTCCGGAAAGTTCCGCCCTTCTGACCACCGCGGGATGGACTTCTCCCATTGTCCCCACCGTCTTACCGTCCAGCATCAAGCGAGCGGCGCGGGCGGGATGCCACCCCGCCGTCTCGGTGGGCGCCAGCCGCCACTCCCCCAGATCCAGGTGGTTGGACAAGGCTCTCCAAACCGCTGAAACCGTGAAGAAGTCCACCGACCGTTGAGCGAGACCCAATCCCGTTCCCCCCAGGCGCCCGGTAGCCAGGACTCCGATTCGCTCGGGCTGATCCGGTACCTTGGGCAGCGTGGGATGGGGACGGTCCAAGAACACCCTGCCCAACTCGAAGATGGCTACGTCTTCCAACCCATGTGAATAGTTGTATTTCGCCACCCGCAGGAGTCCCGGCAGCAGAGTGGTTCGCAATATGGACTCCTCCTCCCGGAGAGGGTTCTTGAGCCGAATGTCGGCGGCTCGCTCGTCGTCGCTTTCCCATCCCCAGATCTCGATCTCCGCAGCTCGCATGAAACTCAGGGAGACCGACTCGGAGAACCCCAAACCACACAGGGCCTGACGAAGAGTCCGCGTGCGACGCTGGATCACCGAGCGTCCCCCTCCCGGACCGCGGGGCACCCGCTCGGGGAAGTTGTCATATCCCCACAAACGCGCCAATTCCTCCACCAAATCGATTGGTCTGGTCAGGTCGGGTCGGAAGGTGGGGACTGTGACCGAGACTGGATCCTCCCCTTCCACAGCCAGGTGAAGCCGGGAGAGAAGATCCACTACCCGGGGGGTGTCGAACCCCGGTCCCAGGATGCGCTCCGCCTCTTTCATCTCAAGGCTGATCGTGACCGACTCGAGCTTGTCCTCTCGGGCAACAACGTCCGTCACCTGTCTTACGGCCTGCCCCCCGGTCAACTGCGTGACCAACTCTGCCGCCCGGGCCGCGGCCTGCGGGGGCAAAGCCGGATCCACCCCCCGTTCGAACCGGGCAGAAGCCTCGGTGCGCAGGGCATGGCGCTTGGACATGTGCAGTACCGTCGGAGGATCCCAGGCAGCGGCTTCGATCAGCACCGAGGTGGTCCGATCGGTGACCTCCGAAGAGCCGCCCCCCATGGTGCCTGCCAGAGCGGAGGCCCGCTCCCGGTCGGCCACCACCAGATCCGAAGCGTTCAATGCCCGCTCCACCCCGTCCAGGGTGGTGAGCCTCTCCCCGGGCCTGGCCCTTCTCACCACAATCCCCGCCCCGCCCAGTTCATCCAGATCGAAGGCGTGTATGGGCTGGCCCAGTTCCAGGAGCACATAGTTGGTGATGTCCACCACATTCGAGATAGGCCGTTGTCCCGAGGCCCGCAGCCGGGTCTGCATCCAGAACGGGGATGGCGATACCTTGCAACCCTGTACCTCTCGGGCCGTGAACCGGTAGCAGCCACTGGGGTCCTCAATGGTGATCCCGATCCGGGGAGCGGCTTCGACCTGGGGAAAGTCAGGTTCCGGCACACGAAACCCGATTTGATGGTAGGCGGACAACTCCCGGGCCACTCCCACGTACGACATCACATCGGGCCGGTTGGGAGTGATACTCAGGTCGAGCACGGTGTCGGTAAGGGAAACGAAGCCTGCCAGATCATCCCCGACCGGGACATCGGCGTCGAAAACCAGGATGCCTTCCGCGTCCTCGCCCAACCCGAGTTCCCTCTCCGAGCAAATCATCCCATTGGAAACCACCCCGCGGATAGACCGTCGGCCGATCTGCATCCCTCCGCTCAGCGTGGATCCGGGAAGGGCCAGCGCCACGGTGGCGCCTGCTTCGAAATTCCACGCTCCGCACACCACTGTCATCGGCTCGTCTCCGGTGGTCACGCGACAAACTCTGATCCGGTCGGCCCGAGGGTGCGGCGCAACCTCCAGTACCCGGGCAGTCACCACCCCGTCGAATTGCGGAGTAAGCGACTCGACCTCCTCAACTTCATGACCCAAAGACTCCAACACCGCAGCCACCGCACCCGATTCCCAGGTCGGAAGGTCGATGTAGTCAGCCAGCCAGTTGAAGGAGACTCTCATCGGAACTGGGAGAGCACTCGGAGATCGTTGTCGAAGAAGTGGCGCAGCGGCGAGACACCGTGGCGCACCTGGGCAATCCGCTCCACTCCCATCCCGAACGCGAAACCGCTCACCTTGGATGGGTCGTACCCCACCCACTCGAAGACATTGGGATCAACCATGCCGCACCCCAACAACTCGATCCATCCCACCCCTCCGCAGACCCGGCAGTCTCCTCCCCCTTCGCAGGCAAAACAGGAAGCATGCATCTCGGCCGACGGTTCGGTGAATGGAAAGAAATTGGGAAGCATGCGGATACGACGGTCTGCTCCGAAGAACTTCCTGGCAAAGTAAGCGAGCGTCCCTCGCAAATCGGAGAAAGTCAGGTTCTCGTCAACCGCCAGACCCTCTATTTGGTGGAAAACCGGCGAGTGGGTGGCGTCGGGGGTGTCTGCTCTGAACACCTTGCCCGGCACCACCACATAAACCGGAGGATCATGGTTCTCCATATACCGGGCCTGCATGGGGGACGTGTGGGTACGCAGCAGGATCTCATCGGCGGGATCTCCCCAGTCGAGGTAGAGAGTATCTGACTCCAACCGGCTGGGATGAGTGGGAGGAGTGTTGAGAGCGTCGAAATTGTAGATTCCCGACTCTGCCTCCGGACCCCCTACCACCTGATACCCCAGTCCTATGAAGATGTCGCACACTTCTTCGATGGTGGAAGTGATCAGATGGGTGTACCCCTCCGGATATCGGAGGGCCGGGAGGGTGACGTCCACCCGGTCGGCAGCCAACATCAAGCGTTCGCCATCAGCCTCAAGAGAATCCCGGCGTGTCGCTATCAGATCGGTGAAGGTGCGCCGCGCTTTTTGGATCGCTCTTCCCAGCCGGGGGCGCTCGTCGGGCGGCAGTTTGCCAATCCGTCTCTGCAGTCCCGCGATCACTGACCGTCTGCCCAACAGGTCGCTGCGGACCGCGTCGAGTTCCTCCAGGCTGGTCGCCCCCTCCACCAGGCCGGGGGCTTGTTCCATCAGAGCGGCAAGGTTTTCCATTCCGGCTATAGGAGTTTAGAAAGCTCGGCGGCCTGATCAGTACAACCCTGCTTCCGCCCTTCTCGCAGGCGGGAGAGATGGTAGCAGATTATGGCCCCGGCCGCCGCCGCGTTCAGACTCTCCACCCTGCCCGACATCGGAATTGAGCACCCCAGGTCGGCTCGATCGGCATAGTCGGAGTGGATTCCGTGAGTTTCGTCGCCGATGACCAGCCACCATGCCCGATCAAAATCGAGCCGGTCCTCTATCTCGGCGAGGGGAAGACCACCCCGGGGAACGGCCGCCACCACCATCGCCTCAAGCGGGGGCTCGGCGGCCTGGCCGATGGCTGCCCGGAAGTGACCGCCGGCGCCGGCCCGCAGCACTTTGGGCGCCCACGGATCGACCGACGCACCCCCGGTCGCCACATCCCATCCGAAGGCCGAGGCAGTGCGGATCAATGTGCCGCAGTTGCCGGGTTCGGACACCAGCAGCAAGACTACGTCTCTGCATTCCAGGTTGCTTTTGGGAATGGTCAACACTCCTACCGGACCACGCGGGTTCCGGGTGCCGGCAATCCGTGACAGGGCTTCTTCGCTAACCGCAGTGACCGGTACCCCTCGCGGTTCGCAAAGCCTTCGGGTGTGCCGGTCGGAGGGTACGGCCAGCACCTCGGTTATCTCTTGCCCGGTCGCCAGCGCCTCCGCCAGCAGATGCGGTCCTTCGATCAGCGTCCTCCCGGTTCTCCTCCGTTCACGGGACCGGTGCAGCCGGGCCAGTTCGGCAATCCGGGGATGGCGCCGAGAGCGGATCAAGCCTCTCTGGCGATCTTCACCAACTGGGAAAAGGCATCCGGATCGTGGACCGCCAGGTCGGCCAGGACCTTCCGGTTGACCTCCACTCCAGCCGAGTTGAGACCTGCCACAAACCGCGAATAGCTCATCCCGTTCTGGCGGGCGGCAGCATTTATGCGAGTGATCCACAATCGCCGGAAGTCGCCCTTACGAGCTCGACGGTGACTGTACGAGTCCACCATTGCATGCATTACCTGTTCGTTGGCGGCTCGGAAGGTACGACTGCGGGCACCTCGGTAACCCTTGGCCCGCGCAACCACCCTGCGGCGGGAACGACGAGCGGAAGGGACGTTCTTTGCTCTTGCCATTATTGCCGCCTCCTAATTCCGAATCATCCGACGTACGATCCTCTCATCGCCGGACGCCAGTCCATCGGTACCGTTCAATCGCCGGAACCGGTTCTTGCCTTTGGCCAAGCGGTAGTGGCCTCGCCCAGCCTTGCGTCGCATCAATTTCCCCGACCCGGTCTTCTTTATACGTTTTGCGAGACCTCTATGGCTCTTCTGTTTAGGCATCGGGTCCTCCTGGATTTGATGTTGTCGTCAGAGGAGATTCATCTCCTCTGCCTGTGTCGTTGCTTATTCCTGCCCCTACCCGACCCATGACTCAGCGGGGCCAGCATCATGGTCATATTGCGTCCCTCCATTTTGGGCGCCTGCTCCATGACCCCGTCCTGGCTGACGGCGTCGGCCAAGCGGGCCAACAGCTTCTGACCGTATTCCGGCCTCTCCCGCTCCCTGCCGCGAAAGCGAACCGTCAACTTCACCTTGTCGCCTCCCGACAGGAATGCGACGACCTTGCGAGTCTGCATCTCGAAGTCATGGTCTTCGATGCGGGGCCTGAGCCGCAATTCCTTGATCACTGTCCGCGACTGGCTCTTGCGCGCAGCCCTTTCCTTGATGGAACGTTCGTACTTGAAGCGTCCGTAATCCATGAGGCGGCAGACGGGCGGATCGGCCATGGGGGCAACCTCCACCAGATCCAGGTCCAACTGTTCCGCCAGCCACATGGCCTCCTCCCGCTTCTTGACCCCGATCTGTGCCCCGTCCGGCGCCACCAAGCGAACCACAGCCGCTTTTATTCCATCATTCACTCGAAGTTCTGCGATAGTGTCTCCTCCTGTTTCAAGAGCCTGCGCCAAGCAAAAGAATCCGCTCCCAAGAACCACGGCTCACCTGGCGGCGGCCGGGTGGGAAGCAAAACAGCCTCCGCTTCGTATAGCAAGCCGACAGTATAACCCGGCCCGGAAGATTGTCCAAGCTCACCTTATCTCGGACCGGAGAGCCTCCACCACGGCCCGGGCGGCCTGGGCGCCGGCATTTGCCTCGGGTCTGCTACGGGCCACCGCCTGTTCCCACTCCGAAACCGCCAGAACAGCGTTCCCAACCGGAACGCCCGTGTCGATCTGCAGCTGGATCAGGCCCTGGACCGCTCCGTCAACTACGGAGTGGAAGTGGTGAGTCTCCCCTTGCATGACCACCGCAGTGGCCACCACGCCCTGACACCCGGCCTGGATCAATCGGCTGGCCCCCCAGGGAAGTTCCCATGCTCCTGCGACGTCCAAGCGGACAATATTCTCTGGTTTAATCCCCATTTCCACCAGCGTCTCACGGGCGCCGTCACCCAGCCGGTCTGCCACCGGGGCGCTGCCCACTTTATCAAAACGGGCCATAACCAACCCCACCTTCGGCTCCCTCCGCGCCCAGGGCAACACGATCAGCCATGCCAGTCCAATCACAGAACTGATGAATACGCCGATCCCCGCCATACCGAACACCAGAAAGAAACTCCATGCCAGATCGTCTCTTACCCACAGCAAGCCCGCCAGCACCAGCACCGAGATACCCAGCCAGATGACAGTGATGGATATTGCCACCCTTCTATAGATCTCAAAGTTGGGCGACCTGCGGTATCCGAACCCGATGTTGGCCAGACGTCGGTAGAGATCAGTACTTCCCGGAAACACAGGACAAAATTCTAGCCGCGATGCCTGTCGGCAGATTCAGAGCCTGCGCCACGTATCCAAAAAATCGCGCACCCCTTCGGCGTGATCCGAACTTGCCGTCAACTCTCTCCAAATCCGCTCCGTGTCCTGATTGTCGCCTGTCTGGCCTTTAGCCACCATTCTCATCATCTCTTTCATCGACCGCAGGGACGTCTGAGACATGCTGCACACCAGTGCCAAAAGACCGTCGAGCTTCGATTGGAAGGACTGTGGCTCATACAACGCCGACAGGAGCCCGATCCGCAGCGCCCGCTCGGCGTTGAATACCTCTCCGGTGAACAGCAGCCACTTTGCGTGGGTCTCGCCGACCGCCGCCACCAGAGAGCGCAACGCTGCATACGGGAAGGCCAGCCCAACCCGGGCGGGGGGAAGACTGAAGCGAGCGGTTTGATCGGCCACCCGTAGGTCGCAGACCATGGAGATCGCCGCCCCGCCCCCCATGCAGACGCCCCGGATGGCAGCCACCGTAGGTTTTTTCATATCGGCCACCGCCGATATTCCGGCCGTTACCGTCTCACCGTTCTCCACGCCGCTCTCGCCCTGGGACAGGCGCTCCGCCCACTCCGCCACATCAGCGCCCGCGCAGAACACGGCGGAATCGGCGCCCCTGATCACCATCACCTTGGTACGGTCGTCCAAGTCGGCTTCCCGGGCCAGATCGGCCAGTATCGACCACATCTCATCGCTGAAGGCGTTGCGTCTCCGCGGCCGATCAATTATCAGGTGGGCGACTTCGTCTCGGCGCTGCAGGTATAGGGATCTTGACTTGCCCACCGAAGCGAGACTACTTGCGGGGCACGCGGCCCAGTAGATAAAACTCGGGATTGGGCATCATGTGGCCCAGATGGGCCAGTCTGTTGGACATGGCAAAGAAAGCGGTGATCGCCCCGATTTCCCAGATTTCGTCGTCGGTGAAGCCCTGCTCGTAGAGAGGCTGGTAGTCGCGGTCCTCGATCTCTTCGGGAGTGCGGGCCAGTTTTACCGCGAAACGGAGCATGGCGCTCTGTCGGTCCGAAACGGGGGCCGTTCGCCAGTTGGCGGCGACTTGATCGGAGATGAGCGGGTCACCCGATCGGATGCGAAGAATCGCCCCGTGGGCCACTATGCAATAAGGACATTCGTTGGCTGCGCTGGTGGCAACCACAATCATCTCCCGCTCAACCTTCGACAACCCCTCCTCCCCCTCCATCAGAGCGTCGTGATAGGCGAAGAAGGCTCTTGCCTCCTCCGGTCGATGGCCCAGAGCCAACATTACATTGGGAGTGAATCCCAGTTTGGAATGGACAAATTCGGCCCTTTCCCGCAGATCGTCCGGCAGCTCGGATATGTCGGCCATCGGGAAACGGGAATTATCAGGCATAACCGCCTTCTAGCTGGGTTGAGAATGGATCAGCCGGGTTTCATTTCGCCGACGCGTCGCATCTATTCTACGCTCCTAAGCAACCCTGAGGGAGACTAAAATGTCCACACCAGCCGAAGTATCGGCCCTCGCTCAAGAATACGAGTTTGTTGATCTTCGTTTCCCGGACCTGCCGGGGAAGATGCATCACTTCACCATGCCGTCCAGCTACCTGACCGAAGAGTCCTTCGAGGAGGGCTTCGGATTCGATGGTTCGTCCATCCGTGGCTTCCAGACCATCGAGGAGTCGGATATGCTGCTCATTCCCGATCCCTCCGTCGCCTTCGAGGATCCTTTCTTCGTGCGCAGCACCCTGGTTGTGAACTGCTTCATCAAGGATCCGATCACCGGAGACTGGTACCACAAAGATCCGCGGCGCGTGGCAAGGAACGCCGAGGAGTACCTGCTCTCCACCGGCATCGCCGACACCTCCTATTGGGGTCCCGAAGCCGAGTTTTTCATCTTTGACTCCGCCCGGTTCTCCCAGGTCGGTCATCACAGCAACATGTCCTTCTACGAGGTGGACTCCGTGGAAGCCGCATGGAACTCGGCGCAGCAATGGAACTCGGCGCAGCAGGAAGACGTAGGCAACCTGGGACACAAGATGCGCCACAAGGAAGGCTACTTCCCGGTACCTCCCAACGACACCCAGCAGGACATCCGTTCAGAGATGGTCGCCCAGATGCTCAAAGTGGGAATTCCCATCGAGATACATCACCATGAAGTGGGAACCGCCGGCCAGGCCGAGATCGACATTCGGTATGCGCCTCTGCTTCTGCAAGCCGATCGTTTGATGATCTACAAGTACATCTGCAAGAACGTGGCCAAGCAGGCGGGCAAGACCGTCACTTTCATGCCCAAGCCCATCTTCTCGGACAACGGTTCGGGGATGCATACCCACCAAAGCCTCTGGAAAGACGGCGTACCGCTATTTTATGAAGAGGGTACCTACGCCAACCTCTCCGACATGGCCCGCTGGTACGCGGGCGGTTTGATCGCCCACGCTCCGGCCATTCTCGCCTTTGCGGCGCCCGGAACCAACTCCTACCGTAGATTGGTGCCCGGTTTCGAAGCTCCGGTCAACCTGGTGTACAGCCAGCGCAATCGCTCCGCTGCGATCCGGATTCCCACCTACTCGGAAGCGCCCTCCGCCAAACGGCTCGAGTTCCGCTGCCCTGATCCGTCCTGCAACCCCTACTACGCCTTCGCCGCCATGCTGATGGCGGGGCTGGACGGGGTTCGCAATCAGATCGAGCCGGGCGATCCGGTCGATGTGGACCTGTACGAACTGAGCTCCGAGGAAGCTGCCGGACTGAAGACAGTTCCCGGAACCCTGGACGAGGCATTGGACGCCTTGCAAGCCGACCACGCTTTCCTGACCGAAGGCAACGTATTCTCCCAGGACCTGATCGATACCTGGATCTCCTACAAGCGGGAGAACGAGGCCAGCTTGGTGAGGCGCCATCCGACCCCGGTGGAGTACGAGCTCTACTACGACATTTAACCGTCACCCTGTCTGCAGAAAAGGACGCATCTCCCCTCGGGAGAGCGTCCTTTTCCTTTTTCGGGACCTCTGTTGCCGGTTCAGAGGTGGAAGAACGCGGCTAGTTAGAAGTCGCAACAAGAGCGCCCTCGGCAGGACTCGAACCTGCGCACCCGGTTCCGGAGACCGGCGCTCTATCCCCTGAGCTACGAGGGCATGGCTGTCCCCCCAAGGCTAGCCCCACCGACAAATAGCGGAATCAGAAAAAATACCTCCCTTTTGCTTGACAAAACGTTAGATTGCCCCTAGCCTTAATGGCTTGTGAGACCCAGCAACAGAGACATGCTTGTGAAAGTGTTCACAATCGTAAGCTTGGAGATGACCTCTTGAACACGACCATAACCATCACCGATTGGAGGGAGTCGGCCGCTTGCCTTGACTCCGATCCCACCCTGTTTTTTCCGGTGGGCAGCACCGGACCTGCCGTTGAGCAAATCGCAATGGCAACTTCCATCTGCACCAGCTGCCACGTAATAGAAGACTGCCTGCAATACGCCTTGGAGACGAACCAAGAATCGGGCGTGTGGGGCGGCTATTCGGAAGATGCTCGTCGCAGACTGCGGAAGCGCTGGCTAGCCAAACGGCGCCGCCAACACCTGGCCCGTTAACCCCCCGGGGTGAATCCAACCCCCGATCGACTGCCGGGGCTGTCGAATTCGACAAACGCCAGCATCTGTCTCGGGATGCCGATTTGGGTGCCGTCGGAATCTTCAATCCACAGGATCGGGCGACCCTTTTCGAACACTTCCTCAATCGCTGAACGCACCTTCGCCGTGTCCTGACTTTCGATCTCCACCACTCGGCTGGTGTGGGCGACTCCGATTTTGATCTTCACTTCCGTAATACTTCCCGTTCCTGGCGCTCGCCCGATGCTACCAGTCAAAAAGGCTGTATCGGTCGCGAAGAATTCCGGCCACCTCCACTGGCAGGTCCGAGCCGGCCGAGTTCACACTGAGGGAATGAAACAAGATATCCACTCCGCCGCACCTGCTCTGGTCATACTGTCCTTCTCCGCCGCCTCCACTTTCGGTCTTCACCAACTGGGAGATGTGCCCTGGCTCTCTGTCGAATGGTCGAATCTCAGCCAATGGCTCGACGGCACCCCGCCGACCGAGGCTCTTATCTCCGCCTTCCGGCTGGTTGGCCTGGGGTGCGGATGGTGGATCCTTGTTTCCACCTGTTTCTACCTGCTTGCTCGATTGCGCAGGGCAACGGCTGCAATGCGCATGGCAACTCTCATCACACCGCCGTTCATTCGCAGCCTGAGCGCCCGGGTAGCTGTGGGCGCCGTGACGGTCACGACCCTGGGAAGCACCCTCCCGGCCGTTGCCTCCACCGACCACCCTCCGATGACCGGTCAATTCGATTCCCATCCGGTTCCGCTGGGGGTATCGCACCCCCCTCCGGTCGTTACGCACCAGGCACCCGAACCCCGCCGCTTCCGATTTCCTCTCCCGTGGTTGAATCCGGTCGAGACCGCCGACCAGCCCATCGAGGCACCGGACATCGCGGAGGGCAGGATACCTTTTCCCATCCCGTACCATCCCTCCCGCATCGCACCTGCCGACAGCTACCGGATCGTGGCGGGAGACAACCTGTGGAGCATCGCCCGGCGGGTGCTGTCCCAAGCGATGGATCATCACCCCACCACCGAACAAATCACCTCCTATTGGGTGGATCTGATCGAGGCCAATCGGGAGAACATTTCGTCCGAAGACCCCGACCTCATCTATCCCGGCGAGCGAATCCTGCTCCCCGACATTCGCAAAGTCTGACGGAACATCCCACTCCGCTTCCAGCGCCACCCCATGCCGTTGGATGATAACTTCGATACCTCGACTAATGGACCGTCGACCCGACCAGTCCTTCAGGCACGAAACAACGCTACTAAATCGCGAAAAAACACTTCAGATTCTGGGCTCAGTGCCCACCCCCACCACCACCGCCATTTGGTCAAGACACGCTTCGGCCAGTCTCGAGGTGGGACCTTTCTGCAATATTTGTCCCGTGGTCGGCCCGATTGACGTCCTATCGGGCCGATTCGGTGGATCTTCTGTCTCTCGCATCAATATGCAGTACGGGCGGGACGTAATTCAAATACGGACCAGGGCTTTTCTTACCAGGTTCATCGTTCGGGAGTAGGCGGGCGACCAGGACGGACGCCTCTAGCCGGGAAGGAAACTCATCCTGATTTTTCTCACCGGATTATCCCGATTGGGGTCAACCAGGAGCACTGATTGCCATACGCCCAGCGCCGGGCGCCCCTCCAGGACCGGAAGCACCAGGCTGGGAGAGACCAAAGCCGGCATCACATGATCCCCTCCGTGACCCGGGGAGCCATGCCGGTGACGCCAATCCCCCCTGCGGGGCAGGATCCTCTCCAGAACCGTCATCAGGTCTCGATCGCTTCCCGCCCCGACTTCGATCACCGCCAGGCCGCAGGTGGAATGGGGTGTGAAAACCGACAACAATCCGTCGCCGCGGGAGCGGCAGAACTCCAAAACCTGCGATGTCAGATCGACTACCGCCGGTCGCCCACCGGTGCGGACTTCTAATACCCGTGTGTCCATAACTGTTTCAGAAGTTCTCACCCAAGAATATCTTGCTGACCGAATCATCGGTGAATATGGCCTGCACCGACTTGGCCACTATCGAGGCAATGGACAGCACTTTCAGATTCCCGGCCATGGTGGCTTCCTCGGGGACCGGGAGGGTATTGGTCACCACCACCTCATCTATTCCCGCCGCGGTGATGCGTTCCATCGCCCTGCTGGACAGGACCCCGTGCGTTGCGGCAATGCGTACCGACTTGGCGCCCATCCGGCGGATCAGTTCCGCAGCGTTGCCCACAGTTCCCCCGGTGTCGATTATGTCGTCCACGATCACGGCGTGGCGATTCTCCACCACCCCGGTAACCGCCAGCGCCTCGGAGATGTTGTGGCGATGGACGTCCCGTCGCTTGTAGACCAAAGCCACGTCGGCGTCCAACTGCCGAGCATATTTCTCAGCCCTTTTACCACCGCCGGCGTCGGGAGAAACGATGGTCACGTCCTCGCTGATCACCGTCGACAGATATTCGCTGATGATGGGTATGGCCGTGAGGTGATCGAAGGGCTTGGTGATGAACCCCTGCAACTGCCCGGTGTGAAGATCCACCGAAACCAGCCGGTCGGCGCCCGCCGACATGAAGAGGTCGCCGACCAACCTGGCGGTGATGGGCTCGCGGGGCAGCACCTTCTTGTCCTGCCGGCAGTACCCGTAGTAAGGCATCACCGCTGTGATCGAATGGGCGGAGGCGCGGCGCAGCGCGTCGATGATGATCAGTTGCTCCATGATGGCGTCGTTGATGGGAGGTGAGTGGCTCTGGAAGACGAAGCAGTCCGTGCCTCTCACGCTCTCATTGGACCGTGCGTACACCTCCCCGCTGGAAAAGGTGGATCTGCGCAACCGTCCCAGTGACACTCCGAGCAGGTCCGCCACCTCCTGCGCGAGTTCCAGATTGTGGCTACCGGAGAAGATCCGCATCTGCTTGAAGTGCGCTATGTCCATTCAGGTTTCTCCACTAGCCACCGCTCGCCGAATCGGAATCCTCAGACGAAGTTTGCCCTGCGTTTTCCTGACGGTAGCGCGCCGCTCGCCTCGCCGCATAACCGGGGAGAGTCTTCTGCGGGGACCGTTCAACCGCCAGCGCTCCCGGCTCCACCGGTCGGGTGATGGTGGAGCCGGCCCCCGTCCATCCCTCCTCCCCGACTTCCACCGGCGCCACCAGCACCGTGTTCGAGCCGATCTGAGCCCCGGGGCCGATGACGGTACGGTGCTTTCGGTAACCGTCGTAGTTGGCGGTGATAGTCCCCGCCCCGATGTTGGCGCGCTCACCGACGTCGGTGTCCCCCACATAGGAGAGATGGGGCGCCTTGGCGCCTTCTCCCAGGCGGCTGTTCTTGATTTCGACGAAAGAGCCCGCCTTGGCCTCCCGCTCTATCCGGGTGCCGGGACGCAGTGACGCATAGGGCCCGACCCGGACGTCCGCGCCTATCACTGACTCACGCACCACCGAATACCAAACCCGGGAACCGGATCCGATGGTGCTGTCGCGGACATAACTGTCGGGTCCCACAACTGCCCCATCCCCCACTTTCACCTTTCCTTCCAGGTGAACGCCCGCGTGCAACTTCACCCCGGGGGCGAGTCTCACATCCGCATCGACATATGTCCTCTCCGGATCGGCCATCCACACCCCGGCCAGCATGTGACGTTGAAGTATCCGGCGTCTCATCCAGGTCGCCACCTCCGCCAACTGCGCCTGATCGTTCACCCCCAGCGCCTCGTGGAAAGGAATGGGCATGGCGGTCACCAACAGTCCGTCAGCCACCATCAAACCGATCACATCGGGCAGGTAGTACTCACCCTGCCGGTTGCCGACCCCGATCCGCCCCAGCGCATCCCGTAACGGTCCGGCCTCGAAGACATAGAGACTGGTGTTGACCTCCCTTAATCTTCTTTGATCGGGGGTGGCGTCGACATGCTCCACCACTCCTTCAACCTGCCCTTCCGAATCGCGCAACACCCTTCCATAGCCGGTGGGATCATCCACTTCGGCGGTGAGCATGACCGCTGCTGCTCCCCGGCTGCAGCGCCTCTCGATAGCCCCGGTGATCGACTCCGCAGTGAGGAGAGGCACGTCCCCGGGTAGCACCGCCACCGCCGCGCCGTCCGGAAGGTCACCCAGCGCCTCCATCCCCAAGGAGGCCGCCTGCCCGGTCCCCCGCCGCTGCGGTTGGTGGCAGGTTTCGACCCCGGATGGCAGGATGGATCTCACTCGGCGCGCGCCCGCTCCGACCACCACCATCATCCGCTCGGGGCGGGTGGCGGCGGCTGCTTCCACGATCCAGGACAGGATCGGCCGGCCTGCCACCGGATGAAGCACTTTGGGGATGTCAGAACGCATACGAACGCCCTCACCGGCCGCCATGATTATCGCCGCATGGCTCATTGTCTTCTCCAAGTCATGTCATCGCAGACGCGGCCCTGGCTGGGGGGATAGGACTTGAACCCATACCGGCGGGACCAAAACCCGCTGTGCTGCCGGTTACACCACCCCCCATCGGGAAAGAAGGGCACATCGCCCCCTAGGTTACCTGCTCGTCTCCGTGGGACCGCCGGAAAACAGGTCCGCCCCCACCGTTGTCGCGAACAGGTTCTCCACCTGCTCCGAAGCCGATCTTGCCTCCTCTTCATCCATGAAATATCCGAACAGTGAGGGTCCGCTGCCCGACATGGCCACCGGTCTCCCCCACTCTCGTGAAAGCAGATGCATCGCATCACCCAGTTCGGGACGCGCCCGGAGAGCGGCAGGTTGCAGATCGTTGCGAAAAGGCATCGAGCGGCGCAACGGCGGAGGCAGAGCCGCCGAAGGAAACTCCGATCCCCGCGGTCCCTCCAGATGGTCCCACATTCGATAGACGTCAGCAGTGAGCAGGGGAAAGTCGGGTACGGCCACTGCCAGGGCAAAGCCTGACAGGGAGGAAAAGGGAGAGACTCTTTCCCCGAAGCCCTCCACCCACAGGCTTCCCCCCCGAAGCGCCGCCGGCACATCGGACCCGATGTCCGGGGCCACCCGCCGAAGAACCCGTGGATCAAGGTCGAGCATCCTTCCCAACGCCGCCAGCATCGTCGCCGCATCGGCGCTGCCTCCTCCCAGGCCGGCCGCCACCGGGACCCGCTTGTCGAGATGGACCCGGAGGGGAGGGCGGGCGATGTCGGTGCCCGTTTCCAATGCCTCCACCGCCATCCACACCAGGTTCTCACGGCCGGCGGGAAGTTCGGCGCCCTCGATCTCCAAATGGTCATCCTCTCCCTGCGTGACAGTCAGCCGATCGCCCCAGTACAGGGTCTGCGTCAGGGACCGGATCGGATGGAGCCCCCCAGCCGCTATGGACCCCACCATCAGGGTGAGATTCACCTTGGCGGGCGCCAGCCAGGCGGTCATTTGCCCGACCCCCAAACTCGCGCCGCGCCGGCCAATCGCAGGAAGGCGCCCGGAGAAAGCGTCTCGGGTCGGTCCTGCGGAGAAATCCCCGCCGCGGCCAGCACCTGTTCGGGAGCGGCCAGGTGCGACCCCAAGGAGCGCCGCAGCATCTTGCGCCGCTTGCCGAAAGCAGCCGACGCCAGGGACACGGCCAGACCGGCATCGGGATGGGGATCGGTCCTCCGCAATTGCACCACCGAGGAGAAGACCTCGGGGCGCGGAAAGAACACCTGGGGAGGAACGTCGAAGGCCCGCCGCATTCGGGTGTACAGCCCGGCTATCACCGAAGGAAGACCGTATTCCCGGCTTCCGGGACCAGCCAGGAGACGTAGCACCACCTCCCGCTGCAGCATCACCGTGTAACCGACGACGGCGGGAACGTGTTGGATCATCTCCAGCACCAACGGAGTGCCGACCCCATAGGGAAGATTGGAGACCATCACCCACTCCCCTCCCCGAAGAGTCCGGTTCCAATCGACTTTCATGGCGTCTTCCATCCGGATCACAACCCGGTCGCCGACGGCCGCCACCGTCTCCGCCAGAACAGGAGCAAGGCGGCGGTCGATCTCGTAAGCCAGCACCGAGGCGCCGGTCTCCGCCAGGGCGGCAGTCAGGTTTCCCACCCCCGCTCCCACTTCCAGCACCCGGTCGGTGGGACCCACTCTCGCGGTTTTCACCATCTTGTTCACCAGGTTGACATCGGTAAGAAAGTGCTGGCCCAGCCTGCGGGAAGGACTGATCCCATGACGGGTCAGCAGATCGGACAAGCCCGAAGGGGTAATGGCGGTCAACTTTCTCCACCTTCTCGGTAGCCGAAGGTCCGCCGGGCGTTGGCGGTGGTGATCCGGGCCACTTCGGTCGAGTCCATGCCCCACACCTTGCCCAGGGCCCGGCCCACCAGCGCCACCCAGGCCGGCTCGTTGGGCTTTCCCCGATGGGGAGGAGGGGTCAGATAGGGGGTGTCGGTCTCCACCAGGGCGCGGGAGGGTGGTACGATCGCCGCCGCTCTTCTCACCGTGTCGCCGTTGGGAAACGCAACCGGCCCGGCAAAGGAAAACCGCACCCCCAATCCCAAGAACCGGCGGGTCCATCTGGGACCACCCGTCCAGCAGTGCATCACCGTAAAATGACCGGCCGCGGTCTGCTCCAACAGCCGGTAGACATCCGCAAACGCATCCCGGCAGTGGACGACCAGCGGCTTGCGCAGTTCGGCAGCCAACTCGATCTGGGAACGAAAAGACTCCAATTGGTGATGTCGAGAAGAGAGATTGCGGTAGAAGTCCAGTCCCGTCTCCCCCACCGCCGCCGCCTGCCGAGCCGCTTCGGCAATACCATTCCCCTGCTGCGGCCAGCGGTCCGCCACATGGGGATGTAATCCGGCCGCAGCCAGCACCCGTCCCCGATGCCGGTCGGCCAGGAGGAGAGCCGCCCGTGACGACTCCAGGTCCACCCCGGGCGCCACCACCCAATCAACCGCGGTAGCCCGGTCGAGCAGTTGCTCCGGAGGCCGTCCATCCAACTGCAGATGGCAATGGGTGTCCACCCAGCGCGCATCGGTAGAGGAACCCACCGCCTTTACCGTATCCTGCAGCTACCCATGCGCCAACCGGTACAGGTCCCGGCGAGGGACATCGAGCAGTCTGGACACTTCTCGCACGGCCGCAGAAGTGGGCAGGCCGGCGGTGACCAGGCGCTCGACCGCTTCGGTGGCTCTCGCCATCCGCACCGAGATCCGATCCTCGGCCCGAGGATCGGCGCCACCCACTACCAGGGTGAACTCGCCCTGTGGGGAACGGGCGTCCCACTCCCGGCAGGCTTGCGAGATTGTGCCGCGCCAGATTTCCTCGTGGAGTTTGGTGAGTTCCCGGACCACCGTGATCGGACGCTTTCCCATCCCCGCCGCGGCCAGATCGTCCAGGTCGTCCAGTAGACGATGGGGAGAAGAGAACAGCACCACTGTCTCCACGGACCGGGACAGCACTTCGACACGCCGCGCCCGCTTCTCGCCGGAGCGCGGTAGAAAGCCCTCGAACGCAAACCGGCCGGCCGCCAGTCCCGAAACGGCCACCGCGGCGGTCACCGCGCTCGGCCCGGGAACGATGGTTACCGCCGCCCCTTCCGCAACGGCGGCTCTCACCGCCGGCAATCCCGGATCGGAGATGCTCGGAGTCCCCGCGTCGGTCACCAACGCCACGGTCTCTCCCGACGCCAGCCGGCCCGCCAGTTCGGCGGTGCGGGAGTCTTCATTTCCGGCGAAAAAGGACCGCAGTCGGCGGGGCGTCACTCCCAGGGCTTCGAACAGCCTCCCCGACCGGCGGGTGTCCTCCGCGTACACGCAGTCGGCGGCGGAAATCGCTTCCGCCAACCGGGGCGGAGCATCGGCCAGATTGCCGATCGGGGTCCCGCACAGAATCAGCAGACCGGCCACGGCTCAAGGCCGTCCTTCCAGGCAAGAACCCAGCCCGCCTGGGGCGGAACCCGGCCATGACGCAGCTCCAACACGGCTTCCGCATCCGCGAAGACCGCCATCCCGCCCGGTCCCAGACTGCGCACCCCCACCACTCGCAGCGCGCCGTCCAGCCCCACTGCCCACAACTTGGCAACGATGAACATCCCGTGCACGGAACGCCCGGGTATCAGCACGCCCCACCGCCGGGGAACCCCGTGTATCCCCACCAGCCGCTTCCAGAAGCTGTCAGCCACGGTCACCGGACCCGACCTCCACTCCCCACAATGCAATTCCGCCACTTCTCAAGGAAGATAAGGGGCAGCCACCGATGGACACACCTGCGGGTCCGAACAGGCCACCATCACCAGTCCGGCGGGGATGGGAGCGACCAACACGTAGTCCTCTTTCGAGGCCCGAAAACCCAGATCATCCAGTGACCGCAACTCTCCCACCTTCATTCCCGCCACCGCGTAGTCAGCCAGCAGCCGGGCCAACTCCTCCGTCTCGGCCGGACTGTCCCCGGCGTGCTCCCAAACCAGAACCACCTCCCCCTGCCGGTCATATCCGACCAGGCTGCGCCCCCCGCCCCACCCGGTGGCGGCGTCCACCGCAGCATCGGGACCCAGCACCTGCTCGAACATGATCAGTATGTCCAAAAAACCCCAGGTGTAGTTGTAGATCTCTTCGTATCCCTGGGGAAGCACCCCGCTCGGTCTCTCCATCTCGATCGGCTCAGTGGAAGGCGATGGGGCGCCCGCGTAGATCTCCTCGGTGGAGGCAGGGGGATCCAGGTACAAATCGTCCACCGCTTTCCAGCCCCCTTCTCTCCATCGGTTCAACACGTATTCGAATCCCTTTTCATAGGGAAAGCGGAGAGCCAATTCCATGAACAGCGGGATGTCCATGTCGGGCGGTTCGAAGTCGGCAAACTCCGCCATGAGACGATTTCGCTCCGAGACGTCGAGATTGTTCACGTACACGAACTCGGACAGGGTGGCGTCTCCTTCCACCAGGGCGACCAATCCGGAGGCGGGATCGTAGAGTTGGGCGTCCACCAACTCCTCCACTCTCGGACCGAAGTCAAAGTGCTGATCGGTCAGGGCATGCACCAATTCATGGACCAGCGTCAAGGTCTCCATTGCCGTGAACTCTTGGCCGGAGGCGGGAATCACCAGTTCCTTGTCCTCGCTGGAATAGTACCCGGCCACGCTCTGCCCGTACAGTTCTCCGTACAGAGCAGCCAGATCATCGTCGGGCGCCAATAGGCCCAACAGCTTGAACAGGGCCTCGTCCACCTCGATGTCCTCCAATTCGGACTCCACCTCCATACGGACCCGCTCCTCGAAGTCCTCGGGGGAGAGGACGACGATGGAGGGCAGGTCTTCGAACTCCAGACCCCTTATCCCTTCGGTGGTCTCCACAGCCTCCCAGATCTGAGCGGAGATCCCAGGCCCCAAGCCCTCGATAACGGGTGTCCGGGAGGCCGGCGCCGGCTGCGTGGTGGTGGTGTCGGGGACGGTAGCAGGGGAAATGGTGGTTGTGGTCGACTCCGCCGCCGTGGTGGAGGGCGCAGCCGCGGTGGTAACCGCCCCGGTGGTGGGGGTCGCGGCCGCCGTGGTGGTGGTCGCGGCTGCGGTGCTCAAAGGCGCCACTGAGGTGGTGACCGTCGATCTCTCGGTACCGGCGCCGGCCCCGGAATCGGCGCCGGGACCGCATGCGGCCAGCACCAGCACCGCCGCCAGTACCGCCGCGACGTTCACCCCAGGCCGGATTTTACCGTTGGGTCGAAAGAAGTCCTGTCCGGTCATCCTTGGCGCCACTCCCGCACGGGTCGCGCCGATATGACTCGCCCCGGAGTGACGGATTTCAACAGCAGCATCTCCAAAAGCCTATCCACGGTGGAGTGCAATGCGACAGGTATACAGCGGCAGCAACCGGGTCAGCCACCTCGGGAAGAGCGCAGTTCACGGCCTGTCATCACGTCGGTGGCGGCTATGAACGTCAACAGTTCCCCCTCTCCGCCAAGCCATGCGTAGTCATCGTCGTAATACTCGATTCCCCCTTCTCGCGATCGGCGCTCCCCCACAGCCATCTGCTTGGGGATGAATTCCTCCAGTGCGACCCGCAACTCTTCGGTGTCCTCGCTCGTGTCTCCCACGTAGTCCACCACCAGGGCGACATCCGGGCCGTTTGTGAAGATCAGGTAACGATCGCCGCCCCATCCCCAAGCGGCCGGGAAGGCCGTCTCGGGACCGAGCGCCGAAGAAAGCAGGGTTTCCCATCCCCACTGTCCCCAAATAGCGTCGGACACCTCCCGATATCCCTGCGGAGACGCCACTCTCGGTTTGGGAAGCAGAACCGGATCCGATTCCCCCGCCCCCAGTGACAGGATGTGCTCAGTCGAAATGGGAGGCGCCCGGTGAGTATCGTTGATCAGGTCCCATCCGCCCAACTGGAACAACCTCTGCAAATAGTCGAGGGTCGGACCGGCGGCGAACCTTGCGCTTCGCTGAATGAACGAAGGCGCCGACCTCACCGCTGCGGACAGTCTCCAAGCCTCTTCGGCAACTTCCTGTTGGGCCGCTTCGGTCAATCCCTCCAAGAAGAGCAACTCCACCAGATTCGAGTCGGCCTCCGCCATGGCGCCCAGGACGGTTAGGGAATCGCTCGGGCCGGCGCCGGCCAACCGCTCCAGGCGCGTCCAAACGTCCATGTTCAGATCCACCAACGCCTTGGCGATCTCACCGACCAGTGTCATCTCCTCAAGGGGCGTCGGCGCCTCCAAAGTGGATACCAGCCACAGCTTTTGACTGGCCGCATCGTAGAAGGCGGGCGTGGGACGGGACCTGAAGTCGGCGAGAATACCGACCCAATCACTCTCGGCGTCGATCAGGCCCAGCAGACGCAGCAAAGCCTCATCCAACTCGTACAGGCCGGCATCGTCCTCCACCCGGGAGCGTAGACGCCGCCTCAACTCCTGGGAGGTGATCGCCTCGATCGGCAGCGGATCCGCAAAGGAGAGGCCGCGCAGCATCTGGGTCTCCTCCACCAACTCCACCAACCTGTCCCGGAAAGTCTCTGGAACAAAGAGCAAGTCCTCCACCGGCGGTGGCGAGGTGGTAGTTGTGGTGGAAATGGTGGTGGTCGTCTCCGCACTTGCACTGGTGGAGGTCACCTCGCCGGTCGCTTCCACTGCCACCGACGACGGAGGTGACTGAGTCGCCTCATCACCGCAGGAGGCGAGCAACAGGCTCAATAAGGATAAGGCAACCATCGCCCACTTGACGAGAACGGCTCGTTTCACTTTGTCGGAGGCTACATCATATGGGGCTGTGAAGTTGGTTACCGTTCCGATGCCTCCCATCGTGTCGCGCCTCCCGGTGCCATCCGCTCCGATCTGCGGAGATAAACGGCGAGCCGGCGAACCCGATTTGCGGCTAGTCTTATCCCGGTCAGTGATGGCAACCCCACCCGGAGGGATCGCATAGTCCGGCCTAGTGCGCGGCACTCGAAATGCCGTAGAGGGTTACCACCCTCTCGTGGGTTCGAATCCCACTCCCTCCGCCCGCACAAAACAGCCCGTCGGCGCCCATGGAGGGATGACCGAGCGGCCTAAGGTGACAGTCTTGAAAACTGTTGGGCATCCGTGCCTCGTGGGTTCGAATCCCACTCCCTCCGCTCTGGCTATTTGGCAGTTTTTGCAAATTTGTTGACCATTTAGCCGTCTGCAGGCCGGTTTTGCCGGACTTTGGAGTTGCAGGCGTTTCGGATCGCTCTGAGGGGGTGTTTTGACCTAGCCTAGCCGATGGCCGTGTAGGGGGTTGGCGAGTGTGAGGGTTTGCCGTTTCGGGCGCGCTGAATCTGACCGCGTGTCTGCTGTCAGTGAAGAGGTCGGGGCGTCTTAGCGGGGCGGCGCTCGGGGTTTGCTTTCCCCGCGGGTGGGGGTGCTGACCGGTTCGGTTACGGGCGGCTGCTTGTCGTCCTCTTCCAGTGGCTGTGCGCGAAAGGCGTAGCCTTTGGCTCCTCACATGTTGTGAGCCACCGCTTGGGCCATGACTTCTTCTAACTTAGGGAGAGGCCACTTCCCGCTGCCCTTACCTGTTCGCTGACTCGCAGACCCGCCACTAGGGGAAAAGCCTTTGGTATTTCCGTTCGTATCTCTGAGAGTGGTACACAACCCATCGCCTACGACCACTGACCACCCCTTGGAACTAACCGTATAGGTGGGACATCACAATAGATCATGACTTATAGTATAATAAGTCACGTATAGATCATAAGCTTTTGTGTACACTTGTCCTGTGTCCGGCTGCTTCCAGGGCTAACCGATCAGCGGACAGCAGTAGGTATCAGCCCCGCCCCCGAAAGGATGTCTCCGCGATGATTAGAAAACACAACCCCGCCGCCGGAATCGTCGGCGTCCTGACCCTCTGCCTGCTGGTAGGCCTGACCGGCCCCGCCGCCGCCTCGGAGCCCCCCCCCCCCGCAGAGTCGGAGCCGGTCTGCGTGAGCAGCCGCTGGGATACGCGCCTGCAGGCCCGCGTCAACGCGTACTCTGACGGCTCTGTCAGAGTGGAGGCGGAACCCTGCCGTATCGCCGCCCCCCGGTCAGAGTCAGAGCCGCAACCCGGCCCGCAACCCGCGCCGCAGGCCGAACCGCAGTCAGAGCCCGTACCCGTACCCGTGGAGGTGGAGCCGCCGGAACCCGAACCCGAACCCGAATCGCAGCCGCAGGTCAGAGAGCGCAGGGAGTGCTGTCGGACTTTCCCCGCCCGCTTTGTGGACGGGAAGTACTGGCTGGACACCGACAACGACGGGGTGCCGGAACTGCATACTACTTCCGGCTATCCGAGATGGGACCCCGCGTACGAGCAGTGCTGCGTATCGCTCTGTGACTAGATGAGTAGTTCCAAGGGGTGGGGGGTGGAAATCCGCTGTTGACGGGTTGGGGATGTCCAGAATCCGGGGGTGAAACTATTACCGATCCCGGAGGACTGGTATGAACCCGGACCTGGACACCCTTGTCACCTCACTATACGTCACTGTTGACGATTTACTAATCGAAAACCCGCATTGGGCTCCCCAGCGCCCGGTGGTGAATATCCCCCCGAAACTGTCCGACGCCGAGTTGATCACTCTGGCGGTAATCGGGGCACTGCTGCGAATCGAGTCCGAGGCCCGGTTCATCCGCCTGCGCCAAAACGCATCTGCGACCCTGGTTTCCCTATATTCCCACCCGGTCAGCCTACAACAAGCGACTGCGCCGCAGCATCCGGACGATGCAAAACGTAATGGGCTGTTTGTCCCGGGCCACCCACTCCTGGCACGACGACCTGTGGATACTGGACTCCACCCCGGTCGAATGCGGCCGCAGCCGCCAAACCCAACAACGCTCCGACCCGACAAGGCTGGGCCGAAACGCGGCTACTGCGCCTCCCACTCGCGATACTTTTGGGGTCTTCCTCTCCACCTGGTAGCCACCCCGTCGGGTCTGCCCATAGCCTGGGCACTCGCTCCCGCCAAAGCAGACCAACCGCGAGATCGCCTTGGACATGCTGTCCCGAAGCGGCCTCGCACGGGCAGGGCAGACCATCATCGCCGACAAAGGCTACCGACGGAAAAGTTTCGAGAACATTCTCAACCAGGTAGGCATCACCCTTATCCGGCCTGCCACCAAAACAGAAAAGCCCCGGCCCGGACAACGGTACCCTGCGCCCCTTCCGCCAGATCATAGAGTCAATCAACAACACCCTCAAGACCCAGCTTTGTCTCGAACGGCACGGAGAACGCACCAAACCCGGGGGCATAGCACGCATCCTGCAACGCCTCCTCGCCTTGGTTGCCGCCATCTGGCACAACGAAACCACTCAACGTCCAAGACCAACCCGCTCCCTTATCGCATACGACCACTAACCCTTGGAACTACCCATCTAGTTCTTCGGGTAGGCGGGAAAGGATGTTCTCTCTTTCTGAAGCGCTCATCTGGGCCAAGAGCCTCGCGGAAACATGTGCGGGCAGATGAAGGATGTCGTCAATCCGGCCTTCTGGGGAGAGATTGAAGAACATACCATCCGCCAGAGAGGTCACCCATGCGATCTCCTCGGGAGTGAGTGGGCGGCTGTCTATGTTCTCAAAATCCTCGCTCGGATCTTCGCAGCGAGCAATGATCTCAGCGTCCTCGCGGAGGGCGGCGATCTCAGCATCTGTCATTCTTGCCAGCATTTCGCCAGCCATTTCCCTTCAGAACATCTTCGCCCATACTTCACAGCATAAACGGATGCTCAAGTGGGCGGGTCTCGATATCGCAAAACATGGGCGGATGGTGCTGGTCGTGGATGCATGGGGCAGGGCAACCTTGTCGGGGGGAATCCCTCAGGCTCGCCCGGGCCTTATGCAAGGGGGCTGTCCTGGCAACACAACCAGACACACGGCCTCAAGTGGGTGCCCACTTATGGTATTTCAACCGTGGCGACCCCCCCCCCCGATTAAATCGTGGTGCCCCCACGCGACCCGCTGCTTAGCCCCAGGTCAGAGGTGGTCGCCAACAAGCCGCCTTGGCAATTTGGCCACTTTTTCAAAATTTGTTGGCCAGTTAGCGGGCCAGTTTTGTCCGGGTTTTGGCGTTGCAGACGTTTCAAGCCACTCCGACAGGGTGTTTTGGTCCAGCCGACCACTTCTGTTGGGGGTGGCGAGGTGTGAGGGTTCGCTGTTTCGGGCGCGCTGAGGCGGCTCTTCTGATTTTAGGTTTATTTCCGGTACTTCCACCAGAGGCAAGACCTCTATGGGTTCTTTGAGTACCGATTCAACATCGTAGACGTGATGCCGCCCCTGAGCGCCGACTGGGTTATGTCAGGCTGATATATTGCAAATGGCGGTATAGGTCGGGTCGCCCGAAATTGCAATTCAGCCCAAGACTCGTCCGTACTGACAAGCTCAAAGGAGCACCGCAGTGGCCCCGGTCACTTCAGAACGGCGCGCTCCCACAGGCGCCAGGCATTCTCGATTCGACCTTGGCGGACTCCGTACAACTTGCTGACCGATGCCAGAACCCCGTCGCATGAGTTCGGGATGATGGTGACCAGGTCTCCTATGCGAGGCTGTGCTGATCCTGGCGGGAGTTCTACCACTGCGTGCTCCGTGTAGAGACGGGTCACTTGAGCCTGCGGATGCTCCAGAATGTGCCCGTAGGTGGACCGGGCGGGATTCTCATTATTGGAAAGGATCCGCCATCCGACGTCGAGGACCATGCGGGCGGTGTTCGGTCGACTGACCACCGTGCTGACCACCCGCAGCGCACAGTCCTCATAGGTCACCAGTCCGAAGTCGACTTTGGTGGTGTCGTAGAACGAGTAATTGCCGGGTCGAGCCTCGGTGACGGTGCTCGGTGGGCAATCCGGCCAGGCGCGCATGGCGAACACCGTTCCGCCGACGCTCACCGAAGGGACATCCACTCCAGCGCGGGCGAGTTGGGACACGGCTTCTGCCAGAAGAGCTTCGCTTCGGTCGATGTCGGGACATTTCGGATTGCCACCCAAGTAAGCGGCAAGCCCGCCGAACTCCAGGTACGGCGCTCGGGCTACCTTGATGGCGAGTGCGGCAACCAGGCCAGGATCGGTGAACCCGGTGCGGGCGCCGCCGATGTCACACTCCACGTACACGCAGGCCTTGCTGCCAGAACCGCTCGCAATCCCCGACAGCGCATCGATGCCTTCGTTCGAGTCCGCGGTAATCGCCACGGCAGCTCGGGCCTGAAGCTCCATGAGGCGGCCCAGTTTCCTGCCGTCCACCAGCGAGTTGGTAAGCATGATGTCCTCAAAACCTGCCGCCACCATGGTCTCCACTTCCTGAAGGGTCTGGCAGGCGATTCCCACTGCGCCCGCCGTGGCCTGCAGGCGGCCGAGTTCGGGGATGCGGTGTACCTTGATGTGCGGGCGAAGGGCGATCCGGCTCTCCTTCAGCTTGCGGTGCAGGGCGACTGTGTTGGCCTCGACTGCATCGAGCATCACCATGGCGTACGGCGTTGTGAGGGTGTCGAGGGTCGGACCAGAGATACGGGCCTCTATCCAGTCTCGTGGGGGTGGTGATGGCCGTTCTGAGGGTCGCAGTCCTCGCAGAACCCCAGGAATGCGAAGTGGTGAGGATTGGTTTGGAATCCGTACTTGCTCCGGAGGAAATCGCAAAAGGGAGCAAACTCGTCGTGGGGTATCTCGATGGTCTTGCCGCAGCTTTCACACACCAGGTGCTCGTGGTCGTGGCTCAACGTGATGTGCCACCTTCCGGACTGACCGTTTCTCAGCGGAATGTGGTGTACCAACCCGATTTCGGACAGATCGTCGAGGATGCGATAAACGGTGGATGCTTCTATCCGGCCGGCGCTCTCCAGGACGTGGTCGATGATCATGCGGGCGCTGACAAAGGGCTCATCACTGGCTACCAGGGCGCGAACCACCGCTCTGCGGGGGAGAGTCAAGCGCAATCCGGCCTCCCGGATTCTCTTGATCACCAAGTCTTCAGTCAAAACCTCTTCATTGCCCATTGCGCTTGGCGCATTATAGCAAATGCATATTGCGCCTATTGCAATTTACTGTTATCAGAAAGGTTCTCTGACTTTCTCTCAGCATTGGCAGACCACCGTCGCCCCGACAATTGGGCTCTGTCCGAGGATCAGTGGGTCTCCGCCTGCGCCCACCCATCTATCGGCGAAAACGCGCCGGATGGACCATCGCCGGATTCACCCCGGCTTCCATCAGTTCGTCGGGTAACCCGGCACCCGTGACCTGGCTCGCCAGTAGAGCCCCGTATGCGGGGGATGTCCGGATGCCGGTTCCCCCTTGGCCGACCAGCCAAAAGAAGCCCGGCGCCGTCGGATCCTCGCCGACCACCAACTCCCGGTCCGCAGCGAAAGTGCGCAGACCCGTCCATTCGGAGTTGACCGAGCGTATCCCCAGAGTGGTTGCCCGGTTGATCGATTCGACGGCGCGGGCCACGTCTTCGGGTCGTGGCCTCGTGTCCATGGGCGCAGACAACACCTCTTCGGCACAGGAACAGAGCAGTTGGCGCCCGTCGGGTTTGAAGTAAAAGCGCCGGTCGGCGTCCACCACCATCGGCCAGTGGGCGTACTCGGACCGACCGGTGACCATGAATACGGTGCGGCGAAACGGCTTGAGGCCGATCGGCGCCACTCCTGCCATCGCTGCCACATGATCTCCCCACGCTCCCGCCGCGTTGATGAGCACCCGGCACTCCATACGAACCCCTCCCGCCGTGACAGTCCAACCGCCCGGTGTGCGATCGACAGCGGTGACCGCCGCTGCGGTCCGCGCCTCCACGTCGTGCCGGCGTGCGATCCGGACAAAGGCCTGGTGGAGGCCCGCCACGTTGAGATCCCGGGCCGTCGGCTCGTAAAGACCTCCCGCCACCCGCTCCGGCCTCATCGCCGGAACCATATCCGTCACTTCCCTGCCCGAGAGAAGCTGCAAACCGGTAACCGAGGGATCCGTTCCTCCTCCGACCGTCTCCAGACGGGGCATCTGGCCCTCGTCCGCCACCCGCATCAACCCTCGATCGGTCAGCAGTGGCGCGTCTGTCGAGCCCGGAGGGGGGTTCTCCAGAAAGCGTCGGCTAGCCCGGGCCAGCGACCGGGGACCGGGGTCCGGGTAGTGGATACGAAACATCGCCGCCGAGCGTCCGGTGGCGTGATAGCTCAGCACCGACTCCATCTCCAGCAGGACCACCGACCCGTAAGGACCCAGGTGTGCTGCGGCCGAGACACCGGCGATCCCCCCGCCGATCACAACGAAGTCGATCACCGGCCACTCTCCCGGGTAATGCCTTCGGTGAGCCGCTCCGCACTGCGAGATAATGATGGACCCCTCTGCGTCGGGGGGTCGGCCAGGTAGATCACCGGGCCGCCAGTGTCCCCGACGCGATCGCGGCGGTGGCTCGAAGGAAAGAGTCGACTTCGGCCGCAGTGGTGTAATGACAGGTCGACACCCGTATGACCGGACCACAGCCGAGCGCCTCCAGGACCCGCCCCGAATACACGTCCAGGTTCCGAGCCCTCACCGCGATGCCGGCTTGTTGGTACATCTCTGCGGCGGTGTTCGCGTCAACCGCGTCAAAGCTGAGAATCATTATGCAGATTCGGTTCCCGATGCCGTCCGAACTTCCGTGGGTGCGCACTCCGGTAATGTGCGCCAGCCCCGGCGTGGCGTCCGTGCCGTGCCGGAACCGATCGAGGAGGAAGACATCATGCCGGGCGGTAGCCTGCATGGCGATCAGGACTGCTTGGCGGCGCTCGGCCGGATCACCCAACTGCTTACCCAGCCACTCCAGGTAGTCAACCACCTTGTCCCAGGCTGCATAGGTGGCGTCCTCCATGGAGCCCAACTTCCAGGCATGGGCCGGCGCTGCCTCGAATTTCCAGTGCGGCAGGGTCGCAAGCCGGTCCGACAGGACACCGAACCCGATGCCTTTGATCCCGAACACTTTGTATGGCGCGAATACGTAGGCGTCGACGCCCAACTGCAGGACATCCACCGGACGGTGAGCCGCGTACTGGACACCATCGACGATTGTGACCGCGTCGGGGTTCCGGGCCCGCGCACCGGCGGCGATCTCCGCCACATCCACCACCGCCCCCGTGTCATTGGAGGCGTGGGTGACCACCACCACATCGGTCCGCTCGTCGACCAGAGTCAGCACACTGTCGGCTGATACTCTGCCCGTGTCGGGGTCCAGCCGGGCTACGCGAACCTGCTTTTGGAACTGACGGCCAAAGAATTGCGCCGCATCGAATGCCGCTGGATGATCCAGTTCAGTGGTGACGATGTTGTCGCCCTCACCCCCGGCCGTGGCGGCGCCGACGGCGCGGAAGATGGCATGCACCGCGCTCATCGCCGGCATGACCACCCGGTCCCCGGCGTTGAGAAAGTCACGGACCGACGCGATGCCGCTCTCTATCGAGGCGCCGGCCCGCAATGATCCCGGGCTGGGACGCCCAATGGCGTCAGGCCATCGGCTCCTCCGCGCCAGGGCGCCAACTGCCTCCTTCAGACGCAGAGAACCTGCCGCCGAGTCCAGAAACACACGGCGACCTGACAGAGGATCCCGGTCTGCGTAGTGAAACCGGTCCCGTATCTGCGCCAGGATCTGCGGATCGAATGGCTTCGGTCTTGTCACTGGACCTCCGGTTTCAGCACGATTGGCGATTGGCGTCGCAGTGTTCATCCTCCCGGCCTGCGGTGGGCCACGACGCCGACCTTTACCGACAGCAGCGATGGGAATCCCTTCGCGAGCATAAGGTGGAGCGACAGGTCCCGGAAACATCGAATAAAATCAGCCCGAAAGCCTAAACAACACTACTTGCAACTGTAACCTGACAGAAACAAAGTGACATGCAACAGCAGTCACACGCAAAACGGAGGAAAAGTGGAAGAGCAGGAATCAGACCACCGACACGATGGCGCCACCCACTCTCATTCTGATGGCCACGATCACGATCACCCCCACGGCCACAGCGACAGCCACCCCGACGATCACGGACAGCCCCACGATCACGGCCACCCCCACAGTGACGATCACGGCCACTCCCATGGCCACGATCACGGCCACCCCCACGATCAGGGTTCGTTCTGGTCAGGGCTGAAGCACGGACTGAGCGAGTTGTTCGGGACCCACTCCCATGATCATGCCGATTCAATAGACACCGCACTGGAAAGCAGCCGTCGCGGGATCAGGGCATTGGTTATCTCCTTCACCGGGTTGATGGTGACCGCCTTGATCCAGTCAGTGCTCGTCTTGGTTACCGGCTCGGTGTCGCTGATCGCCGACACCATTCACAATTTCTCAGACGCGCTCACCGCCGTGCCGCTCTTCATCGCCTTCCGGATGGGGAGGAGAGCCGCGACCCGTCGCTACACCTACGGGTACCGCCGTGCTGAGGACATTGCCGGTCTGTTCATCGTGCTGATGATCCTCACATCGGCGATCGTGGCGATCTGGGAGTCGGTTGACCGGCTCTTCAATCCACGAGAACTCGAACACCTCGGCATTCTGTTCGGGGCAGGAGTAATCGGTTTCCTCGGCAACGAACTTGTAGCCATATATCGCATTCGCGTCGGCAGGCAGATCGGCTCGGCGGCTCTGGTCGCCGACGGTCGCCACGCCCGCGCCGACGGATTCACATCGCTGGCGGTGGCGGCCAGCGCGGTGGGCGTCTGGATGGGATTCGAGCGCGCCGACCCGATCGCCGGCATCATCGTCGGCATCATCATCCTTCGGATCCTGTGGTCGGCAGCACGCGACATTTACTGGCGGCTCATGGACGCGGTCGACCCGAAGCATGTCGAGGAGATCGAGAATGTCGCAATCAAGATCGACGGCGTGCTAACCGTAAACAACTGCCAGGTGAGGTGGATGGGCCATCGTCTCCGCGCTGATATCTCGATCGGCGTCGACTCAAGGCTCTCGGTGGGAGAGGGACACTCCGTTGGGGATGGTGTGCAGCAGACTCTCCAACGTCAAGTGCGGTTCTTGGATGAAGCGTTCGTTCACGTCGAGGCCATTGACCTGGTCAAATTCAGAGAGTCCGCTCGATTCGATGAGAAAATCGACTCTTCCATCGCAAACGCAGTCTCCCAACCATCCACAACCACCAGATCACCGACCGAGGACAACCCGATGGACGACCTCGCTGTGGAGAGCACCCACAACAAGACGTTTGATCCTGACTAAGGAGGATCACTATGAACCTAAGGAACAAGAAGCCCCAATGGGCGCGCTGGCTGGCTTACATCGCCGTCTTCGCCCTGATCGCCGCGGCATGTGGCGACGACGAACCAGCGCCGACGGCGGCGCCAACCACCACCGAAGCGGAAGCCCCCGCCACCACCGAAGCGGAAGCCCCCGCCACCACGGCTCCCATGGAGGAGGCCGAGGAACTGCGGGCGGTACCGACGCTACGGATTATCACGAAGACGGCCGCTGAGGGACCACCCCGATACGAACAGGCCCGATTGATTGCCGAGTCGTGGACCGCCGGAGGCATTCCGGCCGAGATCGAGCCGGTCGAAAGCTCGGAACTGGGACGGCGTGGCTTCACGGTCAAGGACTTTGATGTCTACATCATCATCTACGACCCGACCACCGACCGCCTGGATCCGGAAAACTTCCTGGCCCGGTTTACCACCGGCAAGGCGGTTATAGACGGATCCAACCTCTCCGGCTACATCAACCCCGCCTATGACGAGCTTTACCAGGCTCAGGTCAATGCCACCAGCTTCGAGGAGCGGCTTGTCGCGGTGCACGAGATGCAGCAACTCCTCTTCGATCATCAGCCGGTGGCGCCCTTCATACACATCGTGATCGGTGGGGCCTACAACAGCGCCGACTGGACGAACTTCGTCAAGTCGGTGGGCACACCCGTCTATCACTTCTGGAACGCGATCAGCCTGACTCCGGTCGGCGATCCCGAGCCGCTGGTTATCGGCGTAACGTCCGGGGCGCAGACGCTCAACCCGGTGGTTGCGGCCACATCGGAGGCGGCCGTCACCATCGCTCACATGTACGACCCGCTGCTCCGCATCGGGCCTGGCGGTGACCTGGTCAACTGGGCGGCTTCGGACTATTCGATCGAAGGATCCACTGTGAGCGTGACGTTGCGGGACGGCATGACGTTCCATGACGGCGAACCGGTGACCGGAGAAGACGTGGCCTTCACCTTCAACTACCTGGTCGAGAAGGAATCCCCCCTGTACGGAGGACGCCTGGGGCCGGTCGAGTCGGTGACGGCCGACGGCAACAACGTGGAGATCACCCTGTCAGCGCCCAATGCAGCCTTCGCCACCACGGCGCTGGCGCAGGTCCCGATCCTTCCCGAGCACGTCTGGTCGGCCATCGATGACCCGTCGGCGTTTGCCAATGACGAGCCGATCGGTTCCGGTCCGTTCAAGTTCGAATCGAGAGCACTCGGTGAGGACCTGCGGTTGGCCGCACATACCGATCACTTCAGCCCGCCGGCCGCACCCGGCCTGGTTTGGGTCGTGTTCGGAAGCCTGGACGGATTGCTGGCCGCAATCGAGACCCAGGAGATCGACGTTCTCGGCGACTTCGTCAGCTTGACCCAGCTTTCCCTGCTGGAAGGCGTCGAGGGAGTTTCTATCGAGTCGAACACCGGCCACGGTGTGAACGCCCTGCACTACAACATGCGGCGCGAGCCCTTCTGTGACCTGCATATGCGGATCGCGCTGTCGCACCTGGTTCCCACCGAGGACATGATCGACATCGTTTACGAGGGCGTGGCGGCGGTCTCCAGGGGAATCATCGCTCCTCCGTTGTGGGCCAATCCCGACGTGGGACCCGTCCCCTACGACCCCGACGCGGCTCGCTCCCACCTGGAAGCTGCCGGGTATGTGTTCGGTGACGACGGCACCCTCTACTATCCACCGTCAGACGCCGACAATCGAGACATGAGCTTCTGCGCATCGTCATAGGCGTCGTCTGAATAGCATCTGGGGTAGGCAGCCACCCGGCTGCCTACCCCGTTTTTATTCGATAGGAATCAAGAGGGATTTAGGTGACCCAGTACCTGGCCAAGCGGCTCGGCGTCATGGTTTTCACCCTGTGGATTGTGGTAACCGTGACGTTCTTCCTGTTCCGGGCTGTGCCCGGCGATCCCAGTTTGGTATTGATCGGACCAGAGATCGAAGCCAGCGCCGCCGACTCGATAAGGGAGTCTTTCGGACTCGACCGATCCCTGGGAGTGCAGTACTGGTCGTACCTGACCAATGCAGTCCAGGGGGACCTGGGCATGTCCTTCCGCTACCGGGTGCCGGTGTCGACGGTGCTGGCCGAGAAACTGGCAAACACGGCCGTGCTGGTGCTGCCCGCCATGCTGATCGCCTTCGCGCTCGGCGCCCTGCTGGGCTCGTACACGGCGGTGCGCCCCCACTCACGCATGGACCGCCTCATCACCCAGTTCTTCCTGTCCGTGAAGTCGGCGCCGTCGTTCTGGCTCGCCACCATGGCGCTGGTCACGTTCAGCCTGTGGCTGGGACTCACGCCATCGGGCGGCATGACCACCCCGGGCGCCCCCCGAATCGAGGGTTTGGAGCGTTTCTTCACCGCCGACGTGCTGTCCCACCTGATACTGCCGTTGGTGATCCTGGCGGCAATCTTCACTGTGGAGCCTCTGCTGACCATGAGAACCTCGATGGCCGAGATACTCAACGACGACTTCGTGGAGTTCGGACACGCCAAAGGATTCTCCCGATCCCGGATCACCCTTCACGCCGCCCGGAACTCCTTGTTGCCCATGGTCAGCTTGGTTCCGTCGATCGCCGGTCATCTCATAGCCGGGTCGGTGATCATCGAGATCGTCTTCTCCTGGCCGGGAATGGGCCGTGAGATAGTTGACGCGGTGAACCGCTTCGACTATCCGATGATGCAGGGGACCTTCATGGCCATCGCGGCGCTTGCCATCGTGGTCAATGCCTTTGCAGACATCCTGTACACCTATCTCGACCCGAGAGTTCGTCTGACATGACCAAGCACCGGTCCGACCCTGCCGCCAATGCCGAGGGCGCCCCATCCGCTCGCGTCGTAAGGCCTCCCGGCCCGATCCGAAGGGCCCTGCGAGAGAACAACGTGCGAGTTGGCCTGATCATCTTCAGCTTGATCGTGCTGGTGGCCATCTTTGCCCCGATGATCGCCCCCTACGATCCGCAGGAGCGACTCCGCACCGCCGACGGCGAACTGGCCAGGCTGTTGCCGCCCCAGAAGGACTACTGGATGGGCACCACCAACTTCGGACGCGACATCCTCAGCCAGTTGATAGTCGGAACGCGGCGGACCCTGTCGGTGGGCGCCATCGCAGCTTTCGTGGCGGTATTCATCGGCGCCAACGTGGGACTGATCGCCGGTTTTCGCGGTGGTCGGGTCGACAACCTGCTGATGCGCACCACCGACGCCGCCTACGCCCTGCCCTTCCTGCCGTTCGCCATTGTCCTGGTGGGAATCGTGGGGCGGACCGACCTAATCTTGATATCGGTGATCGGACTCTTGTTCTGGCGCACCACTGCTCGTGTGATTCGATCCCAGGTGCTCACCACCAAGGAGCGCACCTTCGTCAAGGCCGCCATTGCAGGTGGGGCCTCTCCCCGCCGGGTTCTATATGCCCACATAGCGCCAAACGTTCTGGCGCTGGCCCTCGTCTACGGCATGTTATTGATCGCCGAGGCGGTGATGGCAGAAGCGTCCCTTAGCTTCCTCGGGTTCGCCCCGCCGGATTCGCTCTCCTGGGGCACCATCATGTTCGATGCCTTCACGTCTCAGAGAATGAGGCAGGCGTGGTGGTGGCCGATGTTTCCCGGGCTGGCGCTCATGGTTTTCATGTATTCGGTGTACAGCGTCGGTCGAGGATTCCAGCGTGCGCTCAGGCAAATGGACGTTCCCAACATCGGCGTCTCTGCCCGCCGGGCGCGCCGCTCTCGGAAACCGAGCGGCTCACCGCGGGTTGACGGCAGCCCGCCGGGTTCACTGGTCGCCGTGGAAAACCTGGTGGTTACCTACCAGCCCCGCTCTCTGGAGGAGCAACAGGTCCAAGCGGTAAAGGGCATCTCTTTCCGGCTCGACAGGGGCGAGATGCTCGGCATTGTGGGCGAGAGCGGATCCGGGAAGACTACCGCCGTTCGAGCCCTCCTCCGGTTGCCGCCCCCAACCGCTGAAGTCGGCGGCAGGATATGGTTTGAAGGCCGCGACCTGAACGGAATCGCAGACAGTGAGCTCCGCTCTTTGCGATGGGAGCATCTCGCCTTCATTCCGCAGTCGGCGATGAACTCACTCAACCCCGTGCAACGGGTCGAGAACCAGATAATCGAGGCGATCCGGGTCCACCGCGATGTGACCCGCGCCCAGGCAGGGGAGATGTGCGCAACCGCGCTGCAGCAGGTGGGGATCAACCCGGCGCGCGGCAGGCTCTACCCGCATCAGTACAGCGGCGGCATGAGACAACGGGCCCTGATCGCCATGGCCAAGGTTCTGGAACCCACCCTACTGGTGGCGGACGAGCCCACCACCGGGCTCGATGTCGTGGTGCAGGACCAGATCATGGCTGACCTTGAACGGGTGCGGGAGGAACTCGGGACGGCCATCATCATCGTGAGCCATGACCTCGCCCTCGTTTCGGAGACCTGCTCCAGCTTGATAGTCATGAAGGACGGCGAGGTCGTCGAAGCCGGGCCCACCGATGCAGTGGTGTCGGACCCACAGGATTCGTACACCAGGATGCTGCTTCACAGCGCCCACGGATCGGTGGCGGCGCAGTCTGCAACGCCGGGCGGGAGCGCCCCGGGTGGCTAGTTCACCGAGCGCCGCCATCGACGTGCGCGACGTCACAGTCGTGTACAGCGCCGCTCGCGGACTGGCCACCCTGCTCAAAAAACATCAGGTCCAGATCATTCAAGACATCAACCTGACGATCCGACCGGGCACCGTGTTCGGGGTGGCCGGCGAGAGCGGTTCAGGGAAGACCACCCTGGCGCGAGCGCTCACCGGGCTCGCGCCGGTCAGCAACGGATCGATCACCATCCATGGCAGGGAGGTGGCTGACCTCGACCAGACCGAATGGCGGCTGGTCCGGTCGGACGTGCAACTGATCTTCCAGGATCCATACGACTCCCTGAATCCGCGGTTCACCGTTTTCGACAGCGTGGCGGAGCCACTGCGGTCACAGGGAGTCAAGAACAGACCGGAGGTGGAGCGTCGGGTCCGGGCCGCCCTGGCCGATGCCGAACTCGATCCGGACACCTTCAGCTACCGGATGCCTACCCAATTGTCGGGAGGTGAACGGCAGAGAGTGGCGATCGCTCGGGCCCTGGTGTTGGACCCGAACGTGATCATCGCTGACGAGCCGGTCTCGATGCTGGACGTATCTACCCGCGGGGAGATCCTCTCCCTGATACGTAAGGCGGCCCGAGACCGGGGGGTGGCCGTCCTGCTGGTCTCACATGATCTTTCGGTTCTGGAACGGGTGTGCGACAAGATCGCAGTCATGTACCTGGGTCGTATCGTTGAGCAGGGGGCGGTAGCGGACGTCTTCGGCCAGCCTCGCCATCCCTATACCCGGGCGCTGATCTCCGCCATCCCTTCGGTCGACCAGAGCCGCAAACGAACCCGCACCACCCTGCAGGGCGAGCCTCCCCAACCTTCCCAGCGTCCGGCGGGGTGCTCATTTCATCCCCGTTGTCCTCGCTGTGACGACTTCAAATGCCTAACCGAGACACCTCTACTTGAAGGGACGGAACAAATGTATGCCTGCTGGCACCCCATCGACATCGTTCGGAAGGACCCGGCATGACACTGATTTGCCTCAGGTGCAGTGCACCCGGCGCCGGCTACCACGGATGTCCGACCTGCGCCGCTCAAGGCGTCCACGTCAACCTGGCGCCTCCGGCAGCGGACCTTACCGGATACAACCTGGAGTACTACCGGGGAGGACTCTATGACTGGAGGGATACGCTCCCGATTTCCCCCGACATCCCGCCGGTGACGCTCGGAGAAGGGAACACTCCCAGCGTCTCGCTCCACACCGATCGGGGTTCCGGACCGTTGGCGGTCAAGAACGAAGCGGCCAACCCCACCTGGTCTCACAAAGACCGTGGGATGAGCGCCGCGCTGACCAAGGCGAGAGAACTCGACGCCACCACCGTGGTTATTGCCTCGAGCGGAAACGCCGGCGCGGCAGCCGCCGCCTATTCGGCCCGGGCCAGGCTGGAATGCATCGTGCTCACCACCGTTGGCATACCCCCGGTTATGGAAAGACTGCTGGCCGGGGTCGGCGCCACCCTGATCGGGTACCGATCGACCGCCGAACGAAACCGCATGCTGTCAGCGGCCGTCACAGAGCTCGGCTGGTACCCAGCCGCCTTCACCGATGATCGGGTGGGGGGCAACCCCTACGGCAACGAGGGATTCAAGAGCATCGCCTACGAACTTGCCCGGGATCATGGTGACGAACTCCAAACCGTGGTCGTCCCGGTCTCCAAGGCCGACCTCATGTCGGGAATCGGGCGCGGTTTCCAGGAATTGCACGCCGCCGGCCTCATCGCCAGGATGCCTGCGCTGGTTGCCGCAGAAGCCGCCACCGGCGCAGCTTTCACCACCGCCCTTTCCGATCCGGATCCCGACGCTCAAGAACGAACCCGGGTGGTGCGGCACGAGTCTGCGGCCTGGTCAATTGGGAACACCTACGCATACTTCCAAGGCCTCGATGTGATGCGAACCTCGGCCGGTCACGCGGTGGCGGTCGATCAGGACAGATACCTGGCCGAGCGAGAACGGGTCGGCCGCCGGGACGGCCTGTTCGTGGAGATCTCGTCCGCCGTTGCCATTGCTGCAGCCCGCGACATTGCGCAGAGCGCTTCCGGCTTGACGGTCGCCGTCAGCACCTCCACCGGTATCAAGGACCCTGACCTGCCCGGGACGGAGTCCCCCTCGCTCACCGTGCTGGCGCCGACGGTCCGCCGACTGCACGACTGGGTAACCGGCGCCCGGGGCAACCGGTAGGGATACTCCCACAACGACCGGGGGACCCCATCCGGTAACTGGAGAGGTCGAGACAGGCATCACCATTTTCCTGGTTCTCCGACGGACTGTCAACGCCCCGTTCGGGGTAAGGTGAGTATCGTGGCTTCCCACCCCAACGCCGTGGATCCGATCAATGCGAGGGGTGTATCCTGCTCGTCCGGTCCGGATCCTTCGACCACCTGGGGAAGCAAGTATCGCCGTTCCATGGAGCGGTCGCCGTCCCTACGGGGGCAGCCAACGTGATCGACAAGCGGACGGTCGACCCTGGACAAGCCCTAGCCGGCGTCTGCGACGGTGACACCGTCATGATCGGCGGTTTCGGCGAGGCCGGCAGCCCGATCGAACTTATTCACGCCTTGATCGACCAGGGAGCCGCCGGACTGACCGTGATCAGCAACAACGCCGGCAACGGAGAAGTGGGGCTCGCCGCGCTCATCAAGGCCGGCCAGGTCGCCAGGATGATCTGCTCGTTTCCCCGCTCTTCCAATTCCACGGTATTCCAAAGTCTGTACCGCGCCGGACGAATCGAACTCGAACTTGTGCCCCAGGGCACCCTTGCCGAGCGGATCAGGGCAGGGGGCGCCGGCATCCCGGCTTTCTACACGCCGACAGCCGCTAAAACGGCCCTGGCGACAGGCAAAGAACAACGCGTGTTCAATGGGACGCCATGCCTCCTCGAACATGCTCTGGTGGCCGACTGGAGCCTCATCAGAGCCCGCACCGCCGACTGGCACGGCAATCTGCTCTACAACAAGACCGCCCGAAACTTCTCGCCGGTGATGGCCATGGCCGGGCAGACCACGGTTGTGCAGGCCGCCTCGGTGGTCGAACCGGGCACCATAGATCCCGAGACGGTCATTACCCCCGGCATCTTCGTCGACCGCGTCGTCCATGTGGCGAACCCGCTCCACGAGTCGGAACTCGTGGCCAGCGGCGCCAGATACCCGTGAACACACCGTTGGTGGGTTTGACCAAGGAGCAGATCGCCCGGCGCGCCGCGCGGGACATAGCCGACGGCGCCTATGTCAACCTGGGGATCGGCATGCCGGAATTGATCGCCCGGTTCATCCCGCCCGACCGCCAGATCGTTCTGCACACCGAGAACGGACTCCTGGGAATGGGTCCCCCGCCACCGCCGGGACAGGGCGACCCCGAACTCATCAACGCCGGCAAGAAGCAGATCACCACCCAACCGGGCGCCTCCTACTTTCACCAGGCCGACAGCTTCGCCATGATCCGGGGCGGTCACCTCGATCTGTCCGTGCTCGGAGCCCTGGAAGTAGCGGCCAACGGAGATCTGGCCAACTGGTCGACGGGCCGACCGGACGCCATCCCCGCCGTGGGAGGCGCAATGGACCTGGTCTCCGGAGTAAAAGCCGTGTACGTGATAACCCACCACTGCACCCGGGAGGGAAAGCCAAAGCTAGTCGAACGCTGCTCGTACCCTCTGACCGGCGCCGGGATAGTCAACCGGATCTACACCGACCTGGCCGTCATCAACATCACATCCAACGGCTTCGAGGTCGTGGAGACACCACCGGGAGTCTCCCTCCATGACGTGGCGATCCGAACCGATGCCCCTCTCCGAGACGCCCGTCCGGCAGGGACGCCCCGGGCCTAAACCGAGTCCTTGAACGGCGCTCTTGCGAGTTGGGAACCGCCTACGACTCGGTGACGATGGCGATGGCGATGGCGATGGCGTTGATGATCGCGAAGGGGGCGCTCGGTCGGCCGGTCAGACGATGCGGCGGTTGCTTGCCCAGTGGGCGAGTTCGTATCTGTTTGACAGTTGCAGTTTGCGCAAGACTGCCGAGACGTGGGTTTCCACGGTCTTGACGCTGATGAACAGTCGCTTCGCTACCTGCTTGTAGGGATAGCCGCGGGCGATGAGCCGCAACACCTCCTTCTCCCTGGAGGTGAGCCGGTCGAGTTCCGGATCAGACGGCGGCGGGACATCCATCGCGAACGTGTCCAGCACGAAACCGGCCAGCATGGGAGAGAAGACCGCATCGCCCTCGTTCACCCGCCGTATGGCGTCGGCCAGTTCGTCGGGTCCGATGGACTTGGTGACGTACCCCCTGGCGCCCGCCCGGATCATGGCGATCACGTCCTCGGCCGCGTCCGAGACGGACAGGGCCAGGAACTTGATGTCGGCGTGGGTCTCCCGGACGTTCTCCACCACCGCCAAACCTCCTCCTCCCGGCATGTGAACATCCACCAGAGCAACATCCGGAGGATCCCCGCGGAGTGCATCGATGGCCTCATCGACGTCCTGGGCCGTGCCGATCATGTCTATGTCTTCCCGGCCTGCAAGTTCGGCTTTCACCCCGGAGAGAAACAACCGGTGATCATCGACTACGAACACCTTGATCATTGCGGTTCTCCCCCCAGTTGAAGATGCACTTCGGTCCCTTCACCGGGTGCTGAAACAACGACGGCCGTCCCGCCATGGGTCTGCATCCGGGCGACTATCGACTCGGCTATGCCCCGCCGGTCGGGGGCCACCTGACCGGTGTCGAAACCCCGGCCCAGGTCCGTGACCCAGACATCGGCGGAAGCGTCGGTCACCTCGGAGTAGACCGAGATCCGGTCGGCGCCAGAATGTCGGGCGGCGTTGGTAAGGGCCTCTCCCGCGGCCGCCACCATCGCTCGGACATGATCATCCACCGGTTGGTCACCCACCGTCACCAATACCACCGGCACATCGTAGGTGTTCTCGATGCGGTCCGCCTCCCGCTGCAGTGCGCGGGACAGTAGCTCCTGGCCGTCAGCAGGAGAAGAGTCGTACAACCAGCGGCGCAGTTCTCGTTCCTGGACCCGAGCCAGCGTTGCCACCCGCCTGGGGTCGTCGGTCCGCTGGATCAGGGCCAGGGTCTGCAAAACCGAGTCGTGCAGGTGAGCGGCCATGTCGGCCCGCTCCTCCTCGCGAATCCGCTTGCTCCGTTCCGCGCCAAGGTCTGTAACCAACCTCCACACCCATGGTCCGAACAGCACGGCCATCCCCACTGTGGTCACCACCACGGCCAGCACCACCGTCTCAACCGCGGGGACGGCCGGCGTCAGGATGGATATTCCGACCACCAGCAGCAGTATGCCGATCACGGCGCGGCTGCGAAACCGGCCGCTGTCCGGATCGAAGATCGCCAGGATTGCGGAACGGGGATCGATCTCGCGTCGGTCCATCAGGAAGGCCACGCCGACAATCAACGCTGCACCGGGCCACACCAGTTGATCGCTGCTCCAGATCCCGATGGAGCGAAGGATCAGCAGACCGCCCGCCAAAATCAGCAGGTACCCGGCTTTCCGTTGCTCGCTCTCTCGTCTCACGGGTTGGGGGTGGTGGGTACGGTCCAGAGCGATCGCCCACAGCGCCAGGTAGACGACCACCCCCAGGCCCCATATCAGGGTCAGAACCAGGAATCCGGCACGAACGTACAGGTCCACCACACCGAGGCGGTCGGCTATCCCGCCCGCCACGCCGGCGATGATCCGGTCCTCCTGCCGGCGGGATATCACGGCGCCGATGCGGTGCATGCCGGGGGGTCCTGTGGGCTCCATGCCGTGTATTGTGTCACAACCGGGTCCGGTCAGCAACCCCAAAAACCCGAAAAAAACCTAAATCAGGGACCAATCAGGGTGATACCCCATACAAAACCAGGACGATACCCCATAGACGGGGGAATTCCAGCGCCCCATATTTAAAGGCATGAACAACAAAGCCACATCACTTTATCGGCCTCACCAGGGCCGCTGGCTGGCCGGGGTAGCGGCCGGTTTGAGTCTCCGCTTCGGGGCGCCCGTCGCGTTAGTCCGGGTCGCCTTCGTCCTGCTCTGCTTCGCCGGGGGGCTGGGCGCTCTCCTGTACCTGGCGGGCTGGCTGCTGATCCCGAGTGAGGGCGAGACCGATTCGATCGTGCAGGGATGGTTGGATACCGACCAGGCCCGACGGTGGGTCGGTGTAGTTCTCGTCGGGCTCGCCGTCATCATCCTGGGAAGTGCAACAGGGCTCATCAGGGGCGACCTGGCCTTCGCAGTGGTGCTGATCGGCATCGGGGTAATGCTCTACCGCGGAGATCTCGGCCGTGGAGACCGCCGACCCGAGACACCGCAGGCGACCAACCGGGAGACATCCCCTGAAGGAGCGGCCGCGGCGGCGGCTGTTCCTCCGGCTCCGGCAGCGACACCCGCACCGCCCAAGGAGCGATCGTACCTCGGCAGGGTATGCGTGGGAATCGCCGTGATTGCGTTGGGCGTGATGGGACTGTTCGATGAGGTCATTGTGGGTTTCCGTCCCGAGTTCCACCATTACGTGGCCTTGGCGGTCGGCGTGATCGGCGTCGGCGTGGTGGTAGGCGCCTGGTTCGGCCGACCCGCCGGTCTGGTTATTCTCGGCGTCTTCCTGTTACCGGTCCTGCTCCTCTCGCGGCTGGTGGCGGTGGGAGGAGTGGACCTTATGTCATTCGAGTTCACATCTGTCGGGAGTGTCCTGCACCGGCCGGGGTCGGTAGAGGAGATCCGGGAAGAGTACGAGTTGGAGGTGGGCGGGCTGACCATCGATCTTCGGGATGTCGACTTCGCAGAACGGACGGTTTCGGTGGAGACACAGGTAGGGATCGGTTCGGTTCTGGTCCGACTCCCCGAGGACGTGGCCGCCGAAGTGAGTGGCCAGGTCGGCATGGGAACTCTGCAGGTGGGCGACCTGGACCGTGACGGAGTCGGGGTGGAGGCCGACGTTCGCATGGAAGGGTCGGCGGGCACGCTGTTGCTCGACGCACATGTCGGCATAGGCGAAATCGAAGTGAGAGCCTGGCCGGTGGACGACCGCTCGCCCCTACCGGATCGCCGAGGAGGAAACTCTCGAAGAGGAATACCGGATGAGGAAGCTCTCGAAGAGGAATACCGGATCCGGGACGGGGCAGACCTTCAAGATGAGTACACGCTGGCTACCGGTTCCCTTCGGCTCGACCTCGGGAGGCTGGTCCTCGAAGATGCCCGGCGGGTTCCCATCAATGTGGGCCGTGGCGAGGTGTGGGTGACCGTTCCACCTGACGTAAGCCTGTGGATCGCCACCCAGGTGGACCGCGGGCGCCTCACAATGTTCGACGATGTATGGGAAGGGTCCAATCTGAAGTCAACGTATTCAACCCAAATCTCAGGCGCTCCCCGCCTTACGCTGGACATCCGTCTCGGTGAGGGGAGCCTGACCGTGGAGGAGGCACGATGAAACGCCACCCGTTCAATATTTTTTCACTGATATTCGGAATCGCACTGATCCTAACCGCCGCCTGGGCGGCCTGGATCGCCTTCCCCGCCCCGCGATGGTTCTACCACACCTCCGACTGGTTGCTCCCCGCGGCGGCGATCCTGGTCGGAGCGGCGCTCTTGAGTCCCCTGTTCACACCCACGAAGGGCGAGAAGACCTCTGGGAACGGGAGCGAAGGCGACGCTCCGGAGGAAACTACCGACACGCCTCCGGGCCACCCGTAGCCTCTGAGACGCATTTGACATGGCCGATGGCGCCGGCAACCCCAACCCGGTTCGGGGCTGGTAAATCACTCTGACCACAGAACCCAGTGCACCTATTTGGGGTTACCGAGGAAGCTCCACCGGGCGGGGATGCTCAAATCATGGCGGTGTTGCTGTTTCGTTCTGAAGCGCAGGTTTGAAGGCCGAAGACCCCGCACCGGCCGCTCGGACTGGAGGGATCTGCCGCCGGGAGTCTTCCATGATCCCGGTCGTCGAGCCGGTGGGACTCGAAATACCGTGGAGGGCCACGACCCTCCGGTGGGTTCGAATCCCATTCCCCCGCGTTGATCCTCCGCTGAATCACCCATCCCCGAGACAGCGATTCGCCTGGTTGGGGAGACTCAAGAGGTCAGTTGACTTGGTTGCCCAAACTCTGCAGCAAGACGAAACCGAGATGATTCTCATTGTCAGGCCCTCCTTTTCCACAGGAAGAAGGGACACATGGCGGGCTGGTCAGGACGGACTCTCCAGCGACAGGTCCGCTTCGAGCAGGTCGAGCAGTTTGCTCAAGGTCCGCCCGCCCACAGTCAGGACCTGGTGAACGTTTTCCAGGCTTTGCCAGTGGCCGTCGATAAGGAAGTAGATGGTTCCGTCGAGGCGTTTGACCTGCGGTTCGGTCGCGTCGTACAGGCGGAGAGCCGTGGCAACGCAGTCGATTATCTCGGCGGCTCGGTACAACCGGCCCTGCAGGTTTCGGTACACGGCGAGGTCGGTATGGTGCATTACTTTCTCCCTTTCTGGTCGTCTTTGCTGGTGCGGTGGATAAAGGGGAGTGCCAGCCCGACGGTGAACAGAAGACATGACCCGTTGGCTGCTTCGAAGGTGGTGCGGTTCATCACTGTCCTCACCAGGGTGATGATACAAAACGCTTCAGACGACTTGTGGGTTTTACTCCCATCGGATTTCTCCCTCGTTCCGGGATGTTGGAGTATGGGTGCGCACTCACCAAGCCCCACCACTCCCCCATGCCCTCAAACCGCAATCGAAACTGTGACATCCCCTATATCACAGTTGGTCGCAAGACGCCCGTCAAGTCCTTTGGGAAAACACGGCTTACCACCGGGACGGGCTGCCTTGCGGACTTCAACGGTTAAAGTGAGCAGCGTTCGGGTTTTACCGGAAATCCGCCAGCCACAGCTTTTGAGATAGTCAAGACGCAACATGGCACGGCACCCTATGAATAGCGGTTGCGCCTATGTCGGCGGAGATCGAGTTGCTGCCTTTGCACTCTATCGTGGATAATCGGACCGGCTCTCATCGACCGTTTTCGCCGCTGAGGTAGGCGATCCATGTCTCTGTGTTCCATGTCGGCACGCAAAGCACTACCCGCTCGCCTTCCCCGGGTGGGGTTAATCTCTGATCCCCGCATGCTGCAGCCAGGGAAGACATGCGACCATGGTGGCCCACTTGGTCGCCGTCGATCATGACGATCAGATGCACCTCTTCGCGGCCTTTCGCGCGCAAGGCCCGCAACTCCTTTGGAAATCTGTTCCGTACAAGGCTCTCGGCTGACCCTTTACCTGGAGGCGAGGGCTGCCATCGAAGGTCCCGTTGGTTCAAACCAGTTCTCCTGAGAAAGCGCCTGATAAAGGCTCCGTGCCGGCGATCTTCGTAGAGAACGACGCCACGAACTGTGTAGCTCACGCCAACCAGCCTCGGGCCATCACTTCGGAGAGCTTGAGACCTTCGGTGGATATGACGGAAGTGAGTGGTCGGATCGTAGTGACCGAAGAGACTCTATTTGAATAATGCTCCGCTTTCAGGCCCCAGATTGCTATATGACGAGCCTGTAGGTAAAAGACTCTTCACCCACCTTGGCATCGAGTCGAAGGCCTGATGAGGCTGGGACTGCCACCGGGTGAGGGTGGAGAGATGAAAGGCCTCGGGGTCGGTGATCTTGATCTCGCCAGCCAGCAGTTTGCGTAGTCCGAACATCACTGGGCGCCTCGTTCCGATCTGGACGTCTGTCCTTAAAAGTCAAGGTCCGCGCGGCACGAGTGGAGTGGGACGATCCCAATATCCCGGAGGGCAAGGGGGTTCCGCGACCGGCGAGTCCGGTGGTCAGGCTCCCCTTGCCGCCCCGGCCACCTTTCTGATGTCTGTCTTGCTTGTGGCTCGTCGTGGCATCCAACTAATCACCTTCTTGAATCCTTCGTTGAGCAAGAAGAAAGTCGTGAGAGAATAAAGAGCCACCATGAACGCCACTATCAACAGCCGGGCGGTATTGGTTTCCTGCACTGCCCGGTCGGCCAGGTATCCCAGTCCGGCGGAGAAACCCAGGAACTCGGCGACAATAGCCAGCGACCAACTCCCTCCCATGGAGAGCAGCATGGCCGTGCGCAATTCCGGAATCGACCCCGGCACTATCACCTTGTAATAGGTGTGCAGCCGGGAGGCGCCCAGGGTACGGGCCCTTTCGATGTACAGGTCGGGCACGTTGGCTACCGCATTCATGGTGGCCACCACCAGGATCGTCCACACTCCGAAAGCTATATAGATGGTGATACCAAAGAAGGTGGAGCCCACGACAAGCTGTAACCAGGGAGCCGCCACGAGGAGGGGGATCATCCGCAGGAAGTTCATGGGCGCCCACGCGGTCTTGCGCACCCCCGGCCAGTAGGGAAGGGCCAGACCGGTCAGGAGACCGAGCGTGACGCCGACCACCATGCCAGACAACAGCCTCAAAAGGGTCACACCGGAGTGATATGCGATTGCAAGGAACACGGCCGGCCAGGTCGCCTCCCCACCATAGATGGGAAGGGGCGCCAGTCCCTCAAGATTGAAGGTCGCGAACCCAAAGTCCAACATCCGCACGGTCCAGAACCTGGACATTCCGAAGAAGGTGTCGCCGAACACGTAGTCCCATCCGGGAACCAGGGGATGCTCGAGAGTTCCCTGAGGCGCCACATAAGACGCCACCTGCCACGCCACCAGCAACACCACCCAAGAGACGAAGAAGAGCGGGCTACGGCGCATGCCGGCCCAGAGCATCGGCGGCCCCGCCGCTATCCCCCGTCCCGTCCTGACCAGACGGTCCCTGACCCGGGCGGTGCGGAACACAACCGGCCAGATCCAGAACAACACCAACCCGGAACCGATGTATGACCAGGTGACATTGATCACACCCTCACCATGCGTCCAGGTAACGAAAGGAAGGCTCTCAGGCAACTGAAAAAGCAACCAGGTAATCAGGACAGTCCAGGTCAGCCATCCAATCCAATAAAGGCTTCGGAAGCGGGCAGGCTGATTCAACCCGTCGTCGCCTCCTCCCCGGTCATACCCGAAAGACTGCTGATCTCGTTCTGTTCGCCCTTGGGAAGCTTGTTAGCCGTGAGACCGAACTCGAGGTTTTCCCGGACACGGGAACACCGAAGCACAGTGTCCTGCTGGAAGACCGATGGCCTGATCACTGGCGGGCCCCATGTCGTCGTGGCACCTTCGACGCGTCGGCGTAAGGAGGCTGGAGGCCGACCAATACTCTCAACAGGGTGGTCTTGCCAGGCTCTCGCCTCCCCACCACGCACACTCACTCGCCCGGATCCACAAAAAGACCGACCACCTCGAGGACACGCACCAGATTCCCTGATCGGTGCTCGAACACAAACCACAGGTTCTTAAACCTCATAACAGCTGACATAGTTTTTCCTTGCTTACAAACTCAGTTGGCGACCGGCCTCGGACCATTTGGTGAAGACACGTATTACCAGTACCAGGATCCCGTCGACTGCCGCAGCCAGCACGGCGAAGAAGAGAATCAGGGAGACGACCGCGGTCGGACCCTCCGGGAGGCCCATCACGTAGCTCCACATCCGGATCAAAAACCCTCCTCCCATCTGTGGTCCCAGCACCTCCACCAGCGTCCCCAAACCCCATGCTCCTCCCAAAGCGACCCGAAAACCTCCCGCGATCTCCGGAATCGTTCCCCGCAGATAAACCCATCGGAAAATGGTGCGGCGGTCTCCCCCCAGGGTGAGGGCTGATTCAATGATTGCCACCGGTATATTTTCGGCCGCCCGGCGGCTGAAAAAGTACATGAGAAGGGTGGTATAGAAGGCAACAACCCCAATAGTGGTCAACAGGGGATACTCGATCCCGAACCAGATCACGAAGAAAGGCGCCGCGATAAAGATTGGGGTAGTCCCAAAGAAACCTGCTACCGGTGTCACCACATCGGCGATCCACGGCAAGAGCAGGCTGCTCAGCCCAATCCCCAAGCCGATGAACGTCCCCAGCGCAACTGCGATCAGGATATTGCGGATGGTATGCACCAGGTGGAAAATGTACCCAAAACAGTGTTCGGGGAGAGCGGACATCCTACCCCTTTTGAACTCCAACTGAGCCGCCAGATCCGGACAGGCGTGAACAAACCGCTTCATCATCGGCTCACTGAAAAACAGGTTCTCCCAAAAGTGGGTGACTGCGTCGATCGGCTCCGGGATGAGAGAGAATAGAGGCGAGAACGGTGCGGCTAACAGCTGCCAGAGCAGCAGAAAGAGCAGTGTCCCCCCAACCAGATAGATGACGTAGGAAACTTGGCGGCGGCGCCTGTTTCGGCGCGCCGCCGCTCTTACTTCAAGAACATCCGTGCCTGTCGTGGTCACTGTACCTCTTCGTCGTCCTCGTGGTCTCTGGATTCGCCCACAGGACGAAGCGCGGAGCGCGCTCGGCGCCCTTCTATTTTGCCTACCGGACAAACGCTACCGGAAGCCTACCGGATAAGGGCAGCCGGCAACCAGGTGAACCTCAGATTGTCATGAGGTGGGGGTTGCCACCGGGTGCGATCAACAGGGTGGCAGCGGTGTCGGTGCCAACTCCTCGGGCAGCGCGGAGCATCGGGTTCGCCCGGCGCAGAGATGACAGATCTCGGTCAGATCCTCGATCTCTGCGGTGAGTGCTAGGCGGCGGGGCCAAGAACCTCAAGGTTGTTTGCTCTTGCGCGGCCTGTGCCTGCCGGTCCGCAACACGGATGCGCCACACGGTTAACGGTATAGCCGCCACACCAATAACCAACACCCCTACATGCCGAAGGGCCGCGGCATTGGTAACCAGACCACACGAACCCAGCCAGTCCCAGAAGATGACCGCCAAGCCCGCCCACCACTGCGCCAGCGACCGAAATAACAATCCATGCCCAACGCTGCAAAGGAGTAATGCCTCCCTTCAGGACAGATACTCCGCCTGACTCGCACCAGGCCACCAAATGCCATAGGCCCAGGTAACGCAACCAACGGTGAGCGGTAAGGTCAACTATTGGAGGGAATATCTGACCCACTGTCTTCCCAAGAGAACCAATTGTGGTTCTAGGTGCGGTGAATACCGCCTATATTCTCCTCAGATAATGCGGCGTTTGTATCTTTATGATCGCCCGGGATGGCCAAACCTTCGGTGGGACTCCGCCCGGATAACCGAACAACTGGCCGCAGTGCGATATGCACAGGGTCGGCTGGTTGGTCGGATGGGCGGTCTCGGTTTCGACCTCCAGCAGGAAGCGGTTCTTGAAACCCTGGTCCAAGATGTGCATAAGACCAGCGACATCGAGGGGGAGCGTCTTGACCTTCGCCAGGTCCGTTCCTCGGTTGCCAGTCGTCTCGGTATGGACGTCGGCGGCTCGCGTCATGTGGAGGAGCGGGTGAAGGGCGTTGTTGCGATGATGATGGACGCCACCGCCAACTACGACCAGTCCCTGACCCCACTGCGGCTGTGGGGATGGCAGGCCGCGTTGTTTCCGTCCGGCCGCAGTGGCCTGGAACGGATCATCGTGGGCGCCTGGCGGGACGACCGCGCCGGACCCACGCAGGTCGTCTCCGGACCCATGGGTCGGGAACGGGTACATTACCACGCGCCTGCCGCCGATCGTCTCGAACACGAGATGGGGCTGTTCCTCGACTGGTTCAACACCGACACGAACACCGATTGGGCGGCCAAAGCCGGTGTGGCGCATCTGTGGTTCGTTACCATTCACCCCTTCGACGACGGCAACGGGCGTATCGCCAGGGCAATCGCCGACATGGCTCTGGCCCGCTCAGAGAAAAGTTCACAGCGGTACTACAGCATGTCATCACAAATCCGCACAGAACGCCGCGACTACTACCGCATCCTGGAAACCACCGAAACAGGAACCACAGACATCACCGAGTGGATGCTCTGGTTCCTGGGCTGCCTGGGCCGGGCAATCGACACAGCAGAAACCACCCTGGACATGGTGCTCACCAAAGCAACCTTCTGGCGAAACGTCCAGACCATCTCCCTCAACAGCCGCCAACGGCAGATACTGAGCCGTCTCCTGGACGGCTTCTACGGGAAACTCACCACCTCCAAATGGGCGAAACTGGCCAAATGCTCCCAGGACACAGCCCTCCGCGACATCACCGGCCTCATCAACCAAGGAATCCTGGTCCGTGGTCCCGCCGGCGGACGCAGCACCAGCTACGAACTGGAACCCGACAACCTCCGCGACAAGCCAACCCGTGACCAGCACGTCAGCCCCGGACGGTCGCTGAACCCCTGACACAACACCAAAGAGCGAAAACAACACCTGAACCGCTCCGAGCACACCCAAGTCTCCCGGGAAACCCCGGCGATTCACTCCGATCCATCAGCGATCCCAACAGTTGCTGGTTTACGGGGAAGTGACGGCTGCGAGGAGCTGCTATTTGGCTTTCCGGCGTACAAGAGCGCTCGGGTTCGGTAGTTGGCGAAGCTCCGGAACCCGAACGCTGCTCGTTTGATCCGCTTGACGAGAATTGTTCAAAGCTTCGGTGGGTCCGTTCGTCACATTGGAACGGTGCCAGCATTCGTGATTTGGGTAGCCCAGCAAGCGATAGTACCCCCGAGACGGTTCACCTGTTGGAGGAAGCGATCGGTCCTGATGATGATCGTCATCAGGCAAGGACAGTTGGACGCCCCCCGGGGCGCATCCACCACTACATCATCCGGGACGTTCCATACGTGTGGGATTCTTGAACCGATCAGACCCGGGACCAACAGACCCGGCCCGGCCCGCTCCGTCACCGCATACGACCACTAACCCCTTGGAACTAATCATCTGGAAACCGGCAGAAAAGTCGAGAACTCCCAAAGGCAGGCTCGCACTTCACCCTTTGTCCTAAGGATATGGCCTTCTACCTGGGAGAACAGTACGCTATGAATCCTCGGGAAACCGTCAGGAGCCTTAAGGAAGGTAAACAGGGAAAACCGGTGGTTTGTGGAGGTGACGGGATTTGAACCCGTGGCCCCTTCGTTGCGAACGAAGTGCTCTGCCTGGCTGAGCTACACCCCCGCGCCGGGAAGGCAGTTTACCAGCCCCTCCCTCTCCCATTTGGGGAGTTCAGCCCCCCGCCACCCGCCTGAGCGCCGGACGGGTTGCTTCGGAACGCTTGGCGGATGGGGTTCTGGTGGCGCCGCTGTCCCGCAGATGCATCGCCAGTCCGTAATAGATGATCAGCAAGGCGTCGCTGGCGGCATGAAACAGCCACCAGTTGATCGAACCGGTATACAGGGCAACTGCCGCCGACAGAACCGCCACGGCCACCAGCACTGCTCTGACCCGGCGCCGACGGGTCGAAGCTCCCGACCGGTGCCCGCCAACAACCGGAACCGGCGCGCCGTAACCCCTTCGAGTGCCTGCCGCCGGAACCACGGTGATATCGGCGGCCGGCTTGGCGACAGACCTTGGATTGGGCGTCTTGGATCTCTTGCCGCGTACCTTCAGCGTTGAAGCATTGTGAGCGCCCGCCTTCTTAGGTATCAGAAACCATCCCCACACCACAACAATGACAAAAAGCGCGATAATCAGGGCCGCCATACGGAATGCGAGTATACATCGCGGCGGGTTGGAGGGGGCTTTACCGAAAGGACACCCCAACCGTCAAAGTACGGACAAGAGGATCAGAGGATCCTTCCCGCCAAGCTCCACCGATTGGTTCAGGAAGGCCCTTGGGTCCCAGGAGGGTCTAGCGCTGCCACTCCCCCGACCTGCCGCCGCTTTTCTCCAACAGTTGGACCGGTCCGATCACCACACCCCGGTCGAGGCCCTTGATCATGTCGTAGAGGGCCAGCGCCGCCACCGAAACGGCCGCCATGGCTTCCATTTCCACCCCGGTGCGGGCCGTGGTTCGCACCTCGGCGGTTATCACCATCCCGCCTTCACAGGGATCCAGGTTCACCTGGACCCCTGACAGGGGAAGGGGATGGCAGAGCGGGACGAGTTCGGCGGTCCGCTTGGCGGCCATGATTCCGGCCAGCCTCACCACCGCCCCCACATCTCCTTTGGGAACGGTTCCCTCCACAATGGAGCGTTTCACCTCGGAACTGACCCCCACCCTGGCCTCCGCCACGGCCCGCCGCATCGTCTCGGGCTTGCCTCCCACCTCCACCATGTGCATCTCGCCCCGCTCATTCAGGTGCGAGACCGCCGCTTCCCTACTCATCGACTTCCTCGTGCTCGCCGCGGGTTTCGGGAGATCGCAGCAGTTCGACATATACCGACTCTCCCTCTCCGATCACATCGACTCCCACTGGCACAACCGCCATCCCATCCGCCGAAGCGGCGGCGGAGAGAACATTGGATGACTGGCCACCCGAGGAGCGGGCCACGATACGACCGTTCTCCAGGTTCACCACCACCCGAACGAATACGGTCTTGGCCGGGTTGGTTCGGAGGGCATGTCCGGCCACCGCCGGCACCCGGGGCCGGTAGACCGCCCGCGACCCCATCATCTTCAGAAGCGAGGGGCGAACGAACTGCTCGTAGGCCACCAAGGCCGAGACGGGATTACCCGGCAGTCCGAACAGAGGAGTGCCGTTGATGTGCCCGAAGGCGAACGGCTTGGCGGGCTGCATCGCCACTTTCCACAACTCGATGTCCCCCAGGCTCGACAGGACCTGCTTCACCAGGTCGTACTCCCCCATGGAGACTCCCCCCGAGGTCACCGTGACGTCCGCCCGGTCGGAGGCTTCCAGCAGGGCGGACCGCAGTGTATCCTCCTCGTCGGGGATGATCCCCATGTCTATGATCTCCACCCCCAACTCGGCCAGCAGGCCCTTCAACAGGGGTCGGTTGGAGTCCCGTATCCCGCCGGGGGGAAGGGTGGGACGACCCACCGGGAACAACTCGTCTCCGGTTGACAGCACGGCTGCCCGCGCTCTTCTTCTCACCTTGGGGGCGGCTATCCCGATAGTGGCCAAAACCCCCAGGTGGACCGGGCCCAGCCGGGACCCGGCCGGCAACACCAACTGTCCTTCCTCCAGATCGCCGCCGGCCGGTCTCACCGCGGTCCCCATTTCCACCGACGACATGATCCGAACCCGCCCGTCCGCAAGCGGCTGGGTGTCCTCCACCTTGACAACCGCTTCAGCGCCGGCCGGCATGGGCGCCCCGGTCATGATTTTGATGACTTGACCAGAGACGACCGGCCCGGAGGCAACCCGGCCTGCCGGCACGTCTTCGCTGATGATCAACTTCACCGGCGGGTGCGCCACATCCGCCACCCGCACCGCATAGCCGTCCATGGCGGAATTGGCGAAAGGCGGGACCGCATGTGGGGCCACCACGTCGGAAGCCAATGCCAGCCCCTGAGCCTGCTCCAGGGGCACCTCCATGGCAGGCAGGAGAGCCATTGCCGAGAGCACCTCCCGCCGGGCCTCCGTGAGTGGTTTCATCTCTTCGCCAGCCATGATCACCCGGTGCCGGACCTTCTCTCCCTCCACGTGTCCAGGTTGGATCGATGGCGATAGAGGATCACCACAACTATCACCACCAACCAAACCAGAGCCGGAAAACCCATACCCTGCCAGTAACTGATCGGCAGGTAAACGACCGCGGCAAGCGTGGAACCGGCCGCCGGGAATTTGGCGAGCCGGGCCACCACCACCCACAACACAGCCATCACCACCGTCACCAGCGGCAGGATGAACAGCATCGCTCCGAACATGGTGGCCACGCCCTTGCCTCCCCGGAACCGATGGAACACCGGATAGCAGTGTCCGATGACCGCCGCCGCCCCGGCCAGCATGATCTCCCAGGAGTCCACCGGATTGACCGCTTCCACCGCCAACCAGGCCAGATATGCGGCCACAAGTCCTTTCAGGATGTCTCCGACCAGCACCATGATCCCCGGGAACACCCCCACCACCCGGAAAACGTTGGCGGCGCCGGGGTTGCCGCTGCCATGGGCGCGGATGTCGACGCCTCGCAGGCGGCACACGAAAATGGCAAAATCGATCGAGCCGATCAGATAGGAGGCGACCACGGCCGCCACTACAGAAATATCCATGATTGTTTACTAGTTTATGCTCCTCGCACGGTCGGAGGTATTCTGAGGTTCGGTTTCCCCGCGTCATCTAACCGAAACCCACGCTATGCCCACCTACGAATACCTTTGTCGCCAGTGCGGTGACCGAATGGAGGTTTGGCAGTCTTTCAAAGACGACCCGCTGAGTCTGCACGAGTCCTGCGGGGGGTCGCTGCGAAAGGTATTTCATGCCCGCGGGGTGGTCTTCAAAGGTCCGGGCTTCTATGTAACCGACTCCCGCAAGCCCAACCCGGCCAATCGAGGCGCCAACGGCCAGTCGTCCGAGTCATCCAGGGACGACGCGTCCGGAGACTCCAAGTCCAGCAATGAGAAGACAAAGGTGAGATCCTCGGAGAGGAAGAAGGCCTCGTCGGAGTAGGGACAACCCCACCTCCCCGCGCCGAAGGCGGGAAATGTACCGGTGGGTCGCGAATCATTCCTGCCCCGGGGGGTGATGTCTCCGCCGGATCGCCAACCATCCTGTGGAATGCTGTGGTTTACTCGCCGTTCCTACCTGAAATGGGCCGCGGCGGCGATGATTGTCGGTGTCTCCTGGTGGATCCAACTGATGCCTGCGCCAACTACGCTGCACCCCTTCGCCGCAACTGACATCGAAGCGGGATCAGAGATCCACGACGATCTGTTCGAGTTCCGCCGGGTACCGGTGGGGCTTCTGCCGCCCACGACCATCCAGGGGACTCTGACCGTAGCCATGGCTGCCGGAGAGCCCCTGCTTGCATCCCTGGTCGCCGTGGATCGGGTCCCGGCGCCCGATGGCTGGTGGGCCGTGGAATTGGAGTCGCCCCCCGGTCTGACCCCAGGCAAACGGGTGATGCTGATAGCCGGCGAGCAGGATCCGGGGTCACCGGGCCAGGCGATACCCGGCATCGTGATCAGCCCTGGCTTGGGGAGATACGAATCCGAGGATGCCACCCTGATCGCCGTCCCGGGGCAGCATCTGTCCCGGGTCTCTTCCGCTTCTGCCTACGGCACTCTGACAGTGGCCGTGGCGCCGAACCGCTAGGGTGTCATCTCATGGTCAACTCACTGGTATGGGGCATAATCCAGGGACTCACGGAGTTTCTTCCCGTCTCGTCCAGCGGCCACCTGGTTCTGGCCCCGGCCCTGCTGGCGGACATGGGACTGCAGGTCGCCACCCCCACCCTGGCGGAAAGCGCCTTCCTGCATCTGGGCACCCTTGCGGCAGTGGTCTTCTACTACCGACAGGATCTGCGCAGGCTGCTCAGATTCAGGACCTGCAGAAACAGCCGCCACCTGTGGGGCCTGCTGGCGGTGGGCACCGCCCCCGCCGCTTTGGGCCTGGTGGTGGAAGACTGGGTGGAAACCGCCCAGGAAAACCCGGCGGCGGTCTCCGGCGCCCTGCTCTTCACCACCGCCGCCCTCCTTTGGGGTCAGTGGCTCGGGAAGCGGAACGGGCGCCTGGAGGAGGCCCGATGGAGTGACGGTCTGTGGGTGGGATTGGCGCAAACCCTGGCCTTCATGCCGGGAGTTTCTCGCTCGGCGGTGACCATCAGCACCGGGATGGCGCGAGGTCTCTCCCCCCGTCAGGCGACCCGGTATTCCTTCCTGCTGGCCGTTCCGGCCATCGCCGCCGCCGGCCTGCGATCTTTGACGCGGATGGATCTGACGACCGAGACCCTGGGGCCGGCCGTGGTCGGTCTAGTGGCGGCGGCGGTAGTGGGGTATTTTGCAATAGTCGGTCTGCTGTCGGTGATCCGCCGCATCGGGTTGGCCCCGTTCGCGGCTTACACCGCCGCGGCAGCCGCGGTGGGGCTCTACGTACTCTGAGGACAGCGCCGAGATTCGGCCGGGCAAAACCCGTTGTTCAATCGATCACATGCGGTTCGGAGGTGGACGTGACCGCCACGTCTATCCGGTCCGCGTCCGACGCCAGCCGCAGCAGGACCAGTGGCGTCGATCCCCTCACTCGCACCGACACCGACCGGTGGTCGGGACTGACCACGATCTGGGCGGGTGCGTCCAGCAGAGACGCCTGGGGATGGCGGGAAACAAGGTTTCGCCCCAGGCGCTCGGCCCGGGCCGGATCGAGGCGGACCTGCCCGGTCCGTCGCCAATGTTCCTCGGAGATCCCCGAAGCCGCAGCCGTGGCTATCGCCTCCGCCAGCCCCGACAGGCGGGCATGCAGGGTCACCGCCGACCAAAGATCCAATCCCATTCCCCCCAGGACAAGAAGGCAGATCCCCAAACCCAGGAGCCAGATGGTGATGGAACCGTTTTGTCCCTTTGCACATGTCATGGGGTGGAGCGATAAAGACCCACCATCTCGATTTGGGAGGCCCGGATCGTGATGCCTCCCACCGCCCCGTAGGGAGTGACAAAGGCCGGCGCTCGGGTGACAATCACCACCTTCACCATTGTTCCCTTCACCGGAGGACCGCAACCGGACCGGGGCGGGGAGGTGACCGGGCCTGTCTCACCGTCACAGAACCCGATGTCCACCCCGCCCGCTCCCACATCGTGATTGAGGGCGATCTGTCGGACCAACCGCAGCGCGCTCGCCTCCGACCCGTCAGACAGCACCAACTCGCGGGCAGCTTCCGCCGCCGCGATCCTGGCGAACACGATCCGCTCCAAAAGGGGCGCGAAGGATAGCGCCAGCAGAGCCAGGGGAATCAGTATCACCCCTATACCCAGCACCAACTCGATCGGCGCCGAGCCCCGCTGAGCTTTCGGTCCCTCTCTCATTCCCGCTCCGAGGCGGCGACGGCGGCCATCTCGAACCGGAAATCGGGAACCCCCGGCAACCAGGCGGGAAACGTCACCACCGCGCCGGCCATGGTTCGGCCGGCGCCGGTGACGCATCGATAGGACACTCCCGAACCCATCCGGCCTCCCAGCAATCCGGTCAGAACCTCGCCTACGCGGGCCTCGCACCGGGCTGCGTCGACACCGAAGCGAGCCCCGTGACGGGCGCCCTCATCCAAGGCCATCCGGACCACGCCCCGGCCGTACTGGACCACCAACAGGTTGGCCAACAGGACGAAGAACAACATGGAGAACCCCGCGGCCACCACAAAGTTCATGGTGGCGAATCCCCGGGAGTCCCCCATCCGCCGCCCCACGCCGCCGGGAAGCGGTTTCGAGTGCATGCGCCGGCTCACCGACCGAAACCTTCTGAGTTACTTGAGCCCGGAGGACAGTTGCGCGCGAATCCACCCCACGATGTCGGTGCCCAACGTTTGCAACACGGCCCAGATGGCCAGAAGCGCCACCACCGCCAGGGCGGCGTTCCCCAACAACTCAGCGGTGCTGAGACCTTCTTCCCGACGCCAGAACATCGAGACCCTTTCTCTGATGAAATGATGTGCTGTGACCAGCATGTGCATTATCTCCTTTCTTGTCGTTTTCTCTATTTCCAACCGAGAATCAACTGGGGAAGCGGCGCCGCCACAAACAGCAGCATCACCGGCGCCAAGATGGCGATGGTGGGAATCAGCATGGCCGAACGTCTCTTGGTGGCGGACCGCCTGAGCGTCTCCCGGCGCGCCTGGCGGGCGTCATCAGCCAGTGCCCTGAGACCCGAGGCCAAGTCCACCCCCATCTCCTCCGACGAGGCGAGCAACTTGTAGGTCCGCGCGCAATGGGGTTCGGGGGTTATTTCAGCCAGTCTTCGAAATGCCGCCGGGGCGCTCATCCCTGACTTGTGCATCCGAAGAGCTGTCCTCAACTCCCCGATCACCTCCCCCCTGCCGCGTTCGGTGAGTTCCCCCACCGCGTGCATGATCCCGCTTCCCGATCTCACCCGGATGGCGAGCAATTGATTGATGGTGGAAATCTCGATCTTCATGGCCGACCGGCGCTGCTCCAGGGCTCTGTCCAACCGGCCGCGTACTCGCAGAGCGCCTACCAGTCCGAGCGCGAAGGAGGAGACCAGCACCACCAGAGTGGATTGGCGAAGAACCACACTGATCCCCGCTCCCGCCCCGAGAAACATCACCGCCGCCCCCAGCAGGGCCAGACGGTAGGAGGCGACCCGGTCCCGGTCGTCGAGGCCGGGATAGAGCCGAGCCTGGCGAAGCCGGAGCGTCAACTGGTCCTCTCCCATCCGTTCGGCAAGCCTCCCCATGGCGTGGGCCGCCGCCATGACCATGGGGCCGAACAGACGCACCGGGGCGGAGCGTGATGTCCCCACCGATGGAACGCCGGCGCCCGAACCGGCGCCCAACCTGCCACCGGCGCCGGTGTAGGGACGAACCCTCCCGCTCAGACGCTTGGGCGGCGGGAACAACCAGATCAGCACTCCCACCACCGTTATGGAAGTGAGGAACGCGGCTATCAGGTGGGCGGACGGTTCTACCATTCGGCGTTCCTTCCACCAGCCTTGGTCAGGACCCGCGGTTCATCCTGGGGACGAGCCAGCCGAGAGATAATTGCTATTCCCAACAGTGACAGGCCGGCGCCGATCGCCACCACCAGGATCCCCGCCGGGGAGGAGTAGAAGGAACGGAAAGGGCCGGGGCGGAAGGTCAGGGCCACCAACACCAGCCAGGGCAGCATGAACACCACCCGGGCATTGATACGCTGCTCCAGGGCCTCGGTCTGCTCCTCTTCGGTGGCGGCCAGGTCCATGGAAGTGGAGTCGGCCAGATCGCGAAGTATCTCGGGGATCAGCGCCCCACCCCGTTCATGGGCAATCATCAACACCTCGATTACCCGGTCGCTGGTGGGGTCGGCCAGGTCCTCCTTGATTGATTCCAGGGCTGGAACCACTCCCAGAGTGCGAGCCAGCACCGGAAACCGACCGAACGCCTCCTTCAACGGCGCGGGACCCGAAAGGGCCAGATTTTCGAGCGCTCGCTGCACCGACATGCCGGAGGAAACCGCTCCGATAACGTCGCGGATCCCGTCCGGCCAAGCTTTTCTGACCTCCGAAAGCCTCCTGGTCCGCACCCGTGAGAAATAGAAACGGGGAAGCAGAGAGATCAACACCGAGGGGGGCAGCGCCACCGCCCACACTCCCGACAGCCCGAGGAGAATCACCAGCGCCGCCAGACCCACACCTGCCGAACCCATGGTGAACTGAAACGGGGTTATGTTCAGACCGGCCTGCGCCAGCCACAGTTCCCGCCCTCCTCCGTTCCCGGCGGGCCTGGCGAACCGCAACCGCGGACGAACCCCCATCAACGCTGCGGCGGCCAAGGACACGAAAGTCCCGCTGGCCACGGCCGCAGCCCACCTCACCGCGCCCCTCCCCGGGAACCCAGGATCCCCTCCATAGGCATCCCCGCCGCCCGTTCGATGCGGACGCGCAGCGCTTCGGGCAGCGAATCCCCGCTCCACGTCATGGGTTCTCCCAGCCGCGGCCGGGAGAACAGAACATGGACGGAGAAGGATCCCTCGCTGCCGGGAGTAACCGAAATGATCTCTCGCACCTGCCGCATGGGACTTTCGCCCCGGCCCTCTCCCGCGGCTTCGCGGTCCACGTGGATGATCAGGTCGATGGCAGAAACAAACACTCTCCGAACAACCGACTCGCTGACATTCTCGCCGGCCATCAATGCGGCGCTCACCAGGGCAGCCAGCGCGTCGGCCGCCGAATTGGCGTGCACCGTGCAGGCAAACCCGCATCCGGCGTTGGCAGCGCGGGTCAACTCGAAAGCCTCGGCGCCCCTGACCTCTCCTACCACGATCAGATCGGGACGCATGGCAAGGATCGCCTTCACCAGCACTCGCAGGCTGATTTCTCCCGTACCGTCCAGTCCTGGGGGTCGCGCTTCATAAAAGGATCCGTGGACCAGCGGGATGTGCAACTCCCGGACCTCCTCGCAGCAGCGAATACAGCGGGTGGGAGGACAAGCGTCCAACAGAGCGCTCAACATGGATGTCTTCCCCGCCCCGGGCGGGCCGGAAACGACCACCCCACACTCGGTCTGCATGGCGGCGGCCAGGAAACGGGCGGCTTCCGGGGTCATGGACCCCAGTCGGACCAACGACTCCAGGTCCTGGCGGCGGAGGGCGTATCGCCGAAGGGTCACTGACAGGCGATCGGCTATGGGCGGGATGACCGCCGTGAGCCGGGCCGAATCATCCAAGACCCTGGCCTGAACGATGGGCTGGGAGGCATCCAACCGGCGATCGCTTCCCGCCAGCAAGCGATCCACCACCTGCTGGTTCTCTTCCAGGGTGGTCGGTTCCTTGAGGCCCTGCAACCTCCCTGCACCGTCGATGAAAGTCACCCGGGGACCCTCGATGAATACCTCCTCCACGTCGGAGCGGGCGAGTATCGAGGTGAGAGGCCCGTAGTCGGCGATGGACAGAAGGACCCGCTCGGTCATGTCGTCCGGATCCCGGAGGGCCCGGCCCAGTCCCACCTGAGTTCGACGGCAATACTCCTTTACCGCCTGCTCCACCTGCCTCCGCGCCCCCGGCCGATCCGTCTCCGGATCAATGCTCCGTTCCTCCATGAACTCCAGGGCGGTCCGGCGGATCTCCGCGTACGCCTGCCGGACGCCTTTGCGGTCATTCACCCCTGATCACCTCCTCCAATACCCGATCCGCCAACCGGTCACACCCTCGGCGGAACCTTCCTCTCTGCACCAAACTCCCGTTCCATGCCGCCTCCGCCACCCTGGCGTCCTCGGGGAGGAAGGCGATCCGAGCGCGGCCCACCGCCGAACCCAACTCTTCGAACAGCGCCCGCCTCACGGAGATGGAACCGGGGGTCCGGTTGACCACCACGTGGATCGAGATACCCGGGTGCCGGGACCGAATCTGGCCGATCCATTCGATCATCCTGACCATTCCCACCGGGTTGGGCAGGGCCACGCCTACCACCGCGCCGGCTGCTTCCATCACCATATCCGACACGCTCCCGGTCACGTCCCACACGGGCTGATCGTTGGAAGCGGTGTGCCAATGTCCGAAATTGGCCACTGTCGCATCGGTGATCCTGGCGCTCTCCAGCAACACCTCCGCCACTTCTCCCCGGCGCAGACGGGTCCGATCAACGAGGTTGGGAACTCCCGGTAGGACTCGCAAAGAGCTTCCCCTCAATGTATGCCAACAGGACTCGAGGCTGTCACTGTGGTGGTGAACCGCGTCGATGGCGGTCAGCAAATTGGGATGCAGACCCAAGCCCAGTCGCTGCGCCACAGATGGCGCCCGCTGGTCGAGATCGAGCAGTCCCACCCTTTCGAATTGCTCGGCCAATCTTGCGGCCAGGGCAATCGCCACCTCGGTGGCGCCGCATCCCCCCGGGGGAGCGCCGACCGCCACCAGGGGACGGGGGTGCTGCGCCATGTCATCCGCCGAGACGGGACTCTTTGCCTTTCCCACCCGATCCCCGTCGGTCTCCCTGCTGATCCCCAACTGCTCTACCAGCGCCAGGAATTCTTCCGGATCGGCATCGGCTTCTATCACCTCGGTAACTTCGCAGGCCAGCAGCCGGTCTTTTCCGTCGGGAAACTCAGCCGGGTTGTAGACGCCTACCACGCGGCGTCCTGCCCGGTTCAGTTTCTTCACCAGGTGTGGCGACAAGAAGGAGCAGATGTCATCAATGAGCAGGACGTCGAAATTCTCCGAGAAAGCGTCCTCCGGCTGCATCACATACAGCCGGACTCTTGCCCCGCCATGGTCGACCAGGAATCGATGCAGATACTCAGACCATTGCCGGGTGGAGACAGCCAACGCGATCTCTATGTCCCTCACAGCGACGTCCCTCATGGCAGCAGTCCTCCTTCGATCGGCGGGGAAACTCCCGAAGCCGGGACGCCCGGCAGGACCGGGTCATCCGCCGACAACGGTGCCGGGAGCTCACCCGAAAGAGTGCCCTCCTCCAGCAAGACTCGCACCGTCGGGGAAGAGGCGCCGGTGGACCTGAGTACCTCGACCTCGGCATTGGCCAGCGCCAGCGCCAGGATGAGGGCGGTGCGGTCGTCCACTTCCAGAACCAGAAAGAAGCTGTCGGACAGACCGAGGGCACCCTCGGACTGTCCCGGAACGTCCAGGACCGGCACTCCGGTCGCCACAAAGGACGCCTTCTCCTCATCCACCCTGATCACATCCACCAGGTCGCCGGGGACCAGATCCCCGCCGGTGGCGTGCTCGACGTCGACGGGAAAGCTCATAGCCCGGAATCCCGATGTGGTGAGGGGTGCCCGCAGGTCTGCCTTGCTCAGCAGCGATCCTGAAGCCGTCCTGGTGGTCACTATCCATCCTCGATATTCGGCCAACTCGTTCTCCGAGATCAAACCGGAGGCGACCGGTTCCGGCACATCCATCGACACCAGTTCAATGTCGTCTGCCCGGAGGTTGCGCCCCGGCGGCAGGTCGGCCCGGCTCACCGCCATCCTGGTAAGCGGGGTCTCACCGCCGCGCAGCAGAGCCAGGTTGGCAATCAACGCCAGAACACCTGCGGCGATGATCAGCAGGTGGATGCCGGAGATGGACGGGAAACGCTTTCGGCGTCGGGTGGAGTGCCCGGTCCGACCGTGGGTTGGATTGGATGATGTCGAAGTTGTCAACGTCCCTCCCTTTGCCGACCGCCCCCGATCGGCGCTGTAGAAGAAGTAGGATCGGTAACCGACTATATATTTGGAGGACTCAGGGAACGGTTATCCAGGGAGGAGTAATTTCTCAACATGACGGTTTTTTCCACTAATTCGCCCGAAAGCGAGCGTCCTGGGGATGAGCCCCTGGCAAATCTTGCCCGCTTCCTGCGCCAGGGCGTAGGCCAGGAATGGCGAGCGGAACTTGAAGCGACCGAGTTCGAGACTCACCAGCAGCGTCTTCGCTCCCGCACACTGCAGAACGTGACAAGGATGCTTCTCCACCGGGGGGACCGGCTGACAGTACAAACCGGGAAGCTGCAAGTGAGCGGAGAGGTAGTGGGGTGCGGTGCAGATTATCTGACGCTGGGAACGGAAGGCACGCGCGTGGACGCCCGTCTGGATCGCGTCGCCATGGTGGTGACCAAACAGGTGGCGGGAGGCATGGAAACCGGGGGAGGTGCGCCTACCTGGCGAGCCCGATTCCAAGAGTTGGAACTGACCGGAGAACCAGTGGAACTGTACGGACCCTCACTGGGCGGCTCCCGGCAGGGCAGAATCAGAGTGGTGTCCACCGACCACATCTGGCTGGTGGATCGGGCGGGTTCAGACGTCTACCTCCCCTTCGAGGAGATAGTGGTGGTTATCACCCTCGGTCACGCCAGCCGATCATCCGCCGCGATTGTCGGCTAGGAAGTACCACTCCGGGTTCCCTCGGGGACCACCGGATGAGCCCTTATGTAGTCGATGATCTCCGAATAGATGAAACGGTACACCCGCGATCCCGGCAACTGGTAGGCCGGCAGGCGACCCTCCCGGGCGTATTTTCGCACCATCTGCACATTCATTTGCAACAGTTCCGCCACTTGCGCCGTGTCGATCACCGATGGATACTCGCCTTGTGTATGTTTATGGTTTTCTACCATTTTGTACCTCTTGTGTAGCTGTCCGAATTATCTGCAAAATGATCGGTGAACTTCAATGAGGGGCCACCGGTTTTTTTCGCGCACCACCACACACCTTTCGAAAGTAAGAACCCTGGGCAATGCTTGCCCTTGGAGGCCCGACTCATGCGTTGCGGTCACAGGCAGGGGCAGCCCCGACCGGATTCGAACCGGCGTTACCGGCTTGAGAGGCCGGCGTCCTAGGCCACTAGACGACGGGGCCAACAAGGCCGAAGAATACTCGACCCTGGCTCGGGGGGAAGGACTCGAACCCTCAATAACAGGGCCAGAACCTGTCGTGTTACCAATTACACCACCCCCGAGGGCGTCTCTGAGGATAGCAGCACGGCGGCAGACTCGCTCCGAGCGTTTCATCGGCTGCAGGCCTCCCCATCGTTGTTCCCGTCCAGCCTGTCACGGTCCGCTCCCACCACGGTCAGAGGACGATATCGGGAGGGGATATCTGCACAGTTCACGTCGTTTTGGGTGTTGGCCAGTCCGGGTACGGCTTCGCAGGGGTCCCCGGCCGCCGATGTGTAGGGACAGGATCCGGCGGCGTTCATTGGAGCGGAGGTGGTCGCAGCGGCATCCGACGGGATAGAGACCGGGACCGTGGTGATCGTGACCGAAGAGTCGCAATAACCCAGCATCTCCTCCAAGCTTCGTATCTCCGCCCGATCGGCGGTGAGGTTCCATGTCACTTTGACCGTTATCCAATCTGTGGCGTACCTGCACCACGCCGACCCGTTCGACGGCCTCCACTCAGCGGGGTCACGCGACCCTTTGGACCGGTTGGAGGAGGCGCTCACTGCGGTGAGCGCCTGCGGATGCTCGATGTCATTTGCGTAGCGACGCTTTTGAGACGAACTCCACTGCCATCCACCTGAGGAATGCGCTTCGGCCAGGGGCACCATATGGTCGATGTCCAGATCGGACGGATCTGAGATCAACCTGCCGTCGTACCAGGAAAGCCAGGTTCCATCGGAGCGCCGCTCCTCATCCAGCACCGCGCATCGGGTGTTGCATCCCGAGCGGACCGTCGTCCACGATCCGTACAGATCCCGGTCGTAGGCCACTCCTCCATCACTTTCCTCCGCCCAGGCCAGCACCACCGACACTGTTTCGATCCCCTCCGTCAACTCCTCGGTCGCCGTCGACATGGTGATGGATCCAGGGGCGCCGGAGGATGCGACGCCCGACTCTTCGGGGGTGACAGCCTCCACGATCATGGTGGTGGTTGAAGGGGCGTCGGCGAGGTCGCCTTCCGATAAGACAGCGGTAGTGCTCGTCGACGGAGACTCGCCCGCCTCGGTCGAATCCGTCGCAGTTGTCAAAGTAGTGGTGGAATCTACGTCCGGGACAGGTTCGGAGGAGGAGGTCGGACCGTCCGCCGTCGACTGTTGTCGACTCGTATCCCGAGCCTCGCCGGTCCCCGCCATGGGATCGATGACCAAAAGGTTCAACCACAACAGTTGAAAGACAGCCGCCAGGGCCGACAGCAACAACATGGACAGACGTCTACCTCCCCTCGGAAGAGGCCGGCGGGACTTCCTCCAACACCACACCGCCGCCATGCCCGGATAGAGCAACAGAGTCATAAACCCGAAGAGGAACCAGACCAGTGCCCTGAACCACTTGTGGCGAAAGGTGGATATCCGCGCCTTTATCCGCCTGAAAAAGGTTCCTGGGGTGAGACCCGGCTCAGAGTTCGCCATGGTGAAATATCAACATAGCAGGGTACAGTAATCACATCAAAGTCACTGATAGATGGAGTGCAATATCATTTACGGTTATCAAAGGTCAACTGTTCCGCAGGCTCATAGGGTTTGCCCCATGCGCGGTATATCGGTATCAATCGCGATATCCGCTCCTGTGGAAGTAGTCTGGGAACGGCTCTCCGACCTTGCCTCCCACTCGGAGTGGATGACCGATGCGGCCTCGATCCTGTTCCTAACCGATCAACGCCGCGGAGTGGGGGTGGGTATGAGAGTACCTACCCGAGTGGGGCCCCTGCGGGTTGTCGACCTCATGGAAGTGGACGAGTGGACCGAATTGCAGCGAATCGGTGTTCGACACGTCGGCCGGATCGGCGGCTGGGGACGGTTCGAATTGGCCGGTGACGGGAATGGGAGCCTCCTTACCAGAAGAGAGCAACTTCACTTTCCCTGGTACATGGGCGGAGTCTTCACCGAATGGTTTGCCCGCCCCATTCTCCGCCGAATATTTCGGGCCAATCTGGCCGGCTTCGGGCAGTGGGTGGAAAGGGAGCCTTGAGCCCGAGGCTTAACTTCCTCCGAAGGTAGCCCGACGTTTCTCGAGGAAAGCGGCTACCCCCTCCCGAGCGTCGTCGGTCCAAAAACTGTCGACAAAAGCCTGTCGCTCAACCTCCATTGCATCCCGCAGGTGGAGCCCCAGGCCTCCGATCAGCGCCCGCTTGGCGGCTCCCAGCGCCACGGTCGGGCCCCTGGCGAATTGTTGTGCGTCTTCCATGGCGCGGTCCAGCAGTTCCTTGGCGGGGAACACCTTGTCGGCCAGACCCAGTTCCCGGGCTTCGGCGGCCGACACGAACCTGCCGGAAAAGACGATGTCCTTGGCCTTCTGGAATCCGACGATGCGGGCCAGCCGCTGGGTTCCCCCGGCCCCGGGGATGATTCCCAGCTTGATCTCGGGTTGTCCCACCTGGGCGTCATCGGCCAGGTAACGAAAATCACAACCCATGGACAGTTCCAATCCACCGCCCAACGCGTATCCGAAAACCGCGGCGATGGTGGGCTTGGCGAGGGACTCCAAACGCCAGATGGCGTCCACCAACTCAGAGGCGAGGTCTTCGGTCATCTTGCCGGAGTCGTAGGCGGCCTGGAAACCTTTTATGTCCGCACCGGCGGCAAAGTGGGGCTGCCCGGTCACAATCACTGCCCGCACGGCGGGATCCTCGGCTCTCCCGAACGCTTCATTCAAGTCAGTGGACAATTGCAGCGAGAGGGCATTGACCGGCGGGCGGTTGAGACGCACCACCGCCACCGAACCCTCCCTCGAGTATTCCACCAATGACATCAGAGCCTCCACTTTCCTTCGCCGGCCGCCGGGACTCCACCGAGATTACACATGAAGCAAGGCGGACAACTTCCTTCCCATCCCCCTGCCGTTCCCGACCCCGGATCAAAACCACCCCCCACAACGCGAAAACTTTCACCGGCAAAGGGTTGACTTCTGTCCCACCCCTTTTGCAAATTGAATGAAACCAGAAACCGACGAGGGTTTGATCAGACGTCATCAGGCCCGCCGGAGGATCATATTGGATACAGCTCCCAGGAGGAGCCTGGCGCAGCGCGCCATCAACGGCACGGCGGAGGTGGGGGAGGGACCCATTAACTGGGGGTTTCGCGCATTAACCCGGGGTTTCGCGCATTAGAGGCGAGATTTCGCGAGTGCACGGCCACCGTTGCGGTGCTTTCTCGGCGACGCTTCCTTGTCTGTTCACCCACAGTTCGCGAGCAGGTTGGTCCCACAACCTTGGCTGCGCAGGTGAGCCAATCCCATGTCAAGCAGCCGCACCGGCCAGTGTTCCTAGAATGGGGCAAGCTGTTAAAACCGCTTTCGGATGGTCATCAGTAGGGCAAGCGGCGGGGAGAGCGCGGACACCGTGAGAAAATCTGTGAGGGTTTGGGTTGTGGCGGGTCTGTTGGCGTTGTCGTACGCTGCAGGAATGTGGTCGCAGGTTGTGACCCCTTTGGATTGGCCCGGTGAGGCGGTTCCCGCCAAGGTGCTGATGATCGGTCTGAAGGACGGTCGCTTCCTGGGATACGCGGTGGCCGACCTCTCCGAACGCAAACTCGAGGTCTACTACGGGAGACACATCCACTCCCCTGTCGGTTCGGGCGGCGGTTTCATCACCTCTCGTGGCGACATTCTCATCGAAGGAAGAAGAGGGGGGTATTTGGTGCCGGGTGGAGACTTCGCGGAGCCTTCATTACCCGTGAGACCTTCCAGACATGTTCCCGAAAGGGATGGTGTCGCGCCCTCGATGGGGTTTGTGACAGACCCCACCGGTTCCCTGGTGTGGATCTACCAGAACATCGACATGCCCGGGCTCTGGCCGGATCCGAGGGGAGGAGCGATGAGTCGCATCAAGGAGACGTGGGTGGATCTCTTCAATGTCGATACCGGCGAGATTGTTCTGACGGCCGACATCCACGGGGACTGGGGAGTGGCGGGGGCCCTACAGGAGGGCCTGTTGCTGCGCGAGAGACACAACCGTATCTTCAAGGTCAACCGTCACACCATCGACAGCACGGTACTCGAGGAGCCGGGGCGGATTCTGATTCTCAGACCGGACGGACGTCGAGAGTATGTGACGCCGGACCTGGATGGGACACCGAATCTTGAGGCACCGGCAGAGGGATGGAGACAGGGATTCGGGATCTGGGGTACCTACGGGAGCCGTTTTGCCCTTATGACGAGGGACGAAGGGGAGATGTTTGTAGTGGAAGCCGACACGGGCGTTACCCACCCGGTACCGAAACCGCGCGCCGGTGTCTGGAGATGGACGGGCCTCCCCGAGATCAACATCGAATCCTCGTCGTCACAGAACTCGGACGTGTTCCTTACATTATTTCAGACCACAGTTTCCGGCCAGCTCACCAACGACTGGTCCCTGCACGAAGTCAGGCTCTCTGATCAGTCGGTTCGCAAACTCCACGAGTCGCGGCTTCGTGCCAAGAGCGTTGCCAACGGTACGGCTGCGCTGGCGTTTACGGGATGGCCGGTATCACCGGACAACGACGCGGTGATCAATCTGATCGGTCCGAACGGGGATTTGATCCCGGTGGCAGCAGCACCCGATGACTTCTTTTTCCTCGACGCCTCCTGAGAAACCAACCGCTTCCTAGCGTTCCGGGTACTCCAAGAAGACGCCCCGTTCCCAGTTGTCTATCCGGTGAACGCCGATTCCGAAGGAGGTCACCGAATACAGCCGGTCATCAATGACTATCACCCGCTGGGGGACGGCTCCCCATGCCCGGTTCCAGGCCCTCTCGTCTTCGCGGACCGGCCCGTCCTCGAGAGGACGCAGGAGCGCCTCCAGGATCAGTTCGCCGGATCGCACCTCCACCGCCGCCACGCCCGCGTCCAGGACGTAGTAGTCCTCTTCGTCCTCCCACCAGTAGGCGTGGTAGGGAACGTACGCCAGGTCCTCGAAATAGAGGAAGGCTCGATGGTCACTCTGCACCGGGGACCAGCTGTACATGTCGTGGTCATAGTCTTCGGGGAGAAGGAGTTGAGCCACCCGGATGGGATCGGTCGGATCGGAGACGTCGAACAGCGAGACCTGCAAGCCTTCGACCCGTCCCTCCAGGGAGGCGTCCTGGCCCACTCCCAGCAACAGGTCCTCGCCCACCGGGTGCAGGTACGAGGAGAAGCCAGGGATCTTGAGTTCTCCCAGCACCTCGGGGCTGGTGGGGTCGGAGAGATCCAATGCGTAAAGCGGATCAATCTCACGGAAGGTGACCACGTAGGCGTCAGATCCCATGAACCTCACCGAGAAAATGCGTTCTCCCTCCCCCAGCCCCCAGACCGATCCGATCTCCTCGAGTAAATCGCCCTCGGGTCGGAGCACCGTCACGTGACTCTCGGAATCTTCCGACCACCACCAAGGCGGTGAGGATGTGGCGGCCACTCGAAGGTCTCCGTCGTATTCGTCCATCGAGAATTGATTCAATAAGAACCCCTCCACTTCTCCGCTGGCCTCATAGACAGGACTTCCGGAGCGGGAGGTGTCGAATTTGTGGATCAGCGTCGTGTATCCAAGGGATTCCGACCGCACGACGTCGTCGGAAAGGGCCCGCCAGTCGACCCACCGGGAAGTGGCCACGTAGACGCTTTCGGGGGTGGCGTAGATCGTGTCCCCCTCGGCCACCACACTGGCCGTGGTCCAGTCAGCGATCCCCTCCGAAAGATCGAACATGACTATGGAGAGTGTGTTCAAACCAGAGAACACGCCCGGCGCCAGGACGTTGGAGCAGTCGACCATCTGTCCCCACTCCGGATCTCCACCGTCGGGGTCAGCCAGCACATAGGCCGGCAGCCAATTGCCCAGGGTGGAGTTGCGCACCAACTCCCGGTTGGCCTCTATCGCATCCTGCTCGGCCCGCAGGCCGCTCCCGCGGGGACGTTCCCACTCGATCCCCACCGGGCTGGAGGTGATCACCACCCTGGCTATTCCGTCGGAGAGCCGGGACCCGTTGTAAATGCCGTCCATGCTCAGGTCAGCAACCACCTCGGGCGATCCCCTGTCGGAGATGTCGACCTGAACGATGCGGGTGACGGTGCCCACCCGGTACTCGGAGGCCACCAGCAAGAGCGTGTTCTCGTAAAGCAGCATCTCCCGGGGCTCGAAGCCGACGTCGAGCGTGGACTGAAGGTTCATCGCGCCGTCATCTACTTCGACGATGCGAAGACGGCGCAGGTCATCCAGTGAATAGATGTGGAAGCCGTCGGTCTTCACCAGGTCGGCCTCGTCCACTCCGGCCACCTGCACATTCGTGCCGGTGAAAGAGGGCGTCGACTGCGAAGAGGCGGCGGGCTCGGCCTCAGCCGCCATTTCCTCCTCATCCGCCATCGCCTCGTCACCTCTCCAGATCGAGGAGCCTCCGTCCAGCCCGTAGGGTCCCACCAACTCCAGGGCGTTCTCGATGTAATAGTTCAGGATCGCGTCGCAACTCGCGAACGTGCGCAGCCCGACCGTGACCAGCGTCGGCCCTGCATCTGCACCGGTCGTGGAAGTGCCCGCCTTGGACGTGGATGTGGGTTGCTCCTCAACCGTCGTATCAATAGGTGCAGCGGTGGTAGAGGTCTCCGAAGGGATCTGGACCTCCACGTCGGCGCGGCAGGCCGAAACCAGCATTATCCCCACCACTGTCAAAGTCAAAAGGCGTTTCATGTTTTGCCCCCTTGTTCCGGAGTCCCTCCTTGTTGATCTCACATTAGGTCCCGCAAAGGTCGTATGTCCGGGGATTGTTCTCCCCGATCATCTTTCAAGACGCAGCCGGCGCCGAATAGTTTCCTTGCGCAATCACCAGCGCGCGGCGGAGGCCATCTCCCGCACCGCCGTCGCCAGGCTCCGTGCGGCATCATCGGCGCCGGACGACTCCAGCACCCGTCGCACCAGAGCGGTTCCCACGATGAAGCCGTCGGCCAGCCGGGCGGCGATCGCCGCCTGGTCGGAATTGGAGATACCCACCCCCAGTACCACCGGAATGTCGGTGACTTCCCGGATACGGTCCACCATCTCCTCCACCCTGCCGCTCCACTCGCTTCTCTCGCCCGTCACCCCCAGGTTGGCGACCAGATAGATAAATGTCGGCGCCGCTTCGGCCACCGCCTTGATCCGGTCATAGGTGGAAGTGAGCGCCACGAACAACACCATGCCCAGACCGTGGCGCCGGGCTGCTTCACTGAGTGGCCCGGCCTCGTCGAAAGGCAGGTCGGGGACGATCATTCCGGCCGCTCCGGCCTCTGCCAAGCGATCGCAGAACCATTCGGTCCCCCGGCGGAACACCGGGTTGGCGTAGGTCATGGCCAGCGACGGGAGCCCGGTGGTCTCCTGGACCTCCCCCAGTATGGAAAGGCTTCTGTCCAAAGTGGCCCCCGCTTCGATCGCCTGCTCGCTGCCCCGGCATATAACCGGCCCGTCCATCAAAGGATCCGAATAAGGAATTCCCACTTCGAAGCCGTCGGCGCCCGCCTCCGCCATCGCCTCGAACAATTCGGGCGAGGAAACCGGATCCGGAAGGCCGGCCGTGAGGTATGGAAGGAATACCGACCGTTCCTCCCGGCGAGCGGTCACGAACAGGTCGCAGATCCGCTCGGCGCCCGACCGCATCCTCGCAGCTGCGGCGGAAGGCCGCCGACCCGGTCCCGTCATAACCTCTCCACCAGCATCTCCATGTCCTTGTCGCCCCTTCCCGACAGGTTGATCAGCACCGTCTTGTGCCGAAGCGCCGACGCCTCTCTGGCCACCCACGCCACTGCATGAGCGCTTTCCAGGGCGGGGATGATCCCTTCGGTTCTGGCCAGCAATCTAACTCCGTCGAGCGCCTCCCGGTCGGTGATGGAGACATAACGGGCCAGTCCCGCCTCCTGGAAGTAGGAGTGCTCCGGTCCCACTCCCGGATAGTCGAGACCGGCCGAGATGGAGTGTGCCTCCAGCACCTGGCCGTCGTCGTCCTGAAGCATGTAGGTTCGGGCGCCGTGCAGGATCCCCGGACTCCCCGCCCCGATGGAGGCGCCGTGACGACCCGTCCCGATTCCCTCGCCGCCGGCTTCGACTCCCACCAGTTCCACCCCCGTGCCGGCCAACGGCCAGAACATCCCGATGGCATTGGATCCACCCCCCACGCAGGCGACTGCGACATCCGGCAATTGCTCGGACTGGCGAAGCACCTCCTCGCCGATCACCTTCTGTAATTCCCGCACCATCCAGGGAAACGGGTGAGGGCCCACCACCGACCCGATCACGTACTGGGTGTCCTCCACGGTCCGCGCCCAGTCGCGCATGGCTTCGCTGACCGCATCCTTGAGGGTGCCCGCTCCCGAAGAGACCGCCACCACCTCGGCGCCCAGGATCTGCATCCGGGAGACGTTCGGCGCCTGCCGGCGGATGTCGACCACGCCCATGTAGACCTGGCACTCCAATCCCAGCACCGCGGCGGCGGTGGCGGTGGCCACCCCGTGCTGTCCGGCGCCGGTTTCGGCGATGAGGCGAGGCTTGCCCATCCGGTGGGCAAGTAAACCCTGCCCCAACGCGTTGTTGATCTTGTGCGCTCCGGTGTGGGCCAGGTCCTCTCGCTTCAGCCATACCTCGACTCCCAATCGTTCGCTGAGCCGATGCGCGGGGTAAAGCGGGGTGGGACGGCCCACGTACGCCTCCAGCAGGCGGTGGTACTCGCCCAGGAACAAGGGATCGGCCCAGGCGCCCGCGAATTCCTCTTCCAACTCCTCCAGGGCCGACATCAGGGTCTCGGGAGCGAACCGGCCACCGTACTCACCGAAGCGACCTCTTCGGTCGGGACGGTACAGTCGGGGTTTCATAAGTTCTTGGCCTCTTTCACAAAGGAACGGATCAGGGCGGGATCTTTGACTCCCAGGGTGGACTCTAGATGAGAGGAAGCGTCCACGCCCCATGGTTGCAGCTTTTTCACCGCCCCGGCCACATTATGTGGACCCAGTCCCCCCGCCAAAACCCATTCACGGTCGATCTTCGGCACTCTGTCATAGTCGAACGAGCGGCCGGTCCCTCCGTGACGGCGGGAGTCGGCGGTGTCGAGAATGGGGATCTGAGAAGACGGCACGCCGTCCAGGGACACCTGCCGTCTGCCCACCTTGATCGGTCTCAGGACCATCAGCCCGTGACGCGCCGCGGCTGCGGCCGCCTCCGTTCCATGTTTTCCGTGCGGCTGCACTCCCCCGGCCCCGACTCGTTCCGCCAGTTCGATCAGATCCTCGGCCGTTTGGTCCACGGTCACCAGGACGCCGGGTATCGGGGAGGACTCCGCCAGGAATTGTGCGTTGTCAACCGTGATACAGCGCGGTGTTCCCGCCGCCAGCACCATTCCGAAAGCATCGGCGCCCGCTTCCGAAGCCGCCTCAAGATCCGACAACTTGGACAGCCCGCACACCTTCACCCAGACCATCAGGCGCGAACACCTCTCATGCGGGAAACCAGATCTGCGGGATCGGACGCTCGAACCAGCGCTTCTCCCACCAGGATGGCGTCGTAGCCCGCGTCGGCCATCTGCGCGGCCTGCGCCGGGGTGTGTATGCCGCTTTCTGCGATCCGAACCTCCGCCTCCGTCAGCAGGGGCGCCAACCGCACGGAGGTTTCCAGGTCGACGTTGAAGCTGCGAAGATCCCGGTTGTTGACTCCCACGATTCGGGCGCCGACCGCTTTCGCCCTGCGGGCCTCCTTGTCATCGTGCACCTCGACTAGCGCCGCCAAACCGGCCCGGGCAGCCACCTCCAACAGCTGCGAGAGCCGGCGGTCATCCAGGATCGCCACGATCAGAAGCACCGCATCGGCCCCGATCCGCGCTGCTTCCCAAATCTGGTCGGGGTCCAGGGTGAAGTCCTTGCGCAGCACCGGTATGTCCACCGCTTCGGCGACCATGGTCAGATCCTGGTTGGACCCACCGAAGTGATACGGTTCGGTCAACACCGAGACCGCCGCCGCCCCGGCCTGCTGGTATATCCGGGCCTGCTGCACCGCATCCAATCCGGAGGCCAGCACCCCCCGCGAGGGCGAACGCCTCTTGACCTCCCCTATCACGCCCAGTCCCGATCGGCCCACCGCCGTGCCGAACCCCCGGGCCGCCCGCGGAGTCTGCCGGTCCTTTCCCGCCCGTTCCTTGAGTTCTGCGATCCGCCGACGGGTCGAGGCGATTATCTCATCCAGCATCGTCCTGACGATTCTACGCAAACCCGACCTGGACGTCGGCCCGCCGTAACCACCTGTCGCAGGAGCGGCCGAACCGGCCGGGAGGCGATGGTTAGAAGCCGAAGATCTCCCGGCAGGCCTGGGCCGCCCGGTCGCTGTCTCCGCCGTGGGGATCCAATTCGAAGGAAACCAACCCGTCATAGCCCTGTGACCGGAGGACCCGGCGCAGATACGGGTAATTGATCTCGCCGGTCCCCGGCTGTCCTCTCCCGGGAACGTCGGCCACATCGAACCTGCACATCCAGGGCAGGGCCGCAAGCAGGTTGTCGGTGAGCCGGCCACCCGAGAGCTGTTGGTGGTAGCAGTCGAATGCCAGCCGGACCTGAGGATGGCTGACGGCCCGGCAGATCGCCAGGGTAATCCCCACCTCGTCCCAGAAGTAACCGGGTACGTACACGTTGTTGACGGCCTCCACCGCCAGGGTGATCCCGGTTCCCTCCACCAGCTTCACAGCTTCCCGTAACCCGTCCACACAAGACTGATAGCGAGCCTCCCGAGTGAGCGGCGGAGGCTTGACGATCACCCCGCCCGGCCCGATCCCGTCGCTGAAGGTGTGCAATTGGGTAGCCCCCACCCGCTCGGCCACCTCCACCGAGGCGGCCAACTCCTCCAGTACCCGCCCGCGTTGGGAAGGGTCGGCCAGACCTCCCCGGCGATGCCCGAAGAACCCGCCCAGGGCAACACCCTCCAAGCGACAGGTCTCGCCCAACTCGTCGATGCCCACATCTCTGTAGTCCCACAAGTCCACCTGATCGAAGCCCCAAGATGCCGCTTTGCGGACCCGGTCGGGAAAGGAGAGCTCGGTCCACATGAATTGCAGACTGACCCCGTATCTCATCACACCCCTCCGACCGTGGCGCCCCCGTTGACGAACAGGGTCTGTCCGGTGATCATCCGCGCCTGCGGGGAAGCCAGGAACACCACCGCGTCGGCGATGTCGGGAGGAAAGATGGCCTCGGTGAGCATCTGACCTTCCGCCACCAGCCGCAGATACCTCTCGGGGATCTCGGCGGTGGTGATCTCGGTGGTGACCAGCCCCGGCCCCACCGCGTTGACCGCGATGTCGAACGGACCCATCTCCCGGGCCAGGCTGCGGGTCATGACCGACACCGCCCCCTTGGAAGCCACGTAGTGCATCAGATTCGACATCCCGAAGGTAATCACGTTCGAGGAGAGGTTGACCACCCGCCCCCCTCCGGTCGCCTTCATCGGTTCCAGGACCTCCCGGCAGAGCAGGAAGATGGAATCCACGTTCACCTCCATCACCCGGCGCCACTCGGCCAACTCGATCTCCCAAAAGGGCCTGCGCGGTATCCCGGCGAACAAACCGGCGTTGTTGATCAGGATGTCCAACCGACCATTGCGGTCCACAACCTGCGCGACCGCCGCCTTCACCCCTTCCTCATCAGTTACGTCCACCAACTGGAACTCAGCCCGACCATTCGCGGCCGCAATGGCATCCACCGTCTCCGCAGCCGGGGCCAGATCGAAGATCTCCACTGTGGCGCCCCGAGACGCCAGAGCCTCGGATATCTGACGTCCGATGGCTCGGGCGCCCCCAGTGACGATCGCCACTTGCCCCGTCAGACTCTCCTGGTTTTTTCCTGTTTGCATTCCTTTCTCCTTCCCAACTATTCCACAATCGCCAGTGCCGTACCGACATCCACCGTCTCGTCCACTTCGACCAGAATCTTGGTCACGGTTCCAGCCACCGGCGATTCCAGGTCCACCTCCACTTTCTCGGTTTCCACCACCCCGATGACATCCCCCACCTCTATGCGGTCCCCTACCTCGATCTCCCAGGCAACGATGGTGCCCTCCTCCATGGTCAGGCCCCACTTGGGCATCAGTATGTTCTCAGCCATTGGTTATCTGCCTTTCCGGCATTGTGCAGTCCCTTACGGTCGGACAGGCGGAGGCCGGTCCTACTGCCTCTTGACGGTAGCCCGGATACCGTCTGCGATCCGGGCGGCGTCCGGTATGACAAATCCCTCCAACTCCGGAGCGTAGGGCATAGGGGTGTTCGTACCGCACACCCGGCCCACCGGCGCCTTCAGCAAATCCCACATCTCCCCCGCCGCGATGGCGGCTATCTCGGCGCCCACGCCTCCCCGACCCGGGGCTTCATGAGCCACCAGCAGTCTCCCGGTCTTGCGAAGGGAAGTGGCCAGCAATCGGCGATCGAAGGGGACAAGGGAGCGGGGATCCAGTACCTCCACCGAAATCCCCTCCCCTTCCAGGGTCTCCGCGGCTTCCAGGGCGGCATGGAGAGTGTGGAGATAGGAGACCACCGTCACGTCATCTCCCTCCCGAGCCGTTCGCCCAACTCCCAACGGCAGGGGACCCACTTCATCGGGGACCGGATCGGACCGGCCGTACAGCAACTTGTGTTCGAACACCATCACCGGGTCGGGATCGCGGATGGCGGCCTTCACCAAACCCTTGGCGTCGGCGGCGGTGGACGGCGCCACCACCTTCAAGCCGGGAGTGTGAACGAACCACGCCTCCAGGCTCTGGGAGTGCTGTCCGGCGGTGGCGCCCGCCGTCCCGGTCACCATCCGCACGGTCACCGGAACCCCGATCCGCCCTCCGGTCATGTAAGAAGTCTTGGCGGCCTGGTTGACCAGCATGTCCATGGCCAGGGTCACGAAGTCCCCGAACATCACCTCCACCACCGGACGGGCCCCCACCAGCGCCGCCCCCACTGCCGCCCCGACTATGGCTTCCTCGGAGATGGGAGTGTCGAACACCCGGTCGGGACCGAATCTGCCATAAAGACCCCTGGTGACCCCGAACACCCCGCCGGCCTCCCCGATGTCCTCCCCGATGAGAAACACCTCGGGGTCTCTCTCCATCTCTTCCGCCAGCGCCTCGCTGATCGCCGCCCCGTACCGCAGTTTCCTCATCGCAGCGCCATTCCCTGGTGGGTTTCCACGTACACGTCCTCCAACGCTTCGTCCGGTCGGGGATGGGGACTCTGCTCGGCAAACCGGGCCGCCTCGTCCAGCCGGGCCTCGACCGCCCGACGCACTCTCTCCAGTTCGGAGTCGTCGATCCCCGCGTCCCGCAAATGCTCCTCGAACACCCGCAACGGATCGCGGGCCATCCACTCCTCCAATTCGCCGCGTGGCCGGTAGCGGGCCATGTCCCCTTCGTAGTGACCCCTGTGACGGTAGGTCCGGGCCTCGATCAGGGTGGGACCATTTCCCTCCCGGGCCCGGCTGACTGCCGCTCGAGCCGCCTCGCGCATCTCCAGGACGTAGTTTCCCTCCACAACCACCCCCTCCATGGCGTAGGAATCGGCCCGCCGGGCGATCTCGGTAATGGGCTGGTGCTTGTGCTGGGGAGTGAACTCGCCGTAGAAGTTGTTCTCGCACACGTACACGACCGGCAGGGACCACAATGAAGCAAGATTCAACGACTCGTGGAAGCTGCCCTCGTTGGTGGCCCCGTCCCCGAAGAAGGAAACCGCCACCCTGCCCCTGCCTTCTCGTTTCTTCTGAAGGCCGGCGCCGGTGGCCAGCGGGATTCCTCCTCCCACTATGCCGTTGGCGCCCAGGAACCCCAGTTCCACGTCGATCATGTGAAGCGACCCTCCCTTGGCCCGGTTGTAACCGTCCCGGCGGGCATACAACTCCGCGTACATTCGGGCAGGGTCGGCGCCGCGGGCCAGCATGTGACCGTGACCGCGATGGGTGCTGGTGATCACGTCCCCCTCCTCCAGGGCGGCGCACACTCCCACCGCCACCGCCTCCTGGCCCACGTAGGGATGCAGGAACCCGGGGATGAATCCCTGCTGGCGGAGATGAGCGGCCCGTTCCTCGAAACGGCGAATCAGATACATGTCCCGGTACAGGTCGATCTTTTGCTCAACACTCGGTTCCTGACCGGTCATCCCGTCCATGGTAGAAGCACCGGCACAGTGCGTGGCCGAGGAAAAACTCTCCCCTATCAGCCGACCATCCGGCGCCGGCCTCCTAACGCGGCAGGACGGTAATGGAACATCTCACTCCGGGGGCCCGGGCCAGACGGACGTCGGTGATCAACAGAGGGCAATCGAGGGCTTCCGCCAAGGCTACGTAGGTTGCGTCGTATGCAGTCAGGTTGGCCCGCAACTCCCAGATGCGATCGAGGAGACCCACCGCGCCGTAGCGTCGCAGCCCCATTCCAACCCAACGCTCCAAGGCCGGATCGGCCTGTGAAAGGCCGATGGCGCCTCGTCTCACCAAGCGACGCAAAGCGTGACAGAGCTCCGAATCCACCAAGTGAGGCACGGCCATGCGTTGACGAGCCGGCCTACTCCTGATCGGTGGGGACAAAAGCAGGACATGCAGCACCACCGAGGCGTCGACCACGATCAGCGACCGGCGCGTCCTTCGTCCAAAGCCGCCAGTATCTGTGCTGTGGGGACATCCAGATCGGGAAGACCATCCAGCAACGCCGGATGGTCGGCCCGGCGTGAAGCGATCGCGAGCTCCCTCACCGCCGAGGCCGAAACCGAGATACCTTCCCAATCGGCCAGGACCTTCAGCCGGCGCGCCACCTCATCGGGAACGTTCCTTGGATACAACGTCTTCATGATTCGCACAACTAGAAACACACATGCGAAAGCGACTTCGGATACTCCTCCACCGGTGGGGACTGTCAGACTCGGGGCGGGGGATCGCCCACCATCGGAAGAGCGCGCACCAGAGCCGGCGCCTCCCCTCCCTCCCAGCGGACGGTCACCCGGTCGCCGGGGTCGGTTCCCCGTCTGATGAGCGACAGGCCCACCGGCGCCCGTACCTCCAAGGATTCGGCGACCGACGTGATCCTTCCCACCGTCTTCCCCCCCCTTCGAATCTCCGAACCCTCGGGAGGAAGAAGGTTGGTTCTCACCTCCAGACCCCGGAGGGTGCGGTTCACCCGGCCGCGGCTGTCGATGCGGGCGGCCAACTCCTGGCCCAAAAAGCAACCCTTGTCGAACGAGATGGCGGCCTCGGCCAGTTGACCGGTTTCCTGGGGGATGGTCCGCCGATCCAGATCCCTGCCCGGCGAGGGCTCGCCGCACTCCACCCGGACCGCCCGCCAGGCCAGCTCTCCCACCGGCCGTGCACCGGCGGGAGCATCACCGGTGAAGAAGACTCGGGGAAGACCCGCCAACCCTGCCGCGGCGCGGAAAGTCTCTCCGTCCCTCTCCCAACTCCCTTCTCCCGCCGCATCCCACCAGGCACAGCCGGGGCCGACCAGGGCGGAGACCCCCCGGGAGTCGACCCGGATCCCGGCCTTGACGCGAATCCGGTAGTAGTCGAGCGTCTCGGCCAATTCCTCTCCCTCCCCCTTCTCGCAGATCAAACCCAGCCCCCGGTCGTCTTTCAGCACCCAGAGCACGAAACGCACCATTCCTCGAGGGGTCAGGAAAAATGACCGGCACACTCTCCCCACCGGCAGTGACTCCACGTCGGCGCTGACCAATCCCTGCATGAAGGAGACCGCGTCGGGGCCTTCCGCCCAAACCACCTCCCAACGGTCGGGAACCCGACCGCACCCCCGCCGCAGGGCCAGGTATTCGCCGGTCACATTGCCGAAGCTGTCCGGAGGCGCATCGGATCCCACCGCAAAATCCAAACCGGGCCTGTGCCGTCAGCCCTGAGAGGCCATGGCTATGGCAACCAGCGGCGCCGCCGCCTTGTTCATGGTCTCCTCGTACTCGAAGCCGGGCCGGCTGTCGGCCACCACTCCACCACCGGCCTGGACCCAGGCCGTACCGTCGGCCACGATCACGGTTCGCAGGCAGATGGCGGTGTCCATGGCGCCGGAGAAGTCGATGTATCCCACCGCCCCCGCGTAGGGACCTCGGGCCACCGGTTCCAGTTCGTCGATGATCTCCATCGCCCGCACCTTGGGAGCGCCCGACACCGTCCCGTGCGGGAAGGTGGCTCGCAGCACGTCCACCGGACCCACCTCGGGTCGCAGCGTCCCCGAAACGGCCGAGACGATGTGCATCACATGGCTGTAGCGCTCGATCACCATCAGATCGTCCACCTGCACCGTCCCGAATTCGCACACCCTCCCCACATCGTTTCGAGCCAGGTCGATCAGCATGACATGCTCCGCCCGCTCCTTGGGATCGGCCAGCAACTCTTCCGCAAGGGCGGCATCCTCATCGGGAGTGGCGCCCCGGGGGCGGGTGCCGGCGATTGGCCTCGAGTACACCTTGCCGTCCCGCACCCGGGTCATCAACTCCGGAGACGACCCCACCACCTCCACCTCCGCGGAGCGTACGTAGAACAGGTAGGGCGAGGGATTGATGAGCCGAAGCGCCCGATAGATATCGAAGCTGTCTCCGCAGAAGGGCACGGTCAGCCGCTGGCTGGGAAGCACCTGGAAGACATCGCCGGCCCACACATAGTCGCGGGCCTTCAGCACGGCCGCTTCGTATTCGGGACGGGTGAAAGTGGAGACGAACGGGGGCGAGGGAGGCAAGTCGGGCGCCGCGGGTTGGAGTTCGTATGCCAGCGGCGCAGCCAGGCGCTCCATGTCGTCGGACAGCCGGGCCACCGCCTCTCGATAGTCAGACTCGGGATCCCGGCCCACATAGATATTTCTCATCAGAGTGATGGTCTGGGTGAAACGGTCGATAGCCGCCAGTCCGCCCAAAAAATGCCACAACATCTCCGGGAGATCCCGGTCGTCGGGGGGCCGGGAGGGCAGGTGCTCCACATAACGGACGCAGTCGTATCCCAGATACCCCACCATTCCCGAGTGGAGCGGCGGGAAGCCGGGCATCTGGGGAATCGAGAACTGACGGTGCAGTTCTTCCACCACCTCCAACGGATTGCCCGCCGGAAGTTCCAGGTCGGCGCCGGTTACCTCGCACCTGCCGTTTCGAGAGGTGAGGATGAAAGCGGGATCCCATCCCACGAACGACCAGCGCGCCCATCGCTCTCCGCCTTCGACCGACTCCAGAAGAAACCCGGGCTCGTTTCCGGCCAACTTCTGGAAGACCGTGAGAGGAGTCTCCCGGTCTCCCACCAGATTCACCGCCACCGGAACCACCCGGCACCGGGCGGCTATCTCCAGGTATTGATCCAGGCCGGGCGTGACTTCAAGGTCGTTCATGGCGAGTGGGGCGGATGGTGGGGTATGGGACTCAGAATCTTGGCGTTGATCAGATTTCTGTCAGGTTACTGAGCAGGGGGATCGCCGCGAACAAGTTGGAGATCACCCTCGACAGCCAACTGAGCCCGTTGAACATCATCAAAACACCGAAGGCGGTCATCAAGACGCCCGCCACGATGATGAGGGGACGGCTGATCTTTCTCACCACCGCCAGGGCGCTGAACGCCTTGGAAAGTCCGATCCCCGACAGGACGAACGGCACACCGATGCCCAGCGAGAAGACAAACAACAAAAACATCCCCGCCAGGACGGTGTCCTGGGAGGCGGCGATGGCCAGCACCCCGCCCAGGATCGTGCCGATGCAGGGAGACCATCCGAAACCGAACGCCGCTCCCAGCACCACCGGAGACAGGAACCCGAAACGGGAGGTGGCCACATGAAAGCGGCGCTCCCGGGCAAAGAAAGCGAAAATACCCCGGGTGGAGAAGGACATTCCCACCATCACCACTCCGAATATGGCTATCACCGCCCCGGCGATCCTGGTCACCACCAGTTGATTCTGGAGCAGGAACTGGGAGATGGAGGTGGCCCCGGCGCCCTGCGCCACGAAGATGATGGTGAATCCCGCCACGAACAGCAAGGTGGCTCGCAGCATCTTGGAGGTGGAGGCCGCTCCGGTCTGCAGATCGGCCACCGAATACCCCGACACCATGGCCAGGTATCCGGGCAGAAGCGGCAACACGCAGGGAGATATGAAGGCCAGGAGTCCCCCTCCGAACGCCACCGCCAACTGCAGTGCCAGAGCCATGTCCAAGAAATTCATCGAAGGGCCTTCCCAGCGTTGAGTTCCGTGCGCAAGTCAAATGCCATCAACCGGGATTTTACCGTTCGTGCCTGCTTACGGCGCTGACCATAAGGGCAGTTGGAAGAGGCTCGGATGAAGTATGGGCTTTCCGGTGTGGGGGTGGTTCATCCGCGGCAGGTGCAGGCGCCGCGGGTCGAAGTAACCTGGGTCGCGGTCAGCAACCGGGTGGTCTATCTCTTGGAGCCGTCTGATCGGCCGGCACCGACGTGAACCGCATCCACGATTGGTACTGCAAGTCGGAGCGGTGGAAGCGATTGATGGTCGATCGAGTGCTGCCCGATGTCCTCGACGGGGTCGACCTGGAAGGCCGGGTGTTGGAGATCGGACCGGGCCCGGGGCTTGTCACCGCGGCGCTGCTCGAGTACGGAGTCGCGGACCTGACGACGGTGGAGATCGACCCGAGGGCCGCCGAGCGGCTCCGCGGCCGGTTCGGATCCAGCGTCTCCGTCCACACCGGATCGGCCTCCGACCTGCCGCTCGCCGACGAGTCGGTCGACGTCGTGGTGTGCTGCACGATGCTCCATCACGTTCCGACGGTGGCAGAGCAGGATCGCATCCTGGGTGAGTGCCGGCGCGTTCTGGCGCCCGGCGGGGTAATGGTCGGATCCGACTCGAAGACCAGCCTCCGCTTCCGGATGTTCCATCTGTGGGACACCCACAACCCGGTCGACCCGGCAGGTCTCCACGCCCGCCTCGCCGGTGCGGGGTTCGAGCAGGTGCTGGTCACCGAGTTCGACAAGCGGTTCCTGTTCAGGGCATCGGTGGCTGCATGAGCGATCGGTCCCGGGCGACGGTGCGCCGGCTGCCGGGGTTGCTCCTCGGTCTGACGTTGTTCGGAATCGGCATGGGCCTCTTGGTGGAGGCCAACCTCGGCCTGTCGCCCTGGGAGGCCCTCCACCAGGGGATCTCCATCCACACCCCGCTCACCATCGGGATCGCCGGGATCCTCACCGGGTTCATCGTGCTGCTCGCATGGATCCCTCTCCGGCAGCGGCCCGGACTCGGCACAGTCCTCAACATAGTCGTCGTCGGATTGGTGATCGACGGGACGCTGCTCCTGATTGACGGTCCGGCGGCATTCGTGGCGCGCCTGGCCCTCATGCTGGGCGGGATCGTGATCGTGGCGCTCGGATCAGGCATCTACATCGGAATGCGGCTCGGACCGGGCCCGCGGGACGGGCTGATGACGGGACTGGCCGGGCGCGGCCTCTCGATTCGGCTGGCACGGTTTCTCATAGAGGGCTCGGTGTTGGTGGTCGGCTGGCTGCTCGGCGGAACGATCGGGTTGGGCACGGTGGCCTTCGCCGTGCTGATCGGTCCGCTGGTCCAGTTCTTCCTCGAACGTATCGACGTAGCCAGACCGTGACCGATCCGGCAGTCGGGGGTTGAAGTAGATCCCGTGCTGACGCCCGCCCCATCGGCACTGCGCGCCCATGCCGGGTTGACCACTCACCGCCTTCCGTCTCTTATCCACCGCCCCAATCCGTGCCGTCCTCCCCAGAGGAACACGCAGAACCGGGCAACGATCATGGCAATGATCGCCCACCACACCCCCGACAGACCCCCTCCCGCCGCGTCCGAGACCCACAGCACCGCCGCCGCCGCCGCCAGTCCCACCCCGGTGGAAGCGGCCAGCAGCCTAACCGCCAGCACCGCCATGAATATTCCGTCCGCCACGAACACCAGGGCAGCCAACGGCTGCATGAGGGCGGCCAGGGGCGCCACTCCCCTCACCGCCTCCGCCACCGCCCGATCGTCGGTGAACACCCCGCCCAGCCAGGGGGCGGACGCCGCCAGCAATGCGGCGATCACCAGGCCCATCAACACTCCCCATCCCAGAAGACGCCTGGTGACCTGGTGGGCGCCGTCCACGTCCTCGCGTCCGGTCTGCTCCCCCACCAGGGCCTGGCCTGCGATGGCCAGCGAATCGAGGGTGAACGAACAGAGCGCCCATACCCCGACCATGATCTGGTGGGCGGCCACCTGCACCGTCCCCACCCGGGCCGCGGCCGCCACGCTCAGGGTGAGGGTTAGCACCAGGAACAGGGTGCGGAGCGCCAGGACCGCTCCCATCCCCCAGAAGCGGAGCAGATCGCCCCACCTCGTCCCCCGGGCCGACCATCCCTCCACGGACGCACGCCGGGAGAGGAGAAGGAAGAAGCAGCCGGCGCCCAGCCACTGGGCGGTGACCGTCGCCCACCCCGCCCCGGCGAGGCCCCATCCCAGGCCGAAGATCAACACCGGATCCAGCGCCGCGTTGAAGGCGTTCACCCCCACCGACACCCACATCGGGGTGCGGGTGTCCTGGTATCCCCGGTAAATCCCGTGGGAGGCCAGGTTCAGGAGAGCTGCGGGGAAGGCCATGGCTCGGATACGGAGATACTCGACCGCCGGACCGGTCACTTCCGCAGACGCCTGCATCAGGCCCACCAGCGCCCCCGACGCTGTCCAGAACACCGCCACTCCCACCACCCCCAGGCCGATGGCGGTCACGATCGCCTGGTTGACCACCCGGGTCGCTCCAGCCCTGTCCCCCCGGCCGAGGCTCTGGGAGACCATGGGAGTGGTCACGAAGGCCAAGAAGTTGCAGACCGCAAACGCCATGGTGAAGAGGGCCGTGTCCACCCCGAGCGCCGCCAACTCCACCCTTCCCAGGCGCCCCACGAAGGCGGTGTCCACCAGAGAAAGCAACGGATCGGCCACCAATGCGGCCAAAGCGGGCACCGCCAGGGCCAGGATGCGGCGGTCCCAACCTCTCCCGGAACTTCGGGTCACGGACGGAGCATTCCTTTCACCTGCAAGGGCACCGGGACCCGCTCAGGAGCGGTCCGGCCAGTCGCACAGGCCGTCAAACATCATCTCGCATTCGGTGCAGCGAGGCGCCCGTGCGTCGCAGATGTCCCGTCCGAATTGGATGAACCTCATGGAGATTCCGCCCCATGCCTTGGTCGGGTAGAGGGCCTTGAGATCTTTCTCGATCTTTTGGGGATCGGTCTGGACGGTTAGGCCGATCCTTCCCGTGACCCGCCGGACATGGGTATCGACCGCGATGGCGGGAACGCCGAAAGCCTCGGCCAACACCACGCTGGCCGTCTTTCTCCCCACCCCTCGAAGGGTGATCAGTTCCTCGAGTTCGGCAGGCACCACCCCTCCGAACCTTTCCGTGACATCACGGGACAGTTCTACGATTGCCCGAGCCTTCTGGCGGTAGAAACCGGTGGAGAAAACCACCTGTTCCACTTCCTCCGGATTCGCCTCGCCCAGATCGGCGGCGGTGGGCCATCGGCGGAAGAGCCCCGGTGTGACCCGGTTGACATTCTCGTCGGTGGTCTGAGCGGACAGGACGGTCGACACCAGCAACTCCCAGGGGTTGCGGTAGTCCAATGCTGTCCGGGCGGCCGGATAGCGGCGAACCAGCCGATTGAGCACCGCCCGCGCCTTTCCCCGCTGTGCGGGGGTGGGCGCGCTACCGTCCGATAGGAACTTGGATGCCACTCGAACAGTGATGCTAGTTGCGCCCACCCCGGCAGGTCGGCGCCGAAGCATTGGACCAGTAGCCGCCCATCACATCACCCACCCTCCACAGCCATGGAAAACTCTCAGAATCTCGCAACCACCAGCCTGATCACGCAAGTCCGGGACTATTACGGTGAGGGGTGCTTCGCCTGCGGCCAGGCCAATCCGCATGGACTCCGCATGGACGGGTTCCGGATCGACGACGGCTGTGCGGTCGCCGAATTCCACCCCCGAGCAGAACACCGGGGAACTGAGGGAACGCTGCACGGCGGGGTCATAACCACCACCCTGGACGAGATCTCGGTGTGGGCTGCGATCCTCACCTTCCACACCATGGTGGTGACCGGTCGGATCGAGGTCAGATTCCACCGTCCCTCCATGGTGGACGACCCCGGTCTGTGGGCCCGGGGCCGGGTGAAAGAACGACGCGGCAAACGCCTGATCATCTCGGCCGAGTTGCTGTCGGGCGCCCGTGTCTGCGCGTCATCGAACGGCCTGTTCGTAGCCACTCAAACCCTGGAGGAGATGGGAATCCTGATCCCGGGCAAATAGGGAGGACGACGCCGATAATCGAGGGAGTTGTTCGGCTGCGGAGCGTTTCGATCACCGCAGAGGTCTTCGTTTCTCGACCTACGCGGTTCCGAAAGCCTGGCGATAGAGGCCCTCCGAGAACTGCGATTGCTTTGCACGCAATCAACACGCCCATGCATGCGGGGTCGCGATGTTTTCTTTGTAAGAATCGTGATGAAATGCTTGTCTTTGTCTCAGGTGGGTTGCATATTGATGTAGACAAACATGTATGTGCGGTCCGGATCGCCTTCATCAGATGGTTCCAGTCCTTGGTGGATAAGCATTGGTACACAGCGCCCCGCCGATTACAGGAACCAACTAGCCAACGACTGAACTGTTTCGGTTCCGGACAGGCCTGCGCCTGTCCGCGGTCTTTGCCGGTCAGGAGGCGGCGGGTCGGGAGGGAAACCCATTAGGGGGGCCGACGCATGCTAAGGTGGCAAAACCAGGTGGGGGTTCGTTGGTTCCGGGTTGTGGGAGTCGTTGGTTGAGGGCCGGTCGGGCTATTTTCGTTGTTTGACAGAGTAACTGCGGGTGCGTCCCCGGCGGTGGCGATTGGGGCGGCGAGGCTTTCCGTTGAAGCTGTTGGGCGGGCGGCGGAGCGAGTACCTTCCCGCCGGTGACTTGTGCACCGTCCAGTCCTGGTCATGTACCTTATGGTGACATCGGCTGCACAACAGACACATGTTGTCCAGGTCGGTGGGGCCCCCGTCCGCCCAGTGTTTTATGTGATGCGATTGGCACCACGAGGCTTTGGCGCCGCATCCCACACAGTGTTTGTCCCGGGCGACAAGAGCAGCTCGCTGGGCCGGGCTGGCCTTGCGTCGGGCCCGACCCAGGTCCAACGGCACCGAAGACCCCGCGAAGACAGCGGGCAGGATCTGGGCGTCACAGGCCAGGCGCCGAAGAGTCTTTGCAGGCAGGGGGGTTCCGTCCGTTAGACGGGCGTCTTTGAGTTGTTGATTAATCGTGTCGTAGTCGGCAATCAGCAACAGCTTCACATCCTGGGAGGGACCGTCTTCCTCTCCCCGCGGGCGGGTTACAAGCTTTGCCAGGGCATCAGCCATCCGCTGACCCGCGGTGGCCCGGTTCCGGGGGTCTTCTTTGTGCCACAGTTGGTTCATCATCTGCGACACGGCCGTCTCCACCCGGGCGCCCGTCACCGGGTCGAAACGCCCGTACAACACGGTCATCCCATCCTCGATGTCGGTTTTGATCCTGGCGAACCGCCGCGACCGCTGATGCTCCAACTTCGACACACCATCATCTTGGGACCGCTGCTGTTCGTGCTCGCGGACCGTACGAGCGAACTTGTCGGGGGACTGAGTCCGGGCATCGTCGAACAGGTCGTCCTCGTCGATTTCTCCCCGCTGGTTAGCGCCGGCCATGATCCGAGCGTTGTCATGGGAGATCTCCCCGGTGCGCAACCCTTCTCGTGTCTTTGGCAAGCGTTCCAATTCCTTGGCAGTCTCGATCTCTGACCGCGCCCGACGGCGGCCCAACAGACCGTCCTTTTGCAAAACCGTTTCCACTATCTCGGTTCCCTTACGTCGGCGCAACTCGGACAGAACCTCGGCGCGGATCGCCGCGGCCTGGTTCTGAACGCGGACAGTGGATCTCAACCGTCGGCGCAATTGCTCAGAAGTGGCCTCACCAACCGGCAGGGTGGGCGCCAACAGGCGCACCCGATTGACCACTGCTGTTCCGTTCACGTCTTCTTTGTTCATGCATACCAGTATGCACCAGGGATGTGACAAACATTGCTATATATTACTAACCTGCTAAAACAAACACTAACAAGCTAAAAATGGACCAGAAACAACTTTCGATCCCAATATCCCCACACTCACGTAAAGAACCCCACACCCTTTATGTTCTCGGCAGCAGCCTGCTGGACAGCTACCGGGGAGAAGAGCCGCCCTCTTCGCGCTCTGCCCAACGCAGTCCTCGACGAGCGAGGCGGATACCCACCGCCACCCCGCCTATTCCCAGTCCCACCAACCCGGTCAACCGGACCACGGGCAGATAGGGCGCGGCGCACAGCCACACCCCGTCGGGACAGATTCCAAATCCGCTCCCGCCTCGGGCAAGGTCCAAAGCGGCCAACAGGGGAATCACCGCCAAAGCGATCCCGATCACCACCAAGGCGCCGATCAGCGTCCGAAAAAAACCTGGGGTCATATCGGATACGGTACCTCATCGGCTGACTTCCATATCATTATTAGCTCCCATGGCCTATTACCACGAGTCTTTCACCGATCAGGAACGGGCGGTGCTGGGTGGCTTCTTCACCAATCTGGACGGGCCGGTGTTCGCTCTGATCAACCTTCCCGAGGTGGTGAAAGGCGCGCTCTTCGCCCGCTACAGCCGTACCCACAAATCCCTCCGCCGGTTGTTCCTTGACGAGTTCGTCGCCGATCCGTCGGTCGGCATCGAGGCCATCGCCACCGAGATGGACCGCGATGACCCCCTAATCAAGCTCAAGCGGGCCGAGGATCTTTACAAACGGGTCTTCTACGAGTACGGAGACGACTCGGTGGCACAACTGGGAGGAGTCCATCTTGCCTGCGAGCAGGCCTCGAATCTCCTCACCAAGGTGCTGGAATGGGGGCGCCTGGCCGCCTATCTCGAGCAGTCCACCCGCTACATCGCCTACGACCAACCCCTGGGCGACAGCTACCGGTTCTTCCTTCCGCCCGAGATCGGGGATTCACCCCTGCGGGACGGCTACGTGGCCATGATGAACCACCTGTTCGAGACCTACCGGGAGATGCGCCCGGTGATGATCGACTACTTCACCAAGCGCCATCCCCGCAGGAAAGGGGACCCGGCCTGGATACACCGGGCCGCCATCCGCGCCAAGGCCTTTGACTCCATCCGGGGGCTTCTCCCCGCCTCGACACTCTCCAACGTGGGAATCTACGCGACCGGCCAGGCGTATGAGATGGCTCTGATTCGGATGCAGTCTCACCCTCTACGAGAGGTTCGGGATTACGGAGCGATGATGCTCACCGAACTGCGCAAGGTGATCCCCTCCTTCCTAACCCGGGTGGACCTCCCCGATCGGGGAATGCTCTGGAGCCATTATCTCGCCCAAACCAATTCCCGCCTCGAGGAGATAGCCGATCGCCTGGGTGGCCGCCCGGTTCCCGCCCCCGAGGTGACCCTCACCGACTGGGATCCGGACGCCGAGCGCAAACTGGCCGCCGCCGCCCTGTACAGCGTCTCGGAACTCCCCGATGCCCAACTCCGCGAGAACGTGGACCGGATGTCATCCACCCAGATCACCGGGTTGATCACCTCCCTGGTGGGAGACCGCCGCAACCGCCGTCACAAGCCGGGCAGGGCGCTCGAGCGAAGCTACTACCGATTCGACGTGGTGTGCGACTTCGGAGCATTCCGGGATCTCCAGCGCCACCGGATGATGACCATCGAGTGGCAGCCGCTCACCACCCGCCTCGGCCACGAACGGCCCGAGGAGCTATCGGACGCCGGCTTGGATCGCCTCTGGGACCGGACGCTGGAAGACGCCGGGGAGTTCTATGAGCGGGCGCGGGACTCCCTGGGCCGCCATGTCGCCCAGTACGCTGCGCCCTTCGCCTATCACATCAGGTTCATGATGGAAATGAACGCCCGCCAGGCCCTGCATCTGATCGAACTGCGCACCCAGCCGGCCGGACACCCCAATTACCGGCGGGTGTGCATAGAGATGCACCGCCAGATCGCCGAGGTGGCCGGCCACACCCGCATCGCCGACGCCTTCACGTTTCTGAATACCGAAGGAGTTGATCTGGAGAGACTGGATTCAGAACGTCGCGCCGCCCAACGCACCCAAGGTCGCCAGTTGCAAATGGAGATATAGACCCCGTCCGGCAACATGTGTGAGCGGATGAACTGACAAGCGCTGGCAACTGAATACCAGTTAACCTGTACACCGAGGGGAGCATGCGGGAAAGGCCACTATGGACGGCATCGACAGCATAACGGTGCGTGACTACCGGTGTTTTGCCAACTCGCAGACCTCCCGCCTGGCGCCCCTGACGTTGCTCGTCGGAGACAACAATACCGGCAAGACCTCTCTGATGGCGATGCTCCGGGCCATGTCCCACATCGCCTGCGCCGACCGCGTGCCGGATTTCAAAGAGCCGCCCTATGACTTGGGGACCTTCGATGAGATCGTGCATCGCAGCGGCGCGCGGGGTGGCCCACCTGACAGGTTTGGCGCAACCTTGGAGATTGCAGCCCAGACGAAAGATGGAAACACGGGCGCGGTGGTAATCGATGTCGACTTCGCCGATTATCAGTCGGCACCCGTGCCTGTACGGCGACATGTTTCACAAGGTGAGTGTTGGATCGAGCAGCGAATCAGGGATACGACAGGCACTCACACCAGCTACGGCACTCCACGCGGCGCTTGGGAGCATGTCCAAGCAGACAGTTACCGGTCTTCCTTCGTTGGGCACACCAACACGTTGCCGCCGATCGAAGTGGTGCTGTGGCTGCTGCGTCATGTGAAAATCGGACACGAGGCGGAGTCGTCGCCAGAGCAGACCTTCGAACCTATCGGAGGCTCGCCGCCCATCTCATCCGACGACCTGGCACAGATCAAAGAAAACCTGGAGTATGCGCGCATGGGCGCCCAAAGAACAGACGGCGCGGGGATCAGGGGAGTGTTCGCAAGCGCTCCCGTGCGATCGCAGCCAAGGCGGACCTACGACCCGGCTCGGGCGACGTTGGAACCCGAGGGTGACTATGTACCGATGTATCTCGCCCAACTGGCATTACGCCAACCAGAAAGATGGGATTGGCTCAAGGGCCGACTTCAGGAGTTCGGAAACCAGGCCGGCCTCTTCACCGAGATCGAAGTGCATCGGCTCGGCAAGATCGAGAGCGCTCCCTTCCAGATTCGAATCCGAAAGTCCGGCAAGCGGCGCAAGGGACCCTTCCGCAACCTGGTCGACATGGGTTGCGGTTTGAGTCAGGCGCTTCCGATCATCACCGAACTGCTGCGCCACGACGGGCCACGGCTGATGCTGTTGCAGCAACCCGAGGCGCATTTGCATCCAGGCGCCGCGGCCGCGCTGGCCAGCCTCTTCTGCGAAACCGTAGCGAACTCCGAACATGGTCGGCAGATCGTCGTGGAGACTCACAGCGATTTCATCATCGACCGGGTAAGGACGTCCGTCAGAGACCGCGCCGCGGGCATTCAACCGGAGGACGTCTCGATCCTGTACTTCGAGCGAAACGAGCAGGCCGTGAACATCCATTCCATCAGTGTGGATCGCCTCGGGAACATCGACGGCGCGCCCGTCGGCTATCGCCGGTTCTTCATGGATGAGTTGCGGCGTTCCATGTCAGCGTGAGTGCGGCGCGCTCCAGAGAATCCCTGACCGACCGAAACAGTAGCCTCTTTGCGCCAAAGGCTTTGCCCTCGCTGACTAACCCCCTCCGCCCAGGGGGATTCGCAGGACCAGATGGCCTTCCTCCACGGACCACTTGGCGGCGCCCACCAGCGAGTAGTCCAGGTAATCCTCCTCCGCCTGCTTGATGAACCGCCGCCGTTCCTCTCCGGCCACCGGCGGGAGCGAACGGTTACGAACCGCCTCGGCCCGCGCCTGGTACCGGGCGATCATCGCGTCAACATCGAGTTGGTCGGCCACAGTATCGTCAAGATTACCCCCGGCCGCATCACGGTTCGGCGGTGGAGAGGTACTGTCCTCCCCCGAAAGGCACCAAGACCGGGATAGCCCGCCGCGCCATTTGCGAACGCGAAACCCTTCCCAGGGGGCACTCACCATTCGGAAGCGCCAATCGAATCGCATCTTGCTCGGCGCTCAAACCGGCGGTTGCAGGCCCCTTGTGGACAAATTGTTCGGGTTGGGGCTTCGCGACCGAGGCGGGAAGCGGTTGGGTGGACGGCGGTAGCCCCACCACCGGCTTCCTCCAATTCGAGACACGCGGTCCTCTCCAGGATTTCTTTCAAGGGACGGCCGGAAGCGCCTTCGCGGATCGGATGTTCATGGTAGGTCCGCTTGGCATCGAGGTTCGCATCGCCTCGGTTACCGGTGCCTACTGCTCGTCATGATGTGGCTGGCGGCCCTGTGGCCGGAACACAACCCGTTCCCCGATGACCATCTTGATCTACGCCTTCGTATTGACCGGGGTCTACGCAATTGACGCCGGGCAGTGCCTCGGTTCGGCAGGAACTGGTCGGGGTCGTCCCTCATGAGCAAAACACCGGTTCCTCGCATAGCCAAACCCCCTCAGGACGGCCTATCCCACCGGGTTCGGGAAGTGACGACACTCTCTGGACAGTCCACGGCGACAGTGCTTGCAAAATAGCAGCACTAGCTGTACAATGCCTGCAATGCCTGTATCCATCACGATCAGAAACGTTCCCAACGAGACTCGAGACGAACTCGCGGCCAGAGCGGCGCGGAGCGGACGTTCTCTACAGGAGTACCTCCGGCGGGAGCTGATCGCACTGGCGGACAAACCTGACATCGAGTCCTGGCTGGCTCGGGTTGAGAAGCGCGTTCAAACACACGGGTCGAAGCTTTCGGCAAGCGAAATCCTGGCTGACATTCATCACGGCCGGCGGTGAGCGTCGTTCTTGATGCCTCTGTTCTGGTCTCCGCTCTGACCGATTCGGACCCCATGGGATCTTGGGCGAGGCAACATCTGCGTACACACCCGTTAGCAGCTCCTCACTTCATAACTGTGGAAGCCGCCAACGCCCTCCGACGGGCTCAGATGAGGGGTCGGATATCCCAGGATGTTGCCGCATCGGCTTATGCCGATCTGCTCCAAACTCCCTTGGAACTGTATCCGTTCCGTCCTTTCGCCGATCGCGTCTGGGAGTTGCGTGAGACCGTCACCGCGTATGACGCCTGGTATGTGGCTCTGGCCGAAGCCCTCGGAACGCCCCTCGCTACGCTGGACAAGCGGCTCGCCAACGCGCCCGGCCCCACCTGCCGCTTCGAGACGCCGCCTTTCAGCCACTCGGCTTAAACGCTCTCCGCTCGGCCGTGCCGCTGTTGTCGCCGAGGGGTAGCCGCCGAGAGACGCAGGAGGAACGCGGCCCGGTCGACGAAGCGCTCCGGGTCTCCTTGACGATTCCTCAAAGGCCCGGCAAGGTGGTGCTCTCCGGTCCACTATGGCATAGATGTCGCACAACACCTCCGTGATTGACAATCACAGCCGAATACGCAGATTTGCGCATCATCAACTCTGCTTGACCACCCAATAGCCAACTGACCCGCACATCGGTTGTCCCCAAAGCTGTGTGTATACTAAAGCACATGAGAATACACATACACCTGGATGACGATCTCGTTGCGGACTTGGACCGCCGGGCAGGGCCTCGAAAACGAAGTGCGTTCATTGCGGCGCTGATACGTCGGGGGCTTGACGACGAGCGGAGATGGGACGACATCGAAGCCTCGCTCGGCACGATTGCGGACACGGGCCACGAGTGGGACAATGACCCCCGAGCCTGGGTACGGGCGCAGCGACAGAGCGACGACCAACGAACCGGCTGAGTGTGTCGAGGCTCCTGCTCGATTCCACCGTGTTGATCGACGCTCTGCGCGGACGTCCCGCAGTCGAACGTATCAGAGGACTTCGCCGGACCGGTGTCGAGCCATGGGTCTGTGCCATCTCGGTCGAGGAAATCTGGCGAGGCCTGCATCCCGAGGAGGAATCCACGGCCCGCCGACTCATTCGGGCATTACGCCCGGCCCCGCTGGGTTTCGCCGTGGCAGAACGTGCGGGCCGTTGGAGACACTTTTACGCGGAACGTGGAGTAATCCTGCACCAAGCGGATTGTCTCATCGCTTCGGCGGCTGTCGGAGTGGGTGCGGCCCTGGCCACCGCCAACCTCTCCGATTTCCCTATGCCGGAACTCGACCTTGAGCACTGGCCTGTCGGCAGGTAACCAAATCTCGTCCAACCTACGGCGAATCGGCTACCGACTTGGCGCATCCTCGCTCTATCCCCTCCTTTCCCAGAGCGGTCCGATCAGTCCGCATCCCGCAGGCAGCGATGTGGATGTGCCGCCCGTGGAGCAGTCAGCAAATCCACCCCACCCCCCGAAGCCAACAACCTCTCCTTGATTCTCGGCCCTTCCACTTGGCTCATCTCCAACAAGTCGCTGAACCGCGCCTTTGCCTCCTGCGCTTGCCAAGCCATACCGGTCTCTTCTGAGGGTAGAGACAAGTCCTGACCGGTCATACAAGCGGGAAGACTTTGTATAACTCTATTTCGCATAAATCAAGTTATGCTAGAGCAGCGGCGAACCGGCAGGGATTGACATGACCAAAAAACCTGCGAACGTGTACAACCGCGATGTCGAATGGGCCGATCTGACCGGATTTGCCACTGCGCCGGGACCGCGGTTGCGGCTAGGGATCGTGTATGGTCGGCGTCGCTTCGGCAAGAGCCACATACTGAGGGGATTGGTGGAGTCGGTCGGCGGAGTGTATCACCTCGCCCTTCAAGAAGAGTCCCGAACGGCGCTGGATCGGTTCGCGGCAACTCTGAGTCACCACCATCCCGGAACACCGCCCCTTCGCTTCGATGATTGGAGCGCCGCCCTGGGCTACGCGGTGACCATGCTGGGGGAACGCCGGCGCGGACCCCAGGTTCTGGTGCTGGACGAATACCCCTATCTGCGTCAGACCAGCCCGGAATTGGACTCGACCATCCAGGCGCTCATCGATGAGACCGCAGCCGGAAACCTGGGGTCGGATTGGCCGTCGCCGGTAGTTGTCATCCTGTGCGGTTCGGCTATGTCGGTGATGACCGCCATCCTCAGCGGGACCTCACCCATGCGCGGACGGGCGGCGCTCGACATGCCGCTGGCGTCGTTCGACTACCGCCAAGCCCGGGGCTTCTGGGGCATCGACAACCCGGAGGCGGCCTTCGCCATCGACTCCATCGTGGGCGGCGCCGCCGGATACAAAGACCTGACCGCCGCCGTCGGCGCCCCTGCCCATCCCGACGAACTGGCTGACTGGCTGGCCTCCACGGTCCTCAATCCCTCCCATGCCCTCTTCAGGGAGGACGAATACCTGCTGCGGGAAGACCCCCGGATCACCGCCGAGGCGCCCTACTACTCGCTGATGCAGGCCATCGCCCCGGGTCCCGTCTCCCAGGGACGGATCGCCGCCGCAGTGGGCCGGGCCCCGGGCGATATAGTCCATCACCTCAAGGTGATGACCACTGCCGGATTCGTAGTGCGCGACGACGACCTGCTGACCCTTCGGCGGCCCCTGTATCGCATCGCCGACCCCATCGTGCGCTTTCACCATCTAATCACCCGCCGTCACCGGGTGATGTTGGAGCAACGTCGAGCCGACGAAGTCTGGGCCATCGCGGCCCGGACCTACCGCTCCCAGGTGATCGGCCCGCATTTCGAGTCCCTCTGCCGCCACTGGGTCAACCGATACGCGAACTCCGCGACCTTGGGCGCCGCCATCGGCCCTGCCCACCGGGTCCGCATTAACGATCCCGGCCGTCGCAGGTCCTTCGAAATGGATATAGCCGCCCCCTCCGCCGAGGTGGACCAACCGGGACACCTGACGCTCCAAGTCGTGGGAGAGGCCAAGGCGACCCAACTCGAGCTCTCCGACCTTGCCCGACTGGACCGTCTCGCCCACCTGCTGGCCGAACGAGGTCGAGTATCCCTGTCCCCCACTCTGAAGCGTATGCTCTTCTCGCTGACAGGATTCGCCCCTCGCCTGATCGAGGCCTCCGATCAGCGCACCGATGTCGAACTGGTGGACCTCCACCGCCTCTACCACGGCGCCTGACACCAACAACCCACCCCCACCCCGCGAAGAGTCCCTAACCGGGAAGGCAAGTTTGTGGAAGATGATCGGAATCGTCGGCTTACCATGAGAGCGTGATTCCAGAACCGGGTCTGATCAGGGTGCGGAAGTGGATAGACGAACGCAACGCCAGGTTGCCTCCCCCGCGCCCAAGGCCTGATCCGTTACGAGATCGACCTCACCGACTGCGCCATCACCATCCTCGAATGCCGACCCCCGTGTCGCGATGACATGGAACCCGATTGGACCCGCCACCCGATCTGTCGTTTCCGCTACACCAAGGTCCGGAACGAGTGGTCGCTCTATTGGAGAGACCGGAACCTGCGGTTCCACGAGTACGACCTGGTCCATCCCACACCGCTGATCGATGATCTGATCGCAGAAGTAGACCGAGACCCGACCTGCATCTTCTGGGGCTGATCGCCCAAAGCGACAAACGGAGCCGCCGCCAGCCGTCTCAGGGGTGGTTTTCGGTTGCACAGGCACTCACCCTCAACGCATTCGATCCAGGGCTACTCCTCAAACTCGTGGGATGAAAAACCCAGTTGCGTGGCGTTTTCCCTGACCACCCTCACTATGCGATCATCGAACTTCTCGGCCTTGGCGTTCACTTCAAGCGAGATGGTGACCTCGCCAACCCGGCGGAGGTGGGTGACCACCTCTTTGAGAATGCCCTCCAGATCGCGAATGGCCCTGACCGAATCCAGTTCAATCTCGCCGTAGAAACGGGTGAGTGATTGAGGCGATGGCGTACGGTCTGCCCTGAGGAGGCTTGTATGGGACTAGTGCCGCATAAGGCGGCGAATGACGCTTCTGAGGTCATGCGGTGGGGATTGTCACCGGCTGCGATCAACAGGGTGGCGGCAGTGTCGGCGCCGACTCCTCGGGCAGCAAGCAGCGCCGGGTTGGCCTGGGCGCAGAGACGATGGATCTCGTCACGGTGGGTGTCAACCCCACCAAACACAATCCGGGTTTCTTCTGACATTGCCCTGCTCGCTCCTCTCAGATACAATTTCGTTCCTGTTCCCCTCTGACCCGAAAAAGCGGTAGACAGTCCACTCACGGTGGGCAGAGCAAAGCTCCTATCAGGTCACATCCGCCCTGTCGGGGGGAACACCCCCCAGTCCGAAGGCGGGCCGACAGATCACCGAAAAGGCACCAAGCCAGATCCAGGCAGGGTCAGGCCCGCCCCGGACCGGGGAACACCCCACCACTATGAGTGGATTCAGGGTAAGGGAGTAGCGAGAAACCCCAGGTCAGAGGGCCAGTCAATAGACAGGAATAGTCAGGGAATAGTGATTCATCGATAGCATGCGGAAGAAAACTTTGCAGCTCCTTTAGGAATCGGTGGTTGATCCAGCCCAGAGAAGCCAGCGTTGGGATCGCTCCGCCGATCTCATCATCACGCAAATGCGGTTTCCACCTCTTGACTGCAACAGCCCCACGACCTCTACAATCAACCAACGAGCAACACCGTTAGGAGGCTGCTGATTATTCGGGAGTGATGTGACCTTCCAACCGGTAGGAGGTGGTTCTAATCCACTCTCAAATCCCCAGGGTCCGAGGCCGCCATCGCCGCGATCCGTTCCACCACCTTCCGGCGGGGCTCTGAACGAGTCCTCTCTTCAATCTTTTCGAATACTCCGGGATCTGCGCCCTCGATAATCGGAACCAGCCCCAGCACATCCTCCACTTTCGGCCATGCGGCGCCCCTCCCGGCGATCAGTCCGACCGCGACCGGCCACGGGTCATCTCCCGGATACGCCCACGGAGCCTCTCCCGCATCCTCGGCCGCCCATCGTTCTAGCCGCTCCCGGAAGGAGGAGCGGTCGGGCGACCGGTTTCCTCCAGAGTTCGGCTCGCCACTCACACAATTAAGAATCGCCGATCCCACAGCTTCGGCGAGAGCAGGGGGCACGGCATTGCCTATCTGCTGAAACTGGCGCGAGCGGGACCCGGCAAAACGGAACGAGTCAGGAAAGGTCTGGATGGGGGCCGCTTCCCGGACGGTCAAAGTCCGGTGCTGTTCCGGATGTATGTACCAGTACCCGTCCTTGGCGATATGCGCCGTGATCGATCGGGAAAGACCCGACCAGTCAAGGCGATTGTACTTGTCGTCGAAGATATCGTCCCGGTATCGCTTCACCGTCTCCGGCAGATCCGAATACAGTGTGTCGGATGTCAACAACTCGAACGCCTCGTGGTCATCTTCCCGGACAGCCCGGGTTGTATGGTCATACACCACGTCGAGGTCACCCTCGGTGCAGGAATTGCGTGCATTTCGGGCGAAACCACCGATGTCGGATTCGACATACGGCATGATCTCCGATCCGATCGGCGTGTCCGGCGCGATGTCGAGCACCGGCAGATCACCGATGGCATCCCGCACCGTTACCTGCCCCTCAGGATCGGGCCATTCGAACACAGTTCCCGTGCGAACTCCGACCACTATCAGTCGCTGGCGTGCTGTGGTACGCCATGAACCCAACTCTCAACAATCCGGGCGTCCACCTCATATCCGGCGTTCTCCAACCGGCCGATCATCGCCCTGAGTACGATCATGTCATCGGCGAGCGCCATGTCGGGCACATTCTCCATGAGAACCGCTCGTGGCCGGACGCGCTCCACGACTTCCAGGAAGGCTCGCCAGAGTTCCTTTCGCATATCGACCGAATCGCGAATCCCCAGATTTACAAGGCTCCTGATCTTCGACCGACCGGCTCTCGAAAAGGGTTGGCACGGCGGCCCGGCAGCAATCAGATCCACTTCGATGCCGTCGAACAGTTCCACCACCTCGTTACGAGACTCCTCCACCGCCAAGTCGAGGCCGAGGGCGAGAGCCGGGAAATTGTGAGCGTGACTCTCCAACGCCCATTCATCCGAATCCACGGAAAGCACAACCCGGAACCCGGCCGCCTCCAGACCGCAACTCAGTCCACCGGCGCCGGAGAAAAGATCAACGGCAATCGGGAGGGTTGGACGACGCAGCCACGAACGCCATTCCGCCCGCGACGGAGCATCGGGATGAAGAGCAAGACGCAACGGCTTCGTGGGCCGCGCCTTTAACCCCGAACCTGCGATCACTCACTCGCGGACCTCCCGTCGGGCATAGGACGAATCAAACCTTGGCATCGGCAATATCCGACCGGCAAGTGCTGGATATCGATGTGGAGAAACGTTGAGCATCACCGCATACCGGGTTGGGACAGACTCATGTCCTGGGATATTCTACGATCCGCTGCCTCAAGAATGGGAGAACACCCGAACAGCCTGGCATCTGACACCGTGACCGATAGCAACCCGCAAAGTCCCCCACCGGGGCGAGGAGACAAACGCGACCATCCAGCATTTTCCGGGGAGACGGTACGGAAAAGCTACATTACCGGGAGTCAACTTCGTTTCGCTCGTGGCGCCCGAGGCGGGCTTTGTTGATGTCTCACGCCGGGCCGTGGGTCACCGATCAGGTAGGCCGTCCGGGGCTGAACGGCCGGTGGGCGTCACCGTCGTGTAACCCTCCTCTCAGGTGATGAACGGGTCCAGCACCTCCACTCCGAGTTGGCGAAAGTCCCGAATGTTGCGGGTGACGACCGTCAGTCCATGCACCTGGGCGGTGGCGGCGATCATCGCGTCCTCCAAGAGGGACCTCGGCCGGCCATGTTTGATCCGGGCCCAAACCCGGAAAGCCTCCGCATCCATTGGCAGGACCCTGTGCGAGGAAAGCACCTGACCGAGCCACCTTTCCAGGTCCTCCGCCTTGGAATGATCCCTCTCCCGGCAGATCTCGATACCTGCCTGGATTTCACCAACCGTCACCACCGAGAGATACAACCGATGTCCCGGAGTTGCACCTATCCATCGCAGGACCCCCGGATTCGGTCTGGGCCGGCGCAGTTCGGAAACGATGTTGGCATCGAGCAGGTACACGATCAATCCATTTCGGGGAGGGAACGATGGCGATGTCCCGCCCGAGGAGGAGTCAGCGATTCCGTCCTGCCCTCCGGCGCCAATAACCACTCCTTGATTCCCGGCCTCGCCCGTTGCTGTAGCTCCCACCACTCGCCCATCGCCACCAGGACGGCTGTCTCCACCCCCCGTTTTGTGACGATCTGCGGCCCTTCCACCTGGCTCTTCTCCAACATCTCACTGAACCGCGCTTTTGCCTCCTGCACCTGCCATGCCATTCTTCGGCCCTCCTAATCTCACACTAGTCATAAGACTAGTCATCGTACCTGCTGTCGGCTGAACCCAGACCCCTTGTAATAGATGGCGGTGTCCTCTTTGGACTCTGAATGCACTTAGTGCAAGGATGTGTCCACGTACAGGATCACTTCGTCGGTTCGGTTGGTCACCGACGACCTCCATTCCTGTTCCCGCGCCCTGCTCATCCGGCAGGTACTCGATGACGGGCACCATCGGAACGCAATCGAAGCCTCTCACGATCCTGCGGCATGTTCGCTCCCGGCAAACAGGCGAACGGCGCAGACCTGGATCTTTCCCATCCCTAACTAAAGCGGATCATCTACCATTAACGCGACCACTCGCCAACCACCGCAATCAGTAGCATTTGGAGAAATGGCCCCGGGATTGGAACGGACCAAGACTTCCAGCTATGTGATCTATGAATTGCTGGAGCTCGTCGAGAACGGGAGCATCCGGATTCCTCGTTTCCAGCGCGGGCAGCGGTGGGGGCCCGGTGATGTCGTCAAGCTGTTCGACAACGTTTACAAAGGATACCCGGTGGGCACCCTGCTCCTGTGAAAGCGATCTGCTCCGGAGGCCGACGTGACGCTCGGCGGGATCCACATCCGGGCGGCGGAGCGCACGGATGTGCTGTGAGTGGTGGACGGCCAGCAACGTATCACCTCACTCGCCACCGTCCTACTGCCGACGGAAGGCACGGAGGAAGCCAGACCTGCCCTCTTTTTCGACCTCCGCAGGGAGCGGTTTGGATGGAGACGCCGGGGCGGTCCAGAAGGCGACACCCCATCTACCAGTCCGGGAGGCGTACAAACTGCCTCGCGTGATGGCTTGGATGCAGGAGCGGAGTCTGGATGAGCATGGAACGGGCGTTCAAGCTGGCCGACCGGCTGCGAAACTACCGCATCCCGACGTATGCGGTGGGAAACCGCGGTTGACGGGGATCTGGCCTCCCTGCGAGAGATATTCGATCGGATCAACACTTTCGGCAAACGAATGACCCGCGCCGAGGTGTTCCACGCACTGACCGCCTCCGACCCACCGAAGGGACGGGACCTGCATTACCTCGCCGACCGGATTGCATCCAGGGGATGGGGGATCACAAAAGACAGCACTCTGATGATATGTGTCCTGTCGATGGACGGCCCCGACGTGCTGCGCAACTTCCGCACCGAATTCGCCGGGGAGGCGGAGCGGCTGTCCAGCGCCATCGACCGAGCCGACGCCGCCATCGGACGCGCGGTCGACTTCCTGCAAGACGCTGGAGTCCCGCATCTCGATCTGGCGCCCTACCCGTACCTCTTGGTGGGGTCGTTCGCCTTGGACAGGTAGAGCAGCGCCTCTTGATCGGATGTCACAGGATTTTGATGGCATGGCGCCGGACGCTGCGGAAGAACATCGTGTCCCAGGATCGCAAATGTTCGGGCGGAGCGGCGTAGAGCGAAATCATGCTCTGGGTCAGGTACTCGTATCTCTCTCTCAACTTCTCCCGCAACTCGGGCAGGGCTCTCCACCGTCGATTACGGGGACTGTCCTCTTCAGCCAGCAGCATCAACAGGTCCAGGTCAGATTCGGCCTGCCAGTCCCCCCGCGCTCTCGAACCGTGCATCCAGACTTCCACCAGCCGGTCCCCGTACACCTCCCTGGCGACGCCGGCCACCGCCAATGCCGCCGACAGAGCGTCTTCGGCTGACGGCCACGGGTCGGTCCCGTCCGCCAAAGGCTTCTCGGTGACAGCCGGCAGGGACATGGGTACTCAGATTACCCGGAGTCCCGGGATGGCTACCACCAGCCTTTTTCTACCAGTAGTTTCTTGAGGTTGCGCTTGCGCCAGTGTTCGGTCCGCACCCACTCCATGAGGTACTTGAAGCGTTCGGGCACTCCGGCAGCCTCGGACAATAGATGGATGCGCCCCATGAGATCGACCGCCGATTGGTAGGCGGAGTTCCTTTTCCGGTCTATCAGAGAGCTGACCTCCGCCTGGTATGCAGCCATCGATTCAAGAGGGTGGGTGTCCTCGCGCGCCCTCGTCATCGACATCCGCATCTCCGGCCCGCATCCGAAGTCCGCAGCCGCCTCCCACGCCTCTTCCCGGCAGCCTTCGAGGAACAGTATCTTCACCAGGGCATCGGCATCCTTGGACACCACCGAAGGGTGCCTGGCGTCCGATTCGGGCTCGGGCGATGACAAACGGCCGCGAAGTTCTTCCACGCCGCGGCGGAACCAGTCCACGTCCGCCTGCGGACCCCTGTCCGATTCTTCCAGCAGACGGCGGTAGGTGGTCAACGACGGATGGGCGGCAAAGGCGTCCCAGTACAGAGACAACGCTTCCCGGTCCTCACCGCGTTTGCGCAGAGCCGCGGCGAGATAGTCGCGCAAATCGTCCCCGAACGACCATGGAGGGGGGTGGCCGCGCAGCCCTCGGCGAGCCCATTCGAGAGCCTCATCCTCCCGGCCGGCGTCGTCCAGGACACGACTGATCTCCCAGCAGGCACTTGGCCCTATCCCGTCGGCCTTATGCGCTTCGATGAGCGTATCGGGATCGTCGGTTGCCCGTGCCCAGCATCTCAGAGCCCGGTGGGACCAGTTGTTGAGGAGTGCGTCGCCGCGGTCCCGGCGGGAGGTTCGTTGTTCACTCTCCCGCTGACGGTCGATCAGACGCCGGTATTCGGCCAGGCCGGCCTCGCCCAACACCTCCGCGTAGGTCCACACCGCGCAGCCCAAGAACTCCCATTCCGGGGCTGATCCAAACTCCAGTTCCACCAGCCGGCGCGCCAGTTTGACCGGGTCGGGTTGGCCGGTGACGCAGGCCCGATAGTGAAGTTCGAGCAACCGCTCCGAGATGTCATCCACCCACCCTCCGATGTAGTTCACGTAACTGCAGGCTGCCGAAGCCAGCCGGCAGCCATAGTCGGTCAGTTCCATCACGGCCCTGCAATGGCCCTTTTCCAGCAGACTTTCGAGACCGTCCATCACCTGGTGTACGCCTGCCGTCCAGTCGTCGGCCTCGTGGTCGTGGACGAACGGTCCCCGAGGCGGCGCGAATGCCGAATCCAAACTCCGCCGCCAGGCCGCCGAATCGGGGACCCCTCCGGGTCCGGCGGCCGCCTCCGCCAGCAGTCGTTGCCGCAGTCCGACATCCGAGGAGGCCTGCTTCACGACGATTGCCACCAAACGGTGGAACGAGAGCCCATGAAGGTAATCCGACAACTGATCACGTTCGCGAGAACCTGATGCGGAGGACGTCACGGTCCTGGTCGGCTCGGGCCGGAACCGCTTCTCCGGCTCCTGCTCAGCGGGGTGGAGGGACAACGCCACCGCCACACAGTGTTTGCAAAATGATCCGTCCGCGGAGGCGGGACAGGTGCAGGACCAGCCGGGCCTGCCGCCGTCGACCCACAATCTCACCAGGTACGGCACGGTGCCCAACACCACGACTTCAAGATGTCGGTCATCCCCGGCCGGACATCCAATCGCCTCTCGGAGACTGCGGTGGCTGCCTCGGCGGTATGACGTGGGCGTGGCGAGTTCTTTTATCACGGACGCGCTGAAAACCTGGGCCAGGGTGCGGGTGATCGAGGCTTCGTTACTGCCGGACTCGTCTTCCGTTTTCAAGCCACTACCGAGTCGGCGCCCAGCAGTTCCCGGAGTTCGGTGACCATCTGCGCATCTCCGCTGACCTTTGGCTTGGAGGTGTAGATGTGTTGGCCGCTCTCCCTGATGTGGAAGACCACCCGCTTGGCGCCCGGATGGCGACGCAGCACCGCGCCGAGTTTGTGAGCGTTGTCCCGTTCTCCTATAAAATTCACGCTCAAGCTGATGTCCAGAGAAGGTGGCGCCTTCTTCAGCAACTCGAGGCGGGTGCAGATCAGTTGTACTTCATCTTCTCGCCGGTCCACCCGGCCCCCGATCGCCACAATCTTATCCACCGCCAGGATGTCCTCATACCGCTCCACCATCTTTGGAAAGACCACCACCTCCACCTCACCGTCCATGTCCTCGATGGTCAGCACCATCATCCGGTCACCCTTGCGGGTCCACTTCACCGTCAGAGATGCGATCAGTCCGGCGATCTTCACCTTGGCCCCATCGGGATGGTTCTCCAATCCCGTGGTCGTCACATCGGCGGCCGCTCGAAGATCACGGGCTCTCTCCGCCAAGGGATGATCGGAGAGGTACAGTCCCAGCATTTCCTTCTCGAACCCCAGCCGCACCGACTTTTCCCACTGCCGGTCGGGCACGTCGGGAAGGGTGAGATCGGGCGATCCTCCACCGCCGAACAGTGAGAACTGGCCGGCCTGCTCCCTGCGACGGCGATCCACAACCGAATCGACAATCAGGGGAAGCACTTCCGTCAGGCCCCGGCGGGTATGTCCCAGGCTGTCGAAACCCCCCGCCTTCACCAGCGATTCCAGCGTGTTGCGTCGCAAGGCGTCCACCGCCACTTTCTCGCAGAAGTCCATAAAGCTTTGGAAGGACCCCTTTTCCCGGCGGGCTTCGATGATCTTTTGCGCCACCGACTCTCCCAGGTTGCGGATCGCCGAGAGCCCCACTCTGATGCTGCCCGAGTCAACCTGGTAGTCCAATCCGGAACCGTTGACGTCCGGTACTTTGACCGACACTCCCATCCGTTTGCATTCCTTCAGATACATGGCGGTGCGGTCGCGGTTGCTCTTGGAAGAGGTGAGCAGGGCCGCCATGTACTCGGCCGGATAATTCGCCTTCAGATAAGCGGTCTGGTAGGCGATCAGCCCGTAGCAGGCCGAGTGCGACTTGTTGAATCCGTACCCCGCAAAGTGGCTGATCAGATCGAACAACTCCCGGCCGGTCGAACGGTCATGTCCCTGAGCCGCGCAGCCTTCGACGAATTTCTCCTCCTCGGCGTCCATCACCGCCTTGATCTTCTTGCCCATCGCTTTTCGGAGATTGTCGGCCTCCTCCATGGTGTAGCCCGCCATGGTGCGGGCGACCTCCATCACCTGCTCCTGGTAGACCAGGATCTGGTAGGTGGGATCCAACACTTCGTTCAGCATCGGATGGAGCGGCTCCACCCGGGCCCTCCCGGTCTTGCGGTCGGCATAGAGAGTGTGCATGTTGGCGCCCATCGGACCGGGCCGGTAGAGCGCCACCAGCGCGACCACGTCGTCGAAACGATCGGGACGGAGCCGCTGGATGAGGATTCTCATCTGGTCGCCCTCCAGCTGGAACACCCCGATGGTCTCCGCAGCCTGCAGCAACTCGAATGTCTTGGGATCGTCGAGCGGAACCCGGTCGATGTCGGGCCGCGGTCTCCCCGACTCCTCCACCATGTCCAGGGTCCTTTCGATGGTGGACAGGTTTCTCAACCCCAGAAAGTCCATCTTCAGAAGGCCGAGTTCCTCCACCGCCCCCATCTCGTACTGGGTGACCACCTCCGCTTCCCTGCCCTTTTGCTGGACAGGGACCAATTCGGTCATCGGAACCGGGGAGATCACCACCCCCGCGGCGTGGATGGAGTCCTGGCGGCGCAGACCCTCCAAGCCCCGGGCGGCGTCGATCACCTTGCGGGCGTCGGCGTCGCTGTTGTAGGCTTCTCGCAACCCCGCCGCATTGGCGTACCAGTCCTTCACGATGCCGTCGCTGCCGGCCTCAGGTGGATTCAGGCACTGGATCAGCGAAGCCTCCCTGCCGAGGATGGCCGGGGGCATCTGCTTGGCCAACTGGTCTCCCACCCGGTACTCGAATCCGTACACCCGGGCGGCGTCGCGGATCGCCTGCTTTCCCTTGATGGTGGCGAAGGTGACGATCTGCGCCACGTGATCGGAGCCGTACCGCTCCCGGACGTAGTCGATGATCTCCGACCTGAACCTCTCGTCGAAGTCCATGTCGATATCGGGCATCGCCGCCCTTCCGGGGTTCAGGAACCGCTCGAAGATGAGTCCGTACTCCAGCGGATCGATGTGAGTGATCTCCAGGCAGTAGGAGACCATGGAACCCGCCGCCGAGCCCCTGCCGGGCCCGGTGCGTATCCCTCGCTCCCGGGCCTCCCGTATCAAATCCCAGATGATCAGAAAGTAGGTCTGAAAGCCCATGTCCTCTATGACGCCCAGTTCGTAACGGATTCGTTCGGAGACCGGCGCCGGGATGTGACCGTCGTACCTGCTGCGGGCGCCCTCCCGCACCAGGTGCTCCAGGTAGGAACTGTGGGTGTGGCCGGCCGGGGTGGGAAAGTCGGGAAGGAGCGTCTTTCCCATCTCCATGCGAACGTCCGCCCGTTCAGCGATCAGGAGGGTGTTGTCGCAGGCGCCGGGGTACAGGTCGGACGGGAACAGTCGTCGCATGGCTGAGGCCGATTTGAGGTAGAACTCCTGTGAACCGAACCGCAACCGGTCTTCGTCTTCGACATTGGAACCGGTGTTGACGCACAGCAGCACGTCGTGAGCCTCCGCCTCGTCCGGATTGGTGTAGTGGGAATCGTTGGTGGCCAGCAGCGGCGCTCCCACCCGCTCGGACACTTTCACCAATTCAGGCAGCAATCGTTGCTGTTCGGGCAGTCCGTGGTCCATGATCTCGATGAAGAAATTCTCTCGGCCGAATATGTCCTGGTAGTCGGAGGCGGCGCGGGCCGCGGCATCCGGGTCGAACACTCCCCGACTCCCGCCCTCTTCGCTGACCAGACCGGACACCAGATGGGAGGCGATCTCTCCGCTCATGCATCCCGAGGTGGCGATGATTCCCTCCGAGTGTGTCGACAGTAGTTCCCGGTCGGCGCGGGGTTTGTACCAGTAGCCGTCCAGGAAGGCCTTGCTGCTGATCTTGATCAGGTTGTGATACCCAACGTCGTTGTAAGCCAGCAGCGTGATGTGATGGCGAACATTTTTTTCCCCGGTGGGACGATCGAACCGTGATCCGGGCGTCAGGTAGGCCTCCATCCCCAGAATGGGTTTGATTCCCGCCTTCCGCGCCGCCTGGTAGAACTCCACCGCCCCGTACAGAACGCCGTGGTCGGTCATCGCCACCGCCGGCTGCCGGTTGGCGCTCACTGCCGCCATGATCTCCCCCCACCCGTGAGGCGCCGTCCAACATGGAGTACTCGGTATGCAGATGAAGATGGGCGAAGCTGCCGTTTCGAGTCATCAGCCCAACAAACCTCCACTGGAAAAGATCGCCGCGCCCACCGCCAGTATCCCGACCGCCAGGGCCGAGAGGGTCAGCGCCGTGCCCCGGTGACCTTGCCGGCGCTGGGCCGACCACAAGAGTCCGATAAGCACCCCGGTGACTATTCCGCCCAGGTGAGCCTGCCAGGCGATATTGGGTATGAAGAGCGGGAGAGCGAAATTGATCGCCAGCAGTATTCCCAGTTGCGAGAGCACCCTCCTGCCGAAATGGGTGTGCCTCAATCGATAGGCGCCCGCCAACCACACTCCGAACAACCCGAAAATGGCGCCTGAAGCTCCGATGGACAGAGAAACGGGATCGGAGAACCAATAGACGAACAGGCTCCCCCCGGCGGCGGAAGACAGATACATCCCCAGAAAGGGAAGGGCGCCCGACTCTTTTTCGATCTGGGGACCGAACACGTACAGCGCCCACATGTTGAACAAAATGTGGAACATCGACCCGTGGAGCAAAACCGCAGTGACCATCCTCCACCACTGCCCGGCGGCAACTCCCAAACCTATCTCCGGGAATCCTCCCAGCATGGCCAATTCTCTGATCAGCCGGGACTCCAGTTGGGGAAACAGCCAGGAGAGAAGATAGATCCCCGAAGTCAAAACCAGCAGGGTGGCGGTGGCCGCAGGAATCCCTGCCCGGCGCCTCACCGTTCGAATATTGCGTTGGGCCTGGCCGATGCAAGCGGGACATTTCTGCCCGACCGCCGCGTCGTATGAACAGGACGTGCAGATGGGACGGTCACAACTGCTGCAAGCCAGGCGGGTTGGCCGACCGGGATGCCGGTAGCACGAAGGAACCGATAAGTCGGAGGACAAGACAACACCCAAAGTAAGGCTACCCGCCGCCCAATCGGCAGTCCATAGCTCGGCGGAGCTCTTCGGGAAGAGGAGAATGGTGATCCATCCGCCGGGAGGAGTCGGCGGGATGCCGGAAGGTCAACTCCGAGGCGTGCAGCCACATGCGATCCGCCGCCAGAGGATCAGGCCGGCCGCTGTAAAGCCGGTCTCCCACCACGGGGTGGCGGATCGAGGAAAAGTGCACCCTGATCTGATGGGTTCGACCGGTCTGCAGTTCCACCGCCAGAAAGGACAGGGGTGGATCGTCCCAGTAGTGGATGACCCGATAGCGAGTGAGGGCGTACTGGCCGCCCGCCAACACTGCTCGCTTACCTCTGCGGCGCGGATCAGGGCCGAGCGGGGCTTCGATCGCACCCCGGGAAGTCTCCATCACCCCGTGCACCAGGGCGAGGTAGCGGCGTTTGACCTCCCGCCGACGCAACGCGGCGCCCAGTCGGTCGTAGGCCGGCTGCGAAAGGGCGGTGACCAGCAAGCCGGACGTGTCCCGGTCCAGGCGATGCACAATCCCCCATCTGGCCGGCTGTCCCACTCCTTCGATCTGGGGGGAATCGGTGGAGCAGACCGGCAGCCAGGGTCCCCTGCTGTCCCGGCGCCACCGAACCGGGATGGGTGATCATCCCCACCGGTTTGACCACCACCGCCACATGCTCGTCCTCATACATCACCTCGAATTCGACCGGTTCAGGGCGAAGTTTTCGCTCGGGAGGATCGCCCAACCACAGCGAAGATCCCGCCTCCACCCTCTCCGCCGGTTTCAACCGCCCTTTTGCCGAACGGGCCAATCCCCCGTCGACTAGGCGGCGGGAGACTGAGCGGCTTACCCCCAACAGCGCCGAGACCACCCGATCTGCCCGTTCTCCCCCCAATCCCTCGGGCACCTTCCACTCCCGGAGCACATCCCTGGCCCGCCCGGGACTCCCAGCTTCAGCGTCAGGATCGGGCGGCAAGAGTTTGACGAAAGGCGGACAGCAACACCAGACCCACTCCCACCGTCAGAGCAGTGTCCGCCATGTTGAACACCGGAAAATTGGGTATCTGAATCCAATCTACAACTTTCCCGTCCAAAAGACCCTCTCCCCTGGTGGCCCGGTCCACCAGGTTCCCCACCGCGCCTCCCATCACCAGGCCGAGACCGATCACTTCCGATCCGGGACGGGGCTTCCGAAGCGCCCAACCTATCACTCCCACCGCTCCGGCGGCGGCAAGACCCAGCCACACCCCGGCGTTTTGAAACATGGAGAATGCCGAACCGGGGTTCTCCACGTAGGTGAACCACAGCACATCCGGTACTACTTCCAGGCGCTCGGCGTCAAAGCTGTTCTCGGCCCAGCGCTTGCTGATCTGGTCCACCGCCACCACCGTGGCGGCGGCCCCCACCGCCAAACCGAAGGTGGTGATCAGTTTCGGGCTGCGCACTCTATGCAACTATCGACGTAGGGAAGGTATCGGAGGCGGGCTACGGGAATCGGCCTGCCGCACATGTCGCAATCGCCGTAGTCGTTGCGATCCATCTTGGCCAAAGCATAGTTCACCTTTTCCAGCAACAGACTGGCATTGCGCTCCAACGACATCTGGGTCTCGTAGTCGGTGGCGGCGGCGCCCGCCTCGGCGCTGGCGGGATCGGAACTTCGCTCACCGGCGCCCTCTGACATCCGGGCTTCCTCCATAGCCTGGCTGTAGCCACCTATCCGCCCGACGATCCGTACCCGTTCGGCCTCCAGGCGAGCGCGAAGCTGGGAGATCGTCTTCTCATGTAGGACCCGGGCCATCAATACTCCTCTCAATGCCCATTCACCGGCATTAGAGATTATCGTGTCGCGGCGTCAATTCCACCTCTTTTCGACGGGTGGAATGTCCGGCTATCACCCGGGCCGCCATGCCCACCTCCCGGCTCAACAACCTCTCGACCGCACGGTTGGCCTTTCCCCGTTCGGGTGGAGCATTTACCCGTATCTTCACCGAGTCCCCGTACATCCCACCCACTTCGGTTCGAGACGCCCGCGGTGACACCCACACCCTCAGCCGGTACCTTCCGTTCACGGAACGGACCGCCGGCGACCAGCTTTCGGGAAAGGTCTGCCGGGTGGCCATCTCGCAAATGTACCATTCAACTTTTCTACGCCATTTCCACCAGAACATGTCCACATCCAATTTCACCCGCATTGCCCCAAAAGTGCATTTTCCGGAACTGGACGCCGAGGTGTCGGCGGTGTGGGAACGTACCGATGCCTTTGCGGAGTCGATCAGAAGCCGCCCGGCGGACCACGAGTACACCTTCTACGACGGGCCGCCGTTCACCACCGGTCGCCCTCATTACGGCCACATCCTGGCCGGAGTGATCAAGGACATAGTTCCCAGATACTGGACGATGCGAGGATACCGCATCGAACGCCGTTTCGGCTGGGACACCCATGGGCTTCCCATCGAGATGGAAGTGCAGGGACAGTTGGGTATCAGCGGTCCCCACCAGATCAACGAGCTGGGAGTGGACGAATTCAATGAGGCCTGCCGGGCAATGGTGGAGCGCACCACCGAGGAATGGGAAGAGGTCACCGCCCGCATCGGAAGGTGGGTGGACTTTCGCAACGACTACAAGACCATGGACCCGGGGTTCATGGAGAGCGTGTGGTGGGTCTTCAGGCAACTTTTGGGACAAGGGGCTGATTTACCGGGACTTCAAGGTATTGCCCTACTCCTGGGCATGCTCCACGCCTCTTTCCAACTTCGAGTTGAACCTGGGCGGCTACCGGGATGTAGACGACCCTTCCATCACCGTCAAATTGAAAGTGACAGAAGGGCGCGGCCCCGTGCAGACCGGCGATTACCTACTTGTATGGACCACCACCCCCTGGACGCTGCCGGGGAACCTGGCGGTGGCGGTGGCGCCGGACCTGCAGTATTCCGCCATCCCCCACAACGGCGAACGTTACTGGGTGGTGGAGGAGTCGGTCGCTTCCCAATGGGATGATCCGCCCGCCCCCGTCGCCCGGGCCAGCGGCGCAGAGATGGTCGGGAGCCGCTATGAGCCTCCTTTCTCCTATTTTGAGCATCTGGGTTCGGAGGGAGGATTCGCGGTGCTGACATCTGAGGATGTGACCGCTGAAGAGGGAACCGGCCTGGTCCACATGGCGCCTGCCTACGGTGAGGCTGACTTCGACACATTCGCGGCCAACGGCCTCTCCTTGATGGTGGATCCCATCGATGCGGAGGGTCGTTTTACCGAACAGGTGCCGGAGGTGGCGGGACAGAATGTGAAAGACGCCGACCGCATCCTGGTACGCCTCCTGAAAGAGTCGGGGAAACTGGTGCGCCATGAACGGATAGTGCACTCCTACCCCTTCTGCTACCGCACCGACACTCCACTGATGTACAAGGCCATTCCCACCTGGTTCGTGCGGGTTGCGCAGCTACGCGAAAGGCTGGTGGAACACAACAAGCTCATCCATTGGGTGCCCGGATACGTGGGAGAGCGGCGATTCGGGAACTGGTTGGGGGACGCCCGTGACTGGGCTATCAGCAGAAACCGCTACTGGGGATCCTGCATTCCGGTGTGGGAGTGCCAGACCTGCGGGCATCAGCATTGCATAGGGTCACTGGACGAACTGGAGCAACACTCCGGACAACGGCCCGACGACCTGCATAAACACGTGGTGGATCTGATCACCTTCCCCTGTCCCCACAACGGATGCCGGGGCGCAATGCGCCGGGTTCCCGAGGTCCTGGACTGCTGGTTCGAGTCGGGATCCATGCCTTACGGACAGCACCACTATCCCTTTGAGAACCGTGAGCGATTCGAAAACAATTTCCCGGCCCACTTCATTGCCGAGGGACTCGATCAGACCCGCGGATGGTTCTACACGCTCCATATTCTGGCGGCGGCGCTGTTCGACCGGCCGGCCTTCTCCAATTGCGTGGTGAACGGGATGATCCTGGCCGCCGACGGACGGAAAATGTCCAAGCGCCTCAAGAACTATCCCGAGCCTCTGGCGGTACTGGACAAGTTCGGCGCCGATGCCCTGCGCGCCTACCTGATCAACTCCCCGGTGCTCCGAGCCGAGCCTCTTCGGTTCTCGGAAAGGGGCGTCAAAGAAGTGGTGCGCACCGTACTGCTCCCCCTGTGGAATACCTTTTCCTTCTTCACCACCTACGCCGAGGCGGACGGGATCGGGCTTTCCGACATCGCAGCCGCACCTCCGCCTGCGCAACGCCCCGCCCTTGACCGTTGGATACTGTCGATGCTCCAGAGCCTGGTCACCGAGGTGCGCCGCCAGATGGACGGTTACTACCTGTACGAGGTGGTACCCCCCATCCTCGGATTTATCGACCACCTGACCAACTGGTACGTCCGTGGATCGCGACGGCGGTTCTGGAGAAGTCGCGGCGAGGACGACGCCGACAAACTGGCCGCTTTCGCCACTCTCTATGAAGTCCTGGTCACCTTCGCAGAGGTCCTGGCGCCGGTGCTGCCGTTCATAACCGAGAAGATCTACCAGACCCTGGTGGCCTCCTGCGACGATTCGGCAGCATCGAGCATCCATCTTCGCGACTTCCCCGAACCCCGACCCCACCGGATCGACCTCGAGTTGGAGGAGGGTATGGCCCTGGCCAGAACAGTGGTGAGACTCGCCCACGGGCTGCGCAAACAACACAACCTTCGGGTCCGCCAACCGCTCGGCGCCCTGACCGTGAATCTGGCCTCGGGGATACGCACCGAACTTCTCAGGATGCTGTCAGAACTGGTCACGAACGAAGTGAACGTCAGAGCCCTGCGGGTGGTAAGTGGAGAGAAATCGGTCGTGGAGCTTTCCGCCAAGGCAGATTTCCGTCGTCTCGGCCCCCGGTTGGGGTCCCGCACACCGCTGGTGGCCCGCGCCATCCAGGATCTGAGCAAGGACCAGGTCCAGGGTCTGTTGGACGGCAAGACCATCGAAGTGGCCGGGACCTCAATCACCGGCGACGACGTGGTGATACGTCGGCGGGCGCCGGAGGGTACCGCCATCGCCGTCGAGGACCACCTCACCGTAACCCTGGACATCAATCTCACCGAGGAATTGAGAACCGAGGGTGTGGCTCGGGAGATCACCGCCCGGCTCCAGCAGTTGCGGCGGGAGAGAAAACTGGCGGTGACCGACCGGGTTGCGGTGGCCTGGGAATCGCGCCACCCGGCGGTCATAACCGCCATGCAGGTTCACGGAAAGATGATCGCGTCGGAAATACTGGCGTCGGAATGGAAGAGGGGGGGCGGCGACACGGACCTGAAGGTGGGAAACTACTTCCTGTCGGTCAGCATGGCCGTCCTCGCCAAAGGGACCCCTGACGAAGTCGTTTAGTCCTCTACAGAAGGCCGCGAATCTGAGAGGCGGCCTTATCCAACTCCTCCATGTGGTCGTCCATTGCGCCGGGCAGGCCGGTTACGGTCGATTTGACCACTGACATCACTATTCGGTAACGCTCGATCTCAGCCAGCATGAGTTGGGCGGCGCGCTCCCGTTTCCGGTCCAGTTCCCCCAACGGGATCCGAGGCGCCCCGGGCGTCTGCTCCCTCGGCGAGGACGCCGGGGCAGAGATGCCGGCGGCCTCGTTGCGAGCCGCGGCCACCAACTGGGATGCACTCTCCTGAGCTTCGTCGATGATCCGCCGCGCCTCGGCTCGGGCCTGCGACAGCGCCCGGGCCGACTCCTGGTTGTCGGCGGCTGGCGGCTTCCTCTTGATCTCGGCGATGATCCGGTCCCGTTCCGCCAAGAGCTCCTCGTACTCTTTCAGTGAAAGGGCCACTTCATCCAGGAATTCATCCACGTCCTCAAGGTGATAGCCTCGCAAAGCAGTACGGAAGAACTTCTCTTGTATGTCGTCGGGAGTGAGGGGCATGTTTTTACCGATCTCTAGGTCAGTGACTCAGGTATGAATTATAAAAGGTCCAACAGTTCGGCCAACGACTTAGCAGACCCATTGCCGCGCCCGATCCTGCCCGAAGGGATCAGCAGATAATGCGTTCCAGGAGCATCACTGCTATCAGCAAGGCCACAGGAGAGAGATCAACACCTACCGTTCCTATCCGCACCGGTGGCAAAAAGCTGCGAAACGGCCTCAACAGCGGGTGCAAAACCCGGTTCAGAATCTCCTTGGCGCTGTGCAGGGGGTGACCTGTCGTGGTAGGGATCCAACTGAGCACCACCCAGATCAATATCACCCAGACCACCAAGTCGAGCAACTGGCAGATCAAAAGGGCCACAATTCAACCCTCCGTTCCCTATTGTCTCAAATGCCGGTGGAGGCCGGCCACATTCCGATCTTGGCCAACCGGGCTTTTTCACTTTGGGAAACGGCTGCGCCGGGAGGCGTCACCAGCACCAATCCGTCACCCACCTGCAATACCTCACCCTGGTTGTAGCTGGTCAGACCGGCGGCGTAGTAAACCACGCCTTGCGCCATTTCTGTGTCGAGGAACCGAAGATCCAACATCACCGGAACGCCGGCCTTGTACCAAGAAGTGAGATGCGGACAATCCTGGAAACCATCTACCTGCAGGACCTCCGTCTCCACTTCCAGGGGCGTTGTGGAAAGACGTGGGGGCGACATCCGGGGGCGATCGGTTCGCAACACCGACGAGACCGTCTGTGTGTCGATGGGTCGATCGGAGATCAGACGCACGTTACCCGAAGTCGGAGCTCGGATCTCGGCTGAAGTGGAGGTGGGAGGAGGAGTCCAGGCGTCTTCGTCTTCCACCAAACCCAAGAAATCCCAGACCTTTCCCATAATGTTCTTGTTCATGATCCTTCACCGAATATTGCTCGACCCACCCGTACCATGGTAGCCCCCTCCTCGACAGCCACTTGGTAATCTTCCGTCATCCCCATCGACAATTCGGTCATGACGGAATACCGGCTCCGCAGTCCCTCCGACAATCGACGAAGCCGCCGAAAATAGGGCCGGGCCTCCTCGGGTTTTTCAACCTGGGGCGCCATGGCCATCAGTCCCCGCAAGTCCACTCCCTCCTTCAGGAACGTCTCGACCATTTCCTCGACCTGATCGGGCGCCACTCCGTGCTTCTGAGGTTCGCAGCCGATATTCACCTGCGCCAGGGCCGCAACCGGATCGGGGATGTTTCTGCTCCAATACCTTGCCAATTTCACTCGGTCCATGGAGTGCAGGAGGTGAACCGAGGGGCGGACCAGCCTGACCTTGTTGGTTTGGAGGGGACCCACGAAGTGCCACCGTATGTCGGCGGGAAGCCGGCCCACTTTCCAGGACAGTTCCTGGGCCCGGTTCTCCCCGAAGTCTCTCACCCCCTCATCGTAAAGTCTCCTGATTCGTGACACGTCGCGGCCTTTGGTGATGACGATCAGCGTTACTTCCTCGGGCCTTCGGCCTGCCCTGACGGCAGCCTCGGCCACCTGTTCGGCGACCATGCCGTAGCTCATGGCGCGATCCATCCTATGGCCGCCATTCTCCGGGGAGAAGCATTGCGACGATGCGAGAAACATCCCGGCTGGTGCAGGGTACAACGGTTCGCCCACCAGGTGGGGAGATCGCCCAATTGTTCGCCCAGCGCCCCTCCCAGGTTGACAGAGGTACGCCCCTGCCGAGAATGGGAAACCTGCCCGGGAAATCGGGCAGCCACCTCGGGCCCCACTTCGAAGCAGCAGGGTCCGATGAAGGGACCCACTGCCGCCCAGGAGGGGATGATTCCCACTGACCGCATCGCCTCCATCAAGGATGTCACCACCCCGTCCACCACCCCCCGCCACCCGGCGTGAGCTGCCCCCACCGCTCCGGGTCCCCCCACCACCACGGCCGCGCAGTCGGCCGCCATTACCGCCACAGGCAGACCCACGACCCTGGTGAACAGAGCGTCCGTCTCCGCCGTCACTCCGGCGGCCGTCACCTCAGCCACCCGGTTCCCATGCACCTGGCGCAGGGTGGCCCACTCCGGGGAGATACCCAACTCAGCGGAGACAACCGCCCTGCTGGATTGCCGGCGCTGGTCACCATTGGCCGCCAGCGTGAAGGCTGCTCCGGGCCAGGACGGGGGTTGGATCACTTTCTCCTGGAGGAAGCGCTGGGGATGTCGAATACGATCCCAGAGCCGGGACTGCTGGAGCTGACGCCTGAAGACCTGGAGTCCGAGAGGGCCGACGCCGCCCTGCGAGCCGCTATGCGATCGAAACCGGCCGCTATCACGGTAACTTGCATCTCCTCGCCCAAGGCGTCGTTGATGATGGCCCCAAATATGATGTTGGCTTCGTCGGAGGCCAACTCCGTGATGGTTTCGGCCGCCAGGTACGCCTCGTGGAGGGTCATTTCCCGTGATCCGGCCACCGACAGCAGTATTCCCGAGGCCCCGTCCATGCTGATCTCCAGCAGGGGACTGGAGATCGCCCGCTTGGCGGCCTGCAATGCACGGTCCTCGCCCCGCGCTTTCCCCACTCCCAGCACTGCGGAACCGCCGTCGGCCATGACCGTCTTCACATCGGCGAAGTCCACATTGATCAGACCGGTGGTGTTGATCAGGTTGGTTATTCCGGCCACGCCATCCATCAGCACCTCGTCGGCCAGCCGGAATGTCTCATTGATGGGCGCCGAGGGATCGGCGACTTCCAGCAATCGGTCATTGGGAACAACCACCAGGGTGTCCACCTGTTCCCTGAGCTCACTGATCCCCCTCTCGGCAATGGATGACCTTACCCGACCCTCGAATCCGAACGGCCGGGTGACGATTCCAACCGTCAAAGCCCCCAGATTGCGGGCCACCTCCGCCACCACCGGCGCCGCCCCGGTGCCCGTGCCCCCGCCTTCACCGCAGGTGACGAACACCATGTCGGCGCCCCGGAGGATGTCCTCCATCTCGTCGCGATGAGCATCAGCCGCTTTGCGACCGACCTCCGGATCGGCCCCCGCCCCCAGACCCTTGGTCAACTCTCCTCCGATCTCAAGTTTCACCATTGCGTCGGACGCCATAAGAGACTGGGCATCGGTATTCAATACCACAAATTCCACTCCCTGCAAACCCGATTCGATCATGCGGTTAACCGCGTTGACCCCCGCTCCTCCCACCCCGATCACTTTCAAGACTGCCACGTACGCGCTGGCCGGCTCCCAGATGATGTCCTGCATCAGAATTGCCCCCTTTGGAAGGAATTATTGAGGTTCAACTAGAAGGTTGATAGGTAAATCTGGAAAAGTCAAATTGGAGAAGTCAATCTCAACTAGAAGGTGAGGTTACCGCTATCTCCGTATCGACACCTCGGTAAACCGCGGGCCTGAACGGAGACAGCAAATTGATTACCGAACCGGGATCAGTGTGATGGTCGATCAGCGCACCCAGCACCTTGGCCTTTTCTTCCAGGTCCGTGGCTCTTCCCAATCTTACGATCCGTCCCGCCACCTCGGCTGTGACCTGCCCTCCATGCACTTCCAGCGCCGTTGTTATCAGCAAATCTGATCGCAGGTGCTCCAAGAAGCTCAGAGCCGGTTGCAGACCCGGGTCAGTGAGATCCAACGGCGCGCCCGCCAGGCCGGTGACATGCGGCAGGTGTTCCTCCGAATCGACATCCAGCTCCACCCCGTCCGACGAAACGGCCCTCCACCCCCTTCCGTCAAGGGCCCACGCCACCGGATAGCGCTCCTCCAACGCGATCCTTACGGTGCCGGGCCAGGCCTTCTCGATCTCCACGTCCGCTACCCACGGATCGGCCAGCAAGCCTTCCCGCAAGAGGTCCTCCTCAACCGACAACATCGGAACACCCTCGGCAACTCCCGTGTCCCGGAGAATCTGCATCGCCGATGAAGACACCTGGCCCGTCACCACCAGGTTTCTCACCGCCAGATACGGTGAGTTGGCCACCCAAAATCCAACTCCCACCGCGGCCATTACTCCCAGCAGCCAAACCGCCCGCTTGAATGCCTTGCGCTCTTCTCTCTCTCTAACCCTTCGGGCGCGTTCGGCGATCCGAGGATCCATGTCGGCCCCCGTACCACTTCCTCTCTTCTTTTTGAACGAGGAGATGGTGGGACGCCTCTTTTTCTGGTCCTCTCCGCCGGTGGAATCGGAACCCGGCGGCGCCCCTGATTTCTTGCCTCTGCGGAAGAGCCGGCGGGTTTTGGAGCGGGTCCGGCGAGAGGCGGCCTGCTGACGGGTTCCGGATGCACCTGCGGGAAAAACCTCTGAGGGTCCCCCCGGTTCCCGCCGGGCGCCGCCGACCCCGACCCGGGGCGGGGTCGGCCGATCAAATGTTACGGGATGAAGATCTCCGGGCATCGTACTCCCGCCCTTTACGGGAACCCGAACAACCGTCTCCCGGTCGTTGCTCGAAGAACGCGAACCGGCCCGTTTTCTCCATCGCCGATTCGGCTTCTTCGTTCCGGAGGTCTTCGGTTTCTTGTCTCTCAAACTGCTACCCCTTCGTTGGAAAACCGACAAATCTAATCTCCGGTTCCAGGTCAATGCCGGTGGCCTCCCGAACACTCCGACGCACCTTGGCGACCAGGCGGCGGACGTCCTCCGCGGTGGCGCCCCTGTCGGCCACAAAGAAGTTGGCGTGCTTCTCAGAAACCCGCACACGCCCTATCCGGGCGCCTTTGAGGCCCAGATCGTCAATGATCCGGCCGGCCGCATCGCCCGGGGGATTCTTGAACACGCTACCCGCGTTGAGGGTGCCTCCCGGCTGATGGAGACGCCGCCACCGAGTGATGTTCCGCATCCGGTCCAACCCCTGGGACTGCTCGCCCGATGTGAAGGCGAACCACGCCCTGGTGACCACCTGGAAAGGCTGAACCGCCGAAGTACGATACCCCAGCCGCAACTGGGGAGGAGACACGCTCTGCAATTGCCCCGTGGACAAGTCGAATATCTCCACCTCCTTCAATACATCCACCATTTCCCAACCGTGACAGCCGGCGTTCTGGCACACGCCTCCACCAACCGTCCCCGGAATCCCCACCATGAATTCCAGTCCCAACCGACCCTCTCCCGCCGCCGAGCGAGCCAAACGGGGAAGGGGCACTCCTCCCCCCGCCTCGATCCGGTCCGTCTCATGCCTGATAGAGAGGAACTCCCCCACCAATCTGATCACCATCCCCGGGTAACCCTGGTCGGCAACAATCACATTGCTCCCTTTTCCCAGCACCAACACGCGGTCGTCGTCGCCTCCCACCCCGGCCTTCGCCAGCGCCCGGAGGTCGGCGAGACTGCTCGCCTCGGCATACCAGCGGGCGGCGCCGCCCAGCTTGTAGGTGGTCAGCCCGTCAAGAGGAACATCCCTTCGCACCAAACCTCGATACGACAACCGGGACCAATCACTCATCGACTTTGCTCCCGCCCGGCCAGAAGCGCCAAAAGTTCGGTGGGAACCATGGTGACGTCGCCTGCCCCCATGCTCACCACCAGGTCTCCCTCCTGCAACTGGGGCGCCACTCTTTCCGCCACCTCCGAGCGATGCGGATAGTACTGCACTGCCCTTCCCCCAGCCCGGCGGGCCGCCGCCGCCACCAGTTCCCCGCTGATGCCCGGCTGAGGTTCCTCGCGGGCGCCGTAGACATCGGTGACGACCACTCGATCGGCCAGAGCCAACGCAGCACCCAGGCCAGTGAACATCTGGGCGGTCCGAGAGTAGAGGTGTGGTTGAAAGATGGCCCACAATCGGCGGCTGCCGGTCTCTTTCGCGGCCCGCAGGGTGGCAGCGATCTCGGACGGGTGATGGGCGTAGTCGTCTATGATGGTCACGCCCCCCACCACCCCGCGATGTTCATAGCGGCGTCGCACTCCCCGATAGCGGGCTACTCCATGAACGGCCCGGCCCAGGTCCAACCCCAATTCTCCGCACAAAGCCAACGCTCCGGCCGCATTGCGGGCCATGTGAACTCCGGGAAAGGGAACTACGACCGGCCACGACGAACCGTCCCTCGTCAGGCGAAACGAGACCCGACCCTTGCCCTCGGAAAGTTCGATGATCCTCCAGTGAGCCTCTTTAGAGAGGCCGAAACCCACAAGTTCCGCCCTCCGGGCCACCCGCCGGGCGCCCGGATCGTCGATTCCGGCCACCACCGGACCGTCCACTCCTCGCGCTACCCGGACAAAACTCGACTCCAGGTTGTCGACCGTCTCGAAGTGTTCCAGATGTTCAGCCTCAACATTGTTGATCACCAGGCCCTTGAGATTGACTACCTCGAAAGTGCGAAACGCCTCGTCCACCTCCAAGACCATCCACGGGTCCGAGCCCAAACCGGCATTGGTTCCCAATCCGAGGACATGCTCACCCACCACGAAACTGGGATCCTGCCCCGCCGCCCGGGCAGCCTCGACCAGCATGGCGGTGGAAGAAGTCTTTCCGTGAGTTCCGGTGGGACCTACAGTGGTGATCTCGGCGCTCAAGGCCTCCAGCAACCGGGGCCGCCTCCACACTATTACCCCCAACCGCCGGGCGGCCAGTACCTCGGGGTCCTGTTCGGGAACCGCCGAAGAGATCGCCACCAGGTCCGTGTCCCTCGAGATGCGATCCGGGCGGTGACCCGCCCACACCTCGACGCCGATGTCGGAAAGAGCGTCCAAGCGGGACGACCGGCGGATGTCCGATCCGGTCACGATCTTGTCCGACTCCGCCAGCAGTTTGGCCAGCCCGCTCATTCCCGCTCCCCCCACCCCCACCACATGGATCCTGATCATCCCATCCAGATCAAACATGTGCACACCTCATTTCCTCGGCGATCTGTTGCGCAGCCAGGGGACGCGCCATCGCCAACGCCGCTTTCGCCATGGACTCCCGACGATCACGGTCGTACAGAAGACCTCTGACCACCGGACCCAATTCTTGCAGATCAGATTCGCTCACCGATATCGCCGCTCCCGCATCATCCAAGGCGGCGGCGTTCGCCGCCTGGTGGCTGGCTGAACCGAACTCTCCGGGAACCAGAACCGAAGGCAAACCGACTGCGGTCAACTCGGCAACTCCCCCTCCGGCCCGGGCCACCACCAGATCGCATGCCGAATAGAACAGATCCATACGCTCTTCAAATCCCACCACCCTCCACCGAACGGGACTCGCCGACGCCTGCTCGGACATCTCGACGAAATGGGCGGCGCCGGTCAGATGGACCACCTGGACAGGATCCTCCTTCCAGTCCCTCAACATCTGTTGGACACCCGAGTTGATGGCTGCCGCCCCCAAACTTCCCCCCATCACTCCCACCACCGGAATCCCATCGGAGAGCCGGTAGTGGAAACGGGCCTGTTCCCGCAACCCGTCCCGATCCAACCCGGCGATGTCAGCCCGGATCGGGTTGCCCACCCACTCGGCCCTCTTCAATCCACCAGTGTCGGGAAAGGAAGCAAAACTGCGGGTTGCCCACCTCTCCATGACTCGATTGGCCAACCCGGCCACCGCGTTCTGCTCCAAGAGAAAGAACGGGATTCCGTGGGAACGGGCGGCCCACCCTGCCGGCGCGGTCACATAACCTCCCGTGGCGAGCAGTACCTCGACGCGGCGCTCCACCAGCGCTCGCCGGATCCGCAGGATGGCCGTCGAGACCTTCTGGGGAATGGTGAGGTTTCGAACCGTGATCCGGCGGGCCAGCCCCTGCAGGGGAACCGACAGAAGACTGAACCCGGCCCGGGGCACTGCTGCTTCCTCCACACGATTTCCTCCGATGAACAACACCTCTTCGGACCGAACCCCCTGGGACACCAGCGCTTCGGCCACCGCCAGACCGGGATAGACGTGTCCGGCAGTTCCCGCGGCGGCGATCGCGAAGGTCATTTTCGTAATTTCACCGGATTGCCTCCCTGACGGGCCACATTGAGGAGTACTCCCAAGGCGCCCATGTTCACCACCAGGGAAGACACGCCGTAGGAGATGAAAGGAAGGGTGATGCCGGTTATAGGCAGCCAACCCACCACGCCCCCTACGTTGATCAAGCCTTGGAAGCCAAGCCAGGCCGTGATCCCCGCCGCCAGCATCTGACCGAAATGATCGGGGGCGCGTCGAGCCACCATCCAGCCCAACACCACCAGCACCACGAACAACGTGATGACGAACAGACCTCCCAACAGCCCGATCTCCTCTCCGATGATGGCGAAGATAAAGTCGGTGTGAGCGTTGGGCAGGTAGAACCACCGCGCCCGGCTGTTACCCGGCCCGACCCCCCACAAACCTCCGGTCCCCAAGGCGACCCAGGACTGGATCAGCTGATATCCGGTGTCGGCCGCATCTCCCCAAGGATCAAGAAAACCCTTCAGCCGATCCAGGCGATAGGGGGCGATCACCGCCAGCAGGACGGAAGCTGCCAACCCCGCCACCGCGGACCCCACCATGTAGCCCATCGGGGCGCCGCCAACCCACAGCACCACAAAGGCGCAAATGGCGATCAGGATGGTGGTTCCGAAGTCAGGCTGCTGGAGCAACAGGAAACCGACGCTCCCAACCACCAGCATCACCGCGGAAATGTAGCTCTTGACGTCATCGAAAACGCCCCTTCCCCGCGAAATCAGGGAGGCCATCAGCACGATCACCGCAAACTTGGCGAGCTCGGAGGGCTCGAATCCCACTGAACCCACCCGCAGCCAGCGGGCGCTTCCTCCCACGCGGACTCCGAACAGCAACACCATGAACAGCAGGACCAGCGCCCCTCCGAACAGGACATTGGCGTAGCGCTGGTACAACCGGTAGGGAACCCGGGATGTCACGATCAAGACCGCCGTTCCCAGTCCCACCCCCAGCAACTGTCTCATAAAGAAGTGATACTGGCCGTACTCCCAGTTTATCCCCACCGTCGAGGAAGCCGAGATGGTCGCGCCCAACCCGATGACCACCAGGGTGAACACCACCGTCCCGAACAGCAGGATGATCTGGGTATTGATCCGGTAGCGGGATGCGCTCTGGATTCTCTCGGCCCTGGCGCGGTAGATGGTGGTTACGTTGGTAGCCATTCAGGTCCTTTCCCGGCTGCCGGACAGATCGGCCACGATCCGTCCAAACTGCTTGCCGCGGGCTTGATAGGAGTCGAATTGGTCGAAAGAGGCGCAGCCGGGGGCCAGCAACACCACGTCATGCGGAAGGGCCATCTCCAAAGCCATCTCCACCGCATTCGACAGGGTCCCGGCGGGAGTCACCTTCCCCACAGGCCCAGCCTCGACCAACTCCGGGGAGGCGGCGCCTATGGAGACAACCGCCCTGACCGGGGCGGCCCTGGTCAGCGGAGACAAGTCCAGTCCCTTGTTGAGTCCCCCGGCGATCAGCACCACCGAGCGAAAAGAATTGATGGACGCCAGGGCCGCATGGGGATTGGTGGCCTTCGAATCATCCACAAACCGCACTCCACCGATCTCTCCGACCACCCGGCGTCGATGGGGGCCGGGAGAAAAGCCCCGTATCGCCGCCTCCACCGCCTTCTGCGAGGCCCCCATCCTGCGGGCTGCGGCAGCCGCGATCAACATGTCGGAAAGATAGGACGGATCGGTCACCGCCAGTTCATCGAGGGGGATTCGGGCGCCGCCCACCAGCAGATCGCCGCGATCCACTCCTCCCTCCCCCGTCTTCGAAGACGCCGACACTGCAACCAACCGGCTTCCGGCGCCACTCGTCGCCCGGGTGGCGCCCGGGTCGTCGGCGTTGAAGATCAACGTGTCGGCTTCGGTCTGAGACAGGTGTATGCGAGCTTTTGCGGCCAGGTACCGGTCCTGGGTCCCATGCCAGTCCAGGTGATCGGAGGCGACATTGACAATCACCGCCGTACGGGGGGCAAGCGTGCGCGTGAAGCGCAACTGGAAGCTGGACAGCTCCACCACCGCCCGCTCATGATGGCTGCCGACCAAGTCGGAGAGCGGATCCCCAATGTTGCCCACCACCGGAACCTGCAGACCGGACAGGGCCAGCATCCTCCCGATCAGCAGAGCGACGGTAGTCTTCCCGTTGGTGCCGGTTATGGCAGTCATCTCGGTTCGCAGTTCACGACCGGCCAACTCCACCTCACTCCACACCGGTTTTCCCGCCCCCAGCGCGTCCTGGATGGGCCGAGAACCTTCAGGGAACCCGGGGCTCGCGACCACCAGGTCGCAGTTCTCGACAAACTCCCGACGCCATCGACCGGTCACCGCCGACCACTGCGGCGTCCCGTTGCAGGAGGCCACCGCCTCGGGCCTGGCATCGTAAACCCTCACCCTCCATCCCAGTCCGGCCCCGATCCGGGCGGCGGCTCGCCCGGACACTCCGGCCCCCAACACCAGACACCGCTTCACAGCAACCCCTCCAGCGCCAGAAAGTCGGCATAGAAGATGCCCAAACCCAGCGATACACCCAGTCCGGCCAAGATCCAGAATCGAATCACCACCGTCGGCTCCTCCCAGCCGGCCAGGCTGAAATGGTGATGAAACGGGGCCATGCGAAACACCCGCCGACCGGTGGTCCGGAAACTGACCACCTGGATGATCACCGACAGCGTCTCGGCCACAAACAGCCCGCCGATCACCATCAACAGCAATTGCGTGTTGGTCAGCACCGCCAATGCGGCCAGCAGACCGCCGATGGCGTGGGAGCCGATGTCTCCCATTATCAGACGGGCCGGAGGGGCGTTCCACCACAAAAACCCCAGCAGCGCCCCGACCATGGCCGCCGCGATCGTCGCCAAGGCCAGTGGATCCACCGCCATGTAGATGTCGGCATGGCGGACCTGCCAGAAGGCGATCACCACGTAAGCGCCGAACATCAGCACGGCCGATCCGCCTGCCAGGCCGTCCATCCCGTCCGCCAGGTTGGCGCCGTTGGCCGCCCCGGTCAACATCACCAGCACCAACACCGTGAAGAGAGCGCCGAGTTCGATGCCCAGCGGCCGGGTGAAGGACAGTTCGGTGATCACCCCCGATCCCCGAGCGCTCCATACGAACAGGGCGGCCACCACGATCTGGCCTCCGAATTTGGCTGCCTTTCGCAACCCGAGCGACCGGCGCCGTCGAGTTTTCACCAGATCATCGAAGAAACCGACCGCAGCCATTCCCACCAGGGCCACCAGACACAGGAACCCCCCCGTGGGAATGGTATTGAAGGTCACAGACAGCCCGTCTGCGACGTTGAAGCGGACGTAGGCAAGAAAGTAGGCTGCGACCGCGGCGGCCACGAACATGATCCCGCCCATGGTGGGAGTCCCCAGTTTGTGGCCGTGCGCGCCTTGAATCTCCTCTTGAATAAAGTCCCCGATGTTCAGCCGGCGCAGCACCTTGATCCCGTAGAAGGTGAGCACCAGGGACAGAACAAAGCCCACTGACGAACCCACCAGAAGGTTGATCACCTTCCCACCTTCCACCGGGCCCCTTCGGTGATCCCCAACGCCTCCCTGGCGAACCGTCGGTCGTCAAAAGGTATGCGTTCGGTCCCGATTTCCTGGTAACGCTCGTGGCCCTTGCCCAGGATCAATACCACGTCACCCGGCCGAGCCCATCCCACTGTCGTGCGGATGGCCTGGGCGCGGTCCACCTCCACTGAGAATCCTCCGCCCTCTATACCGGCGGACAGCTCGGCGAGAATCTCCAGCGGGTCCTCCGAACGCGGGTTGTCGGAGGTGAGCATGAGGAGATCGGCCGCCGCCGCCGCTCTGCCCATCTCCGCCCGTTTGCTCCGGTCGCGGTCCCCACCAGCCCCGATCACGGCTATCACCCGGCCGCGGGCTGCTTTCCGGGCGGCCTTGATCACCGCCGCGATCGCTCCGGGCGTGTGGGCGTAGTCGACCACCACCGCCGCCGGGCGATCGGCCACCACCTCGAATCGTCCATCCACCGGAGACATGGCCGCAATACCCGACGAGATCTCGTTTGGCGAATATCCCATCGCCAGCGCGGCCGCCGCCGCCAGCAGGGCGTTGTTTCCGTTGTGAATTCCCCCCATGGAGGTCTCCACGGTGAAGCTGACTCCCGCCGCCCGGCAGGTAACCGCCGCTCCGGCAATACCTCGGTTCACCACCTCGCCTCTCACCTCGGCCTCGGCGCCCGTTCCGACGGTGGTGACGGGAATCCTGCAACCCGCAGCCAACCTCCGGCCCCACTCATCATCGGTCCACACCACTGCCGCAGATGAGAATTCCGGCAAGAAGAGTCGCTCTTTGCTGCGGTAATAGTCCTCCTGGGTTCCGTGAAAGTCCAGGTGGTCGTGTCCCAGATTGGTGAAGACCGCCAACTCGAACCGAAGATGGTCCACTCTGCGCAACGCCAGCCCATGGGAGGAAACCTCCATCAAAGCCGTGTCCACCCCCTCGGCGCGCATGGTCGCCAACTGCCGTTGTACCTCGGAGGATTCCGGAGTGGTAAGCGAGGTGGGAACCGTCTTCCGGCCGATCCCGGCCCCCAGGGTGCCGATCACCCCGGTTCTGTGACCGGCGTTGCGGACCACGGACTCGATCATGTGCATCACGGTTGTCTTTCCGTTGGTGCCGGTGACTCCCACCAGTCGAAGACTTCGGGAGGGATGGCCGTACACTTCGGCCGCGGCCCTCCGCAGAGCCTTCCTGCCGTCGGGGACCACTATCTGGGGGACCCGGTGGTCCACCGGCCGCTCGCAGATCACCGCCACCGCTCCCCGGGACACAGCCTCTTCGATGTAGTCGTGACCGTCGAAGCGATCCCCTCTCAACGCCACGAACACATCCCCCGCCCTCACCGTCCGGCTGTCGTGGCTCACCCCTTCGACCCGGATCCCTTCCCTGCCGCGCACCGAGGCGCCCAGGCGTTCTGCCACCATTGCGACCGTCATCTCAGTAGTTCTCACTGGGGATCTCTCCCAATCTTCTCAGGGCGACTTCCATTATCTCGGAGAACACCGGAGCCGCAGCCGAACCACCGGTCCGGAATTCGGATCTGGTGGGTCCGTCCACCACCACCAAGACCACCACCTTGGGATCGTCCACCGGCGCCATTCCGATGAAGGAGGCGATGTTGAGTTCTTCGTCATATCCGTCGAAACCCAGCTTGGAAGAGGTTCCGGTCTTGCCTCCCACCTCGAATCCGGTGACCGCAGCCTCCTGACCGGTTCCCTTGTTGACCGTGTCAGCCATCAGAAGACGCATGACGCGAGCTGTCTCCGGCTTGATCACCTGGCGCTGAACGATGTCGGAGACCGGACGAACCTGGCCGTCCACCCGCAGCGCCTTCACCAGGTGAGGCTGCACCCATATCCCGTCGTTGGCCACCGCCGCAAAGACGGACGCCATCTGAATAGGGGTGACCGCCACCGAATAGCCGATCGCTGCCGAGGTCAGACAGGTGCTGCAGGTGGGATCCAGGTTCAGCAACCCCTCGGCCTCTCCGGAGAAGTCCACGCCGGTGGGAACCCCCAGGCCGAAAGCGCTTATGTATTCGGACAGCATTCCCCTGGGCAGCCTCTGTTGAACCATGATGGTCCCCACGTTGGAGGACCGCACGAAAATGTCCGCCACCGTCAGATCCAGGGGCTCGTGAAAGGTGAAGTCGCGATAACACCCGTAGATCTCGTCATCGGGTTCCTCACAGGCCCGGGGAAAGACCTCGATCTCATAGGGAACTTGGGGAATCAGGTCGGATGCCCTCCAAATCCCACTGTCCAGCGCGGCGGCAATGGTGACCACCTTCTGGGTGGACCCGGGTTCGTACAGCCCGCGCACCGCGAAATTCGAATAGGGTGACCCGTCCTCGGAGATCCGTTCCTCGGGGTCGAAGCTCGGCACGCCCCCCATGGCCAGGATCTCTCCGGTCTCGGGATTGAGCGCCACCGCCCAACACTGCTCCGCCCCGGTTCGGGCCACTCCCGACCGGCAGGCTTCCATCACGCTGTATTGGAGCAGCAAATCCAAGGTGGTGAGGAGGTCGGACCCCCGGACGGCTTCGGTGATCTCACGCAATCCGGTGGGAATCTGACGACCCTTCACGTCCTGCTCGATCATCGCTCTCCCAGGCGCCCCGGCCAGATCGTCCTGGTAGTAATACTCCAATCCCTCGATGCCCACCCCGTCTATGTTCACCATTCCCAGCACATGGGACGCCACCGATGACGGATAGATGCGTTTGGATTCCGGCTCACTGTAGACGCCCGCAAACCCCATATTCATGATTTCCTCCACCGCATCCACCTCCAACTGGCGCTTGATATAGACAAAGTCGTCACCCGACTGAAGGTCTCTGGCCAGTTTCTCGACGTCGGCGCCCACTCGAAGTCCCACCTGTTGAGCGATCAACACCGGATCTTCGATCTCTGAGGGGATCGCAAACAGGCTGGCCCCCAGAACGGTCAGGGCCAGCGCCTCCCCGTTCCGGTCGAATATCTCCCCCCGCTCCGGCAGCACTTCCTTTATGGAGAGGCGCTGTCGCAGGCCTCGCTGGGCGTAGCTGTCGTCCTCCACCACTTGCACGGTGTACATCTTGAACGCCATGGCAACCCAGGCCACCACCAACAATCCCCCCATCAGGGCCAGCCGTCTGGCTACCGAACGCGGGGCGGGGCCGGGCTGGTTCTCCACCTTTAGCCGGAAGGTTCGAAGCCCGGAATCACAGGCGCCACTCCGGGCACCCGAATGTGCACCACCTCGTCGGGATAGAACAGCCCCAACGGCTCGGCCAGGGAGGCCACCCGATCAGGATTCTCGAGCCGGGCCACCTCCAGGCGGAGCAGGCGGTTTTGGATGGTCTCCTCCTCGATGCGGGCCTGCAATTCTGCCAGCCGAAAAGCTCCCTCGTCCAGGAGAGTGCGGCTCCACACCATTCCCAAGAATGTGGAGACGACCAGCACGATGAATGCGAACAGCATCAGAATCGCCGCGGGAGTCCGCCGCGAAGTGCTTGATCCCGCAGAAATGAGTCGCAGGGAAAAGCGATTCCCCGACGGGGAACCCGGCGCGGCGCGAGTAGTCAAGAGGCCAGCTTCTCCACCGCCCGCAGGCGAGCCGAGCGTGCCCGGCGATTGCGCGCCGTCTCCTGCCGATCGGGCCGGGCCGCTCCTTTGACCAACATCCTCAATTCCGGCGTCCGATCACATCCGCACACCGGCAGATCGGGTGGACAGGCGCATGCCTGCAAGCCTTCGGCAAACCGCCGTTTGACCAGACGATCCTCCAGGGAGTGGTAGGAAATGGTCACGCATCGGCCCTGGTGATCCAACAGCCGCAGAGCTGCCTCCAGTCCGCTGCTCACCGCCTCCAGTTCTTGATTGACCGCCATCCGAATGGCCTGGAAGGTGCGCCTGGCGGGATGCCCCTTGCGACGCAGGGCGGCAGGAACGGCCTCGGCGATCACCTCGGCAAGGGTCACAGTGTCATGCAAGGGGCGATTGGCCACGATCGCCCGGGCGATCCGACCGGCGGAGGGGTCCTCACCAAACTCCCGGATGGTCCCGGCCAGACGCCTCTCCTCCCAAGTGTTGACCACCTCTGCCGCCAACCTCGCCGAACGGGGATCCATCCTCATGTCGAGCGGGCCGCGTCGATGATACGAGAACCCGCGCTCCGGCTCGTCCAGTTGATCCGAAGAAAGACCGAAGTCGAATAGAACACCGTTAATGGGAGCAAGGCCAGCCTGGTCGACAAGTATGTCCAGGTCGGCAAAGTTGCCTGATATGAAGTCGAATCCCAAAGTTGCCGCTCGTTCGGCTACCGCCGGATCCCGGTCAATTCCCATGATTCTTACGTTGGGTCCCATCACCTGTCGCAAACGTTGACTGTGACCGCCTCCTCCAAAAGTGGCGTCTATCAACGTTCCTCCCGGAAGGGGCTTGAAAAGCTCGCACACGAGGTCGGCCATGACCGGCTCGTGCCTGACACTATGGCTCATAGCCGGCCCCCCGAAGAATCGGCGCCTAGTGGAAGCGGGCGGATTGGGGCCTTCATTAGCTCCAGGGAGCCGGCTATGAGCCATAACTGTTTCGGTCGTATCTCAATCCAGACCTTGGATCTTCACCTCTCTTCACGGTCAGCGAAGGAATGCTCTGCTTCTTTCAGGTGACGCTGGAAGGTAGGACTGCTCCAGACTTCGATCTCCTGATCCACTCCCACCACTACCACTTCTCCCCCCGGCTCGATCCCGGCGTGTTCGCGAAGTTCGGACGTGACCATCAGACGGCCCTGGGAATCCATGGACTGCTGGTTGGCCGCGCCGAAGAACATCAACCGGCGAAACCTTCTGCCTGCAGGGGTTTCGCGGCTGTAACCCTGGCGCACCTCCGCAGCTCGTTGGTTCCAGCCGTCCTGGGAATAGATCACCAGGTGACCGTCCTGGCCCTTGGTGATCACGCAGGAGGGCGCCAGTTCGCCGCGGAAAGGCTTAGGCAACAACAATCTTCCTTTCTCGTCGACTGTGCGTTTGGTGGTTCCTAGAAACATGGGGCTTCGAAGCGGTACGGTCTTTGACTTGTTCAACCATCTTAGCGGGAATCTCCATTATATACCACTTTCCTCTACTCCAAGCATCTTTTCCCCCACTTTACTCCACCTTTTCACCACCGCGCGGCTTTTCGGGCTATAGGAATGTTGTTTTTCCCGCCACTTTGACCCACTGCTCATCACCACCGCAGCGGCGGCGGACATTGGCGCCTCCTGGACAGAGCCATTTTCCGATGGGAGTAGTAGGACCTGCCAGCCCCAGCCGAACCTTTGGACACGGCCGGGGCTTTCCTCCGGAAGCTACGCCGAGTCAGCCAGCAGGTACGGCTTCCACGAGGGGTCGACTCGATAGCCGGAACTTGTGTACACCCACCCAAACCGTCTCGGAGACCGGGGGGAGCGCCGTAGAGCGAAACCCACTTCATTCAATAGACGGTTGCCCTTTTTGATGTTGCACCGGCGACAGCACGCCACCACGTTGTCCCAAGTGTGCGCCCCGCCCCGGGAACGAGGCACGACATGGTCGAGACTCTCTGCGGTGGCGCCACAGTACTGACAAATGTTGTCGTCCCTCCCGAAAACCGCCCGACGGGTGAGAGGGACGGTGCGGTGGTAGGGGACATTCACATAGTAATTCAATCTCACCACCGACGGCACCAGAAAGCTCTGCTCGGCAGAACGCCAACGCTCTTCCCTCACCTCCACGACGGTTGCCCGATTACGCCACACAAGCACCAGGGCGCGACGACAGCTCACCACCGAGAGAGGCTCGTACGTCGCGTTGAGAACAAGTGCTTTGGTCATAGTCTGTGCCACCGAATGTCAGACTAGAAAGCTACATACCCCGCCAAGGCGTCAATTACCTGGTTGGACACGAGTTAGGGGATGTTGCTCAGCTGGCCGCCCAAAACGGGTTGTCCCGGAAGTCCTCGTATACCCGCTGCAGCATCGTGCGGAAGGTCGCCCTGTTGAACTCGAAGTGCGACGCGTCGTCTTCAACCTCCTCCACCACTTTGCCCATAACCTCGATAAAGACGAACTGTCCGTTGCTCAAGGTGTCAATGATCGCCTTGCTTTGTGGATGAGGCGCCAGGATCGTGGTTCCAAAAGGATCGGCGAACAACCCCGCCTGGGCCAGATGCTGATCCAGATCACCTTCGCGACGCAGATACTTCCAGGCCCGCTGGATTCTCTGCAAAGACAGGCCGTTGTCGATCAGGCTCTTGATCACTCGCAAGGCCACCAGATCCTGCAAGTTGTAAATCCTCCGAACCCCCGGCCGGCCTCCGGTGCCCTTTATGGAAGGCTTGACCAGGGATACCCGATCCCAATATCTCAACTGGTTGTAGCTACAACCTGTGAACCTCATCGCCTCCGACGAAGTAAATCCCTCTTCCGGCATCCCTTTCACACCTCTTCGGCCCCAGGCCCGCTCAGCGGGGCCAGGACCCAAATCCGTTCGCCTTCGTGTCGCGATTCCCGCGGACACCCTTCCACTGAAGCTTGCTGCGCGCCCTCAGACCCTGAACGAGAAAAGTAGCAGCCACCACCATGACCACAAAGCCCGCGAGCGCGATCAACAACCGGGAGGTGAAGAAGATCAGCACGACCAGCATGCCTGCCGCCAGAAGCCCGGTGGGGATCACCGTGGCGGCTTTGCTCGAGTAGAGCAGCCTCTGCTGGTTTCCCTGAGTATCTTCTTCTTCGTAGAAGTGACTCTCGATCTCCTCGAGAATCCGCCGCTCTTCTTCGTTCAAAGGCACTTTGGCCCAACCCTCCGGTACAACCGCTTCCGCTTATCAGTATATGGCCTCTCCGTACCCATTAGAGCCGTCATTGCCGGTTACTTTCATCAGCGACAGGTCTTAGCCGAGCCGGAAGCACCGCTTCGAATCCAAACCTGCGACGGAGACGGAACACCTCTTCCTCCAGCTTCTCCCATCGGTTCCCCCCATCCAAGTCCAGTTGCGGCAGGGCCGAGCCGTAGCTCAACCCTGCGGCCGAGATTCCCAGCAGGCGCACCCCTTTCCCGTCGAGACCCGCGCGATTGGCCAGATCCAACACCTCACGATAGATGTCGATCGCCAGCCGGGTGGGGGTCTCTCTGGTATGGGATCTGGTGATCGTGGAGAAATCACTAAATCTCACCTTGAGAGTGATAGTTGATGTCCAGGCTTGTGCATCCTGGAGTCGATCAGCCAGCCGTTCAGCTTGCCCTCTAAGTTTTACTTCCACTTCAGCACGACGGTGAAGGTCCTGTTCAAAGGTGTTTTCCACCGACAACGACACTCCAACAGAACGAGTCACTATGGGTCGAGGGTCGATCCCCGCCGCCAATCGCGTCAGATGCTCTGCCATAGCATTTCCCAATACCGGTTTCAGATGGTCCACAGGTATCTCAGCCAACTCCCCCACCGTGCGGATTCCCAGTCCTTTGAGCCGACGGGCAGTGGCCTCCCCCACTCCCCACAACCTCCGCACCGAAAGACTGTGAAGAAAATCCAGGCTCTCTTCGGAGCAAATGTACCGAAGGCCGTCGGGTTTGGCGTCTTCAGAGGCCAACTTGGCCAGAGTCTTGTTGACCGCGATCCCCACCGAAGCCGGCAGCCCCACTTGCCGGCGTATCTCTTCGCGCAGGACCCTCCCCACCTCGGTGACTGTCCGATAGTGGTGACGAAGGCCCGAGACATCGAGGAAAGCCTCGTCCACCGATAGCTTTTCCACCAGGGGTGTGAACGAAGAGAACACTTCGAACACTTCTTCCGAGACACGTCCGTACAGGACATGATCTGCGGGAACCGTCAGCAACCCGGGGCACAGACGCCGAGCCTGGGCAACCGCCATCGCCGAACGAACTCCGTACCGGCGGGCCTCGTAGGATGCAGACGCCACCACCCCTCTTCGTCCGGTTCCTCCTACTGCCACCGCCTGTCCCACGAGTTCGGGATGGCGGCGACGCTCGACCTCCACGAAGAAGGCATCCATGTCCACATGGAGGATCGGTTCGGCGAATGCGGGGCGGATCATCCTCATCACAGTACCCGATAAGCTGAGACGTAATATGGCCGAACTCGTTCATTTGGTGCGCCATGGCGAAGTCCACAATCCCCAGCACTTGGTTTATGCCTCACTGCCCGGATTCAGGCTGAGTCCCCGTGGTGTTCGCCAAACGCGGCAGGCTGCCCGGTACCTGGCTCGCCGACCCATTGCGGCGGTGTGGTCCTCACCGCTGACCAGGGCCCTGGAGACCGCAGAAAACCTCACGGCACCTCACCGGGTGCAGGTGCAGGTGCTTTCCGACTTGGTGGAATGGAAACTCTTGGATCGATGGGCAGGTCACCGATGGGAACAGATACCCACGCTCTTTCCCGGGGAGGTCGAGGCCTATCTACGGCATCCCTCCGACCTGAGTTTCGCTCCCGAAACCCTGGCGGAACTGGCTGAGAGAATTGCGAACGCAGTTCAGAAAGTGGCGGCCTCCACCTGCGGAGGAGAGGTGGTGGTAGTAGGTCACCAGGACCCCATCCAAGCGGGGCGGTTGGCTTTGACCGGCCAGCCCCCTCACCGGTTGTTCCAGGATCGACCTGAACACTGCTCGGTGATCACCCTCCGTCCGGGGAATTCCTGGACGGAGATCGGAAAATGGGATCCGCCTAGCCGATAAAGGCGTCGGCAAAGATCAAGGAGACGATCGTCATCACCTTGATCACGATGTTCATCGCCGGCCCCGAGGTGTCCTTGAAGGGATCACCCACCGTATCGCCGATCACCGCCGCTTTATGAGCATCAGAGCCTTTTCCGCCCCGCGCTCCCGCCTCGATGTGCTTCTTGGCGTTGTCCCAGGCGCCCCCGGCGTTGGCCATGTAGATGGCCAGCAGGAAACCGGTTACCAGCGCTCCAGCCAGAAAGCCACCCAGGGCGGAGGTGGAGATGAACCCGATTACCAGCGGCAAGGCCACCGCCAGCACTCCGGGGAGCACCATCTCGCGCAGCGCCCCGCCGGTGGCGATGTCCACGCACCGGGCGTACTCGGCCCGAGCTTCCGGGCGCCCTTCTCTCAATCCCGGAATCTCCCGGAATTGGCGGCGTACCTCCTCGATCATGGTGAACGCCGCACGTCCCACCGCCGAGATGGTCAGGGCGGCGAACAGGAACGGGAACATCCCGCCCAGGAACAATCCGACGGTCACCTCGACGGAGACGATGTTGATCACATCCAGGCCCACCGCCTGCGTGAAGGTGGCGAACAACGCCAAGGCGGTGACCGCTGCCGAGCCGATGGCGAATCCCTTGGCAACGGCTGCGGTGGTGTTGCCCAGTGAATCCAGCGCATCGGTGGTCTCCCGGACTTCGGGAGGCAGATGGGCCATCTCGGCTATCCCCCCGGCGTTGTCGGCGATCGGACCATACGCGTCCACCGCGATGGTGATGCCCAAAGTGGCCAGCACCCCGATGGCCGCCACGGCCACGCCGTAGATCCCTCCGACATCACCCAGTGCCCACTCTCCCGCCGCATACGCTCCTCCGATGCCGGCCGCAACCACCAGCACCGAATATGCCGCCGACTTCTTTCCCACCGCCACTCCGGCCAGCACCACGGTGGCCGGGCCGGTCTCAGCCTGCTGCGCGATGTCCTTCACCGCCCGGTAGTGGTCGGAGGTGTATATCTCGGAGATTTTTCCGATCACAAAGCCCACGGCCAAGCCGATCACCACCGCCACCCACAAACCGAGAGGCCGAACGTCGGAGTTGCCTCCGAAGATCCAAAAAGAGACGCCCAGGATCCCCAACGCAGCCAACACCATGGAGGTGTTGGTTCCCCGATGCAGGGCCGAAGCCAGATCGGAAGCGCTTTTGGGCTTGACGAAGAAGGAACCGATTATGGACGCCAGCATGCCCACGGTCCCCACCGCCAGGGGAAAGACGATGGCCTCCAACTGGTAGGAGGCGTTGGCGAAAGCCAATGCGGCAAAGGCGATGGGCGCCACCAGCGATCCCACGTAGGACTCGAAGAGATCGGCGCCCATCCCCGCCACATCCCCGACGTTGTCTCCCACGTTGTCGGCGATCACCGCCGGATTGCGAGGGTCGTCCTCGGGAATTCCCGCCTCGACTTTGCCCACCAGGTCTGCACCGACATCGGCCGCCTTGGTATAGATCCCCCCTCCGACGCGAGCAAACAGAGCGATCGACGATCCTCCCAAGCCGATAGCGGCCACGATTTCCACTCCACGGCCAAGATCCAGTCCCCCCACTTCCACAAACACCAGATAGCCCAGCGCCACTCCCGCCAGACCCAGACCGGCCACCGTGAAACCCATCACGGCGCCGCCCCGAAAGGCAAGAGGCAATGCCCGCTGGACACCACCCAGACGGGCCGCTTCGGCGGTGCGGGAATTGGCGGCGGTGGCAACTCTCATTCCCACAAAGCCGGCGGTGGCGGAGAGAGCCGCCCCGAACAGGTAGGCGATCGCCCGCAACCATCCGTCGTCCAGCACCAAGCCGATCAGGACAAACATGGCCAGCACAAATACCCCCAGCCATCGATACTCTCGCCGCAGGAAAGCCATCGCCCCCTCCCGGATGGCGCCGGCAATCTCCCGCATCCGGTCGTTCCCCATCGGAGCAGCCAGCACCTGCCGGGTGAACCACACCGCCAACAACAACGCCGCCAGGGCCAGAACCAGGGCTGCGATCAAAAAGAATGACTGATCCATCAGGGGAACTACCTCTCTCTTGCGGGGGACCGGGCAGTCCCCTCCAACACCGGAATCCAGTTTAGAAAGAGAGAGCCCGATCCTCTGTTTTCGACTCTTCTCAACCCAACGGAATGCCCATTAGGGCGTGTTGACGCTTTTGGGGTGGCGGACTGTTTCATTTTCGTTGTTTGATCGGGCGTCGGCGCGTGGGTCGGCGTCGGCGGTTCCGGTACTTAGGTCGGGGTGGGCGTCCCCATTGGGTGGGTGGTGGGCGGAGCCGGTAGGCGCCGGTTGTAGTGCGTTCAACCTGCCAGTCATTGTCGTGGACCTTGTGGTGGCATCTGCTGCACAGAAGACACATGTTGTCCAGGTTCGTGAGACCCCCGTCTTGCCAGTGGACGATGTGATGCGCCTGGCACCAGGAGGCCTTGGCGCCGCACCCCACACAGTGTTTGTCCCGGGCGACCAGCGCGGCCCGCTGGGAACCGCTGGCCGTCCGCCGGGCCCGTCCCACATCCAACGGCACCGACGAACCCGCAAAGACCGCCGGGAGGACCTGAGCGTCACAGGCCAACTGCCGCAGGGTACGGGCGGGCAGGGGGGTTCCGTTCTCCAGGCGAGGGTTGCCCAACTGTTGGCTGACCGCGTCATAGTCGGCGATCAACAACAGGCGCACCCCCTGGGAACGACCGTCCCCTTCCCGAGTAAGGAGCTTGGCTATGGCGTCGGCCATCCGCTGACCCGCAGTAGCCCGATTCCTGGGATCTTCCTTGTGCCAGAGTTGGTTCATCATGTGAGACACCGCCGTCTCGACCCGGGCGCCGGTGACCGGGTCGAACCTCCCATAAAGAACGGTCATTCCGTCGTCCTGGTCGGTGGTGATCTTCGCGAACCGGCGGGAACGCTGATGCTCCAACTTCGACACACCATCATCTTGGGAGCGTTGTTGTTCGTGTTTGCGTACCGTCCGGGCGAACTTGTCAGGAGACTGGGAACGGGCACCGTCCAACAACTCGTCCTCGACAATGGCTCCCCTCTGATTGGCACCCGCCAAAATACGGGCGTTGTCAGCAGAGATCTCTCCCTTTAGGAAACCCTCCCGTGTCTTGGGCAGCTCCTCCAACCCCCGGGCGGTCTCCACCTCCGACCGGGCCTTCCGACGGCCCAACAGCCCGTCCTCCCGCAAAATCGTTTCCACCTTCTCCGTTCCCTGGCGGCGGCGCAACTCCGACACCGCCTCAGCGCGGACCGCGGCGGCCTGGTTCTGGACACAGATGGTGGACTGTATACGCTGTTTCAGTTCTTCAACCGACGCCTCCACCACCGGCATGGTGGGCGCCAGCAACTTGGCCAGGTTGGCGGACCGCCGACTGTCGACTGCTTGTTTCATGTGTACAGTATGCAAAAGGGGTGTGACAAAACATCGTGCATATCACTAAATTGTGAAAACAAACACTAAAACTTTCGCAACATCCACCTCATAGCTCGGTCGCTATCGAAAACACCCGACCCACGAGCGCTTGGTGACAGAAACCGGCCTCCCGGCCGGTCCACGTTCCTCGCTCTCATCACCTCCACCTCATCAGCGGCACCCTACATAATGTGAACACGCCCTGTCACCCTTAGAGGGCCGCGCGGTTAGGGAGATCGCGATTGCCGCCCTCCAGCACCCTGAACCATGCCTGTTCCGCAAAATACCTGGTCAACATCATGAACCGTCAAACCCCCCAAAGACTACGTTTTCGCAGGTCAGCACCTACCCACGCGACCCCTAAGGATATGTCCAGATCGGGGCAGGGTAGCGCCGTCTGTCACACCCTCTTGCCATCCTGTCAGGGTGTAAAAGAAGAGAGAGCAAAACAGGCTGGATCACCATTAGGAGGTGGCGTGGTATCCGATGGGCGACCACGCTCCCAAGGAAGGAGCAGACCATGAAGAAGCTACTGATAGTTGCCGCTCTTGCGGCCGCTGCTCTAGTCGGCGCTTGTGTCGAGGCGGATTCGCAGGACGCTTCAAGCAATGCAGTTGATCAGGACACGATCTCAAGCGAAACACCAACAACGACCACGAGGCAAACGACGACGACCACCTCGCCGTATCTCATAAGAAACGGGTTGAAGATATGGACTCATTCCACCGAACGGTCACCGATCCCAATGCGGGAATTCGGCATCGTGGGCTACTGGCAAGTGGAAGTGCTCAGTGTCGTTGACAATGCCACACGCACTGTGCTGAGTGAGAACCAATTCAATGAGGCACCCCCTTCTGGCTGGAGGTACGCCCTGGTACAGGTAAGGTTGACAAACATAGATGAGGAGTTCCGCACTCCATGGCTGGAAGTTGATTTCAGCGCTTTGGCGAACGACGGAAAAGTGGGAACCGAGTGCAGTGAGGTCATTCCAGGCGAAGTGGACACTCTGCAAGAGATTCCGCCCGGGGGCAGCATTCAAGGTAATGTCTGCGTGGTAGTTCCTGCCGGTCAGTCCTTCCTGCTGATCACCGGTGGAGATGATATCTGGACGGATGTCGCGCCGAATCAATTCCATTCAACTCGCTGACGAAGACTCGGCAATGGCAGGTTATATCAGGCTCGATCCGGACTGACCCACCCTGGTCTTGCTGCGTCTGTGGATCACGCCAAGACGGTTGCTGCCCTGCTTACTGCAAGCGGGATCAAGGCCCGTGCAGTCAGCGGCTTACACCGGGGCAGCTGTCCGTCGTCGTGTGGTTAATGAGTTTCGAGAGGGAGAAGTGAAGGCACTCGTCAACTATGCGGTGTTCCGGGAAGGGTTCGACGCTCCCAAGACTCGAGCTATCATCGTCGCCCGCCCGGTCTACAGTCCGAACCTCTACTTCCAGATGATCGGCCGGGGGCTGCGAGGAGTCGCCAACGGCGGCTATGACCGGTGTTTGATCCTCAACGTCGAGGACAATATCGAGAACTTCGAGGGGAGGCTCGCCTTCACAGAGCTCGAATGGCTTTGGGACTGACACAGAAACCTTGACGGAAGCGCAAGACTTCAGAACCCCGATAGGACCCGCCGTGTCTCGTCTGCTCTGTTTGCTTTCCGTCCCGAGGGAAAGCCTGCCAGCCTAACTGCAAGCGCGAGTCTTCACGTATTGCGGGAGGAATTAGGTCACGCAATATAGGAGGAAATGGGTCACGCAACGCTGCCGGCGGATCTAAGCCGAGCTTCGCACGGACCGCAGGTGGGAAAGGAACCGGGTTCGGGACAGGGTGTTGAGCACGTCCTCGGGGGTCGCCCAGCCGCGGCGAGCGTTGGCCGCTCCGTAGGACATTCTTTTCAGTTCCGAAACATGGTGGGAGTCGGTGGAGATGACCAGCTTCACCCCCGCATCCACCGCCCGGCGGATCACCTCCGGGGAGGCGTCCAGACGATCCAGCGCACCGTTCACCTCCAACGCCACCCCCCGAGCCGCCATCTCTTCCAACACCGGCCCCAGTTCCAACTCGATGCCCGGACGCCGCCCCAGCATCCTGCCGGTCAGATGCCCGATGACCGAGACGGATGGATCGGCCACCGCCCGAAGGAGCCTGTCGGTCTGCTGTCGGGGGGTTAGGTCGTAGTGAGAATGGATGGAAGCCACGCACCAGTCAAAACCCAGACGAAAGTCGAGATCGTAATCCAGACTTCCGTCGGCGCCGATGTTCAGTTCACACCCGAACAGCAACTCGATCTGCGGATGGCGTTTCCCCAGTTCCCTGATCTGTCTGCGGTGAGCACCCATCTGCTCCCGTGAGAGCCCGTTGATGGCCAGATCCTCTCCGTGGTCGGTGATGGCCACGTATTCCAGTCCGGCCCTGATCGCAGCCTGCACCATCTCGGCAGGCGAAGAGCGCCCGTCACCTGATCGATCGGTGTGAAAGTGAAGATCTCCCCGGATCTCCCCAGCCGTCACCAACCGGGGAACCCGCCGTTCCAGGGCAGCTTCCACCTCCCCGGCATCCTCTCGAATCTCCGGCGTAAGCCAGGTCATTCCCAGCGCCTCGTAGATTTGCTCCTCGGACTCCGAAGCCACCGGCCGGTCTTCCCCCTGGGGGAACAATCCGTATTCGTTCAGCAACTGATCCTGGGCAATCGCCAACTGGCGAAGTCGCACATTGTGGGCCTTGGAACCGGTGAAGTACAGGACTGCTGCCCCAAACTGGGAGGGAGCAACCACTCTCACATCCACTCCCAGCCCGCCTCTGGTAAGCACCGACGTCTTGGTCTTTCCCGAAAGAAGGGTCTCTTCAACCAGGGCATGGGTCGACACCGACTTCATCACCTCAGCCCAGGCGGTGGGGTCCGCTGCCACCACCAGATCCACGTCAGCCACCGACTCTCGGAATCGGCGGGCGCTTCCGCAGATTTCCACCGCAGTCACACCTTCCAGCCGTCCGAGGTCATGGCGGAACGTCCTGGCGATCGGCAGAGCCCTGACCAGGGGAATACGCCGGTTCTTCCCCGCCAGACCCAGCCTTTCAACGGCCCGGGTTATCTTGGCCTCGCTGGTGGGGCCCAGGCCGGGCAGATCGCGAAGCTGCTGATGCCGCAGCGCCGACAGCAGATCGTCCAATGACTCCACTCCCAGTTCCCGCCGGATCATCTTTACCGTCTTGGGCCCCAGCCCCGGTATCCGAGTCAACTCCCGGAACGCGGGGGGGTATTTGGATCGCAGCCTCTCCAGCTTGGCCACCTGACCGGTGTCGGAGAATTCGACGATGGTGGAGGCAATGCTCTTGCCGATCCCCACAATCCCCAGGATCTGCTTTACGTCCAATGCAGCCACCTCCCCTGTCTGGCTTTCCACTGCCCGCCGAGCCCGCTCGTAGGCCCGCACTTTGAAGGACTGTGGCGAACCCTCCTCCAGAGTGGCAAGTTCGATCAACTCGTCGAGCATTGCCAGTATCTGCCGGTTTGAGACCATGAGGGAGAACCGTAACAGGGCCGACGATCACCGAATCCTGCAAACGAAACCGGACTTTTCGGACCGCCTGAGCCCGATGGTCGCGGCGTTGCTACACCCAGATATTCATCGGGTACCCTATCGGGTCGATCTCACCGGCCCCCAGACATGTCGCCTTATCTCTGACAATACGACGGGCTGACCATGCAGCCGCCGCAGCGTCGAGCGCATCGTCGAGTACTGGAGCGGGCGGACCGGGTATTTCCGTAAACAGGGCAGCCTCGACAATGCTGGGAAAGTGTTCCTCCAATAGCTTCAGACGCTGGGCAACGCCGGCTTGGCGACTCTTGTGAAAGCGCATGGGCGCCCCGTGCATTTTCTGGAAGCTCAGTTCCGGATGCACTTCCGCAGCTTGAGGTCGAGCTTGGGAACTGAAGGCGGCCAAATTCGCCAGCGATTCTCGTACATCCCGGATCTTTGGTAATAGGGCGTAACTCTGCCTGGTCAGCCCTTTGCCCATGTCCCGGACTGAGAGTTCCTGGGCTTCTTGGTAGGTGGTGGCGTCAAGAGCCCTCAAGGATGGAGCCGAAAACACGGAAGAGGTTCGATTAGGGGGTCCTTTCAAACATTCGCGAGCTTGCTGATCGGCGAGGCGACCCGACTGGAGCGGCAATCCGATGGGAATGTCCACCCCGACAGCCAAAAGGCCCTCATCGCACGCATGGGTCCACAAGTCAGAAAACGACCCCCACACCGAAAACTCCACCTGGGATCTGGATGCCAGACTGGTGACAGCCATGATCCATGCACCCCCTCTCACCCCGTCCACGCCACCCACTCGGCCAGCAGGGCGATCTTTGGCTCGGTTAACAGTCAAGACGACGATCCGTCGTTAAGCAGGCACAAGGGCACCGCATACACTGAGCACCACGCCGAGAATGGTCACCACTCCGATGAAAAGGACCCACCGGTGGATCTTCTTTATATAGTCGAATATTTCCTCGAGGCGGTCTTCGTCTAACATTCTTTCCCTTTCGGCGGGCTTTGACGCGACGCCAAGCGTAGGCTAACCGAGCGCGAGGGACGCGACTGTCGCCGCCAGAAGCGACACCAAATCGGATGGATTGATCTCGATCTGCAGTCCGCGCTTGCCGGCGCTCACCCAGATGGCCGGGTAGGTCAAGGCGGATTCGTCTACCAGCACCGGCATCTTTCGGCGCTGCCCGAACGGGCTGATCCCGCCCGGTACGTAACCGGTGAGGCGGGAAGCCTCCCTGGGAGAAGCCAAACTCACCCGCCGTGCGCCGACCGTCTTGGCCAGCTTCTTTTCGCTGAGCCGGGCATCTGCCGGCGCCAAGCCCACCATTGGTTGATCGTCGGCGAACACCACCAGGGTCTTGAACAGGCGCTTCGGCGAGACGCCCAGTTGTTCGGCCACCGCCCTCCCGTAGTCCTCCACCGCCGCGAAATCCACCCGGTAGGAGTGCAGCCGGAAGGAAACCCCGGCCTTCTGAAGGAAAGTGATTGCCCGGGTGCCGCCTTTGCTTCTGGCGCTCATTGTCCCTCAGGGTAGGGAATGAATTCAGCGCGGGCTTGCGCGTAGATCCTGACGTCATTCCACAACCACAGCCGGACAGGCATCTGCGTTCTCACCGACACCACCCTCGATTCCGGACGACGATCCACCGGACACTTGCACCATACCAGCCCGGCCCCGTTGGCCTCGGCCATCCGGCGGGCGGCCTCCCGGGGAGTCGAGGTCATGGTAAAGGTGGCCGTAGCGGCCGCCAGCGCCGCCGCGTCAGCGGCGGTCTGAGCACGGGTTCGGGCGGACAGGACAGCCGTGACGTCCAGCAGGGCCACCGCCATGACCAGGATCATTCCCACCACCACCGGCGCCAGAACCGAGATCGCCCCTCGCTCGCCTCTCTCCTGCATCATCAGGCCTCACCCTTCCCTTTGCATCACGGCCCGACTGTTGAGAACCAGGGAGAATCGGTCCAGAAGCGGTGTTACGGGACGATAACGCATCGAGACCTCCACCCGCACCGCAGCACCTACCACCGAGGCTGCGGTGACCTCGATCCGAACCTTGTCCGTCAACCCGGGCGAAAGAGCGCCGCGCACTGCCTGGGCCGCCCGGGCGGGATCGGGATGGGTGGCCGCCACCCGAGCGCCTTCTCGGGCAGCGGCCTCCATTTCGAGACGGGTTACAGCTATGAGGAACAATTCGGCCACCGCCACCAGCACCAACAGGATGATGGGAAGCACCAGCACCGCCTCCACCGCCAGGGAACCCTTCTCGTCACGCATCCATCTGCCCGGTTCTAGAACCCGAAGCCGATCTTGCCCTTGACGAAGTCAAGCGCCTTGCGGAAAATGGATTCCAACAGATTGTCGCCCGAACCCTTCCTTATCCATTGCACCAACACGGTGGCCACCGCCACAACCGCCAGAACCACCAGGATGTACTCCACGGTGCCCTGACCCCGCTGATCGCGGTCGAACCAGATCATCATCCTCGTCCACAGAGCCGTCATTTGTCCAGACCTCCTTTGGTCTTTGTTCCCGGCGTCCGGCCGGGGCGGGGGGAAGGGGGATTTCATGGGCCTGCCAGCCCGGTCAGCATTTCGGCCACCCGGGAGACCACCGGGGGCCCCACCAGGACCAGCAGGAACCCGGGGACGATCAGCAGGGTGAGAGGAACCGCCAGAGTCACCGGCAGGGAGCGAATGCGGGAGAGAGCTTCCATCCGGGTCTGGTAGTGCAGGTTGTCCACATGGGTGGTCACCGCTCGCACCAGTGAACTTCCCGATGCTTGGGCGCCTGCCATCCTTCCGAACAATTCTCCCAGATGGCCGCCGCTGGACGCCAGTGCCCGGGCCAGACCGAACTGCCTGCTTTGTCGCAGCGTCTGTGAAACTTCCATCCGAAGTCGAGGGTGAGCTTCCCGGGCAGCCATCATCAGGGAATTGGCCAGAGACAGTCCTCCGGTGAGCGGAACCACCAGCAACCGGCCGAAGCGGATGACGTCGGCCACGTCGACCGGTCGCCGCCGGGTACGCACCCGGTGCACCAACCACCAGGCCATCGCCCCCGACAACGCCAACCACCACCAACGGAACGGCAAGGCCGCCGCCCCCAACAGAGCCCAATGGCCCCGGGCGCCGACCCCGATCGAGGTGATGCTCCTAGCGCCGGTTTTCACGGCGTAGCTCTCTTTATCAGGATCAACATCACGGCTATCCCCAGACCCAGAAGCGTTATCCCCGATAGGGTCAAGAAGGCGGAGACGGGGCTGGCGGACATGCTTCGCGCCAAGTCGCCACTGAGGATCCGATAGACGATGACCAACACCGGGATCCCCACCACCACCACTGCCGAGGTCCTTGCCTGAGCGGTGGCTGCCCTGCGTTCCTGCCGAAGCTCGTCCTCCTCCAACGCCAGTGCGGCGGCTGCATCGAAGACCTCCGCCACCCGCCCTCCGGTCCGATCCGCCACGCGCAGCGCCGCCGCTGTCAAGGCGCCGTGGACCGGCATGGCCTCGGACAAAGCGTCCGAGATCCGATCCAAGGAGGCGCCGGACGCCACCAGCCGCCGGACCGAACGGAAGTTGAGGCGGGTTGATCGCTGACCGGCCTCGGCTATGGCGGCGCGAACGCCCTGGCCGGCCCGAAGTTCACCAGCGACCCCCAGCAACACGTGCGCCTCCTCCGAGCATCCGCCCCTTTGGTTGCGGACCCGGCGAGCATCGACCAACACCAATCCCAGCAGCAGCACCGCCACCAGCCAGGGCTGCCACAACGTGGCGGCCACCAAGGCGGCGAGACGCCAGTCCATACCGGCTGTCAACGCCCATCCCACCAGCAGCGGCGCAAGAGCGTTCAATGTTTATCCCGATTGTGTTGGATGGTCGTCACCCGGCGACGGCCATCAGTTCTTTCCACCTGTATCACCACGTCGATGGCGGAGCGAATCTGGGCGCGGATCGCTTCGGCTGCAAGGTTGCGGGATCCCATCAGCGCCAGGGTTTCCAGCCGCCACACGGCTTCGGCGGGGCTGTTGGCGTGCAGGGTGGACATGGACCCCGAATGTCCGGTGTTGAGAGCGTTGACCAGATCGAGCGCCTCGGGACCCCGCACCTCTCCCACCACTATCCGGTCGGGTCGAAGACGAAGGGCGGAGCGAATCAACTGCTGGAGGCTGATCGCCCCGACTCCCTCGGAATTGGCGGGACGACCTTCCAGTCGCACCACGTGACCCCGCAATCGAAGTTCCGAAGCGTCCTCCACCACCACCACCCGTTCGGTGTCATCGATCAGGCCCGACAGGACATTGAGCAAAGTGGTCTTACCGGCGCCGGTTCCACCGGATACCAACAGGTTCCTGCGCTCCCTGACGATCGAGCGGAGTTCATCGGCCTGGTCGGGCGTGACCGACCCCAGTTTCACCAGGGCCTCCAGGTCCTGGGCCTGGGGCACGAACCGGCGCACCGCCACTATCGGGTGATCTACCGCCGCCGGCGGAATTATGGCGTGAATCCGGCTGCCGTCGGCCAGACGGGCGTCCACCATCGGAGAAGCCCGATCTATGCGCAGACCCAGCGGAGCTATCACTCTCTCCACGGCCGCGGTGACGGCCTGATCGGTTCCGAATGAGATGTCTGTCTTCTGCAGTCGTCCAGCCCTTTCCACCCAGACTTCGTTGGGAGAGTTGACCAGCACATCGGTGACATCGGGTTCACGCAGCAACTCCTCCAGCGGCCCCAATCCGATCAGCGAATCCACCACCTGCTTTACGATGCCGGGTGGCGCCAGCGGGGCTTCGGTCGCCACCATCCTTCGGACGTGTTGGGTCAGACTGGCCCGGTCGGTGGGGAAATCGGACAGCAGGACCGTGTCTACCAGCCGGTCGATCAGAGCCATGACACGCTCCACGCTTTCTCCCACGCCCGGGTCCACCGCCGGGGAGGAAAATTCATCCCCGAAAGCATGTGATGGATGTGGGATCTGCCCAAGGGAGGCAGGAGAATCCCCCGGACCCGGGGCGTCGGACCGTGAGAAGTCGCCTGATAGACCGCCGGGCTGGTCACGGAAGGATAAAGAAAGCCGGGCAGGAGTGGAACAACCGGTACTACCGGCGTCTCCCCCACACTGGTGGGGAGGTCGAAAGAGGAACCCAGGCGGAACACCACCGCCGGCCAACCCGCCACCAAGGCCTCCACGACCTCGGCAGTCTCCAAGACGCTCACCGACCCGTTGGGAAGCACCGCCACACCCGCTCGGCGGGGACGCAAATCAGCCAGCCTGGGTTGGGAGTCCACCAGCTTGGCCAGAGATGTCGATCCCGGATAGGTGGTGGCTTCCTGGTCGAGATCCACCACCAGCGCCGTTCCCCGGGCAGCGGCCAGGCCGAGAGGCGCCAGCGCATGCAACACCGGATCCATGCCGCATCGCACCGCCAGCACCCGATGACGCCACACTCTGGAAGAACTGCGATTGAATAACACTGTCATACACTGTTATCTATCGCAAAGGGGAGAGGCTACCTGCAGACGGGAGTTTCTTTCGCGGACTTCCCCCCGGCCGTGTGGACTAGGTGAGCTGGGAAACCGCCCGGACCGAGCCGCCGGCGCTCATTATTTCCCGGATAGGATCCATCAACACCTCGGCGGTGGCCGAAAGCAAAGTAGCCAGCGTCGAACGACTTATCAGAATCGGGAGGGTGACGGAGACCAGGGTGGAGCGGTCCAGGCTTCCCACCACCCAACTGTCATCCACCACCTTCACCGCTTCGGAGACCGGGCGGACGGAGACCACCGCATCGACTCCTTCCCGCAAGACTTCCCCCATCGAATGGAACACCTGTAGCGCCCCCGGCGATTTACCGGGATCGGATGAGAACGCCACCGCCCGCACCCCCGCCGGCGCCTCCTTCATGCTCTGGCGGACTGCACGGGCGTCGATCATTACCGTACCCTGCCGCAGCGACACCAGGGGAGGGAAGAACACCATCAACCCCTCAAAGGAGCGCAGACCGGAGGAAGGCGGCAGGATTGGGGACATGGTCACCTCGGCGCGGCTTGAGTCATCTACCCTACCTATGGGCTGATGAAAAACCACGGAGGTCGGGCGGCAGGAATACTACTGGCAGGAGGGAAAGGGTCCCGCGCCCGATTCTCGGGCAACAAGGCCTACATCGACGTTGTCGGCGCCCCTATGATCAGCCACTCGCTCAGAACCTTGGATCGCTCCCCGTGGGTGGTCGAACTGGTGCTGGTTATCAGACCCCAGGATCGGCAGTTGGCCGAGAAGGTGGTTGAGCAATCGGGGATCAGCACGCCGTGGAAAATGGTGAGCGGGGGCGCGTCTCGCCATCGTAGCGAATTCCGTGGATTGGAGGCCCTGTCCGACCGGATCCGCAACGGGGGACTCGATCTGGTGGCTATTCATGACGGCGCCCGACCCTTCTTGAGTGAAAGCCTGCTGGAGGAATTGTTCCGGCTTGCGAATCGTCATGGCGGCGCGGTACCCACCATGACGATGGAAAGCCCTGCCTTCGGCGTGTCTGAGCGAGGTGACCTGATGGGCCTGACAGGTGACCGGCTGCATCGGGCGCAGACCCCCCAGGTTTTTTGGGCATCGGAACTATTGGCCGCCTATCACCTCGCCCGGGAAGCGGGATTCGAGGGGGTGGACACCGCCGAGACAGTGGAACGGTTCTCAGATTTGAAGATGAGGGCAGTGCCCGGCGATCCTGCCAATCTCAAACTCACCTTCCCCGAGGATTTTCAGGCACAGAACATTTAAGTGCCGCTGCAGCCATCCTCCTTCGGCTTTGTCTCACAGTCGGTGCGCCGCCGGGGATCGGATCTCAGTGACCGCCCCGTTTGACGCCGCCGTACTTCATCCGGGTGTCGCTCATGGCCGCGGCCCGGATGGTGTCGTCGCGGATACCCGCATCCACCACCTCTCCTATGAACAGAGTGTGCGTTCCCATATCCCAGGCGTATCGAACCTGGCAGTCCATGTAGGCGATGGCGTCCTCGAAGACGGGCGCTCCGGTCTTTCCGATCCTTACCGGGCGGTCATTGAGGGTCATACCTCTCCGTACGGCCGGTTTCGAGAATTTTACGAACACCCGCTTGTCGGCTGGATCCCACAAGTTGACCGTGAAACTCCCTCCTGCACTGATCAGCCGATGGGTTACCGCGCTGTTGTCGACCCCGATACCGATCAGAACCGGTTCCATGGACAGTTGGGTGATCCAGGAGGTGGTCATTCCGTTCCAGGTCTCACCCGAGGCGGATCCCACCAGAGCCAGTGCATTGGGAATCTTCCAAGTGACCTTGTTTAGCAGTTGGTTTGAAAGCATGTGTTGTATTCTGGCAGACTGTGCGGGTTTTGGTTTGCACTTCGGGTGTGCTTCAGGCACCGCCGGTCATCGATATTTGTGCTTCACTGGTGGGCGAAAGAGGAAAAGTTGTGATCCTCACGGTGGTCCAGGTACCCCGATCCCTGCTCAGCAAGTTCCGGCGCAAGCCACGCTCCTTCCTTTTCGAAACCCCCGAGGAGAATCCCCACCACGCCTCGGCTGAAGAGGAAGACTACATCCGCGAGCGTGGAGAGCGGGCGGTAGCCACCCTGGCAAGCGGTTTCCGGGCGGCGGGGATCGACCCGGAACTGTCCTATGTGGCCGGCCACGACTTGGCGGGGGCGATCGTTGCCCAAGCCGAGAAGATGCATGCCGACCTCATCGTCATGGGCGCCACCCGCCAGTTCTTCGAACCCGACGTGTGGTCGTCGGTGACCGCCCGGGTCAGCCGAATCTGCGAACGTCCCCTGCTGCTGATGCCCACCAAAGGCCGCAATCCACCTTAAGACATTCTCGGCCCCGACGTCGACCGGGGACAACACCTGCCAAAGCCCAAAGGTCAGGGGCACCGCTGCGACCGCCGTCCTCTTAATTTTGGGATTCCCTCCCGACCCGCCGCCTCCTTGCCACCGCCGAAGTCCGGATGCGTGCAGGACTATCCGAAACCGAAGGTTCTGTCGTCGGCCAGCAGCCCTGTCTCGGGGAAAGACGGTTGAGATTCTTCTCCCCGAAACCAGGGCCATCTGATGAGGGCGGTCCGGACCGCACACCACATGTTTGTCTATCCAATATGCGATGCCCCTGGGACAAAGACAAGGATTTCCAATGGTTTCGAAGGAGGATTTTTCGCGACTCTCTCTTCTCTCAATCATTGCCAAAGGAGAAATTCAGGCAACACCCCGGCCTTGATTGATCGCTTGGCGCATATCCGCCGCCGCCGCCGCCGCATCAGGAGCGGTGGTGATGGCCCGAGAACTGTTGATGATCAATCCCCGTCCCCGGGAGTTGAGCCCCGCCTGCAATGCCTCTTGCAGATCGCCGCCCTGGGCGCCGACTCCGGGAGCCAGAAAAGTCATATCACCTGCCAGTCGACGAGCCACACGCAGATCGTCGGGACGGGTGGCGCCCATCACCAGCAAGCAGTTACCCAGCACGTTCCACTCCCGCGCAACCATACGCGCCACCCGCTGCCAGAGGGGCTCTCCCTCCACCGTCACGGTCTGCAGATCATCGGCGCCCGGATTGGAGGTGCGGCACAGGATGATGCAGCCCCGGTCCGCCCGCTCCAGGAACGGGAGGAGGGCGTCTTTTCCCAACCACGGGTTGAGAGTTACCGCGTCGAATCCCAGTTGGTCGAAGAGAAACCGCGCATAAGCCTCGCTGGTGGAACCGATGTCGGCGCGTTTGGCGTCTCCGATCACCGGGACATCCGGATGGCGAGAAGCCAGATAATCCATGATCTTCTCCAAAGAGGCGATCCCGGCAGAGCCTCGCGCTTCGTAGAAGGCCAGATTGGGTTTGAAGGCGCAGACATAATGATGGGTCTGGGAAATCACCCGCCGACCCCACTCGAACAACGGGTCGCCGCCGTCGCCCAGCAACAACCCCGGGGCGGGGTCCAAACCCACACACAGCAGGCTTTGAGTATCTTCCATCCGAGCGTTGAGCCGCTCCTCGAACCCGCCCATCTACACCGACCCCCATCCGCGAGGATCCGCCCACCACCGGCGCGCCTCATCCAGCGCCTGCGGCGGGAATTCTTCGCGGCCCGACGCCGCATCCAGCAACTCCAGGAACGGGACCAACAGGGAAAACTCCACACCGGCTTTCCGGAAAGCCGAAAACGTGTCACGGAACCCGTACCCGGCCACCGCCAGGCAAATCGTCACCTCGGCGCCTGCCTGACGGAGAGCCCTGACAGCCTGCAGGCTGGAGCCGCCGGTGGTGACCGCATCCTCCACCAGCGCCACCCGTCTTCCACTGACGTCCGCCCCTTCCACCGCCCTTCCCCGACCGTACTCCTTGGCCTTTTTGCGGACGAAGCAGGAAGGCAGATTCGCCGCGTAGGCCACGGCCGCACTGTGGGGAACGCCTCCCACTGCCACCCCGGCCACCACCTCCGGCGCCGAACCGTGTACAACCAGTCTTTCCAACAGCCCGTCGATCACGGTCTTCCATGCGGGAGGAGAAGCCAGCAGCCGCCGGATGTCCATATAGACCGGAGAGCGGATTCCCGAGGCGAAGGTGATGGGCGCCTCGGGTGACGGGATCAGCACCCCCGCCTCCAGCAGGGCATCGGCAGCCTTTTCGGCGCTGGTCATCACAGCCTGGCCGCCTCCGACAGGATCAGAGCCGGCGCCATGGGACCGCGAAACACCATCGCGCTCCAGTACTGAACGACCCCCGCCCCCCGATCCACAAAGGCCTGGTAGCCGGCCCCGTCCAAAACTCCGCCGCAGCCCACGATCGCCCATTCAGTACCCGACTCCCGGCGGGCCACCGCCAATTCCTCCACCACCCGCAGCGCCCGAGGATGGAGAGATGCGCCCCCCACCCCCACGCCGATCCTCGAGTCCGAAATCTTCGCGGGGGCGGTGTTGGTGGCCACGATCGCCTCGGCACCGCCCTCCACGGCAGCTCGGGCCAGCGATCCGTACCGCCCCGCCCCGACATCGGGACCCACCTTCACCCACAATGCGGTCTCCTCCGGTAGCTCATCGCGAATCGCCCGGCACAAGCGAGCCACCTCTTCGGGAAGGGCCGCATGGGCATACCCCTGCGGAACATTGGGACAGCTGATGTTCACCGTCATCCAGGAAGGACGAAGTCCGGCTTGCAGGAATCGGCGAACCGCCCACACTGTGCCGTCGTCACGGCGAACCGGATCGGTTTGGTCGGGATCGGAGGCGATGCTGATCCCGTAGACATCGGGGAGCGCATCCGATCGTTCGGCCAGAAAGGCCGCCGCGGCCGCCGCCCCGGGGTTCCGGAGGCCGACTCGATTCATCAGGTTACGGCCCCCGGTGTCCCGCCACAGCAGGCGCCCGGTATTGCCCAACCTCGGCCGGGGAGTAAACGATCCCATCTCCACCGGCCCCACCAAGGCGGGAACCGACCTCCACCCCGCAATGATGTTGCGACCATCTCCAACCGCCCGAAGCGCCGCCTGTTCGGTGGCGAATCCGTCACCCTTCACCAGCCCGGCCGCCAGAATGAGAGGAGAGCCGAGACTGACCCGACCGACCTGTACCGAGGAATGAAAGCGCCTCCGGTAGGCCGCCGCAGCCCTGCAAAGGCCCACCCGCCGATCAAGCAACCCCAGTTGTCGAACGACCAGTCGATGGGCCTGGTCGGCGGACCGGGCAAACAGGATCCGGCGCCACACCCGGTAGACGGCCTCGGCGGCGCCCAGTTCAAGAACTGTCGGCATACAGATTCACACCGAATCCCGGCGGCGCCAATACTTCGCCGTCCTCGAAAACCACCCTTCCCCGGATCACGACTCTACGAACCACTCCCCACACTTCCATTCCCGAAAACGGCGTCCAGCCACAGAGAGTGTAGAGGTCGTCGGCGCCGATCACGCGACGGGCCCCCGTGTCCAACATCGTGTGGGTATCGACCGGGCGGGGTGGCAGGCCGAAGATGCGGCGGGGCGCGACCGAGACCAACTCCACGGCCCGCTCCCTGGTCAGCCGGCCCTCCCGGACCGCGGTGAACAGCAGAGGAATGGTGGTTTCCAGTCCCGGAACCCCGAAAGGGGTGGGAGAACCCAGCTTCTCATCCCAGGTGTGGGGGGCGTGATCGGACTCGACCACGTCTATCACTTTGTCCCTGATCCCCGCCCACAGTGCGTCCCGATCCTTGGCAGTCCCCAGCGCAGGCTTCATCATGGCCCGGGGACCCAACGCCGACAGGTCCCCCTCGGTGAGGAACAGGTGATGAGGGCATACCCCGGCGGTGACCTGCGTTCCCCGCCGCTTGTGCTCGGTCACCTCCGCTACCGCCCGGGCGGTGTCGATGTGGCAGAGATGCCCGCGCTTTTTGTGCCGGGCCAGCGACTCCAGGAACCGTCCGACCATCTCACCCTCGGCATGAGCGGCCACCACTCCCGGACCCGGCCAGGAGGCCACCTGCCGGTCCATCTGCGATGCCGAGATGGTCAGCCCCCCGGTGGTGTGCCCGCAATAGAGTTTGATACCGCACACCCTCGAAGACAGATAGCGCAACTCGGATCGGGCTATCACCCCGGACGGATGGGCGCCCAGCCACGCCCCGTAGTCACAGCGGGCGCTTCGGGCCAACTCGGAAAGTTTCCTTTCCAGCCCCGGGCGGTCGGTGGTGGGCGGAGGAGTGTTGGGCATGTCCAACACGGCGGTGTATCCCCCCGCCAGGGCGGCGGACGTCTCGGTATCGAAATCACCTTTGTGTGCCCACTCCATGCCCCGCAGATGGACGTGGGGATCAAGCGCCCCGACGATGCGCACCATGGTCACGGCAGATCCTCCCCCGCCCGGGCGGTGGCCAAAGCCGGCAGCCCTGCGACTTTCATTCGATCACCCGGGTGGCGCCCACCAGCCTCAGCACCTCGGCCGCCGCCTCATCGGGCCCCAGGGAAGTGGTGTCGATCACGACCGCATCCGGCATCCGCCGAAGGGGTGAAACGGCGCGTCCGGTGTCGTTTTCGTCGCGGCGGGCCAGACTCGCCCCCACCTCCTCCACCCCGGCCACCCCGGTCATCTCCGCGGCCCGCCGACGCGTCCGCTCCCCCGAAGCCGCGGTGAGGTAGACCTTGACCGGCGCCTCGGGAAAAACCACCGAACCGATGTCCCGGCCCTCCACCACCGCCGACCCTCCCCGGTTCTCCACCCACCGTCGCTGCGCCTCCACCAGGAGCCGGCGCACTCCGGGAAGCCCCGCAACCCTGCTGGCCGCCTCCGACACCCGTTGCGTTCTGATCTCCCGCTCAACATCCTCTTCGTCAAGCCAGGTGCGGCCGCCACGGTAGGCGATGGTGGCCCGGCAGATCACTGCCGTCGTCGCCGCTTCGCGGTCACAGTCCGCCCCTGCCCGAAGAGCCGCCAGGGCTGCCGCTCGATAGAACGCGCCCGTATCGAGGTACGGCAGACCCAATTCCGCAGCCACCCGCCGAGCCAGAGTGCTCTTACCGCTGGCAGCAGGCCCGTCGATGGCGATGACCCCCTCCCACTGTTTCGGCTGCCTGATGCTCACAGCGCCCTCAACATTTGGAAATATCCCGGCCAGGTCTTGGTAACGCATCCCGGATCGAGGATTTCCACCCCGGCCTGACGAAGACCCACCAAGGCGAAGGACATGGCCATGCGGTGGTCGTCATAAGTATGAAACCTGGAGGGCCGGAGCCGACCGGGTTTGATGATCAGGTCTTCTCCCTCCACCAAGGCTTGGGCGCCGGCCCGGGACAGTTCGGTGGAAAGGGCCCCCAGTCGGTCGGTCTCCTTGAGGCGCAGGGTGCCCAAACCTCTCAACCGGCTCGGCCCTGAAGCAAACAGGCACACCACCGAAAGGCCCAGGGCTCCGTCGGGCATGCGGCTGCAATCCCGATCCACTCCTCGCAGGACACCGTCGGAGGGCCCCTCCACCACCAAACGGCTGCCCCTCCAGCCCACCCGGCATCCCATCTCTTCCAGAACTTCCACCACGGCCACGTCGGCCTGGGTGGATCCCTGTACAAGGCCCTCGACGCCCACCACTCCGCCGGTGATGGCCGCCGCCGCCATCGGGTAGACCGCCGCCGAGGCATCGGCCTCGATCTCGAAAGACGTCGACCGGTATCCGCCGGGTCTTATGCGGTAAACCGGGCCAACTTCGCGCTGCGCCTCCGCCCCGAAACTCTCCATAACCTCCAAGGTGGTCTGTACATAGGGACCCGAAACCATCTCTCCCCGGGTGCGGATCGTAAGTTCATCCTCCGCCAGGGGCGCCACCATGAGGAGGGCCGACAGAAACTGTGAGGAGCGGGAGACGTCCACCTCGATCTCCCCACCCCCAAGCGCTCCTCCCCTCACGGTCAACGGGAAGTATCCTCCCGATGTCTCGATCTCGACGCCGGCCTCATTCAGGGCCGATGCCAGATCGCCGACGGGGCGCTCCCGCATTCGCTCGGTTCCGTCGATGCGTACCGGACCGGGGGCCAGGGCAGCCACGGCGGTGATAAAACGAGCGGTAGTCCCCGAAGCTCCCACATACAGAATTCCATCGGGGGCCGACAGAGAGCCTCCGGTCCCCAACACCAACCACGGATCATCGACATCGTCGATCAACACCCCCAATCGCCGAAGCCCGGAGCGCATCACCTCGGTGTCGTCCGCCTCCAGCGGCCCATCCAGACGGCTGGCGCCTCCTTGTGCCAGGGAAGCAACCACCAGCGCCCGGTTGGTGATGCTCTTGGAGCCCGGCGGGCGTACCACACCCTCCACCGGACGTCTGAGCACCGGGATCTGTATCACCGGAGGAAAGTCCATGTTCATCATGCCGAGACTATTGCCCAACCGCGGCCCGGTAAATCGTCGCCACTTCCCGGCCCGTCAGTTTGCGCCATTTCCCGGGGCGAAGCCGCACGTCTCTGAGCGGGCCGATCGATACCCTCACCAGTCTGCGGACCGGATAACCGAGCGACTCCATCATCCGTCGTATTTCACGGTTGCGCCCCTCGCCCATCACCAATTCAAGTTGCGCCTCTCGGGCGGTCCGGTCGATCATCCGCGCCTGCAGTGCCCGGGCCGGCCCGTCCTCCAGTTCCACTCCTCCGACCAGCCGGCGCACCGTCCCCGGTCGGGGCACCCCTGACACCAGCACCCGGTAGGTCTTGGAGATCCCGTAGCGGGGATGGGTGACCAGGTTGGTCAGATCACCGTCGTTGCTCACCAGGATCAGACCTTCGCTTCGCCGGTCAAGCCGTCCCACCGGCCATACCCGCGGGTGGTCGGGCACCAGATCGACGACCGTCCGGGGCGCATGGGGGTCGGAGGTGGTGGATACCACCCCGTATGGTTTATTGACAAGGTACGTGACCAGATGGGCGGCTATGGGAAGCCGAGCCCCGTCCACCTCCACCACCGATGCAGCCGGATCGACCCGATCACCCAACCGGGCGGCGCGCCCGTCGATGGTCACTCTTCCCCGTGCGATGAGATCCTCCGCTGCCCTGCGGGACATCAATCCGGCGGCGGAGATGGCCTTTTGCAGACGAATGCGGCTGTCAGGTGACGAACGCGGCGGCTGCGAGATCATCCATTACCTCCGGCGCGGGGACCAGGTCCGAAAGAGGGGGCAGGTCCTCAAGGCTGTCCAATCCCAGCTTTTCCAACAACAGTTCGGTGGTGCCGTACAGTGCGGGATAACCGGGTACCTGCAACCGCCCCACCACTTCGATCAGGCCGGTCTTTTCCAGGGTGCGCACCGGCGAGGAGGAGTCCACCCCCCGGATGTCGCTGATCTGGTTCTTGGAGACCGGCTGGCGATAGGTGATCACCGCCAACACCTCCTGGGCCGGGAGCGACAGTCTTCTAATCGGCCCCCGGCTGACGAAACTCTCCACGTAGGCCGACAATTCGGGACGGGTATAAAGCCGCCACCCTCCCGCCACCCTTTCCAGGCGCAGACCCCGGTGGGGCGATTGGAGGCGACGGCCGAGCGCCTCCAATTCCGACCGGACCTCACTCGAATCGATCCCCAGGACTTCCGAGAGGCGTTTGGAGGTCACCGGCGCTTCCGCCACGAACAGGATGGCTTCCAAGGCCGCGGCCGAGTCCAAGCTCATCCGTCCGCCGTCGCCATCATCGGAGCGGGAACCGCCCGCGCCTCGATGCGAATGTCCTCTCGTGGCGCGTTTTGCGATATTCTCACCCTTCCCTGGCGAGCCAATTCCAAGAGGCCCATGAACCAGACGGCCTCTTCAATCCGATCGACACAGCGATCGGACAGTTTCTCAAAAGACCACTCTCCCACGGGTCCCACAAGACTCCAAAGCCGGTCTGTCGCCTCTTCCACGGTGGGCAGATCCAAAGCCAGATGATCCAGGTCGGGCGTGGCGCGCACTCCCGTCATCAAGTCCCTGGCCAGGTCAGCCAGGTCCTCCGAGTCGAGACTGAAAGCAAGTTCCGGAGTCGACGCCACTGTCGACCAGTCCGGTCCCGCCTCCCGGGGACGCAATCCGGACCTTTGCTCCAGGCGGTCGGCCAATTCCTGCACTACTTCCCGGAAGGTCAGGTTGGCCAGGCGATACCACAGGTCCCGGTCGGGATTCTCCATCGACGCCTCTTCCGGCAGATCCCGCTGTGCCCCCAATATTCTTCGCGCCTTCAACCGACACAGCAGCGCCAGCACCCAGACGAACTCACTCAGATGCTCCAGATCCACCGGGGGTCCTTGAAAGAGTTCGGAGAGAAAGCTCTCCACCAGACCCGAGAGGCTTAAGATCGACGGGTCGATTCGATCCGCCACCACCAAGTCATAGAAGAGGTCGATAGGCCCCTCATAGGCCTCGGTGGAGATATGACAACTGCGGGTCACCAACCGGGATGCTATCGAAAAACCGCCCTATCTGTGAGCCTTATCGGATTCGCACAGCGCCTTCCACACCTTGGGCTCGATCTGGGGAGGACGAGACCCATGATGGGCGCGGGCGAACTCCACCACCAAGGACTCCGCCCCCCACTCCTGAAGTTCTCGGGAACCGATCGGCCCATGGTTGCGATATGTCCGGATTCGCCCCCAAAGCGGCAGCCGTAGCCGGATTGCCACTGAGGCCAACGCCCGGCCCATCAACCCCAGACGAGCATGCCGCTTCCCGATGTCGTGCAGGAGAGCAGCCCGCACCGCGCTGGGATTGGGGTCCAAAGCGGCATGCACCACCCGGGCCGCCGAGTAGCCATGTCGCTGATCGGCCACCGGCTGTTCACAGAAGGCCGTCCACTCCGGGCGGGTCAAGAAACCACCCACCCACCGCCGCTCCGATCTGGTGAGCGGCGTGGACCGCATTCCCTCCCGGTATCGCTTGGCCAGATGGATCCAGGTTCCCGGCAACGCCTCTCAGCCCCGGGACAACTTGCAGGTAACGCAATAAACCGATTCGGGGCGGAACTTCAACCGGGCGGCGCCGATCTGCTGTTCGCACCGAATGCAGGAACCGTACTGACCGATTTCAACTCTCGACAGTGCCCGGTCAACCGAGTCCAGCCTTTTCTTGATCGCCCTGATCAGGCCGAGACGCTCGGTGCGCTCGGCCATTATGGCCGGGGCGTCCGAGAACCCGTCTCCCTGGTTGAGACCGGCCCGCAATTCTCCGGTCTCGTTGGCGCCCAACTCATTGAGTTGGTGCACCAGCCCCTCCCGGGCGGTGGTCAATACCTCCTGGGTTCGGGTAAGGTCTATCTCTGTCATCGGCTCCTAGGGTGAGATAGTAGGTACACTTCTTGCAAATAACCTGGGGAAATGCGGGTATAAACCTCGGTGGTCGATAGGCTGGCGTGGCCGAGCATCTCCTGGACGGCCCTCAAATCCGCTCCTCCCTCCACCATGTGGGTGGCGGCTGAGTGCCTCAAAACGTGAGGCGAGACCCTATCGGACCGTACCCCGGCCCGCTGGGCCGCCTTCTTTACGATGCCCCAGGCGCCGATCCTGCTCAGACGTGTTCCCCGCAAGTTCAGGAAGACCGCGTCGCTGCGTCCCTTGGCCAGTTCCAACCGATCCCCGAGCCAGGCGCTCATCGCCTGGCGAGCGGCCTCACCCAGCAGCGTTATGCGCTGACGGGATCCCTTTCCAGTCACCAGGGCCACACCCTCCTCCACGTCGAGGTGACCCAGATCCAGGCCCACCGCCTCGCTCACTCGGCACGCAGTGCTGTACAGGAACTCGAGAAGCGCGGCATCCCGACGCCCTCCCACATTCACGACCGAAGGGGTCTCCAACAGGGCAAGCACCTCATGGGTCGTCAAAGCCTTCGGAAGACGCTGAGGTTGCTTGGGCGCCCCTAGCCCGATAGTCGGGTCATCCACTCCCTCCTCTTCATGCAGGAACCGGTGAAAACCCTTCACGGCGGCGAGTTTCCGGGCAACCGATCCGGGAGAGAGGCCTAATTCGGCCAGCCACTCCAGGTATCGGCGCACCCGCGCCGAACCCAGTTGCTCATCGCCCACGAAACCCAGGTACTGGCGCAGGTCTCGCCGGTATGCCGCGATGGTGTTGGCGGCCAGTCCTCTTTCATAGGCGAGAGAAGCCAAGTAATTCTCCAGCACGGTTGAGGACTCGGGATCCATCCTGTCAGATTATGGAGGTATGCGGGCACCGGGCCGGTGATTTAATCCACCCCGGATCCCTCGGCCACAATCCAATAGTCAAGGCGGATGGATAACGCTGCTCCGGTTCCCCGAGCAGCCGCCCGTGGGGAATATTCGGAGCAGGTGGCAATCCTGCTCCTGCCGACCGCTCAGACCCTCGAATTCCAACGGGAGGTCCAACGCAGCAACGCCACCACCGTCTTGGCGTCGCGGATCTCTCCCGATTCGATCATCTCCAACGCCTTCCCCAGTCCGATCCGCAATACCTGGGCAACCCTCTCCTCGGCCCCGTCGGGGTTTCGGTCACCCTGGGTCAACTGTTCCGCCGCAAACAGCCGGATCGCTTCATCGGTGTATCCGGGAGAGGGCAGGATCTCACCAAGGTCCACCAGACGCCCGGCATGAAGGCCGGTCTCCTCCCACAGTTCTCGCCGCGCCGAATCGATGTGCGATGCTTCTCCCTCCTCCAGCTTCCCCGCCGGGATTTCGAGGACATCTTCCTCAACCGCCGCCCGGTACTGGCGGATCAACGTGACTTCCTCTCCCCACACGGGCAGTATCCCCACTCCTCCCCGGTGCCGGATCACATCACGGACGACCGCTGTTCCATCTCCTGCGAGTAGATGAAGACGCTGGTAGTCGAGGACTTTCCCCCGACCCACCGTGCGAACTCCGAGAAGTCGAAAGCTCACCGCTGACCGAGGGTGGATCCCTCCGCGGCTACATACTCCGATTCCTTCTGCAGACGATGAGCCACCGCCTTTTCCATGAACCCGGCAAAGAGCGGATGGGGATGATCGGGACGGGAAAGGAACTCCGGATGAGCCTGTGTGCCAACGAAGAACGGGTGCGTGGGAAGTTCGATGAACTCCACCAGCACGCCGTCGGGAGACATACCGGACATCACCATCCCCCCGTCCACCAGTGCCTTTCGGTACCGGGGATTCACCTCCCACCGATGCCGATGACGCTCATATACCAGGTCCGACTGGTAGAGTTCCCGCACCTGCGTCCCGCTGGCGAGACTGGCCGGATACAGACCCAATCGCATGGTCCCACCTTTGTCCTCCACCCCTTCCTGGCTGGGCATGAGATCTATCACCGGATGGGGGGTGTCGGCGTTGAACTCGGTGCTGTTGGCGTGGGTCAGCTTCAGCCTGTTGCGGGCAAATTCGATGACAGCGCACTGCAGCCCCAGGCACAGCCCCAAAAAGGGCATACCGGACCGGCGTGCGTAGGCAATGGCCGAAATCTTCCCTTCGATGCCCCGACTTCCGAAACCTCCCGGAACCACGATCCCGTCCAATTCGGCCAACACTCCGGGCACCAGCATCCCGGTGAGGTCCTCCGACAGAATCCACTCGATGTCCAGCTTCCGGCCAGCACCGGCCGCCGCATGGCGGAGCGCCTCGACCACGGAGGCGTAGGCATCGGGAAGATCCACGTACTTTCCAACCATTCCCACCCTCACCGGATCGGTGACGGAGTCCATCCTGGCCAACATCCTCTGCCATCGTTCGAGAGATGGCGGCAGCGTGTGAAGCGAGAGCCGCTCGCAGATGACCTCGTCCAAACCTTGTTCCTTCATCAGCAATGGCATCCGATAAATGTTGTCGGTATCCGCCGCGCTGATCACCGCTTTGGGTTTCACATCGCAGAACAAGCTGATTTTGTTGCGAATCCCTTCGTCGATCTCCTGCTCGGAGCGGACCACGATCACATCCGGAGCGATGCCCTTGGAACGCAACTCTGCCACCGAGTGCTGAGTGGGCTTGGTCTTCATCTCTTCGGAAGTTTTGAGAAAGGGCGCCAGCGTGACATGGATGTAGGCGATGTTGTCGGGACCCATTTCCTTCCCAAACTGGCGGATGGCCTCCAGGAACGGAAGGCTCTCTATGTCACCGACCGTCCCACCCACCTCGGTAATCACCACATCGGCGTTGGACTCCTCGCCCAGCCGCTGTATCCGGGACTTTATCTCGTTGGTGATGTGCGGAATCACCTGCACGGTGTCACCCAGATAGGCGCCGCGCCTTTCCTTTCTGATTACGGCCAGGTAGACCGACCCGGAGGTGACGTTGGAGAGTTGGCGCAGATGCTCCCCGGTGAACCGTTCATAGTGACCGAGGTCGAGATCGGTCTCTCCCCCGTCGTCGGTGACGAACACTTCCCCGTGCTGGAACGGGTTCATGGTGCCCGGATCGACGTTTATATAGGGGTCGAGCTTTTGGATCACCACCTGTAGGCCTCGGCTCTTGAGCAACCTACCCAGAGAAGCCGCTGTAATGCCCTTTCCGAGACTCGAAACCACCCCTCCGGTGATAAACACGTACCGTGTCATGGTCGAGGCTCGGCTTTCTTGGCCACGAAGGCCAAATTACCACGATCAGTTGATTTTTTTGCTCTTTCCCTCCCACAGGTCCTGTCTCAGCACATACTTTTGAACCTTTCCCGTGGAAGTCTTGGGTAGCGCCCCCATGATTTCCACCACGTCGGGCGCCTTGAAATGAGCAAGACAGTCCCGAACGTGGGCGATGATCTCCCCCGGTTCGGCTGTCTGTCCCTCTTTCAGAACCACGTACGCCTTGGGGCGCTCTCCCCAGTATTCGTGCGGCATTGCCACCACCGCTCCCTCCAGCACCGCCGGATGGCTGACCACCGCCTGCTCCACCTCGATGGTGGAGATGTTCTCGCCTCCGGAGATGATGATGTCCTTCGCCCGATCCCGCAGTTCTATGTAGCCGTCGGGATGCCATACGGCCAGGTCGCCGGAGTGAAACCACCCTCCCCGGAAGGCCTCCTCGGTGGCGGCGGGATTGTCGTAATAGCCGGACATTACGATGTTGCCCCGCATCACCACCTCGCCCATGGTCTCGCCATCGCGGGGAATATCGTTCATCCGGGCGTCCACCACCCGGATCGGGTCGGCGCCCACCATCGCTACTCCCTGGCGGGCCATTAGGCGAGCCCGTTCCTCGGCCGACCTGGAAGCCCAGTCCCCCTGGATTTCGCATACCGTGTAGGGACCGTAAGTCTCGGTCAGCCCGTAGACATGCACGACCTTGGCACCAAGATCTTCCATCTGCCCGATGATGGTCGGACTGGGCGGGGCGCCCGCAGTGGTGACAGTCAGGGGAGCATCCAGGCGCCGGGCGGAGGGATGGTTGGCCATACCCACCAGCACAGTGGGCGCCCCGTTGAGATGGCTGATCCCTTCGCTCTGTATAAGACTCCAGATCCGATCAGGCCGCACCGCCCGCAGGCACACGTGGCGGCCTCCCACGGCGGTCACCCCCCAAGTGGTACACCATCCGTTGCAGTGGAACATCGGAAGGGTCCAAAGGTAAACCGAATCGCGATCGAATCCGGAATGCACCACTTCGCACATGGCGTTCAGATAGGCCCCTCGGTGGGTGTACATGACACCCTTGGGGCGGCCGGTGGTGCCCGAGGTGTAGTTGATGGAGATGGTACGGAACTCGTCGTCGATCCGCCATGGCAGGGGATCGATGCTTCCGCGTTCCAGGAAGTCCTCGTAGGAGGTGGAGTCGACCTGGGAAGGGATGCCCATCTCGTCGATGGTGATCACTTCCCCCAGATCCGGGCAGTCGTCCAGGTGCGGAGCAGCGGCAGGGAGTAGCTCGGTGTCCACCACCAGCACCTTGGCGCCGGAGTGGGACAGGATGTAGGCGATCTCCGGACCCGACAAACGAGTGTTGATCGCTACCAGCACCGCCTTGGCCAACGGCACCCCGAAGTGGGCGATGAGCATCTGCGGGATGTTGGGACACAGATAGGCCACGCGGTCTCCCGGGCCGATTCCCGAGGCTTCCAGCGCCCTGGCCAACCGGGTGGCGTGATCGGCCATTTCCTGATAGGTGATACGCTGCGATCCGTGCACGATGGCGGTCTTGTCGCCGAACACCTGGGCTGAACGTTCCAGATAGAGAAGAGGAGTAAGGAGGGTCTCGTCTACCCGACGGGGGTTGGTCAACTGCCGCTCCAGACCGGAGTCCGCTTCTCTACGAACGCCCCCATCCCCTCTTGGGCGTCATTCATCGCCGCGTTCGCCACCATCACTCGCTTGGTGTACCCGTAGGCGTCCTCTTCGGCCATCTCCACCTGCTGATAGAAGGCGGCCTTGCCGAGCCCCACCACCGCCGGGCTGGACTTGGTGATGTGGGCCAGCAGGACATCCAATGTGTCATCCAGCTCGGCCGGGCTCACCACCCGGTTCACCAGACCCCACTCCCGGGCCGTCAACGCATCGATCGGCTGGCCGGTGAGCAGCATCTCCAAGGCCCTCTTGCGTCCCACCGCCCGGCTCAACGGGACCATGGGAGTGGAGCAGAACAGCCCGATCTTGACTCCCGGAGTGGCAAAGGTGGCCGTATCCACCGCCACCGCCAGGTCGCAGGAGGCAACCAGCTGGCATCCAGCCGCATAAGCCGGTCCGTGCACTCGCGCAACCACCGGCTGGGGTATGTGGTGGACGGTGAGCATCATCTCGGTGCAGATGTCGAATAACTCCTCCACGAAGCCGGGAGCCGGGTCGATCATCTCTTTCAGGTCATGCCCGGCCGAGAAGACCGGTCCCTCTCCGGCGATCACCACCGCCTGGCAGTCGGAGTCAAGACTGTTCAGCGCTTCGATCACCTGCTTCATGGTTTCCATGCCCAGCGGATTTCGGCGACGAGGATCGTTGAGAATGATCCTGGTAACAGGGGTTTCGTCTTTTACTAACACATAGCTCATCTTCATCAGAATAGACGACATCCCAATGTGTCACCGCTCTCCCGGCGTTCATGCTCCGTGCCCCTGAGGTACGACTCCTGCCTGCGCCTTCAACCCGACAGGCGCATCTTTATGCTGTCGAGAGGGTCCTGACCTGCGCCGAGAGGGACGCATAGATCTTGGCAACGGCCCTGTCGAGTTCGGGCGGCTTCGATTCCACCTCCCTGTACAGAACCTTACGGTCCAGTTCGGGAATACGCTCTCCGCCTACCATCACACGGCGCGAAAAACCCTCACCGTCGAATTCCCAGGTGGCCACAATCAATAGATCGAACGGGTCGTTGGCGGTTTTACCTTCGTAGCGGTTGAGCTCGTATCGAAAACGCAACTCGAACCGCCACCTCCCCGCCAGATCAAAGCCTTGCTCCATCAGGGACTCCCTCATGACAGCCCAGTCCCCGGTCTGAACCCATCCCTGGAAAGAATCATGTGACGCGCGCCATACGTAGGAGAACGTGTCTCGTACGCCGCGGAAAAGGGGACTCAAAAGGGGCCCGCACGACGATACGATTTCCTTCACCAGCGGCCAGATGTGCCTGTAGTAGGCAGCGTCCAGGTTTCTGACAACTGATCGGTCCGACTCGGTTTTCCTTTCCTTGGCCAAGGTGGCCAACTCCTGCTCTGCCTCGAATCGCTCCAGCATGCCTGCGAAGTCGGAGAGAGGCACGACCTTGCACTCACTGCGGGACTGAGAGGCGAAACCCCCATAGACCAGGACCTTCCGGGTTACTCCGGGAACCAGGTCTCCCACCCTGTTGAGGGATCGAAAAAAATCGGATGAGACAGTGGCGCCCGACTTGATCTCGCTGGCCCAGATGCCGCGACCTGTCTCGTAGAAGAGGTCGCATTCCAGACCTCGGGCATCTCGAAAGAAAGAGAGATTGGATCGACGCCCTCGGTTGAATCGATGCTTGAGCGCTTCCACCACGACCGCGTTCTCGAACAGGGCTCCCCGCAACGGATGGGTGGACATTTGCTCCACGAGCCTTATGCCGATCAGGTAACTGGCAAGCCCGACATCGTAGAAGTACAGCTTGGGCGACTTGATCAACCGCTTGCCGATGTTCACGTAGTATGGCTCCAACTGGAAGAGGATGTAGCTTCTTTCAAGTATCGAAAGCCATCCCCGCACGGTTGCGCGAGATACGCCGACATCAGAACTCAGCGAACTGAGGTTGACAAGCTGGCCTACCCGTCCGGCGCAGATACGCACGAAACGCCGGAACGTGGACAGATCGCGAACCCCTCCGATGCGACGCACCTCGCGCTCGACGTAGTTTTCGAAGTAGTCCCCGAGCGCCTGCCTGGGATCGAGACCTTGATCGAAGATTCTCGGGTAAAACCCCGAATAGAGAATATCGTCGACTTTCTCGCCGGCTCCAGTCATTCGCCGTTCTGCCAAGGAGAACGGAAGAAGACGGAGAAGGGCCGTCCTGCCGGCCAGCGATTGACTGACCGTGTCGGAGAACCTGAACTGTTCACTTCCCGTCAACACGTAAAGTCCGTTACGGCCTTTCTCATCGGCAAGCACCTGCAAATAGGACAGAAGATCCGGAACATGTTGGACCTCATCCAGAATTGCTCCTTCCCCCAGATGCGCGAGAAAGCCTCGAGGATCGGATTCAGCGAAGTCCCGCTGATCGGGGGCTTCGAGATTGGCGTATCCGAGGCCGGGAAAAGTTGAACGGCAAAGGGTGGTCTTTCCCGATTGGCGAGGGCCTGTGACAGTGACAAAAGGATACTGCCGGAATAGCCGGAGCAAGCAGGGGACCATCTCACGCTCAATCATTTACTGTCCATTTATACGCAACCATATGCAAAATGGAAAGTACTAACTGCATATTGCACAGAAATACTAGATGGATTGGCCGTAAAAACGGCTAGGAGTCTGACGGACCGGATCGGATTCGTCTGCCCAGCACGCAGGGGACTTCCCGGTGAGACCCCATGCCCAGTAATCAGACCCGGGCTGGAGTCTACGATCCTGAGCCGGCCGTCCTCAACAGTTCACGGGCTGCGTCCCGCCCGGAGACGTTGTCCGGGTCGCCGGACATCATCCGGGTCAGCTCGGCCACTCGGTCCTCTCCGCCGACCAGCCGTAACGACGCCGAGGGCCCCTCCCGCTCGATGACCCAGTGCTGGCCCGCAAACGCCGCCACCGAGGCCAGGTGAGTGACGCACAGCACCTGCGCTTCCCGGGAAACCGCCGCCAGCTTCCGCCCCAACGCCAGGGCAACCGCACCGCCCAGACCGGCATCCACCTCGTCGAAGACCATCGTCGACGCCGAGCCACTGCCGGTTGCCAATCGAAGCGCAAGCACCAGTCTGCTCAGTTCGCCACCCGAGGCGACCCGAGCCACTTCGCCCGGCGAGAGCCGCTCATCCGAAGAGAACAGCAGACGGATCCGATCGCACCCGTGGGCGGCCGGCGGTGATTCCGAGACCTCAAAGCGCAGCACGGGATTGCCGAAACCCAGTTCTCGAAGATGTTGCAGTGCAATCTTGGCCAGTTGCCTACCTGCCCTTCGTCGGGCTTCCGACAGGGCCTTTCCCCATCGCAGAACCTGCCGGTCGGCCTCTGTCAGAGCCGACTCCAGCTCGTCGGCTGTCTCCAACAGTTCCCGGATCTCTTCTCTACGAGTCCTCGCCCGTGCGCCGAACTCCAACACCTCTGCCAGGGTGGACCCGTATTTGCGGCGCAGATTGCCCAGCAGCGCCAGGCGCTGTTCCAATTCCTCCAGCGTCCCGAAGTCCGAGTCAAGGTCCTCCCCCGCACCGTCCAACTGGTAGGCGGTTTCTTCCATGAGTTGTTCCACGGAGTCAACCACCGACATGAGTTCATGAAGTTCCGGGTCGAGTCTCAGCGCCGCGTTCAATTCACCTGAAGTACCCGACAGGGCCTCCCGGGCCGCTGCCAGTCCTTCCCCCGCTTTGCTGAGGTGACCTCGCAGGGCCTCCCGGTTGCGAAGCCGTCGGGCTTCGATAATGAGCCGTTGATCTTCATCCGGAGAGAACCCCGCCCTCTCTATCTCCCTGGCTTGGAAGGAGACCATATCCAGTTCCCGCTCCAAAGCGGCCCTGCCTCCTCCCAGCGCCGAACGAATGCCTTCCAACCTGCGCTTCTCTTCCCAGCTTCTTCGATATGACTCATATGTCTCCGTGACACCGTCATCCAAAGTCGCGTCCAGCATTTGCCGCACCTGGGCAGAGCGACGCAGGCGCAGATGGTCCTGCTGGCCGATAATTTCCACCACGTCGCCGATCTTCTCGGACAGGAATGCGGCAGAAACCACCATCCCGTCCAGATATCCCCGGCTTCTCCCCTTCTTGGGGATCTTGCGAGTGGCGCCCACCTCCTCACCGTTCACCACCCACCGGCCTCCCACCACCGCCTCATCCCCAAACGGTCCCACCGCCCGGGAGTCGGCAGGTTCTCCCATCAGCAACCGCAAAGCGCCAAGCAACAAGGTCTTGCCGGTTCCGGTCTCCCCGGTTATCACTACCAGCCCGTTCTGCGGCCGGAACTCCGCTTCCTCTATCACACCCAGGTTCTTGACGATCAGTTCGTCGAGCATCGACTCACAATCCAAACCGCTCGATCACGATGGTGGAAAAAACGATCTGCTCGAACGCCACAAACATCACCGGACGTGGTCCCCGACGCACGACCACCTCTTCACCCATACCCAAAGAGGCGGTGTTGCGACCGTCCACCGAGACCTGAACACCCCGGTCGCGGGCCACCCGAAAACGGATCACCGACTCCGGGGAGAGCACCAGCGCCCGAGAGAAGAGCGAATGGGGCGCCACCGGAGTCATCACCAACGCCTCCACGCGGTTGTCAAGCAGGGGTCCTCCCGCCGAGAAACTGTAGGCGGTGGAGCCGGTGGGAGTGGAGATCACCACTCCATCCGCCCGATAGGAGAGCATCGGTTCGGAGTCGACTTCCACCTGTAGTTCGATCAGACGCTGGCTGTCTATCTTCTCCACCACCACATCGTTCACCCCCACATCGGTGAGGCCGTCCAGTTCTGCCATCACTGTCATCCGGGGAACCAATCGATAGTGACCTTTCTCCAGAAGGTCGAGCGTCTCGGTGAGATGGCAAGGATCGGCAGCCGCCAGGAAACCAAGCGTCCCCAGATTGAATCCCAGCACCGGCTGGTTGGCCGCCAACGCCAAACTCACGGCCCTCAGCATGGTCCCGTCCCCGCCGGTGGCGATCACCATCTCGAGCGGCAGATCGGGAGAAAGATCAACTCCGTCCTTCCCGTCCACCCACACTGTCCACCCCCGGTTTCCGGCCTCGGTCACCAATCGGTCCGTGAATTCCAATGCTTCAGATCGTACCCGGTTGGGCACCACTCCCACTCTCATTGCTCCTCCCATCCTTCCTTTTGCTCTGCTCCCTTCACGGACCATATGAAGAACTCCCGGTTTCCAGACTTGGCGCCCACCAAGGGGGAGACGACCACCCGCCGGGAACCGAGGCCCGTCTCCTTCAAACAGGAACCCACCTTGCGGATAACCTGTGAATGAACCATCGGATCTTTAACCACTCCTCTTTTTCCGACCAAACGCCGACCCGCCTCGAATTGGGGTTTCACGAGCGTCAAACAGTCTGCTCCCTCCTTGGCCAATTCGCTCAGACGGCCAGCCACCGCACACAACGAGATAAAGGATAGGTCGGCCACCAATATATCGAACAGTCCCAGATCGGATGATTTCACATACCTCAAGTTGGTCCGGTCCCGCACCTCCACCCGGGGATCTCGAGCGAGCCGGGGATGAAGTTGTCCGTATCCCACGTCCAGGGCAGTCACCCACCCCGCCCCCCGCTGCAACAGTACGTCGGTAAAGCCGCCGGTCGAAGCCCCGGCATCAAGGCACCGCTTCCCGTCAGGACTCACTCCCAGTACCTCCAAGGCATGGTCGAGTTTCTCGCCGCCCCGGGAGACGAAGCGAGGACCGGCGGAACCAAGCATGATCGCCGTGGCAGTCCCCACCAGGGTGGCGGGCCGGGGCGCCAGGACCCCCTCCACCCGCACCTCACCGGCAGTGATCAAACGCTGTGCTTCGGTGCGACTTCGGGCCTGTCCTCTCTCCACCAGTTCCTGGTCCAGCCGTCGCCGCTTCAGCTTTTCTTCCCTTCCTTTCCCTCCAGCAGATCCTCCAGCAAGTCAGCCAGTTGTTCGGCGGGCGTCAGGGAGTCGGCGCCGGTGGCATCTTCCAGTTCGCCCAGTAGCCGGCGCGCTTCTTCCAAGCGGGGATCGGGCCGGTCGACCGCCGCCCTGTCGGCGCTGTTACCCACTGGTGGCGGATTGTCTTTCACCTCCCTGATTATGGCAACGCCTGCCCGGTCATCACCACCTGATAATCCCCTTCACCCATCCGGCGCCCACCACAGAGTGGCGAACGATCGTGGGCCCTCCTCCACATAGAGACGGTTGCCTCGTGGCACTACGAATTCTTCCAGCAGCGGACGGAGTTCTTCCCTTCTGGCCCGCGGCGTCACCACTCTCTTTCCGTAGTAATCCAGTATCTCCCGCCAACTCAGGAACCACAGGTCCGGCGCCCGTTCCCATCGCACCACCCCCACCTCGGCGCCCAATTCGGTCACGACCACTTCCACCAGATCCTCCACGGAAGGACCGTCGGGCCGATCCAAGTCGTGGATGGCCCGATAGAGATAGTTCATCTTCGTCCAGGGGTGGACATCGGTCATCTCCACCACCACCCCGCGGCGGCAACGCCCGTCCAAACCTCTGATGAACGGCGCTATGTCGGCGACGTCGTACACCACATGGCTGGACAGCACCACATCGGCCACAGGAGTGCGAGTCGCAACTGCAGGCCAGGCCCCCACCACCACTTCCACCTCCAGTCCCTCGGCGCTTACCTCCTCTTGCAGACCGGCCGCCATTCCGGGATTCTTCTCCACCGCCGTCACCTGGTGTCCGGCTCGGGCGTAGGGAAGGCAACTGCGGCCCGTGCCCGCCCCCACATCGATCAGCGTCCCGTCGGCACCCAGCATTCTCGAGACCAACGACGTGGTCGGGGTGGTCTCCTGCCGGGAGCGACTCTCCTGGGTCCTTCTCCTCCACAACTCCGCCGGCCATCCATAGGGGGACTCCTCCGCCTGCTCCATGAGCCGTTCGGGAATGGCCCAGGACTCCAACTCCGCCTTCCATCGGGCAGCAGGGGCGTCGGAGTAAGCCATGCGCCGCTCTAGGCAGGACGCTCCCCGCATCCCGCGAACAGATCAACCTCCCGGTGTGGAGATTCCACCCTGCTGAAGACCCGCAGGAAGGTCTCCTTTCCCACTATCTCGGGCAGCATTTCCTCGGATACCGACAGCCACGACCAGTCGGTCGGCACCTGGCTGCGGTGGGCCTGCAGGGCCTTGATCTTGGTGGTGATCCGGTCGCGGACATCCACCGTGGCAGTGACATCCTCGTCGGGGGTGCCTGCGTAGCGGGCCCGCTCCAGATCCTCTTCGGTGATATCTCCCCGCTCGAACTGGATCTTGGCGTAGTTGACGATCCTGCTCCTCGGCCAGACCGACCAGTAGAGCTTCACCGGCTCCCACAACCGCTCGCCGTCCTCCAGCGGGAAACGCCCCAGATCGGAGGCGCCGAAAAAGGCGGCGGTTCCCACCCGGTGGACATTGATGTGGTCAGGGTGACCGTATCCGCCGAAGGGATCGTATACCGTCATCACCTCCGGCCGGTATTTGCGGATCAACCGCACCATCCGGCCCACGGCGTCCATGAAATCAGCTTGCCAGAAGCAATCGGGATGGGAGTTCGCCTCGGTTCCCATCATCCCCGAGTCGCGGTAACCCAACCAGGCGTGATTGTCCACTCCCAGGATGGAAAGAGCGTTGGCCAGTTCTTCCGCTCTAACCTCCACTAGCCGGGCCGAAATCTCTTCAGGGTTCAGGTAATTGTGCACCTCCCCCTCGGCGCCGTCGGTGGCGGTAACCACCACCACCTGCTCACCCGCCTCCGCATACATGCTCAGCACACCACCGGTGGAGAGCACTTCGTCATCAGGATGGGCATGGAAAGCCAAAAGTCCGGGCACGCCTGCCCACAATAGCACCGCTGCGACTCTTGAAAGTCTATGGGCCGATCATGCAGTCGAGGGAACTTCGGTCCCACTCTCGAGTCGGATCGGAAGCATTCCTTCATCAAGCCTGTAAAATATCCACCATAGCTGACACGATGTACCAGGTTCTTCGACCCGATGGGACTGTTGCCCTGCCTGAGGTAGCCGAGAGCTACTCGCCGGAGGTTCTCAAGCGTATCTATTCGGAGATGGTGGCGGGGCGTTCTCTGGACCGGCGGATGATGTCGTTGCAGCGCCAGGGGCGGATGGGGACCTTTGCTCCAATGGAAGGCCAGGAGGCGATCTGTATCGGCGCCGCCTTGGCCTTGCAACCCGAGGACTGGGTCTTTCCCTCCTACCGGGAACATGCCACTGTCCTCAACAAGGGACTGCCGCTGCAAACTTTTCTGGAGTTCTACAGGGGTCACGGCTACGTCAACTGGGATGTCCGTCGATACCGTACCGGCCTGTACACCATTCCCATCTCCACCCATCTTCCCCATGCGGTGGGACAGGCCTATTACGCAAAGCTACGCGGTGAGAAAGGCATCACTTCGGTGTTCTTCGGAGACGGCGCCACCTCGGCGTCCGATTTCCATTCGGGAATGAACTTCGCGGGAGTTTGGAAGCTTCCGGTGGTGTTCATCTGTTCCAACAACCAGTACGCCATCTCGCTTCCCTTCAGTTCACAAACCGGGGCCGAGACCATTTCCCAGAAAGCCGTCGCCTACGGATTCGAGGGCATCCGGGTGGACGGGATGGATCCTCTGGCTGTCCACTCCGCGGTTGCCGAAGCCGCGAGAAAGGCCCGCCAGGGCGGCGGTCCCACCCTGATCGAGGGAGTGACCTACCGGTTCGGACCCCATGCCACCGCCGACGACCCCCGTCGGTACCGCTCCCCCGACGAAGAGCAATCGTGGCGGGCCTTCGATCCCTTGATCCGCATGCGCCGCCACCTGGAGAACACCGGCCTGTGGAACGACCGCTTGGAGAAAATGGCCCGGACCGAATTGGAAGCCGCCATGGACGAGGTCATGGCGGACATCGAGGCTCGGCCCCTTCCCAAAAGGGACCGGGCGATCACCCAGGTTTACCAGCGCATCCCCCGAGCCTTGGCCGAACAGTTCCACCAGTCGCAGAATGCGCGCGGCGAGCCTACCAGCGACTTCTCATCACTCATCTGGGAAGCCGGCCGAGAGATTCCTCCCGATCCCGAGCCGTCGGAAAGTTGGAATATGGCCCAGGCGATCAACGCCGCCTTGGGAGAGGCGATGGACCGTTATCCCGAGGCGATCATCCTGGGCGAGGACGTGGGACGCACCGGCGGGGTGTTCCGCATCACCGAGGATTTGCAGATCAAATACGGGTCCGAGCGGGTGATCGACACCCCGCTGTGCGAGACGGGAATCGTGGGAACCGCCATAGGCATGGCCATCGCCGGCGCCCGACCGATCGTGGAGATACAGTTCGACGGGTTCCTGTACAACTGCTTCGAGCAGATCGCCACCCATCTGTCCCGGATGCGCTATCGCACCCAGGGCGGCCTGGATCTGCCAATGGTGGTGCGCTTCCCCAACGGCGGCGGCATCAACGCCCACGAGTTCCACAACGAAAGCCCCGAGGCTCTTTTCTGCCACCTGCCCGGGATGGTGGTGATCTGCCCCTCCACCCCCACCGACGCCAAGGGTCTGCTGGCGGCGGCCATCGACTCCCCCGACCCGGTGATATTCGCCGAGCCCAAGGTGCTCTACCGGGCGGGACGCGAATCGGTCCCCAGCCGCTACTACACGATTCCCATCGGCCGGGCCGCCATCCGGCAGACGGGAAGCGACGTGACGGTTGTCACCTACGGCGGCATGGTCCCGGTGGCGCTGCGGGCCGCCGATCAGTTGGCTGACGAGGCTTCGGTAGAAGTTATAGACTTGCGCACCCTCTACCCCTGGGACAAGGAGACGGTGCTCTCCTCGGTGACCCGCACCGGACGCCTGGTGGTAGTGCAGGAGCCTCCGCAGACGGCCGGGATGGCGGCCGAGATCGCCGCAACAGTGGCAGAGGAGGCTATTTACGACCTGGCTGCCCCGGTGGTACGGGTTACCGGGTTCGACGCTCCCCTGCCCCCCTTCGCAATTGAGTCCTACGGCGTATTGGACGTGCCGGACGTGAAAGCCGGCATCATGCGGGCCTTGGCCGAATGAGCGAACCACCTGTCGTCACGGTGTTCGGCTCGCATTCCGTAACACCCGAACAACCCGAATACGCCCAGGCCCACCAACTGGGACGGACCCTGGCAGAAGCGGGCGCCAATGTCGCAACCGGCGGCTACGGAGGCGTGATGGAAGCCGTTTCAGAGGGCGCGGCGGGGGGCGGAGCGGAGGTAATCGGCGTGACTGCGCCTCGGCTCTTCCCTCATCGGGCGGGCCCCAATCGGTTCGTCCGAACCGAGATTCCCGCCCACGACATATACGAACGCGACCGTTTCCTGCTCGAGATGGCCTCTGCTACCATCACCCTTCCCGGCAGCATTGGCACCATCGTCGAATTCGCCGAAGCATGGAGGGGGGCGTTGTTGGCGTCGCCGTCACGGCGTAATCCCAATGTAGCCGTTGGCGAGACCTTTCGGAGGTTGGCAGACGTGATGATCGAAGAGTTCAGCGTTCATCCCGAAGGTATGATCTGTGTCCCCACCGCCGAAGAGGCCGCCCGGGTAGTCCTGGAACACCTCGGATTGGAGAAACGCAGTGAGTGAAGTCGTCAGAGCGGCAGGCGGCGTGGTGTTCCGCTTCGCCCCCCGGGATGAGCCTGAGGTGCTGGTCATCCATCGTCCCCGCTATGACGACTGGTCACTGCCCAAGGGAAAGAACGACCCCGGCGAATTCTCCCAAGACGCGGCGGTCCGGGAGGTATGGGAGGAGACCGGTTATCGATGCCGGGTGATCGCCCCGCTGGGAAACCAGGAATACATGTCACCGACCGGATGGAAACGGGTGGACTATTACGCCATGACATCCTGGTCGAAGACCGGTTTCCAACCGGGAGCGGAAGTGGACGAGATGCGATGGATTCCGGTCTCCAAAGCCGGACTGCTCACCTACGCCCGCGATCGTAAACTGGTGAGAGCCGCCGACTACGAGACCCTGCAATCGACCAGAACCCTGTTCGTGGTTCGCCACGCGGCGGCTGGAAGCCGACAGCGATGGACTGACCCCGACCATATCCGGCCCCTGACCGACAAGGGCTGGCGGCAGGCGCGCTCCATAGCCGATCGCCTTGCCCCCGAAGGGATCGAAAGACTGGTGTCCAGTCCCTATGTGCGGTGTACCCAGACCCTCGAGCCGCTGGGAGAGATGCTGGGCATCCCGGTGGAGGAGCACCCGGCGCTGGCCGAGGGGGGCGGGATGGCGTCCACCATGCGACTCATCAAAGAACTTTCCGGGACCAACGTGGCACTATCGAGTCATGGAGATGTCATCCCTTCCGCCATCTTCCGTCTGGCCGAGGCCGGAACCTCCCTGTCGCATCCCATCTACTTCTGCAAGAAAGGCTCGATCTGGGCGGTGAACGTGATCGGAGGAGAGCCTCTTTCCGCCCATTACGAGCCTCCGCCGAAGGTGTAGACGAGCTGGACAGGACCGGATTGGGACCTGAGATCCCCAGATCAGCCACCCCTTGACGACCGCGGATTTCGGGTCAGGTATAATTTTGGAACGCTTTATGGCCTCCGTACAGACCACACTCCAAAGAACCCCCCTCGGCCTGCAGATCTCTCAAGAGTTGCGACGGCAGATTCTGTTCGGACACCTCCACCCCGGCACTCCCCTCACCCAGCAGGACCTGTGCGATCGGTTCGGCACCAGCCGCATGCCGGTTCGCGATGCGATCAACATGCTGGTGATGGACGGGTTGGCCACCCGGCCCAACAACCGGGACGCGGTGGTGGCTGACATAACGCCCGAAGACATTTTGGATGCGTTCGAAGTGAACGCCCACCTTCACGCCCTGGCATCCGTGCGAGCCATCACCAGGGGAACGCCCGATGAACGCAGCCGATTGCTGAACATCCACCGCGAGTTGGGAGATGCCGTAAAGAACGGAAACCTGCCCCGCAGCGCCGAATTGAACGGACGCTTCCATCGGCAGCTCAACCGCATGTCGCACTCCAACCCGATCATCACCGCTTTGAAGCGGGTTACCGCCTTTGTCCCCGACGACTTCGTCAAGGAGGCACCGGATTACGCTATCCGAGGCTACGAGGAACACCAATCGATCATGGACGCCTTTCTGCGCGGCGAGGAGGAAAAGCTCTATCGAATGATCACCCACCATGTGATGTCGGTCGCCGATGAACTGGTCGAAATGCTCTCCAATCACAGGCGTGAACCCGGTTCATAGCCCTCCGGCTCGATGCCTTCGAGGTGAAGGTCCACCTCCACGCTCTGGCGACTGCGCAAGCCCATAACACGGGGCGCCTCCGAGAAACGGGAGCGTCGGCAGAACCATCACGAGGAGGTGGCGCCCAACAATCGGTGACATACCCCCATACCAGCCTCAGGCGCTCAGGGATAGATCAGGACAATTCCCCATAGGCCAACGGCTCGAGATGTCGGATAGTTAAGGCATGAGCAACATGCGGCCAATTACGCATTCCGCCGGTATCCGGCAAGAATCACTGATCATGTCATCAACCGACCACACCTCTAGGTCCACTCACCCGGCGGTCCGGATGGTGGACGGCGTCAAGATCTACGGGGAGGGTGAGACCGCCGTCCGCGCCCTCAGAGGTATCTCCCTGAGCATCGAGCGGGGCCGTTTCACGGCCATCATGGGGCCTTCCGGATCGGGTAAGTCGACCCTGCTCCACACCCTGGCCGGCCTGGACACCCTGGAAGAAGGGGAGGTGTTTATCGACGGGACCGCGCTCTCCACCCTCAAGGACCGAGAACTAACTCTCCTGCGGAGAGAGAAGGTGGGATTCGTCTTCCAGACCTTCAACCTGATCCCCACCCTCAACGCCTCCGAGAACATCCTGTTGCCTCTCTCCATCGCCCGGGAGGACCCCGAACGCGACTGGTTCAACCAGATAGTGGAGACTCTGGGGCTGGGCGACCGCCTCAAGCATCTTCCCAGCCAACTCTCGGGCGGCCAGCAGCAGCGGGTGGCGGTGGCCCGGGCCTTGATGTCGCGTCCCATCATCGTCTGCGCCGACGAGCCGACCGGCAACCTCGACTCCCGAGCCTCCGATGAACTGCTGGGGTTTATCCGAGGCGCCGTGGACGAGATCGGCCAGACGATAGTGATGGTCACACACGACCCTCTGGTGGCGGCCTACGCCGACGAGGTGGTGTTTCTCGACGACGGTCTCATCACCAGCCGAATGGCCGACCCCAACGCCGAGGCTATCTTCGACCATCTGAAGTCGCTGGGCGAATAGATGCTCCGAACCGCCGTAAAAGGGATGTGGGCTCACAAGTTGCGGCTCACCCTCACCGCCCTCTCAATCGTGTTGGGGGTGGCGTTCGTGGTGGGAAGCTTTGTGTTCACCGATACTATCCAGGACGGTTTCGACAAACTCTTCGGGGATACCTTCGCCGGGGTGGATGTGCAAGTGGAGGCGGAGGTGCTCGACTTCGCCCAGCAGGGAGAAGGGGCGCCCTCCTTCGACGAAGATCTGCTGGATCAAATCGCCGCGGTCCCCGGAGTGGAGGAGGCGGCGCCGTCGGTGAGAGGGTTCGCGCAACTGCTTGACCCCGAGGGCAACCTCCTGGGTGTCTCCGGGCCTCCCAAGTTCGCTTTCTCGTGGGTGGACAACTCCACCGTGAACCGGCTCACAATCCTGGAAGGCGACGGCCGGCCGCCCACCGGAGCGGGCGAGGTGGTGGTGGACATCGCAACGGCCAACCGACACGACATAGCGGTCGGCCAAGAGGTGGACGTGGCCTTCGAGAACGGAAAGGGCCGCTTTCTGGTGGTAGGTCTGGCCACTTCGGTGACTCAGACCGACTTCGGGACCAGTTCCCTGCTCCTCTTCGAAAAACGGGAGACCCAACGCATGCTGGGACTGGAGGGACAGCTCACCTCCATTGTCATCCAGGCACAGGAGGGAGTCTCCCCCGGAGAACTTCTGGAACGGGTCGAGGCGATACTCCCCGAGGGACTTACGGCGGCCACGGGCGAAGAACTGGAGCAGTCGGTGGTCGAAGATCTGGAGACCGCTCTCGGGTTTTTCAATACCGCCCTGCTGGTGTTCGCGGCGGTGGCCATCCTGGTGGGCGCGTTCATCATCCAGAACACCTTCCGCATCATCGTCGCCCAGCGACTCCGGGAACTGGCGCTGCTCCGGGCCATCGGGGCGACCTCCCGTCAGGTCGTCAGGATGGTGGTCACCGAGGCGGGCCTGGTGGCGCTGGTGGCGTCGGCACTGGGGGTGGGCGCCGGAGTCGCTCTGGCATACGGCATGAGAGAAGCACTGGGGCTGGCGGGATTCTCCTTCCCCCGCGGCGACTTGGTGGTCGAGACCCGCACCATCGTCCTGGGGATGGTGGTGGGAGTGGTGATCACGGTGACTTCCGCCCTGCTTCCCGCCTTCCAGGCGTCGTCGGTACCGCCGGTGGCCGCTCTGAGAGTCGGCGCCGGCCATACCAAGCGGGCTTCCCTTCGCAGGAGGGCGATAATCGGAATTGCGGTCACCTGTCTGGGCATCGTCGGTCTGGCGGTTGGGCTGGTGTGGTTGGGAATCACCTGGGTGGGCGCCGGCGCTCTGCTCCTGTTCCTGGGGGTGGCCATTCTCGCTCCGTTGGTGGCCCGTCCTGCCGGGTCGTTCCTGGGCTGGCCGCTCCCCCGCCTGTTCGGTCTGCCGGGTCTCCTGGCCAAGGAGAACACTCGCCGCCAGCCCCGCCGCACCGCAGCCACCGCCTCGGCGCTGATGATCGGAATCGCCCTGGTGTCCTTCGTGGCGGTGCTGTCCAGTTCCATCCGCGACTCGGTGAGACAGTCTCTCCTGGAGACCTTCGCCGCCGACCTGACCATCACCTCGGTCAACTTCAACACCGGGGTCAGCGGCGAGTTCGTGGAAGAACTTTCCCAACTGGACGATCTGGCCGCCGTCTCACCGGTGCGAGTGGGTTTCGTGCGGATCACCACCGCCGACGAGTCGGTGGAGGTTGTAACCAACATCGCCGCCATCGACCCGGCCACCGTGGAGCAGGTGTGGGCCACCGGCGCCGAACCCGGCATCGAGGCGGTGGTGGAGGGAATGATCGTGGAGACCAATCAGATGGAAGAATGGGGCTGGGCCGTGGGAGACACCCTCACCCTGGAGTTTCCCTCGGGAGAGAGCACCGAACTCGAGGTCACGGGAACTCTGGCCTCGGTGGCATTCGGGGGGGCACTCATCTCCGAAGAGCGCTACCTGCAGTATTACGACCTGACCGCACCCGCCGTGGTGTTCGTTGCCGTGGGCGAAGGAGTGCCGCTCGATCAAGCCCAGGGTCAGGTTCAGAATCTGGCGGCCGACTATCCACTGGTGCAGGTCCAGAGCAAGAGCGAGTTCGCCGCCGACTTCGAGAACCAGATCGACCAGTTGGTAACGATCTTCAACGGACTCTTGGCGCTGGCCATCGTCATCGCCATCCTGGGCATCACCAACACCCTGGCGCTATCCATCACCGAGCGCATCCGGGAGATCGGGCTGTTGCGAGCGGTGGGGATGGTCCGCCGCCAAGTGCGTCGCATGGTCCGCTGGGAGGCGGTGGTGGTGGCGGTGTTCGGAGCGGTGCTGGGGATACTCCTGGGCGGCGTCCTGGGCTGGGCGGTGCGGTTGGCCCTGGCCGACGACGGCCTCGAAGTGTTCAGCCTCCCGGCAACTCAACTGCTCATCTACATTGCTCTGGCCGGAGTGGCCGGAGTAATAGCCGCCATCCTCCCGGCGCGCTCCGCCAGTCGCATCAAGATCCTGGACGCCATCGCCTACGAATAGGCAACCCTACCGACTTCCGAGCAAAGGCTTGGCTTCCCCCCGGTTGCCGCCTCGGAGTGGTCACCAGCCTTTCCCGCCATCTAATACTGTCAGTACCGACAGCGGCAACCTATAGTGGCACAAAATGCTTCTACGCCAACCCCTGCCGCAACTCGATCTCGCTCTCACCCCCACTCCGCTCCAGGAGTTCCCCCGATTGAGGGAAGCATGGGGCGGTCCCCGTATCTGGGTGAAGCGCGACGATCTGACCGGTTTCGGCCTGTCCGGTAACAAGGTCCGAAAGTTAGAGTTTCACCTGGCCGCGGCTCTTGAGGCGGGCGCCGACACCGTGATCACATGCGGGGCATTCCAGTCGAACCATTGCCGGGCTACTGCACTGGCCTGTGCCCGGTTCGGTCTCGATGTGCGGTTGGTGCTCCGAACCTCCGACGGAAAGAAACCGGCCACGAAGGCAGCCAACCTGCTCATCGACATGCTGGCCGGCGCCACGATCCGGTATATATCACAGGAACAGTGGGAGGACCGGGATGCCATCATGGCCGATGAAGCGGCCGAGTTGACCACCGAGGGCCGCACGGCATATGTGATCCCCCAGGGAGCCTCCGACAAGTTGGGGATGTGGGGGATGTCGCTGGGCTTTCGGGAGTTGGTGGAACAGATTCCCCAACAGATCGGCGCCGAAGTCGCCGAGGTGTGGCACACTGGCTCCTCGGGAGGCACTACCTCCGGGTTTGGCTGGGGGGCGGACCGGACCGGTTTCCAGACCCCGCTGGTGGCCCTCTGCATATCGGAGCCGGCTGCCTCCTTGGAGGCGCGTGTGATGCGGATCTGGAGGTCAGGGGTAGAAGCCTTCGGAGGGGAGATGCCGTCACCACGCCTTGAGTACATCGATCGCTACCTGACCGGTGGATACGCCATGGTCACCGACGAACTGGTTGCAGTACAGACCGAGGCCACCCGGCTCACCGGCTTGCTGTTCGACCCGACCTATACCGGAAAAGCGATCTATGGCCTGCGGAAGGAGATCGCCGCCGGCCGCTTCCAAGACGACGACCATGTTGTTTTCTGGCACACCGGAGGAGGATTCGGCGCCCTGGTCGACCGGAGTTAGCCGTACAGATCGGCAAGAATTCCGGTCAAGAAGACCCGATTTGCTGCCGCAAGCCCTGGGAACAGTCAACCATCACGTCAGGAGAATGGAGCGTTGGGAAACGATGTTGGACGGGTGGCTTGTGTGCGTTTGGTCGATCGCAGACCAAAACTTCGCCAGCCTGAGCGAGTCGCGAAGGTTTTCTTGCAAAATCCTGATCAAATGCTTGTATTTTGTCTCAGGTCCAGGGCATATTGAAGTAACAAATATGAGAGTGCGGTCCGGATCGCCGGTCATCATAATTCGGGTGCTGCCTCTGGTTGGGAGGCGCTGATGGATAGCGTCTTTTCCGTGAGCGGCCCGTTTGTTTAGCCGAATACTGGTTTGTTTCGGTTTCGGGTAGGCCTGCGCCTATCCGGAATTGTTGCGATGGTCAGGGGGCGGCGGGTCGGGAGGGGAAACCCAAATAGGAGGGGGATGCCGCGGTGCAAGAGTGGGAAAACCGGATGGCAGGGGTCCGGTGGCGGGTGGGGGATGGTGTCCCGGGTGGGAAGAGAGTCGGGGGAAGTGGTCTGTTTATTTTCGTTGTTTTATGGTGGGTCGGCGTTTGCGAGGGTAGCGGCGGTTGGGTCGGCGTTTGCGGGGATAGCGGTGGGAGGTGGGTTGGCGGGGTGGGCGTCCCCATTGGGTGGGTGGTCGGCGGAGGCTGTAGGTTCCTGCCGGTGACTGGTGTACTGTCCAGTCGTTGTCGTGTACTTTGTGGTGGCATCTGCTGCACAGCAGACACATGTTGTCCAGGTCGGTGGGGCCTCCGTCGGCCCAGTGGACGATGTGATGCGCCTGGCACCAGGCGGCTTTCGCTCCGCAGCCGACACAGTGTTGATCGCGGGCGATGAGCGCGGAGCGTTGGGCCGGGCTGGCTTTGCGTCTGGCCCGTCCCAGATCCAGGGGTATCGAAGACCCTGAGAAGATGGCGGGCAGGATCTGAGCGTCACAGGCCAGTTGACGAAACGCCCGGGCGGGAATGGGAGTCCCGTCCCCCAGGCGGGCATCTTTCAGTTGTTGATTGATGGTGTCGTAGTCGGCGATCAGCAACAGGCGCACATCCTGCGATCGACCGTCGTTTCCTTCCCGAGTAAGAAGTTCGGCCAAAGCGTCGGCCATTCTCTGTCCTGATGTGGCCCGGTTCCGGGGGTCTTCTTTGTGCCATAGTTGTTTCATCATGTGTGACACGGCCGTTTCCACCCGAGCACCGGTGACCGGATCGAACCTCCCATACAGGACAGTCATCCCGTCGTCTTGGTCGGTGGTGATCCTGGCGAACCTCCGCGAACGCTGATGCTCCAACTTCGAAACACCATCATCCCGGGCACGGGCCTGTTCGTGTTTGCGGACCGTCGCCGCGAACTTGTCAGGAGACTGGGAACGAGCATCATCCAACAACTCGTCCTCGTCGATCTCTCCCCGCTGGTTGGCGCCGGCGATGATCCGCGCGTTGTCGTGGGAGATCTCACCTTTGCGTAACCCTTTTCGCGTTTTTGGTAGTTCCTCCAATGCTTTGGCGGTTTCTACTTCTGACCGTGCTTTCCGACGGCCCAGCAGACCGTCGGTTTGTAACACCGTTTCTACCACCTCGGTGCCTTCCCGGCGGCGCAACTCCGACACGATCTCGGCGCGGATCGCCGCCGCCTGATTCTGAACACGGACAGTGGACTTCAACCGCTTGCGCAACTGCTCCAACGAAGCCTCCGAAACCGGCAAAGAAGGCACCAACAGGCGCACCCGATTGGCCACCGATGTTCCGTTCATGTCTTTTCTGTTCATGCATACCAGTATGCACCAGGGGTGTGACAAACAACACCACATAACACCAAGTTGTCAAAAGAAACACTAAAAGAAGGCTAGCCAAAGATGAACCGCCACGGGTTTCATCCAGAGATATTTAGCATCTTGGCATAACGAACGGACTGCTCGGCCTGTGTCCACATTGAGCAGTCGGCGCACTTGGCGCCGTTGCTGACCTCGGTCTGATAGTAGAGACAGCAGGCGTTTCGCTCCCACGACCACCGCATCCCCCCGCCGATCCGGACGACGCGACCCGATCTCTGTAACTCATGGCGGGCAGTGGCGAAAAATCTTTCGACCAAGTGGCGGATCCGCTCGGCCTGGTCAGCAATCGACCCGACAAACGCGCCGAAGGACGCAGCACATGACGACCCGACATTGCCCCACAGAAGAGCTCTGCCTATGAGCATGGACCGGTGCGCGGCGTCTACGAACGGCGCCAAGTGCTCATCAATCAGCATCCGGTGCAACACGGCCAAGTCGCCGTCGGCCGCCACCAACTCTGCACGGCGCAATCGGACCGCGTTGAGACGGTGCTGGTCCAAACGGATCGCGGTGGACTCTGGATGGATCGAGAGGACATCGCCCGACAGGACGAACGACCCGATGGCAACCGTAGCGATTCGGAATACATACCCTTGGGCGAACAGAGACATCGCCGCCATATCATCTGCCCCCCAGGCCGCGGCGGTCGACCGCACGCTCTCCAACAGCAGCGACGGATCACCGATCAGATCGTCGCAGGCCAGCCATCTCCGGCCGTCACCCGCTCTACCCACCCAGATGCGCAGATAGTCAACAGTCGCCAGAAGTTCTTCCACCATATCACAACTCCGGTTGCTCACATCGCGCTCCCTTCAGTTCCGGCGGCGCTCCGGTGGACCCGAAGATACAGATCCAAAACCCCCGTTTTCACTTGTCATCGAACATTTGTTCGACTACAACTATACGGATTCCCAACTGAATTTGCCTGCCGAAGGAGGTGCGATGCGGGTCGCGTGTCTGCTCATCTCTCATCTGAGAGCCAAATCCGAGATGCGGAGCGACGTGCGCCTGAAGGACCGACCGGCGGTGATTGTCGACCGGAGCAGTTCCGGTCCCCTGGTGGTGGACCACACCTCCCAAGCCGTGGGAATAAGGGTCGGCATGACATTGGAACAGGCTGTCTCCCATCATGCCGACAGCATCGTCCTGGAAGCCGACGAAATCTATTACCAGCAGGTGTTCGATGATGTGCTGTGGTCTCTGGCAGACATTCAGTCACCGGGTGGAGGGCCCGGAACTCGGCACTGCCTATGTCCGCCTCGACGGCGTGCAGGCTCTCCTATGGCGATGAGGATCGGCTGGTACACAAGCTCTTGGAAGCCATTCCCGACGATCTGGCGCCGGCGGTGGGAGTGGGCGATGCCAAATTTCCCGCCTTCGTGGCGGCCCGGACCGGGAGGGCGATGGAAGTCACCTGGGCGCCTTACGATCCGGCCCGATTCTTCTCCTCCCACTCCATCGACCTGCTCCCCCTCTCAAGCGAGATGAAAACCAGTCTGGGTCTTTTGGGCCTTCACACCATGGGAGACGTCGCCAAACTGCCCAGGGATCTTTTGATCGACCAGTTCAGTCTGGAAGGAACAGCCGGAGTGGTCCTGGAATGCAGTGGCGATCAAGCTCTGCCATGGAGAAGAGTAATCCATTTCAAGCCGCTCAGTGGCGAGGGTGCTCGAAGGCATGGAGGAAGATTCAACTCCCGTGGGATTCCGACGCTTATCTCTGCACAACCACAAAGTGCGCTCAAGCCGACAGGCACTCCAGTCATCAGCAATCAGGTCATCCAACATCACGCCGACAGTGGACCGAGTTTCTTCTCGGGTCAAATCCAGCACGGCAAGTCGCCGAGATTCTTTAGAGATAGCTGCGGGCAGCGATTTATGCGTGCCCTGTTTGCTGTACCAAGTGAACGGGCACCCACAACCACCGGTGACCCAGGCTTGGACACGATCGGTATCAAACTGATAGCGTACCGAACTCGCAACCCTGTGACCTGGTATAACAGCCTTATTATTAGTGCCCGGGGTGGGATTTGAACCCACACGTCACAAGGGACACTGGATTTTAAGTCCAGCGCGTCTGCCCATTCCGCCACCCGGGCCCGCCATGCAAGATTGTAAGCCAAGCCATTGCCGTCTCACCCGACTGGCTTGACTCGAGTCTTTGTTGGGCACCGCGGGAATCCTGCCTCCTCTCGGTCATCACTGTCTCAATGCGGCGTTCCCGGCCACCCTTCTCCTCCATACCATAAATATATATTATTCTATATAGCAAAGTGAGGCCTCGCTCGTATAGAGAAGCACCACCGGCGTTAGGTGGCCGCCACTATTCCGTCCAACAGATCCGACTCCGAGATCAGTACCTCGGGGGCGGCCAACCGGCGAAGGGCCTCGTGGGCGATCACCGCTCCCGCCAGGATCATCGGCGCCCGGGCAGGTTCCAGCGAGGGGATGGCGGTGGTCTCCTCGACACTCATCTTGGCCAATTCCGCCAGCACAATCGCCAGTTGCGCAGCCGTTATGGTCGAGTGGTGAACCCGATCCGGGTCATAGCTCTCCAACCGGAGCGCCATGGCGGCCAAACTGGTCCAGGTGCCCGCCACCCCCGCCACCTTGGGACGAAACGGCAGACTCACCGTGCCCAGGACCTGCGCAGTCTGCGAAAAAGCCCTATGGATCTGTGGGCGGGAGGGAGGACGGTCGGGCAAAACCGATTCGGTCATGCGAACCGAGCCGATATCCAAACTGACGCCCTCCACCACGCCTCCGGGGCCCAGCCACACGAATTCGGTGGATCCGCCGCCTATGTCCACCACCATGAAGGCTTTCCGATCCGGTAGATCCGAAACGGCTCCGGCAAAGGACAGGCCGGCCTCTTCTTCTCCTGATATGTTCTCGGGCCTGACTCCCAGAGCTTCCTCCGCCCGCTCCAGAAAAACCTCCCGGTTGGGAGCATCCCTCACGGCCGAAGTCGCTACCGCCCGCTTGTACGTCGCCTCATGTGCGGAAATCAACTTCCCATAACGTCGCAAGGCGTCCAGCGTACGGGCCATGGAGTCCTCGGTAAGCCTCCCATGCTCTCGCAGGCCTCTACCCAACCCGGTAACGGTTTGCCAGCGCCCCACCTCCCCCTCCGCAGAGACCAGCAGCAACCGTACGGAATTGGTGCCGATGTCCACCGCCGCCTTCATCATGGCGCTCTCCACTCAGGGTTCAAGGCCGGACCGCCCCGAAGGTATGTTACGCAGGGAACCGGGCAATCCAACGGCTCGACCTGGGGGGCCACCCACTCCCCCACCGGGTTGTCGTTCCCCGTCCGATGATCCGCATAGTGGGCATGAAGACACTTCACTCCTTTGCGGGACCCCGCCACCCCACCCGACGGCTTGTGACGGGCGGTGGGAAGCAGGTCGGAGTCGCGCCGGGCCGCGTACCGGTGATGAGCAGCCTCCAACCGTCGGGCGAAATCCTCATCATGCGCGGACCGAGCGTCCATCCTCTTCACTCCTCCGGCGGCTTCGACCCTGGAGATTCTCTTGACAGCGAGAGGGCAGGTCAACCAGTAAAGGGTCGGAAAGGGAGTGCCGTCTTCCAGAATCGGCGGGGTCTTCACCACCACCGGCAAGCCCAGATGGCACCTGGATTCCACTGTCGAGTCTGACCGGGGCGGTCTGCCGATTTGCAGTGCAACCACCCGTCGGTTGTCCGTATGTCGGGGATCGGAGTCCATCAGGAGTCGGAGGTAATATCACTCCCGCTGATATAGCTCCACCACCGCTTGTACCAGGGATCCTCTCCCACCGCCTCGGTCTCGACTTCAAGCTCGTCTCCGGGAGAATCAGCGGGCGCCTCTCGCGGAGACACGACTATGAAAGAAGTCTCACCCTCCCGTACATAACCCAGTCGTTCGCGGGCCAGCCTTTCGATCTCCACGGGGGTGTTCAAAGAGTCAAGCCGATCCTGCAGGTCGGTGTTTTCAGCCACCAACACATCCAGTTCGGCGGTGGACTCGGCTATCTCCGTGTGCTGCTCCTCCAGACGTTCCAGAACCGGAACCGCATAGACGGTCGCCCCGGCTATCAGTATGGCGACTCCAACAGTCCACAACCAAGGGCCTCTCCTTCGGCGTTTGGGAGTCTTGCCCTCCTCGCTATTGGCTTCCTGCCCGGAACCGGCCTGGTCGTCACTCATGAACGAAAAGCTTCCCATCCCCCGTATCGGGCGCCCGCTCCCAGTTGCTCCTCGATGCGGAGCAACTCGTTGTATTTGGCGGTGCGCTCCGAGCGAGCCGGCGCCCCGGTCTTGATCTGGCCGGCGCCGACGCCCACCGCCAAGTGCGCTATGAACGCATCCTCGGTCTCGCCGGAGCGATGGCTGACCACCCGGGTGTATCCCGACCGCACTGCCCGGTCCATGGTGTTGAGAGTCTCCGTCAAAGTGCCGATCTGATTCACCTTGATGAGGATGGAGTTGGCCACCCCCTTCCTGATCCCCTCCGCCAGGATCAGATCGTTGGTTACGAACAGATCATCTCCCACCAACTGGGTCTTTTCTCCCAGCTCGTCGGTAAGCATCCGCCAGCCGTCCCAATCGTCCTCGGCCAAACCATCCTCCACCGAGACCAAACCGTAGTCCGTCACCAAACCGGCCAGGAATTCCACCATCTGGGAACTGTCGAGTCGCTGTCCCTCGATAGCGTAGCGGCCGTCGCGGTAGAACTCGGAGGCGGCCACATCCAACGCCAGACCCACCTGCCGGCCCAGATCGCAGCCCGCTTTCTCCACCGCGGTGCTCAAAGCTTCCAAAGCCGCCCGGTTGGACGGCAGGTTGGGAGCGAATCCTCCTTCATCGCCCACGTTCACCGACCCGCCCTGCGAGCGGAGGATTCCCTTCAATGTCTGGTAGATCTCCACCCCCGCCACCAAGGCTTCCTCGAAAGTGGGGTAACCGGCCGGCACCACCATGAATTCCTGGATCTCAAAACCGTTGGAAGCATGAGCGCCACCGTTCACCACATTGAGCAGGGGAACGGGAAGGGTGCGGGCAGTGGGTCCCCCCAAATAGCGATACAGGGGAAGATCGACAGCCTCGGCGGCAGCCCTGGCGACGGCCAAAGAGACAGCCAGAATGGCGTTGGCGCCCAGTCTCTTCTTGTTCGGAGATCCATCCAGATCACACATGATCTGGTCCACTCCGGCCTGATCCAAGGCATCCCGACCTTGCACCGCAGGGGCGATCAGGCCCTGCACGTTCTCCACGGCCCGTTGTACGCCCTTGCCCGAAAAGGCATCTCCTCCATCTCGAAGTTCCCAGGCTTCACGCGAACCCGTAGAAGCCCCCGACGGAACCGCGGCCCGGCCCAAAGCGCCGCCCGACAGACTCACTTCGGCCTCCACGGTAGGAAAACCTCGGGAGTCAAGAATCCGACGCGCGCGGACGCCCTGGATGGCGGTGGAATCCATTTTGAGAACGGTAGCAGCCGAAGGGTTCCTATTGGAGGACTGTTTCCACCACCGTCTTCCTCCAGGCTCCGCCCGCCCACCGGCAAAAGCGCCATAGCGGGGGCGCCCTCCGGCGGGCACTCACCACGCCGGCCACCATCCGGCGAAGCCTCGTAGGCGCGTGGACGACCACATTCACCGGAGTGTGCCATTTCTTGGATCCGGGCAGAATGCTCCAGCCACCACAGCCCCACCGAAACATCGGATCCGACTCTCCGCGCACCTGGGTGGACCGAAGGCGCAAAAGTATTGGACTTGCCGGATTGAGTCCTGGATGTCCAGCGGAAACCGCCGCAGATCGTGATCTCCTCAAGCCTGCAGTTCCTTGGCGCGTTCCCAGCGTTCTTCCAGTTGGTCACCGCTCAGTCCCTCCAAGGGACCCTCCCTTTCCATCGCCTGGAAGCGATCGCAGAACTTGGCGATAGCCTGCCGGAGGGCAATCTCGGGATCCACCTCCAGGTGCCGCGCCAGATTGACGCATGCAAACAGCAGGTCGCCCAACTCGGTCCGAGCAGATTCGGGATCAGAAAGCGCCTCCCGCAATTCCTCCAACTCCTCCGCCACCTTCTCGACCACCGGCGCCGTCTCCGTCCAGTCGAATCCCACCTGCGCGGCGCGGCGCTGGATCTTGGCTGCCCGGGCCAGGGCGGGCATGGAAAGCGGCACCCCGTCCAGGAGGGACTGGTCCATCCCGGGGGGCTTTTCCTGCTTCTTGATCCGCTCCCAGTTGGCTTTCACCTGCTCGGCGCTGTCCACCACCACATCGGCAAAGACATGGGGGTGCCGGCGCACCAACTTGCGGCGCAGACCCTCAGCGACATCTTCCACGTCAAATATCCCCGATTCCCGGGCAATTACGGAATGGAACAGGACCTGCAGCAGCACGTCTCCCAACTCTTCCGACACCTCGGCCAGGACCACCCAGTCGGGCTGGCAGTCGAGGCTCGGCGCTCCCTGGGCCCCGGCGTCCCGAGGTAGAGACCCCAGCGCCTCGACCAGTTCGTAGGTCTCTTCCAGCAGGTTTTTGATCAGACTGTGGTGAGTCTGGCGCCGATCCCACGGGCACTCGGAACGCAACCGCTCCATCACCGCCACCGCTCCCGCCAGACCCACGGGAGGAGCATCCACGTAAATCGAGGTGCGCGGACCGGCCAGATCGGGATCCACCTTGCCCGGTTCCGACCTCACCGCCCTGGAATCCGGTCCACCCAGGTCGATCAGTACCGTCACCTTCCTACCTTCCGGCAACAGTCGGGACAGGACCGCACAGAAGTCCGCCAGGCCCACGGGCGTATCGAGGGCCGCCACCAGGGTGGGGCCTCGCAGCAACAGCGGAGAGGGAAGTCGATGGGCGTTCCACACCGTCAGGCCTTCCTCGAGAGGGTCCACTCCCAACTCGGCCAGGGCCACGTCCACAAAGGACTCGGCAGGATGGATGACCGTGTCCATCCCATTCTCCGCTGCCGAGGAACGGATCATGGGAACCGCCCGCTCTCCGATCAGCGGACTTCCGGGGGTGGCGTAGACCACCGGCCCCGACCGGGCCGCCTCCACCACGCGGGCGGCTATCGCTTCATAGACCGACTCGAATTCCTCGCCCTTCGCATAAAGGTCGTCACAGTGGACTACCGCTCGCTGCGCGGCCAACTCCACCGCGGCGGGATGATCCATGGTACGGACTATCACCTGGCGTCGCGGGTCGGTGAGCAGCGCCATGGCCGATCGGGGAACCCGGTCCAGGCCTGCGGGCCCCAACCCCACGACCGCCAGATTCAGGCGGGAGGAAGAATCCGTGGATTCGGATCGGTCGTCCATGTCCCGTACCGGGGCTCGATGTGCACCTCCGACTCGGAGGACACCCGGAGGAACCATTCCTCGATGACCGTATTGCGCTGGCGTTGGACGTTTCCGGAACGAATCCCCGCCTCGTGGTCGGCCAACCGAGGATCGGTCCGATCGGTCACCAGGATCACATGATGACCGAACTGAGATTCCACCGGACCGAAAGGAACCATCAACTCAGCCCTGACGATTGCTTCTCCGTACTCTTCGACGAACGTGCCGGCAGGCAGGCACCCCAGATCTCCTCCGGTCTCCGAAGCGCTCGGCTCGATCGAAAGCTCCCTGGCCAGTTCGTTCATCGACTCTCCGGCCAGCGCTCTTTCCAAAACCGCTTCGGCTTCATCCCTGGTTTCCAGCAGCACATGGGTAGTGCAGACACTCTCGGTCAGCCGCACCCGGCTGGTCTCGAAGACCTCCTGGACTTCCTCGGCGGTCATCTCCGGAAGGTCCTGTAGCAACTGGTCACCGAGGGCGTTTATCACTGCCCGTTGTACGGCGACCAACCTCACCCGCTCGTCGGTGATTCCCTGCTCCTCCAAGAAAGCGTCGTAGTCCGGACTCTGCACCGCCACCTGGTCCCTCAGGATCTGATACTCATCCTCCGCGGCGCTTAGGTGAGGTTCCTGCTCAGGATCGATACCAAACTCCTCCAGCGCCTTGGTGAGAACCAGGCGGGTGATCACCATGCTCAACAGCCGATCCTCAAAGGCCACCCGATCCACCACCTCACCCTCCTCGGGCGCCGTCTCCTCGATTTCGTCCATGTAAATGTCAACTCCATTGACCGTGGCCACCAGGTCTCCCTGGCCGGAGCAGGCGCCGGTCGCCAGAAGAACGGTCAGGCAAAGAAGCCCGAGGATGCGTCTGTATCCCGAAGAAGTAGTCAAATCCATCCTCTAATAGGGTATAACGTCGGCGGAGCCCTTTCGCCGCATGGCGTTCTGATCATCCGGCGGCCACATCCGGCGCATGAATTGCAGCACCCCCGCCAGGATCGGACGGGGGGCGGGGATGAACAGCAGCCCCGTATTCGACTGGTAGAAGGACCCCGGCGCCAGGCGCTGCGCTCTTACCCGCTGAGACTCCCTCAGGCTCACCCCCGACAGCCGCACCTCCCCCCGAACGGCCATAACTTCACTGATCCCCACCCTGAGGCACTCCACCCGCAACGCCGCAATTGCGGCCAACGTTTCGGCCTGGGGAGGCAACGGGCCGTAGCGATCCACCCAACCTTCCACCACCTCCTCCACCTGCCGGTGGGTGACGGACGAGGCCAGCCGGCGGTATGCCTCCAGTCGCAGCGCCTGTTCGGCTACGTAGTGGTCCGGCAGGTGGGCGTCAACGGCCAGATCGATCCTCACCGACGGCGTATCCGAATCAACCGCAACGGGCCTGCCTTCCAATTCTCCCACCGCTTCGGCCACCAGTTCGGTGTAAAGATCCAACCCCACCGCCTGCAGATGACCCGACTGGACCCTGCTGAGTATCGACCCCGCTCCCCTGATCTCCAAGTCCCGGAAGGCGACATCGAACCCGGCGCCAAAGTCGGTGGCCAGACCGATGGCCTGGAGCCGGCGGTGAGCAGACTCGGACAGCACCCGGTCGACCGGATGGAACAGGTAGGCGTAGGCGCGGTGGTGCGACCTTCCCACTCTGCCCCGGAGCTGATAGAGCTGGGCAAGCCCGATCCGGTCGGCCCGTTCCACGATCAGGGTGTTGACCTGGGGCAGGTCAAGCCCCGACTCGATGATGGTGGTGGAGACCAAGACGTCGTAGCGACGGTTCCAGTAGTCGATCATCACCTGTTCCAACTGGGCCTCTGACATCTGTCCGTGAGCCACCGCCAACCGGGCGCGGGGAACCAGGTCGGCCAGTCGGGCCACCGCGTGATCAATGGAAAGCACCCGGTTGTGAACGTAGAAGACCTGGCCCTCCCGCAGCAACTCGCGGCGGATGGCCATCGACACCGTTTGCTCGTCGTAGGGCCCCACGTAGGTGAGGATGGGGCGGCGACCCCGGGGCGGGACCCGGATGTGGGAGACATCCCGGATTCCGGTCAACGCCATCTCCAGGGTGCGAGGAATGGGAGTGGCGGTAAGAGTCAGGACATCCACTCCCACTTTCATGTGTCGCAAGGCATCCTTGGCAGCCACCCCGAATCGCTGTTCCTCGTCCACCACCAGCAACCCCAGGTCGCGGAACCGGACATCCCTGGACAGCAGCCGGTGGGTCCCGATCACCACGTCCACTTCCCCCGACGCCAGCCTGGCAACCACCTTGCGGGCCTGACCGGGAGTGAGAAAACGGGAGAGCACCGCCACTTCCGCTCCGTGGGGTGATAGCCGGTCCGAGAAAGTTTGGTGATGCTGCTGTGCCAGAATGGTGGTGGGACACAGCACCGCCACCTGCTTTCGGTCCATAACCGCTTTGAATGCCGCCCGCACCGCCACCTCGGTCTTACCGAACCCCACATCGCCGAAGATCAACCTGTCCATCGGCCGGTCCGACTCCATGTCCGCCTTGACGTCGCGGATCGCTTTCACCTGGTCGGAGGTCTCCTCGTAGGGAAAGGCTGCCTCCAGTTCCTGCTGCCACGGAGTGTCGGGGGAAAAGGAGTACCCTGCCGCCGCCGAGCGGGCCCGGTGCAGGGACACCACCTCCTCGGCCACCAATTGCACTTCGTTTCTCACCCTTTCCCGGGTGGCAGCCCAGTCCTTGCCTCCCATCCGGGACAACCGGGGCGCCTCCCCTCCCGTGTAGCGGGTGATCAGAGAAAGCTGGTCGACCGGAACGTAGAGACGGTCTCCACCGGCATACGCCACCAGCAGATAGTCCCTCTCCACCCCGGCCATGGACTCCGAGACGAGGCCTTCGAATCTTCCGATCCCGTGCTGGTAGTGGACAACGTAGTCTCCCGGAGAAAGGTCACGGGTCCCGACCGCGCTCTTCCGGCCTCTCCGGGGAGCGCGATGGGCCCGGTGTCGTCCGGCCAACTCCCGCTCGCCCACCACCGCCACCGATGGGGACTCCAGGACAAAGCCCCGACGGATACCTCGTGGGACAATCGCTGATCCTTCATCGGCCAAGCGTTCCCGGCGCGGGATGGCCATGCCTTCTTCCGCCAGCACCCCGGCCCACCGGTCGGCGGCGGCCGCGCCCTCTATCGCCACCACCACTTTCACTTCTTCGGAACGAAGCCGGGCAAGTGCGGCGGCGATCGCAGGTCCGTCTCCCGCCGCGGCGGCGAGGCGCCGCACCTCCAACACGTCATCGAAAGGACCCATCGGAACCGAGGGCATTTCCAGAACAGGACGGTTGGACAGCGCATCCTCGAGCGACTGGTACAGCCGAGGATTCCCCGCCGCCATCCGGGGCGCCTCCGACCAAGTTTCGGAGAGTTCCCCGGCCAATTCCTCCTCCTCGGACAAAAGAGTGCGGGAGCGACCGATGGAGCGGGGAGGATCAGTCACCACCACCAGGGCATCGGAATCCAGGTCGTCCAAGAGACACCGGGCGGGGGCAACCCAGGGCATCCATGATTCCATGCCCTCGAATATCTCCTGCTGCGCCAGGCGTTCCCAGCGGTCGGCGCCCCACGGGTAGTCAGACATAAGTTCCCGTGCCTTGGCAACTACCCGGGGATCGGGACGAAACTCCCGGGCCGGGTAGAACACCGCTTCATCGCCATACTCATCGGAACGCTGGGTGGAGGGAGAAAAGAACCTGATCTCCTCGATCTCGTCCCCCCAGAAGTCGAGGCGGGTCGGTCGACCGGCGGCCGCCGGGTATACGTCGACGATCCCGCCCCGGACCGCCATCTCCCCCGGCGCCTCCACTCTGACCACCCTTTCGAAACCCGAAGCGGCCAAGCTGCCGACCACCTCCTGAAGGGGGATGGATTGGCCCCGCCGGACAACTAGCGGGGCCGGGTCGGAAGGACTGAGGCGTTGGGTCACGGCCCGGACCGAGGCCACCACTGCCAGCCCGGGCGCCGGGTCGGCCACCGCGTTCACCGCGCGGCAGCGATGCGCCATGGTCGACTGGTTGGGAGAGAGACGTTCGAACGGAAGGGTCTCCCAGGCCGGGAGCAAGATCACCTCGTCGCAGAAGAGCGACATGTCTTCGGCCAGTTCTTCGGCTTCCCGCTCTTCGGCAACCACCACCACCAGCGGGCCTTCGCTTCTTCGCGCCAGCGCCGACAGCGCTATGGCGCGCCCCTCCGGAGCCACCGCCCAGCGCCCCGGGGGTGCCGGGAAGCGGGCCGGAAGCCATCTGTCCACAAGAACCGAAAGCGGTGGTGAGGCCAAGCCCCAAGAATGTTAGAGGGTTTGCGACCGAGCTCTACCCGGCCGGCGAGACGGCAGTGATTCAATTTCGATACACCAGATCTCGTCGCCTCGCTGAAGGTAGTTGATCGGGGATATCACCGGTTGGCTGTTGAAAGGCCGGTGGGCGGCCACCATCTCATCCTGAATCTTCTACCCTGCGGAGAATGTTGGGCAAAATGCTTCCCCCCCTGATTTTGGGGCTCCTCACGGTCCTGTTCCTCCTCGCGGTGGTACGACCGATGCTCATGCTGTGGTTGATGCTGATATTCGGCGGGCTGGGCGCCTTCGCGATTTTGGGCGCCCACGCGATTTGGGGCTATGAGATAGCGCTTTGGGTCCAGGATGTCCTCACGCTGTTCGGACGCAAACGAAAATGAAAACGCAGGCTGGTGTGGCCGGGTGCCCTCCTTTTCGCAGGCCCACCAGCCTTTACCCCCCAAACCGAGTCGACTATCGGCGAGACCGAGAAACCAACCCCTATCCCGCGAAAACCCGGGCCGTCTTTTCTCTCTTCGGGCCCCTCCCCCGCCGCCAACCAACCAGGGACCGAGCGCGAACCGACCGGTCCCGCCGGGAGACCCGCGTCCGAAAGAAATATGACCCCTCTGTCCACAAGAAGCGCCTGTGCGGCCCGTGCGACGTCGGAACGGACCGGGAGGTGTTGCGACCCTCTCAATGTGTCTTCGGACCTGTGACAGTGTCAACCCCTGTGCCCCTCGTTTTTTCGCGATCCGCCCCGATATCAAAGTCCCGGTCAGAGCAGAACAGTTAGATCAGGATGACGCGATCAAACCCTCCTTGCGATACCAGGCAACCAGCTTTTGCAGGAAATCCTCAGGCCCGATGTAGGACATTCCCAGTTCCCGTACGGCCCGGCGCCCGTCGTAGCGGTGGCCATGGCTGATGGTTCGCACGTTCTCCCGGCAGAAGGGAGGGCGGCGTCCACGGAGTCTCCAAATCCCCTCGATGGTCGCTCCGGCGGCGTACGCCACCGGTTTCGGCAGGTACCTGACCCGCAGAGGACGGTCCAATTGCTTCTCCAGGATCTGCACCGCCTGGCGGATGCGCAGGCTGAAAGAGTTGAGCACATAGCGGCGCCCCGGCGCCCCTCGGGAGGCCGCCAGCAGATGCCCTCGCGCGCAGTCGTCGATGTCCACGATGCTCGCCCATGTGTCGACCATCACGGGAAGCTTTCCATTGACCAGGTCCAGGATGAGTTTCCCGGTCCCGGTCACACGTCCCGGTCCCTGCACGGAGGAAGGATTGACGATCACCAACTCCATGTCCCCGGCTTCAGTCACCACCGCCTGCTCGCCCAGGTGCTTGGAGCGGTCGTAATGGGAGAGGTAGTGACCGCGGTGGGTCGACTTTTCGTTGCCTATCTCCCCCCGGCGTTCACCCAGTACGGCGGCCGAGGACGTGAACACCATCCGGCGAACACCCGACCGGCGAGCGGCGCGAACCACATTCACCGCCCCGGCCACATTTACTTCCTCCAATCTTTCCGGTCTTCTGGGACACATCAGATTGAGGCCGGCAATGTGATACACCAGGTCGACACCGTTGGTGGCTTCGGGCAGGGAGGCCGGATCGGTGATGTCGCCCATCACCGGCGTGGCGCCCCAACGAGATACATGAACCGCGCCCTGATCAGACCTGACCAGCGCTCTGAGTTCGCCCCCCTGTTCCGAGAGATGGCGGAGAACAGCCGTGCCGACCACGCCGGTGGCGCCGGTTATGAGAGTTGTCACGATGCGCCGCCGCTCAAGCGGGCGCCTTCCCACTCACCGTGCTCCAATAGCCAACCAGATAATTCCAGCCCGAACCGATGGTGAGGATCACCGCCACCCACATTACCCACTGATCAAGATACAGTATCCCCCACGGCTCGGGAAGCCTCATCATGGCCAGCGCAATGGCCGCGAACTGCGCCGTGGTCTTGATCTTCCCCCACATGGAGGGCTTGATGAAGCCTCCGCTAACCGCCACCATTCCTCGAAGCGCCATCACAATGAATTCCCGCATCATGATCGCCAGCGCCGCCCAGACCGACACCCGGGAGACCGAAACCAGCGCCAACAGCGTAGCGGTCACCAACAACTTGTCGGCGGTGGTGTCCAGGAAGCCGCCCAGCACCGACACACTGTTCAGCCGCCGCGCCAGGTACCCGTCCAGAAAATCGGTGAACGCTGCCACCAGGAACAGACCGAAAGCCCAGCCAAAAGCGTGCTCGAGCCGGTCGTGCGCCCTGATAACGGCGATAATGACCGGGGCCAACACCACCCGCGCCAAGGCCATCATGTCGGGAATAGTGATGGTGATGAGTCTGCTCCTCAATCGTCCGATCGCGACTGCTCGCCGATTCTACCCTGTCCCGCAACATCCGTATTCCAAACCTGCCCCGTTGTGCCGAGTGTCGCCCCAAAAACATTCCTTTCAAAGCCCTTACCCAACCCTGAGGGCGGGTCTTATTCCCCCGCGTTCCCACCTCAACTATGCTTCATCCCTTTGGAGAAAAGGAACATCCTGGCCACGTTGCGGGGGCTCGTCGTCCTAACCGGCTTGTTGACAGCTGTCCTGCCTGTTCCCGCGAGTGCCCTGTCACTGACCGACCGGGTGGTTTTGCAGTCGGCCGATCCCGATCCCTATGCGGCCGACCCGCTGGGACTGGTCGCCAACTACGGACTTACGTCGTTTCGAGGAACCGCGCCTGACCGGTTCGAAGTATGGGTGTGCGACGGGGTTCATGGCGCCCTCGACCTTACGCCCGAGAACGTAACGGGACTTCTGAACAGCGAGCTACCCCCGTATTTTTCCTGGGTTTCAGAGGGTCGATATGCCTTGTCGTTCGTTCCTGGAGGGTCTGTTCGAGCCAACAATCAACAAGACTGTTTGGCTTCGGTCAGCAATCGCTCGACAGGCGGGAACCATGCAGCGATTGTTGTTTCCACGCTGCATATTGATGATGCTTCCAACATATGGTCTTGGGGTGGGCCTGGCTCCTATTGTTGGGACGGTGTTTCCATCAAGTGGTGTAATGACTTTTACCCTGACAACGGTCGGGAGGTTTGGATGGGATGGTTTACTGACGTAGGCGTTCGGTGGTCTCCCATTGCTCTGTCCTCTATCGAGAATGGGATAGGTTCACTTGATAACCTTCATGCTCTGGGATTGATGAAAACCGTCGCCCATGAGATCGGGCATACGCTCAGTTGGCCGCATTCCTTCACTGGCGAAACCGTGAATGACAATGGTGCGATAGACGAGTACGACAATCCCATGGATGTGATGAGCAGAGGGCCAACCGCAAAGTACGAGGATAATAGAGGATGGTCTACCCATCCGGTTCTGGCGGGCACTCATGTCTTGAATCGTTATGCGGCTGGCTGGGTTCAGCCCAACCAAGTAGAGTTTCATCCTTGGGATTATGTGTCGCTGCATGCAATAAACCCGGTTGGTTCACCCGGTACTCAGATGGTGATAATGGAATGGTCTCCGGGAGTGTTTCATTCCGTAGGAGTTCGAGTTCAGGAGTCATACGATTCTCTCATCCAGAAAGAAGGCGTCGAAGTCTACCTAATCGACCAATCCGCCGCTCAGTGCGACAACCCCTACGAAGGTACCTGCTGGGGTTTAGACAGACGAACAAAACCGGCCCTTTCAGAAGAAGACAACCCAGTGATTCACGTTCTAGGTCTCGAAGAATGGATTTACTGGGGGGACAGCGAAACCGATCCGGACCGATACGAACTCAAAGTGATAGAACGGTACGGAGATACTTTCATAATCGAGATAGCCCCAGGCGATGACTACCAGACTTTCACCGACGTACCCTACGACGATTTCTATTATGTTCCGGTGAGGTGGGCTCAATCACGGGGGATAACTACCGGTGTCGGTGATGGGCTGTTCGGGGTTCGGTCAGGTTTGAAACGAGAAGAAATGATAACTTTCCTGTGCCGAGCCTACGCACCCGACGAGTGCACAAAGGACCAGTACGACGGTAGCGGCTACTTCACCGACGTCCCAGACAACCACTGGGCCGACATCCCGATCGGCTGGGCTTTCGAAAATCACATCACCAGTGGAGTCGGGAACGGCCTCTTCGGGATGGGCCAGACCCTTACCAGAGAACAAACCATGGCATTCCTTTACCGTGCGGAAGGAGAACCATCCACCGGCACCCTGGGCAAAGACCTTTATGACGACGTTCCCGGCGACGCCGACGCCTGGTACCAGGCACCTATAGGTTGGGCCTACAACCAAGGAATAACAGGCGGAACGGCAACCAGAACATTCGGTTTCCGATCCACGCCCTCGAGGGAAGAAACCATGCTATTCATGTGCCGCACCCTTGACCCGGCGATCTGCCCACCATCCAAAGAGCCGGTTACGCCGACCATAGGAAAAAGCTAGAGTCGACAGATCACACAAGCCGTTTCAATTCCTTCATGGGGCACCGTCGGTCAGATCCGCTGTTCAGGCCGAGGGACGCCACTCCCCGGCCGACTGGCGAGCAGCATGCGGATCCCGGACCCAGAGTTCGGCTAAATGAGCCGCCTCATCAACTGCTTGATCTATCACGTTGCGCTCGCCCGACCGGAACCGCTTCAGAACATAGGTGGCCGGGTCCATTCCCGTAGGAGGCCTGCCCAACCCGATCTTGAGCCTCCAGAATCCGGAGTCGCCCAGCGCCTTGGCCACCGACTTCACTCCGTTGTGGCCTCCCGCCCCTCCTCCGGAACGGACCCGAAGCCTCCCGAAAGGAAGGTCGATGTCGTCATGGACAACCAACAGACCCTCGACTTCCACCCGGTGATATCTCATCAGGTAGCCGACCGACCCGCCGGAGACGTTCATCATCCGGAGAGGAAGACCCAACAGCACCCTCTGGCTCCCAACCCTTATCCCGGTCGTCTCACACCTTGCTCGCAAAGGTCTCCGCCGCCAGCGCGCCTGATGCCAAGAGGCAAGGATTCCAACGGCCTCTGCGCCGATGTTGTGCCGGGTCCCCGAATACTCCTTGCCGGGATTCCGCAGTCCTACGATCACCTGCACTTCATCTCCCTACCCGGTGCGCCTGATGAGCCGACCTCGCCACGCGGCAGGCTCGGCCCGTCGTCTCAAGAATCCGAAGCGCGCAGAAAGTCCACGTGGCGAACGTAATCGCGAAATGGGTGACGGTCAACCTGGTGGGCGGTGACCGCCAATTCACGGCCGTCGTCAAAACGAAGTAACACATCTCGCTCACCGGGACCGGTCGAGCGCAGGAATCGCTCGAACTCCTGGGAATCCACCGTCAGCAGCACCGATTCCTCCCCGCCGCCGTACACGATGGCCGGCACCCTGCCGGCGCGGACAATACGACGGGACTCCCTGCTTCCCGCCGAGCGGCCCGCCACGGCCGCCAGTGTGCGTTCTTCCATTTGTGGTCTCTTTCGTTTTCGTGCTGGAAAGCGTAATTATGCCTTGCTCAAGGCTCTATTGCCAAAGCGGTCAACTGAGGACGCTGCGCAGCCAGGCAACCGTCGTCTCAGCGATGCTCCGATTCACGATCTCGGCCATCCGGACTCTCCCTCGGAACGAGTGGTCCAAACCCTCCAAGTCGACCACGGTGGCCGTTTCGAGAGTTCTGACCTCCCTATCGAACAGATCAGGCCGGGAGAAGACGTCTCTGCTCCCTCGAAAGAAGAGCATCGGGACCGAAATGCTGCCCAAATGCTCGGAGCGAAGACGGTCGGGGCGACCGGGAGGATGAAGCGGATAGGCGTACAACACCAACGCCTTGACAGGTGCGCCCTCCGCGGCAAGGTAGCTTGCGATGCGACCCCCCATGGAACGTCCCGCCAACACGGGAATCTCCCCGGTCTGTTCCATTACCCATGCCAAAACCGCCCGGTGACAGGCCAAGAGCCGCTCGGGGCGGTCCGGCCAGCGGCGACCGTCTTCCTTGTACGGGTAATTGAAGGTAACGCAGGACACCCCCACCTTCACGAGTTCATCCCGCAGACCCACTGTAAGCGGATGGAGCGCATCCGAACCGGCCCCGTGGGCAAGGAGCATGACAATCTCATCTCTCGGATCACCGGCCATCCACACACTGATCTCGCGCCCCGGGGCCCACTCTACGGTTGCCGTAGGTAATTCCATGCATGGAACAGTACCTTGCCGCAGGCGACACCGGTCCAACCATCCTCTGAGGAAACTCCCTACGCTCCGGGCCATGCACACAAAGCCGAAGGTGGGGCTGATGCTCGCTGGGTTACTCCTGTGTTCCTGTCTCACGTCACCGCCGGAGCAGCGGGACATCGAGGAAGCCGCCCTCTCCGACACCGGCTCCACAGAGTCATCGGCCGCGGCAATTCCCAGTTCCACCTCTCACGACGCCACCACCAAGCCTGTCCCAACAACAACCGGACCGCCCGCCACGACCGCAACCACAGCCGTTCCCACCACCACAGCAACAACGACCCCGACCACTACCGCGCCGACCACCACCAACCCGCCCGCTGCGACCACCGTCACAACGCCGACAACCACCACTGTGACCGCCCAGTCGGCAGATGAGGAAGGGGAAGAGGGAGAAGGACAACAACCACAATCGGCGGCGGCAGCAGCAGAAGAAGAAGAAGAAGAAGAAGAAAGACAACAAGAGGCAGCATCCGAAGAAACAAGGGAACGAGAAGAAGAACAACAACATGAAGACCCGGGAACCCGGCGGGTCCACGATGTCACGGTTTCGAGGGTCGAGTTCATGCCGGGTCTGACAGCCGACGTCCACGCACCCACCCGGCCGGGCGACTATCCGGTGGTGACCCTTACCTTCGGCAGGGGATGGAGTATCGGAGATCGAAGCCAGTTGACGACCCTGTCCCATTACCTCGCCTCCCAGGGGATAGTGGCCGTAAACGGCGAATACCGAACGCTGCTGCGGAACGGAAGCCTCTCAACGATGGCCGAGGAAGTGGCCTGCCTGGCTGCCGCCGCCCCCGAAGTCGCCAAGCCTCATCTGACCGGGCCGGCAGGTCCGGTGTGGCTGTTGGGTTACTCCGCCGGGGCTCATCTGGCCGCCCTCGCCACGCTGGCCAGCCATTCTCTTCCCCAACAGTGCCCCCACGCACCTGCGGACATCGCCGGGATGATCGGCCTCGGTGGGCCTTACGACCTCGATGAGTTGTGGAATTCAGGAGTTTCCGATTACTTCTTCGACTCCGAGGCCCTCGCCGAAGATCTGCCGTATCTGGAGTCCGCGCTGAGGCGGGGAGACATGATCGCCATGCAGTTCTTTCTCCGTCTCCTCACCCGTCTCACCCCCGAGGACACCGAATTGTGGGATGCCCTCAGCCCACTAAAGCTGGCCGATCGACCCCTGCAACGTTCATTCCTGCTGGTCACCGGCGACCGGGACGAACTGATCTTCCCGCTTCATGCCGAACGGTTTGCAGAGGCTTTGATTTCCGGCGGGCATCATGTGGAACTGCGGATCATTCCCCGCACCGATCATCAAGCTCTGATCGATCCCGAAAACGTGGGCGAAGCCGTCCGCTCCTTTGTGGAACACACACCCTGACGCACCTGGAACCCCGCCCATGACGGCTTACGGCACAGTCCTGTGACTACTCAATGCTGACGAAAGTCCCGAAGCGGCATCCGCGGTCCGAACTGGGGCGCCTTCCCGATTTTCTCCAGTAGCCTGACCACCCGCCCGCGGTGCGGGCGGAATGGTTCCAACAACTCCATCATCTTCTCGTCGGTTCCCCGGGGTCGGCCGGTCAGATGCCAGACAACCACGTTCTTGAGGTGGAAGTCTCCCACCGCCACCGCGTCGGCGTCCCCGTGGCTGACCGCCACCGTCTTGGCCGAGGTCCACTCCCCTATCCCCGGGATCTGTTCCAAAAACGTTCGGACCTGCCGGGAAGGAAGGTCAGCCGTCTTCTCGATTCGCTCATACCACTGGGCCGCCCTCAGGAGAGTGACCGCTCTTTTCCGCTCCAATCCGAGAGGATGGAGGTCGTAATAACCCAGGGAAGCCAGTCGGCGAGGATCGGGCGCCAGTCGTACTCCCACCCGCGGCCCCGGCGCCTGCTCCCCCCACCTTCGTACGAGGGCGCGCATGCTGCGAGCCGCTTCCCTTCCCGTGACCTTCTGGGCCACAATCGCCGCCCACAGCGCCTCGGACACCAGCCCGGTGGCACCGAATCGCAAACCCGGATTGAAGTGATGGATTCTCCTCACCAAGGGGTGGTCGGTAACAAAGCTCTCGGGCCGGTCAGCCATTCCCAACCAGCCCTCGGCCCGGGCCCCGATCCAGTCGCTGCCCTCTCCCCAGGCCCTGACCAGCACCCGTTCCCGCCCGGAGCGGGTGATCCCGACCGTTGCCGCCCCCTCGGGAGTGCGGACCGCTCTCCACCATCCCCGGTCGGTGAACCGGGCAACCATCTTGCCCAAGGGCGCCAGTGTGGCTCTCAAATCGAGAGGCCTGCCCTCCAGATCGATCAGCAGCCGCAGATCGGGAGACGATTTGTCAGACAATCCTCAGGCGCCGCTCACGATTCCCTGCCGCCCAGGTAGGAGGTGCGCAGATCAGGATGAGCCAACAGCCTCTCGGCCGTGTCGTCCAGCACCACCCGGCCGGTTTGCAGCACCCAACCCCGGTCGGCGATGGAAAGGGCCATGTTGGCATTCTGCTCCACCATGAACACCGTCATGCCCGCCTGATGAATCTGCTGAATCAATTCGAAGTTCTGCTGGACCAACGCCGGCGCCAGGCCCATTGACGGCTCATCCATGAGCAACACCCGGGGGCCCGCCATGAGAGCCCTGCCGATCGCCACCATCTGCTGCTCTCCCCCCGACAACGTGCCCGCCTTCTGACTCAATCGCTCCTTTACCCTGGGAAACAGTTCGAAGACCCGCTCCATGTCGGCGTGGATCTGCCCGGTGTCCTTCCGCAGGTAGGCCCCCAGTTCCAGGTTGTCCTTCACGGAGAGACGCTTGAACAACCGCCGGTTCTCGGGCACCATGGTCACCCCTTTTCTGACCCGGTAACTGATGGGCCTCTCGGTCACCACTTCACCGTCGAGCAACACCTGACCCGAGGTCGGAATGAGCATTCCCAGCAAGGTCTTGAGGGTGGTGGACTTCCCGCTGGCGTTTCCTCCCAGCAGACACACCAATTCGCCTTCATAGATGGCCAGGTCCACGTCTTTGAGGGCATGGACCGCCCCGTAGTGGGCATTGACCGAACGCATCTCCAGCAGGGGGTGGGATTTCTTCATTTGGTGGTAGCTCCGTGACCCAGGTAGGCCTCTATCACGCGAGGATCCGATGAGACCTCGTGATAGTCGCCGTCGGCGATCATCGTTCCATGATCCAACACGATCACCCGGTCCGACACCTCCCGCACCACCTCCATGTCGTGCTCGATCACCACGATGGTGAAACCCCACTCCTCCCGGAGTCGACCGATCAGTCCGGTGAGTTCGGCGGACTCCACCGGGTTCATTCCGGCGACCGGCTCGTCCAGCAGCAACAGCTTGGGCTGGGTGGCCATGGCCCGAGCGATCTCCAGGCGGCGCCGGTTGGCGTAGGATAGGACCGCGGCGGGCTGGTCCAGGCGGAAACCGACCAGGCGGGTCCCGAAGAACCCCAGGATCTTCTCGGCGCGGGCCCGGATTTCGGCCTCTTCGCGCCGGAAGGCCCTGGTGTAGAACAGAGCGCCGAACGTGCCCTGCCTGGTCCGGCAGTGCTGGGAAACCATCACGTTTTCCAGCACGGTCATGTTCGCAAACAGGCGAACGTTCTGGAAGGTGCGGGCCACCCCGCGGGAGGTCACCTGGTTGGCGTCGAGGCCGAGCAGCGACCTTCCCTCGAATAGGATGGCGCCGGTGGCTTCCACCGAGGCGGTGATGGCGTTGAACAGGGTGGTCTTGCCCGCTCCGTTCGGACCGATCACCGACACGATTTCCCCCTCATGCACCTGTATGTCCACCCCGTCCAGGGCGCGAAGGCCTCCGAACTCCACCGTGAGACCCCGGATATCCAGCAGGGGGCTTCCGTTCACGGTCCGCCGTCCGATTCCGCGGCCTGCCCCGCCCCGCCGGTCCGGGGAGCCTCGTCGTCGTCGTCGGTGTCGATTTCTCCCCTCAGCCAGGCGTCCTGCAGGAATTCTTCTTGATGGAGCTCCCGCGAACGGCGGGCGCTGGGAATCAGCCCCTCGGGACGGGCGAGCATCATCCACACCAGCAACGCACCGTAGATGAGCAGCTTGAACTCGGAGAATTCCACCAGCAAACCGGGTTGCTTGGGTCCCCCGAGCACCCCGATCAGCACCACTGCTCCGGCTATCACCCCGAAGATGTTGCCCATGCCTCCGAAAATCACCACCACCAGGATGATGATGGAGACCAGGATGAGGAAGCTGGTGGGAAACACCGACCCCACTTTGGCCACGAAAATGGCACCGCCGAACGATCCCAGCACCGCTCCGACCACAAACGCCATCAGTTTGACGTTGACCGTGTTTATCCCCATCGCCTCGGCCACCGGTTCGTCCTCCCGCACCGCCATCCAGGCCCTCCCCAGCCGGGAGCGCTCCAAGCGCCACGAAATGTAGATGGCGATGGCGCAGAAGAACAGCACCAGATAGAAGACCCGGCGGGGGTTGGTGCCGTCCACGGTGAGCAGGCCGAACACATCCACCCCGTCGATGGCGGTTATTCCCTGCGATCCCCCGAACCAACCCGACAGCCAGTCGGACAGAAACAGCAGGCGAATGATCTCACCGAATCCCAGGGTCACTATCGCCAGGTAGTCGCCGCGCATCCGGATCACGGGAGCGCCGATGAAAAGACCCACCAGGATGGCGATGAAGACCACCAGGATCAACGCCACGAACCAGGGAAACTCGGGTGCGATCCTGGGCGAGGTGGCCGCGGTTAGCACGGCGGTGGAGTAACTGCCCACCGCAAAGAACGCCACATAGCCAAGGTCCAGAATTCCGGCCAGGCCCACGACCACGTTGAGGCCCAGGGCCAGCAGCACGAACAGACCGATATTGGCCATCAGTTCGTTGGTCAGTTTGCCCACCAGCAGCGGCAGGAGGACCAGGACGACTCCCACACCGGCGATCAGGGTGAGATTGGCCCGGGTGCGTTTGGGGCCTTCCATCGCCTGGAGCCGGGCCCCGGCGGCCTTGATTCTTCCCTGACCCACCCGGGAAATAACCCCCGACACGACAGCCAGCGCCGCCGCACCGAGCAGCGTGACCCCTCCCCGCGGCGCGTACAACCACTCGACCAGCACCTCGAGATTCACCCCCTCCACCAGATCGACCACCAGTGATTCCAAAATGGCGGCCCCCACCACCGTGAGCGCCATGGTCATGATCACCTTCTGAGTCCGCGAAGACGCCAGCCGAAGCGTTCCTCCCACCAACCCCAGTCCCGCTCCCACCGCCAGCCAGACGATGAATCCCACGCCCGTCCCGCGTCCAAAACTCAATAGCTCCAGCAGTTGCGGGCTCCAGTTGATCAGGGGATCCCGCAGGTCGAAATTGGTCAGCAGCAGGACCAGGACCGCCAGACCCCCACCCGTCATCAGTCCGCCGGTCGTGGCGGCGACCAGCAACTCTCTCCTGCTCGGCGGGTTCCCCAAGAATTCCGAGTGCTCCGGTCGGCGACCGAGCAGGACGCCGACCACCAGGGGAGCGACCAGTATCACCAGGTATCCGAGACTCAGGATGGGCACGACGATCTCTCTCACGTCGAGTCGGACGGGCATTCCCGAAAGAGATATGAAAATCTGCCCGACGGCGCCCAGGGCCCCGATCCTGATCACTCGCCGCCACCGGGCGGGCAAGCGGCGGATCAGCAAGGGTCCGGCGGTGGTGGTCACGCCCGGTCCTCCGCCGAGAGGCGCTCCCCGAACAGTCCGCTGGGTTTGAGGAGCAGAACGCCGATCAACATGGCGAAAGCGACCGCGTCCCTCAACTGCGACACGCCGCTAACCCCCAGCGGCTCCAGGATGAGCAGTGGGCCGGTCGACTCGGCCAGACCGATGAACAGACCTCCCGCCATCGAACCCCCCAGATTGCCGATCCCGCCCACCACGGCCGAACTGAAGGCCTTGATGCCGGGGAGGAACCCGGTGTAGTGAATGACGCTGCGGAACAGGACCCCCCACAAGATGCCGGCCACGCCGGCCATGGCGCCGCCCACCGCAAAGACCTTGACGATGGTCCGGTTGACATTGACGCCCATCAGCCCGGCGATCTCCTGGTCCTCGGCCACCGCCCTCATCGCCTTGCCGGTCTTGGTGCGTTCCACCAGCAACCACAGACCCAGCATCGCCAGGGCGGCGACGATGATCACCATGATCTTGGTGCCTTCGATCTCAAGGAAGGTGCGCTTGGCCGTCAGCCAGTCGGGCATGTCCGGGTAGGCCTTGCTGGTGGGGCCGAGCAGCACCACCGACGTGTTCTGGATGAAAAAGGAGATGCCGATGGAGGTGATGAGGGGAATCAGGCGGGGAGCTTTACGCAAGGGACGGTATGCGACCCTTTCCATTATCACCGCGGTCAGAGTGCAGACCAGCATGGAGACCACCACGATGAACAGCAGCGACCCCACGAAGTTGGTCTCCCACAGACCGGCCTCGTCCAGCTTGTTGGAGGTGATCATTCCGGTCATCGCCCCGACCATAAAGACTTCCCCGTGGGCAAAGTTGATGAAACCGAGGACACCGTACACCATGGAATAGCCCAGCGCGATCAGTCCGTACATCGCTCCCTGCGCCAACCCGGAAATCACCAGACCCCGAAACTGGGCGGTGGTGAGGCCGGTGGCGTCGGGATTGACCACCCGGGCAAAAGGATTGTCGACGCTGATCTGCTGCGCTATGAAAGCCAGCAGGCCCACCGTCAACACTGTCAGAGCCAGGACGCGCAGGATGGTGAGAAACCAGTCGACCTTGGTTCTGGGAACCCAGTTGCTAGCCATTACTGCTCCAAATAGGGACGATGCCGAAGCTTACACGCTTATACGTGCTCACCTCGGCATCGTCCGTTAGTTTCTCAGTTCTCGTGGAGTGGCCTATTCAGAGATCAGCCTCCACCGGAATAGACGACATTGCCCATACTGGCCTCCGGATTGTCGGAATTCTCGTGGTAAACCACCGTGATCTTTCCGGAACCGCAGTCGCCGAAATCGTCACAACTAATCACACCGATCAGCCCCTGATAGCCGGAAACGTCGTCGAGGTATGCACGCACCCCCTGTCGGTCGACTACCAGGGCGCCGTCCTCGTTGATGTGCGAGGCGCGGGCGATGGCGTCCAACAGCATGGTGGTCGCGTCGTAGCCGTGCGCCCAGAACGGAGCGGCAGGCGGTTCGCCGTAGTCCCTCTCGTAGGCGGCCAGGAAGTCATTCGCCGACTTCCCGGTGCTCTCGTTGACGTTTTCGCCGAACCGGGTGTCGGGACCGGAGAAATACATGCCCTCGGTCTGGGAGAGAGCCAGATACGAAGTGTTCAGCAGACCGTCGGCCGCAAGCAGCACGGTGTCCTCCAGGCCCGCAACCCCCGGCGCCTGCTCAGCGATGAAGTCGCCGGCGGGCTGGAAGATCGGGAAGAACAGGGCACCCGGACTGCCGGCCGCGATCTCGGTCAGCACCGGCACCATGTCGGTGTCCTCCTTGTTCACGGCCGAGAAGCCGGTCACGTCACCACCCAATAGAGCAAACGCATCGGTGAACGCCTTGGCCAGACCCTGCGTGTAGGGATCTCCGTCATGGATGGCGGCCGCGGCCGTTATGCCGAGTTCGCTGTAGACAAAGTCCGCCATGACCCGACCTTGGAACAGGTCGTTGTGGGCCGTCCGGTAGTAGCCATAGCTGTAGTTCGGTCCGGCCGTACCAGCCAGGTCCGAGGTGAGCGCCGGTGACGTGTTGCCACCCGAAATCAGCACCATCCCCGCATCGGTGATCAAAGGCGCCGCGGCGGTGGCCGCGCCCGAACACGAGGTTCCGATCACACCGATCACGTCCTCGTCGGCAACGATGATCTGGGCCGCGGCCTGACCTCCGTCGTTGGAACACAGGTCGTCGAGTCCGGTGCCCATATCGACATCGAAGCCATGAATCTGCCCATAATCCGCAATCGCCAGAACCACGGACCGTTCAATAGGAAGACCGAAGAAGGCCACATCGCCCGTAATAGCGTTCAGGGAGCGGATCTGGATGGCTTCTCCCGGCTCTACCAGAACAGTACCCAGAGAGCCGTCGCCAAGGGGTTCCATCGCTCCCTCTCCGCTGCCTCCTCCGGAGTAGACAACGTTGCCCATAGTTGCCTCGGGATCGGCAGAGCTGGAGTGATAGACCACTGTGATCAGTTGAGAACCGCAGTCGCCGAAGTCATCACAACTGATGAGCCCGATGAGACCCTGGTAGTCCTCGATGTTGTCGAGGTACTCGCGTACTCCCTGACGGTCGACCATCAATGAGCCGTCCTCGGAGATGTACGAAGCGGCCTCGATGGCATCCAGCAGCATGGTGGTCGCGTCGTAGCCGTGCGCCCAGAACGGAGCGGCAGGCGGTTCGCCGTAGTCCCTCTCGTAGGCGGCCAGGAAGTCATTCGCCGACTTCCCGGTGCTCTCGTTGACGTTTTCGCCGAACCGGGTGTCGGGACCGGAGAAGTACATGCCCTCGGTCTGGGAGAGAGCCAGATACGAAGTGTTCAGCAGACCGTCGGCCGCAAGCAGCACGGTCTCCTCCAAGCCGGAGACGCCGGGCGCTTGCTCAGCGATGAAGTCGCCGGCGGGCTGGAAGATCGGGAAGAACAGGGCACCCGGACTGCCGGCCGCGATCTCGGTCAGCACCGGCACCATGTCGGTGTCCTCCTTGTTCACGGCCGAGAAGCCGGTCACGTCACCACCCAGCGCGTCGAACGCATCGGTGAACGCCTTCGCCAAACCCTGCGTGTACGGATCTCCGTCATGGATGGCGGCCGCCGTGCCAATGCCCAGTTCGTTGAAGACGAACTCGGCCATGACCCTGCCCTGGAACAGGTCGTTGTGGGCCGTCCGGTAGTAGCCATAGCTGTAGTTCGGTCCGGCCGTACCAGCCAGGTCCGAGGTGAGCGCCGGTGACGTGTTGCCACCCGAAATCAGCACCATCCCCGCATCGGTGATCAAAGGCGCCGCGGCGGTGGCCGCGCCGGAACACGAGGTTCCGATCACACCGATCACGTCCTCGTCGGCAACGATGATCTGGGCCGCGGCCTGACCTCCGTCGTTGGAACACAGGTCGTCGAGTCCGGTGCCCATATCGACATCGAAGCCATGAATCTGCCCATAATCGGCAATCGCCAGAACCACGGAACGTTCGATGGGAAGACCGAAGAAAGCCACATCACCCGTAATAGCGTTCAGAGACCTGATCTGAACGGCGTCACCCGGCTCTACCTCCACAACACCCAAAGAACCGTCGCCGAGATGCTCCATCATAGGCATCTCCTCGCCCACCTCTGCGGGGGGCGCGGTGGTCTCGGTCCCAGCCGCGGGCGCGGTGGTCTCAGTCGCAGACGGCTCCTCGGCATCGCCGTCACCGCAGGCTGAAGCCACGAGCGCCAGACAGGACAGCACCACCACCGCCTTCAGGAAGGTCCTAAATCGGGAAGTCCTTCTAACAAACATAACTAGTCTGCCTCCTTTTCCTTCGAAGTCGGTAGTTCTGCGGGCGTTCGATGTTCAGTCCGCGAGAAAACAGCCTCTTCCCATGTCTGACCCCGTCCTCCGTACAAGGAGGTCCTCCTTCATAAGGACCTCCTTTTTCGAAGACAAAATGCACCGCACCCGAAATGATAGTGCGCTTTGGGTAAATTATTTGGGCATCTACAACCGGTTTTCTGACAACACTCTGTGTTCACAGCTTGCGGAATGCAAGCAAGAGGTATTCTCTAACGCCCCTTGGGATGCCACACCGTCTTGATTTCCGTGAACGCGGCAATCCGGTACGGACTCCGGCCGGGGACGTCCCAGCGGCCGATGCGCTTGAGATTGTGAGAGGCGGCTTCTTCCAGCCCGGTGGAGAACTCGGAAGAGACCCCCGACAGATCCAGGGCGTTGACATCCATGTGACCGGCCAGCCAGTGGGCCAGTTCGGCAGAAGACCCGGTGAGGATGTTGACCGCGCCGGGCGGGACATCGGCCGTGGCCACAGCCTCGGCAAAGGTTACGGCGGTGATCGGCCGCGAGGAGGAAGCCAGCAACACGGCAACGTTACCGCTCACCATCACCGGCGCCAGCGCCCCCACCAATCCCAGCAGAGCCGGTTGGTCGGGAGAAATGACACCCACCACTCCCACCGGCTCGGGGGTGGAGATGTTGAAATAGGGCCCCGCCACCGGATTCGTGCTCCCGATCACCTGCTGGTATTTATCACACCAACCTGCGTACCAGATCAAGAGATCGATCGCTTCCGACACCTCTCTGCGAGCCGAGTCGATCGGCGCCCCGAGCGCCAACTGGCCGATGAAGGTCTCTGCGCGGTCTTCGATCATCTCGGCAATCCGATAGAGGATCTGGCCCCGGTTGTAACCGGAACGCCCTTTCCAACCGGGGAGTGCCCGGCGGGCCGCTCGCACCGCCATTCGCAGGTCCTTGCGGGAAGCCTGGGACATTTGGACGCTCACCGACCCGTCATCTGAGACGTAACCGAAGGTACGCCCGGACTCCGAACGGGGAAAACGCCCGTCGATGAAGAGCTTGCAGGTCTTGCGAACAGCCACCCGCTCTTCCATCTATCCCACTCCCTTCAGATACGCCGCCAGTCCGTGACGGCCTCCCTCTCTCCCGAAACCGGACTCCTTCACCCCTCCAAAAGGCGACGCCGGATCGAACTGGTTGTACGTGTTGGCCCACACCACTCCCGAAGCGAGCCGATCGGCCATCCACAGTATCCGCGATCCCTTGGATGTCCATACCCCGGAGGCCAAACCGTAAGGAGTGTTGTTGGCCCGGTCCACCGCCTCCGCCGGGGTCCGGAAGGTGAGTATCGACAGCACCGGACCGAATATTTCCTCCTGGGCGATGCGGTGTGACTGGGAGACTTCCGTGAACAGCGTGGGAGGGAACCAGTACCCGCGGTCCGGCAACCGGCACGCAGGCTGGTAGATGAGCGCTCCCTCCTTCCGCCCCGACTCTACCAGGCCGGTGATCTTCTCCAGCTGTGCCGCCGAGTTGATGGCCCCCACGTCGGTGTTCTTGTCCAGGGGATCCCCCACCCTCAGAGTGGCAAGACGCCGACGGAGTCGCTCCACGAACTCGGTTGCGACAGATTCCTGGACCAGGAGTCTGCTTCCCGCACAGCAGACTTGACCCTGGTTGAAGAAAATCCCGTTCACCACCCCCTCCACCGCCTGGTCCATGGGGGCGTCTTCGAACACGATATGCGCCCCCTTTCCACCCAATTCCAGGGTCAGTGACTTCCCGGCGCCGGCCAACCGCCTGCGGATCTGTTTACCCACCTCCGTCGAGCCGGTGAATGCCACCTTGTCCACTCCCCGGTGGCCCACCAGGTCCGCTCCGGTCCGGCCCGCTCCCGTAATGACATTCAGCACCCCCGGCGGGAGGCCGGCGTCGGCCGTCAATTCCGCCAATCGCATCGCCGAGAGCGGCGTTGTCTCAGCAGGCTTGAGCACCACCGTGTTGCCGGTGGCCAGGGCGGGGGCGATCTTCCAGGCCGCCATCAGCAGCGGGAAGTTCCACGGTATCACCTGTCCCACCACGCCCAGGGGCCGGGGCTCGACCCCCGTGAAGGCGTACTCCAACTTGTCGGCCCAGCCGGCGTGATAGAAGAAGTGAGCAGCCACCAAGGGCAGATCAACATCCCGCGCCTCCCTGATGGGCTTTCCCCCGTCCCGGGTGTCGAGGACGGCCAACTCCCGGCTCCGTTCCTGGATGAGACGGGCGATCCGGAACAGAAGCTTCGCCCGGTCACTTGCCGGACGCGCCGCCCAATCACCGGCGGCGGCCATCGCCGACTTCACCGCCCGATCAACATCGGCGGGACCCGCCTCGGCCACCATCGCCAAGTGGTCCTCGGTGGCCGGCTCGATGGAAGGGAACCACTTCCCGGAAAGGGGTTCCACCTCTCTACCCTCAATCCACAACCCGTACCGGTCGCGGACCGCGGCCAGGCCCGGGTTCTCTCTCGACTCTTGATATTCCCACAGAGGAAAACTGCCTTCAGATTCGGGAACAGGATGGCGACTACCCATGCCTAGGCCCTGGTGAAGTAGTCAGCCGATTGATAGCGGCCGGTATTCAACCATCTGATTTGCATGAGCAGATCGTTGAGCAGGGACGAAGCGCCGAACCTGAACCTTTGCGGAGTCATCCAGTCCAGACCCAGGGTCTCATTCAGGACCACCAACCACTTGATGGCCTGTTTGGCGGCGCCGATCCCCCCGGCAGGCTTCATGCCAACCGCTCGTCCGGTCATCCGGTGAAAGTCCCGGATCGCCTCCAGCATTACCAAGGTGACCGGCAGAGTGGCTGCCGGTCGCACCTTACCGGTGGAAGTCTTGATGAAATCCGCCCCTGCCGCCATGGCCAGCATCGACGCCTTCCGGACATTGTCATAGGATCCCAGTTCTCCGGTCTCGAGGATTACCTTCAAACACGCCTCCCCCGCCGCCTCCCGCACCGCCGCCACCTCCTCGAAGACCTTGCGGTAGTCCCCTGCCAGGAATGCCCCCCGGTCGATCACCATATCCACCTCCTCTGCGCCGTCGGACACCACCCGTCGAGTCTCGGCAACCTTCAAATCGAGCGGCGCCTGCCCGGACGGGAAGTAGGTGGACACCGCCGCCACCCGCACGCCGGATCCGGAAAGGGCCTCCGCCGCCATACCGACCAGGTTCGGATAAACACACACAGCCGCCACCGAAGGGATGGAGGGATCGGTCGGATCCGGTCTGATAGCCTTGTATGACAGTTGTCTTACTTTTCCAATAGTGTCCATTCCTTCCAGGGTGGTCAGATCGGTCATTGCTATCGCGGTCCTCAGCGCCCACATTTTGGATTCTCGCTTTATCGAACGGGTGGAGAGCGTCGCCACCCTCTGCTCCACCATCACCTCGTCGGTCGGTCCCACCGATCGCATGAGCGAGGGAATATCTCGACCTGACGCTACCGCCCATCCCTTATCAACAGAAAGCGCCAATGCATGTTCGGCCATAAAGAATCGATTGTAGGAACTCTGGCCTCCGGCAGGTCCGGGCGGGACGGACGGTGGCAGGCGGTCACTCACAACCCCTGGATACCTATCCTCATCGCATCGCTTGCCTGGGGAAGCGCTCCCGCCGCCAACCGGGCAATCCTGCTGAACGGGGTGAACCCCTTCACCATCTTTCCTCTCAAACAGGTGGGAGGGGCCATGGTGATGATCGGCGCCCTGGCCCTGTTCAGACGCCTGCCCAGGTTTGATTTCCAATCCTTTCGGGCCGGGGCGGTAATCGGCATTTACAACATGACCATTCCCACCATCCTCTTCACCCTCGGGTTCCAGATAATCCCGGCCAGCATCGGAGCTGTGATCGTGGGAATCATCCCGCTGGTGACCATCCTTTTCACTCACTGGGTAGTACCGGGGGAAAGCTTCCGGCTCAGCAGACTGCCGGGCCTTCTGGTGGCGATACTGGGAGTGGGAATCATGGGATGGGCGCCAGTCGGCGAAGCCTCCTCCCGTTGGGTTTACGGGGTCGTAATAACCACCCTGGGCGCCGCCTTCGCCGGATTGGGAGGGGCCTACACTCGCCGCTACGCCGTCCGTCATCCCAACCGACAGTTGATTGTCTCCCAGTTCATAACATCCGCAGTGCTCTTGAGCGTTATCTCGATCCCCTTCGACGGATACGCCGGCTATTTGACGATCGACGCCGCCAGTTTGTGGCTGATCGTGTATCTGGGGGCAGTACCCACTGTCGTCTCTTTCGCCGCGTTCATGTGGGCCTCCCGAATCGCCACCGCCGCCCGCGCCGCCCTCACCGGATACCTAGTGCCGGTTTTCGGAGCAATAGGAGGAGTGGCGCTGCTCTCCGAACCGGTTACGCTCCAATTGATGGTGGGATTGGCGGCAGTGGCGATCGGCATCGTGGTAAGCGACCACCCCGACCGAAAGGACGACCGGAGAAGGGCCGCGGCCCGGGGCGGTTCCCCTTGCTAGAGTGATCGTCAGGGATCACCCCAAGTGGCCGACAGAAGGGGCGTAGCGTCCATGGCCTGCGTCCCGCTGGCGCCTTGCCGGCGAGCTTTCAAAGCAACACCTCACCAGAGAACCACGCCGCCGCCAGCCTCGCCTCTCCAGACCTGAAGGAATCGTCACCTCATGTTCGGCCACAAGACCCCCATCCAAAGAGTCAGGGGTCAGGCGTCACACTTCGACGGCGGGCATTTCAACGCCATCCGGCACAATCCTTGGATCCCCATCGCAATCGCGGCTGCGGCATGGGGAAGCGCACCTGCTGCAAGTCGGACGATTCTCCTTCTCGGGGTGAGTCCCTTCACCATCTTTCCCCTCAAGCAGGTGGTAGGAGCTTCCGCAATAGTCGTCACCCTGGCGCTGACCGGACGCGATCTCAGAATGGACCGGCCGACGTTTCGGGCCGGAGCGGCCATCGGCGTCTTCAACATGACGATTCCCACCATTGCGTTCACACTGGGGTTCCAAGTGATTCCGGCCAGCATAGGATCGGTGATCGTGGGAATCATTCCCCTGACCACCATCCTTCTGACTCACTGGGTCGTGCCGGGAGAGAGATTCCGGATCGCCAGGGTGCCCGGCCTGATGTTCGCAATCTTCGGAATAGGCGTGATGGGCTGGGCGCCCACAGGTCAACCGTCCTCCCAGTGGATTGTGGGAGTTGTCCTGATGACGGTCGGGGCGGTCTCTGCGGGATTGGGTGGAGCGCTGACCCGTCGTTACGCGGTCCGGCACCGCAATGCTCCTTTGATAGTGTCCCAGTACCTGACTTCCGTCGTCATCCTGTGCCTCGTATCGATTCCATTCAACGGCTACCAGGGTTACCTCACCATCGACGCCACCGCTTTGTGGTTGATCATCTATCTGGGGGCCGTCCCCACCGCCGTATCCTTTGCCGCCTTCATGTGGGCTTGCCGGATCACAACCGCGGCCCGGGCTGCCCTGACCGGCTACGTGTCGCCTCTGGTGGGCACCGCCCTGGGTGTGGTGCTGCTGTCGGAACCAATCACCCTGCAACTGATAGTGGGAATCGCGGCAGTAGCCATTGGAATTGTGGTAAGCGACCGCCCCGACCGCCGGGATGACCGGCGAAGGACCACGGCCCGCCCATCCCCACTACGGTAAAATGCCAGCACCAGTGAGTTCTTCACGTCACATACTGGTCGCGGTGGCGTGGCCCTATGCGGCAGGTTCCCGCCACCTGGGACACTTGGCCGGCGCCTACCTGCCTGCCGACGTCTTCGCCCGTTACCACCGCACATCCGGCAACCGGGTCTTGATGGTGTCGGGCAGCGACGTTCACGGGACCCCCATCACCGTGCTGGCCGACCGGGAAGGGGTGGCGCCGCAGGCGATCGTCGACCGTTACCATGCCGAATTCCTCACCGACTGGGAGAAGTTGGGTATCTCCTGGGACCTCTACACCTCCACCGGAACACCCAATCACTATGCGGTAACCCAGGACGTTTTCTCCCGTCTGCTGCAAAAGGGCTACATCACCGAGGGAGTCTCCACCCAGTTGTTCGACCCGAATGCGGATCGGTTTCTCCCCGATCGGTATGTAGAGGGCACCTGCCCGATCTGTGGCTACCAGGATGCCCGGGGAGATCAGTGCGACGACTGTGGAAGGACGCTCGACGCCATTGAACTGATCGAACCTCGCAGCAAGATGTCAGACGCCACGCCGGTCGCCCGGGAAACCAAGCACTACTTCCTCCGGTTGGACGCCTTCCAGCATCGCTTGTCCGAGTGGCTGTCGACTCGGCAGGGATGGCGACGCCATGTGAAGAACTGGGCGATGGGGATGGTCAACGAGGGACTTCCCCAACGCGCCATTACGCGGGATCTGGTCTGGGGAGTGCCGATTCCTCCTCCCGCCGACCATTTGGGTGACGGAAAACGCATTTACGTTTGGTTCGACGCGGTGATCGGATACCTGTCAGCCGCCAAGGAGTGGGCGCAGATCCAGGGTACGCCCGAGGAGTGGAGGCGCTGGTGGGAGGACCCGGAGGCCGAGTCGTACTATTTCATCGGGAAGGACAACATTCCCTTTCATGCAGTGATCTGGCCGGCCATGTTGATGGGCTACGGCGGCCTCAACCTGCCCACCGACGTTCCCGCCAACCAGTACGTGACCTTCCGCCGGGAGAAGGCCTCCAGCAGCCGGGGAATAGGTCGTTCCGTAGGATGGTACGCAGACCGCCTGCAAGCCGACGCCCTCCGTTACGCACTGGGATCGGCGCTACCGGAACAGAACGACACCGACTTCTCCGATTCCGAACTCATCCGGCGCGTGAACGACGAACTGGTGGCGACCTGGGGCAACCTGGTGCACCGGGTACTGTCCATGGCCCACGGTTGGTATGGGGGCAGAATGCCCGTGTGCGGGGCCGCCACCGGAGACGACAGGGCGCTTGTGGAGGAGATCGACGACAGGTTGGCAAAGGGGGGCCGGATGCTGGAGCAGGTCGAACTGCGAGCCGGCTTGCGCCAGGCCATGGAAGGCGCCCAAACCGTCAACGTGTACCTCAACGCCCAGGCGCCGTGGTTGTTACGGCGTGAGGACCCGGTGCGGGCGGAGACGGTGCTTCACACCGCCCTGTCAGCCGTCAACGGCCTGAAAGTCGGGTTCTCCCCCTACTTGCCGTTCTCCTCGGAAAAGCTCCACTCCATGCTCGGACAGCCGGGATCGGTGACGGACGGGGGCTGGAAACGATCGGTCCTTGCCGAAACCACGCTGGAAGCGCCCCGACCGCTCTTTGCCAAGCTGGAGGAAGGTCTCCTCGACTAGATAGAGCGGCTCAGCGGGCTATGAAGGGGGATATACGCCGGCGGCCCTGGATTCGTCGGTCTGCCAGAAGATGTCGGATATTTCTCCGATCAAGTCCACCAGTCCTTGGGAGACGGCGGGATCCATCGACTTCTTGGCGTCGCCGGCCGCTTTCACCGCCCGCCAGAACAGATCATGCAACTGCGGGAACCGTTCGACATGATGGGGCTTGAAAAAGTCGGACCACAGCACCGAGAGATGGTGCTTGACCAGCTCGGCCTGTTGCTCCTTGATGCTTACGCACCGACTCCGGAAAACCGGGTCATCGGAATCGGCATACTTGGTGCAGGCGTTGAGCACCGAGCGAGCCTCGATCATGGCTTGGGCCGGGTCGTAGACTCCGCAAAAGAGATCGCAATGGGCATGAGCGATGGTTGCCGGCCGGAAAAAGGCCATTGTCATCTCCTCTCTGGGAAAACAAATCCTATTCTCGCCAGAATAGCGAAGTATGAGTAGGTTAGGAATCCGATCGTTCAGGGTTTCCGGCTCTTCGATGACCCCCGCTCTTCACGAGGGAGACCGGTTCGTCGGCTGGCGGGCCGGCAGCGGAAAGGCTCCCCGGCGCGGCGCGATCGTTGCCTTTCCCCACCCCTTGCGGTCGGGCTTCTGGCTGGTCAAACGGGTGGTGGGGTTGGGTGGCGAGGCGATTAGCATCAACGTGGGAGAAGTGTTGATTGACGGGCAGGCCGGGCTTGACCTATGGGGCAGCGGCTGGTCGGCCCCGGACGGAGAATGGACGGTACCTGCAGGTAGGGTTTTCGTGCTCTCCGACCAGAGGCACCTGACCCGGGACGACTCTCGAGGCTTCGGGCCGGTCGGGACCGCCGGCCTTTACCGAATGGTCTTCCCTCCTCGCAGCCGCAAACCCCTCACCCCGGCCACTTGACTGCCCACAGGACCCTTTGAAATGCGCCCATCGAACCGGCCGACCAACCAAATACAGAAATGGCAGAGAAGAGTGCTGGTTGCTTTGGGCACTGCGGTGGTAGTGACGGCCGCCCTAGCGGTGGGACTGGTAATTCGAAACGCCCTCGGCAGTTCGGGGCTGACCGGCCGGCAGGTTACGTCCGAGACGGTCACCTCCACCGCCCCGGCCACGACCGCCCTCGCAACAACCACTTTTCCCACGACTGCCGACAACCAAACGGCGCCCACCGCTTCCACCGCCGAGCCCGGGGCATCCGTCCCCACCCTGCCCCCTCCCCCCGCCACCTTCGTGGAGGAGACCATCTCGGCCTCTGACCTCCGCATCCAACCCGAGGGTCTGGGACCCCTCCCCTTCGGAACGGACGCTACGAGAAGCGTGAGCATTCTTACCGATGCGCTCGGAGCGCCGGACCTGGACTCAGGATGGTTGCCGGCCGGGGTCGATCAACTTCAATGCCCGGGCACCAGAGCCAGAAGGGTCATTTGGGGCAGTCTGATCGTGTTTCTCTCAGACGGACCCACCGACTGGGGCGCAGACGGATACGAACACTTCTTTTCCTTCGTCTATTCGCTGCCCGAAGGCGCCTCGGAACCGGATGGGCCTTCCCTGAGAACTTCGGAAGGCTTGCGACTGGGAGCGACTGCGGCGCGGGCGTCTTCCGTCTACGGTGAGTCGTCCATCACTCGCGACCACCCCACCGAGGGGACGTTTTTGGAGGTGGACGTCCCGGGGCCGGGTTACCTGCGAGGAGTATTCGCCGGACCGGGAGAGGAGGATCTGCTCACGTCCCTTCGCGGTGGCAACGGGTGCCGATCGTGAAAGGCCAGGCCCGAGTCACCTTCAGCCATAACATCTCTATACATGCGAAAACTTCTGACGCTGGCTGTCTTGATAACGCTGGCGGCCGCCTGCGGTGGAGACTCTTCGGAGAGTCCTGATCAGCAACCCACTTCCACGGTGGCCCCTGACACCACCCCGTCGTCCACCAGCACCTCAGCCGCTCCTCCCGATACAGTCGAGGCGCCCGACACCACGGCGGCCAACCCCGAGAACGGCCCCTCCGGCACTATGGCGCCGGACAGCGCCACCACCATCCCCGAGGACAGAGCCACCGGCGCCCCGACTACCACCACCGGCGGCACGTCGACCACGACCACCACAACCACGACCACCACAACCACGACTACTCCCGAGCCGTTCCTTCCACCCAGCCCGCTGACCGGTCTGGGAGTGGAAGACCCCGATTTGCTGAATCGCCGCACCATGGCGGTCAAGGTGGACAATCACTGGGATGCGCGTCCCCAGGCAGGAATAGGAGAGGCGGAGGCAGTTTTCGAACTCCTGGTCGAATCGGGCATCACTCGCTTCATAGCGTTCTTCCACACGGTGGACTCTGTGGCGGTGGGTCCGGTCCGTTCGGTTCGGCCCACCGATCCCCATCTGCTCAGGCATTTCAATGCCACCCTGCTCACCAGCGGGGGGCAGGGTTGGATACTCAGATCCTTCCCGCGAAACGGAGTCGGGGTGATCGGTGAAATCGGCGTGGGAGGATACCGCGACGACTCCCGCCAAGCGCCTCACAACTACTTCGTCAACACCGCGGAACTTCGTCCGGTGGCCGACCAGAGACTCTACCCCAACACGGCGCCTCCCCCTCTTTTCGAATTCGGGGAGTTGCCATCCGACGCCATTCTGGGGGCCGTAACCCGCGTCGACATGGAATGGGCACCCACCAACCCGATAAGTTGGCGCTGGAACGGCATGAAATGGGAACGTCACCTGGACGACGGCCCGCACTTCTGGACATCCCCCGAAGGCGTCACTCAGGTCTTGAACGCCGACACCCTGGTGGTCCTGTTCTCCGGGCTGTTCTATACCCGCCCTCCCGAGGGAGGGGGATATGCCCTGCCCACCATGGAGACCACCGGAGAGGGACGGGCGCTGGTCTTCGCCCAGGGCCAGGTAGTGGAAGGCCGGTGGGAGCGGGCCGCTACCACCGAACCGTTCGTTCTGTCCCTGGCGGACGGGTCCCCCTTGACGGTTCCTCCCGGACGGCCCTGGATCAGTCTCTTCCCCGAAGGTCGCCCGCTTACCTGGTAGAACATGAGAACCCTTCGGACCGCGGCAGAGATCGCCAACCAGGTCAGGTGCGGAGAACTCTCCGCCTCAGAGGTCACCCTCAGCGCCCTGGGGGCCTTGGAAGATCGTCAACCCGACCTCAATCTCACCACCTATATCGACGAGCAGGCCCTGGTGAGGGCGCGGGAGACCGATGCCAGGGTGACGGCGGGAGAAGACCCCGGCCCGCTGTGCGGAGTGCCGATCGTTCTCAAGGACCTGGTGAACCAGGCCGGTGTGCCCAACACCTGCGGTTCGGCGTTCTATCGGATCGTGCCCCAGAAATCCGCTCCGGTCGTGCAACGTTTAGAGAATGCCGGCGCCGTGGTGGTGGCCAGGGCGGGGCTTCACGAGTTTGCATTCGGGTTTTCCTCGGAGAACCAGTGGTTCGGACCGGTGCGCAATCCCCATGACCCCACCACCTCCCCGGGAGGATCCTCCGGCGGTTCGGCCGCGGCGGTGGCGGCTGGGCTGGCGCCGATCTCCATCGGCACCGATACGGGAGGATCCATCAGGGTGCCGGCGGCCATGTGCGGTATTTTCGGGCTGAAGGTAACTCACGGGCGGGTTCCCCTCACCGGGGTCTTTCCACTGGGACCCTCCCTCGACACCGTGGGACCTTTTGCGACGAACGCCGCAGATCTCGCTCTCGCCTACGCCACCATGGCCGGCTGGCATCCGCAGGACCATTGGTCTTCAACCCGAGCCGCCCACACCGACCTCCCGACCCCCGTATCTGCGGAGAGCATGAGAGTGGGTCTGCCCAACCAATGGCTGGCGGGGGCGCCCTACCAGGATGGGGTTGAAGAACGGTTTCATGTCGTTGTGGAACGTCTTGAGGGTCTTGGATTCAGGGTGGAGGAGTTCGATGACCCGGTCATCTCCCCTCCGGGCCGGATAAACGACATCTTGTATCCCCAGGTAGCGGCGGTGCACAGGGTTTGGTGGGAAGCCGGGAAGCCGTATGGCGCCGAGGTGGCGGACCGGATCCGCGAATGCCTTGAGATCGGGGGCAGGTACCCCGCCGAGTCCCTCCTGGGCGCCCAGGCATGGCAATCCCTCCTCCGTAACCGCCTGGCAGCCGCCTTCCAACAGTTCGACCTGCTTGCCATCCCCACCTCCGGCGGTTTGCGCAAGGTGATCGGCGAGCAGGAAATGGACACCAATCAGGGAAGGCTTCTGTACCGGCTGGTGCTGTCCTGGTTCACCTCTCTGGTCAACACCTCCGGCTGTCCGGCCATCAGCATTCCGGTCCCCGAATCCCACCAGACCACCGGCGTCCCTTTCTCTCTGCAACTGGTTGCCCCGTGGTGGAGCGAAGACCTGTTGCTCAGGACGGCCGCCACCTTGGAAAGAGAAGGCCTTGCCCGGTCGATCCTGGCTGCCGCCATTCCAAAACCCACACAGTAAGGGTTTTAACACTTTGAAAAACGCGCGCTTGGGCTATTATTGGTCACCTACCAGATAGCTTTGATTACTCAACTGTGACATCTCCGCCCACTCGTACCCAAAAGGATGGTGCTGGCGCGTCCCCAAATGGCGACGTCGCCGTTTTACAGCAAGTCACAGTACGCTTCGCTGGTGACTCCGGAGACGGCATGCAACTGGCCGGAAACCGGTTTGCCGACACCTCCGCTGCATTCGGCAACGACCTGTATACCCTGCCCAGTTTCCCGGCCGAGATACGGGCGCCGGCCGGAACCCTGCCCGGGGTCTCTTCATACCAGATCCAGATAGCGGACTGGGATATCTCCACGTCCGGCGATCGCCCCGACTGCATGGTGGCCATGAATCCGGCGGCTTTGAAGTCCAACATCGCTGATCTCCGCCAGGGCGGAACCCTGATAGTGAACAACGAGGCATTCGACGAGCGGGGTCTGGCAAAGGCCGGCTATGACGACAATCCCCTGATAGACGGCAGCCTCAATCACTACGACATGATCCAGATACCCATGAACACCATCACCAAGGAAGCGGTGGCGGACAAGGTGACCGGACGGTCGGTACTACGATCACGCAACTTTGTGGCGCTGGGCTTTCTGGCCTGGCTGTTCCAGCGTCCACTCAAACCCATCGAGAAGTGGACAACCACCAAGTTTGCCCGTATCCCCAACGTGGCGGAGGCCAACCTGGCCGCCTTGAAAGCCGGATACAACTTCGGGCTGACTACCGAGGCATCGCGCACCATCTTCATGGTGAAGCCCGCCGCCCTCCCGGTAGGCACATACACCAATCTCACCGGAAACACTGCCCTGGCCTGGGGGTTGATAGCCGCCTCCTATTGCGCCAAACTGCCTCTCTTCTACGGTTCCTACCCCATAACTCCCGCCTCCGACATCCTTCACGAACTCTCCCGTCACAAGCGGCTGGGAGTTCGAACCTTTCAGGCCGAGGATGAAATTTCGGCGGTGGGAGCGGCCATCGGAGCGTCGTTCGGCGGCAGCCTGGCCGTAACGGGATCATCGGGGCCGGGGATCGCATTGAAGAGCGAAGCGATCAGTCTGGCGCTGACTGCGGAACTGCCGCTGCTGGTGGTCAATGTTCAAAGGGCCGGCCCCTCCACCGGCATGCCCACCAAACCGGAGCAAACCGATTTGCTCTTCTCCCTGTTCGGTCGCCACGGGGAGTCCCCCATCCCGGTTATCGCCTGTTCCACCCCCTCGGACGTGGTCGAGACCACCATCGAGGCGGCCCGCTTGGCGCTTCGGTACATGACTCCGGTGATCCTCTTGTCCGACAACCACATCGCCAACGGTTCCGAGCCATGGAGAATCCCCAACGCCGACAGTCTGCCCGACATCAGCGTTCCCTTCGCCTCGGCGCCCAACGGGGCCAACGGTCAGTTCCTGCCCTACCTACGCGATTTCAACACCTTCTCCCGCCCCTGGGCCATTCCGGGCACCAAGGGCCTGGAACATCGGATCGGGGGATTGGAGAAGGAGAACATCAGCGGCAACATCTCCTACAACCCTGACAATCACCAGTTGATGACCGATTCCCGGGCGTGGAAGGTGGCGAACATCGCCAACGACATCCCGGCGGTGGAAGTCCATGGCGAACCGGACGCCGAACTGTTGGTTCTCAGTTGGGGATCCAGCAAGGGCACGGTTGGCGCCGCCTGTCGCAACCTGAACCGGGAGGGTTACAAGATCGCCTACGTACACCTGCGCTACCTGAATCCTCTCCCCGCCAATCTGGGAGAGGTGATTCACTCCTACCCCAAACTCATGATCCCCGAACTCAACACGGGGCAGTTGCGTTACATAATCCGCGCCAACTACCTCAAAGACGCGGTGAGCCTCAACAAGGTAGCCGGCACTCCCTTCTACATCGGCGAAATCAGAGACAAGATCCTGGAGATATTCGAGTCATGAGCAACGTGACCTACAGCCGTACCGACTTTCAAAGCGACCAGGAGGTCAGGTGGTGCCCCGGATGCGGCGACTACACCATTTTGGCCTCGGTCCAGACTTTCATGGCCCAGATGGGCGTTCCCCGCGAGAACATCGTGGTTGTCTCGGGCATCGGCTGCGCCGCCCGCTTCCCCTATTACATGAAGACCTACGGTTTTCACACCATTCACGGACGGGCGCCGGCCATTGCAACCGGCCTCGCCGCCTCCCGTCCCGATCTGTCCATCTGGGTGGTGACCGGAGACGGCGACGCCCTTTCCATCGGAGGAAACCATCTGATCCATGGCCTCCGCCGCAACGTCAACATGAAAATTCTCCTCTTCAACAACCAGATCTACGGGCTGACCAAGGGACAGTACTCGCCCACCTCCGAGGTCGGAAAGCGCACCAAGTCCACCCCTTTCGGATCGATTGACTATCCGTTCAACCCGGTCAGCCTGGCTTTGGGCGCCGAGGCGACGTTCGTGGCCAGGACCATCGACATGGACCGCAATCACACCCAGCAAATCCTGGGAGAGGCGGTCAACCACAAAGGATCGGTTTTCATAGAGATCTATCAGAACTGCAATGTCTTCAACGACAAGGCATTCATCCAGTTGACCGGTAAAACCGAACGGGTTGCCAACCGGATCAATCTCCAGGCCGGCAAGCCCGTTGTGTTCGGCAGGTCGGGAGAAAACTGTGTGGTCATCGAGGATGGCGAAGCCCGGATAAAGCCAACCGCTTCGGTCCCTCGCGACCAGATCCTGGTGCATGATCCGACCAGGGACAATCCCAGTGTGGCTTTCTCCATCAGCCGATTGGCCCACGGTCCTTTCGGACCCACCCCCCTGGGGATCTTCCGCCAGGTGAGGCGTCCCACCTACGGGGCGGAGATGCAACTACAGATCGTTGAGTCCCAGGACCGGGGCCCTGCAGACTTGAACGCGCTGTTCAGTTCCGCCGGCACCTGGAAAGTCAGCTGAGCAGGAGAGGCACATGCGGATGAACGTACTCGGAGGAGAATTGGAACCTTGTTCCATGCAGCCTCTGACCGGTTACTACCGGACAGGATCATGCGAAACCCGGGGCGACGATGTCGGGGTCCATGCGGTCTGCGCACAGATGACCGAGGAGTTCCTGGAGTTCAGCAAATCACGGGGAAACGACCTGAGCACCCCCATGCCCCTGTACGGATTCGAAGGGCTGCAACCCGGGGATTGCTGGTGTCTGTGCGCTTCCCGGTGGCAGGAAGCCCTTGAAGCGGGAATGGCGCCGCAGGTGCGACTTGAAGCCACTTCAGTGGCCGCACTGGAATGGGTCAATCTGAAGGACCTCCGCAAGTACGCCATCTGACCGCGGCCTGCATCTTCCCAGCCTCGCAACAAAAGGGTGGAGCCGGACCGCTGCGCCGCGGCCCGGCGGCCCTTCTCAGCGTTTGGAGGCGGCTACGGCTCGGGCGACCGCTTCTCGGATTATCGGATCGGCGAGTCGGGAAAAGGGCAGGGACTGCACCCACACCCGTCCCACTCCGCTGATCGTCGCCAAGAAGATCCCTTCTCCGCCGAAAGCCATGGTCTTCAGGCTCCCTGCCCGCTCGATCGAGTACTCCATGCCTTCCTCGAAGGCCACCAGACATCCCGTGTCCAGGCGGATGGTCTCGCCTGCCAAACGGCGCTCCACCACCATGCCTCCGGCGTTGACGAAGGCAATCCCGTCACCCTCCAGCCTTTGCAGGATGAAGCCCTCGCCACCGAAGAGCCCACTCCCGAACCTGCGATTGAAGTGCATCGCAACCCTGGTGCCCAGGGCCGCGCACAGGAAGGCGTCGCGCTGACAGATCACGGGGCGGCCTATCTCCGCCAGATCCAGAGGGATAATCTTGCCCGGCACCGACGCTCCGAAAGCGACTTTGGCGCGTCCCCAACCCGAGTTGGTGAAGTGAGTCATGAACAGCGACTCCCCGCTGAGGGCCCTGCCGGCCGCGCTGGCCGCCTTACGAAGGAAACCGCCTTTCTTCTCCGGTTCGGACCCGTCTCCCAATCTGGCCTCGAAAGTTATGCCTTCATCCATGAAGATCATGGCGCCGGCTTCGGCGATCGCTGACTCCTGGGGATCAAGGAACACCTCCACGAACTGCAGATCGTCTCCATTGATCTGGTAGTCAATCTCGTGGCTTCGCATGGTTCTCCTAACAGATAGCTTTCCCGGTAAGTCTGGCGCGTGCGGTCGGTTTTGCGTGGGCAATAGCCGAGAACAAGGCTTCCGGTTCTTGCTAAGGTCATGGCCAAGTGAGCAACCTGTTCTTGAAACCCTTCGACCGCTTGGGCCGCACACTGGCCGATCTGCGAATCTCGGTCACCGACCGCTGCAATTTCCGTTGCACGTATTGCATGCCCAAGGAGATATTCAACCGCGAATACAAATTCCTGGAGCGAGGCGCACTGCTCAGTTTTGAAGAGATCGCCCGTCTGTCAGGCATATTCACCTCCCTGGGCGCCAGGAAAATCCGTCTGACCGGAGGGGAGCCCCTTCTGAGAGCCGGCTTGGAGAAGCTGGTGGCCATGCTGTCCAACACATCGGGAGTCTCCGATCTGACCCTCACCACCAATGGCATTCTCCTGCCCCGCAAGGCCCAGGCCCTGGCCGAGGCAGGCCTGGACCGGGTGACGGTCAGTCTCGACTCGTTGTCCGACGAGGTGTTCGGCGCCATGAACGACGTGGGGGCAAAGGTGGCCGACGTACTGCTCGGGATCGAGGCGGCCGCGGCGGCGGGTCTGCATCCGATCAAGATCAACATGGTGGTGAAAAGGGGAGTCAACGACCACTCCGTCCTGGAGATGGCCGAGTATTTCCGGGGCACGGGGTACATTCTTCGCTTCATCGAATACATGGATGTGGGCGCCACCAATGGGTGGCGGCTGGAGGAGGTGACGCCGGCTCACGAGATCGTCAACCGCATCAATCGAGTATTTCCCATCGAGCCGGTCGAGCCCAACTATCGAGGAGAGGTGGCCCGGCGCTGGCGTTTTGTGGACGGCCAGGGAGAGATCGGGGTGATCGCCTCGGTGACCCAGCCCTTCTGCGGGGACTGCACGCGGGCCCGGATATCGGCCGACGGTATGCTCTACACCTGTCTGTTCGCAACTTGCGGCACCGACCTGCGGGAAGCAATCAGGTCGGGGGCTTCCGACCGGCGCCTGCGGCGCATGATCGCGGGAGTGTGGTCGGAGCGGGTCGACCAGTACTCGGAGCTTCGCTCGGGGGAAACCGCTGGAATCGGCCAGAGGGTCGAAATGAGCTACATAGGGGGTTGAGTGGTGACCGCCAACCGGATACGCATCGCAACCGTAGGACCGACCAGGGAATCATGAGATCCAATAAAGAAGGAACCGGTGAATACAAGGTCTCCAACGGGTGGCGGGTGGGACACACGCCCCAAGAGTCCACCACCCGCTCGGGTTTGCTGGTGTCAACGGGCAGCAACGGCCAGAACGACGCTCTTGCACTGATCGACGTGGTCACCGGAAGGCACTTCTGGGCAGTCCCGACCGGCGCCTGGCGTTTTCTGTGGCCGCCTACCGGAAAGCCGGTGGTGGCGGTTCGACAGTCGCAGATAATCGCCGAGGAAGAACCCGACCAACCACTCGACGAGGGCCAGTATCTCTAGAGCCACGGCCCGCGGGGCGTCAAGATGACCTATCAGCATCTGGGACGGGAGCGCCGTCGGCTCACCGCCACCGTGGAGGACCTCGAGGTCTCCCGGCAGAAAGCCTTCCTGGTGGGGATCCAGTTCGGCAGAAACTCCGCCGCGGAGTTGGAACAGTCCCTGGAAGAACTGGCCCTTCTCACCGACACCGCCGGATCTCTGCCGTCCGACCAAGCTGTGTTTCGCCGGTCCGCACCCGATCCCGGACTGTTGATCGGTAAGGGTCAGGCTGCCCACTTGGCGGACCTCACCAAGAGTGAGGACATCGACGTGGTGGTTTTCGACCACTCTCTCACCCCCGCCCAGCAGCGCAATCTGCAGGCCATGTTCGAATGCGACGTGGTTGATCGGGAGGCGGTAATCCTGGACATATTCGCCCAACACGCCACCTCTCGGGAAGGATCACTGCAGGTGGAATTGGCGTTGCTCCGCTATCGGTTGCCACGTCTGCGGGGAAAGGGTGGAGCGCTGTCCCAACAGGCGGGCGGCATCGGAACCCGTGGACCGGGAGAAACCAGACTGGAAAGTGACCGCCGTCGCATCAGGCGACGCATCTCGGTCCTGGAAAAAGATCTCGCTGCCCTCCGCAAGCACAACCAGACCCGTCGCCGTGCCCGAATCCGAACCGGGGCTCCTACCGCCGCCCTGGTGGGGTACACCAACGCCGGGAAGAGCACCCTGCTGAACCAACTCACCGGGGCGGGGATCCTCACTGAGGACCGATTATTCACCACTTTGGATCCCACCATCCGCCGACTCCGACTTCCAGGGGGGCGAGAGATGCTTCTGGCCGACACGGTGGGATTCGTGCGGCGGCTGCCCCATCGTCTGGTAGAGGCGTTCAAGTCCACCCTGGAAGAAGTAAAAGACGCCGACCTGATGCTGCATATGGTCAACGCCGCCGATCCCGACCCGGAGGGGCAGGTCGAAGCCGTCCGAGAGGTTCTGACCGAAATCGGAGCGGATACGGCTTCGACCATCACTGTGATCAACAAGATCGACGTGGCGCCAACCGCAGTTGTCAAACGCCTGCTGGGACGCAGCGAAACGGCGGTGGCGGTTTCGGCGTTAACCGGAGAAGGCGCCACCGATCTGATCGAAGCATTGGTGAAATGGCTGAACTCCCGATCATCCACCATCACCCTCTTGGTCCCCTACTCCCGGGGAGATGTGGTCGCCTCCCTCTACCGGATCGGAGAGGTCCTGACCACCGATGCGACCCCGGACGGGATGCGGATCGAAGTCCGGCTTCCCCCCCACCAGGCAGCGCACTTCGCAGCCTTTGCGGAAACGTCAGCCACGGACGAGGGGCAAATCGGAGGACGGTAAACCCGGCCCGTCGTCATTAGAACGCCACCGCCGTGACTGACGAAATGGTCTGCGGCTTCCATCCCGGGTATTGTCTGTACCGCGGAAGATCGTCGCGGGGTCGGATGCCTCCACCGGTCCGTCCTCCCGTAGGCGAACACAAGGACAAGAACCCAGTTGAAGTCGGGGTCCAAGAGTGAAACATGTCAAACTGTCGAAGATCGGACTGAAAAAGAGGCCTGACCTGAGCGAACGTTGGGTGCAGAAGGTGCTGGAGGACGATCCCTCCCTTCTGGGTCTCGGCGACCTTGACGTGAGGGACATCGAACGCCGTCAACCCCGCGCCGGCCGATTGGACATGCTGCTCACAGACTCCGACGGTTCCACTCGGTACGAAGTCGAACTGCAGTTGGGCGCCACGGACGAATCGCACATAATCCGCACCCTGGAATACTGGGACACCGAACGTCGTCGGTACCCCCAGTACGAGCATGTGGCCGTCATCGTGGCCGAGGAGATCACCAGTCGCTTCTTCAATGTGATAAGCCTGTTCAACGGGTTCATCCCGATCGTTGCCATCCAGATAACCGCCCTTGACATCAAGGACGAGGGCGTGGCCCTCGTCTTCACCAAAGTGATGGACCACTCGATCCTTGGAGAAGACGAGGATGACGTGGGTATCCCAACAGACCGCCACTATTGGGAGAAGAGATCGACGCCGGAGATCATGAAGCAGTTGGTGGACCAGATTCACAACGCGATCCGAGAGCAAGATTCCGGAGTGGATCTCAAGTACAACAAGCATTACATCGGTCTGGCCAAGAACGGAATAGCGAACAACTATGTGGCAATGAAGCCGCGCAAAGGAAGGGTGGTGGCCGAGTTCCGCATCCAGCGCTCGGAAGAAGTGACCAACATGATCAACGAGGCCGGCATAGGCACCCTTCCTTACAAATGGGGTTGCTACCGGGTCGCCATCCCCAACACAAGAGCCCTGGAAGAACACAGCGAGTTGCTGCGGGATCTGATACGGCGCAGCAAGGACGGAAAATGAGCCGGTGGGTTCGATTCCCGCCGGACATGCCCGTTGCCGGAGGGGGACATCATGATTCAGACCGGAACGTAGACATCATCCGTAGCCTGGAGAGAATGCGACGCCTCAAAGCATCTTGTATCCCCCACAGACACGGGGGCATTCGGTGATCGTCAACAGCCGCGGTGGCTTTATTCGCCGTGCCGCAGGACTTCACCGCCGATCAGGTCCGGTCTGGCTGCTGCCAAGGCTGCCCCCACAATTCCCGCGTGGTTACCGAACCGGGCGGGTCTGAGTTCCACGGACACATCAAGATACCGGCTGTACTTGGCCCACTTGTTCACACCCCCGCCTCCGATCACTATCAAATCCGGGGCAAACAGGGCCACGACGTGACGTAGATAGCGATTGAGCCGCTTTCCCCACTTCTTCCAACTGAGGTCGCTCTGTTTGTAAACACGGTAAGCCACGCGATCCTCGATGGGACGGTGACCACCCAACTCCAGCATGCCCAGTTCGAAGTTGGGAATCAGCCGGCCGTCGTACAGCAGGCCGCTGCCGATCCCAGTTCCCAGAGTGATCATCAAAACCGCTCCGCGGCGACCCCGGGCCGACCCGAACCTCACTTCCGCCAGACCGGCCGCGTCGGCGTCATTGAGAACGGTGACCGGCGACCCGACGACCCCCGAGAAAGTTGTCACCACATCGGCGCCCAGCCAAACATCGTCCAGGTGGGTGGCGGTGCCGACGATTCCTGTTTTCACAACCCCGGGAAATCCGCACCCCACCGCCAGCAACGGATCTTCCCAATCCTTGCGGAAGTGGGCGACGATCTCGGCCAAAACCCCCGCCACCTCGTTGATGGTGCCGGGACGGGGCGTAGGTATCCGAAGTCGCTTGGACAGGATCTCCCCCGTGGCGGTGTCCACAACGTTTCCCTTCATCCCGGACCCGCCGATGTCGACACCCAGAGCCAACATACCTAATCCTCCTCCCGGCCCACTCTCTTCAATACCCGGTCGATCTCTGCCAATCGCCTTCTGACCTCCGCTTCAAACCCGTTGTGGCTCGGGAAGAAAAACACTTGAGGACTCACTTCCGGTGGGAAATAGGACTGGCGAACGATGTGACCGGGACGATCGTGTGGGTAAACATAACCTTTCCCGTGCCCTATCCTATCCGCTCCACGATAGCCGGTGCTGCGCAAGTGGAGGGGCACTGAAGGGCTTGGTCCCTCCCGGACAGCCTCCCTGGCTCGACCAATGGCCGAAGTGACCGAATTGGATTTGGGGGACGTTGCCAAAAACAAAGTGGCATGGGCCAAGTGGTAGGCAGCCTCGGGCATCCCGACGTAGGAAAGGGCCTGGGCCGCCGAGGCCGCCACCGCCAGCGCCCAACGGTCCGCCAAACCGATGTCCTCCGAAGCCAGGATCAACAGCCTCCGGGCGATGAACTCGGGATCCTCTCCGCCTTCCAGCATGAGAAACAACCAGTAGAGCGCCGCGTCCGGATCAGAACCGCGCACACTCTTGATGAAAGCCGAAATCACGTCGTAGTGACGATCTCCCGCCTTGTCGTATTGCACGATGCGCTGCCCCAGCGCCTCGGAGATGTCGTCGGTCTCAATGCAGACCGATCCCCGTCCCTTGGCGAGATGGGCCGCCACTTCCAAGACGTTCAGCAAGCCGCGGGCGTCTCCGCCCGACCTGGCGACGAGAGCTTCCACAGCAGGTTCCGCCATCCGCAGACGATCCCTGCCCAGTCCCCTCTTTTGGTCCGAGAGCGCCTCTTCCACCAAGGCGGTCAGAGCCTGGCCCGGAATGGGCTGGGTACGGAACAACACCAGCCTGCTCATGAGGGGGGTATTGATCTCGAAAAAGGGATTCTCGGTGGTGGCGCCGATCAGGATCAGGGTCCCATTTTCCACGCCCGGTAGGAGAGCATCCTGTTGGTTCTTGGAAAAGCGGTGAATCTCGTCGAGGAACAGAACGGTGCGGCGCCCATCACTTTCCAGTCGACGCTTGGCGGCCCCCAAGACCTCTCTGACCTGCTTCACGCCGGCGGAAGTGGCGCTGAGGGTGGCGAACGAACCCGAACAGTAGGAGGCCACCAGCCGCGCCAGGGTTGTCTTGCCGGTCCCCGGCGGACCCCACAACACCATCGAGACCGGGTTGCCTGACTCGACCAGGACCCGGAAGGCCGCCCCGGGACGCAGAAGGTGCGGGAGTCCCATCACCTCATCCAGATCGCGAGGCCGCATCCGCTCTGCCAGGGGGGCCACCTCCGCCAAGACCTCTGAACGCCGGGCGGCAAACAGGTCATCGGCAGGGTATGTCATTTGTTCCTACCCCGGAGGCCTGGCTCTCGCCCTGCGTGGATCGACAACTATTCCCAACTCCGCCAACTGCCGGGGGTCCACCGTCGCCGGGCTGTGGCTGAGCGGCTCAGCCCCGGTCTGGGTCTTGGGAAAGGGAATTATCTCCCGGATGCTCGGGACTCCGCGAAGCACCGCCACCAGACGGTCAAACCCCACTGCGAAACCCGCATGGGGAGGGGCGCCGTACCTCAACGCCTTGATGAACCACCCGAACCGCTCCTCTGCCTCCTTCTCCGGAATGCCCATGATCTCAAAGACCCGCCGCTGGGTGTCGGGATCGTGAATCCGCACACTTCCCGAACCCAGTTCCACGCCGTTCAAGACCAGGTCATAGGACCGCGCCACCGCCTCCAGGGGACGATTCGTCATCTGTTCCACGTCGGTGGGAGAAGTGAAGGGATGGTGGAGGAAAGTGATCTCTCCATCCTTTTCCTCGAACATGGGAAAGTCCACCACCCACAGAAACTCCAAGGCATCCGGATCGTCCGGCGCGCCCAGGTCCAACCGGAGACGACCCAGGGTGTCGGCGGTGGTCTTCTCCGTATCGGCCACCAGCAACAGCACGTCGCCGGGCTCGCCCTCCAGATGGGCCACCACCCCGGTCAATTCAGCGTCCGACAGGAACTTGGCCACCGGGGACCTGGGAGGAGCCTCCGAACGGACCACCATCCAGACCAGGCCTCCCGCTCCCCATTGCCGGGCCTTGGCGATCATGGCGTCGGCCCGGGCCCGGCTCATCGCCATCTGCCCGGCGTTGATTCCCCGGACCACTCCTCCCGACCCCAGGACATTGGAGAACGCCCGGAAGCCGGTGCGGGAAAACACATCCGACAGTTCGACTATCCGCATGCCGAAGCGCAGATCCGGTTTGTCCGTGCCGTAACGGGCCATGGCTTCGGAGTACGTGAGGCGCGGCAAAGGTGCGGGGACATCCTGGTCCGGCCGCAGCGCCGACGCCACCGCCCTCACCACCTTCTCCACCGTAGCCAGTACGTCCTCCTGATCCCAGAAGGAGCCCTCCAGATCGATCTGGGTGAACTCCAACTGCCGGTCGGCCCGGAAATCTTCGTCCCGGTAGCAGCGACACATCTGGTAGTAGCGGCTCACCCCCGACATCATCAGGAGTTGCTTGTAGATCTGGGGCGATTGGGGCAGGGCGTAGAAGGCGCCGGGATTGTGGCGGCTGGGCACCAGCAGGTCGCGGGCGCCCTCGGGGGTGGAACGAATCAGGGTGGGGGTTTCCACTTCCCAGAACCCCATGTCCTCCAGCGTTCGCCGCACGGTTCGAAGCGCCATGGAACGAGCGCGAAGATTGCCGGCCATCCGTGGGCGACGCAGATCCAGGTAGCGGTACTCGAGGCGCAGGAGTTCTTCGGCATCGGTCCGGTCCTCGATCAGGAAGGGAAGTTCCTCCGAGCGACTCAGGATGGTCAGCTCATGCACGTCCATCTCGACCCTTCCACTGGACATCGCCGGATTCTCCGCTCCCTCCGGGCGCCGGCGGATCACTCCCTGCGCCTGCACGCAGAACTCCCGGCGCAACAGAACGGATTCCTCTATCCGTTCAGGTTCCATCACCACCTGCACCACCCCGGTATGATCGCGCAAGTCCACGAACACCACCCCTCCGTGATGGCGCCTGCGGTCGACCCATCCCGCCAGGGTGACCCTCTCCCCCACTATTTCCAGGCCCACTTGCGAGGCGGTGTGACTTCTCACGACCTTCCCTCCTTGATCGCCGCCTTTCTTGCCCAGTCTCCCACTCCCTCCCTGAACAGAGTCTCCCGATCATATCCTTCTCGCATTTCCATTCTTATCCCGCTCACGACCCCCACATACCTCGCCCCTGAACGGGTGGCGGCCCGGAACTGCGCTTTCACGCTGCGGCTTTCCAAGTCGAACCCCACCCTCAGTCCCTCTTCGCGAAGAGGGGCCGCCCATTCCATCAGATCGGTGGGAGTTACCGGCTTCTCTGCAACCAGGAAGACATCCAGAGCGGTCTCCGGCGCCGGCGAGGCGGCCATCAGGATCCTGTCGATCCCCGCGGCGAACCCCACTCCCGGAGCAGGCCTTCCACCCAATGACTCGGCCAGTCCGTCATATCGACCGCCCCCCAGCACCGTCGACTGGGTCGTCTCCAAGGTGGTGGAGACGAATTCAAAAGTGGTGCGGGAGTAGTAGTCGAGTCCCCGCACCAGGCGCGCCGAACGCCGGTACTCGACGCCCAGACGATCCAAGCCCTCCCGGACTCGGCGGAAGTTGTCCCGGCACACCGAACACCAATAGGAGGCGATATCGGGCAGGACCGCCGCGTCCGGCCTGCATCTCGAGCAATCCAGGATGCGTAACGGGTTCAATTCAACCAACTCGAGATGGTTCACGCAGAGGTCGTCCCTGTTGCGTCCCAGCACCTCCCTCAGATCCGCCAGGTACACCCCCCGGCACCTGGAATCTCCCAGGCTGTTGATCAGAAGCCGCGTCTGCACTCCCAATTTGGACAGGAAGGTGTCGGCCAGGGCTATCACCTCGACGTCAGCCGCCTCCGAAGCCGAGCCGATGCACTCCACCCCAACCTGCCAGAACTGGCGCCTACGGCCCCCCTGAGGCTGTTCGTAGCGGAACATGGGTCCCGAGTAGGCGACCTTCCACAACCCGGTCCCTCCCCTTTGCAGGTACGCCCTCATCACACCGGCGGTCCCCTCCGGGCGCAGACTCAACGATCTTCCCCTCCGGTCCAAGAAGGTGTACATCTGTTTGGTCACCATCTCGTTGGTCTCTCCCACCCCCCGCTCGAACAGCTCGGTGAATTCGAAGATGGGAGTGATCACCAACTCGTATCCGTAGGATGCCGAAAGGTTTTCCCACATGGCCAGCGCCTTCCGCCATCGGGAGGATTGCGGCGGACCGATCACATCGGTCCCCTTGGGGAGGCGGATGACCATCGTCTAGATCAAGCTCAGCAAGTAGGGATTGAGGTTGCGTTCCAGCCCGAGGGTAGTGCTCTCCCCGTGTCCGGGCAGCACGATCGTTTCGAACGGCAGGACAAGGATCTTGCGGCGCATGCTCTCCATCAAAGCGTCATAGTCACCCCCCGGCAGATCGGTGCGCCCGATGGAACCGCGGAACAACTGGTCTCCCGAGAACAGAATGCCTTGGTCCCGAAGATGGAAGCAACAATGGCCCGGGGTGTGTCCGGGTGTGTGCAGAACAGTCATCTCCAGTCCCGCCAGGTTCAGCACCTCCCCGTCCGACAGGTCCCGGCGGACGGCAGGAGGGCGGTAGTCACCCGCAGGGATGACGCCCATCAGGTTGAGCAGTTGTCGATGGGGGTCCAGCGTCAGAAAGTCATCATCGGGATGGATGTGGGAAACCACGCCCAATCGCTCCTCGGCGGCCCCGGCGCCTCCCATGTGATCGACGTGACCGTGGGTGAGAAGCAGCGCCACCGGCGCCAGGTCGTACTTGGCGCACAGAGCGGCCACCCCGCCGGGGTCGGGAGGGGCGTCCACCACTACGCAGGGCCCGCCCGCCTCCGGCGCAACCACATAGCAGTTGGTCTGGGTAAACCAGAGAGAAACACTGTCAACCAGCATCGGGGCCCGATCAGTAAAGAAGGTCCGACGTGATCCTGAAAGCCTTGAACACTCCGTCCACGCCCTTCAGATCCGACAGCATACGCTGCAACTGGCCGGCGTCGGAGAGCTCAACTTCATACTGGAAGACTGCCACCAGGTCGTCCCCCACCGCCGAGGTGGCCGCAGTGATGTTGCCTCCGATCTCCGAAATCACCGCGGTCACATCCCGCAGCAACCGGGTTCGGTCCAGCGCCTCCACCTGCACCCAGACGGTGAAGGCGTTGATCCGATCCAGCGACCACGCCACCTCCACCATCCGGTCCATCCCCGGGGAGCGGTCGGTCAGGTTGGTGCACTCCGTCTGGTGCACCGAAACACCCCGACCCATGGTGACGTAGCCGATTATCTCATCCGAAGGAACAGGAGAGCAGCACCGGGCCAGGTTGACCATGGTGTCGCCCATACCTTCCACCAGGATTCCCGGAGAGTCATCGTCGACTCTGCGGCGGCGCAGGGGAGAAGATAGCATATCCACCTTGTCCTGGGCTTCGGGAAGCGCAGGTTTCACAGCCCGTTCCAAGCGCAGGATCACGGTGCGGGGGGCAATATCCCCTTCTCCCAACGCCAGGAAGAGATGGTCCACCTCGCTTCTGCCCAGATCCTCGGCAATGGAAGCCAGTAGCCGATCCCGGGCAGCGGCAGTCAATCCCAGCCGTGCCTTGCGAAGCTCCGCCCACAGCAATTCCCGTCCTTCCGCCATGGATTGGGCCCGCCTCTCCTTGGAGAACCACTGTTTGATCTTGGTTCGGGCCCGAGAGGTCTTGACGGTCTTCAACCAGTCCCGGCTGGGCCCCACCCCCTGGGAACGGGAGGTAATGATTTCCACCACGTCACCCGAGGAGAGAGGCGTGGAGAGTGGCAGCAACCGCCCGTTTACCCTCGCTCCCACGCAGCGGTCCCCCACCTCGGTGTGGATTGAATAGGCAAAGTCCACCGGAGTGGCCCCCGCCGGAAACTGCTTGACCTCGCCCCGGGGGGTTATCACGAAGACCTCGTCACGGTAGAGATCCAGCTTGAGGTGATCCAGAAACTCTCGAGGATCCTCAAATTCCTCTCTCAATCCGCCCAGGTCGCCGACCCACTCCAGGTCCACCGCTCCGGGGCCTTCCTTGTAGCGCCAGTGGGCGGCGATGCCCCGCTCCGCCAGTTGGTGCATCTCTGCGGTACGGATCTGGATTTCTATGGCCTTGCCGTCGATCCCCACCACAGTGGTGTGCAGACTCTGATAGAGATTGGTCTTGGGCATCGCTATGAAGTCTTTGAACCGACCGCTGAGCGGCGGCCAATGGGAGTGAATGTCCCCCAGGGCGGCATAGCAGTCCCGGATTCGGGGAACCACTACCCTGATGCCGATCAGGTCGTAGATTTCTTCGAATTGTTTGCCGGATTCCACCATTTTCCGGTAAATGGAGTAGTGATGCTTGGGTCGTCCGCTCACCTCGGCGGAGATTCCCGCATCGGCCAGAATCCCCGACACCTCCTCGATCATCTTGTCTATCGCCACTTGCCGTTCGGGCGCCAGCTCCAGCAACTTGTGATCGATCTCGGCGTAGGGCCCGGGGTACAGGATCGCCAGGCATCGGTCCTCGAGTTCGTGCTTGATCTCCTGTATTCCCAGCCGGTGGGCCAGGGGTGCATACACGTCCAGGGTCTCGGTGGCCACTGCCCTCTGCTTGACAGGCTGCAGGGCGCTGACTGTTCGCATGTTGTGCAGGCGGTCGCACAGCTTTATGACCAGTACCCGCACATCGCGGGCCATTGCCACCACCATCTTGCGAATAGTGGCCGCCTGGGCCTCCTCCCGGTTCGGATAGGAGATCCGATCCAGCTTGGTGACCCCATCGATCAAATCTGCTATCTCAATGCCGAATTGCTTCTTGACGTCCTTGTATGCGAGTTCAGTGTCTTCCAGCGTATCGTGCAGCAACCCGGCGGCCAGGGTGGCCACATCCATTCCCAGGTCGGCCAGTATGCGGGTTACGGTGACCGGGTGAACGATGTAAGGGTCCCCTGACTTGCGCAACTGGCCCCGATGAGCCTCCTCCGCCACCGAATACGCCCGCCGCAGCAACGCCACGTCTTCCCCCGGGTGATGCTTGAGAAAACGCGATACCACCCTGGCCAACGGGTCGTCCGACCCGGGAGGGTGATAAGGAGTGGGGCGCCGCGCCGAGGTCTCGGCCACGACCCCAAGTGTAACTGCCCTCCGGTCCGACCGGGCCCTATCGGGGTCGGCGGCGACTGCGGCGACGCTTGGGCGGGCGGGGCGGCGCCGACCCTTCCATGGAGAAGAGTTCGGCGGAGGTGGGGGCCGGTTTGGGGGCCTCTTCGACTTCCGGGACTGCCTCGGGTTCGGCGCCGCTCCGCTTTCGGGCGACCCTGCGACGCTGGTCCATCCAGGAGTATTCCCGCTCTCTCCAGACCGCCAACAGAGGAGAGGCCACGAAGATGGACGAGTAGGTCCCCGCCCCGATGCCCACGAACAATGCCAGCGAGAAGTCACGCAGCGGGGCAGCGCCCAGGATCAGGGATCCCACGAACAGGATGCTTCCCACCGGTATCAAGGACGTGAGGGAAGTGTTTATGGACCGGGCCAGCACCATGTTCATGGACCGGTTAACTATCTCCGAGTAGGTCAGGACGTCTCCGTAGTCACTTTCCAACTCCCTCACCCGGTCGAATACCACCACCGTGTCATAGAGCGAGTAACCCAAAACGGTGAGCGCCGCCACCACCGTGGCCGGGGTTACCTCGAAACGAGTGATGGCATAGATGCCGATGGTGATCATCAGGTCGTGCAACAGGGCAACGATTCCCGACAGCGCCATTTTCCACTGCAGTCGGATGGAGATGAAGATCACCACCGCCCCCAGAAACACGCCCAGTGCCCACAGGGCACGACGGGCCACCAACGCGCCAAAGGTCGGACCCACTGCCTGGCGGTTGACATCCTCGGGCGGAGCGCCGACCAGGGCGGCCACGGTCGCCACCATCTCGTCCTCGATTTCGGAGGGTATCGGTCCGGTTTGAATCCGCAGGCTGCGGCCATCGTCTATCTCCTGGATGCGGGAATCAACCACCCCCAAATCGGTCAGGGCGGCTTCCAGTTCACCGACGTTCACCCCGCTTCGATTGTCGGACTGCACCTGCACGCCGCCGGTGAATTCCAAGCCCAGATTCAGGCCGAAGATTCCCGCCGTCAATGCGGAGACAACCAGCAAGGCCGCCGAAACGTAGAACCACCGACGGCGAAGGCCGACAAAATCGATCTGGGTCTCGCCCCGGGAGATCTTCTGCCAGAGGTTCATTGACGCTCTCCCGCCGCCGCCGGCAGGGAGAACCAGCCGGAGCGCCCCATTGGGGTGTGCGCCAGAATCCATGCCGCTCTACGGGTGAAGGATCGGGCTACGAAGATGTCCAGGACAGTGGCGATTCCCAGAGAGAGCGCGAATCCCTTCACGGCGCCCACCGTCAACATCCACAGCAGAGTCGCCCCCAGTATGGAGACCGTATCGGCGGTGAGGATGGTACGGAAGGCGGTGCGGAAACCTTGAGTGGCGGCGGAGGGCACGGTTCTTCCCGCCCGTAATTCGTCCTTGATCCGTTCGAAGTAGACGATGTAGGAGTCAGCCGTGATACCAATCGCCACGATTATCCCGGTCACCCCCGCCAGGGTGAGGGTCACCCCCTGGAAGTGGCCCAATAGCGCGTAGATTGCAATCAGCAGGGCCCCGAAGACCCCAATTCCCAGTACCGCCACCAGACCCAGCGCCCGGTAATAGAAGAGGAGCACCACCGCCACCAGGGCCAATCCCGCGATACCCGACACCAACCCGATCTGAAGGGAGTCCGAGCCCAGGGTGGCCGAGACCTTCTCCACCTGGCTCCGTTCAAAGGCGACGGGCAGCGAGCCGTAACGAAGGATCACCGCCAGATTCTGAGCCTGCTCCTCGGCCGTCGGATCGGCGCCCAGGGTTATCACCGCGTCTCCTCCGGTGATACCCACGCCGGCCGCCACATCCTCCGACACTTGCGGCGAGGCGATGATGCGACCGTCCAGAACAATGGCAATCTGGCGACGGGGATCACCGACCGCATAGGCGGCCGCCTCCCCGGTGAGCCTGGCAAACAGATCCGACCCATCCGAAGTGAGGGAAAGATTCACAACCCATTGGGCGGAGGTGTTGTCGAAACCAGGCAACGCCGCAGAGACGTCCGAACCGGTCATCTCTGCCGGACCGAGCGTCAGCACCTCAGCGCCGAACAGCGTGAAACTGGGCAGGTAGGCGACCTGATCGGGGTCGTCCTCGACGGTGTACCCGGTGACCGGATCCACTCCATCGGGTACATCGGGCAGGGTGGTGGTAGTGGTGGTGATCACCACCGATTCTTCGGACTCGCCCTCGACTTCTCCCGTTCCGGTTGGAACGGTGGTGGTGACCAGCGGACCCTCCAGGCCCGGAGTGGAATCCAGCACCGGACGGAACGAAAGCCGCCCGGTCCGGCCGATGGCATCGAGCGCCTGCTGCTCGTTCTGGACGCCCGGTAGTTGGACCAGCACCGTCGTCCCTCCCGAAATCGAGATCTCCGGTTCTTGGACTCCGCCCACGTCTTCTATGCGGCGGCGCATGATGTCCACCGCGTACTCCATCACATCGGGATCGGTGTCATCGGGCGCAGTAAGTATGACCGAGGTGCCGCCCTGCAGGTCCAGTCCCAGCTTTGGCTCAATGCCCAGCAGGTAGACGGAGACCAGACCACCCCAGGCGAACCCGACAACAATCAGCAGGCCGATGACCCGCCGAAGCACAGATCAGCCTTCCGAGACTCGTTTGGATGCAATGGCCTTCTTGGCGATCCGCAAAGACCCGTATTCAAGTTCTATCACCACCGAATCATCCTCCACGCTGCGAACCGATCCCATGATTCCCCCTATGGTCTGAATCCGGTCTCCGATCTCCAGATTCGCTACCAGGTGCTGTTGCTGTTTGGCGCGTTTGCGCTGAGGCCTGATGAGCAGAAAGTAAAAGAACAAAAGAAAGCCGCCGAGAACCAACCATGTGAAGATCGGGCTCCCTGCCGACTCTTGAGCGAGGATCATGAAATGACAACTCCTGTTATTCGGTCCGCTGAAACTATCAGACTAGCGTCTCGTTCCCTGGTTGAGAAACTCCGCACTGGCGAAAATGGCGGCGGTACCGACCGAACTTCCCCTCCAGGATCGCCTGGCGGGCCCCTGCCATCAACCCCGTGGCATGCGCCAGGTTGTGAATGGAGAGCAACCGCTGGGAGGTGAGTTCTCCCACTCTGAGGAGATGACGCAGGTAGGACCGGGTATACCGGCGACAGGCCAAGCACTCGCATCCGGGATCGAGAGGCCGGTCATCTCGTGCATAGGCGCCGGCTCGGAGGTTGTAATCACCGGCCCAGCCGAGAACTTTCCCGTGTCGGGCGAGTCGGGTGGGCCAAACGCAGTCGAACATGTCCACTCCGCGGGCAATGGCGTCGAGCATGCCCACCGAGTCCCCCACCCCCATCAGGTAGCGAGGCCGGTGAAAAGGCAGTTCCGGTACGCAGGCCTCCAGGGCCAGGTTGCGCTCGGCGGCCGACTCTCCCACCGACAACCCGCCGATGCCAAAGCCCGCAAACCCCAGCGCTGCCGTGGCCCTGGCGCTGCGGCGGCGCAATCGGGGATCGACACCACCCTGCACGATCCCGAACAGGGCCTGGTCGCTGCGCCGATGGGCCGCCAAGGCCCGCTCGGACCAGCGCAAGGTGCGCTCGGCGGCCTCCTCCAACTCCGGCAGAGGCGAAGGAAGGGCCAAGCAGATGTCCAGCACCATGGCGATGTCGGCCCCAAGGCGCTCCTGGTGACGCACCGCCTCCTCCGGGGTGAGGCTTATATGGGACCCGTCGTATATGGAACGGAACGCCGCACCTTCCTCGGTGATGGCAGGCTTGAGCGAAAACACCTGGTAACCCCCGGAGTCGGTGAGCACCGGTCGTCGCCAGGACATGAAACCGTGTAGCCCTCCCATACTCTCGATCAACTCCGATCCCGGCCGCAGCATCAGGTGGTAGGTATTGGCCAGCATGATCGACGCGCCCAACTCTTCCAGATCGGCGGCGTCCAACCCCTTCACAGAGGCGCGGGTCCCAACCGGCATGAACACCGGAGTGGCAACGTCGCCGTGGGGGGTGTGAAGCGTCCCGGCCCGGGCGGATCCATCCTGTGCCTGCGGGGTCCAGGAAACCGGGTTCACTGTTGCGCCGTCTCGGGGTCTCGTTCGGCCAGCATGGCGTCGCCGAAAGAGAGAAACCGATATCCTCGGGCCAGGGCGGTCCGGTACGCGTCCCGCCACTTTCGGCCCATGAAGGCCCAGACCAGCGCCACCAGACTGGATCGGGGAGCATGGAAGTTGGTGACCAGCATATCCACCACCCTGAACCGGCAACCCGGCGTCAGGTAGAGATCCGTCTCACCTTGTTGAGCGGTCACCAGACCGTCGGAAGCGGCTGCGGTCTCCAGGGTCCTCACCACGGTGGTGCCCACCGCCACCACCCGCCCTCCCCGCGCCCGGCAGCGCCTCACCTGTTGCTCGACCTCCTTCGAAATCCAGAACCGTTCCACACCCATGGGATGATCCTCCAGTCGCTCGACGCCGATCGGGCGGAAGGTGGCCCAGCTCACCTCCAGATCGATCTCGGCTCTCATCACGCCGCGGTGACGCAGAGCCTCCAGAATCGTCGGGGTGAAGTGCAGACCGGCGGTGGGAGCGGCAGCGGATCCCAGCCGGGATGCGAATATTGTCTGGTAGCGCTCGGGGTCGGGCAACGACCGGCGGATGTAGGGAGGCAACGGCACCTCTCCCATCTCCTCCACCAACTCCTCCACCTCCCCCTTCCCGGTCAATACCAACCGGGCCACTCCGTCAACCGGGTCGGAGACCAACTCGCCCCGAAGGGGACCGAACTCCACCACCACCCCGGCGCGGAGCCGTCGGGCGGGACGCACCAGCGCCTCCCAACGATCGGGAGAGAGACGACGGGCCAGCAAGGCCTCCACCCGTCCACCGGTTCCCGACTTGCGACCCACCAGCCGGGCAGCCCTTACCCTGGTCCGGTTTACCACCAGCAGATCCCCCGGCGCCAGAAGATGGGGCAGATCCGAAAATCGCCGATCCAAAAGAGTTCGGGTGTCGAGCAACCGGGAAGAGTGCCGTGGTTCGACCGGCGCTTGCGCCACCGATTCCTGGGGCAGGCAATAATCCAATTCAGCGGTGAGCATACCGATCCGGAATCAGACCAAACGCAGTTGGGGGTCGGCAGGAGGTACCAGCCCCAGGTGCAGGTAAGTTCCCTCGGTGGCCAGCCGTCCCCGCGGGGTTCTTTGCAGAAGGCCTGCCTGCAGAAGGTAGGGCTCGTACGCCTCTTCCACCGTCTCCGGCTCTTCGCCGACCGCGATCGCCAGGGTGCTCAGACCCACCGGACCACCCCCGAACTTGTGCACAACCGATTCAAGAATCGCCCGGTCAACCTTGTCCAACCCCAACTCATCCACTTCCAACAGGGCAAGGGCCCGGTTGGCCACCCGGGCCGTCACCTGCCCGTCGGCGCGGGCGATGGCGTAGTCGCGAACCCGGGCCAGTAACCGGTTGGCCACCCGGGCAGTACCGCGGCTACGGGTGGCGATCGTCTCGGCGCCAGCGCCGGTGATTCCCACTCCCAGAATCCCCGCCGACCTGACCACGATCTGCCGCAATTCATCGGATGTGTAATGGTCGAACCGCTCGATGATCTGGAAGCGATCCCGCAGGGGAGAAGAGATCATGCCAAGCCGAGTGGTGGCCCCGATCAGAGTAAAGGGTTCAAGGTTCAGCCGGTAGGTGGTGGCGCCCACTCCCTTTCCCACCACGATGTCCAGTTCGAAGTCCTCCATCGCCGGATAGAGCACCTCTTCCACCATCCGTGAGAGCCGATGCAATTCGTCAACGAAGAAGACCTCACCCTTCTCGAGTCCTGAAAGGATAGAGGCGAGGTCTCCCGGCCGGTCCAGAGCCGGGCCGGAGGTTCGCCGCATCCGCACTCCCAGTTCGTTGGCTATCACCCCCGCCATGGAGGTTTTTCCCAGCCCCGGAGGACCCGAGAACAGGACATGTCCCACGGGTGACCCCATTTTGGCGGCAGCCTCTATGGAGATCGTCAGCCGCTCCTGCAAGAGGGGCTGACCAATGAACTCTCCCAGCAACCGGGGCCGCAGGGAAGCTTCCAGTTCGGACTCGCCCGTAGCCGGTTCCTGGGCAACGACCCGTTCCTCTCTCATTGCGCCAACTCCCGAAGCGCCGCCCGCAATTGTTCCTCAAAAGAGGCGCGAGGATCAACCACCGCCGCGGCGCTGCGAATCTCGTGGCTGCGATATCCCAATCCCGCCAATGCTCCCCACAGTTGCGAAGACCGGGATGAGCCTTTCAAGACGTTGGCCTCGGACGCTTCCAGCTTTCCTTTCAGATCGAGGATCAGACGCTGGGCGGTCTTCTTTCCGACACCGCTTACCCTGGTGAAAGTGGTGACGTCTTCGGAACGCACCGCCTCCCGAACCGCCTCCGACCCCAGGGTGGAGAGAATCGCCAGCCCCACCTTCGGACCCACGCCCTGGGCGGAGAGGAGCAACCGGAACAGATCCCGCTCGCCGCTGTCCCTGAAACCGTACAGTCGCATCCCTTCGCTCCACACCTGAAGATGGGTGCTGATCACTATCTCTCCCCGCTCTGAGGGCAGGCTTTCCACGACCGAGGGTGACATTATCACCTCGTATCCAACTCCCCCCACATCAATGACGACCCCTTCCGGATTCCTTTCGGTTAGCGCCCCTCTCAATGAGCCTATCACGGCACGAGTTCCAAGTGGAGGTGACGCAGGTGGCAAATTGCCGCCGCAACCGCATCGAAGGCATCATGAGGCAAGCCCTCTTCCGAAAGGTTGAGCGTCTTGCGGAGTGTTCGCTGCACGGCGTCCTTGGTGGCGGCCCCGTCGCCGGTCACAATTTTCTTTACGGTGCTGGGGCTGTACTCGGTGACCGATATCCCTGCTTCTGCGGCGGTGAGCATCACGACGCCGGTGGCCCTCTCCACCGCCGAGGCCGCCGATCGGTTCCCCTTGATGTAGACCTTCTCCAGGGACATGGCGACCGGTCCGTACCGCTTGATGACATCGGAGAGGTCGTTGGACAACTCTTGCAGACGTTCCTCGATGGGCCAACTTACGGGAGTGCTGATCATCCCCATTGCGATCACCCGGTGTGGGTTGCCTCTGCTGACCACCGCATAACCGGTGCGGGCCAATCCAGGATCTACTCCCAATACCAACACCTACAGGAAGTGTAAGTAAAGGGAGGGCTCTACACTGGCCTTTTGATCGTCAAGCCCCTCCGGTCGGAAGTCACCGGCCGGCCAGAGCCTCCAATATGTCGTCGCTGATCTCGAAGTTGGAATAGACGCTTTGCACATCATCCAGATCTTCCAAGGCATCCACCAACCGCAACACCCTGGGAGCGGTGCGACGATCGACCGGCACCTCCGTAATGGGCAGTTGCGTCACCTCCGCCGACTCGACGGCCAAACCCGACTCCTGCAGGGCGTCCCTCACACCCGTCATCTCACCCGGTGTGGTGATCACCTCCCAAGAATCGCCCGTCTCCTTGATGTCCTCGGCGCCCGCCTCTAAGGCGGTAAGCAAGACGTCATCTTCTTCCCCGGCGGCGGCAATGACGCCCTTGGGCTGAAAGAGGTATCCCACCGATCCAGGTTCTCCCAAACTGCCCCCGTTGCGGGTGAAAACCGCCCGCACGTCAGAAGCTGCCCGCCGCCGGTTGTCAGTGAGCACCTGAACGTACACCGCCACTCCCCCAGGCGCGTATCCCTCATACCAAAGCTCGTCGTAAGCCACCCCCCCTGTCTCTCCGGTGCCCCGCTTGATGGCTCGGCTGATGTTGTCGTTGGGCATGGATGCCGCTTTGGCCTTGGCCACCGCCGCAGCCAGCGAATAGTTGGCGGCCGGGTCACCGCCACCCTTGCGCGCTTCCGATTCGATGGCCCTGGCCAATTTGGCAAACAGCTTCCCGCGGGCCGCATCCTGGCGTCCCTTGCGGTGTTTTATGTTCGCCCACTTGGAATGTCCCGCCATTTCGCCCTACTCCTCTCCGCCTTGCAACCACAGTCGGTGAATGCGGGAATCCTGCGTCAATTCCGGGTGAAACGAGGTGGCCGTCAAAGTCCTCGACCGCACCATCACGGGATGTTTGCCGACCCGGGCCAGCACCTCCACCTCGCCGCCCACCTTCTCGACCCAGGGCGCCCTGATGAACACTGCGCGAAAGGGGTCTTCCAATCCTTTCACTTCCAGGTCCATCTCAAAAGACTCGTTCTGTCGCCCGAAGGCGTTGCGCCGCACCACCACGTCCAAGACTCCCAGAAGCGGTTGATCTCCTTCTACGATGGAACCGGCCACCAGGATCATGCCCGCGCAGGTGGCCAGGGTGGGCAGACCGTCGAGCAGGGCGGCGCGCAGCGGCCGCAGCAGCCGGAACCGCTCCGCCAGACGACCGATGGTGGTTGACTCCCCTCCCGGAATCACCAAGCCGTCAATCCCCACCAGATCATCGGGGAGGCGCACCAGCCGGGTGGAGACATCCAGACGCTCAAGAGCCCACCGGTGCTCCCTGACATCCCCTTGCAGGGCCAGCACCCCTATGGTGGGCGGCATTATCACCAACCCCGGGCGGCCAAACGCTCAGCTGGTTCCAGGGTTCCTATCTCGATGCCCGCCATGGGCGCTCCCAGGCCTCGCGAGGCTTCAGCCACCATCTCCGGCCGATCCCAGAAGGTCGTGGCCTCCACGATGGCGGCGGCATAGGCGGCCGGGTCGGAGCTTTTGAATATCCCGCTGCCCACAAACACCCCGTCGCAACCCAGCGCCATCATCAACGCCGCGTCGGCGGGAGTGGCGAGCCCTCCGGCCGCGAAGTTCACCACCGGTAAACGCCCCAATTCCGCCACTTCCCCGACCAGTTCAACGGGAACTCGCATCTGTTGAGCCTGCCGGGCCATCTCCTCGTCGGACAGGTCGGCCAAACCTTCTATCTGGCTGGTAATGGCCCGCATGTGCCGTACCGCCTCCACCACATTCCCGGTGCCGGCTTCGCCCTTGGTTCGAATCATGGCTGCCCCCTCGGCGAGTCGCCGCAACCCCTCGCCAAGATCGCGGGCGCCACACACAAAGGGAGTGGTGAAGGGCCACTTGTCGACATGGTGTTCCTCATCGGCGGGAGTGAGTACCTCCGACTCGTCGATATAGTCCACCCCCAGAGTCTCCAATACCCTGGCTTCCAGGAAATGTCCGATCCGGCACTTCGCCATTACCGGTATGGTCACCGCGCCCATGATCTCGGTGACCTTGCCGGGATTGGCCATCCGAGCCACTCCCCCATCCTTGCGGATGTCGGAAGGAACCCGCTCCAGGGCCATCACCGCCACCGCACCCGCCTCTTCGGCGATCCGCGCCTGATCGGCGGTGACCACATCCATGATCACCCCGCCCTTGAGCATGTCGGCCAGTCCCCGCTTCACCAACTCGGTCCCGGTCTTCATACCATTGCTCTGCTCCATCCGCCATAGCGTACCAACCTCACCGTCGCCCCCGTCCACAATACGTACTCCGACAAACCACGCCCTCTCTCCATTACCCCAGAAACCAACTCCGTCGGCCACCGCCAAGTCTCCCGTCAGAACCCACCCATGTTCTGATTCCTGGTCCACCAAATCAAACCGGTTGTTGTACTTCCGAGCCACCTCCGCCACATAGAGGAGCGTGTACTGTCGCCGGTAGTGGTAGTGTCAACCTATGAGGCCCGTTCGAGCGGTGACCAGATGGCCCTCGATGGTGTTGGTATGCACCATCCCGTCCGGCGCGTTTGTAGGCCTTGCCGGGGCTTCCTGCCGATATACGCCTCGTCCGCCTCCACAATGCCCTGTAGCAGTACCCTGCCTTGGCGGGTGGCCATCTCAGCCTGTATCCGAGCCTGCAAGTACCATTCCGACTTCTGGTTCATGCCCCATGTCGCCCCCAAGCTGGTTACTCGACAGGCTTTCCTTGATAGAAACACGCCCCCTCTCCGATCGAGTCCTCCCACCGTGTTCTAGTGGCCACCGGCCCGAATCCTGACTGATTGCCCAAGGGGTGGTCCGGGTACAATGGGAGGTAGAGGGACAGGTTGGTCAAGTCGAGAAGCTACTTGTCCAAAAGGCGGAGCGCACAGGGGTGCAGATGCGATGGGTGTTGGTGACACAGGTTTTGTTCCTACTTTGGCGGAGGCGGAACGCGCTGCCAAGGTGGTAGCTGGTGCGGGCGCCGGTCGGGTGTTGTTGTTCGGGTCGGTTGCCCGGGGCGAGGCTCACCGTCACAGTGACATCGACCTGATGGTGATTTACGACGACCTTGATTACGGCGCTCGGCATCATCTCGCCATCGAACTGAAGCGTATGGCGCGTGCTGAGGTGGGCTGTTCTGTGGATGTTCATCTCACTGATCGTCCGGAGTGGAAGATGCGCACCGAACAGGTGGTCACATCTTTTGAGAACCGGGTCAAGAGCCAGGCGCTGTTGCTGGTGGACAAGAAACCTGGAAAGGTCGATTGGGACAAGGAGATGGTCATGCCGACAAGCGATTATGAAGAAGCGGTGGAGCGTCTCCACCAGGTAAGGAACGCGCTGATGACCATCTCGGCCAGCCTGGACCCGACCTCTTACCAACAACTCCTGGAGGAAACCGGCCAGGAGATAGAGGCATTCGCCGAATACGAACAGAGACTCGCCACGGGATGCGCGGCTGGGCACCTCACTGTGGAGACGGCCCTGAAGGCGCTGATCCATCTAACGGGTTCCCCAAAGGCTCAACCGTGGGGTCATAAGATCGACAAGCTGCTTTGTCAACTCCCCGAACCGCACAGGAACGAGATCGATACGCGTCTAGCCGCTGTTGGAGTCACGGATCTTCAGAAGTGGCAGCAACAGGCCCGCTACGAACGATTTGTCAAACCCTCGCCCGAGGTGTTCACGGAGATAACCGAAGCGGCCTGCAGGGTGGCTCTATACACCGCCGACCAGTTCCCGCCGCACCTGGACATCGCCACCAGCTTTTGGAGAAGGGTGTCTTACATAGAACAGGTGATCGCTAGTCGCGACCTCTACACAGGCCGAGACCGAGACGAGCGGGACGACCCGGGGCTTTCCTTCGATCTGTAGTCTGGGAGGGATGGCTGAGAGAAGCGCCGCCGAGAAAGTAATGATCCGCTGGCGACGGGCAAACAGTCCCGATACCCCACCGGCGGAGTTGGCAAGGTTGGCAACTGATCCCGACCCGTGGGTGCGGAGGGCTGTCGCGGAGAACCCGTCCACTCCGCCCGAGGTTCGGCAGCGGTTGAAGGAGGATCCCGACCCGAAAGTGCAGAAGGCAGCCACCATCGCCTGCCAGACCCAGGCGTGGGCTCTGGCCCAACCCGTAAAGCGGGTCACATTCGGATGGTTAGGACCCTGGTGGACAATCGCCACCGCGGTGGCGGTAGGAATGACCATCGGGGCAACGGTGGTGTGGCTCCTGCTGGGTGCCCTAATAGCTACGGCCTTAAATGGCATCCTGTAGCCGTTCTTAGTCCATATATCTGCTTTCTATACCGGCCTTCTCCGTGCCCGGTTTCCAAGCGGGGGTGGCGGCGCACGGTTCAAGCTAAACTCGTAGGAGAAGGGGGATTTCGGAGTGCAAACGAGGATAAGCCCGACACCGCTGCCGGTCGAGGAGACGTTTAGCGAGAAGACCAGGGCGTTCCTCGCTTATGCGCGGAGTCTTCCCCCGATACCGCACGACGACGACCCGAACGGTTGGTTCTCGCAGATAGCCGCTCACTTGAAACGTTCCCCGAGACAACGACTGCAGCGGTGGGCGGCTTATGCTGATAGGTCGTTGCGGTTCGGTTGTGAACCCCGCGGGGAGGAGCATGTTCGGTTTGATCCTGTGCGGGTGTTGCGCACCCTTACGGACCGGGGGGTTGATTTCGTGTTCGTGGGGATGGGCGCTGGGTATGTGCGGGGCGCTCCCTACCCCAGTTACAACACCGATATCACTCCCGGCATGGAGTCGGACAACTTGGCCCGGGTGGAAGAGGTGCTGGAGGTGTTGGAAGCGCGGCCGTTGGAGAGAGACGAGTGGGGGCCGGTCGAAGAACACACTCTTCCCGGGTACAGGCGGCTGATGACATCGGCGGGGATGGTAAACGTGGTGGATTCTCTTCCCGGGGTGGGCGGTTACGGGAGGGTCAAGACCAAAAGCGACATGGTGGAAGTTGCGGATGGGCTGTCGGTGCGGGTAGCAGCGATGGAGGACGTGATCTGCAGCAAGGAGGCAGTAGGCGAGTTGATCGTCGGGACACCACCCTACGGCCGCATGATGGACGGTGTGGGCTTGTACTGATGTGCAAAGAGACTCTGGCGCTGAAGAACAAGTACGGCACAAAGTGGAACCTCTCGCCCGGATCTTAGAAACCTTCGCTGCCCACGGGGCGAACGTGGTAGTGATAGGAAACTACGGTGCTCTAATGCAGGGAGCGCGGGTGGAGACCGAGGACGCTGACATGGCTTATCAACGCACCGAGGAGAACCACCGGCCCACCTCACTCTCCGATGAACCCGGGGCGGTTCACCCGGAGTGGGGATTGTTTCCCAACCTTTCCCTCGCTTTCATGCTCTTACACCCCGAGGCGGCCTACGGCAACGACCAGATGTGATAGATCAAAACCACCGCATCCACAGGGCATGACGCCCATACCTTCTCCCCCGCTCCTATCGGAGGTGACGCCACTCGGACACGCCTCAGCTTCGGCTTATCGCCCGTTCGTAACATTCTCGATAGGCGGGACCCACCTGATCCCATGAGAACCGCGCGGCCCGCTCCTGCCCTGCCGCTGACAGGCTCTTTGCAAGCGAAGCATCTCCCAGCACGTCGGCTACCTGATCCACCATTGCCGGAACGCTTCCTGTGGCGAACAACCTGGCCGCCGGGCCCGCCACGTCCCGGAAGGAGGGAAGGTCGGAGGCGACCACGGCACAACCGGCGGTCATTGCCTCCACCAGCACGATCCCGAAACTCTCGCCTCCCAGGTTGGGCGCCACGTAAACCTCCGCAGACCTCAGGTTCCGCTCCTTTACCTCCTCGCTGACCCTGCCCAGGAAGACGACACCTTCCGGAGGGTCCGGGCGGGCGGCGCCCATCACCACCAATTCGGCGTGGACGTGACGCACCTTTATCTGCGGCCAGGCCTCGAGCAACAGGTCCAGGCCCTTGCGAGGCTCATCCCGCCCCAGGAAGACCACCCGCCCCCTCCGCCGCTCCACCGCGTCCACGCCGAACGAGACATCAACTCCGTTGGGGATGATCCTCTCCGGACCCCATCCGGGTGCCAATGAACCGGCCGCCAGACGGCTCACCGCCGTCACCATGGTGTCCGGCCTCTGGAACGACCGTACCCACGGACCCAAGCCACGATACAACCTCCTCACCCAAGCGGGGGGGTCGGCATGAAAGGTCACGACCTTGGGGCCGGGGGCCCGCAAAGCGGCCACCCCCACCCTGGGCATCAGTGGTTCGTGTACGTGAGTCACCTCTCCCCATCTCATCGCCTCCGCCACCCGGCCCGCAACCCCCGTGGACAGAGAAATCGGCGCCACCGAACGGTTGGCCCGGACCCGGGTCACCCGCCCCACGGCGGCGCCCTGCTCCCCCGGAGGGAGCAACGGGGCGATCAATCGAACCTCATCCCCTCGGCTGCGCAGCCAGCCCGCCAGGCCCTGTACCTGTGCCTGGACGCCTCCGTCCCGGGTCAGGTCATAGGGCGATACCAGACAGACCCGCATGAACCGAGGTCAAATCCGGTCGGAGGGCCAGTTGGGCTGGAGGAGATGCCACTGCTCGGGCGCGACCCTGATCAGGTCCTCGAAAGCGTCGGCCATCAGTTGCGCGCCTGCGTGAAGCCTCTCCGACAGGGGTCCTTCCCGGGGTATGGCCAGGGGAGGCTTCAGGACTGCCCGGTAGCGACTCTTCTTTTCGCAATAGACAGCGACCGGGATCACCGGGCGCCCCGAACGGATCCCCAGCACCAGCGGTCCGGCCGGAAGGGTGGTTTCTTCCCCGAAAAACTGCACCGGGATGCCCTTGCCGCTCAAGTCCCGGTCCGAAGGTAGGCAAACGGCGGTTCGACCGGCGAGTTTTCCCTGCAACTCGCCGAGAAGCCCCTTGCGAGCGAACACCACCTTAATTCCGGTCAAGGCCCTGACACGCGAAAACCAGTCCCTGATGTAGGAGTTGGCCAGATTCTCGGCCACGGCCACCACCTCGATGTTCATGCCCCATACCACCACACCGGCCATCTCCCAATTGCCGAGATGCGGAAGCACCACCACCACACCCCTTCCGTCCCTCAAAGCCCTCTCCAGTAACTCGAAACCCTCCAGGTCGAATCGGTCCGCTACCCGCTTCACATTGCGGGGTCCGGCCCACAGCGACTCACCCCAGTACCGCCCGTAGCTGGCGAACATCTTTCTCACCGCCTTGGATCGGCTCCCCAGCGCCATATCCAATCCGGTGCGATTGGCATGTCTTCCCGCCATACGCCGGTGACGGGGAAGAAGCATGGCGGCGATCACCCCGGCGGCGCCGCCGAATCGTTGCACAACCCACAGCGGCCAAACGTGCATGAACCCGGAAGCCGCTCTCACACCCCAGTAGGCGAGGCGTGCCCTCACCGCTTCAGTTCTCTGTACGCAACCGAGAACCGGTGAAGGGCCGACATCCAGCACAGGACGGTCATCGCCCACAACATGGGCTCCACCCACCCGGTGAGCAATCCCAGCGCGAAAAGGATCACTCTCTCGGCGCGACCTATTAGTCCCCCGGTTCCCTTCAATCCCTCCGCCTCGGCCCGGGCCCGCAGATACGGAATCATCAATGCGCCGCTCACCGACAGCACCACCAGCATTAGCACCCGTGGTTCGCCGGCCCGGGCAACCGCCAACCCCGAAAAACAAGCCACCTCACCCAGCCGGTCCACCGAAGCGTCCAGAAACGCTCCCCGTTTTGTAACTTTGTCGGCCGCCCGGGCCAGCGTACCGTCCAGACCGTCGATCGCCGAACCTGCCAAAGCGATCAGCGACCCGACCACCAGATACTCAAGTGAAATGATCACCGCTCCCACGATGGTGACCCCCAACCCGAACAGAGTGAGGGCGGCAGGACTGATCCCGCAGCGGTTCAAGAAGCGGCCGATGGGATCGAGCACCCTTCTCAGGTGAGGGCGTACCCAAATGTCGATCACGGTTCTATCACGCTAGCAATACCTACCTCTATTGGGGAATCATCATGCCGAACCGGTCAGCAAATTCCACCCTCTTGAATTTAGGTGGAAGTCTGCGGCAAAGCCGACAACCTGCGGCCTCGCAACACCGACAGCCCGGCCCCGCCATTGTGGATCACCCGCCTGCGAGGCACAGAGCCGGACCCTGACGGCCTGGGCGGGAGGAAACGGTAGGCGCACGGTTCCGCTATCCTGAATTCACCTGTTAAATCTCGGAGGAAAGCGTTTGTCACCCGATTCGATTCGCACCATTGCCCTGATCGGCCACGGAGGCAGTGGCAAGACTTCCCTGGCTGAAGCACTTCTCTACACCGCCGGGGTGACCACCCGACTCGGTTCGGTGGACCAGGGCACCACCATCTTGGACCATGAGCCGGAGGAGGAGGAACGCAGGCAATCCTTGAACCTCTCGGTGGCCTCCTTCAAGTGGAACGGATGCAAGATCAACCTGATCGATACTCCCGGATACGCCGACTTCTCAGGCGATGCCCGCTCCGCCATCCGGGTGGCGGACTTGGCACTCTTCGTGGTTTCGGGGGTCGACGGCGTGGAAGTTCAAACCGAGCTGATGTGGAAGGTGGCCGCCGACGAAGGGACTCCGCGCGCGGTGTTCGTCACCAAGCTCGACCGGGACCGATCCTCCCTCGACCGCACTCTCGCCGAGTTGCGGGACGCCTTTGGAACCGGAATCGCTCCCCTGGTGATCAACGTGGGACAAGAAGCGAACCTGAGGGGAGTGGCCCGGGTCAGTTCAGGACAGGCAGCACTCTACGAGGAGGGCAACCCCCGGGGCGTCATCGCCGCCGAGGCCCCCGAAGAAGTCGCTTCGGTCCTGGAAGAAGCCCACATGGAACTGGTGGAGTCGGTAGTCGAGACAGACGACGACCTGATGGACGCCTACTTCGAAGGGGAGGAGCCCAGCCAGGAAGTGATCGTCTCCGTCATCCGGGAAGCCATGTTGACCGGAGAACTCTTCCCGGTGCTGGCCGGTTCGTCCAGCCGACTGATCGGAATAGATGTCCTGGCCGACTTCCTCAAAGTTTTTGCGCCTACCCCGCTGGAGCGATCCGCCCCGCCGCTCGCGGAGGGCGAAATACAGATATCGGGAGACGGCGGCGCCACTGCCTACGTATTCAAGACGATCGGCGACCCGTACGTAGGGCGTATCTCCATTCTGAGAGTGTTCAGCGGATCTTTCAAAGCCGACGACCACCTGGAATTGGCCGGGGGGCCGACGGTCAGAGTGAGCAATCTGTTCTTCCTTCAGGGCCGCAACACCGATCCGGCCGCTGAGGTGTCCTGTGGAGATGTGGCGGCAGTGGCCAAGGTCGACAGGGCCACTACCGGCGCCACCCTGCGGTCGGTGGGGAAAACCGCGGTGGTGCTCCCCGCGGTCTACCCGAAGCCGGTCATGGAATTGGCCATCTTCCCACGGTCCACGCAGGATGAGGAGAAGCTCTCCACCGCCCTGCAGCGGGCTGTCGAGGAAGATCCCACCCTAGCGGTTGAACGCCGGTCTGAAACCGGTGAAACCATCCTGGCAGGACTGGGCGACGTGCACCTGGACGTCACCTTGGCGCGCATCAAACGCAAGTACGGCGTGGAAGTGGAAACCGCCCTTCCCAGGATCGCCTATCGGGAAACGGTCAAGGGCCGGGCCGCGGCAGAGGGAAAGCACAAGAAACAGACCGGGGGACGCGGGCAATTCGGCGTGGCTTTCGTGCGTTTTGCTCCCAAGCCCCAGGGCGAAGGCTACGAGTTCATCGACTCCATCAAGGGAGGCGCCATCCCCCGCCAGTACATTCCGGCGGTCGACAAGGGGATCAGGGAGGCCTTCGCCCGCGGGATTCTGGCCGGTTTTCCGGTCATCGACGTGTCGGCCGAGGTCTACGACGGCAAGTATCATTCCGTCGACTCCGATGAGTTGTCTTTCCGCATGGCGGGAATCGCCGCCGTACGTTCTGCCGGGTCGGACCTGCGACCGGTCCTGCTGGAGCCCATCACCCGTCTATCGGTCAAAGTGCCCGAGGAGTACACCGGAGACGTAATAGGTGACATAAACGCAAAACGGGGCCGGGTGTACGGCATGGAGACGGATGGATCGCTTCGGGTTATTTCCGCAGAGGTCCCCATGGCGGAGATCCAACGGTACGCGGTCGACCTTCGCTCGATGACCAGTGGACGCGGTACCTTCGAGGTGGCCTTCGACCACTATTCGGAGATTCCACATCAGGAAGCCCAGAAAGTGATCAGCGCATCCCGGAAGGAAGACTGATGCCTACCGAGGACGGCGCCCGACTACATTACCGAGGGCAGGAATTGGGACTACCCCTGGTGGCGCCGACCGTGGGAGACTGGGGCATTGACATCTCCCGGCTGAGGGCCGACTTGGGACTGATCACCGTGGACCGGGGATTCGGCAACACCTCGCAGAACCCCAGTTCGGTCAGCTTCGTCAACGGCGAACAGGGAACCTTGAGCTACCGGGGCTACCCGATCGAAGAGTTGGCCGGCCGGGTTGGTTTCTTGGAGGTGGCCTGGCTGCTCCTGTACGAGGACCTTCCCTCTCCCTCCCAACTCGACCGTTTCGAGGAGGAAATCCGGGACTTCTCCGACGTGGGCGATTACATGCAGAGCTTCCTGGAGGCCTTCCCGGAAGAGAGCACTCCCATGGCTACCCTGGCCGCCGGGGTGCTCAGCATGGTAGGCCGCCATCCCGAGGCCTCCCAGACCAGCAAGCCCGAAATGTGGGAGAGAGCCACCCGCATTCTCCTCGCCGAAATGCCGGTGCTGGCCGCCCTGATAAACCGCCGATGCCTGGGACTGGACCCCATCGAGATAAGAACCGATCTGCCCTACACCGCTCGGTTCTATCACACCGCAGTGGCTGAGTCGGAGTCATCTCCTGCTCCCGATCCGCAACGCCTTGCCGTGCTGGAGATGCTGGAGCTTCTCCATAGCGACCACGGACAGAACTGCTCGTCCTCGGCGGTGCAGTTGGTCGGATCGGGCCGGGCCAGCATCTTCGCCTCGATAGCAGCGGGGATAAACGCCCTGTCGGGTCCTCTCCACGGCGGCGCCAACCAGAGGGTCCTGGGAATGCTGCAGGAGATCCAGATGGAAGGAGGAGACGTGAGAAAGGCCCTGGATCGGGCAAAGGACCGTTCCGACCCGTTCCGACTCATGGGCTTTGGTCACCGGGTATACCGAAACTACGACCCGAGAGCAAGAATCATCAAAGACGCGGCCGCCGAGGTGCTGGCCGGTCTGGGCACGGACGATCCCCTCCTGCAGTTGGCCCAGGAACTGGAGAATGCGGCATTGGCGGACGAGTACTTCGTAAAGCGCAAGCTTTATCCCAACGTCGACTTCTACTCCGGTTTTCTGTATCGGGCGCTGGGCTTTCCCACCCAAATGTTCACCGTGCTTTTTGCAATAGGCCGGTTGCCGGGTTGGCTTTCCCACTGGCGGGAGATGGCTTCCGACCCCAAGAGCCGCATTTTCCGCCCCCGCCAGGTCTATGTGGGCCGAACCGAACGGAAACTGGAGGACCGCGGCGCAACGACCCGATCTCAGACGGCGGGCGCCTCCAGTTCCTCTATGTAAACCTCTGAGCACAGTTCACCGTCAGCCCCGTCAATCTCCACCAGGGCACGGCGCAGGGGCGGGCTTTCCGCAGAGTACAGGATCACCTGCCAGCGGGGCCGAGATCTGATCCCGGTAAAGCTGACCGCCACGGAGGCGTGCCCCACCGCAAACGGCACCTCGCCCGCCGCCACTCTCAAAGCCCCGGCCTGATCGAGGGAGAGGGGCCACGACGCCCACCAGTGGTAGGCGGCCATCCCCGTCAACAGGACGACAGAGATCCACAGGCCCGGGGTGGAAAACGCCAATCCTCCCAAGACGACGGCCGTTCCCAGGTAAACCCACCCGGCCCAACTACGCCGGCGTGGATCCGGAAAGCGGTACGGCCCCACGGCCGCGGCGTCCAAATCGTCGGGGACCGCCTCGGCCCGGGCCAGGTCGTCCGGGATCACTATCCCGTCTTGTCCCTTGGCGCTCATCGGAGATCAGTCAAACGATCCGCTGGGAGGAAGAGCTTCCTCGGCCAGTGTCGCGGCGATCTCGACCAGGGGCACAGCTCTTTTCTCTTGCTTTTCTCCGAAGCGGCGCAGTCCCACGGTGTTGTTACTGACATCCTGATCGCCCACCACCATCACAACCGGGTGTTTGGCGGTCATTGCTCTCCGTATCTTCTCCCCCAGACGATCCGACGAAGCATCCACCCTGACCCGCAAACCCATTGACTGCAGCTTGTCCGCCACCTGTCGCGCATAGTCGAGGTGACGGTCGGCCACCGGGTTGACCGTGACTTGGATCGGCGCCAGCCACATGGGGAATGCTCCCGCATAGTGTTCCACCAGCACCCCGAAGAACCTTTCTATCGATCCCGCCTTGGCGCTGTGAATCATCACCGGTCTTCGAAAGACATTGTCGGCGCCGGCGTATTCGAGACCGAAGTTGTCGGGAAGGGCAAAGTCAACCTGGATGGTGGACATCTGCCAGCGTCTCCCGATGGCGTCCCTGACGTGAACGTCGATCTTGGGCCCGTAGAACGCTCCCTCGCCCTCTGCCACCCGGTGGGATACTTCTCCCTTCTGCAGAGACTCCAGGAGGGCCTCCTCGGCTACCTCCCACAACTGGGGATCTCCCACGAATTTGTCTGGTCGGGTGGAGAGATCCGCCTCGAATTCGGAAAACCCGAAGTCCTGCAACCAGCTGAGAACGAAGAGCAGATGCATGTCCAATTCAGCCGGCAACTGTTGACGGGTACAGAAGGTGTGGGAGTCGTCCTGGGTGAAACCTCGGGCACGCAACGCACCGTGAATCACTCCCGAACGTTCATAGCGATAAACCCCGCCCAATTCCGACAGACGGATCGGCAGGTCCCGGTAGGAGCGACCCCGGCTGCGGTAGATCAGCACATGAAACGGGCAGTTCATGGGCTTTACCAGGTATTCATCACCGCCGTCCAGAACCATCGGCGGATACATGTTCTCTGAATAGAAGTCAAGGTGACCTGAGGTTTCCCAAAGTTGGCTACGAGCCAAGTGGGGAGAGAAAACAAACTCAAACCCGAAGCGTTGATGGAGTTGGCGGCTGTGATCTTCCATCAACTTCCTTACCATCCCCCCCTTGGAATGCCATACCATTAGTCCCGCCCCCAACTGCGGGGGGAAGGAAAACAAGTCCAATGCGGGTCCCAATCTGCGGTGATCCCGTCGCTCGGCTTCTTCCAGACGGTGCAGATACTCCTTCAAGGCGCGGGGGGACTCCCAAGCCGTTCCATAGATTCTCTGCAATTGCGGTCTGTTCTCATCGCCCCTCCAATAGGCGCCGGAAGACCGAAGCAGTTTTACAGCTTTGAGTCTTCCAGTGGAAGGTACATGCGGACCGAGACACAAATCAACGAAACCGTCATTTGAGTAAACAGTTACTTCCTCTCCTTCCGCCACTTCAGACGAATCGACCGACTCGATGATCTCCAATTTGAAGGGATGTGACCGGAACACTTCCAACGCCTCGGCCCGGCTCATCGATCTGCGTATGAAAGGCTGATCAGCAGCAATCAACTGATCCATTCTCTCTTCCAGGCGGGACAGGTCTTCGGGCGAGAAAGGCTGATCGATCCCGAAGTCGTAATAGAAGCCGTCTTCAATGGGAGGGCCGATCGCAAAGGTGGATCCGGGGAAGAGGTCCAGCACCGCCTGAGCGAGCACATGAGCAGCCGAGTGCCGCATTACGCGCCGACCTTCTTCGGTCCGGTCAGTGACTATCCGAAGTTTTCCGGACCTTCGAAGAGGTCGACCGAGATCCATCAACTCGCCATCAAGCTCGACAGCCACTGCCGCTCTGGCCAGCCCAGGCCCGATCCGGCGGGCCAACTCCTGGCCCGTGATACCAGGTTCGCCCGTCCGGAGACTTCCGTCGGGCAATTCCCACCGAAGCGTCACGTCTCTTTCCTCAACTCGACGTAAAAGGGTACCCGCTCCCGCCGAACTCGAACGCTCATCCAGAGTCAGCAGATAGGAATGGTCGCTGTGATGATGCCGAAATCCCATGGACCGATACATATTCAGGGCAGCCACATTCCCAGCGTCCACATAGAGAACGCAAGCTCGGGCGTGATGGTAGGTATGCATGTGTCTGATGCCCTCCAACAGCAACGCCTTACCCAGACCCATCCGCTGGTATCCCGGCACCACGCCGATCACATAAATCTCCCCGGCTCGGGGAGAAGGCACCTTGGTCCAACAGAATCCGGCCAGCACCTCGCCGTCCCAGGCCATTCTCAAACCCTCCGAGGAGAACCAGGGACGCCTCCGGCGGCGGTCCAGATCATTCAACCTCCAATTCCCGTTCTCCGGGTGGCCGGAAAAGACCCGGTTGTTCCCCTCCAACCAGGCCTCCTCGTCAATCCCTTCCCGAAAACCCCTCACCTCTATACCAGGAGGAAACCGCGGTAATGCGACCAGGGGAAGGGGGGCACGCATGTGATGCAACTCGCGTTCCAGGCCAAAGCCTGCCCGCTCAGCGGCGTCTGCCACCTGTGGAATATAAGCCCACAGGCGGATCCCCGACCCACCTCGGATCTTCACTTCGCGTCGCACGTTCTCCAAGAGTTCGTTAAGGACCGACTCCATCCGGTAGTCGGGATGCACCGCCGCTTCCACAGTCCACAATCCCTGGTCTTCCTCAATGAAAGCCAGATACGACACAATTCCGCCGTCACCCTCCGCCACCAGCCCTGCAGTCTCGGCGCCCATGTCGACCGGAGGCTCCACCAGATAGAAGTGCTTTCGCTCTCCCAAAGCCGGGTGGAGATCGTGTTCCTCAATGTCGGCAATCAACTGGCGCAGAGCATCAAGATCGGTCTGCAGATCTACGCTACGCAGGTTCAAGAGTCATGACCTCCTTTGAATGGACCAATTGAATGGACCGAGCGCGGATTGAGCAGACCCTCCAATGGCAAACCCTGAACCATTCCGATCAGCAGGAAAAAGTGGGCGCTACTGGGATCGAACCAGTGACCTCTGCCGTGTGAAGGCAGCGCTCTCCCGCTGAGCTAAGCGCCCGCTTAAACAGAGAATGGTACCTTGATTACATTCCCTCAGGAACGGGTTCGGGCGATACCACTCTTGCTGAGCACGGCAGCAGCCACACCCATCTCCCGCCATGCCTTATAGGAAATACCCTTACGAGTGGAGTAAGACTTGGCCGCATTGACAAACTCTGCCTCCAGCGCATTGATATCACCCGGATCTTCCGCGCGACGTTTCTCAGCGTCGATCCGTTGTTGGATCAAGGCAAGTCTCTGTAACTGATCCGACTCGTTCTCAAGTTTCTCTTGCACTTCTTCCAGTTCCTTTTGAGGCGACTTCCGACGTCCTCGACGCCCTGCCGAGGAGTGCAGGGCCTCCAAATATGCACGCACAGCCTTCGTCTGGGCTCGGGCTGCGGCTCTCGCTGCCCGCACCTCTGGAGAAAGATTTCTCCGTTTATCCATCCACTCTCCCCTTTCGTTGCGAAATTGAGAAACAATAGTAGGTGCCTTGACAATCTGCTGCAAACCGTTGGATATTGTTTTACAAGAGCAAGTAATAACCTGTGATCCACTATCTAGAGAATCTCGGCGGAGTTCTTCTTCCTTTTATGGATAAGTTTCAGAAACCATCTAAGGTTTCCCAACCCTCGCCTTCGGAAAGCGGCAACCAAGTAACTTAGTGCGACACCAATACTCCAGTCGACACAAAGGCTGGTCCCAAGAATGCGGTGGTGCCGAGCGATGCCCGCTAGGACTTGACCTAACGAGGCCGGCGCGTCACCCGGTTCGTGGCATTACCGGGCGACAAGAAAGAGTGGGCCCTAGTGGAATTGAACCACTGACCTCTTCCGTGTCAAGGAAGCGCTCTTCCTCTGAGCTAAGGGCCCCATCGAAAACACCCTTTGCGGAGGCGACGTCCGGAATCGAACCGGAGTAACGGGTTTTGCAGACCCGTGCCTAATCCACTCGGCCACGTCGCCGCGCTCTTCCACATCAGCGGAAAAACCTGGAAGAGCGGAAGACGGGGCTTGAACCCGCGACCTCAACCTTGGCAAGGTTGCGCTCTACCAGCTGAGCTACTTCCGCGGCTTGCGACCATTATAACTCGCTTTTACCATCCGGTGGACCCGAATCCAGCTTCGCCGCGTTCGGATTCGCTCAAGCGGTCGACAGCAACCAGGCGGATCGCCGGCACAGCCACCACCATTAACTGGGCGATACGGTCGCCTCGGGCAAACCTCACGGTCTCCTGCGACAGATTGACCAGAATCACGGACACTTCCCCCCGGTATCCAGAATCTATCAATCCCGGACTGTTCACAACCCCGATACCAAGCCGGTCAGCCAAACCGCTGCGAGGCAGCACCAATCCCGCATATCCGTCGGGAATGGCCAGGGCCAAACCAGTCGGCAGCTTTTTGCGTTGCCCGGGCGCCAATTCCACGTCAACAGCGGTGGGAAGATCAAAAGCTGCATCACCCTTATAGGCAATGGTGGGCAAAAAGGCTTCACCTTCTATTTTTAGGACGCTAATATTGAGGTTCTGCATAGTGGATGTCGGGCGGACACCACCCAAAGTAGGTGCTGTTGCCCAACCTTGATTTTAGAGTCCAGCGGAGCAAGCCGCGGGGCAAGCATCTCATGCCCAGCAAGCAGCGACGGCCCCTCCCCCGCGTTCGGGAGCACAGCCGCAAGGCGAGTCACGGCCGTCACGCCACCCTTCTGAGTCCCGACCGCTCAGGACACACCGACCGTCAATCCGTCGATGACACACCCGACCCTAACCGTCTCACCGTCAATGACGTCACCACCCCCGTGGGTCCCAAGGCGCCTCGTTCCTCCGGAGTAAACGGGAATGACACCTCCGCCAACGGAACGGCCGGCCATCCTCTCACTGCCGCCCCTGACGTGGTTGTTCCCACCGCCAACGGCAGATACAAGGCAACCGAAGAAACCATCCATCACATGTGGCAGATATCGGAGTCCGCCTCCCCTCACCCCCGTCTACAGCCAAGCCCATTTCATTCGCTACGGCAGATAACCGCCCACCGGACACGTTCCGGCTTGTGGGCCACCCTGGGGTTGGTGGCTCTGGCGGCGGCAATCACCGTCGCTCTTGTGATGTCTGTAGGAGGTCCGGGACAGGACAACCCCGACGTACGCGCTGCGGTTGGGGACGCCGCCGCCGTAGCCGCCGGATCCGTGGAAGATAGCCTTGCAACTCTCGAATCCCTTCGAGCCGGAGATTCATTCACGCCAGATCTGGTTTCCTCCATCTCCGCCCTGGGAGATGCTTCCCGCAATCTGGTGGAGTCGGCTGCGGCCCTCCCCACCGATGATTCCTCTTTGGCCGAGACTCGCATGTTGGCCACCGCCCTTGCCGGTCGCGCCTCACGTCTGGGTGAAACCTTTGGAGCGGCTTTCTCGTATCGAGGGCAATTGGGACCGAATCTGACTTTCCCCGATTTGAACGCTCCACTGGAGATCTCCAACCTCTCCGAGAACACCACGCTCTTGACAGACTGGCAATTCCGCCTTGAACAGGCGGCCTCCTCTCAGCCCGGCCAACCGCGGCTCTTACAAAACCAGCAGGCCCTCGAAGCAACATTGCCATACATAGCGGTGCATCGCCAGGCCTACTCCGACGCGGTGGGCAACGGTCAGTTGGAACAGGCCCAAGCAGCCCTGTTACAAATAGCCTCCCTGGTGTCGGCCATCGAACAGGACTTCGACCGGGCTTACCTTGAGATCGCCGAGATCGCCGAAGCAGAAATAGCCTCCTTGACCGCCGACCTTCAGAATCTGATGACAGGGATGTGAAGTACCTGACCGGGTTTCAGGACCTTTGATTGCAACCCGTTCAGCTTTACAAATTCCCTGACCACGACCCGAAGGTCAGCGCTCTCGGGCGCAAACCGGTCAGCGATTTCCCACAGTGTTTCACCGGGTTGAACCACCACCGATTGTATGTCACGCCTCCCCGGCGCGCTCACCGCCTCCTCCTGGAACAGAAGAAGGACTGCGCCGACGACCAACACCAAAAGGAACCCCAAAAGGAGGGCTCTTAGACCTCTCCGAGAATCTGAGTGAATCGAACGCATGTTCGTTATGGTACAGAACATTTGTTCGATTACCAAATCGAACAAATGTTTGGATTACCGATCGGTTGAGAGTAGGGTGGTCCAATCATGAACCGCCTAACTTCCCGACAGCGTCAAATACTGGATCTCATCAAAGAACGGATTGCCGCCCGCGGTTATCCACCCACTGTGCGAGAGATCGGAGAGGCGGTGGGTCTGGCCTCGCCCTCCTCCGTTCACGCCCAGATTTCAGCGCTGGTTAAGGCCGGCAGACTTCGTCGGGACCCCTCCAAACCGCGCGCCCTGGTTGTGGTCGAAAAAAGCCCTGCACCCTCTGCCCCGCTGTCTCCCGACCCCAAGGTCGGTCGATGGATACCCCTGCTGGGGACCATCGCCGCCGGGGACCCCACACTGGCCGAGGAAAACATCGAAGAGACCATGCATCTACCTGCCCGGCTGGTGGGCAGCGGTGATCTGTTCATGCTGGAAGTGGAGGGAGAATCCATGACCGGCGCCGGAATACTCCCCGGCGATCTGGTGGTGGTGAGAAAGCAACCTTCCGTGGAGAACGGAGAGATAGCCGCGGTCTTGGTGGACGAGGCCGAAGCAACCGTCAAAAGGGTGCGTTACCGGTCGGACGGAGGAATTGAACTGTGTTCCGAGAACCCCGACTTTCCGCCCTTCATTCCCGAGCATCCCCGGATTCTGGGCAGGGTGGTCACGGTGGTTCGCTCTCTCAGGTGACCCGGCGCCTGCACCGATCGCACTCAACCGGTAACTCTTCCAACTCCGGCAGAACCTTCCTCATCTTTGAGCGCCCTCGCTCACCGCTGCCGCGTAGCCGGGAATACCTGTCCCAGGGAGATCAACCCATCCACTCCCCGCGATACACCAACCGGGCAGGTCCGGTGATCCAAGACGTGCCATCCTCCAACTTCACCTGGGCCAGGCCACCCGCCAAACTGACCTCTACTTCGTCACGGGTGAGACCCTGGGCCAGACCCGCCGAGGCGGTGGCCACCGCACCGGTCCCGCATGCCGCGGTCTCTCCCACGCCCCTCTCCCACACCCGCATTGATATCCGGAGGGGAGAGTCCACCACTGCCATTTCTACATTGACGCCGGCTTCGAACTCCTCTTGCATCGCCTCGGCGGTATTCGCCAAAGCAATCCCATCCAGTGCGTCCACCCAGGTGACCGCATGGGGATTCCCCACCGACACCAGTTGATATGCCCGATCACCGATCCAGCGTTGCTCCCCTACTTTCACCGGACCCAATTCAGCGGTCACATCGGCCCCTGATACCCGAACCCTGCGGGGACCCACCGGCGTATCCACTACGAACTCCCGGCTGGTCACCATTCCAAGATCAGTGGCAAGCCGGGCGACACACCGCAAACCGTTACCGCACATCTCAGCCGCCGATCCGTCCGCGTTGAAATAGGTCATCTTGACCCGGTCGCCGGTCTTGGAAACCACCAGCACGCCGTCGGCGCCCACCCCTCTGCGCCGATCGCAAAGGGCCGCAATCCGGGGAGTGGAAAGCGAGCATGGTCCGGTAACCACCACAAAGTCGTTGCCCAATCCTTCCATTTTCCAGAATCTCATCACTTAACTCCCTCTTCAAACTCCCGAAAACACACTCCAGGCTCTGGCTACCAGTTCATTGGGATCGGAGGACCAAGGCAGCCATTGAATGCGGGGATCGCGACGAAAGAAGGTCCGCTGTCTTTTGACCAAAGCCCTGGTGGCCCGTTCCACTTGATGAAAACCTTCCTCCTCGCCCATCTCACCCCTTACCACCGCCAGCAACTGACGATAGCCGACTGCCTGCGAGGCCGTGGGACCCATTCGGTCGGCCAGGCCGGCTACCTCATCCAAGAATCCCTGCTGTCGCATCACTTCCAACCGGACCGAAATCCGGTCTCCGATCTCGTCTCCGGGATCGAGTCCCACAGCCCGGAAGGGGATCATCGGACGGTAGTTCCGAACGTCGCCTCGGTCAGGTTCCGCAGCGCGTCGGGAAGGAGTCGCGCCAGTCAGGGCCAGCACTTCAAGGGCGCGGGCCACTCTCCGGGGATTAGCCAGATCCAGATGTCGCCCGGCCTGCCGATCGGCGCACAGGAGCCGGTGGCGGGCAACTTCGGGAGTCAGTTGATCCATCTCAGCGCGTATCGCCGGATCGTGGGGAGCAAATATGAGGGGATCTACCACTGACCGGAAGTGAAGGCCGGAACCGCCGCACAGAATGAGAGGGACCGTGGAAGCGGCGATAATATTTCTTGCTCTTCTCTGGCACTGCGCCGCGGTAAAGATCCCTTCGGGATCCACCACGTCGATCAGGTGGTGGGGGACCCGAGCCAGCATTTCGGGCGACGGCTTGGCGGATCCGATGTCCATTTCCCGGTAGACCTGCACGGAGTCGACCGAGATGATCTCAGCCCCCAATCTCTCGGCCAACCCCATCGCTACATCGCTCTTGGCAGATGCGGTGGGGCCCACCACCGCCATCAGCAGGCTCAGTACAGCCTCCCCATCAAGTGGTGTCTTCTGGCTATGGTGACCTCCGCCTCCAGAAATGTGCCCGGAGGGAATTCGCCCTTCACATGCACGATCTTTCCTCCCCGCGTTCGCGACTTCACCACTTTGGGGTCCTTGCGGGAAGGTCCTTCCACCAGTACTTCCAGCCGCTTTCCCACCATCTCGGCATTCTTCTCCTCGGAAATCCGGTTTTGAAGTTCCACCAATCTGCGGAAGCGCTGCTTGACGATGCCAGGCTCTATGAACAATTCCGTCATCCCGGCGGCGGCAGTTCCCGGACGGGGGGAGAAGATGAACATGAAGGCTTGGTCGAAACGAGCCTCAGCAACAACCTCGAGAGTCCTTTCGAAATCGGCTTCCGTCTCTCCGGGAAACCCCACGATGATGTCGGTCGACACGGTGAGGTCCGCGATGATGCGGCGCGCCATGGCCAGCCGGTCCAGAAAGCGCCTTGCGTTATAGCCTCTATGCATCCTGGCCAGAATCCGGTCGCTGCCGCTCTGCAGTGGAAGGTGCAACTGCTCGCACACCGCCTCGGTCTCCGCCATCGCCATCGCCACGTTCTCACGAAAATCGGCCGGATGGGGGCTGGTGAACCGGATACGGCGGATGCCGTCCACCTCTCCGACACGTCTCAGCAACTCGGCGAAAATGGGGCGACGTCGTCCTCCCAAAGCCAGATCGCGCCCGTAGGTGTCGATGTTCTGACCCAGCAGGGTCACTTCCAGCACTCCCTCCGAAACCAGTTGTTCCACCTCTCTCACGATCTCTCCGGGCCTTCGACTCACCTCCGGACCCCGCACTGTGGGAACAATGCAAAAGGTGCAGGTGTTGTTGCATCCAAGCTGTACCGTCACCCAGGCCGAGTGCTCCACCTCCCGCCGGGTGGGTAGTTGAGAGGGCATGTCATGCAGTGACTCGTAGATCTCCGTAACTCCGCCCCATTCCTGGGCATGATCCAGCAGGTCCAGTACCCGTCCCAGATTGTGGGTCCCCATCACCACATCCACCCACGGCGCTCTCTCACGGACAATCTGGCGGTCTTTCTGCGCGGCGCAACCTCCCACCACCAGCATCATGTCAGGCCGTCGGGCCTTGAGCGCCTTCAACTGTCCCAAGTTCCCGTACAGGCGGTTGTCGGCGTTCTCCCTAATGGTGCAGGTGTTTATGAAGATCACGTCAGCCTGGTCGAGTGAGGAGGCAGGGGCCATGCCATCAGATTCCAACAAGCCGGCGATACGTTCGGAATCATGCTCATTCATCTGGCACCCGAAAGTGCGGATGAAATAGACCTGCCCCTCTCTTTTGGGCATTCGGTCAGGCTGGTCAACCTTGCGGACCGGCCGGGAAAGCAAGACGGTGCTCATCGGGCGTAGTCGGTGTAGCGACTCTCCCTGATGACGGTCACCTCGATTTTGCCCGGATATTGCATCTCCTTTTCGACCCTCCGGGCAATCTGTCGAGCCAGAGCGCCGGCAGTCAGATCGTCCACCCGCCGCGGGTTGACCAGGACCCTCACCTCCCTGCCCGCCTGGAAGGCATAGGCCTTTGCGACACCATCGTAGGAGGCCGCAATTCTCTCCAGGTTCTCCAGCTTCTGGGTGTATTGCTCGAACGATTCACGCCGCGCCCCGGGCCGAGCGGCCGACAAGGCATCGGCGGCTTGCACCAACACCGCCAAAACAGTGCGCGGGGCCACCTCATTGTGGTGAGCCTCTATCCCGTGCACCACCTCGGGATCCTCTCCCAGCCGCCGGGCTATCTCGGCGCCGACATGGGCATGGGACCCCTCCAACTTGTGGCTGACCGCCTTGCCGATGTCATGCAGGAGAGCGGCCCGCTTGATCGGAACCGGGTCAACTCCCAGTTCGCTGGCCAGGAGACCGGCGGCGTGGGCGGACTCTATCAAGTGGTCGAGGACATTCTGACCGTAGGAAGTCCGGTAGCGAAGCTGCCCCAGCAGTTCGATCAGTTCCGGACGCATCTTGCTCAGGTTGACTTCCAGAAGGGCCGCCTCCCCCGCATCCCGGATGGAGTGGGAGACCTCGGATTCGGCTTTTGCCACCGCCTCCTCTATGGCGGTCGGGTTGAGACGACCGTCGACTATCAACTTCTCCAAAGCCAACCGGGCCACCTCCCGGCGTATCGGATCGTAGCTATTGAGCATCACCGCTTCGGGAAGCTTGTCGTCGATGATCAAGCTGACTCCGGTAACGGCCTCGAAGGCACGGATATTGCGGCCCTCCCGGCCGATTATCCGGCCCTTCATATGCTCGCTCGGCAGATTGATCACCGTGGAGGTGGCATCCTTCACCACTTGGTGAGACAGGCGCTGCACCACTCCCGCCAGTATTCTCCGTGACCGCCACTCTGCCTCCTCCCGAGATCTTATCTCGATGTCCCGGATCAACATCATCGCATCGCGCCGCGCTTCATGTTCGACTTTTTCCATGATCTGCTTCCGGGCTTCCGCCCGATCGAGCCCGGCCAGACGAGTCAGATCACTCCAAGCCTGATCCTCCACTTCCTGGGCTTCGACTCTCAGCCTCTTGGCTTCGACCTCTCTCTCTATGAGGAGACGTTCCCGCTCCTCCAGGTTGGCCGACTGCTGATCGAGTCTTTCCTCCCGTTGCATGACTCGCCTCGTGCGAGCTTCTATCGACTCCCTCTGCCGGGACATCGCCTCTTCTTCGACGGCCCTCCTTTCCTCGGAGCGAACCCGGGACTCCTCTTCGGCCCTGGCCAGGATTCGCTGCGCTTCCAAACGAGCTTCGGCAACCTTGTCCTCCACGTTGGCGGCGCCGCCCACCCGCACCCTGATCAGGGCAATTATCAACCCGACAATCACCACCACCACTGTGACCGCCAAGGCCACGATCAGAGCAACTTGACTTACAGGCATTTATCAGACGAGTTTTCAGAGCCCGAGTTATTGGACAGAGAGCCCCCGAAGGGCAACCCCCCGTATCTCGGCATGCATTGCGAATAGATCTGCCTCCCATTGTAGAGGGCCGTTCCGCCTGCACAGACCAATTAGCGGTGCATGTCGTAATCGGATCAGGAGGCTGCCGGACTCCCCATCGCATCCAACACGGCCCGGACCTCGCGATCCGACTCCAGGCCCGGGAGAGTGAACCCGACCTTTTCGTAGACCTTGGCCTGCAACTGCATGGCGATCTCGGGGTTTTCGCAAAGGAACTGTTTGACGTTTTCCCTGCCCTGTCCAAGCTGGTCATCGCCCAATGAGAACCACGAACCACTCTTTCGCACCAACCCCATATCCAAGGCGACATCCAAAAGGCTTCCTTCCCGGGAAATGCCCTTTCCGAACATGATGTCGAACTCGGCCTTGCGGAAGGGGGGCGCCATCTTGTTCTTGACCACCTTCGCTCTGATCCGGTTACCCACTTCCTGGCCACGGTGCTTGATCGAACCGATACGACGGACATCAACCCGCACCGAGGCGAAGAACTTGAGCGCTCGACCCCCGGGCGTGGTCTCCGGCGAACCGAACATGACGCCGATTTTCTCTCGTAATTGATTGATAAAGATGGCGGTGGTCCGGGAACGATTCAACGTTCCGGCCAGCTTTCGCAGCGCCTGTGACATCAGGCGAGCCTGAAGACCGACATGCTTGTCCCCCATTTCACCCTCGATCTCCGCCCTGGGAACCAGCGCCGCCACCGAGTCGATCACCAGCACATCCAAGGCGCCGGATCGGATCAGCATGTCGGCGATCTCCAGAGCCTGCTCCCCGGTGTCGGGCTGTGAAATCAGCAACTCGTCCACATCCACTCCCAGGACACCGGCATAGGAGGGATCCAGGCAATGTTCGGCGTCGATGAAAGCCGCTATTCCCCCGTTTCGCTGCGCCTCGGCTACCACATGTAGGGCCAGAGTCGTCTTACCCGAACTTTCGGGGCCGTATATTTCGACCACCCTTCCCCTGGGCATGCCGCCTATCCCCAGTGCGACGTCCAAGGACAAGGCGCCGGTGGAGATCACCTCAGGCCTTTGCTGGGCCGACTCCCCCATACGCATCACCGCCCCTTTCCCGTACTGTTTGGTGATCTGGCCTACCGCCATCTCCAAAGCTTTTTCCCTGTCCATAGGTTGTTCCTTTCTAGTGAACGGCTATAGAACAAAGCTATAGAACCGCTGTGACAAAACTATATAAACGTGCTTCGAATGCGAGAGCTTTTCAAATGGTTCGGACCTGATATTTTCCCAAACAATGATAAACGAACATGTGTTCGATATCCAAGTATTATGCGCAAACGGTCTGCCGCTTCCCTCAATCGCCCGCTCCTCAACCCAGAAAAACCCGCTCCATCACCTCATAGCGAGGAGGTCCTCCGCCCAAATGACTCCGAAACACCGTCACCTCGCTGACCGTCATCTCCACCTCCGCCGACGGCGCCGAGGCCACCATGGCTCGCAAATCCTGCGGAGGACGGAGCCGGGAGAGGGTCAGGTGCGCCGAGAAAGGACGCTCCGGCAATCGCAATCCGGCGCCTTTCACCGCTTCTGCCACCCCGGCGGCCAAGGCCGAAAGCGATTCGGCGCCCCTTGACACCCCCACCCATAACACTGACGCCCTACTGGCGCGTGGGAAGGTTCCCAGCCTTCCGAACCGGCAACGGAAGGCATCTCCCAGCGGCGCCTCGGTGAGACGGTGCAACATCACTTCAAACCTGTCTGTGGGGGTATCCCCCAGAAACCACAGGGTCATGTGCCAATTCCGGGGAGGTGTGATGCGACCCGGCAGTTTGGCGCCGCCCGCCATTCTCATCACCCGGCGGCTCAGAATCTGCCGAGCCTCGGACGTGAGATCCACCGCCAGGAAGATCCGGCCTACCGATTCCACCATTTCCCACTTATGCCGAGGCGCGCCAGATGGAGGGCGGCGGTGGTGGCGTAAGTGCGCACCCTTTCCCGGTCGCCAGGCATCCGGAGTCTGCGGGTGGCCGCTGCATCGGGGGTGGCCACTCCCACATAAACCACTCCCACCGGTTCTTCGGTCGGCGCCGGTCCGGCGGATCCGGTTATTCCCACTCCCACATCCACCCCCAAGGCGCGGCAGGCGCCCTCCGCCATCTCCCGGGCCGTGGAGGCGGACACCACCCCGTCGGCCAGCACATCGGCGCCCACCCCCAGCAGTTCTTTCTTGAGATCGGTTGCGTAACTCACCACCGACCCTCGGAACACCCGAGAGGCGCCCGGGGTGGAGGTGATCCGGGCGGCCACCATACCGGCGGTCATGGACTCGGCGGTTCCGATAGTCCAGTTCCGCTCTTCCAGCATCTCAAGCAAACGGCGCTCTATGGTCTGATCATCGAAACCGAACACCGCCCACCCCAAGCGCCGGCAAACCTCCTGGCTGACAGGTGCGATCATCCTCTCCGCGGTCGCTTCGTCGGCCGCCTTGGCGGTGATTCGGACCTTGATCTCCCCCGAGGAGGCAAGATAGGCCAGACTGGGATTCTCCGAGCCATGGTACAGGTCCTCCAACAATTCGGCGGTTCGCGACTCCGACCTTCCCCAGGTCCTGACCACCCTGCTGACCAGCGTCTCCGAGACTCCCGATGCTTGTCTGAGCCGGGGAATCACCTCACCGGTGACCAGTCCCACCATCTCCATGGGCACCCCGGGCACAGCAAAAATCCACTTGCCGTGGTGAGAGAGAGCCAGACCGGGAGCGGTTCCCTTCGGGTTGTGGATCAGTTCCGCGCCCTGCGGATACTCTGCCTGACGCAGGTTGCTGACCGGCATCTCCCACCCCCTTTCTGCGAACCGTGCCCTCAGGATCTCCGCCCACTCATCGCTGTACCGCATGGGTCGCCCCGTCACTGCGCAAATCGCCTCCCGGGTGATATCATCAGGAGTCGGCCCGATTCCCCCCGTGATGATCACCGCATCGGCCCTTGTCAACGCCGCGGCGATCGCCGCCTCCATTCTCTGCGGATTGTCACCCACGGTCACCTGGTAATGGGCGTCGTGTCCCTCCGCGGCCAGGATCTCTCCGATGGTGGCCGCGTTGCCATTGACGATCTGTCCCAAAAGCAATTCGGTTCCCACCGTTATCACTTCCACGATCATCGGCGGCACCCCTCCCGGACGGCGCCGGGAAGCGGGACTGGGTGAGGATTGCCCCGAAGGCCCAAGTGTGTCCGGTATCCGGCCGCCCGGGCGGCGTCCACCACTTCAGCTCTTCCCCAGGCCACCTCACCGACTCGGTGACCGTCACTGGCCAGGGTGACCGGTATTCCCGCCTGTCGGAACATCTGCAGGAAAGCGGGAGACGGATAGACCTCTCGGGCCGGGTTGCGCAAGCCCTGGCTGGAAATCTCCACCGCCCAGCCTCGGGCGGCAGCCGCCTCCACCACCTTCCGATAGAGGTGGAGAGGCTCTCGGGCAGGCCGGTACCCGTATTTCTTGCACAGATCGACATGGGCCACCACATCGGCAATCCCCGATCCGATCATCTCGACCACCAACTCCAAATACTGTTCCCAGGACTCCTCAACCCCTCTTCGCTCGAACTCCCCGGCGCATTCGGAAGTGTCGATCGCCCAACTGCCCACCCAGTGGACCGCTCCGAGAAGAAAGTCCCAGGGATAGGGCGACAGCAACTCGGCGACGGCTTCCTCGGTCCCCGGTATGAAATCCACCTCCAGCCCCAGCAGCACCGGCATCCCCTGCTCCTTGGCGGCCAGTACGGCCTCCACATATTGCTCGATCCGAAAGACCCGGTCAAGTTCCACCATCCGGGCTGTAAAGTCGGCAAGCCCGGCGGGGGCTGCGGCGGTCGGGTCGGATTCCCAGAACCGGCCCAGGACCGGTTCGGACTCCTTGAATCGATAAAGATGCTCGGTGAATCCCAACTCCGACACACCCCGAGCCGCTCCCGCCTCGCAGTACCGGTCTATCCGCTGCAGAGGAAAACCATCGGGAATCGGATCCGAGGCATTTTGACGATGGGGATAGAGGTGCAAGTGATAATCAGACATGAGCGACCACCCGCGGAGCAAGCGCCCTAATGTCGGACTGCCTCCACCAATGCCTGTAGCGGACCGGGTCCCACCGCATCAGCCAGATGGCTCCACACCCCGTCGGGGATCGGCTCATCCCGCTCCAACATTCCGGCGGCCAGGTCCACCGCATCGGCCAAACCAACATAGATCCCGGTCTGATCCCTGTCCAAAGCGGTGGAAACCGCCATTCGGGCAGAGACGGGATCGCCCCTTCCCAGCGCTTCGATAGCCCGCTCCGCAGCAGTCAGCGCCTGGCGCTGCAGCCGTCCGGGGTTTCGCATCACACTTCCCGGAACAGGTACGGTCGCAACACGTCCATGCGCCGCTCGATCTCGTCGGGATACAGATACCAGAGCATGGCGGCCACGGTGGACAGCAGGGGGTTGCCGTCCTGGGGAGTGAATGCAAAGCCCACTACCTGCACCCCGTCCCGGACGGTCAAGGTCGGCGCCGCCACCACCGCGTGAGAAAGAATCCTGCCATAGTATCCGTGGTCCCTGCCGAAAGAGAACACCTGGTTCGCCGAACTGCGGTAGGTCACCGCCACCCGGGAGTTGGCGTGGAAGCGATCCATTACTTCTTCCCTGGTGATCTCCCTGTCCAAAGTGATGGAGAAATGCAGGGTGTGCATGTATTGCGTGTTGAGTTTTATCGCCGATGAATGCAGGCGCAGATCATGTCCGAGGGTGGAGAACAGCTTGTGCGCGTCACGGGCGTGGTGAGTGCCGAACCTGCCATCCCTGTGGGCGTCCACGGTGGGACTGGCCACGAATCTGCGATCCTGGCTGATGTCGTTGGCCCTGCGGATGCACAGGAACTCGCCGTTGTCGAGGTGGGAACGGCCATCGGGGTCCATGGCCAGACTTTGGATCATGGCCGAGATGTTGTGGGTGTTGCAGGAGACGATGTGGAGGTACCGGTCCCGTTCGGGGTTCAAGACGGCGTCGTTGATCCCCCGGGCATACATCTTTCCAAACCCGAATTCCGACCCTTGTGCCAGAAACCCGCGGGGGCCTGACAGGGACTCGTAGAACTCGGTTTTGTTCTGGTTGCCGGCCGGGGTGCAGTCGATCACCACCGAAGCCCGTTCCAAGGCTTCCAGCTTCTCATATTTGGGACTGTGACCCAGAGCCTGGAACTCGAGGCGACGGTCTTCATCCACGGCCAGCATGGCGCCTCTGCGGACCAGATCATCAACCTTGCCGCGTTCGGCCAGCATGGGGGTCCGCTTGTGGAAGGTCACTTCATCCAGACCAAAAGCTTCCCGATTGTCCGCCAACAAACCGATCAGGGGCTCGCCGATCGTGCCGGTGCCCACTACATGGGCGATCATGCTCTCTGCCAAGAATCTCTCCTCGAAGCGCCGTCATGTCAAGGGTAACCCGTCAGTTCTGCTTTCCCCGGAGGAAAACCTCGACCCGCCGGTTCACGTCCGAAGTCGACCGTTCCACTATCCTTCGGTATCGCCTCACCCACCGGAGTACATGACCGCCCCCCAGACCCTTTTCGAAAAAGTGTGGAACCGCCATTTGGTGAGGGAGACCGAAGGCGAGCCGGCCCTGCTTTACATCGACCTGCACCTGGTGCATGAGGTCACCTCTCCACAGGCTTTCGACGGTCTCCGCTTGGCCGGTCGGTCGGTGAGAAGGCCGGATTTGACACTGGCCACCATCGATCACGGGGTGCCCACCACCGGTCGCGCTCTGGGAATCCGAGACCCTCTCTCAAAAAAGCAGATCGACGCCCTGGTCGCCAATTGCGCCGAATTCGGTATCACGCTGTATGGATTGGAGGATCCCCGCCAGGGCATAGTGCACGTGATCGGTCCCGAACAGGGCGTAACCCAGCCGGGAATGACCATCGTATGTGGAGACTCCCATACGTCCACCCATGGCGCCTTCGGAGCGCTGGCTTTCGGGATCGGGACTTCCGAAGTGGAACATGTCCTCGCCACCCAGAGTCTCCCCCAGCCCCGACCGCGTTCGATGGCCATCACCATCGAGGGAGACCTTCCGGTCGGCGTGACCGCCAAGGACATAATCCTGGGGATCATCGCCAGGATCGGAACGGCAGGCGGCCAGGGTCATGTCGTCGAGTACCGGGGATCGGCCATAGAGGGACTCTCCATGGAGGGACGGATGACCGTGTGCAACATGTCCATCGAGGCCGGCGCCCGGGCCGGGATGATCGCCCCCGACGACGTCACCTTCTCCTACCTGCAGGGGCGTCCCCACGCCCCTCGCGGAGCACTCTGGGAGAGGGCACTGGAGGAGTGGAGATCGCTGCCGACCGATCCGGGCGCGGAGTTCGACACCGAGGTGAGGATCGAGGCGGCGGACCTGCGACCTTATGTCTCCTGGGGCACCAACCCCGGACAGACCTCGGCGGTCACCGATCAAATCCCCTCTCCCGACGACTTTGAAGACCCGCTGGAACGGGACTCCACTATGAGGGCCCTTGCCTACATGGACCTGCAACCCGGCACCCCCATTACCGAGATCACCATCGACCGGGTCTTTTTGGGATCCTGCACGAACGCCCGCATCGAGGATCTCCGCACCGCCGCCGCCATTGTCTCCGGCAACAGGGTTCATCCCAATGTCTCCGCCATGGTCGTTCCGGGGTCAGGACTGGTCAAGCAACAAGCCGAGACCGAGGGTCTGGACCTCATCTTCAGGGACGCCGGATTCGAGTGGCGCGACGCCGGGTGCTCAATGTGCCTGGGTATGAATCCCGATATCCTGATGCCGGGCGAACGCTGCGCCTCGACCTCCAATCGCAATTTCGAAGGCCGCCAGGGACAGGGTGGGCGGACCCACCTGGTCTCTCCGGCTATGGCCGCGGCGGCAGCGGTGTCGGGCAGGTTCGTCGACATCCGGGAGTGGGAGACCGGCGGATGAAATCTGTTTCCGTAATAACCGGCGCCATGCTTCCCCTGCCACGCGCCAACGTGGACACCGATCAAATCATGCCCAAGCAATTCCTCAAGCGGGTGGAACGGACCGGATACGGACAGTACCTGTTCTGGGACTGGAAGCGGACTCCCGGTGGGGATCCGGATCCGCAGTTTCCCCTCAATCAGCCCCAGTACGCCAAAGCGAAAGTCCTGGTGGCCGGACCCAACTTCGGCTGCGGATCCTCGCGGGAACACGCTCCCTGGGGATTGCAGGACTGGGGCTTCGAGGCAGTGATCGCTCCGTCCCTGGCCGACATTTTCCGCACCAATTGCACCAAGATCGGACTGTTGCCCATTCAGCTACCGTCCCCGGAGATTGAGACTTTGACTACCCTCGCCCAACGCCACCCCGACAGCCTGGTCACCATCGACCTGGAGGATCAGACAGTCGAGGCGCCCGGCGTCTCCGCCCACTTCGACATGGATCCCTTTACCAAGTGGCGAATGCTCAACGGCTATGACGACATCGGACTCACTCTCCGCCACACCGCCGACATTGACGCATTCGAGCGCAGCCGGCCCTCCCACCTGCCCTCACTCCGGTAAGGCCGTGGAAGAGCTGCGCAAGAGAATCCTGGAGGCCGGGAGGGTCGAGTCCCAGTTGGTGATCGTGGACAGTTTCCTCAATCACCGCACCGACCCCGAGCTGATGACCAAGGTGGGGTATTGGTTGGCTGAACGACTGGGAGACTTCGATGTGGCGGTCACCGCCGAAGCATCCGGGATTCCGGCGGCTTTTGCCACCGCCCGGGCGGCGGGAAAGCATTTCATCTATGCCAAGAAACAAAACCGTCGGCTCGATCCGCAATTGCACCTGATCCGGCAGATCAGTTCCCCCACCAAGGGTGGTACGACCTGGATCACCATTCGCAAGGAACTGCTGGGACAGGGAAAGAACGTGGTGATTGTGGACGATTTTCTTTCCCGGGGACGTACCGCCGAGGCTCTCGGTTCCATGATCGAAGAGTCCGGAAACCGGTTGAAGGGGTTCGGCTTCGTAATAGAGAAGACCTTCACCGGCGGGCGGTCCCTGCTTGAAGAGAATGGATGGAAGGTCGAGTCGGCCGCCATCATCGATTCGATCGAGGACAACCGGATCATCGTTCGGTGATTGCCGATAGAAACTGAAAAGCACTAGCCTCAACTTCACGTACTCATTGCAAGGGAGCCCTCAATGGCAGTGAAATTCCTAAGCCCTGAATGGCTGGCAGAAGTAACCACCGCCCTGGAAAACCACCAAGGTTTCCAAGACGCGGCCCGAGGCATAGAAATGGGTATCCAGTTCAATGTGCTGGACGCACCCTTCGGTGACACCGGTTATCACCTGGTGATCACCCCGCAGGCTGTCACCATCGCCCTCGGCCTCCGTGAAGATCTCGATATCACCATCAACCAGAACTACGAGACCGCCACGGCCATCATGAGGGGAGACCTCAATGTTCAGGCGGCGTTTATCACCGGCAAGATCAAGGTGTCGGGCAATCTGGCCAAACTCATGGTCCATCGGGCCGGAGTGGAGCAGTGGCTGGAGGCAGTGAGCCATATAGAGGTCGACTACTAGAGGACTCCGACCCTGTCCTGCTGATCTTTCTCCCGGCTATCACCGGGTTGCTCAGACCATCCCCATTTCGACGACGGTGTCACGCTCTTTCACCAGTTCCGCGATCGACCGGTCGATCCTCTCCCGCGAAAAGTCGCCGTGCTCCAGTCCTTGCACGATCTCCCACTTTCCGTCCCGGGTCCGGCAGGGAAAGGAAGCGCACAATCCCTCGGGTACCCCGTAGGACCCGTCGGAGATCACCGCCATGCTCACCCAGTCATCGGCCGCAGTCCCCAACACCCAGTCGTGGATGTGGCCGACCGCCGCGTTGGCGGCCGAGGCAGCCGATGACTTGCCCCGGGCCTTGATGATGGCAGTGCCCCGTCCGGCCACCGTTGGGATAAAATTGTTCTCCACCCAGTCGTGATTTCCCACTACCTCGTAGGCGTTGCGGCCGCCTATTTCGGCGTGAAAGAGATCGGGATACTGCGTGGCGGAGTGATTCCCCCACACACTCATTTTCTTCACCATGCTGAAAGGTTGGCCTACCCGGTTGGCCACTTTGGCGATCGCCCGGTTGTGGTCGAGGCGAGTCATAGCGGTGATCTGGGCAGGGTCGATGTTCTTGGCGTTGGCGGCAGTGATGAAAGCGTTGGTGTTGGCCGGGTTACCGACCACCAGCACCTTCACATCGGGATCGGCGGCTTCCGATATCGCACGCCCCTGCTGAGAGAAGATCCGGCCGTTGGCCTCCAACAGATCGGCCCTTTGCATGTGCGCCATTCGCGGCATGGCGCCCACCAGCAACGCCACATCGGTGTCTGCGAAAGCCTGCTCTACGTCGGTGGTCAGCACCATGCCCTTCAGCAGGGGAAAAGCGCAGTCCTCCAACTCCATCGCCACGCCCTCCAAGGCCGGAAATCCGGGCACGATCTCCAGAAGCTGCAAGATCACCGGCTGGTCCGGTCCCAGCATCTCGCCGGCGGCTATCCGGAACAACAAGCTGTACCCGATCTGGCCGGCGGCGCCCGTTACGGTTACCCGTTGCGGTCGACTCATGAATCAATTCCCTTCTCGATAACCGGCTGACTGCCAGCACCAATGCTAAATGAAATCCGGCCGGGTAATCAATCCGCGGTGGGTTTTGATAGGCGAGGTCAAGTGGCCGGTTTCAATGGTGTGCTGTCTCTATCCTCGTCATTTCCGCGAGCGCGCTTTCAGGTGGAAAGCCTGGACAGGGCGTCCCTCAACCTTTCCAATGTCCTGTCTTTTCCCAAAGCAGCCAGTGACTCGAAGAGAGGAGGGCTGATAGAGGATCCGGTGACCGCCACCCGGACCGGTTGGAACCCTTTCCCGGCGCTGATCCCCATCTCGCTGATCAGATTACGCAGAGTCTGCTCCACGGTTTCGGTCCGCCAATCACCCAACGTCGCCAATGCGCCGATCGCCCCGGCAAGCACGTCACCTACCCCCTGCTTTCTCATTACCCTGCGCCACGACCGCGGGTGGTATTCGATCTGGTCCGACAACAGAAAACCAAGTTGGGGACCCACCTCCGACAGCAGTTTCACCCTCTCCTGGACGAGCGGGAGCACCGGACCGGTCTTCTCCCAGACCGCATCCGGAAGCGGGGCTCTCACGAATTCCTCGGCATAGGGCCGGGCGCGTGCTGAGAACTCGGATGTGGTGATACGGTTCCGTATGTACTCGCCGTTCATCCATTCCAGCTTCACCGGATCGAACACGGCAGGACTGGAAGAAACATCCGCCAGGTCGAATGCTTCCACTGCCTCCCGGGGACTGAAGATGGTGACCTCCGGACCGATCGACCATCCCAGCAGCGACAGATAGTTGAACAGGGCCTCGGGCAGGAATCCCTTGCGCCGGTATTCACCCACATCGGTGGCGCCGTGACGCTTGGAGAGCTTGCGGCCATCCTGGCCGTGGAGGAGCGGAAGGTGGGCGTAGACCGGCTCGGGCGCCGACATCGCCCTGGTCAGCTGGATGTGGCGGGGCGTGGAGGGAAGGATGTCCTCCCCACGCGCCACGTGGGTTATCTCATAGTCCACGTCGTCCACGGTGGACGCCAGGTGGTAGGTGGGAGATCCGTCGCTTCGTAGAATGATAAAGTCGTCGATCACCCGGTGGTCGAAGCGAACCTCCCCTCTCACCATATCGGTGAAGACCGTCACCCCCGGGCGCGGCATACGGAATCTGATTACATGCCGTTCCCCCCTTGCAAGACGTTGCTCGACCTCCCCGGCTTCCAAAGACCTGCACCGTCCGTCGTATCCTGGCGGACGTCCCGCCCTCTGAGCCTCTTTTCGGCGCTCCGCCAGTTCTTCGGGGCTGCAAAAGCACCGGTAGGCGGTTCCATCTTCCACCAGTCGAGCCGCCACTTCCCGGTAGCGACCGAAGCGTCCGCTCTGCCGATACCGGCCGTGCGCACCGCCCACTTCCACTCCCTCATCCCAGTCGAGCCCCAGCCATCGAAGACCCTCCAGGATCTTTGCTTCGAATTCGGAAGTGGAACGTCGCCGGTCGGTGTCATCCACCCGTACGATGAAAACACCCTCGTGGCGGCGGGCATAGAGCCAGTTGAACAGGGCGGCGCGGGCGGTGCCGACATGCAGCAGTCCGGTCGGAGAGGGCGCCACCCGCAGACGGGGAGTCATTCTCTCACCACCGGATTCACCAGCGCCCCGATCCCCTCGATCCGCACCTCCATGATCTCCCCCGGGTATGCAGGTCCTCCACCGTTGGTGGTGCCCGTCAGGATCACATCCCCGGGAAGGAGAGTCATCACGGAAGAGACGTAGGAGACGAGTTCACCCGGACCGTAAACCATCTCGGAAGAAAATGCCGACTGTCGCAGGTCATCATCGATCAGGCACTCCACCGGATGCTGCTCCAGCGGATCGAATTCGGTCTCGATCATCGGTCCCAGCGGGCAAAAGGTGTCGAATCCCTTGGCGCGCGTCAAGTGCTCGGGTCCGCCCATCAGATCAGGCAACCCAACATCGTTGGCGGCCGTGTAACCCAGAATGTAGGCGCCGGCATCCTCCACCCTGACGTGACGGGCGATCCGGCCGATAATCACCGCCAACTCGGCTTCATAGCTCACCGCCGAGGTCATCGCAGGCACAACTACCCCGGCGCCGGGACCCACCAGGGAAGTAGTGGGCTTCAAGAACAGATAGGGCTCGACAGGCTGATAGTCGTCCGGGTCGGCGTGGTTGCCGCCCACCCCGATCACCTTGGTGGGCAGCACCGGCGACAACACCCTTATCTCATCCCAGCCCAGCATCACTTCGGTGGGCTCCCAGACCACAAACGGAGAACCTTCGTACAGGGTGACTCCTTCGATCTCGGCCACACCGTAGGCGATGTCGTCTCCGTAGCGAAACCGGACGATCTTTACCAAGGAGATTCAGTCCAGGTCGGCAATCGCAGACCGCGCAGCACCCGGTGACAGGCCGAGAAGTTCGTCGCCGATCTCCTCCGCCGCGGCGGCCCCGGGCACCGGCTCATGTCGTGACTTCTTGAGCCAGCGACGACGGCGCTGGCTCGCGGGACCTGAGGCTGCGTCCTCGAACCCCAACAGGATCCGCGCCACCTCCAAGTCCTCCGGAACCGGCGCCCGTCCGAACAGGGAAGCCCGGGCAGACATCAGGGTCACCAACACCGGTTCGGCCTGACTCTCCTCTTCAGAAAGGCCGACCTGCCGGACAATCCGGTACGCCCAACCGGTGTCCGGCCCCGGGCGCCCGAACAGACCCCCGGGGGATACCTGATGGGGAGCGGTGATCATTCCCGGCCGGTCGGGACGCCATCGAGCCGGCGCCGCCGGGGTCAGAACCGCGCGTGGAAGGTCCTGGTCAGGTGGATCTATGTTGGGCTGGCGAGTCATCTACGCAGAAGCAGCCGTCGGCCACTTACACATATTCGAGCCAGTGTTCCAACTCCGCATCCCTCCCGGAAACAAGGCGCTGGAACAGTTCCTGGGCCCGACGGGTGACCGGCCCCGGACGACCGGCCCCTATTGGACGGCTATCGATCTCTCGTACCGGAGTCACCTCCGCCGCGGTTCCGGTGAAAAACACCTCATCTGCATTGAAAAGATCACCCCTGGTGAGAGTTGCCTCCCGGATTTCCACACCGTCGCGGGTCAGCAGGGTCATCACCGTGTCTCTGGTGATTCCATCCAGTATTCCGGAGGCCACCGGGGGTGTGAAGACCACCCCGTCCCGTACCACGAACACGTTCTCGCCGCTGCCCTCGGAGACGTTTCCATCGGAGTTGAGCAACAGGGCCTCCTCGTATCCGTTGCTGATCGCCTCCATCTTGGCCATCACGCTGTTGAGGTATTGCCCGCAACCCTTGGCCACCGGAACGAATGCCGCCGAACTGATCCGTCGCCACGAAGACACTCCCACCCGGATTCCGTTCAATACTCCTTCCTCTCCCAGATATGCACCCCATCTCCAAGCCGCAATGGCCGTGTGCGGGGTGGCGCCGGACGGATTGAGGCCGATGGCGCCCAGCCCGTAGTAGGAGATGGGACGGATGTATCCAGACTCCAGCCCATTGTCTCTCATTACTGTCTTGCAGGCGTCTACCAATTCTTCCACCGAGTATTCGAGGGGGACGCGGTAGGCCCGGGCGGAACGGTGGAGCCGCTCAATGTGCTCCGTAAGCCGGAAGACAGCCGTTCCTTTATCGGTCTCATACGCCCGGATTCCCTCGAACACTCCGGTTCCGTAATGAAGGGAGTTGCTCAGCACGTGAACGGTGGCATCGTCCCAAGCGACGAGTTCCCCGTCCATCCATATATAAAGTGAGGGTTCCATCGCCCCTAGTTTGGCACATTCGGCGCTGCGTTTATCCGCACATTCCCCCAAAGGCCCTCCCATTTTGATGATATAGGAGCTCGGTACGCTTCACACAGATGCGAAAACGGATTGCCTCCCTGTTCGGAGTGGGTCTCTTCCTGAACAGAATGCGGGGCTCCGACTCGGGATCGGGCACATTGGGAGCAGCGGTAGGACTGGCTGCAGCCTTGGCGGTCGGGGTACTGGGATGGGAGGCGCAGGCCTTGCTGGCCACGGCTGCGGCAGGGGTTTCCGTCTGGAGTTCGCACCCTTTCACCGATGATCCGGGCTGGGTAGTCATCGACGAAGCAGCCGGCGCGGCGCTGGCGGTCATCGGACTGGATCTCCCCGGGGCCGTGGCGGGATGGGTGATGTTCCGGCTTGTGGACATCTACAAGATCTTTCCCGGGATGAAATGGGCCGAACGTCTCCCGGGAGGGTGGGGCGTCACCGGCGACGACCTGGTAGCGGGAGGATACGGCTTGGCGGTTGGTTGGATCGTCCAACTCTGGCTGGGCTGATCGCAGTCTGTCATCCCAACCCCGTACCCACTTGCGGACGAGGTCGCGATATTTTTCTTTGAGAAATCGTTGTGTAATGGTTGAAGTCTGTCTCAGGCCCGGTGCATATTGAATAGACAAACATGATTGCGGTCCGGACCGTGGTCATCAGATCGGTCTTGTTCTTGGTCGAGACGCTGGTTTGACAGTGTCCCCGAGGGCGGACTATCTAGCCGACAACTGATTATGTTTCGGGTTCGGACAGGCCTGCGCCTGTTCGCGCCTTTTGTGACGGTCAGGAGGCGGCGGGTCGGGAGGGGAAACCCAAAATAGGAGGGTGATGCCGCGGGGCAAGAGTGGGAAAACCGGATGGCAGGGGACCGGTGGCGGGTGGAGGATGGCGTCCCGGGTGGGAAGAGTCGGGGGAAGTGGTCTGTTTATTTTCGTTGTTTTATGGTGGGTCGGCGTTTGCGGGAGTAGCGGCTGTTGGGTCGGCGTTTGCGGGGGTAGCGGTGGGAGGTGTTTTGGCGGGATGGGCGTCCCCATTGGGTGGGTGGTCGGCGGAGGGTGTATCTTCCTGCTGGTGACTGGTGTACTGTCCAGTCGTTGTCGTGTACTTTGTGGTGGCATCTGCTGCACAGCAGGACGAGGTTGTCGATGTTGGTGGGGCCTCCGTCGGCCCAGTGGATGATGTGATGCGCCTGGCACCAGGCGGCTTTCGCTCCGCACCCGACACAGTGTTTGTCCCGGGCGATGAGCGCGGCGCGTTGGGCCGGGTTGGCTTTGCGTCGGGCCCGTCCCAGATCCAGGGGTATCGAAGACCCCGAGAAGATGGCGGGCAGGACCTGCGCGTCACACGCCAGGTGGCGCAATGCCCGGGCGGGGATGGGGGTTCCATCGGACAGACGGGCATTTTTCAGTTGTTGACCGATAGTGTCGTAATCGGCGATCAGCAACAACCGCACATCCTGGGAACGGCCGTCTTTTCCCTCCCGAGTAAGAAGTTTGGATAGGGCGTCGGCCATTCTCTGTCCCGATGTGGCCCGGTTCCGGGGGTCTTCTTTGTGCCATAGTTGTTTCATCATGTGTGACACGGCCGTTTCGACCCGAGCGCCGGTGACCGGATCGAACCTCCCGTAAAGGACGGTCATCCCGTCGTCTTGGTCGGTGGTGATCCTGGCGAACCGCCGCGACCGCTGATGCTCTAACTTCGACACACCATCATCTCGGGCACGCTGTTGTTCGTGTTTGCGGACCGTCGCCGCGAACTTGTCAGGAGACTGGGAACGAGCATCGTCCAGCAGTTCGTCTTCTGCTATGGTTCCCCGCTGGTTGGCACCGGCGATGATCCGCGCGTTGTCGTGGGAGATCTCACCTTTGCGTAACCCTTTTCGCGTTTTTGGTAGTTCTTCCAATGCTTTGGCGGTTTCTACTTCTGACCGTGCTTTCCGACGGCCCAGCAGACCGTCGGTTTGCAACACCGTTTCTACCACCTCGGTGCCTTCCCGGCGGCGCAACTCCGACACAATCTCGGCGCGGATCGCCGCTGCCTGGTTCTGAACGCGGACAGTGGACTTCAACCGCTGGCGCAACTGCTCCAACGAAGCCTCCGAAACCGGCAAAGAAGGCACCAACAAACGCACCCGGTTGGTCACGGATGTTCCGTTCACGTCTTTTCTGTTCATAGATACCAGTATGCACCAGGGGTGTGACAAACAATGCCATATATCACTAAGTTGTTAAAAGAAACACTATATGGGAAGGTCAGCTTGGCGGTTGGATGGATCGCCCGACTTCGGCTAGTCTGATCGCAAGCCACCGGGCAACCAAGCTTCCACGGAGAGCGACGATGACCGACTACCTATTCGATGCCGACACCCGTCACGCCTTGACTTCGGTCGGCGCCGGCGAGTTCACCGCCAAGGTCAGTTCCCACTGGAACATAGGAGGAGTGCCCAACGGTGGATTCTCGATGGCCCTGTGTCTCGCCGCTGCCATTCGGGAAGTCCCCCATACCGATCCCCTCTCCATGAGCACTCACTTCCTGGGGAAGACCATACCTGGCGAGGCAGCCATTCGGTGTCGGGTACTCAAGCGAGGTCGCAGTCTCTCGGTGACAGCGGTTGATCTCGTCCAGGGCGAACGGGTAACCATCAACTCTGTTATCACCTGGGGGGATCTGTCCAAGTTCACAGGACCCGACGGACCGCCCCTACCGCCGCCGGACCTTCCGGCCGAAGCGGACATGCGCAGGGGTTTCCAAATGACGCCGGATTCGTCTTTCACCGAGAAATTCGACTATCTGATGCCCCACGACATAGCTCAGGGGGCCTCGGGCAGACCCACCGGCAGGGCACAGGCGAAGGGTCGGATGCGATTTGCGGACGGCCGCCCACCGGACCTGCTTTCCATGCCGCTGATCGCCGATGGTTTCCCGCCCGCCATCTTCCAACTCGGACACTACGGATGGGCGCCCACCCTAGAACTCACCATCCACTTCCGCGCCCGCCCGTGCCCGGGCTGGCTGACCGTCGATCAACGCGCCCGCCACCTCGTGAACGGCACCTTCGAAGAGGATTGCAACATCTGGGACTCCGACGGCAACCTGGTCGCCATGTCCCGCCAACTAGGCCGAACTCTGACCGGATAAGACCAAGGGGATTCAAAGAGCGGGTTTTCACACCTTTTGTCTCCTACTGCTTACAATGGCCTCATGTTCAGGGAAAAGATCACGGAGCATGGACGGCGGGTTGAGACATTGCTCAAGGACTTTCCGGAAATCAAAAAACTCGAGGCCGCCACCAAAAACAGTCTGATCGAACCTCTTCTCCGGTGTCTTGGCTATGACACCGGCCATCCTCAACAGGTTGCACTGGAGGCGCTCACGGAACTTGGCGAAAGAATCGATTATGTGCTGACCGGAGAGGCAAACGTCAAGATTGCAGTCGAAGCGAAGAAAGCCGGAAATCCGCTGTCCGTAAAGGAGACAAACCAACTGCGGTCTTACTTCACCTTCTCTGAAGCAGTGGCAGGCGTTCTGACCAACGGCATCGACGTCTGGCTCTTCACTGATCTGGACAAGGCCAACGTGATGGACGCCGAGCCCTATCTAATGGTGGACACCCGCAATGTCACTGATAACGACACATTCCATCTGGAAACGCTGACAAGAAGCCAAGTGAGCCAAACTGCTATTCACGAACAGGCTCAGAGGGAGCGGTACAGAATACTGATCAACAAGATTGTGACCCAAGAGTTGGGCACCCCTTCCCAAGAATTTCTCAGGATGGTCGGCAAGAAGGCCGAGATAAAGCCACTTACCAAAGCCACCCTTGAGTCTATAAAACCTCTGGTAGCCGAAGCTATCGACCAAAGCCGGGGAGTCACCATCCCTTCCAACACAAAACCATCGCCGCCTGCAGGGCTAGATCCCAAACCTCCATCCCCCACTCCGCCAGCCTCCCCTCCTGCTAAGGACCCTCCCGAACTCGGACCTGGGAAAAGCCTACTTAACACTGTCCAGATTCAAAGAGCGACGCTGTTCGGGGAGGTTCTTCCTGCGAAGAGCTACAGACAGATGCTGCTAGCCGTGGTTGCCGAACTCCAGGCACGGCATCCAAACGAATTCCCGGACCGAGTCCGCAATAAGGACTTCAAGGGAAGACAATGGTGGTTCATTAGTAGGGATCAGAGCGACCTTAGCCCAAAACTCTCGAAAGCCAAGGTGGGTGAGTATTACGTTAATACAAATTTCAGCAGACTAGGATCGATTAAGCAGGCCCACCGATTCCTGATCGCCTTTGGCTACGGTGTCAAAGCGTTAGAAATCCGGACATCTGACGACTGATCCACCAGACCGCTAGCCAACGTATCTTGAGGCTTCGGTGGCTGGATCACCGATTGGCCTCCAGGCAAAAGCCTCCAGATAGGGGTTAGGGGTTCCTTCGATTGCATCTGCAATCAGACCGCCCAAGACGGGACCGAACTTGAAGCCGTGGCCGCTGCCGCCGCTGGCAACCGTCAAACCTTCAACCTCGGGATGTTGGCTGATCAGGAAGTTTCCGTCCCAGGTGTCCGTGTAGACACACATCTTCAGGGCATGAAGCGGGGCATCCGCCAGAACTGGCAGGGAGTGCGACAGAAAGTCCCGGCAATGGGCGACGTCTTCATCTCCGGGCGGAACGCGCGGTGCGTCCGCAGACACAGAATACCCGGGCCCATGGACGCCGATCTTGACTACCCCCTCCCGGTTGGCGGGGAAACCGTACCAGCCGGTGGTGGCGATGTCTGCACCCCAGGGCGGAAATAGAGGAGGTCGGAAAGGCTCCGGGTCGGCCGGCTCGAAATAGAGGATCGGCTGGCCGGACAGTCGAAGGAAACCGTTCAGCTCCGGAAGAAGCGAGGGAGTCCACACTCCGGCCGCCACTACCACATGATCAGCCTTGATCTCCGTCCCGTCCTCGGTGACCACCCCCGAGACACCCCCACTTCCCACACTTATCGACGACACCACCGCCGTCCTCAAACCGATTCCCCTAGCCGTGGCATCCCGTGCCAACAGGGCAACTACCGATCCTGCCTCCGCCCACCCTCCCCTCTGATTGAAATAGCCGTCGACGTAGTAGTCGGAATTCCATCCGGGATACCGGGAAGCTATCTCCGGTGACCCCAGCCTCTGCAACGAAAAACCCTCCTCGGAGAGAGTACGGTAGGAGTCACCCTCGAATCCCTCCTCCTCCAACGGCCTGCTACTAAGGAATAAAAGACCGTCCTGGTGATACAGGTCCCGTCCCCAGTGCGCATTCCACCGGCGCCAACCGTCAATGGCTTCATTGGCCAGACGACAGTGCAACCGATCGTTCCCGTAGTCCGTCCTTACCATCCGGCTCACGTCATTGGAAGCCGCCGAGGGATGCGGTATGGGACCGGCGTTGACTACGGTGACCTGGTATCCCCTATCCGCCAACTCCAATGCCCCGGCCAGGCCAAAGATGCCCGCGCCGACCATGACAACCGTTCGTCCACGAGCGGTAATCGAGGAAGAGTATCCCATGGCTAGGACCAGGTAATCATGGCCACGGCAGTGGTGCTGGCATACAGAACCCGGCCTTCACCGGCGGCGCTGAGGAACATCCCGTTGGCGACTCTCGACCCGGTCGCCACCCTGTCGAGCAAGGCGCCGCTGGCAATGTCCACCACCACCAAGTCGTCAGATGGGGGGCCTCCCTCGGCGCTCACGTGGAAGTCGTTTATGACCAACTCGCCGGACTCGGGATAGACCACCGGTTGCATGGACGGTCTCACATCAAGGTGCCATGCAACTTTCATGTCAGTGCCGCCGTTCCGGGAAGAGCACTCGATACCCGCCAAACCACCGTTCACCGAGTCCCAGGCTATAGCCATATCCAATCCCGGCTTGACCTGTGGTACGTGGACCGGAGGTGCGATAATGCCTCCCCCCGGCGTACCGAACGGCTCAATCGCTCCCCAGTCCTGGTCAGAAGTGAGGCTCACTCGGAACAAGCGCTGCGCTCCCGACCATGGCGCGGGGCGCCGCCACGAGAGTCTTCTGCCCGGAGAGACGCTGAACCGGCCGTTGGGCTCGGTGCCGTGAATGGCCCGGACGGACTCGATGTCCCCGCAATCCATGATCCAGCAGTGACCCGCAGAGAGACAACAATCCCAGGAAAGACCGAACTCACCGTTGAGCCGGCGGTAACGCGGCCGCCAAGTGCGGTCAATCTCCAGACCGCACCCACTGCCGTAGCCCAAAGAGCCGGCACCGTTGAAGTCAGCCACGACCAACCGCCAGACGTGCTCGGTCCCGGGGACGTAAATCAACTCCGTCTGCACACCGTCGATCTCAACCAGGTCGGCTGCGATCCGGCCCATCGATCCCTCCGGCAGCACCAGTGGTTCGCCCACCAACTCGAGCGACTCCGGTTCCAGCCGGGTGAGAGTGGTGCCTCCCTGTCCTTCCAGCCGCAGGTCCTTGGTGACTATGGTTCCATCCCGCAGCGCCAGCATTCCGTTGTGCGAGCGGTCGACGGGAAGCCGACGCTCAGCCAAGACCGACAGGTCGAGGGGGTCGAGCTTGTGCAGGTAAGAGCCGTTGACGCTGTAGATGGCACCGTTGGCGTGGGCCAGTATCGATCCGCACCACACATGACTCCCGCAGGGAAGCCGAGGCGATACAGCTTCCGGCTCAAGCGCATCGACACCGGACCCACCCTCGCTCAGGTCGAGACGCTCCACCCACCCGTGGGGCTCGGGACCGCTGAAGGCCGGCATCGTCCCGCCCAGGTACCATTCACCCGGCGCCCGCTCCACGAACATCACGTTCCAGCGACCGTTCAGCCGAGTCACTACCGAAGCGGACCGGGAAGCGGCATCCAAACGTCCCACGGCAGCCTTTTGCCGCCGGTTCCCGCCGCATTCCGCCGGCCATGGAGATGGCCAGTAGCCATCCCGCCCACCCGGTCGCCCTTCCAGGCGGTCCAGGGCCGTCACCGTTCCATAGCCTCCTGTCTGACGGTCATCGCAAGTCCAGGCTACCCGCCGGTGGCGGAACTCCGTTCCACCGCCCCCTTCCGGAGGTCGATCCCGTGCCGAAGCGGACCCTTGTGTTCAGGCTGTTGTTGCCGGAACACCGTCCTGCAGTTGTTTCTTTTTCTTCTTCTTGGTCCTTGACCCCGGCTGGGGGACATATAGATCGGGAACGAAGGCCTGTTCGGTGATGGGCGGACGGATGTATTCATCGCCGCTCTGTCGAGCCGGCAGGCTGAGTTCCGGAACTTCCACATTGTGATAGGGGATGCTGCTCAGCAGATGGCTGATGCAGTTGAGCCGTGCCCGGCGTTTGTCGTCGGCATTCACCACGTTCCAGCGACAATCGATGATGTCGGTGTGTACGAACATGTCGTCCTTCGCCCTGGAATAGTCGATCCAGCGCTTCCTTGACTCCAGGTCCATCGGGCTCAGCTTCCACCGCCGCCGGGGATCCGTGAGCCGGGCTTGAAAACGGCTCTCCTGCTCCTCGTCGCTCACGGAGAACCAGTACTTGATGATCTGGATGCCGGAACGGATCAGCATACGTTCGAACTGTGGGCAGGACACCAGGAACTCCTGATACTCCTGCTCGGTACAGAATCCCATCACCCGCTCCACGCCGGCCCGGTTGTACCAGCTGCGGTCGAAGAGCACCATCTCGCCCGCAGCGGGCAAGTGTGTCACATAGCGCTGGAAATACCACTGGGTCTTCTCACGCTCGGTGGGCACCCCGAGAGCCACCACCCGACAAACACGGGGATTCAGTCTCTCAACGATCCGCTTTATCACTCCCCCCTTGCCGGCCGCGTCCCGACCCTCGCAAATCACCAGGACTTTGAGTCCCCGGTTGACAATCCATCTTTGAAGCATCGCCAACTCTTCCTGCAGTCTGCGCAACTCTCGTTCGTAATACCTCCGCTCGAGCCTTCCCTTTGCTGTGTAGTTGGGTGGGCTCACTGAGGAATACATCCCGTTCATTCTTCTCTCCTCTCGCCGGCTGCGTCGTCTCCCGTCGGCTAGAAGGGGGCTTTACCTGTCGCTGTCGGAGAGTAACACCAGGCGGCACTTCAACCTGCCGGGACGGGGGTTTTTTTGACGAGCCGGTTACAGCACGAATCCATGGCCTTCTATGGATCCGTGATCTCCAATCCCCAGCTAATCCACCCATCGGCGTTCGTGCGGGCGAACAACTCGATCTTGCTCTGCGAAGGAAACATTTCTTCGATCCTGCTCCGGACTTCCTCGGGCTTCTGCGAGTGCGGGCCTCGTGCGCTGCGAACCATCTGACGAACATTTCTCGCCCCCCGAGGCGTCGGGATTCGACCCTTCTTGAAAACCAGGCAGAGTTCACATTGGCTGAGGGTGTAGAAACCCGGGTTCACTCTTACCTTGTCCCATACGAAGGCAACCGTCGCCCACTTGAACCCCCAGGACTTTCCCAGTTCCACAGCCTGGTCAAGGTGAGGATTGGTAGTCCACATGAACAACAGGCAGTCGTCGGCAGCGATGGAGGGAACTCCCAGTTTCTTGAGATCGGAGAGCTTGACCGTGGGATAGTGCCGGACGGCGCCTCCGGTGTCGCCCGATCCCACTCCGGCGTGCTGGAGTTGCCCCCGGTAGTCCCAGGGTGGATCGGCATAGATAATCGCGAATCTCTGATCGGGGAGCCCAGGGAACATTTGCTCGGTTCCGATGTCAACACCTACCTGCTTGTCTTGGGACCCGACCCTCTCCACGCGGGCTGATCGCCGAGACACGGCGTCTCAGCCCTGACAACATTAATGCCGACCGACGTTGTTCACCTCACCTTCCCTGCCTGGCTCGGCGTTTGCTCAACCGGCCCGCATCGGCATGACCAGATTCCAGACTCGCGCACAGTGGGGGTCGGCGACAAGTACCGGCTTGGGCCGGGCCAGCGGATCTTCTGCAAACCTGATCTCCACCTGATCGGAGACCAGGTTCGCCAGAGCGTCCGCCAGGAACAACGAGTTGAAACGCATAGTCAATTCCTCTGGCAACGCCGCATGATGGGCATCCACGGATCCGCTCACCATCCCGATCGGCGATTTCGCAACGAACTCAATTCCCGATGTTGAGAAAACCAGCTTGGCGGGTGCCGGTGACTTTCGGTCCAGCGCCACGACTCTGGAGGTGAGTTCGGAGAGGGGGGCTCGGGCACAAACGACGCGACCCTCCCAGGGAGGGGACCAGCCCCGGTAGCGTGGATAGTCAGATCGGTCGCACACGATCCCCATCTTGCCCAGCTTCTCGACCTCGAACCACACATAGCCCTCTTCCAACCACACCCGGTACACCGAAGCCTTTCCAAATGCCCGCAGCATCCTCTTGATCAGACGGACGTTCACCGAGAATGTCCCGTGACCCGGGATTCCCGACAAGTCACGCACCGCCAGCCGGAAGGTGTCGGAGGCAACCAGCCGCATGGTCCCGTCCGTCTCATCGAATCGCACCGAGCCGAATATCGGATGGTTGTCGGTGGCGGCCGCCGGAATCACACCACCCAGGGACGATCTCATAAGCTCTCCATCGATGGGGTCTGCGGTATCTTCAGGCTCCGGTAATACGACTCCGCACAGTTCGTCCTGTTCGGCCAGGACAACCCTGGCGCCCCCGCCGGTAAAAGCTATCCCTTCCTCTGCCCGTTCCATGGTGACCGCGCCGGCAGGAAGCGACTTGACCACCGAGACGATCTGTCGCAGCATCACCTCGGCTGCCCCGTCCCGATCCACTGCCGCGTCCACTTTGGCCACAAAGACCACGTTCCTTCCAACGGCCACCAATTCCAGTCTCCCCGAATCCGCCGTCAGCACCAGGGGCGCCGTCGAACCGGCCCCGGTAGAGAGTCTCCGCAGAGCGCTGTTGAGTTGGTGACGCTCCAAGGTTGCCTTCATATCCCCGCTCCTTGCTTGAGATCCAACAATGACCTGACGCCCCGCCCCGGTTGGTGTCCCCGTTCAAAAAGCGCTTAACCATTGCATACAGTTGTTATCTCCTTTCACTATGCGGACACTGCTTCATCCGGTGGCATCGCAGGCATCACGGTTTTTCCCAAACCGGGTCCCTTTTTTGCCACTGTCCGGACCTGCAGTCCTCACATCCGGCCAGACGGCAACCCTCTCCGGTTGTGGGCCGGCGATGGCAAGGGGCGGTGGGCAGCCGTCCCCTCAGATGCGCCTTGAGATCAACTTTCGGCGCTTGGATCCCTGGGGAGCTTTTCGAATCGACGCCGGGTCGCCAGCAGACCGACTGCACCCATCACCACCCCGGCCAGATACCACCACGTCCAGTGGGACCAGGCCCCCACCGACCAAAGGGGCGTCACCAGCCGGACCGCCGAAGCCCATCCCAGACCCGCGGCGGCGCTGCCGCCCTCCCACCGCAGGGGCCTCCACCACAGCAATACCGCCCCGGCGGCCAACAATATCGAGACGTAGACGCCTACGGGATGCCGGAGAAGGTCGCTTCCTTGCAGAGGCATCGCCCACCACAGATCCGACGGGGACCCCAGACAGGATCCCTGCCACCAACATCCCCCTTCCCACACCGCCAACCCGGCCAGAACCGCCGGAACCAGGTGGTCCAGACGTCTCAACAGGTCCGATCGACAAGTCCAGGCCAGATAACCGACAGCGGCTATGGCGGCGGGAACCGGCGCGACACCACCCCGGATGAAGACCAGTTCCATCGGAGGGGCCAGCAGGTCAATACCCTCCGCCAATACGTAGGACAGGCGTCCTGCCGCCATCCCGACCAGGACCGCTCCGAGCAGATCGCTGAACGGTTGCGTGGAACCCGGCGGAGAATGCCGTCTCGATGCCCACAGTACCAAAGCGGCGACGACCATCGCCCCCAAGGCCCGCAGTACCAGAGTGAAGTCCACCTCAGCCCTTCATCGTGCCAGTCTCGGCAGTTCAGCACCTTTCCACAACGTTCGTTCGAACGTCCCGAACTCAAAAAACAACAGGTGGTTTAGCAGCTTGGACTGTCCGGTGGTCATCCCAGACGGGAGAGTTCGTCGGTCCACAGGTTGAGAATGTTCTCATCGATGATTCCCCGGTGAACGTTGAGCACGTCACCCGCCGAATCGGTGAACACGGTGAAGGGAATCCCAAACGCCCCGTAATGCTCCCTCATGGAACCGCCGTCGGCCAGATAGTTTTGGAAGAGGATCCCGAAGGACTCCATGAAGTCGAAGGCGTCGGCGGCCGTGTCGTCCACCGCCACCCCGATGAAGCGCACCCGGTCGCCATACTCTTCATGAGCCCGCCGCAACACCGGGGCCTCCGCCCGGCACGGTCCGCACCACGAGGCCCAGAAGTTCACCACCGCCGCCCCACCGGAGGACAGCTCCACGGTCAACTCCTCGGGAGTGATCCAGTTCAAACTGTCCGGCACGGTGGCTGCCACCGTTTCCGGGTCGCTCCCGCCGCCACACGAAACAGCCAGCAGGCCCAGCAGCACGCCCAGTATCACAGTTTTACGCTTCATCGCCAATCCATCGCCAATCCGATGTTATGTGCCCCACCGGGTCTGCGCATCTGTTTCCTCCCCCTCAAGAACCCTTCAGGGGTAAACGGGAATAAGCCGGCGCCCGGCTCGTCTACAATTGCGTGGGCGAACCGGACCACCTCCGGCTCCCCATCCTCTCCTTTCCGGGGTAGCTCAATTCGGCAGAGCGGCGGGCTGTTAACCCGAAGGTTGTGGGTTCGAGTCCCACCCCCGGAGCTGATAATACAGGTATTTGCCCAGGTCAGAGGACCTTTAGGTCTAATCCGACATCACTTGTGGCATCTACTGGCCCCGATGATTCATGGGTGGGAATCCCAGCTTGGTGCAGCATAGGCAGGGGTGGGACCAAGTGATGAGTACTTGTCGATAGACGACATCATCACATCCAAAGAAAAAGCAGGCCGAGAAAAGGACCGGCTTACTCTGCCCGAGTTGCGACGCTTCCGAGACGAACAGCCACGTTCCTGAACCAAAAGTTCATTTTATGTGGGGAGTATTCGCGGAGCCAGGGCGAAACGCGCGGCGTTTTTGGGATGGGTCTGCTTTCGCAGGCACTATTGCGGCGTTTCAGTGACTTTGGGCAACCCAGTCAATTGCGTGTCTGCCGGGGTTCCCGAAAGAGATGGGACCGCGGCAGGACGGAGGCCCTACTCTTCCATGTTTATAACTATGTTGTCCGGTCCGCGGGCCAGGAACTGTTCCGACGGTACGTCGTAGGGATTTTCCTCGATGTGCCACATGTGGGCAGGCACGAACAGAAAGTCGCCTGGTCCGGCCTCTACCCATTCCTTGAAGTCCTCGCCATAGTAGACCCGGACGTGGCCGGAAATGACGTAGGCGGCGGTCTCGGCCTCACCGTGCATGTGGGGCGGACCCGTGTGATTGGGCTCTGAGGTGACCGTGCCGAACCAGATCTTGCTGGCTCCTACCGCTGCCGCGTCGATTGCGGGACGGCGGATCAGGCCGGGAGTCTGTGCCGTGTCGCTTGGCGGCCGGGTGCCGGGGACCACCATCGGGACGGTGCCGGGGACCACCATCGGGACTATGAGCTCAGTCTTCGCTTCCAAGGTTGGCCTCCTCGTTGGCGTGTGCGCCGCGACCGACGCGGGGTTACCGTATGTTCGCTTCGATGGTTAGTTTACGGGCACTCGCCGCACAGGTTGTGAGAATGCGCCGTGAATATGCGGATGGTGGCGACAAGGGGGCGGGTCAAATGTTGGTCGGTATTCGCGATCGACCGATCACACGTCGTCTCCCGGGTTTATTGACTGCTTGCCAAGTTGCGGCCAGGCGGCAGGCGCGGCGGCCTTGGCGAGCCGTTGTTCTATGGGCAAACGGTCGTCCCAGTAGTAGGCAATAAGACGCATGCCGTTGGTACCGTCGGACTCCTCGGACGCGAGCCACACCGCGGGCCCGTTCATCACCTCCGGCCGCATGAGGATCGCCCGCCCCACCGCGATGTCATCGGGAATGACGTGTGTGTCGGTCTCGCCGCCGGGGACAAGTACGTTGGCGGTTACTCCGGTCCCCTCCAATTCGCGGGACATGAGAGCAACAAGCGCCTCGTGGCTTGCCTTGGATGGACCGTAGGGGCACATGCCCGGCCGGTACATGGTGTCGACGCTGGTCGTGACGCCGATTATCCGGCCCCATCCCTGATCGAGCATGTGGCCCACTGCCGCCCGGGCCATGAAGAACGATCCGCTGGAGTTGACAGCGATTATCCTGCTCCACGTCTCGGGAGTGATGTCCCAGAACTTGGGAACATTACCGCCGGCGAGGTCCGCAAGGTGGATCGTTCCAGCGTTGTTGATGAGCACGTGGAGCCCGCCGAGCCCGTCTATCGTCTTGCGGACAGCGTCCTCCACGCTTTCGGGGTCTGCGATGTCGCAGACCAAGTCCAAGACACAGTCGTCCCCACCGGCCGCCCGCACCTCGCCTGCGGACTGCTCCAGCCACTCCTCGTTGATGTCCAGCATCGCCACGCGTGCCCCGGCCTGCACCAGGGCAAACGTCATGGCGCGGCCCATGCCGATGGGGCTGCCGGCACCGGTAACGATTGCCACTTTTCCGTTTAGCGGTTTGTGTTGCATGTCGACTTCTCAGTTCGTGTGCGTACTCGAATACTTGACTTGCCGTCACCGATGTTCAAGAAAAGGCGTCCAAAGGGCCACCGACGGAATTGGCAATAATCAGTCTACGAGGTTGGAATAGCAGCGACCCAGCCCAGTCTCGTATTCTGGACGCATGTGTCTCATCCCGTCCCGGATCAGAGGCACTTTCCGCGTCAAACCCCCAACAACCCCACATCCCCTTCGGTGGACTCAGGATTACCGTTCCCGAGCATCGGCACTCAGGCGGTAGTGAAGACCACAAGTGATACCGCGAGCATGATCCGGCATTTTGAGCAGGGTAAACGGAGGTTGCCGAATCTCGACGGTAGGCGGCCCGCTCGGAACTCAGCACCCGGTTCTGGCTGTGACGGCCCTTACCTCAGGCAGAAGCCGGTCGGTAGGAGTCCATGTAGACCTCTTTGCCCTCGCGGGAGGAATCGTAGATGGCCATGATGATGGCCAGCGGCACCCGGGCGTCCTCTCCCGTGAGGATCGGATCACGGTCTTCCCGGATTGCATCCACCATGTCCTGTAGTTGGATCCGGTGGCGGCTCTGCGGATAGTCCCACGGATCGTCGATGTCGGTTAACTCGAAGCTTTGCTCCACATCCACGCGGCCCTGATCGCCTTTCACGTCCCACAGAAGGAACTTATCGTATTGGGCGTTGGCGACTACGGTGCCGTTGTCTCCGTGAAGTTCCAATCGGGACTTCAGAGCGGTCCGGACCGAGGAAGTGCTTTCGATGATCCCGATGGCGCCACTCTCAAAGGTAACGACGGCGGTGGCAGTGTCTTCGATCTCGATGTCGTGTACCTGCGTGGCCACCCGGCCCATCACCGACCGCACTGGTCCCATCAGGTATTGCAGCAGATCGATGATGTGGATCGACTGGGTCATCAGGCAACCCCCGCCCTCGAGCGTCTTGGTGCCTCGCCAGGCTGCGGAGTTGTAGTATGCGGTAGTCCGGCTCGACTTGTCGATGGCGTCACTCAGGAACACTCGTCCCAGCCGCCCGGAATCCACGGCCTCTTTGAGGGTGCGGGCTACCACCCCAAAGCGCATCTGGAATATCACTCCGAGCTTGGTGTTGTTCGCCCGGCAAACACCGATCATCCGGTCAGCCCTCTCCAGATTGATCTCGATCGGCTTTTCCACCAGCGCGTGCTTTCCGGCGTTGGAAGCGGCGATGGTGACGTCGGCATGAAGGCCGCTTGGAACTGACACGATCACTACATCGACGTCTTCATGTTCCACCAACTGACGGTAATCGGTGAACCAGTGTCTCACATCGTTTGCCCTAGCGAAGCCGCTGACGTTGGCCTCGTTCCGGCTGCAAACCGCAACCAACTCACCGCCTTCGACGTATTCCATTTCCTTGGCCATGAAGCCACCCGACATCCCGGTCCCTACCAGGCCGAAACCGATCTTTTCGTTTCTCACCGTCATCGCCGCCCTTCTCTGGGAGGAGTGTTACTCGAGGGGCTGTAGATCATCCGACCAACGCCCCATCCTAATTCTGTCTTTGTCGAACAGTCCGAAATCTACTCAGAGTCCCATACCGTGTCAAGGGTTCTGGTTGGGCAGCGGCCTACCAGGTTCCGGCGGCGCGAAAAACGCCTGCTGGAAATCGGCGCGAGCACGAACCGGTGTGGCGGACACTCTCCGATGAATGAAACGAACGATCGAGCCCTGTTTTCGATGGGAGTACCAAGTCGGCAAGACCCATACACTCGGGGCGAGTGATCCAATCCTCCGCTTCCCCCTCCCCGACCACCCCCTTGGTGGAATTGGTCGATCTCTCCGTTTCGTTGGGCGGGGTCCGAGTACTTTCGGATTGCCGACTCACACTCCATCCCGGTGAGTGCCTGGGGGTGGCAGGACCAAACGGCGCCGGGAAATCGACGCTGCTGGCCACGGTAGCCACCTTCATCTCCCCCGCCGAGGGCGCCGGAACGGTCATGGGGGTTCCCCTCGGTACACCCCGAACCCCGGCGGTACGCTCCCGGATCGGATGGTCCGGGCATCTCCCCGCCCTTTATCCCGACCTGACTCTTGGCGAGAACCTGACCATGGCCGCCCGGTTGAGTGGCCGCTCCGCCAACGACGGAGATCGCGCCCTCCAGAAGGTGGGATTGGGACGGGCTCGCAATATACGTGTGGAGAGGTGCTCCAACGGAATGAAACGAAGAGCCGACCTGGCCCGGTTACTGATCGGCCGGCCGCGCCTGGTGCTGCTCGACGAACCCGACGCCGGCCTGGACCGGGACGCCGCTTCGATCATCACCCACTTGATCAGTAGAACCACCAGCCGGGGCGGCGGCGTGCTGTGCGTCTCCCACGATGCCGCCCGATTGTCGGGCTGGGCAGACCGGGTGGTGGAGATCAGGGAGGGAAGGATCAGATGACGGCCGGTTTCTGGAGGTCCGCATCAATCATTGCCCTGCGCGATCTCCGGGTTGAGATTCGAAGCGGAGAAGCTCTGTCGGTGGTCTTTCCGTTCGCGGTCGTAGCCACCTGGGTGGTGCCCCTGGCGACCGACGCCTCCCGGAGTTTGCTCAGGGATCTGGCTGCTCCCGTCTACTGGCTGATCTTTCTGCTGTTCGGAATGATGATCGTTTTCCGGCAGACCGCGGTGGAGACATCGGACCAAAGGCGCGTGCTGGCGCTGACGGGCCTTGACCCGGCTGCCCGGTTCGCAGGCCGCTCAGCAGCGTCGGCACTGATCCTGGTCCCGATATCGGGGACGCTGGTCTTTCCGATCATCGTGCTCTACGACTACCGGCCTCCGTCGGGAACGATCCTGATGGTCCCAGTGATCATCCTCGCCGCGGCAGGAATATCCATGTTGGGGACCTTGGCCGCAGATGTAACCGTGGGATTGAGGGCCCGCACCAGCCTCGCCCCCCTGCTGATGGCGCCCTTGGCCGCTCCCCTCCTGATGGGCGCTTCCCAGGCCCTGGAAAGCTTGATCGCCGAACGCGGTATCATCATCTGGGTACTGGTGCTGGTTATCGCTGACCTGGGGTTGGCCGCCGCCGGAGTCATGTCGGCCCGGGCCTTGGAGGAAATCGCTCTGTGAAAAAGAAGGTTCTCGCCACCCTGACCGTCCTGGCGTTGGCGGCGGGTCTGGCCACTGCATTCACCTCACCCCCCGACGTCTTGCAGGGTGACTTCGTTCGGATCCTCTACATTCACGTTCCTTCAGCCTGGTTGGCTTTTCTGGCCTTCGGAGTCACTGCGGTGGGAAGCATCGGGTGGCTGTTCACCCACCGGATGGGTTGGGACCGGGTGGCTGAGGCGTCTGCGGAGACGGGCGTGCTCTTCACGGCCGTCGCCCTGGCCACCGGGATGATCTGGGGAAAGCCGGTCTGGGGCACTTACTGGGATTGGGGTGACGCACGATTGGCCACCACCGCCCTGATGTTCTTCGTCTACCTGGGCTACCTGGCACTGCGTCGCACCACGTCCGACCCCTACCGTCAGGCCCGTCGTTCATCGGTATTGGGAGCGGTGGCGGTCGTGCAGGTGCCGCTGGTCTATTTTTCGGTGAAACTGTGGCGCACCCTCCACCAGGGTCTCACCATCCGCCCCGACGGCATCCAAATGGACGGCGCCATGGTCACGGCACTGCTGGCGAACCTGGGAGCTTTCACCTTGCTTTACCTGACTCTGATCAGCTTCCGGACCGAACTGGCCCGACTTGAGAAAGCTGTTCACGAATCGCAGGTCTCGGTCCAAAACCGTGTCACCGTCCCCCAACTGGGTAAAGCAGAAGCGTGAACGCCGGTTGGGTATGGGCAGCGTATCTTGCCACGGGCCTGATCCTGGCGGGCTACGTTCTCCGCCTGGTGGTCCGGTGGCGGAGGGCGACCGGTCGCCGCGACTGATGAAGGTACGCCGCTGGCCGTTTTTGATCTCGGCGGGGGTGGCCATCCTGATAGCCGGCTTCTTCCTGGTGCAGAACATCGGCAACGACCTGGTCTACTACCTCACTCCCCACGAAGCCGTGACCCAGCGCGCCGACTTCACCGACGGCCGGCGCTTCCGGTTGGCGGGCGTCGTGGTGGAGGGGTCGCTGCGGGAAGGTAGCGATCCGCTCAGGTTCGAACTCACCGATGGCGCTTCCACCATTTCCGTCCTTCTCACCGACACCCCTCCTCTCCTGTTCGACGAGGATGTGAACGTGCTGCTGGACGGGGCTTGGCAAGATGATCACTATCGGGCGGACGGGGCACTTGTATCCCATGATGAGAATTACGAGGCCCCTCCGGTGACCGGCGTCTCGGAACCCTGATGCTCTCCTTCTCCGGAACCCTGGCGGTGTGGGCGGCGCTGTTCGGCGCGGCCTGGCTGACATTGACGGCTTGGCAGGCGGCCAGGCGGCGCTCTTTCTCCGTAGCCGTTCTCCGTAGGCCGATGCTGACCATGGTCCTGGCTGCCGTGGCCGCCATGGTGGTCCTGCTCGCCGCCCTGCTGGCCAACGATTTCACTGTCTCCTACGTGGCGAACCACCATTCCCGACATACCCCTTTTCCCTTCAACATCGCCACTGCCTGGGCGGCTCTGGAGGGCTCTATAGTGCTCTGGGGGCTGGTGCTGGCCGGTTATGCCTACTTCGTCTGGCGACGAGCCACCACCAGAAGTGGGCAGCCGGACGCCTTGGACTGGGGCGCCCTGGCTGCTATCGCAGCGGTGGGGGTGTTCTTCTTCGGATTGATGGCTACGGTGGGCAATCCCTTCGAGGTGTGCGTGGAGGCCACCTCCCGCTCCTGCGCCGTCTCCAGCGCCATACCCTTCTCCCCGGCGGTGGGGCCTGCTGACGGCGCCGGCCCCAACCCGCTCTTGCAGAACCATATCTTGATGGCTATTCACCCACCGCTTCTCTACCTGGGCTACGTGGGAATGACCGTTCCCTTCGCCTATGGCGTCGCCGCCCTGGCCCTGCGCCGACCCGGTTCGGAGTGGCTGCGCCGAAGCGGCATGTGGACCAGGATCAGCTGGGTGTTTCTCACCGCCGGCATCACCCTGGGCGCCTGGTGGGCTTACGAGGTGTTGGGCTGGGGAGGGTATTGGGCGTGGGACCCGGTGGAGAACGCCTCTTTCATGCCCTGGCTGGTCGCCACCGCCTTCCTGCATTCCTCCCTGGTGCAGGAGCGCAGAGGAATGTTGGAGGCGTGGAATTTCGTGCTGGTGATCGGAACCTTCTCCTTGACCATCCTCGGCACTTTCCTTACCCGTTCCGGAGTGATCGCTTCGGTCCATTCCTTCACCCAGTCGGCGATCGGCCCGGCGCTTTTGGGATTCCTGGTGGTGGTGGTGGTGGGCTCGTTCACTTTGTTCGCGGCGCGCGCCCAGTTGATCTCCTCACCTCCCCGGTTGGAGTCCCTTTCCAGTCGGGAGGGGAGTTTCCTGCTCAACAACCTGCTCTTGACTGTGTATGCAATGGTGGTGCTGACCGGCACCATCTATCCGCTGGTGCTGGAAGCCTTCACCGGTTCTGAGGTGGGAGTGGGGAGGCCCTTCTTTGATCGTCTGGCCGTTCCCATCAGCTTTGCCCTGTTGCTGGCGATGGGTTTGGGACCCGCCCTCCCCTGGCGGGTGGCCCGGCCCAAAATAGTGTGGCCCCGGATACATCTTCCCCTCCAAGTGGCGTTGGGAGTCGCAGCGGTGGTGGTGATGACCGCCACCGCGATCGGCTATGTGGTGCTGGCGGTGCTGGCGGGCAGCTGGGTGGTGGCGGTGGCTGCCTATCGCCTCTGGGCCCAGGCCCGTCGGATCGCCGGATCCAGAGGAACGGCGGTTCACAGGCAGTTGGGAAGAGTCGTCCGGTCCGATCGAGGGTTCTGGGGAGGCCAGGTGGCTCACGCCGGGGTGGCGTTGGCGGCGGTGGCCATCGCCACCACCGCCAACCTGGGGCAAACCCTGGACCGGGTGGAGCTGACGCCCGGGGACCGGGTCGAGTTTGCCGGGTACCAGTTGCTCCACACCGGCGTGGACACTGCCAGGACGCCAAACCGTCTCACCAGTTCCGCCGCCGTGCAGGTCTGGAAGGACGACGCATTGCAGGGACTGGCGAGACCTTCCCTGAGCCAATTCGAGACCTCGGCTCTGCCGATTGCCACTCCCGGGATACATCGCACCTTCAAAGAGGACCTCTACCTGAGCCTGACCCGCATCGACGAGCAGGGCATCACCCTGCGGGCGGCCACCGCTCCCCTCCAATGGGTGCTGTGGGTGGGCGGCCTGCTCTGCGCGGCGGGAGGTCTCTATTCGCTGGTGGGACGGAACCGTCGCCGGTCCGCCTCCCCGGCCCGGATGAAGGGACCCCGCCCGCGTGGATGACCAACCGACCGTCAAGCGGCGTCTCCGGCGGCTCTCCCCCCTGGTCACGGTAGGGCTGGGGATCTTCATACTGGTCTCGGTCGTAAACGCCGACCCTATAGCTCAAGACCGTTCCGAGCGCCTGGGAAAACAGGTGCGCTGCCCGGCCTGCGAAGGGGAATCCATAGCCGAGTCGCCCAGTTCCTACGCAGCCGACATGATGACCTACGTGCGTGAACTGATAGACGGGGGGCTGTCCGACCGGCAAGTCTTGGACCGGTTGATGGCGTCATACCCGGATTCCCAGTTACTCGATCCTCCGCTGAGAGCCGGCACTGTTCTGTTGTGGCTTGTTCCCGCCGCCGCCTTGCTGGCCGGTGCGGGCCTGGCCGTATCCCGCCTCCGCAGGCGGCCGATCTTCTGGCCGGATGGAGATCCCGGTGAGTGAGGAATCCAAGTGGCAGCGGCGATTCGACCAGGCCTCCCGGGATCTGGAAGAGTTGGAACTGCAGCTCGCCCAGGGTGAGATACCCGCGTCAACCGGTAGGAGACTGCAAGAGACATACCGGGAGGAGATGGAGGAGGCCCGGCGCGGCATTGGGGATGCAACACCAGGAGTGGACCCCGACTCGGCGCCTGCCGGGGAGGACGTCCGGTCCACGGGATTCTGGAACCAGGGAAGGATCTTGGTGGCGGTCATTCTGGCGGCCGCCGCCTTGGCGTTGGTGGTTTCAGTGGGTTGGTTCGCCCGGCCCGAACAGCAGGTCGCTTCCGACCAGGAGTTCGATCCGTCCAGTTATTCCAACGAGACCATGGAGGCGGTGATCGCCGCCAACGCCGATCACCCCCGGATAAACGGGATGCGCCTGGCCCTGGCAGCGCGGTATTTCCAGGCGGGAGAATTCTCGGGCGCCTTTGCCCATTACCGGGAAGTATTGGAACGCGACCCGCTCCCCGGCGAGGAGGCCGAGGCTTTGAGACGCCTGGGTTGGATGGCCTGGGCGGGTTCGGGAGAAGTTCAGTTGGCCGTCGAGACCCTGGACCGGTCCCTGGTCGTGGTCCCAAACCACCCCCAGACCCTCTATTTCAAGGCCATTGTCCTCTGGTGCGGCGCCGGACAGCATCAGGAGGCTGTTCCGCTATTGGAACGAGTTGTCGAAGCTCTGCCCGCCGAGACCGAAGTCGTCGCCGAACTGGCCGCCGCCCGGGAGGGAGAAACGTGTCGGTGAGTTACAAGCCCGGCCGGGCGGTGATGGCTCTTGCGGCACTGGTGGTGGTCTCGACTGCGGTTGTCGCCGGGGTTTTTGCCTCCCGACTCTCAAACGACCCCCTATCAACCCCCTCACCGCTGATCGGCAGGCAGTCACCCATCTTGACCCTTCCGTTCCTGGACGGATCGGGGGAACTCGCCATCCCGGATCCCGAGGCCGAGGTGACCATCATCAACTTCTTTGCATCCTGGTGCCTGGAGTGCCGGGTGGAGCATGCCGATCTGATGGCGGTGGCCGATGCCTTCTCCGGGGCGGGAGTCCGACTGGTCCAGATCGCCTACCAGGATCGCACCACAGACGCCATCGCCTTCGTCAACGAGATGGGAGTTTCACCCCTGGTCGGCTACGTTTCCGACCCCGGCAGTCGCGCAGCCATCTCATTCGGGGTTTTCGGGGTGCCGGAGACTTACGTCATCGGACCGGACGGCACGGTTACGGAAAGGATCACCGGACCGACCACCGCCCTGCAGTTGGGTGAACAGATAGACCGCGTGCTGGGCGCCGGGTAGCCGGTGAACCAGGCAACCGTTCCCTACGGGATCAACTCGAATAGCACTCCCGGCGGTGGGGCCTGGGTCAGGTCTCTGCCGCCCACGCCCATCAGGTGGCGGTCAAAAAACGAGACCAGGTAACGGTCGACGATGGCAAAGACCTGAGCCGCGGGCATGGAACCTCGCAACCCGAACCAACCTCCCACCGGGGAGATCGCCGGCGCCGCGGTCAGATCGCTGTGTACGGTGTTTTCGATCCCAATCCAGTAGGTGCGCCGGTTGCTGCGTTCCACCAGACCCCTCAGCACCCCGTCATTCTCCAGTTCTCGCCAAGGGTCGGACCGAATGAACATGGAAGGCACATCCAGTTCTGTCGAGAGTTCCGAGGCGGTGATCGGCTCGACCCACCCGTCCAGGGAGGCCACAACCCGACACCTGGTATCTACCAGACAGGTCCTGACTGCCGCTCCTCCGCCGAGAGAGTGACCGTAGATTCCCAGGCGTTCCATATCTGCAATCCCCGCCAATGATCCGAATGGTCCGCTCACCCCCTCTTCCAAGCCGGCGATGACCATCAAGAGATCATCAGAGTAGGTCTGCAGAATCCTTATCGCCGCTACTTCGAACGCATCATCGCCTACTTCGTCCAGATCGGGAAGCGCATCGGGATCCAATCCGACCACCTCCCCGTCCGGAAATACCGTGGCCACCGACCCGTAAGTGTGGTCGACTGATATGACCAGGTACCCGTGGCTGGCCAGGGACTCCATTTGGTGCACTGCCGCGTTGCGGAACAGTCGCCATCCGTGTGAATAGAGAATGACCGGGATCTTTCCCTGATAGGGCAGGGCTTGCTCGTAACTGTGAGCGCCCGTATAGCGGGTGTGATCGAGAAGGAAGCCCGGGATGCCCAGGGTTTCGGCCAGAGCCGGTCCCACTACTTCCAAGTCCTCGATCCAGGGACTGAGCGGTTCGGCATCCCCTGATACTCGACCGGGATACCAGACCTGCACCATCACTCGCCGGAATTCGCCAGGATTGGCCCCGTAGTCCTCGAGTCGATCATCGCTGCGGATCTCAAAGCTGCGGGTGGCAATCTGATAGGGTCCGGTCGGCGGAGGCATTTCCACGATGGGCAGGGCCCACAGCGGAATGATCACCAGCATGATTCCGACCACACCCAAGACCGCCCTGCGGATACGCTGGTAGGACTCCAGCCGTCTCTCACCGGCCAGCAGATCACCCAGTGCCATCCCGAGGGCCACTGCGTACAAACCCCACAGTTGCCACCGGAATCCCTCCACCAGAAACTGCATCGACCCACAGGCCGACAGCACCACCGCCACCACCCCTCTGGGGAGCCGCTTGCCCTCCAACGCCGGCCAGATGATGGCCAGTACACAGGTCCCGGTAAGCAGTACCTCCCAGAGTCTCATGAAACCTCAGTCACGTCCGTTGGAACCAGGAACCGTGACGGACCGGTTACCGAGTGTTCAGCCCGATACGGAAAGCAGCTCTTCGATGGCGCTCCTCAGGGAAGATTCACCCTGAGCACCGAACAGCGTCTGGACAATGGTCTTGTCGGCGCCGACCAGAACGGTCACCGGCTGGTAACCGACTCCATAGGCCGAAAAGATCCGCTCCTCCTGGTCCAGGCCCCACTTCACTGCTCCGCTGGTCAAAAGCTGCCCGGCTCTTTGTGAGGTGTCCGACAGGCCGGCCTTCCAGGCCGGAGCCACGAATGCCACACGATCCTGGTACTCGGTCGCCAGTTGATCCACGACGGGCAACTCCCGTCGACAAGCCGGTCACCACTCGGCCCAAAACACCAGGTAGACAGGCCGCGGTTCGGCAGAAAGGGTGAAGGTTCCACCGTTTCCCAACTCCAAGGTGAAATCGGGTGCGCCTGGACGATCATGAGCCTCGGTCGTGGTGGTCGTGGGAGCAGCCGTAGAAGTGGTAGTGATCGCCCCAGTGGTTGTCGGGGGTTGGGTGGTGGGAGCGGCAGTCGTGGTGGCGACAGTGTCCTCGTCGGTCACAACCGCCACCGTGGTGGTGACGTCCGTGTCAACCTCCTCAGCCGCCGTCGTCTCTGCTGCCACCGTGTTCGTGGTTACCGCCCCGCTGGTCGGCGCCGGATCGTTGTCGCCCAAAGCGGGATCCTCAACCCCTGAAGAAGGTTCCTCCACCGGCTGGTCCAAGGTCGACTGGGTGGTTGGCGCGGCACCGGCGCTTTCGATCTGTGGGTCCGTATCTTCCGAACCACATGCGCTCCACACCAGTCCGCAAAGTACCCAGACAGCCAACCTCACCCGGCCAGGGGGTTGGGAAGGCTTTGTGCGGCTCATCAGGCGTCAGCCAACAGGGTGTCGAGGACCTCCCGGATCGCATCGGGGTTCCTGGCTCCGCGCCAAGTGGAGACCAGGGAGCCGTCGGCCGCGATGATCGCCCCGGCCGGCTGTCCTCCCACACCGTAGGCGGCGAAAACCTCCTGCTTTCCATCCAACCCCCACAGGACCTTCCCTGAAGGCAACAGACGATCTGCAACCTGGGTGGTATCTTCCAAACTCGACTTCCAGGCCGGCGCCACCACCACGACCCTCCCTTCGTATTCCCCGGCCAACTGGTCGAAAGCGGGCAACTCCCGCCTACAGGTAGGTCACCACTCAGCCCAAAAGATCATAAGGACCGGGGTGGTCTGGTCCGAAAGAGCGAACGTCCCGCCATCGGCCAACTGCAATGTGAAATCGGGCGCCGGCGGCCCGAGAAGTTCATCCGTGGTTGTCGGGGTCGTGGTTGCAACTGTGGTTTCGGGAGAGCTGGTCACCGCGGCGACGGCCTCCGCCGGTTCACTGCTGTCCGAACCCCCGCCCCCGCAGGAGGATACGACCAAACCAATCAGCAACAATACGGCTGTCCAAGACCAGCGCCCGCCGCGATTCATGTGAAAAAGTATAGGTGAAAGACGGTCTTTACACCGCGGGTGAAAGTGCTCACCGGATTTGCGCCGGTGGCGCCCGCCCTGGGTTCTTCACGTACTGCTGAGTTCGATTACCTGGTCGAGCACCTGTTCCGCCGCTCCCGAATCAATAGACCTTGCCGCCATACGGGCCCCATCCGTCGCCGTTTCCGCCAACCCGGCCACCATCAGCGTCGCAGCCGCGTTGGCCACCGCCGCGTCCCGGCGGGGACCGACCTCACCGGCCAACACGGACCGGAGCATCATGGCGTTGCGGCGGGCGTCTCCTCCTATCAGTTCGGAAACATCAGAAGACGCCAGACCGAAGTCATCGGGGGTGAACACGATCGGTGTAACCTCGCCGCCCGCCAATTCGAAGCCCCTGGTGGGGCCTGAGACCGACACTTCATCCAACCCGTCGTCGGCATGGATCACCAATGCCCGCTCCGTCCCGAGACGGGAAAGCACTCCGATCATCCGCTCCGCCATCCGGCTGTCGTAAACGCCGATCAGTTGACGAGTGGCGCCTGCCGGATTGGTGAGCGGCCCCAGAAAATTGAAAACGGTGGGTATCCCCAATTGACGCCGGATCGGAACCACATACTTCATGGCCGGGTGGTACCGGGGAGCAAAGAAGAACCCGAATCCGGCCTCCCTAACCATCTCGGCGGTTTGTTCCGGCGCAAGTTCGATGCCCATTCCCAGGGCTTCCAATACATCCGCCGATCCGCACTTCGAGGAAGCCGACCGGTTTCCGTGCTTCGCCACTTTGGCACCGGCTCCCGCTGCGATCAGGGCGGCGGTAGTGGAGATGTTGAAAGTGCCGGAGCGATCTCCTCCGGTCCCGGCCGTGTCCACCACCGGCTCCCCTATCGATACCCTGACGCCCACGGCCCGCATGGTCTCGACCAGGCCGGCCATCTCATCGGTGGTTTCACCCTTGATTCGAAGCGAGACCAAAAAAGCAGACGTCTGAGCCGCGGTGGCCTGTCCGCTCATGATGTCATTCAGGGCCGCCCGGGCCTGCTCCCGGCTCAAGTCCTCCCCGGCCGTCAGCTTTCCGAGTACATCAGCCCAGTTCATAGCCTGTTAGTCCCTCAGGCGTCGACCGAGTCGGTACGCGCCACCTTGGTAACCAGCCAGGCCACAGCCCCGCCGACCAAAGGCGCCACGATGTACAGCCAGATGCCGCTCAGGTCGCCGGCCACCACCGCCGGGCCCAGCGATCGAGCCGGGTTTACCGAAGCCCCGGAGATGGGTATTCCTGCCAAATGGATAGCGACCAGCGCCAGTGAGATCACCACCCGGGCGTGGCTGAGACCCTGGCTTCCCACCACCATGATCACCAACACAAAGGCGCCGGTTAGGATGATCTCGGCGCCGAAGGCGGGACCGGTGTCTCCGAAGGTGTTCATAGTGTCGGCTACGGCATCCGATCCCTTCATGGCCAGCACGGCCAGCGACGCCAGAACCGCACCGATGACCTGGGCGATCCAGTACCCGATCATGTCAGCGGTGCTGAGGGCGCCGCCCAACCGCATCGCCAGGCTAACCGCGGGATTGAAGTGTCCTCCGGAAATGTGACCTACCGAATAAAGGGCGATGAGCAGCGCCAGTCCGAATCCGAATCCCACGATCAGCAGGTTCCCACCTGAAGAGAGGGCAGCCATCGACCCTATTGCCACCAGAATGAAAGTGCCGATCAACTCGGCGATATACGACTGCTTCATATTGTTCTCCTCCAGGCTATGCGATCAACATCGTAAAACTCTACCCTTCTCGGCTAACAGGATCCGGGTCATCGCTGAAACGGGAAGGTGACAAGCTTGAGAATTCCTAGCGTCCGATTGCGAGCCTTGGTATTGGGCACGGCCGTGGGACTCCTGGCGGTGGCGTTCGTCACCCTCGTCGAGTGGTGGCTGGGCGCCCTGGGCTGGGAACTCTTCCCGGGTTTCGGCAGCGCAGACAGCCGGGGGGGCGGCGCCGTGGGGGGATTGGTGGCGGGGGTGCTGGTCGGCGGGTGGGTGTCAGGACGGTCCGTCTCCCTGCAACAACGCTTCCACGGCTCCGTAACGGGGCTGGCAATAGTCGCAGTCCTGGTAATGCTGGCCGCCACCGGAGGCGCCAACGTCACGATTTCCCAGGTGCTGCCGGCGGCATTGCTGGGAGTCGTCCTCGGCGGACTCACCGGATGGTGGGCCGGACGCCGATGAACAGAGCCCTGCGGAGACCGGGAGACTCGGCAGGTCAAACCGCTGGAAGGGCACCGGATTTGTGACATAACATACAAAGCAAAGAGCGAGTTCGCCGGGTGACCGCGGGCGTAGGGTAAAACCGAGGCTTGAGGAAAGTCCGGACTCCACAGGGCAGGGTGCTGGGTAACGCCCAGGCGGGGCGACCCGACGGAAAGTGCCACAGAGAACAGACCGCCGATGGCTCTTGACCAGAGAGCACAGGCAAAGGTGAAACGGTGGTGTAAGAGACCACCAGCGCGCCGGGTAACCGGGGCGGCTGGTAAACCCCACCCGGAGCAAGGCTAAGCAGGGACGCGGCGGCCCATCGAATCGTCCCGGGTGAGCCGCACGAGGTCGCCGGCGACGGCGATCCCAGATGGATGGTCACCGGGGGCCGGAAACGGTCCCCACAGAATCCGGCTTACAGGCGAACTCGTTCTCATCCTGTTTTCGAACCGGTGACCGAGACCTGCCATTCCTTTCAGGTGACCGCGATCTCTATTCTGCAATGGTCGCTTGGTCCCCACTCTTCAACACCGTTCAGGGCCCGTACTTCTACGGAGTCCGCCATGCCCTGTGAGGCGAACACGTAATCAATCTGGTCTCTCGCCGTGGCGGGGGATTCCCCGATTCTCTGGTAGGTGGGAACGTTCAGGCTGTCCTCCGGCAACCAGGTCGGCCAGGGATCGGCCTGCCGTCCGTGAGGATGCTGTGGCCCGACCAGAGGAAGCCCAATGGCCTCCATGCGCTCGAAGACAGTGTCGCTGCGCCGTTTCCAGTAGTCGTTCCCTCCGTAGCCATGCCAGACGGTGAGATCACCCGCCGCCACGATGCGGTGTCCCCTCTGTTTCCCTATCAGCAGCGACAGGTCAGAGATGATCCGATGCACGGAAGCGTCGACTATGTACATCTTGCCTACGGATCGATAGACCTTGTCGTATGCCGCGCAGATCGAGGCGGCGATGAACGGTGTCACGCCCGGTCCGGAAACGATAGCGGCCGCAATGGCTCCTGGTTGACTCTCAACGAAGTCGCCTCCCCGCGCCTCGGTAATCGGCACGGGCTCCAGCCATTCCACCTGAATCCGATCGGAGAGCTTCACGACGGCCGCCCGCGAGAACCTGTATCCATCGGCGTCATGGAACGGCGCCGGGTCCACCTCAACCTGCCCAGCCACATCATCAGGCGGCAGGTTCGTCTCCTGTAAGAGTGCAACGTCCGCCTCGCAACCGAGCAGGAACCGCCAAGCGGCACGTCTACGTGCGATGTTCCAGCAGACGATCTTCACTGTCATGCTAGGCACCTGCCAGTGCGAAACTGGTGCGATCGGCAGGAACACCCCTCGAAGGCGACTTCAGCGGAACCTGCCACTTGCACTGGGAACGGCTCGTCCACTTCCTGCTTCCCTACCAGAAACGAACCTGGAGTCGGTCCCCAACTCCTTCGCAAGCCGCCCACTCTCGAATGAAACCTACCAGTTCAGCCAAAGTGTCAGCTCCACCGGTGAACCCAAGGTCTCCCTCGGCCCACCAAAGCGCGCCTTGATCACGATTCAGGTGAACGCGAACGGTGTACATCAGAAGCCTTCTTTCATAAGGGCATGCAAAGCAGTTATTTCTTTGCCTAACTAATGGCTGATCCTGTTCAGCAGGTCAAAGACCTTCTGGCCTTCAAGACTGGGAATCTCGAGACTAGCACCAGATTCGACTTTGAACGGTCCATTCAGGATGCGAGGTAACGCAGAGCGGCCAACGCATAGATCCGGGAGGCTTCGTAAACTCCGGTGGCCGCCAAGTGTTCGTTGGGAGCGTGTGCCCGTGGCAGGTATCCCGGGCCGAAGGCCGCAACCGAGGGAATCCCGGCCGTGGCCTGGAAGCTGTAGGCGTCGGTGGCGCCGGGGAAGATGGCAGGTTCCAGTTCTTTTCCCAGCACATGGGAAGTGGCATGCCGGATTGCGCTCACCACCGGATGATCGAAAGGAATCTCGGTGGCGGGAACCCCTCCCTCGATTGTCAGCTTCGCCCGGAGCCGGGGATTGGCCGCCATGGCGTCATCCAGGAAACGTTGGATGTCGGCCCTGACGCTCTCGACAGTCATCCCAGGTGTCAACCGTATGTCGCAGGCGAACCACCCGTTTCCCGGGTAGACCCCATAGAAGACCCCTGATTCCGACATGACGCCCACATTGACAGTGGGACCGGGTCCCCCCAAATGGTGCGGTTCGTAAGTCAGGTAGCTCTTCATCCGAGTGTGCATCCGCTGGATGAGCCAGGCCATCTCCACCGTGGCGTTCACCGGGTCGAACCGATCGGAAACGCTGGAATGCATCTGCGTCCCGATGACCTCTATCTTGACCAGGGCAGCGCCCCGGGAGACCACACCGATGTTCTCCCATTCCGAAACCACTCCGCATGGCTCCCCGATTATGGCCGCGTCTGCATCCAGGTAGCCTTGTCCGGCCATCCACTTGGAGCCCAGGTTCGAACCGGCTTCCTCGTCGGCGGTGAACACCAACTGGAGTTCCCCCGACCACCCCGACACTCGGGACACAGCCGCCCCCGCGTACACCATGGCGGCCACCGCCACCTTCATGTCCCCCGAACCGAGACCGTACAGGTTGCCGTCCCGGACCACCGGATCCCATGGATCTGTCTCCCAACGAGCCATGTCGCCCGCCGGTTTGGTATCGAGATGTCCGGACAGGACCAGCGTGGGACCGTCGCCGGGGCCGGGAATCCTCACTATCAGATTGGGACGTCCCACCACCTGCGCCAACTCGGTTATGTCCGTGATCCCCAATCGCTCCAGCCGCTGCATCACCACCTCCGCCACCGCCACTTCCCCGCCGGGAGGATTGGGACTGGGAGTGGCGATCAGTTCCCGGGCAAACGCCAACTGTTCTTCGGCGGTTTCCTCCAAGAAGGAAAGTACATCGATTTCGGAAGCGGTCAGATCAGCCACGACCAAAACATTAGCCGTCTGTGGCAATGGGGCCAGTAATCGAAGACTCTCGGATGCAGGTCTCTAAAGTCGTCGGGAACCACAAAACGGCAGATCGGTCACCTCAGTCTCTCGAGGTCCGGTCGGATGGTCAGCCGTCAGCACCGTGCCGGTCCGGTTGTGGGGAACATCAACCAGGGCCAAGCCGATGTTGCGTTCCAACCGGGGCGAATAGGCCGCCGCCCGGACCGTTCCCACCGCCTGGGAACCCAGCATGATCGGCCAGGGGTGCTCCAAACCACCAACATGATTTCCTTCGATCCACAAACCCACCAGTTGTCTGCTCAGCCCGGCGGATCGCTTGCGTATCAGGGCATCCCTGCCAATGAAATCGACACCCGAGTCCAGATCCAGGAATCTGTCCAGTCTCGCCTCAAAGGGATCAACATCGTCAGGAGTGTCACCCCGGTAGGACAACAGAAAACTCTCTATGCGCTCGGCGTTGTTGGGAGCGCCCGGGATGATGCCATGCAGTTCTCCCGCCCCGGCCACCAGTCGCCACAGGTCAGACCCCCGGTCTCGATCGAGCAGGTACACCTCAAAGCCCCCCTGCTTGGACCATCCGGCCCGGCCCACCCACACCGGAATTCCTTCCACCGTGGTTGCCCGGTATCTGAAGAAACCCAGATCGCGCACCCATTCCCCCAGCAGATCCGCCATCACTTTCTCCGCCAGGGGACCCTGGACCGCCAACGGGTATACGTCAGGAATGGTTACCCTCACATCCAGTCCGCGTTCGGCCCCCACCGCCCTGCACCAGTACACCATGTCACTGTCAGCCAGGGACAGCCACCACCGGTCGGTGTCCACTCTCAAAGCCAGCGGGTCGTTCATGAGACGACCGCTGTGATCAACCATCGGGGCGTACTTGGCTTGACCCACCGCCACATTCGACAGGTCCCGGCACACCACTGCCTGGGCCAGCGTGCCGGCATCCGGACCGGACAGCTCCACCTGCACCTGGCAGGCGACATCCCACATCACCACCCCGTCGATGAGCCGCCAATACTCAGCGACCTCGTCCCCGTAGGACACGGGCAGGAGCATGTGGTTGTACACCGAGAAGCGCTTCGCCCCCGCCGCCACCGTGCAATCGAAGAACGGGGATTTTGCGATGCGGGAACCGATAGCCAATTCGAAAGTCACATCGCCCCTATCTCAAAAGAGAACCGGTGCATCGCGTACCTCCGAGCCGCGCCCCGTCATGGCTGCTATAGATTACCGTTTGTCGGAGAAAAACTTCCTCTCGCCACCAGTCGACCGTGCCTGACATCGCCATTGTCATTCGGGTGGGCGGGACTCAAATCAAAGTCGGGTCGATAGGGTAGAGAGGCCGGGGGGCGTGCACGAATCGCAGATACTCCAAGCGGGGAGTGCTGGCGCCGGGCAGGTCGAGGGTGATGGCTTCCGGCGCCGCAGTGGGGAAGTTGGCCCGGTAGTCGCTGCAGGATCGCACCACCAGCACATCTGTGCGATCAGGATCCAGACCGGCGTGTCGCCAGGTAGCCGGGTCGGCGGTGATGGCAGGCCGGGAAGAGATCAGAAGATGGTGACGTCCCGTGGTCAGGACAGCCCACTCACCCATCGAAACCTCCCTGCCGGTAAAGGAGCATCCTGTTAATCGATAACTCCCCGCCCCGGCGCTGGTAACCACCCCCTCCACGGTCACCTGCCGGGCGGCGGGATTGAAACCTCCGCCCACGTCGACCTTCGTTCTGCTCCCCACCGCCCGACCACAATGTCGCGCCGCGGCGGGGTCCAGCACCGAGTGCAGCACCGTCAGGTCAGCCCCGTGCCGGGCCGCCTCGGTCACCAGTATCGGATCATCCCCGGAAGCGCCGGCCGTGGGGCAATCGGCAGTGTGCGCCATGACGAACGGCCGGGTAGAGGAAAGCCGGGCCGTGGCAAAAGCGGCAGAAGTCGTAAGGATCCGGGGGGTGACCATCCTTCCCCGTCGTCGCCAAACCTCATAGGCCAACCCCTCGGCCATCAAAGACGCCCCTTCGGCATCGTCGTCGGTGACCACCAACACCCCCAAACCGAGTTCCGGCACATCCAGCCAGGGCTGGACGGGAAAGACGGACACGTCCAAAACCTGATCTCTGATCAGACCATTGGCTATTGTCCTCACTTCCGACATCGGGCCCACATCGGTGCGCATTCCCTCGGCAGGGATCAGAAGTGACCGCTTGGCCAGCCCCATGGCGGGCCTGATCTCGTTTCGCGCCGAGGCGGCCACCAGCCGGGCGATTCGCTCTCCTGTCGAAGCCATGTCGATATGCGGCTCGGTGTGATATCCCACCATCACATCCGCCAACTCCACCATCCGGACGGTCAGGTTGGCGTGTAGATCCAGGCACACCCCCACCGGCGCCCCGTCCATGCGCCTGCGGGCGACTTCTATGAGCGTCGAATCAGCGTCGAAGTGATCCTCCGACACCATTGCCCCGTGCAAGGACAGCACCAGCCCGTCAAGCTTGCCGGCCTGCTTGATACCGGCGTCAAGCAACTCGGACAGCCGGTGGAAGGTCCCCTCCGTGACCGGCCCCGACGGGAGTGCCCAGGCAGCAACCAGAGGCACGTGATCTACGCCCCGCTGGCGCAATTCGGAAACCGCTCCTGCAAATTCGGTGTTGGTTCCCTCCAAAGCGACTTCCGCCTCAGCGCCGACAAGAACGGTGAAGTCTTCCCATTCGGTCGGCTTCGGGCTGAAAGTATTGGTCTCCTGAACCAGGGAGGCAACCCCAATCCTCGGACCAGCCCCGACCATCAGGTCCTCGGGACCCCGAGTTGCACCAAACGCGGGTACAACTGGCCTACCGATCGCTCCCCACTCCGGTTGGAGACACGGGACGAAAAGTTACCGATTCGTATCGGGATCATGACCTCTAAGTTAACCGAACTGCAAATGCCGATCTTAACCTGGACTGGATTCTATCTTTCCTACCCCGCCGGCTCACAGCACACCGGGAACGCGACAGTACATGGCGAAACCGTCCGGGCCCCAGCTCACCCCGTTGTCAGACCAACACCGAATCGAGAGGATAGAGAGGGCGGGGGGCGTGTTGGAAATGGAGGCTCTCCAGTTTGGGGGTGCTGGCCCCGGGTAGGTCGAGGTTGATCGCTTCGGGGGCGGCGGAGGGGAAATTGGCCCGGTAGTCACTGCAGGAACGTACCACCAGGACATCCGCCTGATCAGGATCCAGTCCGGCATGACGCCAGGTGGCCGGATCGGCGGTGATGGCGGGAAGGGAGGTGACCAACAGATGGTGAAGACCGGAAGTGATGACCCCCCACTCGCCCATCGAAACCTCTCTTCCCGTGTGGGACAGGCCCGTCATCCGGTAGCTCCCCGCCCCGGCCGCGGTAACCACCCCCTCCACGGTGACCCGTCGCGCCGCGGGATTGAAAACCGCCCCCACCTCCATCCGCACCCGGCTTCCCACCGACCCCGCACAACGGCGGGCGGCCGCGGGGTCCAGCACCGTATGCATCACCACCAAATCGGCCCCGTGCATTGCGGTCTCGTTCACCATTATCGGATCGTCCCCCGTAGCCCCGGCGGTGGGGCAGTCGGCGGTGTGCGCCATCACAAACGGCCGGGTCCCCGATCGCCGCGCAGTAGCAAAAGCCGCCGCGGGAGTCATGACTCGGGGGGTGGTCATCCGGGACCGTCTTCGCCAGACCTCATCCGCGAATTGCTCCGCCAGGCGGATGGCGCCGTCGGGGTCATTGTCGGTAACCACCAAAACCCCCAAACCGAGTTCCGGCACATCCAACCAGGGCTGCACCGGGGAGATCGAGATGTCCAGCACCGGGCCTTCGGTCTTCCGGTCAGCGAGTTGGCGGACCTCGGACATCGGGCCCACGTCGGTACGCATGCCTTCGGCAGGGATCAGCAGCGGCCGTTTGGCCAAAGCCATAACGGGAGAGATGCTGCCCCGCACCGTGGCGGCGACCAGACGGGCGATTCTCTCCCCGGTCGACCCCATATCAATGTGCGGTTCGGTGTGGTATGTCACCATAACGTCCGCCGATTCCACCATCCGGCCGGTCAGGTTGGCATGCAGATCCAGGCAAACCCCCACCGGCGCACCGCCCATGCGCCTGCGGGCGACCTCTATGAGCATCGAATCAGCGTCGAAGTGGGTCTCCGACACCATCGCCCCGTGCAAGGACAGCACCAACCCGTCAAGCTTGCCGGCCTGCCTGATACCGGCGTCAAGCAACTCGGACAGCCGGTCGAACGTCTCCTCCGTAACCGGTCCCGACGGGAGGGCGTCCGCCGACAGCAACGGGACCGGTTCCCCTCCCAGTCGCACCAGTTCGGCGGCCGCCCCGGAGAATTCCGAGTAGGTGCCGCCCAGGACATCCAATGCCTCCCGCCCCACCAGGACCGTGAAATCCTCCCACCCGGTGGGCCTGGGGCTGAATGTATTGGTCTCCTGAAAGACGGAGGCGACCCCTATCCTCGGGCTGGATCCGACCATCAGCCGATCACGGTCACCAGGCTTACCGAACCCCGGTGGCGGTGGTTCCCGGCGCAGTCTCTGCGAAAAACCGGATGCACCGAGTTTGCAGGTTCGTTTCGGATCATTGCCCCTAAGTTAACCGGTTGGTGGGTGGCATGTGATCGTTAGCTGCGGTGAGGCCCTGGTGGATCTGGTTCCGGATCCGGCGCCGGGCGGAGGCCCCATGAATGTCGCCGTCGCCTGTGCCCGTCTGGGGGTTCCGACTGCCTTTGTGGGTCGTGTCTCCACAGATGCCTACGGGGAGGCGATCTGGGCATTCCTGAGAGACAACCAGGTGGATGTTCGAGCCTGTCAAAGAGGCCCCGAACCCACCGCCCGGGCCATCGTTGAACACACCCCCCGGCTGCGTTTCCGTTTCGAGGGGAAGGCAACCGCCGATACGATGCTCTCGTCGGTCGACACGAAGAGTCTCGGGGAGGGGCCGCACATCGTCCATGGCGGGACGCTCGGGATGTTCCGGGGCCGGACCGCAGAAGTCCTGGCCCGTCTGGCGGAGAACCACCGGGGCATCGTCTCGGTGGATCCCAACGTCCGCCCCCAGATCATCGACGACCGCGCCCGCTGGGACCACTATCACAACCGATGGGTGGTCAGGGCAGACATCTATCGGGCATCCGATGAGGACCTCGAATGGATATGGCCCGGTCGGAGTGGAGAGTCGTGCGCCGAGGAACTGCTGTCGACAGGGGCTTCCACCGTGTTCATCACCCACGGCGGATCGGGCGCCACGGTGTACACCGCCAAAGGTGACCTGTCGATGGAGGGAAAGCCCGTGGAGGTGGCCGATGAGGTCGGAGCGGGAGACACGTTCGTTGCCTCCATCCTGGCTTCGGTGTGGAATCTGGGTCTGGCGGGTGATCGGCAACGCCTCGGCAACCTGGGTTTGACCGCTTGGAGCGAAGTGATGGAACTCGCCACGGCCGCCGCGTCCATCACCTGCTCCCGGCCGGGCGCCGACCCTCCATGCCTGGCGGAACTACCTCCCGGGACGGCGTTTTGGAATTGATTTCAGGGGATTTGGTTCGATCAGCAGGGAGGAGGAGGAGTCAGCTCCACGGGAGCATGGCAGGCCGCGGAACGCTTGGCCGCGTCCACCATCGCCTGGGCATGTCGAGCCATCTCGAGAGTGACCTCGGGCGCCACACCACCCCTTACCGAGCGTATGAAGTGGTCCAGAGATGCTGCCAGGTCTCCCCCGACCCTGTCCAGTATCACCGGCCAGTGGGTGAGATCGGGCTTCGAATATGCCTCGGCGTCCATAATCGACAGCCCATGATTCGAACTGTCGACAAAGACGGCTCCTCCGGTCCCAACCACCTCCAGGCAGGCATCCAACCCGGCCGGGAGACGATTGGGCATCACCCAACTGGTCTCCAAGACCCCGATCGCGCCGCTGTCGAACCGCACCATCACCATGGCCGCGTCGTCATGTCCGTAGTCGGCCAAGCGCCGAGAGATGGTTTCGGCATACACCCGGGTGACCGGCGAGTCAGCCAGCCACGCCATGGCGTCCAGATCGTGGATGCCGGTGGATATCAGCAGGTCGGTCCAGACCCCGTAGATCTCTGCCCCCAGATACGATCCCCGTCGGCGGGTGAACATGGTATGGATATCCCCCAGCCTGCCACTGGCAGCCGCCGCTTTGGCTTCCGAATAACGAGGATCGAATCGCAGGATGAAGTTCACCATGGTGAGGACGCCCGTCTCTTGCAGGTCGGCTATCAGGCGATCCGCCTCAGCCAGACTGGGCGCCAGGGGTTTTTCGAGCAGCAGATGTTTACCGGCCCTTGCCAGGGGCATAGCGGTCTCGTAGCGATAGTGCTCCGGAACGGAAACTGAGGCAGCCTCGAATTCGCAACTCAACAACAGATCCGACACCTCGGTGAACCAGGGGACGCCCAAAGGTTCAGCTACCGCCTCCGCCGTCTCGGGATTGGCGTCGACGATGCCTGCCAACTCGGCCATTGGGTGCTCGGCATAGATGCGGGCGTGGAGAGACCCGATCGCTCCGGTGCCCACCACCGCGGTTCGCAAAGCGTTCATCTCAACTCCCCCGGGGAGCGAAGGCCCGGTCATGGCCCGGCATAACCGTATTCGGCCGGAGGGCCTGTAGCCGATCCAGGCTGGAGTGCAGCTCCCGCAGCTGACCGCTGGTGTACCAGTGGGAGAACGTCCGATCCGAATACTCCCGACGGGTCATTACCGTGTCTCCCGCCACTACCACCCTCTCTCCCTCTTCATTCTCGGCCACCACGCTGATGTGGCCGGGGGTGTGTCCGGGCGTCGAAATGGCCACTACCCCGGGCATCAGTTCCAGCTCCTCTCCCCTTCCCACCTCGATCAGGCGACCCATCACCGAAAGTCGGGCTTCCGTCTCGGCGGCGCCGTACAACTCCTCGCAGAAGTCGGCTTCGCCCTCACCCAGCACGATGTCGGCGCCGGGAATACGGAAGGCGCTGCCCATGTGGTCGTGATGACAGTGCGTGCACACAACCGTGTCTATGTCTCCCGGCGTTAACCCGAATCGCTGCAGGCCAATGGCCAATTGTCCGTAGAACCCGGTGTGATGATTGCCGGGATCGACCACAACGTTCTTCTCCCCCCTGATCAATACGGTCGTGGAGACCGGCATGAATCCGAGATTGGAGTCGAACAACATGTCCGTCTCCGGGTTTATTCCCATCATCAGTTCCATCCGATCCAAGACAGCCTCGGTATCCGCGGCGAAGAAATAGACCACCTCGTCATCCAAGAGGGTGAATCTCAGCACCACCGGCTGGATGACTACATCTATCTGGTTGTCCACAAATCAACTCCTCTCAAGTCCAAGCCGTAGAACTCCCAAACCATGTTTCGAAGGCCGTGCCCGTCATCTCTCCACCCCGGCGGTCACGACCTCGGAGATGTTGCGCTGGAAGATGGCGGTGATGAGGATCACCGGCAGGGCGGTTATCACCGTGGCCGCCGCCAACTGCCCGATGGCGATGTCCGTCGTTGAGCGGAACAACCCCAGCGTCACGGTGAGAATGGAAAGGTCGCTGGTGAAGAGCAACGGGGTCAGGAACTCCACCCAAGCAAGAATGAAGCCCAACAGCAACCCGGCGAAGATCCCGGGCCGGAGCAACGGGATGATGATACGAAACATCAGCTGGCGAAGCCCGGCGCCGTCGATCCGGGCCATCTCCTCCACTTCCACCGGTATCGCCCGGACGAACGATCCCATGATCCACACCATGAAGGGCAGGGTAAAGGCCACGTAGGGAAGCACCAACCCTATGTAGGTGTCGTAGAGGCCCAATTGCACCACCGCGATGAACAGGGGAAGAACGAACAACAGGGTGGGAAGAATGTAGATGGCGGCGAACCCGCCCAGAATGATCCTCCTCCCCGGGACCGTCATCCGGTGCAGGGCGTAGGCGGCGGGCACCGCGATCGCCACGGTCAGAAAGGCCGTGGCCAGCGCCACCACCAGACTGTTCACCATCGATTCCGCCACCGGGATGCCCGAGGCCTCCTCAAAGATCCTCTGATAATGCTCGGTCTCGATGTAGGTGGGGACGAACGCCACGTCCCGGGAGCGAATGTCGGGTTCGGTCTGGATGCTGGTCAGGATGATCCCGTAGAGGGGAAAGGCCGTCACGACCAGGACCAGCACTGCGGCGCCGTATATCATCGCCCGTTTGAGCCGGCGTCCCGCGGACATGCGGTTCGAGGCCACCATCGCTACATCCCCGCCAGTCGCCGGGATCGGGCCAGCATCCACCCCAAACCGGCAATTGCCAGCACCGTCAGGGCAGATAGAAGGTATGCGGTAGCCGCCGCGTTGCCGAAATCGAACTGCTCGAATCCCTGGCGATAGGTCAGGAAATTGAGGGTGGTAGTGCCCCGGATGGGTCCCCCTCGGGTCAGAACGAAGATGGTGTCGAACACCTTCATTGCCCACACGAACAGAAAGATCACCACCGGGACCACCACCGGCAGCATCAGCGGGAGGGTCACATGGCGGAAACCCCGCCACGGACCGGCGCCGTCGATGGCGGCCGCCTCCCGGACGGACCTGGGCACGATCTGCAGGCCGGCCAGGATGAACAGGGTGGCGAAAGGAATCCATCTCCAAACCTCGGTGATCAGCACCGAGTGAAGGGCGATGGTCGAACCGCCCAACCAGATTATTCCCCCTTCTCCGCCGAATGCCCTGATCAGTCCGTTGAGAAATCCGAATTCGGCATGGAACATCTGCACCCACAGCACCCCGGAGGCGACGGGCGGCACCGCCCAGGGGAGCAGGACGGTCACCCTGAGCAGACCCCGGCCGAAGAAGGTCCTGTTCAGGAGGAGGGCTATCAAAAAGGACAGCACCACCGTCAGCACACAGAGCATCAACCCGAAGTAGACGGTTATCCGGGTCGCCTGCCAGAAGTGGGGATCGGTCAACTGGTTGATGAAGTTCTTGAACCAGACGAAACCCTCGATCCGGAATCGGGGAGACAGGTCTATCTTGGAGAAGCTGTAGGCCAGGGTCGAGAGAGCCGGATAGGCGTACACGCCGCACACCACCAGCACCGCCGGGGCCACCATCGCCGCCGCGACCAAACGACCGCGGCGGCGAGTCCGGCCGGCCCGAGCCTCGACCGCCTGCTCCTGGGAAGTCATGGAGTCGGGCGCGGTTTTACGCTTCGTCCTGCCTGCGAGCTTCCAGGGTGGCTGCTGCTGCGTCGTCCAGGGCCTGCTGCGGAGTCTTCCGTTGCGCCAGAACCTCGTGGATCTCGTCGGAGAGGAACTGCGTCCAGCGAGGACGGTCCTCGGACCACCCTCCTTCCACGGGATACTCGTACGCCTTGGCCAGGGCCGGATAGAACGGGAAGGCTTCCACGATGTCGGGCTCGTTCAGGACCCCGCTGTAGATGGATCCCCATCCGCCCAGCGCCACCACTCTCTGGCCCTCGCGGGAAGAGATCAGATCCAGCAGGCGCCAGGCCTCGTCCTTGTTCTCGGCATAGACCGGGACTCCGAAGAACTCCGACCCGTCCACCGATCCGCTGGTCACCACGGCCGGGTTGGGAGCGAAGGCGCTGTGACCGGCGATTCCGGGCGCCGCGTCGGGAAGGGCCGCCACTCCCGCCACGAACGGCCAGGAGATGAACATGCCTCTCGTTCCGTCGAAGAAGCCGGGGGTGGCGTCGAACACCCAGGTGTAGGTGGGGACGGCGGGATCTATGCACTTGTGAACGTGAAGCAGGTCATGCAGCTTCTGCAGCGCTTCTACCCCTGCCTCGCTGTTGAAGGCAGGCTGCTGCTCCTCGTCGAGGAAAGTCCCGCCGTGCATGTGAAGCATGCCGCCCCAGGTGAACAGAACGTGCTGGTCGGCCCAGGCGTCGGTGAGTCCGTAGTACTGGACACCGTCCCGCTCTCCCGTCATCGCTATGGCGTATTCAACAAAGGTGTCATAGGAGTTGGGAGTGGAATGCCAGTCGAGCGGAAGGTCGGGATCGAGCCCCGCCTGTTCCATGAGCTTCTTGTTCCAGTGCAACAACTGACTGCCCATGGTCCACGGCACGGCCCAGGTTTCCCCGCCAAACTCCACTGCGCCCATGCCCCGGGTCAATAGGTCGGGTTCACTGCGAACCCGCTCGTCCATGAAGGGACCGGCGTTGGTGAGCCATTCGCCGTTGGTGAGCTCGGCCCCCAACGTGGCGGTGACGAACACCGCGTCCCAAGGCGAACTCTGCGCCAGGAAGGAAGTGGTCAGCTTGGTGCGCAGGTCGGGACTGGTGACCTCTTCGACATTGGGAGCGAACCCCACGTTGGCCTCGTGCTGTTCCAGGAGTTGCTTGATGGGATCCATGTGCGTCCCGATCAGCACCCCCAGTTCTCCGGTGAAGTCCTCACCCGGCTCCGCCCCCTCATCGGTGGGGTCCCCTCCGCCGCAGGACGCCAACAGGCTTGAAAATCCTCCCATGGCGGCAAAGGCCAGCAGCGCGGAACTTCCTCCCAGGAATTGGCGACGGGTAATTCCAGAATCAAATCGTTTGGGGGTCAAAGTGTTCCTCCTCGATTAGGGGATAGTTTGCTTTGCCATCTTAAGCTAGCCGGTTGTTCATCGACGGGTAACCAAAGCGGGGAGTTTTGCCGAGCAACCCGCAAGGAGCCCTCTTCATCAAGCCGATAGATCGGGAAGCTACCGGCATCCTGTTATCAGGCCTACTCATAAGAAGGGCTCAGAAGACGTCCTGTTTGCACAAGACAGCCCATCAGGACCTTATTTGGACAGATTTGCTTAGCATAGCTCTTATCCGCACTAAAACGTATATATAACCCATTATCGCACAAAAATGCATGTATAAGAAAGAGAACCGTTGATATCATTCCATGCATGGCCCGAACGACCTACCCCCCCTGGCCCACCGAGATGCGGTCCGTTTTCTTCGACAACGAAGACATAGCTTCGACCGCCACCCTGAGAAGGGCCGTGGCCGAGGAACGGATACGCCGCTTGGCGCCTCGACTCTATACGGCGGATCTGAAAAGTGATGCTGCTGAAATAGTGGTGGAGAACCGCTGGTTCATCCTGGGCCGCCTGCTGCCGGGTGCGCTCATAGTGGACCGTTCGGCGGCCGAAGGGGGTCGAGTGGTGAACGGCTTTCTGTTCGTAGCCTCTGAGGAAAGGCGTACGCCTATCCGGTTACCCGGTCTGGTCGTACACGTTCGTAACGGGAGACCGGTCGATGAACCGACAGAAGACCCGATGTGGGCAGAGGGTCTGAGGATGTCCAGTCCGGCTCGAACTCTGGTGGACAACATGGCAGTGTCACGTCGTCGGGGAAAGCGACCTGCTCGAACCTTGTCGCCGAGCGAACTGGAAGATTGGCTGGCTCGGAAAGCCCTGGTCTGGGGACCGAAGCGTATATCGCGCCTTCGCGGCAACGCAGTGGCGATGGCTGAAGTTCTGGATGCACCGGATCGCGTTGAGAACATCAAACGCATCTTCGAGCAATTGGCTGGTCAGAGACCACCCAGCCCTGCCGCCGGTAGGTATTTCAGAGCGGTAGTCAAAGGTCGAGCCTGGGACGAGCGGCGGATGGGGATGTTTCAACGATTAGTAGAAGGGCTCAATAAATACGACGATCCCGACCTGCCGGATTGGTTGCCTGCGGAGCCCTCTCCCGGGGAATTGCCTTTCTTCGAAAGCTACTTCTCGAACTACATCGAAGGAACAATCTTCACAGTGAACGAGGCCCGGCATATCGTGGAGAGCCAAGAGCCTCCAGCAACCCGCGCCGCCGATGGACACGACATACTGGGGACCCATCGCTGTGTCGTAGATCCTGTTGGCCGCAAGGCCGTCTCCGAAAAACCAGAGGAGATCGTCAGCCACCTCTGCAAACGTCACGAAACGATCATGGCCGTCGGACGACCGGAGTTGCTGCCCGGTCTATGGAAACACGAAAACAACCAGGCGGGAGGGTATGTGTTCGTGGCTCCCAACCTGGTGGAGGGTACTCTCATGAAGGGTCTTGAACTCGTCTCCTCGGTTCCCGCCGGATTCCGGCGAGCCCTGTACGTGATGATGGTGACCCTTGAAGTTCATCCCTTCATCGACGGAAACGGGCGGGTGGCCCGCGTGATGATGAACGCCGAACTTTCGGCAGCCAACCTGGCGCGGATCGTCATACCCAGCGTTTATCGCCGCGAATACCTCGGTGGGATACGGAGAGCCTCACTGTCGGACGGAGAGCACATCGGCAGCCTGGTCAAGGTAATGAGCTTTGCCTGGCGGTGGACCGCTGCCATGCCCTGGGAGGATCGGGCGGCTACCGAAGGGCAGTTGAAGGCCACCAACGCATTGCTGGACCCGGATGAAACCCCGATGGGTGGCATCCGCTTGGAATTGCCCTGAAGAACCGGGCGCCATTTCTGGTCCGATGGGAGGTTCGTTGCCCCGGCTCGACTCCTCGACACTGCGGCCTCCTCCGACCGGACAAGCCATCCGAGTAGCAGGGAATGGCCTGCGGACAGTCGGATCGTCCTGGAGCAGACGGGACTCTCGGCGGCGCCTCGTCCGCATCGTTCCGGTGGACGACGAACACGGCTCGGATCAACCGGCGGGCAGGATCCATGCGGATGGCGCCAGGTTGCGAGGTTGGGACAGGAGGTCCACTGAGGGGTCGACAATCCGTCGAGCGGGGCGTCCGTTCATCGACACCCAGGCATCGGCTCGCACCTCGAGATCTTCAAACCCCTGTCGTTGATAGTGATCGGCTATGAGACGAGCCGTGGCGTGGATCAGATCAGGCCGCACGTTGGCCTGCCCGGTCTGCCAATCGGTCAAGACAAGCTCGGGTCCGGTCAGCCAGGTATGTCCTCCGGAAGTATCGGTAACTCGATACTCGACGTACCCCGTCTTCTCGGTGAGCATGACCCGCCATGACCAGTAGTAACCCTCCTCGGTCCATCTCACGTTCCCGGTGTAGGCGTAGTGTCGCAGCGGCAGCAGCACCTGGAACAAAGCCAAGGCGACCAAAAGCACCACAGCCGGTCGGGTGATCCTTGCCGTTGCACCAGGCGCCGCTGCTCTCGCCTTGGACCCTGGTCGGATTGCTCGCCACGCCTTTACGGGCCAGTCGGGGCCGAAAAACACCAGACCACTCACGATCATCACCCACGGAAACACCCCTATCCGGAACATCACTCCGGTGGCTAGATGAAACCCGACCAGCGCCATGTACGCCCACGGACGGCTGCGACGCCACAGCAGCCAGGCCACGATGGTGCAGTCGAAAAAGGCGCCCCCCCAACTGGCCAGGTAGGCGACCACCGGCTCATCGAGAAGGGGCCCGATGATCGGAAGATGGGTGCGGTCGGCCAGCCACAGCCGCAGCGGTTGGGCTCTCAGCAGCCAATCTCCGTTGAGTTTGGCCAACCCGGCGAAGGCATAGAGCAGACCCAACTGCCCCCGGAGCACCCAGACCACCGCCGCCGACACGGTCGCTCTCGCCTCCACCCGACCTGCCCGGGCGTCGAGCGACCAGCGATGGTGCACGGGGAGGAGCACCAACAGCACTGCGGCCAGCGTGACGAACCAGTAGTGGTTCAGATACAGGACCGCGTCGATCAATTCCGTGTAGGTGAATCCCACCGCATACAACGCCGCGGCCAGCCGATGCCGGTACCCCAAGGCCACACAGATCCCCAGAAGAGCCAGCACCACCATGAGAAGGTGCATCCACGGAGCGGGAAGCGGGTGAACCCAGTCGAAGCCCGGATAACTCAGATGATTGGTAGGCGCGAGATAGAGGCTGTCCACCCAGCCGCGGGCCAGAAAACGGACTGAACCGAAGGTCGCCACCACCCCGAAGCCGATACGAAAGACTGCCACCGAGTCGGCAGCCACCGGCCGCCGGGCCGCAGCGCCGAGTCGCGCCAGAAAATCCGACAGGGGTCGGGCTTCAACCGGAACTGTCGCCGTCGGCATCGCTGAACCCGAGGGCCACTCCCAATTGGGCGATCACCTCGGTGGCCACGCTGATCTGCACGGCTTTCACGGCATCCCGGGCGGCTGCGACCACGGCGGGAGTGTCGACCACGGCCTGCCGCAGGGGTGGTCGGATAGCCTCCACGGCGTCAAGGGCGGCAATCATCTGCGTTGAGAGCCGTTCCGCCAGGTCTTCGGTCAACAGGGCGTCCAGCCCGGAATCGAGGTCCTGCCCGATCAATACCGATTGCAAGCCGAGCAAACGTTCCAGAAGGTCAGTCACCCCACCGCCCGCCTCACCTTCCTGGATGGCTTCCAGTTTGGGTGAACGGCCCATCACTCCCAGGGCAGAACCCAATTCCAGGTCGGTGACGGATTCGAGAAGGAAGAAGGCGTCGTTTACCAACGAGTCCAACCCGTCGCCGTCGGCAACGCTGAACGTTTCCCGGTAGGGAGCGCCTCCCTCCCGGCCGGTGGTCCAGTCGGAGAGAAGCAGGTCGGCCTGGTCGGCAATGATCTCCGAGACGGTTTGCAGGTATTCGCACCTGCGGGGATCCTGCAGCGCAGCCAGTGGGTCGTCTCCGGCGTGGAGAACGTACTCCAACCCATCCAGGCCCCGCTGATCGGATCCGATGCGGGTGGCCAGGCGCTCGAAGTCCAACCCGACAGAAGTGTCGGAAATCATATCCTCGATCTGGTCGGGGTCCACCGGCCACCGGACCACCGACCAGGACCGCCGTTCCATCACCGGACCCACCCACATCGCCTGGGCGCCCACCCAAGCCTGGCGTGCGGAATCCACCGCGGTCCGCGAAGCGGCCAGCCCCGCACTGTCCGGGGCTTCACAGAATCCACCGATGGTGGAGTACATGTGGGAAGCAGCGGCTTGGAACCGCTCGTAAGCGGGGATGATCGCCTCGCCAGCCAAATCGTCCAGGATCTCCGGACGGCTCGGGGCTCCCGCGCAGGAAGCCGCCAAAACCGCGAACGCAACCAGTGTCCCGACCGGGCGTCGGAGGTTCACAATGCCTCCAAAAAAGCCACCAAATCAGCCCGGTCCTCGGCATCGGCCATCCTGAACGCCTCGCGGGAAGCTTCAGCCTCTCCGCCGTGCCACAGTATGGCTTCCTCCAAGGTCCTGGCCCGGCCGTCATGCAGAAGGAACCGATACCCCTGGACATCGTCAACAAGTCCGAGACCCCACAGCGGCGGGGTGCGCCACTCGCTACCGCTGGCCGCGAAATCTTCCCTGTTATCAGCCAGACCCGGTCCCATGTCGTGCAGCAACAGATCAGTGTAGGGATGAATGGTCTGGTTGGAGAGGGTCAAAAGGTCCACTGTTCCGGTCTGGTGGGTGGGAGTGTGACAGGCCGCACACCCAAAGTCCGCAAACAACTGCGCGCCGGCCCGCACCGGGGCAGTCTCATGTCCCCGCATGGCGGGAACCGCCAGGGTGCGGATGTACAGGACCACAAACGCCAGGCGGGAGTCGGTTATCTCAGGCGTGCCTCCGTGAGGAGCGGCGGAGCAATCTCGTTGGACGGGCCTGCAGTTCTCTTCGGGGTGCAGAACCGAAGTTATCCCGATGTCGCCGTGAAACGCTCCGGCGGCCTGCTGCTCGGCGGTGGCGACATTGGCCTTCCATCCAAACCGGCCCAGGGTATGGGTTCCCGCCCTGGCATCCCAAACCACATTGGCCCGGCCGGAGATGCCGTCGCCGTCGGCGTCATCGGGGTCGGCGGCGGCCAATATCGATTCGGCGGGAATAGCTTCCAGCAACCCTATTCCCACCACCTGCTGTGCCAAACGGGAACTGGTACGCACATTTTCCGCCAGGGGACCGAAGGCGAGATCGACGATCTCGTATGTCGGCGCCCGCAGCTCGAATTCGCTGCCGTCGCCGTAGGCGCCGACGATGTACTCGTAGGTCACGTTCAATGTCCCTTCGGCAGGCACCCCCAGAACGGACCGATCCTGCAACTGGCCACCGTACACCGGATCCGGCAGCGGCGCACCGGTGACGGGGTCTGCACCGGGAACCGAGAGCCTGACGAGCAGACCCAGACGCGTCTGCGCTCCGGTGGGATCGGGAGGAAGTCCTCGTCCGTCCAGCAGGTGACAGGACGCACAAGCTTGAGCATTGAAGACTGGACCCAGCCCGTCCCTGGCCTCGGTGGAAGCCGGAGCGGAAACCCAGTTCTGGGTAAAGAAACTGTCCCCTACCTCGAACAGCCGGCGTTCTTCGTTGGACAGTTGGGGCGCCGGCAGGCTAAACGAGTTCCTGGAGACATCGCTGCGCGTGGTATCACCGCCCAGTTTGGGGTCCAGAACCAAATCATCGGCGCTGCAGGCACCGGCCAGCAGGACAAAGCCCACCACGATCAACGGAGTAACCCGATGGGCCACCTCTAGCCGATCCGGCCGATACCTGGCAACTCCTTCACCTTTTCGAAAAAGCCAAGTCTCGTATCAGCTGACCTCTATGGCAATGCCGAGGGCATCCGCGGCAGCCACGATGGTGTCGGTCTGGGTTTCCAGGGCCTCGATGGTAGAGAGCACCTGCTGGCGACCGGGATCGTTGTCCGACACCCCGTCCCGGAGGTGCTGATCAAACGGCGCCGGAATGGCCCGGGCGGCATTGATGCTGACCGCTACCTCTCCTCTGAGCTGCTGGGCCAGTTCACTGTCGGCCGCAGCAATGACATCGAGCAGGCCGGTGCCGGAGACACCGCCCGGGTAGCTGCCCAGCAGCACCATCTCCACGCCACGGGCGTTGCCAATAATGTCAACCGTGGTGTTGTCCGAGAAGCAGGAATGTTCATCCTCCTGGGAACGCTCCAGATACGCAACGCTCATACGCTCGCCGGCCAATTCGCCACGAGACATCTCGCCGATACCGGTGAAGGCCAGCCTGAGTGCGTCGGAGGAGTCCATTGCCTCGAAACCGGCCCGGTAGTTGTTCTGCCCCGGCGCCCAGGCAACCACCAGTTCTTCGAGATGGGCCACCAATTGATCTGTCACCGCAGCCAGATAGGCTGCTCGGCGATCAGCGTTGGCGGCGGTGGTGTAGTCCTCCACCGGACGATCGCCGGGACCGTTCTCATTCATGTCCTGACCCCATAGCAGGAATTCGATGGCATGCCAGCCCGTCGACACGTTGGCCTCGCCACCCTGCTCGTTCAACTCCACCAGGAGGTCGGCGGTGATTTCCGGATAGGCGCCCGGATCGTTGATGATCCCGGTTCCCGAGTCTCCTTCGACATAGTCGATGTAACCCTCGTCCAAGGGCCAGGCGTTTATGAGACCTTCGGTACCGGTCTCCTCGTTGTCGATGGGACCCCCATAGAAACGGAACACTTCTGTTGGACCGTAGTCCACCCTGGCCACCAACCAGGCCTGGCGCGCTGCGTCCAGGGTGGCCTGGGAGGGGGAGTCCAGGAAGGCGTCGATAGCTGAGTCCATGGCCCTCGCCGAGAAGAGACTGGCCTGATAAGCCGAGTGCACGCCGGCGGCATAGGTTGCCGCGGCGTCATCAAGCACAGCCTCGTCGACCGACGAATCATCGGCGCAGGCGGACAGCGTCAGGGCAATGGCTGCAACCAGGGACAAGAGGCGGACAAGACTTAGCGAGTTTGTGTTAGTACGTAGCATATTTTGCATAATAAACATTTTATAAAACATTTGCCAAATACCAATAGTGTCAAACCGCGACCCCATGAGGCAGGCTGGACTACAAACCCGGCCAGGAGCCTTTACGCCCGGTATTTCTGCCGGGAACAACGAAGAGCACTGACGTCAACTGTCTCTTCATTTTGGCCGAGAAGTTCTCGACACCAGGTTCGCGGTTCTCCGGGAAGGCCTGAGAAAGGCAAGAACTCTTCGATGAGTCCGGACCCCGCTGCCGTCGGGCGGCGCCGGAGGTCCCGTTCGCGCAGAACCCGGAGCCAGGACGGGGCGAACTCCGCCGGACGTCAGTCGCGGAGCCCGGGCAGGTCGGGGCCGAAACCCTGGCGGAAGTCGAACTCCTCAGTCTCCACCGTGGCGGCCCCCAGTTGCCGGCTGGCTTTCTCGGCGGCGATGATCATGCTCTTGGGGCCGCACAGCGCGACATGGCCGCCCCTGAGGCCGTCGGGTCCGAAGTGCTCAGCCAGAGTCGACTTCCCGAATCGTCGCCCCTCCGCGGAGGCGATGACCTGCAGACTGATTCTGCCCTCGGCGTGGGCCTTGCCGAGCAGGTCCATCCCCATCGCGTCAGCCCGGTTTCGCACGCAATAGAACAGCACGGGAGGATTGTCGGAGTCGGCAGGCATCATCGTCGAGTTGGACAAAAACGGTGTGATGCCCACGCCGCCGGCCACCCAGACGGTCGGGGCGTCGTTTTTGGATGTCTCGAACGTTCCGTACGGTCCTTCCACCAACACCTCGAGTCCGACCAGATCGGTGTCGTGGAGCTTCGCCGTCCAGTCGCCCAGCCGACGGATGAAAAAGCGCAGATGGCCCGAGCCGGGCGGCGCGGCGACAGTGAACACATGCGGCTCGGACAGTCCCCGCTTCTGGAACTTCAGGACTGCGAACTGCCCTGCGTGGTAGTCGAGATGCCTGCCCACCGGCTCGAGGACGATATCCAGGGCCGTCCCCACCTTCGCCGCGGACACGACCCGGTATCGCAGGCCCCGAAAGATCATGTCGCGCACGATCAGACGGTGGAGGCACGCGGCCATCCCGACGGCCATGATGGCGTTCAGGAGTATTCCCGCCCCCGACCAATTCTGAAAGGGCTTCTCGGCGGTGTACACGTGCCACACGGCGAACGCGTACGGTACGCCGAACAACTTGTGGGTGAGGCGCCACCATCGGTACGGCATCCATCTGAGAATGCTGAACACGAACAGGACGAGGCTGATGATGACTGCCGCCGACGCCAACCCGAGCGCGGTGTCGGCAGTCGATTGAGCGACCTCCAGATAGCCGCCGCGGATGCCGGCCGAGCCAGCGTGGAACAGCATCGTGGGAATAGCCAGCGCGCCGGTCCAGCGATGCACCCGGTAAGCGCGGTCGAGACCGCCGAAAACAGGCTCCAACCACGGGATGCGAACGGCCAACACGAAGCTCCAGGACATGAGCACCAGCGACATCGCGCCGATGGTCAGTCCCGACGCGCGGGCGTTGCCGCCGGGTCCCGAACCGCTCGACACCGCGATCGCCGACGCGAAGACCGACACCACCACGATCGACGGGCCCACCCACCCCAGATGCGGCCGCAGGATGCGGATGCTGGGAGCCTTCAGGCGCCAGTCCTGGCGACGCCCGAACAACCGCCGCAGTGGCGAGGGCCGCGAGCGGGCACGCGGCAGGGAGCGGGGATACCGGGCGGCATCGGCGACCATCCGACGTCGTTCTACTCTCGGCGAATGGTCCTGCGCCACGGGGACCAGCGGGTAGCAGCATAGGCCATGGCCTCGTCGGTGAGCAGCAACCGCGTCGAATTGCCGATGCGCACGTAGAAATCGGCGGCGCGGCGCCCGCCCGGAGGGTTGGCGAACACGGCCCGAGGATGCGGGTCGACGTCGATGCGGACCACGTTGTGCAATCCGCACGGCGGGAACGAGACCCTGATCGAGGCCATCGCGGCACTGCCCAATGTGGATTGGAGCATGTCGGCCAGCCAGAGATGGTAGCGATCGAAGTCGGGCTGCTTCATGTGCTGCAGGTCGTCGTCGAGTCCTACCGGATGGCCGGCGTCGTCGACCCCGACCAGCAGTGTTCCGCCGCGGCTGTTCAGGAAGCCGGCCACGGTCTTGGCCACCGCCATCTCGATCCGGGCGTCCCGCCGGCCGGTGCGGACGTTGTGTCGTGCGGTCTGCTTGAACTCGACTTCTTCCGATTCCCCGGCGCCCAGGATCTCGCTTACGGACTTCGCCGAGCGCTTGGCAACCGCCGACGCCACCGCGGCGTAGACAGCGAGCACACCGACGGACCCGGCGACCGCCGACGCCACCGACAGCACCGTCGGCTCGAATGCCGCGCTGCCGCTGAAAAGCGACAACAAGGTCGTTCCGACGCCTGCGCCGACCATGCCCACCAGGATGGTCTCGGCCCACGACAGCGACACCCGTCGCCTCAGCATCAGGCGAGCGACAGTGCCCAGCACCAGTCCGGCGAGAAGGAACCCGATCCAGGAGAACCCGCTCAGCACGGTCGACCCCCGGACGCGCCGACGACGGTACGGGCCGTCACGTCAGTGTCGTCGTCTCTTGGTTCTGTGCGCATCGCTAAGGACCTCATAGTGGTCCGGGCGTACTGTACCGCCAAACTCTTGTGAGAGGCTCGGGCTGTGAGGGGGGCTAGCAGCCTCACGAACAGCCACTGCCCTCCGGCGCAATCAAGTGGGAGCGCCGGCGCGCCGGTCACCGGTCGCGGTGAGGGCATCACTGCGATCGGCAACTCCGTCGGCGTCATAGTCCCTCACCCCCGAGTAACAACCAAGAGCGCCCAAGCAAACAGAGTCCTTCGCCTCGCCGGGAGAGGTCAGTTCTCGGAAGGAGTTTCGCAGGCATCGTCAAACAGTTCTTCGATCCGCTGGAAGAAACCCTCGAAGTCCTGTCCATCCTCGTTTTCCGAGCCTTCCAGATCTTCGATGTCTTCGACAATGTCCGACAGACTCTGAAAGTCGAGTTCGCAGTCTTCGAGAAAGGCCAGGTCGGGCAGAATATCTCCGAAGGCGAATCCGAACAATCCCTCAAAAGGCATTTCCCCAAAAGGCATTTCCCCGTCCTCGCTCCATGAGTTCTCTTCCCAGAACCTCTTCTCTCTGTCCTCCCCGTTGTCGAACCGGTCGGGACTGCCGAACCCGTCGGGCCACCCCATGCCCGGACGGAACCGACCTTCATCCCAACGCCTCTCGATGAGACTCCCGATCTCTTCGACGGCCTCTTCGATAAGTTCCTCCAACACCTCATAGGGGATATAGATACCCCTGCGGTCTCCGAACTCCCCACCGAGCGGCCCCCTCTCCGGGAACCAACCCCTGCGGTCCCCTTTCCAATCGAATTCTCCATCGAGGCCCGGGAAGGGGCGGAACCGCCTTCCGTCCCGCCACCGTTTTCCTTCATCGGACCACTCCTCGAGAGGTTTCACCTCGGATGCGGAAAAGCCCTGCTCGTGACGGTCGTCCAACTCCACCCCCCCATCCCCGTCTTCGTACCAGAGTCCGATCAGCACTCCCGCGCCCAGGAGCAGCACCCCCACTCCCAGCCGCCACCAAAAAGCCCACTTGCCCAAATAGCCGAAAATTCTGCCCAGGCGTCTTCTTCTGCGGGCCGGGGTCTCGCTCTCCTCCATCGGGGTCTCGCTCTCCTCCATCTCCGAGTCGGGGGATGGTGACGATTCCTCCGGATTCCGGTCATGCTGTTCTTCCATGTTGCTCCTCGCTAACCGCGTCTTCTGTTCCGTTGTGTCCCATTACCCATAAAAACACCATAAACACCATGCGGACCGGCGTCCAGACCCACCGCACGGGGGCGCTGTCCCGACCGGTTCGACTCATGGCGAAGTCGTCACTCTCAACAGATTTGTAGCATTCGGGACATAGATGAAAGAGCGAGACCGGAACATGAAAGGGCCGCAGGCGCAGTCGGATTCGACGTCGTCCCCGGCAAAATCCCCCCTGAAGAAACCCGCCCTCCCCTGGAGGGTGGCAGGCGGCGGGCTGATCGCCCTGCTTTTGATCTGGTTCGTCATCCAGAATTCCCACCCGGTGGAAGTCCGCCTGTTCTGGTGGGCCGGCGCTTTCCCCATGATCATGGTCCTGGCGGCTGTGGTGGTGGCCACCATCCTGATCCGGGAGACACTGGGGTCGATCAGGCGACGACGACGCAGACGAAGGCCCAAAGGTGGCTGAACGACTGGTGGTCATCGGAGGAGACGCGGCCGGGATGTCCGCGGCCAGCCAGGCGCGAAGGCGCCGGTCAGCCGAAGACCTGAGCATTGTCGCCCTGGAACGTTCCTCCCATGTCTCCTATTCGGCTTGCGGAGAGCCTTACCATGTAGCCGGCTACGTCGATCCGCTGGAACGGCTCGTGGCCCGTTCGCCCCGGCAGTTTGAAGACCGTGACATCGAGGTCCGGATCCGCCATGAGGCGGTGGAGATCGACTTGGACATACGTGAAGTCACGGTTCGGGACATCCGGCAGGGCAACACCTACCGGCTCGGCTTCGATCAACTGATGGTGGCAACCGGGGCCACCGCGTTGCGGCCGCCGATCAGCGGCATCGACCTGCCCGGGGTCTCGGAACTGCGGACCCTGGACGACGCGGCCTGGCTGCGACAACGCGCTGACGGCCGCAAGGTTCCGGTAGTGGTGATCGGAGGGGGATACATCGGTTTGGAAACGGCCGAGGCATTCCACCACCGTGGATTTCCGGTGGTGGTGCTCACTTCCGGCCAGGCCGTCCTGGACCGCACCCTTGATCCCGACCTCGGACTCAAAGTGGTCAAAGCCCTCGAGGACATGGGGATCAGAGTGGTGACCGAAACCCGGGTCAAGTGCATCAACGGCGCCAAACGGGTGGAGAGCGTGGGATGTGAAGACGAGACCCACCCCGCCAATCTGGTGGTGCTGGGTCTTGGTTCGCGTCCCGAGACTGAACTGGCCACCGAAGCCGGGATACCGGTCGGCGACACCGGCGCTATTGCCGTGGACAGAAGGCAGCGGACCGAGATCGATGGAGTATGGTCGGCCGGAGATTGTTCGCAAGCCATACACCGCGTTACGGGCCGACCAGTCAACTACCACCTGGGAACTATCGCCAACAAGACCGGACGGGTGGCAGGCATCAACATCGGGGGAGGCAGGGCCGAGTTCCCCGGGGTATTGGGAACGGCTATCACCAAGGTCTGCGATCTTGAGATCGCCTCGACCGGGCTGACCAGCGGTGCCGCCCGGCAGGCAGGGTTCCAGATCGTGATCGGAGACGCTGCGGGAACTACGACAGCCGGATACTGGCCGGCCGCCTCGCCCATGACCATCCGGGTTATAGCCGAAGAGTCCAGCAACCGGATCCTGGGCGCCCAGATCGTGGGCGGCCCCGGCGCCGGTAAGAGAATCGATGTGTTCGCCACGGCCATCTGGAATGACATGACCGCCCGCCAACTGGCCTGGACCGACCTCGCCTACGCTCCCCCATTCTCAGGGGTGTGGGATTTGATCCATATCGCTGCTCGGCGCACAACCTATTAACCTCCCCGCTATGAATCGCATCTCACATCGGATCGGCAGCATCGCTCCCTCGGCTACCATGGCCGTCTCCGCCAAAGCGAAACAGATGGCCGCGGCAGGAGCAGACGTAGTCAGTTTCGGGCCGGGCGAACCCGACTTTCCTACCCCTCAACATGTGGTGGAGGAGGCGGCGGCCGCCTGCCGGGACGTGCAGAATCACCGCTACAGCGCCACGCCCGGGCACCAAGACTTGAGGGAGGCGGTGGCTGCCGCAACTTCCGCCAATTCCAAAGTTGATGTATCTGCGTCCCAGGTGCTGGTCACCAACGGAGGAAAATACGCGGTTTTTGCAGCCTGCGCGGCCCTCCTTGACCCTGGAGACGAAGTGATAGTTCCTGCTCCGTACTGGGTCTCCTATCCGTGGACAATTCATCTGGCCGGCGGTGTAGCCGTACCGGTTCTGGCCGATCAAAGTACGGGATTCCAGATAACTATCGACCAACTGGAACAGGCCGTGACCGACCGTACCAAGGCCCTGATCTTTGTCTCTCCCTCCAATCCCACCGGCGCTGTTTACAGCCCTGCCAAAGTTCGAGAGTTGGCCGAGTGGGCGTCGCAGCGGGGAATCTGGGTGATCGCGGACGAGATCTATGAACATTTCGTCTATGACGGCGCCGAGTTCTCTTCCATCGCTGCCTTTATGGACGACCGCTGGGTGATCGTCAACGGCGTGGCGAAGGCGTACGCCATGCCGGGCTGGCGGGTAGGGTGGATGGTCGGGCCGTCCGATGTGATCAAGGCTGCCGTCGGACTGCAGTCCCACTCCACCTCCAACGTGTGCAACGTTGCTCAGAAGGCGGCCTTGGCGGCGCTCACCGGACCACAGCAGCCGGTGGCGGACATGAGAGACGCCTTTGATCGCCGCCGCCGGACCATGTACGATGCCCTGTCGGCCATGGAGGGGATCGAATGTCTGGTACCCCAAGGCGCCTTCTACGCTTTCCCCGACTGCTCCGGCCTCATGGGGCGCAGTCTGGGCGGCAGGAAAGTGCTCAACACCATCCAGTTGGCGGACACCTTCCTCGAAGAGATCAAAGTAGCGGTTGTACCCGGGGAGGCGTTCGGAGCGCCGGGCTTCGTACGGTTTTCCTATGCCCTTTCGGACCAGGATCTCGCCAAGGGAATGCAACGTCTCTCCAACTTTCTAGCCAGGTGAGGCCCCGGCGCCAAAGGGAAGAGCGGGCGTGACACCCAGCCGCCTGATCGATACATGTAGCATCGATTAGGCACCCCTTGGTGGGGATTTCAGCCGACACCCCCGCAAATGTACGCTCTGTCCTCAACAGCCAGAGGGACAGCCATGAGCGGAATCGGCGTAAAGGCCCAAATATTGGTCGAGCCGCACACCCTGCGACCCCGGACTCTGCCGCGGCGTTCCATTCAGGAGGGGGCATGGTTGGCAGTGGAGGCGACCAGCCTATCGGGAATAGACGCTCAGGCATGGGCCGGCGAGATCTCCCAGCTGACTTATCCCGTCATCCTGGGGCGGCAGGTGGTGGGCAGGATCGCCGACTCGATCAATGGAGATCTGCCGTATCCGATCGGATCCCGAGTCTTGGTGGAGCCGGTCATCCGGTGCCGCCGGTGCTCCTCCTGTCTGGCGGGACTTTCCTTATGCCGACACCGGCATCCGGTCAACTCTTACGGCCTGATCCCCTCCACCGAGCACCCCGGGCTATGGGGGGGGATGGCCGAGACCCTCTACATCGACCCCAACGCCCGTCTTCATCAGATCAGTGACGACATCCCGGCCGTGACCGCCACAATCGCTCATGCTCTGGCCGACGGGTGGACATGGGCGGTCCAGAGTCCGCGTCTGCACCCCGGAGAGAACATTTTGATCCTGGGGCCGGGACCTCGAGGGTTGGCCTGCCTGCTGGCCGCCAAGAGCGCCGGCGCCGGGTGGGTGGGTATCAGTGGCCTGGATGTGGACTCCGACCGTTTGGAGATGGCCCGAAAACTCGGAGTTGATCTGACCGTCAACGTCACCGGGCAGGACTTGCAAACGGCGGTGGCAAACAGCCTCGGTTGCCGCCCTGACGTGGTGGTGGACGTGACATCCAACGATCCCGAAGCTATTTATACGGCTCTTGAGATCGTACGGCCGGGAGGCCAAGTGATACTGGCCTCAACCAAGGGAGGCAGACCTCTCTACTCGCTGTACTCCGATGTCATCGTCACCAAGCAACTGCAAGTGATGGGAGTACTGGGCCCGTCAGCGGAAGGGTTCGAGTGGGGAGTAAGGCAGTTGGCGATCGACCCGCGGCTCGACTCCCTGATCAGTCACCAGTTTCCGTTGGACGAGTCTCACCTGGCGGTGGCAGCCACTTCCGGGAAGTTGGGCCACGAAGAATTGATCTCGGTGGCAATCAGCTTTTGACGCCGATTACCAAAGCCGGACGGTGACCGGATTGACCCCCGCACCGGACTGGCAGCCGTCTCGTTCCTCGGTCTGGGCCTGGGTCGGTTATGACTTGGCCAATACCATTTTCTCGCTGGGAGTGATCGGGCTCTATCTTCCCCAGTGGATCTTGGAGGAGGGACTTGCCGATTCGGCGTTGTCGTTGGCCACCGCCGGGGCCGGAATGGCCGTGGCTTTCCTGGCGCCCTGGGTGGGGGCCAGGACCGACTACCAGGAAAACAGAATCGGCGCCTTGGCGATCACGACCGGCATGGCCGTGGCGGGGACCTCCTTGTTGGCGATAGGACCAACCCTGCTTACCATGGTCATCTTTGCCGTTTCCCTCATTGGATTCCATGTGGGATCAGCTGTCTACGACTCTTTACTTCTGGATGTAAGCACCCCCCAGACCCGCAGTCGCGTGTCAGGACTGGGAGTGGCGATCGGATACGTGGGGTCCTTCATCGGATTGGGGATCGGTTCTGTGGTTCTGGGTATGGGAGGGGAGTACTCAACAGTCTTCCGTTCCCTGGCGGTCGGCTTCGCGGTCTTTTCCCTGCCCGCTTTCTTCCTGATACGCCCCGCTCCCCGACCGGCGCCGGTGGGTGATCCTCCACCCCTTTGGAGAATCCTCGGGGAACTGTTCAGATCATGGAAGGCCACCAGGCAATACCCGAACCTGACGCGATTCCTGGTGGGCCGGTTTTGCTATACGGAGACAGTTAATACCCTCATCGGCGGGTTCCTGGCCATCTACGCAACGGAAGAGGCGGGATTAACCACCTCGGAGGTCACCGTGCTGCTGGGCGCCGCCATAGCCGCTTCCATGGCCGGCGGGTTCTTCGGTGGTTGGCTGGCTGCCCGCTTCGGACCCGGGCCGGCAGTGCGCCTGATCCTGAAATTGTGGATAGTGACCATCGCCTTGGGGGTAACCGCCGGCATAACCGGCGTCACCGTCTTGATCTGGATAGCGGGCCTGTCCGGCGGTGTGGCGTTGGGTGCACTGTGGGCCACAGACCGGGTGCTGATGACCGGTCTCTCCCCACCCCACCGTCTCGGGGAATTCTATGGCCTGTACGCCACTGTGGGAAGGTTCGCCGCAGTTCTCGGACCGTTGCTTTGGGGTTTCATAGTGGATGTTCTGAAATGGCGCCGGCATGCGGCCATGATCAGTTTGATGGTCGTGGCGGGGATCGCTCTCTATATCCTCAGGGAGGTCAATCCCCCGGTCGCCTACGAACCTTCCCCTTCCGACCCCGGCCCTGATGGATACACTACAGAAACCGATCCACCCAAAGATCCGTTGGGAACGTAGTAGGTCATACCTTCCTCGTCACGGAGGATGGTCACCCGGGGACGGATGTCCACCACCTCCCCAACCGCAGAGCCGCTCTTGACCTTGTCCCCGATCCGGTACTGGTCCTCAGCCAGGATGAAGAAGCCGGCAATCACATCCTGGACCAAACCCCTGGCCCCCAAGCCGATTGCCACACCTGCCGCCGACGCAACCGCCAGGAATGGCGCAAGCGGCAATCCCCACACCGCGATGATCATAATCCTCACGTTACCAGGAAAGCGATCAGGATGACCCTGCGCACCAATGACCACAAAGAAGCGGCTCGCGTCCCGTGGTCATCGCCCCGCTCGGCCATCTCTCCGACCACGCGTCTCCCTGTCCTCTTCACGACCAAATGAAGGATCCAAAGACCCAGCGCGGTGATAATCGTCCCCAGCATCTCATCTGCAAATTGCCACTCTGTGACGGATGACCACATGATCAAAAGCTCCCATTCCGGTCGGGTAATAGGGACAAGTAGAAGCAGCGTTCGCTACCTACACTTTAACCGGGTTATCTCATCCTTTTTCCCTTCGCCATGTCTCGAGCGGCCCGTTCCCTCCTGATAGTTGTAACGGCGGCGGCCGCGGTGATCATTGTCTCGGTGGTCAGCTTCGTACTGTGGAGCAGAGCCAATAGTCAGACCATCATCGGATCGGTAACCGTGGCAGGGTCGGACCTGAGCGGTTTGGAAAGAGCGGAGGCTGAGGCGGTTCTGGCCGAATTGGAAGCTGAGCAGGCGCAGGCAACCATCCGGATCCTCGTCAACGACCAGCCCATGACGGTCAACGCGGCAGAGTTCGGATACCGCATCAATACCCAGGAGTTAATCGATCTGGCCCTGTGGCAGGAAAGGGACGGGGGCTTTCTCGCCCGGTGGCGACGCTGGCTGAGAGGCTTCTTCGACGACCCGGGCACCGTAGAGTTACAGCCCCAATCCTCCGTTGATCGGACCTTGGTGGAGAATCTTCTCAGCCAATTGGATCGACAATTCGGAATGCTCCCCGTGGAGGGGAAGGTGGAGTTCCTGGATGGACAGCCGGTAGCCACCTACCCCTCTCCAGGGTGGCTTCTGGACAGTTCGAACGCCGCCGAACAGATAACCGCCGCGGCGGTGAGCGGCGGGGGCACCGTGCAATTGAATACGGTGTTGGTAGAGCCTCGGACCAGTATCGGTCAGATAGCCGATGCGGTGGCTCTGGCGCAAAAATGGATATCCGGACCGGTGGTCCTCCACGACCCGGAAGGAAATGCAGACCTGGTCTTCTCCGCCCAGGAGATCGCCGACGCCACCATTTTTGAATTCGACGCCGCCTCCACTCCCCAGGTCACTCTGAACATCGACCGAAGGCTGGTGACCCGTAAGGTAGCCGGTATAGGGGACCTGATTGGCGACCCTCCCGTGGACGCATACTACGAGATCGACGAGAACGACCAGGTAACCATCCATCCATCCGCGGTCGGCACCGTCCTGGACGTGACAGCCATCGGCGACATGCTGGTACAACTGGCGGCCGGTGAGGTGCGGGAGGGAACTTTACCCTTGGCGGAGGGAGTGCAGCCCCAGGTGACCACCGGAGACATCGAGAACCTGGGGATCCGCCACTTGGTGTCCCAATACACCACCTACCACCCCTGCTGCGCTGCCCGGGTAACCAACATCCATCTCTTTGCCGACGCCGTCACCGATGCGCTGGTCCCGCCAGGTGAGGAGTTCAGTCTCAACGGGTATGTCGGCGAGCGAACCACCGAGGACGGGTTCGTAGAGGCGGGAACCCTGGTGAGGGGCGAACTGATCGACACGATCGGAGGAGGGGTAAGCCAATTCGCCACCACTTTTTACAACGCGGTGTTCTGGGGTGGATTCAAGGATGTGACCCACAAGACCCATAGTTTCTATTTTCCTCGCTACCCCGAGGGCATTGAAGCCACCATCAACTGGCCCGAGGTGGATCTTGTTTTCCTCAACGACTCAGAGAGTCACGTGTTGATCCGCACCGAATACACCCGTACCTCCATCACCGTGAAGTTCTTCGGCGACAACGACGGGCGGGTCATAGTAGGAAGCTGGAAGGACGGAAGGGGCCGTCTGGAGGTCGTCTCAGAAGGAGGACCCGCCGCCCGGGTTGTGTCAGCCACGGTGTCGGAACGTTTCAATGGAATAGAACCGCCCGAGACCCTGTATCGGGCCAATCCAGAATTGGCGCCCAACGAGGTGGACCAGATTCAAACGGCTGAAAACGGCTGGACGGTGACCGTAATCCGCACTATCCAGCGGGGAGAACAGGACATCCAGCACATCCGCAACGTTCGATACATACCCCGCCAGGAAATAATCGAAGTCCATCCCTGCGTGATGTCGCTGCTGACCGAGTCCGGGGCGGTTGCGCAGGTGGAGGAATCAGAAGCGGGCGAGCAAGGCCCCGCCAACGGCGAGCCCATCGTGTGCCCGGGACCCGAGGATGAGGAACCCACCGTGCTTCCCGAAGATCTGAATGAACGATTCCCGGAATTGGCGCCCGAGGAAGGGGAGCAAACGCCGATAACAGACGAAGAAGGCGAACAGGGCCCCATAGAGGAAGAAGGCGAACAGGGCCCCATAGAGGAGGAAGAAGGGGAGCAGGTCCCTATAGGGGACGGGGAAGAGGAGAAGCAAGCACCCGTGGGAAACAGCGAGGAGACCCCTCCGGACCCCGAACAGGATTCAAGCTCCGACGACGGTCAGTAGCGCCCCCAACACCCCCCTCCGACAGCGAGGACGTGCGGTCGGGCAGAGGCGGGCAAGGAACATACATCTTGACGCTTTCGTTCAGCATCGCAACAACCCGGAGAGCCGAGCGTTGGCCGCACTTTCGGGGAAGAGCCTTCCCGTCCTGGCGCACTCTATATCGGACTTCGGTTCTGAGAGGCGGCTTCCGCCGTTTTGGCGATACGCCGAGCTCGGGTGTCGGAACGACGAGCAGTGGCAATCCACCACAGGACGCTCTTCCTGGCGGAGACGGTCAGTCCCTCGAAATTCTCTCTGGCCGACCTCCGTCCGGCCAGAGCGACAGCCAAGTCTTCGGGAACCACCAGGTCCTCGATGGGATCGTAAGCGGCCCATGCGCCGTTGCGCCTGGCTTCCTCTATGCAGGCCATCCCCGCCTCGGCCATCATTCCGCTCGCCACCAACCTTCTCACCCTTTCCTTGTTGGTACGGGACCATGGACTTCGGGGGTTTCGAGGGGTGAACATCAGGGCATACCGCCGGTCATCCAAGCGTCTTTTGCGACTGTCGACCCACCCGAAGCAGATCGCTTCCTCCACAGACTCCTCGTATTTCATGGTCTGCTTCCCGGCGCCCTTCTTATAGAAGACCACCCATATCCCCGGCCCGAGGGCGTGGTTATTCTCCAGCCACTCCCGCCAGGCGCCCCGGTCGGAAAAGTATATCCGCTGGTGGTCACCGGGCGTCGGGGGACCCATCAGGGTATCTACCCCCCGGCGTAGAAAAGAAAAAACTCCGACACAGTTTCGGACACCCGCTCCACTTCGTCCGGCACCCATCCTCCCTTCCGCCGCACGGTCAAAGTGTTGGAAAGGGTGAAAACGCGGTTGATGCGGGGATCGAGGTCCATGAGACGAGCCGAGAGTTGAGCCGGGAAGGTATTCGCTGACCGGGCGATGTCCCGGTCCTCATAACCTTCTCCGTCCTGTCCCCCCAGACTGCGATTGGTGTCGATCAACAGCACATCCCCCACCATTTGGGTGGAGAGAACCTCTATCAACTGTCCCAAATCAACCCTTTCTTCGCCGCCCCGCATTCTAACGGCGCAGGCAGGACGGACAGACCTCGCAAACCGGGCCCTGAACTCGGATGAGCGGGGCTTCGGGAGCTGTCAACCACAGCCCTGCCCCTTATCTTCTTCTGCGTGCCGCCGCTGCTTTTCGGTCCCGTCGGAAAGAGTTGCTGTAACGTTCTCCGATTGATTGGACCTTGATCAGGTTGGTGGAGGCCGCCCGGTTGGGAGGGGTGCCCGCCACCATCACCACCAGTTCATCTCTTTGGCAGAACCCCTTTCTCTCCAACAACTTCTCCGCGGCGGCAAACATGAGGTCGGTGTGATCCCGGCGCACGAACGGGAAGGGAGTTACTCCCCAATAGAGTGCAGCCTGTCGCAAAGCGCGGAGCACCGGCGTGAGGGCAATAATGCGAGCCCGGGGACGGTACTTGGAGAGCAGCCGCGCCGTGGCGCCCGACTCTGTGAACGCCACCAGGGTATCAACACCCAGGTTGTGGGCGGCATCGACTGCCGAACGGGCCACCGCGGAAGCGGTGCCTCCTCCGGCAGTTATGTAGGGGACCGCCGGATCCCCTTCCGCTTTGAGGAGCTCCTTTTCTATCTCCATGCAGATTTCCGACATCACCTCCGTCGCCCTGATCGGATATGCACCCACCGCCGTCTCAGCCGACAACATCACTGCATCGGTCCCGGCTGCCACCGCGGTGGCGACATCGGTTACTTCCGCTCGGGTCGGCCGAGCAGAACGGGTCATCGACTCCAGCATCTCGGTGGCTGTGATAGCGATCAGACCGGCCCGATTGGTCCGTCGCAGAATGTCCGCCTGCACTATGGGGAGTCGAGCCATCGGGAGTTGGACCCCCAGATCACCTCGAGCCACCATCACCCCCGCCGCCTCAGCCAAGATTTCGTCGAGGTTCTGGTAAGCGGTCGCCAACTCCACCTTGGCAATCACCGGCGCTCCGCCCGCCAAACCCTTGATCGTGCGAACGTCCTGGCCGGTGCGAACGAAAGAGGCGGCCACGTAGTCCACCCCCAATTCGATTCCGAATTCCAGGTCGCGGCGATCCTTGTCGGTGACCGCAGGCAATTGCAGGGTGCTCTCGGGGAAAGCCACCCCCTTCCCGCTCCAGAGTTCTCCACCCCAGGTCACTTCGCCGACCAGCCGATCCGGGTGATGTTCGACCACCGTCATCCTTATCATTCCGTCCGACATCACCACCCTGTCTCCGTCATTGACGTCATCCAGCAGCCTGGAGTAATCAATCGGGATGGTTCGAGATTCCCTGGGCATCAGACGTCCCGGGACCAGGTTGACCCGGTCCCCGTGTCGCAGTGCGATCCTCCCCTCTGCGATCTGCCCCACCCGCAGTTTGTGCCCCGAAATGTCCTGGAGAACGGCCACCGTCTTCTCTTCGTCCTCACCGGCCTGTCTCACCCACTCCACAAATCGGCCATGAAGCTCATGATCCCCATAGGAGAAGTTCAGTCTGGCGACATCCATCCCGGCGGCCACCAGTTCCCTGATCTTGTTGGGGGACGCCACTCCCGGCCCCAGGGTGGCCACGATCTTGGTGAATCTCTCCATGCCAGGTTCAACGCTAACGAGCCGATGTGAACACCGCGATATCAATATCCGCAATCAAGTCAGCGTCGGAGCTCAAACACCTCGAAGCCATACAACCGCAGATTGGCTCTTCTCACCGACTCCCGACCGTCAGGGGATTGCAGCCACCGGACGAAAGCCTCCGCCGCCTCTGCCACCGGTGAATCCTTGACCGCCATGGCCCGGTAGGGGTTGTCCAACCCGGTCGGATCCACCATGGCGTCCACCAGACCAGCTGCTTTCTTTGCCGCCAGGAAGACACTCAACTCCACCAGGACGAAAGCTTTCCTCTGGGAGGCGACCTGCAGAGTGAGCCCCATGCCCTGGCGCGTTTGGATGTACCAGTCCCGACCGGTGGGGTCCAGACCTGCTTGGCGCCATATCAGGCGCTCTCTTTGAAACGTGCCGGACCCATCGGCCCGGCTGACGAACAGATGGCCCGCTTCGGCTATCTGCTGGAAAGCCCGGGCGGGGCTCAGTCCCTCAAGGGCCTGGGCCGCAGATGGGGGACCGGCCAGGACGAACCGGCTTGAAAACACCTCAACTGCCAGTTCAGTCCCCCCTTCGGCAATGAACCTCTCCTCTTCTTCAGGATCGTGGGTGATCGTGATATCCACCGACCCGCTTCTCGCCAAGGCAAGCGCCCGGGCTGTGGGGGCGCCAACCACGCTGACTTTCACACCCCGACGCTGTGCTTCGTAATCGGAGACCACCCGCTCCAGCATCCTGCCATCCACCAAGGTAGTGCCCGCCGCCAACACCACCCGATTCTCCGTAGAAGAGCATCCCGCCCATCCCACCGCCGCCAACACCAGGAATGCTGATATTCGCCACAGCAGGTTTTTCACATCAACCAGCGGTGAGCAATCGGACAGCAGATGCCTTCACCGCGGCTACTACCTCGGCGCCGACCTCCAACTCCATTTCGTCCATGGCTCCCGGAGTGATCACGGCCGTTACCTCCGCACTGCCCACCACCACCGTCAATTCCACCCAGCGACCTCCCCGCCGTATCTCGCCGATCCTTCCCACCCACCGGTTGCGCAACGATCCCGCCGATCCACCGGTCCCCAGTATTGCCACCGACTCACCCCTAAACAACGCCCGGCAGGGGATGCCGGAAGCCACCGCCCCCACACCCCATATCCGGACGGAACCGACCTGCACGCTGGCAAAACCCGCCGATCGGGCAAGACCTACTCCTTCCCACAGATTGGAGACACCCACCACCGACGCCACCCTCGCATCATTGGGGCGGGACAACACTTCCCCAAGGCGGCCCTGCTGGCGAAGGCGTCCCTCAACCAGCACCGCAATGTGGGAGCCCAGCGCCGCCGCCGTCTCGAGATCGTGAGTGACGATCACCGCTCCCCTGTCCCCCACTGCTTCGGCTATCACCCTGGACACCTCCGCCCGATCTTCGGCGTCGATCGGCGCCAGCGGTTCGTCCAACAGCACCCACCTTCCCGGGCCAGCCAGCACTCGGGCCAATGCGATTCTCTGCCGCTCCCCGCCGCTCAGGCGGCTTACCGGCTCGGCAAACCGGTCTCCCATACCCAGTCGACCAGCCAGTGCGGCCGCGTAAACAGCTTCCTCGGTTTCCAATCCGAGCCCCAGATTCCACCCGATTCCCCCTCGAAACAGATGCGGCGTTTGGGGAAGGTAAGAGACATCCCATTGCGGTCCTCCGTCAATGGTTCCCGCCAACAGGCGAAGCAGAGTGGTCTTTCCCGATCCGTTGGGCCCGAACACCACTGTCCGGCGACCTTCAACCAGTTCCAATCCATCCAACTCCAAGAAGGGTTTGATGGCGGGATACCTGAGAGAGACCTTCATCTGTCCCGTCCCCCCAACCGGTCCACAACAAAATTCACCACCATCGAGATCACCAGAAGGATCAATCCAGCCGCCATCGCTGCCCCGAACCTGGCCTGGCGGGACTCCTCAACTATCAAAGTGGTGAGGACCCGGGTCTCCCCCACGATGTTCCCACCCACCACCAAGACGGCGCCTACCTCGGCCACCACCCGTCCGAAACAGGCTGCCACAGCCGCCGCGACGCCGGCTCTGGCTTCCCGAACCGCCACCACCCCCCGGGCGATCCGACCAAGAGGCAGGGCCGCCAACTGCTCCCTCGCAGCCGCCCCCAAGCCCCTGATCGACCCCGCTGTCACTCCCGCCGCAATCGGGGTAGCCAACACCACCTGTGCGATCACCATGGCGGTGGGGGTAAAGATCAGGCCCAGACTTCCCAGCGGACCTGACCTCCAGAACACCAGCAGCAAGAGCAGTCCGGCCAGAACCGGGGGAAAACCCATTCCCACACTCACCGCCACACGAAGCGCTCCTTTTCCTCGAAACCGTCCCAGCGCCAGAACCGTGCCAAGTGGCACCCCTAACACGACCCCGATCAGGGTGGACAATACCGAGACGATCAAGGTGAGGGCCACCACAGTCCACAGTTGAGGATCTACCTCTGCCAGATTTCGGACTGCCTCGACCAGCACTTCCCAAAGAAACTTCATCTTGACTCCCGGAGGTCAATGCTGGTCGGCAGCACGACCTGGGCCGGTGCGGACCGAATGCGCCAACCAGACAAATGTCCCGGTGGTGATGACCGCAAGTCCACAGATCAGGAACAGATAGATCCCGGTGCGCATGGCGCCGAATGCTACCTATCAGGAAGGATGTTCAGAACCGGGTGGGACCATCTCACCTCAGTAGCCTGCCAGATCCCCAGGGCGAGACGGTTGAGCAAAGCAACAGTCAGGATGATCCTCTAAAGTTAACGTTTAGTCAAGCAGGAATATTGGAGCCCGATTGTCCAAAGAGGCCAAAACCAAACGCAATCCGAAGCGGATAGCAGGAATCCTGTTGTTCATTGTGGCGTTGGGCGCCCTGACCGTGCGGGAACTGATCTCAAGACCGCCTCCTTCGCCTTGGGACGACGGGCGCCTAACCGTGGGAACTCTTCTTCCGCTCACCGGCGACCTGGCTTCTTTTGGCCCGACACTGACCGCCGCGGCCCGGTTGGCAATAGGAGACATCAATGCGGCGGGTGGGATTCTGGGTGCCGAAGTCCTCCTACACGAGGCGGATTCAGGCGATCTGAGCCAGGACATCGCCAACCCCGAAGTGGACAGGTTGCTGGGTTTAGGGGTGGATGTGATAGTGGGCGCCGCAAGTTCTGCAGTCTCCAAACTGGTCATCGACAAGATCACCGGCGCCGGGGTGATCCAGTTCGCCCCATCCAATACTTCTCCTGATTTCACCTCCTACCCCGATAGCGGTCTCTACTTCCGGACCGCGCCACCCGATCTGCTGCTCTCTGCGATGATGGCGCAATTAATGGCCTCGGAAGGTGCCGAGACGGTTGGGGTGATCTACCGGCAGGAATCCTATGGAACCGGCCTGGCTGTTGCCTTCCGAGACAGTTTCGAGGATTTGGGGGGCACAATCGATCCGTTTGTCGCATACGCCCCCGGCACGGACAGTTTCGATGCCGAAGTGGATCTGCTCGTCTCTTCAGATCCTGACGCTGTCTTCATCATCGCCTTTGAGGAGGCAGGCGCGATCGTAACGACCATGCACGAGAGAGGAATCGGGCCTACCTCCGACACCAATGTCTACGGAACCGCTGGTCACATCTCCAGCATCGGCCAAGCCGTCTCTGATCCTTCCATCCTCAGCGGAATGCGCGGCGCGGAGAATTCGGTGGATCTGCGAAAGATCCGGATCTTCACCGACCGGCTCGAAGGCGCTTGGGACGGTGGATTGGACGGGTTCTACACCTATGGGGCGGAGACCTACGACGCGGTCATCATAGTCGCCCTGGCCGCCGAGATGGCCCGCTCCACCGCGCCCGCGGTAATCGCCAAGAAAATCAACGACGTGACCCGGAACGGCCAAAAGTGCTTCAGCTTCAGCGAATGCCTGGAGGTGATCTTCTCCGGCGGCGATCCCGACTATGACGGGTTCGGCGGGCAGTACGAGTTCGTGGACGTCGGCGAACCCTCGGTTGCGAATGTCCGGATCATGACCTACGACGGAGGGGATCGCCCGAACCCTACCCTCGACGAATACACCACCTACGGAGGCTAGGCCGATCCCTTCGCATCTGGGATCGAACCTCAAAGGCGGGCAGACAGAGTCTTGTTGACCGCCCTCGGGTCCGCCCTGCAAGAAGTCGCCCTCATCACTTGGCCGACCAGGAAACCTTGAACTTTCTTCTCCCCGGATCGGTAACGCTGCACCGCCTCCGGGTGGGCGGCCATCACTTCCTCCACCGCCACGCCCTTCGCCACTCAACCACAAACTCCAAGAGGCTGGAGGGTGGTATCTTTGGGCCGTAGGAACAGCAATGCTATTACGATTCGAGGTCGCGAACCACCGCTCAATTCTTGACCGAACAGGGCTATCCCTGATTGCCTCAAATGAAAACCGGACAGGAGTACGAAACTTCGAACACCTGTCCGAGTCTGTTCTGACGGTGGCAGGAATATATGGCGCCAACGCTTCCGGTAAGTCAAACACCCTTGAGGCTCTGGCGTGGCTCTCCACCGCCGTCTGGGGATCTCTTTTGGGATGGGATGATCATGTGCCGCGGGATCCTCACCGTTTCGGAAGTGGTCCCAGTACGCCTTCCAGGTTTGATATCGACATCGCAATAGACGGTATTCAACACTGGTACCAGCTTGAGGTGGACGACACCAGTATTCTGCGTGAAAGTCTTTGGCGACTCCATGCCGGCGAGGAACAAGTAATCTTCGACCGCAACCGCGATTCATTTACCTCCCACGAAGGATTATCCAGAACAACAGGTATCAAAGAATTGCTTACTCCTACCACACTTGCCCTCTCGGCCGGTACGAGGCTCAGGGATCCCGCCCTACACAAATTGGGTCGAATTCTTGGGAACTTCCACACACTCGGAATCAGGTACCGGCCCGGCATCTGGCGGTTCAACCGCCCACCCAGATCCTCGCTATATCTCTTTCAAAGAGAAGAGCAACGACGCCTACCCTACGGCTCACTCTCGTCAAATAGCAAAGCAACTGCTATTGAACTGCTCCGTTTTGCTGATCCAGGAATCCAAGCAGTCGAGGTGATCGGGCCGAATGGTGAAGGACGAAGACACCCTAGACGTCGACCAGTATTCCATCACTCCCAGGGAACGAACGTTGTCACATTCGAGAAACAAGAAGAGTCCCGTGGCACCCAAACATGGTTTGATCTTCTCGGACCGGTCCTCTCTGCGCTTATTGAAGGCCAAGTCTTGTTGTTTGACGAAATTGACGCCAGCCTTCACCCACGACTGTCAGCCCGACTGATTGACCTCTTCCGGGATCCGGAAACTAATCCCCACGGAGCTCAAATGCTATTTACCAGCCACGACACTTCCCTACTGAACGTTCTGCACGATGACGAAGTCTGGTTGACCGACAAAGAGGTCAATGGTACAACTGACATCGTAGCGCTGGCAGACTACCGTCTTGACAGGGAACAGGTTTCCACCAATATCGAAGCAGCCTATTTGCAGGGGCGGTTCGGCGCCGTTCCCAGGGTTGATGATTATGATGTACAGAGGGCTCTGGAACTGCTGTTTCCGGAGGCGTAATGGCAGGATCTTCCTAGGACATGGCTCGGAATAGGTCACTCAGACGTCCCCCTAAACATCGTCTCCCCAAGCGACTTTTCCTAATCTTCTGCGAAGGGAAAAGAACCGAGCCTCAATATATAAAAGGTTTGGGTCAAGTTCCGGAAATTCGAACCATCGCTTCTCTCGAAAGGGGAAAGTCAAATTCGGATCCTGCAAGCTTGGTGCGGCAGGCCATCAAAGCTCGCAACAGCCCGTACTATAACACCCACGAGATATGGTGTTTGTTCGATGTTGAATGGCCCGCAAGACCCAATCTACTAGAAACGGTTCGCTTTGCCCGCAGTAAAGGCATCCAATGCGCCGTATCAAATCCTTGTTTTGAACTATGGCTCATTTTACACTTCAAAGACTTGCACAAGAGCCTTACAGTGGATCGTGCCGTTGAATTGCGCCAGGAGCACGACAAGAGCGTGGACAAGAGCGTGGATCCGGAGTTGTATATGGACCGACGTGACCAGGCCGCTACTCGCGCCCGTCGACTGGATGCCAAACATACGGAGGAGGAGAGGAGCTTCCCAAAAGACAACCCCTCATCGGGGATGTACAAGCTACTGGACGCGTTCACCCACCCTTAGCAGTCGAACGGGAGACACTCCGGACGTTGACGCTCGTGCAAAGTGTTCCGAATAGGAATAGCGGAGAGTCTTCGGGGTGGAACGAACCACAGCCTCCCGCAAGTAGCGGGTTTCCGCAAGAAGGAGAGCTCCCTGGCAAAGAAGACTCGTCATGATGTCAGCGTCTGGCCCGGCATGGGTCGATGCGGAGACCCGGTTATTCGGTTATTGCAGTTGGATGGAGAGTATCTTGTTCACAGCCCTGGGATCGGCCCGACCGGACGTGGCTCTCATCACTTGGCCGACCAGGAAACCTTGAACTTTCTTCTCCCCGGATCGGTAACGCTCCACCGCCTCAGGGTGGGCGGCCATCACCGCAGCGACAACGCTTTCCAGGGCCCCCTGATCGGAAATCTGTTCCAGGTTGCGGGCCCGGGCCACCTGCTCAGGTGTTCCCTCCCCGTCCATCACTCCCTCCAACACCTCCCGGGCCGCGCTGGAGGACACCCGCCCTTCGCTCAACATGCGGGTCAGGGCTGCCAGGTATTCACCCCGCAGCGGAACTTCATCCACCGAGACCTCGCGACGACGCAGAGACGCGGTTATTTCGCCCGTCACCCAGTTGGCGGCCGCAACCGGCGCCGCCCCCGACGCCAGAGCGTCCTCGAATAGTCCTCGCAGATCCGGATCCGATGCAGCCAGAACCCGGGCCGAGGAGGGGTTCAGTCCCAGGTCCCGGTACCGTTTCCGCCGCTGAGCGGGAAGTTCGGGAATCTCGGATCGGACCGCTTTCACCCATGACTCGTCGAAGACCATGGGCGCCAGGTCCGGCTCGGTGAAGTAGCGGTAATCAGAGCTTTCCTCCTTGGTGCGCATCCCATGGGTGATACCCGCCGATTCATCCCAATGCCGGGTCTCCATCACCACCCTTTCCCCCGCATCACGCAACGCCACCTGCCGATCCACCTCCGCCCGTATCGCCTTTTCCAGGGAGCGAAAAGAGTTCATGTTCTTGATCTCGACTTTCACTCCCAGCTTTTCGCTGCGCTCGGGTCGGATCGAGACATTGGCGTCAAAGCGAACCGAGCCCCGCTCCAGGCGGGCGTCGGACACCCCCGTCTCCGCCACCACCGCTCGCAGTTCCTGGGCGTAGGACCGGGCGTCGGCTGCGCTTTTCAGGTCGGGACGAGACACAATCTCAACCAGGGGCGTCCCGGCCCGGTTGAAGTCCACCAGTGTCTCGGCCGCGGTGTGGATTCTCCCTCCCTCCCCCACGTGGACGGACTTGCCGGTGTCCTCCTCCATGTGAACCCGCTCGATTCCCACCCGCAAAGACCCCTGATCGGACTCCACATCCAGCCATCCGTCCACGCACACCGGTATATCGAATTGGCTGATCTGATAGTTCTTGGGCAGGTCGGCGTAGTAGTAGTTCTTGCGGTGAAAGACCGAACTGGGATTTATCCGGCAGTTGAGAGCCAGTCCCAACCGGACGATCCGATCGATAGCCTCCCGGTTGGGCACGGGAAGGGATCCCGGCAGCGCAAGGCACACCGGGCAGACGTTGGTGTTGGGGGGATCGCCGAACGAGACCCGGCACCCGCAAAACATCTTGGAAGCGGTGTCCAACTCCACATGCACCTCGATGCCGATCACCGGCGTCCACTTCATAGGGGCACCCCCGTCGGCGGCGCCAAGGCCGGAGGGGGAAGGGCGTCGAAACCTGCGATCCGTTCCACCTCCGCGGCCACGCCGAACATGACCTGCTCACCCAGGGCAGGCGCCATGACCTGGAGTCCGATCGGTAGGCCCCGTGAGTCAAGACCGATCGGGACCGATATGGCGGGGTGCCCCGAAAGGTTGGACGGAATAGTGCAAATGTCGCTCAGATACATTGCCAAGGGGTCCTGGGTCCTCTCCCCCAATCGGAAAGCGGTGGTGGGACTGGTCGGAGACACCAGGACATCCACCTGCCGGTATGCGTCATCGAACTCGTCTTGAAGGAGGGAACGGACCTTCTGCGCCTGCCCGTAGAAGGCATCGAAATAGCCGGCCGACAGTGCATAGGTACCCAGCAGTATTCGTCGGATCACTTCCGATCCGAAGCCCTCGGCGCGGGTTGCGGCCATGGTGGCCGCCGCCGTGACTCTTTTGATCGAAAGTCCGTACCGCATACCGTCGAAACGGGCCAGATTGGCCGAGCACTCGGCGGGAGCTATCAGGTAGTAAGCGGACAACGCCACTTCGAACATGGGAAGGGAGACCTCCATCACCTCCGCGCCCCGTGCGGCCAGGCGGTTCAGCATCTGCTCGGTGGCCTCCGACACTTCGGCCTGATAGCCCTCCCCTGCCAGTTCCTTGACGACACCTACCTTCAGTCCCTCCACACCTGCATGCAAACCCGCCACGAAGTCGGGCAGTGGACCCGAGTAGGAGGTGGCGTCGGCCGGATCATGCCCCGCTACTGCGGACAGCAGCACCGCCGCGTCAGTGACGGTGCGGGTGAGTGGTCCGATCTGATCAAGCGACGAGGCGAAGGCAACCAACCCGTACCTGCTCACCAACCCGTAGGTGGGTTTCATCCCCACTATTCCACAGAGGGCGGCCGGTTGCCGGATCGAACCGCCCGTGTCCGAGCCCAAGGCAGCCAGAGCCGAACCCGCCGCCACCGCCGCGGCCGATCCGCCCGAGGATCCCCCGGGTACCCGTTCCGTGTCCCATGGGTTGCGTGTCGGCCCATAGGCGGAGTTCTCAGTGGAACTCCCCATCGCGAATTCGTCAAGGTTGGTCTTACCCACTATGACCGCTCCCGCCTCACGCAAACGAGTAACCGCGGTGGCGTCATAGGGAGGGTGGTAACCGGCTAGGATTTGGGATGAACAGGTGGTCTCCAGTCCCCGGGTGCACATGTTGTCCTTCACAGCCACGGGGATACCGTGGAGCGCTCCCCTGTCCACTCCCTTCTCCAACTCTTCATCGGCTTGAGCCGCCGCCTGCAGGGCGCCCTGCCGATCCAGGTTGAGATAGCAGTGCAGCTCGGATTCGGTCATCTCCGCCCGGGACAGAACGGAGGCCAGCAACTCCACGGCCGTGGACTCTCCTGAACGCAGGGCGGCGCCTGCGCCGACGATGGTGCGGGGACCGGAGGACATCGCCCGGTCAGTCGAGCGCCGGGGGCGTTACAAAGAAGCCATCGCGGTTCTCCGGGGCCATCTCCAAAACTTCCTCCCGATCAAGCGACGCCCCAACTTCGTCGGGCCTGAAAACGTTGCTGGAACCCAAAGGATGCGAAAGGGGCATTATCCCGCCGGTATCTACCTCCTGCACCCGCGAAGCATGCTCCAGGATGACCCCCAGTTCCTGCCGGTACCGGTCGAGCTGTTCAGTCGACAGAGCCAGCCGGGCCAGGTTGGCGACATGGGCGACATCCACATCTATGGGCATAACGGAAGGAGTTTAGAAGAAAACCGAACACGCGAGTCGCTAGCTTGTTGGACATGAATAGCAACGCCACCGCATCCCGCGACTACCAACGCCTTCTGCTGGGGGTGGGCGTGCTCGGTCTGGCCGTAGCCGCTGCCGTTACCTGGTGGCAGGGCCAGCCGGAAACCGGGTCGGTGCTGTTGCGATCCTGCATCCTGCTGGCCGCGGTCTGGCTCGCCTATCCGGCTCTACGGTCCACAAGATGGGGAGTGGTTCTGGCGGTGGCGGGCGGAGCGGTGCTGCTCTTGACCAGGTGGCGGTTGGTTGCCGGCATCATTCTGGCCACGCTGGGAGTGGCTCTTCTATGGGGACGAATCACGAGGAGGGGTAGACCCTCAAACTGAGGGAACCCGTAAGTTCGAATGCATACGGGGAGTCGTTTCGGGTGCTGCCGTTCCTCTCCCCTCGAGATCACCCCACGCTTCCAACGACGTCACGGCAGTGGGCCATCTTCCTAGTCTTCCCCATTGATGAGTAATCCCCCGGTGGACCGGCAGCCTCCCTTTCCGGTTTGGTTCGAGCGCGCCTACTGGCCGGGGATGGACGAAGTGCGAGGGATGGGAATAGAGGTGCTCAGTCCCGGAGATGCCCGGGACCCGTATCACGGCGTGGAAGAGGCTGTCGCCATCGTGGCCGGGGTTCTCCGGTACGACCGGCAGGTGATGGACAGGGCGCCGAAACTGACGGTGATTGCCCGCACCGGAATCGGCTACGACGGAGTGAACCTGGTGGACGCCACCCGGCGAAATATCTATGTCTGCAATACCCCCGATGGCCCGACCATCCCCACCGCCGAGCATGCCATCGCCTTGATTCTGGCTGCGGCCAAGCGACTTGCGGCCATACAGCATCACCTGCGGCAGGGAGATCGGACCAGCATAAAGGCCCATTCCTCGGTGGAACTTTTCGGCAAGGTGTTGGGGTTGGTGGGGTTCGGTCGGATCGCCCGTCGGGTAGCGGCCGCCGCCCAAGCCCTGGGAATGAACGTCATCTCCTATGACCCGTACCTGACGGACCAACAGTTCGCAAATGTGACCCGGTCGACAGGGCTGGAAGAGATGTTGGCCTCAGCCGATGTGGTCTCCATTCATATCCCCCTCACCGAACAGTCGCGACGCATGTTCGACCTACAGACCCTCTCGGGTATGAAGCGGGGCGCCATCCTCGTCAACACCGCCCGGGGTGGGCTGGTCGACACCGAAGCCCTGTTGCAAGCGATCACCTCCGGACAACTAGGGGCCGCGGCGCTGGATGTTACCGACCCCGAACCTCTCCCGGTCGATCATCCCCTGTTGCACCTCGACAACGTTCTGATCACCCCTCATGTTGCTTCCTGGACACAGGAAGCCAAACGTCGCATGCTGATGGGAGCCGTCGATCGGGTCCTGGAAGTGCTGACCGGGCGCCAACCTGTCAATGTGGTCAACCCTGAAGTGCTCGGTCGATTGAACCTCAAACCGCAAGGAGCATTTGAAGTCTCGTCATGACGCACTTTCACATCGACCCCAAGCGTCCGGGCATCGGTCTGATTGGCTTCGGCTGGATGGGGCAATCTCACAGCCGCGCCTATCGGAACATCGAGGTTTACTTCCCCGACAGCGACATCCAACCGAGATTGGTGGCCATGGCCGACCCCGTCCCCGAGCGGGTAGAGACAGCAGTGGGACATTTCGGATACGAGCGGGGGTACCCGGACTGGGAAGAAGTGCTCAACCACCCTGAAGTGGACGTAGTGGACATCACCGCCCCCAATTCCATGCACCGGGTAATCGCTGAGGCAGCGGCCCGGGCCGGGAAGGCCGTCTTCTGTGAAAAGCCGGTGGGGGAACACCCAGAGGACACCGGCGCCATAGCCCGGGCAATCCGCGCCGCAGGGGTCTTTTCGGGGTGCGGTTACAACTATCGGTGGGCGCCCTTGGTGCAACATGTGCACACCCTGATCGAAGAGGGTCGGTTCGGCAGACTGACTCACTATCGGGGACGCTTCTTCTCCATGTACGGTCGCGATCCCCTTTCCCTTCTGACTTGGCGATTCACCGACAGATCGCGTTACGGGACATTGACCGACATAATGTCCCACGCCATAGACATGGCGCTTTTTTTGTGCGGACCCATCCAGAGGGTGGTGGCAACCCGGGAGACCTTCATCACCCACAGGCCGATACCGGTCCCCGGCAGTGGCACCCACTACGACCTGGGCTCTCCGGAGGACCCCAAGGGACCGGTGACCAACGAGGACTACGTCGGGGCCTTGGTGGAATTCCAGAACGGCGCCCGGGGGACCCTTGAGGCCGACCGCACCATTTTCGGTCCACAGAGCGACATGGCGTTCGAACTGAACGGGACCAAGGGGGCCGCCTCCTGGACACACGAGAAACTCAACGCCCTGGAGCTCTATCTACCCGAAGAACAGCCGGTGGACGGGTTCATCCAGGTCCTGGCAGGAGATTGGCTTCCCCACCAGGGACACATCGTGCCCGGAAACGGGAACTCGATCGGCTACGAAGCTATGAAGCTCATCGAGTTGTACGAGTTCCTCCGGGCGATCGCCTCTCATTCCCCCTTCTCACCGGATTTCGAAGAGGCGGCCGACGTGGCCAGGGTCCAGTCGGCTATGGCCCGCTCCTGGGAGTCGGGCGCCTGGGAGAAGATAGGGGAGATCTAAACCGCCGAGTTGTTCAAAGGACCGGGGCAGCGAACAGAACGCCTCCGAACAGAAGCCAAGCCACCAGGAGGGTCCACAGGATATTGACGCCTTGGGCAACCAGGAACCCGGCCGCGGGTCGGCCTCCCTCCATCGACACCAGGTCCCGGAACCGCGTCTCCAAGCCGATACACAGGAAAGCGAGGGAAAACCACCACGTACGCAGGCCCCTCAGCAAATCCTCCGTGGAGTCGACCACTTCCGCACTCAGCAGAAAAGAAAACACCACAGAGGCAACCATGAAGCCCAGCACGAATTTGGGAAACCGGTCCCAGATCACCTTTGCCGTGGGTCTTTGGTCGCTGCGGCCATCGCCCCGGAAGGCCCACCACAGGGATATCGCAAAAGCGGCCAGACCGAGAAGAGCGTTTTGGGAGAATTTGACAATGACCGCCGCGTTTAGAGCGGAGTCGCCAAGGATCTCACCTGAAGCCACCACTGCGCCGGAGGTGTCGATGGTCCCTCCCAGCCAGGCGCCGGCCACCACCCGGGACAAACCCAGGGACTCGGCCAGCGGCGGCATGAAGATCGCCATCGGGGCAGCGACGATCAACACCAGCGAGGTGACGTAGGACAGTTTCTTCCGGTCACCTGCCACTGCTCCGCATGCCGCGATAGCTGCAGAAACCCCACAGATCGAGACGGCAGTGGCCAACATGACCGAAAACTCCTTGTCAACCCGAATCCGGCGCGAGAACCAGTAACAAAAGCGCCAGACAACCACTATGACCAGCAAGGCTTGGCCGAGGCCGAACAGACCTGCTCGCAGTATGTCACCAAAGATGATTCCGGCGCCGAGAATCACCAGCCCGGTCTTTATGTAGTACTCCGTTCGGACTGCATCTCTCATCCACGACGGGACCGAGCCCAGGTTCGAGATGAGCAGGCCCACCACCAGAGAAACGATCACGTAGCTGATCCCCCATTCCTTGAGAAGCGGGGCGCCGGCAACCACCTGGCAGACCCATGCGAGGAGAAATACCGCCGGAAAGCCGACGAGATGGTAACGAAGGGGCTCTCCCATGGCCTTGATTCCCGCCGCCGAAATGGTGAGCAGCAGGAGACCTACCACCAGCACGGCTCCGAGATTGGCCGGAGAGAGGGTTTGCGCCAAAGAACCATCCCTCCAAGAGAACGAAGGCATGACAGGCCGCACCCCCACCAAGATCAACACGATCAATGCGCCGCCCACCCACACGGACACCCAGTCCTCTGACCGGACCAAGGGTTTATTGCGGGAAGATTCGCTCATCGAAATACGCAGCCCTTCTTTGTTGTCAGGGCCTTCCGACACCATGTTATCCGGTATTGCTGTTACCCGTATTGCCCGTGTGGGCGCCAAGAGTCATGGCATCCACCACAGCAGTCACCGTCGGGCGACAACCGTCCGATATCATCACGCAAAACCGAAAGAACGGAGGGGCTTGCAGCCTGGGAAAGCAGTTCAACGATCAGCAACCCGCCCACCCCCTTCCATTGAAAAGGACCCCGGTTTTGGAGGATGACCAGTGGTGAATAATGTAGAATTCGCCGAGACCCGATCCGTGGGATCGGGAACTCTGGAAGCGGTTGGCTGGTTTACTCCCGAGGAGGACAGCGCAACCGGGGAGACGCCCAGGGGATACAACCGAGGAGACGACTGAGCATGGAGACGATCCGGCTGACTATGGCGCAAGCCGTGGTTAAGTGGCTTATTGCCCAAAACACCGTGATCGACGGAGAGACAGTACCGATGTTTCCCGGTGTCTTCGCCATCTTCGGACACGGCAACGTCAGTTGCCTGGGCGAGGCCCTTCAACCGGTCTCCGACCAACTCCCCACCTGGCGGGGACAGAACGAGCAAGGTATGGCCCTGGCTGCCATGGCTTTCGCCAAGGCTCGTCGCCGCCGCCAGATCATGGTGGCGGCGGCCTCGATAGGTCCGGGATGCACCAACATGATCACCGCCGCGGCCGCAGCCCACGCCAACCGGCTTCCCGTCCTGTTGTTCAGCGGCGACACCTTCACCCATCGGATTGTCGATCCGGTCTTGCAGCAGGTGGAAAACTTCGATGATCCCACCGTCACCGTGTGCGACGCCTTCCGCCCCGTCTCCCGGTACTGGGATCGCATCACCCGACCGGAGCAGATCGTCCAATCCCTGCCACAGGCGCTGGGCGTCATGCTGGATCCGGCCGACTGCGGCCCGGCTTTCATCGCCCTTCCCCAGGACGTTCAGTCCGAGGCTTACAACTATCCGGCCGCTTTCTTCGCCGAGCGCGTTCACTACATCCGCCGCCCGGCCCCCGATCCCAGGGATACCGCGGCCGCCGCCGCCCTGATCGCGGAGGCTCAACAGCCGCTGATCATCGCCGGAGGGGGCGTCCACTACTCCGATGCCTGCCGGGAACTCGCCGACTTCGCAATACGAAGGGGCATACCGGTGGTGGAGACGGTGGCCGGAAAGTCAGTGATGGAGCACAGCCATCCCAACTACGCGGGGACGATCGGCGTCATCGGGGGCGCCTCGGCCAATTACCTGGCTGCCCAGGCCGATCTGGTGATTGCCGTGGGCACCCGGCTGCAGGACTTCACCACCGGCTCGTGGACCGCCTTCCAACGCCCCGAGGTGCGGTTCGTGTCCATCAACGCCGCCCGCTGGGACGCGCTCAAGCAGCACTCCCAAGCAGTCATAGGCGACGCTCGGGTGGGCTTGGCGGCGATCGACAGCCGGCTGGGGAGCTACCGGGCGCCCGCGGAGTGGCTGGAGACCAGCCGGACCCGCACGGACAGGTGGAACTCCTACCTGGACGGTTGGCTGGCCCGGTCCGACTCTCCTCCGGCGTACCAATCGGTGATCCAAACCATATTGGAGGTCAGCGACCCCGACGACTACTGCCTCTCGGCGGCAGGCGGTCTTCCCGGAGAACTCAACATGGGTTGGCGATCGAAGGCGGTCGGAACCTTCGACTGCGAGTTCGGTTATTCCACGATGGGATATGAAATCTCCGGCGCCTGGGGGGCCAAGATGGCGCTCCCGGACCGGGACGTGCTGACCTGGGTGGGCGACGGAGGCTATCTGATGATGAACTCCGACCTCTATTCCAGCGTATTCAGCGGTCACAAAATAATCATGATCGTGTGCGACAACGGCGGATTCGCCGTCATCAACCGGCTGCAGATCAACGCCGGAGGAGAGGAGTTCAACAACCTCTTTTCCTCCTCGCGGCATGAGAGGATGACTCGAGTTGACTTCGTGGAACATGCCCGCTCGATGGGCGCCCTGGCGGAACGGGTGGAACGACTGGACCAGTTGTCCGGCGCATACCGGCGGGCCAAGGAAGCGGATCGCACCTACGTGATAGTGATCGAGACACATCCTTACCAGTGGGGGGAGGGCGGCGCCTGGTGGGAGGTGGGCATACCCGAGGTGAGCGAACGGGAACTGGTGAGAGTAGCCCGCGGCCAATCCGAGGCGGAACGGAAACATCAGCGAGTAGGTATATAGACCTCCCTTTTCTGAAATCATGCGGCCTTTCGACAAGAAGATTGCAGTAATAACCGGAAGCACCTCCGGCATGGGAGAGGCAACTGCCCGTCTGATGGCCGAGCGGGGAGCAGAAGGCATCCTGGTGTCCGGGCGTGATCGCCTCCGTGGAGAAAAGGTGGTCCGGTCCCTGCTTTGCCACGGGACCAGGGCTGCATTCGTAGCCGCCGACCTGTCGGAACCCGACGCCTACCTCGAGGTAATCCGGTCTGCCGACCGGTGCTTCGGGCGGATTGACATTCTGGTCAACAGCGCAGGGAGCACAGCGCGAGGGTCCATCGAATCAACGACGATGGATCAATGGGACGAGATGATGGCGATTAACCTGCGGTCTCCCTTCTTCCTCATGCAGGAAACGGTTCGCATCATGCGGCGGGAAGGAAACGGCGGCACCATCGTCAACGTCGGGTCTATCGCCGCACACGGCGGACAACCCCACATCGCCCCTTATTCCGCCTCCAAGGCGGCTCTCGCCGCGTTGACCCGCAACATCGCGTACGCGGTGATGCCCCACCGGATCAGGGTCAATTGTCTTCAGCCCGGCTGGTCGGACACTCCCGCCGAGGACAAAGTGCAAAGAAGAGGCGGCGCCGATGAGGACTGGCTGGCCAAAGCCGAGGCACGCTCACCGTTCGGCAGACTTCTGAAAGTCGGAGAAATAGCCGAAGCCATAGGGTTCCTGGCTTCCGACGCCTCGGGGCTGATGACCGGGGCGGTCATCGACTACGACCAGACGGTGCGCGGCGCGGGAAGACCGCCCCAACCCCCTCCTCGAACCGGAGCGGCCCGATGATTCCCCTGGCGGACCGAATCGCGGGAGCGCCCATCACCTGGGGTGTCGACGGGTCTCCCGGATGGGGTTTTCTTCTTCCAAGAAGCCGGGTCCTGGAGGAAATGGCTTCCATCGGACTTTCCGCCACCGAATTGGGACCGGACGGTTTTCTGGGTAAGACCCCCGAGGAAGCCCGGGAGAACGCTTCATCGGCGGGGCTATCGGTGGTCGGGGGGTTCGTGCCCCTGCTGCTCCATCTCCCCGCCCACGTCAAAGAACAGTCGGCCTATGCCGACCGTGCGATCAAGACTCTCTCAGCGTGCGGATCGCAGATCATGGTGCTCGGTCCGGAGCTTCCCCAGTACGGCTATGACCTCTCACAGGACCTGAGCCCCGCCCATTGGACGACCTTCGACAGGAACCTGAAGAGATTGATAGGACAAGCGGGGGAAGAGGGACTGGAAGTGGCCCTGCATCAGCATTGGGGAATGGCGGTGGAGAAACTTCAACATCTGGAGCGGGTTCTATCCAGCACCGAGGTGTCTTTGTGCCTGGACACCGGTCACATGTTCCTGGCGGGAATCGACCCGCTGGAGATAGCCAGTGCGGCGCCCGATCGGGTCGCCCATGTCCATCTCAAGGACGTGGACGAAGCCTCCGCCGCCCGGGTCCGGGCGAGAGAAATCACTTTCCGACAGGGCGTGAAGACCGGATTGTTTCGACCTTTGGGTTTAGGGGACGTGGATATCGGTGGGGTGATAACCACCCTGGAGAAGGCCGGATATCAAGGCTGGTACGTTCTCGAGCAGGACAAGATCCTCGGAGAGGCGCCCCAGTCCCGCCGAGGCCCCATTGAGGACGCCGAGACAAGTACCCGGTATCTGTTGGAACTGGCAAAGCTGATCGAGAGACCATGAAAGAAAAAGAGTTGCGGAGCATATTGAGTGTTCCGCCTCGCCTATATACTGACAACAGTTGTTGCCTCTGTGGTAAGCAAACCCCTATTTGCTTACGACGGATGGACTATGCGCAACCGTTCACGAAAGGAGACGAGTCCTTATGAGAAGCAAATATCTGGTGACCGTTCTCGCGGCAATGGCCCTGATAATGGCCGCCTGCGGCGGAGACGACGCGGCGGAGACCACCGCCGCGCCCGACACCACCGCGGCCGCCACCCAGGAAACCTCCGCCCCGGAACCCACCACCGCCCCCGCTGATGCAGTCGCCCAGCGCGACCTCAGCTTCGTAGTGGTTTCCCACGGCCAGTCCTCCGACCCCTTCTGGTCGGTGGCCGCCAACGGTGTGAAAGCTGCCGAGGAGGACATGGGCGTGTCGGTGGTGTACCAGGCCCCCGGTACCTTCGACATGGCCGAGATGGCACAGATCATCGACGCGGCGGTGGCCTCACAGCCCGACGGTTTGGTGGTGACCATTCCTGACGCCGACGCATTGGGCCCAAGCATCCGCGCCGCAGTGGACGCCGGCATCCCGGTGATCTCCATGAACTCCGGTTCTGATGTCTTCGCCGATCTCGGCGTGCTGGTTCATGTGGGTCAGACCGAGTACGAAGCCGGTCTTATCGCCGGACAGGAAATGGGAGCGATGGGAGTGGGCAACGCACTCTGCATCAACCAGGAAGTCGGGAACGCCGCGCTCGACGCCCGCTGTCAGGGCTTCAGCGACGGACTGGGCGGCGACGTGGAAGTCATCCCCGTCGACTTGGCCGACCCCACCGGCGCGCAGGCCGCCATAGAGGGCGCCCTGTCGTCCCGTAGTCCCGACGGCGTTTTGGCCCTCGGTCCGACCGGCGCCATCCCGGCCTTGAACGCCATGGAGAACCTGGGCATGCTGGGCCAAGTGGAACTGGCGACTTTCGACCTAGGTCCCGAAGTGCTGGAAGCCATCGGCGCCGGCGATATGGCGTTCGCCATCGACCAGTACCAGTACGCGCAGGGTTACCTGCCGATCGTGCTCCTGACCATGTTCCACGAGACCGGCGGACTCCCGCTCGGTTCCGTCGACAGGGTCGTGCTGACCGGACCGCAGTTGGTGACCTCCGAAAATGCCGCTGACGTGATCTCCTACTCAGAAGAGGGATTGCGTTAGGGACGCAAACAATTCAAACCTAAAAGGGAGGCCGTTTACCGGCCTCCCTTTGTTATTGCCTGCTAGCTTTACGGAACGGAGACCAAGGAGACGAGACCAAAGGAGGTTGTTCCATGACGGACGAACGGGTAAGGCAAATGGGCCTGGCCAATCGGCTCCTGACAAGACCGGAGTTCGGGGCGTTCCTGGCTCTGGTGGTGGTGTGGATCTTTTTCGCCATTGTGGCATTCGACAACAACTTCGTGTCGTGGACCACCACCGCATCCATTCTCAACCGGGCCGCCCCGCTCGGCATCCTGGCGGTGGCGGTGGCGCTATTGATGATCGCCGGCGAGTTCGACCTATCGATCGGATCGATAGTGGGATTCGCCGGAATGGCGGTCATGTTGCTGGTCACCCCAGCCGACGCAGGCGGCTTCGGGCTTCCTGTCTGGATCGCGGTGCTGATCGCTCTGATAATCACCCTGCTCACCGGATTCTTCAACGGGGTGCTGGTGATGGCCACCAGGCTGCCGTCTTTCATCATCACCTTGGGGTCATTGTTCATCTTCCGAGGCTTGGCGGTGGCCATCCCGCGACTGATGACCAACCGCACCCAGCTGGGTGGATTCGAGGACTATGACTCCGGAGGCTGGGCGGCGACCTTCGCCACGAAGATAGAGTTGGGCGGCGCCAGGTTTGACATCGCCATCGTCTGGTGGATCGTCATTGCGGCGATCGCCACGATGCTGCTGCTCAAAACCCATATCGGCAACTGGATCTTCGGAGCGGGAGGCGACGCCAACGCTGCTCGTAACATCGGCGTCCCGGTGGCCAGGCTCAAGATAGCGCTGTTCATGATAACCGCGCTGGCCGCTTTCATCGTGGCGCTGATCCAGGCAACCCAACTCAACAGCGCCGATTCACTGCGTGGCACGCTCAAGGAATTCGAAGCCATCATCGCCGTGGTGGTGGGCGGGACCCTGCTCACCGGCGGTTACGGATCGGTGCTGGGGCCGGTGTTCGGCGCTCTGATCTTCGCCATGGTGCAGCAGGGCATCATCATTACCGGGGTTGACGGGGACTGGTTCCGCGTATTCGTAGGAGGCATCCTGGTTCTGGCAGTGATCTTCAATAACTTCATCCGACAGAGAGCGAGCAGACGATGAGCGACAAGATTCTCGAAATCCAGAACGTATCCAAATTCTTCGGAAGCGTCATAGCTCTTCAGAACGTCTCGATGTTCGTCCGGCCCGGACAGGTCACCTGCCTCCTGGGCGACAACGGAGCGGGCAAGTCCACCCTGATCAAGACCTTGGCCGGGGTTCACAAGCCCAGCGAAGGACGGTACTTCTTCGAAGGCAAGGAGACACTGTTCGAATCGCCGCGAGAGGCCCTGAACGCCGGAATCGCCACCGTCTACCAGGACTTGGCGATGATCCCCCTGATGTCGATCTGGCGGAATTTCTTCCTGGGCTCGGAGCCCTTGAAGGCCGGACCGTTTTTTGACATCGAGAACGCCAAGCGGATCACACGCGAAGAGATGGCCAAAATGGGGATCGACATCCGAGATCCCGATCAGCCGGTAGGAACCCTTTCAGGAGGCGAGCGCCAGTCGGTGGCCATAGCCCGAGCGGTCTACTTCGGGGCCAAGGTTTTGATCCTGGACGAGCCCACGGCCGCTTTGGGAGTCAAGCAGGCAGGTGTGGTGCTTCGGTACATCGTCGAAGCCCGCAATCGGGGCATAGGAGTGATCTTCATCACTCACAATCCCCACCACGCCTATCCGGTGGGGGACCACTTCGTGATCCTCAAGCGGGGGCAGATCCTCGGCGACTACGCCAAGGACGAAGTGGCGATCGACCATCTGATCCAGATGATGGCCGGCGGCGCCGACCTGGAGCAACTCCAACACGAACTGGCGGAAGCAACCGGAAGAAGTTAGCAGAGACTCTCTACGGGGTGCGGGTCGCTCAGCGGCCCCCACCCCACTTACGTACCGTTTCTATCGCTTCGGAAGTCAAAGAGATCCGGTAGTTCATCACCGGCCGCGACAGTATCAGCCTCACCACCGCCTCGGCATATTGCTCTGACGGAGTTCCCTCCCACGTCGGTCCCTCGAACCATGCAGTGCCGGGCGGTAGTTTCTGCGCCTCCAGAAAGGCCTCCCGCAATTCGGCATGGTCGGCGCACACATGTTCAACATGATGAGCCAGTTCATGTATCAGGGAATGACGAAGGTGCGGAGCGGTAGCCGGGATATCCAGGACCACCCTGGCATCTTCGGGAATGTAATAGGCCTTCGATCCCTCCAGGGTCCAATCCCCTTCCAGGGTTACTTCGCCGATGCACCCTGCTTGGTTTGGGAACGCCCCCAGGAACTCATCCCAGACCTCCCGGCCCAGAACCCGCAGGTCGGAGGGGGTGTCGCGGGCAAATAACAGGGCAGGAGAGGAGCTTCCGCACGCTGCCATGAACGCCCCTGCCAGCCAGCAGAGGACAACCAGCCGGAAAGGGCCGGCATTCTTCCTGGTTAATCTCTGGTGGGTGGACATTCCACATCGACTCTATAGAGGATGGGCCCATCCAATGATCAACGACAGTCTCTACCAACGTTTGATCGATATCCGGGCCCATGCACCCGAGAGGGTGCTGGAGCTCGCCCGCCGGCGTCGGCGTCGCCCCCTGCTGGTCCCCTACGAGCAGTTGTGCGAAGGGACGGTGGGCGGTGACCGGCTATTCTTGGTGGCCGTCGACCACCCGGCCCGCGGCGCGATCGGCGTGGGTGGGGATCCGCTGCGAATGGCCGACCGGCGGGACCTTCTCTCCCGGCTGAGCATCGCTTTGTCCCATCCGGGAGTGGACGGGCTGCTGGCCACTCCCGACATCGTCGAAGATCTGCTTATCCTGGGATCTCTTACCTCGGGCCCGTCGCTTCTGGATGACAAGGTGGTGTTCGGCTCTATGAACCGGGGCGGTCTGGCCGGGTCCGCCTGGGAGTTGGACGATCCCATCACCGCCTACCACGCGGCCGCCATTTTCCGGATGAATCTTGACGGTGGAAAGCTCCTGCTGCGCATCGACCGCAACGACCCGGCCAGTCTGAAAACCCTCTATCAATGCGCCCGGGCCATCCGCATTCTCACCGCCCAGAAGGTGCCGGTGGCGGCGATGGTGGAACCTCTCCCCGCCTTTCGTGACGAACACGGAACGCTTCGGATCGACACCAGTCCCGAGGCCCTGATCGGGGTGATCGCCATCGCCTCGGGGCTGGGTCCCACCAGCGCCCAAACCTGGCTGAAGCTGCCCCCACCCAGCTCTGATCCCCTGAGGGTTTTCGCAGCCTCCACGCTGCCGGTGCTGCTCCTGGGAGGAGACCCGGGTGATCGAGGCGACGAGCTCTTGGCCTCCTGGGAGGAAGCCATGGAGGCGCCGACGGTCAGAGGTCTGGTAGCCGGGCGCAGTCTCATCTACCCCGCCGACGACGATGTTGCGGGATGGGTTGATCGAGCGGCCCGAATAGTCCACCCCCATCTTTGACCCGGCCCTGTTGTGACCGTCATCGAAGCGCCCCTTTTCCGACCGACCGGCTCTCTGGCCGGCGGAGGCGATCCTATCAGGTTGACTCCCGAGCAGGCGGGTTGGACCTGGTGCGGAATGATGGTGGTGGAACTCCAGGCGGGTGAGACCAGGGCGATCGGATTGGGCGAAGCCGAAGCAGCCGTGGTGCCCCTCCAAGGTTCCTGCCGGGTGGCGAACTCCGATATCGCCTTTGAATTGGAGGGCCGAGCCAGTGTGTTCTCCGGGCTGACGGACCTGTGCTTCATTCCAAAGGGATCCGAGGTCTCCATCTTCTCGATGGAGGGTGGCCGTTTCTTTGTCGCCACGTCCATGGCAACACGAACCACCGAACCCCGCTACTACCCGGCTTCCGATGTAAGAGTGGACCTGCGCGGCGCCGGGCAGGCCACCCGACAGATCAACAATCTGCTAACCGCCGACGTGCCGGGGCCCGACAAACTGCTGGTGGTGGAAGTGCTGACGCCGGCCGGGAACTGGTCCTCATACCCGCCTCACAAGCACGACGAACTCTCCGAACATGAGACCCCGCTGGAGGAGATCTACTACTTCGAGATCGACGGACCCGGGGGATTCGGGTTCCACCGCACGTACACCTTGGACGGTGAGATCGACGAGACGGCGACGGTCCGAAGCGGTGACGTCTTCCTGGTGCCGAGGGGCTACCACGGCCCGTGCGTGGCGGCGCCCGGCTACCACATGTACTACCTGAACGTCATGGCCGGCCCCCAGCCGGGCCGTGAGTGGCTGATCTGCACCGATCCTGCCTACCGATGGTTATGGGACGCCTGGACCGACGAACCCCCCGACCCCCGCCTCCCGCTCTACTGAAAGTGATCGGTTAGGCGAGACCCTTCGCGGAACTCCACCACCTCTGCCAGAGTGGGAAAGGCTGTCGAGCAGCCGGGGCGGCTCACTGTGATGGCCCCACAGGCATTGGCGAAGCTCACCGCCTCCGCCCAGTCCTGTCCGGACAGCCGACTGTAGATGAGGCCCGAGGCGAAGGAGTCTCCCGCTCCGACCGTGTTCACGATCTCGGCCCGGTAGCCGGGGACCTCTTGGCGCGTACCGTCGGAATGGAACAGCCAGGTTGGATCCGCTCCTCTCTTCAACAACATGGTAGAGGGACCGCCTGCGGCGGCGGCCAGGTCGGCGACCGTGGCTTCGACCCACCGGCGCTGTGGACCGGTCAACGGGCCGTGAGTAAGGCTCGGCCCGGGATCAGGCGCCAGGGCGCCCCATAGTTCTTCGTAAGTCCCGATCACCACCTCCACCAGTGGGATGGCTGATCGCATAGCTCTCCCGTAGTCGAGATGGTCGGCCCACTCGGCGGGACGCATGTCCAGATCCAGAAACGAGGCCATCCCAAGCCGGTGCGCTTCTTCCACCAACCACTGAGCCGTATGGGCACAATCGCCGCGGCTGAAGGCATTACCAGAGTGCTGGATGGCCCGTATATCGGCCAGCGGCACGGAGGCGGCGTCTTCCACCGTGAGGTGGATGTCGGCCGGGTCGGAACGGTAGAACATCAACGGAAAGTGATCGGGAGGCTCCACCCCGAGCAGGGCCAGTGACGACAGAAACCCCGGCTTGCGAAGGACGAACCTCGTGTCCACCCCGTCGGCCGCCAACCGATGAAGGATCAGGTCCCCCACCTGGTCTTCCCCCACCGCCGTGAAGGCCGCCGACCGCAATCCCAGCCTGGCGGTCCCGATGGCGATGTTGGTGGGGCTTCCGCCCACCATGGCCTCGAAACCGGTCACCTCCCGGAACGGCGCTCCGATCTGTTGCGAGTAGAGATCGAGGTTAACCCTTCCCACCGTGATCAGATCAAGGGTGCTCACATCCGAAAGGTCATTGGGGAAACGCACGCTGGGTCACGACGACCCGGAGAATACCTTGCGCATGCTGTTGTAGACGAGGGGCAGATGCCAAAGAGGCATGCTTTCGTTGGCGGTATGGGCCTCCGACGTATCGCCCGGGCCGAAGTTGACGGAAGGAATTCCCCGGGCCCCGAGCCGGGCGACATCCGTCCAGCCCTGCTTGGAACCGATTCCCACCCCGGCCGCTCCGGCCAGTTCCGTCACCAGAGGATGATCGGTTACCACCCGACCGGAGGGGGCCGCGTCCACGATCTCCACCTCGTCTGCATCCCGGCACGCTTTCCGCACCTCTTCCTCAGCCTCCGCGACGGTGCGGTGCGGGCCGAACCGGTAGTTGAGATTCAACTCGAACCGCGGAGGGATGATGTTGGCCGCCAGTCCACCCCGGGCGAGGGTTACCGACATCACCTCCTTGAAAACCAGCCCGCCGATATCCACCGGCCCCGGCCGGCGACCATGCATCTTCGCAAGCCAGGCGCCCGCCTTGGAGATGGCGTTCTCCCCCCACCAGGGCCTAGCCGAGTGCGACGACTTGCCGGAAAAGATGACCCTGGCGTTCATCACCCCATTGCACCCCGCCTGAATCTCGCCATCGGACGGCTCCAGCAGCACTCCGAAGGAGGCCGAAGACAACCATTCGCACTCGTTCAGCACCGGCTCCAGCCCGTTGTTGGCGAACTTTCCCTCCTCAGCCTCGTAAAAAACGGCCGCCAGCCGATAGGGCCAGGTGGCCTCGGCCTCCTCCATCAGATGAAGCATCACCGCCACTCCCCCCTTCATGTCGGAAGCCCCCAACCCGCACATACGATCTTTCTTCACATGGGCGGCAGGCTGGCCCTGCGACGGCACCGTGTCCAGATGACCGGCCAGCAAAACCAGCGGGCCGTCTCCTGCGGTTGCCGCCACCAGCGAGTTATTCACCCGTCTCTGGGAAAGGTGCGGGGCGTTAACGGCCAAACGTTGGGAAACATAGTCGCAAATCCGGGCTTCGTCGCCGGTGACCGAAGGGATGTCGATCAGCTCGGCCAGCGTCTCCGAAAGGGTTGTCAAACCTGAACTCCGAAGGTGCGCAGCGCTTCATTGAGAGAAGTCTTCCGGTCGGTGGAGGCGGTCCTCTCTCCGATAATCAAGGCGCAGGGCAGCCCGTACTCTCCCGCAGGGAAGGAGCGGGGGCGCACTCCGGGAATCACCACCGAGTTGGCCGGCACGACCCCCCGGAACTCCACCGGCGCCTCTCCCCGCACGTCGATGATGCGAGTTGAGGAGGTGATAGTGGTATTGGCGCCCAGCACCGCTCCCTCCCGAATCACCACCCCCTCGACCACAATGCACCGACTTCCTATAAAGGCGCCGTCTTCGATGATCACCGGGCGGGCGCCGGGCGGCTCCAGGACCCCTCCGATCCCCACCCCTCCCGAAAGGTGGACGCCCCGTCCCACCTGGGCGCAAGATCCAACCGTGGCCCAGGTGTCCACCATCGACCCGGATCCCACCCAGGCGCCGATGTTGACGTATCCCGGCATCACGATCACCCCCGGCTCGCAGAAGGCGCCATACCGAACCACTCCGGGAGGCACCACCCGGACCTGTGCCTCCGCCAGGTTCCGTTTGGTGGGGATCTTGTCATGCCACATCACCGGCCCCCCATCCATTTCTTCCATGCCGGTGACCTGGAAATAGAGCAGGATGGCCTCTTTCACCCACTCGTTCACCACCCACTCCCCGGCCACCTTCTCCGCCACCCGGATCGCACCCCGGTCGAGCAGATCGATGGTTGACAAAACCGAATCCCGCGCCTCGGCCAACTCCGCCTCTCCGGCGAAGACGGCCCTGATCACATCTTGGTCAGACATTCTTCCAACACCTCCACGGCTTGTTTGCACTCCTCGGGGCTGGGTACCAGCGCCAACCTTATATGACCTTCCCCGCCGGCGCCGAACGCCCGCCCCGGAGAGACCACCACCCCGCGCTCCAGCAACCGCAGGGTGGTCTCCAGATCGTCGCCCACTTCCACCCACAGATACAACCCGGCGTCGGATGCCGCGATCCGGTATCCCGTCCTCGCGAAGACTTCCCGGAGGATCGCCCGCTTTTCCGAGAATATCCGTCGTCGTTCTCCCACATGGGCGTCGTCCGACCAAGCCGCAACCGCGGCCATCTGGGTGAACTCAGGGGGGGCTGTGCCGGTGGAGGTGCGCAGCGAGGTCAGCGCCCTGATCGCCCGGGAGTCTCCCACCATCGCCGCCGAGCGATAACCGGTCATCCCCGAACGCTTGGAGAGGCTCAGGTAGCTGATAACTCCGGTAAGGTCGGCGTCGGCCACCTCCAGCGCCGAAGCGGGCGGTTCGGCCTCGTAGAGATCCACGTAGCAGTCGTCGGCGCACAGGAGAACCTCGTATTCGTTGCACTTGACGTAGAACTCTTCGATGTCGGAGCGGCTCATGACCGAACCCGCCGGGTTGTGCGGCGAGTTGGTCCACACCATCCTGGCGCGAAACCACACGTCTTCGGGCACATCGGATGCTCGGAACACAAAGTCCCCCCCGAGAGGGACGGGATGTCCGATCGCTCCCGCCAAAAGGGCTCCCCGGCCGTATACGGGGTAGCCGGGGGTGGGCCAGATCACCACATCCCCCCGGCGGGAATCCACAAAGGCGAAGGGCGTGGAAAAGATCGCCTCCTTGGAACCTGTTGTAGGGAGCACCTGGGTGTCGGGATCGACCTCCCGACCGAACCGGCGGCGCACATAGCCGGCGATCGCCTCCCTCAGTTCTCGAAGCCCGCGGGTGGTCGGATACTGCGACACCTCGGGAACGGCCCGGCGCAGAGCATCCGGGATGAAGGACGGGGTCGGCTCCCGGGGATCACCGATCGAAAAGTCGATGAGCCTCTCCCCCGCTTCCCTCATGCTCCGCGCCCGGTTCTGGATGGCCGCGATCGGATAGGCGCCCATCTTCTGCAACACCGGGTTGATCCGCATTCCCATCACGCTAGCCGTTTGGTTGCCTCAGAAATATCACATTCGAACATTCCCCATCGACGAAACGGCGTATAATGTAGCAACGTATACTCATAGGGAGGTCGTTGATGACAAGGCCGGCACGAACTATTAGCAGTCGGGAGTTCAACCAGAGCACCGGCGCCGCCAAGAGAGCCGCCCGAAATGGTCCGGTTTACATAACCGACCGCGGTCGGCCGTCCCATGTCCTGTTGAGCTACGAGCATTACCGGGAAATCGCCGATGACCAGCCCAGCATCGTCGACATTCTCGGGGAACCGCCAGGCATTGGTGATATTGACTTCGAGATTCCCAGGCGGGATGATGTAGCCCGTGCCGCGGTTTTTGACTGATGTTTCTGCTCGACACAAATGTGGTGTCGGAGTTACGTAAAGTGAAGGGCGGCAGAGCCGATCCCAACGTTGGCGCTTGGGTCAACTCAGTGGAGTCGCAATCCCTGTATGTCTCGGCGATCACCATTCAGGAACTTGAAGTCGGAGTGCTCCTGATTGAGCGACGTGACCCCATTACAGGCGCGCTTCTCAGAGCCTGGCTCGACAACCAGGTACATAGTGTGTTCAAACACCGCATCCTGCCGGTTGATGCCCAGATAGCGACCCGGGCTGCAGCTCTACACGTTCCGGACCCTGCTCCGGTAGAGGATGCTCTCATCGCGGCTACCGCTCTGACCCACAGCATGAGAATGGTCACCCGCGACACTCGCCATTTCAACCGCTTCGGGGATCTTGAGATTCTCAACCCATGGACACCGACCTGAATCGATACCGTACCGAAAGCCTTCAGGAGTACGAGGGCAATTTCTAGGGACCCAGAGAGGTGATGGGCACTACCTGGACTCCGTCGGACCGGCGATAGGCGGCGCCGGTGGAAGTCACCACCATCAGCGCAGCCAGTTCGTCAATGCGCCCTTTGGTCACCTTGTTGCGTAACCGGAGCAAAGACTTGGCTGCCCGGTCCACCGAGTCCGGGGCAGGACTCAGTTTCACTTCAACCGCTATCCAGGCGCCGTTCTCCCTTTCGACAACCGCGTCGACCTCCAGTCCCGTTTCGTCGCGGTAGTGAAACAACTCCCCACGATCGGGCTGGCTGTATATGCGGAGATCTCGTACAACGAGTGACTCGAAGAGGAACCCGAGCGTCCTGGGATCGGCCAGGAGTCTCTTGGGTGACGCTCCAAGCATCGAGGCCGCAAGTGACGGGTCCACAAAGTGCCGCTTCGGCGCCTTACGCAGGGTTGCCCTCGAACGAAGGCTCACCGACCACGCCGGAAGATCTTCCACCACAAAGATCCGATCCAAGGCGTCGAGGTAGGCACGGACGGTATGGCGGCTCAGAGGTCCGTTGTCGGATGCATCTGAGGCCAGCCTCGTCATCTTCGCTTCGGTGGCCACATTTCGGGCCAGAGAGCGCAGCAGTCTCCTTACAGCGCCGGGATGGTGTTGGATCCCGCTGACCAGGGGTATGTCCAGTCGAACGATCTCGTTCAAGTAGTCGCCCACCGCCAGGCGGGCCTGCTCCTCCCCCAGGTGGAGACTTCCGGGCCATCCACCCACACAAATGAAGGAAGCGATGTCCCCCAACCCAACATCAGATCTGGGAAGTGCCGAGCCGACGTCGCCACGGAACAAATGCCGCAGCGAGACAGAGCCTGTGGAGTGACCCATTTCCTGGAGAGACATCGGTCGCATCAACACCCTGCTGATTCGACCCACCCCGGTATGCCTGGTTCGGTCATCCGGCGGAAGGGCCGAACCGGTAAGTATGAACTGTCCCGATCGAGCACGGTCGTCGCATTCTCGACGTACCTTGTTCCACAGCCCGGAGACATTCTGCCATTCGTCCAAGAGTCGAGGTACAGGGCTGTCCAACACCAAGGCGGGATCAGCTTCTGCCAGTAACAGCATCGCCGGTTCGTCGAGGCGCGCCTCGCTTCGTGCAAAGTGTCGCCCCGTCCAGGTCTTACCACAACCTCTGGCGCCCTCTATCAGGACTGCTCCTCGTCGTTGGAGTGCCCCTCTGATGTCTTCCTCGGCGATGCGCTGGAGATAGCCTGGCATGGTGAGCGTGGCGGGTAAGTTGGGCGTCCTCATGCGGCGAGACCTTTCATTGTGCATTTTGGGAACCGATTATTATACATTATAAGAATAGTTTGTTATACATTTTAGGAAGATACCGTTATACACTTTGGGAATAACTGAGGACCTTTCCCCTCCTACCAGATCCTCGCAATACTGTCTTTCGAAGGTGCGTACAATTCCCCGGCGTGCGTTACCGGCTGATTTACGTGGGACTGGGGCTTCTCACGGTGGCAACCCTGTCGCTCTGCTATGTCTTCGGACGGGGTGGCGATCCTCTGACCCTGCCTCCTCCCCTGGAAGATGTTTCTCCCAAGCCTTACGACGCGGTTCCGATGCAGAGCAGCCTGGAGGTCGACCTGGAGGTCGGGTATGCGGCGCGTATCTATGTCAACGGGTATCCGATACCCGATTCTGAACTGTCCTTTGCCGAGGGGGTGGGCATTTACCGGTGGAGACCCGACTCGCGGAGCCTGCTCATGAACCGTTGGGAGGTGGGAGAGCACACCATCCGCGTGGAATGGGAAAAGACCTACGGACTGCCCGATGTCGGGGAATTCACCTGGACCTTCAGGGTGCAGTAGCCGCTTTGAACCGGCGCAACCGCAACGAGTTGGTGACCACCGACACGCTGGAGAACGCCATTGCCGCCGCGGCGATCATCGGATTCAATACGCCTGCCGCGGCCAGGGGAATGGCAGCGACGTTGTAGATGAACGCCCACACCAGGTTCCCGACGATCACCCGGTAGGTTCCCCGGGCCAGGGCGAGGGAGGTGGGGACCCCTAGCGGATCGCCGCTCATCAGCACGACGTCGCCCGTCTCCACCGCCACGTCGGTTCCCGTCCCGATGGCGATCCCCAGATCCGCCGCCGCCAACGCCACTGCATCGTTGATCCCATCCCCGACGAACCCCACCACCTGACCCTGTTCCTTCATGCGGGCCAACTCCTGCGCCTTTTCGCCCGGAAGAACGCCGGCCTTCACCTTGTCGATCCCCAACCGTCCGGCCACCACCGATGCGGACCGGGCGTTGTCACCGGTGAGCATCCCAACCGAGACCTTCATCGACCGGAGCCGGGAAACAGTCTCCTCGGAAGTGGGACGCAGGGAATCGGAGACCGCCAGCACGCCGCGGACCTCGTCCTCCCATCCCGCCACAAACACCGTCTTGGCCTGGTCTTCGAGTGTCCCTATCACCTCCCGTTGCCCGTCGGTGGTCTCAAGCCCCGCGTCGGCCAGGAAGTCCGTCTTCCCCACCCATACCCGCACCCCTTCCACTACTCCCACCACTCCCCGACCGGCCACCGTCTCCACCTCCTCGGGCGTCACGATCTGCACTCCTCGCTCTCGGGCGCCGTCCGCCACTGCTCGGCCGATGGGATGCGAACTGGCTCCCTCCACCGATCCGACCAGCCTCAGGAAGCTCGCCGGATCCTCGGCGGAGACATCGGTCAATGTCATCTCTCCTTCGGTGAGGGTTCCCGTCTTGTCGAAGACCACGGTGTCGACCGACCGGATACGTTCAAACACCTCTGCATTCTTGAACAGAACGCCCAGTTCCGCTCCGCGGCCGCTCCCAGCCATGATGGCGGTGGGAGTGGCCAGACCCAACGCGCACGGACAGGCGATGATCAGCACCGCCACCCCGTTCCGCACCGCCAGCCACAGATCTCCGCCGAATACCAGCCATGCCACAAAGGTCCCTATCCCTATCAGGATCGAGATCGGCACGAACACGGAAGAAACCCGGTCCGCCAGCCTCTGGATGGGCGGCTTGGATGCCTGTACCTCCTCCACCATCGCCACGATCCGGGAAAGGGCGGTGTCGGCGCCCACCTCAGTCACCCTGAACACCACCCTCCCCGTTTGGTTAATGGTGCCGCAGTACACCGCGTCACCAACCATCCGGTCCACCGGTACGGACTCTCCGGTGAGCATCGACTCGTCCACCGTGGAGTGGCCGCCTGTGATCACGCCGTCGGCGGGGAATTTCTCACCTGCCAAAACGACCGCGGCTTCGCCAACTTTCAAGTCCGCCTGCGAAACCTCCACCTCCACACCTTCACGGATCACCCGTACCGAGGAACTGAACCCCAGTTCCACCAACTTGGCGACCGCCTGCGAAGCCCGGTCCTTGGCGCGGGTTTCCAGAAAACGACCCATGAGAATCAGGGTCACGATCATTCCCGCCGTCTCGAAGTAGACCGGACGACCGTCGATCGCGGCCCAGCTCGAATAGAAAAAGGCGGCCAATGTGCCGACCGACACCAGCGTGTCCATATTGGCTTGGAAAACTCGCGCCCTCTGGTAGGCGATCCGATGAAACTGCCGTCCCCAAACAAAAACCAAAAAAGCCGACAGCACCCATTGCAGCGCCAACCAGAACGGTTCATGGGGCGCCCCCATGGAGATGACCATCAGCGGGGCGACGAACAGCGCCGCAGCCACGAAGGTTTTCAGTTGCCGGCGCGTGTCCTCCTCGTAGATTCCGTCCGTCGCCGATCCTGCGACTTCATCCGGGAGCGGCGCCATCTCATAGCCGATTTCATGGATCTCTTCGAACAGCGAGGAGACATCCGTGTCGGGGGCATAGGTAACTCGAACCTTGGCGCCCATCAGGTTTACCGAGGCCTCTGTCACGTCCTCCCTCTGCAACAGAGCCTGCTCCACCCGCCCCGCGCACGAAGCACACGTCATACCCTTGACCGAGAAGACGTCCGTGTGGAGAGTATTCAAGAGGGGGTCCCCGTTCTAGGTGCCTCTCGAAGTCAGGGGTCCCATCTCGTATCCGGCGTTCCGTACCTCATCGAACAGGGAGGTCACATCGGTCCCGCGGGCAAAAGTGACTTTCACCTTGGCCGCCTTCAGGTTGACCTTGGCTCTCTTCACGTCCTCCCGTTGAAGAAGGGCACTCTCCACGTTCCCCGCGCACGAGCCGCATGTCATACCGCTCACTGAGAACACTTTCGTCTTCGTCCGGTAGGAAGCCATATCAACCTCTATTCTAGTTTGCCCCGCCGAGGCTCCGTCGGCCTTTTGCGGCGCCGGGCATCTCTCTGCGTTTTCGTGTGCCGCTGACCCGGACATGATTCTGTCAAGAGTCGGCAATGTCGGGCTGGCGATGTCTGAAAGGTGTTGAGAAACCCGATTGGAATGCGGGCGGAGATCATTTTCTTTGCTTGATGAGAGGTTTGCGGGTGCGTCTACTACGGTATCGGTTGGTTTGGCGGGAGGGCCGCCAGCCGGTGGTTGGCGGTCGGCGGAGAAAGTACTTTCCCGCAAAGGACTTGCGCACTGTCCAGTCCTGGTCATGTACCTTGTGGTGGCATCGGCTGCACAACAGGCACAGGTTGTCAAGATCGGTGGGGCCTCCGTCCTGCCAATGGACAATGTGATGCGCTTGGCACCAGGAGGCTTTGGCGCCACAACCCACACAGTGCTTGTCTCGGGCGACCAGGGCGGCCCGTTGCGACCCTGAAGCTGTCCGCCGGGCCCGCCCCAAATCCAAGGGTATGGAAGGACCCGAGAAGATGGCGGGAAGGATCTGCGCGTCACATGCCAGGTGTCGCAGGGCGCCGACGGGAAGGGGGGTTCCGTTCTCCAGGCCAGGGTTGCCCAACTGCCCACTGACCGCGTCATAGTCGGCGATCACCAACAATCTCACGCCCTGGGAACGACCGTTTCCCTCCCGGGTCACCAGTTCGGCCAGGGCGTCAGCCATCCGTTGCCCCGCCGAAGCCCGATCGGTGGGGTCTTCCTTGTGCCACAGTTCGTTCATCATCTGAGACACCGCCGTCTCAACCCGCGCACCCGTAATCGGATCGAAACGCCCGTACAACACAGTCATTCCATCATCTTGGTCGGTGGTGATCTTTGCGAACCGACGCGACCGCTGATGCTCCAACTTCGACACACCGTCATCCTGGGACCGCTGCTGTTCGTGTTTGCGGACGGTCCCGGCGAACTTGTCCGGCGACTGGCTTTTGGCATCGTCCAACAGTTCGTCTTCGTTGATGGTCCCCCTCTGGTTGGCGCCCGCCAAGATGCGGGCGTTGTCAGGAGAGATATCTCCTTTTTGGAAACCCTCCCGCGTTTTGGGCAGTTCTTCCAGTTCTCGGGCGGTCTCTACTTCTGCTCGGGCCTTCCGTCGACCCAGCAGACCCTCTTCTCGTAATACTGTCTCGGCCACCTCCAACCCCGCCCGCCGCCGCAGTTCCGATATGGCTTCGGCACGAATGGCGGCGGCTTGGTTGCGGACGCGGATGGTGGACCGGATCCGCTGCAGCAACTGCTCAGACGAAGCCTCGCCCGCGGGAAGGGTGGGTAACAGCCCACGCATCCGATTGGTGACAACGGTGCCCGCGGTTTGCTTGTTCATGTCTACCAGTATGCACAGAGGGTGTGACAAAACATCCTGTATATCACTAAATTGTGAAAACAAACACTAAGAGATTCCCAGCGCCCGCCGCCCACAGGTCGGCGACGGACAAGAAGACCCCCACCCACCGTCATTGGCAACACCCAGTCGGTTTACGCACCTCTCGATGATGCGGGTAGGGGGCGGAGCGCCGGGCGCCGCACAACGCCGGTGTTCCGACCCATCCGGTCTCAGCTCCCTGTGCCCGGTTGGGTATTATGGCAGCATGAGCCGGTCGGTTTCTGTTGCTGTGGACCATGACCCCCTGTTCTCCCAGATTGCCGAGGCTGTCAGACTTCATGCCAAAGGGGTGACAAAAGCACTGTTGTTTGGATCCTTCGCCCGCGGAGAAGCCAAGAACGCCAGCGATATTGACATTCTGCTCGTATGGCCCGCCGACGTTGACGAGGACTCCCAGTGGGACGAAGCGATCGAAATGGCCCACCGCGTTGACAAGATCACCAATAGGGTCTGCCTTCCACTGATGTACACAGAGGACGAGTACCGGCAATTGCCTCAAAGGTATCCTCAACTGGCGGAGAACATCGCCCGAGATAGCATTGACCTTCTGAAAAGCTGAACCGCATGAGGCGGGTGCGGACGAAGAGGTGCGAAAGGCGACACTCAGCTGCCAGGTTGGAACATGCTTTGTCCTTTGCGGCCCTGGCGACTTTGGATCCATTCTCGAATCATGGCGCCACCCGGTCTGCCGCGGTGAGCAATGCAGTGCTCGCCGGGATAGCCGCTTCGGATGTCATTTGTTGCAGGCTGCTGGGGATGAGGTCCGCAAGTTGGGATCACCGCGATGCTTTGGCGCTATTGGAGTCGGTCCCTGATATAGGGAAACAAGTTGAAGGGCGGCTCCGGGTTCTCCTCATCATCAAGGACAGAGCCCAATACCAACATGACGATCCGACCGTCTCGGACGCATGACGTTCGATCCGGGCTATGAACGCCTTGATCGCAATGGCCGAGGATTGCCTCCATTAGCATCCGGTCAGCAGGCGAAGGCGTGTTCCCTGCGGCGCTTAGCGGTCCATCAAAGGGGTCCACATGTGGAGCGAGCGCGAGTCGCGCCACCGGCTGAACACCATTGAGGCCGTAAAGATACTGTCACATTGAGCAATATGAAGTCCATCCTGATACGAGAAGTCCCCGACGAAATCCACCTCCAACTCAAGGACCGGGCCAGAAGCACCGGCAAATCCCTTCAACAGTATCTGCTCGATGAACTGACCAGACTGGCTGAAAGACCCACCATGGAGGAGATTCTGGAGCGGATCGGAAGCCGCGACCCGGGACGAATCGATATGGAGACCGTCATTCGCGACTTGGATGAGGTACGCCGCGATCGGACGTGATAGTCGCCGATGCGTTGAGGACCTTTTGGCCATCCCCGGGGTGTAAACGGAGTCTTGTTTGCCTGTCTGGTTCGAGGGGAGGCATCTGGGTATTCATCCCGCTGCCTTAAGACACAAAACCGAAGAGGACATCGAGCGAGCGCTTCGCGCAAATTTCAGGGTTGATACCGAAGGCGCCCACGGGCGACAGGACATCGCGGCAGTGGCCAGCTGGGATATGAGAGGCCTGCCAACTCACCAGATGGACCTCAGCACGACCATGCCCCCACTGCTGCAGGCCCTTGTGGAGCACTTCGCAGTGGAGTGCTCCTAACACGACGAAATGGATCTCGTTGCCTCGGATTGGTCGAGCCATCACTTCGATGCATACGCCAGCAGTTGCGTGGCAAGCTTTGTAGCGTCACCGGCGCGGCGTTTGTATTTGCATCCGAGCCTGTACTACGCGAACTCGTTGACCACCCACCCGCGCGGCCTCTTGGGGCGTGTTCACATTATGTGGGATGCCGGCTGGTGGAGGTGATGTGAGGGAGCAATCTAACCGGCCGGGGGGCCGGTTTCTGTCACCAAGCGATTGTTGGCTCGGTGTCATTCGGTTGCCGTTTGAGCTGTGAGGTGGACGCTGGTGGAAAGTTTTAGTGTTTGTTTTCACAACTTGGTGATATGCGGGGTGTTTTGTCACACCCCCTTTGCATACTGTAAGCATGAATCAAGCAGTCAACACCCGGCGGTCCGCCAACCTGGCCAAGTTGCTGGCGCCCACCATCCCGGTCGTCGAGGTTACTTCCGAGCAGTTGCGGCAGCGTATACAGTCCACCATCCGCGTCCAGAACCAAGTGGCGGCGGTCCGCGCTGAGGCGGTGTCGGAGTTGCGCCGCCGCCAAGGGGCGGAGAAAGTGGAAACGATATTGCGAGAGGACGGTCTGCTGGGCCGTCGGAAGGCACGGTCGGAGGTGGAGACCGCCAAAGAACTGGAGGAACTGCCCAAAACGAGGGAGGGTTTCCAAAAGGGAGAGATCTCTGCTGACAACGCTCGTATCCTGGCGGGCGCCAACCAGAGGGGAACCATCGTAGAGGACGAATTGTTGGACGGTGCCCGTTCCCAGTCTCCTGACAAGTTCGCCCGTACGGTACGCAAACACGAACAACAACGCTCGAAGGATGATGGTGTGTCGAAGTTGGAGCATCAGCGTTCCCGGCGGTTCGCGAAGATCACCACCGACCAAGACGACGGAATGACCGTCCTTTATGGGCGTTTCGACCCGGTCACAGGCGCCCGGGTCGAAACGGCGGTGTCTCACATGATGAACCAACTCTGGCACAAAGAAGACCCCGCGAATCGGGCTACTGCGGGACAGCGGATGGTCGACGCCATAGCCGAACTGGTCACCCGCCAAGGAAAAGACGGTCAGTCTCAGGGGGTGAGGTTGTTGTTGATCGCCGATTATGACGCGGTCAGTGGACAGTTGGGCAACCCTCGCCTGGAGAACGGAACACCTTTCCCCGCGAAGACGCTACGCCAGTTGGCCTGCGACGCGCAAGTCCTCCCGGCGATCTTCTCGGGACCGTCGGTGCCGTTGGATTTGGGACGGGCCCGGCGGACGGCCAGCGGTTCCCAACGGGCCGCGCTGGTCGCCCGGGACAAACACTGCATCGGTTGCGGTACCAAGGCCTCCTGGTGCCAGGCGCATCACATTGTCCACTGGCAAGACGGGGGTGCCACGACCCTGGACAACATGTGTCTTTTGTGCAGCAGATGCCACCACAAAGTACACGACAATGACTGGACCGTACACAAAACACCCACTGGAACATACACCCTCCGCAGACCACCAACCACCGACTGGAACCCACGTCGCCGTAACCCCAACCGCTACAACCGCCCACCCGTCCGCAGACGCCGCCGCCCCGTCAAACAAAGAAAATGAAGAAATCCGCCACCCAAGAGCGTCAACACATCCCAGTAGCTTCTGTCAAACGCCGCGTGGTGGAGGGAGATGTCCGCCGCTACCAACTCGACAATGATTGGCCCGCATCCGTACCCTTTTCGACGCGCCAGTCGCCACCAGCACGCTGGACGCATTTACAGAAACGACATCTCCCTGTTCCAAAGAGACCCCGACATCCCGTTTGCGATTATGGCGGGTCTCAATTAACATTGGGTACCAGCCTGTCGGTCCGGCTAGTAGGCGTTGGCCGAATGCAGCCGCCATACCGCGGCGACGGGACCCCGGAACGCACGGGGTCCCTTTTTTTGTGGACAAACCGGGCCAGAATAAGGCCGATAGACCGATAATTTGGTGTAACAGGTTCCATGCTTTACCTCGACCATGCCGCCACCACTCCGATTCGTCCCCAGGTGTGGGAGGCGATGTCGGATCTGGTCGATCGCGGGTGGGGCAACCCGACCGGATTCCATGCCTCGGCTCGGGCGGCCAAGAATGCGCTGGAGGAAGCGCGGGAGAGGGTGGCGGAGGTGTTGGGATGCCGTCCTTTGGAGGTGGTGTTCACCAGCGGCGGCACCGAGTCGGACAATCTGGCGATCAAGGGAGCGGCGCTTGCGGGAAGTGGACGGGGAGGGGTGGTCACTTCCGCTGTCGAGCACGAGGCGGTGCTGAACGCGGCTCGCTTCTTGGAGGAATGGGGCTGTCCGGTAACGGTCGTCAGCGTGGATTCCGATGGCTTGGTGGATCCCTCAGAAATAGCGGAGGCCGTGACTCCGGGGACCGCAGTCGTCTCCGTCATGGCTGCGAACAACGAGACTGGCGCCGGCCAGCCGATACGGAAGATCGTCGAAGCGGTGCGGGACCGGACAGGGCTAAATGCCCTGGTCCACACCGACGCCGTACAATCATTCGTTTCCGATGACCTCAGAGTGGATGAACTGGGAGTGGACCTCTTGACCCTGGCGGGCCACAAATTCGGTGGACCGACGGGGGTAGGCGTTCTGTATGTGCGGGAGGGAGTCACTCTGGAACCGGTATCGCATGGAGGAGGGCAGGAGTTGGGCCGGCGTTCCGGCACTCACCATGTCCTGGGAGCGGTGGGCATGGCCATGGCCATGGAACTGGCAGCTTCGGACCGGGCCCGTTTCAACAGGGACGTGAGGGAAGCCCGGCGCAGGTTCGAGACGGCTCTGAGCGAGAGAGTTCCCCGATTGCTGGTCACCTCGCACTCCGCCCGCACCGTTCATCACTCCCACCTGCGATTTCCGGGAGTCGCCAACCAGACCCTCCTTGTCCGTCTTGACCGGTTGGGCCTGGCTGCCTCGGCCGGGTCGTCCTGCCAGTCCGGGGCGGCGAAAGTGTCCCATGTCCTTTCGGCAATGGGCATCTGCGACACCGAAGCCCGTTCCAGCGTCCGATTCTCGTTCGGATGGACCACTCGTGCCTCCGACGGCGACCGTGCTGCGGATCTGGTCCTGCAGGCATTGGAGGGTTTGTTGTGAGAGTGCTGGCCGCCATGAGCGGCGGAGTGGATTCCTCGGTGGCAGCCGCCTTGATGGAGCAGGAAGGGCACGAGGTCACCGGGGTGACCCTGAAGCTCTGGCAGGGTCCGGACGGCGAAGCGCCCACGCACGGGTGCTGCACCGTCTCGGATTCCGAGGATGCCCGCCGGGTTGCGGCCCGCCTCGACATCCCCTATTACGTTTTCGATTACACCGATGACTTCGCCGAGGCGGTGGTGGACCCCTTCGTGGACGACTACCGCCGCGGGCGCACTCCCAATCCGTGCGTGGAATGCAATCGCTCCATCAAATTCTCGATCCTGCTGGAGGAGGCCGCCCGGCTGGACTGCGATCTACTGGTCACCGGCCACTATGCACGCGTGCGCCGGGAGGAAGGCCGCTGGAAACTGCGGCGGGGCGTGGACCGGGACAAGGACCAGTCCTATGTTCTGCACATGCTGGGGCAGGATGAACTGTCCCGCACCAGGTTTCCCGTGGGGGAAATGACCAAGACCCGGACCCGGCAGATAGCTGCCGAACTCGGACTTCGCAACGCAGACAAGCGGGACAGCTACGAGATCTGCTTCGTCCGGGGGGACTATCGGAATTTTGTAACCCAGGCCGCACCGGACACTCTCCGACCGGGCCGGATCGTGGACACCTCCCACAAGGTGTTGGGGGAGCACCGGGGGGTGGCCAATTTCACGGTGGGTCAGCGCCGAGGGCTGGGAGTGGCGGTTGGTGCGCCGCGCTATGTGGTTGAACTGGATCCCCACACCTCCACGGTGGTGATCGGATCGGCACGAGAACTGGAAACCGGGGCCATCGAGGTGGAGAGGGTCTCCTGGGTGAGCGGCGCCCCACCCGCCGGCAGGGATTGCCTGGTGCAGATCCGAGCCCATGGCGAGCCGGTGAAAGCGCAGTTGGACGTCTATGAGGCCGGAACAGACCGCTGGACCGTCACTTTCACCGATTCCGAGCGCGGGGCGGCGCCCGGCCAGGCGGCGGTCTTCTACCGGGACGACGAAGTCTTGGGCGGAGGCACCATCGCCCGGCTGGCGAGATGACCAGCGCCGCATCACGCATTGAAGAACTGCGCGCGTTGATCCGCCGACATGACCACCACTACTACGTGCTGGACGATCCCCTGATAGACGACGCCGGTTACGACGAGCTGTGGCGAGAGTTGGTGAGTCTGGAAAAAGCCCACCCCGAGTTGGTGACGGTGGACTCCCCCACCCAGCGGGTGGGCGCTCCGGTCTCCGAGTTGTTTTCGCCGGTGCGCCACCTGCGGCCGCTGTTTTCCTTGGACAACGCCGTCTCCGGCGCCGAGTTGGACGCGTGGGAACAAAGGCTGGCGCGGATGCTGGGACGCCCTCCCCGGGGTTACATCTGCGAGCCCAAGATCGACGGGCTGGCGGTGGTTCTCACCTACCGTGACGGGGCGCTGGCCGTGGCCGCCACCCGCGGCAGCGGAGAGGTTGGCGAGGACATCACCGCCAATCTGCGCACGTTGCCGTCTGTGCCTTTGCGTCTTCTGGGAGACGCCCCGTCACTGCTGGAGGTCCGGGGCGAGGTTTACATGACGCTGGACGGGTTCGACCAACTCAACCGCCGTCGCCGTGAGGCTGAACAGCCGACCTTCGCCAACGCCCGCAACGCCGCGGCCGGTTCGGTCCGCCAGAAGGATCCCGTGGTGACCGCGTCCCGCGCCCTGGAGATCTGGGTCTATCAGGCGGGAGTTCTGGAGGGTGGCCCGTCGCTGCAAACACACTCCGAAGTCTTGGACTACCTCCAGTCCCTGGGACTGCGGATCAACCCCCGGTCCATCTCGGCCCCGAGCCTGGCGGAAGCGAAGCACTATGTGAAGTCGATGCTGGACGAGCACCACCGACTCCCCTACCAGACCGACGGGGTGGTGGTGAAGGTGGACAGCCTCGCCGACCAGGACGAGTTGGGCGCCACGGCCCGGGCGCCTCGCTGGGCGGTGGCCTACAAGTTCCCCCCCGAGGAGCGAGTCACCACCCTCCGGGACATCAAGATCAACATCGGACGAACCGGAGCGGCAACCCCCTTCGCGGTGCTGGAACCGGTGTTCGTAGGGGGGGCCAACGTCAGCATGGCCACCCTGCACAACGAAGAGCAGGTGCATCACAAGGACGTGCGGATCGGGGACAGGGTTGTGGTTCGTCGGGCCGGGGATGTCATTCCCGAGGTGGTCGGACCGGTTCTCAATGCCGACCAGGAGCGGTCGTCGCCATGGGAGATGCCCGGCGAATGCCCGTTCTGCGGAAGCCTCATCGTACGACCCGAAGGGGAAGCGGTGGCTCGCTGCACCAGGGGTCTGACCTGCCCGAGCCGACTCCGGGAGTGGTTGTTTCACTTTTCATCGCGCGGAGGGATGGACATCGACGGGCTCGGATACAAGACCGTCGACATGTTGCTTCGGGACGGAACTATCAAAGGGCCTGCCGATATCTTCTTCCTGGGGCCGGAACACTTCCAAGACCGGGAGGGGTGGCGGGAAAGATCGATCAGCAATCTGCTGGGGGGAATCGATGCCGCTCGCGGTCGTCCCCTGTGGAGGTTGCTGGTGGCGCTGGGGATCCGTCACGTCGGGCCGGGGGGCGCTCGCCTGATCACTGCCGCCTACCGCTCCATGGATCAACTGGCCGACGCCACCGCGGAAGATCTGGCCGCCATCGACGGCATCGGGGAGACGATCGCCAGCTCGGTCACAGAGTGGATGGACGATCCCGACAACCGGAAACTGCTCAGGAACCTTGGCCAGGGTGGAGTTAGCCTGGCCGACCCCGAGCCGGAGGAAGATATCCCGCCAACCCTGGCCGGACTCTCCCTGGTGGTGACCGGCGGACTGGAGTCGATGAACCGGGAAGCCATCCAGCAGGCCGTCACGGCCCGGGGCGGGCGGCTCGTGTCGTCGGTGTCCGGTAGGACCTCGGCGCTGGTGGTGGGCGCCTCGCCGGGAGCGTCCAAGCTCTCCAAGGCGCAGCGATTGGGCACCCAGATCCTCAACGAAGAGCAGTTTCGCTCACTGCTGCAACATGGTCCCGAAGGAATCCTATCCGACCGGACATAGAGTCTGTCGGCCAACCGACCCGCCTCTTCGCAGAGCAGAATCCCCGGCAAAGGGGTATGATTCAGGCATGGCGCGTCCCGAACACCTCCGTCAGACTTTGGGGAACAGGATGGGGAAACGGAGAGGGCAGCACCGAATCGTCATCTCCGCAATCCTGCTGCTGGTGTTGTTCGCCGCCGCCTGCGGGGGCGACGATGTGGCCTCCTGGGACTCGGAGAGCGCCGTGACTGGGGCGCCGGCCACGACCGCGGCGGCGCGTCCGGAGGCGACGATTGCTGCCTCCGCCTCCGCAACCCCGGAGGCGACAATGGCGGACGTGGCCGAGGAGCAGGCCATGGCGGCGCTGGATGAGGTCCAGATGGCTCTGGCGGAGGATGAACCGGCAGCAGTGGAAGCAGCCGAATCGGCGGCAATGGCAGCAGAGTCAGCGGAAGCAGAGATGGCGCTCGATGAAGCCATGGCCGAGGAGGCGCCGGCCGAAGGGGAGGCGGAGGCCGATGTCAGTTCCGTTGACGACAGCACCTCCGCAGCCAGAGTGGTAGAGTTGTCGACCGCCAACTCCCCGGCCGCCTTCGGGCGCGATGTCATCTATCGGGCCCGGGTTTCCGTGGAGGCGCCGGATGTGGCGGCCGCCACCAACGAGGCCATCTCCATCGTCCAGGGTCTGGGCGGGTTCGTGTTCGGTCAGCAGACGCGCTCCAGGCCGTCGGCCTACTCGGAGATCGTCTTCAAGGTGCTGCCGGAGGACTTCTCCGTGGCGCTGTCAAGGCTATCCCAGATAGGTGAACTGGTGGACCAGCAGATCAGCGCCGACGACGTGACCGAACGCATCGTCGACCTCCAAAGCCAGATCATCACCGCCGAAGCCAGCGTGGGCCGCCTGCGCAGCTTCCTGGAGACCGCCACCAACCTGGAAAACCTGGCCTTCTACGAGCGAGAACTGCTGATCAGGGAAACCGACCTGGAGAGGCTGCGAGGCCAGGTGCGCACCTTGCAGGATCAGGTTGCCCTGGCCACTATCACCCTGGCGATCAGCCAGTTGCCCGAGCGCCCCGTCATTCTTCCCAACACCGGGCTCGTGGTCACGGCCTGGGCTTCCACCGGCAACGAGGATCCCTGTCTGGGCGCCAAGGACCTCACGGTGGGACGTGACGACACGGTCAACTTCTGCGTGGAAGTGGCCAACGTGGGAGAGGTCACGCTCAACGACGTGGAACTCTCCTCGGACGTCCTGCCCCTGGACGCCAACCCCTTCGTGATCGAACGAGGAAGCTTCGAGCGGATCGAGCCCGGGCAGTTCCTCACCGCCACGCTCACCGAGGAGGTGGTTAAGGGTCGCCTCGCCGATCGAATAGCGACCCGCGGCCTACCGGTACGCATCGAGTCCACCGCTTCTCCGGAGGGGGTGGAAGGCACTCCGGGAGTTATCTCCGACACAACCCGAGTGGTCGTCACCGCCCAGGAGGTGATCCCCCACACCGCAGTCCTGGTTCATGCCTGGGTCTCCACCGACGATGACGACCCCTGCCTGGGCGCCAAGACCATCACGGTCGAGCCGGACGACGGGATCGTGAACCTCTGTGTGTTCGTGGGCAACCCCGGCGACGTCGCCATCACGGATGTACAAATCCAATCCCCGGCCCTGGACCTGGACGCCAACCCGCTGGTCATCGAACACGGCAGTTTCGAGCGGATAGAAGCCAGGCAATTCCTCACCGCCACCCTCACCGAGCGTGTCTCCAAGGGACGATTCAACGGACGGGTGGCCACCAGGGGTCTGGACATAGAGATCAGGTCGGTGGCAACTCCCGTGGACGCCGACGGCACCCCCCTGGAGAAGGTCGCCGACACCACCGGAGTCTCACTGACCGCCCAAGAAGTGCTTCCCGACACCCGCATGGTGGTATCAGCATGGGCCTCCGCCGGCAATGACGACCCCTGCCTGGGATCGCAGACCATCTCTCTGGCGTCCGACGAGGACAAGGTGAACTTCTGTCTGGAGATAGGCAACCTGGGCGACACCGCTCTCACCGACATCAGGATCGGATCTCACAGCCTCCGTCTGGGCGAGAACCCCTTCGTACCCGAACACGGAGACTTCGATCGCATCGAGCCCGGGCAGTTCCTCACCGCCACCCTCACCGAGTCCGTCGAGAACGGTCGCATGGCCGGTCGGCTCGCCATCCGCGGCATCAATGTGGCGGTCGAAGTCACGGCCACCCCGGTGGACACCGAAGGCGCCGTCCTGGAAGACACTTCCGCCTTTGCCCCCGTCTCGGTGGATGTGCTGACCGGCCCACCGGACGATGGGCCACCTTCCGGGTTCGGTGACGCCCTCGGCGCCAGCATGGACGCGCTGGTTTCAGTTCTGGGTGGTCTGGCAGTGGTGGTCGGGGCTTTGATCCCGTTTTCGCCGTTCATCGCCCTGCTGCTGGCCATCTGGTGGTGGGTACGCCGACGCCAGGGCCGCAACCAGGCTTCCGGCCCACCGGCGCCAGCGGATTCGGCGCCTTCTTCCCCGGTTGACGAATAGGAAACCCCGGGGGAGGTTCCACCCTCAATAACCGATCCGGTCATTTCCGAGAGCCTTGTCCCTCGGCCGGACAGAACAGGATGGCTCGGCGTTCTTCGATAACACCCGACTCGACCCTGGACAGCATCTTCTCGTAACGGAAGACTGCCAGCGGAGAGACCGTTTTCCACCTTGGAGAACCCACAGAAATATCCCCCTCACATATACGGCCAACCTCCCTATAAAATTGTTGGCGCCGGGGGTCGTCTCCCTGGTAGAGAGGCAGATGAATGCCAAGACTGCGTTTCCGGCGCCTTCGGGAAAGGAAGGGAGGTTGCCGGGCGCGACGCATCCTCCTGCCGGCCCTGATCGTTTTCGTTCTTCTCCTGCTTGGCGCTTGTGGAGGAAACGATGAGCCGCTCAACACCCCGCAAACGTCCGACACCTCTGCCGTCGCCCCCAAACCGGCATCTGCCGCCGAGGCCACCGATCAAGCGATGGACAACGCCCAGTCGGGCGCTGCTTCTTCAAGGGATGGGAGAATGCCCGACAACGGCATCACCCTGAAGGCTTCCGTGGCGGACAACGTCGATGAGGCCTGCGTCGGGGCCAAAGAGATAACAGTCGAACCCGACGCTCTTCTGTTCTTCTGCGTGCAGGTGGCCAACCAGGGCAGGATCCCACTAGCCGATGTCGAGATACTGTCCCAGGACCGGCATCTCGACCTGGGTACGTTCATCATTGCGGACGGTGACTCCACCAGGATCGATCCGGACGGATTGCTGATAGCGACCTTAGTCGAGCCCGTCGTGGACGGGCGGCTGGCGGGGCAGATAGCCAGGGACGGACTCGAAGTGTTGCTGGAGGCCAGTGCGATTCCGGTGAACGCCGACGGCGTGGAAATGGAGGAGCTCTTCGCCAATTCCAGAATCCTCGTCCAGGTCCAGGAAGATGACTCCCCAACGGGGTTCAGGACGGCGATGGGTGCAGGCGTCGACACGCTCTTGTCCTACGCAAACCGCTTCCCGTTGGTGCTGGGCTTCACTGTGCTGCTGCTGCCGGTCCTCGGTTTGGCGGTCGCCACGGTCTGTTGGGTTTGGGGTAGGCGCAAGGCTGGGAGGGCGCCCACCTAACTGCTCAACGATTGCCGGGCTATGCCAATCAGAGTCAAGTGATCGCGATGCAGGGACCACATCGGTCCCCCACCTCGGATACCACCTGCGTCTTGACGCCACCTGTGACAATAGGACCCAACGTTATTATCGTTTTGGCAACAAAACAATAATACTTGAGGTTCTTATGGTCGTCCACGGCAAAAGACAACAACAATGGACAGCCGGAGTGACCAGAAGAACACTGCAGGGATATCGGGCGTTCTTTCCTGCAGCCTTGCCCGTTTCTCTCGACTATCCACAACAGACAGTGAGAAAACTGGTGAACGCAACCGCGGCGCTCCACCGCTTGGAGGGTGTGGCGCAGGTACTTACATCGATTGAGATGCTCACTTCACCTTACATTCGACTTGAAGCCGTCCTTAGTTCTCGGATCGAGGGAACCGTAACCACCGTTAACCAACTGCTTGAGTTCGAGGCAGCCGGCAACGTCAAGGCTTCCGATGATCTCAGGGAGGTACTCAACCACGTCCGCGCCCTTGAACACGCCGTTCGTCGCCTGGTAGAGCTACCCGTCAGTACTCGGTTGATTCGGGAGTGTCACCGCATATTGATGCAGGATGCGCGCGGCCACCACGCTACACCCGGTGACTATCGGACAACCCGGAATTGGATCGGCCGATTGGGCGCAACCTTGGAGACCGCCAGTTTCGTTCCACCACCGCCGTCGGAAGCAAAGGCTGCAATGGGCGAACTGGAGATCTTTCTTCACGACCGACAGTTGCCCGACCTGATCGCCATAGGCTTGGCGCACTACCAATTTGAGGTCATCCACCCCTTTGCAGACGGCAATGGTCGAATTGGGAGGCTGCTGCTCATTCTCATGTTGATCGAGAGGGGGATTCTGAGCCGTCCGGTGCTCTACCCCTCAGTTTTTTTCGAATAGCGCCGTGAGGACTATTACCGGCTCCTGGGACACACCAGCCAGACTTCCGACCCCTTTCCCTGGCTCAACTTCTTTCTCGATGGGCTGGCAGCGGTGGCTCGCGATGCTGCCAAAAGGGCTGAACGCCTTGTCGAACTCCAGCAAGACATTCGTGGGCAACTCCTCGACGCACGGGCAACCTCAACAGCTCTCAGATTGGCTGAAATGTTGTACGCCCATCCCTTCACCAGCGTGGGGGGCGCCGCACACCGTCTCGGAGTCTCCTACGCCACTGCGCAGCGAGCCATAGACAACCTAACCGACGCCGGTCTCTTGGAGGAGATCACTGGCCGGCGTCGCAACCGCCTATACGCGGCGGAGAAGATACTCCACATCGCATTCAGCTTCGGCGACTTTCCCGTCGAGGACGATCAGGCATTCTGAATCAGATGTAGGCGCAATGATCAACCTCGTGGGAATGGCAGCAACTTTGCGATCAGCCCACGACCAGGGGAACAATTTCCGATACCGGGTAGTCGACGGTGGACGAGGTATTTGGGATGCCGAGATTCCTTCGCCGGCTCCCCACCCGATACCAGCCCGACCACCTGAACGATGTCTCGATCCGGTAGGCGCCGATCTCGGCCCGGCACCGGGGCTTTGACTCCTCACAGCTCTTGGCCTGGTAGGTATGGCTCGCTACCCCGCTCGGATAGCCGGTGAGACCTGACAGATCCGAGCCGCGAAACCTCTGTCGGGGGCCGTCATCCCAGGCGATCATCACCTCACGAACCCTGACCTCCGCCCAGAGCGACCTTCCCGTGTAAGGAGAGGTGGAAGAGTAGGTCCAAGGGGAAGGAACGTCCAATGCGGCAAACGTTTCAATCCCGACCATCCCCCGCGAAACGGGCGGATCGAGGGACACTTGGGGAGATTGATGGGTGTAGGCGCCGATCCTGCTCCACACATAGCCCTCGATCTCCTCGGCCTCCACCCTTGTCCAGGAGCAAGGTCGAGCCGTACCGATCACGGTGTGCCCGCCCGGCCTCCCGTCAGGCGACCATCCGTACTCGAGTTGACCGTCCTCGGTGTAGTCCAGTCTTACCCATCGGGTGGGCCGACTGCCGAAATAGAAGCACCCATTGGAGGCGATCTGCAAATGGGAAACGCCGGAGTCCCCCGAAATGGAGTACCCCGTCTCGGTGTGAATGCATTCGGTCACGGGTTCGAGTTCGTCTCCATTGAGCGGCATTTCAAAACTCACCGTGCAAACCGCCTCCGAGTAGGAACGGGAGTCGGCCAGGCCGGGTACCGCAACCGACAGCACCGCCAGGAAGGCGATCCCCATCCTCCCCCATCCACGGCTTCTCCTCACGGGAATTCAGGTCTCTCCGCAACAAAGCAGTTCTCCCACCACATTCCATAGATGATGGGCCACCCAAAAGAGACGTTTCGACGCCATCCATACTGCGGGTGAGGCCACAAGATCGTTATCCGTTCAATAAGACCGCTCTCTCGAAAAGAACTGATGTCCATCTGGTAGGCCGCCACCAGACAGTCGGGACGGTCGATATACAGTTCCAGGACCTCGACCTTCACGCCCTCCAAGGTCGGCGGAGCAATGAAGGTCATCCCCTCCATAGCCGTCAAACCTCTCTCGAATGCACGCTCTCTGGTCACCGCTTCCCAGAGTGCCTCGGGATCTTTGCGATAGATACCGTCGTACCACTTGAAATAGACCTTTCTCAGCTGTTCTGCGGCGTAGAGCATCCGTTCGGGATCATCCACCGGCGGGGTTGCGGGATCGGGCAACCCAAGATCCTCCCAGTAGTCATTGGCCATAACGGCGCCGGGCTCCGTAATCAGCCGCCCTTCCGCCTCCTGCGTCGTAGTAACGGCAATTGCTTCAACAGGCGCCTCGGAGAGTTTCTCGTTTGCCGTCAACGGATTCGATCCGGTTGAGGTCGCCGACGGACCGGCCGGGATGGTTGTCGGCACGGTCGGAGAGGCGATTGTGTTGACCGCCGCAGTGGTTACTGTTTCGACGATATTGGTGGTGACGATGTTGCCGGACACCGCCTCCTCCACAATGGAAGTGTCATCTCCGGGTCTGTCCTGGGTCCCGGAGGTTGAGGCGGGGACGGTGGATGTCCACTCGGGCCCGGAGGGAGAATCCGAACTCCCACATCCACTGACCACCATGGCTGACAGTCCTCCTGCCATAAGTGCGGTTGTCAGCCGCTTCGTCCCAGCCTTCATGTGCCCTCCTCTCTGGTGGTGAAATAGAAATCTAACTGGATGTTGTCATTCTGTAATCACTATAACTATGGCGTTATATCGCGATCTTTTGTAAAAAATCGCGACTCAGTTGAAGGAGCTCAGTTTTCAGCCATCTGCGAAGCCAGTTGCACCAGGGTTCTCACTCCGAATCCGGTGGCACCCTCCGACAGGTAGTGGGCAGCTTTGCTGTTCTTGGCCGGCCCCGGAATATCCAGATGGGCCCACGGGAGATCGGAGGTGAACTCCTTCAGGATCAGCGCGGCGGTGATGGCCCCCGCCCACCGCCCACCGATATTTTTCATGTCGGCGACCGGAGAGTCAATCAGCTTGCGGTACTCCGGCGGAAGCGGCAGCGGCCAGACCTTCTCGCCTGCTGCTTCGGCTGCTTCCTGCACTGCCCGGCGAGCTTCCTCGGAGCCGAACAACCCCGCCCACTCCAGGCCCAACGCAACGGCGCAGGCACCGGTGAGAGTCGCCACATCGACCATCAGATCGGGTTCTCCCTCGGCGGCCAGGCTCAGCGCATCCGCCAGCACCAGCCGACCCTCGGCGTCGGTGTTCATCACCTCCACCGTCTTCCCGTTGCGAGCGGTGAAGACATCCCCCGGGCGGGATGCTCCCCCACCCGGCATGTTCTCGGCCAGGGCGGCCAGGACTTCCACCTGCACACCCAGGCCCAGGCGACTGATCGCCACCCCGGCCGCAGCCACCGCCGCCGCCCCTGACATGTCGTACTTCATAAACTCCATGCTCTTGGCTGGCTTGAGGGAAAGTCCGCCCGAATCGAAAGTGATACCCTTTCCCACCAGCGACAGTCGAGGACCCTCGCCCGGTCCCAAGAGCCTGACCAGGCGAGGCGGACGGTGAGATCCCCGACCGACGAAGAGAATCCCTTCCATTCCTTCTTCTTCCAGGCGCTCCTCATCCCATATTTCCACTGTCATCCCCGCCTCGGACGCCGCCGCCGACATCAGAGCCGCCAGATCAGCCGGTCCCTGGTCAAGGGCAGGTTGGTTGATCCAGTCCCGCGCGGCCGCTACCGCCTCGGCCACTATCCTGGATCGTTCGACCTGTCCGGTCCAATCCGGTGGGACGGGAGCTGCCATTAGCACCTCGGGCAGAGGGTCCTCGGAGGGCTTGCTCCGGTAGGCGTCGTACCGGTAGCCGGCCAGAAGGGACCCCTCCACTGTGGCGGCCAAAGCCCCGGGCGTCGCCAACTGATGAAGAGTGGTGACCAGGCGCTCCGTTCGCGGAGCGGCCCGCAGACCGCTTGCTGAAGCCCGGCGCACTGTCTCGTGGTCCGGGTCATCGCCTATGCCTACCAAAACAACGAAGGCGTATGAAAGCGCTCCGGCCGTCGGAAGGACCGCCTGTTGGCCCGCCTCTCCGGAGAACCCCACAGCTTCCAGGTGATCATCCACCCATGAGCCAAGTCCATCAAGTACGTATTGGGCGCCCGGCCCGGGCCGGCGATCAGATTTCATCGGAACCACCAGCACCGGCGCCTCTCCGTCTGCGACGGCTGCCGCCGAACCAATATGTGGAAGTTTTGTCATACGCTCACCTTACTCTTTTTTCCGTGCCGGTTGTGTGACTGTTCTGACCGGACAGCGACTAACCGTACACCATCTGTTTGAGCCACCCACGGAGGGGACGCCAGGCCACCGCGGCCACCGCGGCTATGGCTGCAATCAGCAGAAAGGAGGAGCGAGGGCCGACTAGCCCGGTCATCAGGGATGCGGTGGGCGGTCCGATGACCTGGGAGACGCGGACTCCCGCCACCCAGGTGAGCACCACCAGCCCCCGATAGGTAATCGAAGCGGATGCAATGGCATCCCGCTGCGCCAAGGTCACCACCAGCCCGAACCCCGCTCCCGCCAGCGCCAGGCCCACAGAGACCATGGCTGCAAACCCCGCCGAAAAGACCACCATCAGACCGATCGACATCAGCCAGAGACCGACCGTCATCAACCGGCTCGATATCCGTCCCTTGATGAACCGCAAAACACCCAAAGCCGTGACTATGGCCCCGGCCTGGAAAGCGGAGACCACCAGGCCCCTTCCGGCGCTGCCGGTGCCGAATGCGTCATCCAGGATCAGGGGAACCGCCGTCATCGAGGCGCCTGCGTTCACCATTACCCCCAAGCCGGTGACAGCCATGAGGCCCAGCAGATCCACACCGGTCCGCCTCCGATGCATGTCCTCCCGAGCCGATCGGACATGACGCAGGGGAGAGGAAGCCGCCCCCTTGGGCCGACCCGCCTTCAACCGCAGGGCCCACAACCCGATGGGCGCCCCAGCCAGATAGATGAGAAAAGGACGGAAAGCGCCCCCTTCCGCAATGATGCCCGACAGAGCCGGCATGACCATCTGCACCATGAAGACGAACGCAAGGTTCATTCCCAAAAAGCGCATCCGGTCCTTTTCGTCCTCGAAGAGTTCGCCGATCAACGCGATGGAAAGGCCCATGAGCCCAGGAGTTCCCAGACCCTGCAGCAGCCGCAGACCGATCAACATCGGAAAGGAACTGGCAAAGAAGCCGGCCGCGCCGAACAGCGTGAACGTCGCCACGCAAACCACCACCACTCGCCTCCCCCCAAAACGATCAGCCAGGTAGCCGACCAGCACGGCGGTCAGGATCCCGGGAAAGGAGACCGCGCCCTGGACCCATCCAACCACGGTGACCGACACCCCCAGGGCCTCGGCCAACTCGGGAAGAGCCGGAGACAGAGCCGGCAGTGTGGTAGTGGTCAGGCAACTGACCGAAACCAGGAGGGCAAATTGCTCTTTCCGAGTCCTCAGGCTCATGTAAGACCCGAGCGAACCGGGCGCATGTTCACATCACCCGCAATGTTGGCGGCAACTCCCAGGGTGAGCAGAGCCAATCCCGATACGACTCCCAGTGTGAGTTGCTCATCCACCAACCACCACGAGGACAGCAGTCCCACCACGGGGGTAGCCATCAAGGACAGGTTGACTGAAATGGCCGGAAGGCGACGAAAGGCCTCCAACTGCCCCCACACCGCCACCGGAGTGGCCAGGGTTGTCTGGTACGCCACGATCAACACCACCCCCCAGGTCCACCGGATGTCAGGGATCCCCTCAACAATCACAGCCGCCACCAGAGCAGGAATCCCACCCGCCAGCAATTGCCAGGGAGTGGACGCCAGGGCGCTGGCGCCCCACTTGTGAGCCCGGATGTAAACGGAAGTCCACGCCACAGACAGAGCGGCGCCCATCAACATGACGTAGCCCCAGATGATCCTGGGCTCGGACGCACTTATGGTCCCGGGATCCAAGACCATCACCAGTCCCGCCATCCCCACCGTCAATCCGGCCACCTGCATCCCTGACATCCTCTCTTTCAGAAAGACCATGGCGATCGGGACAGTCCACAGGGTGCCGGTCCAAACCAGGATGCCGGACCTACCGGGAGGAAGAAACTGAAGGGCGTAAAAGACCAGCACATAGATGACTCCCAACCGAAGAATGCCCAGTATGGGAACGATCTTCCAGTCCTGGCGAGGAAAGGGAGCTCCCTGTCCGGCCAGCGCGTTCATAGCGAATCCCACCGCCGCCCCACCCCAGAAGCGAAAAGTCGCCAACCACAGGGGCGGGATGACGTCCACCCCCATGGCGATTACGGGCCAGTTGAAGCCCAGGCTGAGCACGACCGAACCCAAAAGCAAGTAATAGAAAAGCCGGGACGCCGAAGGTGAGGTGGCACTCAGCATCACCGGCGGACTCTCATCCAGATTACGATAGACACCCCGGCCTGACCGCCGCGAAAACCCACATCCGGGATGAGACGCCATAAGACCCCGGACACGGTACGGATCTCGGCGGGTGAACGGCGACCCTGATTCTTGTGCCCTCTCTTACCAGACCGGGCTCAGGACTATCGATCAGCAGGTGGCCACTATCGAGGAGACTCGAGATCGAGCCGGGAAACTGCTTTCGGCCGCCACATTTGCAGTAAGCCTCTATCTCATCGCCCTGCAGAACTTCCGTGACGAGATCAACAACATCGACGCGCCGGGATACGTCGGAGGGGGCCTGGCAATAACAGGTTTCTTAGGCGTGGTAGTTGCGCTTGGAACGCAATCCTTGCTGGATTGCCCGCAAACGTCGATTACCCGGCTTCCCTCACGAATAGACCAGCCTGCGCAGCCACCTCCGGAGAGGGCGCCAAGTCACGGCGGCGAGGGCGGTGATCAGCGCGGTGATCAGAAATGACGATCGAGGACCTACTACATCGGTGACAAGCGATGCAGCGGGAGGCCCGACCATTTGAGCGATCCTCACTCCCGTCACCAAGGTCAGAAACACCAGTCCCCGATAGGCCAGGGAAACCGAGGCAATGGCGTCCCGCTGCGCCAGGGTGTAAACCAGCCCGAACCCCGCGCCGCTGGCCCCCAGACCCGCGGCCACCACCGCAGGAGAACCCGCCGCGAACACCAGGGCAAGGCCGATGGACATCAACCAGATGCCAACGCTCATCACCCGACCGGATATCCGTCCCGAAAACATCCGCACCACCACCAGGGTGGTAACTATGGCGCCCACCTGGAAGGCTGAGATCACCACCCCCCGCAGGGCGCTCCCCGTTCCGAACACCTCCTCCAGGAGCAATGGAATGGCAGTGAACGAAATCCCGTGGAGCACCACCATGGACAGGATGCTCACGGCTATCAATCCCAACGTATCCACTCCGGTTTGGCGACGGTGCATGTCTTGGCGAGCCTCCCGGGCGTGCCGGAAGGGAGAAGAGGCGGTTCCCTTGGGCCGTCCAATCGCCAACCGGAGCGACCAGATACCGATGGGTACTCCCAGCAGGTAGAGCAGAAAAGGGCGAAAGACACCACCTGCGGCCAGGACACCCGAAGCGACGGGAATGACCATCTGGATTATGTAGATCATGGCAAGGTTCAGCGCCAGCGCCCGGGTACGGTCCCTCTCGTCTTCCATCAGTTCGCCGATCAAAGCGATTGCCAACCCCAGAATCCCCGAGGTTCCCAATCCCTGCAACATCCGCAGCCCGAGCAGCACGGCAAAGGAGGAAGCGAAGAAACCCGCCGCCCCGAACACGGTGAAGAAGGTCAAGCAGGTGAGCACCACCCTCCTCGCTCCGAAACGGTCCGCCAGAAAACCGATCAGAGCCGAACAGAGTATCCCCGGAATCACCGCCGCACCCTGCACCCAACCAATCGCGGCGACGGACACTTCCAACGCTTCGGCCAATTCGGGAAGGGCGGGCGGCAGCACGGACAGGTGAGTACTTCCGAAACAACTGAGGGTTATCAGCAGAACCAGTTGTTCCCTCCGTGACCTCGGGCTCATCTCACACCGGACGCCCTCGTCAAACCCATCGCCAAGATCACGCGTCATCTGTCTTCCGGTAGGCCGGCGTCACCCCGACCATTATCCCGCCGACAAAGCGAGTCGATCAGTCACCGGCAAGCCTTCATCCCGCCCACAATAGACGCCCAGGCCGGAGCCCGGAAAGCAGTTGCTCACCCTGCGCCTGAAAGTCCCGAAGGCAGCCACCTCGGTAATCTTCCGCGCAAGCAGGTGAAGGATCGCGCTTGAAGGCTGTTGCAACTACGGGACCGGGACGGATTGGACTGGTGGAAGTGCCTTCGTCGCGGGTGGGAAACCGGACACTGGTACGCCTGGAAAGAGCGGGCATATGCGGAACGGACCTCAAAATCGTGGACGGGACCCCTGTGGTCGACTACCCGCGAGTGCTGGGGCATGAACTGGTGGGAACCGTTGCCGCAGCGGGGTCGGGCGGGAAAATCCCCGCTGGAGCGAGGGTCCTGGTCAATCCGGGGATACACTGCGGGTCCTGCCATCTGTGTCTCAAGGACCTGGCCCACCTCTGCCACCGGGGCGGACTGCTGGGAAGGGACTTCGATGGAGTGTTCGCAGAAACCCTGGCAATCGACGAACATTTCCTGCACGTTGTTCCCGATCTCGTGGCAGCCGACGACGGTGGGCTCTTGCAGGTGTTGGGTACGGTGGTCCATGCCCAACAGACAGTTGCAGTCTCGACCGAAACGGTGGCGGTCGTGATCGGACTGGGTGTGTCCGGTTTGCTGCATCTCCAGCTTCTGGGCGAACGCGGCGCGGGCAGAGTGATCGGCGTTACCCGGTCCCGCTGGAAACTGGAGTTGGCCCGAAGCCTGGGGGCCTATGCCGTGGCACCTCCCGACGAGGCGGCGGAGGTGGTGGCCGAAGTGTCCGAAGGTAGAGGCGCCGATCTGGTCATCGAGTCGGTGGGGACGGAAGCAACAGTGGCCCAGGCGATTGAACTGGCCGGATCCGGCGGAGATGTGATCGTCTATGGCACAGTCACAGGCACCGGGAAAAGCATCCCCTACTACCAGCTGTATTTCAAGGAATTGACACTCCACAACCCGAGAGCCGCCCGACCCGGGGATTATGACACCGCCATCGGTCTGGCTGCGGAGGGGCAAATCCAACTGGGTCCGCTCGTTACCACCCGCTACCCGTTGGAGGAAGCCGCAGCGGCCTTCGCCGCCGCCCGCAGCGGCAACCATCTCAAGGTTCTTCTGACACCCTGATTGCAATTGCCCGACGGTCAGTCGATATCGTGCCCCACGGGTATGATTTCCCAGCAATCGAGCTAAGGAAAAGCGCATGCGGGAAGCCTTCGGGGTATTGAGCACCGACTGGAAAGAAGGGATCAACTGGGACGCCGTCCGAAAGTGGCGATTGAAACGAGCCCACGAAGCGATGAAACGTTACGGACTCGGCGCCCTGTTGCTGTTCTACGACGAGAACATGCGTTATGTCTCATCGACCCTCACCCCGGGCTGGAACCGACTCAAGCCCGGTCTTCGTTATGTGGTGCTGATCGAGGACCAGCCGCCGATCGTGTACGAGCAGGGTGACCTGGGATTCCACCTGGAAGTCCACAATCCCTGGATCCCCAAGGAGAACATCCGCTACTCGTACGCATGGATCAAGGGCGCGGTGGGACCGGCCTCCACCCAGCAGGTGAACAAATTCACCAGGGCACTGATCGACGACCTCGAGGCAGCCGGAGTCAGGGACAAGCCTCTTGGCGTGGACTTCATCGACATCAATCTGATCAAGGTCTTCCAGCAGCAAGGCATCGAGTGGACCGACGGCATGACGCCGATGATGGAAGCTCGCGCCATCAAGAGTCCCGACGAAGTGAAGGCATTTTCCATGGTGGGATCGATCTGCGATTACGTCCACTACGAGATCACCAACTTCATCAAGCCGGGGATGACCGAGAACCAGGTGGCGGCGTTCGGGTTCGAGAAACTGTATTCCATACCGGGCATGGAGGACGTGGAGGACGTGATCGTTTCGTCAGGGCCCAATGCCTGGCCCAACTGGCGTAACTTCTCCGACCGGATGATCCGCCCCGGCGAATTGGTGATCGTCGACCTGGCCGCCCTCACCTGGAACGGATTCAAGAGTTGCGTGTACCGCACCTACTGCGTGGGCGGCAGTCCGACCGATGAGATGCAGGCCGTGTACGACGAAGCGCACACTTGGCTGTGGGACTCGATCGAGGCCACCCGACCGGGGGTCAGCACCGCCGACGTGGCATCCAAGTGGCCGAGCGCCCGGGAGATCTGGGGATACGAGGAGGAGGACCAGGCGGCGGCCAACCTCTGGGGCCACGGTCTGGGCCTTGCTCAGTACGACCCACCGGTAATCTCCCGCATCTGGTCCCTGGATCATCCGGTGGAGATCCAACCCGGGATGACCTTCGCTCTGGAAACCCAGCACGGAAAACTCCACAGATTCGGGGTCCGTCTGGAGGAGATGCTGTACGTCACCGCCACGGGCATCGAAATGGTGTCCACCTATAAATCTCACGAGATAATCGTCGTGGACTGACATGCCGGAGGTGGCCCGCCTGGTCTGGCTCGACGAGGCGGACGCGCAGGACGCCGACTTGGTGGGAGCCAAGGCCAGTCGCTTGGCCACAGCCCGCGCCCGTGGTTTGCCGGTGCTCGACGGATTCGTGGTTCCGGTCGAAGTCTGCGTTCCGATCATCCGGGCAGGAGAAACCGTGCTCAGATCAACGAACAACTCCGGCGCGGCCAGATCGGCGGTCTATAACCATCCGCCACCCCCGCTGCTCCGGGATATTGCAGAAACGGCAAGGCAACTCGGCAATTCCCTGGTGGTGCGATCATCGAGCCGGGCGGAAGCCGAGGGCATCTGGGCCGGGGCCTTCTCGTCATACCTGGGGATGGGACCCGAAGAACTTACTCAGGGGGTAATAGGCTGCTGGGCCTCGGTCTTCAGCCCTGGCACTCTGAAGCGGGGGGAGGTAACGGGGACCTCTCCACCCGAGATAGGAATGGCAGTGCTCATCCAGCCCGAGATTCGACCGACCTGGGGAGGAGTCGCCACCGCCGCAGATGACGGGAGGGTGAGGGTGGCCGGCGCTCGGGGACATCCCGCCGGCCTGGTGGCCGGTTGGGAGAGAGGGCACCTTGCCATCGTCAACGCCCGCGGTGACATCCCCGCAGATGGAGCACCTCTCGGTTCCCGGCTTCTCCGGGAGATCGCCGATCTGACCAGAGCCACCGCGGAGAAGATCCAGTGCAATCACATCGAGTGGATAGAGGATCAAGAGGGAAGGCTCCATCTGGTCCAAGTTCAACCCAAGGTGGACTCCCGAGTCGATCAGGTCAACCGCCCTCCACCCGACCCTGTCCAAGCGGCGGAGCCTTGGATGAGCGGTGCGCTCCGCATGATGATCCGGTACCCGGGCCCTGTGGGAGAGGAGCTTGTTTGGCCGTGGGCCGTCGGCCTCCAAGACCTCTCCCCCGCTCGGACCGGGCAAACCCGCAAGACCGTGGCAACTCTCATCAAGGACGTTCGGGAAGGGGCTGCCCTTCTGATGTCACAGCGTTGGGGTGGTACCGACTCCTCGACGAACCCTGACCGAGCCTGGTCGGCGTTGCGTCGCGGCGACTCCGCTCCACTCCGGGGCCTGATCTCCCGACATCGGTGGGTTGACCGGCGCTTCGCCGCCGAGCTTCTGAGCAATCTCCAGAAACTGGGGCAGGCACTTACCACTGTCGGTGTGATTCCCCACCCCGGCTGGATTTGGTACCTCGACCCGAGCAACTTGGACCAGCCGCCTCCTGACCGACATAGCCCCATGCGTCGGATCGGGACCACGTTCTGGGACGCCTGGATGTATGGCGTGATAACTTCCCAAGATGAAAGCATCTCCGGAATCCCGGCGTCGCGGGGATGGGGTGTCGGCCGACTCAGATTCATTGACAACGCCGATGGCGCCGCCTCGTTCTCTCCTCGAGAAGTCATCGCAACCTCGGCGCCGGTCGGCAACCTTGCCCCATTACTGTGGAACGCCGCCGGCCTCATCACGGCCGAGGGAAGCCCCGGAGCACACCTCTTCGAAGTGGCGGAGTGGCTTGCGGTTCCCGCCGTGTGTGGAGTTGACTTCAGGCACTGGCCCACGCCGGCCATGGGGCAATCACATGAAGGGGCGGATTTGATAGTGGCGGTGGACGGCGATCGTGGCCACATCACCCGGCTACCTTCAACACCTAAGCGGGCCTGAGCATGGAAACCCGGAAGCAAAACCATCACCTGGTTTAGCGGGAAGAATCAGAGGATTCTGTCATCAAAAGAGGTTGTGGGCCAAGCATCGGTGGAACGCTACGGGTAGCCTCTACTGGAGGGCCTTACCAGGAGGGACCTGACATATGCCTGAGGACCAAGTAAGAATTTCGCTGGAAGAAGTCCATCGGCTCACGGCGGCGGCCCTACGGGTCCACGGAGCATCTCCCGAGAACGCAGATGCCGTAGCTCAGACCATCACCGCCGCCGAGCGAGACGACTGCAAAGCTCACGGGCTCTTCCGAGTGCCCTTCTATGTGAAGGGCCTGACCGACGGCAAAGTGAACGGAACGGCGGTTCCCGAGGTCCAGGACGTCTCTTCCGGCTTGGCGAGGGTCGATGCGCGCCGGGGTTACGCCCCGTTGGCGATCCGAATCGGCATCGAAGAGCTGGTGGGCAAGGCGAAGGCCAGCGGGATTGCCGCCGTCGCCATCGTCAACTGTTATCACGTAGCAGCGCTGTGGCCCGAAGTGGAATGGTTGGCCGAACGTGGCTTCGTATCTTTCGCGTTCACCCAATATCTGTCATTCGTGGCCCCGGCCGGCGGGACCCAACGGGTCTATGGCACCAATCCGATGGCCTTCGGGTGGCCCCGAGACGGCGCTCCACCGCTGGTGTTCGACCAGGCCTCCAGCGCCAGTTCCCGGGGTGACCTGCTCCTCCACAATCGTGACGGGAAACCAATACCCCTCGGGTGGGCGATCGACACGGACGGCAACCCCACCACCGACGCGGCGGAAGGTCTGAAAGGCGCCCAGATGCCGTTTGGAGGATACAAGGGCGCGGCGCTGGCCCTGATGGTCGAACTTCTTGCCGGCGCCCTGATCGGTGCCCCATTCAGCTTCGAGGCCACCGAGATGGATCCTCGCGAAGACATGCCGCCACTGGGTGGAGAGTTGATCATGGCGATAGACCCGACCCACTTCCACACCGATCCCCAAGATCCCCTCATCCACTCCGAGAAACTCTTCGGACAGGTGCTGAGCCAGGAGGGAACTCGCCTGCCTTCCGACCGGCGTTACGCGGCGCGCCAAGAAACGATCAAGAATGGGGTGGTGGTGCCTGGCGCCTTCTACCAGGCGTTGCAGGACATGGCGGCCGGAGTCGCCTGACCGTCATTATTTCAAGCAGCCGGATGGAACGCCTACCGGTCTTCTGCGGTCGGGTGAAGGAGTTTGGGCGGAACGTGGACGCCGTCGCTGATCGTGCGGTCACCAAGCGGTCGGGACAGTTCGATGCTGACCGGAGTGGACGGATTGCCCTGGCAGGTGACCATCCGGTCGGAGGGCCGGATGGCCGCGAATGCGACCAGAACCGCGGTCTCGGTCTCCACCACTTGGGGACCCACCAAGGCGTCGCCCATCTCCCGGCCGCTGGCGCAACCCACTTCGGTGACCATCAGGTGAATGGTGGTGCTGTCGGAACCGGGAAGCGAGTCCGGATCAAGGCGTACTTCGACCCGGCCGAGCCCGTCGGGAAGCGCCACGGTGGATTCGCAGGGAGGGCCCAGACCATACCCACTCAACCGCCACCCGTCGCCGCTGCGCTCGAACTGTGAGTAGCCGAATTCGTCCGGGAACAGGACCGCGAACGTGGCCCGGTCCTCATCGATGCTGATCACCACCCACCGTCCCCGTGGCAGCGGCTCGGGGCCCGGAGCGTCAAGTTCGGCGCGCAAGGCGTCCACCGCCGGATGGTCGACGTGGTCGATGGAGGGTGGCTCGACCAGTTGCGAGTAGCGCACCGGCGGTATATCTCGGCAGGTCACCAGAGGGTCCTCCACTTCCAGGTCGGGGATCACCCGCAGCGGCCCGCTGGGTGGCTCGGGAGTGTGGGAAACCGAAACGCATACGGCCCCCGGGTCCGGCACCAGCTCGGCGAGTTCGTCGAGGGTCCCCTCCGGTGGGTTCAGCAAGTCGACGCCCACCCGGTTCTGGGTAATGGACACCGTCGAGAACATCGACTCTGCGAAGTCCCGGCCGGCCACGGCGTCCATGACCTGCCCCTGGATCGCCTCCAGTTCTGCCTTGGTGTAACGCACCTGCACCACGTCGATCGTCACGTCCTCCGTAGACGGGAGCAAGGCCAGGATGGCATTCCGATGGGTGTCGGGATCGTCGGTGAACGCCACCACGACCACCCGGTTGTCGCGGTCGATCCACCGCCCGCCGTAAGAGGCGGTGTGTTCATCGCGGTAGGCGCCCAGCACCTCCATAATGGCGTCAGGGTTCTGGCGGCCGCCGAGGTTGCCCTGCAAACCCGACGCCGCCGTTTCCACATCCTCGCAATGTTCAAGCCGCAACTCGTCCACCGACGCCACCCCCGCCGAGGACCCTGACCCGGCAGCACCAGGATCAGGCTCGGTAGCGCAACCGGTGGCCAGCAACACCCCGGCCAGGAACATCACTGCAACCCTCACCTCAATCTTGCCACCACCCGCCCGCATCAAGCCGGCCCGGCGCCATCCCGGCACAAATCGCGGCCGACCAGGTCCCCCCGGACGGCTTGATCCTTCGGCGCCAAGATTCACCTGACATCCCCGCGCCAAACAGCAGACACAGTAATCGCTTAACGCGTTCCCTGTTCGAAGGTATCACGCAGGCGCGGATCCAGGACATCACGCCCCGCGTCTCCGAGGGTGTTCAGCGCCCAGACACTGACGAAGATCAGAACGCCGGGAAAGGTCACCAGCCACGGTGTGAGGCGGATATAGCTGTAGCCCACTTGGAGAAGCGTTCCCCAGGAGGCCGAAGGTGGCTGCACGCTGAGACCGAGAAAGCCCAGCGACGCCTCCGTCAGGATGGCTACCGCCAGACCGAATGACACCTGGACGATAACCGGCGAAACGATGTTGGGAAGGATGGTCCGCCGGAGCAAGGTTCCGGTCCTCACGCCAAGCGCAGTCGATGAAACCACGTAGAGACGTTCTTTCTCGACAACGACGGCGTTTCGGACAACTCTGATCAAGTAAGGCACGGTCATCAGCGCAATGGCAATCATCAAGGTTGTCAACGATGCTCCAAACAGCGCCACGACCACCAGGCCGATAAGGATTCCCGGGAACCCCAGAAGGGCATCGGTGGTACGCATGATGATGCTGTCGACGATGCCTCCCAGCAAGCCGGCAATCATTGCCAGCGGGATGCCCGAGAGCACCGCCAGTATCTCTGCCGCCACCGCGATACCCAACGAAATTCGGGCACCGTGCGCCAGCAGGGTGACCATGTCCCGCCCCGTGTCGTCGGTTCCCAGCCAGAACCGGGCTGATGGACCGCTCAGCGCCGCGTCGGCGTGGATTTCTCTGGGACCGTAAGGGCTGACGAACGGCCATATCAGAGCAAACACCGCGATAAGACCCAGCGTGATAGCCGCGGCGAGCGCCACGCGGTCTCGATTAACCATGGTCTTCCAAAAATTCATCTCAACCTCGGATCGAGAATTCGATAAAGGACTTCAACGAGGAAATTGACCAGCAGGAATGCTGTCACGAAGAGAAGCAGGGCTGCCTGCAGGACCGGATAATCCCTCGCGGTAACGGCGTTGACCAGGAGCCACCCCAAACCCGGGAAGGCGAAGACCCATTCGATGAGCACAGCCCCGCCCATGAGGGTGCCGGCCTGCAAGCCAACGATGGTCAGAGCCGGCAGCAGAGCATTCCGCAATGAATGGACCCAGATGACCCGGCGACCGGACAGACCCTTGGCCCTCGCAACGTCGACGAACTGTTCCGAAAGCACGTCCAGCATGCTCGACCTCACGAACCTCATGGTGGGCGCTGCGAGGGTTATCGCAAGCGTCAGGGAAGGTAAGGCGATGTGCATGGCCCACTCACCGAGACCCTCGGTGGCTGAGACGTATCCGGACGCGGGAAAGATCTGAAACTGGATCGCTAGAACCAGAACCAATAGGATTCCCAGCCAAAACTGCGGTATCGCTATTCCCGCACTGACAAAACCGGTCAGGAACCTGTCGATCAGGCTTCCACGCCGAAGCGCCGCCAGCACCCCGCCCGGAACCGCGATGAAGACCGACATGACCAGCGCCACGACCGCCAATTGCACCGAAGGCCAGATCTTCTCGGCAATGACCTGCTCGACAGGTAGCCCGTTCACCACCGAGTTTCCAAGCTCGCCTCTCACGATGTCGGTCAGCCAATTGCCGTACTGGACCAGGAGAGGATCGTTATAGCCGAGTCTCTCTCTGGCCGCGTCCAACTCTTCCATGGACACCCCGATCTGACCGCCGTACATCGCCAGGACCGGGTCACCCGGCGCCAACCTCATCGCAAAGAAGAGAAGGGCCGACGCGATCAGCAGTACGGGAATCGCCTGGAGGAAACGCCGAACGGATGCCTTAAGAATCTTGACGCCGCCTTTCTAAGCGCCTGCAAAGCTTCCGTACAACTTGTCGCGCCCAGGCTGGCGGACCGTGTGCGGCCCAAGGTCCTGCCACATGCGCCGACCGATGCTCCACATCTCAAGCTCCTTTTCAGGAACCGATGCAATCTGGATACCGACCGGCAGGCCATCTCGATGAAGGCGCATGGGAAGAGTCAGCGTCGGGTACTCGACCAGGTTGATCGGCGCGGTGTACCTGGTCTTCCTGGTCAGTAACGCTTCGACGTTGGACAGATCGATCGGACTGCCCGACGTATCGTCCTCCTCGCATCGAGCGAAGGCGCGGGACCAGACGAGTGAATAGGGTCGGACCGGGGTGACGGGGGTTACGACCGCATGGCAGTCGCTCAGTTCCTCCGCATATCGCTTCTTGAATTGGCGCCGGGCACTCAGCGCTCCCGAATAATCCTCCGGCGAGGTCGTGGGTCCATCGGTCAGCAGTTGGTGTGAGGGGGCTGACAGTACTTCTCTGGCCTCCTCTGTCAGGTGGGACTCGAGGGCGCGGGAGTACTCATAGGCAAATATCTTCCAGATCGCATCCCGGACCTGGCTCCCCAGACCCGGTAGGCGCACCCTTACCGTGGAGTAACCGCAATCTTGCGCCCAGGAGCGCACCTCTTCTTGCAGCACGGCGTGATCGTCGTCCACTTCTTCGCCTTCGAGATCCAGAATCCCGATGCACAGGTCCCCCCGGCCGAAGTCGGAAGGCACCCGCGACCAGTCGTTCTCTTCCAACTCACTTCGGCCGCCCGGGAATGGAACAGCCCGCCCCAGCAGATCCAGGTCCCGAGCCATGACCCCGATCGCGTCCAGGGTGGAGGGACCAGGCCAGACGCCATCCTTGTGCCAGGCGTGTTTCCCGGATGGCTTGTAGGAGAGGACACCGCAGAACTCCGCGGGAATCCGTACGGAACCGGCCGCATCCGTGCCCAGAGCCACATGGCACAGCGCTGCAGCAACCGCGGCCGCAGAGCCGCTGGAACTTCCTCCGGGAATCAGGGAGTGATTCCATGGATTCACCGCCGGCGGCAGGCCGCAGCCCGGAGCGCCGTAACCCAGTTCGTACATGTTGGTCTTGCCTTTGATCACAAACCCCTGGCGAACCAGCCACCTGACCCACGCCCCGGAGACCGATTCGTTGCTTTTGAGCACCGGCACCGCCAGACCCGCCGCCAAGGGGAATCCCTCTACCTGGATGTTGTCCTTGATGCCGGCCGTCGCCACCCGGTCGTCTCCGCAGGGGTAACCGGACTCCCGATCGGCCTCCCGCGGCGGCGGTGTTAGATCCTGACGGTTCGCAGGAAGATGGCGTACAACCACAAAGGCGTTTAATTCTCGGTTGGTGGCGTCGAATTCCTGACCGGTCCTCGGATAACGTAGATTCTTCTCACTCATCGGACAGTGTTCCTCTCGAGTTCAAGTGCCGTAGGATCGCCGCCTGGGCCTGTTCAAGATGGGTCTCAATCAGCCCGATTGCCCGGTCGGCATCCCTCCGGCGATAGGCCTCCAGAATCTCCTCGTGATGTCGCAGAGCCCGTCTGAGTTCGGCGACAGGAGCGCCGGCCTGCGTCCACTGATACCGTTCGCATATACCCAGCAACCTGTCATAGATCGAGAGCAAATGAGGCATTCCCGAGGGTTCATACATCGATCTGTGGAACCTGGTGTTGAGCCCTATCAGGGTCAGTCGATCCTCGTTCTCTGTTGCCACATGCATCTGTCCGAGCAGGGAATCCAAGAGGGTCATCACGGATTCATCGGCCCCCCTGATGCCCTCGGCCATGGCTATGGGTTCAATCGCCCCGCGCAGCGCATATAGCTCCTTCACTTCCTCCAGGCTCAATGGCCGCACTCGCATCGACGAGTGGGGTTGTAGCGTGACGTATCCACGCTCGGAGAGTCGCCTGAGAGCTTGTCGAATCGGCGTGCGGCTGATTTGATAGGTGGCCTCGAGATCCTTTAGCAGGATGCGCTCTCCGGCCTTAAGTTCCCCCGACAAGATCGCTCCGCGGATGGTGCTGTAGGCAAAGTCCTCCAGTGTTCTGAACATGGGATCGTTGGACTGGGGCAACGACGTCAGTGGACGATTCATATCACTACCAAACTTGCTTGTATGAGTTCTCTCGTGTACTCGGTATCCGGCCGGGTGAGCACTTGTTCCACGATGCCCGACTCGATGGTCTTGCCCTCTTTCATCACTATGACCCGGTCGGCAAGCATGTTCATCACTCCCAAGTCATGGGTTATGAAAACGAAGGCAAGTCCCTCTTGCTTGGCCAGCGAGGTCAGAAGCTCCAGTATCTGCGCCTGAATGCTGACATCCAATGCCGAGACCGGTTCGTCGCATATGAGCACCTGCGGCTCAACCGACAGCGCTCGAGCGATGGCAACTCTCTGGCGCTGTCCCCCTGACATCTGGTGTGGGTAACGCTCTGCGAAGGACGGATCCAAACCGACCCTCTCCAGCAATTGACCGGCTTGCTCCCAGGGAGAATCGGAAGAGTCAAGAGCGTGAGCCCGGGGTCCTTCCATCAGGAGATCAACAACCTTGCGTCGGGGGTTGAGGCTTCCGTAGGGATCTTGAAAGATGATCTGCGCTCTCCTCCGTATATCTCTGAGTGCGCTCTTGCCCAATTCGTCAAGATCGGCGCCAAGGATTTCTCGACGTCCCTCGACGAGAGCGTTACGTGGCTCGAGCCGTATCAGGGACAGAGCGACCGTTGACTTTCCACTCCCTGATTCTCCCACCACCGCCACCGTCTCCGCTCTCCTCAACTCGATGTTGAACTCCCGAACGGCTGGAGTGGCTTTGGTCCCATAAGAGACCAGGCGGCCCTCCCGGTAGGCCACCGACAATCCCGTAGCCCTGAGGATGACTTCATGGCTGCTCTCGGACTCCCCTCCAACTTCAGAAGAGAACGCGGCGGTCTTGAGAGAAAGCGGTGCTAATACCGGGGTTGGGTCCGTTAGTGTCCTGTCCGATCTCTCAGGTGCGTCATCGGCAAGTCCGTCTCCCAACGGATAGAAGCAGGCCGCACTGTGCAGTCCACCGTAGTCTTCGAGCGGGGGAGAGTGGTTTCGGCACTTGTCGGCGGCTCGAGAACATCGCGGCGCGTAGACGCAATTGTCCCAGGTTGACTCCAGGGTGATCGGAGCGGTCCCGGTGATGGGCTGTACCTCGGTGCGGAAACCGCCCCTCAGGTCCAGTGGACAACTCTCGATGAGGCCTTTCGTGTAAGGGTGCCGAGGTTCAGAGAGCACGTTCGGTGTCCTACCCCTTTCGACCACGCGGCCGGAATAGAGCACCGCCAATCGATCCGAAACGCTGGCGATGACCCCCACATCGTGGGTAACCAGCAACATGCTCAAACCCATGTCGTCCACCAGGGAACGAAGCAGTCTCAGGATTCGGGCCTGTGTTCGAACATCCAGAGCGGTTGTGGCCTCGTCGGCAATCAACAACAACGGGTCGCAGGCAATGGCCATGGCGATGGCGACTCTCTGCTGCTGCCCACCTGACAACTCATGTGGATAACGGGAAAGGAAGCCCCTGTCGCCCCGAAGCCCCACAGCTTCCATCAATTCGACCACTCGTTGATCTCGATCACGCCTATTCAAAGTCAGATGTGCCTTGATGACCTCGCGCACCTGAGTCCCCACTCTCATCACCGGGTTGAGGCTTGAAATGGGGTCTTGGAAGATCGTTCCAACCAGAACGCCCCGAACCTCTCGCCAGTTGACCCGATCAGATGTCAGGGCTTGCCCACCGAGACTGATCGAACCGCCCGTGACGTCGATTCCCCTGGGCAGGAGTCCCACGATGGCCTTGGCCGTCAGGCTCTTTCCCGCCCCGGACTCTCCAACCAGCCCCAGACATTGGCCTTGCTCGATTTCCAGGCTGACGCCCTTGACCAGGTCCAGGGGATCAGCGCCTCCTCCGTGCAGAGACAATGTCAAGTCCGTGATCTCAAGCGTCGGTGGGCGACTGCTGTCTTCGGATCTTCGTTCAGTCCCGGTCATGGCCATGGCAAATCCGATTGTCTACGGTAGATCGAGAAGCCGGACCGGATTCTCATGGAAGATCGTGCGGAACTCCTGGTCACCGAACCCGACCCCTCGCAGAGAGTCGAAGAAGTCCGTGACGCAATAGGGGTAACCACCCCCGTCGAAGGCACGCAGATGTGACCGGAAGCACACATCGTTGGAAATCACGACCTGATCCAGGCAACCTCGCTCAGCCAGCCATGCCAAACCGGCGATGCGAACCTTGACGTCATACGGAAAGTGAGGCCTGACAGTGTCAAAGCCGAGAGTGACCCCCATTTCGAGCAACTCCGACCAGTACTCCTTCCGGGGAACCGTATCAGAGTGGCCTATGACTATCCGCTCGGGTGGAACACCCATTCTCAGCAGGATGTTGGCTTGCTCGATCCCCACCGTGCTCCGGGCGGCGTGCGTGTATATCGCGACTCCGGTCTCCAGGTGCGCAAACCCCCCGGCACGCAACACTCGCTCCTCGGCGGGAGTCATCGGATTCCTGTACGCACCGATTTCTCCTATGATCCCCGGCCGTACTCCGCCCTCGGCAACCCCTTTGGTTATCTCTGATATCAGTATGTCCGCCAGACCGTCTGCGGTCGTCTCAAAGACCTGGCGCGGCAGGTAGGGGTCACGGTACCATCCACATCCGCCAACGATATTGAGCCCGGTGCTCAAGGCGATCCCTCGCAGAGTCTTGAGATCTCTACCCAGTCCGCCGCTCGTCACGTCCACCACGGTTCGCACCGGGGTAGATGCCAGGTGTCGAAGCTCGCTGATGGCAAGGTCAACATCATCGAGCAGATGGTCCGAATTGCCGGAGACCCGGTATAGGTCACACATGATGTGCTCGTGCATCAACACCGCGCCGATGTCCGTACTGGGTATTTCACCCGTCACGGTCACGACGGAGCCCATCAGCTCTCCTTCAACGGCCCAGCACACCGGCGAACGCTTCTATCACTCGTCCGAGATCGTGCTGCCTTGATTCACGATTGACAACGAGACGAATGGACCGGGCAGACCGCGGCTTTGCCAGAACCCCCCTGGCGGCAAGTCGTCTACAGAACTGGGCGGCGGTCAGGTCCACAAGAACGTCGAAGAGAATGATGTTCGTCTGAGGGGCCGGAACGGCCAGTTCGGAATCGAAATGTTGGGTGAGCGACCGCGCCAAGTCTCTTGCTCCGCAATTGTCAAGGTATGGATGGTCCCGGTTGTTTTCCAGGGCCTCCAGCGCCATGGTCGCCAAGAGGCCTTCCTGGTGTATCGACGCAACTCCCAATTGACCTCGGAGACTCCTCACTCGGACGATGACATCTTCGGGACCTGCCAGCACGGCGCCGTACGGTGCTCCCAGACTCTTGTTGAGACTCAACGCCACTGTCGTCGCCGAAGCGCACAGATCCCTTATTTCAACATCAAGGCCGGCTGCCGCATTGAAGATTCGCGCCCCGTCGACATGAATGCGGGCGCCACATTCGAACGCCAGGCTTGAGACTCTCTTCATGTCAGACCGGCTCACCACCATTCCGCCCGCGTTGTTGTGGGTGTTCTCGACACAGATCAGGCCCACGGGCGGAAGTCCGAACAGAGACGATCGCTCAGCAAACTCGACAACGGCGGCAGCGTCAACAACGCTGCCCGCTCTCGGCACCGGTACCAATTGGACGCCGCCTGTCACCGCGGCACTGTTTGCCTCCATCCACCGAATGTGCGAGTCGGCGTCGACAACCACGTTCTCGGCCGGTTTGGCAAGCGCCATCACCGCCAGTAGGTTCGCCGCACTGCAGGTAGGCAGGAACACGGCCGCTTCCTTGGCAGTCAGTTCGGACACCGCCTGCTCCAAGTCTTTGGTGTACCCTTCCGGACCGCCGTCTCGGGGAGATTCAACGGCGGATCTCAAACGGTCCAGCATGCTGTGGGTGGGCAGGTTGTAGGTATCGCTGCGCAGGTCAACGAATCCGTCGGACAGTCCTTTCGACTCTCCCGCAGGCATCATCGGACCGGCCTTGAAACTGGCAGGGAGACGCTGCAAAGGTCGTCCGGTCCACTTAGAAGTGACTGCGTAGCCGGTACAAGACGAGCATCCGAGTAGGGGTCGGTCCCGAGATTGTGATTGCGGTCATAGTCCGGGAAGTCACTGCTGGAGATCTTCACCACCAGGCGAGACCCCTCCGCCAATCGGTAGACGGTCGGGCGACACCGGATCCGGATCGTCTCGGGCTTTCCCGGTTCCAGGAACTGTTCCTGATCGATCCCGTTGCGGTACCGAGCTCGAACAAAGCCGCTCGCAATGAGAATCGAGGCGCCGTCCTGGCGTTCTTCGGCAACCCATGCGCAGAAGTCTGTGTCGACCGCGCTGCTGGTCACCAACAGGTCCACAGTCACCGGTCCGCGGATCTCAACCGGCTGGTCAACCGGCGCCGTGGCAAAGGACAGCACATCCGGTCGCATGTCCATGTAGCCGATGTCGAAAGGGCCGTAGTACGCGTCCTCGTCCACGGCCGAGGGAACCGGATCCCGGGGGTCGTATACATAGCTCCAGGTTGCGGTCTCCGTGGACGGGGACTCCGAGAGGGCGCCGCCACTGCTGCCTGAAGCGACAGAGGATGTGAGAAAAAGCCGCTGCGGGGCGCCGACCACCTCGGACCAGCGCTCGGCCTCCCTCCACTGGTTGGCGCCATCCCCCATCGCAAAATATCGGATGGATGGTCCGGGGAACAAGTGTCCGGACTCTCCTTTCAGCACGAAGTCGGACCATTGGACGAGAACCTCCGGATAGGACCATTGGGCCGCTTCGCCGAAGTCGATCTCCCCCCGATGTCGGCTCAGATCGTATTTGGGATCCATGTGCTTCCAGGGCCCCACGATCAGATAGACGGGACATGACTCGCCCCGACGGTTCCTCAACCTCTCATGGAGGTCGATCATGCTACCGACATCTATGTCGAACCAGCCGGTCAGGAGCAACACGGGCCCTTCAAACTCGTCACAACGCCTCATCCATGACAGATAGTCACCCGGCCTGCTCTCAAGCAGGCTTCGGTAATGCGGCGACAGGCCACCCAGCAGGTAGTCCGGCAGTTCCTTCCAGGGGAGGAACCACAACCACCGATTTCTTTCGACCGTTCGCCAGTTCCGGTAGGCAGACTGCTCGTCGAGAGAGCGGCCGCCCTGGTCGGCGCGTCTGCGAGAGTCAGGCCCCATGCGGCCGACATACCAAAGGATTCGTCTGGCCGGCCTCAAAACCGGCGAATCGAGGGCGCTCATCGGAAGGCCCGAGGGAAAGATGGCATCGGGTTTCTGGTCCCCGTCGATAGCCACTTTCCACTGGGTCCAAGCCCCGTAGGAATCACCCCACATTGCAACGGCGCCGTCGCACCATTGCTGGGCCCTGATCCAGGACACGGTCGCTGCTCCGTCCCGTGCGTCACTGTCGGGATTCTCGTGAAACGGCACGAACTCGCCCTCCGATTCGAAGCGCCCGCGAAGATCCTGAATGGCCACCGCGTAGCCGGCCTCGACTGCTTCAGCAATGATCCGTGTGTAGATCATCTTGCCGTCTTCCACCCGGGTCTTGTCGTAAGGCGTTCGCATGAGCAGCGCCGGGTAGGACCCCCCGCTTCCGGATGGAAGGAAGATATCGGTTGCCAGCCGAACACCGTCCTCCATCCGAAGCGGGGTCGTGAACGATTCCACGATTTTCACAGGCTACCGGTCACTTATCGGTCAGCCAGGTCTCCCTGTAGTCGAGGTCTCCGCTATTGAGGTGCTTGAGGTCCTGGACGCGGTCCCGCACACCATGGAACCACCGGTCGAAGTACAGGATCGGAGTTGGAACTTCCGCGTTCCAGACTTCCTGAACCTCACCGTAGGCCGCTATGCGAGCATCCAGATCCAGTTCGGCCGCCGCATCCGCAAGCAACTGCGAGAACGCCTCGTCACCGAATCCCCACGGGTTGACGTCGGGGTGGGCGAGGTTCCACAGGAATGCAGGATCGTAGTCGGGCAACGCCGCATTGGCCACGATGGCGCCGGGATCCGGGTGTGGCGTGAAGGCTTCGCTCCACCCGCCCAGTTCCGGCATCGAGACGTTCAACTGTATCCCGATCTTTCCGAGGGACTGTTCCATCACCTCTCCGATGATCCGGGTCCACGGCACGATGTTGAGTCCCACATAGCTGAGTTCGGTGACTCCCACCTCTTCGAACAGCGCCTTGGCGCGGTCCAGGTCATATGGGTATTCGGTTAGACCGGGGGCCTCCGCCCAGTGACCCGGTGGCAGCAGGTTGTTGGTCGGCACCGGTATTCCCGTGTCGAAGAACGCCAGGGTGTTGATGGTGTCGAGATCCAGCGCGTGAAGCAGCGCTTGGCGAGCGCGAACATCGTCAAACGGCGGGGCGCCGTTGTAGATGCTCATGTACGTGACGACAGAAGAGCTGGGAGCAAAGAGCGTACGCAATTCGCCCTCCTTGGCGATCTGCTGAACGAACCGCGGCTCCAGCTGCCAGTAGATGTCGACGTCGCCGGCGCTCAATGCCGTGAACAGACTGGTTGTGTCGGGGTTCACTGTGACGTCCACTCCGTCGAGGTAGGGCAAGCCTTCCTCCCAGTAGTTCTCGTTCCGGGTCATGATGAGGCGCTCGTCGGCCACATAGTCGACCATCACGAAGGGACCTGTTCCGATGCCCTCCTGGGCAATGGTGTCGCCTGATCCCTCGGGAATGATCATGGCTCTCGCCAGCCCCGCCAGCAGGATCGCGGAAGGCGCAGACAGGTGCAAGATGACCGTGTGATCGTCAACCACCTCGACCTCTTGGATCGTGTTTACAGCTTCGGCGTAGACGCCTGCATTGGTGTCGGGGTGGAGCAACCTGTCGAGCGAGTACTTGACGTCGGCAGCCGTGAATGGCTGACCATCGTGGAACTGCACGTCCTCTCGCAGGTGGAACGTCCATGCCGTCCCTGACTCGTCAATGTCCCAGGACACAGCCAGATCCGGAACCGGTTCGAGTTCCTCCGTATAACGGGTCAGGCCGCTGTAGAGACCTGGCCAAGCGTTGCGGTTGTTGTAGATCCCGAACTGATGGGGATCAAGCGTCTGTATCGGCTGCGGGGTTCCCAGTTGCAGGGTCCCGCCTCTCTTCTCCGCATCAGGGTCGACCGGCTCGGGCGCAGCAGTGGTCGCCGGCGCAGCAGTGGTCGCCGGGGCGGCCGTAGTGGGCGCAGGCTCCGGCTCATCTTCCGCGCACCCGGCAAGCAGCGACACAGCCAGACAGAATGTAAGCGCTACTTTCAGACCTAGCCACCTGCGTGGCGGCCCGTGACTATGAGGTTTCAAAACTGTCCTCATACCAAACTCCTTTACTTCGGTTCAAGGTTGTCTGTGATATGTGATCACAGATCACAGACAATACACCTGGAAGAGGTAGATGTCAACCGATACCCGGATATTGATTCGCGAAATACTGCACCCCTACCAGGACCGCGAGGCGGGAGGCCATTGCCCCTGGCTCCACTGGGAGGCTGCTGAAAATTTGATGGTGGGTGAGGGTGGTTGGAGGTGGGGTTTCCCGCTGTTTGGTGTGGTTGGTGCCCCTTTCGGTGGTGGTGAGGTGCAGTCCGAGGTTGATGAGCCTGCGCAGATTGATCGCGGCGACGCGGGTGTGCAGTTGTCGTCGGTTTCGAGTGGCGCCCCCGTAGCGGAGTTTGCGGTGACCGTTGGAGACGAGGTGAGCGATCAGCCGTTGGACCGTCAACAGAACCAGTCGCTACCGAAGTCCTTTCTACTTTGACCCCGTCGACCATTCCGACGAACACTCCCGCGGTGACCTGCCCCTCCGTGTAACTGTCCGCCGCGGCGGCGAGACGCCCGGCGACCTGTTGAGAGTCGAAGTCGTTCAGCATCAAGACGTCCACGTCGAACGACGCCCGGTGTTCAAGTTGCAGGGCGATAGCCGACCTGCCGACCATTACCCCTCCCAGAGGTTCGGTAACCGCGGCCACTTTTGGGAGGACCCTCTCGATCGCCTCCCGAGTGTGCTCCCAGCCCAACATCAGAAATCCCCCAAACGGTGTTTGATGCGTTCCACGACCGGTCCGTTCTGGTAGCCCCGCTTGCCCAACAGTTCCCGCAAAGCCTGAGAGGGTAGATGTTTCAGAGCCCACGTTTCGGCCAGGACATGCCGGGTGGATCCCTCGGGGACGAGCATGCGGGACGCCGCGTACACAGCGTCGTCGGGAAGGCGAAGATACATGGGGTCGATGCCCGACCAGAAAACCCACCACAGTCGGGGGGGTATGCGGTCCTGCTCCCGTGGGGCATCCTCGAAGGTCGGCATGGACTTTCCCAGGAACTCTCTCCGGGGTGTCTCTACCCACAGTTGCGCTTCTCGTTCCCGGTAGTACCAGGAGACCTTCTGTGGTTTGGGTTCGGCGAAGCCCCGTCTGTTCAAACGCCGCAGGGCCTGTTCGGCGTGACCGACGTTCAGGTGCGACAGTTCGGCAACCCGGCGAGGTTCGGCGCCGGGTGCGTACGCTCGGAGGACGGCTAGGGCAGCGCCGACGCAAGAAGGCTCTGCTGCGAACGGCCCGTCTGGGGGGTAACGAACCCGGGCGGAGGGTCAGCCGTTCCCGTCGGCGGGCACCCACAAGAGGCATCGGTCATCAGGGCTCAGACTAGCGGGGGTTACCGGTGCTGTCCATGTCCCCGATGACCGCCTCCCCCGCAGGCAGGAGGCGCTCAACTGTCGTTCGCCACCACCTCTCCCTTCTGGCCAGACCATCCAGGCGGAGCAGGCACAGAACCCCGGTCGAGGCGGGACACTCCAGATGTGGCTTCACCACCGGCTGTCTGATCAGGTCCTTTCGAGCAGTCGGAGCGGGGTGTCCCAGAAGATCATTTGGAACTCGCGGTCGCCGAACCCCACGCGGCGCAGAGAGTCCAGAAAGCCTGTGACGCAGTAGGAGTAACCCGCGCCTCCGAAGGCGCGAAGATGCGACCGGTAGCAGACGTCGTTGGAAACCACAACCTGATCGAGACACCCCCGCTCAGCCAGCCATGTCAGACCATCGATACGAATTCCCAGCTCATACGGGAAGTCAGGTCTTACCGTGTCGAAGCCGAGGGTGACGCCCATATCAAGCAGTTCCGACCAGTACGCTTTCCGGTTCCCGGGAATCGTATCGGCATGCCCGATGACGATCCGCCCAGGTGGAACGCCGATGCTGATCAGTATCTTGGCTTGCTCGATCCCAACCGTACTCCGGGACGCATGCGTATAGATCGAGACCCCGGTCTCCAACTGCGCAAATCCACCGGCGCGCAACACTCGTTCCTCGGCGGGAGACATAGGACTCCTCTTGGCGCCGATCTCCCCGATAATTCCAGGCCGCACTCCCCCGTCCCGGGCCCCCTCACTGATTTCAGAGATCAAGATATCGGCCAGACCATCTGAAGTTGTCTCAAAGACCTCCCGTGGAAGAAAAGGGTCGCGGTACCAACCACACCCGGCAACGATGTTGAGACCGGTGCGTAGAGCGATATCTCGAAGGCCCTTGAGGTCCCTGCCCAATCCGACACTCGTCGTTTCCACTACCGTTTGCACCGAGGTGTCATCCAGGTAGCGGAGCTCCGCGGTAACAAGATCGGTGTCATCGAGCAAACGATTCAGATCATCGGAGACGCTGTAGAAATCACACAGGATGTGCTCGTGCATCAAGACGGCGCCGAGTGCATCAATCGGCACTTCACCGGTCACTGTCAGGACAGAGCCCATACCGATACTATATGATTCCTGGCAGGCTGACCTGAAGAACAGGAGAAGGGAACCTGTGATGGATGCGGTTCGCTCGATGCTCTTCACCCCCGGGCATCGTCCCGATTTGATAGCCAAGGCTTGCGGGTCGGCGGCGGATGCCGTGATCGTGGACCTGGAAGATGCGGTGGCGACCAGCGCCAAGGACCAGGCCCGCTCCAACCTCGCCTCCCTCCCCGACAGCGTCATTCCGGTTTTCGTCCGCGTCAACGGGTTTGAGACGGGGTTGACGTGGGAAGACATCGTGGCGGCCGTACACGCCGGCGTGGCAGGGGTGATCCTTCCCAAGGCCGAAGACCGAAACGTGTTACTGAAGATTTGCGGCGCCCTCAGCGCCTTGGAAACAGCCACCGGGCAACCGGAGGGCTCTATTGCCCTGATCCCGATGATCGAGACCGCGGCGGGGGTGCAAAACGCCTTCGAGATTCTCGACGGATGCCCCCGAGTGGAGGCGGTGATGTTCGGCAGCGGTGAGCAGGGAGACCTGGTTGCCGACCTCGGCGTGCAGTGGGAGCCCGCCGGAACGGGTCTCCACTACTCCCGGTCGCGAGTGCTCCTGGCCGCTCGTGCGGCAGGCGTTCCCCACCCCATGGACGGCGTGTTCATGAACTTCCGGGACCAGGACGCTTTGCGTGTCGAGAGCCAACTTGCCCGTCGCATGGGCTACGTCGCCAAACTCGCCATCCACCCGGCCCAGGTGGGCGTCATCAACGAAGTCTTTACCCCCACTCCCGAGGAGGTGGCTCGCCACCGGGCAATCCTTGAGGAGTTCGAGAAAGCCGAGGCAGAGGGAACCGCCTCAATAGACGCCGACGGCCGGATGGTCGACTACGCAGTGGCAAGAACCGCCAGATCAGTGCTGGCCCGCGCCGAAGCTGCACGGCGCCCGTAGAATCACCGCAACGACGGTGAAGTTCGGTGTTCTTTTCTCTAGGCTGTGAGACGTGACCTGTCCCAAAAAACGCAAATCTGACCTTTCGCGCCGGGATGGGTTCGGAGAGTACCTACTCACTGAAACCAAGGAGACAACCCTCGCCTCTGGCAGCAGTCCAGAAGGGAAGCCTGTCGGCGGTTTGGAGGTTCCCCTGAAGGGAGCATTCCGCGGCCAGGAACTGTTGAAGGCTTTGGCAGAAGACCGGGCGCTCGATCGCTATTGAAATATTCTCTCTAGAACCTTCAGCACCGTGTCCGTCGCCTTCAGAGGCAAGCATTCACACATTCGATTTCTCTCCGACCTGACGCCCAACTCAAAGTCTTCCGATCAGATGTGACCATCCTCCGTCGGGTAACGATCGCAGTCGCGGTGATCAACTGGTCAGCGGGATCCGCATGGAACCCGTGGAGAGCCTTCAGCGATCCGGCCAGAATTGCGATCTCGGAGGTGACCGGAATCTCGTGAACTCCTTCCCCCAGCAGGTCTCGAAACCACCTTGCTGGTGCTCCAGGGAGATCGATTCTGTCGGCCCAATGAAGGCGAGTGGCTTCCAGCATCGATACAGCCGAGAATCTGACGGAACCTCCATCAGAAGCCTGGTCGATCACAACCCTGGCCCTGGCACCGAGTCGAGGGCTGCCTTGCGCCACCCAGATCAAAGCATCCGTATCCAGCAGGAGATCCATCTGAATCTCCTTATTCCTTGGGAATTCCAGTCAGGACTCTCTCAGGATCGGAGACAATATGCCAGTCCTCCGTGGGAATGGCTGGTTTCGTGAAGTCTTCGTCTATACGGATTCCCTTGCTCCATCCAAAGAGACTTCTCTTGGGCCGTTCCACCACCGGCATCACCGCGGCGACAGGCCTCCCGTGTTTGGTAACGATCAGCCCCTCACCGGTGGCGTTCACCTCATCAATGAGCTTCAAACACTGATTGCGAAACTGTGTCGCTGGAATGGTTTTGGTAGTGACATTCAATAGGATGCCCTCCTTGTTATGTACAGATTATAACGTCCATTTTTAACAAATGGCTTCGGTTACTTTCCACCTCTTTGCAGAGAGACCCTCTCTGGCCCTCTGGCGACCCACCTTATTGAAGATGGAAGCCTGAAATTGGCATTGGGATGAAACGGGTCTCAGAAGTCGATAACCGTGATCTCGTCGATCGGCCAGCGGGTTAGGACTTCGGCGCCGTTTTCGCGGACCACGATCATCTCTTCCACCCGCATACCTGAGTCACCGTCGGGTTCCTGGGTCTCCACTGCCATAACCATGCCTTCCTGGATCTCGATGGGATGGTCCACTGAGACTCCTCGCCAGATCAGCGGGCGTTCGTACAACTGGAGTCCCAAGCCGTGCGCCCACTGGTTGGTGGTCATCTGCCAGTAGTGCTGGGCGCCGTACCAGTCCATGTGCTCGCCGTCCCGGTCGGGGAACATCATGGCCACCTCGCCGGTGGTCACGCCGGGGCGGATCGCTTCTATGGCGTCGTACAACCAGTCGCGGGCGCGTTGGTAGGCGTCGATGGAGCGTTGTTTGGGCTTGCCGATGGAGAAGGTCCGGTATACGCACGACCGGTAACCCTGGAACGTGGCGCTGTAGAAGTCGGCGTACATGATGTCTCCGGGGCGGAGCATCCGGTCGGTGGTGTTGGCCTGGTGCTTGGGCCAGGTGTTCGGGCCGCTGGTGAGATACCCGCCTTCCACCGTGCCTCCCCGGCGCAGGACCGCCTCCACCGCCGCTCCCCATATCTCCTGCTCGAGCATCCCCGGCTCGGCGGTCTTCTTGATCGCCATGAACCCGGCCTCACAGATCGCCGAGAGAACCCGAAAACACTCGATCTCGTCCTTCGTCTTGGTCTGGCGGGCGGTGTGCAGGGCATCCGCCGCTCCTTCTCGGACATCCAGTCCCCGCTCCCGCAACTTGGCCGCCAGAGCCGGTTGAGTGGCGTCGATGCCGACCGGATCGCGGTGGACGTCATAGTCGTGAGCAGCTTCGACGATCAGATCCGCCATGGTGTTCAGCAGGAACTCCCGGGCCGAGGGCGAGCCGCTGGCGCGGGGCACGTTTCCCAAACCGGGCGCCGCGTAGCGAATGTCGGGCAGCCAGGGACAGTTGGCCCGCTCGTTGCTGGCGTGATCGGCGGTGTCCCAGTGCACTATGTCCCCTCCGGCGGTGAGGAAACTGTAGTGGTCGGCGCCGGAGCCGCCCAGCATGGCCAAGCCGGTGACGTACCGAATGTTGGGGTCGTCCAGCAAGAGCACCGAGCCCAGCCCCGCCTCGGCGATGTAATGCTGAGCCCGGGCTTTGCGCTCGTCGCGCATCCGGGCCATATTGATCCGCTCCTCCCAGTCCACGGCCATCGTCCCCAAGGTGCCCTCCATGTACGTCGGCTCGTAAAGGCTCATCATGCCCCCTTCGTTGCGTAGGTTTCAGATGTCATGTTGATTGAAGAGACTCCAGTCGGGCTACGATGGCCGCCAGAAAAACGGCGCCCTCCATCCCGTCGAACACCCGGTGGTCTCCCGACAGGGTGAGTCGCACGGTGGGCGCCGCAGTCAGGCGCCCGTCCACCACGATCGGCCTGGGCTTCACCGCCCCGACCGCCAGGATGCCTGCCTCGGGTGGGTTGACCAGGGCAACGAACTCGTCCACGCCCGCCCCTCCCAGATTGGAGACCGTGAACGTACCACCCTGTAGCTGGTCACCTCGCAATCTACCTCTCCGGACCGCGGCTTCGATCCGGCGACGTTCCGAGGCCATCTCCGCGAGGCTGAGAGCGGCGGCGTTACGGATCACCGGGACGATGAGCCCTTCATCGACCGCCACGGCCAACCCGAGATTGACCTGGGAGTGAACTCGAACCGAGGGAGGGTCCTCATCGATCCAACTGGAGTTCACCGCCGGTGTCTGCTCAAGAGCCTGGGCCGTGGCCCAAAGCAGAATGTCGGTGTAACCGGCCTTCGGTCCCTTGCCGGAGTGTTCGAGCCGTTCCAGAACAACCTCTCGCATCAGTTGAAACTGCGGGACCGCGGCCGACTTGGACATCTGCGCGGCAATGGCCCGCCGCATCCTCGACAGCTTCCGGTCTCCTTCCACCGGCGATCGGGCCTGCTCGTGGGCCCGCCCCACGTCATCGGCGGTGACCCTCCCGCCGGGTCCCGTGCCTTCCACTTCCGCCAGGTCCACACCCAATTCGGCTGCCCGACGGCGGGCAAGAGGCGACACTGGTTTGCGGCGAGTCCTTCTCGCCACAGGCCTGGGCGCGCCTTCTCGGACGGCTGAGGCTGCTGGGCGCCCGTGATCGGAAGGATGTGGAACGGTCCGGGAGGGGGCGGAAGGCGGTTGACCGGCGGGATCGTCCGCGATCCAGGCGATCGGTTCTCCGGTGGCGGCTCTGCCGCCCGGATCCATCAGGACCGCCACGAGGAAACCTCCGGTGGGCGCCTCGAACGCCACTTCGGCCTTGTCCGTCTCGATAACCGCCAGGACCTCTCCCTCCCTGACCTCATCTCCCACCGACTTGAGCCACTCCACGATCACTCCCTCCTCCATGTCCTGGCCCAGTCGGGGCATCCTCACCAGCCGCATGGTCTCCGGTCCTTCCGACTCCTTGACATGGCCCTAGTGCAGCGTCCAGCCGCCGTCGGCGGTGACTATCGCTCCGGTGACGAAGCTCGGGTCGTCCGAGGCCAGGAAGGCTATCACCGCCGCGATCTCTTCAGGCTCGCCGTGCCGGCCCATCGGCGTACCGGCCAGCATCTCCGACCAACTTTCCGGGTCCTCCCGCAGGTCGGCGTTCATTGCGGTGGCGATCACGCCCGGAGACACCGCGTTGACACGGATCCCGTACGGCGCGGTCTCGAACGCCGCCGAGCGTGTGAGCATGGTTATCGCCCCCTTGGAGGCGGTGTAGGCCACATGTCCACGGCCCGGAAGCACTGCTTCGATGGAGGCCACGTTCACTATCGCGCCGCCGATCCCGGCCTCGATCATGGATGCGACCACATCCCTGGACAGCAGAAACGGCGCCCTCAAGTTGACGTCGAACGTCAGATCCCAGGATTCCCGAGAGTGCTCCAGTGTCGCTTCGCGGATCAGGATCGCCGCTGCGTTGACCAGGATGTGAATCTGGTTGTCCCAGTGCCTGAGCGCCGCTGCCACGACCTTTTCACATGACGATGCGAGGCTCAGATCGGCAGTGAATCCGACATGGCCCGCACCCAGGGTGTCGACCACCTTTGCCAGACCCTCCTCGTCCCGATCCACGCAGAACAGGTTGGCGCCGTCCGCCGCCAACCTGACGGCGGTGGCTCTCCCGATTCCCGAGGCGACTCCGGTGACGATGGCGTTCTTTCCTGAAAGCTTCCCACTCATTGCAGCATGTATCCCCCGTCGGCATACAGGGCTGTGCCGGTCACGAAAGCGGCGTCGTCACTGAGCAGGAAGAAGACGCAGGCGCCGATGTCCTCCGGCCTCCCCAACCGGCCGATGGGCATGAGTTCGGGGGCCTGTCGGCGGTACACATCTGGGGTCATCTCGGTATCCACCGAACCGGGGCTGACCGCGTTCACCCTGATTCCCAGCGGCCCCCACTCCAGCGCCAGAACCTTGGTCATGGAGAGGAGGCCTCCCTTCGAGGAGGCGTAGGGGACCTGGTCCGGATAGGCGATGGTGTCCTCGGCCGAACTGATATTGACGATCGCTCCGGTCAAGCCGTTCCCAACCCAGTGGTTCGCCGCGGCCTGGCAGAGGAAAAAGGGTGCGGTGAGATTGGTGGCGATCGTCTCGTCGAGGTTGCTCTCGGACTGGGTCCAGAAGGGAGCAAAGAAATTGACTGCCGCATTGTTGACCAATCCGTCCAGGCGTCCGAAGCTGTCAAGAGCGGCACGGAGCAACCGGGAGGGGGTTTGGGGATCCTTCAGGTCGGCCACTACCACCACCGCCGCCGAGCCTGCCTGTTCGACCAGTGCCCGGGTGGTCTCCAGGTCCTGGCGGGTGCGGGAGGTGATGACCAGGTTGTATCCCCGCTCGGCCAGCGTGGTCGCGATTCCCTTTCCGATTCCCCGTCCGGCGCCGGTGAGGATCGCAACCCGCTTTTCTCCTCGATGAACGGTCAACGTCATGCCGCCATCCCCAGTACCGCGTCCAACGCCGTGGCCGACCGGTCGATGTCGGATTCGGTGTGGCCGTAACCCACCACCCCGGGATGGACCGGCGGCCAGAAGATCCCATGGGCGCACATACCCAGCAGTACCGCGCTCAGCAGATCGTGGTCGCCCGCCAGAATCTCCCGGCGGTTGCGAGGCGGCGCCGCGGTGAAATGCAATTGGAATATCGAGCCGAATCCGGTGATCTGTCCCATTCCATGCGAATCCAGCACCTCTTGCAGCGTGGACATCAATCTGGCGCCCAGGTAATCGACGTACTCCAGCACCGGTTCCCGGTCCACAATATCAAAGACCGCCATCCCGGCCGCCAACGACAGGGGATTGCCTGTGAAGGTACCGGAATGGAATATACGGGTCCCCTTGGCGATCGAATCGGGACCAAGCACCGCCTCCATGATGTCAGCCCGACCACCCAGGGCGGACAGTGGCAGACCTCCCCCGATCGCCTTCCCCAGGCAGGCCAAGTCCGGAGTCACTCCCAGATACCCGGGCGCACCGGCGGTTCCCAGGCGCAAGCCCGTCACCACCTCGTCAAAGATCAACACGATCCCATTCTTGCCGGTGACCTCACGAACCGCCCTTGCGAAGTGGCGATCGGCAGCCACTCCGCCACCGGTTGAGAATGCCACGGGCTCCATCACCACGGCCGCCAGTTCTCCGGCATGTTCGGCAATGAGGGAGGCCGCGTTCTCCGCGTCGTTGTAGGGGAGCAACAGGACCTCTTCCGCAATCCGGGCCGGGACCCCGGCCGAGTCGAAAACCGGTTGGGGTCGATGGGGCGGCCCGGCCACCTGCCGAGACCCCGACGAGACCAGGAAATAGTCGTCGGACCCGTGATAATTCCCCTCGAACTTGCCGTAACGCGTCTTGCCGGTGACTGCCCGCGCCGCTCGCAGGGCTGTTCGGACGGCCTCCGATCCGGTGTTGGCGAAGCGGACACGTTCCAGATAGGGCATCATTTCCCGCAACCGCTCCGCGAATCGCTGCTCGATGGGAGTTGGCGCCATCACCGTGGCCAACCGGCCGATCTGCTCCCGTACAGCCGCTATCACCGCGGGATGAGAATGGCCCAGCAGGGAAGAACCCGCGCCCATCAGGTAGTCGACATAGTCGTTTCCGTCAACGTCTGTCACATGCCCTCCCCGGCCGGAAGCCAGCACCACCGGATAGGGCTCATAGAACTTGGCCGCCCCCGAAACGCCCATCGGCAGGACGCCGATGCTCTCTTCCCACAAAGCTCTCGAACCGGGCGTCCGCGCCCGGTAGAGGGCTTCGATCTTCCCCCGAAACGGCGCCGGATCCCTCATCCTCTGCGCACTCCCCGGACAAACTCGGCAGAAAGGCAACGACCAAGAACCCCCGGCTCGCGAAACCCCACCGCTAAGTCGCGAAAACCGATCTTCTTCTCACCCTCAGGGCCCACCCCCGCCACCACCGCCGTCGGATGAAGGGCGCGATCCGGTGAGTGGGCCGGAGGGCTTCCTCCTGTATGAGTATGACCTCTCTTGGATATGGCGGTCTGAACGACGTCGGAACGGACCGGGAGGTGTTTTCGTGACAATGTCAGTGTGTATCGAAGGGGTGACGGTAACAACCCTTCGGGGCGTCTTTTTTTCGCGAACCGGTTCCCTGCCCTCATGTCAGCCGCCGTCTGCGCCTTCATCCCCGGCGCCGTCCCCCAGGACCCGGCGGCGGTCGAGGGTCGATTCCCGGTCGAGTGCTCCGTCATCGTCGAGCACCACCCCGTAGTCTTCGAAGGCGCTTCGGGCGGAGACGTAGCCGTACTCGACGTCGCGGACCACCGCCTCGGGGTCGCGCTCCAACGGATCACCGTATCCACCTCCCCCGGCCGTCTCCTGGCCGACCACCTGGTTGCGCTCCAAGGGGACCATCGACTTCTTGGCGCCGAACTCCGGGGCCGCCAATCGCTCCTGCGGCGTTCCGGGATCGAGCCGGTACCGGGCGGGCGCCCCGTGGTGGCCCCCGAACAGACCGTAGGGCGGGACCCGGACCCGGTTTCCTAGCACCGACAACTCCCCGGAAGGCGCAAGCAGCCGGTAATCACGCCTCACCGACAAACCGCCCCGCCACTTGCCCGGCCCTCCCGAGTCCTGTCGAAGTTCGTAGCGGTCGATGCGGAGCGGGTACTTCATCTCGATCGCCTCCACGGGCAGGTTCCAGGTATTGCCCACTATCGAGTAGATGGCGCTCTGGCCGTCGCGGCCCTCGGCGCCGCCCCACCCGCCTTCGGGATACTCGTACAGGACGAAACGCTCCCCGTCGTCTCCAAAGCCGCTCAGGAACAGATTGTTGGAAGAACCCTGGTCGGCAGCCATCAAACGGACCGGGTTGGGGATGTCCCGGGGAATCTCGCCCAGAGCTCGATACACCGCGTTGTGGACCACCGACACGATCTCGTTGCCGCCCGTGCAGGCCGCCGGAAACCAGGGGTTGACGATGGTGCCCTCGGGAGCAATAATCTCGACCGGGCGGTAACACCCCCCATTCGGAGGGATGGTGGGGTCGGTGCCGGCCTGAATGGTCATGTAGACCCCCGAGGCGGTGTAGCCCAGGACACTGTTCAACGGTCCCTCCACCTGCGGGTCGGTTCCGGTGAAGTCCACCACCACGCCGTCACCCCGCACCTTCACAGTTACCCGGACCGTGCGGGGAACATCGGTTATACCGTCGTTATCCATGGAATCCTCGGCGTAGTAGTCACCGTCGGGCCATCCGGCGATGACCGAGCGAATTCGACGTTCCGAGTTGTCCATCTCTATCGCCATGCACTGTTCAACGGTTTCCAGTCCGTACCGTTCCACCAGTTCGATCAGGCGGCGGCGGGCGGTGAGATTGGCGGAAACCTGGCTCAAGAGGTCGGACCGCATGTTCTTGGGCAGCCGCACATTGGCCAGGATCATGTTCATGATCTCGTCGTCGATCTCCCCCTCTTTGATCAGCTTCACCGGCGGGATACGCAAGCCCTCCTGGTAGTTCTCGCGCGCTTGGGCATAGAAGCTGCCGGGCACCGTGCCACCCACGTCCAGGTGATGGGCTCGGTTGGCGCCCCAGCCGATCAACTGTCCCTGATAGAAAATGGGTGTCACCATCGTCACGTCCGGGAGGTGTGAACCACCGCGGAAGGGGTCGTTGAGAATGATCGAATCTCCGGGGCGGAACCGGTCGACACCTACTTCTTCGATGGAATAGTTCACCGAGTAGGGCAGGGACCCCAAATGGATGGGGAGGAACTCCCCGTGGCTCACCAGCTCGGTCTGGGCGTTGAAAATGCCGCAGGAATAGTCGTTTCCCTCATTGAAGATGGTGGAACTGGAGGTCTGGCGCATGGTGATGCCCATTTCCCGGGCGCCCGCGGCCAAGCCGCTGGTAACCACCTCGACGGTGACCGGATCAACCTGGTGGCGGGTCACGGCAGATCCACCACTATGGCACCGGTGGCGTGCACTCGGGCTTCACCGAACGGCAGGTAGGTTGTCGAATCCAACTGCTGGATGACCGAAGGGGTGACCAGGGTCTGTCCGGGCAGGAGGTCGGCCCGGCGATAGATCGGCGCCTTCGACTCTTCTCCGCTGACCGAGACCACCCTCCGGCGAGAGCGCGGCTCGGCCTCTCCCGCGACCGCGGCATCCCCACCCAGAAGCGGCTTGGGTGTGGCGCCCAGACCGGTGAGCCGCACGTTGACCAGGTCGACCAGGTCGTCTCCCAGGGCATGGCCGTAGCGGGTCTTGTGCGCCAGGTGAAAGTCGCCGATCGCCTGCGACAACGTGGCCGCGTCCGGCCGCAGCGATGCGAGCGGGACGTTGATCTCATAGGCCTGCCCGGCGTAGCGCAAGTCGAGGCTGGCTCGCAGAGTCCGCATCCGGGGAGGGATACCGTCTTGTTCCAACTCGCGCCGGGCCTCCTCGGCCATTACCGTCAACGACTCCTGCAAGTCCGCCGGGTCCAATCGGATCATCCGGGATCGCAGCGTGGCCACCAGGTCATGCCGGACATCGGAAGCAAGAATCCCCAGCGCCGAGTTACAGCCGGGAATGGGAGGAATCACCACGCGGCGCAGGGCAAGTTCCTCGGCGATGTGCACTCCATGGGTGGGACCCGCCCCGCCGAACGGCACCAACGCAAAGTCCCGGGGATCCCGACCCCGTTCGATGGACACGGTTCGCAGGGCGTGCATCATGTTGGCGTTGACCAACCGCACTATCCCCACCGCCGCATCGGTTACGGAAAGCCCCAGCGGTTTGCCTACGTGCCTTTCGATGGCCCGGGCGGCCAGGTCGAGGTCGGGATAGATCTCGCCCCCCATTTGGAAATCGGGGTCGTAGACACCCAACACGAGATTGGCGTCGGTGACGGTAGGCAACTCCCCTCCCCGACCGTAACATGCCGGGCCGGGATCGGAACCTGCCGAATCCGGGCCGACCGAGATCCTTCCGAAGTCGTCCACCTTGGCGATGCTTCCCCCGCCTGCGCCCACCGTGTGGATGTCGAGAGTGGGATAGGAGACCGCATAGCCGCCGACTTCGAAGTCGAGCCTCGTGTCCGGCTGCCCGTCCGTTATGCCGGCCACGTCACAACTCGTGCCGCCCATGTCCAGGGTGAGCAGATGGGTCTCACCGAGCAATTCTCCCAGATAGGCCGACGCCATCACCCCGCCGGCCGGGCCCGAGAGGAGGGTCAGGATCGGAAAGGACGCTGCCCGTTCGGGACGAACCAGACCTCCATTGGACTGCATCATCTGCAGCCAGGCGTAAAGCTTGCTCTCCTGCAGTTCGGCCCGGAGTCGGCGAAAATACCTCCTCACCAGAGGAGTCAGGTAGGCGTTCATCACGGTGGTGCTGGTGCGCTCGTACTCGCGGTGCAGGGGAAGAGCCTCCGACGAGATCGTTATGTCCTCGGACAGCTCCGGCAGTTCCTCCGCCAGGATCCGGCGGGTCCGCAACTCGTGGTCGGGGTTCATAAAGGAAAAGAGGTAGGAAACGGCGATCGACTCCACCCCGGCCTGCCGGATGCAGCTCGCCGCGGTTCTCACCGCCTGCTCGTCCAGGGCCCGAACCTCGCTCCCGTCCGCCGCCGTCCGCTCGGGGATTTCGAACCGCAGAGGCCGGGGGACGATCGGGCGAGGAATCTTCTCGTATATGTCGAACAGGGTGGAACGGTGGGTGCGACGGATCTCCAGGACGTCCCTGAAACCTTCGGTGGTCAACAGGGCGGTCTTGGCGCCTGACTTGGTCAGGACCGCATTGGTGGCCAACGTGGTTCCGTAGCCGACCGTCTCCAGGGCGGACCGGTCGGTGGCTTTGGAGAGGGCCTTGAGAAAGCCGGGCGTGGGATCGGGGTAGGTGGTCAGCGACTTGGCCTGGATGAGTTCACCGGTGGACTCCTCAACAGTCACCACGTCGGTGAAGGTGCCGCCGATATCCACCGCCGCCCTGGTCATGCCGAGTACTCCACAAGGCCGAGACACTCCCGCACCCGCTGGGCGATAAGCCGTTCGTCGCAGATCATGACGGTTTCCAACTCCCGGGCGAACGGAATGGGAGTCGCCCTGCTCCCTGCCCGCAGCGGAGGCGCGTCCAGTTCATCAAACCCCTCCGCCACCACCCGGCTGATCAACTCCCCGGCCCAGCCTCCCCTCTCCACCGCTTCGTGGGCCACGACCAGTTGATGGGTCCGCGACACAGACTCCAACACCAGGTCGACATCCATGGGAACCAGGGTGCGCAGGTCGATGACCTCGACCGATATCCCCTCCTCCTCCAGCTGCCGGGCAGCCACCAGCGCCTGATGGACCGACTTGCCGATAGCCGCCACCGTTATATCCTCCCCCCAACGTCTGACCACGCCCCGCCCAAGCGGTATCGGCGCCACGGGATCGGAGACCATCCCCTTGGTTCTGTACAAGGCCCGGTGCTCGATGAAGAGGACCGGATGGTCCAGAGCCACCGCGGTCTTGAAGAGCCCCTTCACGTCGTGGGGCACGGACGGCATCACCACCGCCAGGCCCGGAACGTGCAGGAACCAGCTTTCCAGGGTCTGAGAGTGCTGGGACCCGTGATGGGTGCCGGAGCCCCCCTGGGTCCGGATCACCATCGGCGCCCGCAACTGGTCACCCGACATGTATCGCATCTTGGCGGCGTGATTGACGATGGCATCCATCCCGCAGGCGATGAAGTCCATGAACATCACCTCCACGATGGGGCGCATCCCCATCACCGCCGCACCCACCCCCGCCCCCAGCATGGACTGCTCGGCGATGGGCATGTCGCGAACCCGGTGGGCGCCGAATCTCTCCGCAAGGCCCTGCGTGGCGCGGAACACACCGCCGTATTCTCCGATCTCCTGGCCCATGATGAAAACCCGGTCGTCGGCGGCCATGGCCTCCGCCTGCGCCTGGAGTACCGCCTCGATGAAGGTGATCTCCGCGGTCACAGACTCCCCTCCAGGGCGGACCGTGGCTCGGGAGGGGGAGATTGGTCGGCGAACACGACTGCTTCCGCGATCTCCACCTCCACCGCCGCCTCGATCTCTGCCAGGGACTCGGGGGAAAGGCGCTCCGACGCGGCCGACCGGAATCTGTCGAGGGGATCGTCCCGCCGGGCTTTCTCCACTTCCTCACGCGGCCGGTAGAGATGCTCGGCATCTCCGAGATTGTGTCCTCTCCACCGGTAACACTTCGCCTCCAGCAAAGTCGGTCCACCGCCCGCCCTGGCCCTGTCAACCGCTTCCCTGGTGGCGGCGTACACCGCGAAGACATCTATCCCGTCCACCACCACGCCCGCAATCCCGTAGCCGTCCGCCCGGGAAGCGATGTCGGCGTTCAATTGCATCTGCTCGGCCCGGAAGGAATGGGCAAATCCATTGTTCTCCACCACAAAAACCACCGGGAGCCTCCAGATGGCCGCCAGGTTGAGGGTTTCGTGGAAGACCCCCTGCCCCACTGCCCCGTCACCCATGAACGACACCGCCACCCGCGATTCCCTGCCCAGATCGAAGGCCAGCGCTGCCCCGGTGGCCAGCAACTCGCTCCCGCCGATAATCGGACTCTGCCCCACAAAGCCGTGCGCCATGCTGACAATGTGCATCGAGCCGCCTTTTCCTCCGCAATACCCGGTGGATCGACCCCAAAGTTCAGCGCAGATCGGACCCAGCGCCGCGCCTTTGGCGATGGCGTGACCATGGCCGCGGTGAGTCGAAGTCACCACGTCATCGGCCTGCAGCGCCGAGCAAACCCCCACCGAGACAGCTTCCTGCCCCATCGAAGAGTGGAACGGTCCGTAAAGGGCGCCGGCCAGATGGTTGCGCTCCATCACCACTTCAAAGCGGCGAATGGTGTACATGAGCCTGAACATCTCCATCAGCCGAGCGTCACTCATCTCATCAATCCCTTCCGGCGAACAACCGTCGCCCGAAGGGAGTGTGTCGGGATCGGGGACTGCCGAGATGGCGTTCGTGCCGTTACTCACATTTCCACCGTTCGCCTTGCCGGGCCAATCCCCAACATTCTCCGCAAATGTCCGCATAGCAGACACTCTGTCCACATTCTAAGACTCGCCTCGCCGACTCGCCCCGGTCCGCACCACCCCTCGGTCCTCCAAGTCTGCGATGGTCTCGGACGCGTAGGCAAGCTTGGCCGTCAACACCTCGGCGGTGTGCTCGCCCAGCATGGGAGCAGGCTCGGTGGGATGCCGCCAGTCGCTCCATTTCATGGGACTGGGCGGGTACGAGATTTCACCCAACCTGGGATGGCGGGACTGCTGGACCATCTCTCTCGCCCGGACCTGTGGGTCTGCAAACGCCTCCGCTATGTCATTGACCGGAGCGACGGGAAGATCGTACTTCTCCATCATCGCCATCCATTCAGCCCTGGTGCGTTGGGCGAACGCCTCGGCCAGGATCTTTTCGACGAAAGCACGATTCTCCAGGCGGGCGGCGTTGTCCCTGGTGCGGGGATCATCCTTGAGTTCGGGACGACCGATGGCGTCGCACAGGTTTCTCCAGAATTTCTCCCCGCGAGCGGCAACCACCACGAAGCCGTCCTTTGCCTCCAGAGCCTGCCAGGGCACGATGTGGGCATGGGCCGTGCCTCGCCTTGCGATCCTGGCCCCGGTGTTCAAGTGGTCGAAGGCGTCGTAGGAAAGCATCGAGACCAATGCGTCCAACATTGAGATGTCGGCATGCTGACCTTCTCCGTGGAGTTCCCTTCCCACCAGGGCGCCCAGCACCGCCAGGCAGGCGAAGATCCCACCGCATATGTCGGCGATGGGAATCCCGACCCGCGCCGGGGGACCGTCGGCCGGGCCGGTCATATCCATCAGTCCGCTGTAGGCCTGCACCACCAGATCGAACGCCGGCCGATCACGGGCCGGGCCGGTGGCGCCGAAGCCGGTGACGGAAACGGTGATGATCCGGTGGTTGTGTCTGCGTAGGCTGCGGCGGTCAATTCCCAGACGGTCCATCACACCGGGCCGGAAGTTGTCGATCACCACGTCCGAGCAGGCGACCAGGGCGTAGAAGACCTCTCTACCCGACTCGCTCTTCAGGTCTAGGACCATACTCTTTTTGCCGCGATTCATCTGCAAGTGAATGGCGCTCTCCCCTCTCACGGGAGTTATCTTCGGGTTCCGGGCCGCATCGCCCCAGGGAGGTTCGATCTTGATCACCTCGGCGCCCAGGTCGGCCAGGATCATGCCCCCATACGTGCCGGCGATCACCTGCCCCAATTCCAGGACCGTCACTCCCGATAGCATGCCCCTCATGGCGCCGGCGGACCTTCAAAGTATCCCGCTGGGGTCAAGAGATCAACTCTCCTTGATGGTCTCGAGCACGGCTTGGCAGACGTCCAGTACCTCGTCGATCTCCGAGTCGCTCTGGGACGCGTTGGTAAAGCCCAGGTGATAGGGGGTGATATACACCCCATGGGCTACCAGGCCTAGATAGAAGGTCCCCGCCATCTCCCGGTCGCTTGCTAACACGTCGCGGATGCTGCGCACCGGTTCATCGGCAAAGTACACGCCGAAAATGGGTCCCTGCCCGGTGGCCTGGACGGGCAGACCCAGGTTGGCGCCCATCTTCTCTATCCCCTCGCGCACCCGGTCGCCAGTGTCGTTCAGCTTCTCGTACATGCCGGGCTTCTCCAGTTCCGACAGCATCGCCATGCCGGCTGCCAACGACACCAGGTTGGTCTGGAAGGTCCCCGATTGGAAAATGGTAACCCGCTCATCGTCGGCGTCGCGGCGGGGAGTGACGACCTGTTCCATGACGTCGCGCCGGCCTCCGAAGGCGCCCATGGGAAATCCGCCCCCGATAGTCTTGGCAAGCGCCACCAGGTCAGGGGTGACGCCCGTCACCGCGGTGCTGCCGCCCAGGGCGACCCTGAAACCGGTGATCACCTCGTCGAAGATCAGAAGAATTCCGTGGCGGGCGGTGACCTCCCGCAGGGCCTCCAAAAACCCCTGTTCGGCCACGATCCCGGCCAGCCACGTCCCTCCCACCGCCTCCACCACCACCCCGGCCAACTCGGAGGCGTGCTCGGAGATAAGCGCCACCGTGGCGTCGGTGTTGTTGAACGGCAGGACCACCGTGTCGTCCAGGACGCCCTGGGGAATGCCGGCCCCCTCGGGTAGCGCCAGCGGGCGTTCCTCGGGTCCCCCGTAGGAGGTCCCACTGATCAGCAGATTGTCGTAGCCTCCGTGGAAATTGCCTTCGAACTTTCCGATCTTCCGTCTGCCTGTGAAGGCGCGGGCCACCCGCATCGACATGTGGACCGCCTCGGAACCGGTGTGGACGAAGCGAATCATCTCCATGTGAGGCATGTGCTTTCGAATAAGATCAGCCATGGCCAGGTTGTTGGGAGACGGCGCGATCGTGCTGGTGCCCCTGGAGAGTTGCTTGGCGACGGCATTCATCACCGGGGGCGGCGAATGGCCCAGAATGTGGGGCCCGCCGCCGATAAGGGAATCGATGTACCGGTTGCCGTCGACATCCCACAGAAACGGCCCGCCGGCCCGTTCCACGTACAACGGGTAAGGGGGGCGGAAGCCGGCGTTGCCCGGAACCCCGCCCGGCAAATGGTTTCTGGCCTCCTCGTAGAGTCGCAGGGACTCTGGCGTGCGTTGGGTGTAAAGGTCCACGAATCTCTTTCGGGCGTCTGTCATGATTGCTGCTCTCCTGTGTCAGATCGGGCGGCGCGCAGTTCGGCGCGCAAACTTTCGGTTGCATCGACATCTATCCGGTAGTCGAGAAGGTCGGCGTCCCGCACTTCGATCGCCACCCCGTAGTCGTTGCGGGCGGACTCGAGCGATATGTACCGGTCCATTACATCTTCCAGCACGGCCCCGGGATCCCGCTCCAGGGGATCGCCGTACCCCCCGCCTCCCGAAGAGACGTGATAGAAGGTGCCGTGCCGGCCGACGAACTCGTCGGCGAAGTAGATGGGAAGGTCCTCCTCCCGGTCGGTACCAAGATTCTTGGCCACCCGGATGGGGATCCCGTCCTTCCCGCCGAACAGCCCGCGTGGACCGCCGGGGCCGTCCTCTCCCCGATCGGCGATGTAGGAGAGCCGCACGCCGCCGGCGTTCTCCGCTCGCAGCACCGACTCCAGTCCCGCCCCTCCCCTCCACTTTCCCGCTCCCATCGAGTCGGTGACCGGCGCCAGACGGTCAAAGGTGACCGGCCACATCCTCTCGATCACCTCGCTCGACTGGTTGAGGATTCCCAGCCCGAAGATGGCGGCGCCGCAGTCCCGCCCGTCCGCGCCGTACTTGCCGCCCCAGCCGCCGGTGTGCCAGTGGTAGTAGACGAAGTAATTGTTGTGCCGGCCGGGACGGTCGTCCACCCCGCCGGCCACCACGTATTCCAGGTTGAAGTTGCCGGCAAAGGACCGCTGTGGCGCGACCTGCGCCCAAACCCTTTGCACGCAGGCCGTGGTCTTCTCATACGCTCCCGACACCTCCCCGCACACTGCGTAGGGACGGACCGCGTTGACCACGCTCGTCTCGGGAAAGACCGCCTTGATGATGCGCAGCCACCCCGCATTCATGAGAGGCTTGGGAAAGATGTACTTGGTGCCGGCCACCAGGGCGCCGGTGGTCGACCCGCGGGTGCCGTTCATGCCCGATTGCACCGGCGGTCCCGACCCCGTCATGTCATAGATGACCCTCGGAGGATCGTGCTGGATGGTCATCTTGAGAGAGACCTTCACCGGGCCATCCTCGGGCGCCTGGGGATCGTAGTCGATGTAGTCATCGGTCTCCCATGTCCCCTCGGGGCACCGGAGGATCTCGGCGGCCAACTCCCGCTCGGAGTGGTCCAGGGTGCCCTTCATGGACCCCACGACGGTCTCCAGCCCGTACTTTGCTATCAGGGTGTGGAGCCGGGCCTCCCCCACCCGGGCGGCCTCGATGTGAGCGATCAGATCACCCGTGGAGTTGACGGGGATGCGGATGTTGGCCATGATCAGGTTCTTCACGTCATGGCGCATCACCCCCCGTGAGACCACCTTGAGCGGAGGAATCACCAGACCCTCGGCATAGATGTCCGCCGCCAGGGCGTTCATGGAGCCCGGAGTGGCGCCGCCCACATCCGACCAGTGGCCCTTGGTTGCCGTGAATGCGATCAGCTCGTCCTGCCAGAAGATCGGGCTGATGAAGGTCATGTCGGGCAGGTGGGTTCCTCCCCGGTAGGGCTCGTTGAAGGCAAAGACGTCCCCTTCCTCCAAGCCTTCCTCCACGTCGACGAAGTCCTCGATCACCGACTGTGTGCTGGGTTGCAGGGCCCCGACATGGACCGCCACATCCCGGGTTCCCTGGGCGACCAGTTCCCCCCGGGCGTTCATCAGGCCGCCGCTGACATCCCCGCAGTAGATCACAAACGACAGACAGGAATCCCGAAGTGCCTCCACCATCTCGTCAACCAGGCTCACGAATGCGCTGGAGAGAATCGAGAAAGTCACCGGATCGACCTGGTGAACCGGATCCGGCCGGGGCTGGTCGCCGCTCATTCTCCACCTCCGGCCCCGGTGGTGTCCACCACCAGATTGAGAAAGCGATCGACCGTCATCGTCATCCCGGGCGGCACCAGAGTGGTCGAGTCCATCTGCTCGACCACCGCCGGACCCACCGTCCGGAAACCGACCGGCAGGGAGGGCCGCGACCACACCGGGGTGTCCACCCATCCTCCGGCCTCCCGCCAGTGGACGGGACGCCGGTCCGGGGCGGCGGGCACGGTCGAAGTAGCTTCGACAGCACCCGGCCGGTATTTGTCGGAAATTCCCGTGCCCGTCACCGCGATTCCGTGGATCTCGACTTCCCGTTCACCCAGGTCGAAGGTGAACCTCTTCAAATACAGACTCTTGAACAGCTCCACGATATCCAACAGGCTCTGGGGGGTCATCCTGCCTGTCACCGGGATGGCGAACACCCTCCACTGCCCGGCGTAGCACATGTCGATGGTCCACTCCACGGACTGGCGCTCGGGCGGAATGCCCTCCCGGTCAAGGGCGGCCCGTACCCGGGCATCGAATTCCTCGAATTGATCATTCATCTCGTCGATGTCGACCGCCGCCGCCTCCCCGTAGAACATGCTGGCGCCCAGGTCATGACGGATGTCGGCCATGAGACAACCCAGTGCCGAGGTGAGCCCCGGCCGGGGAGGCACCAACACGGTGGGAATGCTCATCTCGGCCGCCACCCGGGCGCCGTGGAACGGTCCGGCTCCGCCGAATGCCACCAAGGCGAAGTCGCGGGGATCCAGGCCTCGCCTCATGGTCGCCAACCTTATGGCATTGGCCATGTTCGCCTCCGCGACCGCCACAACCGCCGCCGCCGCGGAGACCGTGTCGCTGCCGAGCATGCGACCGATCCGGTCGCGGATCACCTTCTCGGCCAGCGCCGGGACGATCTCCATCGCCCCGCCCAGCATGGCGCCGGGCCGGAGGTTCCCCAGCACCACGTGCGCATCGGTGTTGGTGGGCCGGTCGCCTCCCCTTCCGTAGCAGGCCGGGCCGGGGACCGCCCCCATACTGTGCGGTCCCGACCGGAGCTTTCCTCCCGGGTCGAACCACGCCACCGATCCTCCCCCCGCCCCCACGGTGATAATGTCCACCGCCGGGAACATGATCGGATGGCCCCACTCCACCTCCCAGGTCTCGGTGGTCCTCAACCGGCCGTCCAGAGTCACCGAGACATCGGTGCTGGTTCCCTCCGATGTCAAGCCCGATTATGTTCTCAAAGCCCGCCAGTGCGCCTATCTCCCGGGCCGCTATCGCGCCCGCCGAAGGACCGGAATTGGCGGTCCGGACCGGGATGTTGGAGGTGGCCTCCACCCCCATCAGGCCTCCTGCCGACTGGACGATCAGCACATCGCCCTGGTAGTCCCGGTCCCGCAGACCCTGCTCCAGGGCTTTCAGGTAATCGATCATCACCGGGATGAGCGCCACGTTGAGGATGGTGGTGGTGAATCGCTCGTACTCGAGAATGCGGGGGATGGTCTCATGGGACGTGCGGACCAGCGCCTCCGGGTATTCCTCCAGGATGATCTCTTTCATTCTCCGCTCGTTGCGCCCGTTGGTGTAGGAGTGGAGGAAGCACACCGCGATGGTCCGGATGCCCCGACCCCGCAGGATCCGGGCCACGGCGCGCGCCTCCTCTTCGTCGAGGGGGGTACGGACCTGCCCGGAACTGAGGGTTCGCTCGGTGACTTCCAGGCGGTCGCGGGGCTTGACGATGGAGGGAAGGGGAGACTCGTGGTAGATGTCCCAGATGTCCTCCTTCGAGCCCCGGGCAGCCTGGGTCAGCACGGCGGTGACTCCCCTGGTGGTCACCATCCCCACCCGCGGCAGGCGCCTCTCTATCAAGGCGTTGGTCCCCAGGGTCGTCCCGTGAGCAAAGGAGCGGAACCTCTCTCCGCCGACTCCCGCCTCGTCCATGGCGTTGAACACCCCGGCGAAGCCATCCCGGGTGGTCGGTGTCTTGACGACCCGTACCTCTCCGTCGGGGTCCACCATCACCCAGTCGGTGAAGGTTCCTCCGATGTCTACCCCGATCCTGAACTCAGTCATCAGATCCCCAGGTAGGCGCGTCGCACCAGATCACTTTCGAGCACGGCTCGGGTCTCGCCGCTCTCCACCACCGAGCCCGACTCCATCACATAGGCTTTCTTGGCGATCTCCAGCGCCAGAAAGGCGTTCTGTTCCACCAGCAGCACCGTCAGGCCCTGCTCGTTGAGGTCGAGGATGATTTCCGCCAAGTGGTCGACGATGATGGGGGCCAGTCCTGCCGACGGCTCATCCAGCAGCAGCAGGCTGGGATTACCCATCAATGCCCTGGCGATGGCCAGCATCTGTTGCTCCCCGCCGCTGAGCGTGCCGGCTCGTTGACGCGCCCGCTCGGAAAGCCGCGGGAAGAAATCGAACGCCCTGGCGAGCCGATGCTGGTATTCGTCCTGCTCCTTGACCAGGTGGGCGCCCATTTCCAGGTTCTCTAGAACCGTCATGGCCGGGAAGAGTTCTTTGCCCTGCGGCACGTGACCCAGCCCCATTCCGACTATCTCGTGGGGTCTGAGGTTGTCGATTCGGTCCCCGTCGAAGGTGATCTCTCCCCCCATGGGTCGGAGCACCCCCGAGACGGTGAGGAGCAGGGTGGTCTTGCCTGCCCCGTTGGCGCCGATCACGGTCACCAGTTCGCCTTGGCCGACGCTGATCGAGACGTCGAACAGCACCTGCACCCGCCCGTAGGCCACATTCAAAGAACTGATTTCAAGCACCGCGACGCTTCCCCAGATAGGCGGTCACCACATCTTCGTCGCCAACTATCTCTTCGGGAGTGCCCTCTGCGATCTTGGCCCCGAAGTTGAGCACCGTAATCCTGGTGCAAATGTTGGTTATCAGACGCATGTTGTGCTCGACCAGCAACACCGTGACGCCCTTGTCTCGCAAGGTTCTGATCAGGTCCATCAGAAACCCCGCTTCCTCGGGGTTCAACCCGGTGGCAGGCTCATCGAGCAGGAGCATCCGGGGTTTGGCGGCCAGCGCGATGGCGATCTCCAGGTACCGGTGTTCGCCGGCGGACAGGTCTCGAGCCACCGCCTCGATGCGTCCGTCCAGACCCACCGCCGCCAGTAGTTCCCGGACCCGCTCCTCCAGCACCGCACACTGCTTCCGGTATCTGCGGGACCGGGTCAGAGCTCCCAAAAGAGTGGTGGGATTGTTGAGATGGCGGCCGTGGAGAACATTGTCCCGAACCGTCAAGTTCTCGAACAAGGTGGTGATCTGGAATGTGCGGACCAGTCCCATCCGAGCCAGGTCGTGAGGCTGGGCGCCGGTGATGTTCTCTCCCTGATAGGTCACCACTCCCCCGGTGGGCTTGATAAAGCCCGTAATGAGATTCAGGGCGGTGGTCTTCCCGGAGCCGTTCGGGCCGATCAGACCCCGGATCTCCCCTTCCTCCACGGACAAATCCAACTCGTCGACCGCCGACAGGCCGCCGAACATTCTGGTGAGCCCGGTGGTCTCGAGGATCGGCATTCGCTACTCCACCCCCACCCCGTCCACGGCATGATCTTCGCCGGCTACCGTGACCTCTTCTCCCGATTCCTCGCGTTTCCTCCGCCGCCGAAATGCTTTCTGGAGAGCGGGAAAGACCCCGATCGGCATGAAAAGCACCACCAGGAGCAACACCACACCGAAAATCACGAAACGATACTCCTGTAGGGCCCGGAGCCACTCACTCACCAGGACGAAAATCGCCGCACCGAAAACCGGACCCCACAGGGTCCCCGTCCCTCCCACCAGAACAACGATCAAGAAGATGAACATGTATTGGAGGCCCAACAGATTCGGGTTGACAAACCGGAAATGGTGAGCGTACAGGGCGCCGGAGAACCCCACCAGCGCGCAGGCGAACGAGAACGCCAGGACGTAATATCTGGTGGCCGCCACACCGATGGACTTGGCGAGGTCTTCGTTCTCGTGAATGCTGCGCACCGCCCTGCCGAAGCGGGACTCCCGCATCCTGGACAGGATGAAGACCACTCCCAGCAGCAACAACAGGGCGAAGTAGAAATAGGCCAACTCCGACCGTATTTCCCAGCCGAACAGACTGGGCGGGGGGACCTGGCGCAATCCCGACGGGCCGCCGGTGACCGGCCGCCACCGCAGGGCCACGGTCCAGGCCAAAACCCCGAAGCCCAGCGTGACGATCGCCAATTCGAGTCCGCGGGTCCTGCGCAGAGCGACATAGCCGATCAAAAGACCCACCAGGCCGGCGGCCGCCGGCGCAGCCAGGAAACCTATCCATGGGGAGATCCCCAGGTCCAGGGCCAGTTTGGCCGAGACATAGGCGCCGAACCCCCAGAACGCGGCATGTCCGAAGGAGAACTGCCCCATCTCGCCCATGATGTAATCAAGGCTGAGTCCCGCCACCGCATAGATCACGATCAACACCAACAGTCCCCGGTTGTAGGCGTTGGTAAAGAGAAACAACGGCACCAGCAGGGTCACCAGCAGCGCCGGGGCGCCCAACCAGAAACCGGAAGGCACTTTCAGCCTCACGTCACTTCCTCCCGAACAGGCCCTGGGGGCGAAGCAGCAGGACGACGATCATCACCACGTACAGGTATCCCTGGCGGTAGTAGGTGGAGATGAACTGGCCGAACAACGCCTCGGTAACACCCATGAACAGCCCCACCGCCACCGCTCCCGCCACATTCCCCATCCCGGCGACTATCACCACCGCAAAACCGGTGATGAGCAGAGGTTGTCCCAGGTTGGGGGATGCAGACGAAACCAGGACTATCAACACTCCGGCCAGGGCCGCCAATCCCGATGCGACTATCAGGGTGGTGTCATAGATGGCGGTGGTATTGATCCCTATCAGGCGGGCGCCCAGCAGGTTCTGGCCGGTGGCTCGGGTCTTCTTGCCCAGCTTGGTGTGGGTGAGCATGAGATACAACCCCAGGACCGCCGCAAAGCACACCCCCACCAGCAACAGGCTGGCGGTGGTGATGTACACCCCTCCCACCTGGAGAATTTCATTGAATGGCTCCTCCACCCCCTTGGGCCCGGATCCCCACACCACAAGACTGCCGTTCAGCAACATGAAACTGAGAGCCACGGTCGAGAGGATCACCACCAATTCGGAGTGTCCCAGGAACGGGCGGACCGTGACTCGGTTTACGAGAAAGCCGGCCAGGGCCATGACCAACACCACCACGGCAGCGCCCGCGAAGTAACCCAGCCCCACCACATTGGTGACCGTGTACAACAACATGGCCCCCAGCATGGTCAGCTCGCCATGCGCCATGTTGATCACCCTCATGACTCCGAACACCAGGCTCAACCCTGCCGCGAATATCACGTAGATCGAGCCGTTCAGAAGCCCGTTCCACAGTTGCTGGCCGATGACATCCCAACTCATCCGCCGGACCTCCCTGGGATGCCGACCAATCCGGATTGAAACCACCGAATCATGGCTAGCCGTAGATCGGGACCCGGTTGTCGAAGCGTATTGCCGAAATCTCCCCGCTGATCCTGTCCACGAAGGACCTGAGGATCGGACCGTATGTGTTCTCCAGCGTTTCGATGTCAGCCCGCGTGGCAAGGGTGGCCACCCCCACGGCCCCTATCACGTCGGTCCCGTGAAACACCGGGGCGGACACCGATCTCAACCCCTCCGTCAGTTCCTGGTCGTTCAATGCGATCCCCTTGATCCGCGCCTCCTCCAGTTGCCCCCGGTAGTCATCGGCCCCGGTAACCGTGGTGATGGTCCTCGGCTCGAACTCCATCTGGTTCAGCACCGCCTCCACGTCGTCGGGCGGCATGGCCGAGAGAATGGCCTTGCCCAATGAACTCAGATGGGCGGGCAGCCGACTGCCCACTTGAAGATTGATTGTGATGATGTCGTCGCGGTGACGTCTGGCCATGTAGATGACCTCGGCCCCCTCCAGCACGCCGTAATTGACAGCCGTGGCCTCCGGCAATGCCAGGCTGATCTCATCCAGGTAGGGGCGGATGTGCTCCACGAACTCCCTTGACTCCACCGCGGCCACCCCCAGCCTCAGCACCTTCTTGGAAGGCCGGTAGAGTCGCTCCGTTCTGCTTATGTATCCCAACTCTTCCAAAGCACCGGTTAGTCGGTAGACGCTCGCCCGGCTGATCTGGGTGCGCCGTGCGATGTCGGCCACCGAAAGCGCCGGGGACTTCTCGTCAAAGGCGGACAGAATCTGCAGACCCTTGGAAAGAGACCCTCGCTGATGGCTGGGAACAGCCGTCATCCGGAGTCGGCGAGTCTATTCGACAACGAACTCGTCCTCCTCGACGATCACGAACACCGAATCTTGGGTCTTGGCGCCCATGAAGTTCTTCTCGTCAGCCAGCAGCGCGGCATACTCGGGAGAATCGGCCGTGGCCAGAAAGTCCTCCACGCTGTCGTACCACACCTCCGCCACTCCGTCGCAAGGGGCCTGCCGCCCCGGTACTTCCAAGGGTCGGCATTGAACGTAGCGGCGCACCCTGGGCATGGCCAGCACCAGGGGCGCATGGACATTCTTCCAGTGTTCATGGAATTGTTCACTGGTCAGGTCGGACCTCCTGGTGAGAATGGTTACTGTCTTGATCATCTTCCACTCCCCCGAGGGAGGCTCGGGTCACCGGGAAGACGGCGCCGGAAAAGGATCATCCGTCTTCGTCCACCACTGCCACCGCCTCGATGTCTATCAGGGCGTGGTGAATCAGTTCGGCGACCACCACCGTCACCCGAGCCGGCTGTCGATCGGGGAAATACCGGGCATACACGGGCTCGTACCGGTGGTAGTGGTCGTGATCGATCAGATACACCCTGGTCAAGACCACATCGCTCATCTTGGCGCCGGCTCTTTCCAGGGCCCCCTTGAGATTCCCCAGGGCCAGTTCGGCCTGCTCCTCCAGGGTCTCCGCCAGAGCCCCGGTCCTCTTGTCCCAGCCCAGTTGCCCCGTAACCCATAGGGTGTTACCCGCCCGCACAACATCGTTCCACCGGCTCTTCGACCCGATGGCTTGGAAGAGTTCCTCCTCAACCGGGACGAACACTCTCTCCACCATCTGCCCAGCCTCCTTCCTCGGTCAATAGGATGTATCGGTCCGGCCCTGAGTCAAGGGCGCAGACCGATACATCAAAGTATGGGATTAGTTTCGTCTACCCGGCGAGCGGAACGGCGTCAACGGGTTGCAGGACGCCGCCAGTCGACTGAATTATGATCCAGTCGTCAACCAGTCGGAGTCCCTTGTCGTTGAAGCGCAACGGCTTACCGCGAGGAGTGACGAACCCATGCTCGTCATTCATCAGGGGAGCAACCGCCGAATACTCGGTCGTTCCGGCCGCCTCGATTGCCGCCATCAACTGCAGGGCAGCCGTGTAGCCCAACTCCGACCACCAGTCCGGAGCGGATCCGAACTCGGCCTCATAAGCCTCCGAGAAGGCGGCCGCCTCGGGAATGGACTCGTCCAGAATCCACCCGGTGGAACTGTAAATGCCTTCGGAGAGATCACCCAGGGCTTCCACTTCCGGCGGGGTGTAAACGACCTCGTTGACCATGATGTCACCCTCGTAGCCGATTTCGCGAGCGGCCTGGACGGCGTTGACCACCACGTCCTTACCCCACAGACCGAGATACAGAAGATCCGGATCGTTGCCGACGCCCTTGGTGACTTCCACCCGGGCTTCAGCTGTTCCATAGGGGAAGTAAATCATCCCGGTGTACTCGAAGTCAGCCGGGGCTTCCTCTGCGAAAATACGGGTGAATTCATCGTTGGTGAGCAACACCCAATCCGAATCCACTCCTACACCCTGGACCCGCTTGTATCCCTGCTTGATCATCCACCGGGCCAGCACTGAGAGTGCGTTGCTGTCCGACTGGGTTTGCTTGACCGGAGCGCGGATGTGCACTGCGCCGTCATAGCCCTCGGTGGTAATCAACTCCGAGCCGCAGGCAGTCACCACCAGCGGGACACTTTCCTCCTTGAACACATCCTTCATCGCCACACAGGTCGTGGCATCGTTGCCGCCGGCAACGCCCGCCACTCCGTCGGCGATGGCCTTGCGAGCCGAAGCCACCGATTCATCAGCCGAATAGCCTTCGTCATAGTGGACAACCTCGACCTGGCGTCCCAGTAGGCCGCCCGCCTCGTTCTGCTGCATCACGGCCAACTCGAACCCGTTGCGCATGATGTCGCCCAAACCGACCGCCGTTCCCGAGTTGAACCAGACGGTTCCCAGCTTGATGGGCTCTGCCGGTTCGGGCGCCGCGGTGGTGGTTGGAGCCGCGGTGGTGGGAGCCGCCGTGGTCTCGGCCGCTTCTTCTCCGTCACCACAAGCAGTGGCGACCAGAGCCAGGACGGACAGCACCACTGCCACTCGTACCCAAGATCTACGTTTACTCATTTGCCTGCCTTCTCCTTCCGAACCCATACCTCCCCAAAGAGGATGGGCATAGAGTCACGCTGCTTCACTTTGTAGGTCATCTCGACCCGCGTACCTCCACCTGACATCGTCTGGGGCCACCCCGGTCAAAATGCCCGTTTACCGGAATCTTTATCCGATATACGGACGCTAGTAAACCCAAACCCCGTCATGTCCAGAAAACGGAGACTTATTTCTGTATCCCGATTCGCCCGTCGAATCCGACCGCGCCGCGTCGGTCGCTTCGGTTGCTGGGAGAAGGGGGTCAACCAGGCGGCAGAAGCCTTCATGCCCGGCGCCCGGGGCGAGGACTCAGCGAACCTGATCGAGGTTGTGGAGGCGAAGGCGACCCTGGGCAACCATCTTTCCATCGGAGGCCCGTGTGATCGTGACCTGCCAGATTTGCTGGCTGCGACCCTGGTGGATTGGCACGGCCTCGCCGTCAAGGCGTCCGAATCGATGAGACCGAAAGAAGTCGGTGGCGTTGTGCACACCCACCGCCGCCATCATGCCATGTTCCTGCGCCCATATGAAGGCGCCCGTCGATGCCAGGGTTTCCACCATGGTGGTGTGCAGACCGGCGTTCACCATCCCGAACGGCTGATGATGTTCCTCCCCCACCTCGACATGTCCTTTCACCATTGAAGAAGACGACTCGTCCAACACCAATCCGACCATCTCGGCGAACCCGCCACCTCTGCCCAACACGGATCGATCCATTTTCAGGCTGCCAACTCTACCGATGTCGAACTATCGCCGATCCGTCCAACCCTTCAGGCGGCGGACCGCTTCGGCGCACGCTATCGATGTCGATCGCGACTACGGACGCCGTAAACGAACACTCCGGCCCAGCCCACCAGATTCATCCCGACCATGGACACCCCGGCCCAATCATGACCTGTGGCCACAAGTACAATTCCTCCAATGATGATCGACGCCGATAAGACAATTCCCGCCGCCAGTCGATAATTCGCCCTCTTGGACTCTGCCTCAGATTCAACCCGCTCTATTTGCAACCGGTCACTGACCTGTCGTTCGAACATCGATGTCAAACGTTCCGGAAGATCAGGAACTACCTCCCCATACTCCTTGAGCATCTGTGGGGGAGGCAGAAGTCCCCAGGTAGCCGAGACGACCGTCGTCGTTTGCTGGACTGCGACTACGTCCTCAGGTTGGTTCGAAACCTCACTCAATTCGTCTCCCTGATTCGACTGTTTTCGTCCTCTCCATTTCCGCCACGAACTCGCTGGTGGCTATGCGGAAATCCTGAGAAATGATCTCCCAATCCCGGCAGATGATCTCCCAATCCCTCTGGAGCGCCTGCATATCCGCTTCTGTGGCCGAGTCAGACTGGTTGCGCCTGTCTCGTGTGCCCCAAAAACCCACGAGTCGGGACATCTCATCTGCGAGCCGCGCCATCTCTTCCAAAAAAGACCCCTTCGGCCGACGTGGAACGCGAACCGGCGCCCCCATTCGCATGCTGCCCTTTCTCCCTGGCGTCTTATGACGCAATCATGGCCGCGGAGACTCGCCGATCCGTCCAACCCTTCAGGCGGCGGACCGCTTCGGCGATGTCATCGGTGGACTCGGAGTAGGAAAACCGCACCCAGCGGTCGCCCTGCTCCGGATCGAAGTCGATTCCCGGGGTGGCCGCCACGCCTATCTCCTCCAGCCAGCGCGCGCACAGGGCTGGAGAGCCCATGCCCAGATGGGAGACATCGGCGTACACGTAAAAGGCGCCGTCCGGAGGAGCGATCCGGGTGATTCCGGCTTCGGCCAAACCTGCCACCAGTATCTCACGGCTATCGGCGTAAGCGGCGACGTTGGCGTCCAACTCTTCTGCGCAGTCGAATGCCTCCAGGGCGCCCAACTGGGAGACGGTTGGAGGAGCGATGAAGAGATTCTGGGCCAGCCGTTCGAGCGGGCGGAACATCTCGGGGGGCGCCACCAGCCAGCCCAGCCGCCAGCCGGTCATCGAAAAGTACTTGGAGAAACTCTGGACCACCACTGCCGAGTCGCTGAATCCGAGTGCCGTCGCCGCCCGCTCCCCGTAGTCGATTCCGTGATAGATCTCATCGGAGATCAGCACGGCGCCGGTGTTCGAGCAGAAGTCAGCCACCTCTTTCATCTCGTCGGCGGTCAGAGTCACTCCGGTGGGATTGGAAGGGCTTGCCACAACCAGCCCGTCCAAGGGACCCGCCATCTCCAGACGATCCACCGATGGGACGAAGCGAGTTTCGGCATCCACCCTGACTTCCACCAGTTCCAGGCCCAGCGCGCTGAGAACATTGCGATAGGCCGAATACCCGGGGACGGTCATTGCCACCCGGTCACCGGGATCGAACAGCGCCAGGCAAGCCAGGACAAAGCCGGCCGAAGCGCCGATTGTCATCACCACCCGTTCGTGCGACACGTTCAGTCCGTACCGCTCCCCGTAGAAGCGCCCAATTCTCGCCCGGAGGGCCACCAGGCCGGTGGCGGCGGTGTAACCGAGCCGATCATCCGTCAAGCCTCTCCGGGCCGCCTCCCGGACGCGTGAAGGAGCGGGGGTCATCGGCTGGCCCACCTCCAAGTGAAGAACGTCGCCGCCCTCCACCTCTCGACGGGCGGCGGCCTTCATCACCTCCATCACATAGAAGGGAGGAATCTGGGAGCGGAGAGACTCCTTCACCGATCGCCAGGTTTATCCGGTAGCTTTTTGAGCCTGGGCCGGAGTGCAGTAGGAAACGCCGGTCCCACCGATGCCGCAGTATCCCCACGGGTTCTTGGACAGGTACTGCTGGTGGTAGTCCTCGGCGTAGTAGAAAGGCTTGTCCACACCGATTTCGGTGGTAACCCGGTCATAACCGCTGCGGTAAAGCTCTTTCTGGTAGGCCTCCAGGCTTGCCCAGACCGCCGGCAGTTGCTCTTCCCTGCTGACATAGACCGCGGAGCGGTACTGGGTGCCGTAGTCATTGCCCTGCCTCATCCCCTGGGTGGGATCATGTCCCTCCCAAAAGACCTGCATGAGTTGGTCGAGACTGACTACGTGAGGCCTGAACACCACCTGCACCACCTCGGTGTGTCCGGTCATGCCCGAACAGACCTCTTCATAAGTGGGATTGGGGGTGAACCCCCCTTGGTAGCCGGCCGCGGTGGAATACACCCCGTCGGTCTGCCAGAACATCCGTTCCGCTCCCCAAAAGCACCCCATGCCGAACCAGATGATCTCCGTTTCTTCGGGAAACGGTGGAACGATCCGCGCTCCGGAAACATCGTGGAATTCAGGCACTGAAAGGGGGGTCCGCCTGCCGGCCAGAGCCTGATTCTCGCCGGGAAGACTATTGGGCTTTTTGCGCCATGACATAGGCCGGAGGCTACCAGTTGCCGGTTCCGGGGGCAACAGAATATGTCAAAGGACGTGTGCTTATCCCAACGAACCGAACCACTGGTCGTGAAGCTGCCGGTAGACGCCGCTTTCGATGAGGTCCAGCAGAGCCAGGTTGACCTGTTCCCGGAAGGCGGCGTCGTCCTGGCTCAGAACCAACCCGTACTGGACCTTCTCGAAGTCGGGCCCCACTGTCGTCACCTCGCCGCCTCCTTCCCGGGCAGCGTGGAAGTGAAGCACCGGCGCGTCGAACACAACTGCGTCGATTTCGCCTGCTTCCAGAAGGGAGTAGGCCTCCCCGATCTCGCCTACCAGCACCGGTCCCACGCCGACGGAGGTCATGTATACCTCCCCCGCCGATTGCGAGACCGTGGCAATCCGGTGACCGGGCAGGTCGGAGGGGCCGGAAATCTCGCCCCGCAGTTCATTCACCGCCAGGGAAGAGGCGATAGAAGCAGTGAAGCTGGCGAACACCAGCGTCCCCAGGGCTATCCATACCAGGGCGAACACCCTCCCTTTGGCGCCCCTCGCCACCTTGTCGCCATACCCGACCGTACTCATGGTCACCACCGACCAGTAGAACGAGTCCCAGATCCCCTGGCGGTAGGGCACCGCGAAGTCGGCGTTGTCATGGCGTTCCAGCCACCAGATCACATGGGCCGAGACCAGCACCACCACCCCGAACAGAACCAACAGCCAGGGAAGATCCGAAGAACCGATGGCACGGAAGAACTGAAGGATCCGATCACCGATGTGCCTGGACGACTCCGTGGGCGCCAAGATGGTCAGTCCGGCATCGAGCACCGGCATCGAGAAGTCGACCAACCGCTCTCTTGATTCGGTGATGGCCACTCCCCCCAGAGCCACCCGGGCAACGCCGCGGTTGATGTCGTCGATCTGCTTTGCAACGGTGTCCACCGCGTAGATGTCCGCTTCCATCCCCAGGCGGGCGGCGAGCAGACGCGCCAATTCCACCTCGAAGCCGCTGTAGGAGCGGTTGTCATAAGTGGCGAAGGGAGGAAGAAGACGAACTGCCACCGGCAGTCGTCCCCCGGCTGCCGAGACCTCGCCGCTGGTCTCCGCCAGTCCGACCGCTTCCGGATCCGCAGCCTCGATCCAACGCTGCACGATGACCTCATTGGCTTCCACCCACTCTTTGGCATGGCGACGGATATCCTCGGGATCTCCCTCGTCGGCCACCATCAGCGCGTTTTGAGCGGAGATGTCCGCCAGTGGTATAACCACCAGCTCCAACAGCTTGCGGATCGATGGGTTGGCTTCCAGGAATTCGGTGTTGGCGACCACCCGGATGTCGTTGGGGGGCCACCCGACCCCGCAGGGATCGTTGGCGCATCCCGGAATACCGGCAATGGCGGTCCGGTCCAGGTATGCAGCCTGTTCCGCCGGCAAGGAGGGGAAGGGCGTCTCCAGCCAGACCACGTCCCGGCCGGGCACCAACTCACCCACTGTCCAGTTGGGTGTCCAGGTGTAGTAGAGAACCGGCTGCCCGGCTCGATATTGGTCGAAGGTCGCCCTTATCAAAGGGGAGTACGCGCCCTGCACCTGCTCGACAGTCTCCCGCAATCCATAGGCGTCAAGGTGGTGGTCTATGATCGCCGCACATCCCCAGGAGGGTTCACAGCCGATCAAGTCGGCCAACCCGTCCCCGTCATGATCGAAGAGGGCGGCAACCTCCCGTGATGACAAGTCACCGAGGTTGGTGATCCCATGGGCTTGCGCAGTGGATCTGTCCACAAAGTATCCCTGCAGCGCTCCGTCGTCGACTTGAGTGCCCACCCGCTCCGCGAATTCCTCCTGTACGAAGGAGTCCTGCGTCGGGAACCATCCGTTCGCCCACAAATCCACTTCCCCCGCCGCCACGGCGGTGTAGAACTCGTCATTGTCCATGGTGAGAGGACCCTCGACCTCGTAGCCGAGTTGCTGGATCAAAAGCCGGTAAACCTCGGCCTGGAACCAACCGGTGTCCCAGGTTGCGCGAGCCATCCGCACCGGCGGGTTATCGGCAGGCTCGTCGTCGGATTGGGCCACCGCTATCCCCGCACCTATGGAAATGAGCAACAGCACTGTCAGGGTTACAGCGATGGAGATTCTGCGCATGGAAGTGTCCGGTGGGTTTCAACCACAGGGTAGTGGGGCTGTGGCGCAGTGTAGCAAGCTGCAAGGACGTGTAGGAATACTGAAGAATAAGGTGTCTGGCGCCAGTTTTGCGGGGAAAACCTGTAGTTTTCGCGGCGCGCCCCCAGGACTTTAGGCTAAGGTTTTACCCAACAGACGCCTCCCTACAGGTAAGGGGGACGTAACCAAGGCGGCAGAAAGGAGACGCACATGATTGATCTGCGAATAGAAAGGAGTTCGTATGGCTGACAAAGAAGATCTCGATCTCACTCAGATTGCCGAGGCCTTAGAGGATTGGGAAGATCAAGAGGAACGCGCCCGCGATGCGGCGATCCGTAATCGACCCCAGTTCGAAGGCCTCCAGATCGATCCCGAGATCGATTTCTACCCCGAAGTGGCCGATCGGGAGCCTGGTGACAAGAACATCGTCAGGTGGGGATTCGACATCCATCCGCAGGTGACGTTCGTCGCCGCCGGATTCCTGTTGCTCTTCATCGCTTGGTCTTTGCTGTTTCCGGAGTCGGCCGGCGGTGTCTTCGGCGCCATTCTCAACTTCATCAACGAGAAGGTGGGTTGGCTGTACATCATCTCCTTCAACGTCTTCATCGGCGCGGCGCTCTACTTTGCGTTAGGCCGGTACGGCAAGATTCGACTAGGCGGTCCAGGCGCCCTTCCGGAGTTTTCCACCGGGGCCTGGTACGCAATGCTGATCTCTGCCGGTCTTGGCATCGGGTTGATGTTCTGGGGTGTGGCTGAGCCAATCTTCCACCTGACCGCACCGCCTCCCTTGTTCGAGGTGGAACCCCTGTCAACGGGCGCGGCCAGAGGAGCACTGGCGACCTCCTACCTCCATTGGGGGATTCATGGATGGGCGCTTTACGGACTGGTAGCCCTGGCCCTGGGATTCTTCGCCTACAACCGAGGATTGCCACTGACCTTCCGATCGGTCTTCTATCCGATTCTCGGTCCGAGGATCTACGGTACATGGGGCAACGCGATCGACATCCTCACTGTGGTGGCCACCCTCTTCGGTCTCGCCACCTCACTGGGATTCGGCGCCGGACAGGCGGCTGCGGGGTTGAACAAGCTCTTCGGTCTCCCGTCGGGCACCGGCTTTCAGATCGTCCTGATCGCCTTCATCACCGGGCTGGCAACCATCTCGGTTGTGGCCGGTTTGGACGCCGGGGTCAAGAGGCTGAGCCAGCTCAACGTGTGGCTGGCCGCGGCCTTCCTGGTCTTCGTGCTGTTGGTGGGCCCCACTCTGCTGGTGCTGTCACTGTACGTTGAGAGCATCGGAGTGTATCTCCAGATACTGCCAGAGTTCTCGTTCTGGAACGCTGCTTTGATCGACACGCAATGGCAACAATGGTGGACAATCTTCTACTGGGGATGGTGGATCTCCTGGTCTCCCTTCGTCGGTATGTTCATCGCCCGGATCTCCAAGGGACGTTCGGTGCGGGAAATGATCATTGGTGTGATCGTCCTCCCCTGCCTCCTTTGCTTCCTGTGGTTCGCGGTGTTCGGCGGAGCGGCCATGGATCTGCAGATGCGCGGCGAACTGGACGTTGCCACGGCGGTCAACGAAAACGTGGCGACTGCCCTGTTCGTGATGTTGGAGGCCTTCCCATGGACCTTCTTCGTCTCCATAGTCGGCATTCTGCTGTTGGTTTCGTTCTTCGTCACCTCTTCGGACTCCGGATCCTTGGTGGTGGACCACCTCACCTCTGGAGGAAAACTCGATTCGCCCAAGCCCCAGCGGGTGTTCTGGGCCTTGATGGAAGGCTTGGTGGCATGCGTGTTGCTGTTGGGAGGTGGCCTGTCGGCGCTCCAAACGGCCGCAGTGGCCACCGGACTGCCATTCCTCTTCGTGCTCTTGATCATGCTCTGGAGCCTCAAGAAGGCCTTCGATGAGGAACTCGACCTCTTGGAAGCCCACTACGACGAGGCCATCTTCCAATCCCAGCACGCCGGTCTGATCGAGAAACTGGGTAGAGGGGGTGCAAAGTGATGAAGCGATCGAGTGTTTTCGTCGCCGCTCTTGCGGCTTTCGTGTTGATGCTTTCGGCTTGCGCCACCGAGGAAGTTGCCGGGCCGGTGAAGATCGCCCGGGCCAACTGGGACTCCGGTTACATGCAGGCCGCCATCTACGCGGCTCTGATCGAGGAGTTGGGGCACGAGGTCACTGACCCCGCCGCCGCCACCCTCAGCCCCTATTCGTTCTATCCGGCTTTGGCCGCTCGCCAGTACGACCTGTGGGCCAATGGCTGGTTCCCCCTCCACAACATCTACCTGGAAGGAGAGAACGTCACCGGCCAAGCGGTTGAACTCCCCATCGAGCCGATCGGCACGCAGGTGGGTGGTGGAGCCACAGACGGCTTGATGATCGACAAGGCCACAGCTGACAGACTGGGAATCAGAGACATGGATGGGGTCGCCGCCAACGCCGGCGCCTTCGACCACGACGGCGACGGCAAGGCCGACCTCTACGGATGCAACGTCGGATGGGGATGCGAAACCGCCATCAACGAACAGATCGCCAATGAAAGTTGGGGCTCAGGAGTCGAACAGATTTCCGGTACCTACAACGACTTGGCGCAAGGCGTCGTGGAGAGAGTGGCGGCCGGTGAATCGGCCCTGTTCTACGCTTGGACGCCCAACTGGACGAACACCGTCCTAGTGGCGAACAGCAATGTGGTTTGGCTGCAATCCAACGTGAATGACATCCGAGCGGTGGCCAACACCGACTTCCTGGATGAATACCCGGACATCAAAGCTCTCCTCGATGCGGTGGTAATCCCGCTGACCGACATCGCGGCTCAAAACGCCAAGATGGCCGCCGGGGATTACAGCGAGGCTGACATCAGAGCTGACGCCGAAGCCTGGATCGCGGCCAACCGCGACACGGTCGACAGCTGGCTCGCAGCCGCCCGAGGCTAACTTACGACTAACTGGTTGGGTTTGGTCGGCGCTCCCGCCGGCCAGACCCAACCGCTTTTTTTCTTTGGCAGGTTTTCAGACTGCCTATCGTGTCCTCCACCCGCTCAATGGTGCCCCGAATTTCCTTGCACCTCTCGAACATCTCAGGATCCGGATCGGAGATGAGATCCCTGGTCACCGGATCGACCAGCATGTACTCCTCCTCGATTCCCGGTGGCAAACCAAGGTTTCCGCAAGACTATGAAATTGTCTCCCCCGGATTCGACAACCACTTCTGGAGTGTCCACTCCCGCGTCGTGAACACCGGGATTCCCAAAACAACAGCTCAGATTCCCTCACCGGAGCAACGGCAACGTCTGGGACCACACGGGCGCCACATGGACCTTTGACGGGAGGACCAGAACGAATCCCCGGTAAGGGGCGAGCGACAGGGAACCGACCCCCCGAGAATCCATTTATTCCCAGTAAAAGGGGAAAAAATCCGGCATTTCCTCACAAATAAACAGTGCCATTACCACCATCCCAGCCAAACGAGCGATAGTGTAAAAGGGCAATCTTGTGATTGATGTGAGCAGTCCCGAGTCGGGTTGCTCGCTGAATACCATAGCCCGCCAACAGATCGGGGAGTAGCTACCGCCGACTCTGGGCGAATAGGCGAGGCCATCTGTGTCCTCACGTCAATCACAGGAACAACCCGACGACGTGAGGACAACCATGATAACGCGCATGGGAACCCCATGACGCCCTTGAGGCAGATAGGCGCCCACCCCACCGCCACCATCCCCGCCGAATGCGGGATCACCCACCCGCCGGGGAGAACACCACCCCGCCGGCAAAACCCTCGCAGGATCAGGAAACGATCCCGCCCTCCAATCGTATGTGAAGGGCTAATACGCATGTTAATAGCAGTTAGCACGCAACGTCCCGACCCGTCTTAGGTGATCGAACAACCGGACAACCCCGGACCCCGAGAAGAAGGGAGAAGAGCCCCCATGGCCGACAACGACGACCAAACCATACAGCTACGCCGATCAAGAATCCTGAAAGGATCAAAACACCATGGGAACCAGTAAACGAATTATCACGGTCGCAATCGCGACCATCTTCATGTTCACCACCGCCCTACCCGCTATAGCCCGACCACCCGACCACCCCGGAGAACAGGGGAGCAGTAGCAGCGGATCGAGCGAAAGCGGATCAGGATCAGGAAGCGGATCAGGATCAGGAAGCGGATCAGGATCAGGAAGCGGATCAGGATCAGGAAGCGGAAGCCGGGGAGGTGGCAGCCCCCACGATCCCAGCAACAACCCGCCCGGCGGATCGAGCGGAGGCGGATCGAGCGGAGGCGGAAGCCCCAACCCCGATCACGATCCCAACAATCCCGACAGCCACGACAACCGCGGAAGCGGATCAGGATCAGGAAGCGGATCAGGATCAGGAAGCGGATCAGGATCAGGAAGCGGAAGCCGGGGAGGTGGCAGCCCCCACGATCCCAGCAACAACCCGCCCGGCGGATCGAGCGGAGGCGGATCGAGCGGAGGCGGAAGCCCCAACCCCGATCACGATCCCAACAATCCCGACAGCCACGACAACCGCGGAAGCGGATCAGGATCAGGAAGCGGATATTGCGACCCCGGCAGATGCGGAAGCGGATCATCCCCATCAGCGACCAACCCCACGCTAAAGACAACAAAGACCATAGGCGGCACAACCATAACCACCAGCAGCGACGGATCTATGTCGGCTACGGGAACCACCAGATCAGGAGCCAAGGTAACCGTTACCAGAAACCCAGACGGAACAACGACCATGTCCGTCGCGGGAAGCACCACTATCGCCGGAGTCAAGACAACCGTGACCGGCAAAGACGGAACCGTCACAGTCACCGGCACAGGACCCCTAGGCACCAAGGTAACCACAACCATTGACGCCACCACCGGCGAGATCGAAACCAAAGTCGAAGCCACCCCCGAATCAGTAGCCGCCGCCATCGAGAAAGCCGGGAAGGACAAGGCCAGGAAAGAGATCGACAAACGAACCCCCAAAGGCGCAAGCGGCGGCGGAGGAGGCCGCGGCGGAGGCGGGGGCCGCGGCGGAGGCGGAGGCGGAGGCGTGACCTGCTTCAACAGTTGCCTCAACCACAACACAGGAACACCTAACAATCCAGCCAATACCAACGCTTTCAACAGACGCACAACCACCACCCAACCACCCACTGGCAGCCCCCACGATCCCAGCAACAACCCGCCCGGCGGATCGAGCGGAGGCGGATCGAGCGGAGGCGGAAGCCCCAACCCCGATCACGACCCCAACAATCCCGACAGCCACGACAACCGCGGAAGCGGATCAGGATCAGGAAGCGGATCAGGATCAAGCGGAAGCCGCGGCGACGGAGGCGGAGGCGAAGAAACCCGCACCGGCCAAGCCACCACCGAAAGCGGAAGCAAAGAGCCGGAGAACCCGGGCAACCAGGAGCCGGAGCCGAGAACGTATTGGTGCGGGAGCGGACAGCTGGCCAGCAACTACCGCCAATGCAGCGAATCCGAATTCAACGAGAAGGTCCGCCAGGAAGAGCAGGCAGAGCGGGACCGCCGGGCAGAGCGGGACCGCCAGCGGGAGCTAGCACGCGAGCAGGAACGCCTAAACCAGGAGGCCCGGGAACGGGAACGCCAGGAGCAGGAAGCCACCAGCCGCACGACGGCCACCACCGGAGGCGGAGGCGGAAGCTATACAGCCACCGGCCAACCAGAAACGACCACCTACTCCGATGGAACGAAGATAACCACGACTACACATGCCGACGGATCAATAACCGGGACAGCAGTAAGACCCGACGGCAAAACCGTTACCGTAGTCGTGGATAGAACCGGCAAGGTCTTAAGCAAAAAGACAACCGACACCGGAGGCGAAACACCACGCCAGGAGCCGGAGCAGCGCCAAGAGCAAGAGCAGGCCCCGCCGCCGAAACCCGAACCCGAGCCGGTTTATCGGACGGAAACCCGCTACCGCACGGTAACCCGCACCCGAACGGAAACCACCTACCAGACGGAAACCCGCTACCGGACCGAGACCCGCTACCGGACAGAGACCCGCTACCGGATAGAGTGGGAGCGCGGCACTGCACCCGTCCGCAAGATAGTCAAAAAGACCCGCATGGTCCGCAAGTCCCGGCTGGAGGACCGCACTTACACACAGCCAGCATATTGGCAGTATGACCCCAAGACCGGCCGGGTGAACAGGGTTCCGGAGAAAGCGGTGACCTACCAAGTTCCCGTCGACTACTACGAGGAGGAAGAGTACGACGTGGTCGTGGAAACCGGGGAGACCTACCCGACCTTCTACCGGAAGGTGATTCCCTACACGGTACAGGTGTCCTACAGCACGCAGGTACCGTACACCGTCGAGGTAGAGGGAACCCGCCAGGTGTCCTACGAAGAGCAGGAGGCGTACACCGTCCAGGTACGCGACCAGTAACCCGACCGCCCCCAGACAGGATCAGCCGGGGAGGCGACCCCCTCGCCTCCCCGGACCCCAAACCCAGCGAGCCCCCAGCCCAATACACCCCCAACCACCCAACACACCACCCCTTACGAACAATCAGGGCTAGCTGTTGGAGGTGAGTTGCAGCGCGCGGAGTCGGTTGAAAACCGCCCCGGTTTCGGCCAGGAAACGGGTTGGATCGGAAAGATCTTCCAGGCGCTCTGCCGGGACGGTCACCTCGGGGTCCGAAGCGAGTTTCTCCCATAGAGTCCCGCCGCTTTCCAATACATGGGAAGCTGCCCGCTGGACGATCCGGTAGGCTTGGTTTCTGCTCAAACCCTGCCGGCTGATCAACTCTGACAGCAGGGCGCCGCTGACCACCAGCCCGCCGGTGGCGTCCAGGTTGGCCCTCATCCGGACGGTGTTGACCTCCAAGCGTCGCATCACCCGGGTAAAGGTGGCCAGCATGTAGTGCAGAATCGTGCAGGCATCGGGGATTATGATCCGCTCCACGGAGGAGTGGCTTATGTCCCGCTCGTGCCACAGCGCCACGTTCTCCAAAGCTGTCGTCGAGTAGCCCCGCAGCAGACGGGCCATTCCGGCCATTTGCTCCGAGGAAATCGGGTTTCGTTTGTGGGGCATGGCCGATGAGCCCTTCTGACCGGACCGGAATCCCTCCGCCACTTCCCCCACCTCGTTGCGCTGCAATAGCCGTATCTCCGTAGCGAAACGCTCCAGCGAGGCCCCGGCCAAGGCGATGGCGCCCAGAAACTGGGCGTGACGGTCTCGGGCGGTCACCTGGGTCGAGGCCGGTTCTGACCCGATCCCCAGTTCCCTGCACACAAATTCCTCTATAGCCGGGGGGCACTGCGCGTAGGTGCCCACCGCCCCGCTCACCTTGCCCACCGCCACCGCCTCCCGGGCGGCGTTCAGACGCTCATGGTCCCTGGCGAGTTGGAAGGCCCAGTTGGCAAGTTTCAAACCCCACGATGTCGGCTCGGCCCACATACCGTGAGTGCGACCCAGGATCAGAGTGTCCTGGTGTGACAGTGCCGCCTCCTTGACCACTGAAAAGAGAACTTCCACATCCCGGGTCAACAATCGAGCGGCCTCGCCCATGATCACACCGGAGGCGGTGTCGATCACATCGGATGAGGTGAGCCCGTAGTGGACCCACTCCCCTCCCGCCTCCATTCCTGCCGCCAGAACATCGACAAAGGCGGCAAGATCGTGATTAATGATCGCTTCCCGTTCTGCTACCTGCTCGGGGGTAGGCACTCTCGCTTCTCGAATGGCCGTCACCGCTTCCGACGGCACCACTCCCTGCAGAGCCCAAGCCTCCAGCGCCAGCTCCTCCACCCTCTTCCAAGTGGCCAAGCGCCGCTCCGGAGACCACACTTCGGCCATTTCCGGAAGCGTGTAGCGATCAATCATCTTGTCCGACCGGGTACCACGATCCCACTGCCTACCGGAGACTACCCGCCGGGGGGACCAACTCGGTTAGAAGAACAGGCTTCAGGGTCTGTGCTTCCTATCTGGAGTTGAGGTCTCATCACCACTTTCGCACGGGTTGCGGGGATTCGACGCGGTTGACAGGAAGGACAACCGTGCTCCTGCCCTCTGCGGGAGTGGGTGTCCATCTTCCGATTGCAGGCCATATAGGCTCCCCTGAAATGGACACCTCAACCATGCCGCCTCCCCGATAGCAAGCCAGGTGCGGTTGGAGGCATGACTCGACTCTCCATTTCCGAGGCCAGACGGCTTGCCATCTCCGCAACCGGTTTGGCGGGCGCCCGACCGTCTGGAAGAAGGGATGTTCGCCACTATCGGAAGGTCCTCCGTAGCACCGGTCTCATCCAGTTGGATTCGGTGAATGTGCTGGCCAGGGCCCACTACCTGCCGTTCTTTTCGCGGCTGGGCGGCTATCCCCGAGATCGCCTCGACCGATGGCTGTGGACCTCGCAGGAACTCTTCGAGTACTGGGGGCACGAACGATCCCTGATCCCGATCGACCATCGCCCCCTGTTCGTCCACCGCATGCGCCAAACGCCGCACAGATGGATCGAGTCCGTCAACTACGACAATCCTGCGTATGTGCAGCAGGTGGGCCGGGAGGTGGAGGAGCGAGGGCCGCTGCGCGCTTCAGACCTGAGCGAACCCGGGACCTCCGGCGGGTCCTGGTGGGGACCCTCCATGGGAAAGCGGGCCCTGGAGTGGCTGTTCTGGACGGGCGCCGTCACCGTGGCGGACCGGCCCCGCTTCATCCGGTGGTACGACCTTCCCGAGCGGGTTCATTCCGCGGCGGCGATGGCCCGGCCGCCGATCGAAGAACCGGAGGCCCTCCGCCGACTCCTGCACCTGGCGGTGGCGCGCTCCGGCGTGGGAACCGCGGGCGACCTGGCCGATTACTACCGCATGGGGGTCCGGTCGGCCCGCGCCGCGCTGGCCGACCTGGTCGCCTCCGGCGAGATCCGACAGGTGGAAGTGAAAGGTTGGTCGGAGCCAGCCTTTGTGGATCCCGATGCCGTCATTGCCCGCCGGGTCACGGGACGGGCACTCCTCTCCCCCTTTGATCCCTTGGTGTGGCGTCGACCGCGTCTGCAGAGGTTGTTCGACTTCCGATACCGGATCGAGATCTACGTTCCTCGCCCCAAGCGGGTTCACGGCTACTACGTGCTGCCCTTCCTGCTCGGAGACACCATGGTCGCCCGCGTGGACCTCAAGTTGGACCGCAAAGGCAGGCGCCTGCGGGTGTTGGGAAGTTATGGCGAGGGCGGCATTGATGTGGACAGAGTGTGCCGGAACCTGGCCGCAGAACTCTCCGAGATAGCTGAATGGCTTGGCGCAAACAAGATAACCGTGTCTCCCAAGGGCGACCTCGCTCTACCCCTGTCCCGTCAATTCTGAAGGTTCTTCGATCAGAACTATCGGACCACCAGTTGGCTGCGCTCGGGACCGACGGAGACCCATCCCACCGGGACTCCCACCGCCTCCTCGATGAACCTGATGTAGCGGCGAGCGGCCGGGGGAAAGTCCTCGAATCGTCTCGCCCCGGTGATGTCCTCGGACCAACCTTCCAGTTCCCGGTACACAGGGGTGCACTTGTACAGCACCCGCTGCTGGCGGGGAAACTCCGCATAACCCTGCCCCTCACCCTCATAACCCACCGCCACCCGCAAAGTGTCGAGCCCGGAGAGAATGTCCAGCTTGGTGATGAACAGATGGGTCAACCCGTTGATCCTGGCCGCATAGCGAAGGGCTACCAGATCGAGCCATCCGCAGCGCCGGCGCCTACCGGTGACCGTGCCGAACTCCCGGCCCCGGTCCACCAGCCAATCCCCCGTCTCGTCGAACAACTCGGTAGGGAACGGTCCGCTACCAACCCGGGAGATGTAAGCCTTGGCCACTCCCACCACGTTGTCAATGGCGGTTGGGCCCAGCCCGGTGCCGATCAGTGCTCCACCGGCCGTGGGGTTGGAAGAGGTAACGAAGGGATAGGTGCCGTGATCGATGTCCAGGAGTGTGCCCTGGGCGCCTTCGAACAGCACCTCCCGGCCATTGGCGATCGCCTCCCATAGAAGAAGGGACGTGTCGGTCACATAGGGAAGTAGGCGATCGGCCATCTCCAGATACCGAGAGATCACCGCCTCGGGGTCCATGGGAAGGCGGTTGTACACCCTGGTGAGTATCTTGTTCTTGTCCCCCAGCGCCGCCTCCACCTTCTCCCGAAAGATCCGATGGTCGAACAGGTCCTGCACCCGGATACCCACCCGGGAATACTTGTCGGTGTATGCGGGACCGATTCCTCGCTTGGTGGTACCGATCCGGTTGCGCCCCAGGTAACGCTCCATCACCCCGTCGAGGACCCGGTGATAGGGCATGATCAGATGAGCATTGGAAGAGATGCGAAGACGCCCGGGGTCTATCCCTTCCCGGGTCAGCATCTCGATCTCCTCGAGCAGCACCGCCGGATCCAGCACGCAACCCGAAGCGATCACCGGAACGCACTCGGGGTACATCACCCCCGAGGGGACAACCGACAGGGCATAGGAGTCTTCGCCGATGGTTACAGTGTGCCCTGCGTTGTTTCCTCCCTGGTAGCGGACGACATAATCGGCGGACTCCGCGAAGAAATCGGTTACCCGGCCCTTCCCCTCGTCGCCCCACTGTGCACCTAACACGATGGTGGCTGTCACAAGGCAGAGATGTTAGCCAATCCCCCGGATGGGTTAAATCTCATGTTTGACGGTCACGGTTGTCGGAGTGAAGAAGTGGCAACACTGCGGACCAGTCGATGAAAGATCCCTTGCGCAGGCGCATCATGACCAAAGTGGGGGTGGCTCTGAGCGCAATGATCCGTCCAGGTTTTCGAATGGTCAGCGGGTGAAGTAGAGCAGAAACTCCATGACGCCGTGATCCTCAACCGAGATAACGCTGGCCGATGTCGGGGCGGTCACTCCGTAGTCGCCGAAGACCACCTCGCTCGATCCCACGGCCACGATGGTGTCCCCAACGAGTCGGGCACTCAGATCGAACACCGCGCGGTTGGTGACACCCTTGATTGTGAGGTCGCCTTCCGCCGGCCCCGAGAAGGTCTCACCTTCGAATACCCCGATGGGCAGTTCCAAGGGCTCGACGAGAGTGAAAACCGCCAGTGGAAACTCGTCGGTCTCCAGAGCCTGCCGCATGTGGCTGTCACGATGGCTGTTGTCGGTGCGCAACGTTGCAATCTCGACCTCCATCGTGGCGGCCACCAGCAGGGCGCCGCTCAGTTCGATGGAACCGACCACCTCGGCAGTGCGGCCCACCGCGGTGGACTCGGCGACGCCGCCCGCCAGCACCTCCACCACCCGGAACCCTACGAAGCTGACGGCGGGCTCTCCCGGCAGGCCGTCGGCGTTCTCGGACTTCGCCAGGGTCCACAGCCCGGCGAAGGCATCCGCCGACGTGGTCTCCGTTTCGATCTCCCGGACATCGTCCGCGGCCACGCCGCTCGACATGTTGCTGGAGGTCTCCGCGCGGGTGCTCGAAGTCGCGCCGACATCATCGGTGGGCTCAGCAACCGGCGCCGGACTGGTAGTAGACGTCGTTTCCGTTCCGACGCCTCCTTCTGTTGATCGGGCATCGTCGAGGACCTCGGCTTCCGTCGTGACCACGAGAGTCGGGGGGTCCGTGCTTGATGTCGTGCTGCCGCCACCATCGGACTCTGCGACCGAGGAGTCGTCGGGGTTGTCACGGGCTGCCGGTTCCATCTGGGCCACCGCCGTCTCCAGATCGACGGCCTCGGGACCCTCATCGCTCCACCACAAGAAAGCCGCTATCGCCGCAACCGCGATCGCGACTGCCAAACCTGCGATGATCTTGGTGAGCTTCCTCATGTATTGCCCTTGCCGGCCACCGGTCCTCTTGTATCACCTGGGGCATATATTCCGCGGGCGGCGTTTAGTCCGCATCAAGCACTATACAAGGTCGGCGGTCGGCTGGGTAGTAGGTCACTCTGAGTCTCTGACCTGCGACTTCGCCATACAAACTGACCCACCACCCGGGATCGACCCAATGGTCGTGACTGCCGTTCCCCGCGGGCGACTGCATGCCGTCCTCCTCATTGCCGGCGCCGTCCACCACTACCTCGGTCGGCAATACTTCCACAATGGCGACGCGATTGGAAGCGTCTACGACCGCGACCGCGTCGTAGCTTCCTCTCCCCAACGCCACGGATCCAGTTCCAACCAGCGGCAACAGCCATCGCAAACATTGCTTGGGCGGGTTTTCTCCTTTCTCTCTTTCGGCCATGCGCCAACAATCTTCTGCTCGAATCCTGGGCCTTACCTTGGATGAAGGCGAGATTGAATGAGAAACCGGCGAGGGAGTTTTCAGGGGACCTTTCCAGGCCGGACTTGCCGCCTAGAAGCTTCCCAGTTCTCCGAGTCGGATCCGGTCGACAGCCATGATCAACAGGGTCACCATGGCGGCCAACACCACAGCCATCGCCATGGCGCCGGTGTAACTGACCGCACCCGGACGTCCCAGCAATCGGAAGATCAAGGCCGGAACAGTGATGGTGTCGGGGCGGGCTATGAAAGCCGTGGCCCCGAACTCGCCCAGCGACACGGCCGCGGCAAAACCCGCTCCCACCGCCGTGGCCCGGGCCGCGATGGGCAGATCGATCTCCCGGAAGACCCTCCAGGGAGACGCCCCGAGCACCGAAGCCGCCTCCCGCAGACCGGTTTTCACCGAACGCAGCATGGGAGTGACCGTGCGAACCACAAACGGTGTGGCCACCAAGGCGTGAGCAAGGGGCACCAGCACCACCGTAGCTCGCAGATCGACCGGCCAGTCCAAGGCCACCAGCATCCCGAACCCCACCGTCACCGCCGAGGCGCCCAACGGCAGCATCAGGACCACATCGAACCAGCGGGCCGCCCGACCCCTGCCGGAGACAATCACGGTGGATGCGCACAATCCCACCGTCACCGCGACCAGTGCGGTGGCCAGTGCGTACAGCAGGGAATTGATCATCGCCCGGCCCGGCGTGACCGCCAGCGGCCCCGGATCCGCCAGAAAGCGCCATCCTGCCCCGCCGGAGCGCAACGATCTGGCCACCAGCATCACCAGGGGAACCGACAGAGCCGCAAGGGTCCCACCTACCGCCACTCCCAACGCCAGTCGTTGCCCGAGAGTGCCCGGACGTTGCAGATTGCGATCCTCCGCCGCCAACTCCAGGCCCACCGACTGGCGCTCTTGATAACGGGAATACCAGGCCAGGACCGCGGTCACTCCCACCAACTGCAGGATGGCCAGGGCGGCAGCGACCGGGAGATTCAAGAACACTACGGTCTGCTGCCAGATTTCCACTTCCAGGGTCCGGTAACGGAGCCCTCCGAGAATGAGCACCACCCCGAAGGAGGTGAAGGTGAACAAAAAGACGATCGCGGAAGAGGCGGCCAGGGCAGGGCGAAGGAGAGGGAGGGTCAGACGCCAGAAGACCTGCCGGGGGTTGGCGCCCAGGGTCCGGGCCGCGTCGAACAGGGACCGGTCGATCCGGGCCCACACACCTCCCACCGTTCGCACCACAACCGCCACGTTGTAGAAGACGTGGGCGGCGAGGATGGCCCACACGCTTCCTCCTATTCCCAGCGAGAGAAAAGCCGACGCCACCACCACCGTGGGCAACACGAAGGGGGCCGTAACCAGGGCCTTGGCCAGAGCGCGGCCGGGGAACCTGAACCTCGACACGGCCCAGGTAATGGGAGCGGCCGCCACCAAGGTCAAAGCCACCGAGGCAGCGGACTGCCACACCGAAAACCACAGTGCCTTTCGCAGACCCGGATTGGCCAGCACTTCCCCGAAGGCGCCCCAGGAGCCTTCCGCTCCCAGGGACAGTCCCAGGATGCGGGCCAGGGGATAGAGGAACAGATAACCCAGGAAGGCCACCGCCACCCCGGCGGCAACCCAACGGTAGGTCACCGTCCCCCTGTGGACTCGACCCGCATCCGTTCAGTGATTTGCCAGGGTAACCCGGTTACCCCAGCACCAACTCGGTCCACTCCTGGATCCACCGTTCGCGGTTGGCGTCAATCAGAGCCGGATCGACCGATGCCGGTTGCTCGGGAAGAGCGGTGTGCTCAACGAATTCGGGAGGAAGCGAGGCTTCGGTATTGGCCGGGAAAACGAACCAGGTGAGAGGGATCTGCTCCTGGAACTGCACTGACAGCATGTAGTCGATCAAATCGCCGGCAGCCTCCGGAAACTCGGTCCCGTCCAGGATCCCGGCAAACTCGATCTGTCGATAGCACCCGTGCGTTACCACCCCGGTGGGCGCCACATCAGTCGGGGGATCGGAGTAGATCACCTCGGCGGGCGGCGAAGAGGCATAGGAGACAACCAGCGGACGGTCTCCTCCCCACCGGGTGAACGAGGAGTAATAGGCGGTGTCCCAGTCCGGGACCACCTCCACGTCGTTGTCCACCAGGGCTTGCCAGTAGTCCTTCCAGCCGTCTTCCCCGAACACTGCGATGGTGGTTAGCAGGAAGGCCAGCCCGGGGGAAGAGGTGGCCGGGCTCTCCACCACCAACTTACCCCGGTAGGGCTCGGTGATCAGGTCCTCGAGGTTGCGAGGAGCTTCGGCGTCGGCCATCACCTCGCGGTCGTAGTTGAGGCACACGTCGCCGAAGTCGATGGGAGTCACCCGGTTCTCGGGGTCAAGTCGGATGTTCTCGGGGGTCTTGTCCAGCAGGGAGGAACGGTGTGAACGGAACACGTCGGCGTCCAGCGCCCTCGACAGGAAGGTGTCATCCACGCCGAACAAGACATCGGCCAAGGGATTGTCCCTGGTCAGAATGGCCTGGTTGACCAGCGAACCGGTATCTCCCGCCGGCAGGACCTCCACCGCGATGCCGGTTTCGGCGGTAAACGGCGCGAAGGTTTCCTCGCTCACGCCCCCGGCGAAGGAATCGTGGCTGATAATGGTAAGAGTTTCGGGTACGGTTTCAGGCGCCGCCGTCGTGGTTGGGGCCGCCGTCGTAGTTGGGGCCGCCGTCGTGGTTGGCGCCGCGGTTGTATCGGTGGAGTCGCCCGCCTCATCGGCACCGCATGCTGCTAGCACCAGCGCCAGAATGCTCATCCCCACCACCAGTTTTCTACTCATTGCCTGGCTCCTTTTCTTTCTGAGAGGAGCCCGAGAAACTGGAGACTTGTTCAACGAAAGCTTCCTTCGCCGGCATTATCCGGATCAGGTGCTAACGGTCGGAGGAGCCCATCCTCCCTCTCAGCCCGGTCTCGCCGAGCTCCCGTGTTTGCTTGACTTCAATGATAGTGGTCGAAAAGGCGGGGTGCTCCCGAATCAGGGTCTCTCAGTAACTGGTAATCCACCTCCCGCACACCCAGCATGCGGGATTCGGCCAGCACCCTCGCCTGGGGTGTGACGGCCGTGGCAACCAGTATCCCCCGCACCGGGGTGAGTCTCGGGTCGAGGGCCAGCTGGGTCACGTACCGGGTCAACTGCTCCACCCCCGATATTTCCCCTCGCCTTTTGACCTCCACTGCCACTGTTCCTCCCTCCGGGTCGGTGCAAAGCAGGTCGATGGGTCCGATGGCAGTGGGATACTCCCGGCGAATGAGTTTCAAACCCGGCCCGATCACCTCCGGATTGTCAGCCAGCAACTCCTGCAGATGAATCTCCACCCCGTCTTTCTCCAGACCCGGATCGATGCCCAACTCGTGGGAGATGTCCGACAACACCTCGTGGAGGGTGATCTCCAAACTCTCCCCCTTGGGATTGGTGACCAGCCACAGGTCCTCGCCCTCTTCCAACGTGTTGGGCGCCGACATCCAGTTGAGGGGCTTGTAGGCGCCTCCGTCGGCGTGTACCGCCACACAGCCGTCGGCCTTGATCATTATCAGACGCCGGGAGCGAGGAAGATGGGCGTCCACCCGGCCTTGATAGTTGACCGTGCATTCTGCGATCACCAGCCTCATGGCTGGACGGAACCCGCCCCCAGGATTCGCAGAGCAACCGCCTCGGCGACGGTCGCCCTCTCCAGTTCCCCCAGGTCCAGGCTCTCGTTGGGAGCGTGAATGGCCGAGCCGGGATCTCCCATCCCGGCCAACAGAAGGGGCGCGTCCGGAAACACTGTTGCAAAAGACGCCAGGAAGGGAATGGTCCCGCCCTCCCCTTTGTCCACCGGGGCAACCCCCCATGCCGCCTCCAAACCCCGGCGCCAGGCATCGATGGCGGGGTGGGAGGGGACCTGTTGGAAGCCCTCCGCTTCCTCGACGAAGTCCACCTTCAGCTGGGCTCCCCACGGCAGGTTCTCCCTCAGGTGATCCGAGAGGGCCTGTCGAGCCGATTCCGGGTCCTGTCCCGGGGCGGTCCGCAAGCTCACTTTTGCCCTGGCCACGGGCACCAGCAGGTTGATCGCCTCCGAGATTGCAGGGGCGTCCACCGCCAGCACCGAGATCGCAGGTTTGGTCCACAGCCGGGATGCCGCCGAACCGGTGCCGATGGTCTCCAAGCCGGCGACGGCTCCCAGGTTCTCGGCCAGGCCTTCCACGGACATCTCCAGATCGGTCACGTCCTTTCGGACCAGACCCCTCACCGCCACATCGCCTGCATCGTCATGAAGGGTCGAGAGCAGGCGGACCAGGGTGGTTATGGCATCGGGGAACAACCCGCCGAAGACACCGGAATGTCCCCCGAGTTGGGCGGTCCGGACTTCCACGGTGCACCCCACCAGCCCACGCAGGGAGGTGGTGATGGCCGGAACCCCCACCGCCCAGTTGCTGGCGTCGGCTATCACCACCGCATCACAGGCCAGCAACTCCGTGTACCGCTCCAGGAAGGCTTCCAGGTTGGGCGAGCCAATCTCCTCCTCACCCTCCAGGAACACCTTCATTCCCACGGGCGGCGACCCTCCAAACGCCTTGGCGGCCCCCAGATGCGCGATCACCCCGCACTTGTCATCGGCTGCCCCCCGGCCGTACATGCGACCCTTCTTCACCACCGCCTCGAAGGGCTCGGTCTCCCACACCTCAAGATCACCGACCGGCTGGACGTCGTAGTGGGCGTAGAGAAGGACGGTGGGGGCGCCCTCGGGGCCGGGCAGGTGGCCGTACACCGCCGGGTGTGCCCCTTCGACCTCCAACAACCGGACGTCCCGGTACCCCGCTTCCTCCAGGAGGCGGGCGCATGACTCCCCCGTCCGTCTCACCTCCCCAGCATGGGATGCGGAGGCGCTGATCGAGGGAATGGCCACCAGTTCAGCCAGATCCTCGACCAGATAGGGAAAGAAAGACGCCACGCCGTCCCGCAGGTCTTGGTGGGGGGAGGGACTCTGGTTCATCGACTGTCCACCCCGATGATTGCCGCCGATGGGGAGTGGACCCGCCTGATCGTCGAGCATTTCCTCCTCACACCCCTCCAGTTTCTCTCTCGAGCCAACCCCCCGGTTCCTAATCGAGCCGCCCGAGCAACGCTTTCCACAACCGGCAAGGTTACCAATGGTCCGTCAAAGGGGTTGGGTTAGCCTTCGGCGCACCGCCAACATTAAAGAACATTGTGACCGTCACGCTCTTCGGGATCCCCCTTCGGGTAAAGCTTTCTTTCCTGTTGGTGATCTGTCTGTTGGGTATGCCGCTGGTCCGCGGAGTCTCCACCGATCCCCTTGCCCTCGTGGGACGGTTGGTTATCTGGCTGGTGGTGGTTGGGTTCTCCGTAATAGTCCACGAGTTGGGACACGCGCTGTTGGCCCGCCGATACGGAGCGACGGTGAGCATGGAACTGTGGGCAATGGGCGGCCTGACCTCCTGGCGTCCCGGCCCCAGGCCGATCACCCCGGCCAGACGGGCAGCCATCGCCGCGGCCGGTTCGGCGTTTGGATTCCTGGTGGGAGGGGCGGCCTTCCCGCTGTGGAGGCTGGTCGGACCGGATCCCGGCCTTCTCTCTCTGACCCTGGGGTGGCTGGTGTGGGTCAACCTGGGATGGGGACTGATCAACTGGTTGCCCATCCGGCTTTTGGACGGGGGTCACATATTCAGAGGCGCCATAGAAGTGTTATGGCCTCAAAAGTCCGAAGCAATAGCCAACTACTTCTTCCTCTGCACCTCGGCGGCCGCCGCCCTGATCGCTTACCACCAAGGTTTCCCCATAGCCGCTCTGTTCGCGGCCGTCATGTTCTTCATGGAAGTCCGACGGCTGCTGCCTGCCAATCAGAAGACCAGACGCCCCGCCCCACCACCCCCCGCCGAGAACTTTCTGCTCCCCCCTCCTCCCCCCTCCTCCGACCGGGACATGGACAGGTAGATTCGCAAGGACTGGGCGGGGGTGAGAACTACCCGGGGTAATGGCCGCACAGGCGTGAATGACATCCACAGTGCCTGTGGATCCACCGGGGCCCGCCTTCCCGCCCGTTCGGCGATTCGGTGTTACCCCGATGACGCCTGCTGCGACAAACTACAAAACCGCCCGCATGGCAGGACAAGCTATAAGATTCTGAACAGCAGTTCAAACCTGGATTGCCCATCGGGAGAAAGGATGCGGTGAGATGGAGAGTTTTGTGAATGGAGTGTCAAGCGGCATCCAGGAGGCATGGCAGGATGTGATCACGTTCGTGCCGAAGTTCGTAGGGGCGTTGGTAATCCTATTTGTCGGATGGCTGGTGGCGCGACTGGTCTACCGGGCCGCCACCCGCTTGCTGGAAGGTGTAGGGCTTGACCGGTTGTTGGAGAGAGCTGGCCTCGGGGAGAGGATCAAAGCCGCCCAAATCACTGCCGCCGACCTGGTGGCTCGGGCGATCTATTGGTTCCTGCTGCTGGTGGTCCTGCTGCTCGCCGCCCAAACCCTGGAAGTGCGGCATCTGAGTGATCTGCTGAGCGAACTGATTTCCTACCTGCCCTTGGTGGTGGTGGCAATCATCATCGTGATCGTTGCATCAGCAGTCGGCGCCTTCCTGGCTGAGGTTGCAACGCCCTGGTCGCGCGATCACAGCATCAGGTGGCTGCCGGAAGTGGCCCGATGGATGGTGATCGGATTCGGCGCCCTGGCGGCTCTCAACACCTTGAATATCGCCGAGGAAATCGTCAACACCCTGTTCATCGCAGTGGTGGGCACCATAGGAGTCAGCCTCGCCATAGCCTTTGGGGTGGGCGGCATCCCGGTTGCGAGGAAGTGGTGGGAGAAGATTCTGCCCGACCGGGACTGATATCGCCTTGTTCTTCCTCTTTCGGAGAACTCGACCAGAGGTCAGGCCGGTCGTCGGGCAGATCGCCGAGGGGCGTGCCGGTTGGGCTTGTCTTCGCGGTGACATGACTTGGTTCTCATAGTGGCAGACCAGCCTCAATACTCGCACTTTCCCTCCTGGCCACCTACTGCAAAGCCGTTGCTCTCTGAGAGTTGGATCTAACAGCACTCCCGATAATGTATCACAGATATGGATTTCTCTTACACCCCCAAAGTCGAAGCCCTTCGTAAGCAGCTGCGGACATTTGTCGAGGAGCGGGTCATCCCCTCCGAGCATGTCTACGAGCAACAGATCAGAGACTCCGGAGATCCCCACCACCACCCGCAGATCATAGAGAACCTCAAGGCAGAAGCCCGCGCGCAGGGCCTGTGGAATCTGTTCCTGCCTGACCCCGAACATGGCGCCGGTCTGTCGGTCTCCGAATACGCCCCCCTGGCGGAGATCACCGGTCACAGCCCCGAAATCGCACCCGAAGCGGTCAACTGCTCGGCGCCCGACACCGGCAACATGGAAATACTCCACATGTTCGGCACGCCCTATCAACAGGAACGCTGGCTACATCCCTTATTGGAAGGCAAAATCCGTTCGGTTATATCTATGACCGAACCGGATGTCGCTTCAAGCGACCCCCGCAACATCCGCACTCGTATACAGCGGGATGGAGCTCACTATGTGATAAGAGGGCGAAAGTGGTTTTCCTCGGGAGGGGCGTCTTCTCGGGCCAAGGTGGCCATAGTGATGGGAGTTACCAACCCCGACGCCGATCCTTACCGGCGCCAGAGCATGATACTGGTACCCCTGGACATTCGGGGGGTCAACCTCGAGCACACACCCACTGTGTTCGGCTACCAGCATCGAGGCGGACACGCCACCATCCACTTTGACCGGGTCAGGGTGCCCGTCGAGAACCTTCTGGGTACCGAAGGGTCGGGTTTTGCCATCGCCCAGGCTCGGTTGGGCCCCGGTCGGATCCACCATTGCATGCGGGCCATCGGGGCTGCTGAGAGATGCTTTGCCATGATGGTGAGCCGCGCCAAGGCGCGGACCGCCTTCCGTAAGACCGTGGCCGAACAGGGGGTGGTTCGGGAATGGATCGCCGAGTCGCGAATCAAGATCGAACAGGCCAGGCTGCTGGTGCTCAAGACAGCCTGGTTGATCGACAAGGTCGGCGTGCGTTCAGCGCGGGTGGAAATCTCGGCCATCAAAGTGGTCGTGCCCGAGATGCTTTGCTACGTCGCCGATCGGGCCATCCAGGTGTTCGGGGCGGCCGGATTCACCGACGACTTCCCTCTGGCCTCTTTCTACACGTTGGGTCGTTGGCTGCAGATGGCGGACGGACCCGACGAAGTGCACCGCCGAGCGGTGGCCAGGGCCGAGATAGGGCGTTTCAAACCCGGGTTCGTACCCGAACCCTACGTCTGGGATTGAGCGGGGAGGAATAAGGCGATGAAGTTCGGCGTCACTTTCGACTATCTCTGTCCCTTTGCGTGGAACGCTCACGAGGCTGTGTTGGCCGGTCTGGCGGAGGGCCGGCCCTGGAAGGTGGACTTTCTGGCTTTTTCCCTCGCCCAGGCTCATACCTCCGAGGATGATCCGGCGGTGTGGTTCAACCCGGAAGGGCAATCCGGCCTGGACGCTCTCCAATGGGGGGTGGCGGTTCGCGACCACTGGCCGGAGCGGTTCGGCAAGGCCCACTTGGCTTTGTTCGCGGCCCGCCACGAACACGGCCTCGATCTGAAGGACACCCAGGTGCTGGCGGACGCCGTATCGGGAGCGGGCTGCGACCCGGACGGGGTGGCGAGAGTGGTCTCCACCGGGGAACCGCTGTGCAAGATCGCCGGAGAACACATGATGGTGGTGGATCGGTGGATGGCATTCGGCGTGCCTACCTTCATCACCGACGAACAGGCCGTTTTCATCCGGTTCATGGAGCGAGGCCGACTGGATGATCTGGATCGCGCCCTGGAACTACTCTCTTGGAACCGCCTCAACGAGTACAAGCACACCACCATTCCGCGCTGAAGCCCGTTCCGTCCACCGTTTCAGACAATGCGACCCTCCAAGAGGGGTGTGGATCAGACCGCCGCGTCCCTAGAGACCGGATTCGCCTGCTGCGTCGTGTGCGTCCACCCCTACGATCAGGGTGACCAGCCGGTCCATGGAGATGTCCTCGGTCAGTTCCGCCACCTTCTGACCGTGTCGCAGGACCACTACCCGGTCGGCCAACTCCATCACGTGGGGCAGGATGTGGCTGATCAACACCACCGCCACCCCGCTACCGGCAATCTGGCGGGCAAGGCGCAGCACTCTTGAGGATTCCCTGACCCCGAGGGCGGCGGTGGGCTCGTCCATGAACATGGCCGTCTTGGCCCAGAACGCACCCCGTGCCACCGCCACCGACTGCTGCTGCCCACCTGACATCTCCCCGATGGACACGCCCGTGGACCGGGGAATATTGACGCCCAGGGCATCTATCTGGGTGAGCGCACGGGCTTCCATCTCCCCCCTATCAAGCATGCCGATCTTCCCGGCCAGTCCCTTCCTCAGAACCTCTCTTCCCAGGAAAAGGTTGGTGACCACATCCCGATCCGGCGCCAGCGCCAAGTCCTGGAAAATGGTCTCTATGCCCAGATCCCGGGCGTCGGCCGGGGTCTTGAGCACCACCCTTTCACCGTTGACTCGGACCTCGCCCCCATCCGGGATCACAGCCCCCGCCAGGATCTTGATCAGGGTTGACTTACCGGCCCCGTTGTCACCCACCAGCGCCGTTATCTCCCCGGCGCGGATCTCGATGTCCACATTGTCGAGCGCGATGATCGGCCCGTAGGACTTGCTGAGGCCCCTTCCTTCAATTACCACTCGGCCTTTTTCAACCGACATCAGGCTTCCTCCGTTCCCGCTCGAAGTCCGCGGAAGACGCCCCTTCCTCCCAGCGTCCGTCCGGACAGTTGATCGGTGGCCACCGCCCCGACCAGCAGTAGGCCTCTCGAAATGTCCTGGTACGGCACCGGCAGTCCGACCAGGTTGAGGGAGTTGGCAATGACGCCCAACAGCACCACTCCCAGAATCGTGCCGGTTATCGAACCCCGACCTCCGGTCAGGGCCGTTCCTCCCACGATCACCGCCGCGATGATCTCCAGTTCCCTGCCCTGGCCCCCGTAGGGGAAGGCCGATCCGGCCTGGCTGGTAAGAACCACTCCGGCCAGCGCCGAGAAGAACCCCGAGGCGAGGAATACACCCCAGGTGATCCTGGGCACACTGATTCCGGCGCGACGCGCAGCTTCGGGACTGCTGCCCACCGCGTAGATGTGGGCGCCCACCTTGGTGTATCGCATCACGAAGCCGATCAGGACAAAGACCACCACCGTGTAGAAGACAGGTTTGGGAATCCCGAGGGCCGATCCCTGCCCCAGGTTGACATAGGACTCGGCAGGGATGAATATCGATCTGCCTCCGTTTACCAGAAACGCCACACCCCTGGCAATGAAGGCCGTGCCGATCGTGGCGATCAGGGAGTTGACCCGGAACTTCACGACGATCACCGCGTTGACGAATCCCATCAAAAGGCCCACCACCAACGCCCCGATTATCGCCACCGGCACCGGCAGTTCCTGCACCAGCAGCGCCCCGGCGGTCATCCCCGACAGGCCCATCGTGGCCGCCACCGACAGATCGACGTTGCCGGAGATCAGCATCGGGGTGGAAACCGCCGCCACGATTCCGGTGATCGCCACCGCCCGGGCCACGTTCAGGAAGTTGCCCGCCGCGAAGAAGTACGGACTGACCATGGTCATGACGATGCCGATAGCCACAATCGCCAGGGCGAGCCCGAGCGAACGCCGACCCCCGCCGACGTTCGCTCGGATCCTACGCCCGTAGCCACCTGAAGATGGCTTCTGGCCTATCACAGTTCGATAAGACCCCTAAATCGCTATCAGCACTTCGCCTGGTCGATGGTCTCCGCGTCCACCACTGTGGCCTGAGGGTAGATCTCGGACGGAATCGGATTGCCCTCGGCAACGTCCTGGGCGATCGCGATGCCGTACTCACCCCAGAGTTGGGGGACGAAGTCCACCGTGGTGAGGAACGTGGGATCGTTGGCGCACAACGGACCAACCGACTCCTGGGAGAGTCCCACACCGCCGGCAATCGAGGTCTCGGCCCGGCCCGACTCACGGAGGGCGTTCACCATGCCCAGGGTCCGCAGGTCGTTGATGCCGAAGCCCATGATGTTCTGGGTGTCGGGATGGGCAGTCAACCAGTCGGCCACGTTGGCCTGGTCGGTCACGATGTCGGAAGGACATTCGAGTTCGTGGATGTTGTCGTCGCCAACATCGAACGACTCCTTGACCACTTCTCGGAATCCGATGATGGATGCGTAGGGACTGGTCCGGTCCTGCACGAAAGCGGAATGGGAGCAGAGAAGGACATCGACGTCGCCCGTCGTCCAGCCCCTGCCTTCCGCCACCGCAATCAGGTACTCAGCCGAGGCGCGACCAACGGCGTACCACTCGCCGCCTCCGAAGAAGGGATGGCCCTCATGCGGCACCGAGTGGGCGACGGCCGGGATGCAGGCCTCTTTGTACTTGCCCATGATTGCCGGGTTGAGATTGGCCAGAACGTTCATCGAGAGGACCACGTCCGGATCGTGCTGGACGACCAGGTCGGCAACGACCAGCGGCTGCTCCTCGCTCGGATACTGGTTGTCGAACTCCGTCACGTCGGCGCCCGAGGCAGCGGCCGCCACCCGGAAGCTCTCATTCGCCACTATCAACGTGTCGAAGACGTTGTCCTCGGGAGTCCAGGCAAACCGGTAGCCGGAGTCTCCGGCTTCCCGGAGCACTGCCTGATAGAAGTCGGGGTGGTCATCGGTTTCGACGAACGAGCAACTGTCCTCGTCCCAGACGACCCATGTGGCTTCCGCGGCCTGCTCGGCGTTGGAAATGGTGGTGGGCAGTTCCATTATTACTGCACCCAGGCCTCCCGCCGGAGCCGCAGTCGTTTCGGGTGCTGCGGTGGTTTCGGGTGCGGCAGTGGTTTCGGGTGCTGCGGTGGTGTCCGGCGCAGCCGTGGTGACGGGCGCCGCCGTTGTTTCGGCAGCATCGTCGCCGTCGCCACAGGCTGCAAGTACCAGTGATAACGACAACACCGTTGCGATAAACGCTCGTGAAAGCCGTGACATATTCTTCTCCTCTTGAGGGATTTGTGTCCATTATTGCCAGGCCATCAGGCGATCGGGGGCCAAAGTCACATAATTTTTGGACGACCGCCCGGCGACAAACCCTGGTACCGTGGGTTTCGGGCATGAGAACTCGATATTCCTGCGCTGATTACGGATGGCCGTCACTGCAGCATCGCACCGTGATGGCAGTGGCCAGTGACCTGGGTTATGACGGGATAGACATCGGGATCTTCGAAGACGTCACCCACACCAAGGTTTCAGATCTGAGGCACTGGCGGGAGAAGTCCGCCAGGATCAACAGGGATCTCAACACCATGGGACTGAAATGCGCCGATGTCTTCTTGATCCCGAGTGTCGATCTGTCCTGTCTGACGGCATCTCATCCGGACCCCCAGGTACAGGCCGAAGCAATCAGGATCTTCGAACTGGCGGCTCTGTTTGCCCGAAGTCTGAAGGCGCCCGGCTTGACTATCTGCCCCGGGGTGGTACACGAAGGGGATACCCGACAGCAGGCATTGCTTAGGGCCTCCGAGGCGCTTCGAGCGCGGGTGGACATAGCGTCCTTCAATGGACTCGAGTTGTCGGTTGAGCCGCATTGGGGATCATTGATCGACACGGCCGAGAGGGTGGGCGATCTGTTGGATGCAGTGGACGGGCTGAGCCTCACGCTGGATGTCTCGATGATGTTCTTTTGCGGGATGACTGTCGAAGAGATCTCCTCATTTGCATCCAGAACCCGACATGTCCAGTTCCGGCCGGGCAACCGTGATCGTGTTCAGGTACGGTTGGTCCACAACCAAATAGAGTTCGGGCCGGTCCTGGAAGCGCTGAACAACGCTTCCTACCGGGGGTGGCTGGGTACGGAATACGTTTGGATGGAGAGATGGGGATGCGACCAGGTCGACGTCACCGAAGAATCGAGACAACTCCTCAAGTCCCTCAAGGGAGAAAAGCCGCCCTCCATGCTGTAGTTGCCGAAAAGCGGTGAGTCCGCGGCTATTTACCTGGAAACATGATGGGTCTCCCGTGCTGTTCAGCCGATTCGTAGCAGGCGTCCACCAGGCGAAGCGTCAAGAGATTGTCCCGCCCCGAGATGAGCGGCTGCGCCCCGGTTCGGATGGCCTCCGTCACATGGCGCAAGGCCTTGGAGAAAGCGTCCGGTACCCACGAATCCGCGGTGCGAACCAGCGTGGGTTCCGAACCCGGGACTGCCTGGACCAAGAAGTCGGGACTGGGAATCGGGTAGGCGTCCCAGATCCCCAGATGCGCGAAGAAGAGTCCGTCTGCGGCCACGGCCCGCATCGAAGCCGTGTGGCTTCCCTCCGCCCGCCGGGAGTCCCGGATCGCCACCGACAAATGAGCAAACCGGAGTATTGCGTAGAAGGCCGACTCGCCGGCAATCCCCGGAATGTCGCAGGGGCCCACCCAGGCGCGGACCTCCTCCGGCTCACCGAACAGCCACCGGCAGGCATCCAGGAAGTGGATGGAATTGAACAGTCCCGCAAAACGCGGCGAGTCCGACAGCCAATCCGGCAGCCCATCGCCCCTTTCGATCAGCCACACCAGATCGAATGCAGCCGTGCGGACCGACCGGCCTTCGGCGAACCGTTGAAAGTCGAGGATTGCCGGCGCCCACCTCATCTGCTGGTTGACCGCCAACACTCTCCCGCAGGCATCGGCCATATCAACCAACCGGGCGGCGGCGCCGATGTCCGTTGCCAGTGGTTTCTGGGCAAGAACGTGCTTTCCCGCCTGCAGAGCGGCCATGACGACGTCCGGCTGTTGCTGTGGAGGAATCGCGATGTCTATCAGGTCGACTTCAGGGTCCGCCAACAAGGCTTCGATGACGGTGGCGGCAGGGACCCCCGCCTCCCGCGCCAACGATCCGCTCTTTCGGAAATCAACATCGAATATGCCGCGAAGTTCCACCACATCCGCGTTGTTGCGGTAAGCATGCAGATGCGCTGCCCGGGCGATTTCACCGGCGCCCACCAAGCCGATTCCCAGCCGACCGGATGTCACGAAGGCAACCGGACCTCGTGTACCAGTTCGTTACCGTCGATGAACAGCCGGCCGAGATCCCGCCCGTTGCCTTCGATCCCCTCACTGATCAGACCCACCAGGGTCTCGGTCCCCTCACCCGCCTCGCTCAAAGAAGGATCTATCAGCGCCTCCACCGCATTGCGGTAAATACCTGTCTCTCCATCGAATTCGTAGTCGTTGAGGCGTAGGTGGCAACGCCAGTATTCCTTCCAGGCGGCGCCGGCATCCGTGGTCATGCGAGGATCCAATGCCGCGAACAACTCGTAACCGGAGCTTCTGACAACGTCCCGCATCGCCTCATGACCGAGGGAGTCCCGCACCTCGATCCACAGCAGCGCCAGCCAGAACCGGTAGACGTCGTGGATGGCGTCCCGCCATCCGAACAGGCACTCGTCAACCAACTCCCGGGCCTGGTCGCGGTCGCCGCTCTCCACCAGTTGGATCAAACGGTCGAGCGGATGAGTCGCTATCCATACCAGTTGTTCGTCGGTCAGCCAACGCTTCGGATCAGCGACCTTCAACCCCGGACCGCGGTCGGGCGGTGGCAGCTCGGCCCGCCGGTAGAACTCGTCGGGAGGGAGGTGACCGTCCTTGTATGTGTGCTGAAGGCAAATGCCCTGCTCTCGAAGAGGCGTCCAGCCCTCCACGATGAAAACGGCCTTGTTGTATCGGAGGGCGGCATGGCCCATCTCCGAGCAGTGATTGCAGTAGCTCGGATAGTCCGAAGACATGAACGTCGACAGGGTGGGACGCACCGAGAGAGGAAGCGCCCTACGTCCTTTATAGGCGCCTTCCTGGATCAAACGCATCCCGCTCCCACACGGACCCAGGATGAACGTGAACCGCTCCGGTTCCTCCACCAGCTCGAACTCGGTGGCGTGCCAGTGCCACCCCGCCGCGATGTTGTTCAGCCGCTGCATGATGGGTCCCTGGGAATACTGAGGTATTTCACCATCACCCATCAGATCCAGCACCACCCGTCGTCCAATGGCCTCCCCTTCCTCGGGGCCGGCGATCTGAATGCCTTCCGCCAGCGTGCGAGCCACTGCATTGCGGAGCCCGTCGTGGACTATGACGTACTCTGCTCTGAGCAGATCGGCGATCAGGCGGCACCGGCCGGAATCTCCCGCCTCTACCGCTTCAATCAGTTCTTCGAATCGCGTGGCGAGTGGCAAGACCCTTTCCTTTCCGCTTGGCCTTCCCCTTAGGTTTAGCTGTGATGGGTGTGCTTTCCCTGGCATCCTACCGGGATGACCGGGTCTGATCCGGTCTGATGGTTGGTATTTTTTCTGGCCCACAACCGCCGAGACGGGACCAGGAAACACAGATGGAGGGAGGCAGACCTGATGAGGGCAGGGGGACAGTCGCAAAACACCTTCCCATATCTAAGCGGAAATATATCAGATAATCTATGTGTTATATAGAATGTAATCTGATACTTCTACCCTCAAAAGAAAGGAAGTGCGCCAATGTTGGCCAGGATCAATCCGCTCTTCGAGTTCCCTTCGGCGGTCTCCAACACGCTGCCGGCCGAGGTCTACCTGGTGGACGACAACTTCGTGGTGACGCTGGACATGCCGGGAATGGACCCCGAGGTCATCGACGTGGAGGTGTCGAAGAACACCCTCACCGTCTCCGCCCAGCGGGACACCGCCGGGGAGCGTCCCGAGAACGCCCGGGTGTTCTTCGTGGAGCGTCCCAGCGGAAGCTTCCGCCGCAAGTTCGTGATCGGCAGCGATCTCGACATCTCGGAGACGACCAGTTCCTACGAGAACGGCGTCCTGACCCTCACCATCCCGGTGGCGGCCTCGTCACGGCCCCGCAAGATTCCGATCGCCACCCAACAGAACGGACAGTAAAGACAGCCGACCCATAACCGCAGGCCGGAGAGAGGGGTGTCCCTAAACTCCGGCCTGTGGTTTTCAACGAAGAGGCGGCGGGTTTCTCCACCCGGGCCATCCATGCCGGGCAACCGCCCGATCCCGAGACGGGCGCTCGGGCGATGCCGATCTACGCCACCAGTTCCTTCGTCTTCGAGGACGCGCAGTCGGCCGCCGACCTGTTCGCACTCCAGAACTACGGGGACATCTACACCCGGATCAGCAATCCCACCACCTCCGCCTTCGAGGAACGGCTCGCCTCCCTTGAAGGAGGCCTGGGAGGCTTGGCCACCTCGTCCGGCCAGGCAGCCCAGTTGGTGGCCGTGCTCACCCTCTGCAAGGAAGGGGATGAGATCGTGGCCGCCCGCAACCTGTACGGGGGCACCATCACCCAGTTCGACGTCACCCTGCGGCGCATGGGTATCCATACCACTTTTGTGGACGCCTCACGCCTTGAGAACATCGAGGACGCCATCACGCCTCGCACGAAGCTGGTTTACGGTGAGACGATCGGAAACCCTCGCGGTGAGGTACTGGACCTGGCGCCGATCGCCGATCTCGCCCACTCCCATGGGATTCCCCTGATGATCGACAACACCTTCGCCTCGCCTTATCTGTGTCGGCCTTTCGAATGGGGAGCGGACATCGTGGTCCACTCCGCCACCAAGTTCATTGGCGGCCACGGCGTGGTCATCGCCGGCGCCATCGTGGAGTCGGGCCTGTTCCCCTGGGACAACGGCAACTTCGGGGTGATGACCGATCCCTCACCCGCCTATCACGGCCTGCGCTTCTGGGAGAATTTCCGCGAATACGCCTATCTCACCAAGGCCCGGACGGAGTTGCTGCGCGATGTGGGCGCCGCCATCTCACCATTCAACTCCTTCCTGCTGTTGTTGGGCTTGGAAACGCTGCCGCTGCGGATGGAACGACACGTGCAAAACGCCCGGGAAGCGGCATTCTTCCTGGCCGACCATCCCGCTGTCTCCTGGGTGAGCTATCCTGTCTTTCCCGACAGCCCGGGGAAGGACCTGGTGAAGAAGTACACTCCTGCCGGTCCCGGCGCCGTTTTCACCTTCGGGCTCAAGAAGGGATACGATGCGGGCGTGCGTTTCATCGAATGCGTAAGGCTGGCCAGCCACCTGGCCAACGTGGGAGACACCAAGACACTGGTGATCCACCCCGCTTCGACAACCCACCAACAGGTTTCGCCGGAAGCTCGCGCGGCGGCGGGAGTGGGAGACGACACCATCCGCATCTCGGTGGGCCTGGAGGACATCGAAGATATCCTTGCCGACCTGGAAGGCGCGCTGGGGGAGGCTGCCCGTGTATAGACATCCCAACGACGCCACCGCCGCCGAGCGGCTGGCCATCCTGCGCCGCACCCGCACCGTTGCCCTGGTGGGCGTGTCGGCCAACCCGCTGCGTTCCTCCAATTTCGTCACCACCTATCTGATCCGGACGCCCTACCTGATCTATCCGGTCAACCCGGCCTACCCGGACGTGCTGGGGATCTCCACCTATCCCAGCCTGGCCGACCTGCCCGAGCCTCCCGACATCGTGGACGTCTTCCGCCGACCCGAGTACCTGCCCGGCGTTGTGGAGGAAGCCATCGACGTGGGCGCCAAAGTGGTGTGGTTCCAGCTGGGGCTGCGCCACGAGGAGGCCGCGGCCCGGGCCCGGGAAGCAGGTTTGCAGGTCGTCCAGGACCGTTGCCTGAAGATCGAGCACGCCCGGTTTGCCGGAGGTCTGCACGCCGCCGGATTCAATACCGGTTTCATCTCCTCGCGCAGGCGCCGGCCGATCTGATCATTTCCGCCCGGTTCCCAGGTGCCGGGCGATGGCACGATAGCACTGGGCGGGGCTGACCGCCTTCAGCACCGGAGGCGACCCGGTCAGGCTGTCCAGGAACGACGATGCGTAGCGGGCGAAACCCAATCGCTTGTCCAGAACTATCAACACACCTTTGTCGCGAGGCGAGCGGATCAGCCGTCCGGCGCCCTGGCGGAATCCCAGGACAGCTTCCGGCAGGAGAAAATCATCGAACGGCTTCCCGCCGCGGCGGGCAATCACCTCCTGTCGAGCAGCCACCACCGGATCCTGCGGTGAGTCGAAAGGGAGTTTCTCCATCACCAGCAGACTCAACGCTTCACCGGGCACGTCGATGCCCTGCCAGAAGGTGCCGCTCCCCAGCAGGCAGGTGGGTTGGGATGGGTTGCGGAAGACCTCGGTCAGTTCCGGAGCAGACCCCTCTCCCTGGCAGAGCACCGCGAACTCCCCGAAGAGCCGGTGCTTCAGGTACATCGCGGCCTGTTCCATCCGCCGGTTGGCAGTGAACAGCACCAGCGCCCGCCCCCGGCTCACCTCGAACAGACGGGCCATCTCCTCCGGTGCCGACCGGGCGAACTCTTCCAGGCTGGATCCGCTGGGACTGGGAAGGTACCCGGGAATAATCACCAGCATCTGCCGGGGCAGATCGGAGAAGGGGCTGTCCAACAGTACCTTCCGACTGTCCTCGAATCCCAACCCGGCGGAGATGTAGTCAAAGGACCCGGCGACGGTTAGGGTGGCGGACGTCATCACCACCGATTCCTTATCTTCCCAGATTCCTTCCAACCGGGCATTCACCTCCAAGGGGACAACGCTGAGTCCCCAATTCCACTCTCCCTCCCGCAATTCCAGGTCGCAGACAAAAGCTGCTTCCAGCAGGTTGTCCGAATCGATGTTGGCCAATTGGAAGGCAAGTTCCGCAATCGTCTTGGCGTCGCCGCTCGCCTGGGTTATGCGACGCTTGAGCTCTTTGGCGGACCTGTCACGCGCCAGGCGGTCCGGCACCGGCAGGGCCTCGACGGCATTGCCCAGATAGGAGACGGCGTCGGCCAGTCCCTGAAGCGCCCGTGTGACCGTTTCCCAACTCGAGCGGTTGAGGTCGACCCTGGTGATTCTCGATGAAAGCGGCGCCCCTTCCCCGCTGCCCGACCAATTACGGGTGCTCTCGAAATAGTCCACCAGTATCGATCGCACCTCGTCGATGTGCGGCCTGCAGCGCCGCCAGGATCGGACTACCCGCTCGGCCGCGACCTGGCCCCGGTCCCGGGCTGATCCGGCCGGCAGGGAACGCAGATATCGGTGGAGCAGACTTCCCGAGGCTTTGGCGCTGTACACCGAATAGAGCAAACGCCCCAGCCCGCGTTCGCTGACCGTGCCGGTGAAGGCGGATCGCGCCGCTGATTCCAGTTCGTGCGCCTCGTCGATTACCAAATGCGGACTGTGACCCGTCATCTGATCGCGAAGCAGCATCAGCGCGTGATTGGCCACCACGATCTGTGCTTCGGTAAGGCGCTTGAGTGCCCGTACAAAAAAGCACCGCCTCTCCAGCACGCTTCGAGCCCCGCCCGGGGTCTCGGTCATCGAGAGCCGGGATCTCAGCCGGTACATCTGGGGGTTGTGTCTTCCAAGCCACCCGTAACGAAGATCGTCCCACTCTCCGGTGGGAGTCTCCGCCGCCCAGCCCAGCACCATCGCCAACGCCAAACCGAGATGATGATCGTAGGACGGCTCATCGCTCAGGTCCGAGAAGAGAGGATTGTCACGCAGTCGACCCGCCTGGAGGGGATCGACCAGGTTCAACTCCTCGGCCAGCGCGTTGACCGACAGGTAGTTGCTCAATCCCTTCAGCACTGTCCACTCGACCGGCCCCAGGCGTTCGGAGATATCCGACAGCGTCATGCAGACCTGGTCCTGAAGCGCCTTGGTATACGTGGAAACCAGCACCTGCGTGTCCCAGGCGGCGGCCAGGCGGCAGGCGGGAACCAGGTAGGCGAGGGTCTTGCCGGTCCCGGTCGGCGCCTCCACCATCAGGCTCTCGGATTCGGCAAGAGCCGAGGCGACCTGCCGGGCCATCTCCTCCTGGGAGGGCCGGTGCTCCATCCCGTTCAGAATCAACTCCCCTCCCGGGCTGAGAGGATCGACCAGTTCCCCCAAATCAATCGGTGGCCGTTCGCTCTCCTCAACCCGATCCCCGGACTCCCAGGCGTCCGTCAAAGAACTGCCTCCATCGTCCGACTGCGGGGGCAGCGGGATTATCTCCACCAGGTCAGGCCGGTATGCACCCGCCAGGCTGCTGACATCAGGGTGACAGAACAACGCCCATGGATGACCCGTGACCTCCAGCACCCACCGCTGGGCGCGGCGGGCGGCATTATCTCGATTCAAGTCTTCCAGCAGGCCACTCATCACCTCCCATGCCACCCGGGCGTCGGAAAGGGCTCGGTGGGCAGTCCCTGTGGTCTCCCCCCTCCGGTAGTGATCAACCAGATCGCTCAGGCGGCGAGAACGGGGAGGATTGTTACCCTCGATGTCGACGGTGGACTCTCTCCCCGCCCGGGGGAACACGACATGGGCCAATTCAAGGGTGTCGAGTCGCTCACCCCGCGGAACCGGTAGACCCACTCGCTGCAATTCAGCATCGAGCAAAGGAAAGTCGTAGGTGCTGCCATTGTGGGCCACCAGCGGCAGACCGCCACAGAATTCAGTAAAGACCCGCAAGGCCGAAGTCCGGGCGGGTGCTCCCTGCAGCGCCTCGTCGGTCAGGCCGGTCAGATCAACCGTCAACGGACTCAGGGACCGACCCGCAGTGGGCGCCACCAGGCTGGCGAACTCATCCACCACCTCCCCGTTCTCCACCAGCAAAGCGCCGATCTCGATGATCTCCTGGCTCTCGGGACGGGGATGGTCGGCGTTCGCTTCCAAGTCGAAGACCACAAACCGCATAAGGGCAGTCTATGGAGGGAGGGGGACATTGCGGCCTCTTAGAATCCTCGCTTGGACCTCCCGCTGTTTGCGACCCTGACAGCGGGTGGAGGTCTCGGCCCCGGTTTCATGAGGTTGCCAGGGCTGTTCCAGCCGCCCATCCCCCCTATGGTCTCCCAACGGAGCGCAAAGCCTGGTCAAAAGTCTTTATTTCCTTGACTCCACGCCGACGACAACTTGCCAGGTGACAAAGATCACGGGCTCCGAGGGTTGGATACCGGGTATGCAACTGCTGAGCCAGCGTCACATCCTCCACTTCCAATGGCCACACTTCAACCCGCGATCGAAAAACCAACGAAAACGCCTTGTTCAGAGTGTCCATTCTCGCCGGCGCGGTATAGACGTGCAGCAACTCCTGGAGGACCTCGGCCGAGGTGCAAAGGGGAATATGCCCGCGGTGGGACTCCTCAAAGAACTCCCTGGCGACACTCCGCAGGGGATGGGGACGGCCGACCGCGTACATGAAAACATTGGTGTCGACAAAGATCACGTCCTGGTTGCTCCGCGAAGGCGAGACTCGTTGATCACGGCAAGGTGTTCCTCCCAATCCGGTTCTCGGGCCGGCCCCTCCAGGGCATCGCACTCTTCAAAGAACCTCTTCAGGTCGGCGGTGCCTTCAAAAGCCCTCTCCTTCTGCCCCTGCTGTAAACGATGATGGGCGGCCGCTCTTAACCAGGCGCTCAAGGTCATCCCCTCCTTTCGGGCTTGATAGATGAAACGCTCCCGATCCTCGTCGGGAATCAAGAGTTGGACTCTAGCCATCCTTTACATCTTGGTCGTATGCATGTGTATAGAGTATACACATTCCATTGGCCATAGCGTTCGGAGAATCCCGGCAGGCTGATCAGATCGTGTCTACCGCGGTTCTTATCTCCCGAACGTGGCTGGGAAGCGAACCACAGCATGCGCCGACGATTCTGCACCCCGCAGCCAACGCCTGCCTGGTGTAATCGCCCATCAGGTCGGGACCCTGTGGATAGGTCAGCCTTCCGTTCTTGAATACAGGGATACCACAGTTGGACTTGACGACGACCGGCGCGGCGGGAGCGGCCTCCTTTATGGCGGCGGCCGCCACCAGAGCCTCCGGAAGGCCCGTCCCGCAGTTGGCGCCCAGCGCAGCCGGACGGCGCCCGGGGGCAAGTTCGGTCCACCAGCGACCGAAATCGGCGGGGCGCAGTCCCATCATGGTCCGGCCGTTGGTGTCGAAGCTGAGTGTCACCGCGTGGGGAGTGTCGAATCCGGCGGCCGCTTCGGTGGCGGCGGCGATCTCTTCCCAGGCCGACAAGGTCTCGATCCACAGAATGTCCGCTCCCGCTTCCACCAGAGCCGACATCTGCTCCGAGAACGCTTCCACCCCCTCGTCATGACTTAGAACGCCGAGCGGTTCGAACAGGTCTCCGGTGGGGCCCACGCTGGCAGCCACCACCACCGGTCTGCTCGCCTCCGAAGCAACCTGCCGGGCGATCCCAACCCCGGCGCCGTTGAATTCCTCCACCAGATTCTCCATGCGATGCAAGGCCAGACGTCGACGGTTGCCACCAAAGGTGTTGGTGAGAATCAGATCGGACCCCGCCTCCACGAAGTTGCGGTGTACCTGGGCGATCATCTCCGGTTGCTCGACATTGAGCCGCTCCGGAGCCTCGCCGCTCTCAAGTCCCAATTCGAACAGGGTCGTGCCCATGGCGCCGTCGGCCACCAGTGCGGCCCCTCCTGCCAAAAGGTCCTCAAACAGCATGCTCCTGCCTCTTGTTCGAGGCTCCTGCGAGGCTGGACCACGACCGTGGGTGGATTGTCAGAAAGATGGCGAACCCATCATCCGCGCAGCTTCGGCATCCTCAGCCGGAACCTCGGTTGCGCCCCCGGAACTCTCGCCAACCGAGGAGGCGATCAGAACGATGCACAGCAGACCGAGCAACGCCTCTCCCAGAAATTCGATATCCACCACCTCTTCGGCAAGGATGAGGAATACTGCAAAAGACAGCCCTCCCACGGCGTACCGCCTTCTCTGCTTCTTCACTCCCGCCAACCTTTTCCTCCTCGCTCCTTGGAAGTTTACCGGCAGGGTCCCGGTCATCCCCCAGGGGCAAGGCTTGACCCGGGTAAACCACGATCTACGGTGATTGCCGCCAAAAGAGATGAGGCCACCCGGTCGGGCGGCCTCATCTCATCGCTTAGGTTTGTCCAGGAACTCTTAGCCCGGGATCCAACTCTGCCAGACAGACTCGTTGGCGGCCATCCATTCGGCGGCTGCCTCGTCCACCGACATGCCTTCGTCCATCAGACCCAACATGAAGATCTGGTCCTCGTTGGCATAGTTGAAGCTGGAGAGAATGGCGAAGGCGGCAGGCGCCTGGTCCTCCAACTGGTCCCACATTATCTTGAACAGGACATCGGCGGGATAGTCGCAGTCGACCGCCTCTGAGGCGTAGCACTCGTCCGAATAGGGGGGCAACTCGAACTCGGTGATGTCGTACTTGCTGAAGGCCGAGTGAGGTGTCCAGAAGTAGAACAACAACGGCTCACCGCGGCTGGATGCGGAGTCCAAAGCCGCCAGAATGGCCTCTTCGGAGCCTGCATAGACCACTTCCAGATCCAATCCCAGGTTGTCGATAATATCCTGCTCATAGGAGACCCAACTCGGATCGCCGATCAGGAACTGTCCCTTTTCACCGGACTCGGCGGTGGAATACAACTGGGCCACAGCCGGATCCTGGAGACCCTCCCAGTTACCCGCGGCCGGGTTGTCATCCACCACGTAGGTGGGGACCCACCATCCGATCTTGCCTACGGCGCCCAGCTCACCGCCGTTGACGACTCCGCCGCCGCCGTCGATGTAGGAAGCCACATTGTCGGCGTGTCCGGATGGCCACACTTCCAGGCTGGCATGCAGGTCGCCGGTGGCGAGGGCGGCCCACTGGGCGTTCTCATCGATATCCACTCTTTCCACGGAGTACCCGACGCTTTCAAGCACCGCTGTGGCCACCGCGATGTTGGCCGCCGAACCGTCCCAGGGGTTGACAGCCAGCTTGATGGTGTCGAGGTCCCCCAGATCCGGCCCGGTGGGCGCGGCCGTGGTTTCGGGCGCAGCCGTGGTTTCCGGCGCGGCCGTGGTCTCGGGCGCAGCCGTGGTTTCGGGGGCGGCCGTGGTCTCGGGCGCGATTTCCTCCGCCTCATCTCCACCGCAGGCGGCGATCAACAGAGCAAAGACTGCCACAAAGAGCGTCGCCTTGAAAGTTCTGGTTCTATTCATTGACATTCCTCTCGCCCGGGGTTTAATTTTTACATTTCGTATATTAGGCCCGTAGTTTCTTCATATGTAGCAGTTTCTTCATATGTAACTGTGGGATATCAAATACATTCTGTAACTGTGGGATATCAAATACATTCCGTACCTGTGGGATATCAATACATTCCGTACCTGTGGGATATCAATACATTCGCGGTTCGTCCCAGACGCAAGGTGTTCCTCTATCCGCTTTCGGCGGATGGCGGCTGGAATCGGGCCGCCCATCCCTGGGTGACGCGATCAAGAATCATGGCGAGGATCACGATGGAGGCGCCGGCCTCGAATCCCAGTCCGGTGTCGCTGCGAGCCAGACCCTTCACCGCCTCCAAACCCAAACCCGCTCCTCCCACCAGCCCGGCTATGACCACCATGGCCAGCACCAACATCACCGTCTGGTTGATACCGGCCAGGACGGTGGGCATGGCCAGCGGCAACTGTATCTTCCACAGCTTCTGTCGCCGGGTCACCCCGAAGGACACGGAGGCTTCGACTACCTCCTTCTCCACGCTGCGAATGCCCAGGTTGGTGAGCCGCACGACCGGAGGCAGGGCGTAGAGAACCGAGGCTATGATCCCGGGAATCCTGCCGACGTTGAAAAGGATCACCACCGGAACCAGAAAGCAAAAGCTGGGGATGGTCTGCAACGTGTCCAGGGCCGGTCGCAGCGCTTTCTCCAGCCAGTCCCGACGGGAGGCCGCCACGCCCAGCGGAAGCCCGATCACAATGGCCATCAGCACCGCCACCACCGTCTGCGACAAGGTGTCCATCGTCAAAGTCCACATACCCAGAAAACCGATGACGAGAGTCCCGAGCACCGAACCCACCACCAGTCGCCTGCCCGACGCCCACCAGGCCACGAACCCGAAGAAGAGCACAATCACCGGCCAGGCCTCCGAACTCAGGTACAGACGCAATGGACGGGTGCCGTAGGTGGTGAGAAAGTCGCTGAAGGGACCGGTGCCCAGGGGAAGATTGCCCAACTGGTAGAGGTTGTCCCGCGCCCAATCCACCATCCAATCGATCGGAGCGGCGTAACTGAACTGCATGCCGGCGGGAGCATCGTTCCATCCCGCCACCCAACCGAGCAGCGCCGCCGCTCCCAGCCCTGCTCCCACCATCCATGCGCTTCGCCTCTGCATCATCACGGAAAACCCCGCCGAACCCTGTCGACCCCGCCCTATCAGCGAATGGGAGAACCGGTCCAACATCACCGCCATCAAAACGATGGCCATACCCGCCTCCACCGCCCTTCCCACTTCCTGGTGGCGAAGGGCCAGCAGCACTTCCTGGCCCAATCCCCCTGCGCCGATCATGGCGGCGATCACCACGATGCTGAGCGCCATCATGATGGTCTGGTTTATCCCTGCGAGGATGGAGGGCACGGCCTGCGGCAACTGGACCTTTCTGAGCAACTGTCCCGAGGTCGTACCGAACATTCTTCCGGCTTCCAGGCTCTCGGTGGGGACCTGGCGGATCCCCAGATTGGTCAGCCTGATGACGGGAGGCAGTGCGTAGATGACCGTTGCGATCAGAGAGGGAACCCGCGCCACGCCGAAGAAAAGCAAAACGGGAATGAGATACACAAAGGCGGGAAGGGTTTGCATGGAGTCGAGCAGCGGCCTCAGGGCCCGATTGACCCAATCGCTTCGGGCGGCAAGTATCCCGATGGGGATGCCGATCGCCACCGACAGCGCCACCGACACCGTCATCAGTGCAAAAGTCTGGACGCTCTGTTGCCACAGACCGAGCACCACGAAATAGAGCATGCCTGCTCCCGCCGCCAGCCCTCGGGACGTCCCCATCCTGGTGCCGAACAGGATCCCCACTCCGGCCACATGCACATACCACGGAATGCCCGACAACAGATTCTCGAAGGCGCGCAGCAGCCAGTCGATGGAGTCGGAAAGCGGATCGAAGAAGTACAGGTACAGCCCAAGATCGCGCCGATTACTTATCCACCACTGCTGTACGTCGTTCACCGCCGGTCCGAACCCGACGTCCCACTCCGGCGGGAATTCCGTTATTGCGTCGGGAAGGAAAACTATCAGTCCTCCGAGCACCAGCACGGCCGACCCGAGCAGACCGACCGAACGCGGTATGTTCATCGACCACCGCCGGGTCAAAGACGTCACCGGGACCACAGATAGCGGGAGACCACCGCCGGCTCCAACACTCCACACCAATGACCATCGGCATCTATGACCGGCACCGGCCTGCCTTCTGTCAACAGGCGAGGAAGAACGGTCTCCAATCGGGCGGAGGCCGCCACTGCCTTCCCCTCCGGGCGAACAATCGGTGGAGGCAGGTCCGAAACCGGCGCCATCACCGCTCCCGCCGACAGCACCTTGTCACGGGGAACATCGAGGGTGAAATCCCTGACGTAGTCATCGACGGGGTGTGCGACTATTTCCTCCGGAGTCCCCACCTGGACGATGGCCCCGGATCTCATGATGGCAATGCGGTCTCCCAACTTCAGGGCCTCGGAAAAGTCATGGGTTATGAACACCATGGTGCAATGCAGCCGCTCTTGAAGGCTCAGGAGCTCATCCTGCATGTCCCGACGGATCAACGGATCAAGGGCAGAGAACGGTTCGTCAAAGAGAAGGATTTCAGGATCAACAGCCAGAGCCCTGGCGAGACCGACTCTCTGTTTCATTCCTCCGCTCAACTGCTCAGGGTACTTGTCGGCCCACCCTTCGAGCCCCACCAATTCGATCATCTCCGTGGCGGTCCGGTAACGCTCTTCCTTGTCCGCCCCCCTCACCTCCAGCCCGAAAGCCACGTTGTCGACGACCCTTCGGTGAGGAAACAACCCGTAGTTCTGGAACACCATGCTGATGGTGTGACGACGGAGTTCACGCAGTTCGACGTCGGACATCTCTCCCAGGTCTCTGCCGTCGATGAGAATCGTGCCGGCGGTCGCCTCTATCAGCCGGGAAAGACAGCGGATCAGGGTGGACTTTCCGCTGCCGGAAAGACCCATCACCACGAACACCTCTCCCCTGTTCACCTCGAAACCGGCGTCTTTGACAGCCACCACGCATCCGCTCTCCGCCAGGATCTCGGCCTGGTCCACGTTGTTCCTGGCCATCTCCATAGCGTCGTCCACCCGTTTGCCGAACACCTTCCAAACACCGGTTGCAGAGATGGGCGGGATGCGGGAACGGTCCGGATGCCTATTCGAATCGACCATTCACGGTACCGCCTTGACGTGGGCTGACAGGTTGCCGATCGGGTCGGTTGGTGACCCGCCTCCTGGCAAAAGATACTCGGTTCCCGAAGGTCTTGCGGGGTAGGCCCGCGATCGGTCGAACCCTCGTGGCCACCCCCGACTCGCCGCACCCCGACGGGACACCGGGAGAATCACCCGGTCGGACCGGGCGCCGGACTTCCCGTCCAGAGTGTGGACCCATCCGGCCTCCCGGTACCCTTTCCGGGAGCAACGACAGCTGTCAGCGGCCGGACTCAGCCCGTCACGGTCAACAAGGCATCAACCGCCACCGTCCCGGATGCAGTCACCAACAGCGGGTTGACCTCCAGTTCCATCACGTCGCCGTCCCCCAGCGCCCCGTTCACCAGATTGCAGATCGCCGTGGCGACGTTGTGCAGGTCCGCCGGGGCCGCTCCCCGATATCCGGTCAGGAGCCGCCCCACCTTCAGCCCCTGCAAAGCTCTCTCCACCTCCCTGGGGTGAACAGGCGCCAGGAAGTGGGCCAGATCATCCACCAATTCAGCGAGAACCCCGCCGGCGCCCAGCGTCACCAGCCACCCGACCGGCCATTGGCGACGCACGCTCACCAGGAGTTCGGCGATGATGTTCTCCACCATCTCCTCCACCAGGAAGAGGCCTTCATGGTCCTTCGACATGGCTTTGACCGCTTCCTCCAAGTCCGCAGGCGTCGCCAGCCCCAGTCGGACCCCGCCCGACTCCGTCTTGTGATCCAAGCCCAGGACCTTGACAACCAGTGGGTACCTCATCCCTCCCGCCACTGCACCCACCTCTTCAGCCGGCGCCACCCGTCCCAGGGGGACCGGCCCTCCCCAACTTTTGATCCGCGCCTTGGCCTGGACCTCATTCAGGCCGATCACCCGGGAGGTGGGTGGAGGGACCGGGAGCGGAGAGGGAGGGGGCGTTCCATGCGCCGACTCACCCCATCTGACGGCCGCCTCCAATCCCGACAGGGCCAACTCGATCCCCCGCACGGGCGTAACCCCGCCGGCTGCCAACTCCCGGCAGAGATCGGCAGAAAGGTTTTCGGGAACCCCGGAGGCAACCAGGGCGGGACGGCCGGACCTGGCCCGGGCGGAGACCATGGCCCGGGCCGTTTTCCGGAAAGCCGAGAAGTCCCCTTCCGCCTCGGGCAGGTCCAGCACCAACATGGTGGCGTCCTGGGGGCCCGACATCACTTCGCCGAACAGTTGCTCCAGGCGACGGCGGTCATCCCATATGAAGGTGTGATAGTCCAGGGGATTGCCCACCCTGACCCGGCCCTCCAGGATCCGATCCACCCTGGCAGCCTGGTCCGGGGGGAACGGAGCGAAGTCCAGGGGACCGCCTTCCGACAAATCGGCCACATAGGAAGCCTCCCCTCCGGAACAGGACAGGGACACGATGCGGTTCCCGGGCAGGGGACCGGTCCCCACCAACACTGCCAACGTCTCGAGGAGTTCGGGGATCGTGTCGACGCTCACCACCCCCGCCCGGTCGAATAGGGCCCGGTGGGCGTCGGCCATCCCGCTCATGGAAGCGGTGTGGCTTCGAGCGATCTCCGCGCCGCGCCGGGAGCGTCCCACCAGAAGCGCCACCACCGGGATCCGCTCGGCCAGGGCGCGACGAGCCACCGGCAGAAACCGGGCCGGGTCCCTGACCGCCTCCATAAAGAGACCGAACCCCCGGACTCTTTCATCCCGGAGTAATTCCTCCATCACGTCCTCTATACCCACGGTGGCCTGATTTCCCACCGTGACCAGGTGGGAAATGGCCAATTGCCTCCGCTGGAACGACAGGTTCAGGCCGACATTCCCGCTCTGGGAGATGAGGGCCACTCCCTCCGACACCGGTTGGCACCCCATCAAATCCGGCCACAGAGCGACTCTGTCCACCGCGTTGATCAAGCCGTGACAGTTGGGGCCCAGGATGGGCATTTCTCCCGCCGCCTCCACCAGTCGACGCTGGTGGACCACACCGTCCTCCCCCAGTTCCGCGAACAGCGATGCGTAACAAACGGCCGAGCCCGCCCCCATCTCCGCCAAGGCGGCCACCGCCTTTATGGTCCGCTGACGATTCACAGCCAGGAACACCGCATCCGGGACCCCGGGAAGACCCCGGAGGTCGGGGTAACAGGGAAGGCCCGCCAGGCGGCTTTGACGCGGGTTCACCGGCCATATCTCCCCGGCAAACCCCATCTCCCTGCAGGATGCAACCAGGCGGTTCACCAGAGCCCCGCCCACCAGCGCCACCGATTCGGGCCTCAGCAGTCTCCCCAGTTCCGGCAAGCCGTCAGCCCCCCAGAGGCCGCAGAATGGAGCGGGAGATAATGTGCCGCTGTATCTCCGACGTTCCGTCCCAAATGCGTTCCACGCGGGCGTCGCGCCACAACCTCTCAAGCGGTAATTCTCCCATCAGCCCCATCCCGCCGAAGACCTGGATTGCCTCGTCGGTCACAAAGGCCAGCATTTCGGTGGCGGCCAGCTTGGCCATGGCCGCGTCCGCCGAGGCCATCTGCCCCCTATCGGCCTTCCAGGCGGCTCTCAGGGTGAGAAGTTCGGCGGCCGCCATTTGAGTGGCCATGTCCGCCAGTTTGAAGGACACCCCTTGGAAGCGCCCGATATTCTGCCCGAACTGGGTGCGGCGGGCGGCCCATCCGGCGGCCAGTTCCATGGCCCGTTCCGCTCTGCCCAGGCAGTTGGCCGCCACCGCCAGGCGGGTACCGCTAAGCCAGGTATTGGCCACCTCGAAACCTCGGTGCTCCTCCCCCAGAATCCGGGAGACCGGCACCCGGCAGTCGTCGAAGTTGAAGATCGCGTTGTTGTATCCCCGGTGGGATACGCACTGGTAACCCTCCTGCACCTCGAAGCCCGGGGTCCCCACATCCACCAGGAAAGCGGTGATCCTCTGCGGCGCCCTCCCGCTGGCGGGGCGTGCTTCCGGGTCGGGGCCGGTCGAGGCAAAGAGGATCACGTAGTCGCAGATGTCCCCGTGGGAAATGAAGTGCTTCACTCCGTTGATCACGTATTCATCCCCGTCCCTTCTCGCCCGGCACTTCATGCCTCGCAGATCGGAACCGGCGTCCGGCTCGCTCATGGCGAGCGCCTCCATCCGCTTCCCTTCCACTGTCGGGTACAGGTAACGCTGTCGCTGGTCCCCCTGGCAGGCCAGCAGGATGTTAGAAGGCCGGGCCACCAGGTGATGGAGGGCATAGGAGGTCTTGCCCAATTCCTTCTCCACCAGGGCCATGGTCAGATTGTCGAGCCCTGCGCCCCCCACCTCCACCGGCATGTTGGCCGAGAAGATCCCCGCCGCAATCGCCTTTTGCCTGATGTCTTCGGCCATCGGAACCGGGACGTGCCCGAGCCTCTCCACCTCCTCCTCATGCGGCATGAGCTCTCGTTCGGTGAAGTCGCGGACTGTGGCGACAATCAGCGACTGTTCGTCGGTCAGTGCGAAATCCATGCGGTCTCCCTTCTCTCAGTTGCGCCCGCCCAGGCGCATCCGGGAACCGACCTCGGGGGGGATCGGTAGTTCCCGGTGGGCCTCGAGCACCGCATCCAAAGCTCCGGCCGGGGCTGGGAGAATGGGCGCCACAGCCCCCGCCCCGGTGTCGACATGCAGGAGCATCTGCTCGGTGGAGGAGAGCAGAGTCCCCCTGTCGTCGAACATGGTGTGGAAGAGGTGGAGGCGTTTGCCGTCCACTCCCAGCACCTGGGTCTTGAAAAGGAGTTCCTGGTGCAGCGAAGCCTCCCTTCGATAGTGGATGTGAGTCTCCACGGTGTAGAAGGAATGACCATCTTCCCGGTACCGTTCGTCGATCCCAACGTAGCGGAACAGGGCGTCCGACGCCCATCCGAAGGCAGTCAGGTAGGCGCTCTCGGTCATGTGGTCGTTGTAGTCCACCCAATCCGGCTCCACCCGGCACCTGTACAGTTCCAGCGGGGCAGGCACCAGGTCGCCTTCTCCCCAGGTCACGGCCCGGGCCGACAGTCGCATCGCCTCGCGTTCGGCCATAAGGCGTCCCGCTCCCAGGTCGTGGGGGCGCAGCGCCCTCATCACCGATATCAGGTACCCGTCGCGCAGCCGTTCCAACTCCGCCACGCTCCTGCCGTCCGCTTGCCGCTCCACCCCCTCCGCCACCGACTCTATGAGTTCATCGGTCAGGGGAGGCGCTTTGAGACCGGTCCACGGAAGTTCCAGGGCGGGCCCGAAGTGCTCCAGCATGTGCCGCATACCCCCCTCTCCCCCCGCCAGATGGAAGGTGAGCATGGTCCCCATGGCCGCCCACCGCAGACCGGGCCCGTAAACGATCGCCTGATCCAGCTCATCGGTGGTGGCGATCCCGTCATTGACCAACCAGAGAGCCTCCCGCCAGAGAGCCTCCTGGAGACGATCCGACAGATATCCCTCGATCTCGTTGCGCACCACCAGGGGATGCATCCCCAGGTCCCGGAAGACCGTCTCCGCCGTCTTCACGGCCTCCGGGCTGGTCCGGCGGCCCCCGCACAGCTCTACCAGCGGCAATAGGTACACGGGGTTGAAGGGATGGGTCACCAGGTACCGCTCGGGATGGCGGAGGTCGGCCTGCAGACGGGTGGGAAGGAGCCCCGAGGAACTGGAGCATATCAAAACGTCGGAGGGAGTAACCGCGTCGATGCGGGAGGCCACCTTTTTCTTGAGACCTTCCCGCTCGGGGACCGACTCGACGATCAGATCGGCACGGGCCGTCACCTCCTCGATGTTCGGCGCGAACCGGACCCGGTCGGGGCGGGCCCCCGGATGCAGGCCCAGCGCCATGGCCGACGGCCACACCCGCTCCACAAAAGAAGACAGTCCCGACTCCGTCTGCGGGTCCGGGTCGGTCACCACCACCTCCCAGCCCCGCGCCAGTGCCCTGACCGCCCATCCCCGTCCGATCACCCCGGCGCCCACCAGCCCCACCACCCCCACCCTGGAGCGAAACCGCTGCCCGGATCCTCCCGGCTCAGCCATCACCACCGCGACGGGTCAGATGCACACGGACGTCAGGAGGACGTGACAATCAGAACGCCACGTTGTGGAGGCCCTTGAGATCCAGTATCTCCCGGGCCTCATCGGAGGTGGCGGTCTCACGGGACAACTCGTTCAGGATGCGGACCATCTTGGCCACCTGTTCGGCGTTGTCGTCGGCCAGCCGTCCTTTTCGCAGATAGATACCGTCTTCCAAACCGACCCGGACATGGCCTCCCAGCACCGCGCCGGCGGTGACGATGTCGAATTGGAACCGGCCCCCACCCAGCACCGACCACTCGATGTCGGTCCCGAACAGTCGGTCGGCAGTCTGCTTCATGGCCACCACGTTCTCGATATCCGGGCCGATGCCTCCCAGGGTTCCCACCACGAATTGCATGAAAATGGGAGGTTTCACCAATCCCTGGTCGGCGTAATAGGCCAGCGTATAGAGATGCCCCACGTCGTAGGCCTCGAACTCGAACCGGCAGCCCGTCTCTTCGGTCAACTCGGTGAGCATGTACTCGATGTCCGAGAACCGGTTCACGAAGGGCTCATGACGGGTGGACTCCAGATAGGGCTCTTCCCAGTCGTACTTCCACCGACCTTCGTACCGGGGAATCATCTGGAACAGCCCGTAATTCATGGTGCCCAGGTTGCAGGTGGCCAATTCGGGCTGCAGGGCCTTGATCACCGCCAATCGCTCTTCGATGGTCTGTCCGGTGGCGCCACCCGTCGTGATGCTGATCACCGCATCGCATTTCTCCTTGATGCCCACGCAATACTCCCGGAACAATCCGACGTCGGCGCTGGGCCGACCATTGCGAGGATCCCGGGCGTGGATGTGTATCACGGCTGCGCCCCGGGCATGGGCCTCCACCGACTGGACCACCATCTCTTCGGGGGTGACCGGTATCCCTATGTTCATGGTGGGCGTGTGGGAACTCCCCGTAACCGCGCAGGTGAGTACCACTTTGCTGTGAACGGCCATCTCTCCTAACTCCTTACCCGATTCCCGCTTCGTAGTATATTCCAGCCAATGGTACGTGACCATGCTGCCTGATCCACCCCATACGTCACCATGACCGCTCCGGTGCGAGCAGTGGCGCGAGCCTTTGCGGTTCTGCAAGTCGTGGTGGCGTCTCCCCGCAGCGCCAGCCTGGCGCAGATCACCAAGGCCACCCGCCTTCCGAAAAGCTCGGTCTCCCGCATGCTGGTCACCCTCGAGCATCTGGAAATGGTGGAGCAAGTCGGCAAACGGGGCCGGTATCGGGTCGGACCCGGCCTGGAAGTGCTGGCCGGAAGGGGGACCTCTCCGCAGGTCTTGAAGCAGTTGTGCCGACCCCACCTTGACAATCTTGTCTCCCGGTTCGGGGAGGACGCCGTTCTTACCGTGCCGGAGGGCAAGAAGATTCTTTACATCAGCCAGGTCGTGGCTGATCGAACCGTACATGTTCAGGACTGGACGGGCCATACCTTCCCAATCCACACCACTGCCACCGGTCAGATGTGCCTGGCAAGCTGGGGACCGGACCAACTACGCAATTACCTCAGCGAGGACCTGGTCCGGGTTACTTCTCACACCATTGTTGATCCCCGGGTCCTGCAAACCCGACTTCAGGCCGCCCGTCGCGACGGCTTTGTCTGGGCTCACGAAGAGTCCGCCGTGGACATCTCAGGGGTGGCGGCCCCGGTGATCGGCCCTCACGGCAAGGTAGTGGCCGCTCTGGGCGTCCATGGACCCACTTATCGATTCCCCGGCAAGTCGGATGGATCGGAAATCGGGCGGCGGATACGACGGGTAGCCGACCATCTGACCTCCGAACTCGCCAGCTTCCCCTATGGGATCCGATCCCGCCCGTGAATCACAGACCGGCGAGAACCAGGGCCAGCGGGTAGAAGACCACCAATACCACTCCCGCTACCCGGCTTTGGGACCATCGCGAGAAAACGACATCCCCCGTCGCCAGGGCAGACCCCATCATCTGCAGGACGCGGTTGCTGCTGCGGAAGGGTCGCAGTCGATCGAACCCGCGGAGACCATTTGCTATCCCCCCCGCCGCCACGGCGGTTCCCATCATCCAAAGAAGGCTGCCCCGGAAATTGCCGGTGAAGACCCCGTCCCCGACCAGTCCTGCTATGCCACCCACCGCCAGGGCGTTGAAGAGATTGGAACCGAGCACATTCCCTATGACCAGTTCGGTGTTCCCGTGCCGGGCCGCGGCGACGGCCGTGGCCAACTCGGGAAGGGAGGTCCCCAGCGCCACCAGTGTCAGCCCGACCAGCCCTCCGGAGATATCCAGCCGTTCGGCAATGCCGGTGGCGCCGTCCACCAGCCGATCGGCGCCCCACAATGTCAGGACCAGCGAGATGAGGGCCATCAGGATTTCCCTCCACAGAACGAGGCTGAGGCGGATGCGCAGCCCTGGCAAACCCACCGAGGACCCCGCTTTTACCTTCTCCAACCACGAAGCGATTTCATCCGAATAGGCGGACCCGCCACCTTCTGATGGATCCCTCTCGGTTTTCCCGTCGATCGAGTGCATGTCCCGGGACCATCGCACCAGCAACATCAACGCCACCGCCATGGCAACCGCCAGGGCCACTCCGTTCGGTCGGGACAAGGCGTTGTTCCAGGCCAGAACGACCAGCACGAAAGATCCGACCAGCATGGCCAGCCACTCCCGCCGCAGGTCCGTGGTGACGTTCTTCAACGGAGCGACGAGTATGGCAACGCCCAGCACCAGGGAGAGATTGGCGATGTTGGATCCCACGATGTTGCCGGTGGCCAGATCCAGCCCGTTGGGCCGGGCCGCCGCCAGGCCCGAGATCAGCATCTCCGGCAGGGAGGTTCCCAACCCCACCACCACCGCTCCGATGAGGACGGTGGACATTCCCCAGTAGTGGGCCAGCCGCTCGGCGGCGCTCACCAGCCGCTCCGCGCCGAAGATGAGCACCGCCATGCCCACCACCACCCAGGCCACATCAACTAGCATCAGGAAAACCTTACTCCACAGCTAAAGAAACTGTCGGTCGAGAACTCTTGCCGAGTCATATTGCAATAGCAGGCTAACGACAGGAATCGCGGTGTCGCACAGTCCCTCCGATCAATGATGCAGAAGACAAACCGGACAGATGAATTCCTGATCGACCGGGAACCCCGGTCGTGGTCGGCGCCGGGCGGATTCCCCGCCACGCTGACCCCCGAGAGGATGTTCACCCAGGACGCTCCCAATGGGCTGGAGGTGGTTTTGGCCCGGGCGTCCCGCAGGCCCACAACCGTCGACCTGCGAAAGGCTTGGGACAAGCGGAAGGCGGGGCGGGCCAGCCCGGTGCTGCTGATCGTCTCCTACCCGACCCTTGAAGGCCGGCGAGTTTCTGTCTACGGGCCGGTGGGTGATCAGCCGGCTCGTCACGACCTCGAGGTGTCCCAGGCAGAGCGGATGGCCGATGTGGCCCTCGGCGAGCCCAGTCACCACGCCGCCACCCGGTTCCTCCTCGCCACCCTGCCCGAAGTGGACTCACCCATGCCGGGAGTGCGCAACGTCGGTTTGCTGGCCACCCAGGAACTTCAGGCCGGAGTGCCCGCCCGCCCCGATTGGAACGTTGCAGTCGACAAGGCCTCTCCACTGCTCGGCCTGCGTGGCCGCCGGTTGATGGAGGGCCTCGGCTTCGGTGTCGAGGCCCTGAGATACAACGCCTCCATGCTCACCATCAACGGCGCCAAGCGAGCGGTGGCAGTGTTCTGCGACGAGGAGGAGCCGTTCGAGGCCCCGGCTCAACGATTCAATAATGCCTCCCCAGTGTCGCGCGCTTTAGCCGTGGCCGACCAGGAAGGAGTCCCTTGGGTGGTGCTCACCCGCTCTTCGGAGATCCGACTGTACGCAGCCCGTCCCGACACCGGAGTGGGACGCAAGGGGCGGGCCGAGACCTTCGTGGAACTGAACCTGGCGCTGCTGCCCCGAGAACAGAGCGGTTACCTTCATCTGCTGTTTTCCTCCGAGGCGCTGGCGGCCAACGGGACCGTTGAGCAAATCCTCGCCGAGTCGGCCAGATTCGCGGCCGATCTGGCCGTGCGCCTCCGAGAGCGGGTGTACAACGAGACGGTGCCTCTGCTGGCGGAAGCGGTGGTTGCCCGGTTAGCAAGCCACATCCAAGAGGGCGAACTCTCCGAGGAACAGTTGGCCGATGCCTACGAGGCGGTGATGGTGATTCTCTTCCGGTTGCTGTTCGTCGCCTACGCCGAGGACAAGGATCTGCTGCCCTACCGCACCAACGAGTGGTACCACAGCAAGTCTCTGACCGGGATCGCCCAGCGCCTGGCCGATGAGCAACTGCCCAGCGATCCGGTCGCCACCGCCCTGTGGGACGACGTGAACCAACTCTGGCTGACGGTGGATCAGGGGAACGTCGGCTGGGGAGTCCCGGCCTACAACGGCGGTTTGTTCTCCTCCGATCCCGGGATCAACCCCTCAGAAAGGATTCTGGCCGACCTGAGGCTCACCGATGCCGAAATGGCGCCGGCGCTTGCCGCCCTTCTGGTCGACAGGGGGAAGGAGGGCAAGGGTCCGGTGGACTTCCGGTCGCTGTCGGTGCGGGAATTCGGAACGATCTACGAGGGATTGCTGGAATCGCGGCTCTCGGTGGCCCGAGAGGACCTCACTCTCAATCGTCGGGGGGTATATGTTCCGGTGAAGCCCCCCCCCCGGAAGGGCCCGTGCGAAGTCCGTCAGAGCCGGGCCGGAGGTGGCGGTCCCGGCCGGTTCCGTGTACCTCCACAACCGGTCCGGGGTGCGCAAGAGCACCGGCTCGTACTTCACCAAGCCGTTCGCGGTCGAACACCTGCTCGATCATGCCCTGGAACCGGCGCTCAGTGACCACTTAGCCCGACTCGACGCTCTCCGGGAAGCCGGAGACGACGCTGCCCTGGCCGAGGCCTTCTTCGACTTTCGATGCGCTGACATCGCCATGGGATCGGGACACTTCCTGGTGGCGGCGGTCGACCGGATCGAGGCCCGGCTGTCGGCCTGGCTCTCCCTCCATCCCATTCCGGCGGTGGTCAACGAACTGGCGCGGCTGCGGAGGGCCGCGCTGGGATCTCTGGGGGTTCTGGCCGACGGAGTGGAGATCGAGACCGGATCACTCCTGCGTCGACAGGTGGCCCGCCACTGTGTCTACGGGGTGGACCTCAACCGGGTGGCAGTGGAGTTGGCCCGACTCGGTATCTGGGTTCACACCTTCGTGCCCGGGTTACCCCTGTCGTTCCTGGATCACAACTTCGTACGGGGCGACAGTCTGACCGGGGTGGCCTCCCTCGGTGAAGTGGTGACCACCTTCGATCCCGACGCCGATCCTGACAAGCCCACTCTGTTCCGAATTGTGATCGAATCGTGGCTCGCCAAAGCCGAGCATTCGCTGCGCCGTCTGGCCCGCACTTCAGACGCCGACAAGCGGGAGATCGAGGAGGCGCGTCAAGCCCACCGATCCGCTAGGGAGGAAGTCGTCGAGGCGCGAGCTTTGTTCGACGTGATCACTGCGGTACGAGCCGGGGCGTGTTCTTTGCCGGAGTTCGATGAGCGCGCCATTGTCGAACTGGCCGCCACCGATGAGGTGGCAGAGGCCATTGACCGGTTCGATCCCGTGCACTTCCCCTCGACCTTCCCCGAGGTTTTCCTCCGAGACCGACCGGGATTCGACTGCCTGCTCGGCAACCCACCCTGGGAAAAGGTGGTGGTCGACCGCGAGATCTGGTGGGGGACTCATCTACCCGGGGTTCGCTCGCTACCGGTCTCTCGAAGACGGGCGCAGATCAACGAACTTGAACACTCCAGACCTGACCTGGCATCGGAATTCCTAACAGAGAGGCAAAATGCCGAAGATCTGAAGCGACTGCTAAGGGCCACCTTTCCAAAACTGGGATCTGGACAGACCGACCTGTACAAAGCCTTTTGCTGGGCCAATCTGGCCCTGCTCCGGGGAGATGGGAGGCTGGGAACCGTCTTGCCTCGCTCGGCTCTGGCCGACGCCGGAATGGCGAACTGGCGCAGGGAAATTACCAATACTAGCGGAGGGCGGAGGGCGGAGGGCGGAGGGCGGAGGGCGGAGGGCGGAGGGCGGATGTCCGTCTCGACCCTCATCAACAACCGTGGATGGGTGTTCGAGGGAATTCACAACGCCTACACAGTCGCCTTGGTGGTGGCCACGCGATTCTATCCGTCGCTACCTGCCTCAACACCCGCCAGTGGGCGTTCGACGGCGTCGACGGACGCTACACTTTTGCACTCCTCACCGTCCGCAAGGAGTCGCTTCGGTCCGACCCTAGGGGGTGGCTTTGACAAGGATGACCAGGGTCCCTACGTAGCCATATACCCGGGGCCAGCCAACTCCTTACGTCATTTTCGACAGATAACCGCTGAAGGTCCTGCTGTTGTGCCAATTGCGGAGTTCGTCCGATGGTCGAATTCAGCGGCCTTCCCGCAGGTGCCCACTCTCGCCGCGTTCAACGTGTGGCGCAAGATGAAACACCATCCACGCTTCATCCTCACCAGAGAGAGAGAGAGAGAGAGAGAGAGAGAGAGAGAGAATCTGGCGCCTCCGCCCGGTGCAGGGCGACTTCAACTCCACAACCGACCGCCACCTGTTCTTCCGAGACGACGGGCGTGGCGCTTCCGAGGCGTGGCAGAACTCCACGCGACACACGATCGGGGACTCTTCATGAAGGACGATGGCGCCTCCGCCCGGTTCGGGAATTCGACGCGAGCAGAGACCGGGACCGATTCATGAAGGATGACGGCAATGCCGCCCAATCAGGTACCAACCAAATATGGCCTGTTTACAAGGGCTCGTCGTTCGACATATGGGAACCGGAAACAGGTATCTATTACGACTCGGTGAGCGCCTCCGCCATTATCCCGTATTTGCAGCAAAAGCGCTTACGCCAGCGCCTCACCACTTCCTCTGCCTTTGCCGAACAAGAGAAATCCATTGCTCAGGATCCCACAACCCTACCCGCTCTTGCTCCTCGGATAACGTTCCGGGACGTTACCAATCCAACCAACACTCGTACTGTCATATCTACTTTGATTCCCGGGAATCGGGTAATCGTCCACCAAGCGCCATATTTGCTGCGAATCGCTGGGACGGCAGTGGACGAAGCATATGTTCTAGGCGTGCTTTGCTCCATGCCGTGCGACTGGCAAGCGCGGCGCACGGTTGAACTCCACCTGACATTCGAGCAAATCAGTCTCCTTACGATTCCTGATCCGGGCACGGAACACCCGGTCCGGGCCCGGGTAGCCCAGATATCTGGCCGGCTTGCGGCGGTGGATGATCGGTTCGCTGACTGGGCCGCCGAGGTGTGTGTTCCGGTCGGGTCAACCAATGACCCAGCAGTCAAACAGTCCCTGATACACGAGCTTGATGCCTGCGTTGCCCACCTCTACGGACTAGATGAGAACGACTTGGCCGTCATCTACCAGACTTTCGACCACAAAGACCCCCAACGCTACGCGGAGCGCCACGCCGCAGTGCTCGAACACTTCAGGAGAATCGTATGACGAAGGTCCATATCGGATGCATCGACGGAAGCATCCTTACTGTTACCCAGACCGCCACCGAAGTGCGCCTTCGCATCGGAGACACTAAGGCCAGACTGTCCAGGGAGGCCGCCGATCGGCTGGCCAACCTATTGAATCAGCAGGCCTCGCCCGTTGAGGATTCCGAACCGCTTGATGCCGCTGGACCGGAGCCGGAGAGTCCCACAGCTGATGTAGGAGTGAGCGACCTGATCGCCGCTGGGTACCTCGCGGTGGGGGAAGTTCTAACCATGATCCACAGCGGAGTGGAGTTTCAGGCCACCCTAACCCCCGATGGCTACTTCGACGTCGACGGTTCCATCAGGACATCACCTTCAGGTGCCGGACGGCAAATAACAGGAAGAGCCACCAACGGCTGGATCACTTGGAAAAATGCTTCTGGAGGAAGCCTTGATGCTCTCCGTTGGCAACTCCGAGCAGACAGGTTTCAATGCCCTGGGTTTTCTAAGGCCACCATAGATTCGATGCGACAGGTCATCAGCAGGTGGGTGGACCGCACACTCAGCAAAGGCACTCATCCTGGACGGTTTGATGCAGAGGCTGTGGAATCTTTTCTCGCAGGAAACCGCTACACGGAAAGCACGCTGACTTCTTACCGAAGATACCTTGATCGGTGGTTTGCTCAATACGATTCCCATCGGCCGTCAAATTCATGACCGAAACCGGCGTCAAGGACTTCGCCAAACCGGAACTGGCAACCAATCGGGCCGGCGATACGGTGGCAGAGGCTCTCAACGGGTTCATCTCCCATGCGGCAACCGGATTGGTGGGCGGTGCTCGGGTGGACATCGCCACTGCTTATTTCAATCTCGGCGGGTTCTCGCTTCTGGCCGACTCCCTGGATCAAGCCACCGGGGTCCGGCTGTTGCTGGGCGCCGAGCCCACCCCGCCCGAGAGACGAAAACGAAAGCTGGGAGTCGAGTCGGCAATCCCGGAGCGGGCGGCCCGCACCCGGCTGAAACAAGCGCTGGCGAGTCACGAACACAGCCTGGCCACCGACCGGGATCTGCTGGGATTCTCGGTGGAGGCGGACATCTCCGCCCGGCGACTGCTCAAGTGGCTTCGGTCCGGCTCAGTGCAAGTGCGGCGGCTGGAGGGCCGGTTCCTTCACGGCAAAGCCTTCCTGGTGAGCGAACCTTCCCACGGGGTGGTAGCCGGATCGTCCAACTTCACCCACGCCGGGCTCACCACCAACCTGGAGCTGAACCTGGGCAACTACCAGCCCTACGTGGTCGGGCAGGTGGCGGAGTGGTTCGAGGAGCTTTGGACCGAGGCGGTCGAATACGATCTGGCCGCCTTGTTCGATGCCCGCTTCAAGCCGCACTCCCCCCAACTCATCTATCTGCGGATGCTGTGGGAACGCTACGGCGAGGAATTGGACGACGAGGCCCTCGCCACCGGCGTATCCCAAATCCATCTCACCACTTTCCAGGCCGATGGGCTGTGGCGGGCCAGGCGCATCCTGGAACGCCGCCACGGAGTGCTGATCGCCGACGAGGTGGGGCTTGGCAAGACCTTCCTGGCCGGAGAGCTGATCCGCGAAGCGGCCATCGATAGGCGTCAGCGGGTCCTGGTGGTCACCCCGGCAACCCTGCGGGACGGACCGTGGAGAGCGTTCCGCTCCGAGTACAACCTTCCCATGGAACTCCGCTCGTTCGAGGAAATGGCCGGCGACCATCGACTCAATCCCCACCACGCCACCGGCACGAAGCTCGACCGTCAGATCAACGACTACGCCATGGTGGTTATCGACGAGGCCCACAATCTGCGCAATCCGGGGACGCAGCGAGCCGAGGCGCTGCGTCGGCTGCTGGCCGGATCTCCCCCCAAGCAGTTGGTGCTGCTCACGGCCACGCCGGTGAACAACAGCCTGTGGGACCTCTATTACCAGCTCGGATACTTCCTGCGCAACGATGCCGCTTTCGCCGATGTGGGCATCCGCTCCCTGCGGGATCATTTCGCCAAGGCCATGGCCCTCAATCCCGACGATCTCACACCCGAACACCTCTTCGACGTGCTGGACGCGGTGGCGGTGCGCCGCACCCGGTCGTTCGTGAAACGCTTCTATCCCAACGACACCATCAAAGTCGCCGACCAGGAGGTGACCATCACCTTCCCCACTCCCCGGGTGCGCAGGATCACCTACGACCTCGACGCGGTGCTGCCCGGTTTCTTCGACCGGTTCGGGCGGGCGCTGGATCCTCCCGACGACGCCGACCCGGACGATCCCGAGGTGCTCACCCTGGCCCGGTACGCCCCGTCCCAGTATCGGCTGGATCGCGACGTGGAGACCTACGAGATACAACTGGCGGGACTGCTGCGTTCCGGACTGCTGAAGAGATTCGAGTCCTCCCCGCACGCCTTTGCCAAGACCTGCGAGCGCATGGTCCGAAACCACGACGCCTTCCTCTCCCTCTTGAAGGAGGGCGGCCGGGTGGCCACCGGAGCGGCGCTGGTCGACTGGGTGGCCACCGACTCCGACGACCTCGACGAGATCAACGCCTACCTCGATACTCACACCGCCCTCACCGAGGATGCCACCGACTACGACATCGACCGGCTGGCCACCCATGTTCGCCAGGACCGGGAGTTGCTGTCCTCCTTCGCAGCCGCCGCCCGCACCGTGACCCGCCGCAGCGACCCCACCCTGGTCGAGTTGGTCCGTCGGCTGGCCGCTATCGCAACCCAGGCGGAAGCCGAGGGGCTGGGACCCGAGGACACCCGCGACCGGCGCAAGGTGCTGATCTTCAGCTACTACGCCGACACCGTGGACTGGATCTTCGACCACCTCCGAGAGGTAACCGAGACCGATCCCCGGCTGGCCTCCTATCGCGGCCGGGTTGCCGGGTTGTCCGGAAACCGGAGCCCCGGGAACAAGGCGGGCGTACTGTGGGGTTTCGCTCCCCGCACCACCGACGCACCGCCCGGTTCGGACCGGGATCTGCATGACATCGTGGTCGCCACCGACGTGCTGGCCGAAGGAGTGAACCTGCAACAGGCCCGTCACATCATCAACTACGACCTGCCCTGGAATCCCATGCGGCTGGTGCAGCGCCACGGACGGATCGATCGGATCGGCTCGCGGCACGCCGAGGTGTTCCTCCACTGCGTGTTCCCCGACGCACGGCTCGACGACCTGCTGGGATTGGAGGAGCGGCTCAATCTCAAGATCCGTCAGGCCGCCGCCAGTGTCGGGGTGGGAAAAATCATGCCCGGGCAGGCCGTCGATCCCGTGGACCGGGAGTTCACGGAGACCCGCCGGGAGATCGAGCGCCTGCGCCGGGAGGAGAGTCGTATCTTCGAGCGAGGCGGGACCTCCCGCGGAGCCCTCTCCGGCGAGGAGTACCGCCAGGAGTTGCGCCAGGCCCTGGAGGACAGCCGGTTGGCCGCTGACATCGAGAGGCTGCCCTGGGGATCGGGATCAGGTATGGCCGCCCGCGCCGGGGACAGGCCGGGGTTCGTGTTCTGCGCCCGGGTGGGTGACTGGGACCGGCCCCTGTTCCGATACGTCGCCGACCGAAGCGCCCGGCCGGTGGTGGTGGACGAGACTTTGGCCTGCCTGGACCGGGCCCGTCCCCTCGAAGGATTCGACACATCCCGGACGTTGGACGACGACACCCGCCGCCGGGCCTACGGCGCCTGGGAAACCGCTCGAGCCGACATCGTCGAGAAGTGGAACTTCCTGGCCGACAAGGCCAACCTGGAACCCCGAGTGCCCCCCGCCCTCCGCAGGGCCGCCGACGTGGTCCGCTCCCATCCCCCCGCCGCGATGAACCAGGACGAAATCGACCGGGCCGTCGACACCCTGCAGGCGCCCTACCCCGAACGGACCATCCGCCTCTTCCGGAACGCGCTGCGCACCTCGGACAATCCCTCCGAGCAGGCGACTCGCATCCTGGACACCATCCGCTCTCTCGGCCTCCAGCCCTACACGCCGCCCCAACCCCTTCCCGAGATCACCCACGACGACGTGTACCCGGTCTGCTGGCTGGCCCTCACCTAGCCGAGTCCCTCAACGCTCAAACAACCATCTGTAGTTGCGATAGCCAGGTTCCGAGTGGAAGGCTACGGCCTCGAATCGGTCCCCGGCTGGCCCAAGGAACCGCCGTCATGTGGTTCAGCCAGAAACGCTTCCACGTCCGCCCTGCGGTCGGAGTCCACAAGACTCAGCAGGTGTCGACGGTCTTCGGGGGGACGGAAAGAGATCTGCTGAACCGTTGCGTCACGCCGCCGCTCAAGACTATCAGGGGCCGACACGATAGGTTCTGTGAAGATACTGATAGACGAGGACCTGAATATACGCCTTCGGCGCCTGTTCAAATACGATGAGCTCGGTCCCGATGCGGTTGAGCAGACAGATGGGGGGTGACGTCAAATCCGGAATCAGCCAGTTCGGCGGCCGGCTCCATGGTTGCCTCTATCCCCTTGTTGGGCGAAGCCGTGACCGTGATCACCGACCCCTCGGGCAGGTACCGCGCCTGGGCCACCGCGTTCTTCAGGGGGATGATCTCGAACCGGACCCTGCGGAGGACCGCGGCGATCGCCGAACGGAGGGACCCGTTCAGACCATCCAGCCGCTCGCCGTAATCGGAGGAGGCCATTATGCCTCGAAGTCCGGGGAGGTCTGTTTCTTCCGGGTTTCGGGCTTGGCCGTGGCAGAGCGGCTATGATGCGACAGGAGAGAGAAGGCGCCATCGATGCTGATGAGAATCGAACCCAGCGAGAACGTTCCCTTGCTAGTTGACGAAGGAACTGGAACGATCCGGATACCGGGAACCCGTTTGAGGCTGGAAAACGTAATGGACATGCACCACAGGGGCTTTTCTGCTGAGGAAATGGCCTGGGAGCTCAGCACGCTCACGGTCGACGCCGCCCAGCGGATCATGGAGTGGTATCCCACGCGGAAACGGGAAGTGGACGACTACGTCGACTACACAGTAGAAGGAGCCGAGAGTGTCCGCTCTCGGCTGGAGCCCTTATACCAGCGTCGCACGCAAGAACTGTTGGAGAATGAAGGCGTAGCAGCCCCTCATTAAGGCGGCGCCTGGTTGTACCATGATGTGGCGTGTGGGGAAGGGGAAAAGCGAACGTTTCACCCCCCTCAAGTCAACAAATCTGCCTGGAAACCCCAGCTGACCTAACCCTCGCCCAGGGCATCCAGGTATTCCCGGCGCCAAGCTTCGGTGGCCTCGCAGCGGTTGAAGGTGTAGACGTGCAAACCGTCGATGGCCAGCAGGGGGTCGGTGAGGCTTTCTCCGAGGTCTTCCAGCAATTCCCCGGGATCGTATCCCCCGGGTCCCAGGAGCTTGGTCACCACCTTGGCGTTCTTGGAGAGAAACCTCATCGAATCACCCACCCCGATCCGGGCCGAGATCTGCAATAGCTTCATCCGGCCTCCCACCCCGGGCACGCCCAGCAGCGCGGGCAGCCGGATCCGGCGCTGTCGGGCGTCGGAAAGAAAAGAACGAATGGCTTCGGCGTCAAAGCACATCTGGGTGGCCAGATGGTCTGCATAGGGCTGTTTGTCAGACAGGGCCTGATCGAGCTTGGAGTCGGAAATCACCGGATGACCCTCCGGATAGGCGGGGATTCCCACCTCTTCGAAGGGGTGGCCGATTTCATCCATGGCCCGGAGCAGGGACAGGCCGTCGAAGAATTCACCCGGATGGAGATGGTCCCCACCCACCACGAATGCCCGGCGGATACCCAACCGCGCAGCCCGGTCCAGGGTTTCGGCCAGGTGAGCCCGGTCACGGTGCAGCCGAGCAGACAGATGGGGGGTGACGTCGAATCCGGAATCAGCCAGTTCGGCGGCCAGCTCCATGGTTGCCTCCATCCCCTTGTTGGGCGAAGCCGTGACGGTGATCACCGATCCCTCGGGCAGGTACCGGGCCTGGGCCACCGCGTTCTTCAGGGGGATGATCTCGAACCGGACCCGGCGGAGGACCGCGGCGATCGCCGAACGGAGGGACCCGTTCAGACCATCCAGCCGCTCGGCGTAATCGGAGGAGGCCATTATGCCTCGAAGTCCGGGTAGGTCTGTTTCTTCCGGGCGACGTATTCCTGCAGAGCCTCGTCGACCGCCTCGTCGATCGGCGGCGGTTGATACTCGGCCAGTGACTTCTTCCACAGGGAGTTGGCCCGCTCCACCGACCGCAGCGACCCTTCCTCCGACCATTGCTCGTAGCTGTTGTTGTCGGCGGTGAACGACCGGTAGAAAGCCGTTTCGAAATTGGCCAGCGTGTGGGCTGTTCCCAGGTGATGTTGGCCCGGTCCGGTCTCGATCACCGCCTCCAGGGCCTGTCCGTTCTCGGAGAGATCCACCCCCGACAGCAGCGCCTCGGCCATGCCGCACTGGTCGGAGTCGAGGACGAACTTCTCGTACCCCATCGTCAACCCACCTTCCAGCCATCCCGCCGAATGCAGGACGAAGTTGATTCCGGCCAACAGGGTGGGCTGAAAAGTGGCGGCCGACTCGTAGGCGGCCTGGGCGTCGGGAACCTTGGAAGCGGTCAGATTCCCGCCGGACCGGAAGGGAATCCCCAACCTCCGACCCAACTGGGCCAGCACGAACAGCGTCAGCGAAGGCTCGGGAGTTCCGAAGGTGGGAGCTCCCGATTGCATGGAAAGCGAGGAGGCGAACGATCCGAAAATCACCGGCGCTCCCGGCCTGACCAACTGGGTGTAGGACAGGGCCACCAGCGCCTCCGCCAGGGTCTGGGCCGCCACTCCCGCCACCGTGACCGGCGCCATCGCCCCGGCCAGGATGAAGGGGGTGATTATTGCCGCCTGGTTCCGCCTGGCGTATTCGCGGGCCGAACCCAGCATGGCCTTGTCCCAGGTGAGAGGGGAGTTGGCATTGCACAGCCCCATGATCACCGTGTTCTCTTCCAGGAAGTCCTCCCCGAACACCAGGGCGGCCATCTCCACCGAATCGGCTGCCCGGTGGGGAGCGGTGACCGAGCCCATCAACGGCTTGTCGGACCACCGAAAGTGGGAGTAGACCATGTCCAGGTGACGTTTGGGGATGGGCACGTCCACCGGCTCGCACAATGTCCCCCCGGAGTGATGCAGATAAGGAGTCATGTAGACCAGCTTCACGAAATTCCGGAAGTCCTCGATGGTGGCATAACGACGCCCTCCGTCGAGATCCCTCACGAAGGGAGAGCCGTAAGCGGGCGCCAGCACCATGTGGTCACCGCCGATCACCACCGACTTCTCGGGGTTGCGAGCCACCTGGGTGAACATGGACGGGGCGTTGTCGGTCACTATTCGGCGGCACATTCCCCGGGGGAAACGCACCCGCTGTCCCTCGACGTCGGCCCCGGCCTCACGGAAGGTCCGGACGGCCGGCTCATCGGTTATGTCCACGCCCACCCGCTCCAGAATGGTCTCGGCGTTGTGCTCGATTATCTCCAATCCTTCGGTGCTGAGCACCTCGTAGGGAGCGAGTTTGCTGGTGAGGAAGGGGGATCTGTTCATCTCCTGGGCGGCCGCACGGGCAGCCGCCCGGGCCCGCCGCCCTCCTGATCTTCTTCTCCTACTCATCACGGCCTCTCTTTGCTCTGCGGGAAGTCCGACGCCGGGTTCGGCGGGAAGACCTCCGTTTTGGATCGTCCCGGCCCTTGCTCGCACCGGGAAAGGACATGGACGCCACGAAGTGCTCCTGGAAACGGGACTCTATGGCAGTCTCGATTTTCTCAACTCTATTGATGACCTGTTCAATCTCGCGTCGACATTCTCCGCTCAACAGACACATCAACGCCCCCGTCCCCGCCGCATTGCCCGCCGAAGACGCCCGGTCGGCTTCGATCCGGGGAATAAGTCCCAGGGCCATGGAGTGGGAAGTGCTCAGATGGGACCCGAAGGCGCCGGCCAGACGGATTCGGTCCACACGATCGGACCCCAGATGATCCATCAACAACCTGGCCCCGGCCAGCAGCGCCGCCTTGGCCAGTTGCACCGCCCGAACATCATTTTGCGTAATTCGCACGACCGTTCCCTTGTCCCACAGGATATAGGAGTAGGTACGCCCGTCCTCTACCACCCGTGAGGAACGTTCACCGGCGGCGCCGTCGATTCTCCCGTTCGCCATTATCACCCCCGCCGCCGCCAATTCGGAGAGGACCTCGATGATTCCCGATCCGCAGATGCCGGTAACGCCGATCTTTCCTTCCAACTCCGAGAACCCCGGCTCGTCGGACCAGGGGTCCATCCCGATCACCTTGATCCGGGGCTCCAGGGTGTGGGGATCGATGCGCACCCGTTCTATGGCTCCCGGCGCCGCTCTCTGTCCCGAAGAAATCTGTGCACCCTCCAATGCCGGACCGGTGGGACTGGAGGCGGCCAGCAGCCGATCCTCGTTTCCCAGCACTATCTCGGCGTTGGTGCCGATGTCGCACAACAACATGATCTCTTCGGCGCCATAGGGGCGTTCCGACAGGATCATCCCGGCCGCATCGGCGCCCACATGCCCGGCTATGCAGGGAAGAAGATAGATTCGGGTCGCCTCGTTCAAATCGATTCCCACTCTCGAAGCTGCAATCTCGACCGGGCCATCGGTGGCCAGGGTGAAGGGAGCCTGTCCCAGCGGACGCACGTCCAACCCCAGGAACAGGTGGTGCATGATGGGATTGCCCACCACCACCATCTCCAGCACCGACTCCCGCTCAGCCCCGGCCTGCTCCAACAGGTCCGAACACAACTCCGAAACCGCCGAACGCACCAGGGAGGTCAGCTTCTGCGCTCCATCCTGGTTCAGAGCCACATATGAGACCCTGCTCATCAGGTCTTCCCCCAACCTGACCTGGGGATTCATCAAGCCATGGGAAGCCAGAACCTCTCCGGTGGTCAGATCGGCCAGGTGACCGGCGATGGTGGTCGAGCCCACATCCACCGCCACCCCCAGCACGTGCTCCTTGAATCCGGGCCATACCGACACCACTTCTTTTCGGTCCCGCACCGCGGCCGTCACTTTTCCGTCGCCGACCCGGAGTGCTTCCTGCAGCATTCCCAGAACTTCGGCCCCCACCGCCACGCCGGAAAGGACCCACTGCTCTTCCAGGGCCGCCAGCAGCCGCTGGGCGTCGCCCGGCGCATGTTCCAGGGTCGGGGCCTCCGTCACCACGTAGTGGAGGGTGGTCACCGGGTCCAGCCGGAGCTTTCCCACGTCGACTTCCTTTCTGACCACCTGCCGATGAGTCTGGCTTTCGGGCGGCACATCCACCAGGACATCTTCCAGCACCCCCGCCATGCACCCCAGCCTGCGGTCGTCGGCCAACCCCCGCCGCTTGCGATAGGAAGACTCCGTTTCAGACCACTCCGTCAACGCCTCCGGCCCCACCGAGATTCCGTGCTTGGCGAACTCTCCGAACACCGGCGTCATCTGGCAACGTCCGCAGATGCCTCTGCCGCCGCACAGGGAAGCAAGGTCGGCGCCCACCATTCGGGCCGCCTCCAGCACCGTCGTCCCCCGGGGAACCCGACCCCTCCTCCCCGAAGGTGTGAAGATTATCCGAGGATCAGCCGGCTCGGCCATCGGCGCCTCGTCCGGTACGCCGCCGACGACCACCTCCCCGCCGGACCCCCCTGCTGCCCGGAGGAGGGGAGGCGCGGTGAGCCCTGATCCAGCGAGAGCACTCCGGATCATTGGCCATCATCACATCCGCCGCCATCACCGCCGAGCGGACTTCCTGGTGAAGCGGATTGGTTATCGCCGAGGTCAGACCGGCGCTGATCGCCATGGTGAGAAAAGCCGAGTTGATGCCCTGCCGGTTGGGAAGGCCGAAGCTGACGTTGGAGGCCCCGCAGGTGGAGTTGACGCCCAACTCGTCTCTCAATCGACCCAGGATGCGAAAAACCTGCCGGCCGGCTTGCGCCAATGCACCGATCGGCATCACCAGCGGATCGACCACCACATCGGAAGCCGGGATGCCGTAGTCGGAGGCGCGGGAAACAATTCTGCGGGCCACCTCGAACCGGACGTCCGGGTCCTCGGAGATGCCCGTTTCGTCGTTGGAAATGGCCACCACCGCCGCTCCGTGCTTTGCTACCAGGGGCAACACTCTCTCCATCACTTCATCCTCGCCCGTCACCGAATTGACCAGAGCCTTCCCCTGATACACCCCCAGCCCGGACTCCAATGCCTCGACGATGGAGGAATCGATAGAGATCGGGACATCGGTGAGCGACTGGACCAGCTTGATGGCCTCGGCCAGGATGGCGGGTTCATCCGCCAGGGGAATCCCGGCGTTGACATCCAGCATGTGTGCGCCTGCGCCCACCTGGGCCAATGCGTCGGCCTCCACCCGGCTGAAGTCGCCGCTCTTCATCTCCTGCGCCAACAGCTTGCGGCCGGTGGGGTTGATCCGCTCCCCGATGATCGTGAAGGGCCGGTTCGGCCCTATCACCCACTCCCGGGTGGCGGAGGAGACGACGGTCTCGGTCATCTCCTCCTCCCGTGGCTAGGCATTGGCGCGTTGCTTTTCGACCAGGGTCTTGGCGGTCTCGGCCGCCACGGCTGCATCTCGGCAGTAGGCGTCCGCCCCCACCGCCTCGCCGAATTCCTCGTTGAGGGGCGCCCCGCCCACCATCACGATGATTTCCTCCCTGATGCCCTCTTCCTTGAGAGCGTCGATGACCACCTTCATGTACGGCATGGTGGTGGTCAGAAGCGCCGACATGCCCAGAATGTCGGGGCCGTGCTCCTCCAGCGCCTCCAGGAATTCCTGGGCGTCGGTGTTGATCCCCAGGTCGAACACCTCGAATCCCGCCCCCTCCAGCATCATGCCCACCAGGTTCTTGCCGATGTCGTGAATGTCTCCCTTGACGGTGCCGATCACCACCTTGCCGATCGACTCGACACCCGACGCCGAAAGTATGGGCCGCAGTATCTCCATCCCGGCCTTCATGGCCTTGGCGGCCAGTAGCACTTCGGGGACGAAGAGGATTCCGTCGCGGAAATCTATCCCCACGATCCTCATGCCCTCCACCAGTGCGTCGTTCAGTACTCTTTGGGCGTCCCAGGACCGGGCCAGTAGAATTTCGGTTCCCTCGGCTATCTCATCGGCTAAGCCGTCGTAAAGATCGTCATGCATCTGGTAGACGAGCTCCTCGTCATCAAGAGAAGCAAGGTCAAAATCTTCGGTCATGATTTCACCTGTTGGAATGAGAAGGCTGGGGCTGATGGGGTTAGGGAACCGAACGGCAAAGAACTCTGACGAAAAACCTCACCGTTGCGTCCGGTAGAGTTTACGCATTGTAAACGATCCGTGCAACCACACCGACCGCCACAAGAACAATAACCCGTCCTCAGCATAGGGAGTAAAGATATGGACTTCCCCACCAGCGCCCATGTAATAGTGATTGGAGCAGGTATTGCAGGTAACTCGGTGGTAGGGCACCTTGCCGAAATGGGCTGGAGGAACATTGTTCAAATCGACAAGGGACCTCTTCCCAATCCCGGAGGCTCCACCGGGCACGCCTCCAACTTCTGTTTCCCGGTCGATCACTCCAAGGAGATGACCCTGCTGACCCTGGATTCCACCAGGCAGTACGATGAGATGGGCGTGATGGTGGTTTCGGGGGGAATCGAGGTGGCCCGCACCCCCGAACGCATGGAGGAACTGCGTCGCCGCATGACCTCCGCCACGGCCTGGGGAGTCGAGTCGTATCTCATTTCCCCCGACGAAGTGCTCGAACTGGTGCCTTTTATAGACCGCGACGTCATTACGGGCGGGTTCTACAGTCCCGGGGTGACGGTGGTCGACTCGCTGCGGGCGGGCACCATCATGCGCGAACGGGCCCAGGCCCTCGACGCCCTCACCGTGCTGCCCAACACCGAGATTCTGGACATGGAGGTGCGCAACGGCGCCATCCACGCCGTCATAACCGACCGCGGGCGGATAGAAACCGACTATGTGGTGATCGCATGCGGAGTGTGGAGTCCCCGCATCGCCGCAATGGCGGGGGCCACCATCCCGCTCACACCCGCCGTCCATCAAATGATCGACGTGGGCCCCATCCCGATTCTGCAGGAGACTCGTTCGGAGATCGGGTATCCCATCGTTCGCGACATGGACACCTACATGTACGAGCGGCAGACGGCCGGGTCCATGGAGGTCGGCTCCTATGCCCACCGGCCGATCTTTCACCACCCCGATGACATTCCTTCCCTGGGGGAATCGCTGCTCTCCCCCACCGAGCTTCCCTTCACGGACGAGGACTTCGACCTGCAGATGGAACATGCCTTGGAATTGATGCCCGAGATCCTCTCGGAGGCCGAGATCCGCTACGCCATCAACGGCCTGCTGTCCCTCACCCCCGACGCCATGCCTCTTCTCGGAGAGACGGTGGAGGTGAAGAACCTCTGGTCGGCGGCGGCGGTGTGGATCAAGGAAGGCCCGGGGGTGGGAAAGATGGTGGCCCAGTGGATGACCCAGGGATATCCCGAAATCGATCCACACTCGTCCGACATAGCCCGGTTCTACCGGTTCGCCCGCACCGAGCACCACATCCATGCCCGCTGCTCGGAGCACTTCAACAAGACCTACGGCATCGTGCACCCCCGGGAGCAGTGGGAGTCCAACCGCAGAGTCCGCACCGTTCCCGCCTACCCGCGGCAGGTCGAATTGGGCGCCGTGTTCTACGAGGTGGGCGGATGGGAAAGACCCCAGTGGTACGAAGTCAACGCTCCGTTGGTGGAAAAGTACGGGGTCCGGGGGCGCGACCACGAGTGGGACGCCCGCTGGTGGTCGCCCGTCATCAACGCCGAACATCTGGCCATGCGGGAGAACGTGGGGATGGTGGACCTCACCGCCTTCGCCATCTTCGACGTCACCGGACCCGGCGTGGTGGACTACATTCAGAAAATGGCCGTCAACCAGTGCGACGTAGCCGTGGGAAGGGCCGTCTACACCCCGCTCCTCACGGAGACGGGGGGCTTTCGCGCCGACCTCACCATCCTCCGACTCGCCAAGCTGCACTATCGGGTGATCAGCGGCGGGGGCGACGGCGCCCGGGACCGCTACTGGTTCCGCAAACATCTGCCCGAAGACGGGTCGGTCACTTTCGTGGACAACACCTCGGCCGTCTCCACGGTCGGTCTGTGGGGCCCGAATGCTCGCCGGGTAATAGAGAGCCTCACAGCCGACGACGTTTCAAACGAAGGATTCCCGTACGGATCGGTCAAAGAGGTCGACCTGCAGGGCATCGATGCCCTGATGTTCCGCATCTCCTATGTGGGGGAACTCGGATGGGAGATTTCGGTACCCATGGAACAGGGACTCCGCTTGTGGGACATGCTGTGGGAAGCCGGCCAGGACTGGGGAGTGGTGCCGGTGGGCATCGGAGTGTACGGGACCACCGGGCGGCTCGAGAAGGGATACCGGCTGATGGGGGCCGAGTTGGAGTCGGAGTACAACCCGGTGGAAGCCGGGCTTGCCCGGCCCAAGGTGAAGAAAGCCGACTTCATCGGCAAGGGTCCCTACCTTGCAGCCCGCCGGGAGGATCCGGCCACAATCCTTTGCACGCTAACGGTCGAGGACCACACCTCGGCGTCGGGGATCGAACGGTACATGGGAGGCAACGAGCCGATCCTCACCCCCGACGGCGAGCGCATCACCGACAGTCACGGCCGTGCATCCTATGTCACCACCGCCGGCAACGGCCCTTCGGTGGGCAAGTACCTGCTGCTGGCATACCTGCCCCCGGCCCACGCGGTGGTCGGCCGGGAGTTGGCGGTTATGTACATGAACGAGTTGTACCCGGTGAAGGTGGCGGTGGCGGGCAGCACCCCGCTGTTCGATCCGCAGAACGCCCGGATGAAGTGCTGAGATGAATATCCTGGTCTGTGTCAAGAGAGTGCCCGCCCCCGGGGCTCGGATCGTCCTGACCGACGACGCCCAGCAAATCGACACCCGGCATCTGGGTTTCACCACCAGCCCTCACGAAGAGTGCGCGGTGGAAGCCGCTGTCCAATTGAAGGAGAGGCACGGGGGGACCACCACCGTTCTCACCCTGGGACCGTCCGAAGCGACCGAACAACTACGCTATTCCGTCTCGGTCGGGGCCGACCGGGTGGTGCTGGTACCCGCCGACACCACCGAGTTGGACCCGCAGGCCACCGCCTCGGCCCTGGTGGACGCGATAGCGGAACTGGAGGCCGAGTCTGCATTCGACCTGGTCCTGTTCGGCAACGAGTCGGCGGATTCGGGAGGGTACCAGGTGGGTATCAGGGTGGCCCGCGCCCTGGGCCGTCCCGTCATCAGCGGATTGAAGGGGATCGAAATAGACGGTGACCACATGGTGGGAAGAAGGGAGACCGATGAGGGATTCGAGGTCTACCGTCTACCCCTCCCGGCCGTGGCGACCGCCAAGGAGGGAATAACCCTCCCCCGCTATCCCACCCTGCCGGGCCGTCTGAAGTCCCGAAGGGCGCAGATCGCCGAGGTGACGGTTGATTTCTCACCGGGAGGCCAGGAGATGGTCCACCTGTTGAAACCGGTGGAAGAGGTCACCGAGACAATCATATTGGGTCATGGAGCGGACGCCGCCCCCCGGGTGGTGCGACTGTTGGAGGAGGTGGGTTTGCTATGAGCCTCATCCTGGTTTTCCTGGACAATGACCGTGGTTCCCTGTCCCCCTCGGGGCCCGAGTCGCTCACACCCGCCCTCGAACTGGCCGCCGCCCTGGGCGCCCGGTTGGAGACGGCCACCGTCGGCGAAGCGGGCCGCGCCGCCCTGGAACAGTTGGGCCTGCCCGGACACGTCGTCTCCCACCCCGTCCTGTCGGACTACGCCCCCGAGGCCTACGGCGAGGCCCTTGCCCAGTTGGCGAACCACGCCGGGGCCTCGGTGCTGATGGCCCTGGGCGACGATCGGGGCGCCGAGGTAATGGCTCACGTCGCCGCCGTCCTGGAGGAGCCCCTGGTCGCCAACGTCACCGAGATCGTGGACGTTTCGCAGGGAACGGCGGGCGCCTGGGAGATGGTCCGGGTGAGGTGGGGAGGAAGTCTCCTCGAAAGAGCCCGACTGCAATCATCCCGAAAACTGCTGACCGTCGCTCCTCACACCTTCGCCCCGCCCGAGTCGGCCATGGGCGTTTCGACGGCGGCGAACACCTTCGTGCCGGACATACCGGACCATCTCGCCCGCACCCGGGTGGTGGAAAGAGTCCGCCTGGCGGAAGGGCTGACCCTCGCCACCGCGCCGGTGGTCGTCAGCGGGGGAAGAGGCGTGGGCAGCGCCGAAAACTTCGCCATTTTGGAGGAGTTGGCCGACTTGGTGGGCGGAGTGGTGGGGTGCTCGCGGGTCGCCACCAACAACGGATGGAGGCCCCACTCCGATCAGGTGGGACAGACCGGCACCCGTATCGCTCCCGACCTCTACATCGCCTGCGGAATCTCCGGCGCCGTGCAGCACTGGGTCGGATGCATGGCGTCGAAGCAGATACTGGCTATCAACACCGATCCCGAGGCGCCCCTGGTCACCAAGGCTGACTACGCCGTCATCGGAGACCTCCACGAGGTCCTGGCGGCGATCATCGCCGAAATCAGGACCCGAATCTCATAGGCGAGGCAACTGAACGGCTCGCAGTGCCCGAATCGAGCCGACGAAATTCCACCAGCCGGAACTATTTAGTTCTGGCCTTTCCAACCTCTACAGTTAACAGTCTGTTAACTTAAGAGAGCAATATGAGCGAAACGACAAACAGCAGACATGAGCGCCACGTATCCGCGTTTGGGGTCGCCACCGGAACCGGGCGCCTCGGTTCCACTGTGCGGGCCGCCAGGCCGCCGGCGGGAGGAGCATTGTGACCGCCGACGGCGACGGGCTGATACGCTTGGAGAACATCTACAAGATCTTCGGACCCCAGCCACAGGGAAGGGCATTCGAACTCACCAAGTCAGGACTCAGCAAGGATGAGGTCCTGCGGCACTCGGGTCATGTGGTAGGCCTCAACAACGTCAATTTCTCGGTCAACAAAGGTGAGATTTTCGTGGTCATGGGCCTGTCCGGATCCGGCAAATCCACCGCGCTCCGCACTGTCAACAAGCTCCTGACCGCCACCCACGGGCAGGTTTGGGTGGCGGGAACGGACGTGCAGACCCTGGACGGCAACGAGTTGCAGGCCTTCCGGCGAGAGAAAATGGGCATGGTGTTCCAGCATTTCGCCCTGTTCCCTCACCGGTCGGTGATCGAGAACGTGGGGTACGGGCTCAAGATACAGAAAATGTCGAGGAGTGCGCGGAATGCCGCCGCCATGAAGGCCCTGTCCCTGGTGGGGCTGAAGGACTACGCGAAATACTATCCCAAGAATTTGTCGGGTGGAATGCAGCAGCGGGTGGGTCTGGCCCGGGCGCTGGCGTCCGACCCCGACATCCTCCTGATGGACGAGGCGTTCTCCGCCCTCGACCCCCTGATTCGACGCCAGATGCAGGACGAGATGATGGAGATACAGAACGCCCTTCGCAAGACCATCTTGTTCATAACCCACGATCTGAACGAGGCGTTGCGCATCGGCGACCGGGTGTGCATCATGAAAGACGGGGCGGTGGTGCAGATCGGGACTCCCGAGGAGATTCTCACCAAACCGGCCACCGGCTATGTCGCCGAATTCGTCCAGGACGTCGACCAGGGCAGAGTCATCAAGGTCGACGACGTGATGAGCACACCGAAACCCATAAAGCTGAGCATGTCCCTGTCGGCGGCCATCACCCACCTGGGCGAGCGGGCCGGAGCGTTCGTCGTGGACGATCGAGGACACCCCACCCATCTGCTGACCATCGGAGACGGGATGCGGACCGCCGGCATGGGCACCAAAAACCTGAAAGCGGCGCTGCGCCAGGACTTCGACACCGTCCCGTCGGAGACTCATCTGAACGATGTCTACGCGGCGGCGGGCCGGGGGTTGCCCATTGCGGTGGTCGACGAGGCCGACGCCTTGATCGGCAACCTCGATCCCCGCAAGATAATGGAGGAGATGGGCAGAGTGGAACGTCTGATCGATGACTACGAGCGAGAGGTGTTCATGTGAAGTATTTAGGACCGATCCTCGCCCAGGCCGAAGGGGCGGAGGAGCCCCTGCGATTCTGGGACAACGCGGTGCTCGACTCGTGGGAGATCCCCTTCGGTTCCTGGATTGACGAGATGGTGGCTTGGGTGGTCGCCAACCTCGAGACCCTGCTGGACGTCATCAAATGGCCCTTCGCGTTCCTGTTCCGCAACTTCGTCATCAGTCCCGAATACCATCCCTGGTGGGAGTTGACGGACATGTCCTGGGTCCTGGTCTGCGGCATAGTGCTGGTGGTCGGGACACTGGTCCGCAACCTGAAGGTGGGAGTGGGCCTGGCCTTGATGCTGGCCCTCTGCGGGCTGCTGGGCAACGAGTTCTGGGAGGAGACCGTCCTCACCATCGGCCTGGTGGTGGTCTCGGTGGTGATCTGCGCCGTGATCGGCATTCCCCTGGGGGTACTCTGCGGCCGCGTGGACGGAGTGTGGAACGCGGTGCGGCCGGTCCTCGACGCCATGCAGGTGGTGCACTCCTTCGTCTACATCATTCCGTTCATCTTCTTCTTCGGGCTGGGACCGGAACCGGCCACCATGGTGACCATGGTGTTCGCCATACCCCCCTTGATACGGCTCACCAACCTGGGAATCCGCCAGGTCCCCGGCGATGTGGTGGAGGCGAGCCGCGCCTACGGCGCCACCGAGTGGCGGGTGTTGATCGACGTGCAACTCCCGCTGGCCCGCCCCGCCATCATGACCGGGCTCAACCAGACCCTGCTGCTTTCCATATCGATGATCGGCATCGCCGCCATCATGGGCGCCAGCGGGCTGGGGCTTCTGGTGTTCCGGGCGGTCGTCAACGTCGACACTCCCCTCTCGGCCTCGGCAGGGCTGGCCCTCTTCATAGTGGCGGTGGTGCTGGACCGCATCTCCCAGACCCAGTCCGACGAGGGCGCCAATCTGATAACCCGTATCTACCGGGCCTGGGCTCATCGGCGCGACCCCGAACTGCTGCTGGATGACAGCCAGGTCTCCTCGGTGCAGGCCGAGACTCCCGCTCCGGAAGGCACTCCGGCGCTGGTGGCGCCCAGGGAGCGCACCGGCGTGCTGATCGCTCTGGCCGGTTCGACGCTGGCGGCGATTTCGGTGTTCCTGCCCTGGGGAGAGAACTCGGGCCTTATCTCCGGATATAGCCGCGCCGCCGACTTGGATCTGGCCGGTTCGAGTTTCAACGGTCTGTCGGCCGCCGGGGGCAGCTACTACGGCTTGGCCGTGCTGGGAATGAGTCTGCTGGTGATTGGTTCGGCGGTGACCACCCTCACCCGTCCCGGCAGGATAGCCCGCTGGTTCGGCGCCGACGGCGCCCTCATGTTCGCGGCGGGAAGCGTGATGGCCGCCCTCACCTATCTGTGGATAGACCCGTCGGCAGAGGCCGCCGCCTATGGGGACGGCATCGGAGTCTGGCTGGCGGTGGCAGGTGGGATCATCAGCATCCTGGGAGCGGTGATGTGGATCGGAGGCGCGCCTTACAGCCCGCTTCGCCCGCTGAAAGCCACCGTCTCTGTCAGCCGCATCGTCATTTCGGTAGCCGTAGTCGGCATGCTGGCGGTGGCGGGCCTGTCCTCCTGGTCGGTGGACTCGAGAGCGGAAGCGGTGATCACCCCCGAATTGCAGGCCGAGATCGATCGACTGGAGAAAGAAGCCCGAGAAGACCCGGCACAGGCAGGACTCAACGCTATCAGTATCGCCACCCTGGTCGCCGAGGCGCAGCGAAAGAACCCTGTGATCGTCGACGGGTACACCGGTCCTCGCCTGGGACAACTGGCTCTGTGGCTGGGAGTGGTCGGAATCCTGGTCGGCCTTCCGGCCGCCGGCGCATTCGGGAGCAATGAACGGAGGCGCTGGGTGTGGAGCGTGGGAGTCGCGGCTCTCGGAGTGGGCATCATGGTGGCGTCGGGGGGGTGGATCGCCTCCCTGGTTCGTGCTTCCGATGCCAATTTCGTCAGCGGTCCCGGTGCATTTCTGTGCTTGCTGGCCGGATTCCTCCTGTTCATCTCCCCGCGCAGCGTTCTGAGAGAGTTCCGGCGCACCAAGGTATTCGCCGGAGACAAGGGACTGATGGATAAGGCGGAGAGTCCAGCATAGGACGGGGTGAAGGCCGGACCTTGATCGACAGACGCAGACCCGACACACAAGCATATGAGAGGACATTTGAAACAAACCAGGCATAGGAAAACAACCCAGGCATGGGATTGAAGAAAGATCCCAGAAGGAGAAAACATGAAAAGGAATACCAAGATCAGATACCTGGTGGCGCTGCTTTCGGTGCTCGCCCTCCTGGCTACGGCCTGTGGAGACGATGAGGCCGATGCCCCCTCGGCAACCCCGACTACCGCCCCGGCCGCGGAGACTCCCGATGACGCCATGGACGATGACGCCATGGACGATGACGCCATGGACGACGACACCATGGACGATGACACCATGGACGATGACACCATGGACATGGGCGACGACATGGCGCTGCCGGGTGAGGGTGTGTCGGTGACGATGGCCCGGGCCAACTGGTCGACCGGTTATATGCAGGCTGCTATCTATGCGTCGTTGCTGGCCGAGTTGGGCTATGATGTCTCCGACCCGGCCGATCTGGAGTTGGCGCCGTCCAACGCCTATGTGGCGATGGCCAACGGCGAGTTCGACTTCTGGGTCAACTCGTGGTTCCCCAACCACAACCAGTTCCTGGCCGGTGAGATGCCCGACGGATCGCTGGTCTCCGAGCACGTGACCACCCTGGGCAAAGAGATGGCCCTGGCCGGCGTGCAGGGGCTGATCACCAACAAGGCGTTCGCGGCAGAGAACGGGGTGACCACCCTCGACGCCCTGCTGTCCGATCCCGATCAGTTCGCTGCCTACGAGGCGGCGGACGCCTCTCCCGGTGACGGCATCCTTCAGATCATGGGATGCCCCGAGGGATGGGGTTGTCGAGTCAACATCGACGCCTGGATCGAGAACGCCGGCTGGACCAACATCGAGCAGTTCGACATCGGAGGCTACGACGCCATGATCGCCGATGCCATCGCCCGTGACGCAGCCGGAGAGCCCTACATGGTCTACACGTGGGCGCCCAGTCACTACGTCAAGGACCTGCGACCCGGCGACAACTCGATCTGGCTGTCCATCTCCGACGAGTCGATCTCTCCCACCCAGATCGAAGGTCCCAAGTCGCTCGGCGGCTCGTGCACCACCGATAACTGCAACCTGGGCTGGGACGCAGCCGACATTTTGGTGACCGGCAACAACGACTTCCTGGCCGCCAACCCGGCCGCTGCCCGACTGTTCGAACTGGTGACCATCAACCCAGTCGACGTGACCCTCCAAAACGTGGCCTACAGCCTCGGAGAGGACACCGAAGACGACATCAAACGCCACGCCGCCGAATGGATCGCCGCCAACCGCGACACCGTCGACGCCTGGCTCCACGCCGCCAAGCAGCCGATCAACCTGACCCCGGGTGAGGGTGTGTCGGTGACGATGGCCCGGGCCAACTGGTCGACCGGTTATATGCAGGCTGCTATCTATGCGTCGTTGCTGGCCGAGTTGGGCTATGATGTCTCCGACCCGGCCGATCTGGAGTTGGCGCCGTCCAACGCCTATGTGGCGATGGCCAACGGCGAGTTCGACTTCTGGGTCAACTCGTGGTTCCCCAACCACAACCAGTTCCTGGCCGGTGAGATGCCCGACGGATCGCTGGTCTCCGAGCACGTGACCACCCTGGGCAAAGAGATGGCCCTGGCCGGCGTGCAGGGGCTGATCACCAACAAGGCGTTCGCGGCAGAGAACGGGGTGACCACCCTCGACGCCCTGCTGTCCGATCCCGATCAGTTCGCTGCCTACGAGGCGGCGGACGCCTCTCCCGGTGACGGCATCCTTCAGATCATGGGATGCCCCGAGGGATGGGGTTGTCGAGTCAACATCGACGCCTGGATCGAGAACGCCGGCTGGACCAACATCGAGCAGTTCGACATCGGAGGCTACGACGCCATGATCGCCGATGCCATCGCCCGTGACGCAGCCGGAGAGCCCTACATGGTCTACACGTGGGCGCCCAGTCACTACGTCAAGGACCTGCGACCCGGCGACAACTCGATCTGGCTGTCCATCTCCGACGAGTCGATCTCTCCCACCCAGATCGAAGGTCCCAAGTCGCTCGGCGGCTCGTGCACCACCGATAACTGCAACCTGGGCTGGGACGCAGCCGACATTTTGGTGACCGGCAACAACGACTTCCTGGCCGCCAACCCGGCCGCTGCCCGACTGTTCGAACTGGTGACCATCAACCCAGTCGACGTGACCCTCCAAAACGTGGCCTACAGCCTCGGAGAGGACACCGAAGACGACATCAAACGCCACGCCGCCGAATGGATCGCCGCCAACCGCGACACCGTCGACGCCTGGCTCCAGACCGCCCGCCTGGTCGGCTAATACCAGACCGTGAGAGATGAGGGTGCCATACGGCGCCTTCATCCTCTCTCTTTTCTAAAACGGGGCCTCGTCCTACCGGACGGGGCCCCGTTCTTCTGTTAATGTCCAGTGTCAGTCATGTCCAATAGCTTCGGCACAAGGCTGACTGTCGGGTTGGCTGCGTTGGTACTGGTAACGGCGTCCTGTGCATCCGAAAGCCCCGACACCGACGCCCGAGAGATGCTGCCGGGTGAAGGCGTGTCGGTAACCATGGCAAGGGGGAACTGGTCGACCGGTTATATGCAGGCCGCTATCTACGCAGCCTTGCTGACTGAACTGGGCTATGAGGTAAGCCGTCCGGCTGACCTGGAATTGCCTCCCTCCAACGCCTACGTGGCCATGGCCAACGGCGAATTCGACTTCTGGGTCAACTCCTGGTTCCCCAACCACAACCAGTTCCTCGCCGGAGAGATGCCCGACGGCACCTTGGTGGGTGACCACCTGACGGTGCTCGGTTGGGAGATGCGCACCGGTGGCCTGCAGGGCGTCCTTACCAATAAGGACCTTGTGACAGAGCACGGAATAGAGACGCTCGACCAGATCGTGAACGATCCCGCCCTGTTCACGATCTTCGAGGAGGGCGATACCCATCCTGGCGACGGCACACTCCAGTTGCTGGGATGCCCCGAGGGATGGGGATGTCACATAACCATCGACGCCTGGATCGAAAACGCGGGTTGGGAGAAGGTCGAGCAACTGGAGGTTGCTTCCTACGACGTCCTGATCGCCGAGGCCATCTCCCGGGACTCCGCCGGCATTCCGTACATCGTCTATTCCTGGGCCCCCAGTTCGTATGTGGCCGACCTGCGCCCGGGCGACAATGCCATCTGGCTGTCCACATCCCACGAGTCGATCTCCCCCAGCCAGACGGAAGGCCCGTCCACCCTGGAGGCGGGAGAGTGCTCCACCGACTCCTGCAACCTTGGGTGGGACGCAGCCGACATCCGCGTCACGGCCCACAACGATTTCCTGGCCGCCAATCCCGCCGCCGCTGCCCTCTTCGAGTTGGTGGTGATCAGCCCGATCGATGTTGCTTTGCAGAACGTTGCCTACGGCCTGGGCGAAAACACCGAGGACGACATCCACCGCCACGCTGCCGAATGGATCGAAGGCAACCGCGACACAGTTAACCAATGGATCGCCGCTGCAAGGAGCGCAGGCTGATCCACCGGACATACAGGCCACAGAGAGGAAGGATTCTGACCGGTCCGTCCCCCGGGCACAGGGAGGAAAGATCCCACCGCTTCCTTACACTGAACAGCCATGGGTGAAGGTCTGCGGGTAGTCAAAGAGCCTCCCCTGCTGGAGGTGGTCATCGACCGGCCCAAAGCCAATGCCATAGATGCCGCGACCAGCCGGTTGATGGGAGATGTATTTGGAGCCTTCCGGGATGATCCCGCCTACCGGGTCGCCATCCTGACCGGCGCCGGGGATCGGTTCTTCTCGGCGGGCTGGGACCTGAAAGCCGCCTCGGAGGGGGAATCCTACGAAGCGGATTGGGGCTTGGGAGGTTTCGGAGGATTCCCCGAGTTGGAGGGCCTCAACAAGCCGGTGATCTGCGCGGTCAACGGCATCGCCGCCGGAGGAGGGTTCGAGATCGTGCTGGCTGCCGACCTGGTGGTGGCGGCGGACACCGCCCAGTTCCTGCTTCCCGAGGCATTCATGGGGTTTCCCCCCGACATCGGCGCCGTTCGCCTCCCCAGGCAGATCCCCCCACTGCTCGCCAAAGAGATCCTCTTGACGGGAAGACGAGTGGACATGGAGCAGGCCCTGCGGTGGGGAATGGTGAACCAGGTGGTTTCTCCCGGCCAACTCATGGATGCCGCCCGCCGCTTGGCCGAGCGGATCTGCGAAGCCGCTCCCCTGGCGGTGGAGGCCATTTTGGAGATGATCCGGGACACCTCGCAAATGGGGGTGGCCGATGCTTTGACCCACATCCGGTCAGGCGAAGTGGCCGCATACCGCAGAGCCCTCGACTCCTCTGATGCCCTCGAAGGGCCGAGAGCCTTTGCCGAAAGACGTTCGCCCCGTTGGACCGGCGCCTAGCGCGACGGTGACGCTTTTGGGTGGGGGGCTGTTTCATTTTCTCTGTTTGATCGGGCGTCGGCGCGTGGATCGGCGTCGGCCGCTCCGGTACTTAGGTCGGGGTGGGCGTCCCCATTGGGTGGGTGGCGGGCGGAGCCGGTAGGCGCCGGTTGTAGTGCGTTCAACCTGCCAGTCGTTGTCGTGTACTTTGTGGTGGCATCTGCTGCACAGAAGACACATGTTGTCCAGGTTGGTGGGACCCCGATCTTGCCAGTGGACGATGTGATGCGCCTGGCACCAGGAGGCCTTGGCGCCGCAACCGATGCAGTGTTTGTCGCGGGCGACAAGAGCGGCCCGTTGGGAACCGCTCGCCGTTCGCCGAGCCCGTCCCAAATCCAGCGGCACCGACGAACCCGAAAAGATCGCCGGGAGGATCTGAGCGTCACACGCCAACTGTCGCAGCGTCCGGGCGGGGAGGGGGGTTCCGTTCTCCAGGCGAGGGTTGCCCAACTGTTTGCTGACCGTGTCGTAGTCGGCGATCAACAACAACCTCACGCCCTGGGAACCACCGTCTTTTCCTTCCCGAGTCACCAGTTCGGCAATGGCGTCGGCCATCCGCTGACCCGCAGCAGCCCGATCCCTGGGGTCTTCCTTATGCCAGAGTTGGTTCATCATGTGAGACACCGCCGTCTCCACCCGCGCACCCGTAACAGGGTCGAAACGCCCATACAACACGGTCATCCCGTCGTCCTGGTCAGTGGTGATCTTCGCGAACCGCCGCGAACGCTGATGCTCCAACTTCGACACACCATCATCCTCTGAACGCCTCTGTTCGTGTTTGCGTACCGTACGGGCGAACTTGTCAGGAGACTGGGAACGGGCCCCGTCCAACAATTCGTCCTCGACGATGGTTCCCCTCTGGTTGGCGCCCGCCAAAATACGGGCGTTGTCAGCAGAGATCTCTCCCTTGCGTAACCCTTCCCGGGTTTTGGGCAGTTCCTCCAACCCCGGGCGGTCTCCACCTCCGACCGGGCCTTCCGACGGCCCAACAGCCCGCCCTCCCGCAAAATCGTCTCCACCTTCTCTGTTCCCTGCCGTCGGCGCAACTCCGACACCGCCTGGGCGCGGACCGCGGCGGCTTGGTTCTGGACGCGGATGGTGGACTGGATACGCTGTTTCAGTTCTTCGACCGACGCATCCACGACCGGCAGAGAGGGTGACAGGAGCCTGGCCAGGTTGGCGGACCGTCGGCTGTTGACTGCTTGTTTCATGCTTACAGTATGCACAGAGGGTGTGACAAAACACCCCGCATATTGCTAAGTTGTGAAAACAAACACTAAAACTTTTCCGCAAGAATCCACCTCATAGTTCGACTGCTGCCGAGGGGTGACCACCCGGCAACCCCGCACACAGATACCGGGGGAACTCCAGTGATCTTGCAAAACCGAACCAATACGAGTGGAAATTCATGTAGAATTGCAGACGTAGATCGTTCCGAGGAACCGGCGCCTATCAACCCCCGAAGATCGTTCGGAAGTCGGTTCCGGGAAGTCTTGACCACAGGCCTCACAGGCCACCCTTTACATAAGGACGGCGTTACCTGCCATGAAGCACTTAGCCGCGCTCTTTCTATCGATGTGCCTGCTTGGCGTCGGCCACGGCCTGGGCACCTCCCTCCTTGGAGTTCGCTCCACCATCGAGGGTTTTTCCGACCTGGCGGCGGGAATAGCCCTGTCCGGCTATTACGTCGGGTTCCTGGCGGGAAGCCGGTTCGTCGGGAACATGTTGGCCAACGTGGGACACATACGGGTGTTTGCCGGCCTGGCGGCCCTGATTTCCTCGGTCATGCTGCTGCACTCGCTGGTCCTGAGTCCTCCGGCATGGTTTATTCTCCGGTTGGCGGCCGGATTCTGCATGTCGGGAATCTACATCACCGCCGACAGTTGGCTGAACAACCAGGTCACCAACCACAACCGCGGCCGGGTTCTGGGCATCTACATGATGATGGGGATGGGAGGCATGGCGGTCGGACAGCTTCTGATCGGCGCCTCCGATCCCGGCGGATTCGCCCTGTTCATCCTGGTCTCGATGATGCTCTCGCTGTCCCTGGTACCGCTCTCTCTGACTCGAATAGACCCACCGGAGGTACCGGAGCGCAAGAAGGCAAACATCAGAGGCGTGTATCGGACCGCCCCGCTGGCGATCGTGGGCGCCGCCGCGGCGGGACTCACGCAGGGGGCCATCCTCACCATGGGTCCGGTGTACGGCGCCCAGGTGGGCCTGCCGAGCACCCAGGTGGGGTGGGTGATGAGCGCCCTGCTGTTCGGCTCGGCGGCGATGATCCCCCTGGGACGTCTCTCCGACCGCATCCCCCGGCGACGGGTGATCCTGGCAGTCACCGCGGGAGCGTTTGTTGTGAGCGTTCTCATGTCGATCGGGCCGGTCGACCCGGCGGCGTTCGCAGGCGTCATGCTGGCATACGGCGCGCTCACCTTCCCCGTGTATGCCTTGTCGATGAGCCATATGAACGATCTGTTGGAACGCTCCCAGCTCGTTCCCGGGATGGCCACCCTGGTCACCTTCATGGGCCTGGGCGCCATAGCCGGGCCGGTGCTCAGTTCCGCCCTGATGAGCCTGGTGGGACCGGACGGCCTGTGGATGGCCCTGGCCACCTTTCACGGCGCCTTCGCGGTCTACATTGTCTACCGGTTCGTGGAACGACCCAGAATCGCCTATCGCATGAAAAGAGCCTTCGTGCCGATAACCATCCGCAGTTCGGCGCGAGTGGCATATCTCACCAGGAGAAGCAAAAGAAGGTTCAGAGGGGGCGGACGGTTGCCCTCCTCACCGCCCACGTAGATGAACGACCAGGCTGGTTGAAAGCGGCGCAGACGGACGCCGGTGGACACCCGCCGGGCCTTGTAACCACATCTGCTCCGGCAAGAACAGGCTGAGACATCCCCAACCTTGCAGCCGAGGCTATTAAAGTCTCCAGCATGATGACCGGCGCCCAAGCGCTCGCCGAAATGCTCGACGGGTACGGGGTGACCCACGTCTTCATGGTCCCCGCCATCCTGCGGCGCACCATGGTGGAACTGGAGCGGTTCGGGGTGCACCGCATCCAGACCCATGGCGAGAAGCCGGCCGCCTACATGGCCGACGGCTTCGCCAGGACGGCGGGCCGGCCCGGGGTGTGCATGGCCCAGGCGGTTGGCGCGCTCAACCTGGCCGCCGGGTTGCGCGACGCTCACCTGGCCAACTCCCCGGTGATCGCCCTCACGGGAGGCCTCCACCCCACCATGGCCGGCCGGGGCGTCTACCAGGAGGTCGACGATCTCCCCGCCTTCGCCAACGTCACCAAGTTCAACGCCTCCGTCGACCGGGTGGAGCAGATCCCCGACTTCATCCGCCAGGCCTTCCGTTCCGCGGTGTCGGGCTGTCCGGGACCGGCCCATGTCCGGTTCGCGGGCAACGAGGGCCAGATCGACCTCGCGGAGGGCGATCTCGACCCGCGGGTCGAGAGAGGATTCGCCTCCGTTCCGCCGGAGCGGCCGCTCCCCGACCCCGACGACGTGGCTGGGGCCCTGGAACTGTTGGACCGCGCCGAGCGGCCCGTGATCGTGGCGGGAGGGGGAGTCCGCATCTCCGGAGCTTCGAGCCAACTCACCGCCCTGGCCGAGCGTCTCTCCATCCCGGTGGTGACCTCCCTCAACGGGAAGGACACCGTCCCCGGTACCCATCCGCTGGCCGTCGGGGCGGTCGGCAGGTACTCTCGCAGCGCCGCCAACCGGGTGGTGAACCGGGCCGACCTGGTGTGCTTCGTCGGTTCCAGCACCAGCAGCATGACCACCCACTCCTGGCGGGTTCCGGCCCCGGGAACACCCGCCATCCAGGTCGACATCGACCCGGACATGCTGGGCCGCAACTACCCCCTGCAGGTGTCCATCAACGCCGATGCCCGGATGACCCTCGCCGCCATCCTGGAAAGAGCCGGCCCGCGGGATCCGGGACGGGAGGAGTGGCTGGCCGAGGTCCGCCGGGAGGTCATCGCCTGGCGGGAACAGCACCGGCGCCATCTCGAATCCGACGCGGTGCCCATCCGCCCGGAGCGGATCTGCTCGGAACTGACCAGCCTGGTACCGGACGACGCCTGCGTGTTGGTCGACACCGGGCACGCCGGCATGTGGATGGGCGGCATGTTCGACACCCGCACATCCGACCAGAGCTACCTGCGCAGCGCCGGTCACCTGGGCTGGGCCTTCCCGGCCTCCCTCGGCGCCAAGTGCGCGGCGCCGGACCGCCCCGTGGTCTGTTTCACCGGCGACGGGGGGTTCTGGTACCACATTGCCGAGGTGGAGACGGCGGTCCGATGGGGCATCAACACCGTCACCGTGGTCAACAACAACTCCTCGGGCAACCAGTCGACCATCGGCTTCGACCGGGCCTACGGCGGCCGGCAAACCCCGGAGGGACGCCGCCTCTGGACCTTTACCGACGTGGACTTCGCCCGCCTCGCCGAGGGAATGGGAGCCATCGGCATCCGGGTCACCAGACCCGGCCACCTCCGCTCAGCCCTGGAACAGGCGCTGGAGGCCGAGCGCCCGGTGGTCGTCGACGTGGTAACCGACATCGAAGCCCTCGCGCCCCTCCCAGTGATCTGACCCCTCCACCGGCGCGCAACCGCCGACCGCACCCCTCACCTGATCCTCGCACCCCAACCGAGGGGGTGGTCCGGAAACGCCGTCGGGGACCTGCAAAAAAAGAGAGTGACCGGTGGCCCCGCGGTCACCGGTCACTCTCAAGATGTCTGGTTGGTTAGTGGTTTACTGCTCGGCTACGTTGGCGCGCCAGCCTTCCTCGATGATCGGAACCCAGTCGCCCCGCAGTTCGGGGAGCCCGGAGATTTCACCGGGATCCACGACCGAGGGATGCCTCGGAACGTCGGCGAATGCCGACTGCGAAGCAGCGTTGAGCACGTTGATCTGGCCCCAAACCTCGGGATAGGCCTTGTGCAACTGAGCGTCAAGGCTGAGCAGGAAGTCTGCTGCCACGAGGGTGGCTGCCTTGTTCGGAGAGTTGTAGGGAATAGCCACGAAGTTGGTGTTTCCGATCTGGCCACTGCTGAGACCGTAGGTCCTCGTCGACTCGGGGAAGACGCCGGTGTCCACCTTGGAACCTGCGGAGGCAGGACCGTAGGCGAGGAAGTGGGTGACTTCGGAGTTGGAGTACAGGGTTTCCAGAGCGGGCTGGTCCACCGGGTAGGTGGTGCCTTCACGCCACAGGCAGGGCTCGAGGTCGTTCAGGGTCTGCCAGGTCGCTTCGGCCACTTGGTCGTAGAGAGCCTGGTCGAAGGGGACCAACAGGTCGTTCAACCCGCCGGGGAGGATCTTCTCGGCTTCGCTGTAGAACACATGGCGCACGAACACGCTTCCGGTGAAGTCCGGAGGCGCCGGGTAGGTGAAGGTGCCCGGATTGGCGCAGGCGTGGGCCAGGAGGCCTTCGATGTCCGCGGGAGGATCGGGCAACAGGTCGCTGTTGTAGAACACCGCCGACTGGGCCTTGTTCCAGGGCACTTCGCACTCGTCAACCGGGGTGCCGAAGTCGAAGGTCAAGGTCCCGTCGTTCATGTCCACGTTCTGGAAGCTGGGAAGCAGGTCCCAATAGCCGCACAGCAGCAGGCCGCCCTGCTTCATGGTGCGGAAGTTCTCACCGTTTATCCAGATCATGTCCACCGATCCGCTGGTGTACTCGCCCGCCTCGGTCTCGCTGAGCACGGTGTCGACCGCGTTGACGGTGTCGGTGATCCTCACCTGGTTCAGGTCGATGTTGAACCGCGACTTGAGCTCGACTCCGACCCACTCGTTCACATAGGCGTTAATCGTGGCGCTGCCACCCCACATGAACCAGTTGACCCGGCCGCCGTCAGCGGCAGCCACGATCTCATCCCAGGACATTCCGCCGACCTCGGAATTGTCCACGTCCAGGAGTCCCGGACCGGTCGGGCCCATCATCATGGGCTCCTCTTCCTCCATGGCCTCTTCCTCGTGGTCGTGGTCGTCCTCTTCCATGTGCTCTTCTTCGGGAGCTTCGGTGGTGGCGGGCGCCGCAGTCGTGGCGGGCGCCGCAGTGGTAGCGGGCGCCGCAGTCGTGGCGGCGGGCTCGTCGTCGCCGCCGCACGCAGCGGCTACCAGCATCAGGCACGCGGAAACAATCACCCAGCGCGCAAATCGGGAATTACGCATTTGTATGGTCCTCCTGTTCGTACAACTCGTTACGGACCTGCCAACGGCGCGCAACGTTAGGCATCGCCCGCAAATCCGTTTCTCACCATAGCCCTACGCTGGCCCACCGGCAAAATCACAGCAGGTGAGGCCTACTTCAGGTCCCCGCCTGCCCGCTTTACCCTCTCCGGCGTATCCAGGTTCGAAGCAGGCCATGTCTCCTTCCGCGTCTTCGCACAGTCCCGGATCCCGACTCGACACACGCCCCGGGCTGATAGACCCATGTTTCAAATGAAAAGGGGGCGGTTATGCACTGATGCAGTGCTATTATGACATGCATCATGCGGACCACCATTTCTCTCGAAGACCGACTGGCGAAGCAGGTGCGCCGGGCAGCCGCAACCCGTGGTCTCAGCGTAAGCGCCTTCATTTCCGAGACCCTGGACGATGCCCTGAAGCGTACCGAGCCATCAGAGCAGCCTCCCTTCGAGTTGATCACCGTGCGCGGGGTCCATCCTCTCCCAGGAGTCGACCTGGATCGGCCCAGAACGCTCGATGTGCAGGATGACGAAACCCGTTTCGCGTCCGGCAGTCGCTGATCCCGGATGCTGCTTCCCGATGTCAATGTCCTGATCTATGCTCATATGGAGGACTCGACCATAGATCACGCCGAGTATGCGAGTTGGGTCACCCGTTTGGCGACGGGATCTGAACCGTTCGCTCTATCTGTGCTGGTTCTCGCCGGTTTTATCCGCATTGTGACCAATCCCCGGATCTTCAATCCTCCATCCAATCTCGACCGGTCCTTCGCTTTCGTATCTTCGCTCGTGGAGCGGCCCAAGGCCCGACTGGTGGGCCCCGGCCCCGAGCATCTGGACATATTCGAGAGACTGTGCCGGGAATCCGGGGCATCCGGGAAGCTGGTAGCCGACGCTCAACACGCAGCGGTCGCAATAGAACATGGCTGCACAATGGTGTCAACCGACTCCGACTTCAACCGGTTCCCAGGACTCCGATGGCGGCATCCGTTGCGTCCCGCCGGCATCTAGCGCCCCCTGCCGGTCCCACAATCCAGCCTCTTTTCAACCCCGAAAGGTGTCCCCCCAGGTTTGCAGGGGGGCCAGTGCCCGGTCCGGGAACACTCCCAGGCCCGGCTCGTCGCTCAGTGTGAGCCGTCCGTCGGCCAGCGGGGGAAACGGCCGGGCCAGGCCCTCGCGAAGAGGGTTGGGGTTGCTGTCCACCTCCAATAACCCGTCGCCACCCGCCGCCGCCAGCAGATGGGCGGATGCCACCAGCCCGATACCCCCTCCCAAGTGGTGGGGACAGAACCTCCGTCCCGCTCCCAGGATCTCCCGGGCCACCGGCAGGCATCCCGATATCCCTCCCCACTTGGTGACGTCCGGTTGGATGACGGCCAGTGCGCCGGCCCCGATCGCCCGGCGGAACTCGCCCTCGCCACACAGGTTCTCCCCTCCCGCCAACCGAATCGGGGAAGCCCCGGCCAGTTCCGCCCACACCGAGTCCGGGTGGTTGGTCCGGATCGGCTCCTCCAGCCAGATCGGACCATAGGCCTCGAGAACCCTGCTCCACTTCGCTGCTTCTCCCGGAGACCAGGCCTGATTGGCGTCGACGGCAATGGGCGCCTCGGGCCCCGCCACCTCCCGCAGGGCTTCGAGGTTGGCGAGATCGGTCTCCTCTCCGAATCCGACCTTGAGCTTGAATGCCCGGTGGCCCGCCTCCGCGGCCTCCCGCGCCTGTTCTGCCACCCCATGCGGGCCGATTCCGCTGGCGTATGCGGGAACGCTCCCGCCACTCCGGCGCCCTCCCAGGAATCTCCACAGCGGATCACCTGCTCGTCGGGCCGCCATGTCCCACAGAGCGATGTCGATCCCGGCGATAGCCTGGGAAAAGGGACCCGGCTCTCCTGACTGGATCGCCACGACGCGGGTCATAGAAGAAAGGTGTTCGAACACCGCCGCCGGACCGGTCCATCGCCGGCCCACGATCAACGGCGCCAGAACCGAAAGGATCAGACGAGCGCGGTACTCGGCGGCGGGCGCGGGGAAGTTGCACCACGCCTCACCGTATCCGACGGCTCCCTCCGACGATCGGACTCCCACCACCACCGCCGGGCGATCGCTCATGGTCCCGAAGGAAGTCTGCACCGCCCGGGCCATCGGGGCGCGGTAGACATCCACCGAGACCGATTCGATCGTGAACGCATCGGTCTCGGGCCGGCCCGGAGGGTCCTCCCCCATCGATGGGCTGTCCTGGTCCTCCATCCGGCCAAGTATGGTTACCGGTGTCCGAAACGACGAAGCGTGCCGGACGCCCATCCAACCTCGTGCTGGACAAGACCCCGACGCAGGAAAGGGCGGTGAGTTTGAATGCAACCGAACCCGATCTCCCCCGAGCCTGAAGACCTGCCAACCCCCTTCCCCGACGACGACTTCCCGGGAGTGATAGGACCGGACTTTCGCACGTCGACACCCTGGTGGCCGCCCATGGAGAACGACGCCCGCGGCAAGCCCGACGTGGTGGTGGTGGTGCTCGACGACGTCGGCTTCGCCGGGCTGGGATGCTACGGGGCGGAGATCGACACGCCCACCATCGACTCTCTGGCCGAGGGCGGCGTGCGGTTCAACGACTTCAACGTCACTCCCCTGTGTTCCCCCACCCGGGCCTGCCTGCTCACCGGGCGAAACCACCACAGCGTCGGGATGGCCTATCTCTCCAACGTCGACTCGGGCTTCCCCGGCTACCGGGGCCGGGTCACCGAGTCGGCCGCCACCATCGCCGAGGTCCTGCAGGACGCCGGTTACGGCACCCTGGCCATCGGCAAATGGCACCTCGCACCCCTGGAGGAGACCACCGCGGTCGGCCCCTACCACCAGTGGCCCCTGGGACGCGGTTTCGGCCGCTACTACGGGTTCCTGGACGCCCTGACCGATCATTTCTATCCCGACGTCGTGGAGGACAACCACCGGGTGGACCCGCCCGCAAGGCCCGAGGACGGTTACCACCTCACCGAGGACCTGATCGATCACGCCATTTCATACATAAGAGACCAGGTCTCGGTCAAGCCCGAACAACCCTTCTTCCTCTACCTGGCCTTCGGAACCGCCCACTGTCCCCACCAGGCGCCCCAAGAGTTTCTCGACAAATACCGCGGCCGCTACGACGAGGGATGGGATGTGATCCGCCAGCGCCGCTTCCAACAACAGAAAGAACTCGGGATCATCCCCCCCGACGCCGCCCTGGCGCCCCTCAACCCCGGTGTGGAGGAGTGGGCCGACCTGACCCCCGACCAGCAGCGACTGTTCGCCCGCTTCCAGGAGGCCTATGCGGCGATGCTCGACCACACCGACGCTGAACTGGGCAGGCTGGTGGCGTTTCTCGACTCGATCGGGAGGCTGGACAACACCATCGTGGTGGTGCTTTCCGACAACGGGGCCAGCCAGGAGGGCGGACCGGACGGCGGCGCCGACATCGTCACCTACGAGGAGGACCGGTTCTGCACGGTGGAGTTCAACCTGGAACGGTTCGACACCATCGGCGGTCCGCGCTCGCAGACCAACATCCCCTGGGGATGGGCGCAGGCCGCCAACACTCCCCTGCGGTGGTACAAGCAGAACACCTACGCCGGCGGGGTGCGGACGCCGCTGGTCATCTCCTGGCCGGAGGGGATCTCCGACGTCGGCGCGGTGCGGGCCCAGTTCGTGCACGCCATCGACATCGCCCCCACCCTGTTCGACCTGGTCGGGGTGACCCCCAAGGCTTCCTACCAAGGCGTGGAACAGATGCCCTATCACGGCGCCAGCATCCGAGAGGTCCTCGACGACGCCTCCTCGCCGCCTGCCCGCGACCGCCAGTACTTCGAGATGATCGGCCACCGCGCCATGTGGCAGGACGGATGGAAGGCGCTGGCCCGCCATCGTCGGAACGAACCCTTCGAGAACGACCCCTGGGAGTTGTACCACATCGACACCGACTTCTCTGAAGTGCGGGACGTCGCCGCCGACCACCCTGACGTGCTTTCCGACCTGGTCGGCCAATGGACCGAGGAGGCCGGGCAATATTCGGTGTTTCCCCTCGACGACCGCTACCTGGCCGTCCGCGCCTCCACCTTCCAGACCCCCGGGTCCCCCCGCGCCCGGGACACCTTCACCTACCTGGGAGGCGCCACCCGCGTCCCCGGAGGCGTCACGCCCATCATCTTCAACCGTTCCTTCTCGATCACCGCCCGGGTCGACCCGCTCACCGACTCCGACCAGGGAGTCCTGGTGGCGGTGGGCGACACCAGCGGCGGGTACGTTCTCTACCTGACCGAAGGCCGACTCGTGTTCGAGTACTGCTACCTCGGAGACCGCCAGACCCTGGCCTCCGCCCCCGCCTCGGCCAAACCCGGCACCACCGACCTGGCCTTCCGCTTCGAACGCACCGGCGACCACCGGGGCACCGGCCGGCTTGAGTCCGACGGCGAGGTGCTGAGCGAGCAGGACATGTTCGACATGGCCCGGGGCATGATCTCCTGGGGGTCGCTGAGCGTCGGCGCCGACACCCTCTCTCCGGTCAGCGACTCCTATGCGGGCGAGTTTCCCTTCAGCGGGAACATCGAACTGGTCGAATTCGCCCTCGGCGACCGCGGGTGATCGCCAGGAGGATTTCGTGGGCCCGGTCGCGAATCAAGAGGACCCCGTGGAGGTGGGCGCCGCCGGGTGCGGGTCCCGAAGGAAGACCAGCTTCTTCCCGGGGAGGAAGAAGCGAGACGGAAAACTCAGCACGAGTTCACCTTCTGACGAAAGGAAGCAAATGCGAAAAGCGTTCGTGACGATGATGGTTGCCCTGGTGGCGCTGATACCCCTTGCGGCGTGTTCGAGCGACGCGGCGGTGGTGTCCAGCAACATCTCCGAGGCGGCCGACAACTTCGAGATCCAGAGACGGATCGTGTTTCTCAACGGGATCACCGACACCTATCTGCTCTCCATCGAAGGGCTGTGCTCCATCGAGGACCAGCAAATCCAACTGGAGGTCACCTGCCGGGTGGGTGAGGGTGAGTACCGAAAGCACTTCCTGGGCCTGTCCGACAACGTGACGTACTTCGCCGAGCAGTTGGCGCCGGCCCGGGTGTCCGCCTACCACTACCGGGTCACATTCAAGCCGCAGGTGCTGTTGCCGGACATCGACTACCGAGCCGACGGTACCGACGGGCCGAGAACACAACCATAGAAAGAGACAAGGACCGCCCCCCTGTGAGGCGAGGCCACATCCTCACCACGCGTTCCCCGTCGGAACCATCCAACCGCCTTCCGACTCACTGGCGGCGGGGGTGGGCCCGAAGGTGGCCGGTGTTTTCGCGGGATAGGGATCGATTTCGCAGCTTGGGAGGGTTCCCACCCATCCTCTCACCCAACCCATGAGCCCGCTCCCCGACGACGCGGTGCTGGTGGCCGGGGTGGGCATGACCCCCTTCGTCGGGTTCCGGGACGACGCCGGCGTGCGGGACATGGTGGCCGAGGCCGCCCGGGCGGCTCTCTTCGATGCCGGGCTCAGGTCTCCCTCGCCGATCGACATGGGGATCGCCGCCTACGAGAGCGATCACTTCAACCGCCAGATGAGCCTCGGCCAGGTCCTCCACGACACCGTGGGCCTGGCGGGGAAGCCGGTGGTCCGGGTGGAGGGAGGCGGCGCCACCGGAGCGCTCGCCATCCGCACCGCGGCGATGGCGCTCCGCTCCGGAGAGGCCCGCTCGGTCCTGGTGTTCGGCGGGGAGACCAACGGGCGCTCGGTCGACCGGGCCACCGCCATCGAGATCCTCGCCCTCTCGGCTGACTTCGAATGGGAGACCCCGGTGTTCGGCACCTTCGCCGCTCCCTACGCACTGATGATCACCGAGCACATGCGCCGCTACGGCACCACCGCCGAGCAGTTCGCGCAGATCGCGGTCAAGAACCGCCGCCTTGCCCTGGACAATCCTCTCGCCCACCGGGGCATGTCGATCACGGTGGAGGACGTGCGCTCTTCGACGCCCCTCTCGGATCCCTACCGACTGTTCGACGCAAGCCTCCTGAGCGATGGAGCGGCGGCGGTGCTCCTCGCCACTAAGGCCTGGGCCGAACGGCACTCCCCCACCTTCACCGAGCGCCCGCCGGTGGCGATCCTGGGGAGCGGATCGGCAACCGACCATCCCCGCCTCTCGGACCGCACAGAGGAGATGTTTCCCCACTTTGAGGCCAAGCGGAAAGCCGCCGCCCAGGCCTACCGGGAGGCGGGCATCGATGATCCGGCCGGCCAGATCGACCTCGCCGAGATCTACGACTCCTTCAGCGGAGCGGAGTTGCAGGCCTACGAGGACCTGGGGTTGTGCCCGGTCGGTCACGGGGGACGCTCCGCTTCGGAGGGACGCTTCGACCAGGGAGGGCAGGTGGTGGTGAACCCCTCGGGAGGCCTGATGGGACGTGGTTCGGCGGTGGGCGCCACCGGGATAGCCCAGGCGGTGGAGGTGGTCTCCCAGCTCCGCGGCGAGGTTGCCGGTGCCCGAGAAGTACCCGGCGCCCGCATCGGGATCACCGACACCCACGCCGGGGTGGGGTCGCTGTCCGTCGTGAACGTCTTCGGAAGGGCGGGCTGATGCGGGTGACGGGGACGGAACGGAGTGTCGGTCCCGGCGGCCGGGAGGTCTACCTGCTGGCCGTCGAGATGGCCCAGCGCTATCGCCATGCGGTGGGGTCCTCCAGCCCCTTCTACCTGGGTCTGGAACAACGGGTCCTCCGCGCCACCCGCTGCCCCGGTTGCGGAGCATCGTGGTTCCCTCCCCGCCGGTTCTGCGACGCTCACCTCACCGAGACCGCTTGGTATGATCTCCCCGGGACCGGAACGATCATGGCGGCGACCCGGGTGCACAGCCCTCCGCCGTTCGGAGGGATCGAACCGCCCTATATCCTTGCTTCGATCCGCCTGGACGGGGTGGAGGGAGGCATCACCCACAGAGTGATCGGCGCCGAGACGCCCCGGAAAGGAACGGTGGTCACCGTGACATTCATAGACGAAGCTCCCGCCCATCCCCTCCTGGCATTCGCCTTCGCGGCCACCGGGGAGACATCATGAGCCGCCCGGTAGGGATCGAGATCTTCTACTGGCTGGACAGCTGGTACGACGACCAGTCCTCGGTGTTCCACAAGGCCGCCGAGGCGGGCTACGACGGGGTGGAGATGTCGTTCGTGGCCGGGACCGACGTGGGCGTGCGACAAATCGCCACCACCGCATCGTCCCTGGGACTGGATGTCCTGTGCAGCACCGGCCTCACCCCGGCCATGGACGTCTCGAGCCCCGATTCCGATATTCGCGCGGCGGGGATCTACCACCTGAAATGGTGTATCGATCAAGCCGCCGCTCTGGGAAGCCCGATCCTGGGAGGCGTCACCTACGCACCGTGGATGGGGTTCCCGGAAGGCGACCTGAGCGGTCACCGGCAACGATCCGCCGAGTCGCTGCACACGGTGGCCGAGTACGCCGCCTCGGTGGGAGTCGACCTTTGCCTGGAGGTGCTCAACCGCTTCGAGAGCTACATGTTCAACACGGTGTCGGACTGCCTGTCATTCATCGACGTGGTGGGACATGACTCCGTCAAGGTGGAACTCGACACCTTCCACATGAACATGGAGGAAGACGATCTGGCCGGCGCGGTCCGCCAGGCGGCGGGACGGATCGGCCATGTCCAGGTGGCGGCCAACAACCGCCGCGCTCCCCAGTACGGCCACATCGACTGGGCGTCTTTCCGACGTGCCCTGGACGACGTCGGCTACGACGGCTGGGTGGTGTTCGAGACTTTCCCCAACTCCGCGGTCCAGACCGGCCGTGACACCTACGCCTGGCGGGATCTCTATGACGACCTGGACGGAGAGGCGTCCGGCGCCGCCGCCTTCATCCGAGAGCATCTGGCATGAGCGTCCGCACTCGTCTCTTTCTCAATGACCCCGCCCATGCGGTGGCGGAGATGCTGGAGGGCTACGCGGCCGCTCATTCCGACATCATCAGGTTGTCCGACGGGATGGTGGTCCGCGCCACGCCCAAGCCGGATGGTCACGTCGGGGTGGTGATCGGCAACGGCTCCGGTCACGAACCGGCCATGATCGGCTGGGTCGGAGAAGGCCTGTTCGACGTCAACGTGCCGGGCCCGATCTTCTCCTCGCCCGGTCCGGGAGGCATCCTCGAAGGCATCAAAGCCGCCGACCGGGGCGGAGGGGTGCTGCTGCTGGTCTCCAGCCACGCAGGCGACATTATGAACGCCGAGTTGGCCATCGACGAGGCCGATGACGAGGGGATCGAAGACGTGGAGATGGTGATCCTCTACGACGACATCGCCTCCGCGCCCCCCGGCCGGATCACCGAGCGCCGGGGCGGAGCGGGGCTGTTCTTCGTGTGGAAGATCGTGGGCGCCCTAGCCGAGAGCGGCGCGTCTCTGACCGATTGCGTGAGGATCGCCAAGAAGGCACGGGACCGCACCCGCACTCTCTCCGCGGCGATGGGGACCGTCGCACACCCGGTCAGCGGCCAACCGCTGGGAGATCCCGGGGACACCTCGGTGGCAGTCGGCCTAGGAGTGCACGGAGAGGCGGGAACCCGCCTGGGTGAAGATGTACAGGCCGACCGGATCTCGGAGCTGATGATCCGCCGCCTCGTGGAGGATGCCGAACTCGAGGCCGGAGCGGAGGTGGCCCTTCTGCTCAACAACGGAGGCTCCCTGACCATCATGGAACTCTCGGTCCTCTACCGGGGAGCCCGCGCCGAACTGGAACGGCGCGGCATCAAGGTGGCCCGGTCATGGATCGGTCCCTACGCCACCACCCTCGACATGGCGGGATTCGCCTTCGCCATCTGCCACCTGGACGAAGAGCTGACCGACCTCTACGACGCTCCCGCCCGAGGTGCCGGATTCGGAATGCCAGGACGCGGTTAACTGCGAGGAACTCACCGCTCTGGAGGTCCTCGCCCAGGCGGTCCACCGCGAGCATTGAGGGGTTTCTCGTCCGCCGGCCCAAACCTACGGGTTGAGCGCCTTGCGGCTTTCGACAGGTGAATCGGGGTACCTGTCGGCATGCTCCTTTGGGGTCAGGCCGGAATCGAGTTCCGCCAACGTTCTGACAGTCCCAGATGGGCGGCCAAGCCGGCGAAGACGTCGGCTGTGTCCTGAAAGTAGTTGGAGTGGGTGACTTTGATAGCCTCTATCGAGTCAGCACCCAGCAGCACAACCTCCACTCGGGAGTTGCTCCGGTACTGCTCTTCCCGCTCACTGTATGCCTTAAGAGCCTGGGCGGTGTTGCGGAACTCTTCAAGGCTGACCAACGCCCTTGCGTCATGGTCAAACGTGAGCAGAAAGTCAATGGTCTTCCGCTTTGCCACTTTCTTCCTTCCCTCGCATTATGAGTCCGAATGCTGCCATCATAGCCAACTGGGTGAGAATATCCATGAGGTCTTCTGTGTAAGGCTGGCCAGGCTCTCGCATCGACAAGAGCGTCGACAATCTTCTGAGCTGTGCGTGTACCTCGTCTGGGCCGTCGCCGTTCTTAAAGTCTACGCCGGTTTGCTGGTCACATCTTCCACCATTTTGGCCCAACTGTCTTGTTCTCGGGTGCGGAGCTGCACCTCGATTCGCCGGCCGTGGTACCTCGTATAGATGTGGATGGCCCGATAACCCGAGGTTTGAGGCGACACAATATAGTCCTTGATCTTGTCGGCCTGCTGGTTGCGCCTGAGGCTGTTCGCACAGAAGCGCTCCAAGACCCGTTGGACCTGTTCTTGGGTCTTGAGAACGGCCCGACAGCCTCCGATATCCTGCATGGTCGAGAGCTTCATCTCCGGGAGTCGTCGGAGTTTGTCCTCAATGGTGGGCAGCCTCTTGAGTCGCCGCGAGATGTCAAGATCGAAGCCCTCGGTAGTCAGGCATGATCGCAACCCCATGTACGCGGCGTGCAAAGGCTCAGCATGAGCAGACCGGTAGGCGTCCACAACTTCCCGAGCCTTGCGGACTTCCTCAGACGACGGCCCTTGCCCCAAGGTGATCTGTGCCCGGCGCAATGTCTCACCGGCGCGTGTTACGTTGCCCAACGATCCAAAGGGAGGGAGGTTTGTGTCGGCCATCTGATCGTGTCCCAAGCTAATCGCTTGTAGCGCCCTCCTGTCCGCTAGGCCGATCTCCCGTCTCCAAAGGAAGAGCATAACGGACTACCGCATCCTAACCAGACAAGACTCCTCAGATGACCCGAGGATCGGGCGACGTGACTCCTGCTCCGCGATAGCATGAGAGGAAGAGACTTCGGTTTGGCAGACCAGCGAGTGGCCCGGGGTCCCGGACTCGATCCCACCGACGAGCCATCGGACGCCGGAGAGGTTCCCTTGGTGGCTCGGCAGGGCGGACGCCCACCGCTCAAGAGCCAAGGAGGAGGAAGCCGTCGAACGCCCTCTTGGTCTTTCACTGGCGATTATCCGACAGTGAGCCGCCTCCATACCAAGGTCAGCTGAGAAGACCGACCAAACATCGCCCACTACCGTTAGTCGCTGTGATGGAGCCACGACTGGCCGAACGACTGATCCTTGCCGCCGCCGGGCGGGTGAGCGACCACCAGGACGAACTGTCCCGCCTGGACGCGGTGGCCGGCGACGGCGACCACGGCGTGAACATGGCCACAGCCCTGACCGAGGCAACCAGACGAATCACAGAGTCGTCTGACACCACTCCCGGCGACATCTTCCGGACCACCGGTCGCTCATTCCACGAAACCGTGGGCGGCGCCGCCGGAGCGCTGTTCGGAGCCTTCTTCGGCGCGGTCGGCGGCCAACTCAACCGATCGGCCGTCCCCGCTTCGGCAGCCGACCTGGTGGCCGGCATGGAGAAGGGACTGGCGCGGGTGATGCGGATCGGAAAAGTCAGCACCGGCGAAAAGACGATGGTCGACGCCCTGGCGCCTGCAGTGGACGACGCTCGAAACACATCGGGACAGGGAGCCTCGCTGTCCGGGGTGCTGGTCGCGGCCGCCCGCGCCGCCCGGCGGGGTGCTCGGTCCACCGCCTCCATGGAACCCCGCGCCGGGAGGGCCCGCTACGCCCGGGAACGCAGCATTGGGACAGAGGACCCCGGCGCCTGTACCGTGGCTCTCATATTCGAAGCCTGGGCTGAGACCGCTACAGAGGAATCAACGTGAAGAGTGACCGGCGGCTGAAAGTGGCATACGTGGGGGTGGCTTTCGGCACCTACTACGCGGACGAGCACAACCAGTACGGCCGGGCGATCGGGGGCTTGCAACGCCTTTCAGACGAGATGGATTTCGACCTGGTGGCCATCGACAGCGGCGTTCCCGACATGGAGACCGCCCTCCGGGTGGCCGCCCGGCTGTCGGAGGAGCGAATCGACTTCCTGATGCTGCAGACCGCCGCCTGCGCCTCGGGCGAACTCCTGGAGCCCCTGGCGGAGGTAGCGCCGCGCCTGGGCATCTGGGCGACCCCCGAGCCGGTCCTGGAGGGGTCCATCCAACTCCACTCCCTGGTGTCCGCCAACCACTACGCCTCCATCATCCGCCGCTACCTGCGAGACCGAAAGATCCCCTACAAGTGGTTCTTCGGCCACATCGACGAGCCCGATACCGAACGCCGACTCCGGGTCACCATCCGTGCTCTGCAGGGCATCAAGACCATGGCGTCGGCTCGGATCGGGTGGATAGGCGGCATCTCCCCGGGCTTCTACAACATGCAATTCGACGAGGACTCCCTGCAGAGCCGGTTCGGCACCACCATCGGGACCCACTCGATCACAGACGTGGTGGACATCGCCCGCGCCATAGACGCCCACTCGGCCGGATCGGTCGTCCGGGCCGCAACCGATCTGGCCACCGAGGTCACCGCTTCCGAGCTGGGCATGGACCGAAACGCCCGGGTCTACCTGGCGCTCGGCGAACTGATCAAACGCGAGGGCTACGACGCCCTGGCGGTGCAGTGCTGGCCGACCTTCCAGGAGGAGTACCACATGGCTCCCTGCATGTCCTACAGCCTCCTCGGCTCCGAGGACGGCTTCGCGGTCTCCTGCGAGGGCGACGTCCCGGGAGCGGTCACCATGCTGCTGATGAACTCCATGTCACCGACCTTCGGCTCCTCCACCCTCCTGGACCTCACCGCACTCGACCAGGGCTCCGACGCCGCCCTGTTCTGGCACTGCGGGGTGACTCCCCGCCACTTCGGGGGCGACAACGGCATCCGGTGGGTGGAGCACGTCACCCTGGGTCGCAAGACCGACGTGAGCTACGGGGTCTCGGGTGACCTGATGTTCGCCCCCCAGCAGACCACCATCGCCTACACCGGCGACGAGTTCACCGAGATGTTCATCGCCACCGCCGACGTGGTCGACACCGGAAAGGCAGGCTTCCACGGGACCCGCGGCTGGTTCACCAACTTCCGGCTCAACGGAGAGCCGATTAATCTCGACGACCTGGTCAACACGGCGGTCGTCCAGGGACACGAGCACCACTACGCGGTGGCCCAGGGCGACCTCTCCTCGGAACTGGCCGAGGTGGCCGCCTGGCTGGGGATGCGGACCACCCGCCCCGTGCCCATCAGGGATTACCTGCAGATAGACGGGCTGAACGCCTGATCGGAGGCAGATTCCATCAACAGTGGCTGTTGAACACACTGCGCAGGCGGTGTCCAGGGTCGCTGAATACCCTCGGGCCAACTCTCCGGTACCCTCGATGACTGTTTTGGATGGATCGCCCCACATCATTACATCCGACCGATGTTTGTCACCCTATTACAATTCTGTGCATGGGTGAGCGCGAAGATGGCAACTTGAAGGTGCTCGGTCGTTGTGTTGACACCGGCGAGACACTGATTGAGGCCGACGATCTAGCTGACCTGCTGGCGTTGGCGCACAACCCCCCCGACCCCGATTCGGTGGGACGACCGCCCACCATGAGAGAATCGGCCGATCTGGACGACGCCGCTGACAATCTCTTCCTGCACCTGACCGCCGAGGAACAGGCGCTCTACCTATCAGAGGTATCGGCGGAGGAGGCTGCCATGGACCTGGAGCGACTGACGCCTTCGCTCCGGGCGATTGTGTTCGACCTGCTTCCCCAGGTTCAGAGACAAGCCGTCGTGCGTAACTGGGATCGCCACGGTAAGGTCCTGTCCGCTTGAGATTCGCCGGGTCGGCTTACGAACACGGCTACACGAAGGCGGATGTGACAATGGCTCTCAGGAAGAGGATGGGAGATCGAATTGATTAACCGCGTGACGGCAGCCGCACCGTGGTGGCACCCGATCTGAGCGGCAATCCCATAGTTGTAATCGTGAACATACACGAAAACATGGTGTACCACGTCTACCGCTACGAGAAATACGAAAAGGTGTTGTTCAGAGCGTTCAGGGACCGGTGAGATGTGAAGACGGCTTCAGTATGCCGATGCTGCTGAGACAACCGTCACCAAGGGGTTGTTGCCTCGTTCGACAGCCCAACCCTCCGACCACCGCCGACATCCGTCGGCGGAATTCTCGAGGTCAGGAAGTGACCAATCCGAGAGAATCCATGGAAGCGCCAAACACACCAACCGGTACTGACCGGTCAGCCCGCCTCGCCACCGACACCGGACACTTCGCGGTCCTGGCCATCGACCATGTGAGGTCCTTCGCCGCCACCGTACGACCCTACGACCCCGACTCGAAGAGCACCGAGGACATCTGGGCGGCCAAACGCCCCTTGGCGGAGACCCTGTGCACTCACGCCTCAGCCAAGCTGGTGCACCGATATCCTCCATCTCCAGTTCCGGGCATTTGGAATGACACACGTTATGGATCAGGAAACCGCCCGACCGGGCAGCTCTCAGATCAGTAGATTCTCACTGCTATTGTCCATTCCTGTCCCAGAGTTAGGGAGACACCCATATGGCCGCAGATAAGGATCAGGACCGAGAGGTAGTGCTCCGGGGCAAAAGCGAGAGCATGTCCGAACCAAAGCCTCTTCTCGACGATGCGTGGCCCCTCCACCGCACCGCGGTGTGGCCGGAGAGCCTGAGGCTCAGGCGTGAGGACCTCTATGAGGAATCGGGTGAGGACCTGATCCGACCCTGACCCATCCCCTACGCTCTGTGGAACCATCCACCTCACCGCTCCGATCGGCCCGCTTGGACAGGGTAGCCACCGCCACCGGACACTTCGCAGTCCTGGCGATCGATCATGTCGCTTCCTTCGCCGCCACCGTGCGACCCGACGATCCCGGCTCGATGAGCACCGAGGACATCTGGAAGACCAAACTGCCGCTGATCGACGGGCTGGGTCCCCACGCCGGCGCGATGCTGATCGATCCGGGCTTTCTGCAAGGCTCCGGTTTCGAACGCTCCGAAGCCTTGTCCGAGACCGGCCTGATCCTGGGCATCGAGGACGGCGACTACGCGGACGTGCTCACCGCTCCTCGTTTCCTTCCCGGTTGGAGCGTGGAGAGAGCCGCTCTACTGGGGGTGGACGCGGTCAAGATCTCGATGTTCTTCGAACCCGGCGGCGACACCTCTGCGGCACAGGCCTTCGTCACCGAGGTGGTCGACCAGTGCCGACAGCAACACATGCCCCTCTTCGCCGAGCCCCTGGCCCTGTACGAGCACCCGCATGAAAGAAGAGATGCGGTCCTGGAAGGCGTAAGGCTCTTCGGACCCCTGGGCGCCGATGTCCTCAAGCTCCAGTTCCCCGAACCGGCCGAGAACACCTCCCCCGACTCCTGGGCCGAGGCCTGCCGTGAGATCGACCGGCTCAGCCCCGTCCCCTGGGCCATCCTCTCCGAGGGCGGCGACTACCACCTGTTCCGCCGTCAGCTCGCCATCGCCTGCCGAGCCGGCGCCTCCGGTTTCCTGGGCGGGCGTGCGGTCTGGCGGGAGGCAGCCACCGGCGAGGCCAGCCTGGACGGAGCAAAGGCCCGGATCAGAGAGCTGAATTCAATCGCCGTGGCCGAGGGTGTAGATTGGAGAAGTCGAAAGTGATCGAGAAAGGCATGGAATGACCGTGTTTCCAAATGTGAGTGAGGACCGCCGTCAACAGATGTTCGCCGACCCCGACGGGCCCACCCGCGTCCTGATCGACACCGACACCAACAACGAGATCGACGACCAGTTCGCCATGGCCTGGGCGTTCCTGTCTCCCGAGCGGATCGAGGTGGAAGCCGTGGTGGCCGAGCCCTTCGGACACCTCCACTACCGCCAACGGGTGGTGGAGGCCGCCAACGCCCTCCGGGCGGGCCGCGAACCCGACTCGGACAACCTGATGGGATACTGGGCGCGCCACCTGATCTCCGAGGGGATCGACCCCGCCACCATGGACATGTGGGGCCCCGCCGAGGGCATGGAAAGCTCCTACGAGGAGATCAAGACCGTGCTCGAAAAGATGGGCATCCCCTCCGACGGCCTGGCCTTCCGCGGAGCGCCTCAGTACATGCCGGCGCCCGACGTCCCCGTGGAGAGCGAAGGCGCGGAGAGAATCATCGAACTGGCCCTGGCGAACGACGAGCGCCCCCTGCACGTGGTGGCGATCGGATGCGTCACCAACGTCTCGTCGGCTCTTCTGATGGCGCCCGAGATCGCCACCAAGATGGTGGTGAGCTGGACCTCGGGCTTTCCCACCTGGACCGACTTTTCGAACCACACCTCTCTCAACCTGGTGCAGGACCCCCACGCCTCGCGGCTCCTCTACGACGCAGGGGTCCCCCTGGTGTACCTGCCGGGCTTCTACATCGGCGCACAGCTGGTGATCTCCCTCCCCGAGATGGAAGCCTGGATCAGGGGAAAGGGCGAGATAGGCGACTACCTCTACCACCTGTACACCCACAACCCGATCCGCATCGACCGGGGCGTCGGGATGTTCCCCGGCCAGTCCTGGATAGTCTGGGACCTCATCAACATCGCCTGGCTGATCAACCGGCTCCTGGGTCCCCACCCGCACCGTGCAGACCCCCCGCCTGGACGACAGACCTGGTCTGGCAACAACGAGCGGGCGCGCCCACCATGCTGGAGGCGATCAGCATCGACCGGGACGCCATCTATCACGACCTGATCCACCAAGCTCGACCGACCAGGACGATATCCTCGGCGCCTACCGCACCGGGACCGCCGGGTTGAGGAGGAGAGTCCACACCACCGATGAGAGCCGCGGTCCTGTCATCCCGAAGGGCGGACTCGAGATCGAGGAGCGCCCGGTCCCAGAACCCGGACCCGACGAGGTGCTGGTCTCCCCCCGGCTGGTGGGCATATGCGGATCGGACCTCCACTACTACAAGGAGGGCCGCATCGGCGACTGGCAGGTCCTCGAACCACACGTCCTGGGACACGAGTTCGCAGGCGGTGGTGGAAGAGAGCCGGACCCGGACACCGAAACCGTCCCCGAGTGGGAACGCCACGTGGCGGTGGAACCCATCCTCCCCTGCCGGAGCCTGTGAAACCTGCCAAACGCGGCATCTACAACCTCTGCCCGCAGTCATCTCCGCTTCACCGGATCTCCCCACACCGACGGAGCCCTCCAGGAGTCGGTGGTGGTCCCCTCCCACACCCTCCACCCCCTCCCCGACGACATGGCCTTCGAACTGGGAGCCCTGGTCGAGCCCACCTCCATCGCCGTCCACGCCGTCCGAAGGAGCCAACTGCGACCCGGAGAGACGGTGACCATCATCGGCGCCGGCCCGATCGGGCTCCTGATCCTCTCGGTCTGCCGCGTCCTATCGGTGCCGGAGCAATCCACATCACCGACATCGACCCCGGACGGCTAGCCGGATAGCCGAGACCCTGGGCGCCACCACCACTCTCGATGTCCGCGGGCATGGACCCACGACGAGATCCGCCGAATGCACCGACCCCCGGAGGAACCGACATAGCATTCGAGGCGGTGGGAAGCCCCGCAACCCTCGAGACCGCCATGCACCTGGCCCGCCCCAGCGGACGGGTGATCGCGGTGGGCGTCAACATCACAGAACGCATCGCATTCAACATGATGCTCGCCCAGTCCAAGGAGACCACGGTCATCCCCATCTACCTGGGACGGGACGCTTTCGGAGAGGCGATCGAACTCCTGGCTTCGGGGCGGATCCGGGGAGACCGGCTGATCAGCCACCGCTTCCCCTTGGAACGGGCCACCGAAGCCATGGACACCGCGCTCGACGGCGGGGAGGCGGTCAAAGTGCTGATCGAAGTGAACGAGTGATCGCGCCGTGAAGCGATGAACAGATTCCGCCTGTCGGAGAAGGGCGCCGAGCGTCTCAGCATCGGGTTCCTCCTCACCCCCGCCATCGCCGTCATCATCCTCCTCTTCCTGGGAGGCCTGGCCTCCGGCTTCCTGCGCAGTCTCAACTACTTCCCCCTGATCGGGCTGAACGACTTCAACCTCGACGCGTATGTCGCCATCTTCACCGACAACGGGTTCATCCAGAGCCTGGTGCTCACCTTCCACATCGCCTTCACCTCCACTCTCATCGCCAGCGTCCTGGCGGTGGCCTCCGCGCTGCTGCTCCGCCCGGCCTTCCGGGGAAAGCGCATCGTCCACTTCTTCTTCTCTCTCAACCTCACCATCCCGCACCTGGTGGGCGCCATCGGAGTCCTCTACCTCTTCCAGAACAGCGGACTGATCTCCCGCATCCTGACCGGGATGGACATCATCTCCAAGCCCGCCGACTTCCCGGCCATGGTGTTCGACCCGTGGGCGATCGGGATCATCATCCAGTACGTGTGGAAGGAGATCCCCTTCATCGGGGTGATCGTCCTCGCCATCCTGCTGTCGGTGGGAGAGGACTACGAGTCGGTGGCAAGATCCCTGGGAGCCAACCGCTGGCAGGCCTTCCGCCAGGTCACCCTGCCGCTCATCATGCCCGGGGTGGTCTCCGCGTCCGTCATCGTGTTCGCCTTCACCTTCGGCGCCTTCGAGATCCCCTACCTCCTGGGACGGACCTTCCCCGCCGCACTTCCCGTCCTGGCCTACCAGAGCTACACCGACGTGGATCTGGCGGCGCGTCCCCAGGCCATGGCCATGGCGATGGTGATCGCCTTCATCTCCACGCTCCTGATCATGGCCTACATGAAGCTCTCGCGCGTCTACATCAGAGAATGACAGTGGGACAACCATGACCACCGCGCCCGCGCCCATGCCGCACTTCAACACCCGCTCGATCGGGCGGATCACCCTCCGCTGGGTGGGCATCACCGGCCTCCTCGCCTTCCTGGTGGCGCCCATGGTGCCCCTTTTCATCTGGTCGATCAGCTTCCGGTGGTTCTATCCCGAACATCCTCCCCAGCGAGTACTCCGCACGCGCCTGGGAACAGGTGATCTCGCCCACCAACAACGTGATCGGCGCCGCCTGGCAGACCACCCTGATCGCCCTGTTGGTGACCGTCCTCTCGGTCCTCTTCGGAGTCCCCGCCGGCCGCGCCCTGGGCCTCTACAACTTCCCCGGAAAGCGCATAGTCGAGATCATGATCCTCGCTCCCATCATCGTCCCCGGCCTGGCGGTGGTGCTCGGCATCGACACCATGTTCATCCGCTACGGCCTGTCGGGGAACATCATCGGAGTCTCCCTGGTGCACCTGGTGCCCACCCTCCCCTACATGACGCTGGTGATGTCGGGGGTGTACGCCAACTACGACGTCGACTACGAACTCCAGGCGCGCTCTCTCGGCGCGGGACGCTGGGCCACCCAGCGCTACGTGACCCTCCCGGCGGTCTTCCCCGGAGTGGTGGTGGGCGCCCTGTTCACCTTCCTGATCTCCTGGAGCCAGTACGTCCTCACCCTCCTGATCGGTGACGGACAGGTGGAGACCCTCCCCATCCTGTTGTTCAATTTCGCCCGCTCCGAACCCGCCATCGCCGGCGCGCTGAGCGTGGTCTTCATCCTGCCGGGCATACTGGTGCTGCTGCTCAGCTCCAAGTACCTGTCCGGCGACAGCGCCGCAGTAGGAGGTATCGGCAACATATGACCCAAGTGACACTCACCGGACTGACCAAGATCTTCGACCAGAAGAACCCTCCCGCGGTGGACAACCTGGACCTGGAGATCGAATCCGGAAAGCTCACCGCCCTCCTGGGACCCTCGGGATGCGGCAAGACCACCACCATGAAGATGATCGCCGGCCTCCTCCGACCCACCTCGGGAGACATCCTATTCGACGGCGACTCCATCCTCAGCATCAAGCCCGAGGAACGCGGTGCGGTAATGGTGTTCCAGAACTACCTGCTGTTCCCCTACATGAACATCGCCGACAACATCGGCTTCGGCCTGAAGATGCGAAAAGTCAACAAAAAAGAGATCAGATCCCGCGTCGAAGACATGCTCGACCTGGTCCAACTCCCCGGATTCGAGGACCGAAAGCCCAACCAACTCTCGGGAGGACAGCAGCAACGCATCGCCCTGGCCCGCGCGCTGATCGTCGAGCCAAACGTCCTCCTCTTGGACGAACCACTCTCCAACCTCGACGCACACCTCCGCGACGAGATGCGCGTCCTGATCAGAAGAATCCAGACCGAGATGGGGATCACCACAGTCTTCGTCACCCACGACCAGGAGGAGGCAGTCGTCCTGGCCGACAAGGTGGCGCTCTTATTCGACGGTCGCCTCCAGCAGTTCGACGGTCCCGACTCCTTCTACGAGACACCCAACACAGTCGAGATCGCCACCTTCTTCGGCGGCACCAACTTCATACCCGGCCGGTACCAAAACGGGCAGATCACCACCGCCATCGGCAAGTTCGCGGCGCCCCACTCACTGGTCCCCGACGGAGAGGCGATACTCAGCATCCGCCCCGAAGCGGTCGACCTGGGCGCGGCAGGGGAGAACAGCGTAGAAGGGACCGTCCTATCCCACGTCTACGCCGGACGCTACGCGCGCTTCCAGGTACGGATCGGCGACACCGAGATCGAAGCGGTCACCGAACCCGGACAGGTCAAGTTGTTCGCCGACGGAGACAATATCCCGGTGAAGTTCGATCCCGAAAAGATCTGGATCCTGGGACCCAACGCCGCAGAGCAACAGGCCGCCGATTCCACCGGATAGGCGGTTGACCCGCCCCGGCTCCGAAAACGGGTCCCCACCAATCGGACACCAAACCCGATGGGGCCTGATCGCCGCCGGATGGTCGGTCTACGCCATCTACTACCTGGGCAGGGTCAACTTCTCGGTAGCGGTACCCGGACTCGAGGACGAAGCCGGCCTCGACGCCACCAGGATCGGCACCCTGGCAGCCGGATTCTTCTGGGTCTACTCCCTCTCCGCAGTACCTGTTGGGCGCCTAGCCGACCGGATCGGCGCACGCCTCCTGGTGGGGCTGGGCCTGGTGGGAAGCGGGCTGATGAACGTCCTGTTCATCCTGTTCATCGAGAACTTTGCGCTGTCGCTGGTCGTATGGTCGGCCAACGGGATCTTCCAGGCCATGGGATGGACGCCACTGATCGGCGCGGTGGGGCGCTGGGCATCCGACAGGGGCGCCGCTCGGGTGATCGCCTCCTTTGGCTCCTGCTTCGTCGCCGGGACCGCTCTCACCTTCGCCTTGGGGGGACTCATTATCGAACGTGGCGGAGTCGAAGCCGTGTTCATCGCCGCAGCCACCGTGCTGATACCGGTCGGCATCGCCTGGTGGATCGGGGTACGAGATCCGATCGAGACATCTTCTGAGGCCGAGCAACCCGGTGGCTCGACTGGACAAGCACTCTGGCTCCTCCCCCCGGCAGCAGCCATCGGAGCCGCCTATGTTGCGCTGGTGGTCTGGACACCCGCCTACTTCGTCGAAGTTCACAACGAGGCGGTGGGCCGCTCCGGCTTGCTCGCTGCAGCCATGCCCGCTTTCGCCATCCTGGCCACAATCACTGTGGGGCGCTGGTTTCGAGACGCCATCGGACCGGGTTCCGCCCTGAAGGGCGGTCTGGTCCTGGGAGTCACCTCGGTTGCTCTAGGCATGGTTAGCCAGGCTGACGATCTCTTGGCGGGATTCGCCACAGTCGCCATCGCCACTGCGCTGGTAGGCGCGTCCTCCTCGATCGTCCTAGGCCTGTTCCCTAGGATGACATCACCCGAAGGCGTGGCACTGGTCAGCGGCATTTACGCACTGGGCTTTAACCTGGGGGGCGGTGCAGGCTCACCGGTGGTGGGCAGGTTGGTGGATCAGGATGCCTGGGATGGGGTGTTCCTGTTCCTCGCCGGTGTGGTCCTGGTCGGTGCAATCTGGACGGTCGGCTGGTATGTCTGGGCCCGATCCCACATGCCGACAGAAAGGCTCGCCTCATGACCGATCGCCCTTCGAAGCACCGGGCGGTAATGGACCTCAGCCGTGAGGAGTGGCTGGATGCGCTGGGCATGGACGCCGCGGACATCCCGAAGGCTGTCATCATGGAAGGTTCCTGGTGGCGAGCGCAACGCACAGAGTGGCGTCTGAGCTACCTGGACGACGTGCGGGAACTCGCCTTTCCCGACATGTTCTACGGATTCTGGCAAGGGTCACCGGTTGTGTACTCCTGCGTCTACGGAGCACCCAGAGCTGTTGAATTGGCGCACCTGTTCGGAGTGCTGGGGACATCCCGGATGGTCATGATCGGCACGTGCGGCGCCCTGGATCCCGGATTGGCTACCGGCGACGTGGTCGTACCTTCGCAAGCGGTGGCTCGGGAAGGGGTTGCTCACCTTTACCAAGACGTGGCGGAAGACACCGGAGTCGTCTTCTCCGACCCGGATCTCACCCGAAGGGGAAAGGCCGCCCTAGAGAACAGAGGAGTCAGGACTGCCGACTCCCTGCATCTGACATGGAGTTCCATCTTCGCTCAGAGCGGAGCCATGGTCGAGGAGTGGCGGGAAAGGGGCTACGGATCCGTGGACATGGAAGCCGCCACTCTCTTCGCCGTAGCGAGACACTTCCAATTCGCCGCCACGGCTCTGCTGGTGGTGTGGGACCAACTAGCCGCCGACCGCAGCTTCCTCGACCCCCTCACCCCAACAGAACAAAGCCATCTTCATACAGCAAACGCGGCTGTTCATAAAGTTGCTCTAGAAATAGCAATCGACTCTGCTACCGATTGAAGGCTGTAGGTGTGAACCACCCTCCAAGGCTTAGTGTCCACACTGCCGAGTATCTGGCAACCCCCAGCTGAAATCCGAAGGGGCTTATCTCCAGATGCGACCCAGGGTCTCTATCATTGTTAATATAAACTGTCCACAATGTCCCATGACGCCTCTAATGGTCCCACACACGATGGCAATCTGGCAACATCCTCTGGCCGGTATGCACAACGTGCCCTTGCCTGCTACGCACAAGGTGACTGGGAGGGCTTTGTTGTCAATGCCTGTACCGCCGTGGAGTTGCTAGCCAAAGCGGTTCTTGCAAAGGTAAATATTCTGCTGATAGCAGATTGTAGAGAGAAGAGCCTTTTAGAACTAGCGTTAAGCAATCCTAGACGAGGATTTCCAACTTCGGCCCGAACAATCGGCATCGGGGCGTGCCTCAGCCGCATCAACGCGATCGGAGTGAGGTTGGACTACCGGGACGAGGTGCTGGCTTTATCCAAGATGCGTAACAGTTTGCTACATAGTGGACATTATGACCCTGATGCTGTGGATGAATCTCTACTAAGGGTTTGGGTGAGTGCATTAGTCCAACTCGCTGATCACGGTCAATACGGCAGATCCATGATCTTCGGGGTTCACACGGAGTTTGCGGAAACCCAGATTAGCCAACACGAGGATGACTTAGCAGCTCTCCTGGCAAAGAAGATGGCGGCTGCCCAAAGTCGGTGGCGAGAGCTAGCTGATCTTGACTCGCTCAGCATCCCATTGATGCATGAAGTCCTACTAACCCAGCTTATTGCCGATAATTCCGTGGATCCAACCATCCAGTGTATGCCCTGCCCCGTCTGTGACATGCCAGCCGGTCTTTTCGGGGAATTTGAACCTGAGCCAGAATATGACAGGATCGACGGAGAAATGATGGCTGTTGGTGTTTATCACGAATACGTGCCGGAACAACTCTTCTGTCAAACCTGTCGGTTACACTTGGACTCACGGGAACTGGTAGAGCGATCTGGGGTGTTAGACAATTGGGAGGTCTCTGATGATGATCGTGAGCGATGGGATAAGATAGTTGCTGAAGAGGAGCTTTGGAATGACAAGGAGTGGCGATTCGACTTCTAGCCGGAGGACTGTTGAGCGGTGAGGAAGGATACTATTGTCAATGGCATGCAACCCCCGCAGATGCAATGGGATCCGCTTAACATCAGCCCTCATTGAGGCCTCCTGAATAGGCGACACAGTACCGCCCAACATCAGCGAGGCCTTAACCCCTGAACAAGGACCTCAACCATCCCCACTCCCCAACAATTCGCGAAGCCTCGATTCGCTAAGTCGCACAATCCACACAGAGGTATGGTGAACACAGCGTCCGCTCCGAAGGACAGAACACCGGCTGAGGGACTAGGCGCTTTGCGAGTTCTTCGGATAGGAGTAAGGGGAGGCTGCGCGTTTCCATTACCGTCAGGCCCACCGCCGTCTCCAAGACCATCGACCGGACTGAGGCCTAAAAGGGATCCTCATAGTCGCTGTACCCACCCCGCATTTTCTCCCCTGCCGAATCCCTTCTTGCAAAGACACGACCTTCCCATTTTGCGCAAATCTCCTCGAAGTTCGGTACCTTCTCCTCTTCGACCCAACTCTTGTACATCTGCGGATTGATGCTTTGCGGCACTGGATACGCTTCCCTAATGAGAGCTAACGAAGGGATTTGTATACATTGCCCTAGCACCAAAGCGGTACGAGAGGGTAAGGTAGGAAGCTGATCAAGAAGTTCCGAATAGATGTTAGGAACTATCGCACGAAAGTAGTGGAGATCTGCAGGGTTCTGCAATCGATGGACGATAAAACTATTGCATTGCGCCAGAACCGTGCGTGAGAGTTCGCTGGGTCGTTGAGAGGCTATTACCAATCCCAATCCACACTTTCTGCCCTCTCTGGCAATGCGTTCAAATATCTCCTTTGAAATAGAATCTTCCTCTGCTCGGCCAGTTTCCCGTATATAATTGTGCGCTTCATCGAGGATCAGGACGACTGGATAATCTCCTCTCTCGACACCACTGATCGGATCAGAGAGTCGCTGCAGGAATTCGTGAATGAGCCGACCCAGAAGGGCTGTAACATTCTCAAGTGCTTCCGTAGCAAGAAGGCTCAAATCAACGATCACCACATTAGACCCGGATGATCCCTGCCGCTGCCGTTTGTAAAAGGGAAATACTTCCGGGGAAAGGGTGCAGGTGCCAATGCTGTGATCATTATCCCGAGAGCTAGCGCCGAGAATATCCCGCAAAAAGGTAGCCAAGGCATGCTCTACCTGTGGCCATTCGCTATCTGTCGGACCAAAGAGAAAGTCAAACCGGGAGTCTGCCAGGAGTCTATATATCCGCAATAGCATTGTAGAACAATAGTCTCGGGTTCGAGGGGAATAGGCCTCGCTGCTAGCGAGAGCATCTTCGAGATACAGATCGCGAAAATCGCTCTTACTGAAGAATCTGGGGCTGTCCACAGAGGCGGCACCTCGGTGACCAGTCAACTGAGGAACACCCGCCAACTCCATAATCAAGGATTGAGCCACTTGGTTCACTTCTTGTCTAAGAGCCATAGTCAACGGATCGTAATCGCGGTCGCTCCTCCTTCTCACCTTCTTTCGTAGCTCGTGGAGTGTCTCCACTACCTCCTCTTGCAATATTGTTGGGTAGTGACTAAGCAGTTCTCCAAGTGCACCGGCATTACCTGGGTCCTGTAGATAGGAAACAATCCCCTTGCACAATACGTCAATGGTGTTTCTTTCTTGCCATCGCCCCTCTCTTGCTGCAGTCATCATGCGTTGGCACTCTATCCGTAAGTCTTCTCTTAGTTTAACCCATGTTGGACTCTCTCCAGATTCCCGCGCGGCGGTGAGAGCTTCTAGCAACACTGGCTGCTGTACCCCCGGTGACGCTCGGAACAACCGTACAAAGTCGTCGGCGTTCATGAACCAGTATGGTATCGCCAGTTTGTCAGATGCATCTGCGGCCGTGGGAATGTATAGAGTCTTATAGGACTCATGCACATCTGTCCAAGAGCCTTGTGGACTCCGTCGTTGGAAAGCGGAACGGTATTCGCCGTGTGTGTCAAAAATAATAAACCTGGTTTGCTTGACTGCGGGCGTATGCAGAATTGCTTGTATGATCGAAGAGATAGTACAGGACTTTCCGGAGCCGGTGCTACCGAGAACAGCGGCATGCATGCCAAAGAAGGCATCTACGTCAATGTTGATTGCGTATTCCGGGAAGACAGCGGAGCGACCAATGGACAAATGAGAATCGCCTCCCAAGGGAAAGCCTGGTTCAATGGCTCTTTGGAATATCGCATCAAGATCCTGCTGTGTTGGCATGAGAACAGGAGAATCCAGCACAGGATGGCTGCTAATGCCTTGCTGATAGATTCCTTCTTCAACAACGCCAGTCATTACTCCTCGTAGCATCTTCCTAGCGGACGGCAGGTGCACCGTATTGCCAGCAGCAGTAGCGCTTCCATCCTCCTTCACATAAAGGCGAGTAACAATAGCTACATTGCGATGTCCACCCACCGGAATGACGACATAGGAGTTTATATGCCCGGCATCCTTGGTCCCTTCAATCGTTGAACGAGTAAAACTCTTGAGATCGCTCTCTAGAGCTACCGTCACTTGTGCGGCATCTACGGCGACGACTCTACCGATCCTGTAATCATCCATCATGGAAGCTGGCGTTTCTACTGCTTGTCTCTGGATAGCGCCATTTTGTTGTAAGTCTGGACGACCTTCAGGGAAAGCTCTTCTTCCCGCAAATTGGGTAGCAGTGTGTCAACAAACGCATCAAAATGCCCCAGTGTCCCGCTCACAATCCATACTCGCTCATCCTTTAGCTCTTCCAGACTCGCCACAAATTCGCTCCGAGGATTAGGATCTACCACAACCAAGGTGAAGCTTGGGATTGCCAAAGCTTGACGTATTTGCGCGTTAACATGTTCGTCCCCAAATCCGTAGCCTACAACCACCAGTGTTGATTGCGGTTGGGCAACAGCATTACCAAACCTCCGAAACATCTCCGAGTAGGGCAACCCCAAAGACTGGCCATACTTCAGCGGTGATGGGTAGATAAGCACGTCTTTATCCTCTGTTGATTCACCATATAGGGTCGCATAGAGTCCAAAAGGATTCAACCACGATGCCTCACAGCTGTGCCAATTAATGGACCCATGAAGCTTATACAGTTGTATTACCCTGTCATAGCGATGAACTCGCCCTTCAGTGGTCTGGGCGGGAAAGTAGAAGTCTATATCATAGGACTCTGGCCTGAACACGCGGCGTAGTGTTCCGACAAAGCCATCCATCATAATCACTCCTTCAGCATCACCTGCTTGTTCAATGAGCGTATCATAATTGAGTGTAAACAGATGAGTGCGACGCAGATTGAGGGGTCGGGTCAGAAGCTTCCTTAGTAGCAAACGATGAGTGCGGAGACTACCCTCTTTAGCAGGCACCGGTAAATCAAGCAAACGCGTTAGAGTATCCTCAATAGTCCTGATCAATGTTGCCAATACGCATTTGTTAATGTGGATGTATTCCTCATTGCACAAAACTAGAGTGTCCGTTGATGTGAGCATACTAGCCGACCATGTGTGCAGTAGGCTCAAGAGGTGTTCTAAATTCAACGGGATGGGCTCAACCGAAGTATCCGAGGATGGACACTCCGTGCTCCGCTCTTCAAATGACAAGTCCTGTCCAGTAAGAATGGAAGCTACCTTATAGAAGAGGTCAAGCCAATCCGGCATGGAATCAGACGACCGCGGCATCCCTGCTCTTTGAATCAGATGCTTTTCCAATGGCCAAGGTATTGCAGCAAGCGATACACCACCGGCATCAATGGAAGCCCCTGCGCCCAATAGAAAGGACACATTTTCGGTCTTTAGGATCGTGCCAAATCGAACACGCATCCGCTTGAGAGTGTTCTCAAGAGCTGCTTGGGCCACCGTTGCTTGGGCTTCGTCCTCTGGATCTAAGGGGTTGAGGGCGTCCAGAGCCTGGCTTATGATGTCATCCTTGCCTAGCAGGATCCGGGAATCAGTGTAAGGAAGTGCTGACTTGTGGTTCATTGTTTCGCCGCGCGGAGTCATAGGATTTCGTTACGGAAGGATACCAATGGAGGTGATGAGGCAAGCGTATTTTGGGAATTTGGGATGTAAGTGGGGAGTGCCACTGGACGGCGCGCAGGTAGAATCAACCGAATCGACGTCGCATGGCGGCGTGGTCACGGGTCTTTGATCTAATCGACACCCGATGGTACGGATACCTGAGCGAAAGTGTCGTGGAGAGCTGGACCCACTCCCATCTCATCCCGCCAAGAGAGCGGCACTTGTGTGAGGTGCTCGCCAAGGGGAACGCCAGGGTCACAGCGGAGGCTTAACCAGGTCGCGAATCCTTCCCGCACCGACTCAGCAGAACGGTGGCAACAGGGCAAACCCCACCCTCTCAGACCGACCAAGTCAAGGTATCACCCTTGTCAACCTCCCCCCTGGCAACATCAGGTGGAAGGGGGAAGTGCACCCTTTGGTTGGTCACGCCGAGATGAACGACAACGTGGTTAAGGTCACAAACGCAGAGAAATCTGAACCACTCCGAGTGTCCGGAGGTGCAGCCCTTGGGAGGTGCAGCCCTTGGGAGATCCAGCTTAGGGAAAGACAAGAAGAAACGTTAGCCGGAAGTCCGCTAGAGGGCTGTTCGGTTGATGTTCGTTGGTAAGCGCGAGCGTCGGTAGCAGTGGGCGGCGATTCATTGATCACCGAGAAGGCGGGATGTTGTCTGAAACCCTGCGTAAGTGGGTTGTCAGTCAGAATGCGAGTGCCTTGCCAGATCCAGCGGGGCCATGCTCAGTTTTCGCCGATACTTGGTGGAGAGCAGACATTAGGGTTCATCGAGTCTCCCGAGCCAGCCTATGGATGTCACACCCGGTAGGTAATCTGGCAGGGGAACGCATCAGAGGAGGACCATCCCAAGTGCAGTTGGAAGACCTAGCGCCCGGAACGGTGGTGGATGGATTGGTTGTGGGCGAGCGGGCTACCGTGGTGGCGGTCGATTGGCATGGTGCGGGCACCGTCCAGGTGGTTTACCGAACGTTCCAAGGTGTCTCGGAGAGACTGCTCTCCCGGGCCGATGAGGCCCGTCTGTCGGTTGCCACCGAAGAGCGACCCTGGACGCTCGATGCGCCGGGGCACGCATTCAAGCTTGCCTCGGAGGCGCACCGCATCCAGCTGGCGCATCTGTTCGACCCCTACCTGGCTGTCCAGGGATCCAACATCGATCCTCTCCCGCACCAGATCGAGGCGGTATATCAGGAGATGCTTCCCCGTCAGCCGCTCCGGTTCCTTCTGGCTGATGATCCGGGAGCAGGCAAAACGATCATGTCGGGACTCCTGATCCGAGAATTGGATATACGAGGAGACGCCGACCAGGTGCTAATCGTGGCTCCGGGATCGTTGGTGGAACAGTGGCAGGAGGAACTTCATCAGAGATTCCACCTCTCTTTCGACATCTTCTCCCGTGACATGGTGGAGGCGGCTCGTACGGGCAATCCCTTCAAGGAACGCTCCCGCTTGATCGCTCGTCTAGATCAGTTGGCCAGAAACGAGGAACTGCAGGAACGGCTGAAGGCCTCAGAGTGGGACCTGGTGGTGGTCGATGAGGCTCACAAGATGTCTGCTCACCTCTATGGCCAAAAGCTGGAGAAGACCAAACGCTATCGGGTGGGAGAGATCCTCAGGGCCATTACTCGCCACTTTCTGCTGCTTACCGCCACCCCGCACAACGGTAAGGAAGAAGAATTTCACCTTTTCCTGGCCCTACTGGACCCCGACCGATTCGAGGGACGGTTAAAGGGAGAGGCCATTCCCGATTACTCCGATGCTATGCGCCGCTACGTAAAGGAGAAACTTCTCACCTTCGACGGTCGCCGCCTGTTCCCGGAGCGATTTGCTATCTCGGCCCAATACGAACTGTCGCTACCGGAGCAGGAGCTCTACGAGGCGGTCACGTCCTATGTGCGGATAGGCATGAACCGGGCCAAGCAGATGGAAGAGGGTGGTGATCGCCGGCGGGGATTGGCCGTGGGCTTTGCTTTGGCCGCTCTGCAAAGAAGATTGGCCTCATCCCCACAAGCCATCCATAGGTCTCTAGAGCGCCGACGGGATCGCTTGAACAAGCGGCTCGATGAAATGAGAGACATCGCCGAGGGGAAAGCAGTTCCCAAAACCTCCACCAAGTCCGCAAAGCGAACGATCAACTTCGACGATTTCGACTTCGACGACTTCCGCGATGATGAGTTGGAGGAAATCGAAGACGCAGTCATCGACCAGGAAACCGCCGCCCGCACTATCCCAGAACTGGAAATAGAAATCTCCCAGCTCGCAGACCTAGAGAAAAAGGCTGCCCGATTGCGGGGTTTGAAGACCGACCGCAAATGGGAAGAGCTCCGGTCAATCCTCCACTCCGAAGAGATGACCTCTGCCAATGGTGTGGCTCGCAAGATCATCATCTTCACCGAACACCGGGACACGCTCGAGTACTTGGTGGCACGGATCGGAACTCTGATAGGACGCTCCGAGGCGGTGGGATGGATACACGGTGGGATGAAGCGACACGACCGCCGCCGAGTCCAGCATGCCTTCGTCAACGATCCCAATCTGCGAGTGCTGGTGGCAACCGACGCTGCCGGAGAGGGAGTGAACCTACAACGAGCAAACCTGATGGTGAATTACGACCTCCCTTGGAATCCCAACCGTATCGAACAGCGTTTCGGTCGCATCCACCGGATCGGGCAGACGGAGGTTTGTTACCTGTGGAACCTGGTGGCACACGAAACGCGGGAAGGCGCGGTCTTCCATCGATTGTTCGAGAAGATCGAACAGCAACGGAAGGCGCTGGGCGGCCAGGTGTACGATGTGCTGGGTGACTCGATGATCGGGAAGTCCCTACGAGAGCTTCTGATCGAGGCGATCCGCTACGGGGACGATCCCAAAGTGAAAGCAAAGCGGGACGAAGTGATCGACGCCGATGTGGGCGAGCGCCTGCGGGACCTGGTGGAACACCAGCAACTCGCTGAGGGGTGGATGGGGATAGACAAACTGTCCGACATTCGGGATGAGATGGAACGAGCCAGAGTCCGAAAGCTCCAGCCTGGATTCATCCAAGCCTTCTTCATCGACGCCTTTCGCTTGCTACGTGGACGGATCCCCGAACGGGAGAAGAACCGATTCCAGATCACCCGCGTACCCCAGGGGCTCCGGGCCGACCCCTTGACCACCGTAGCCCGGGAATACGAGAGAGTCACCTTCGAACCCAGCCTGGAGACCGTGGAGGGAAAACCACCCGCTGAAGTCTTGAGCCCTGGACATCCACTCCTGGATGTGGTCATAGGGGCGATCAGAGCACAGTACGGTCGCTTTTTGCAGACCGGCACGGTGCTGGTTGATCCCGACGACTCGGGTACTACACCACGGGTCGTGGTGTATCTGGAACATCGGATCACCGATGGCAAACCCGAACGCAATGGTCGCCGTCCGGTGTCTCGACGATATCAGTACATAGAGATACCGAAAGATGGGAAGCCCACCAGCGCCGGGCAGGCACCCTATCTGGACTACCGGCCTATCCGTGACGAAGAGCAGTCGATGATTAAGGCATTGGCTGAGGATGATTGGATCACGACCGCTCTGACGACCACCGCTCAGAGGTATGCCATAGAGCACCTGGCCCAAGTCCACTACCAGGAAGTTTCCCGCATCGTCACCACTCGGGTACAGAAGGTGAGAGCAGCGGTGAAGGAACGTTTGAAGAAAGAGATCCGCTACTGGGACGAACGGGTGTACGCCCTCAAGGAAAGGGAATTGGCTGGCAAATCGACCGGTGGGTTCACCTCCGGGCACGCTCGCAATTTCGCCGACGATCTCGAGGCGCGCCTAGAGCGGCGCAATCGAGAACTCGACCAAGAACTTGATCTTTCCAACCTGGATCCACCGGTGGGTTTGGTGGTGTGGGGTGGTGAAATGCTGTGAAGTGCCTCTCTGACCTGGGAGAATAGCTGTTACCAAACACGGCTATTTGCCCTGGCAGAGGAGGCACTTCTTGTGAAAATGATAACCAGGTTGGACAGGTTGGAGGTGAGGTTCGACGAGGGGTCGTTGGTCGCAGACGCGGGTCTGCTACTGGCCGGGAGTTTTTTGTCCCGGTTGGGTGTGGAACAGTTGGTGGACGACACCGTGAACATTCCCGGCAAACAGGGCGGCGCCCGTCCGGGCCGCAAGATACTGTCGTTGGTGGCGTCGATGCTGCTGGGCGGCACCCATATCGATCATGCCGATCGGCTGCGGTCTGCAGCCACCCGTAGGGTGCTGCCGTTTCGGGTGATGGCCCCTTTTCACGCTGGGAACGTTTCTTCGTTCTTTCACATGGGGTCATGTCTGCCAGTTGAACAAAGCCTTGGGACTGCTGCTGGCCCGGGTCTGGTCCCAGCCGGGCATCGGCCCGGGCGACCGTCCGTTGATTATTGATGTGGACTCCACCATCTGCGAGGTTCACGGCAAGAAAAAGGAAGGCGCCGTCTACGGTCACACCGGTGTGTTGGGATACCATCCGCTGACGGCGATCGTGTCCGACACCGGCGAGATTGTTCATCATCGCCTGCGGAAAGGATCCTCGCAGAGAGGAAACACCCGGTTCATGGTGGAGACGGTCAACCGGGTGAGACGGGCCGGAGCGACCGGTACGATCACCGTCCGGGCGGACAAGGGCTTTTGGTCGGGTAAGACCGTGCAGAAACTGGAGTCCATGGGAGCGGAGTGGTTTATCGGTGTTCGACGATATCCCAACGTTAAACGTGCTATAGAGAACATAGACAAGGACGATTGGGTGGATATCGGCTACACCCCGGACGGTCAGGCGCAGGTGGCCGAGACCACTATCACCACCAAGATCGACAAAGAAGAACACACCCTGCGGGTGGTGGTCAGACGCACCCGCCTCACCGACCGCCAACACCCCCCAGTTGCCGATCTGGTCCGACTGGCGACACCACGCGTTCGCCACCAGCAACCGTGTCCTCGAAGCGGTGGAAGCCGACAGTATGTACCGCCGTCATGCCTGTGTGGAACTGGGCATCCGCGACCTCAAACACCACGCCGGACTGGCCCACTGTCCATCAGGGCGGTTCTTCGCCAACGCCGCCTGGATGGCCGCCGCGGTGGCGGCTCACAACCTGTACCGGTGGATCAACCACCACACCGGCGCAACACCGAAGGGAAAGCTCACCTGCGGTCGCACGGTCCGCACCCGCCTTTTCAACCTGCCCGGAAGAATCGTCAACCACAGCCACAAACTCCTCCTGCGACTACCCACCCGCTGGCCATGGGCACACACCTACCACACCGCTCTCAACAGCATCCGCACCCTGCCACAACTCTGCTGAACAACCCCGCCAGCAACCCAAACCCTCTATCAGGACTGCATCACCCCGGCTGCCGCATACCCCAAAAGCCCCCCACCGGACCGTTCCCACCCCGCAACCCCACCGACAGACCCCGACCACCGTCCAAAGAACAAAACCCGCCCGCCAAAACACCAAAAACAAGCCCGATCACACCAACCACACCCACCCAAACCACCCGATCGGTGGATTGAGGTTCCAACCATCCGCCTGTGGTGGTTGGGGGTGCATTGATCATCCCACAGGGATTGCTCGAAGTTGAGAACCCGACGTTGCCCGTGAACCCGGACAGTCGGGAGGAGATCGACCGGCGAGCGGTAGCAGCAGTGATGGCTGCCGAGCGCCGTCTGAGCCGAGAGCCGACCGAGATGGAGCATCACAACCCCGGGTACGACATCGAAAGCAAATGCCCCGCCACAGGTGACCTGTACTTCATCGAGGTGAAAGGGCGGATCGAAGGAGCCGATGCCATAAGCGTCAAGTCTCGGCAGATCCGCCAAGGTCTCAACCATCCGCATCGGTTCATTTTGGCTGTCGTGCAGGTGCCATCCGACCCCGATCCTGAGCCAGTCGTGCGCTATGTGCGCCATCCATTCAAAGGTGTGACTATGCCCTTCAGCACATATTCGGTCAACCTTCCTCTGAAAGAACTGCTAACTCGATCCACGGATCCATCATGACCCAGAGTCGACCGAAGGAGTGCTTGTTACCCTTCCATGGGGCCTATCCCATACCCTGCCCCGACATCCGTGCGAAGTTACACCATGGCCTATAAGAAGAAGCTGATCGAGGTGGCGTTGCCGTTGCAGACCATCAGCAAAGAGGCGGCACGGGAGAAGTCAATTCGTCATGGACACCCTTCTACCTTGCATCTGTGGTGGGCACGGCGCCCGCTGGCAGCGGCTCGTGCAGTGCTGTGGGCGTCGCTGGTAGATGACCCCTCGGCTCATCCCGGCCGATTTCCTACCGAACAGGATCAGTCGGATGAACGGAAGCGACTGTTCGAAACGCTCACAGACTTGGTGAAGTGGAAGAACACCAATAACGTCCAGGTGCTGTCCGCTGCGAAGGCCGAGATCCTGGCATCCTGTGACGGTGAGTTACCCAACATCCTGGACCCCTTCTGCGGGGGCGGGACTATTCCTTTGGAAGCGCAGCGGCTGGGATTGCCTGCCTATGGCGGGGATTTGAATCCGGTGGCGGTCTTGATCTCGAAGGCCATGGTAGAGATTCCACCCCGGTTTGCAGGAATACCGCCGATCAACCCCGAAGCGGGGAACAGCATGGACGTTGGTTCTTGGGAAGGGGCACGAGGTCTGGCTGAAGACATTGTCTATTACGGCCGGTGGGTGCGAGACCAGGCTTTAAAGCGTATCGGACATCTCTACCCAAGAGCTCAGGTCCCCGAAGGTGTCGGAGGGCGGAGGGAGACTGTTATCGCCTGGATATGGGCTCGCACCGTCCAGTCCCCGGACCCGGCTTGGGACGGGCACGTGCCGCTTGTCGGCTCATGGGTATTGCGAAGGAGACCCGGGAAGCCGTGGGTATGGGTGAAGCCTTTGGTTGATCACGACACCCAAACCATCAGCTATCAAATCCGAGAGGGAGGCACACCTCCCAAAGGCACAGTAAAGCGGGCAGTTGGCACCTGCATAGCCACCGGGGCCACCATCCCAAATGCCTACATTAAAGAAGAGGGACAGGCAGGAAGGATGGGGCAACACCTGATAGCCGTGGTTTGTGAGGGACATGACGGACGCCGGTACCTGCCACCAGAAAGCACTCCACATGTAGAAGTGCCTATACCGGAGTGGGAACCTAGGGGAAGGCTGGACGGCAAGGCAGGGGATCAAATGCCTCTCTATGGCTCCACTCATTGGAGACATCTGTTCACAGATCGTCAACTTGTCGCGCTGACCACCTTCTCGGATCTTCTGCTGGAGGTTCGATCATCCATAGAGCAAGATGCGCGAAAGGCGGATCTCCCCGCAGACAACAGGCCCCTTCGACAGGGGGGTTCTGGAGCCAACGCCTATGGTGAAGCTCTTCTGACCTTCCTGGCGTTTGCATTAGACCGATGCGCGGTTAGGTGGTCGGAATGCGTTCCATGGCATGCTGGCCGCGAAACCGTGGAACACGTGTTCGGGCGTCAGGCCATCGCAATGGTGTGGTACTTCCCGGAAGCCAACCCCTTCTCTTCCTCCACCGGCAACTGGTTGGGACAGCTCACTTGGATCGGCAAGGTGGTCGAGAACCTCCCGGCTCAAGGATTGGGGGAGGTGTTTCAGCAGGATGCCCGAGCACGGCTGAGTTCAGTTCCTAATCCGGTTGTGACCACCGATCCACCCTATTACGACAACATCTGCTATGCCGATATCTCGGACTTCTTCTACGTGTGGCTTCGACACAACCTCCGCTCTATCTGGCCCGATGAGTTGTCCACCCTTGCTACCCCCAAGGCGGAAGAACTGATTGCCAGTGCCTACCGCCACCAGAGCAAAACAGCAGCCGCGCACTTTTTCGAGTCTGGAATGAGGGAAGTCTTGGGAGAAGCCGCTCAGGTGCAGCATCCCGATTTTCCAGTCTCCATTTTCTACGCTTTCAAACAAGCAGAAACCAAAAAAGGCGAAACCGTCTCCACCGGATGGCAGACGTTTCTCCAGGCACTCAACGACACAGGACTCAGAGTCTTGGCCACCTGGCCCATGCGCACAGAGATGACTTCCGGACTTAGGAGCCTGGCTTCCACGTTGGCATCATCAATCGTGATCGTATGCCGCCCTCGACCCGCCAATTCACCCCTGGCCACTCGTGGCGAGCTACTGGCGGCTCTCCGCTCTGAACTCCCTTCCGCTATGCGACTGTTACGAGAACAGGCTATTGCTCCTGTGGACATGGACCAATCCATGATCGGCCCGGGTATGGCAGTGTTTTCCCGTTACTCCCGGGTACTAAATGCCGATGGAACCGCCATGTCGGTCCGTCAGGCCTTGGCTCTCATCGACCAGATAAAGGAAGAGACCCTCTCGGAGGAAGAGACCGAGTTCGACTACGAGACCCGGTGGGCTCTCACATGGTATCGACAGTTTGGGGCAGACCTCGGCTCCTACGGAGACGCAGAGACCCTATCGAAAGCCAAGAACACCTCGGTGTCCAGCGTGGTCAGAGCCGGAATCGCCACTTCTGTGGCTGGTAAGGTGCAACTCGTCCCGCGCGCCGACCTTAACCCAAACTGGGATCCTAGGGCAGATCCCAGCCCGAAGGTGTGGCAGGTTACTCAGCACCTTTTGGACCGCTTGGAGAGATCCGAGACCGAAGCCGCCGATCTTCTCCGTCAAGCCGGTTCGGGTATGGGCGATCGAGCCCGGCAACTCGCCTATTTGCTCTATCAAACCGCGGATCGCCGGGGGTGGGCGCAAGAGAGAATCGTTTACAACATGCTGGTGACCGTCTGGCCGACTCTCGTTGACTTGGCTGCCCAGCCATCCCCCGGACAAGGCAGCCTCCTGGAAGCATGAGATAGGACATGGCTCTTTCCAACCACGAACGTGTAGGACAGGCACTCACTCTGCTCCGCGACGGCATCAGTGTTGGGGTGGAGCGAGCCTGGCGGGAAATATACGGTCTTTCCTGGATGCAAAAGGTCAACAGCTTTTTGCATCAGCCGGATCACAGCCCCTCTGCCGACGACCTATCGTTTTTGCTTAAGGGTGTACAGGCCACCTGGAACCCTATCTTCGGCAAAGTCCTCCCCTACCAAACCCGCAACTATGTGTCCCTCTTGCGAGACGCCCGCAACAAATGGGCTCACAATCGCAAGTTCGGTTCAGACGAAACCATCCGCATCCTCGACCAGTGCGAGGTAGTGCTCAAAGACTTCAAGGCACCCGAACAAGCCGAGCAGGTCCGGAGTCTGAAAAAAGCGTTGCAGAGACAGGTGTACGAGCAGGAAGGTCGCGACGAACGCAAACGGCTAATCAGTGTCTCGGATCTCACTAAGGGACAGCCTGCGGGTCAGTACCCGCCTTGGCGGGAGGTGGTGGCTCCCCATCCCGATGTCCGGGAAGGCCGCTTCACCCAGGCCGAGTTCGCCGCCGACCTCTGGCAGGTGCTCAACGGACGGGCCGAAGAGGAGTATCAAGACCCGGCAGCCTTCTTTGCCCGCACCTTTATCACCGACGGTCTGGCGGATTTGATTCGCATCGCCGCCCAGCGTCTCTCGGGTCAGGGCGGAGAGCCGGTAGTGGAACTCCAAACCAGCTTCGGCGGTGGCAAGACCCACAGCCTGATCGCCCTTTACCACTTGGCGTCGGAGACCTCCACCCACAAACTGCCCGGAGTGGACGAATTATTGATCCGTGAGAACCTGACCATCCCGAAGACGGTCAACCGGGCAGCATTTGTCGGTCAGGCTTTTTCGGCTTCCGATCCCGCTCCTAAACCGGACGGCACGCCGGTGCGCACCCTGTGGGGAGAAATCGCTTGGCAACTTGGCGGCCCGGAGGCTTATGCCATCTTGGCTAAGGACGATCAAAACGCCACCAACCCCGGCGCCAAGCTGGTGGAGTTGTTCGAGAGATTCGGACCCGCCCTGGTTTTGATCGATGAATGGGTGGCCTACGCCCGCGACCTCCCGACCCGGACGGACGAGACCCGAGTAGCTGGCGGGGACTTCGACACCCAGTTCACCTTTGCGCAGGCACTCACGGAAGCTGCCGCAGCCGCGAAGAACGCCTTGGTGCTGGTTTCCATTCCCTCCTCGAACATGGAAGTGGGAGGAGAAAAAGGACAGCAGGCCCTGGAAAAGCTCAAGAATGTCGTGTCACGCCGAGCAACCGAGTGGCGGGCCGCCACCACGGACGAGTCTTTCGAGATCGTGCGCCGCCGTCTGTTCGAACCACTCCCCCACGGATCGGCCCGTAAACGTGACGCGGTCATCCGGGCCTATCACGATCTGTACCGAAACCAGCCCGATCACTTTCCGCCCGAAACCCGTGAAACCTCCTACCGGAAACGGATGAAGGGATCCTATCCAATCCATCCGGAGCTATTCGACCGGCTCTACGAGGACTGGTCAACTCTGGAACGTTTCCAACGGACCCGAGGAATGCTGCGACTGATGGCCGCGGTAATCGCCAGCCTATGGGAACAAGGTGATCCTTCACAAATGATCATGCCGGGCATCCTCCCAATGGAATCCGGAAGAGTGCTTCCGGAGATCACCAAATACCTTGAGGACCGCTGGGATCCGATCATCCACACCGATGTGGACGGCCCCAACAGCTTGCCCCGCCGTATCGACAAGCGGGCCAGCAACCTGGGACGCTATCTCGCGACCCATAGGGTGGCCCGCACCACCTTCCTGGGCTCGGCGCCCAAGGCGGGAGATCGCCAGGGTATAGACGCCCGACGGATTGTCTTGGGATGCGCGCAACCCGGCGAACCGCCAGGGGCCTTCCATGACGCGCTGAGGCGGCTAGCCCGAGACGCGACTTATCTCTATAACCAGGACACACGGTACTGGTACGACACCAACCCCACTCTGACGCGGTTAGCACGCGATCGAGCTGCCGACTTCGACGGGACCTATACCGATCCTGAGATCCGAAAGAGGATTCAGAGCCTCGGCCGAGGTTCCTTCGGGGCGGTCCATGTTTTCCCGGAGGGACCGGGAGATGTCCCTGACCACGACGACCGCGTACGGATGGTGATCCTCCCACCATCGGCTCCGCACAGCGTCAAAGGAGGAACCGCCACCGAGGCGGTGGCCCAGGCCGAATCGATCCTCGCTCAGCGCCATGGCGGCCCCCGCATCAACCAGAACCTGTTGGTGTTCATGGCTGCCGAACAAGGCCGGGTGGATGAGTTGCGTGACGCGGTGCGGGCGTGGCTGGCCTGGAAATCGATCTACGAAGATAGGGATGCGACCCGGCTCAATCTGTCTCCTGCGGCGGTGGACCAGGTGAAAGAACGGCAGGCCGATGCCAACACCACAGTGGAGAACCGAATCAAGGAGACCTTCGTTCATGTTCTGACCCCCCGCAAACAAGCCGGGCAAAAGGATGTCGAGTGGCACCGCATGCCAGCCGGTGGAAGTCAGGACCTAATCCACCGAGCCGAGTCCAAGCTCCGCTCCGACGAGCAGCTAATCACCTCCTACAGCGGCATCCGGGTCAAGATGGACTTAGAGCGTGGCCGCTTCCAACTGTGGGACGACGACTCCGACCACGTCGGGATCAAGAAACTGTGGAGCTACTACTGCCGGCACCTCTACATGCCCCGCCTGCTGGACTTCGGCGTACTTGCCCATGCGGTTTCCTCTGGCGTTTCCCTGATAACTTGGGAACAAGACACTTTTGCCTTCGCCGAGGCATACGATCCCGACAAAGACCGCTATCTGGGTCTGAAGACAGCAGAGCATGTGGGAGTGGGAGACAGCCACACGGCAGTGATTGTCAAAGCCGACCGGGCCCGACAGCAAATGGATGTAGACCAGGACCGCCCTGACACCAGTGACGATGACGACGATGACACCGGAACGACGGATCCTCCCAACGGCCCCAAGCCCCCCACCCGCTTCTACGGAAGAACCAAGCTCTCCCGGCTACGAGCAGTCCGGGACATGGGCGACATCATCAACGAGATCACCACCCACCTAGAGTCCGCCGGCGACGACGTCACACTAATCGTCGAAATAAAAGCCGAATCGCCAGGATACGGCGAGTCCACAGTCCGCACCGTAAAAGAAAACGCCCAACAGCTTGGCTTCGATGACTTCGGTTTCGAAAACTAGCTTCTGCCGTTGCCGAAATCAGGGAACCACCGCGGCGGCTACGTTCTCGATGGAGGCGGCGCTACCTGAGAAAACGCCCAAGTACCAGCGCCCAGACCTTGCGGCATGCGGATTGCCCACCGCTGTCCAACCTGCAGTGACGGGAGGCCTGGAGATGCTGATCGAAATGTCTGCCATTTTGACTCTGCACAGCCACCGTTCCATCCGTCACCCGCACCTCTTCGACTCAAACCAAACCAGGCCTAATCACGAAGTCCATATGGAGGCCCTCGGACGGCGGAGCGTGCGAAGCCTCCCCGCTTCTTGTCACACCCACCTGGCACACTGGCCATGCCCGAGGTTGGCAACATTCATGGACGCCAAATCCATCAATGATGCCTAAGGATCACATATAATTGAAGTGTTGACGGCATGAGAGCAGAAAACGCTCCACTTGGTTTTGTTCCAAGAATGTACGAGAGGAGATCTATGTCCGGCTTTCTCACCGCAGACGCTGTTGCAGCTGTGTTAGCCTTCTTTCCTGAGCATAAATTCGAATCTACGTCGACGGAACTTCAGGCTGGCTTTCGAGAGATAGCATTGCAATATCCCGATTTGTTCGGTCAGATATCTTTTGGAAAAACTGGAGCATATGTCTGGTCCCCTACTATTGATGCTGCTCTGGACAGCCTTGCTGCTTCGCGTTTTTACAGCCGATACAACAAGGATTTGGTTACCTATGAACTCAACAGGACCAAGCTAAGGTCCTATTTTGATAATTTTCTCTATGATCGCTTCCATGAAGCTGGTATCACTGTAGACATCATTCAAGAAGCATCTCGCGCTCTGATGGATATCCTTACCAATATCCATGCTTCACCAGATCGAAAACGTCTATTAGTAACGTAGGCTCGTGGCTCCTAGGTGGACAGCAAAGATAGATGAGCTGGCCTTAAGCCTTTTTGGAGGCTGCTCGCATTGGCCTAACAAGAAAATCGTACACGACTCGGTTTGGGGTACCCGCGCCTTTGAGGGTTGGGAGATGGCCATCATTGATCTACCGGTTCTACAGCGGCTTCGTAACATCCATCAAACATCCCTAGCTTACCTTACCTTTCCTACTGCCCTCCACACACGGTTTGATCACTCATTGGGCGTCTGCAGCGGGACAAAGGAGTTGGCGTCGAAAGTGCTTGGCCTTAACCCATGTAGCCCTCTATATAGGGAATTGAGCGCGGCTGCATTGCTTCATGACATCGGGCACGGACCCTTTTCTCACCTGACAGAGGATTCTTACGCGGCAAAACCGGGCCTCTTTGCTGGTCTCATCTATTCTGCCGCGTCAGAACCGGAGGCACCCTATCCCAAAGGTTCACCTCATGAAATAGTCGGGGCTCTCCTATTACGGGCTCCGGCAGCCAGGATCTTTTTCGAGCGACTACAAGATCGTTATGGTGTTGAAATCGATGTTGAGCAGATCGGTGACATTATTGCGGGAAACAGAACTCGTCATACTCCCGAGGCTGCGAGTCTGGTGAACGGGCCTTTTGATGCGGACAAGATCGATTATCTTCGGCGAGACTCGGCTTTCTCGGGGGTTCCCATTGCTCTGGATTTCGATCGCTTAATGCATTCCTTACAAGTGCGAAGCGAGCATGAGCTCAAAGAAGTTGCTATCAACATTCGGGGGGTTGTGGCCGCGGAACAGATTCTCTTTGGTAAAGCAACGCTCTTTTCAACGGTGTATCATCACCATAAGGTACGCGCCGCGGACTGCCTGTTCAAAGCCATCACTGAAAGGATGTTCAAAACCGGTCTAGGGATTGATGGTGGTCCGTTTGAGGATCCCGTCGACATGTTGCGCTTTGTCGATTCGGACTTTACGAAGTGGATCGTTCGCAAGCCAAGCCGAGACGAAATACGCGACGATCGACTCCGTCACCTCCTGCACTTGTTGGCTAGGCGGGACCTGCCTGTCCGAGTCATGGAGATTTCAACTCGATCTCTTGAAGATGAAGGCCTTCAGGAACTCTTTAGATTTAGAGACCCGAAACCCGAGGAGGCTTACCGGGTATACGAACAGGTGCTGGAACTTCGCAAGGCTATAGCAAAAGAAGTTCGGAGCAAAACAGGGGATACGACCCTGCATGAAGACGAGGTATGGGTAGATCTGCCGCGGGTGCCGGATCTGGGGGACGGCACACTGATCGACAAGTCCGGTGATTTGAAGAATTTAGCCGAAGTGTTCCCAACAAAGCAGTGGGTAGACTATTATAAACTCCACCGATACAGTGGCTATGTGCTGGGGCCCAGAAGGCATCTGGAGTCAGTGAAAACAGCAACGGCAGGCGTGTTGCAGGATCGGGGGATCAAGCTCAAGAACGGTAGCACTGACCTGAGTTGACCTGCTGGTGACGTCGCCCGCTATCCAGAGGCAAAGTTCCGAAAACTGGGACATGGGAAATGAGTCGGGAGGTTACGAATCCGTGGGATGCGAGTTGTTCCCAAATCGGGGACCTACCTGACAGATCGGCTTCGGCCAAGATTTGCTTCTCAAGGTGCTGGGTGAAGTTGGTTGGATGATTGTGGCGAAATGGTGCGGTGCCGTCGCTGCCAAACGGGATTGTTGAGAAGATGCGCAGCTGAGTCGGGATTGATGTGAGGGGAGAAGACCATTAGTTCCGTGCCACGGTGCGCACGCCCTGCGCTGTGCCGTAGGCTAAACCGAAGTATCTCACTGTTGGGATAGAGATCGCTCCCAACGCGGGGATCACAGTCGTAGCTGACGATCCAGCGGCGGAATGTCGTCGCGAGCGCGCGCGAGAGTTGCTCGTGCTTGACGTATGTCATGGTGTCGAGGTAGAGATCGGTCGACTTTGTCAAGTAGGGCGGGTCAGCATACACGAAACCAGTGCGTGCATGGCGGGGAGCGAGGCTTACGAGTAAGTCGACCGCGTCGCCGTTGTGGACTGTGATGCGGTCTGCAAGGCGAGCGATTTGGCGCAGGCGGCGGAGCAGGTCCGTCTTGTTGAACCGGCAGTCGATCTTGTAGGGGCCGTCCTGTTTGAGGCCTCCGATCGGACGTGCTCGCAGGATGCCTGAGTGGTTGGTGCGGTTGAGGAAGAACGCTGCGAAGCCTAAGGCAATGGTGTCGGTAGGGTCGGAGTGTCTTAGAGCATGAGCTTGTTCGTGCCAGGTTTCTATTGTCACTTGGCATCCGTCGATGAGGCCTTTGAATTCGTCGGAGTATTGAAGCGCCGCCTTCCAAAACGCCGCTATAGCGGGGTCGGCATCACCGATGATCGCATGGTCAACATCACCGCTGCGTAGCAAACCCAAAGCGATCGCCGCACCTCCGGCGAATGGCTCGATGTACGTGGATCCCAGCGGTGCGTTGCGTAACACGATCTCCCGTACGAACCGTAGGAGAAGGCCCTTTCCTCCTGGGTACCGCAGGGGGCTGAGATGTTTCACGTACTGCTAGGTTGCTGCCCGCTGAGGTCCGAGCAGATCCTTTCAAGTAGCGGCCTATAGGCGAGGGCGATGCTATCAAGGTCGGATTTTCCTGGCGCGGCGTTAACGTTATGCACATACTGGTGGAGGTTCGGCACCGAGATTATGCTGTACCTCTCCTTTAGCTTGGTGCGTAGCGGCTGGAAGTCAGCGTCATTTTTAGGAATGCCGAGCATCCTCATGGCTGTATGAATCCTCGTTGGGAGTTTCGTGTTCATCCCCGGCGTGCTGCCTTTAAGATGGAGATACTCGGTCACGGTCAGTTCGATGATCGCCCTCAGCAGGACGGCGATTGCATTCGGGTACCTATCGGGATTGAGCTGGCGGACCTCCGCCATGATGCGCTGTATCCGTGGATGGAGCGGCTTAACATCAATGTTGGCGAAGGGATGATCTGGCTTTGGAGACCGCCTTCTTGTCTTAGTTTTATCAGCGTCCGCAGGGCCCGCGCCCGCAGAACCGGCTGGTTTTTCCGTGGCACTGTCTTCGGTATTGCTGTCTGAGCCGCTCTTGCGTTCATCGTTTCCTGGATCAGGATCCCCGTAGGTGTCGTCCTGAAGCAGTTTCGTGACGTAGGCGGTGCGATCGGGTTTGTGCTTGAGCTGCGTGACTGTTGTATCGCCAGCCAGGTCCGCAATGATTCTCAGTAGCCGGCGAATGACGGCACTCTCATCGTCGTTGAGAGCAACTGTGCCAGACTGGAAATCGAAGCCGATGAGATGCCTGACATCGGGGTCTCCGGCGAGGCGGCCAAGGTTGGTGACGCTGTTGCTTTCTACGGTGTCAAGATTGGTGTGCGCTGGATCGTCAGGTTCAAGTCGAGGTCGAATCCAGTCGAGCACCCTGATTGCGCTGGCCGTATGCCCGCGTGCAGATGGGCTGGGGTTGAATCGGTATTTGGCTGCCGATGACCACGGGATGGATCCAATACCCGACATCTGGCCACCGTGGGATCTATCCAGCCAAATGCGTGCTTCGTCTCGGTTTGCTACGACAGCACACATAACGGCGCTGGGATGGCTTCCCGGCTCGGCAATAACTCTAGTGAATTCAGCAGAGTGCAGTTCGGCGGGGAGCAGCCTGGGATCGGTCAGGATCTGCATCGCTACCAGGCGTCGGTTGCCATCGAGAACTGTGTACCGCCCTTCTGGTCCCGGGGTGACGATAAGGAGTAGTGCAGGGCTGACACCGATGTCGTGGATATCGACCGCCAGTCGGACTATCTTGTCGCGCTGGTCCGCTATGAGTCTCTGCAGCGCCGTTCTCTGGTCGGGAACTGAACCGTGGCGAGGGTTCTCGCAATCAAGATCCAGGTTGGCTATTGGGATTTCTTGGCGCAGCACGTTTGACCCGGTCATGGATGTTGGGCAGTTTAGCCGATACAACAGGGGTATGAATCAGATATTCCTTTGCAAACGAGGTCCATATCTAGGCGGTCCCTGTCTCTGGCTGGAGTTGTACGATAATTGGGCTGATGAGTGGTCTTATGGCAGCAGCGCAGACGATATCGGGGTTTGACGACCGTCGTCAACGCTGTCTAAAGGCCGTCACGACAATGTTAGACTTCTCACCCGACGATCTGAACCCTTCAATGGATTGGAACAGTTTCATGGTCGATGCATTCCTGCAGAAGCGGCCCTTTTGTCTCTATCTCGAACCAGCATTTACCGAGTATCACCGTCACCTGGTAAGCATCTACCAGGACGACCTTGCCCTATTTGCCTCCGATTTTGCCTCCTGCGATCATGACATCTGACAAGCGATCGAGACTGCTGAACGAGTCGCCGGAGAGATTGAAGAGACTGATTTGGAAGGGCAAACACCGTACGACGCGGTCACCCGTTACCTGAATCAGTGGTACCTGCGCATTGTTGAGCGGTCTTTTGACAGCCTGCTCGGCTTAGCGGCTTATCGGCTCCTAGTGGTGCGTCGCGGTTTTGGTTTGGTGGAGGGCTGCGCGTCCTCGTTGGACTTTGGTGATGATTTCTTGTGCGGTTTTGTGCCAGATGAAGGGTTTGGGGTTTTGGTTCCAGTGGTCGGTCCAGGTGTTGATCGCTTCGATGAGCTGTCCGACGCTTCGGAAGCTGTCCCGGCGTAGCCGTTTTTGGGTGAGTTCCCGGAACCATCTTTCGACCAGGTTCAGCCACGACGCCGAAGTGGGCGTGTAATGGGTGTGCCAGCGGTCCCGACGGCGGGGATGCTCCAGCCAGCGGGTGACGTTGGCATGCTTGTGAGCGGCGTAGTTGTCGATCACCAGATGCACGTCCAGATCGGATGGGACATGACGTTCGATCAGTCTCAAAAAGCCCAAAAACTCCTGGTGACGATGTCTGGGTCGACAATCGGCGATGATCTTCCCCGTGGCGGTGTCCAACGCCGCGAACAAAGTGGTGGTGCCGTTGCGTTTGTAGTCATGGGTCATGGTCCCCGCCCGCCCGGGTTTCAGCGGCAGGGACCTCTGGGAGCGTTCCAGCGCCTGGATCTGGGACTTTTCGTCCACGCACAACACCACCGCCCGTTCGGGCGGATTCATGTACAAACCCACCACGTCCACCAACTTCTCCTCAAAACGAGGATCATTGGACAACTTGAACGTCTCGATCTTCCACGGTTGCAGTCCCCGCGCTTTCCAGATACGAGCCACGGTGTCCTTTCCCACCCCAAAACGGGCCGCCATCGTCCTGGTCGACCAATGCGTCGACCCGTCCGCCGGGCGGGTACCCAACGTGTCCGAAACGATCTGTTCCACCACCTCCTGGCTGATCACCGGGGGACGGCCCCGACCCGGACGGATCACCCCCACCCCGTCAACACCGTCCTCGGAGAAACGTTTCCGCCAAGCCCGGACCGTGTTCGACGACACCCCCACCCTCCGGGCGGTCTCCTCGTTGGCCACACCATCAGCAGCCAACAACAGGCCCCTGGCCTGGCGAACCCGCCGAAACGGCAACGATTCCGACCTCGCTATCTGTTCCAACGCAGCACGCTGCTCAACCGACATCTCCAACGGGGGCGCAATAAAAACAGGCATACCACAACATTAACCCACTCAACTACAAAACCGACGCACCACTAGCGAATGAGGGCAAGCAGCTACCGGTGAGACCCCAGCAGATACTGGAGGCGCTAACAGCCCGAGGTTGGCACTGCGTTGGATGGTTTCATGAACCCATCGTGCGGAATGGCATCGCCCACGACTTCCAGTTCATACAAGAGACCGTGGTGTCACCTCCATCTGTTGTCTATACGGATCTCAAGGGCAACTCCGCAATCCTTTCCATGTTTGATTTGGCGAACGAGGTGAAAGGCATTGTCGATGAATGTCTCGCCTACGCGTTTGCACTTCGACTCTTCCTCCTCGAACACCGAAACGATCCACACATCCGGCAGGTTGGTTCTAATCCGGCCAATCGCAGCCTCCGTACATTGGGCTTTCCTGCTTTTACATCAACCCGCTCACTGGTTGTGGAATCTGTCCACACCGAAGTTGTGAACGACAAGATGCAGATACGAATCGAGTGTCGCGATTACACGCGTGCCGATGTGGAGTGTCTTGCCGAAATGGTCGCTCTCCTGGCTTCAGCGCACACCTGGTTTCCTGACGGCGAACGTTTCTTCATTGGCCTTAGATCTAAGAACCCGATCGGTTTCGCCTGCGTAGACGGCATTGCTCTCAGCCGTTGGAAACGGGGCGACTTGACCGACGAGTCCTTCTTGGGTTCCTTCGATCCCATACTGATATGGCCAAGACGTAAACTACTCGGGCAGCTGCGAGCCAAACTGGTTCGAGCCATACCTGTGGGACTGGCCGCAGGGCGGGAAGCATTTCAAGAAGCTACCGCCGAGTTGCCCTTCAGGTTGCCAAGGCAAGTCAAGGTACTGTCGCTCAAGGACAACTCTATAGGCGTCGCCCGCAGGTACGGAGGGGATTTCTTAGTAAATGTGGATGACCACGAAGGTGTGAGGGCGCTTCTACATCCACTCATGGGGTGGATCAAGAAGCAGCGAATCCATCACTCCCCTCAGAGCAAAGAGCACTGGGGAAAGGCACCTCCTGTCTACATGCTTGGCTTCCTCTATTCACGGAACAAACGGCCACGCGACCGCGGCGTCTCTTCAACTTCGGAGTTCTACATAGGTCGGTTCGAGTGGCGAAGCCCTGAAGCAGACCTAGGCACATTGCCTCTGCCTGTTGGAGACGGTGAGGATCTGGGCCAAGGTCTCAAATACGAGCCCTCTTTGGCATGGCCTCCTCCAGACCGCTTTATTCCTCGCTAAAGTCCGCGGGGGACGGAAGGATAGTGGGAAGAGCGCGAGTCAGGCGAGCTTGCGCGCCAGGTAGTGGACGACAATGGCCGGGTACGCGTATCGGAAGGTTGGTCTCCCGGGGGTGTGAGATAGAAGTTGGATTGGCTATGCGGTCGGATCGACCAAGCGCCCTACGAACAGAAGGGCACCGGTTTCAGGGTGGACGATGGTCCAGAGGAAGGGGCGGTCGGCGATAACCGTAAGGTCGGCCCTTGGCGGGGCTGACTCGTCGAAAGCCATGGCTGTAGCCGCGGCCGCTTCGGTGCCTTTCTCGTCGACGATCACATGGAGGGCAGCAGTGATCATGAGTTGCGGTGCGATGTTCTCAAATGGCGCTCCGGCGCAGAACCCCAGTGGGCAGAGCCACTCGAACAGGTCAGTGGACGGCAGGGTCTGTTCCCCCTTGGGCATGGTGAGATCGACATAGCCCTGCTGGGCAGTGGCTCCCAGTCCGGGACCGCAACCACCCAATAGTCGCCCCGTAGTGGAGACGCGCGATGGTACTGACAGGACGGGAAATGATGCGGTAACCCCGCCGGTGGGTCACTAAAATCGGTCGTGGAACACACGAAAGCGACCCCATGAAGACCGAAAACGATGTGGGTGCCTTGATAGCGGCACTAGCACTAACCCTCGATCAACACTTCCCAATTTCCTTCGCGACTTCGAACAAAACGCTGGCCGCGCGTTCGATCACATGAACGACTTACACACACACCGCGGCGGCGAAGGATATGTCGGTGATGGGCTTTCCGCCGCCGGGGAAATAGCCCGTCTAGTGCTTGCGGAGGACCTGAACAACGGATACCGACGCGGTGAACGCTAATGAGCCGCACCGACATCCGCGAAGCGGCACACGCCGAAATCGTATCCGACTTGTCGACCCTTGTAAGCGACACGGCTTCGGCTCTCAAGGCCGGTTCCTACAAAATCAATAGATACGGCGACCTTTTTATCACGGCCGGTGGTCAACAAGGCAACGATCTCCGTGCGATTCTTGATAAGTGCGGCAAACTAGCCGACCAGATTGAAGACATCCAAGGCATCTTCCCCGACTGACACATTCGCGATTCTCTCCACCACGGGCGGCCAACTTATGGGGTGGGTTGGCCCCGTGACTCCTCGCAGTGCCGCCACGATAACCGCCGGGATCGAATCGAAGGCTTCGATCATGATGCGGCCCGCCTCACCCACCTCCCTCGGATCGACGCCGTCCCCCACTCCCGAGCAGAACCAGGGCGACCACCGACGAGAACGCCCAGCCCCTTCCCCGAACCACCACAACCTTCGTCGACGACCGGTCGGCCACCTCTCCAGCCGCCCCTGTCAGAGCGTTGAGAGTGGCCATGCCGAGCCAGTTGAGAGTGCGTGGCCGCTCGATGGTGATCAGAGCCCGGTCGTCGCAGGGATAAACGATGGAGACTTCTGTCATATCGTGCCGAGGGCACCGTAGACCCTCCAAGAGTGGACAGGGCGACCACCGAACACAGACCGGAGATCAAGGCACCATCCCAGCCCCTCGCATCCATCGGTTCCGGGAAAGGAGTCTGTCTTTGTGGGATCCGGTAGGTGCCCGGGTCCGGCTAGCTATTCGGTCGGATCGACCAAGCGTCCTATGAACAGCAGCGCGCCGGATTCGGGGTGGACGATGGCCCAGAGGAAGGGACGGTCGGCGACCACCGTGAGATCGGCTTGTGACGGTGTTGACTCGTCGAAAGCCATGGCGGTGGCTGCGGCTGCTTCGGTGCCTTTCTCGTCGACGATCACCTTGGCGCCGTGGAGGGCGGCGGTGATGAAGATACCCGGGGCGATGCCGTCGAAAGGCGCTCCGGCGCAGAATCCCTGAGGGCAGAGCCACTCGAACAGGTCGGTGGGCGGCAGGGTCAGTTCCCACCTGGGCATGGTGAGATCGACATAGCCCTCTTGAGCAAAGGCTCCCAGTCCCGCCAGGTCCTGTGGGTTGAGCGATTCCTCGACCGCGTCCAGCCCGGCGGGGTCGTGGGGCACGATCAACCACATCGCCAACCGGCCACCCTCATAGGGAAGCTCCACCGCGTCGGCGCCTTCGAGTCGGACGAAGCGCCGATGCACCGGTTCGCGGTCGCGCATGAACGGCACCGTCACCACCCGGCGGTCACCGGTGGTGAACCGGCCATCGGCGGTCAAGTCGGGGAGGAAAGGCTCCAACCAGTCGGCCTTCAGATACACCGCGTTCACCAGGACCAGTTCCTGGCCTTGGACAACCTGCTCGGTGACGATTGTGGGAATGAGTTCCCGAGTGGCATCCGATATCCATTCGTTGATGGTCTCTGCCGCTGTAGCGCCATCGTCGAGGTCGACCGGGTGGATCGCCGCTCCGTAGTGGGAAGCGGCGGTCTCCAAGAACGCGGGCAACGGAGAGAACTCGTCGTCGGGAAAGAGACGGTTGGCCACCTCCAAGGTGGTCGGTTCCACCGAAGCCTCCGCCAGGATCAGATCGACCGCATTGGCCGCAGCATGGAGATCGGCCTCGGGGAACCAGAAGATCTCATCAAGCACCGCCCCCGTGTCTTCGGATGCGCCGGCACGGATGAGACTGAAGGCCAGACCGAGGCTCACCGGGCTCGAGACCGCGTTGCCCAACCAGGCCGACTGGTCCGCGCCGTCGCTTGACCAGTACTACCGTGCCCTCAACGCCGTAGCCGATGTCAAACAGGAGACCGAGGAGCATCTGTATCAACGGCTGTGCGATTTGACGAACCTCGGGCTGCGACTGGTGTGCTATGACCTGACATCCCACCCTGTTTCGAAGGTTCCACCCGACCCTCCGACGCGTTTTCGTCGCGAGTGTTCGGGTACTCTCGGGACTATCGCCCGGACCGGCCCCGGATAGTGATCGGTCTGTTGTGCACGACCGACGGGATCCCTATAGCCCATCACGTGTTCGCAGGGAACACCAACGACGCGTCCACCCTATCGGAGGTGTTGAACGGTCTGGCCAAACGGTTCGCGGTGGGCTCGATCTGTGTGGTAGCGGACCGACGCACCCCCCTACAAACCCGGGCACTCACCGCCATCGGAGTCGACACCCGCACCTGGGACAAAGCCACCATCACCCAACCCTAAAGAGGGTCCGAACCCCCCAATGTAGTGGAAACACCATCCACGCGCACACCCCCTGACCAGGCAAAACACCAAACCACCCGCCAAATTCGGGTCTGAAAGACAAGGGAATCGGTGAGGCTACCGATAGGATTTGAGAATGGCGGGTTTGGTCCTTGGCACATGCGGCCGGGGACGGTTCACCGAAGCGGCAGCTTTGCTGATGACCTACCTCTACAGAACGAATAAACAACGACTCCGAAAGGATTCACACCATGAATACTACCCAGTTAGTGGAGTGCGAGCCGTGTCGCGGTTCCGGCTTCGTCGAAGCGCCCATCCTCCTCGACACCCCCAGGAACGTTTATGCGGAGCTACTAGCAACCAAAGCCACAACCATTGAGGAGGCAGCCCGGCAAGTGCCAGGCTCCGAGGAAGCGGTGAAACGTATCCGCAAATGCGATGCAACCCCTGGGTTCTCCCACACCTCTCGATGGAGAGTGTGCGCCCATGAACAGGCCCAGCTTTCCCGAGTCCCAATAGTCTCGGCGAGTGATCCACTCCACGGGGTGCTATACGGATGATGCTCCTCTGGAAAATCCTGGCTCAGCGAATCTTCCTATTCCTCGTGCTCTTGGGGACGCCGTTGCTGATAGTGCACTGGGCAGAATCCGTGCTGGCCGTGCCCCTCATCGGGTTCACGGTCCTACTGCACCAAGAAGCCAGAATCCGGATTCGCACAACAACCAAGTGGTCCGTCGTGTTTTTGGTTTGATGAGTTAAGGTTGGGGTATGCCTGTGATTATTGCGCCCCCGTTGGAGATGTCGGTTGCTCAGCGTTCTGCGTTGGAACAGATAGCGAGGTCGGAATCGTTGCCGTTTCGGCGGGTTCGCCAGGCCAGGGGCCTGTTGTTGGCTGCTGATGGTGTGGCCAACGAGGAGACCGCCCGGAGGGTGGGAGTGTCGTCGAACACGGTCCGGGCTTGGCGGAAACGTTTCACCGAGGACGGTGTTGAAGGGGGTGGGGGTGATCCGTCCGGGTCGGGGACGTCCCCCGGTGATCAGCCAGGAGGTGGTGGAACAGATAGTTTCGGACACGTTGGGTACCCGCCCGGCGGACGGGTCGACGCATTGGTCGACCAGGACGATTGCGGCCCGTCACGAGGTGGGAAAGGACACCGTGGCCCGTATCTGGAAAGCGCGGGGACTGCAACCCTGGCGAACCGAGACGTTCAAGCTGCTCTGATGATCCTCGTTTTGAGGAGAAGTTGGTGGACGTGGTGGGTTTGTACATGAACCCGCCCGAACGGGCGGTGGTGTTGTGCGTGGACGAAAAGTCCCAGATCCAGGCGCTGGAACGCTCCCAGAAGTCCCTGCCGCTGAAACCCGGACGGGCGGGAACCATGACCCATGACTACAAACGCAACGGCACCACCACTTTGTTCGCGGCGTTAGACACCGCCACGGGGAAGATCATCGCCGATTATCGACCCAGACATCGTCACCAGGAGTTTTTGGGCTTTTTGAGACTGATCGAACGTCATGTCCCCTCCGATCTGGACGTTCATCTGGTGATCGACAACTACGCCGCTCACAAGCATGCCAACGTCACCCGCTGGCTGCAGGCCCCCCGCCGTCGGGACCGCTGGCACACCCATTACACGCCCACTTCGGCGTCGTGGCTGAACCTGGTCGAAAGATGGTTCCGGGAACTCACCCAAAAACAGATACGCCGGGACAGCTTCCGAAGCGTCGGACAACTCATCAAAGCGATCAACACCTGGACCGACCACTGGAACCAAAACCCCAAACCCTTCATCTGGCACAAAACCGCACAAGAAATCGTCACCAAAGTACAACGAGGACGCGCAACCCTCCACCAAACCAAAACCGCGACACACCACTAGCCTCTGATAAGCCGCTCAAACAGCCTCGTCCCAGGGAGGAACCCATGGCAGTACATGCCCTAGCAAGTCAAATCGTGCGGGCTCAGAGATGGATATACCTCGGTGATCGGAGGAGAATCCTGTCGCACCTCACCATGAGGTCTGTTCAATACTCGCCTCAAAGAAGTGGCCTCCGCCGTTTGGGATCGGATGATGTGTTGAGCGGAGGCTATGCCCGAGAGGTTTCAACCTCGCCCGGCAGGGCTGTGAACAGGTTCGGACGTCCCACGCAGTGCCGTTCGGAGGGTAGAGGATGACTTACGATCTCTTGGAGGCACAGTCGTTCTGGGACTGTGTTGACTCGTTGCGCCGCGACGACGGCTATAAAGCAGCCCTCGTGGATTGTATCACTGAATTGCGTAGGCAGCCATTTCGGAATACAAAGTTGAAGACTCATGATATTGGCACTTCGAGTAACGGTAAGAAGCTATTCGCTTCGGATGTGGGAGGCAGGCGTAGTGATCGAAGGGTGGTGTGGCAGCGGTTTAACAAGACGATCGTCCTTCTTTTGTACGGGACCCACAAAATCTATGACCGAGCTAAACGGATGTCGATTGAGTTCGATCCTGAAACAGGGCAACACACAGTCTACGAGCGGGCTCCAGACTCAGGGACCAAGCAACTATATGCAAAACAGCGGGAGAGAATTGGCAAGCTGTTCATGGCATGGACCGACCGAGAGTTGGCATCTCTAGGACTGCCGAAACCTGTGATTGCTCACCTCCGGATGATCAACTCCGACGACGAGTTTCTTGCAATGGAGCACGAACTCGGTCCTTACTTTGAGACCGCTTTCGACTTGATCACGACAGGGCATCCGCTCAAGCAACCGGCAGACGGTCATGACCTTGATCCTGTCGAAGCAAGGGAACCACCGGTGACCAATGAGGATCGTGAGATAGAACGCCACCTAACGGATGACCAGAAGAGGATCTCGTTTACTCGAGTCGAGCCAGAGTTTCTTGCCGATGTTATGGGGAAACCGATTGAGGACTGGATGATCTTCCTTCATCCAGACCAGCGGTCTGCGATCCAGCGCCACTATGCGGGGCCGGCAAGGGTGCGCGGGTCGGCCGGCACGGGGAAGACGGTGGTGGGACTTCATAGGGCAGTGTGGCTAGCCAAACGGAACCAAGCCCTGAGACAGGAGCAGAGAGATCAGCTGATGCCCGCCAATAAGGTGATACGGCCAGTCCTATTCACCACGTTCATCAAAACGCTGACGCCCGTATGCGAAGCACTGTACATGCGGCTCCCGGCAGCACCTGCTGGCGAGGTGCATTTCATGAACGTGGATCGTTTGGCTCGCAAGGTGTGCCTGATGTCCGGTGAACGTGTGAGTGTCGACTGGGGACAAGTAGGGGAGGCCTTCGCTACAGCCTTCGCTAGGGTGGCGGGCCCCGGCACGCCACTGGCCCGTAGCGGATTTACCGAACGGTACCTTCGCGAAGAGATAACGGTAGTCATTAAGGGTCGAGCAATCGACTCCATCGACGAGTATCTCCGCATCGCTCGGACTGGGAGGCGAGTCCCGATGGGTCAGAATCTTAGAACCCAGGTTTGGAAACTCCGAGAAGCCTGGGATGAAGAGATGGCGAGGCGAGGCGTCGTCGACTTCCCGGATGTAATCGTGAGGGCACTCCATTGTGCGCGGCAACTCGACGAACCGCTCTATTCAGCGGTCATCGTCGACGAAGCTCAAGACATTACGATGGCCCGTCTCCTGTTCCTTAGGGCACTAGTAAACGCTCCCCACCCGGACAGAGACCGGCAGAACGGGCTTCTCATTCTTGGAGACGGCGCTCAGCGTATTTATCCCGGCGGTTACACCCTGCGCCAAGCGGGCATCGAAGTCCGGGGCCGGACGACCACTCTTGCCGTCAACTACCGCAACACCGATGAGATCCTAAACGCCGCCATGGCAGTGGCTGGGGACAGTCATGTCCAGGACATCGGCGAAGAGTTTCGACGGGGTGATGAACCGGCGGATGTCTCCAGGCAAGGGCCTCGTCCATTGCTCGTCAGGGCATCAGGAATCGACCAGCAGTTGGAAGAGATCGTTAGCCGCATCGTTGAGATCACAAGAACAGACAAAGACATCGGACCCGGCGATATAGCGGTTCTCGTGCCGACGAATAATCTGGTGAACACGGTGTGTACAGGAATCTCGCGAGCCGGGCTCGCAGTGCAGAAGCTCGAAAATTATAACGGAAAGCCAAACCATCTAGTCAAAGTGGGGACGTTCCACCGAGGAAAGGGACTGGAGTTCAAAGTTGTATTCCTCCCACACCTCAACAGAGGCTACTTCCCGAGGAAACCTAAGGAAAACCAGTCGATCGAGGAGGCTGCTGAGGCGCGGGAACTGGAGATCTCCCAACTGTTCGTTGCCATGACGCGGGCTAGAGACATACTGATCCTCCTCTATGACGACCAGCCCAGTGAAGCACTCGTCTATGTGGTGGACCATTTTGATCGACAGGAACAGATGAAGGGACAACGGCGGGATTGACCGATCTCCGCCATTTGGGCAGATGCCGTAGATTTCTTCATTCGGCAGTGAGAGTCACCAAGGCTGTTCCAATCAGATGACAGCTGTAGGCGATCAACGAAGGTAGCCAGAGCCGATCACTGAGTCACCCGGCACACGACTTAGGCGCCGCCGTTGTAACATTGCCCCACCTGGGGGTCGTCATCGGGCCCAGAGCCAGTCGAGATCTGAGAAGGCGAGTGCTCGATTGAAGTTCTGGATGTTGTCGCGGACGTTGAGTATGAGGCATCGGTCATCGCCACCGTTCTTCGGTCCTCTGAGACCTCTGCCGATCATTTGAAAGTAGAGATTCGGGCTGTACACCGGCCGGGCCACAATGATGGCGCGGGTCTTTGGCGCGTCGAATCCTTCGGTGAATACGCCGTAGTTGACCAGCACCTGGAGGTTGCCATCACGAAACTCCTGAACGATTCGCCGGCGAGTTGCCGACTCAGTTGCTCCGCTTACCGCTCTTGCAGCGGTTCCTTTCCTATTGAGGAGTGCTGCAACGGTCTGAGCGTGTTCCACCGATGTTGCGAAGATGAGTGTGGGCCACTCCGGTCGAACGTGCTTCTCATAGGCCCCGATGATGCGTTTGGTGCGTTCGGCGTCGCTTGCGATACGGTTTTCGGCGCTTTGCGGGAGCCACACTTGAGCGAGCCGTCGTGCTAGTTCCCCTGATCCCCGCCGGAATCTTGACATTACTTCCAGTTCTTCTGTGGTGAGTTGGAGGGTGCTGCCTGGGATGGTCTCGTGGTCAACCTGAGCGAGAACTTGCATGGTTTGTAACTCCGTGACCACGACTTGAGGATCGCTGTCGTTGAATGCTCCAGTATCAAGACGTCTGTTGCCGTACCGGCGAGTGAGCCTGGCTGTCTCTGGCACATCGCGTCCTCGATACGGTGTCGCCGTTAGTCCGAGGAGGAACGGCTCGTCCGCTTCTTGATACCGGGTTAGGCCGATCTCCTCCATCACCGAGGTTGAGGTCGGCGCCAGTGACCGGTGCGCCTCGTCAAAGACCACAAGCTTGAAGTCCTTCAAGAATCGGTATTGACGGCTCTGGCTGGATAGCCTGGCATTGAGAGTCTGGACCGTGGCAACGATTACGTGTTGGTGGTCCGTTGGCAATGGACTGCTCTGCCCGCCCCAGAATCGGGAGATGCGAAGCTGCTGTGCCTCGGCACCTACGCTCGCCCACACCTGCCGCCAGGCCTCCACCGCTTGCTCGCACAATTCATCGCGGTCCGCCACCCAAAGAACACCTCCGCGAAATCTGTCCTCCCGGATAGCCTCAACAATTGCCTGGACTGCGACCCGGGTTTTTCCGGATCCTGTCGGCAGGCTGATCATTCCACGCCCGTTTGCGCTTGCACCGCGGTTGTTGCCCAGCATGGCACGAACGTTGTTGGCAATTGTGCTCTGGTAGCTGTGCAGCTCCGGGAGATAGGGAGGGCCATTGATCTCTAGGTATGGGGAACGGCGCCTGTTTCGTTCTCCGGCCCACTCGCTGGAGAACCCGAGGGAGCGCACAAAATCCACTGCCCTTGCCGACGCAGCCCACTGCACAGGTGGGTCGAGGTGACTTAGAACCTGTCTGTATTGCCTGAGGGCATCAGTATGGTAGGTCGCAATCGCGGCTTCCGCTATGTCTATCCCCGTTAGTATGTCACCGTCGATTTCCAACACTCTTATGAGCGAGCGAGGGAGCCCCCTGCGTAGGTACTCCTCGCCCACTGCGGCCAGGAGGCGTTCCGCATCTGTAGACAGTTGCCGTATGGCCTTGCGCCGCTCCTCGACTTCACCGGGCGTGCGGCGTTGCAAAATGGCCTCCATTTCCTGGTCGGTCACTCCAAGCTCCATTTCCTGGATGACCAGCCTCAGGGCTTCACCCTGATTATCTTCAATGTTGTTCGCCAGGTAGACGTTGGGCACCTGGAAGATGGTGGGGCGCTCCTGGCCAGCTACGAGGATGCGCTCACACAGCACCAAGTGACTTGATCTGCGACGAGGGGGAAGGTACTCCTTCAATCCGGGCCAGGCATCGGTTAGTGGGATGGGATCCTGTTCACCAAGAATCTCCGGCATCGGATCCGACAGGTCAAAGAGTGCCTTAATTCGGTCAGCGGAAGGATGCTGTAGCAGTGCCAACAAGGCCGACGCGTTCACTGGATGCTGCCCGAGAGCATCGGCGAAGGGCACGATGTCACCATAGACCCGAAGTCGACCATGCATCCGCAGCATGTGAGCAGTGAGTGATTGGAATGGGATTTTGGGGTACGAGTCCCGGTTTTGACCCTTGTGCCACATGAGCCACGGTTTGTATAACGCGTCCGTTCTCAACGCAGCGTCGGTGTAAAGCGCCCTGGCTTCATCGGAAAGCAGAGTAAGGACGTTCACCGGACCTACACCGGTGCTCGACGTGAATCCCAGGTATCCCTTTCGCGGGTTTTTGTGCGGCACTCGTTGCCGATACAGCTTCGCACAGAGTTGCTCATAGTGTCCGTAGCCTGGTTCGTGCGATAGGCAGTGCTGTTCTTGCGGCTTGTCTGATACGCCCAGAAGCCGAAGCAACGCCTCATCTCTCTCATGGAACTCCGTGTCCACGGCAACCTCGGTGTCGCGGCTACCGTCGTCGGGAACGATGGCACCAGGCATCAACACGGAGTGCAGGGGACGCCACTCGCCAGCTTTGGTTCGAACACGAATGCTTGTGTTCCAACCGCCATGCTCCTCTATGACGTTGTGAGCATTCTGGACCCCTATTTTGCGAGAGGCCGCCCAGAATCTTCGATTGAGGGTGCCATCTGCCTTGCCGGGGAGTCCCATTACTTCCGCGGCGACTTGTCTGAAAAGGCTCTCTCGCGACGGAGTCCTCAGCCCCAGTTCTCTCAACGCTGCCAGTGTCTTGCGGTCCGAAACCAAATCCGGATGGACGTAGGAACGGCGGTCTTCAAGTGTATTGACCACTAACTCGTTAGGCAGGAAGAGGGAGACAGGATCGGCAGACCGCCAACTGTTGTCCGCCGTCAGCACGATGTTCCCCAAAGCAGACTTCGTTCGAATCTCCTCGGGGATGAGAACGGCGGTTTGGATCGCTGCCATGGATGCCTGGACCTTCTCAGATTGTTCGGAGTTTTCTACAAGCGACTCCAACCATTGTGCGATAGTTGCTCTATCGATTCCCCAGAACCGTCCCCGCGGTTCGCCATCGGGATCAGAGAGCCGATCCACTGCTGCAATCCTGTTACGGGTCAAAGCGCTGTGGTGAACCCAATCGGCAGGGCGGCCCGGGTGAGATGTCCACCGCTTGAAAGCGGCTTCATTCTTTTGTGTCCTCGGGGTCAGTTGCCTCGGCGGAAGAGAAATCTCCTGGGCAACGCGTAATTGTCCATCCTGGTCGGGAACAATCTCACTTCGGTAAAGACGCCTGAACAGATGTTTGCGGAGTCGGGCGGCCTGAGCGGGATCTCCCCACTCCCGTCGGCGGGGCAAAGCGTCCAGATGCCGAGCTGGGTCGACTGCAGTCGCCAGTTCCGGCAAGGCCTCGGCGATCATGTCAGCAGCGGCCTCGATCAACTCATTGTTGTACGGTCCTGGCAATAGGTTCTGACGATCCTCGTTGGTCTTCCAAGGCGCATTCAAGATGCCCGCCACGAGACTCGCGGTCTTGGTTGGAAAGAACGCCCAGAACATACCGGGAAGATCGAGACGGTCAACTGGTGCGGCCCACCACATTGGCACAGCGAGGCGGTCGTCTCCGGGCCTACGGTCTGCGCGAGCTCTGGCAGATAAGCGATGTGTGCGCCGCAGGAGTTTCCACTGGCTGATCGCATCACCATCGGCGAGAAGGTATTCTTCTCCAACCCGCTGCACCTCCAGCGGACGGTTGATCTCAGACGAGTTGCTTGTCAATATGAGACGTCCAACATGAGAAGCAAACAGGAGAAACTCCGCCGGGAACTCTCGCATCTGCTGAGCGAGATCATCGTGCCCTCCTGGCAGAAGGGGTAGCCGGACTATGTTCGCCGCCCAACTCATAAGATCCTGAAGGACTTCGTCCCCCTCCCAACAATCGGCAGGGTCGATGGGCTCGGCGAGACGCAGGACAGGGTAGTCAGGAACTCCGGGCACTATCCTCTCGATGCGCTTCCGCGAGGCATGGCCATCGAATCGGAAGGAACCGGACCGGCTGAAGAACTCCGGCTTATCGCTCACACCGAGAACAGACTTGAATCCGAGGCCGAAAGTGCCGATCTGACCAGTGCCCCGTTTAGGAGACAAGCGGGAGAACATCAGTGATGTGACACCCTCCTGATCAATCGGTTCTCCGTTGTCGGCGCAATAGAGGCTGGTTGCTGTCAGCCGAATCTCGATGCGCCCACCATCCCGCTTTGGAGGTCGGCCAGCCTGCTCGGCGGTATTAGCAGCCGGCCAGAGCGCATCAGCCCCATTCTGCACCAGTTCAAAGAGTTGGCGGTGTTGGTAGCCGCCGACCGCTGTGTCCTGTTCAATGCTTATGTGCTCCGCCACCAGATGCGGCTGCTCGGCATAAGCAGCAAGGTACCCCGCACAAACCTTGGCGATGTATCTGCCCAAGGCCCCGTCTGGCCCGGCCCACTTGTCCCGCATCAAGACTCTAAGACTCACAGGGGTTGATGGCGATCCCGCAGAACCTGGCCGGTAGGTCCCTGCGGAGGGTGATCACGTCTCAATGGAGACACTCCAGTTACCAGCAGTATGACCTACGAGTAGGCGAATATTCACTGAGGGACAATATAGCGTGTCTATCTGGTGATTTATGAGGGACACTCTCCTGAGGAATGGATGAATATGAACGGCATTTGGTGAGGGGACCACTGACCAACGCTCAGGTCAGGCCTCGCCCCTGGGTGGTCGATGGGCACAGGGGATGGAAAGGGGGCGCGAAGTCTGCATGGTGATCTTCTCTCGAACCGGGTTTCCTGCTCCTCAACGTCGAGGTGGGCCGGCCCGGTAGGCAGATCTCAGACGGCGTGGCCCATCCGCGTGAAGCGAGGGATTACTGGAAGGCTTCTACGATGGCCAGCAACCGATCGGCCTGGTCTTTGATCCATACGGCGGCTTCCGGCCAGGCGTCTTGGTCGTCTCGATCCCATGCCCTGCTCACCGAGAGGCTCCTCCCGTCCTCGCTCTCGGATGCCTCATTCCCTTCCAGTTCCTGGTCGTACATGGACTCACGGATAGTTCGGGAGTATTGGAGCATTCGCTGGGCTCGGCCACGGGTCTTGGAAGGAGGAGCCCTGAGATACAGACCGATCGACTGGCTCTTCAGACTGACACCGAGCATGTCGCCCAACTCGTTCAACTTCGGCGTCCAGATTATCCAGCTGCGCCACCCGTCACGCTGGCCATACAGGCCTCCCGTCTCTGCTTTCAGGCGTCTCCAGAATGCCTTCCTCATGTCCGGTGTTTGCTGAAACTCCACCTCGACCAGTATTCCACATCGCTCACCCATCTCTCGACAGGCGGCGGCGCTAGCAGAGAAATCACCCCGGTAGGGATACAGAACGTAGGAATCGTGGCCGGGTACCGCTCGCATCGTAAGGGTTCCGGCCTTGCTGCCTGGTGGATACTGGCTGGCTAGTTGCAGGTTCGACGAGACTGCCTCCCCACGTAAACGCTCCGGGCTGTCAGGGTCGTGGCTGAGTAGCGCTCCGGCGACGTTCAACACCATTTGACTCGCATACCCCTCCTCTTGCCAGTCGCCTCCTCCCATACGCCATCGCATCCTCCACTTGTTGCCCGATGGTGTCTGCGGGCTCGCATCAGGGTCGGACCATGGCCAGAGCGTCAGCGCCCGGTCTGCCAGCTCCTCGGCCCGCCGCTCCAGTACCGCTTCATCCCAAGCGTCCTCGTCGGCGATATGCCTAGTCAGCAGCACGCCGCTGCGCTCCATGATCGCGCGCTTTTCAGCGAAGGGCTTTGCCCCCATTTCCGCGTTCACCCCGCTCAAGGTGAGGTTGGCGAGTTGGTGGCAGTAGGACTTGTGTATCCGCTCCGCTTCCTCTCCCAACTCCGACCTCCACTCATCGGTCAGTTTTCGAGGCATCACATGCTCAACCGTCAGATCTCTTCGAGCGGGAGCATCGCCCCTCTGCTCCGATTCCATCATGGCACACAAGACCGCCTTCGTGGCACGAGTTGCGCCTCCGCCATACGCCTTTCGAGTTCGGATCCCCGCCCGAACCATTTCATCGTCGGGAACTTCCACGCGCTGATTGCGTAGCCTTCGTATCCGTTCCAGCCAGAACTCGGCCGGATCTTCTCCACTGCTCGGACCGGACCGTCGGCGGGCAAGCTCGGCGAATGCTTTGTTCATCCCAGCCATCGGGCGGTCTGATAACCAAAAACGCGTAATCCAGGTCCCGATCCCCGCGAGTGCCTTGGTCAGAGTTGCCTCCGTCCACTTAACCTCGACTGCCGTAGCGGCTTCATGGAGCAGGCGCAGAGTCAGGGGCCGATGGGTATCAAAGCCCATGTACCGCAAATGACGAAGCTCCTCTTCCACACCCTGGTCCCGATGCTCCCTTGCACCTATCAGGACACCGTAATGTGCAGCAAGGTCGGCCAGATCGGCTATGAGCGCCCGTCGATCCTCTCCGCTGCCGCTCCGCACGGCCCACCGCCGCAGATCCTCGTAGGCCCGATTGACACCTCGCAACTCACCGGTCTTCCACCGCAGGAAGTCGCGGAGGAAGATGTCGATCGGATCGGTCGAGTGCTCGGCATTCAACGAGGCTTCTATCCGCTTCCAATAGTGATCGTGAAGTTCCTGCTGTTCCGCATCCTCCAAACCCATGAGCAGCCAATTCTTGAGCTTCTCGCTCTCGGTGAGGGGCCGCCCCGTGGCATTCAGGCTCTCGAATATCTGTTGAGGATCGTCATGGTCCCCAAGGCCGATACTTACCACTCGAAGTCGTTCCAGTCCCTTCAGAAGCAATCCGATGTCATTGCGTTGGACCAGCCTTCGAGCGATCCTCCAAGCCTGGGCAACCGCGCCCGGACCGCTCGGGTCACCGTCGAGGCCCGACCGGTACTCATCCTCATCACCGTCCTGCAGCCGTAGTTTGCGGAACCGGTCAGGACTCTTCCCAGGATTCGTAAGGCGATCGTCCATAATCGTCCGCCCGGTCCAAGCTCCGCATTGCCCGTCGGGACCAAGTTCTCTAGCTATGCAGGCGAGCAGGATACTGACTGTGGTGAGCCTCTGCTGCCCGTCCACGACACGATGGACCATCACCGGCTGCACAGCCCGTGACTCCGGGAAAGTCAGGAGCGTGCCTCCATAATGAGCCGGCTCAGAACTCAACTTCGACTGTGACACGGCCAAGAGGTCATCCACCAGCCTTTCGATGTCGGGCTGACCCCAGCAATAGCGTCGCTGCCAGCGCGGCACTACGTATTGCACCTGTGAGTTGAACAACTCCAAGAAAGCGATGTGTCTTGTGTCCATGGGGATGCCTAGTTGGACGGTCAGCTACCGTTGGTCCGAAACCTGATACGGCAGGCTACAGAATATAACAAACCGTCTCGCCGTCCGGTCCGACTGCGCCAACCAGGCGAACATCCTTCCACTCCCGGACCCCCGGCCCTTGACCTCTCCCTCTTCTTACCTAAATCGCTTCCCCACGTGGAACTGCTTGATATTTGCGAAGGTGGCAGAATTCTCTGGCTTTTTCAGGTGACCTGCAGGGTGCAGGACTGAGAACCGTAGGGACGGTTTCCCGCCGCTTCTCCCCTCCAGTGAGGCAAGTCCCCACCTTACACTGTTTGGCGTGAGGCTTAATACCTACCATGGCGGTTTCTCCAAGGGTCCCACTTGTCCTGGGAATACCGAGATTGCCGGTTAGTCAAGTACCAGAACCGCTTATACTCATGGCTAGTTGGCCGGGACCCCAAGAAAGGAGTCATTCTTCAAGGCTTGGGCGTGAAGTGGTGCCCGGAGTGGGACTCGAACCCACACGGTATGCAGGGCATTCTGCAGGGACCTCAGCATTGCCAGTGCTTAGCGTCTGCCATTTCCGCCACCCGGGCAATCATTATGGGCCACCCTGAGTGGGGTGGCCCATGCCTCCATTTGGGACCAGAAAACCCAGTGTAGCGGGGTAACTTACACGGTTGCTATTTCGAGGGCAACTGCCGTGGCGTTTTCTTTACCTGAAGATAGAGATCGGCGCAGGTTGGCGCGCCTTGGCGAAAAGCAGGGTCAGTCCAAGACTACCAGGGTGATGACGACATCGCGAGCGCCCACGCGACCTTGCCCCTGGCAGGTTTGCGGTCCGCTTTATGGAGCCAACCATCACCCTGACTAGCCACTTTGCAATCTCTGGCATAAAGAGATCCATGCCTTATAATGGTTCTCGTCGCATTTCAGTGTGGACAGGAGAAAGAGATGGTTTCATCAGGAGATCGCCAGGTTCCTTTCTGGAAGTCCCCCGTATCATGTCTTGCCCTAGTGGTTGGGTTAGTAGCATCAATGATCGGCTTAGTCAGTAGAGACTGGGGTTTGTGGTTCATTCCTTTGTACTGGTTGATTCCGTTGTGTCTACTCCCAGGTTTTTTTCGTTGGTGTGCGTCTTTTATGGAGAATCGCTCTCCGACAGTGATCACCACGGCGGCCTTCGTAGGAGGTGCTGCTTTGATTGGCATTACCTCTCTCAGTTCTGTTCCTGATACCGCTCTAGGTGACTTTGTCGCTGAGTGGAACCTGTTCGATTATCTTTTCAGATTCAGGCTTTCCGTAATGATCTTGACAATGGCACTTGCAGTTTGGACTCTGTTGAGTAGCTTCATTTACGAAATAACTAACACAAGGAGAGGTCCTATCCGCGCAGTAGCTGCTACTCTTAGCTTCACATCCATCATGCAGTTGCCCGTATTTTTCGTCTTTACAGCACACCAGACAATACAAATTATTCGTCTTACGATCGATGTTGGCGGTCAATAAGTAATGAATCCTTGGGCTAACTGAATCGCTCTGGGTACATTAATCCCTCCGAAAAACACAGGGCGACTCCGTTATCAACAGACGGACGGGTCCGTCTTCGATTCGTCAGATGCAGAGATGTTGTTATCATTCTGCCACTGAGTAAGAGGGTGCGCGGGTAGGGACATCGCGATTGTCGCCCTCCAGCGCTCTGGACCAGGTCTGTTCCGCAAAATACCTGGTCAACATCATGAACCGTCAAACCCCCACAGAGTACGTTTTGGCAGGTCAGCACCTACCCGCGCGGCCTCTAAGTCGGCGTATTCCTACCAGAGTCACGGCAACAGCCACCTTGAGTAAGGGCTTGGGTGTGCCACCCGTGGCGCCGTTTGGCTCCATGACATATCGCCAATCCACAAAGTTATCGTTGGCGATGCTTAAGATGCGTTCTACTGTTTCTGTCTCCGCATAATGGCTCCAATAGTCAGGCAGAGCCTCTAGTTGATGCTGTATCTTGTCTTGATTTACGGAACATAGCCTTCTGAACAGGTCAGAAAGCTTATGCACCTGCGGCGGCTTTGTTTGGGGCTTCGTTAGTGCAATGAGCGTCTTAATAGCCCTTTCTGTAATAAAACTGGTCACCACGACACAAGTGGTAGCTATTCCTAACTCTGTAAGTGCCTCTTTCTCACCCGCGATACGGATTTGCATGAGCGGCTCATGAGCCTGGATAAGAAGACGGGCCGCCTCTATCTCTCCACAGAGCGATTTCAAGGCCAATGGTATATTCCATGATGCGTTCGCGCTTGGGCCACCCAGGTACACCGGCCCAGAAACTGCTTGCAAAACCGTTTGCTCCATGATCATGAGGATTGCTCCTTACTAGGCGAGATCCTGGAGATCCACATTCCTGTTAGACCACCTCATCTCAACCCATTGGTTGATGATATCCCTTTGATCGCGGAGGCTGCTCAGCTATGACTTTGATTGCATTCTCCAGTAAACGCAGGCGATGGAGAATAGTCGTCGTCGGTTTCTCGAAGGGGTAGGTGTGCAGCGGATGGAGAGGCAGACCGCCCCCCGAACCTCACCAGCATCGTCTTCATCGCCGAATTGGCCGAGCAGCGTGTTTTCGCCCAACCATCATAGCCGAGCGGAGACGCCGAGGAAATCCTCCACGACGCCTGCTCACGCGTTCCAAAGTTAAGTGGAGCGGCACAGCATTGTCCGACGGTACTACACCCACTTGTCGGCGTTTAGCCCTTACCAGATGCGTGTTACGACCTCGGCCCGCCACTCTCCCCGCGTTCGAGTCCTCTGCTCGTCCCAATCGCTCTCCTGAAAACCATGGCGGTGGCTGCGGCCGCTTCGGTGCCTTTCTCGTCGACGATCACCTTGGCGCCGTGGAGAGCGGCCGTGATCACGATCGGGGGGCAATGTTCTCAAAAGGCGCTCTGGCGCAGAACCCCCGAGGGCAGAGCCACTCTACAGGTCGGTGGGCGGCAGGGTCTGTTCCACTTGGGCATGGTGAGATCGACATAGCCCTGCTGGGAAATGACTCCCAGTCCGGCCAGGTCCTGTGAATTGAGGGACTCCTCGACTGCGGCCAAGCCGCCGGGGTCGTGGGGCACGATCAGCCACATGGCCAACCGGCCACCCTGGTAGGCAAGCTCGACCGCGTCGGCGCGGTCGAGTCGGACGTAGCGACGATGCACCGGTTCGCGGTCGTGCATGAACGGCACTGTCACCACGCCCTGGTCGCCGGTGGTGAACCGGCCATCGGTGGTCAACTCGGGGAGGAACGGCTCGATCCAGTCGGCCTTCAGGTACACCGTGTTCACCAGGACCAGTTCCTGGCGTACCACCACCTGCTCGGTGACGATGGTGGGAATGAGTTCCCGGGTGGCGTCCGATATCCATTCGTTGATGGCCTCAGCCGCGGGTGCGCCTACATCGAGGTCGACCGGATGGGCCGCCGCTCCGTAATGGGACCCAGCGGTCTCTAGGAACGCGGGCAGTGGAGAGAACTCGTCGTCGGGAAAGAGACGGTTGGCCACCTCCAGGGTGGTCGGTTCCACCGAGGCCTCCGCCAGCATCAGATCGACCGCATTGGCCGCAGGATGGAGATCGACCTCAGGGAATCCGAAGATCTCATCCAGCACCGCCCCCGTGTCTCCGGATGCGCCGGCACGGCTGAGACTGAAGGCCAGACCGAGGCTCACCGGGCTAGAGACCGCGTTGCCCAACCAGGCCGACTGGTCGGCGCCGTCGCTTGACCAGTACTACCGGGCCCTGAACGCCGTGGCCGACGTCAAACCGGAGACCGAGGAGCATCCGGTGTCGACGGTTGTGCGATTTGACCAATCTCAACCTGCGCTTGGTGTGTTATGACCTGACGTCCACCTATTTCGAAGGTTCCACCCGACCCTCCCAGCGTTTTCCGTCGCGAGTGTTCGGGTACTCGCGGGACCATCGCCCGGACCGACCCCAGATCGTGATCGGTCTGTTATGCACACAGGATGGGATCCCCATAGCCCATCACGTGTTCGCAGGAAACACCAACGACGCGTCCACCCTATCGGAGGTGTTGGGTGATCTGGCCAAACGGTTCGCGGTAGGCCGGATCTGCGTGGTAGCAGACCGAGGTCTGATATCGGGCGCCAACCTGGAAACAGTCGCCCAGGCCGGGTTCGATCATCTGTTGGCCACCAGGCTACGCCGCGACTCGATCACTGCCCAAGCGTTGGCCGCTGTTGACCGGGACACGGTATGGGTCGAGTTGCCCCAACCCGGCAACAGAGCCACAGATATCGTCCTTGAGGACGGGACCCGCACTGTGGTGGTCGAGCCCGACGCCCGTTGGCTGCGGGACACCCATCGCACCGCCGAGATCGTCCAAACAGCCGAAGCGCAGTTGTTAGCGCTGGAACGCCGCGTCCGCGCGGGTGGGGTCAAAGACCCCGCCCAGATCGGCAGAGCCGCCCAACGAATCCTCAACACCGGGCGGGTCGCCCGGTTGTTCGATCTGGAGATCGGACCAGGCCGTTTTCTCTACCACTACAACGAAGACAACCATGCCTACGAAAAGCGGCCCTGCGCGTTTTTTTGGGATTGGTGGTCTGGCTGGTGGGTGGTGGGGTTCATGTTAGGAGGAGTGCTCGGGCGGCGTAGTTGTGGTGGTTGGTGAAGCCGTGGGCGGTGCGTCGGAGGGTTTGATGCTCCTATGTTTGTCAAATTGGGGTTTGGGGGGTGGTGAGCCAGTGTTGGTATTGGGTGGCGAGTTGGTGGTTGTGGTAGAGGCCTCGTTCGAGTTGTGAGAGGCGGTTTGGGTGGGTTTGGAGGGCTATGGCGGCGCGAGCCAGAGTTGTTTGGGTTTTTTGGCGTAGGCAGCGTAGATCGCTGCCGTTGGGTGTTTGGTTCGGGTTGGTCAGCAGTCGGTAGACCTGGCGGGCGATGTAGCGTTTCAGGCAGCGGATGATCTCTTTGCGGGTTTTGCCTTCGGCTTGTCGCCGTTGGGCGTATTCGATGGTGCGGGGGTCGGTGCGTAGCCGTACTGTGGCTATACGCCAGAGGGCGTTGTTGGCTTGGCGGTCGCCGCCGCGGTTGAGTCGGTGACGCACTATGCGTCCCGACGACGCTTGGACGGGGCTTGCGCCGCAGAGAGCGGCGAAAGACGCTTCTGTGCGCATGCGGTGGGGGTTGTCCCCGGCGGTGACCAGCAGCGCGGCGGCGGTTTCGGGGCCGATCCCACCGGCAGCCAGCAGCGCCGGGTTGGCCCGGGCGCAGAGCTGTTTGATTTCGGTGTCGAGTTGTTGGATCTCCCAGGTAAGTGCTTGGTATCGGCGGGCCAACAGACGCAACGCTTTCTTGGCATAGGCGATATTGGTCCGGTTCGCGCCGGGACGATAGGCGGCGCAGACCTTCACCCGGGCTTTCGGGGAAAGGCTCCCGAGTTGGTGTTTGACCTGGTCGGGAGCGGTGACCACCAGAGCGTGCAGCTGGTTGATGGTCTGGGTGCGGGCCTTGGCGGCCGAACGGCGGACCACCCGAAGCATCCTGATCGCTTCGACTGGTCCGTCGCCGCTTTTGGGTGTCCCGGTGGCCTGTCCGCTCAAAACAGCCCGGGCCGCGGCCTGAGCGTCGGTGGCGTCGGTCTTGCCGAACCGGCGGCGCAGTTGACGGTTGGGACGGTTCACTTCCACTACCTCGACACCGATTCTCACCAGGTAGCGGGTCAGGCCGGCGCCGTAGCTGCCGGTGCCCTCTATTCCGACCTGGGCAACGTTGCCGTGTGACCCCAGCCAGTTGCCCAGTTGTTCATAACCGGCTGTGTCGGTTCCGAACGATGCCGTGCCCAACACCCGACCGGTGGTATCCACCACCGCCGCCACATGAACATCGCGGTGGGTGTCCACCCCACCGAACACATCAACCCGATCTGACATTCGTCTCTTCTCCTCATTTAGAATCGGTTCTGTTCTCCCTGACCCGAAAAGGCGGTGGACGGACCACTCAAGTGGCAAGAGCAAGGCTCCTATCAGGTCACAGCCGCCCTGTCGGGAGAGCGCCGCCCCCAGGCCGGAAGCAGGCCGACAAATCAAACCAAAGGCACAAACAGGCCAGGTTAGGTTGGAGTCAGACCCGCCCCGGCCCAGGGGCACCTATAAGTATGAGTGGATGAGGTTGTTGATGCCTTCCAGGGATCCGTTCGAACGGCGGGCGTGGTGCCAGTTGAGGATTTCTTTTGACCAGTTGAGGACGGTGGTGACGGTGTGGTAGTACTCGGGTATGTGTCCGGTTTCGTACAGGGTGACGAACCGTTCGAGGGCATCGAGCGCGGTGGGGAGGTCTTTGGCCTCATAGAGGCCGTAGAGTTGTTGGAGAGCGCACCGAGGCGACCCGCAGACGCGGGTACGCCTCGAATAGGTGTCGGAGACGTTTTTTCTCTTCGGGGGTGATATTGGCCTTTCTTTTGAGGAGCAGGTACCGGGCGCGGAACAGATCCGGATGCCAGGCGGGTTTGACGCCGGGCGACTGGCGGCGTTGCAGATCCCGGCGTACCAGGGTCAGTCCTTCGGTGAACCAGCGGGCGGCGTGGAACCGGTCCAGGACATGACAGGCCGAAGGAAGGTAGCGGACGATGGCCGCCTGGTAGGAACGGGAACCGTCGGAGACCACGACCTGTACGTTCTGGCGCCAGCGGGGTCCCTGCTCGATGAAGAACCTGCTCAACGCCTGTTTGGACCGCCCAGGGAACATGGACAGGATCTCGCCGGTGTCGCCGTTGACAACAACGGTTACATAGCGGTGGCGTTTTCGGATCGATGTTTCGTCGATCAGCAGCACCCGGCACCTTTGGCGACGGCGCCGGGTTCGGATCAAATGGGACCAGTCGGTGACCAGACCCATGATCAGATGCCAACTGATCTGGTGGCGGCGGGCCACTGCCCGGATGGGCATGGCCTGGGCGTCCTGGACCAGCCGGCGGGCCAGCCGGCGCGTTATACCACCCACAAACTGGGGATGGGTTTCCATGTGCCGCCTCTCGCACCGGTCGCACACGTACCGTCGCTGCGTCCACAACAACACCGTCAAACGTCCGCTCACTTCCAGGTCGCGGATTCGCCGCTGGCGGCGGTCGTGCACCCGCCGGCACGACCGGCCACAATGCGGACACTCCGACAGCTTCTTCACCGAGACCACCTCCACCACCAGCTCCCCGACGGTGTCAACCACCACCTTCGTCACCCGCACACCACGCAGGTGCAACCGGACCGGCATAACATCAGCATTCATTGAGGCCTCCTGGATAGGCGATTCGCTTACACCACCTATTCCAGCGAGGCCTCAACCCCTAACCAAGGACCCCCTCCCTAACCCTGCTCCCCACAAAAACGCGCAGCCTCCTAAAGCGGCGGTCCGCGTGGGTGCTGGAGAAGGAAAAGGCCCTCCGAGACCAAATCGTCCAAATCTGTTCACTAATGGGGACTGAGTGGACCATCCGGGCGCAGACCAAGATTCGCCAGATGAAATAAGTGGATCATTGGCCTGACCATTGTCACCACATTGGTAGCTGTGTCATCCCTCTGCGTCAATACTTCGGACCCCTTAGTGGATTTTGGGGATCGCCGGGGGGTTAGTCCAATCACCCTATTTCTGTCCAGTCCGAAACAGGGGGGATCTGAGGCCCAAACGACTCGAGAATCCTCATAACGCCTCAGACGGTAGACCCCACGATGCGCATTCGTGTTAGATTGGTTGGCTTGCTCAATCAGTGCTTCGACAATTCACTCTCTCGAGAAGGTGTAAAAATTCCTCGGAGTTGTCCTTGGTCGGTGGCTGGACGACATCTACTCTTTCGCGCCTTAACGTATGAATAGTCTTCTTCACATTACTGGGACATAGGTCGACAATTGTGACTTCAGGGTCTAGGGTCACTGCGTTTGAGATCAGCGCCATAATCGAAGTGTCTGTGGGTGGCATTGAATATCCAAAGATGACAATGTGGCTTGCTGTCGCCAGAGCGGAGTGAGCTCGGCGCCATATCGCCGATATTATCGCATTGCCGTAGAGAACAGACTTGTCAGCAAGAGGAGGGAGGATCACGGGCGAAAGCGTGTCCTTGAGTGCGGCCCACCCTTGACCGAGCCTCGGTACATCTTTCCCCCAATGGGGGACTAAGGCATCGAATTTCACTATCGACAACAGGTCCGAGCTGTCTAGACGACCGAACCAGGCTGTCGAACCATGGAGCTTATGAAGGGAAAACGACGACACTGGCCCATTACTCAAGTTGACTCCGGTCTGCGGTGGCGTTGGTGGGAGGGAACCCAATATGTCGTCTACCTCCGGGAAGGTACCCGGTCCTTTTCTGGGGATTACCTCTCTTGTGGCCGATTCGATCAGCGTGTCGTAGTTCAGCGTGATGACGTCATTCTTGTTACGATGCCAATGATTAATAAGCTTGTCTAACCACTCAGGCCGGCAGTCTCGGCTGGCTTGGAACTGTCGATCCATTATCTCTTCAGCAATCTGATCCGCAAGTTCAACGAAGAGAGAGCGGCGTTGCAGCTTCTGCGATTCCGACAAGAAGGGCTGATCAGCAGCAAGTGCAGTAAACCAGGTTTCGACATCGCCGAACGGCACAAGGCCGTTGTCTATTGAGTCTGTTTCGTATCCGTCAAGCAGCGCGCTCAAGGGACTGCTATGTTGGAACCTCTTAGCGACCGCCATGCCAAGTTCTTTGATGAGCGGCATTTGGCGAGAGATCGCTCGCGAGAACCCTGCTCCGAGAAGGAAGACTGTTGGGGAACGTCTCCCTGTTGGAACCCTGGGATCCTTTGTTTCCACAGAACTACGGTACTCGTGACGGCTGGGGGGCGCTAAGTGCAGGCGCCCGGAGTTCATGGCTACGTTCGACAGGACAACGGGCACAAAATGCTGCTCCTGGCGTCCCCGCGGGTTTGGGGTCTCTCGTCAAGGGTTCAGCTTCCCAAGCTAGGAATGTCGACACGTCCTGCTCCTAGCTCCGTTGTGGCCATCTCAGGTAGAGTACAGTTCCGGTTCTTCGGTCGGTCAATGCCATCACCCACACCTGGTCTAGTCCTCGATAGTCAAGGTCCGCGAAGATGGAAGGGCTGCGGGTAGCCCAATGCCTGGAGCTGTTGTCCGGCGGGTGGACGAACCGCCAATAGGCGTCTGTGTCTCCCAAGACGAATCGCCAGCCACTTCTGGATGACCGGCTAGCTGCCTTTTGTTGACATGACAAAGCCAGCGCTGCCTGACGACCAGGCTGGGAAATGGCTAGGCTGGGCTCCCGGGGATGTGAGAACGGAATCGGATCGACTAGGAGGCTGCTGATTTATTCGGGTGGGTGAGATGCTTGGTTTGGGGGGTGGGGTTGTGGGATAATTTTGGGGTATGTTGGGTGTTGAACGTTTTGATCGAGAGTTGTTGGACGCGATGGCGGTGTGCGGTGATCTGGTTCCGGAGGGGTCGGTTTACCGGTTTTTGGCCGAGCATCGAACTGGGGTGTTCCCGGATGGGTTGTTCAAGGATTTGTTCGGCCCTCGGGGCCGTCCCTCGGTTCCGGGGTCGGTGGTGGCGACGGTGATGGTGTTACAGGCTTTGGAGGGCCTGTCCGATCGGGAAGCGATCGGTCGGTTGCGGTGTGATATTCGTTGGAAAGCCGCAGCGGGATTGTCGCTGGTAGATGGGGGGTTTCATCCCACGGTGTTGACGCTGTGGCGAGCAAGGCTGCGCAACAGCAAAAGACCGGAACGGATCTTCGACGCGGTGAGGAAAGTGGTCGACCAGACCGGGATATTGAGAGGTCGCAGCAAGCGGGTGTTGGACTCCACGATATTGGATGATGCGGTGGTCACCCAGGACACGGTGACGATGATCTGTGCCCAGATACGCAAGGTCCGCCGTCTGATATCCCGAGCACGGCAGGTGAGGTTGTCCCGTGATTATGAACAGGCCGGTAAGCCGTCGTGTGATTGGTCGGATCCGCAGAGTCGTTCCAACCTGATCGACGGTCTGGTCAAGGACGGACAGGCGGTGCTGGACGCGGTCAAAGATGTTGATTTGGATGCTGGGCAGTCGGAGGCGGTGGGGTTGTTGGGGGTGGTGGTCGGCCAGGACGTGGAACCCGACCCCGACCGGGAGGGCAGATGGCGTATCGCCCGGCGGGTGGCTTCGGATCGGACGATCTCGGTGGTCGACCCGCAGGCTCGTCACGGACGCAAAACATCGTCGCAGCATCGCGACGGTTACAAGGCTCACATAGCGGCCGAACCGGAGACGGAGATCATCACCGTCGTTGAGGTCACCGCCGCCAACACCCCCGACGGGGAGACCGGCGCGAGAATGCTGCAAAAAGACGCAACGGCTGGTCAGGGCGATCCGGCTGGCACGGGCTTGTCAAATTCTCTGTGTGAGGGGGTGGGTTCATGGGTTTTAGTGGGTTAAGTTCATTCGGTTTGGGAAGTGGATTTCGAGTTGGTTGAGGGCTAGTTTCCAGCCGTGGGTTCCGGTGCCGAGGTTGCCTCCTCTCTTGTTGGCGATGTTCCGAGCTGCCAGGCGCAGCAGCTTCAAGGCGGATTGGTCGGTTGGGAAATGGCCCCTGGTTTTGGTGACTTTCCGCAACTGGTAGTGAACGCTTTCCACCAGATTCGTGGTGTACACCACCCGGCGAAGCTCTGGCGGGAACCGCAGGAACGGGGTGAACTCTTCCCAGGCGCGTCGCCATATTCGTATCACTCCCGGGTACCGGTTTCCCCATTGGTCGTCGAGTTTGTCCAACGCCTGGGCGGCCGCTTCGGCGTTCACCGCGGTGTACACGGCCCGTAACCCTCTGACCACCATTTTGCGGTCTTTCCAGCTGCAAAGCCGCATAGAGGCCCGTATCAGGTGGATGACACAGGTCTGGACCAGCGCCTGAGGCCAGGTGGCCTCGATCGCGTCCGGGAGTCCTTTGAGACCGTCACAGCACACGATCAGCACGTCCTCGAGGCCTCGGTGGCGTATCTCGGTCAGCACTGACAGCCAGCATCTTGGCGCCTTCGCTGCCGTCGCCCAACCACACCCCCAGCACATGTTTACGTCCGTCGATATCGATGCCGACCACCACATACGCTGGGCGGTTGACAACAGTTCCGTCGGTACGGACCTTGATGACATGGCGTCCTGTGTACAGCAGGGGATAGCACCTATCGAGGGGCCGGTTCTGCCATTCGGTGAGCTCCTCGACTATCCCGTCGGTGACCTTGGACACCAACGCTGGCGACACGTCCACGCCGTACATGCGCTTCAACTCCGAGCGGATGTCACGGGTGGACAGACCCCGGGCGTACAACGCCACAATGTTGGCGTTGAAGCCCTCCAGGCGCCGGGCGCCCTTCGGAACGATCTTGGGTTCGAACGTGGCGTTGCGGTCACGGGGCACGTCCAGGTCCACCGCGCCGATCTCGGTAAGCACCTGTTTGGGAGTGGTCCCGTTCCGGCTGTTACCCGTCCCATGGCCGATCGGATCACCGTGCTCATAGCCCAAATGATCGGTCAACTCCTCAGAAAGAGCCCGTTCCAGCACCCGCTTAGTCAACTCGGCCAGCACACCATCGGGACCCAAAAGATCCACACCACCCTCCACAGCATCAGCCACCACAGCCTCCACCAGCTCGTCGGACACCACACCAGCAGCCACACCAGCCGGCTCCGCCATCACATGATCAGTCATACATCATCTCCTCTCAGGCCGGCGCTCACACCAGCCAAAGCAATCAGAGAACCCAACCTCACACAGACATTTATACAGGCTCGCTGGCATGGATGATCCGGCTGGTGTGGACGATCCGGCTGGGGTGGAGGTCATCGCTGATTCGGCGTACGGGTCGGGCGAGGTTCGCGCCAAGTTGGAAAAGGCCGGGTATACCACCACTGTGAAACCGATACCTTTGCGTGGTAACTATCGGTTGGGCAGTGACCAGTTCACCCGGGACGATTTCGAGGTGGATCACGACCGAAAACAGATCACCTGCCCGGCCGGGGTGACGGTGAACATCAGCCCCAAAGGCTGGGCCCGGTTCGCAAAACACTGCACCGGTTGTGGTTTTCGGAGTCGTTGCACCACCAACCGACGGGGTCGCCAGATGCGGATCCACCCCCATGACCGGTTACTGGTCCAAGCCCGCCGAAAATGGAAAGATCCCCCGACCAAACACCGGTACAACAAGTACCGGTCGACGGTTGAGCGGTTGATCGCTCACTTGGTTGCCAACGGCCACCGCAAACTCCGCTACCGGGGCACCGCTCGAAACCGGCAACAACTACACACCCGCGTAGCGGCGATCAACCTGCGCAGGCTCATCAACCTCGGACTGCACCCCACCACCACCGGATGGGCCACCAACCCGATCTAACACCGGGGACCCCCAACAGAGAACAAGCAAACACTGGAGCACACCGGCCACCACCCCCCGGAACCGGTGCGCCCACCGCGCCGCTTTCGAGATCAAGCCCAGTGACCCACCATCACCCCAACACCAATACTCAGCAGCCTCCTAGGAGGTCGGGTCGACGAGGCGTCCTATGAACAGCAGTGCGCTGGTTTCGGAATGGACGATGGCCCAGAGGAAGGGGCGGTCAGCGACTACCGTGAGGTCGGCTTGTGGAGTGCTGACTCATCGAAGGCCATGGCGGTGGCTGCGGCCGCTTCGGTGCCTTTCTCGTCGACGATCACCTTGGCGCCGTGGAGGGCGGCGGTGATCATGATCTGAGGAGCGATGTTCTCAAAAGGCGCTCCTGTGCAGAACCCCAGGGGGCAGAGCCATGCGAACAGGTCGGTGGGCGGCAGAGTCTGTTCCCATTTGGGAATGGTGAGATCGACATGACCCTCTTGAGCGGAGGCTCCCAGTCCTGCCAGGTCCTGCGGGTCGAGGAACTCCTCAACCGCGGCCAGTCCGTCGGGATCGTGGGGCACGATCAACCACATGGCCAACCGGCCACCCTCATAGGGAAGTTCAACCGCATCGGCGCCGTCGAGTTGGACGAAGCGCCGATGCACCGGTTCGCGATCGCGCATGAGCGGCACCGTCACCACCTCGCGGTCGCCGGTTGTGAACCGGCCATCGGTGGTCAACTCAGGGAGGAACGGCTCGATCCAGTCGGCCTTCAGGTACACCGTGTTCACCAGGACCAGTTCCTGGCGTACCACCACCAGCTCGGTGACGATGGTGGGAATGAGTTCCCGGGTGGCGTCCGACATCCATTCGTTGATGGCCTCGGCCGCGGGGGAGCCTTCGTCGAGGTCGATCGGGTGACCGCCGCTCCGTAGTGGGAAGCGGCAGTTTCCAAGAACGCGGGCAGTGGAGAAAACTCGTCGTCGGGAAAGAGACGGTTGGCCACCTCCAAGGTGGTCGGTTCCACCGATGCCGACGCCAGCATCAGATCGACCGCGTTGGCCGCAGGATGAGGACCAGCCTCGGGGAATCCCAAGATCTCATCGAGCACCGCCCCGGTGTCTCCGGATGCGCCGGCACGGCTGAGACTGAAGGCCAGACCGAGGCTCACCGGGCTAGAGACCGCGTTGCCCAACCAGGCCGACTGGTCCGCGCCGTCGCTTGACCAGTACTACCGGGCCCTCAACGCCGTAGCCGATGTCAAACCGGAGACCGAGGAGCATCTGTATCAACGGCTGTGCGATTTGACGAACCTCGGGCTGCGGCTGGTGTGCTATGACCTGACATCCCACCCTGTTTCGAAGGTTCCGCCCGACCCTCCGACGCGTTTTCGTCGCGAGTGTTCGGGTACTCCCGGGACTATCGCCCGGACCGGCCCCGGATAGTGATCGGTCTGTTGTGCACGACCGACGGGATCCCTATAGCCCATCACGTGTTTGCAGGGAACACCAACGACGCGTCCACCCTATCGGAGGTGTTGAACGGTCTGGCCAAACGGTTCGCGGTGGGCAGGATCTGTGTGGTAGCGGACCGGGGTCTCATATCGGGCGCCAACCCGGAAACGGTCTCCCGGGCCGGGTACGATCATCTGTTGGCCACCAAGCTACGCCGCGACCGGATCACCGCCGGGGCCCTTTCGGCTATCGGCCAAGACACGGTATGGGTCGATCTGTCCCAACTCGGCAGCAGAGCCACAAATATCACCCTTTGGGACGGGACCCGTACCGTGGTGGTCGAGTCCGACCCCGCGCTCGGCGGGACACACAACGCACTGCCCAGATCATCCAAGCAGCCGAAACCCGGCTGTTGGCGCTGGATCACCGCGTCCGCTCGGGTGGGGTCAAAGACCCCGCCAAGATCGGCAGAGCCGCCCAACGAATCCTCGGCACCGGGCGTGTCGGGCGACTGTTCGATTTGGAGATCGGCCCGGGGTGTTTTCTCTACCACTACAACGAAGACAACCATGCCTATGAGAAGCTGTTGGCCGGTCGTTACGTGCTGACCACCAGTCTCACACCCGCCCAGGCCGACACCACCCAAGTCGTGGCCGCTTACCGGCAGTTGCAAACAGTCGAGACCAGGTTCCGGGTCCTCAATGACTTCCTACGACTGCGACCGGTAAGACACTGGACCGAACAACGAGTCCGCGGGCACGAAGGCAGTCGTGTTTACGCCGCTCTCATGCAAAACGCTCATCACCCGCGCTCTCACCACAGGCGATGTCCGAGATCCCGACCTCGACTACCAACACCTCACCGCCGCACGGGCCCTCCAACAACTCAACCGCATCCGCCGGATCGATCTGACCGCCAACAAGCACCGGATCACGCTCACCACCCGACGAACCTCCCTCCAAGCCCGGACCCTCACCGCCGTCGGAGTCGACACCCGCACCTGGGACAAAGCCACCATAACGAACACACCCCACAAAAACCCGCACCCCATCCCACCAACACAATGTCGCCACTACAACACCCTACAGAACCAGCCCCCCACAACACAAAACCCCAGGTCAACACACCAATGACCATCCCGCCAAACCCCCCGACCCGCCAAATTCCGGTATTACCGGTTGGGTGAGCGGGCGGCGGCGGCCGATTGGCCTAGTCGGATGGCGGTCGCGTCGGTGATCGTCGAGCAGCTCGGCGGCGGGGGGCGGGTGCGGGCTACTCCCTGGTTCCGGCGGGTGATCGCCGGGGGTAACGGGCGGTTGCGCGCCGGTGGCAACCTGGTCGTGAAGGCGGTGGCATGATGTGGTCGTTGTGTCTGGAGTGCATGTCGTGGTGTCGGGATGGGTGGACCTGCCGGTGCGGGATGCTGGGGGCTGCTCATATGGGCGCGAACTTCGCGGCGGAAATCGTGGGGAACGACTGGGCCGATTTCACGCGGTTCGGTTGCAAGCCGGTATCGCCGGGGTGGGCGTATCTGGCCGGTCTGAACCTTCCGCCTAGCTGGCGCTAAAGGGAAGGGAGGGGAACCCCAGGGTTCCGGGCTTGGGGGATGCCGGTTCCCTGGGGTTTGAAGGGTGGGTTAGTGGTTATTCCTCCCAGTTGGGATAGTCCTTGGGTGTACGTCGGTCCTTGGATGTACGTCGGTCCTTGGATGTACGTCGGGGCTCAAGTTGGTCACCGGGGTTGTCGTCGGGTTCGTTGTTGTCGTCTTCGTCATAGGGGTCCCATCGCCAGGGCGGATCGGGATCTTTCCAAGGCGGATCGGGGTCGGGTATTGGAGGGTGGGGATCCCACGGCGGCGGGTCGGGATCTATGCATACAAACCATTTCCTGCAAGGGTCAATCGGTGGTGGTGGGAGGCATTTGGCGCGTTGCTTGGCTGTAGATCGCCAGGTCCAATCACCGGGACTTTTCGCGCATGGGTCGATGGGCGGTTTGATCGGTGGCCGTGTGGTGGTCGTGGTGGTCGTGGTCGGCGGTGGCCGTGTGGTCGTCGTGGTCGGCGGTGGCCGTGTGGTCGTCGTGGTCGGCGGTGGCCGTGTGGTCGTCGTGGTCGGCGGTGGCCGTGTGGTCGTCGTGGTCGGCGGTGGCCGTGTGGTCGTCGTGGTCGGCGGTGGCCGTGTGGTCGTCGTGGTCGGCGGTGGCCGTGTGGTCGTCGTGGTCGGCGGTGGCCGTGTGGTGGTCGTGGTGGGGCGGGGATCGTCGCTTGTTACGGTGGTCGAGGCGGACCTTTTGGATCGGTTGATGTTGTAACCGTCCAGGTCGGCGGTGATCGTGGCGGTAACGGTTCCGTTCTGCTCATATTCGGTGTCGTTGTCGGTAAGACGGGAAAAGCTACCTTCGCCACTGTTGCCGATGTAGGCGGTTAGATCGTCTTCGCCGGTGGTTAGGAAAAGGCCGCGTTGTCGGAGTTCGACACTGACGGGAAGGGTCTTCCAGGGCGGGGGGCTGGCAGCGAGGGAAAAGCTAACGCTTCCGCCCTCTTTGACGCTGGCGCGGTCTGCGGAGATACTGACTCGGGGAACGTCGTTGTCTCTGACTCTGACGGTGGCTTGACCTGTTGTGTCGATCTGGTAATCCTGTGAGGGAACAATGATCGTGGCGGTGAAGGAACCGTGCGGTTCGTTAACCGAGTCGGGGATGGTCCCGATCGAGATTTCACCTTCGCTGGTGGAGGGGCTTATGCCGACCGTGAACTCTTCGCTGGTCCAGGTGGTGAAGCTGGGCGCGTGGTTGGCGTCGTCGCTTGCGTGCGTCACGATTACTTTCACATTGAGAATGGCGTTGTCGTGCAGTTCGGAACTGGTGACGGTGAAAACCGCGCGGGAACCCTCGGTGATCGTTCCGTTGCCGGATATGTTGACCTCTGGAAGTGGAACCTGGGGTCTGTCGGGTTTACAGAGAGCGCTTTCGGTTCTTCTACCGTCACTGGGCTTTGATGGTGGGTACCCGTCTGGACAGTCGGGCGGGTCGCCTACCGATGATGTACCGAGGTCGCGTTTAGAAATGTCGCTGAAGTCCGTGTCACCGTTGGCTAGCTTGTCTAAAGCCCAGCTGATGTACCATTCCCACAGTTCTTTTTGCTTGTCGTGGTCTTCTTTGATCTTCTTGTTTTCCCATTGGCAGTATGTTTTGGTCCATCCGCGTAGATACCAGCAGCTCCGTTGCAGTGGGTTTCCTGATAACAGGTTTACGATGTTGGCCGCGATATTCTCGCTCTTGTCTTTACAGGAGCTGTAGATAAGCGGGGGGACACTCAGTGTTCTGTCCTTGCCGCGGAATCTGTAGGGGATACTGGTGGCAGGAGTTTTGACAATGAAGCAGTCGCGCGTCACTTTGACGGTGGCCGATGACCTGCTACCGAGGCGGTAGCGACTGTCGGGTACGGTGTTCCAGTCGCTACTGCGTAGCTGTATCGAGGCGGTAAGGTCTTCGGAGCCGTCGGCGTCGTCGTTCTCGGAGGTCGCTACGCGGATGTAGGCGTATTTGCTGGTTCCGCTGTATAGGGTGACCTGCTGGAAGTAGTTGCTGTCTATGAAGCTCGGCGCTCCGGCGATCCAAACGTTCACTTTGAGGGTGGAGGAAGTGCGGGGTGTGGTGACCTTGAAGTAGGCGTACTCGCCCTCGGTTATCTGGTTTCCTGGCTCGCAGGGATCGCTACGAGGTGTTGGATACTCTTTACAGGTCTCGATGTTGACAACCGGATAGCGACTACCTCCGCCGATGGAATTAGAATTGGAATTGGAATTGGTGGAAAAGGAATCCGTGGAAAAGGAATCCGACGTCACCCGAGGCCTGGTGGTCGTCGTAGTCACCCGAGGCCTGGTGGTCGTCGTAGTCACCCGAGGCCTGGTGGTCGTCGTAGTCACCCGAGGCCTGGTGGTCGTCGTAGTCGTCGTGGTGGTGGTAGTTGTTGTGGTTGTGAGGGATGGCAGGCCGCACCGTTCCCTCCATTTGGCGTCCACTTCCGAGCCGGTCACGGCGTAAAAACTTCGACCGTCGGCCATCGTGTAGATGGTCCATTGTCCAATTTTCCTGATGCTGCATTCCTCAGCGGCGATTGCCGGTGTCGTTGTGGACATCGTAGCAGTCAACAGCCCGAGGGCGAGGGACAGCGCAATCGTCACTGCGAGGACTCGTTTTCGGGTTGTCATGTTTTGATCCTTCCGGTACTGGTGTTTTCGCGGGTTTGTTGTTTGGTTATTGGTGTCGCGTGTGGCGACGTGCTTTTGTCGGGCTCGAGCAGCGCTGGGTTTGTTTCGTCAAGACTTGGTCCGGGGACTTTCCGGCTGGCCTTTGAACGCGACCGGGTGACTGACCGGAGCCCCGGTTGCGGACCGATGCCGGCATGGCCGGCGATGTGGTGGGCTTGTTGATGCTGTCGAACAGGTGTTCTTGGAGGGTCCGGCAGTTCTATAGAGATCTGCTGGACTCGGCAGGTCGTCTGCGGTTTCACGATGCCATGCCCGACGGTGACGGTATGCCCGGCCATACAAGTCGGTGATCGGTCACTGGTTTTAGGGAGGATCAGTCCGAAGACAGCCCGCAGGCGCGGGGCCGCGGTTGTGTCCTTACCGCCTGTTACCCCCGATGCCGGCCCCTTCTCGGAAGATGTCCCCAATCTGTACCCTGGCGCCCTGCTGACCCCACCACCGAGAAGCACACCAAAAGACCCCCCCCCCCCCGCGATTCGCCCAACCAAGACCTGCGTTTCGTCTTGGGTTGCCTTCTCCAAAAACCTTGCCCACACCACGCCGCTTCTCCTACTGGTTGTTTAATCACCATAACAAAAGGGCGTGTGCTTTAAGGGCGTCGAACAGAAGCTATAGCGGTGCATATCAGCATGATGTGGGTTTTCGGGCAAAAACGTGTGAGTTCTTATGAGATCGGAGAAAGGACGCATGTGGACGATGCTGGCTGCGTAGCAGGCAGCCAATCTGGGGACTTCGCCAGTCTCCTCATAGAAATGTGTCTGCATGGGTCTGGACAGGGCCTGATCAAGGAAGCTGGTGCTACCCAGCCCGGGCCTGCCTCCGAATTCGGAATATGGCCCGCTCGTAAATCCACCGATTTGCGGTTTGGGTGGCTGTGGTTGGTGTGACCGGGCCTGTTTCGGGTGGTTTTTGGCGGGCGGGTTTTGTTCTTTGGGGGCCGGTCGGGGTCTTGGTGGTGTGAACGGCCTGGGTGGGTGGCAGGGGAATTTGGAGCCATCCCCACCGGCACTGCCACACCCCCCACTTATAACACGCATGGGGAATCTCGATGATCGACTCTGACCGGAATTTGGCGGGTGGTTTGGTGTTTTGCCTGGTCAGGGGGCATGCGCGTAAAGGGTGTTTCCACTACATTCGGTGGGTTTGGACCCTTTTAGGGTTGGGTGATGGTGGTGTTGTCCCAGGTGCGGGTGTCCGACTCCGATAGCGGTGAGGGTCCGGGTTTGGAGGGGGGTGCGTCGGGTGGTGAGCGTGATCTGGTGCTTGTTGGTGGTCAGATTTCACCCGGCGGATGCGGTTGAGCATCCTTAGTGCCCGTGCGGCGGTGAGGTGTTGGTGGTTGAGGTCGGGATCCCGGACATCGCCTGTGGTGAGAGCGCGGGTGATGAGCGTTTCCATGAGGGCGGCGTAAACACAGACTGCCACATGTCCGCGGACTCGTTTTTCGGTCCAGTGTCGTATTGGTCGTAGTCGTAGGAAGTCTTTGAGGACCCGGAACCTGTTCTCGACTGTTTGCAACTGCCGGTAGGCGGCCACAATCTTGGGTGGTGTCGGCTTGGGCGGGTGTGAGACTGGTGGTGAGCACGTAACGACCCGCCAACAGCTTCTCATAGGCATGGTTGTCTTCGTTGTAGTGGTAAAGAAAACGACCCGGGCCGATCTCCAGATCGAACAGTCGCCCGACACGGCCTGTGCCGAGGATTCGTTGGGCGGCTCGGCCGATCTTGGCGGGGTCTTTGACCCCACCGGCGCGGACACGGCGTTCCAACGCCAACAACCGGGTCTCGGCTGCTTGGATGATCTGGGCGGTGCGTTGGGTGTCCCGCCGACAACGAGCGTCGGACTCGACCACCACCATGCGGGTACCGTCTGAGAGGACGATATCCGCCGCTCTCGTACCGGGTTGGGGCAACTCCACCCATACCGTGTCCCGGTCAACAGCCGACAGCGCCCCGGCCGTGGCCGAATCGCGGCGTAGCCTGGTGGCCAACAGATGATCGTACCCGGCCCGGGCCACCGTTTCCAGATTGGAAGCTGACATGAGACCCCGGTCCGCTACCACACAGATCCGGCCCACCGCGAACCGCTTGGCCAAATCACCCAACACCCCGGCCAGGGTGGACGCGTCGTTGGTGTTACCCGCGAACACATGATGGGCTATCGGGATCCCATCGGTGGTGCACAACAGACCGATCACGATCTGGGGTCGGTCCGGACGATGATCCCGCGAATATCCGAACACCCGCGACGGAAACCCGTCGGAGGGTCGGGTGGAACCTTCGAAATAGGTAGACGTCAGGTCATAGCACACCAGCCGCAGCCCGAGATTGGTCAAATCGCACAACCGTCGATACAGATACTCCTCGGTCTCGGGTTTGACATCGGCCACCGCGTCCAGAGCCCGGTAATACTGGTCAAACGACGGCGCCGACCACCCGGCCGGCATGACCACGTCATCGGTTGTCCATTCGGGCAGGCGACGTTTGGAACAGGGATCCACCAGCCGGTTGGCCACCATCGCGAACACCGCATCCTCCAAAGCCCCAGCACCGCGTCTTTTGCCTATTTGGGAGAAGAACCCGCCCAACTCCAGCTGGTCCCACACCGCTTCTGCGGCTGCTACCCCTCCCAGTGCCGGTGCCTGCTCGGCCGCTAACGCGTCGATATCGACGCGTTCTTTGTGCAGGTGGCGTTCCAACGCCGAAATGATGCGTCCCAGTTGCCCGGTATCGCGCAACGCGGTGACCTCTCCCAGGCGAAGAAGGGTCCGGTGACCGACCTTCGACCCTTTGCGGACCGATTCCACCAACGACAGGTACTCATACACCTTGTCGCCCCTCCGACGGCGGGTCGTCTTAACGAACATACTCCACAAAACCCGCAACCCGTCCCACCAACACAATGTCGCCACTACAACACCCTACGGAACCAGCCCCTCACAACACAAAACCCCAGATCAACACACCAATCACCCCCCACCAAACCCCCCGACCCGCCAAATTCCGGTCTGACAGGGGTGGAGCACTGTTAAGACTGAACAGGTCGGTGATGGACCGGGAGGGGTCGGGTAACTGTTCCACAAACAGGATCGGACCGCGACCTGCCCGGCCTGAGGGTCTTGCCATCACGGGCTATCTATTTGCGCCGACCTTCGCCGACCACCGGATTCTGTTTGGGTGCCGGCTCATGGACCACCCGGGCCGGCCCGCTACCGGTTTGGGTGAGGCCGCCTCACTCTGAAGCTGGTGACCTCCGACGGTTGGCGATGTAGGCGGCCGCGGAGCGCCGGCTCTCCGGGTCGGCGGAGATTGCCGCGAAGATGTCGGCATCGGCAATGCGTCCCCGGGCAGCCAGCATCTCCTCGGTAGCTTCCAACACGGTGCGCTTCACCGTTCGTAGAACCGCTCTGGGTTTGGCGCACAGGGTGGACACCAGTTCGTCGACGGTGCGATCGAGATCCGAGAGTGGCACCACCCGGTTCAGGAAGCCCGCCTGCTTCGCCTCCTGCGCGGTGAAGGGGCGGCAGGTCATTATCAGCTCTCTGGTCAGCGCGGGCCCGAACTCGCGGACCAGTCGGGGCACCCCTCCCCATCCCACCGGCAGTCCCAGATCTACCTCGGGAATCGAGAAATAGGTGTCATCGGCCGCCACCCGCAGGTCACACGCGGCCGCCAGTACCAGACCGCCTCCCACGGCTGCTCCCCGCAGCGCCGCCACGGTAACCGCCGGGATCGAATCGAAGGCTTCCATCATGGCGCGGCCCGCCTCGCCCACCTCCCTCGGGTCGACGCCGTCCCCACCCCCGAGCAGACCCAGGTCGACTCCCGACGAGAACGCCCGGCCCCGTCCCCGAACGACCACAACCTTGGTCGACGACCGGTCCGCCACCTCTCTGGCCGCGGTTTCCAACGCGTTGAGAGTGGCCATGTCGAGCGAGTTGAGCGTGCGTGGCCGCTCGATGGTGATCACAGCCCGGTCATCGCGCGGATAGACGATGGAAACTTCTGTCATATCGTGCCGAGGGTACCGCAGACCCTCCAAGGGCTGGACAGGGCGACCGCCGAACACAGACCGGCGATAACGGCCACCACCCCGGCTGCCCGCATCCATCGGTTCCGGCAAAAGGTAGTCTCTCAACTTCGTCGGGTGATGAGTGGTTGCCTTTCGGGAGTATCCGCAGTTTCGACATCCCGGTTTCCGGCTGCCCACAGGGCGCGGACAACGTCGAAGGCGTCCTCTACCGGAACGTTCAGGTCTTCTGAGGAGTGGAGGACGGGCTGTGACACGGTGCCCGACTTCAGATGGCCAGGTGGAGCCGGAGAGCATCGTCGAGTCGGCCCATGAGATCAAGAGGCATGTGACCGATCAGGGCGCCGACCCTTTCAACAGCGACCGATCTCACCTGTTCGGCTTGTGCCTTGGCATCGCGGTCCAGACCGGTCTCGGCGGCGTCCAACAGTACTTGGAACGGGTAAACCCGTTTCGTGTTCGACGTGACGGGAACGACTGTGACAACCCCACGTCCAAGCCGTGCCGCAGTCGTGTTCGCGCCGTCACTGCTGACTATCACAGCCAGTCGGATCCGGGCTGCTTCAACCCCGACCACGTTACCGAGGTTCACGACGCGGATTTCTCCGCGACGCATCAGCTGTCAAACCCCGTCGGCAGCGGTGGCATCCCACGCCTCTTTGTCACCATGATCGGCCCACTCGTCAAACGCCGCCGCGTAGTCCGATGACAACTCGGACAGGCGGAGAAGCCTTACCGCCCGCCGTACGGCAGCCGACCGGGACGCCCGGTGAGCACGGGAATAACTGTCGAGAAACTCGAGATCTTCTCTGGACAGAGTGACGCTGATTCTCATACCACTGATCCTGTCAACAGTAGGAAGACTGGTCGCACGACAACTGCCGACGCGCTACCGCCCTGTACTTCCTCACTGCGATTCCTGCCGGCCGGATCGGTCGTTGTGACGGAGAGTGACAGCGGCGAATGTTGCCGGGATCACCCGTCGGCGGTGGCACCCGGTTGATGTCGTGGGGTTGATCCCCACGTCACCGTAGCTGTCCCAATCCCAAACACATACTGCTGGGTGGAAGGGCGCTTCGCAAAGGACCGCCCATGGCGCCATCCCCGCTGTCACCCGTACGCGACAACAACTGCACATGAGCATTGTCTCGCTCTCTGAGGCCCGCAAACAAGTCTCGAACAACTACAGAGCCTTTATCGGGATGCTGCCCTCGCTCTTGGAGGAACATCATGGCCAATGGGTTGTCCTGCGTGACCAGGAAGCGATCAAGGTACTTGCTACGGAGGTGGACGCCTACCACTACGCGACGAGCGAATTCCCGGACGAGCGATGGTCGATACAACACATCCGTGACCAGAACGCGATCAGGATGGGGTCCTTCAGCCGTGCGCCTCGTCATTGAGGATCCGGTCGACAACACCGGCGCGATAATGGAAGGGGTCACGTTGGTCGGCAAACACCCGCGACCGCCAGTGCACTGATCGATACCGGATGAACGACCACGGCGATTTCAGAAAACTTCGTGCCGCACCTGGGAATTGTCCCTCATGGAACAGAACAGGTACAAACCGCTGATGGCATCGTTGACGCAGATGCCTACTACGTCAAGGTCGGGTTGCCTGGTCCGCCATTCACCATCCGCGCCATCGAGTTGAGGGACATGGGCATTGACATGCTTTTGGGAATGAATATCATTCGTCTCGGTCTGCTGCTAATCACCGAGACCCGTTTCATGTTTACCTTGGAAGAACCGACCAGCTAAGGCAACATCTCCCCTGGGTTTGATGTAGGTCGGCTGAAAGAGCTGTATGGCTGGTCAGGGTCCTTCCGCAAGGCCGAGAGCCCTGGTGAGAAAGGTTGCCATCTGTGCTCGGGTGACCGGCTGGGCGGGGCAGAAACGGGGCGGGTCGGTGCTGCATCCGACGGTGATGCCGGCTGCGGCGAGAGCGTCGATGTCGGTCTGGTGTGTATTGTCGCCGATGTCGGTGAATCCTGCCGACTGAGCGTCATCGAGGGGGAAGGCGCGGACCAGGAACGAGGCCATCTGGGCTCGCGTTACGGAGTCGTCGGGGCAGAATCGCGGCGGGTCGGTCCCGCATCCCCTGGTGATCCCCAGCACTGCCAGTCGCTCGACAAAGGGCGTCCACCAGGCGGCGGCGTCCACGTCTTCAAAGGCCGTTCCGTCTTCTGCGGGAGGGTCCGGGCCTTCGAGTGCCCTAACGATCCACACCGCCACGGTCCAGCGCTCGATCGGATCGTCGGGGCAGATACGGTTGTCGGCGCATTCGGCGCCGTCCAGGACGCCTCTTTCCGCCAGGGTCTCCAGATGCTCGGCGTGAGCGTGACCCACCGTGTCGACGAACGCCCGACCCGGGTCGGGACAGGCCCACACCCCCGCATTCGCCGTATTGTCGAAAGACGCCCACCAGGCCTGCAACTCCGCAGGTACGCACAGGTCGGTGCCCCCGAGCCGCACGTCCTGGAGTTCCCCCAGGTCGGAGATACGCTCGGGGAGGCTGCCGGACAGTTGGTTGCCCGAGAGATCGAGCCGCATGAGTCGGCTCAGGTCGCCGATCTCCTCGGGCGCCGCGCCGACCAGGTTGTTGCCGAACGGGCCGCCGAGGTCGAGTCGGGTGACGCGCCCGGCGGAGTCGGTGGTGACGCCGTGCCATCGGCCCAGGGGAGTGTCGGTCTTCCAGCCCCAGCTGTTGAACCATGCCTTTCCACCGGTGGCGTCGAACAGCGCCGCCAGCGCCTCCCGATCGGCCCGATGACCGGGCTCGACCGAAAGGGCCGGACCGTAGGTGTAGTTGGCGGCGGCGTTCATCATCGCCCTGCGCAGGCGGTTGCAGCTTCCCAGTTGGATGATCATGTGTCTGTTGGCGATCATTGCGAATGTGAGCGTCTCGCCGCCGGCCGCCACGGTCGTTCCGGCCAGGGCGGTCACGTCGTTGAGGGTGCCCGTCTTGGCTCTCAGAACGTTGAGGCCGGCCGGGCGTTGACGGACCGGTCGGCAGTTCATCAGCGCTCCCTGCTCACCCGGAACGGACAGGCCCTCCACCACCGGCGATCCCGGACCCGCCAAGTCGAGCAGCTCCGCCGCGGCGGCGCAGGACAGGCGGCTGTAGGAGGACAGGCCCGAGCCGTCGGCGATCACGACCCCCTCCGACAGCGGTCCCAGCTTCTCTGCGATGAGCGCCTCGACGCCCGCCGTCGCCGAGGCCCGGTCCGAGTCGGCGATCCGGCGTCCGATCTCTTTGAGAACCATCTCCGCGATGGTGTTGTCGGAAAAGTTCAGCATCCGGGCGAGGATCTCCGACAGCGGCGGTGACTGGACCGTGCCCAGCAGCGTCCGCTCACCGGGGGCAGGCGCCATCCCGGCGGCCGGTCTCTGAGTGATCACCATCCCCCGCGCCTCCAGCAGGTCGTCGAAGACCGAAGCGGCGTGCCGTGCCGGGTCCGCGGCGCGCACCCGCCGGAGCCGGGCCGCGGTGGTCCTCACGGGAATGTAGGACGAATACCCGTCGTTGAGGAGCAGCCCCGACAGGGGCCCGACGTTGTTGGAGGTCACCAGGGACCGCTTCCACACCGGATCGGCGCCTTCGGCCGGTATCTCCCGGCTGTAGTCGCGTTGGCGGTCGGGATACCAGGACTCGTCTCCCACCAGCCGTCCCTCAATCCTGGTGATGCCGCGGCTGCGCAGGGTTGCGAACACCCGGTCGGCCAGATCGTTGACGTCGGTGTGGGCGACAGGCTTCTCGTAGCGACTGACGTACCGGGGAGTGGAGAGCACCGGGTCGCCCTGCCCCACGAGGTAGACGTCGCCTCTCAGCACTCCGTCCGCGGCCGACTCGAAAACGTCTGCGCGAGCGAACACCTTCGTCGAATAGACCTCGTCGGGACGCATCACCTCCAGGGCGGCTGTGGCGGTGACCACCTTGATCAACGAGGCGGGCACCAGGCTGGCGGCGGACTTTGATTCGAAGATCGACTCGCCGTCGAGGTTTACCGACACGCACATCGAATCGGGGGCCTCCCACAGGGAAAGCACGGCTTCGAACTCCTCGACCAGCCGCTCTCTCACCGCCGGGTCCGGTGAATCCGACTCGCTGAGGGCGACGGCAGGCGACAGCGCCGAGGCGACGACCGCCGTCATCACGAGGGCGGCGACGGGTCTTGCCCAACCACGCGCCCGGTGTCCCATGGGGCTCCCGCGCGGTCCCGGCCTTCGATACCAGGGATTCGGGCGGGCGGCGACTTGCCGTGTCTTCGATGAACGACTCATCCAAAAAGCGAGTCTATGGCATTCGGCCACACAAGCGTGGGAACCACCAGCGCCGGGGCATTCCCATCACCGTTAGGTTGAATTATCGGGTGAAGCCAACGAGACGGACCGGAGACGGACCGAGGCCGACCACCATCGGGAGCCTTGCAGTCTTCATAGCGTCTTTTGACGCCCGGAATCGTACTTGTGATGCCCGGATTCGTACTTGGCGCGGCGGGAGACGCTATTTCCCAGCAAGCATCACAGCACACTCCGAGAGACCGCTACGGTGCGTAGAGGGCAGGAGCGTCTCGGGGATAGGATGTTGCTCTGCGGAATGGGGCAAAGCGTTCTGCCGACAACTGACTCTCGAGTTCTCCGGCGGTCATACTCGGTTGGGTTCATCGTCTTGGACGCTTGGTATTCTTCGTTGGTGAAAGCCCCGGTCTGGTGGCCTACCCGCCACCCCCGGGGTTGTGTTATGACCTTCCGTAGGTTCACCAGGCAGCGTGGCAGGGTCCGGGGGGAAGAAACCGACGCGGACGTGGCTCGGGGGTCAGTGCCATTGGGCCGAAAGAACCCGTTACGCCCAACCCCCGGTCATCCAATGGACTGATGGAAGGACATCTTCCGGCCCAATTTGATGACGGCAAACGGGGACCGGAGGAGGCGCAGACCCCTCTCAGTCCTTGCAGATCGTCGTGTAAGGCGGCCACTCTCGGGGCCCTCCGACCCGCAGTCGGGTCAGGCGAGTCCGCGGGCCAGGTAGTCGATGACCACGGCCGGGTAGAGGGGGTCGAACGGGCGAGCGAAGTTCTGCATGGTGATCTTCTCCTGAACCCGGGTCTCGTAGTCCTCGGCGTCGAACTGAAACGAATGGTTGCCGGCTGGAAGAATGCGTAGTTCTACATCCCGGTTTCCGGCGGCCCACATGGCGCGGACGGTGTCGAAGGCGTCCTCCACCGGGACGTTCAGGTCCTCCGAGGAGTGGAGCACGAGAGTGGGAGCGGCGAGAAGGCGGAACTGGTCTTCGGGAGGGAAATCCAGGTCGTATCGGAGACTCGACAGGTCGCGGGTGGTTGTCACACCGTCGATCTCGGCTTCGGCGACCGATTCGCCACGCTCGATGGCGCCGACGATGGCATCCAGCATCAGCGCATCCTCATACGCCTTGGGAGAGTGCTCCCGGAGCCATGCCACCTGCTCTTCGCCGAGTTGCATGTAGTCGCGCACCAAGCCGTAGTTGTACCTGAACAGATCTGCTATGGACCGGTACAGGGCGCCCTGTAGCACCGCCGCGTCGGGTTGGCAGACCTCGAGCGCCACCCGGCACAGGACGTAGGCGCCGGCGCTGTGACCCAGCATGGCTGCTTTCCCGCTGCACTCGGGCAACTCTCTGACCCAGCGCCACACCGCTCCGGCGTCAGCGACCTCCTGGGGACGCTCCACCCCGAATTCTCCGGTGCTCTCGCCGGCGCCTCTCCGGTCAAACCGGTAGGAGGCGATGCCGGCTTCCGCCAACCCGCGCGCCAGGATCTTGTACATGCCGCGCTTGGGAGCGTCGGGGAACCGCCTCGGATCGGCGTCCGCGTCCCGCAGGTCGGAGAAGGTCCCGCCCAGCAGGAGGGTGACGGGCCACGGTCCGTCTGTGGTGGGACACGTCAGGGTTCCGGCTAGGGTGGCGCCGTCGACCTCGACGGACCGGTCCTCCTCGCGGAAGGTCGGTCTCGAGTCGGCGGGGTCGCCCATCTACTCGCCGGGTGCGCCGTGGGTCATGACACCTATCCGGGGAAGGTGACCGGGCCCACCACATCCTCGACGTCGTCGGCTTCGATCACGTTCCGGCCCCGTCCGATGGCCTCTTCTTTCATCGTGTCGAGGTTCACGCCGGGCGGCGGGGGTGCGAAGCTGAGCACGAACGAGACCGTGTCGGAACCCCGGTTCTCCACTCCGAAGGGCATTCCTCTGGGTATGTGCAGCGCGTCTCCCGGCGCCAGTTGCACCCGCTCGGTGTCGAGGATCCCGTCGAGATGCCCCTCCAGCATGAACAGCGAAAGCTCGAACAGTTCGGCCTCCTCCGCATCGGGCGGCATGTAACCGCCGGCGGGCACATGGGCCACGTAGGAGAACAGTTCCTTCCCCGAAACCAGCGGACGGTAGTAGTAGCCGTCATCGGCATGCTGGTAAGCCTCGACTTCGGTGAACCTTCGGATGTTCATTGCTACCCCCTGTGAGATCTGTGGTCGCCGCCTGCGGCCTCTTGCCGCACCGGCCAGTGTCGGCTGTGTCGTTGACTCAGCCTAATGAAATCTGGAAACAACGAAGGCCCCGAGTGGGAGGTTCACCGCTTTACCGATACTTCGAGAATTCTCCGTTACAGCCGCATGTGAATCAAATGTAGCGGGCGTGGAATACGATCCAGACATCTCTATCCCTGATACGTCCGTCCTGGCGCAGGGCGATTTCAAGTGACCTGCGCCTGCCGGTGTAGCCGACCGCGACGGTGCTTCGGCTTTGATAAAGGCTGTCCAGACGGCGGTCTTTCTGTCCCGGTTGGATCTTTTGCAGTCTGTGTCTGAGCGTTCTTGACACAAATCGAATGTCACTCTCGGCAACATCGTGTTTCAAAGCTGACCCGATGAGATAGATTTCCGACTCTGCGCGCGGCCAGGGCACTCTCGGCAACCGTCCCCTCCTTTCCTGCTACGTCGCTATTGGGTCCCCTCTAACAGCGGGATGCTTTCGGGCAGGGGACCTCGGTAGAAACGGAGATCATGCTCAGCCATCCTTCGATGTGCTTCGGCCAGTTCCGATCGCTCATCCTCCGAATAGCCGCATCTGCTGATGATGTCGTCCACCGTCGCAGTCAGCAGGTCGAACTCCACCAGCCTGTCCTCTTGCTGATGCGGGACGTAAAAGGCGGTGTCGTGCGGTCCCCTGGGGCCCTCCTTGGCTATGCGCTCCGCTTCCTCGTCCAGGGGGTCGGGATCGTATCGGTCAAATAGGTGAGCAGCGCTCCTTCGGTTGTGGCCGGCCAAAGTGGCGCTTTCGGCGTCACTCCCCCGGGATCCGCCTGAAATCTCATCGTCCCTCTCTCTTTCAACTACTTCCAAGACTCTTGCTATGAATCCGGCCATGGTCGCACGGGTGATCAGCGCCGATGGTGCGTAGGTAGTGGATGACATACCCGAAGCAACACCCAACAGGCGTAGCTGAACTATGGCGTTGTAGGCGGCGACCGTGACCATGCCCAGGTCGGTGAATGGCGTCCCCGCCTCCGAGACTTGCGTGTTGTGTATCACGTCGGCAGGTGTCCGTCCACGCTCTTGGAGAAGAGGAATCCGGTTCATCAGATGCTGCAGAAACAGAGCCATCTGTCCGCGGGTGACGGCTTGGGAAGGACTGAAGGTGGTCGTAGAGGTCCCATATGAGATCTCAAGCTTGGTCGTCAACTGATCGATGGCCGCCCGGGACTCATAGGGGAGTTGAGCGACATCGGAGAACCTCGTATCGCCGGCCGGGGGGACTTCGATGCCCACTAGCACCGCCAGGCGGATCAAAGACAAGGCCACCTCCTCCCGGGTAACCGCTTGGAGGGGACCGTATGTGTTGGCCGAGGTGCCCCGGATGATGCCGCGATGCACGACCAGATAGATGTCCTCCTCGTTGGGGTGCCCTGGGGGAACGTCCGCGAACCTCCCGCCAAGCGGCTGATGTGGTTCAGCGGTCTCGCGAGGCGATGAGCCCCTGTGCTCTTTCAGGCCGGTGGATCCGATCACAGATTCGATGCTAATGGCGCCTTGGACTTGGGGTTGGTGGAGTATCGGTCGTCCGTCACCCTGCGACCTTTCTGGTCAGATGAGGTATTAGGTCTCACACCGGCGTTACCGTGCGGCCTTGTCCTCCCTACGGGGACATGACGGTTGGATCAGGAAAATGGGCCGCCAAACGTCTTGTCTCTGATCGGTAGCAACCGTACGATGTTTAGGTGTATACCCGGCATTCACCAGCGAGAACTCCATGGACCACAACCTGAATTTCAACGAAAGAACGCCGGAGGAAGAAACGGCGCTACCGAGTGAAGAACCGCCTGCGGCTACGGGAAGAGCCTCAGACCAAACAGGAGCGGCAGGACGCTATCGACATGATCTTCGAAAAGGACAGCGAGTTGCTCCAGATCCTCGCTGACGCCTGATCAGTTCGATTAGGTGAACAGATGGAGAGAGAGTATCTAGCTGGGTCCCCCTTGAGGATGTTCTGGCACCCTGGATCAGGAAGTGGCTTGTTGTGTGCCTCGGTTCGACGTACATTGGGATCCCTATGAGCGCCAAGACCAAACAGTGGACCCTCAGGGTGACACCGGCCCAGGACACCATCGTGCGCCGGGTGCTGAGTTCCAACGGGATGTCGCTGAGCGAGTACGTGGTCAGCCGTGCGGTCGCCTCGGCTGTCCAAGAACTGGCTGACCGTCAGGTCTTTGCCGTGTCCGAAGAGGCATGGGAGAAGCTTCAAGAAGTGCTCCAACGCCCGGCGACGGCCAGGCCGAAAGTGGCAGCGTTGCTGGCGGGGGACTCAGTACTCGACTCGGGATAGAGCCCATACCGGGGCTGTAACTGCCGGGCTGCTTCGCATGAAGTTGACAGAGTCGACGGCCGCAATGAGTCGCTCGACAACTGGCTCAAGCGGCGGGCGCCACGCCACCGGCTGTGGTCTCTTGCAGGCGCTCTTCGTCCGCCCGGGAGAGGCTGTGGAGAGCACCCGCCGCCGGCGCCGGATGCAGTTGCGCGATCCGGTCAAGCCGCTCGGCAAGGTGGTCTCAAGATCGTATTGGCTCTGTAACCCCATCCAGAAGAGCGGAGAATTGCCGAAAAAGCTCGCCAGCAGCAGAGCCGTTTCAGCAGTGACGGCCCGTTCGCGCGGACGATGCCTCACCGGCACGCCTGACGTCGCCCAAACGATCCGAATGAGGTGAGAGGTTGACTGGCCATCTAGTCGTGTCTAAGTTAGGGCGTGTTCACATTACATACGCGCCGCGGATGAGGTGGAGGTGATGAGAGCGAGGAATCTTAACCGACCGGGAGGCCGGTTCTGTCACCGGCGCCCGGTGGGTGCTTTTCGGTAGCCGTAGACCTCTGGGGTGAGATTTTTCGGTATTTTAGTGTTTGTTTTCACAACTTGGTGATGTTTTGTCACACCCCCTGTGCATACTGTACACATGAAACAAGCAGTCAACAGTCGGCGGTCCGCCAACCTGGCCAAGTTGCTGGCGCCCACCATGCCGGTCGTGGACGCGTCGGTTGAAGAACTGAAACAGCGAATACAGTCCACCATCCGCGTCCAGAACCAAGCCGCCGCGGTCCGCGCCCAAGCAGTGTCGGAGTTGCGCCGCCGCCAGGGAACAGAGAAGGTGGAAACGGTATTGCGGGAAGACGGTCTGTTGGGCCGTCGGAAGGCCCGATCTGAGGCGGAGACCGCCCGGGGGTTGGAGGAACTGCCCAAAACCCGGGAAGGTTTCCAAAAAGGAGAGATCTCTGCTGACAACGCCCGTATCCTGGCGGGCGCCAACCAGAGGGGAACCATCAACGAGGACGAATTGTTGGACGGGGCCCGTTCCCAGTCTCCCGACAAGTTCGCGGCCACGGTACGCAAACACGAACAGGCCCGTGCCCAAGATGATGGTGTTTCCAAGTTGGAGCACCAGCGCTCCCGCCGGTTCGCCAAGATCACCACCGACCAAGACGACGGAATGACCGTCCTGTACGGGCGTTTCGACCCGGTCACCGGCGCCCGGGTCGAAACCGCGGTGTCTCACATGATGAAACAACTATGGCACCAAGAAGACCCCAGGGATCGGGCCACTGCGGGTCAGCGGATGGCCGACGCCATAGCCGAACTGGTCACCCGCCAAGGAAAAGGAAAAGACGGTCGTTCCCAGGGCGCGCGCCTGTTGTTGATCGCCGACTACGACACGATCAGCCAACAGTTGAGCAACCCTCGCCTCGAGAACGGAACCCCCCTCCCCGCCCGTACCCTGCGACAGTTGGCCTGCGACGCTCAGATCCTCCCCGCCATCTTCTCAGGACCGTCGGTACCCCTGGATTTGGGAAGAGCCCGGCGAACAGCCAGCGGTTCCCAACGGGCCGCCCTCGTCGCCCGCGACAAACACTGCATCGGATGCGGCGCCAAAGCCTCCTGGTGCCAGGCCCACCACATCGTCCACTGGCAAAACAACGGTCCCACGAACCTGGACAACATGTGTCTTCTGTGCAGCAGATGCCACCACAAAGTACACGACCAGGATTGGACGGTACACAAAACACCCACCGGCAAATACACCCTCCGCCGCCCACCAACCACCGACTGGAACCCACGTCGCCGCACCCCCAACCGCTACCGCCCCCCACCCACCCGCAAACGCCGACGTCCCATGCATCAAAGAAAATGAAACAGCCCGCCACCCAAAAGCGTGAACACGCCCTAGTCGAACCGCTCTTAACCGCGGTTAGATCACAGAGGGCATTTGGTTGCCGCATTGAGACGTCATGGGGCGGTAAGGATCCTAGGAGGCTGCTGATTTATTCGGGTTGGTGAGATGCTTGGTTTGGGGGGTGGGTTGTGGGATAATTTTGGGGTATGTTGGGTGTTGAGCGTTTTGATCGGGAGTTGTTGGACGCGATGGCGGTGTGCGGTGATCTGGTGCCGGAGGGGTCGGTTTACCGGTTTTTGGCCGAGCATCGGACTGTGGTGTTCCCGGATGGGTTGTTCGAGGATTTGTTCGGCCCTCGGGGTCGTCCGTCGGTTCCGGGATCGGTGGTGGCGACGGTGATGGTGTTACAGGCCTTGGAGGGCCTGTCCGATCGGGAGGCGATCGGTCGGTTGCGGTGTGATATTCGTTGGAAGGCCGCGGCGGGTTTGTCGCTGGTTGATGGGGGGTTTCATCCCACGGTGTTGACGCTGTGGCGAGCAAGGCTGCGCAACAGTGAGAGACCGGAACGGATTTTCGACGCGGTTAGGAAAGTGGTCGACCAGACCGGGATATTGAGAGGTCGCAGCAAGCGGGTGTTGGACTCCACGATATTGGATGATGCGGTGGTCACCCAGGACACGGTGACGATGATCTGTGCCCAGATACGCAAGGTCCGCCGTTTGATACCCCGAGCGCGGCAGGTGAGGTTGTCCCGTGATTATGAACAGACTGGTAAGCCGTCGTGTGATTGGTCGGATCCGCAGAGTCGTTCCAGCCTGATCGACGGTCTGGTCAAGGACGGACAGGAAGTGCTGAAAGCGGTGGAAAACACTGTTTTGGACACCGGGCAGTCGGAGGCCGTGGGGTTGTTGGGGGTGGTGGTCGGCCAGGACGTGGAACCGGACCCCGACCGGGAGGGCAGATGGCGTATCGCCCGGCGGGTGGCTTTGGATCGGACGATATCGGTGGTCGACCCGGACGCTCGTCACGGACGGAAAACATCGTCGCAGCGTTTGCGACGGTTACAAGGCTCACATAGCTGCTGAACCGGAGACGGAGATCATCACCGTCGTTGAGGTCACCGCCGCCAATACCCCCGACGGGGAGACCGGCGCGAGAATGCTGCAAAAAGACGCAACGGCTGGCACGGACGACACCCACGAACCGGCTGGCATGGATGATCCGGCTGGTGTGGACGATCCGGCTGGGGTGGAGGTCATCGCTGATTCGGCGTACGGGTCGGGCGAGGTTCGCGCCAAGTTGGAAAAGGCCGGGTATACCACCACTGTGAAACCGATACCGCCTGTGTCGTAACTATCGGTTGGGCAGTGACCAGTTCACCCGGGACGATTTCGAGGTGGATCACGACCGAAAACAGATCACCTGCCCGGCCGGGGTAACGGTGAACATCAGCCCCAAAGGCTGGGCCCGGTTCGCAAAACACTGCACCGGTTGTGGTTTTCGGAGTCGTTGCACCACCAACCGACGGGGTCGCCAGATGCGGATCCACCCCCATGACCGGTTACTGGTCCAAGCCCGCCGAAAATGGAAAGATCCCCCGACCAAACACCGGTACAACAAGTACCGGTCGACGGTTGAGCGGCTGATCGCTCACTTGGTTGCCAACGGCCACCGCAAACTCCGCTACCGGGGCACCGCTCGAAACCGGCAACAACTACACACCCGCGTAGCGGCGATCAACCTGCGCAGGCTCATCAACCTCGGACTGCACCCCACCACCACCGGATGGGCCACCAACCCGATCTAACACCGGGGACCCCCAACAGAGAACAAGCAAACACTGGAGGACACCGGCCATCACCCCTCCACCGGTGCGCCCACCGCGCCGCTTTCGAGATCAAGCCCAGTGACCCACCACCCACCGAACGCCAATACTCAGCAGCCTCCTAGATCCGGTGGTCAGTGGTGTCTGTGATTGAGCAAGCGTCGCTTTCCGGTGGCATACTGGTCTCCATCCTGAGAGAGGACCCAAAGTGGCAGTGGAAATGGCGATCTGGCGAATGACCGATGACGGACCGCGGCGGTTGCGGTCGTCGCCGCTCCATGTTGAACAGCGGCTTGAGGACATGCTCGCTGAGTACCCTGGTATGACTGGGATCGACCTGCTTGTCGTGGGAAGAGCGGGATGGTGGGAGGACACGGACTCAGAGGACCCGGAAGTTACTGAGATGGTCGTGCCGGTCAAGTGGCTCGGCACGCGGCCGCTGGAGGAGGCAGTGTGGGAAAAGGGTCTCTTCGCTAACCAACTCACCGCCTGCAGACTGCGGGACAAGCACACGATCACGACCGTCGAATCGGCCTTTGGGCTCCGCTCCGGAGTCGACTGATGTCAAGACTGATAGCAGCCACAGACGGCTCTGCGGACAACCCCCGACCGGGACCGGGCGGCTGGGCATGGGTAACCACAGAGGGGACCTGTGGGTGGGGAAATCATCCAGAGACAAACCACAACCGCATGGAATTGACAGCTGTGTTGAAGTTACTCGAGGCGCATCCCGACAGACCGCTGCTGATCCAAGCCGAGTACCTTGTCATCAACATCTTCACTGACTTGCTCAACGGGTGGCGGGAGCAAGGCATACGAAGAGGCCGCCCACTTAAGAACAGTGACCTGATCAAACAGATCGATGCGCTCCTGATTGGGAAAGACATCAAATGGGAACGGGTCAAGGCCCACACCGGCCATCTTCTCAACGAAAGCGCGGACCGGTTGGCTGGCTTTGCGAGGTTGCAAGGGAAACTCGGACATAGGCGCTGACCCCCGAGTTCCGCGATTCGGAGGGGTTAACCTTCTTCGGCCCCCGCAAGCAAGCGGACATAGAGTTGGGAGTGATCAGCTGGCTTTGTCACACCGCGTTTCTATAGCTTTCAAGCGTAAGATTCCTTTATAGGAAAGGACGAGAGATGGCAAAGAACGGAGCCAAGGGCAGGGGTCGAAGAGGTGCCGTCTCCAAGCGCAGCCAGATCCAGAACCCCAACACCGGCCTATGGACCAAACGTGACACATCATCGGGACGGTTCATAGCCACGAAAAAGACCGGAGGGCCATTCAAGGGCGTGCGGCGGGAGCGTTAGAACCCATTGAGCCCTTTGGTTCGCATCGACCTCATAGCTGCAACCGAGCCGCAGTGTATAGATGCGGCGACAGGTTTCCTTGGTCGGCCACCACCACCATCCGTTCGGTGTGTCTGGAATACAGCAGCTAACTCTGTCCTGGTCCACCCGCGCCTTCACCGACCAGTGCCCCTGCGTCTCGAGGATCGCCCCATCGTGCCGGGCTCATGAGACGGCTACATCCGAGAATCAACTCAACATGGCGCAACACGAAGTCCGCGCGATGGCGGGTTGCTGTGACCAGTTTCGTGTTCGCCTCGTCGAAGCCAGCGGCAGTTTCGACTCATGTGTTCCCCGACGGCACAGCCTCCTGGGTTGACTGCCCGCGATATGGGAGTGAATGCGAACGCATCTAGCCTGTGAAGACCATGACACCCTCGTTTCGGTCAAGAACCGGGGTCTTTCCCGGCGTAACCGACGAACCGGCCGACGTGCTCGATGTCATAGTGGAAGGCGTTGTTATCGGGTCGTTCTACCGCCTGTCTACCGACCACTGGGAGTTTCTCGGACCTTGGGACGACGAAAACAGGATACAGGTGGAAAGCACTGCGGACTGTTTGACGCAGGACGACAGTACATTTTGGTTGTACACAGATGGGGCTTCCCGGGAAAACGGGGCCCGGGCGGCCATCGGCGCTGTCTTGTACGATTCGCATGGTCGGGAGATTGACACCCTGACCCACCCCATCGGATCTGCCACCAACAACCAAGCCGAATACCGAGCATTAATAGAGGGTCTGAAGATGGCCCTGCTTCAAAACATCCGATGTTTGGTAGTTCGGTCTGACAGTCTGCTTGTGGTCAATCAAGTGCGCGGGAGGTTCAAAGTGAGAAAGGCCGAGTTGACATCGCTTCACGCCAAAGCCCGTGAACTGTTGGATCGTTTCCCGAAATACCACTTGGAACATGTCCCCCGGAAATACAACCGGAGAGCCGACGCTTTGGCCAACGAAGCGTTCTCCACCCAATTCGAATGATCGAAGGGCACACAGGCGCCATGAGTCCCGGGCGGAGTCCCATAAAAGGTGGGCACTCGGGTTGCTCGAAGACGTACAAACGCCGCAACAGTTGCCGAGATTAGAGGCGGTATTCGACGCGACGGCGAGTCGAAGAGCCTGCGCCGAGGCGATTCCAAGCCATCACTCGGCGGGTAGTGATTCCGGGGCGCCTCCGGTGGGTGAGGTCTGCGCATTCGTTCTATCCGCATCCTTCGCCAAGGTGTCCGGAGGGGAGGAAGGATGCGAAGGGGTTCGCCTTACCTTGACCAGACCCCCGACAGCCTCCCCACCCGGAAGTCTCCGGCCCTCTGGGGACCCTTGGATAGCATTTGTCATAATATAATGACTAACCCATGGGTCACCTTGATCGTCATCTTCAGCGGGGCCATCTGCCACTCTGGTTCCAGATCAAGGAGCAACTGCGGCACGCTATCGACTCGGGCGAGTGGGCGCCGGGTGAGCAGCTGCCCACCGAGAACGAACTGATCGAGTTCTTCGGCGTCAGCCGGATCACCATTCGCACCGCCTTCGAACGACTGGGCGACCAGGGACTGGTGGAACGGATCCCCGGGCGCGGCACCTTTGTAGCCCAACGCAGCTTCGAGCAGCCAGTCACCCGGCTGGCGGGTTTCCACGAGGACATGGCCAGTCGGGGCTTTGTCCCCTCGACGCACACTCTTTCGGTGCAGGTCGTCCCCGGGCCCTCCGATGTGGCGTCAGCTCTGGGGGCCCAGGGCGAGGACCTGGTAGAGATCCGGCGTCTCCTTCTGGCCGACAGCGCTCCCATGGCCGTTCAACACGGCTACCTGCCGACCTGGGTGATGGGGAACCAGGAGTTCAGCGCTTCGGACCTGTCCAACAAGTCGCTCTATCGAATCATGGAAGAACGGACCGCCTCCCGCCCGGCGGCGGCGGAGGAGACTATCGAAGCCGTCCGCGCCGATGCCGACCGCGCCGGCCTGCTGGAAGTGTCGGAGGGTTCGCCTCTCCTACTGGCCACCCGCCTGTCGCTCGACCGGTCACGCCGGCCGGTCGAATACGTTCGCCTCTGGTACCGAGCCGACCGCTATCGCTTCCGAGTGGAGTTGCAACGGCCATGATCGACGTGGTTGGAGACGCCTGCGTCGACCTGGTCCTGCCGGTTCCTCACGTGCCGGAACCGGACCAGAAAGTGCATACTCCAGAGGCGGTGGTGAGCCCGGGAGGGGTGGCGCTGAATGTGGCCGTCGCCCTGGCGCGGTTGGGTGCGGAGGTGGCGCTTCATGCCCGGATCGGAGAAGACGCCTTCGGTTCGATGGTCCTGGAGACGCTCGAGTCCCAAGGAGTGGACACCGTCGGCGTGGTGATCGATACCTCTATCTCTACCTATTTCACCGTGTCACTGATCACCGACGACTCACCGGAAAAGCGGATGGTGGTGGCGGTGACTCCCGGCCTGTACCCCGAAACGACCACCTTGGGACCAAGCGCCTGGGGTCACACGGCCCCCTTCGACTTGGAGGCTGCGGCAGAGGTCACCGATCAGTGGCGGTCGCTGGGAGTCCCGTTCTCGATCGATCTCGAACCGGCCTGCATACCAACCGACCCAACCGACATCGCCTCGGTGACCCGGGGCGCCGACACTCTGATCGCCAACGCTCGGACCCGGGACCTGTTGGCCGACTCCGCCGAAGATGCGCTCGAGGTGCTGACCGGGCCACTGGGAGGTCGGCACGCGGTGGTCACCCAGGGATCCGACGGCATTGTCTTCAGTTCGGAGGGGAACCTCGGACGGATTCCCGCCCACCCGGTCGAGGCGGTCGACACGACCGGCGCCGGAGACAGCTTCGCGGCCGGATATATCTGGGCGCGCACCACGGGGTCGGGGGTGACCGAAGCGCTCGAGACGGGAACCGTCACCGGAGCGCTGGCCTGCCGGAGCCTCGGAGCATTGGCCTCGCTCCCCCACCGGGACGAAGTCGAACCACTATTGCGGTCCCGGAGAGAGGGCAACTCGTGAGTTCCCTGCTACCCCAAAAGCCTGACCCCCTGAAGGCCATATTCGATGGGCCCAAGCCGATCATCGGGATGATCCATCTGGCGCCGCTCCCCGGGGCGCCCCGCTACGACAGCCAACCCGTCGAAGAAATCTACGCGGCCGGGGTGGCCGACGCCCTGACCATGTCGGAGGCCGGCATCGACGGAATCATCGTCGAGAACGCCTTCGACATTCCCTTTGCCCGTCCCGAAGCGATCGGACCGGAGACGGTTGCCGCCCTGACGGCGGCGTGTCTGCGGGTACGGGATGCCGTGGACCTCCCGATCGGGATCACCTGCGTCGCCAACGGGGTGATACCCGCCCTGGCCGTGGCCAAGGCGGTCGGGGCCCGCTGGATCCGAGCGAACCAGTGGGTGAACGCCTACGTGGCCAACGAAGGGTTCATCAACGGACCGGCGGGCGAGGCGCTCCGTTACCGGTCGGCGATCGGCGCGCAGGACGTTCAGATCTTCGCCGACGTCCACGTCAAGTTCGGCGCCCATGCCGTCACCGGCGACCGGCCGATCGCCGAACAGGCCCGTGACGCCGAGTTCTTCGACGCCGACCTGCTGATCGCCAGCGGGCAGCGCACCGGCTCGCCCACCGACACCTCCGAGGTCCGCGCCATCCGGGCGGGCACCTCGCTTCCGGTGATCGTGGGAAGCGGTCTGGACGTGACCAACGCAGCCGAGTTGCTGTCTGTGGCGGACGGCGCGATCGTGGGAAGTTCGCTCAAAGAAGGAGGCAAATGGTGGAACCCGGTCGACCCCATCGTCACCAAGGAACTGATGGAGGTCGTGCGGAGCGTAAGAAACAGAACAGGAAAGCAATAATGAAGGAGGAAACGTGAAACATCATCTGCGGTTGCTGACCGCACTACTGGCCATCCTGGCCCTGGTGGCCGCGTCCTGCGGCGACGGGGATGACGACGCCGCGGTCGCCGACCCGACCACCACGGCCGCGGTCGCCGAGCCGGAACCCGAGCCCGAGCCGGAACCCGAGCCCGAGACTGCCGATCCGGGCACCCCCGGCAACATCCCCGACCCGGGCACCGCTGCCGGGCGCTTTGACGGGGTCGAGGTCGTGGTGGCCGGACCGGCCGGCCAACTCGACTACATGAAGGCCAAGGCCGCCGACTGGGCGGCTGAGACCGGCGCCACCGTTCGGGTCGACGAGATTCCGTTCGGCGAGCTCAACGACAAGGTGCTGGCGGCACTGTCCACCGACACCTTCATCGCCGACATCATCAACATCGGCTCGAACCTGGGCGGTGACCTGATGGGCGGCGGGTTCATGGCTGCTGCGCCCGAGTGGGCCCAACAGCGGGCCGACTGGGAGGGCATCCTTCCCATCTTCCGGTCGAACCAGTTGTCGTTCGGCGGGGTCGCCTACGGAATGCCCTGGGACGGCGACGTGCTCATGTACTACTGGCGCGCCGACGCCTTCGAAGCGCACGCCGACGAGTACGAGGCGGCCACCGGCAATGCCCTCCGTCCGGCCGAGTCCTGGAGCGAGTACGCGGCCATTGCCAAGTTCTTCACCGAGAACGCCTGGTCGGACCAGGACGAGGGATACGGCCTGGTCGAGTTGCCCATGCGCAACAACCAGGGTTGGAACGGATTCATGACCCGCGCAGCGGGATATGCCAAGGCGCCCAACGATCCCGGTTTCTTCTTCGATCCCGAGACGATGGAGCCCCGCATCAACAATCCGGGCTTCGTCCGGGCTCTCGAGGACTGGGGCGCCGTCATCGAGTACGGTCCTCCGGGAATGCTCAACTTCGGTTGGATCGAGAACGCTCTGAGCTTCGTGGGCGGCATCGCCGCTCAGGACATCCAGTGGGGTGACATCGGACCCATGTCCAAGTCTCCCGACTCGGTGGTCGAGGGAGCGGTGGGATACGGCCCCGCCCCCGGCGCCGACGAGTACTGGGATCCGGTGGCCGGAGCATGGGCTTCCGGCGACGGGCCCAACAAGGCTCCCTTCCTCGGCTTCGGTGGATGGTTCAACCTGGTTCCCACCACGTCCAACAACCTGGCGGCCGCCTTCGACCTGGCCTCCTTCCTGGGCAGCCCGGAAGTCCTGGCCGAAGCGGCTGTGACCGCCGGCACCGGCGTCAACCCGGGAACCGCCGCCACGCTCGATCCCGCCCTGTGGGTGAGCGCCGGCTGGCCCGAGGACGAGGCGAAGGCCTACACCGACGCCATCCGGGCATCGCTCGATCACCCCAACGCGGTGTTCGACATGAGGCTGCCCGGCTTCCCCGAGTACAAGGACGCCCTCGAATTGGCGGTGTCCGAAGCCCTGTCCGGTCAGGCCAGTGCGCAAGACGCACTCGACGAGGCCGCGGAGACGTGGAACGAGATCACCGACCGTCTCGGTCGTGACGAACAACTCCGCATCTACCGCGAGGCCTTGGGGCTCACCGGCTGACAACCAAAACAGCACGCGCACCGGTCCGTCCCGGCAAACCGCTGGGACGGACCGGCAGTGCGCCACGCTGGTTCATATCGCCCGCCACCACCGCGGTGCTCGCACTGAGCATCTTCCCGCTGGTCTTCTCGCTGGGCCTCACTTTCACCAACGTCAATCTCTTCCGGCGGGTGCCTTTGCGCTTCATCGGCCTGGAGAACTGGGCTCGCATCTTCTCGGACGAGGCCCTGCTCGAAACGCTTATCAACACCATCATCTTCGTGGGCGGCGGCGTGGCCGTCCAATACGTGTTGGGCCTGGCCCTGGCCGTGGCGCTCAACCGGGGCTTTCGGGAACAGCGCCTGATGCGCATCCTGTTCCTGCTGCCGATGATGGTGAGCCCGATCGCAGTGGGCTTCATAATCGGCCGCATGGTTTTCAGCGAGGGCTTCGGGCCGATCAACGACATGCTGGAGGCGGTGGGACTGCCGGCCGTGGCGTGGGTCACCTCGCCGGCCATCGCCAAGGTGACCATCATCCTGGTCGACACCTGGCAGTGGACGCCGCTGATGATGCTGTTGATACTGGTCGGTTTGCAGGGCATTCCCACCGAACCGCTCCAGGCGGCCCGGGTGGACGGCGCCAGCGAGTGGCAGATCTTCCGCCACATCGTCTTCCCGCTGCTGCTTCCGGTCAGCATCACCGCGGTGCTCATCCGGGCATTGGAGGCCTTCAAGATCATCGACATCATCCGGGTGGTGACCGGCGGCGGCCCGGGCCGCGCCACCGAGTCGGTGACCGCCTACGTCTACAACGTCGGCGCCAAGCAGGGCGACCTGGCCTATGCCGCGGCGGCGGCCTATGTCCTGCTGTTCGTGGTTATAGGCGTCAGTTTCCTGGCGTTGTACATCAGTCGCCGGGTGCAGGAGCGATACGCATGAAGGGTCGGTTGGTCATCCGGGCGTTCCTGTGGGTGGCGGCGTTCATCACCCTGTTTCCCCTCTACTGGATCGTTATCACCTCGTTCAAGACCCAGCTCGACATCGGAGTGAACCCCACCTATCTGCCGTGGGTGGACTTCATGCCCACTCTCGAGGGCTGGCGGTGGTTGCTGTCAGAGGCGAGGTCCGATGTGATCAGGGCAATTGTCAACAGCCTGATCGTTTCCGGGGGCAGCGCTGCAATCGCCACCCTCCTGGGAGCGGGGGCCGGGTACGGCCTGACCCGCTACCGGTACCGGTGGCGGTTCTGGCGCAACGAGGACATCGCCTTCTGGTTCATCTCCCAGCGGATGCTCCCACCGGTGGCGATCGTGCTGGCGTTCCTGCTGATGTTCCGGTATCTCAGCCTGCTGGACACCCGCCTGGGTCTCACCATCGCCTACACCGGGTTCGCCATCCCGTTTACCGTCTGGATCATGCGCGACGCCTTCGCGCAGGTGCCGATCGAACTGGAGGAGAGCGCCGGGGTGGACGGCGCGTCGGCGGCCAATGTCTTCTTCCGTATCTCCCTTCCGATCGCGGTGCCCGGCCTGGTCGGGTCGCTGCTGTTCGCCTTCGTGTTCGCCTGGAACGAGTATCTCTTCGCCCTGATGCTCACCTTCCAGGAAGCCACCACGGTGCCCTTGCTCCTGTCCTCTCGCATCACCTCATTCGGAGCGCAGTGGGACCAACTCTCGGCGCTCACCCTCACCAATTTGATTCCGGCCGCGGTTCTTGGGATCATGCTGGAGCGTTTCCTGATCCGCAACCGTACGGAAGGATCTCTCAAATGACTGCAGGCGTCACCTTCATCGCCGACGGGCTGCGGCTTCCGGTTGCCGGTGGCCTGGGGCGAGTCATGCAGGATCTGGCCGCAACCGGCTGGCTGCTCGACCCACAGCAGATCGCCGGTCGCGTGGAAGCCGGCACACCCACCATCTACTGGTCCGAGCCCTTCCAGAACGTGGCGGCGTTCGGGCTGTTCGAAGCGCCCTGTGTCACGGAAGCCCACCGGGGGATCACCGCACTCACCGAGGCCGGTTGGGGGCAGACGTTCGAACGGACCCAGTGGATAGTCGGCCCCAGGGACCTTCCCCCGTCCCTGGGAGAGGGACCCTTCGACCAGGGGCTGGGATTCCTGGCCCTGTGGGACTGGAACGACGCCTGGCACGAGGCAACGCCCGCAGAGCGAGCTGTGTACGATGCCGACTGCGACGTGGCGTTCGAATACGACGTGGAACTGGGAATCGACATCTTCGGACGCTTTGACGTGAGCGGGACTTCGGACTGGGACCATGCGGCGCTGTGGGACGTGCCGGACCTGCTGACCCTCACCGAAGCCATGCACGGTCACGAGATCCAGGACGACTTCATGTTCACCACCTCGCACCATCTCATCGGGCGTCCGATCGCCCTCGACCGATTGGAGGAATGCCTGCAGTGATCACCTGGATACACACCTACCGGCCACGGCCCGGGTGGTATGAGCAGACCCCGGCGGCACGCCAAGCGTTGCTTGCCAGTTGGGAGGATGTCGCCGCCGCGTCAATCGAAAACGGCGCCACCTGCGCCGACCCTCTCTCCATCCGAGGCCAGTCCCGGCAAGAGCATCTGCAGATCTGGACCTTCCCCGATCTGGAGCGACTGGAGGACCACTGGACCCGGCTCCGCAAACTCGGCTACACAGACTGGCGGGAGTCGGAGAACACGGTGGCCACCGAGATCGTCACGAGCAGACTTACCGGCCCGGAACACTGAGTTCTACCGATCAGTGCGGGCGGGGAGGTTCAACTCCTCCCCAGAGGACTCAGCCGGGGCCGTTTACCCGGTAACCGCGGGGTGGCGTCTCTCCCAACAGGTGCTCTACGAAGTAGTCCCAGCGGCGACGGGTGAAGTAGGGATCTTCGTTCCAAGTGCCCCAGGTTCCGGAAAAGTCGTGGTTGCGGTTGGGAAGCACCAACAGGTCGAAGTCCCGGTTGGCTTCGATCAAGGCGTCGATCAGTTGTAGGGTGGCGGCCGGGTTGACGTTGTCGTCGAGGTCGCCTGTTACCAGCAGGAGCCTCCCGCGAAGGTTTTGAGCCAACGTCCGGTTGGCCTGGGTATCCCAGCCGGGTCCCCCGAAGGGACCGGTCCAGCGTTCTCCCCATGTGACGTTGGTGAGCGCCTGATCGTGATTCCCCGCCGAGGCCACACCCACCCGGTAGATATCCGGGTACTCCAGCATGGCTCTGACCACCGCGTACGCGCCCGCCGAGTGACCGTAGATGCCCACCCGATCAAGATCGAGGTAGGGCCGGTCCCTGGCCAGTTGGGTGAGGACCGCCACGTGATCGGCCAACCCTCCGCCCTCCGCGGAGAGGCCGTATCCCGCATCCAGGAAGGCCTTGGACCGTCCCGGCGTCCCCCGTCCGTCGACGGTGAAGACCACGAATCCCAGGTCGGCCAGCCCGTGGGTGGCCTCTCCCACCACGTCGGTGAAGGCGCGGGGAGTCCTGGTGGCCTGGGGACCGGGATAGATGCTCTCGATCACCGGGTACTTGCGGGCGGGATCGAAGTCGTGGGGCAGGACGATCATCCCGTACAGATCGGTCTCGCCGTCGCTTGCCTTGGCCGTGAACCGCTCCGGGTATTCCCACCCGGTGGCCAGGAGCGCCGAGACATCGGTTTCGGCCACCTGTGCGACCATTTCGCCCGTGGACCTTCGCAAGACCGTCCTGGGTGGTTGGTCGATTCGCGAAAAACGGTCCACGAAGAACCGTCCGTCCGGTGAGAAGTCCACCCAGGGAGGCCACTCTCCGTGCTCGGCGTCCTCGGGGGTGAGGAGCTTGGGCGCACCCCCGTCGAGGCTCACCGCGTAGAGATGGTGGTAGTACGGATCCCGGGAGGGTTCCCTTCCGGCGCCCATGAAGAACGCGGTCCGCGTGTTCTTATCGACCCTAACCAGGTCCGTCACCAGCCAATCGCCGCCGGTCAGTCGCCGGATGGGACGGCCGCGGCCGTCGAGCAGGTACAGATGACCCCAACCGCTCCGGGCGGAATACCAGATGATCTCCTGGCGGTCTCCGCTCACCCAGACATTGGGAGCGCCGTAGTAGAGAGCGTTGAGGTCGATGGGCGTCTCGCTCTCCTCCTCCACCACCACCGTGCAACGGCCGGTCGACGGTTCGGCGCAGACCAGTCGGACCGAGCGACGGTGGCGATCCCAGTGAAGGAAGAATATGGCGTCTGACCCTGCGGCCCACCAGACGTGGTTCAACTCGATGGGAGCGAGAAACGGCGAGGCGAGAGGGTCCCACGACAGGTCCGTGCGCCTGCCGGTCTCGACCTCGAAGCAGACCAGTTGGGCCAGCGGCAACTCGGCGTCTCCCGGCAGGGCCTGGCGATAGGTGTGGATGCGAGGGCGGAGCGATCCATCCCGGGGGGCGCCCTGGAGGAGGCGCAGGGTCCCCACTCGCCGCTCGTCGAGCCTGTGTGTCAGAAGATGGCGCTCGTCGGGAGACCAGAGCACCCGGGGCGGTGGGGCGCGGTCTGCGAGACGGTCGGTGACCGCCGAGTTGCGGCCCTCCGGCGACGACCCGTACCCGTAGGCCGGCTCGGCGTCGTGGGTGAGGGGGGTCGACGTGCCCGCGAGGTGATCGATGAGCACCAGATTGCCGGACTCGACTCTTGCCTCGTATCTTCCCGAAGGAGAGACGCTCCCAAGCCCGGTTGGCGCCACGGGACCGAGTCCTCGCAGCGATGAGCCATCCAGGGCGCACTCCCATCGGTGGTCGTCGATCTCAAAGCGCATGGGGGCGCCGTCAGAGGTGAACTCGAAGTCCTGGAAGGGGAGCCGGAGGGGCTCGATTTCCCTCCCGAGGGCTGCGGACAGCGCCGAGGCCACCGATCGGTGATCGAAGGCCTCGGTCTGGCGGCCGCTCCCGGCGTCGACCAGCATGAACCGGTGACCCGAGGCCGATTCGGAGCGGTACCGGAAGGCGCGGGAGTCGGCCAGCCAGTGCACCGCCGTCTCCAGGTTGAACACCAGCGACTTGACGTTTCGATGGAGCATCGACTCGGCGCGCCGGTAGCGCTCCCACATCGGGGGTGGGAGGGGAGGCGGTCTCTGGGGTTGCGTCATTTCCCCCTCATCCTCCCAGGATTTCCACCAATCGGTCGGCGATGATCTTCTCCTGGCCCGCCTGCAGCGTGGAGACCCGGATGTCGAGGGAGTCCCGGTCGGGATCGACCCACAGGTAGTGGGGCCGGAGGATTATGCAGGGATCTCCCTGGTGGAGTTCTTTCACCACCTGCGCCAGGGTTTTGGGTGAGCGGGCACGATCAAACCTGACGCGTAGGGAGTCCGGTGGCTTGGGATCGGCGGTGGCCGAGCCGTCCTCGTGGGAGAAACTCAGGTACGAGAATACCTCCAGCCGTGACCGCATGGTGTCCATGAGCCGTCGGTAGCGGCGGAACCGTTCTCGGTGATCCATCTCCAGCCACTGCTTCAGAGCAGCGTAGGCCGCGGCGATCTCGCCTCGCCCGACTTTCATGTGCCTCCCGAACGCCTCCGCGTTGGGTCCTTCGAAGGCCAGGTAGCTGTTCTTGCGGGCGGACTCGATTCCGGCGGATGTCCCGGTGAGAATGCCGGCCATGGAGCCGGCGCCGAAGAACTTGCCGCTGTAGGTTGCGAAGTCGGCGCCGGCCCGGACGTATCTGCTGAAGTTGTCGAGCGGATAGACCTGCTCCGCTGCATCGACGATCACCGCCAGATCGTGGCGCTTGGCGATCTCGAGGACCTGGTGGAAGGAGACCACGTTGGGCGCGCCGGGAGCGTAGAAGAAGATCCCGGCGGTCCTCTCGGAGATGGCGCTCTCGATGTCGGCGGCCGACGTGGAGGTCTCGTCTCCGGCCAGCACTGTCTTGCCGCCGGCACCCTCCAGGCAGCGATCGTAGAAGGTCCGGTTCCCTGCCTGGACCACGAACTCCCGGCGGAGCCCGGCGGTGTCGGGGATGCGGGCCACCAGGTCGTCCTCTCCCCCGGTGATGCAGGCGGCGGTGGCCAGCACCGTTCCGGCGGCGGCGCCGGGGGTGACCAGGGCGGCCTCGATCCCGAGCAGGTCGGCGATCGCCCGGCCGGCCGCGTCGGAGAGGCGCTCGACCTCGATGAAAGACCGGTTGGCAGCCGCCACCGCCTCGAGGACCGGTCCCCGTGGGAGGCTCCCGCCCAGGCCGGTCAGATCGTTGTGAGCGTTGATCACCGGACCGACGCCCAGGTCCGAGAGGACCTGGTGACCGCTCTCCCGGTTGCTCACCAGCGGATCGTCGCTCCTAGCGGCCGGTGGGGATCGGAGAGTGGGGAATGCACATCGGCGAGTTGGTCTTCGGGTCGGTGACCACCGAGGCTTCGACGCCGAAGCAGCTTCGCAGGAGTTCGGGAGTCAATACATCGCCGGGAGGGCCGTCGGAGACCACCTCGCCGTCGGACATGGCGATCATGCGATCTGAGAATCGGGCGGCATGGTTGAGGTCGTGGAGCACCATCACGATGGTCACCCCCCGGTCCCGGTTGAGACCGGAGACCAGCTCCAGCAGGTCCAGTTGGTGCCCGACGTCGAGGAAGGTGGTGGGCTCGTCGAGCAGCAGAATGTCGGTCCTCTGGGCAAGCGCCAGAGCCATCCAGGCTCGCTGGCGCTCACCGCCCGACAGGGTGTCGATGGGACGGTGGACGAAGTCCTCGAGGCGGGTCATCCGGATGGCTTCTCCGATGGCCTCGTCGTCCTGGCGGCGGAGCATTCCCAGAGCGCCGACGTGGGGAAAGCGCCCCTGTTCAACCAGTTCTGTGACCGTGAGTTCCGCCGGGACCTCGTGCACCTGGGGAAGGATGGCCATCTGGCGGGCCACCTGCCGGGTGGGCAGGCGGTTTATGTCTCGGCCGTTCAGGTAGACAGAACCCGACAGCGGCGCGATCAGGCGCGCCAGGGTCTTTAGGGTGGTGCTCTTTCCCGAACCGTTGGGACCCACCAGAGACGTCCGGGTCCCCTTTTCGATGCTGAGGGTGAGGTGCGGGGAGACCACATGATTCCGGTAACCGGTGGAGACTCCATCGATGTGAAAAGCGAGACCTCCGGGGCTCGACTGTTCCTTGGTCATCGCACGCGCTCTCTCATCAAGTAGAGGAAGAACGGCGCTCCCACCAGGGCGGTGAAGGCGCCGACCGGGACGCGGCTGCCGCTCTCGGTTCGTATGTCCACGAAGGGTATCCAGTCGAGCGAGAAGACGCGGGCCAGGAGGTCGGCGCTGACCAGAATTATGGCGCCCACCAGCGCCGAACATATCAAGAGCCGACGCAGGTCCGAGCCCACCAGGGTTCGGGCCAGGTGCGGGCCGATCAGACCCAGGAAGGCGATGCCGCCCACCACCGATATCGATCCGGCGGCCAGCACCACCGCGGTCATGAGGATGATGCCCCGGGCCACCTCGGTCCTGAGGCCCAGGCTTACCGAGGTGGCGTCCCCCAGTTGCAGGGCATTGGCCAGGGGGATGATCATCACCACCAGTGGGAGGATCAGAACGGCGACCGGGACCAGAAAGACCAGGTGGTCCCAGGTCCTGGTGCCGAGCGATCCGACCAGCCATCGCACGATCGAGTCGATATGACTGCCCGAGACCAGCACCAGGAACGAGGTGATCGAAGAGACCGCGGCGGCGACGATCACTCCGGTGAGAATCAGCCGGATGGGATCGGTGCCGGCGCGGCGGTAGCTCAGCAGGTAAACGAGAGCGCCGGCTATCAGACCTCCTGCGATCGCCGCCAGGGGCACGAAGACGTTGAGGTCGTCGAGCGCTCCCTCCGTTCCGTAGCTGATGGCCAGCGCCAGGACCGCGCCCAGGACCGCCCCCTGCGTGACGCCGACCGTGGCGGGAGCAGCCAGCGGATTGCGAAGGACCGACTGGAGGAACGCCCCGGAGGAAGCCAGCATCGCTCCCGCCAGGGCGGCGATCAGGACCCGAGGCAGTCGCACTTCCCAGACCGAGATGCGGTGATGGACCTCCTCGGCCTGGTTGATCAGCGCCTTGAAGACCAGGTCGGGACCGAAGAAGACCGGACCGAGCATCACGTAGGCGAACATCAGGGCCAGCAGCGCCAAGGCCAGGATCACGAGTATCCGGCGAGATCGAACCCGTGGGTTCACAACGTCGTGGCGGCGGCGGCCGTTGATGGCGGTGGCGGTCACGGGACGGCCTTTCGCCGCAACAGCCCGCGTTGCATGAGCGTCAACAGCACCGGAGCGCCGAAGGCCACCGTCCACAGACCGACCGCGATCTCGTGGGGATGGAGGGCCAGGCGGGCGGCCATGTCGGCGCCCAGCACCAGAATCGCTCCGACCACTGCGGACAGGGGCACAACGATCCGGGCGTCGGAGGTCCGCAACAACCTGCGGACTATGTGAGGCGACACCAACGCTATGAATCCGATCGGCCCGGCAATGGCGATCACCGGCGCCACCAGCAGGACCGATGCTCCGAACAGCACCGCCCTGGTCCGTCGAACGCCGACACCGAGACCCTCCGCCACCTCGTCACCCAACTTCAAAGCGTTCAACGGCCTCCCGGCCAGGAGGAATACCACCAAGAGAGTGATGGTCCAGGGGGCGACCAGGCGCACCTCCTCCCATTGAACGTCGGAGAGACTCCCCACCAGGAACCGGTAGATGACCGAGACGCCCCCGAAGTTGGGAGCAAGCGTTATCACCGCTATGACCAGCGCGTTCAACAGCGCGGTGAATGCCGCTCCCACCAACAGCATCCGCATGGGGTTGCTCTTGAGGCTCACCAGCGACAGGATCGCCGTTCCCGTGGCCAGACCGGCCACCAGGGCGGCGATGGGCAGGGCGATGCCCGTGAACGGGAGTCGGAAGGCAACGATGGTGGCCACCGCCAGGGAGGCGCCGGCCGACACGCCGATCAACTCCGGTCCGGCCAGCGGGTTGCGGAGCGTATCCTGCATGACCGCTCCCGAGGCGCCGAGCATGGCGCCGGCCACCACTGCGCCGACGACTCTGGGAAGCCGAAGGTTCTGCACGATGAATTGCTGGTTGCCTTCGGACGTCTCCGGACCGAAGAGGGCGTTCAGTACCTCCGCCACGGATAGGTCAGGCGTCCCCCACATGAGCGACAGGACAGCCACGGCTGCGCACAAGCAGGTGATGATGGCCACCACGGTGGCCGCCCGCATCCAACGGTTCCGGTAAAGCGAGACTCTCTCCTTAGAGAAAGGAGGGACGCCTGGAGCAGCAGCGGCCCTCCTTCCTCGGCTTGTCCTGGTGGATCAACCGTTCTATGGCGTCGGCATCCAGACTGACAGGTCGCCTGGGTGGTTGTAGACCTCAGGCCAACCGGCATTCAGATAGCACTGATAGGCCCATTGGAGCATCAACAGTCCGTGACCGAACGCACCCGCCGAGTCCTCCTCGCACACCCTGCCCTCACGATGAGCAGTGGTCTGCAACCACACCTCCGCAGTCACGGTGTCCTTACGAGCACTCCCCGGCCAGGTGATCATCACCCACACCTCAGGATCGGCCTCCAATACGAACTCCCACGAGAACTCACTGTCCGCAGACCCATACTCGGAAACACCCTGATCCGGGAACACACACGTCCCCGCACCCTCGGAATGCAAGAACCGACAGAACGACGAAGAATCCCAGATCATCCAGTTGGTGTCACCGAACCCAACCGCCACCCTCGTCTCAACAGCACCAGCAGGCAAACTCGCCGACAAAGCCCCAACGTTGGCGTCGAAGCGGGCAATCGCCGCAGCAGCCTCATCCTCCCTACCGGTCAACAGGCCCACATCGACCCAACCCTCCTTGAGAGTCGCCACACCGCCGATATCCACCAGATACACCGGCGCCACAACCTCCAGCGCGTCCCGGACCTCTTCCTCACCGACCCGGCCGATGATCAGATCAGGCTCATACTGAGCCACTTCCTCCACCGACATCCGATCACCCAACACCGGAATCGACGCCGCCCCATCACCGTAATAGGCAGCAGCACTACCCCAACCATCACCCCGATGCATAGCCACCGGCACAATCCCCAGATCCGACGTCAGATCAGTGCAATTGTCCTGCACACACAAAACCCGCTCAGCCGGACCATCCAACGTGATCTCACGCCCACTCCCATCCGTAACCGACAAACTCACCGGCGCCTCGGTATTGAACGCTGCATCGGTGCCCGGCATCCAGACTGACAGGTCGCCCGGGTGGTTGTAGGTGTCGGGCCAACCGGCGTTCAGGTAACACTGGTATGCCCATTGGAGCATCAACAGTCCATGACCGAACGCACCCGCCGAGTCCTCCTCGCACACCCTGCCCTCACGATGAGCAGTGGTCTGCAACCACACCTCCGCAGTCACGGTGTCCTTACGAGCACTCCCCGGCCAGGTGATCATCACCCACACCTCAGGATCGGCCTCCAATACGAACTCCCACGAGAACTCACTGTCCGCAGACCCATACTCGGAAACACCCTGATCCGGGAACACACACGTCCCCGCACCCTCGGAATGCAAGAACCGACAGAACGACGAAGAATCCCAGATCATCCAGTTGGTGTCACCGAACCCAACCGCCACCCTCGTCTCAACAGCACCAGCAGGCAAACTCGCCGACAAAGCCCCAACGTTGGCGTCGAAGCGGGCAATCGCCGCAGCAGCCTCATCCTCCCTACCGGTCAACAGGCCCACATCGACCCAACCCTCCTTGAGAGTCGCCACACCGCCGATATCCACCAGATACACCGGCGCCACAACCTCCAGCGCGTCCCGGACCTCTTCCTCACCGACCCGGCCGATGATCAGATCAGGCTCATACTGAGCCACTTCCTCCACCGACATCCGATCACCCAACACCGGAATCGACGCCGCCCCATCACCGTAATAGGCAGCAGCGCTACCCCAACCATCACCCCGATGCATAGCCACCGGCACAATCCCCAGATCCGACGTCAGATCAGTGCAATTGTCCTGCACACACAAAACCCGCTCAGCCGGACCATCCAACGTGATCTCACGCCCACTCCCATCCGTAACCGACAAACTCACCGGCGCCTCGTCAGTGGGCTCTTCAGTGGAGGGCGCGGCCGTGGTGGCCGGCGCCTCTTCAGTGGCGGGCGCCGCGGTGGTGGTCGTTTCAGCCGCCGCCGCGGTTGTTGGGGCCGCCGCTTCGGTCGTCTCGGTGGCCTCATCTCCGCAGGCGGACATCACCAGCAGAAAGACCGCAAGCACACCGATAGAGCGAGTCCTCGCAAGCTTTCCCCGTTTGAATGCTCCCAGATTGGTCATAACGAAGTCATCCCTTTCCTTCGACTCCTTGACTAGATATCCTCGACCATGAGAATGATAATCATTCTCAGTATACCCCTCCCGCGGCTCCCGGCGGCCCCTATCCGGGGCGATTTGCAGGATTGCGGGATCAAGGTCGACCGACTCCGTGACGACCGTCATGGCGGACTCTTTTCCATTGAGACGGTCTGTGCGCCCGAATGGCGCGGCCTGACCTCAATTAATTCCCTTCCTCCCCAGTAAGACCCGCAAGTTGAGGGTTAGCCTTTTTGGCAAGCCCACGGAAGGAGTTGTAGTGAGTTTGTTGAGAAAGAAGGCAGTGTTTGGTGTTTCATTGCTCTTGGTTCTGTCGCTGATCGCGGCGGCCTGCGGAGACGACGCCGAGGAAGCACCTGCCACCACGGCGGCCGCTGCAGTGACAACCACCGCTGCCGCTCCCGCCACGACGGCCGCGCCCGCCGCAGAAGAGCCTGCGCCGGACGATGACATGGCCGACGAGGACATGCCGGCCGAAGAAGACGACATGACGGAAGAGGACGCGGACGGTCCCAAACGGGGCGGAGACCTGATTTTCGCCCGCCACAGGGACAACACCACCCTCGACCCCGGAGCGGCGGTGGAGACCGACACCATCTATGTCCTCGATCACATCTTCGAGACCCTGTTCGCCACCAGCGCCGACGGGTCCTCGGTGGATCCCTGGCTCGCCAGCGACTACGAGGTCTCAGACGACGGGAAGTCATGGACCGTCACCCTGCGTGAAGGCGTGGAGTTCTCCAACGGTCAGCCGATGACCTCGGCCGATGTGAAGTTCTCGATCCAGCGGGCGATCGACGAGGCGGCATTCGGCTTCCTCCTGTCCGCCATAGAGTCGATCGAGACTCCCGACGACATGACGGTGGTGTTCAACACCAGCTTCCCGTGGGCGCCGTTCCTCGCCGACCTCTCGGTGTGGGCGGCCGCCATCATGCCCGCCGACTACGCAGGCATGAGCGCCGAGGAGTTCTTCGAGGACCCGATCGGGACCGGACCCTTCCTCTTCGACGAATGGGTTCCCGGCGAGTACATCCGGCTGGTGAGGAATGACAACTACTGGCAGGAAGGAAAGCCCTATGTGGACAGCGTCACCTGGACCCAGGTCCCGGACGACAACACCCGCATCCTCCAGTTGGAGGGCGGCCAGGCGCACATCGCCCAGAACGTGCCGCTCAACCTGTTGGCCTCCCTCAACGAGAAGGATGGCATAACCGCCACCACCTTCCCGGCCACCACGGTTTACTGGGTGAGCTTCAACACCACCATCGAGCCGTTCAATGACCGCCATGTGCGGCGGGCGATCGCACACGCCATCGACCAGGACGCCATAGCCAACGCCGCCCTGTTCGGGCACGGCGGCCCGGCGTGCTCGGTGATCTCCCCGGCGGTGCCGTTTCACGATCCCGACACGCCCTGCCTGGAGTCCAACATGGATCTGGCCCGAGCCGAACTGGCCCAGTCGAGCGTGCCGGACGGCTTCTCGGCCGAGTACCTAGTGGGCGACCAGTCGCCGAACCTGCCGATCGTGGAGATCATCCAGGGACAGTTGGCGCCGCTCGGCATCGACATCTCGATCCGGACCATCGATCCCGGACAGTTCTACTCCACCATCTTCGTGTTCGACTACGAGATAGCGTTCACCGGCTGGACGATGGACATCCCCGATCCGGACCAGAAGATCTCCTTCATGTTCGACCCGGAACTGGGTGGAGGCGACTCCTACAGCACCGGTTACAACAACCCGGAGATGATCGAGTTGGTCAGGGCCGGCCAGACGACGTTCGCTGACGCCGATCGCGCGCAGATCTACTCCGACATCCAGGCTCTCAACGCCGAAGAGGTGCCGTTCATCCCCTTGGTGGTGCTGGACGCACCGTTCGCATGGAGCGACAGCGTCAAGGGCCTGTGGGTGAACCCGGTTGGCAAGCGCCACCTGGAGGACGTTTGGCTGGACGAGTAAAGACAGTCCTGTAGCAGGCGGCGCGGAAGATGGCCCTTCGGTACTTCCTCCGCCGCCTGCTCAGGATGATCCCGGTGATCCTGGGGATGACGATCATCGTCTTCTTCATGATCCATCTGGTGCCCGGGGATCCGGCGCGCACGCTCCTGGGACCCCGGGCGCCCGCCGAGGCGATCGAGGCATTCAATCTCCGGTGGGGATTCGATCGTCCCCTGCATGAACAGTTCGTCTCGTTCCTGGGAGGCCTCCTGCAGGGAGACCTCGGGACCTCCATGAGCTACAACGTTCCCACCACCGAACTGGTGACGGGCCGGTTCACCCCCACGCTCCTGCTGTTGGGGATCTCGGCGCTGTTCGCCATGGTCATCTCCCTGCCGCTGGCGGTGGTGGCCGCTCTCCGGGAGGACCGCACGCCCGACCACGTGGTGCGGGTGATCCCGATGGTGGGCCTCGGGCTGCCGGCGTTCTGGGTGGGGATCCTCCTTCTGACGTTCGTGGCCCTGCGGGTGGAATGGCTTCCGGTGGGCGGGTACGGCGCCACCTGGCCCCAGCGCCTGATCGCCATGATCCTGCCCGGACTGACGGTGGCGATCGGTATCGCTCCCTTCACCATCCGGAGCCTCCGGTCGTCGCTGATCGAGGTGATGGAAGCCGACTACATCGCCACCGCCCGGGCCAAAGGCCTCGCCGGAGTACGGGTGCTCTGGGCCCATGGGCTTCGCAATGCGGTGATTCCCACCGTCACGGTGCTGGGGGTGAACCTCGGGTGGCTGGTGGGGAACACCCTGATCGTGGAGAAAGTGTTCGCCCTTCCCGGCCTGGGGGCGTTGATGATCGACGCGGTCCTGGAACGTGACTTCGCGGTCGTCCAGGGACTGGCGCTGATTTTCGGGCTGCTGGTGGTGCTGGTGAACCTTCTGGCCGACGTGGTGCGGGCCTCTCTCGATCCCAGGGTGCAATTGTCATGATTGCGGTGTCGCGGTCGGTCTCCCCGAAGACGGCCCGGGGCCGCCGTTCCTATTCGCTGGTGCTCGGCGCCGGCCTGCTGGGGGTGATCGTGGCGGCCGCCATCCTGGCGCCCTGGATCACTCCCTATGATCCCCTCGCCCACGACCTGGAGTCGATCCTGGCGCCGCCGTCCTCGGACCACCTGCTTGGCACCGATCACCTGGGCCGGGACGTGTGGACCCGCCTTCTTTATGCGGCGCGCCTCGACCTCCTGATCGGGATAGGGGCGGTGATCACCCCGTTCGTGACCGGGACCCTGCTCGGGGCGGTGGCCGGATACTACGGGGGCAGGATCGACCTGGCTGTCTCCGCCGCCACCGACATGCTGATGGCCTTCCCCTACTACGTGCTGATCATCGCCCTGGTGTTCTCGCTGGGACCCGGCATCCCGTCCATCTTCATCGCCATGGCGATCGTGGCCTGGGTGTCCTACGCCCGGATAGTCCGGGGGGAGGTGCTCTCGGCCCGGGGCCAGCAGTACGTGATGGCGGCCAAGACCCTCGGATACAGCGACCTGCGCATAATCGTGCGCCACATCCTCCCCAACGTGATCACCCAGCCGGTGACCTACGCCATGTCGGACATCGTGGTGATCATCGTGGGAGTGGTCACCCTCAGCTACCTGGGCCTGGGGGTCCCTCCCCCCACCCCCGACTGGGGATCGATGATCGCTTCGGGACAGAGTTTCATGACCACCCAGTGGCAGTTGTCGACCATTCCCGGGATCGCGGTGGTGATCGTCGGATTGTCCTTCTCCCTGATCGGAGACGGGCTGACCCACAGGCTGCGTCCCGAATGAGCGCTCCGGTTCTTCAGGTCCGCGATCTGCAGGTGCGACTCTCTTCGCCCCGGGGCGTGGTGCAGGCCGTCCGGGGTGTGTCCTTCGACGTCGAGGCCGGCCAGACCCACGGCATCGTCGGCGAATCGGGCAGCGGGAAGACCACCCTGCTGCGCGCCATCCTGGGGCTTCTGCCCGGAAACGCCGCGGCCGGTGGGACCATTTCGGTCTCCGGTCGGCCCGTCCCCCTGGCCGGGGGGCCCTCCAAGGCGGTGGACGGGGTCAGCATCGTGTTCCAGGAGCCGATGACCGCCCTCAATCCGGTGGTGAGGGTGGGTCACCAGATCTCCGAGGCCCCCCGACACAGGCTGGGCCTGGGGCGGCGGGCCGCCCGGGACCGGGCACTGGAACTGATGCGCCAGGTGGGGATCCCCGATCCGGTACGCCGCTTCGACGCCTATCCGCACGAGCTTTCGGGAGGGCTGAGCCAACGGGTGCTGATCGCCATCGCCCTGTCGGCCGAACCAAAGATCATTCTCTGCGACGAGCCCACCACTGCCCTGGACGTCACCGTGCAGGACCAGATCCTGAAGCTGTTCAGCAGGATCTCGGAGGAGACCGGGGTGGCGATCGTATACGTCACCCACGACCTGGCGGTGGTGGCCCAGACCTGTCGCACCGTGTCCGTGATGTACGCCGGGCAATTCCTCGAGTCGGGGACCATCGACTCGGTTTTCGGACAGTCCCGCCATCCCTACACCCTGGGGCTCCTGGGGGCGGTGCCCGACGTCAGCCGGGGGCGGACCCCGCTGGTGGCCATACCGGGATCGCCTCCCGATCTGGTCAGTCCCGGCGAGGGCTGTCCGTTCCAGCCGCGCTGCTCCTACGCACTGGAGGACTGTGCCCACGGAGTGTTCTCCCTCCGGAGTCTCAGCCACCATCAGTCGACGGCCTGCATAAGGTCCGATGCTCTTTCCGGCCTTGTGGCTGCCGCGGAAGCGGAGGCGTCGTGACCGTTCGGCCGATCCTCGAGGCGCGCGGCCTTGCGAAGACGTTTTCGTCGAGACGCTCGGTGGGAGATGTCATCTTCCGTCGGCCCACCGAGAAGTTGCAGGCCCTGGAGGACGTGAGTTTCCAGGTGGTGCGGGGGGAGAGTCTGGGCATCGTCGGCGAGTCGGGATGCGGCAAGTCCACCCTGGCCCGGTGCCTGGTGGGTCTGTACCCACCCACGTCGGGACAGACCGTCTACGAGGGACGGGAATTCGATGAGAAACGGGCCTTCTCGGACCGGAAGAAGATCCAGATCGTGTTCCAGGACCCCTACTCCTCGCTCAACGCCCGGATGACGGTCGGTCAGGCCCTGCGGGAGGTGCTCCGGGTGCATAAGGTCGTGGCTTCCGACCGGGTGGCCGACCGGGCAGTCGAGTTGTTGGCGCTGGTGGGCCTCGGCGCCGAAATCGCCAATGTCTACCCCCGCCAACTGTCGGGAGGCCAGCGACAGCGGGTGAACATCGCCCGCGCCCTGGCGGTGGAGCCCGAGGTTCTCATCGCCGACGAGCCGGTCTCGGCGCTGGATGTCTCGATCCAGGCCACCGTCCTGAATCTGTTGGCCTCGCTTCGGGAGCGGCTGGGCCTGACGCTGATCCTGATCGCCCACGACCTGAGCGTGGTCAGATACCTGTGCGACCGGGTAGCGGTGATGTACATGGGCCGGATAGTGGAGATCGCCGCCACCGAGGAACTCTTCGAAGACCCCCGCCACCCCTACACCCAGGCGCTGCTGGCGGCCGCACCCAGCCTGGAGAGAAAGAGCCGCGACGACGCCCGGTCCATCGGAGGAGACCCTCCCAGTCCCTTCGACCTGCCTGAGGGATGCCCCTTCCACCCCCGGTGCCCGGTGGCCACCGGCCACTGCGCCACGGTCCGACCTCCCCTTGAGGAGGCACCTGGCGACTTGGTTCACCGTGCCGCCTGCCACTACGCCTGGGAACCCGTGGCCGCCCATCACACCCCCTTGACCCGAGGAGAGGAGAATCTCCGATGAGCGTGACGATATTGCAAGCAAGACAGGTCCTGACCGGCGGGGACGATCCCCCCATTCACAACGGCGGAGTCCGGGTGAGGGGATCGAAGATCGTGGCGGTGGGGCGGGCGGATGGCATCCGCGAGCCGGAGGACGAGGTACTTGATCTCGGCGAGGCAACGCTGCTGCCGGGGCTGGTGGAGTGCCACGAGCACCTCTCGGGGCACGACCGTTACGCGATCGGCGACCCGAGCGTGGTGGAGCCCGACATGATGTATGCCCTGGTGGGCACCTACCACGCTCGTCGGCTGGTGCGAATCGGGGTGACGACCGCCCGGATCCCCGGTGCGCCGGGACACATCGACCTGATGATCCGCCGGGCCGTCCGGGAGGGATACCTGCTGGGTCCCAAGATGGTGTGCGCGGGGGAACTGATCGTAATGACCGGCGGGCATGGCTCGATGTGGGGAGCGGAGGTGGACGGTCCCTGGGAAGCGAAGAAAGCCGCCCGCGCCCAGCTCAAGGCAGGCGCCGACTTCGTGAAGATCGTCGCCTCGGGAGGAGTGGGGATCACCCGGGAGGGAGAGCTTCCCTCCCAGCCTGAGTTGTCGGTGGTGGAGATGGCCGCCGCGGCGGAGGCGGTGCACTCGGCCGACCGGCGGATCACGGCCCACGCCGACGGTGTGCCCGGAATTTCCAACGCCCTGGAGGCGGGGGTGGACTGCATCGAGCACGGGATCTACCTGAACGCCGATCAAGCCAAGTTCATGGCCGACAACGGGGTGGCGCTGGTGCCCACCCTCTCGACCATGCAGGGGATCTACCACCACGGGATCGAGTACGGGATGCCCGAGACCTGGATCCCGATCGCCGAGGCGATCCTCGAACCGCATCTCGACTCCTTCCAGCATGCCCTCGACGCCGGGGTCCACTTCGCCACCGGCACCGACGGGTTCGGCGACATCGTGGACGAGATGATCATCTTCACCACCTTCGGGATCGACAACTACCGGGCCATCCAGTCGGCCACCCGGGACGCCGCCCTGGTCATCTCGCCGTATCCCGATTTCGGGGTGCTGGAGGAAGGCAAGGCCGCCGACATCATCGCGGTGGACGGCGATCCCCTGGACGATCTCAATGTCCTGCGGTCGGTCCGGTTCGTGATGATCGACGGAGAGATACTGGTCTCCGACGGTTCGGTAAGAGAGGAGTGAGATAATGGATGTCGGATTTCCCGAGTTGTTCCAAGCCGCAATGGAATCGGTGCGGCGCTGTCAGGTCACCGCGGATGAACGGGTGGTCGTCTATACCGATTCGGAGAAGAACCCGGCAATGGTCGAAGCCTGGTACGCGGCCGCGCTGGCCACCGGCGCCGACGTCACCCTGATACGGGCCACGGCTCGCTTTCCGGAGACGGATCCCCCCGAGGTGGCGCTCACCGCCATGAGATCGGCCGACATCGTGTTCGATCTCGCCTCCAACACCTGGCTGTACGCTCCGGGCCTTCCCCCAATCATCGAGGCGGGCGCCCGGATCCTGCAGGTCCTGGTTCCGGAGCGTTCCATCATCGACCGGCCCCCCACCGACGACATCCTGTGGAGAGCGGACATCTCCGAGGAGTTGACCGCCGGCACCCAGGAGATCCACATCACCAGTCCCCTGGGGACCGACCTCCGGGGTAGACGGGGCGACCGCCCGTGGCACGCCCAGCGGGGTTATGTGTGGGAGTCGCGCCAGTGGGACAGCTACGGGGTGTGCATGATCAACTGCGCTCCGGAAGTGGAGACGGTGGAGGGAGTGGTCTACTTCAACGGTCCGATGATCCTCTTTCCGCAGTACTGCTACACCACCAAGACGCCGATCCGCGTCGAGGTCGAGGCGGGACGGATCGTCCACATCGACACCGATCACGAGGAGGCCCGGGTCTTCGACCGCTGGATCCGCCAGTTCGACGATCCCAACCTCTACCTGGTGGCCCATCTCGGCTTCGGGTTCGACCCCAGGGCCGACCTGGAGTCGTTCGACCTCGCCGCCTGGGAGAGCTACTACGGCGGCGTGGTGGTGGCCTTCGGCGCCAACACGGCTCCCCAACTCGGCGGAGGCATAAGCGCCACGGGGCACATGGACGGCATCCTCCTGGAGGCAAACCTCACCCTGGACGGCGTCCCGATCATCGAAGGCGGGGAGTTCGTGGAGTCAACAGGCCTACGGTCGGCCGCCTGACAGAATACGGGGGGTCTCAGCCAGGCACCGGGGAACCGACCGCCCACCGGGCCTTGACCGGTCGCCGGGCCAGGTGGGGCGAGTCCGGGGTGGCTTCCAGCCTTTTAACCTTCCGGTTATGACGGCCAACGACCGACCGCGGCAACGGACCATGGGCGAGTGGGAGTTCATCTTCATGCTGGCCGCCATCACCGGCACCACCGCGGTGGGGATCGACATGACCCTTCCGGCCTTCAGTGAGATCCGGGTCGGGTTCGGTCTGGCCCCCGACTCGCCGCAGGTGGCGCTCACGGTCACCCTGTACTTTCTGGGTCTGGCCAGCGCCCAGTTGTTATACGGTCCGTTCGCCGATCGGTTCGGACGCAAACCCGTGCTCTATGCGAGCTTTGGCATCTACGCTCTCGGCGCGCTGGCCTCGGCCCTTGCGCCAACTTTCGGGGTGCTCATCGCCAGCCGCTTCATCTGGGGCGTCGGCGCCGCCGGGCCACGAGCCCTCACCCTGGCCCTCGGCCGCGATCTGTATGAGGGAGATCAACTTGCCCGCACAATGGCCGTTGTGGCCTCGATATTCATGGCGGTCCCGGCCTTGGCGCCCCTGGTCGCCCAGGCGGTGTTGAGCGTGGGATCGTGGCGTTGGGTCATGGCCGCCCCCACTGCCATCGTTCTAATGGTGGCCCTGTGGCTCATCCGGCTACCGGAGTCGCTTCCCCGGGACCGGCGTCGCCCGCTCACTCTCGCCCATACCCGCCGGGCCATCGCCGCGGTCTTTTCCAACCGGTTGACCATCGGGTCGACGCTGGCGGTCATGTTCGAATACGGCTCCCTCGCCGCCTTCCTGGGGAGCATTCAACTCCTCTTCGACGACGTGTACGACCGAAGCGACCAACTGGCCTACTACTTCACAGGGATGAGCCTGTTCATGGGGGCGGCGGTCTTCGCATTGAGCCAGCAGGTGAAGAGAGTCGGCGCCGACCGGGTGATCATCGTAGTCCTGCCGTGCCTGGTAATAGTGGCGACCGCGCTGGCCCTGTGGTCGTGGCAGGCCGACGGGCGGCCGATGTTCCTGGCCTGGTTCGCCCTGGTCACTTTGATCAACTCTCTCAAAACGGTGATCCATCCACTGGTCCTGGCCCGGGCAATGCATCCGATGGGCGACCTGGCCGGAACCGCCGCGGCGGTGATCGGTACGATCGCAATGGGGGGCGGCGCGGTGCTCGCCAGCTTCGTAGACCGCGCCATCGCCGGATCGGTCACGCCGTTGGCCGTGGCCTACGCAGGGTACGGTGCGATCGCCCTCACCCTCGTTCTCTGGGCACGGCGGACCCGACCGGTCCCGGTCATCTCAGACGCCACCGACGTTAAGGGTCTGAGTGATATGCAGTGATTGTTTGTCGAAAGAGTTGAGCAAGGAAGTGGCTTCCAAAAAGCCCCCGTAACAGAAGCTGTGGGTTGCGTGGGCAGCCTTGCCTATCCTGCTCTGATTCTGTCCGCCAACTCACCGCTTCAGGTAGGGTTACGAATGGGCAAAGTCTTTGATCCATACCAACCTGGGAGGCTGGAATGCGGCTCGACATCGTGAACGGGCACCTCGTTACCGGTGACGGTCGGTCCTTCCTGGAGGACACTTCCGTCACCACCGAAGACGGGCTGATCATCGATCTCCACCGCATCCGGCACCTCCCTTACCGGGTGTACTCCCATCGGGTCCTCGATGCCGAGGGCGGCCTCATACTGCCGGGACTGATCAACATTCATGCGCATGTGGTGAGCTTCGGTCCGCTCTGTCCGGGGCTTCCGAGGGAAGGTGCTCCCGAAGAGAGGATTGTTGCGAACCTCGACAACCACTTGCTGCAAGGGACGACAACGGTGCTCAGCCTGGACGGATTCGGGTTGCCGTTCGAGAACGACGCCATCAACAAGATTCATCCGGTGAACGTCAAGATGTCGACTCTCCACACGCCGAAAAACATCGCCTCAGGAGAAATGGGCGGCAACCGATTGGGCCCTTACCACCGCCGATTCGCCGCCGAGACGGCCGTGGCCTCGGGCGCGGTGGCCATGGGAGAAGTGGGTTCCTGGGCCACGACCGGAGCAACCTATGAGAAGAACCTGCGGTTGGACCAGCCGATTTCGGTGAGCGACGCGCTTGCGCTGGATGCTGCCTACCTGTCGGGAGACGCCCCTGCGATGGTTCGCATCATCGAAAGGGCCGGCCTGGGACCGATGACCCTGGATGAAGCGAAAACGCTGGTCAGGGAGACCAGCGTAGAACCGATGGCGGCGGCCAGGGCAGCGATCCTCGAGAGCATCGACTATGCACCGAGACTGGGCATCCCCGCCCTGTGCCACACCGAACCGGACACCTACGACGTGATCGGGGAGGTCGCCAGGGAAATCGGCCACCAGATGGTGGCGCTGCACGCCAACTACCACGCCACCCCCGAAGAGGCGGTCGGAATCGCCAGGGAGGTCAGGGGTTACGGAGGCTTCGTGGAAGTGATCACCGCCGACCACTTCGGCGCCGGCCAGTTGGAGCCCAGTCCGGAAACCGCTTTCGCCCTGCTGGCCGAGGGACTGGTCGACGCCCTGTCCACGGACTACTCCGGCGGCTACCACGATCCCATCCTGCTGTTGATCCAAAAGGCCGTGGAGAGCGGAGTGGTCTCACTACCGCAGGCCGTGAGACTCGCCACCAGCTCCCCGTCCGGCATTGTCCCCGGCATGGCACCCGGCAGGGGACTGATCGAACCGGGACATGTCGCCGATATGGTCGTGGTCGACAGAGACGACATCACCCGGGTGAGGGACGTCATCATCGGCGGTCGAATAGTGGTGGAGAACGGACGACGCGTAAGCAGGTCAGGCACTTCCTGAGAGTTCTCGGCCCCTCAGCGCTATTGGGGTCGGGTGGGAAGACGGGACTCGTTTATGGTGGTGTCGGCGACGTGTTGCGGTGATGGGTTGTTTCGTATGCGACGGTGGAGCCTCGCCCTCGTCTAGTGCGCGATCTCCAGGGTTGGTTTGAGTCTGTCGAGGTGGTTCAAACCCCAGCATTCCACGGTGTGGTCGGGTCTCAGTCCGCAGGTGCGCAGATCACCTGCTCCGATGTCGATGAAGAGACCACCCGGAACCGCCGTTTCGCCCTCTTCGTCGGAACCCCAACACTCCGCTGTGCCGTTGGGCCGCAGGCCACAAGCGTGGTTCCATCCGGCCTCCACACGGGTGAATCGACCCGGAGGAGGGGTTGACTTGCCGTTGTAGTCGGAGCCCCAGCACTCCACTGTGCCGTCGGGCCGCAGGCCGCAACTGTAGAAGCCGCCACTGCTGAGCGATGTGAATTCACCAGACGGCGGGAGAGTTTCACCGTGGAAATCCCGGCCCCAGCAACTCACCGTGCCGTCCTCCCGGATCCCGCAGGCGTGCGCCCAGCCGGTGCCGATGGAGGTGAACCTCTCACTGGGCATCGGGTGATCAATCTCCCTCCCCTTGACTGCTCCCCAACAGTCGACCGTGCCGTCCAAGCGAAGCCCACAGGTCTGTGAACCGCCGGTGCTTATGGACATGAATTCTCCGCCGGGCGGCGGGGTTCCACCGATGTCCTGGCCCCAGCACTCGACGGTCCTGTCAACTCGAACGCCACAAGCCCTGTCTCCCACGCTGACCGATTGCATGCTCCCTATCGGCGACGAATCGAAGCCCAACCAGTCCCAACAGACCACGATGCCGTTGAGGCGAGTACCGCATATCCCCCGCCCCACTTGTATCGAGGCGAATCCACTGGTCAGAGCAGTGGCGTTTACCTTAACCTTGTAGGAGTCATCCAAGCGCTCAACAACCTCTAGTTCGAAGTTCACAAAGGATCCCCTCCTCTGGTAGAACACGGACAGGTTAGCCGTCCAGGACTCTCCGACACCAAGAACCACGGCGCCGTCGGATCTCGAACCCGGAGGCAGGAAAACCCGTTTGCAAGGCACCACCCACGGATTGCAGAAATCTATCTCATGTATCTCTATACCTTCATCGGTGATGCTGAGGTCGTATCCCTCCCTTGTTCTGGCGCCAACGGCAATCACCCTGTCCGCCGTCACCGGTAGGAGCAACAGTTTCTGACCGCTATCCGACCGGGGAGAGGCAAGGAAGTACTCCGCGCTTGCATCCTGGTGTACCACCACCTCCGAGGGGTCCAGCCATCCGGTGTGAAACAGATTGTGGGCGTGGGTGCCTATCAAACTTCTGCCCATTGCCATGACATCCATACCGGTGATCAGTGGCTGGGAAGCGCCGGGTTCGGCAAGGTTATGAGGCCAACCCAGGGTATGACCTATCTCGTGAGCGTAGATTCCGATGTGGTAGATCCCACCTGCGTCTACCCAGGCGTTTCGGTAAAACTTGCCCTCCCGGGAATCGAATGATCCTTGGAACGCCAACCCGGCAATGCCCCCGCCCAGGGGACTTCCGACAAAGACATGCGTACCCTCCACACGCCTCACATGTCGACTGTTGTCACCGCACCCCCTCAGAATGGCCGAGACTTCGGGGGTGGGGTCTTCTCCGTGTTGGAATCGTATCCGGTATTGACCACCCGACAGCCACTCGAAATAGGGGGCGAGTTTCCGGTTCAGGAAGGAGGGCACATCCTCTGTGATGTTGGCCCTCTCGCACATCCATACATTCCATGGGTCCTCTCCGACGGCGAGGGATTGCACTATGTCGCGGCCGGGTGCGTAGTCCAGAACGGCTTGCAGGTCCGCGGCCTGCAGCGCTCTGGCCAGAAAGGAGGCCATGGTGTCTCTTCTCACCAGGTCCTCGGGGCAGTAACGGAGAGGATCGACTCCGCACCCTCGGGTGATTCCCGAGGCCAGAACCGCTTCGGCTGCTTCAAGATAGGAGGCGTCAGGACCCACGTCAGAGAAGGAAGACGAGGTGGTCCCGTCGGGAATGTTCAGCCGGAAAGCCCTGTGGAGGAAGACCGCCATCTCTGATCTGAGCAAGGGATCGTTAGGTCGGTAACCACCCGATACCACGGTGTCGGTTAGCCCGTTTGCTCCCATTGCTTCCACGAAAGGCGTGTACCAGGCGCCTTCGGCCACGTCGGAATACACACTCAGGTAGGGCACGGTCGTGTCAAGGCGAAGGGCGCGGGCCAAGAAAGTGGCAATCTGTGCTCTGGTTACGTGTTGTTCAGGGCAGTAACGAGGTCCCTCGAGGTCACATCCAACCGTCACTCCCCGTTCGACGATGTAGCGGATGTCCTCCTCGTGGGGATTGCCTTCAATGTCAACGAACCCGCCTCCGTTCCCAGCAGGGGGGCCCTGAGCCAGAGCCGGCATGCTCGCCACCGCCACCAACATGACCAGGGAGGCCAGCGAGATACACCCCTGCATGGTCTGAAACCGCCCCTTGACAATCATGTCGGCTTAAAACACCCATGCTGAGTATTGCGGCGAAGGCCTACAGAAGAAGGTAGGACTCGGAGTTTCGGTCCGAGGCAGTGCGGATCGTGGTCGAGATGTCTGATGATATAAGTTTCTCTGTCTCTTGGCCTGGATGCCAAGCCGTCTAGGGAGATAAAGTAGCAAATCGCTCATGAGGCCCTTGAAAAGCCCCCCTGGGCGCCCTTGTGATATTTTGTCACATATCTCCTAAGATACGATCCATGTCGCTTCCATCGCTTGATCCCGATCAGAGACCCGGGGTCGTCATTGGCCCGGAGGCAATGGCGAGGCGCAGGCGGAAGTAAGGTCAACTTTCTGATGAGCGCTTCCCGCCCCCCGCTGCCAGAGGAGTCACGAATCGGTGTAGATGTGGGAGGCACTTTCACCGACGTTGTGGTCACCAGCGCAGGTGGCGACATCTACACTTACAAACTGCTTTCCACGCCACAGGACTTCAGCGAAGGAGTCGTCGACGGAGTCCGCGAGATCATCGAATCTGGAGGAGTCGACCCGGCCGACACCCGCGATGTGGTGCATGGAAGCACCGTGGCCACCAACGCCATCCTGGAGCGAAAAGGCGCGCTCACCGGGCTGTTGACTACCAAGGGGTTCACCGATGTCCTCGAATTGCGGAGGCTGCGAGTCCCCAAGCTGTATGACGTGACCTGGCAGAAGCCCGAGCCGTTGGTCGAGCGCGCTATGCGGCTGGAGGTGATCGAGCGCGTCGGAGTGGACGGCGGTGTGGTTACGACACTGGATCTCGTCGACGCTCGACAGAAGGTGGAGCGCTTGATCGAACTCGGAGCAGAGTCGATCGCAGTTAGCCTCATCCACTCCTACGCCAATTCCTCGCACGAGACGGCCATCGGGGAGATGCTCGCCAGGGAGTACCCCGAGGTTTGGATCTCGCTCTCCCACCGGGTGTTGCCGGTCATCCGAGAGTACGAGAGGACCAGCACCACGGTGCTCAACGCCTACGTCAGACCGGTGGTCGCCTCCTACCTCGAGGCACTCCGGGGAAAGCTCAACCGGTTGGACGTGACGGCACCCTTGCTCATCATGCAGTCCAACGGGGGCGTGATGACCAGCGAAGCAGCCGCCGAGCGACCGGCGTATGTTGTGGAGTCCGGTCCTGCGGCCGGGGTGATCGCCTCCAGCGGGCTGGCGCGATCCTTGGGAGAGGACAAAGTGATCACGTTCGACATGGGCGGCACCACCGCCAAGACGGCATTGGTAGAGGACGGCGAACCGCATTTCACAGCCGAATTCGAGGTGGCGTCGTCGATGTCGGCCGGAAGCCGTCTGCGAAGCGGAGGCGGCTATGCGTTGAGCGTGCCGTTCATCGACCTGGCCGAGGTGGGCGCCGGGGGTGGCAGCATCGTGTGGATCGATCCAGCCGGCGCTCCGAAGGTCGGCCCCTCCTCTGCCGGGGCGCTTCCCGGGCCGGTGTGTTACGGAAAGGGAGGCGAGGAGCCCACGGTCACCGACGCCAATCTGTTGCTCGGGTATCTGAATCCCGGGGGTCTGTTGGACGGAGCGGTGAAATTGGATGTTGCCGGCGCCCGGACCGTGTTCGAGGAGAAGGTCGCCGCTCCCTTGGATCTGGATGTCCAGGTCGCCTCCTACGGCGCTCATCTGATCGCCAACGCCAGCATGATCCGGGCGATCAAGTCGGTCTCGGTGCAGCGGGGCCGGGATCCGCGCGACTTCACCCTGGTCGCGTTCGGGGGGAGCGGGCCCGTCCACGCGGTGGGGATCGCCAGGGAACTGGGAATCAAACGGGTGATCGTGCCGCCCCAACCGGGGGTCTTCTCGGCTGTGGGACTGCTGGAGGCCCGGTTGGAATTCCACGCCAAGAAGACCTACCTGCGGCGCACCGCCGGCCTGTCCCCCCAAGAACTTCAATCGGAGATCAGCGAGTTGGAGGCGCAGGCGCGGGAGGGGGTGGGACATGGGAGCCTTGAGACCGTCTCCTTCGAATTCGAACCGTGGGTGGAGATGCGGTATGTGGGCCAGGGGTTTGAACTCCCCGTGAAGTTGCCGCCGTTTTCAGATGACTGGTCGGCATGGTTGGCGGAACTGGACCGGGCGTTCGGCGAGCAGCACCTGAACACGTACGGCCACGTAACCAACAATCAGACCGAGATCGTGCAACTCCTGGTGGTGATACGCGAGTTGAATCCACCCGGCGTACCGGCGGGCGACCGGCCCGACTCGCAACCGGACGAGTCGAACGTGAGAGACGTGTTCTTCGGCGAGGCCCTGGGGCTTTTGCCGACCCCGGTGCTCCGTCGCGGCGATCTCACGCTTGCGCCCAGAGAGGCGCCGCTCATAATCGAGGACTACGACGCCACCACGGTGGTCCCGCCCGGTTACCGGGTCTTCCGGGACCGGTCCTGGAATGTGTTCATCGAGGAGGGTACGTGATGACCATCCCAACATCCGGAACGGCCGCCATCGAGCGGGAACTGATCCGCGAGGGTCTGGCGGCGATATGCGAGGAGATGGCGGTGAGCGTCCTTCGGACTTCGCACTCGGAGACGGTGAAGAGCGCCATGGACTTCTCCACGGCTCTGTGTGACGAGAGCGGACAGATAATCGCCCAGGGAGTCACCCTGCCCAACCAACTCGGCGCCCTGCCGGAGGCGGTGGCGGCGATTCTGAGGCGTTTTCGGGGAGATCTGCATCCGGGTGACGTGGCGATGGTCAACGATCCATTCGATGGCGGTATGCACCTTCCCGACATTTTCGTTGTGCGCCCCGTCTTCTTCGAATCGGAGTTCGCGGGACTGGTGGCGACGGTGGCGCATCATGCCGACGTGGGTGGAATGGTTGCCGGGAGCATGTCGCCCTACGCGGAGGAGTGCTTCCAGGAGGGCCTGCGGATCCCGCCCGTCAAGCTCTATAAGCGCGGAAAGCGGGAGGAGGGAGTGTTCGCCCTGCTCGGCGCCAACACCCGGGTGCCGGACATCGTCCTCGGAGACTTCGACGCCCAACTGGTGGCGTGTGCGACCGGCGTCAAGGCTTTCGATCAGATGATCCGCCGGTACGGACTTGCGGAGTTCAGGGCCCATGTGGCGGCTCTGTTGGACTACACGGAGATGCTCACCAGGCAGGAGATCAGAACGTTCCCGGAGGGGACCTACTCCTACACCGACTATCTGGACGACGATGGCGTCCGCGATGACCCGGTGCCCCTCTCGGTGTCCATCGAGATTCGCGACGGTGGAGTGACTCTCGACTTCACGGGAAGTTCGCCCCAGGTCCGGTCCTCTTTGAACAACACCCTCTCGTTCACGAATTCGAATACCTACGCGGCGATGCGCACCCTGTTGCGGTCCGACATTCCCAACAACGAAGGGTTCTTCCGGCCGATTACGGTCAAGGCGCCGCGGGGATGCATTCTCAACTGTGTGCTCCCGGCCGCTACCGGAACCCGGGGTCTGACCGGTTTCCGGGTGATGGACGCCATCTTCGGCGCCCTGGCGCCCGCTCTGCCCGACCGGGTGATGGGCGCCTCCGACGGTGGTCTGTCGCTGGTGACGGTGGGAGGCGTGAGACCGGGCGGCGAGCGGTTCTCGGTGGTGGAATTGATCTCCGGAGCGTGGGGTGGCCAGTCTCTTCAGGACGGCGAGGACGGCGTTCCGAATGTGGGTGCCAACGTGAGCAATATCCCGGTCGAGATGCTGGAGTCTTCACTTCCCGTGAGAGTGGATCACTACGGCTACGTTCCCGACACGGGAGGCGCCGGTCTCCATCGGGGGGGCCTGTCGCTTCAGCGCGAGTACACGTTCCTGCAGGAATGCGACCTGAGCGTTCGCTCCGACCGGGCGACGATCTATCCCTACGGGATCGGCGCAGGAAGGCCCGGCACCCCTTCGATGAACCTTCTCGGCCCGGATGGCGAGGAGGCGCCCATGCCGTCGAAGTTCTCCCAGCGGGTCACGGCCGGGATGCGTTTGATTCACCGCACCGCCGGCGCCGGCGGCTGGGGTGATCCCCTCGACCGGGACCCCGGGCTTGTCGCGGCCAACGTCCGCAATGGGATCCTGTCGGTCGAGCGAGCGTTCACCGAATACGGAGTGGTATTCCAGGCGGATAAGGCCGGAGTCGATGCGGATGCCACCGAAGCCGAACGGACGGCTCGCCGGGCCAGGTCCCAGGCGGGCACTACCACCCCGGTCTCTTCATCTGAGCCGACACCCTTGGAAGACCGACTCAGCGACGCCCTACGAGAAACAGGGAAGATCCTGCCCCACCGTTGACGGCCCCGTGGTATCCGCAACCGGGCGACTCCGCTGATGGTCCACTCGCGAAATCATCAAACCGGCGAACCCGCAGATTGTCACACATGACAGTTATAGTCCCAGATGACCACCATAGGGGAGGAGCACTGATGCCGGCCACCATCACCCGAGAGGAAGCACGACGGGAGACCCACGACAACTACGCCGTTTTTGTGGAGGAGATGCTTCCAGATCTGCTGGAAAACCACCCCAATGAGTGGGCTCTGCTCCGTGATCGCCGGCTCGTCGGTGTGTATCCAACGGGCATCGCTGCCAATCAAGCAGGCAGAGAGCGGTTCCCGGATCGTCGGTTCTCACTACAGGAAATCACTGATCGTCCCTTGTTCGTGACTTATCACACGAGTGCTCATTAGGGAACCCTACGACTATCTCGTAGGACCAATCGTGAGGGGCGTAGTGATACACAATGAAGATTTGACCCGCCGCGTCCTGGTCAACGCTTTCTTTGATACAGGCGCCAAACTCACAGGAGTTTCCCAGCGAGTCACTTCCATGCTGGCGCCGTTCCAAACGAGGGTCGTTTCCGTAACGACCGCATTTGCACGTTCGGAAAACACCCTCGGCTACACAGCTGTTGTGGAGCTGCCGAACGACGGCGACCCGATACCCGTGCTCGTTTTCGAGGGCGGACCTTTTGGGCAATGCGACGCGTTGCTTGGGAGAGATGTCCTGCGGACGGGTACGTTCCATTTGACCGAGCACTGGTTTACTTTCGATCAGACGTCACCGATGATCGACCTTTGAGATGTGCTGGGACTCGTCAACGACCCAACCAACCAACTGAACCGGCTTCCCCCTCCAAAGAACCAATCTTACTTGTCGGATTTGTGTAGGGGTAGTAGCCGTGCGGGGTTCTCAACGATGATCTGTCTGATCACTTCGTTCGGTATGCCCTTCTTGCGCATGAACGGAACCACGCTTTCCAGGATGTGGTAGTAGCCGTGGCCGCCGTATTTGGTCAGCCGGTGTTTGGTGCAGATATCTTGTGAAATAAGGAGACGAGAAGCTGTGTCGGCTTTGAGCAGTTTCACCATCCGGTCCAGTCTCTGGCCGTCGCTCGGCATGTCGAAGGGCGTGGCCCCGTAGAAGGAGGACTCGTGACCGAAGAGATCGAATTGGAGATAGGACTCCAGTTCCAGAAGTTCCCAGAGGATGCCTATGTCCTGTACCCGGAGATCAAGGTGTCCGAGCACCACGCGGCTCATGTCGGCGCCGGCGTTGACCAGGACCTCGGCAACCTCCATCGGAGATCTCTGATCCCGGCCGGTATGGGTGGTGATGGCCACGCCGCACTCCCTCTGGACCTGGGCCGCGGCGGCCAAGACCCGCTTCTCGCGCTCATGCAAGGGCCAGGTGCAGGCGACCTTGATAACCCCTGCCCTGACCGATGTCTCTTCCTGGTGCCCCTGCCAGTCGTCGTGACCCTCGGTGGCAATCCGGATACCATCCAGGATGTCGGACTTCATCAGGTCCGCCAGTTGCTCTTCATTCAGGTCGAACATGTAGGAAGGGTGCGTGTGCGCCACGTAGAACCCGGTGGACATGATGATGTGGACGCCGCTTGCTCGAGAAACCCGCGCCAAGCCCACCGGATCACGACCTATACCGGGAGGCGTAACCTCGACCACCGCGCCCCCACCCCATTCTTTGTAGAGCCGCATCTCGTCAATGGCTGTCGGAATGTCTCCCAGCAGGAGGTTGTCATGGTGCCGGAAGTAGTTCCTCCGGATCCAGGCGAGATTGTCGAGACGTATGGGTTCAAACGCCCGGACCTTCTCGCTGGCTGTTCGAGGCGCCTCGAAGATGCCGGTGACATCTGTCAGGATGTGCTCGTGCATCATGGTCGGACCCAACTGATGGGGATCCACCATTCCCAGTACCGTCTGTACCTGCCCTGGCGATGGTTGGTCTATGGTTTCGCTCACAGTTCTCCCCTAACCGGATAGATTCAACTGGCGGGCTACATGTTCGAAAGCCGTCAGGATCCGTTCCATCTGCTCTTCGGTATGCACCGCCGAAGCGATAATACGGATTCGAGAAGTGCCCGCAGGGACATATGGCGGCAGGATGGCTCGTACGAAGATGCCGTTGGCAATGAGTATCGTCTCGGCCGCCTGAGTCTTGGCATCATCAGCGATCATTACGGGAGTTATCGGATGAACCGTGTCCGGCACCGAGAACCCCATCTGTGACAACGAAGAGTTGATCCTGGCGGCATTCTCCCACAGCCGTTCTACACGCTGCGGCTCAGACTGCATGATCCGTAATGCCTCCAATGCGGCGGCCGCTGCTACGGGAGAGGGAGCGGTGGTGAATAAGAAGGTGCGGGCCACCTCGCTGAGGTAACCGATAACCTCGGCCGATCCGGTGGCGAATGCCCCCGCGCTCCCCAAGGCCTTTCCCAGTGTCCCCACGATCACATCAGCTCTGTCTGCGCGCTGGTAGTGGCCGCTCGAACCCTTCCCACCGGATCCGATGACCCCTGTGGCATGTGCGTCGTCCAGGACCAGCATGGAGTCGTGTGCATCCGCCAGGTCGGCTATCTCATCCACCGGCGCCAAGTCTCCGTTCATTGAGAAGACGCTGTCGGTGACGATCAAGTTTGCTCCGGAAGCCTGGTCGAGTTGGCGGCTCAGATCTTCGACATCGCAGTGCTGGTAAACCCTTACCTTGGCGCGGCTCAAGCGGGCGCCGTCGATGATGCTGGCGTGATTGAGTTCATCGCTGCACACCGTGTCTCCGCGTCCGGGCAGAGCGGACACGACTCCCAGGTTGGCCGTATATCCGGATGCGAAGAGGAGCGATGACTCGGCTGATTTCAATTCTGCCAGTTCCTCCTCGAGTTCCCGGTGCACCTGCGTGTCTCCTCCGATATGGCGAGATGCCCGTGCTCCGGCGCCGAACGTGGCCAGAGCGGTCTGTGAGGCGGCTATGACCCGTGGATCGGAAGCCAGCCCCAGGTAGTCGTTCAAACCGAGCGCTATGTAGGTGCGTCCCTCCAGGTGGATCGTCCCGGGCCGGACTACATCGGAGGCGGGATCGGATGGCGGCCACGCGGCGCTCCGATCGGCGATGCGCTCACGAATCATGTCACACCTTTTATCGGCATATGTGGCGTTTCCTCACCGGGTTGTTCCGGCATGGCGCATGCTGACTGATCGATCCGGCTGAGCTTCATCTTCGCAGCACCCGCCCGGGCCGGGTCCCAGTGAGGCTACCCGACCGCAACACCGGTTCGCCGTTGACCAGAACGTGCACCATGCCTTCGGCCAGGACATTCGGCTCGTACCTGGTCGCCTTCTCGCGAAACCCTGCCGGGTCGAACACCGCGATGTCGGCGAAGGCGCCCGGTTTCAATACGCCGCGGTCACGAAGTCCGAGGCGCTGCGCCGGAAGACCGGACATCCGGTATGCCGCTTCGCCCGGTGTCAAGACTCCCTCCCGGTTGACGGAGAAGTTGTAGAAGTAAGAAGCCCATGTGTATGCGCCGTGGAAAGTCTTACCGGCAAGAGGACCGTCCGGCGCCATGGTGGTGGCGTCGGAGGCCGGCATCGACAGCGGGTGCGCGAAAGCCGTGCGGTGTTGAGCGGCGCTGTGACAGTCGATCAGGACCATGAGCGACTCCATCGTCTCGATCGCTCCGAGCAGCAGGTCGTAGATGCAGTCCAGGCCCTCCTGTCCCCGCTCGTCGGCAATCGATCTGATGGATCGTCGGCCGTAGTCGGGGTAAGCGTCGTGGTCGAGCAGTACTATGCGCTCCCAGTCGCCGCCCGCGCTGAGAATGCTGCGGAAACCTTTCATGCGCCGGCGTGCGTCGGCGTCCTCCAGCACGGAGGCGAGTCCATCGAGGCCGTTAGCCATGGCCCATGGCGGGAGCACCGAATAGAGGTAGGTGAACCCGAACAGGCGGGTATGCAGATCGAAAGCGACATCCAGGTCGCTGTGGTGAGCCTCATCGACCAACTCCAGGCACTGTTCCATGTCCGCATCGCCACTGCGGGGAACCAGGTGGGACACCTGCAGTCTCACCCCCGCTGCCCTGGCGGTCCTGATGGCCTCGGCCACCCCTTCGGGCGCCCCGGCGTCCCGGTACCTGGCATGGCAGACGTAAAGGTCATCCCGTTCAACCAGCGGCGCGCAGAGCCTGGTGACCTCCGACTCGGAAGCGCCGGCCTCGGTTGCATATTCCAGGCCGGTCGACAGCCCCCAGGCGCCCTCATCGAGTGCGGTCCGCAGGAGTTGGGCCATCTGGTTCAGTTCCTCTTCTGTCGATGGTCGATCTGTGAGACCCACGACGGCCAGGCGAAGCTGACCATGGGGGACCATGCTCACCACGTTCAAAGCCGGCGCCGCCTGCTCGAGTCGGGAGAAGTAACCCGAAGCCGAGTCCCAATCCAGATCGACGGAATCGGAGTATCCGTAGATCGCCTTCAAAGCGAGTTCCCGGTCTCTGATGGGAAAGCACCCGTGGCCACAGTTACCCACGACCTCGGTGGTGACTCCCTGGTAGATGGCGCTGACTGCCCGTGGATCCGCCAGAAGGGTGTAGTCGGAGTGACTGTGGATGTCGATGAATCCCGGAGTGACGAGCAATCCGGTTGCGTCCAGTTCCTCACCTTGACTTGAAGCCAGGTTCCCCACGGCAGCGATGCGTTTACCCACAATGCCTACATCGGCCGGTTCGGGCTCGGCGCCGGTGCCGTCCGCTATGGCGCCGCCACGGATCAAAAGGTCGAACATGAGCCGGCTATTCCATTCGAGTCAAGCTCTCAGCCCGGCCTGGAGGATGGGTGGACAGGGTGTGAAAAGTCGACACCGGGCGGCGGCAAAAGGTGACGGTAAAGGGTTGCCTTTTGTCCCACTCCCGGTGCATATTGAATTCTGTCACGAAAACACCTCCCGGCCCGTTCCGACGTCACCGCGGCCGCCATACTTCCACGGAGGTCATATATCTGTCGAAGAGGGCGACTCCCGGCGGACCGGCGAAGCGCGCGCTCCGACCCTTGGCGGTGGTGGCGGGGGTGGGCCCGAAGGGGAGAAAGCGCTAGACGTTTTTCGCGAGACAGGAGTAGGTCTTCGCGACTTGGGGAGGATCCACCGTTCTCGCCTACCCGCGTTCCTCTTGACAACCTGTATCCCCGCCCTGCCATCAGCGTAGATGGCACAAGTCCGATGCCGGGAAAGGAGAAAAAATATGCGTCACCCCCTGACCAGAGCAGGGATGCTTCACTACCATGACAGGTGATATGTTACACAATGCATGTTGTGTAGCAGGCAGGAGTCTCAACTTTCGCCAACCATCTGTGCTGATTCCACAGAGACCCCTTGGGGCGACATGCTCACCCATGTCACTCCTAAAGAAAGGAGCTGAATAAATGCCTAAGAACCGACTACGAATTGCCATCGCTGTCATCATCGCTTTCTCGATGCTGGCGGCAGCCTGCGGCGAGGAGGAGCCCGCGCCTACCACCGCTGCTCCCACGACTGCAGCGCCCACCACCACCGCGGCGCCCACCACCACGGCGGCGCCCGAGGAAGCACCCATCCGGATCGGACTGGTGATTCCGGACTTCACACAGAACGAATTGATCCTGGCTCTGAAGACCGGCGCAGAAGACGCCGCCGCCGACTATGGCGTCGAACTGCTGGTGACGGGTAGCGGTAGCGCCCAGGATCTGGTGGCAGCAATCGAGAACTATGCGGCGGCGGGTGTTGACGTGATCGTTTATGACACCATCGACGCCCAGGCCCTGGCGCCTGCGATTCTCGCCCTCAATGAACAAGGCATTCCGGTGGTGTGCACGGTGGCCTGTGCTTCCGAGGGAGTCAGCGCCATCGAGATAGGTTACGACTATCGGGCTGACATGGGCCGACCACTCGGTGATTGGCTGGCCGCTTATGAACCCCGCCCGGCGAAGCTTGCCTTCATCGACTCCAACCAGGCTGATGAATCGATTGCCGCCATATACGCGGGAGTCGAAGATGGCCTGGAAGCCGGTGGACTGACCGACGTGGAAAGGGTTGTTTCCCCGCCCACCAACTGGGACCGCGCAGCGGGTCTCGACGCAGCCAGGTCTTTGCTGACCGCCCATCCGGATGTGGACATCATCGTCGGATTGCATGACCTGCTGGCCGGAGCGACGCTCACCGCCATGGAAGAGCTGGGATACAAGGAGACCACCTTGACCGGTCTCGGTGGCACCTGCGAAGGGTTGATGAACATTCTCGAGGGCCGCCAGGCGCTCACGGTGATCCAACCGCTCTATCCGGCCGGTTACCTGGCTGTCGAGGCGGCCGTGGAGATTGCCATGGGAGAGACGCACGACGTGGACTTCATCCCGATCGGAATGGTGGTCGTCGACAAGGCGTTCGCCGAAGGTGTGCTGGACGGTTCGGAAGAACCCGTGCAGAGCGGTGTCGATCTCAAGACGGCACTGGAAGCCGCCGCGGCGGGCTGCTAAACACGGCAAACCTATAACCAATCAATAAAGATGGCGCCCTCCTACCAATCCAAGAGGATGCGGTGGGAGGGCGCCACTGCCTTTACCCTGCATTGATTAGAGTCGCCAACGTACCAAGAAACGGTTTGAAAGGTCTGCGGGTTTTTCGTGGTTGACACAGATCACACTACGCAAGCAAACAAGAAACGGTCCCCCAGGGTGCGACTTGGCTTGAATAGATATCGGCAACTGCTGGCGCTCCTGGTCGCCGTTCTACTCCTTTGGACCGTCCTGAGTTTTTCCAGTCCGTACTTCATGACGGTGCAGAACCTGACCAATATCGCCCTTCAGAGTTCGGTGGTGGGGATCATGGCGATCGGGTTCACCATCTTGTTGATCGGGGGAGAGATCGACTTGGCGATCGGTTCCACCCAGGCCCTGGCCGGGACCATGGCTGCCCTGCTCATCATCCAACGCGAACTGCCGATCTGGGCCGGGGTACTGATAGTGCTGGCCATGGGTCTGATCGTGGGCAATGTGAACGGATACTTTTCTCTGTTCACCAAGGTCCCGTCCTTCATCGTGACCCTGGCGATGCTGGGAGTACTGCAGGGTCTTGCCTTCGTGATGACCAGCGGACAAACAATTGGCGGATTCCCGGAGGCGTTCAAGGTACTTGGTCACGGTCGAGTGGGTGTGATCCCGTTGCCGGTAATCATCTTCTTTTCCGTGACCGTGCTCGTCCAATTGGTGCTGAGCCAGACCCGATACGGCGTGGAACTGTACGCCACCGGTGGTAATCGAGAGGCGGCCAGCCTGGTGGGTATCAGTGTGAGGAGAGTCCTGATGCTGGCCTTCATCGCCAGTTCGATGCTGTGCACACTGGCGGGGCTGGTGCTGAGCGCCCGATTGAACGCCGGCCACGGGTCATTTGGATCGGAGTCACTGCTCGACGCGGTGGCGGCAGTGATAATCGGAGGGACATCGCTCAATGGCGGCGCCGGCAACACGTTTGGGACGCTTCTGGGAATCATCCTGATCAGCACCATCAAGAACGGCCTGATCCTGCTGGGGGTGGACCCGTTCTGGCAGCAGGTGGCGGTCGGTGCTCTGATCCTGGCAGCAGTCCTGGTGGACAAGACGATCAAAGGCGAACTGGCCCTGGCAGACCTGCTGCCGAGGGTGAGGAAGCGCTGATGGCTTCTCCTTCACAGAGCATGAACGGACCCAACGGTGGTGCTGGAACGGAAAGAACTCCCCCGCCGGTTATGGTGGCCAGAGGCGTCCACAAGTCCTTCGGCCAGGTACGCGCTCTCATCAACGCCACGTTCCAGGTCGAAGAGGGAGAGACGGTGGCGATCGTTGGTGACAACGGCGCCGGGAAGTCCACCCTGGTCAAGATTCTGACCGGAGCCGTGATACCGGACACCGGTTCTCTGGCGCTGGACGGAAGAGAGGTGGTGTTCCGCACCACCCGGGACTCCTTGCAGTTGGGAGTGACCGCCGTCTATCAGAACCTGGCGCTGGCCGACAACATGACCGTGGCGGAAAACGTGTTTCTGGGTCGGGTCCCCACCAGATGGCTGCGGGTGGATCGCCGGCGGATGGAACGGGAATCGGCGGAACTGCTTGACTCGCTGGCAATCAATGTGCCTGATGTCAGGGCGACCGGACCGCCGTGTTGTCGGGTGGACAGCGGCAGGCCGTCGCCATCGCCCGCGCCTTCCGATCCGGTCGAAGGCTGATGATCCTGGACGAACCGACCGCGGCGCTGGGAGTCCAGGAGGGCCAGAAGGTCCTCGACATCATCGAAGGTCTGAAGGGACAGAGAGTCTCGATCATCGTGGTCAGCCACAACCTCGACCATGTGTTCCGGGTGGCCGATCGAATCGTGGTGATGAGAGGAGGCCGGATAGTGGGTTCACGTGCAAAGGAAGAAACGACAACCGACGACATCGTCCATCTGATAGTGGGAACCCGCTAGGGGGCGCAGAGGTCGGCGGTCGAGAACGCTCGGGGGAACAAATGAATCGATTTGAACGCAATCGCCAGACGGTCCGGCCTCCCTCAACCGTCGACATCGAAGAAACAGCGGCTCTGGACGGGATCGAACTCGCCGACTCGGAGGCCGAGGACCTGTCGGGCATCATCACCGCCCTGGTGATGGCGGCCGGGGAGGCCGACCGGTTCCAGCCGCCGGCTGTATCCACCTTTGCGACTTCCCGCGATGCCGGTCGGCGGCCGTCTGCGAGAGCGAGGACCCGCTGAACGCCTTCATCCGGATGTGCGAAGTGGCGGGCGCCGAGGATGGCCCCCTGGCCGGTTGGCGCCTGGGTGTGAAGGACAACATCGCGGTGGCCGGCGTGCCGATGACCAACGGATCCGCCCTGACCCCGTTCACCCCCACGTTGGACTCGGTGGTCGTCGAGAGGATCCTCAAAGCGGGGGGCTCGATCGTGGGGACGCTCAACATGGACGACCACGGTGGAGGAGCAACGGGGGTGATGAGCGCCTTCGGTCCGGCGAGGAACCCGCTCGACCCGTCGCGAACCGCGGGAGGGTCTTCGGGAGGGGCGGGCTCCGCGGTTGCCTCGGGCGCGGTCGACGCGGCTCTGGGAGTGGACCAGGGGGGCAGCGGGCGCATACCCGCCGCGTGCTGCGGGGTGGCGACCATCAAGGCCACTCACGGCCTGATCCCCACCTTCGGGGTGACCCCGATAGACCACTCGATCGACTACGTAACGCCCCTCGCCCGTTCGGTGCGGGAAGTCGCCATCCTGTTGGAGGTGATCGCCGGAGACGACTGGCGTGACCCCCAGGGGATCCACATTCCCATCGAGATCCCCGAGTACCGGCGGGCCGAGGAAGACGGCGTCTCGGGGCTGCGGGTAGCGGTGATCGAAGAGAGCATCACAGGTGTCGAATGCGAACCGGTGGTGGTCGAGACGATCGATGAGGCGGTCGGCGCACTTGAGCAGGCCGGCGCGCATGTTGAGCGGATCTCGGCGCCAATGTGGAGCGACGCCTCTGCCATATTCGGCCCGTACGTGGCTCACCTGGTGGGCAACATGGTGCGGACCGAGGGCGGCAGCCACGGTCACATGGGATACATCGATGCCGACCGGATGCATGCCTTCGCCACCGGCAGGCGCGCCCAGTCCAGAGAGTTGAACCCCTACGTCAAGTGCTGGACCATCGCCAGCAGGTATCTGATGGAGCGGTACATGAACGTCCCGTTCGGGCGGTTGCACAATGCGCGGCTGGAGTCGCGCCGAGGCATCAGCGAGCTCCTGGATGCCTGGGACCTGCTGATCACGCCGACCATCCCCTTTGTGGCGCCCAAGTTGCCTGCGGTCCCCACTCCCCTGCCAGACCTGTTGGCGGACTCGAAAGCCTCGGTGGCGTTCAACACCTCACCGCTCAACATGTCCGGCCATCCGGCGGCGGCGGTGCCCGGTCTTTACGACGCCGACGGCCTGCCCGCCTCGGTGCAGATCGTTGCCTCCCACTTCGACGAGTACACGGCGTTGCGGGCCGCGTTCGTGCTGGAGGACTACTTCTCGGGGCGCAAGCCCCAATAGGTGTGACGCTATGACCGCCGGGAGGTCCCTCGAACGACGGGCCCTCGACCATCTGTGGATTCACGAGAGCCCCCGATCCGAATTCGTGGATCACGACATGCTCAGGGTCTTCGAACGGGGCGAGGGCCCGTGGCTGTGGGACACCCGCGGTGATCGCTACTTCGACCTCTGCTCGTCGATGTGGCAGACGCCGCTGGGGCATGGTCGCCAGGACATCCCCGCGGCGATGGCCGAGCAGGCCCGCAGGGTCGCCACGGCCGGGCCGATCTTCTTCACAACCCGGGGAGCGGTGGAACTTGCCGAGCGGCTTGCCGCCTCGGCGCCGGGGGATATGCAACACTCGTTCCTAACCAGTTCCGGCTCGGAGGCCACCGAGACCGCCCTCAAGCTGGCTCGCCAGTATCACCGCATGCGGGGCGATCACCATCGCTACAAGGTGATATCCCGCTACGGGTCGTATCACGGCGCCGGTGCGGGAGGCCTGGCCATGTCGGGTCGCCGGCACCGCGATTCGGTGTACTACCCCCTGATGCCGGGAGGAGTCCACGTCATGCCGCCCACGGGAGTCTCGGACCTTCAGTACGCCGAGCAGATCCGGGACGTGATCGAACTGGAGGGACCTGAGACGGTGGCGGCGGTGATCGGCGAGCCGGTGGCGATCACCGAGTTCCGGATCCCGGACGAGACGTACTGGCCGCGGGTGAGAGAGATATGTGACGAGTACGGCGTGCTGCTGATCATCGACGAGACGCTGGTGGGGTGCTGTCGGAGCGGGCGGATGTGGGGAATCGAGCACTGGAACGTCGTGCCGGATGTGATGGTGGTGGCCAAGGCATTGAGCGGCGGATACGCACCCGCGGCTGCGATGATCGTCCGAGAGCACGTCTTCGCGGCGTTCGGGCACGACACGGGCTCTCCCTCGGTCCAGAGTTACGGGGGTCACGGCGCCACCGCCGCGGCGGCCGCCAAGGCCATGGAGATCTACATGGACGGGCGAATGGACCGGGTGGCGGAGTCGCTGGGTTTGGAGCTATTCGAGATGCTGAGCGGGGTCAGGGAGTTTCCGATCGTGGGAGACATGCGCCGCTTCGGTCTGTGGGTCGGAATCGAACTCGTCAATCCAACGACGGGAGAGTCCTACGCAACGGGGATCCGCGGCACGTTCGAAGTGGCCAGGGAACTCAGCCGGCGATTGTTGCGGCTCGGCTGTGCCGCCGCCCGGATGTCAGAGGGCATCCTGCACGTGGCCCCTCCCTATGTTTCCACCAGCGAAGACCTGGAATTCGCCACCGAGGCGGTGGTTTCCGTGCTGGACGAAATCTCCGATAAGCTATCCAAAGGCTGATAGATAGAGGAAACGAAGGGGACAACGAGCGTGCAGCACAACTGGACGATTGAACAGCGCATCACCAAGGAATTAAGGGACCTCATAGTCGCAGGGGAACTCGAACCGGGCATCAGGGTGCGATACCGGGATCTCGCCAAACAGTTCGGAGTCAGCGTCACGCCGGTTCGCGCCGCTCTGCGGGAACTGGCACACGAGGGCCTGATCGACGCCCGCCCCAACGCCGCCAACTACGTGTCGCCGCTGTCACTTGATGAGGTCGAACAGTTGTACCTGACCAGGATGGGATTCGAATCGTGGCTGGCTCAACTGGGCGCGCCCCGGTTGTCGAGTCGGTCCCTCCGTCTGATGGAGCAGAAACTGAAGAGGTTCGAGACGGCCGCGGAAAAGCGGGACAGCGAAGGCTTGGTGGATGTCGCATGGAAGATGCGGTTGGTCTGCTATGAAGCAGCCGATCGTCCCGGCCTGCTGCAAAAGGCGGCGGAGCTTTACGACCGCTCGCGGCGCTATACCCATCGGACACTGATGGTCGCCTCCCGTCACGATGAGTCCAGTGCGGTGGCCAAAGCCTTTTATGGCGCCTGTCTGGAACACAACGGCGATCTGGCGGCGGAGATCATCCGGAAGGCCCTCGAGGTGACCTTCCTGGATCTGAACGCTATCATCGCCTCCTCTCTCGACGGGCGATTCCCGGTTTCGGCCTAACCGCAGAAGCGTCCTTCGCCGCTCTGCGCGGCGCCAGTTTCCGACCACGCCTCGTGCGGCAGGCCATTACGACGCTGGCTCAGTCGAGTTGAGAACCACCGGCCGAACAGGGGACCCAGGGCGCCATCGCTTGGTCCCTCGGGCTCCGGAGTAGCAGTACAAGGCGTGTAGGGCCGGTCGGCACGCCTGGATTTAGGGACAAGAGATGAGCGATCGTCCGGTTCGCCGGCCGATGGTCCGAGGGCTGTCGGGCTAGACCTGGTAGAGGTGGATCAGGTTTCCACAGGTGTCGTCGAGGACGGCCTGGATGATTCCCCCTGCGGTTGTCGGTTCCATTGTGAACCTCACACCGAGTTGGCTCAATCGTTCGAACTCTGCCTGGACGTCTTCTGTGGCGAACGACGCCTGGGCTATTCCCTGTTCGTAGATTGCCTGCTGGTAGGTGCTGGCCACGGGGTTGTCGTTGGGTTCCAGAAGCAGTTCGACGTCATCGGGTCCATCGGGGGAGACCACGGTCAACCACTTGAACTCCCCCGCTGGGAAGTCCTGCTTCTTGACGAAGCCGAGAATCTCGGTGTAGAACCTCAGTGCCTTGTCCTGGTCGTTCACGAACACACTGGTGAGGTTGATTCTCATTGTCGCCCTCTGCCTTCTCTTTGAGTTGTCCGATGTGCGGGCCGCCGTGAGCACACGTCGGCCACCCGGTGTCAAATGCTAATGCCGACCGATTTGGCGGCGGGACCCTGGTCGTTAATGTCGCGGCTAGGAAAGCCACCAACCGGACGAGATGAAGAGACGAGCGATCGGGGCCATCGACCAGGGAACGACCAGTAGCCGGTTCATGATCTTCGATCAAGCCGGTGGGGTGGTCGCATCCGCACAGCGGGAGTTCCCTCAGATCCTCCCCCGGCCGGGTTGGGTCGAACATGATCCCTCGGACATCCTCGAGAGCGTGGAGGCGGTGGTTGGCGAGGCGCTCGACTCGGCGGGAATGACTGCCCGGGAACTGGCGGCGGTGGGGATCGCCAACCAGCGGGAGACCACTCTGGTGTGGGACCGCACCAACGGCAGGCCCCTGGCCAATGCGATCGTATGGCAGGACACCCGGACCGACCGGATCTGTGAGAAGTTGGCCCGCGACGGAGGCATCGATCGGTTCCGGGAGCGGACCGGGCTTCCCCTGGCCACCTACTTCAGCGGGCCGAAGGCGGCCTGGCTGCTGGAGAACGCCGAGGGCGTGGCGGAGAAGGCGGCTCGTGGGGAGGCGGCCATGGGCACCGTGGACTCCTGGCTGGTGTGGAACCTGACCGGCGCAGTGGACGGAGGGAAGCATGTGACCGATGTCACCAACGCCTCTCGGACCCTGCTGATGGACCTCGACACCCTCGACTGGAGCGACGACCTGTTGGGAGCGATGGGAATACCCCGCTCGATGATGGGCGAGGTGCTCCCCTCGATCGGCAGGGTGGGGATCGGAACCGGGGTCCTAGAGGGGGTTCCCATCTCGACGATTCTGGGAGACCAGCAGGCCGCGCTGTTCGGTCAGACGTGTTTCGAGCCCGGTGAGGCCAAGAACACCTATGGGACCGGGTGTTTCATGCTGATGAACACCGGAACCCGCAAGGTGCCTTCCATCCACGGACTGCTGACCACGGTGGGCTACCAGGTCGCCGGGTCCGATCCGGTGTACGCGCTGGAGGGGTCGGTGGCTGTCACGGGTTCTCTGGTGCAGTGGCTTCGGGACAACCTGGAGATGATCTCCTCGGCGGAGGAGGTTGAGGGGTTGGCGGCCTCGGTCCCGGACAACGGCGACGTCTACTTCGTTCCGGCATTCTCCGGTCTGTTCGCTCCCCATTGGCGGGCGGACGCCCGGGGAGTGATCACCGGCCTCACCCGGTTCGCCAACCGGGGGCACATCGCCCGGGCGGTGCTGGAGGCCACCGCCTACCAGACGCGGGAGGTACTCGAGGCGATGAAAGCCGACTCGGGAGTGGCGCTGACCGAGTTGCGAGTGGACGGGGGGATGGTGGCCAACAGCCTGCTCATGCAGTTCCAGTCGGACATCCTAGACGTGGAGGTGGTGTGTCCCCGGGTGAGCGAGACCACCGCCCTGGGCGCCGCCTACGGTGCCGGGCTGGCCGAGAGATTCTGGACCAACCTCGACGATCTGCGCCGCAACTGGCAGGAGGACCGCCGCTGGTCGCCCCGGATGTCGGAAGAAAACCGGGAAACCCGGTACGCCCGGTGGCAGAAGGCCGTTACTCGCTCCCTGGGGTGGACCGGAGAAGGTTCAGCGAGATAGACCCTTGACTACGTCGGGATCGCGCCTACCGTCGTTCCCTGTCCACAGCCATCTACCAGCGGCCATTCCAGGTTGGCCTTTAAACATGCTGGCCCTTCAGGCCGTCGATGAAGGTCCGTTCGATCCCAATCTGCGCATTATCGCATTAACTACCGGCACCACAATACCTAGGCTCCCAAAAGCGATGCCGGTAGGGGGATGTCCCAAGATCATCGCCACCAGGGCGACCATAAGCGCCATGTATGTCACGAGTCCACCCAACAACATGCCAGTTCGCAGACGTCGCTCTTTCGCGGTGTTAGCTTGAATTCGTGCGCCTTGCTCTGTTTGAGCCATTTGGAGTATCGTCATGGCTGATCCAGGTAAGACATTCTCATAACCCTCGAGATCCTCTGGAGCAGGAATAGGCCCGATCCAATGCCTCTCTACACTCTGAATCTCTGCGACTTAGGGGTCGGGGGTGGTAGACGGCTGATCTGAAGGCGTCTCAGATAGAGTCAATGTTCAATAGTCTCCAAGGACTTCACAGCATTGAAGAAGTATTGGCCAACATTGACCCAGTCCCCACGAAGCGCAACAGCATCAGCACGGAAGCCGTTAGGACCAAATAGCATTTCTGCATCTTCATCAGTTTCGATCCACAGGACCGCCTCCGCAGCCCCATCCAGATAATCATCCATACGATGCCGCCATTGACAAGCAGCAGGTTTGTACACACGGGTGAGTCTCCTCCGCAACTTCTCCCGTCCTTGCTGTTGTCGGCTCATACCTTCGAGAGTAGGAAACTACAAAAATGTAAGTTCAAGTTGATTGGGGCTTACTCCAGTCTAGGCTCTACCGATCCCAAAGAAGAGGTTTCCGCGCCATGAATCGTTCGCTGGAGGAGGACGTCGATTCAAGACCACTAGGAAGGGAGAGCAGCATTCATTATGCTCTCCTAGCTGCGCTGATCGTAGGAGTACCGTGCCGCTGGACTTTCCTGACATCTCAAGGAACCTGTTCGACCTGAGCGGGTATTGCAGCGTGGTGACCGGCGCCGGCCAGGGCATCGGTCTGTCCCTCTCGAAGGGCCTGGCGCATGCGGGAAGCGACCTGGTGCTGGTCGACATGAACGCCGAGACCCTGGAGAGCGCCGCGCGGGAGATCGGCGAGATCGGCCCCGGGGTTTCGACCGTCCATGCGGATGTAACCGCGGAAGACACGCCGGAGAGAATCGTCCGGGCCGCGCTGGCACTGAGCGGTCGGATCGACGTGCTGGTCAACAACGCCGGGATCATGGGGTACTCGGACATGCTGGACGTCACCGACGAGCAGTGGGACCGCATGTACGGGATCAACCTGCGGGCGCCGATGCGGATCATGCGGGCGGTCTTGGGGGAGATGAGCCGGGCGGGCCGGGGAAGCGTGATCAACATCGGGAGTTCCTGGTCGTCCCGGGCCTCGATCTTCAACCAGGACGGGGGTGGAGTGGACTACTGCTCGGCCAAGGCGGCGTTGCAGGCTCTCAGCCGGGCCGCCGCCCAGGATGTGGCGCCCTACGGCGTGCGGGTGAACGCCATCGCTCCGGGAGCGGTGGACACACCCATGCACGCCCACCATCGCGAATACCTCTTCTCCTATGAGAAGTACATCCCGATCGGACGGATGCAGGTGGCAGAAGACCTGGTGGGGCCGGTGATCTTCCTGGCGTCGGACGCCGGCGCGTATGTGACCGGCCAGACCATCCATGTCAACGGCGGGATCCTGATGGTCGACTGATAATCTCTGCGGTTGGTACCCGTCACTGACCAGGAGGTTTGAATGTTCACCCGCGACCAGGTGTGGCAGAGGCTGACGGACACTCTTTCGGAGGGAAGGCCCGTCATCGGAGCGGGTGCGGGAACCGGGATTTCAGCCAAGTTCGCAGAACGCGGTGGCGCTGACCTGATCCTGATATACAACTCGGGCCGGTACCGGATGGGAGGGCACGGGTCCAATGCCGGTTTGCTCCCCATCGGGGACGCCAACGCCATCGTGATGGAGATGGGTGAGAGAGAGGTCCTGCCGGTGGTGGAGAACACGCCGGTGATCGCCGGGGTGAACGGGACCGACCCCACCCGGGTGATGGACCACTTCCTGGGACAGGTGGAGGCGATGGGCTTTTCGGGTGTCATCAACTTTCCCTCGGTTGGGTACATCGACGGGAGGTGGCGCCAGAGCCTGGAAGCGACCGGCTTCGGCTATTACCGGGAGGCGGAGATGATCCGGAAGGCGTCCGCGCGGGGCTTGTTCACCCTGGCCTACTGCTACGACCCCAGGGAAGCGCCGATGATGGCCGAGGCGGGAGTGGATGTGATGGTTGCCCACCTGGGCTTGACCACCGGCGGCAGCATCGGCGCCGACGATTCTTTCACCTCTTCTCTCGATGCCTGCGTGGAACAGGCGATCGAGACCCGGGAGTTGTCGGAGGCGGTGAACCCCGACATCCTGGTGGTGCTGCATGGAGGTCCACTGGAGAATCCCGAGCAGGTCGACATGGTGATGCGCGCCTCTGGATGCCCGGGATTCATCGGCGCCAGCACCATGGAACGCCTACCGACCGAGACAGCTATCGAGAACACGGTGCGAGGCTTCAAGGACCTGGCTCTCTAGAGCAGTGGTTCGCATTCGCCGGCAGTCGACCCTCACTCCCCCACCGTGAGCCGGGTGGTCGTGGTCGGCGCCTTCGACACGAAGGCCGAACCTCTCGGACTGCTGGTGGAGACACTCACCCAGATGGGATCTCCTCCCATCACCATCGACACGGGAGTTTTCAGCGGCGACCACGGTTGCCACCATCCCGCCGGGGCTGTGGCCGAGGCTACCGGGCACTCGCTGGGAGAACTTCCTTCGCTCGGTCGAGCGGAGGCGGTCTCGGCAATGGCGCGGGGAGCCTCGGTGATTCTCCGAGAACTGGTCGGAGACGGCCAGGTTGGCGCCCTGGTTTGTTTGGGGGGATCCAATGCCTCAGCGCTGTTCACACATCTGGCGCCGATCGTCCCGTTGGGCATCCCGAAGGTCCTCATGGCCACCTCTGTTGCCGGGGAGACCCGGCCCCTCGTGGATGGCCGCGATGTCACGATGATCTATCCGATCGTGGACATCGAGGGGGATAACAGCATCCTCCGGGCAATGATCGGGCGGTTGGCCCGGGTGACGGTGGCGTTGCGGGGATCAGGACCGCTGAGCGACCCGGAAGGTTCAGCACGGCCGGTGGGAATGACGATGTACGGGTTAACCAATCCGTGCGTCACCCACTGCCGGTCGCTGCTTTCCGAGGCCGGCCTCGAATCGGTGGTCTTCCACGCCAACGGGACGGGTGGGCGGTCTTTCGAGTCCTTCATCTCCCAGAGGCTCGTCTCGGCGGTGATCGACATCACCATCTCGGAGATCACCGACGAACTGTTCGGCGGCCTCTGGCCGGCCGGGCCGGAGCGGCTTCGGACGGCTTCTCGGGTTGGAGTCCCCCAGGTGGTGGCGCCCGGGGCGATCGACATGATCTGCGTGGGCCCTCTTGCCACTCTGCCCGAGGGTTTCCGAGACCGGACCATCCAGGCTCACAACGAACTGGTGACCCTGGTTCGGACCACTGCAGAGGAGAATTACCGGATGGGCCGGACGGTGGCTGAACGACTGGGAACGCCGCAGGCCAAGACTGCGGTGCTGGTCCCCATGAGAGGGTTCTCCGGCCTCGACATCGAAGGCGGTCCGTTCCACGATCCCGAAGCTGTGGAGGCCTTCTTGGAGGGGGTGCAATCCTGTGTGGCGCCGCTGGTGTCGGTGGTGGGAGTGGATCACCACATCAACGACCGCGAGTTTGCCGAGGCGCTGGCGAGAGAAGCCGTCTCGCCGGTCGTCACCTTGACCTAGGAAACGGAGCATGGCGTTCGAGAACCTGCTGCGGCCGGGGCACATCGGGCGGATGTACATGCGCAACCGCCTGATCGTGGGTCCGATGGAGAAGTCCCTTGCCAATCTTGACGGCAGTCTCAACCAGCGCTACATCGCCTATGCCCGCCGACGGGCCATGGGCGGCGCGGCGTTGATCCAGTTGGAGTCGACCTACGTGTCGCCCGAGGGCCGGGGGAATCCCCCCCAGGTCGGATGCCACGGAGATCATGTCATACCAGCCTTGACCGAGATGGCCGGTCAGCTTCATCGCCACGGCGCCAAGCTGGCCATGGAACTCAACCACGGAGGCCGCCAAGCGGGGGTCACCGCCCACCATCGGCGCCCGATCGCGCCGTCGGCGATCGGCTCCACGTTCATGGACCCCGGGTCGGTCCCCCGGGAGATGACCCTGGCGGACATCCGGCGGGTGATAGACGATTTCGGGCGAGCGGCTGAACGATGCCTGGCGGCCGGAGTCGACATGATCCACCTCCACGGAGCGCACGGGTACCTGCTGGGTCAGTTCCTCTCCCCTCGTTCCAACCGGCGAACCGACCGCTATGGGGGTTCGCTCGAGAACCGGGCCCGCTTCGCGTTGGAGGTGCTGGCCGCGGTCCGCAAGGTGGTTGGCGACAGGTACCCGATCGGATACCGCATCTCGGCATCCGAATATGTGGAAGGCGGCCTGGAGGCGGAGGAATCGGCGCTCTTCGCGGTGATGCTGGCCGAGGCCGGGATTGATCTCATCGACGTGGCCGGCGGCACTTATGAGTCGATGTCGAAGATCTTCCAGGGTCCGGAAGCGCCCAAGGGAGGTTTCGTGGCGGAGGCGTCGGTGATCCAGCGGGCGGTCGGAGACCGGGTGCCGGTGAGCGTGGCGCAGCGGATGAACGATCCGGTGTTCGCCGACCAGGTGATGGAGAGGGAGGGATTCGAATACGTGACCCTGGCGCGGGCTTTTCACGCCGATCCTGACTACGTACTGAAGCTCATGGAAGACCGCGCCGAAGACATAGTGCCCTGCATCAGCTGCAACACCTGTGTCAACCTCACCGTGGCCCGAACTCCCGCGGGGTGCGCGGCCAATCCGGTTAGTGCTCACGAGTATTCGCGAACCACCCCCATGAAGGCAGCCGTGCCCCAGCGGGTGATGGTGATCGGAGGTGGACCGGCGGGGATGCACGCCGCCCGCTTTCTGGGAAAGGGGGGACACGATGTGACTCTGTGCGAGGCGACCGGGCAACTGGGTGGACAGCTCCATTACCTGCGTAAGGCCCTGCCCGAGTACGGGACACTGGTCGACTGGTTGGCGCTCGAGTTGGCCAAGGTGGGGGTGACGGTGGAGTTGGGGCGTTCGATCGGCGTCGAGGACGTGCGGGAGGCGGACCCTGATGCCGTGGTTGTGGCCACCGGCGCGAGGGGCGGTTATCTGTGGGCCGAGGAGTCCGGTCGCACCATCCCGTTGTTTGACGTCTTCTCGGCACTGGAGCGTCCGCCCGGGAAGTGGGAGAAGACAGTCGCGATCCTCGGCGGGGACTATGCAGCCTGCGCGGTGGCGCTCCATCTACGTCGGTCGAGCGTGGAGGTCCACATCATCGAGAGCGGCGCTTCGCTGGCATCCGACGGGGAGTTCAACGGACTGTTGATGGAGATGGAACTCGACGCCGACCCGGGAGTGCATATCCACCGGGAAACCACAACCGAACTCATCACCGGCGACCGGGTTGGGATCCAGACCCTTGGGAAACAGAGTTGGCTGGAAGTGGGCGCGGTGGTGATCGGAGGCCGGGTGCCCAGAAACCGGCTGGCGGACAAGCTACGGCAGGCAGACCTTCGCGCTTCGGTCTACCCCATCGGCGACGCCGTGGCGGCCCGGGACCTATACGCGGCCGGCCAAGAGGCCGCAGAGGTAGCCGAGAAGGTGGGCCTGATGTCTCTGCCGGCGTTTATCTAATCAAACGAAAAGGGACCCCGTGCTTCATGCGGGCCCCGAGACCCGAGGGGAAACAGGGAGGTGAGCCTTGCAGGGCGGGTCAGGGGCCTAAGACCCCTGACCCGACTCGCTTTCTTTACAGACTGTGTCCTCTCTAGCCGCTTTTCGCCATCGCCATGTCGCGCAAGATCACAAGGGCTGCGAGGGCATGACCGAAGACAATGTGGCCATAGAAGCTGGTCCCTATTCCAAACTGGAACACGTCGCCGCCAGCGATTAGCGGCATGATGAGGTTGGCGCCCATGACCCACCAGAGAAGGCCGTAGATCAGACCACCCACCACGATGTCCACCAGCCGGTTACCCAGCTTCACGATCCGCGTGAAGAATGCCGTGTACACACCGCCGATGATGGCGCTGAAGACAACGTGCAGGATGAAACCTACGAAGTCGTTGGCATTGATCATGCTACCGACCATGTCCTGCATTCCCCCGCCGGCGTAAGCGAGGAAAAGATATCCGGCCATGATGCCAGGGATGATGCCCCTGACAAATGTGTTGTTTTGCATGTTGCCCTTTCTCGGGGAGACTGCTACGTGTCAAAAGGCTACCCAGGAAACCGTCTCGCAGGACGGAACTCCACCACTGAAGTCGGAAGTTGGCCAGGATACCTTTCATGCCCTGTTGGCCTAGCCGTGCCGCCGTTTAGTGGTTTTTCACAGGTTACCCAAGCCCATCTCAACCATCCAGCGCCACCCAACGGGGGCGGTCTGTTCTTCCCGTTCCGAGAGGCCAGGCTCTATCAGACTTCGCAGTGAGCAGGATGGGCAGGATAGGGAATGTCGGGATGGGCCGTTAGTTCAAGGGGATGGTGAATGAGCGCGGCCCATTGGGGTCGCTGGCCGTTTTCCCTCCGATCGCTATTTCAAGTCCTGCCTCATGTTGGCGCACGGCGAAGTTGGCGCAGCTCGGCGTTCCGGGATTCCACGGGTCGTCGGGTCTTATGCCCAGAGACCCCTGCGACATCTCGGGGAGCGCCACCCACTCGCCGTCGATCCAGGCTCTCGGGCGGCGGATCGCCGCGCTGCGGACCTGGCGGGCGAGACAGTGCGGCGCCTTAACCGTGAAGTCCTCGACGAACATCCCAAAGGAAGTGAAGTTTGCGCGCCTGGCGAAGCGTATGGTTCCTACGAAGCGCCTGTGTCCCGACGCGAGATCGGTCACGTGCAGGGTTATCGCGCTACCCCCGTTCATCTCCTCCTCGGTGACCTCGAAGCGATAGGCCGACCCCACCGCCCACGGATAGTGCATCTCGCAGTTGATTCCCGTTCCTTCGCCCCCGAAGGGGGTGCACAGGACATCGCTTGCGTTGTCGATGAGTTCGGCATCGCCGTACCCGGGGGCGTTCCAAACCGAGAACTGAAGCTGTCGGCCGAAAGGGATCCCGCCGCTCTGCAGGCCCGTATAACCCCCGTCCCACTGGATCGCGGCGTAATAGGTGCCCGCCGGGTCGGTCAGTGGGGTCATGTCGATCGAATATCCCGCACTGGCGGTCCGGTTCTTGATCCACATGTAGGCATGTGCCGCCGGAGGGTTGCTGTGGGTCGTGGACAGCGTTGTCAACTCCTCGCTCACCCGCGAGTACTGGTTCTCGACGGTGACCGACAGGGCGCCCTCCCCCGGCCAGCCCGCCACCCAGGTCGCCTGGAAGCGGCCCAGGGCGTCCGTAGCGCCCTGAGGAGGGTAAACCCAGCCCGAGTGCCGGTCGGTCGACCACCGGTACCTTGCGTTGACGACCGGTGACCCTCGGCCGTCCAAGGCTGTGGCCATGATTGTGTCCGCGCCCTGCGTGCCCGCCTTGGCGGACCTCAGGGCCGCAGGTTCCACCGCCACCTCCGCAATCTTCTGTGCCACCGCCACCGTAGCCATGGTTGACGCAGACCCGGCAGTGGCGGTGATCGTGGCGGTGCCGTTGCTCACCGCCGTCACCAGTCCGGTGGCGTTCACCGTGGCCACCGTGTCGTGGCTGGACTCCCATGAGAACTTCGCGCCTGCCACCACCTTGCCGCTCTGATCCCGCAACTCGCCTATGAGTAGCACGGTCTCGCCCAGCGCCGACAATTCAACAGTGGCGGGCGTGATTGTTTGCTGGACGGCGGCGATCCCGAGAGCCCGGGCCAAGAAAGTGGCCATCTGCGCCCGAGTCGTAAGGCTATCAGGACAAAAGCGGGCCGGTTCTGTAGCACAGCCCGCGGTGATCCCCGACGCCGCCAAGGCGCTGATATCAGCCAGATGGGAATTCCCCTTCAACACATCAACGAACCCATTCGCAGGCGCCGGCTCCAGTTGGAAAGCTCTAACCAGAAAAGAAGCCATCTGCTGGCGGGTAACCGGATCGGCAGGACAAAAACGAGCCGGCTCGACCGCACAGCCCAGGGTTATCCCCAGATCAGCCAAACGCTCCACATAAGGCAACCACCACTCCCCCGCATCCACATCCGAAAACCTCGAGGACCCCGCCGGATCAGGTTCGGCATCGTCCACGGCCCGCACCAACCATACAGCCATCACCCAACGCTGGATCGGTCCCGCCGGACAGAACTCCTCCGGGCCACACTCGGTTCCCTCCAAGACGCCCCTCTCCAAAAGCGTCTCAACATTCCGCCGGTGCACACCCGCACCCGCTATATCCGAATACCCCTCCTCCGCCACCAAAACCCCCTCCACACCCGACAAAACCGCAAACTCCTGTACCACCCCCGAAACGGGACCCACCCCGCCAAACCCCAGTCCACCAGCGACAACCATGACCCCCACCACGCCCGCCACACCACGAACGGCTCTCCATCGTAAGATAACAGCCCTAAACACAGCAATCCTCAAACTCGGAACCACACAACAGGTCACCAATACCACGGCCAAAGGACCGCGCCTTTGCCCCACTGTAATAAGTGACTCTGCCAAGGCCACTACCAGCCCTCCGAGCCGCCGGGTGAAGCATTGGAGAGAGGAAAAACCACATGTCCGGATATGTCATTGTGACCGCAGAGGTCGGAGACGAGCCACTGTACGCAGAAGTTGTCAAACGGGCACCTGAAGTTGTTGCCCAGCATGGAGGAAAGTACCTGGTGCGGGGCGGAAACATCGAGCAGGTTAGCGGAGGCTGGACAACCAACTGGGTGGTTGTAATTAGATTCGACAGCCTTGACCGAGCCAGGACTTTCCTCGATTCACCCGAACAGTCGGAGATCCTGTCCGAGATCAATAACATTGGCGATGATTTGGCCGATGTGAAGATCATCCTGGTGGAGGGCCTGTAAGTCGCCTGCTCTCTACTATGTGCTGCGGAAGCGACTGCTCAAAGCCCCCGGTCCCCCAAACAAGACACCGAAACACCGCAACTTCGCGACAGCCCTGAGACAATCCACAAGGTCGCTACATCTCAGAAACAGGACACCTTAGGGGCGCTGCTACTTCTACAATTTCTGTCAGCCCGCTATCTCAACAACGAAGAGGAACAACAGATGGCCGATCAACGGGAAACAAACGAAGAAGAGCGGCTACATGCGCTCTTCGACAAGTGGCACGCTCAAGCCCCGCCGCCGGATCGAGTCTATGAAATAGTGCGCAACCTGTTTGACAAGTGGCACGCCGAGGCTCACCAACAGTCAGACTGATCCGCTACCAGTAGGGGACGGCTGCACCCGATCTTCGAGAGAACGAGAGCGCTCGCTTCGATCCAATACTCAGGCGGACCGGGCTTGGGCGGCTAAGAGTTTGCGGTTGAGTTTGCCGGTTGAGGTCTTGGGCAGGTTTTCCACGTATTCGACCATCCGGGGGTACTTGTAGGCCGCCAGTTGGGTCTTGACCTGGGCCTGGAGTTCCTGGGTCAGTTCATCTCCCGCCCGATGCCCGTCGGCCAGCACCACCATCGCCTTGACCACATGGCCCCTGATCTGATCGGGAGCAGGGATGACGGCCACTTCTGCGACTGCAGGATGGCGGACCAGGGACTCCTCGACCTCGGCAGGGCCGATGCGATAACCGGCGCTGGCGATCATGTCGTCGTCGCGACCCAGGAAGCGGATGTAGCCGCTGGCGTCCAGGGTGGCCTGGTCGCCGGTCATGATCCAACCGTCTCGGCGCATGCCCGCAGTTGCCGCCGGGTTGCCCCAGTACTCGAGCATCTGGGTGGGATCGCCCGGCCGCACCGCTATCTCGCCGATCTCGCCCGGGCGGATCTCCTCTCCACTCTCGTCCAAGAGGGCCACCTCTCGGCCCGGGTAGGGCAGTCCCATCCATCCGGGCTGGCCGGGCCACAGGGCCTCGCATCCACCCACCAGGTGGTTGACCTCGGTGAGCCCGTAGAACTCGTTGATGACCGCTCCCAGGTCCCGTTCGCTCCACCGGTGCAACTCGTCGGCCACCGACTCTCCCCCGCTGGCTATCACGCGGAGATCGAGGTCGAAGCGAGGACCGGGGTCGGGCACCTGCGCCATCACCTTGAGGGCGGTGGGGGTCAAGAAGGCATGGGTGACGCCGTTTCGACCGATGACCTCGAAGGCCCGCTCGGCGGAGAAGCGCTCCTCGTCGGCAACAACCGGGCGGCCGAAGACGAGAGCCGGAAGCAGTATATCGAGGAGTCCTCCCACCCACGCCCAGTCGGACGGGGTGTAGAACACGGTGGACTCGTCGAACTCCACGTTGAAGAACAGCTTGAAAGTGAGGAGGTACCCCTCGAGGATCCGGTGAGCATGGAGAGCGCCCTTGGGATGGCCGGTGCTTCCCGACGTGTAGAGCAGCAGCGCCGGATCCTCCGACCACGTGTCGACCGGGTCGAAGTCGGACGGGTAGCCGTCGGCCTCGGACAGCGACCGCTCCCCCTCTCCGGGCTGTCCCGAGATGACCACCGTACCCAGAGCCGGCAGATCAGCGCGGACCGATCGGATCGGGTCGGCGTAAGGCTCCCCCACCACGATGACGCCGGTCGCCGAATCGGACAGGATGTGCCGGTAAGAGTCGGGACCGTACAGAATCGACATGGGAAGGGCGACAGCGCCGACTGAATAGACCGCCAGATGGAGAGCTGCCAACTCGGCGCCCTGCTGCATCACCAGCGAGACGCGGTCACCGGGCTGTACTCCCAAAGACACCAGGAAATTGGCGTAACGCTTGGCCAGTCTGATCAGGCGCCAGTAGGACCAGGTGTCCCGGCGCCCATCGCAGTGTTCAACATAGATGGCGACCCGGCCACGATCGTCGCTCCAGCGGTCGAAGACCTCCGAGGCCATGTTCATCCGTTCGGGGATGTCCCACTCGAAGCCTTCCACCAGCGCCCGGTAGCCGCCGAAACCGAGCAGGTCTGTATCTGCAATTCGCATTAGGGCGATTCTAGAGAGCCGGCGGGTACCGTTTACCGAGCGGAAACCCGCGAAAATCACCCTCTAAATCGCGAAAATCCGGGACGCTTTTGCCGCTGGGCCCACCCCCCGCCGCCACCACCAGGAGAGGGACGCGCTCGGGTTGTCGGCCAGAAGACGCGTTCCGTAGACATATGACCTCTCTCGCAGAATGGATCCTGCACGGCCCGAGCGACGCCGGAAGGGACCGGGAGGTGTTTCGACTAAATCCAATATGCACGGGCGCCGTGACGAAGTCAACACTTCACCGCCGTCTTTTTTCGCGCTTTTCCACAGGAACGTATATGCGCCGACTCCATGGGCTCCGTTCGTTGAGGTCGACCGCCCTCAAGGTCGCGGACGAGAGCGGGAAATGCAGCGGAATCCGATGTGGCTGGTGGATGTGTCAACGGTCTGGGGCTGGCGGGCAGCGGGACGGTATCGGAAGCAGTACTGGATAGTGCACAGGTGCGATCCTCCTTTGATCACGCCAGTCGGCAGGGAATCGTCGGAGGCGGGCTGCGGGGCGCAGCAGGGCAACGCCGACGCTTCGACTGAAGGATGCCGGTAGGGATCGCAGGTCCATTCCCACACGTTGCCGGCCATGTCGTGGAGGCCGTAACCGTTGGGTGGGTAGGCGCCGACCGGGCTGGTGTACGTCCATCCGTCCAACTCGGTGTTCTCATAAGGGAACCGGCCTTGCCAGGTGTTGGCCAGGGGCGCTTCTTCCTGTGGGTCGTCATCACCCCAGGTGAACTCGGCGCCGTCCAGCCCGCCCCGGGCGGCGTACTCCCACTCGGCTTCGGTGGGCAACTGCATACCGGCCCAGTGTGCGTAGGCCTCCGCGTCCGGGTAGGCGACATGCACAACCGGATGGTTGTCGAGACCGTCCAGGGATGATCCCGGTCCGCGGGGATGGCGCCAGTCGGCGTCCGGGGTCCAGGCCCACCAGCGCCAGAACTCCCCCAGGTTCACCGGCCCGGGTGTCATCCGGAAGACAAGCGATCCGGGAACCAGGTCCTCGGGTTGGACGTCCTGGTATACAGCAGGGTCGGGAGGCCGCTCCGCAAGAGTTGGATAACCGGTGGCCTCGACGAACCGCCGGAACTGGCGGTTGGTGACCGGGTGAGTATCAACCGTGAACGGCTCGACCGTTACGGTTCGAACGGGGCTCTCTTCGGGATAGTGGTGATCCGACCCCATCGAGAACTCACCGCCCGGGAGCCGGACCTGCCGATGATCGGGCGAAGTTATCATCCAACAGGCAAATTACACGTGCCCGGTGAACTCCGGATCACCCAGGCCCGGCAAGAGAGGACAGAGATGAGCAAGGTCGGTTTTGTCGGCGTGGGAGTGATGGGCATGCCCATGGCGCTCAACCTGATGGCAGGGGGGCATCAGGTGCGGGTCTTCGACATAGCCCCTTCCGCTGTGGAAGCCGCCGGGCGAAGCGGGGCCGAGGTGGCCATCTCTCCGAAAGATGCTGCGCAAGGGGCCGATTTCGTCATCACGATGCTGCCAACCGGCAGGCATGTGGCGGACGCAGTGTTCGGCGCTGACGGCATCGCCGAGTCACTGGGCGAAGACTCTCTGCTGATCGAGATGAGCACCGGGCTCCCCGGTGACTTCGATTCATTGGCGGACCGGTTGAGGTCCCAGGGAAGACGGGCGATAGACGCACCGGTCGGGCGAACCTCCAAGGAAGCCGAGGAGGGAACCCTCCTGATCATGGTGGGAGGTGAAACCGAGGACGTGGAACGGGCTCGCCCGATATTGGACTGTATGGGCGACACCATCGTCCATTGTGGCCCCGCCGGTGCGGGGATCCGCACCAAGCTGGTCAACAATTACCTTTCGATAGTCTCCAACGTGGTGGTGGCCGAGGCGTTGGCCATCGCCGAGGGCGCGGGTCTCGACCGGGACACCGTGATTGAGGTGCTGATGGGGACCACCGCGGGGCGGGGCCATCTGGGTACCACCTATCCGGCCAAAGTCCTCGCCGGCGACGTGGAACCGGGTTTCATGATCGACCTGGCCCGCAAAGACCTGGGCCTTGCCCTGCAAATGAGCACCGGCAATGGCTCGCCGGTGGTGATGGGAACTTGTGCTCTGCCGGTCTATGACGCCGCCCACCACCAGGGCATGGGTCGTTTGGACTGGACCGCCGTATACAGCATGGTGAGCGGCAAGGATGCGAGACCGGGCGGGTAGGATTCCCCTCCAGCCGGTACGCCCGTGTCGCATCCCATATCGACCGGGGCGTGGTTCTACAGGGGGCGGACGGTAACCCTGGTCACCGAGCCCAGAGGAGACGCGCCGGGTTGATTGAAGGGAACGTATACGACCCTTCTGTGGAGGGAGGCATCTATATCGGCCTCGACCTCCAAGACGCCCTGAGACGAAGCAACCCTGACCCGGTCGCCGGGCGCCACTCCCAAACCTTGCGCGTCGGAGGGATGCAGATATACCGCCGTCCCCGGCGCCAGAGGGCGCAATGAGGGGCTTTCTCTTATCATCACCCCGTCGTCATACATGGTGCGGGCATAGTGCAGGGCCATCTGGCCCGGTCCCGGAGGAGAACCGCCGCCGTTCCCGTAGACCGGGATGTAGCCGAGATTCCCACCCACCATGATCCCGTCCCGATCTTCCCAGTCGAGCCGGTCCCAGTTCACGCCCCGGTAGATATCGGCGAACTCCTCGATCTCCTCACTGATCTGCTGAGCGGAGACAAGACCGAGATCCACCCCCAGCCGGGCGGCCAGATCGGCCAGAATGGCCCAGTCGGCCCTGCTCTGACCCGGGCCTGGGGTGAGGCGGTTCACTTTGAGGACGCGGCTCTCGATGTTGGTGACGGTGCCTTCGACTTCGGCAAAGCCCATCGCCGGGAACACCACATCGGCCATTTTGGAACTGTCGGTGAGAAACTGATCTATCGCCACCACCAGACCCGCGTTCTCCAAGGCTCGACGGGCCTGGTCCCCGTCAGGTACGTCGCGCACCGGATCAGCGCCCATCAGGATCAAGGCTTCGATCTCCCCGGACTCCAAACCATCCAGTATCCCCCGGCAGTCTTTCCCCGAAGCTGCCGGGAATTCGCCCCATCGCTCGGCCAACATCTGGGCGGCCAAGGTGCCCCGCTGGGCCCTGCCGGGCAGCAGAGCGGGGCTGAGGCCCATGTCCAGGGCGCCGAACACATTCCCGCGGCGGGCCAGGGGCAGGATGGTTGCCCCGGGAAGGGTACGGACGAAGGCTGCCGCCGCCTCGGTCAGATCGGGGCTCTCACCATATCCGGGCCTACCCAGAAGAGCCACCACCGGACCCCGGGACAGGACTTCTTTCGCTTCGGCCATCCTTCCCTCGCCGGCGATCAGTTCGGAAAGCACCTGTCCGCCTGTTCCGGGCTGATAGGTGATCTTCACGGCAGCGCGGTCGTCCAGTCCCGTGCGGCGGGGATGGATCACCACCAGTCCTGCTCCCAGTTCCTGGGCCGCCCGGCGCACCCGCAAGTACAGGGTGGGGTGCTCCTCTTTCAGGTCCGGTCCCCACACCAGAATGGAATCCGCCTTTTCCAGGTCACTGATCCTGGCCCTGTCCACCACTCCCGACAGCAGCCGGGGATCGAGCCCGTCGTCCATCTGGCAGTCGACGTTGTTGGTGCCCACTGCGGACCGCAGGAACTTGGAGAACGCGTAGGCATCCTCATTGGTCGAACGGGCCCCTCCCAATCCTGCCACCGCCCTCCCTCCCGCACGCGCGAGAACCTCGCCAAGAGCCCGGCCGGCATGGTCCAGAGCCTCGCCCCAGGTAGCCTCCTCCAACTCGCCCTGTTCGTTCCGAGTCAGGGGAACGGTGAGCCGCGCCGGGGAGGATACGTACTCGAACCCGAAGCGGCACTTGTCGGAGAGCCAACCCTGGTTGGTGGGTTCAGAGTCCACACCCAGGATCCGCAGCAGCCGGTTCTGGCTGGACTGGAGATTTATACGGTCGCCGCTCGAACAATGCTGGCAGGTGGACTCGACCGCGGTGAGATCCCAGGGACGGGCCCGAAAGCGATAGGGGGTGGCGGTTAGAGCGCCCACCGGACAGATCTGGACCGTGTTGCCGGAAAAGTAGGAACGGAACGGCTCGTCGGGGAAAGTGTTGACTTGGGTGTAGTTGCCGCGGTCCTGGAATTCGATCAGGGGATCTCCCGAAACCTCCTCGGAGAAGCGGGTGCACCGGGCGCAGAGAATGCACCGCTCGCGGTCCAGCATGACCAGTTCGGAGATCGGGATGGGCTTTTCGAAGTGGCGCTTTTCCTCCACGAACCGGCTCTCGCCCGGTCCGTATGCCATGGTCTGATCCTGGAGAGGACACTCCCCTGCCCGGTCGCACACCGGGCAGTCCAGCGGATGGTTGATCAACAGGAACTCCAGCACGCCCTCCTGGGCCTTCTTTACGGTCGGATTGGTGGTGTCCACCGTCATGCCGTCGCTGACCGGCGTGGTGCAGGAGGTCACCATGAGGGGGCCCCGAGGGGTCTCGATCTCCACCAGGCACATGCGGCACATTCCCACCGGATTCATGCGGGGGTGCCAGCAGAAGCGGGGAATGTACACGCCGTTGTCCTGGGCGGCCTTGATGAGCATTTCTCCGGGCCGGGCGCTCACTTCCCTGCGGTCGATGGTTACGGATACCGGCTCAGACAAGAGAACAACCTCTCCCGTGGATGTGCTCCATGATCTCGTCCTTGAAGTAGGTGGTGATAGCGAGGATAGGCGAGACCGCCGAGGGACCCAGCGGACAGATGGTGGTCATCCGGGGCGGCCAGGCCAGCCCCGGAGAGATGTTGTCGGAGATGTCGAGCAGCATGTCGATGTCCACCTCCCGCCCGGCCCCCTCCCGGATGCGACGCAGCACGCGCTCCATCCAGGAGCATCCCTCCCGGCAAGGTGTGCACTGCCCGCACGACTCGTGGGCGAAGAACCGGACCACCCGTTCGGCGGCCCGCAGGACACAGGTGGTCTCGTCCATGATCACCACTGCTCCCGACCCCAGCATCGACCCGGCCTTGGCTGTGTCGTCCAAAGTAACCGGTAGATCGAGGTGGAGATCCGGAACGAACCACGGCGCCGAGGCACCCCCGGGGATCCAGCATTTGAGCGCCCGGTCGCCGGGTATCCCCCCCGCCACCTCGAAGATCAGTTCTCTCCAGCTGAGTCCCATCACCAACTCGTAGTTGCCCGGACGGCGCACATGCCCGGAGATGGAGAAGAGCCGGGTGCCCCGGGAGCCGTCCGGTCCGATCGAGGAAAACGCCTTTCCTCCGTTCTCGATGATCCAGGGGATGTTGGACAGGGTCTCCACGTTGTTGACGATGGTGGGCTTCATGTACAGTCCCTTGGCCGCCGGATAGTAGGGCGGTTTCAACCGGGGTTCTCCCCTCCGCCCCTCCAGACTGTTCAGAAGCGCCGTCTCCTCACCGCAAATGTAGGCGCCCGCTCCCAGATGCACGGTGACATCCAGGTCATATCCGGTCCCCAGGATGTCCGTACCCAGGTAGCCGGCGGAGTAGGCCTCGTCCACCGCCGCCTGAATCCGCCGCGCCGAGCGGGGGTATTCACCCCGGATGTAGATGAATGCATGATGGACATCGCTGGCGTAGGAGGCGATGATGGTCCCCTCCAGCATCTGGTGGGGATCGCGTTCCATGAGTTGACGGTCCTTGAATGTGCCGGGCTCGGATTCGTCCCCGTTCACCACCAGGTAGGCAGGTTTGCCCGGCGCCAGGAATCCCCATTTGACCCCGCAGGGAAAACCCGCCCCGCCCCGACCTCGCAGGTCGGCGCTCCGTACCTCTCCGGTCACCTCTTTAGCCGACATCCCCAGGGCCTTGGGGAGCGAGCGGTATCCACCCGTGGCCAGGTAACGGTCCAGGGTGTGGCTGTCGGCCGGAAAACGGTCCATCCGGTCGGTGATGATGCTGGGTGCGCTCACCGTTTTATCCGTCTTGGCTCTGGGAGCGAACTGAAACCGTACCCAAGGGTTCGAAGGCAGGATAGGGTCCCACTGCGGAACTGCGATCGAAAGATCCCCACTCAAAACTGCGCCTCCCGCCGAACAGTTCTTGACATTCGGCGCCGCCGACCGTCTCCGGACGCGCATTATGGAGCCACCTCACCAATTCGCGAGCCTTTTCGACCGTCATGCCTTCGATCAACTCGTAGTTGACAGTGACGGCCGGCGCTCCCCCGCATGCTCCTATACACTCCACGTGCTCCACGGTGACCAGACCCTCGGCATTGCTCTGTTCGGCCATGACCTCCGTTTCATCCTCAATGGCCTTCAACACCTCATCAGACCCCAACAGCATGCAACTTATCGAAGTGCAACAAGAAATCAAATAGTTGCCGGGGTGCTCCCTCTTGTACATCGTGTAGAAAGAAGCCACCGCGCTGACCTGGGCCGGGGTCAAGCCCACTCGTTTAGCCACTTCCCTCATCCCGTCATCGGTGAGGTAGCCCTCCTCGGCCATGGCCAGATACAGAAGAGGCATAACCGCGGACCGGGGCTCCGGATAGCTTTCAATGATCTTCGAGGCCCTCCGTTGGGTCTCCTCGGACCATTCATTACCGACGCTCGGGGGGCGAATTTTGACCATTGGAGACGAGATTAGTTATCGCCACGCCCATCTCAAACCTCACCCGTCCTCAGCACCTCTAAAGTACATCCCGCCCGCGTCGAAGCATGCCCCACCACCCTCTCATTTAACACGTTTGTATTAGTCTCCGCCCCAGGCTGTGGGCCTGTCGGTCTTTACCGGATCACCAACTCGGGATGGGAGCGAATCCGGGGACGGGCCTTCTCGACCTCCGAAGCCAGCCGGGTAAATGCCCGGGCAGCCTCGCTTTCGGGGGCGGTCGCCATCACCGGGAGACCGCGATCGGCCCCCTCCCGCATCAGGGGCAACAACGGGATTTGCGCCATCAGGGGAACACCGAGTTCCGAAGCCAGGGCCTGGCCACCTCCCGATCCAAACAATTCGTAGCGTTTATGGTCATCGCCGGTGAACCAGGACATGTTTTCAACCACCCCGATCACCTCCTGGTTGACCTGGGCCGCCATCAGCGCCGCGCGCCGGGCGACCCGCTGGGCGGTGGGCTGGGGAGTGGTAACCAGAAGGACCTGGGATCTGGGCAAAAAATTCTGGATGGAAATGGCAATATCCCCGGTTCCCGGCGGCATATCGATCAGCAGGTAGTCCGGCCTGTCCCAGAACACGTCCTTGAGGAACTGCTCCAGGGCCTTGTGGAGCATCGGACCCCGCCAGATCACCGCCCGGTCGTCAGGCACGAAATAGTCCATGGACATGGCGTTGACCCCGTAGGCGCTGGGAGGGATGATGGACTGGTCGATGACCACCGGCGGCCGGTCTATGCCCAGCATCTTGGGGATGGAGAAACCCCAGATGTCGGCGTCTATCAGCCCCACTTTCCTTCCCAGTTCCCGCAACGCGAGCCCGAGATTGGTGGCGACCGACGACTTCCCGACTCCCCCCTTACCCGAAGAAATCGCCACCACCCGGGTGGCGGATCCGGTCTCTCCGGGACCGGGACCGGCTTCTTGGCGGACCCGCGCCATCATCGCCTCCCGGTCTGCGTCGGTCATGAGTTCGGTCCGGACGTCCAGATCGGAAACCAGGTCCGAACCGGCACGCCGCAATCTCTCGACCAACTCAGAGAGCAGCGGATAGTTGGGCACGGGTAGGGCAATGGTTACCGTGGGCGAACCGAATCTTCGCGTCTTAACCGAACGGACCATGTCCAGCGAGGCGAGAGAACGGCCCAATAACGGCTCTTCGACCGCCGCCAGAGCGGCCCTCAAAGCACCCTGAGACGGCATCATCTGTAACTATAATCTCTCCCTGTAAGTTCAAAGGTCAGTCATGAGCCATCAGGTAATCGACAAGCAAATAGCCGACCTGACCTCTGCGCTCGGAGACGCCACTCGCCGAGCCATCTTCATCGCGGTGCGGGAGTCACCTAAGGCTCTCACGGTAGGCAAAGTCTCCGAGTTGTTCGGAATTCACCGCAACCTGGCTCGCCACCACCTGGAAAAGCTCATGGAGGACGGATTCCTCAAAGTCGGCGACCAACCCGCGCCAGCCACCAGAAAGGCGGGAAGGCCGCCCAAGCACTACCAGGCCACCACCCGCCACATAGAGATCATCTATCCCACGCTTCGGTACGACCTCCTGGTGGAACTCCTTACCAAGATTCTCAGCCGCCTGTCTCCCGAAGACCTCTCCGAAGTAGCCGAGCAGGTGGGGAGGGAGTACGGACTGGAGTTGGCCGAGGAGATCGGGACACCTGCCGACGCGGGCTACGAGGAGGCGATCCGAGGAGTGATGGGCGCCATGGGTGGGATCGGATTCGCCATGAATCCCGACTGGGAGGCGGGACGTCTTCTCACCTATCACTGTCCTTTCGGGGAAGCCGCCATCAGTCATCCCGAAGTGGTCTGTTCCCTGGACCGCGGCATCGTATCCGGGCTGTTCGAGGCGATAGCCAGATGCTCGGAGACGGTGCTCCGTCCCCACCTCGATCATCTCGAGGACTGCGTTACCGAGATCCCGGTCGAAATCACCATCCGCTCCTAAAAGGAAGCCATGAACACCGCCGACAAATCGACAGCCACTATCACCACGCCCCTGGGACTGAGAAAGATCGCCCGGCTGGATTCCGTCCCGGAGGTCGACGCCCTTCCCTACTCGATCAAGGTGCTGCTGGAATCGGCGATTCGCAACCTGGGCCGTCCCGGATTCTCGGCCGACGACATCCGGACGATCGCCGCCTTCAACCCCGACCGCTCCTCGAACGACGAGATTCCCTTCCTCCCCGGGCGGGTGATCCTGCAGGACTTCACCGGAGTGCCCGCCGTGGTGGATCTCGCCGCCATGCGGGACGCCATAGTGGCGATGACCGGAGATCCCGACTCCGCCGACAAGGTCAATCCCCTGGTGCCGGTGGACCTGGTGGTCGACCACAGCGTGCAGATCGATGTCTTCAACCGGCCCGACGCGCTGCTGATCAACTCCCGGCGGGAGTTCGAGCGAAACCAGCAGCGATACCAACTGCTCAAATGGGCGCAGTCGGCTTTCGACAATTTCCGGGTGGTGCCTCCCGCCACCGGGATAGTCCACCAGGTCAACCTGGAGTACCTGGGCAAAGTCGTCTGGGACGACGGAGAGTGGCTCTACCCCGACAGCCTGGTGGGCACGGACTCCCATACCACCATGATCAACGGACTGGGGGTGGCCGGATGGGGCGTCGGCGGAATCGAAGCCGAGGCGGTGATGGTGGGCCAACCTATCTTCATGCTCCTCCCCGAGGTGGTGGGGGTCCGGCTGGTCGGACGCCTGCGGGAAGGTTCCACCGCCACCGACCTGGTGCTGCGAGTCACCGAGATGCTCCGCAGCCACGGGGTGGTGGGCAAGTTCGTTGAATTCGGGGGTCCGGGACTGGACGACATGCCGGTGGCCACTCGGGCCACCATCGCCAACATGGCGCCGGAGTACGGCGCCACGGTGGGATTCTTCCCGGTGGACAGCCAGACCATCCGTTACCTGGAACTGTCAGGCCGGTCCCCGGAGTTGGCGGAGACGGTGGAGCAGTACTGCCGGGAACAGGGACTGTGGCGAGATGACCGGGAGATCTCATACCACGCCCACCTGGAACTGGATCTGGACACCGTGGAACCGTCCCTGGCGGGTCCCCGCCGTCCCCAGGACCGCATCCCGCTGTTCCGGATGAAGGATCAGTGGCATTCGGACCTGGCTTCGGTATTTGATCGCTCCCCTCCCAATGGCGCCAACGTCGCCCAGCAGGTCAGCCTGAACGGTGATACCTTCGATCTGGAGGACGGCCGAGTGGTGATCGCCGCCATCACCTCCTGTACCAACACCTCCAACCCGGCGGTGATGGTCGGGGCCGGGCTACTGGCCCGCAACGCCCGGCGCCGAGGCTTGACACGCCGGCCCTGGGTCAAGACTTCGCTGGCGCCCGGATCCCAGGTGGTGACCGACTACCTGGACCGGGCGGGGCTGACCGAGGACCTGGAAGCGCTGGGTTTCTACGTGGTGGGCTATGGATGCACCACCTGCATCGGCAATTCCGGGCCGCTGCCCGAGCCCATCACCGAGGCCATCGATTCAGCCGATCTGGTGGCCGCCAGCGTGCTGTCGGGCAACCGCAATTTCGAGGGCCGCATCAGCCCCCACATCCAGGCCAACTATCTGGCCTCTCCTCCGCTGGTGGTGGCCTATGCACTGGCCGGCACGGTCGACTGGGATCCGTCCGCCGAGCCCCTGGGAACCGACTCCGAGGGCCGGGAGGTTTACCTGCGGGACATCTGGCCCTCCCAGGAAGAAGTCACCTCCATCATCGACCGTCACGTGAGCCGCGAGCAGTTCAACGCCCGCTACGCCGACGTCTTCACCGGCGCCGCGGAGTGGCGAGCCGTTGACATGGAAGAAAGCCGGCTGTACCAGTGGTCGGACGATTCCACCTACATCCAGTCACCGCCGTTCTTCACGGATCTCACCCCGGAGCCCCGTCCGGTGGAGCCCATCAGTGGCGCTCGGGCACTGGTGATGGTGGGAGATTCCATCACCACCGACCATATATCCCCGGCCGGTCCGATCTCGGCCAACACCCCTGCCGGACAGTATCTCATCGAACGGGGTGTGCAGCCTTCGGGCTTCAACTCCTACGGCGCCCGCCGGGGCAACGACCGGATCATGAGCCGCGGCACCTTTGCAAATATCCGGGTGCGCAACCTGCTGGCCCCCGGAACGGTGGGCGGGTTCACCACCGACTTCGGAGACGGTCAGGTCAAGACCATCTTCGAAGCGGCCGGCTCCTACCGGGAACGGGGGACTCCGCTCATAGTGATCGCCGGTCGGGATTACGGAATGGGGTCATCGCGGGACTGGGCCGCCAAGGGTCCCTTCCTGCTCGGCGTGCGAGCAGCCATCGCCGAGAGCTACGAACGCATCCATCGCACCAACCTGGTGATGATGGGCCTGCTCCCCCTCCAGTTCACCGAAGGCGAGAACCCCGAGACCCTGGGCCTGTCCGGCTCGGAGACCTTTCACATTCCGGTCGACGAATCACTGGTCCCCGGACAGCGGGTGACGGTGAGAGCCGAAGGGGAGAACGGCGCGGCGACGGAGTTCGAGGTCATCATCCGCATTGACACCCCCATCGAGGTCGACTACTACCGCCACGGAGGCATCCTCCCCTACGTACTCCGCCAGATGGCAAATACCGGCTGACCGGTCAGGGACCGATGAGACCTCCCAGTCCTATGCCTTCAAACAACAGACCCACCCATCGGGCATGAAGATCGACGTTACCGATGTTGCCGAAAGCCATGGAACTGCTATCGGGGACGCCCCGGCGCCCCGCAGTTTCACCACCGCTGTCTACAGGGGCGTGAAGATCGGAAGAGAACTATGAGCGCCGGACCGTTGGAAGGGATTCGGGTGATCGACATCGCCACCCTGTTCGCCGGTCCCATGGCAGCCACCCTCCTGGCCGACTACGGCGCCTCGGTCATCAAGGTGGAACACCCCCGCGGCGACCCGGTTCGCAACCACGGACACGTCAAGGACGGCGTGCCTCTGTGGTGGAAGACCCTCAATCGCAACAAGGAGGCAATCACCCTCAACCTGTCCACCCCGCAGGGGCGTGACCTGCTGTTATGTCTGCTTGCCGACGCCGATGTCCTGATCGAGAACTTCCGACCAGGCACCTTGGAGAGGTGGGACCTCGCCCCTGAGCTATTGACGGAGGTAAATGCGGGACTGGTGATTGCCAGGGTGAGCGGGTTCGGCCAGTTCGGTCCCTACTCCCGACGACCGGGATTCGGGACTCTTGCTGAATCGATGAGCGGCTTCGCCTCCCTGACCGGCCAGCCGGACGGCCCTCCCACCCTTCCCCCCTTCGGGCTGGCCGACAGTATCACCGGCCTGACGGTAGCCAACGCAGTGCTGATGGCACTCCTACACCGAGACCGCAATGGCCGAGGTCGGGGCCAGGTGATCGACTGCGCCATTATCGAGCCGATCATGGGGATGCTGGGACCACACGCCTTGGTTTACGACCAGTTGGGGATCATCCAGCCCCGAACCGGCAACCGGTCCGTCGATAATGCCCCACGCAACACCTACAAGACCCGGGACAACCGCTGGGTGGCGATCTCCACCAGCGCCCAGAGCATCGCCGAGAGAGTGATCCGCCTGGTTGGTCATGCCGAGCTGGTGGACGAGCCGTGGTTCTCCTCGGGACGGGAACGCGCCAAGCGGGTGGATCTGCTCGACAAGTACGTGGGCGACTGGATCGCGCAGCGAGACCTGGAGGAGGTGATGGAAGCGTTCACCGCCGCCCAGGCGGCAGTCGCCCCCATCTACGACATCTCCCAGGTCATGGAAGACCCCCAGTATCAGGCGCTCGATTCAATCATCCAACTGGACGATCCCGAATTGGGGAAGATAAAGATGCAGAACGTCCTGTTCCGGATGTCGGAGACCCCCGGCGAAGTCCGATGGAGCGGTCGCACCCAGGGAGCGGACAACCACCGGATCTATTGCGAGAAGCTGGGTCTCAGCACCGAGGAATTGGCCGAGTTGAAGAGAAAAGGTGTGGTGTGAGGAGTACAGATAGGACGAGAGGCCGCTCACCGACCGGGGAGAACACCGATAGCCCCCGGAGTCTTCCGCGGGCTGCACCCCACCAACCAATGTCCGTTACTCGGAGTGGAACTCATCGTTGAGATGACATAGCCGCACAACTTGGAAGTTCGAGTGATATCCGTTGCCCCACGGCGATCCGGGCTTATTGGGAAAGTCATACTCTACGGTTCTGCCTCCTCAAAGTCCTCAGTCCGGTGGAGTCCAAAATGACACATGTGTAAGCTATCCTGACCTCATGGTCAGTGATTCTCTTCCAGCACCTCCCCAGGGCAGAGAACGAGCCTTGGCCAAGCTGTTGCATAAAGGGGTCGTGTGGGGGGATTCCGCCGAATGGCTGCCCAGACTGCCGTCAAACTCGGTGGACCTCTTTTTCATGTCCCCTCCATACGCTGATGCCCGTTCTTATGCGCGGATTGCCCCCGAAAAATATGTCGAGTGGTTCTTGCCCTTCGGTGAAGCCATGCTCAAGGCTGCACGAGAGACCGGCTCCTTCGTCTTGAATATCAAAAACCGGGTGGCAAAAGCCGGTCCCCTCCGGGGCCAGCGCCACCCGTACGTGTATCAACTTGTACTGGAGTTGCAGAGACTGGGCTGGCGTTGGACCGAGACATACATTTGGCAGAAGCCAAATGCCATTCCCGGTCGGTTCGGACCCCGCACCAAGGATGCTTTCGAGTACGTATACCACTTCAGCAAAGGAACAAAGCCCTACTTTGATCTGGACAGCGTGCGAGTCCCTTACAAGGCTGATCCGTCAGAGATTGCCCGGCGGGTCAAGGACGCCAACGGCCGGCGCAACACTGAAGCCGGGTTTGGCAGAGACCGCGCCCGAACCTACGGTTGTGGCGGCGCCGATCCGGGAAACGTGATCACGGTTGGTCAGACTTACAATCAGCACAGAGGGCCGGCGGGACTCCACACCGCAGTTATGCCGGAAGGACTGGCGGAGTTCTTCGTCAAAGCAATGTCTCCACCGGGCGGGGTGGTAATAGACCCATTCGCCGGTTCAGGCACCACCGTAGTTGTGGCGCGGCGCCATGGTCGCCGCTCAGGTGGGATCGAATTGCATTCCGGATATGTGCAGGTGGCCCGAAATCGTATCGCGGAGGACCACTACACGGAAGAACAGGGATTGCTCTTTGTCGCTCACTGATTCGGAGCGCCGACTGCTCTCGGTAGCGGGTACCACACCCAGTCCGACAATCAGGCGCCAAGCGGTGGACTAAGGCTTCGTAGCTCATCCTTTTTTGGGTGTCACAGATTAACTCCCCTGCCCTGGGCAGGGCTTTCATCGTATAAGTCCGCCATCTGGCGGACGGCTTCGAATTCATCCCGGGAGGGCGTGAAGATTTCGTTAATGACCGGCACTTGCACCGGATGAATGGCACGAGCGGGAGGAGAAACCGCAGCAGTTGCGTAACCTGGGTGGATGCTCTCGGTCCGCTGATCAGGGTTCATCACCAGAGGCATGCTCTACAGCCCCGCCCACGCGTTTACGGTCTTCGACGACTTTCTTCGGCACCACTTCTTACGGTGGAACAGCGAAGCGCCGCCTGATTGCAACCTCAGTCGACCCGCATCCCCAGATAGCAACGTATCGAGCCAGTTCTCACCGAATGGCCGGGACATCCCGGTACGCCGTCCCTCCGTGGGCGACAACCCACGTTGATCACTGGTTCAAGCGATTCATGATGCCGCGGGCTCGGCGGACCACCGCTTCGTCGATCATCCTTCCCTGGGAGTCGGTGATCGCCCCCTTGCCCTCGGCCAAGGCTTGATCGTATCGAGCGACCAGTCGGCGAGATGCTTCAAGTTCGTCCTTTGAAGGCGTGAAAACTTCGTTGATGACCGGTACCTGTGCCGGGTGGATGGCTGATCGGGACGCGAACCCGGACTGTCGGAGCAGGAGAGTGGACTCTCTCAGTCCTTCCAGATCCCGGATATCGGTCGAAACCGAACCGGTCGGACCTGGCAATCCCGCCGCTGCCGCCGCCCACACCAGCCGGGATCGGGCGGATTGCCAGAGCATCGGGTCTGCGTCGGGGTCCACGCCCAAGTCGGCGCCCAAGTCCTGCTCCCCGATAGCCACTCCAACCACCGAGGGGTGTTCGGCAATAGGAAGAGACTCCCACAAACCTCGAGCGCTTTCGATGAGGGCAATCAAACGAAGCGGACCGGGATTTCCTGCTCTTTCGACCCCCCGTGTCACGCCTCCTAACACCGACATTGTGGCTTTCGGCACCACCAAGGTCGAGACCTTCGTATCCGCGAGAACAGCTAGGTCGGCTTCCATCTCCTCCGGTTCGGAGTTGATGCGAACGGCAAACCTCGCTCCGGCGCTTCCTATTACCGGGATCATGTCAGCAAGGATCCGGCGAGCCTCCGCCTTGGCGCTGGGAGCTACTGCGTCCTCCAGATCAAGGATGAGCATGTCCGCCCCCCGTGTCGGCGCTTTGGCCAGCATGGAAGGCTGGTCGCCGGGAACGTAGAGGTAGCTTCGGATCATCGCCGGCGGCTTCGGCGAGTGTTTGGAGATCAACCGCCCGGCATAGGATCGAAGTCCATGCCCAGTTCGGCCTTCCCGAGATGTTCTTCCATCTCCGGCGCCTTGAAAATGATTGCGGTCTGAGCCAGGAGATCCCGGTACATCCGCTCGTAAGGATTGACAGCCACGATCCCGTGCGCTCCTGCCAGCCGGAAGGACTCCCGCGCCACATCCTCGGTCATCCGCCGGATGTGGTAGAGCGCCATCAGGCTGATCCAGGCCCGCCTTTCCTGCGGGTAATGAGGGTCGGATAGTTTGGCGGCCGTGTCGTAGAGCACCGTGGAAGCCGAGCGGACCCAGAAGCTCATTCGCCCGTAGGTGGACTGCGCCCATCCCACGTCGGCGCGAGTCAAAGGCACGTTTCCCTTGATGGCCACCGCGATCCCGCCCTTGCGCTTTCGCAGATATCCGGCCATATAGTCAAGAATCCGGCGGCAATGTCCCAACTGCATTCCGCCGCCGGACAGATTGAGGAGACCAAACGCCATGTGCTGGACCTCTCCCTCATCGTCGGTGAAGGTGGCCTGAGGCTGGTCCAAGTCGCGCACCAGGGCATACTTCTCGGGCACGAACGCGTCTTTGATTGTTACCGAATTGGTGGCGGTCGCCCTCAGGCCCATGGCGTTCCAGTCGTCATGGATCGTCATGCCGGGCGTCCCGACCGGAACGAACATCACCAGGAGTCTGCGCCCCACCAACTCGCCGTGCTCATCCACCACCGAGGCGATGGTTCCCACATAGGTGGCGCCCGCCGAATTGGTGGCGAACCCCACTCGGCCGTTACCCAGCCACCCCCCTTCAACCCGGCGGAACCGGGCGCCCACCTTGGTCACATCCAACTCATCGGGGGGCGCGGAGGCGGCGCCACAGAACATCGACTGGTTCTCGGCGCAGTCCCGAAGCAGTGCGGCCATGTTGTCGTCCCCGAAGGCGTAGGGTCCGATCAGGTCGAGCGCCGACCAGTGCATGTTGGTGCAGGCGGCGGACACCGGGTCGCCGTAGGCGATCACCTCCGCCACCTTGGTGCGGGTGGCGATGTTGTGGCCGGGCCCGCCGAACTGGGGGTGGATGGCCATGGAGGGCACGCCAACCGATTTGAGCGCTTCCATGTTCTCGAAGGGATAACGCGACTCCCGATCATTTCGGGATGCTCTTCCAAAGAAATCCTCTTCGGAAACTACCTTTTCTACGAGTTTTACGTAATCGTGATCAATCATGTCAGAAGGGCCGGGGGTCATATTTCACCCGGCTAAGCCTAACCCCATCAATCTCGCCCTCTGCAACACCCGGATGAGGAGTCCGTGTTCTGGGTGTCTTCCTGTCCCGAGACCGTAACCGTTATGCCTACCGGTTCCTTGGTGGGATCTGTCCTCTGTCAAGATCGGCGTCTCGTTGCCAGGTCGGATTTGAGGTATGGGGAAAAACCACAAAGAGGCGCCTTCCTACTCGGAATGACTTTTGCTGCATCCCCGGGTTTGTCACACCCCGGGGATATGGTTGGCCGCGTGGACCTCAACACACAGTTGCCATCGCGCCGCCCCCTGTTCCGGACAGGCGAAAGCGGGCCGGCCCGCATCGGTTCGCACGTCACGATCAGCACGGACCTAGACCTTCCGACGGCTTCCTTGACCTATCCTTTGATCATGTGCGGTCGTGCGACCGACGCCTTGAGTCTTCTGCCGACCGGTAGCGTGCAGACGGTCGTGACCTCTCCTCCGTACTGGTCGTTGCGGGACTACGACGTTTCCCAGCAAATCGGTTGCGATGACGGACTGGGAGAGTACGTCGAGAGCATCGTCACGGCCTTCGACCAGATTCGGCGCGTTCTCACTGATGACGGCACCGTCTGGCTCAACGTCGGAGACAGTTACACCTCGGGCAACCGGAAGTACCGCGCCCCGGATCGCAGGAACCGGGCAAGAGCGATGTCGGTGCGCCCTCCTACTCCGGTTGGACTGAAGCCGAAGGATCTGATCGGCGTTCCGTGGCGGCTTGCCTTCGCTCTCCAGGATGCCGGGTGGTGGCTGAGGTCCGAAGTGATCTGGTATAAGCCCAATGCGCATCCCGAGTCGGTACGTGACCGGCCCACGAAGGCTCACGAGACTGTGTTTCTGTTGTCGAAGAATCAGGACTACTTCTACGACGTCTCGGCCGTGACGGGACCGAACGGCCGTCGGCTGCGGACGATGTGGGACATCAATACCGAGCCCAGGTCTCGGAAGGCGGGGGGGATTGATGACCACCCTGCGGTCATGCCAATGACCCTGGCTCGTCGGTGCATCCGGATCACCAGTCGCCCCGGTGATGTGGTCCTCGATCCTTACGCCGGGTCCGGGACGACGCTCGTGGCAGCCAGGGAACTCCACAGGAACTGGGTCGGCATCGAACTGAAGCCCGAGTATGTGGATCTTATAGAACGCAGGATTGCCACGGCAACCACCTGAGGACCATCGACGAACTCAAGGACCGAATCGAGTCTCTTTCGCCGATGGCCGTCCGGCTCGTCGCACGTCTGACCTGCATGGGAACAGACATACCACACCCATAGGGCGAGCCTCTGCGTAAGCCCCTCGGCGAGACGCGAAGATCCTCCGAGGCAGACTCCCGGTCAGTTGAACTGCATCTCTTCGGTGGAGCCCACCAGCGCCAATGTGGAGGCGTTGCCGCCGCTCACGGCTTGCGCCACCCGGTCGAAATAGCCCGCTCCGACCTCGGCCTGGTGCTTGGTGGCGGTGTAGCCATGAACCTCTGAGGCAAACTCCCGGTTCTGAAGCCTGCTGTAGGCGGCCATGCCTTCGGCGCCGTACGCCCGGGCCAGGTCAAAGGTGTGGTAGTTGACCGAGTGCCAACCTGCCAGCGTGATGAACTGGAACCTGTATCCCAACTCGGCGAGTTCATTCTGGAATCGAGCGATCTCATCGTTGTTGAGATGCTGTCTCCAGTTGAACGACGGCGAGCAATTGTAGGCCAAGAGCTTCCCGGGGAATTCAGCATGGACGGCCTCCGCAAACCGCGCCGCATCTTGGATGTCCGGTTCGGGGGTCTCGCACCACAGGATATCGGCGAATGGAGCGTAGGTCAGGGCGCGGGCCGTCGCCGCCTCCATGCCGCCTCGCACCACATGGTATCCCTCGGCAGTTCGCTCCCCGGTGAGGAACCGATGGTCCCGCTCATCGACATCGCTCATCAGCAAGGTGGCGTCCCGGGCGTCGGTCCGAGCCATCAGAACGGTCGGCACATCCATCACATCGGACGCCAGGCGCGCCGCGGTCAGGGTACGAATGAACTGCGAGGTGGGCACCAGGACCTTGCCGCCCATGTGTCCGCACTTTTTCTCGGATGCGAGTTGATCCTCGAAATGAACACCTGCGGCGCCGGCCTCGATCATGGACTTCATCAGTTCGTAGCTGTGGATAGGACCACCGAAACCCGCCTCCGCGTCGGCGACGATCGGAGCGAACCAGTGGGCGCCGTACTCGCCGTTGAGGTGAGCGATCTGATCAGCGCGCATCAAAGCACTGTTGATCCGTCTGATCAGGGTCGGCGCACTGTTGGATGGATAGAGGCTCTGGTCGGGATAAGTCTGTCCCGACAGGTTGGCGTCGGCAGCCACCTGCCAACCGCTCAGGTAGATAGCTTGCAGTCCGGCTTTGACCATCTGCACCGCTTGGGAGCCGGTCAGGGCGCCAAAGGTGCGGACAAAGGGCTCTGTCTGGAGCAGATTCCACAGCCGTTCGGCTCCGGCCCGGGCAAGGGTGTGTTCGATCTGCAGGGACCCGCGCAGCGCCAACACGTCCTGCGGGGAGTAAGAGCGCTGTATTCCTTGCCACCGCTCCTCGAAATCCCAGCGGACTTGGAGGTCGCCTACTACAGCGTCAAACCCATTGTGGCCATTAATCGACATGATGATCATCCTCCTTTGGCATTGCGGGTTTGGCTGCTTGAACTGCGCGCCGGTAATCGTCACCTTCGGGGTAAAGCCCAGATGATGCAACGACTCTTCGACACATTAAAGGAAAGTGTGCTCGATTTCAAGTGATAGGAGAAGACCCTAATTTCATATCAGAGCGATAGGCGAAGCTTATACTTCCACAGTACGGAACATCTTCCACAGTGCGGGATTGTTATGGAGCTTTCACAACTTGAATCGTTTATCGAGGCGGCCAAATCGGGGAGTTTTCGCGGGGCAGCCCGCGCCTTGTACCTGAGCCAGCCATCCGTGAGCGGGCGAATCCGGGCCCTCGAGCGGGAATTGCGGACTCCTCTCTTCCATCGCATGGGCCGGGGGGTGAGACTCACTGAAGCCGGGGAAGCCTTCCGCCCTTTTGTCGAGCAGGCACTTGAGACCATTGATCTGGGCACGCAAGCCGTTCGCAATACCCAGGAGTCCCAGCGGCGGACCATCACCATCGGGTCGGCCCGGATCATAGGAACCTACATACTCCCCCCCACCCTCGAGCGTTTCCAGCACCGCTTCCCCGGGGTGGCGGCTCGTATCCGCACCGGACGGTCATCAGACGTGATAGATATGGTTGCGAACGGAGTGGTGGACATAGGCCTGTCGAGAGGTCTTGACCACCCGGAAGTGTTCTCGATACATCTCTACGACGAACCGATCGTCCTGGCAACCTATCCCGATCATCCCTTCGCGGAGCGCGGATACGCCTACATCTGGGAGGTGGCCAGACAGCCCCTTATCCTCTACGATCCCAGTTCCACTTACTTCCTGCTCATCAATCAAGCCTGCCGAGAAGCGGGAATCGTCCCTCAGATCGAGACGATGCTGGACAACATCGAAGCAACCAAGCGCATGGTGGCTCTGGGGCTGGGTATCTCCTTTCTGCCTCACAGCGCCATCCTCACTGAAATCGAGCAGGGGACTCTTCGACACATCGAGTTGAAGGGTGATCAGCATGTGCATCTGCCCACCCACGTCTTGGTGCGACGAGCCCAGCACTACAGTGCACCCCTGCTCGATTTCCTCAGACTCCTGCGAGACATCTATGGGTGCGACATCTCCGAAATCGCGGGGAGCCCGTTAGCTCCTGGGGCGAGTTCGGGCTCGGTCGGCTAAGGCGTGTTCACATCATGCGGGGGGTCGCGGGTGAGGGCGGGGGTGATGTGGGCGAGGAACGTAAACCAACTGGGAGCGCCGGTTTCTGTCACCAAGCGCTCGGTGGGTCGGGGGTCTTTCGGCAACCGTTTGGTGGACGCTGCGGAAAAGTTTTAGTGTTTGTTTTCACAACTTAGTGATGTTTTGTCACACCCCCTGTGCATACTGTACACATGAAACAAGCAGTCAACAGCCGGCGGTCCGCCAACCTGGCCAAGCTCCTGTCACCCTCTCTGCCGGTCGTAGAGGCGTCGGTTGAAGAACTGAAACAGCGAATCCAGTCCACCATCCGCGTCCAGAACCAAGTGGCGGCGGTCCGCGCCCAGGCGGTGTCGGAGTTGCGCCGCCGCCAGGGGGCGGAGAAGGTGGAGACGATTTTGCGGGAGGACGGTCTGTTGGGCCGTCGGAAGGCCCGGTCGGAGGTGGAGACCGCCCGGGGGTTGGAGGAGCTGCCCAAAACCCGGGAAGGGTTACGCAAGGGAGAGATCTCTGCTGACAACGCGCGTATCCTGGCGGGCGCCAACCAGAGGGGAACCATCGTCGAGGACGAGTTGTTGGACGGGGCCCGTTCCCAGTCTCCTGACAAGTTCGCCCGCATGGTACGCAAACACGAACAGGCCCGTGCCCAAGATGATGGTGTGTCGAAGTTGGAGCATCAGCGCTCCCGCCGGTTCGCCAAGCTCACCACCGACCAAGACGACGGAATGACCGTCCTTTATGGGCGTTTCGACCCGGTCACCGGCGCCCGGGTCGAAACGGCGGTGTCTCACATGATGAAACAACTATGGCACCAAGAAGACCCCACCGATCGGGCTACTGCGGGTCAGCGGATGGCCGACGCCATAGCCGAACTGGTCACCCGCCAAGGCAAAGACAAGAACGGTGGTTCCCAGGGCGTGAGGTTGTTGTTGATCGCCGACTACGACACGGTCAGCCAACAGTTGGGCAACCCTCGCCTCGAGAACGGAACCCCCCTCCCCGCCCAGACCCTGCGCCAGTTGGCCTGCGACGCTCAGATCCTGCCCGCCATGTTCTCGGGTTCGTCGGTGCCGCTGGATTTGGGACGGGCGCGGCGGACGGCCAGCGGTTCCCAGCGGGCCGCGCTGGTCGCCCGGGACAAACACTGTGTGGGTTGCGGCGCCAAAGCCTCCTGGTGCCAGGCCCACCACATCGTCCACTGGCAAGACGGGGGTCCCACCAACCTGGACAACATGTGTCTTCTGTGCAGCAAATGCCACCACAAAGTCCACGACAATGACTGGCAGGTTGAACGCACTACAACCGGCGCCTACCGGCTCCGCCCACCACCCACCCAATGGGGACGCCCACCCCGACCTAAGTACCGGAACCGCCGACGCCAACCCACGCGCCGACGCCCGATCAAACAGAGAAAATGACCGAACCCGCGTCCTGTCTCTATGGTTCCTGCCGGCCCGTTTTGCCACTCTTGATCCACGCCCATCCCCAATGGGGGTTTCTGGAAGCACTTTGAACACCAGATACAACACCCCGCTAATTGTTTACCGGCTCAAACGCGCATAAACAGCGCGCCACCTCCCAAACCGGGACGGCAACCCCCGCCACCTGCCGCCATCCTCCCGCCACCACGCCAAACCACCACCCCACCCAAGCGTGAACACGTCTTGGTACGCTCTGCCCTGATGTCGAGTTCTCGTGCCGTCGTTACCGGCGCCTCCGGCGCCATCGGCTCGGCTTGCGTGCGCCTGCTCCACGAACGAGGGTGGGAGATCACCGGCATTGATGTAGCTGAGCCTCCGTCCGATCTCGAATACGTCTCGTGGCACATGGTCGATGTCCGCGATCGGCAAGCTTTGGGCAAGGTGGCAGAACGATACGGGCCGGTCCAGCTGCTAATCAACGGCGCCGGTTTCGGAGACCGGGCGCCCGCCGCCGAGATGACCGCACATCAGTGGCAAAGCGTGCTGGATGTCTGCCTGACGGGCACTTTCATGACCTCCCAAGCCTTCTATCCCAACCTGTGCGAAGCCCAAGGAGCGGTGGTGATGAACATCGCCTCACTGGCCGCGCAACGATCCTGCGCCCTTCACGCCAACTACTGCGCCGCCAAAGCAGGGGTCGAGTCGCTCACTCAAGTGCTGGCGCTGGAGTGGGCCGCCGACAAGATACGAGTGATAGCGGTGAGCCCGGGTGTGGTGAACACCCCCATCGTCCGCAAGAACATGGCCCCCGGCTCAGAACGAGAAAAAGCCATCATCGGCATGACCCCCCTGGGTCGCCTGTTCGGACCAGACGAACTGGCCCGACTGATCCTGGCATACTCCTCCGAAGACTTCTACCACGTAACAGGCGCCACCCTGGTAGCCGACGGAGGCTTCGCTACTGCTGGCGGGCTGCCTCAGTTTTATGACTGAGGGGCTCACCGGAGGCTGCCCTGCCTGTGAACACAGGGCTGGCTCAGGGCGAGCAACGCCTTTCAGAAGCGTAACCGGATAGCCTTTCCCAACTTCCGCTGTCCTTCATTGTGAAATTGGGGGGCGCCGTGCGGCGGGCAATGGCTACGGCGTTGCAACTCAAACATTTCGCCACGTACCTCATCTCCTGTGGGTCGATGCCCGCCTTCTGCTCGAAGGGAGTCAGCCGATGTCCCAGTTGCCGCGACTGTTCAGTCAAATAGTCCGGGACCGGGCTGGGGACTCGGGCGGGGGCGGTGTCGGGTGTGCGCCCGGGAACGCGGATGCGGCGCACCTTTCCCGTCGAGGTTCCCGCCGTTGGACGCCGCTCAGAAGGCTTGGTCCGGGATCTGGCAGGCGATTCCGTGAGCGCTTCCGACGGCGCCGGCGCCACCGATGAATGCCCGCTCGACTCTACAGGCGCCGCAGTCGGTTGCTCATCCGGCTCTGTGGTGGCCAAGGGCAGAGACGGAGGAGCAGGGGCAGGCGCTTCGGTCCTTTTCTGTCCTACTCCGCGACGCAGCCGGGAAAAGACCCTCTTGACCCGCCGACGGTCGGGCCTTTCGGTGTCTTTTCGGAGGCGTTCCCCTCTTCTTGCCTTCTTCCCGAATGGGAGAATGCCCTGCTCCAATTCCTCGGGGGTGGGGACATCAAAGTCGGGAGTGGCGTCTCGTCGACTCATGTCCAAATCTCCTGTGCGACCACTCCCAAACCTTTGGCGACGGTTGTGAACGGTTCCCGGTCACGTATCTTGTCTGCTCCGAAAACCCGTTCCAGCATCGCTGCAAAGGAGAACAAACGCGATGAGCCTCCGGTGCGGAACACCGCCGTGACCTGGTCCGGGCCTATTCCCACTCTGTCCAACGCTTTGAGCATCTGATTTCGGATAGTACGCAGGTAGGGCTCGGTTAGCCGGTCGAGGTCGGTTCTGTTCAGTGGTATCGACAAGTCTCCCTGTGGAGGATGAAACTCGATGGAGGTCATCGACCTCTCCGACAGTCTGATCTTCGCCCTCTCTATGGCCTTGTGAAACGGATGCGCCTGGCCCCCTCTCACAATGGCGTCCACCAGTGCGCCGGAACGCGGATTCAACTTTCTCAGTTGATTGAGGACATAGAAAGTGTGCCTGTTGGTCATCAAACCCCGGAAGCCGCTCCAACTGCCCAGGCTGTCTCTGAACCAGGTCGGTATGGACGGGTGGTCAAGCCCCAGTGAGGGCGCCACCTTGTCACGGAAGATCAACTGGTCGAAGATCGAACCTCCTATTCTGGCGCCTTCCATGCTCACCACCTCTCCCTCCTGACCGTCGACCTCCACCACCGCTATGTCGAACGTCCCTCCCCCGAAGTCGACAGCTACCGCGTAACCGTCCGGAATCACCGTATCGAGAGCGGCGGCGGCCGGCTCCGGATACAACTCCACCTCTGAGAATCCGGCTTCGTGTGCGGCCTCCTTCAGCCTGTCCTCCGCCAGTTGCTGCAGTTCTTCGAAGTCTTCCTCGGCGGTCCCGAAAAAGGCCACCGGATGTCCTATAACCACTCTGGTCACGTCCTGACCGGTTAACCGATCAGCGCGGCGTTTCAAATCTCTGATACCGATGGAGGCCAGTTGCTCCATGGTGAAGTCGATCGACCACGAATGGGTACTGCGGAAGAGATCGTTGGCGAATTCGCTCTTGAGTTCACCCATCAGTCGTGAATCGAGACAACCTCCCCCGCGCTCGTACTGGCGGCAGTCACTACCCCACTTCCAACCCCTTCGACCATGTCTCTCCCGGACCACCAGAGCACAGTGCTCGCAACTGGTGCGCTGGTCACCGGTGATCGTGAACTGCTCCACCGCCCGGTCTCCCGCCATTCGAAGGCCATCTCGATGCAGATAGGTAATTGAAGGGACCGAGTTGGGCATGCCCGCGTCGATACCCAACCGCAACACCTCCACCCGGTGGGGATAGGCCACAGAGATGGAACTGTTGGTCGTACCGTAGTCGATACCGTAAGCGAGAGGACTGTTCACTCCCCGACCACCAATGCCGCTGCCAGCAATCGAATGGAGAGGTCCGATGCTCTGCTTTCGATGTCCTGCACTCTGTGTCGCCGATCCTCTTCCAGTCCTGCCAGACGCCTTCGGTTCTTCGCCAACATGCCGCGCCGGGCCGGCAACACTCTCCTTTCCTGGGACGTACCGGTCTTTTCCTTCTCATCGATCCAAGCCCTCTCATCCCTGATCCTGTTCATCAAGCGAACCTTCTGATAGGTGTACATGCGCTCGGTTCTCTCCAATTCCTCCCGGCGCCATTTCTCTTGCAGTTCGAATACATGTTGGTCAGCCTCCAGCCTCTTGTCCGCGATCTTGCTCGCGCTTACATCGAAAGCCGCGCCCAGCCACTCGGGCGTTTCTCCCTCCATCCAGGCACCTCCCACCTGGGGCATCTCGGTAACCACTTCCTCTTCCACAGTCAGGTTTTTGCTCACCAGATGACGCACGAATACGCCGAAACGAGCCGGACCCTCGCCCTCCAGTGCATAGAACACTTCCAAGTAGGGACCTCCTTGCACTCCGCTGACCCGGCGGTGGCAGGCCAAAGGGCTGTGGGACTCCAATGGCATGCTCACTATTGCGTCGATCAGCCCGTGCCCGAAAGCAAAGAAGTCGAGATCCTCACGTTCCAGAGCCAATCGATAGTCGAAAACCCCTCGGTAAGACCGTTTGTCCCGTTTCAGGCGCCGCTGCAGCCCACCGGAGAGATAGATGCCAACCCCGCCCTTCTCATGATCCGTCATGTTTCCTCCGTAATACCGAAGAGTCATCCCCACATGGTTCGCCAGGTCGGAGAACTCAGCCATAACGCGTTTTTCCACCAATCGATTGGCATGGTCTCTCCGGAAAGTGGACGGGTCCAGGGCAAAATATCTTCTTTCCTTTTCCAGCCTCCGAGACTCTTTGACTTTCTGCTCCCACTCCGAGGCGATGGCCTGGAAATCTTCCCGGCGATTCCCAGCTTTGCTCAATGCCATACGCTCGATCTCCTTACTTACATCGCCCAGAATGGGATCCAGCGGACCCACCGACTCCTCGAAGAGACCGATCCGATCCTCCAACACCTCCAGAATCCGCTCTTCCACTGTCCCCTGGCAGGCAAAGTTGTAGATCACCACCTCTCTTTTCTGGCCGATGCGGTCCAAGCGTCCGATCCGTTGCTCGACCTTCATCGGATTCCAAGGCAGGTCGTAGTTGAACATCACATGAGCGAACTGGAAGTTGCGTCCCTCCCCGCCAGCTTCGGTGGAGATCATGATCTGCGACCTGTCTCGGAATCGCCGCACAGTCTCGTCCTTGTGCTCCTGGCTCATGACACCGTTGAATATCTCCACTCCATATCCCTGGCTCTCGAGTGTCGCCTTCAAGAATGTCTGAGTGTCGAGAAACTGGGTGAAAACGAGGATCTTCTGATCCGGCTCTATCTCGTCTCGGAGAATACGCAGGAATTCTCTCGCTTTGGAGTCGCGAATCTTCCCCAGCCGGAACACAAGTTGTTCCAGCCGATCAATCTCAGCCCGCAGTTCCTCAGCCAATCCGGCGCGGGTTTCATGGTGATAGCGGTCTGCAACCGCGCTGAGTTCCCTGGGATCGGTCCAGTCATCGAGATCATCCTCGGTAGGACGGTTGTTTCCCCAGTCCGAGGCGGGCGACCCGAGCTTCTCGCGTAGTTTGGCGATGCGTTTGAGCAGGGCGCCGCGAATGGCGTTGGAACTGGAAGCCAGCATCTTCTGGTAGCTGACCATCACAAACCCAACCGCCTTGCGATCTTCTCTTTGCGCCAGGTCGTACTCGTCCCGGATGTAGTTGTTTACATCCTGATATATCCCGATCTCCTCGGGGAGCATTTCCACCCGCACCACTTGAGGACGGCGTTTGGTGAATCCTCCCACCTCGGACTTGCGGTTCCGGACCAGCGTCCTGCTAAGTGGGAACTCCCGCGACAAGTCTTCCAGGGCCCGTTCCCGGTGTTCTCTCCTGTCCAAGTCCAGGTCTTCCCCGCTCGGCAGTTGGATTTTGACGAACGACTGCGTTTCCCCTCGGTCAGAGGCGTTCACCTTCTCCCACTCCTGCAAGCACTTGGCTACCTTGGTGAGGTCGGGCAGCCATTGCCTGGCCGCCTCGTACTGTTCAAAGGACTCGAACAGACCGGGTTCCACCAACTCGATCAGGGAATACAGCTCAAATGGGTGGAGTTGCATCGGAGTGGCAGTGAGAAGCAACAGACCGTAGACTGTCTCCTTCAGTTCATCTGCCAGGCGATAGGCCTGGGTAGTAACTATCTTCTTGGTGCTCGGGAGGCTGCGGCGCACCTTGTGGGCCTCATCGAAAATCGCCATGTCCCAGCCTGCCTCCAGTATCTGCTGTGCCCGGTCGTTCCGCCGGGCCGTGTTCAAAGAACAGATGACATTGTCGTAAAGCCGCCACGGATTCTCTCCACGTTTCTCCAAAGACTTGATCAAAGGACCATCCAAGACCTGGAATTCCTCGTTGAACTTGGAACTGAGTTCTTGACGCCACTGCCACTGGAGTGACGGAGGCACCACGATCAGCGCCCGCTCAACCATCTGCCGGGCGCGCAGTTCCTTGAGGATCATTCCGGCTTCTATGGTCTTGCCCAGCCCCACTTCGTCGGCCAAGATCATGCGGGGCCGGGTTTTGGAAAGCACTCGAAGGGCAGTCATCACCTGGTGGAAGGCCGGCTCGATGCGGGCGCTGGACAATCCAGCCATATCGTCGTAGCGGTAAGCGTGCTGCAGGTAGAGCGCCTGTATGGCAAGCCCGTATACCTCGGCTCTGCCGAGATCGTTCCGCAGCAGAGCCTGTTGCGGGTTTTCCGACACAGGTTGTAATGCTGTGCCATCCAGATAGAGGGTGCCGGTGGCAAAAGAAACCTCGTAGCCGAGGGGACTGCCGGCGCCAACAACCACGCCTGTTTCTCCCCCGGCGACTCTCATCACCCGATCACCCACATGGAAGGTTTTCGACTCCGGTTTTGTCATTTGGTATCGCGAGGTTACAACGACAGGTGTGACACTTGAGGACGGCCGCCCTGTCATCGGGCAGTTCTCGCCGTCGAATTTGCCTGCTCTACAGAGGGATCTCCCGCCCGGGTTCTATCAGCCCGAAGATTCCACTCCCAGGAGCCGTCGCTGCGCCTCGGGGTCGTTGAGGAGTTGGTCGGGTTCCATCTCGGCGGCTATTCGCCCTGAGACCATCACCAAGTGGCGTTGGGCGATCTCCGACGCCACTCCCAGGTTCTGTTCGACCAGCAGGACCGCGTGTCCCTCTTCCACCAGTGTCCGGCAGGTGTCGATCAACTGCTCTATGATGGTGGGCGCCAGTCCCTCGGACGGCTCGTCCATGATCAAAAGCGGCGCATTGAGCAGAAGCGCGCGGCCGATGGCCAGCATCTGCTGCTCCCCTCCGGAGAGTCTCGTCCCCTTCACGTTTTTGCGCTCCACCAAGCGGGGGAAGAGGTCGTACACCGCACTTGGAGTCCACCGTTGACCCTTGGTGCCCTTGGCTAGCATCATCAAATGCTCGTCAACGCTCAGCGAGGCGAACAGCCGGCGGCCCTGGGGAACATACCCGATGCCGCGTTCTGCGATGTGGTGGGGCTTTCTCCCGGTCAGTTCGTGACCGGCCAGGCGAATCGAGCCGGAACGGGCCGCCACCAGTCCCATGATGGTGCGGCACAAGGTGGTCTTCCCCATGCCGTTGCGACCGACCACCGCTACGGCTTCGGCGCCCACCTGGAAGGAGACGCCGTGGAGGACCTGTGCAGCCCCGTACCCGGAAACGAGGTTCTCGACTTCCAGAAGGGGTCTGCTATCAGCCATTTTCGTCTATCTCCGACCCAGATAGATATCGTGAACAAGCTGGTTGGCGCGAATCTCATCCGGGGTGCCTTCGGCCACTGTCAATCCCTCGTGCATCACCACCACCCGCTCGGCGACTTCCAGCGCCACGTCCATGTCATGTTCGATAAGCATCAACGTGATGCTGCGATCCAGCGCCAGCAGCAACTCGGTGAGCCGCTCCCGCTCGGCACTCGACAGACCGGATGCCGGTTCGTCAAGCAACAGCAACGAAGGATCGGTGACCATGGCCATGGCAACCTCCAACTGACGTTGCTCGCCGTGGGAGAGATCTGCCACCATGGATCCCAGCTTGTCATCGAGCCAGACTTCGGCCGCCGCCTGCTGGGCGTGTTGCCGGTAGCCCTCATCCGATCCCTTGTGAAACATCCGAAGACGTCCCCCGCCTTTGCCCGCAGCCGCCACAAACAGATTGTCCGCCACGGTCAGACCCCCGAAGAGCCGGGTTTGCTGGTAGGTCCTGGCCACTCCGAGGCCGGGCCGTACCCGGGACGGAGCGGTGCTCACATCCAGGTCACCAATGACGACCTGGCCTTCGGTGGGAGCGAAGTCACCGGAGATCACGTTGAACAGGGTGGTCTTTCCCGCCCCGTTCGGTCCGAGAATTCCCAGGCGCTCGCCCTGCGTGACGTCCAAGTCAACGCCACGCAGGGCATGCACGCCTCCAACGATCACCTCAATCCCGCGCAGTCGCAGGATCGGAGTTCCGTTGGTCTCGTTCATGTTCTTACTCGGTCAGTTCCTTCCTCGTCCTAGCTCTGGGGAACGCCGTCGACCACCGGAATCGAGTTGCCGATCCAGGGCAGGTCACGCTCCTCACAGGTGGGAACCTCACGCCCGGGCGGGTCGATGTCCGGAGTGAAAGCGCCGCCGAAGCTCTGATCCACACCGGGGATCACCGCAACGGTGGTCAACCCGAGCGAACCGTCGTCGTTGGCGACGATCTGGCGGACATAGGAGTCCACGATCGCCTGGCGGTTGCTGTCCAAGGAGATCGGACCGTAGGGGCCTTCGACGGTCAAGCCACCGAGTGCCGCCTGCAGAGCCTGATGATCATCGGAGATGTCTCCGCCGACCTGCTCCAGTGCCTGGATGAGCGCCTTGGCGGCCACGAAGTAGTTCACCAGGAATCCGGAGTGGGCCTGGAGGGCTGCGGGCGTCATGTTTCCACCGGGATCGGGGAAATCATCGAAGTGACGATCCAGGATGGCGGTGTGCTCGCCAACCGAGTCCAGGGCGAGGTCGGCAGCAGTGCCGAATCCGCCGACATAGGCGCCGGCCATGCCAGGATCGAACGCTCCGACCGCGAACTCCCAGAACAAGTTACCCATGTGTTGCTCAGGGTTGAGTTCACCCTTGGCGTCCTCGAAGGCCTTGAGCGAGGGGATGGTTCCGGTTCCGCCGACCACCCAGAAGTACCCGTCGACCTCATCGGGGTCGGGGAGCTGGGCGGCGAACGACGAATAGTCGGTGGTGTTGAGCGGCGGGAAGACCCGCGAGGTCACATCACCGCCGGCCGCGCAGAACTCGGCGATAAAGCCGGCCGCGGAGGTCCAGCCGAAGCTGTAGTCGTCCATGACCACGGCCGCGGTCTCCCATCCGAGCACGTTCTTGGCGTAGTCGCCGGTACCGGCGTTCCACTGAGCTCCGTCACCGTTGTACCGGAAGAAGTTGGGAGCCTGGACGTGCATAGTGGTGTCCAGGGCGCCAGCCGTTCCGTTGATGAAGGTCTGGGTGGGATGGTCCTTGGCGTAGTTGGCCACCGCGATGGACTCGTCACCCGACAGCGGGCCGATCATGATGTCGGCGCCGATCTGCTCCATCAGGCGGCGGGTCTCTTCGATGGCCTTATCAGCGGTGTCGTCGGCACAACCGATACCCACCAACTCGACGGGGACCCCGGCAACCGAGGCGCCGGTGAAGCCGTCGGTCGGCTTATTGGGATTGGTGACGGTAGCGCCTGCAAACTCGGCGAACGCCGCGACGACGCCGGCCAGGTCCTGGTCGTGGAAACCTCCGAACGCTCCTTCGCAGTCGGACAGCACGGCCAGGTTGATGACCTCGGTGCCCATCATCTCCTCTTCCATCTCCTCCTCCGGCTCAGGGGCGGCCGCAGTGGTGGTGGGAGCGGCGGTGGTAGTGGGAGCGGCGGTGGTAGTGGCAGTCTCCTCCTCGCCTCCGCAGGCGGCGGCGATCAGAGCAATAACAGCTGCCAGTATCGCCAGCCTCATTACTTTTGACTTACGAAAAGACATTCTTTCTCCTTTCTTATCTTTCTATTTCAACCAGTTGTGGTCGTTTCCTGTGGTTCCCCGAGCTTATCCCCGGGGGGTTCCCGACCGGAGGCCGGGCGGAAGATGCGTTTCAATAGCTTTCCGAAACTGCTTCCCAGTCCCATGAGACCGTCGGGGGAAGCCAGTACGATCACCAAAAAGATCACACCCACCAGGGTGTTGAACCGATCCTCGGTGATCCCGATCTTGTCGACCAACGGCACCGATCTGACGTAGTTGTTCACCACCACATAGATGAACGCTCCCACCCAGGCGCCCTCCAGCCGGTTCATGCCGCCGATGACCGCGATTATCAAAAGAGCCAGTATCTCTCCGATTCCTATCGAAGCAGGATCGATCTGGCGGTTCCACCACACGTTGAGCACCCCTGCCAGAGATGCGACGAACCCACCCAGCACGAAGGCAAGAGCGCGGTGCATAACCAGGTTGTATCCCAAGGCGCTCATCCTCACCGGGTCATCGCGAATTCCCTGCAGCGCCAGGCCGAAGGGAGTTCGGGTGACATAGCGCAGCAGCATGTAACTGAATACCGATACAGCCAGTGCCGCGTAGTACAGGCTTACCGGATGTTCCCCCGGTTCCCCGATGAAGTCGGGCGCCACGATCTGATTGATGCCGCCAAAGCCCGAGAAGGTAGTGACCTGCCCGAAGAAGTAAAACCCGATCACACCGAAAGTGAGCGTGATCATCAAGTAATACAGACCCGTCGAGCGGCTCGCCACCAGACCAAGGATGAACGCCAGCACTGTTGTGAAAACGATTCCGATCGCCACCCCCACCCAGGGATTGAGGCCCAGGTTCAGTCCTTTGCTCCCCCCCTGCGTGACGGCATTCCCGATCGCGAAGCCTGCGAACCCGTACATGAGAGTCTGGGCCAGGGAGATCATCCCCCCGTAGGCGGCCAGGAAAATCAGACTGGCGGCGGCGATTCCCAGCCAAAGAGTCTGGGTGAGGACAAAGCTGACAAAGAAAGTGGTGGAGAAGGCCGGCGCCAATATCAACACGACTAGGACAACCAACAGCATTGCTCGTTCGGGGGTGAACTTGATCAAACGAGAGGGTGATCGCAAGGTCATTCCGGCCGTCCGAACAAACCATAGGGCCGCCATGCCAGGACCGCGGCCAGCAGCACGAAGGTGAAGATCACCGAATAGTGCGTGAAATCAGCAGGCAGGTAGGCGGGAGCGAAAGCGGTGACCAGACCCAGAAGTAAAGAACCGGCCATAGCGCCCACCAGCGAGCCCATTCCACCCACGATCACCACGATGATCGAGTTGAGCAACCATTGACCGTCCACTCCGGGCGCCAGGCTGGCGAAGGATCCTCCCATCACACCTCCGATCCCAGCCAGGGCCGACCCCACCAGAAAGGCCAGGGCGAACACCACTTGCACGTTGATCCCCAGCGCCTGCACCATGGCAGTGTCGTCAACACCGGCACGAATCACCATTCCGGTGCGGGTCTTGTGCAACCACAACCACAGGGCCACGCCCACCACTATGGCGGTGAACAGCATGAACAGCCGCGGCACCGAATACCGGAAGTCGAACACGATCAGGAAGTGATCCAAGAGGGCCGGCCACCTGATGTCCTTGGCGAGACCGCCGAAGTGCGTCAGCATCTGGTCGGCCAGGATCACGGAGATGGCAATGGTGATCAGGGTCTCGCGCATGTCCTGTCCCTGAAACCACCGCAGGAAAACCTGCTGGGTGATCAATCCGATGATGCCCGCCACCGCCGCCGCCAGGGCGAGGGGGACCAACCATCTGAGAGCGCTCACCTCCGAACTGGAGATATTCCCGCTCTTTCCCACCATGAACCTCTGGAACTCCAGAGCCACATACCCGCCCAGCAGGAAGAAGGACCCATGAGCCAGGTTCACCACCCTCATCAGGCCGAAAATCAGAGTGAACCCGGCCGCCACGATGAAATAGAGCCCGGCGATTGTGAGGGCGTTGAGCAGCGTCGAGAGGAAGTCTCTCGGCTCGTGTATCAACGGCCCGGCCGGGGTGCCGGTTGCCAGAACCAGCACCCAGGCTGCGATCAGGGCCAGCAGAAGCAGGCCGATGCCAAGACCCACCCACTGCAGGGGGGATCTTTGCTTCGAGCTGCGCGTTGAGGCCCTGGTAACCAAGCGACTCAGCCGAGAGCCGATATCACCGCATCCACATTGGTTACGGTCGACACGTTCTGAAGGGCATAGTTGATCGAAGCGTTGTGCCAGTCGGCATTCATGGTCGAGCAGCCATCTTCGGGGACGACCATGTAATAGCCCTTGTCGGCGCCGGTACGCGCCGTGTGCTCCACCGACATGTTGGTCCAGGCGCCGGTCACGATCACGGTGTCACGGCCCAAGCCCCTGAGCAGCGACTCCATCCTGGTTCCCTGCCAGGCGCTCATCCGCATCTTCTCGACGATCAGGTCGCCTTCCTGGGGCTCCAGGCCCTCGGCGGGCGCCGCTCCCCAACTTCCTCTCACCAAGCCGTTGGTACCCACCACGCCTTCGAACAGGGGGGCGTTGAGCTTGAGACCCGGAGCGCCTTCTTCGACTATGTACCAGACATGCATGACCGGCACGCCCTTGGCCCGGCAGACGTCGGCCAACCTCATAACGTTGGCCACCACGTTCTGCTCCCGGGCGTGATCGGGAGACCCGGTCTCCGCGAAAGCGCCCCCGTCGATCATCACGTCGTTCTGCAGATCCTGGATGACCAGCGCGCAACGGCTGGCATCCAGGGTGAAATCATCGCTCATGTTCCTATTCCTTTCCTCTTTCGCAAACCTCTCAGCCCTTCCCACAGGGTGGCTGACAGACCAAGACGGGGATCAGGCCCGCATGTAGGGCTCTTCGTGAGCCCGGACCTTGGTGCGGACCGTGTACAGCGATGTCGACGACGGCATGTACAACGTGCGCCAATCGTCATCACCCCAGGTCAGATTCCCGACGTTCTCGGGCACTTGGACAGTTCCCAGGTGCTCACCAGCGGTATTGAACACCCAAACCCCGCCCGGGCCGGTCACCCAGATGTTGCCCATCTCGTCGCACTTCATACCGTCGGGAATGCCTTCCTCGATGACGCCGCTGCCGATGTTCTCCGCAAACCGCCGACCGTTGGAAAGGGTGCCGTCGTCATTGACGTCGTACACGTCAATCAACGCCCGGGGGGTGTCGTTGATGTACATCAGGGACTCGTCGGGCGAGAAGCACAGACCGTTGGGCATCTCGTACTCATTGCGATCCACCACCAACTCCAGTTCGCCACCGGGCGGGATACGGTAGACACCCTGGAATCCCAGATCACGGGGGCGCTCCAGGCCGAAGACCGGAAAGCGGCCGTACCAGGGATCGGAAAAGTAGATGGAGCCGTCGGAACCGACGCACACATCGTTGGGGCTGTTCAGTTCCTTCCCCTCGAAATGGGAGGCCAGCACCACCCGTTCACCGTCGGTCGTCTCCATGATCAACGACGAGGTGACATGCTCGCAGACGATCAGGTTGAGGTCGGCGTCGTAGGTCATGCCATTGCACTTGTTCGACGGGTTGGCAACCTCCATCACGGTCCCGTCGGGGGTGTACTTGCGACGCACATCACCGGGCATGTCCGAGAACAACAGATACCCGTCCTTGGGATGCCAGATGGGACCTTCGGTGAACATAAACCCTGTAGCGGCCTGTACCACTTCCTCTCCCGGATCGACCAACTCGAAAATCGCGTCAGAATTCGCTTCCACGGAACTCATGTCGTTCCTCCTTTTAATATGCGGGCCCTGGCAAAGATGCTATCAAAATGCCAAGTCCCATGCCCTGCCAACACATGCTGCGCTAATGTTTACAAAAAATATAGCACCCATGCCGCAGCGTGGGTCCAAGAGCAAGTAAATGTAGATTGGAGCCATATGGATATTGACGTGCGGATTCCCGATTCGTCAGAGGCTGCCGCGGCTGACTTCGGAGACGGGTCAGACGTCTCGGTCATGGCGGGCGGGACGATAATGATGAACCTTCTCAACTCCTACACGGTGCAACCCTCCAAGGTGTTGCTCCTCCACCGGGCCGGTCTGTCCTATGTCAACCGGAACGGCTCCACCGTGACGATCGGCGCCACCACCTCGCTGGCCGATCTGACCGGGATGTCGGCCCCGCTGGGACCCTGCGCGGCCAACATCGGAGACCCTGCCATCAGAGGACAGGGGACAGTAGGGGGCAACCTGTGCGCGGTGGCCTCGCCGGAGTTTCCGGTCGGGGATCTGCAGGGGCCACTCCTGGCACTGGACGCAACCGTCCGGTCGGTCGGAGAGGGAGGGGAGCGAAGCGAAAGCCTCGCCGATTTCCTGGCGGGAGGAGGTGGCCGCCTACTGCTGGAAGTGTCCTTCGAGGCTCCGTCCGCAGGGGCATTCGAAGCGTTGCGTCGCCCCCACACCAAGCACTTCACCCCCCTGGCGGTCTCCGGAGCCCTGGCGTCCGACGGCCGGATCAGGCTGGCGGCGACCGGAGCAGGCAGCACCGGAGTTCGCCTTCCCTCGGCGGAGGCAGCAGCCGATGATCCGTCGGGAGCCGGTCAGGCTGCGCTGGGAGACGTGACACTGGCGGACGATGCCCTGGCTTCGGCCTGGTATCGCGGTCGGACTCTCCCCACCCTGGTGGAACGGGTCCTTGAGCAACTGAAGGAGCAAGCGTGAGAATCGAAGTTAACGGCGCCGGTCACGAGGTTTCAAGCCCCCCCTTGACCTCACTGCTGAACGTCCTGCGGGAAGAGATGGACGTCACCAGCGTCAAGGCCGGCTGCGAATCGGGGGGATGCGGAGCCTGCACGGTTCTGGTCGACGGCCAGCCGCGGCGGGCCTGCCTCACCCCGGTGGTGACCGCGGTGGGGTCGGAAATCACTACGGTCGAAGGTCTGGGCACGCCCGAGTCACCGTCGGCAATACAGCAGTCGTTCATCCATCACTACGCCATGCAGTGCGGATTCTGCACGCCTGGTCTGGTGGTCGCCGCCACCGCCTATGTGAACGGGGGCGGAAGTGACGACCTCGAATCCGTAGCGGAAGCTATCAGCGGACATGTTTGCAGGTGCACCGGCTACAACAAGATCCTGGAGGCCGTCGCCGCCGCGGTGAACAGTTCGGAGTTCGACCTCAACTCGACGGCGGTGGACAAGAACACCGTCGTTGTCAAAACGGGAGGTGCAGTATGAAAGCAGTAGGAGCCCGACTGCCCCGCTATGACGCAATGGGGCACGTCACCGGGAGCACCCAGTTCGTGGATGACGTTCGGGTGCCCCGGATGTTGTGGGCCAAGATGTTGCGTTCGCCCCATCACCACGCCGCCATCACCCGGATGGGCACTTCCCGGGCCGAAGGCATGCCGGGGGTGAAGGCTGTCATCACCTGGGAGGACGTTCCACTCCTTACATACGGACACCTCGAGGCTCTGGGCATTCCGGCCGACGAGCCGCTCCTGGCCAAGGACGAGGTCCGGTACAAGGGCCAGCCCATCGCCTTGGTGGCAGCCGAGGACGTGGACACTGCCATGGCAGGCGTGGCAGCCATCGATATCGAATACGCCGAACGTCCCGCGCTGTTCGACGTGCGCAAGGCCTTCGATTCCGATTCGGCCCAGATCCATCCCTGGGGCAACTGGTATCCCCACTTCGAAGGAGAGATGGACCGGCGGAAAATCCGAAAGGGCGACATCGACGAGGCCTTCGAGCAGGCTGACAAGATCATCTCCGGTGTCTATCGTCCTGCCGCCATCGAACATGTGCCGGTGGAGACGCAGGTTTGCCTGGCGGTACCGGAGCCCGATGGCCGTCTGACCATCTATTCCTGCACGCAGGCGCTGTATTTCACCATGGGCGTGGTCGCTGCCCACCTACAGGTTCCCCTCAACAGGCTGAAGGTGATCGGAGGAACGGTGGGAGGCGGTTTCGGCGGCAAGGTCGACACCGCCAGTGACACCGTCACCACCCTGGCGGCCATGAAGGCGGGGCGCCCCGTCAAGTGGCGCTGGACCCGGGAAGAGGAGTTCCTGGCCTCCTCCACCCGAGCGCCCTGGCACATGGAAATCATTGACGCGGTAACCAGTGACGGCTGGATCCTGGGTCGTAAGATGTTGACGCTCCACGACTCGGGCGCCTACGCCAGGTTCTCGCCCTACGGAGTCACCAAGCACAGCTTCCACCACACCGGGGCCTACACCATCCCCAACCTGCACTTCGACGGTTACGTGGTGTTTACCAACCGGGTACCCACCACCGCCATGCGCGGCTTCGGGGTGACGTCGATCTCGTTTGCGGTGGAGACCCATATGAGCCGGGTGGCCAACGAGTTGGGGATGGATCCCTACGAGGTGCGTCTGCTCAACGCCAACCGGATCAACGACACTTCGCCCAACCGGATCCGCTACACAGATCCGAGCACCGTGGATGTCCTGCAGTCGCTGGCTGATGCCGAAGGCGTCCAGTTGGACGCCGCCTATGCGGGTATGACCAGGGATCCACGCTCGGGAGACCTGCTGCCTGACCATCTGGTCGGACAACTGAAGACGGAGGGACACTAATGGCTGTTCATAAAGGACGCGGCATAGCCGCTATTGAATACCCCACGGGAATGAACCAGAACGGCGATCCCTCTCAGGCATGGATCAAAGTCAAGCCGGACGGACGCATCGATGTGTTCTCAGGCACCGCCGACATCGGCAACGGCGCCAAGACCATCCAGTCCCAGATCGTGGCGGACACCATCGGCGTCCCCTACGACTGGGTGACCTTCGACAACTCCAACACCGACTCCTCGCCGGTCTGCACCGGGACTTTCGCTTCCCGCGCTACCTTCGTAGCCGGGAAGGCGGTGCTCAAGGCTGCCCGCGAAGTTCAGCAGAAGCTGCTGGACGTGGCGGCCCAGGAGATGGAGATCAGTCCCGAGGACCTGGAAATCGAAGACGGACGGGTCAGCGTCAAGGGCCTTCCCGACGAGGGAATGGACGTGGGAGAGGTGGCCGGGGCGGCCGTATACGGTCATGGGATTCTCGTCACCGGCACCGGTGCCCAGTTGAATCCTTACGCGGCATTCACCGACCCCGGCACTGGCGAGGTGGACGGCCCCCCTCATGCCGCCATCTCCTATGCGGGTTGCGTGGCGGAGGTGGAGGTAGACGACGTCACCGGCGAGGTCCGGGTCACCAAGCTGACCCAGTCCTACGACGTGGGCCGAGCGATCAACCCTTCGCTGGTGGAAGGCCAGATCCAGGGCGGAGCGATCATGGGCCTGGGTCTGGGGGTACTGGAGACCAGTTATCCCTACTATCCCTCGGTCGAGCACCGGGGAAGCGGATTCGGGTCCTATTTCGCACCCAGCCCACTGGATATGCCGGATCTGGAGACCATCATCATCGAGAACCCCTCCGAAGACGGTCCCTACGGCGCCAAGGGCATCGGCGAGATGGCCAACAACAGCCAACCCGCCGCCATCGCCACCGCCGTCTACAACGCGATCGGCGTCTGGATCACCGAACTGCCCATTACGCCGGAGTCCGTGCTGAGGGCCCTGGAGAAGAAGGCCGCCGGAGAAGACCAGCCCCGCAGGGAAGGCAAGATGGTGATCTTCGACGAGGAAATCTCGGTCAACACCGTCGGCGCCGGCCTGCAGTGGACCGCCTGACCGAAACCTAACCAACAACCGAAGAGGCGCTTCACGGCCCGACCCGGGTCACCGTGAAGCGCCTCTTCATTCACGTAGGGATCGGCTACCCATGACGATCCTCGTCATGGCCGCCGCCACGACCGCCATGTACGTACCGGTGCTCCCAGCCCTGGCGAACAGCAACCGAGTCCTACCTTCGTGGTAGGTGGTGGCGGGTTTCGAGGAGTGGCACTTCCCAGTGGTCCTTTTGGATGAGGTGGCGGTATTCCTCTTTGCTGTCGTCTTTGGTGCGGGACACCATGGCGAGCACGGTGGTGGCATCACTTCTCGTGTCTCCCCGGGTCTGTCTCCACTGGCGTGCTGCCTCCTTTGAAAGCAGCGCTAGGTCTCTGCCCTTGGTGTCGCGCACGACTACCGACCTTGTTCCGTTTGCAGTCAATGTGACTCTGCTGCCGGTGGCAATGTCGGATAACGCTTGGTGGATGGGGTGATCGGGCGGTTGGTTTCCGGCATAGCTGAGATAGATACCCTCCAGCCCAAGCTGGGTGTAGCTGGTGCGGACTCGCTCTGCTTCATCGTGTGCAAACGTCCATGGCCGCTGGGCTACTTCGGGCCCTTGGATTTCGTTGATGTAGGGGAGTTGGTCGTCTTGGCGGTTGATGATTGTCAATGTGCTCATGGCCCTGGTCATGGCCACATAGAACAGACGCCTTTCTGCTTTTTTCAGTTCTGCTTCCTTGTCGTGGCGGTTGAGAGACTGGCGCCAATCGCCACCTAGGACTATGACATGGGGGAACTCTTTCCCCTTGGCAGCATGAACGGTTGCGACTAGCACCCCTTCCCCGATGAGATGTTCCCTCTTTGCCACGGCGAGTTGGTCGTGGATTGCTCTGGTCAGGTAGGTTCGCGGGCAGGGCTCTTCCCCCACGTCTTGTCCGATCTCGGCGAGGATGCGGTCGGCCATGACGGTCCAGAATGACTTCGCTCCGCAGATTGCGGCGAGGTGCCGTCTGATCGTCGGTACTGCTATGTCTGAAATAGTTAGGTCCTCTAGATGGTCGAGTAGCCGACGGAACTCTCTGATTCTCTGTAGACGCGGCATCCCCTCGGGAACAGGTCTTCTTATACGTATGCCGTTCCGTTCCAAATAGCCCCGGGTTGCGTTGGCCTCTTCCCAGGTCCGCGCCAAGACCGCGAAGTCGGTCCAGTCGGTTGCCTGGTGGAGTTTTCTGACCCTCTCGATGTATGCCGTGACCGCGGCGTCCGCTGCTAAACCGTCTTCTACATCCAGAAGGAGAACTTTTCCTCGGAGGACAGGGTTCAACCTCTCCCAGTCGCCGCCCGCCGGGCGGTTTCGCCGGGCGTGGTTGATCCTGATGGCGCGGTGCTCTTTCATCCTTCCCCGGTTGTTTTCAATCAGACGGTTGGCTGTGTTGATGATGTTGGTGGTTGACCGGTAGTTTTCAACAAGGTATCGAATCTGGGCATTGAAGTCGCTTTTGTAGCGTTGAATGAACTCTGTGTTGGCTCCTCTCCATTCGTAGATGGCCTGGTCGTCGTCTCCCACCGCCAGGATCGTGGCGTACCTGTCTTCGTCTCTGCCCGCTTTTCGGGCGATGTGGGTGAGCATCTCGTACTGGTCTTCGTCGATGTCTTGGTACTCGTCGACCAGGACGTGCTCGTATCCGGCCAATAGCCGGTCGCGGAGGTCGTCCGCCGCAACTCCTTCTATGTTTTCGTCACCCTGTAGCCGCCGATTGGCCGCTCGGATCATCTCCTTGAAGAATTTTTCAATGGTCTGGTCTTCTCTCGCTTTCCGTTCCTTGGAGATTCCTTGGTCTTCTTTCGCTTTCCGTTCCTCAACCAGGGAGCGTTCACAGATTCTGAGAGCCAGCGAGTGGTAGGTGTGGATCGCCACCTGCCGGGCCAAGTCTCCCACCAGGGCCCTGATTCGTGAACGCAACTCGTACATGGCGGTCCGGTTGTAGCAAATCACGAGGATCCGTTCGGGCCGGATACGTTCCACTTGGAGCAGATAGGCACAGCGGTGGACGACTACCCGCGTCTTCCCGGATCCGGGACCCGCCAGCACGAGCAGGTTGTCGTCTCTGCGCGCGGTGACGATTCGTTGTTGGGCGGCGTTATGCAGATTGTCGACAATTTCCTCATAGCGTTCCCGCGAAGTGGGCAGCTTGACGGTGGCAGCGTTTGGAAAGTACTGCCGGCGGAACCTGGATTGGGGCATGCCGAAATAGCTGTTTACCAACTCCTGGCTTGCTCCCGCTCTGCCGTTCGTTGCTTCTTCCACGTAACGGCCTATGGCGTGAACTTGGAACTCTCGAGCTTTGTAATGGTCGGCGAGTGGTTTGTAGTCCTTTTCCGAGTAGCGGCGGTTCCTGGCCTCGTCCAGCATTTTGATGGTCATGGCTTGGCGGAACAGCGACAACCCGTGCTCCAGGCGTATAGTGTCGTGCTCGTCCAAGAAGAGCAGCGTCTTCTCCAGTGCTGTGAACCTGTCGCTTATCTCTGAGGAGAGTTGTAAATGATCTTCGAGTGCCCTGCCCATGTCGTCCAGGGAGAACAGGATGAGTCGCTCGCCTCTTTCGGCAACTTTGGCCATCTCGTTGAGGATTACCCTGCCTACCTCGGTTCGGAGATCAAGTTGACGGCGCAGGTCCGGCCAATTGGAGTGCAGCCCCACATGGATGGACCCGTAGCCGCTGCTTTTGAGAGCGACAGTTTCGCCGAAACCCTTGCGTTCCCATCCCCTGAGGAGCTTCAGCAGCCCTTCGTTCAGCAGGCTTCTCTTCCTCTCCCGTAGTCGTGTCTGCAGGCCCGCCAGTGTCACTTCCGCCTCCCCGTTCTGGATCAGGTCGGGATAATGCTGCTCCAATACCTCGCACAGATCAGTCTGTGCTTCATGTACCCGTTCGAGCCTGGCTTTGGAATGGTCGGTCGTTTGGTGGCGGAACCAGGCGGAGAAGTGGACTCCCCGTTTGAGCACTCCGGCCTCTCCCATGTGGAAAAGCATGCGGATAATCTCCCGATTGGCTGCTTCATTGACCAGCCGGGGGTTACCGTTGTAGCGGCGTTTCAGAGAGGCGAACAGGGACCTGAACGCCGGCCGCCCAGCCAGGTGGTCAATATCGATCCCTGCCCGGGGATCGGAGTCTCGGAGAAGGTCCACGGTTGTAGACCACCTGGCGGACTCCGCACGAGAAAGATCCAACGTGGCGATGATCTTGTCCGTGTCTGTATCGGACACGGCCGGGATTCCCTGGAAGAGACGGGTCCTGTTCTCGTTTCGCAGCACGAAGAGTGCCCGCTCCAGCCAGGAAATGGCTACCCGTACCTTGGAGGTGGCGTCTCTGTCTTCTGGGTCAAACGACGTGAGAGTCTCGGGTACTCTCAGCAAGTCTCCCGTTGACACCACTATCTCGGTGCTCTTCTTCTTGCGTACCCGGCGAATGGCCCTGAGGATTTGCGCCAGATCTCGTTTGGTGATCTGGCCCCGCGACAGCAGGTCGAACTGGCGGTCCAAGTCTCCTTTGGTGAATAGCAACACGCAATCCGCTGGTGCACCGTCTCTTCCAGCTCGGCCTGCTTCTTGCAGGTAGTTTTCGATAGACGACGGCACGTCCGCGTGTACGACTAGACGAACATTGTCTTTGTCAACCCCCATCCCGAAGGCGTTGGTGGCAACGATTACCGGTGTGTTCCCTGATACGAAGTCGTCTTGGATGTTCTTCTTGTCCGGTGGGTCCATGCCTCCATGGAAGTACTGAGCCGCCCACCCCCGGTTCTGAAGCGCTTCTGCTATATCTTCTGTGCGACGGTGGGTCCGTGCGTACACTATCGCGGTGCCGATGAACCTTTTGCTGGCAGGACTGCCCAGCTTGTCTGCAAGCAGGTTGTGGATGCGCGACTCTTTCTGTGCGGTGGTGACTTCCTCAACGTGATATGAAAGGTTGTCGCGGTCTACACGGTCGGCTGAGAAGACCCTGAGTCTTTGACCTAGATGATCCTCGAAGTAGCCGCATATCTCGTCGCGGACAGCTTGCGTGGCGGTGGCGGTGAAACAGGCCACCGGGGCGAGTGGGACTCCTTCCCTCTCGGAGAACTCCCTGATAAACCGTCCCGCGTAGTAGTAATCCGGCCTGAATTCGTGCCCCCACTGGGCCAAACAATGAGCCTCGTCGAACACCCACGCCGCTATGTTCCGCTGGCGGACAGTCCGCTCGAAGGTTGGGTTGCGCAGCTGCTCCGGGGAAACATAGAGAATCGCGAACTTGCCGAGGCGCACACCTTCCAAGGTGTCGTATCGCTCGGGCATGGTCTGGAGGCCGTTCAAGGTTGCTGCCAGATTCGGGCTTCCAGTCTTGTTGTTGAGGCCATCCACCTGGTCTCTCATCAGCGCCTGGAGTGGGGACACAACAACCGTCAATACGCCGGACTGCTTGTAGCGCAAAATAGCGGGCAGTTGGAAACACAGCGACTTGCCACCACCAGTAGGCATGATCCCCAGCAGGGGAAACCCCTCCAGCATGGTCGTGGTGATTCGCTCCTGAAGGCTTTCCCCCTCCGCGGTGGCTGGCGAGGGACGGAACTCCGAGTAGCGGAAGTACCGATGCAGGTTACTTCTGGGGTCATGCTGTGTCTTGCAGTACCCGCACGAACCGACTCCACAAGGGACGCTACGCAGGTCACGTATAAGGCGACCAGCATGTGGGAACTGAAAGTGAACCCACCTGGGAAGAACCGATTCGGTTTCGGCAACCAACATCCAAGCCAACGCGTAAGCAATCGCCGGTCGAGTTTGCGGGTTGATCGCAAGTTCAAGGATCTGTCTGCGGGCCGCTCGGTGGCAGAATACCTCTCCTGCCAACTCGGTGAACCGAGACTCGATTTCCCAATCCCGAAGCCGGCGGCCGCCCAGGGCTTCCAAGAAGTCTCCCGTTCCCCCGTCGAAACATGACCTGTAAACATCGAGAAGCCCCTTGTACCGGCGACCCCACTCGCCCAGCAGCGACCAGCATTCCCCGAGAAGATCACGGCTGAGTTTGCAGTCCTCGAGGGGATTGCTCTGTTCCGGCCCTAGCTTGTAGTCTTTCACCAACCTGTGATACGGACGCTGTGGACTTGCCAAGGGAGACAGATAGAGCGTATCCACCAACGGCAACTGGAGCAACGGTGACGATGGAATCAGCCCCTCGACAAAGCGCCGGTCGTGGGCAACAATGTTGTGTCCCGCGACAAACCGTGCATCACCCGCGAGATCAGTTAGGCGATCCATGATCTCTCGGGCCTGCTGCTCTGTTCGAATAACGGGTTCGTGCAGTTCTCGTTCTCCGTACAGACCCGCCAACGCCCTCACAGGAGACAATCCCGGCTCAACAGGACCAGAAACGGTCTCAAGATCGACAAACACACATCGGTCAGCGAAGGGTTGTTGAGCCGACCCGGCGCCCTCCTCATAGCCTGAACCATCCATCACCCTCTCCGAGTGGACATCTGTCATACCATGCTTCTGGCCTGCGACATCAATGATGCTTTGCGTAGGGATAGCAACACCAGCAACTGTACCCGACTCCCCTTTATGACAAAGGCAGTGGGAAGAGGGAATACCTCGGATTAACCTGGCGATAAGGAGGACATCGAGGTCGATGAATCGCCTGTCTTGCCTCTTTCAGAATCAGGTTCAAGTTTCTTGAAAGCCACCACCAACAACTCTGGTCACCCACAGACCCCCATGAATAATCGGGGCTAGTTGACGGCCTTGTCCATGCCTTCCCAGTAGGGGGCGCGCAGCTTGAACTTCTGGAGTTTGCCGGTGGCGGTGCGGGCCAGCTCCGCGCGGAACTCCACCGAGGTGGGGCACTTGTAGTGGGCGATGAGATCCCGGCAGTGGTTGATGAGGTCTTCGGGCGTCACTTCGGCGCCGGGAGCCAGGACCACCAGTGCCTTGACCGTCTCGCCCCACTTGTCATGGGGAACACCGATGACGGCCACTTCGGCAACGGACGGATGGGAGAACAATGCGTCCTCCACCTCAATGGACGAGACGTTCTCGCCGCCGGAGATGATGACGTCCTTCTTGCGGTCGGTGATGGTGTAGTAGCCGTCGTCGTCGGTGTAGCCCCCGTCCCCTGTGTGGAACCAGCCGTCCACGATGGCTTCGGCGGTGTCTCCGGGCTGCTCCCAGTAACCCTCAAGCACATGGTTGGTGCGCGCCAGAAACTCGCCGTCCGGGCTCACGGCCATGCGCACGCCGAGACCTGGCACACCCTGGCGGGCAAGTTTCCGGGCTCTCTCAGCCGGGGACAGGTGGTCCCACTCGGCGCGAGCACGGTTCATGGTGAGCAGGGGCGCCGTCTCGGTGAGACCGTAAAGATGGATGAACTCCCAGCCCAGTTCCGTCTCTATCCGCTCAATAGTGCGGGTGGGCGGCGGTGCACCGGCCACCACTATGCGGGTACGGCCCGCACCGGGGATGGGTCCGTCCCATCCGGCGGCGGCGTCGAGGATAGCCGCCACTACCGCAGGCGCACCGCACATGATCGTGATGTCGTGCTCGGCCACCCGGCGCAGGATCTCGGCGCCGTCCACCTTGCGCAACACCACCTGCTTGGCTCCCATGCCAACCAGTGCATAGGGCATCCCCCATCCGTTGCAGTGGAACATGGGCAGGGTGTGCAGATAGTTGTCGCGGTCGCTCACCGTCGCCTGCCAGCCGAAGACCGCCGCGTTGAGCCACAGACTGCGGTGGGTCTGCTGAACGCCCTTGGGCCGGGCGGTCGTGCCCGAGGTGTAATTGATAACTGCGGTTTCATCCTCATCGGGCGTCCATGGCCGAAGAGTCGCACCGAAGCGGAACATCGCCTTATCAGAATCGACACCCAGCACGAACTTGTGTCGACACTCGACAGGCGCCAGTTTGTCGGCCAGTTCAGGATCGACCAATAATATGTCGGCGCCGCAATGCTCGACGATGTAGGCCACCTCGTCGGTGCTGAGCCGGAAGTTGACGGGCACGAACACCCGGCCGTTCCCGCTCACTCCCCAAAAAGAGGTGAGCAGGCGCCCGGCGTTATGCGACACCATGGCGACGCGTCCACCCATCGGCACGCCCAGTGCATCGAGCCCAGCCCCCATGGCATCAGCCAACTCTCCCAGACGCGAGAACGTCACCTCCCCCATCGAAGGGGCGGGCTGATCAGACTCATCGACAAAGGCCACCCGGTTGGGATAAACAGCCAGAGCCCGGTCAAGGTGATCACGGATTGTGAGAGGAACCTTCATGTCCCCCATTTTAAGGCAGGCACAGCCCGAACCGCTGGTGATGGCTAACACCATTTGAGGGCAATCCCGACTCAACGAAGAAACGGCCCCGGCTTCTACCGGGGCCGTCGGCCTCGGACTACTCGCCCGAGGGGGGTACACCGGTGACGATAACACGGTACTGTGACATCCTTCAAGTATCGTGGTGATTCTTGTGATAAACGGGGAGCGGGTTGTCAGTTACATCGATGGATACAACCTAATACCACTTTCACGATATCCCAAAGGGTGATCCGGTCTAGTCGACTGCCTGATCCCGTTATAACGTCATCAGGGAAGAACTCAACGCTCCGACCGGCTGGCTTCCGACCTACACCACGCTCCAGCCGCCGTCCACGAACAGGGTGTGGCCGGTGACGTAACTGCCGGTGGCGCCTGCCAGGAAGACCACGGCTTGGGCTACCTCTTTGGGTTGGCCGTACCGCCCCAGAGGGACGGAGGCTTCAACGGCGGCCACCTGCTCGGCGGTGGCGGGATCACTGCGAAACGGGGCGTTCATCGATGTTGCCGTGGGTCCCGGCGCCACCGCATTGACCCTGACCCCGAACTCGCTCCACTCCGCCGCCATGGTCTTGGTCAGGCCGATCATGCCGGCTTTGGCGGCCGCGTTGGCGGCCAGTCGGGGAAAGGCGAACGGACCGGCGATGGAGGCTATGTTCACCACCGATCCTGAACGCTGGCTGATGAGATAGGGAGCGGCTGCTCGAGTGACGTAGAACACCGATGAGAGGTTGGTGGCGATTATGCGTTCCCATTCGGAGACCTCCAACTCCTCCACCCGGGCAAGGCGTCCCCGTTGGCCGGCGTTGTTCACCACCACATCCAGTCCCCCCAACTGGGCGACCAGGCTCCCCACGGCTGATTCGACCGCCTGCTGGTCGGTCACATCGCAAGGGACGACCACTCCGTTGGATGGCCCGATCAATTCCAGCGTCTCCTCCAGACCCGGGCGACGGCGGGCCATCAGCGCCACCTGGGCGCCTTCCCGGGCCAGCCCCATGGCAATGGCCCGACCGATACCCTGACTTGCGCCGGTAACCAACGCCACCTTGCCGTTCAGTTGCGTTTCCATGGCCTTGCCCGACCTCCTTTGCTCAACATGTGCACACGCTTGACTTCTCACTCCAATCCCTGATGGCCCACCCTGGTGAGCGAAACCTCTCCTCGGCCGAGGCGGCCCGTCGGGGTATTCGAATATCCTAGAAGGCCGCCGCCGGAGATGGCCGATCCAACCCCTCCTACACCACGCTCCATCCGCCATCCACAAAAAGGGTCTGGCCGGTGATATAGCTTCCGGTGGAACCCGCCAGGAACACCACCGCCTCAGCCACCTCCTCAGAGAATCCGTACCGTCCCACGGGGATACTGGATTTGATCTTTGCCACCTGCTCGGCATTGGCCGGATCGTTGCGAAACGGGGCATTCATCGGCGTCTCTATGAACCCTGGCGCAACCGTGTTCACCCTCACTCCGAACTCGCACCATTCGGCGGCCATGGTTCTGGTGAGCCCGATGATTCCCGCCTTGGAGGCTGCGTACCCTCCGATCCGGGGAATGCCGTACGGCCCGGAGATAGAGGCGATGTTCACCACCGACCCCGAGCGTTGAGCGATGAGATGACGGACGGCGGCGCGGGTGACATGGAAGACCGAAGACAGGTTGACCCCTATGATCCGGTCCCATTCTCGGGCCTCCAGTCGGTCCAGCCGGGCTCGGTTCTGCCGCTGACCGGCGTTGTTCACCACCACGTCCAGCCTTCCGAACTCGGCCATCACCGTTTCGACCGCCGAGTGGATGTCTGCTTGATCTGTCACGTCGCAAGTGACCGCCAGACCGTCCGATCCCCCGACCGACTCCAGGGTCGCCTCCAGACCCAACCGATTACGGGCCAGGAGCGCCACCCGTGCACCCTCTCGAGCCAGAGCCACCGAGGTGGCCCGGCCGATACCCTGGCTGGCGCCGGTGACCAGGGCCACCTTCCCTGCCAGTCGGGTCTCCACCCCCGCTACCCGATCCTGATCATGGCAGCCGGCACGCTGTCGTCTGAGGTTGATGGACATCCCAGACGGTTCCGCCTGCCGGTTCCTTCTGCGTTTTCTGATGGAATGTCATAGACAAGATGCATGAATAGGCTAGGGGAAAACGGCTGAAGGAGAGGGTTGGCTAACACCACACTGATCAGAGGTGGAAGGGTCGTCACCGCCCAAAGCGATGTAACCGAAGACATCCTCATCGAGGACGGAAAGATCCTGAGAATGGGAGATCTGGCTGGCTTTCCGGCCGATCAGGTGATCGACGCCTCCGGCAAACTGGTCATTCCCGGTGGCATCGATCCTCACACCCACTTCGATCTTCCGTCGATGGGCACCGTCGGCGTCGACGACTTCTACACGGGGACCGCCGCGGCGGCAGTGGGCGGGACCACCACCATCATCGACTTCCCCACCCAGAACCGGGGCGAGGATCCCCGGGTCTCGCTTGAGGAGTGGTTCGGCAGATCGGAGGGGAGGACCGCGGTGGATTGGGCGTTTCATCAGATCATCACCGATCTGTCGGGCCCCTACCGGCCCTCCCTCCGAGCTTTGATGGAAGAGGGAATCTCCAGTTTCAAGTTGTTCATGGCCTACCCCAATGCCTTGATGCTGGATGATGGATCGATCTTGCGAGCTTTGCAGTGGACCCGGGAAAACGGGGGCCTGGTGATGCTCCACTGCGAGAACGGTCCCGCCATCGAATTCCTCATTCAGCAGGCGTTGGCGAGCGGGCGGACCGATCCCATCTACCATGCATTGACCCGACCTTCCACCGTCGAGGGAGAGGCCACCTCACGGGCGATCGCCCTGGCGCAGATCGCCCGGGTTCCGGTGTATGTGGTGCACCTCTCCGCCGAAGAGGCCCTGCAGGCGGTGGGAGGAGCCCGTCGGCGAGGACTCCCGGTCTACGCCGAGACCTGCCCCCACTATCTGCTGCTGTCCGACGACGACCTCCGGTCACCGGACTTCCAGGGCGCCAAGTACGTGTGCTCTCCGCCGCTGCGACCCGCCTCCCATCAGGAACCCCTCTGGCGGGGACTGGCCTCCGGCGACCTGCAGTTGGTCTCCACCGACCATGCTCCGTTCAACTTCTCGGGCCAAAAAGAGATGGGAAGAGGGGACTTCTCCAAGATCCCCAACGGCATGCCGGGAGTGGAGTGGCGGATTAACCTGCTGTATCACTTCGGGGTGGCCCGGGAGAGATTTTCGCTCAACCGCTGGGTGGAGATCACCTCCACCAACGCCGCCAAACTGTTCGGCCTCTATCCGCAGAAGGGTGAAATAGCTCCGGGATCCGACGCCGACCTGGTGGTATTCGATCCCGACCGGGAACATACCCTCACCGCCGAGACCCAGATGACCAGTTGCGACTACAACCCCTACGAAGGGCTGGCTCTTCGGGGAGCGCCGGAAATGGTCCTGCTGCGCGGAGAGACAGTGGTGCGGGACGGCAAGTTCGTGGGCCGGGCAGGCATGGGCCGATTCATCAGACGACAGCCGTCGGAGAGCCTTCATACCGACATACTCTCGTGAACCAGGGTCTGGTCGGCCAGGTGCATGAGCCTTGGCGTGGATCGCTAAAAAAGGAGCCAGTGCAGTGTGTTCTTCGTCACAGGTGTGGCCCATATTGGAAGGGTCGAACACCTCTCGGTCCGGTCCGACGTCGCCAGTCCGCCCAAAGACCCATTTTGGAGGTCAGAGGTCATATCTCAAAACTAAATATCTGCCCTTTCGGATCCAGGATTACAGATTCTTTTAGCGCTTTTTGTAGTGGTTAGAGGTAGTTTTATCACACCCCCCTGGCATACTCAGTGGGTAATGGGACTGAAAAACACCCACAGCCGGTCATCAACCGGGAGCAGGGTGGCTGCCAGGAATCAAGCACGGTTCGTGCCGCCTGCCCTGCCGGTCAAAGAGACTTCGCTTTCCGACTTGAAAGAACAGATCCGCTCTGCCAGCCGAGTGAAAGCCCAAGCCGAAGCCCTCCGAGCCCGCGCCGCGGCCGAGTTCGCCAAAAGAGCAGGAGACAGCCTGGCGGAAAAGACTCTCCGGGAACTCCTGATCCAAGTGAGTTGACTCCACGAAACCGGGTGATCATCAGACTGCAAGGCAGTCGTCTTGGTTCTATTCTTGGGAGCCTTTGGTGATCATCACCAGTGTTGGCAGGCCGAATAGGACGAAGAAGCCGGACATGATGAGTCCGCCGACAATGCTGACCGCCAGGGGGACGAGGACGGTAAGTCCTTCGCTGCGTTCGTAGAGCAGGGGCAGCAAGCCAAGTAGTGTGGTGGCGCTGGTGAGGAACACTGCCCTGAAGCGTTGGTTGGCGGCCCAGGCCAGGGCAGCGATTGCGGGTATGTCCTTGGCGCGTCGGATTTTGCCGTAGCGATCCAGCAACACCAGTACGTCGTTGACTACTACACCCGAGACGCCGATGATCCCGAAGATGGACAGTCCCGTTAGGTCCCAGCCGAGTATCCAGTGGCCTAGGATCGCGCCGGCTGCTGCTAGCGGGATTCCGGCTGCGGCGGCTAGTGGTTTCCAGTAGCTACGGAGGAAGGCCGCCATGAGTGCGTACATGGCGATGAGCATGATCGGGATTACTAGGGCCCAGTTTCTGAACAGATTCTGTTCGGCTTTCCACCCACTGGACGTGTCGAGGATTAGACCTGGGTATTTGTCGAGCAAAGCTGGAAAGACCTCGTCTGAAAGGTACCTGCGGGCTTGGATCGGTGTCGTTATTGCCTCATCCACGTTGGCGGAGACCAGCGCTGCCTGTTTGCCGTCTGCCCGGATTAGCTCTTTCAACTCCCGTGTTTCGCTGAGGGTGGCGACGGCGTTGATCGGCACATCGCCGCCGGTGGCGCCAGGCAGGCGGATACGTTCGCTTGCCAATTCGTGTAAGCTCCGTCGCCTTTCCTCGGGGTAGCGCAGGATCACCTTTAGCTCTTCTTGGCCTCGCTGGATTCGCTGCACCTCCGTGCCGTAGAAACTGTTTCGCAGGTGCGTCCCGATCGCGATGGGCGTCAATCCGGCCGCGTATCCTGCGGGGGTTAGATCGATTTCCAGGTGCCGTTTGCCCGGAGACATACTGTCATTGAGTTCGTAGGCGCCGGGCACGGCGGCAATGGCGGTCCCTAGTTCTGTCGCTGCCTGCTTTAGCGCTTGTTGGTTATCGTGCTTTAGCAATACAGCAATGTCGGCAAGGACACGGACACGCGAACTCCGGTACCGCATCGTTTCGACTCCGGCGAGGCTACCAACGGCATTACGCCATTCCCGCTCGATCTCCTGGAGCGACGCTCTACGAATAGGCCGCGGATGCAGTTTCAGGACCACGGAAGCCAGATGGCTGCCGTTGGGTGATGTTACGTCGAAGATCGACTCTGCGATGTTGCCTGCCAGGACCCTGACCGACCGGACCGTGTTCCCGCCTAGTCGGTCGTCGACAACGTACGCTGCGTCGACCACCCGCTCCACAGCTTCCAGTGTGTTCTCGAACGGCGACCCGACCGGAAGAAGCATGTTGACCTGGATGTCGTCTGTAATACTGTCCTGTTCGTCGAAGATGAGAACCCGGACGGTGTCGGTTGCCACCAGCGACACCGCCAGGACCAACACCAGCAGGGCACCGGTCAAGGTCAGCCACATGTGCCGCATCGACCATGTAACCGCTGGGGCGACGGTCTTGTCGCGTACCTTGTCCAGCCAGGCGCTTACCCGTTGTTGGATGCCCTTGAGTGGCCAACGACTCCATTCCTTACCGTGAGATAGATGCGCCGGCAGTATTAGGAATGCCTCGAGCAACGAGACAGCGAGCACGAAGACCGTGACATAGAAGAAGGGACGGAGCGTCTCGTAGTACCCAACTCCGAACAGCATCGGCACGAAAGCGAGCATCGTGGTCAGGACGCCGACAGTGACCGGACCGACCACCGACCTGGCACCCGAAATAGCCGCGCTGACAGCGCTCTTGCCCATCGCGCGTTCTGAGGCAATGCTCTCGCCCACTACCAGAGCGTCATCTACAACAAGGCCGATCATTAGGAAGAAGCCGAAGATCGTGAAGATGTTCAAACTCATGTCGGCCAGACCGAAGAACGACATAGCACCAATGAAGGACACCGGGATACCTGCGGTTATCCATACCGCCACTCGTAGGTCGAACACCAGAATCAGCAACAAGAACACCAAAAGCAATCCGATAGCGGCGTTACGCATGATGTCAGTGATGCGATCGACCGCGGGTTCGGCCTGATCGCTCCAGATGCTGACTTCGATATTGGGAGGGGGTTCGTAGCTATCCAGCCAGTTCCTCACATGGCCGGCGATGTCGGATATCGACGTTCCCTCCAACGAGTTGACACGCACGAACACCGCTGGTTTGCCGTCAAGGGTGCTGACGATGTTCTCATCAGCGAATCCATCGCTGATATCGGCTACGTCACCTAACCTTACGATGGCGCCGGCCGGTCTTGTGAGGAGCGGTATGTCCGCGAATTCCTCACCCACGGTGCGCTTGCCCAGGGTATGCAAGACGATTTCCCCGGAGTCGGTGCGCAGTTGCCCGAAACTCAGGTTTACGGAGTCTCGTCTCAAAACCCCGGCCACTTGGGAGAAACTGAGATCGTGGCGGCGAAGTGCCTCCTCGCTCAACTCGATAGTTACCTCACGATCACGGGCTCCACGTAAGGTGACTTGTGGGAGAGACGGAAACTGCTGTAACTGCGAACGGATCTGCTCCGCTGCGGACCTCAAGTGGTCTTCGGATGCATGCGAAGACGCCACCGCCACAGTGATGACCTCATCCTTGGGCTGGACAAACTCTACCTCTGGTCTCTCAGCATTGGGCGGGGGAAAGGCTTCCACCCTGCCCAGAGCATCATGAACGTTTTCCATCACCGTTTCACGGTTCACGAATGTCTTGAGCTCGAGGGTGGTCACGCCCAAGCCTTGAACCGCGGTCGTCTGGACCCGGTCGATACCCTCCAACCCGATGAAGGCCTCCTCTAAGCGCCGATTAATGTCCTCGTTCACTTCCGACGCAGAAGAGCCAGGGGAATAAACAGACACGGTGATTTGAGATGGGCTGACCTTCGGAAAGCTCTGCAAGGGAAGGTTCCACGCCGCAACGAGACCGCCCACGACCAACAAGACCATCAGGAGGTTGGCGGCGACGGGATTCCTGGCGAAGAAGGCGATAGGTCCCCGCTTCTCGTCCTCCGCGCCGATGCCCTGCAGCGGATCCCGCTCGAAATCGGTGGCAGCCATCTCGATGACTTCCCTAGGGTGCGCTACTCGTCAAATCCACCGCTAGACCTTCGGTAGCTCCTGCCGCTGCACCAATCACTACCCCTTCGCCGGTATCGAAGGCCTCGACCAACTCACCGTCCACCGCGCGTCCCACACTCTTCGGCACAAACTCCACAAGGCGGCCGGACTTGACTATCCACACACTGCCCCCTCCCCGCAAGACAGAATCCGGGAGCACGAAAACGTCCTCGTGCACAGGTCCCTCAATCCGAACCTCAACAAACGTGCCCGGCCTAGGCAGCGACTCCGGTGGCACACCCTCCCCGAAATGCAAGAACAGCGCAGCCAGATGGGTCCTGGGGGCAACAACCGATGCAACCCCCGCCACTTCCGCATCCCACGATCCCGTACGTGCGGACACCCGAGCCGATCGGCCGATCACGGGCTCAAGCTTCTCCAGATCCGACGGATCGATCGGCACACGAACCTCCAACGCACCCACGCGATACAACAAAGCAATAGTGTCATCAGACCCCACCCCATCTCCCGACCCAACCGCATCCCCCGACCCAACCGCATCCCCCGACCCGACCAACTCCCCCACTTCTGCGCCCGACGCGATCACGCTGCTGGCAAACGGAAGAGAAATCACCGTACGTTGGAGTTCCAACTCCGCCAACTGCAAAGCCACCCGCGCCTCGGCAAGCTCGGCCTCCGCTACCCGACGGGCCGCCTCACCACTCTCCCTCGCCACCCCCACACGGGCCTCAGCACTTCGAACCACCGCCGCCGCGTGGTCGACCCTCAACTCGAACTCAGCCGGATCGACCACCACAATCGGTTCATCGGCACCGAACGTCCCACCACTACGAAGCTTCGAAGACACCCAATCCAGACGGCCCGTCACCTGGGAACGTAGCCTCACCGTACGCTGCGAACCCACCGTACCCGTCAACTCAAAGACCAACGACTCCGCCGTTGCGCTAGGTTGAAACACCTTCACCACAGGCCGCACGACATCCGCCTCCTGAACCGAACCACCAGAAACCGCAACAGAAGCGACACGTTCCACACGCGCAGGAGCCCGGGCAAGAACCACCGCGACAACAACCACCACCAGCACCAAAACCACCTGAGCCAAACCGACCCACCGCGACCTGGTCTGCTCTTTCCCGCCGCGATCCCGTTTCACCATCATAAATGCTCAGTCGCTCTGTGTTTCAGGGAGATCAGAATCGTGAAAAGTGTCGGTGAAGGCGCTCGCGTCCGCTGATTTCCCAGAGGCCTTTGACCTGAATTGAAAATAAGCCACCGCGCGAACAATACCACCTTGTGTGTGATCAACCGGTGGCCTACGACCCCAAATATAATAATGCAGTAACCGAGGAGGAGCACGAATGTCGGGCCTGAACGGTCGGTATCGAGGCCGTTTTGTGCTCCACGGGGCAAGAGCACTCTCGATCTACTCGTCGGGCGGGACCGAGCCGCAGAGCTGATCCCGTTACAAGATGAAGAGATAAAGCGCCAGGTGCTTGAGGACGCCCATCGAAACCCTCCTCCCGGTTCCAGGCTCCCCACCTACGGCGAGGGTCTCTTCTCCAGGGTTTACCGGTGGAAACAGGCTGTGTGCATGGGCTCTCCCGGGATGTTCACCGAGGTAACGGACATCCGCAGAGAAGAAGCACCCTGGTTTTCGCGGGATAGTGTGCGGTTTCGCGATTTGGTTTTTTGGGTGGCCAGCCACTTTTTTCTGGGTAGCCGGCCACATGAGGTGCCGCTCAAGAACCATCGGAAGGTAGGAAACCTGTGGTCCTGCGGCGAAGACCTCCAGCGAACTCAATCCGGCAGGTGCGCGATTACGTCGGCGGTGGCGGCGATCAGGTCGTCGACCTCGCCCAGAGTCATGGGAGTGGAGAGGCAGGCGGTCCCGCGGGCCGAGAGGTAGAAGCCGCGGTTGATCAAACCGAGGTGGAACAGTCGTCTCAGGTCGGGATCCACCCGGTTGACCGCGTGGGCGTCGGTGACGGGCTCGGAAGTGGGATGCAGGTTGAACAGCGAACCCATTCCGGTGACCTGTCCCGGAACCTCTCCTTCGGCGAATAAGCGGTTGATACCGGCGATGGCGTGTTCTCCGAGTTCGTTCAACTCCGCCAGCACCGGGTCGGTGAGCATCTCCAGACAAGCCAGGCCGGCGGCGGCGGTCACCGGGTTGCCGTTGAAGGTGCCGCCCCAGGAGATGTCTCCGGAGACGGGATGCATGATCTCCATGATCTCGCCCGCTCCGCCGAAGGCGCCGACCGGGAAGCCCCCGCCGATGATCTTGGCGAAAGTGCTCAGGTCGGGCCGGACCTGGTAGATGGCTTCGGCGCCTCCCCGGTGAAGGCGCAGGGTCTGCACTTCATCGAAGACGAGCAGAGAACCGTCTGCACTGGTGGCTTCCCGGAGAAAACCAAGAAACCCGGGGCTGGCGGGAATGACTCCCGACGCCCCCAGAACCGGCTCGACTATCACCGCGGCGAGCTCATGGCCCACCTGTTCCAGGACCTCCCGACACCCGTCGACGTCGTTGTAGGGCAGATCCACCACCAGTTCGGAGATCAGGCCGGGAACACCCGCCGCGGGAGCGGTGGTGTAGTCATGCGTTCCGTGATAGCTCCCCTCGAAGCGGCCGATCCGGGCCCGTCCGGTGTAGGCGCGGGCCAAGCGCATCGCCGCCATGGTGGCCTCGGTCCCCGAATTGGTGAATCTCACCAACTCCACGGAGGCGACCCTCTCGCAGATGACCTCCGCCAGCCGCACCTCGTATTCGGTCGGCGCCGCGAAGGCCGTTCCCCCTTCCGCGGCTTCCTGGGCAGCCTTCAGAATGCGGGGATGGGCGTGCCCACAGATCAGCGACGTGTAATTGTTTAGGTAGTCGACCCGCCGGTTGCCGTCGACATCGACGATGTGGCACCCCTCTCCCCGCGCCTGGAACGGGGGGAAGGGCGGGAAGAAGGTGGTGGTGCGAGTGGTGCCGCCCGGAAGCACCTTCTGTGCGCGGCGGGACAGCTCCACGGACCGGGGATTGGCCCGACGGTACTCGGACACTTCCCGCTGGAGCGCGGCGGTGATCTGTGACCTGTCGTGCACGGGTCCGATCCTGCTCTACACCACGCTCCAGCCGCCGTCCACCATCAGCGTCTGGCCGGTTATGTAGCTGGAGCACTCCCCTGCCAGGAACACCACCGCACTGGCCACCTCCGAGGCGTCGGCGAACCTGCCCATGAGGATCTTCGACTTGATGGTCTCCAGCATCTCGGCGTTGGCGGGGTCGGTGCGCAACTCCACGTTCATCGGCGAGGAGGTCCAACCCGGCGCCACCGAATTGACCCTCACCCCGAATTCGCACCACTCCGCAGCCATGGTCCTGGTGGCGCCGATAACTCCCGACTTGGAGGCGCTGTACGACCCGATGGTGGGAAAACCCAGCGGACCGGCGATGGACGAGACGTTCACCACCGACCCCGACCGCTGCCCGATCAGATGCTGCACGGCCGCGCGGGTCACATAGAACACCGACGACAGGTTCGCCGCGATAACCCTGTCCCACTCTTGGATCGACAACTCGTCCAGGCGCTGGAAGTTCTGCCTCGTGCCCGCGTTGTTCACCACCACGTCCAGCCTCCCCAGCGCCGAGACCACATTTTCGACCGCCCCTACGACGGCGGAAGGGTCGGTCACGTCACATGCCGCGACGACGCCCGACCCTCCGATCATCTCCAGGGTCTCTTCAAGAGCCTGCCGGTTGCGCGCCAAGAGGCCGACCCGGGCACCTTCCTGCGCCAAGGCCAAGGCGATGGCCCGACCTATGCCCTGGCTGGCGCCGGTGACCAGGGCTGCTTTGCCCTTTAGCTGAGTATCCATCAGCCCTACCCGGTGGCCTCCTTGATGAGGTTCCACAGCCGGCTGGGGGTGATGGGAAGCTCATCGGCCTCCACTCCCAGGTGGCTGAGAGCGTCGGTGACCGCATTGGCGACCGCCGCCCCGGGAGGGAAGGTCCCGGCCTCGCCCATTCCCTTGAAGCCCCCGTCCGTATGGGGCGAGGGAGTCACCACATGATGGATGTCAAAGTCGGGAACATCGGTGAAGGAAGGCAGCAGGTAGTCCATGAAGGACGTGGTCAGCAACTGGGCGTCCTCGTCGTAGACGAACTCCTCCAGCACGGCGCCGCCCAGGGCCTGGGCGATCCCACCGTGGATCTGTCCTTCCACCAGCAACGGATTGATGAGCGGTCCGCAGTCGTCGACCACGACATAATTCTGCCAGGTGATCTTTCCGGTGTTGGTGTCCACGTCCAGCACCACGACGTGGCATCCGGAAGCGGTGGTGAAGTTGGGCGGGTCGTAGACGTAGGTGGCCTCCAGGAAGGGCTGGTCGCCCTCGGGAAGAGCATGGGCCCAGTAGGCCTGCTGAGCCACCTGCGCCAGGCTCACCGATCGCATCTCCTCGGCGCCCTTCACCGAGACCATGCCGTCGGCGTACTCCAGGTCCTCCGCGTCGGCCTCCAGCATGCCGGCTCCGATACGGATGGCCTTGGCCTTGATCTCCTCGATCGCCCTGATCACCGCCACCGCGGCGACGTTGGAACGACTGCCCGCCGACCCGAAGCCGGTGTAGGGAGTCTGGTCGGTGTCGCCCCACACCACCCGCACATCGGCCATGTCGATGCCCAGATGATGGGCGGCCACCTGCGCCAGGGTGGTCTCGGTGCCCTGGCCCATGGGAATCATCCCGGTGTACACGGTCGCCTTTCCGTTCGGGTCGACCTTCACCGTCGATCCTTCGTAACCGCCCGTGTAGTAGCTGAGATAACCCAGGATCGGGGAGGGTCCGAATCCCGACACGTGGATGTAGCTCGAGATCCCGATTCCCCGGCAGATCCCCTGCTCGCGCAGTTCCGCCTGCTCGGCGCGGACCCGGTCGTAGTCGGCCGCCTCCAGCGCCTTCTCCAGGCAGGCGGGGAAGTTGCCCGAGTCATAGACCGCCCCGGCCGCATTGAACCAGGGAAACTCGTCGGGCTGGATCATGTTCTTGCGACGGATCTCGGCCGGGTCCATGCCCAGATGCTTGGCGGCCTTGTCCATCATCCTCTCGGATCCGAAGATCCCCTCGGGACCTCCGAAGCCCCGGAAGGTGCTGGAGGGGGTCTTGTTGGTGGCGGCCGCGAAGACGTCGCAGTAGTAGTTGGTGATCTTGTACTGGTTGGGCGCCGCCGCGCCGGTCACCCAGGCCGGGCCGATCCCCACGCTGTGGAGATGGGCGCCAAGGTCGTTGATGACCTTGCCCCGCAGTCCCAGGATGGTTCCGTCGCTCTGCAGCGCCATCTCCCATTCCTGGACCTGTGCCCGGCCATGCACGGTGGACATCAAACCCTCGCGCCGGTCGGCAATCCACTTGACGGGCCTGCCCAAGTCCATGCTGGCGATGCTCACCAGCAGATCCTCGGGATAGCGGTCCCACTTGTTGCCGAAGCCGCCGCCCATGTTGGGGGTCAGCACCCGGACAGCCGTTTCGGGAAGGCCCAGGCTGGCGGCCAATTCGGTCCGGAACAGGCTGGCTACCTGCGACTCGGAGTGAACGGTGAGTCGCCCGTGGACTTCGTCCCAGTCGGCCACTATGCCCCGTGTTTCGAGCGGAATGCCCGAGTGCCGGCCGATGGTCAGCCGACCGCGGACTATCTCCTCGGCGTCGTCGAACACCTCCGGCTCGTATCCGCACACACCCAGGGCGTTGTATCCGGCAAAGACGTGGTGAATGGCGACGTTGTCGCCCCAATCCTCGTTGATCACCGCCGCGCCCTCTTCCAGGGCAGCCTCGCAGTCAGTGACCGCTTCAAGGGGCTCGTAGTCGACGTCGATGCCGTCGAGAGCGTCCTCGGCCACATAGCGCGATTCGGCGACCACCGCCGCCACCGGCTCGCCCACATAGCGGACCTTGCCTTCCGCCAGGGCGGGAGTTCCCGAGTCCTTCTGGCCGGGAAGCCTCCAGATCACCGGAAATTCGGTTACGTGATCGGGGATGTCCTCGGGGGTGATCACCAGGTGCACCCCGTCCATCGCCCGCGCTTCGGAGGCGTCGATCGAGTTGATTTGCGCATGCCCGTAGGGGCTGCGCAGGATCGCCATGTGCAGAGTTCCCGGCAGGTTTATGTCGGCTACGTACCGGCCACGTCCCCGGATCAAGGCCGGATCTTCCCGACGCGGCGCTCGCGCGCCGATCCATTCGGTGGTGGTCATGATGTCACCTCGTTCATTTCCCTCGCCGCCCCCAGCACCGACTCCACGATCTTCTGGTATCCGGTGCATCGGCAGATGTTTCCTCCCATGTCTTCCCGCACTTCGTCGGCGGAAGGATCGGGATTGCGTTTCAGCAGGTCCACTCCGGCCAGGATCATTCCCGGAGTGCAGAACCCGCACTGCAGACCGTGGTATTCCGAGAAGGCTTTCTGCATGGGATGCAGTTCGCCATTCTGCTCCAAGCCTTCGATGGTGGTGATCTCGGCGCCCTGCGCCTGGACCGCGAACATCAGGCAGGAACGCACCATCTCCCCATCCACCAGGACAGTGCAGGCGCCGCAAACCCCGTGTTCACAGCCAAGATGGGTCCCGGTGAGTCCAAGCCCATCTCGCAGTACGTCGGCCAGGATCTCCCTGGGCTCGGCCAAAGTGGTTTGGTTTCTTCCGTTCACATTGAGTGTTATCGCAACTTGGCCCATCACTACACCTCCTGAGCGTTGGCGACCGCCTGCTGCAGCGCCCGGCGGGTGAGCACGTCTATCAGAGCGCGCCGGTAGTCGGCGCTTCCGTGAATATCGTCGGTGGAGGGGAACTGGGAAGCGGCCGCGGCGGCGGCTTCGGCCACTGCCGCTGCTCCGCCGTCGGCGCCGACCAGCGATGCTTCCGCTTCATCCAACCGGGCGGGAGTGGTCCCTCCGAAGGCGGTTATCGAAGCTGAAGCAACCCCGCTCCCGTTCATGCTCACCACCGCGGCGACGCCGGCCACCGCGAAGTCACCGTGGCGACGGGCGAACTCGGCGAATCCGTGACCGCCGGACTGGGCGGGCACCGAAATCTCGGTGATGAGTTCATCGGGTCCCAGAGCAGTGGAGAGAAAGTGTCCGCTGACCAGATCCTCCACGGACAGCACCCTCGATCCTCCCGCGGAGACCGCGGTGACGGAGGCGCTCAGCGCCATCAGGACCGCCGGGTACTCGGAGGCCGGGTCGTTGTGCGCCAGGCTTCCCGCCAGGGTCCCCCGGTTGCGAATCGCCCGATGGCCCACATAGCCGGTGGCGGCCACCAAGAGCGGCGCGTGGGCGCCGGCTTCCGATGACTCTTCAACCGCGGTCTGGCGGGCAGTGGCCCCGATTCGGAGATCACCTCCATCGGATCTGATGTAATCAAGGTCGGAAATCCCGTTTATGTCGACGATGGAGGCCGGTCTCGCCAAGCGGAAGCTCATCATGGGCACCAGGCTCTGGCCTCCGGCCAGCACCTTGGCGTCCTCGCGGCTGCTCAACAGTCCCACGGCGTCGTCGACAGATTCGGGAGCGTGATATTCGAAAGCTGCGGGTTTCATCGCTCTCCCATCTCTGTTTAATTGTCCCCGCCCAATATAGAGCGCCGCCTCCCCTGAAGTCGGCCAAGAGGGACTTATTCGGTCAACAATCCCGCCATTTGGTCCAAAGCGGCCAAGTTGTGCCCGGCCACCATCGAGTCGATGTGAGGGAGGGAAGCTATGAGACCCCTGGTCAGCGGTCGGAACCGGGGATCGCCCATCAGGGGATTCACCCAGATCACGCGGTGGGCCTGGCGGGCGAGACGAGCCATAGCCGCCCCCAGCGTCCGGGGGTCTCCCCTCTCCAGCCCGTCCGAACAGATCAGCACCACCGAACCCCGGTTGCGGGAGTCGGGTCCGTAACGGCGCACGTACTGGGTCAGCGACTCTCCGATCCGGGTACCGCTCTCCCAGTCCACCACCCGCGACGCGGCTTCCTCTATGGAGCGATTGGGGTCCCGCCAGCGCAACTGGGGCGTGATCCGGGTGAGCCTGGTTCCAAAGCAGAACACCTCCACGCCGTGGGCGGCGCGGTGGGTGGCGTAGGCGAAGTGAAGGAGCGGCCGGGAAAAGCCCGCCATGGACCCGGAGATGTCGAGGATCAGCACCAAGCGCCGGGGTTTGATGCGCCGCCGGCGGAAGGCTCTGTGGAAAGGCTCGCCGTCGCTGCGAAGCGACCGACGGACGGTTCTTCGCAGGTCGATCTGTCCGGTGTGCCCCGGACGGGTGCGCCGCACCACCCGCCTGGGCAGATTCACCGCGATGCCCGCCACCAGTCGATGCAGCCGGCGAAGGTCACCTTCCGTCCAATGATCGAACCGCTTGTCCTTGAGAAGCTCGTCCTCCGACGCGGTCGGTCCGCTGGAACCGGGGCCGTCGTCGGCCGGGTCGACCACGGAGACCTCCTGGGTGGTGGAGACCGTCTGCGTCCCCATCGGCGCGCCATCGTCGTCCCAGCCGCCGAAGACATACTCGCCGGCCCGGGCGGAGGACTGCTGTTCGGACCGGGAGAACCACTCGTCGAAGGCCCGGTCGTAGTCGGCAAAGCGCCGGTGGTCATCCACCAGCGTCAAGCGGCCCGCCCAGTACAGGTCCGCCGGATCGGTGGGGTCGAGGTCCGCCGCCGCTCGGCAGAAGGAGAGAATCCGTCCCGGTCCCACCGTGAAGCCGTGGCTTCGCAGGTGCTGGCCGAAGCGGATCAGCGACCCGAAAAGCTCCTCGCCGTCACTCAAGGTCGGCGAGTTCCTCGATGAACCCCTCCGCCGTCTCCAAGTCGTCCCGCTCCTTGAGCGCCGCCCCCAGGGTGAGCCGCACCGTCTCGGTGTCCAGGCGGTCCGTTCCCAGTCGCTGCAACGCCTGACCCCAACTGATGGTCTCCGCCACGCCGGGGGTTTTCACCAGGTCGGCCTGCCGCAAACGCGCCGCCGCCCTGACCACCTTCCGGGCCAGGGCCTCGGACACCTCCGGCGCCCTGGTCCTGATTATCTCCACCTCCCGCAGGGGTTCGGGAAGGTGGATCCAGTGGTAGAGGCACCGCCGCTTGAGAGCGTCGTGCAACTCCCGGGTGCGGTTGGAGGTCAGGACCACCATGGGAGGAGCGGACGAGTGGACTACTCCCAACTCGGGGATGCTGATCTGAAAGTCCGAGAGGATCTCCAGCAGGAACGCTTCGAACTCGTCGTCGGCCCGGTCGATCTCGTCGATCAGCAGAACGCACCTGCCTTCCGACCGCAAAGCCCGAAGCAATGGTCTTTCCAGCAGGAACTCCTCCGAGTAGATGTCCCGGCCGGCGCCGTCCCGGATGTCGGCGGCCCGCAGATGCAAGAGTTGCCGGGTGTAGTCCCACTCGTAAAGGGCCTGCGAAGCATCGATCCCCTCATAGCACTGCAGTCGCACCAGCGGAACTCCCAGGGCCTCCGCCAACGCCTTGGCCACTTCGGTCTTGCCGACCCCCGCCTCCCCCTCCAGCATCAGCGGCTGGGGAAGGCTTGCGGCCAGGTAGATGGCGGTGGCCAGTCCCCGGTCGGCCAGGTAGGCGTGGCGGTGCAACAGCTCGGCGACCCGAGCCGGGGAGGAGAGCCCCGTTTCGGCCTGTGGCGCGTACATATCTGAGTCCAAGTCGATCCTCCAATAGGATTATCACGGCAAGATAGTCGAATAGGCTAGGAGAAAGTTGAACAAGGAGAGTTGGTGAGCACCACATTGATCCAGGGAGGACGGGTTGTAACCGCCACCCGGGACCAGGTAGAGGACATTCTCATCGAGAACGGCAGGATCGCCAGGGTGGGAAGCCTCAACGATTTTCCGGCCGACCGGGTGGTGGACGCCTCCGGAAAGCTGGTCATCCCCGGAGGTATCGACCCGCATACGCACATGGACACTCCGGCCGGCGGCACCGTAATCTCCGATGACTTCTACACGGGCACCGCGGCGGCCGCGGTGGGAGGGACCACCACCATCATCGACTTTGCCATCCAGAAGCAGGGCGACGACCCCCGTGTGTCGCTGGAGGAGTGGTTCGGCAAGTCGGAGGGAAAGGCCGCCGTCGACTGGGCCTTCCACCAGATCATCACCGACCTGCCGGAGTCCTACATGCCCTCCCTTGCAGGGCTGATGGATGAGGGAGTGGCCAGCTTCAAGTTGTTCATGGCCTATCCCAACGCCTGGATGCTGGATGACGGCACGATCTTCCGGGCGCTGCAGTGGACGGCCGACAGCGGTGGACTGATCATGCTCCATTGCGAGAACGGTCCCGCCATCGAAGTGCTCATCCAGCAGGCGCTGGCCGCCGGGCAGACGGCGCCCCGCTATCACGCCGCGACCCGACCCTCCATCGCCGAGGGAGAGGCCACGTCCCGCGCCGTCGCCCTGGCCGAGATCGCCGGGGTCCCGGTGTACGTGGTGCATCTGTCGGCGTCGGAGGCCCTGAGCGCCGTCGGGCAGGCCCGTCATCGGGAATTGCCGGTCTATGCCGAGACCTGCCCCCAATACCTGCTCCTGTCCGACGACATGCTGGCCTCGCCGGGGTTCCACGGCTCCAAGTACGTCATCTCCCCACCGCTTCGGCCCGCTACCCATCACGAGAAGCTGTGGCAGGGGCTGGCCTCGGGCGACCTGCAGATGGTCGCCACCGACCACGCTCCGTTCCATTACAAGGGACAGAAAGAGATGGGAAGGGGGGACTTCACCAAGATTCCCAACGGGATGCCGGGAGTTGAATGGAGAGTGAGCCTGCTCTACCACTTCGGGGTGCGGGCGAACCGGATCTCCCTCAACCGGTGGGTGGAGATCACCTCCACCAACGCCGCCAAACTGTTCGGCCTCTATCCGCAAAAGGGCGAGATCGCGCCGGGATCCGACGGGGACCTGGTGATCTTCGATCCCGAGCGGGAGCACACCCTTTCCGCCGAGACCCAGGTGACCAACTGCGACTACAACCCGTACGAAGGCTGGGTGCTGCAGGGCGCCCCCGACACGGTGTTGGTGCGCGGCGAGCCGGTGGTCTCGGACGGAAAGTTCGTGGGCCGGGCCGGCATGGGCCGGTTCATCAAACGCCGCCCTTCCGAGACCATCGCCACCGATCTGATTACCTGACCTGGGGGTTGAAAGAGATGACCACCGTCCGAACCGCACTGATCCAGATGACCACCGTCTATGACAAAGAGGCCAACACCGCCAAGGGAGAGCGACTGGTGCGCCAGGCCGCCGACCGGGGAGCGCAGATCGTCTGTTTGCAGGAACTGTTCAACACCATCTATTTCCCCTTCGAGATGGATCCCCGCCACCTCGAGCTGGCCGAGCCCATCCCCGTCCCACCACCGAACGGATGCAGGAGGTCGCCCGCCAGACCGGGGTGGTGCTGGTCGCCCCCATCTACGAAAAAACCATCGAAGGGATGCTGTTCAACACCGCCCCGGTGATAGGCACCGACGGGGAATTGCTGGGCATCTACCGCAAGAGCCACATTCCACTGGTGAGCACTCCCACCCTGACCGGGATCGAGAAGTACTACTTCGCACCCGGCGACACCGGGTTCGTCACCTTCGACACTCCCTTCGGCATCAAGTTCTGCGTCTACATCTGCTACGACCGCCACTTCCCCGAAGGCGTGAGGGCATTCGCCCTGCAGGGCGCCCAGTTGATGGTGGTCCCCACCGCCACCACCGGGATGAGCCGCTACCTGTGGGAGTTGGAACTGCGCGCCCACGCGGTGGACAACATAATGTACGTGGGCGGCGTCAACCGCGTCGGTGTCGACCAGGGCGGATCGGACTCGCACTTCTACGGATCATCGGTGTGGGTCGACCCGAAGGGACAGATCATCAGCCAGGCCGGCGACCAGGACGACGAGGTGCTCATCGCCGACCTCGACTTTTCCGTGGTCCCACAGATCCGCAACGAGTGGGGATTCTTCCGTGACCGCCGCCCCGACCTGTACGGAGCGGTCGCCACCTGAGCCAGTGTCTGGAGGCGGATACGCAGTTGGATGAGGCTGCGACCAAGCCCTTCCTGGCTTCACTCCCACGGCAAGGCAGTGGCCTCTTTTCAATCGGTCCGTCCACGGAGTTGTGAAGAAAACCACCACGCGGGGATTGACTCTTGTCACACCCGTGGTTCACGTTGATAGGAGCCAAACACCGAGAAGGCCCGTTCCGGCGTCGTTCGGGCCGCATCAAGGGATCAGAAGACGGGTTTTATCAGCACGTTCCGGCTTGGGCGACGCTATGGCCGATGGAAAGGTGGCGGCGGGGGTGGGTTCCCTATAGGGAGGTATTTTTGGCGGGTTTTTCGCGACACGGGGGACTACTCACAAAGGGTGGGAATCCGGCGGGGACGGTTGTCACCTTGGAATCCCGGGCGTCAGTGAGTCAGATCCCGGAGCGAATGCCTCAATCATCTCAGAGTAGTTGTCGGTGATAGGCAGTGGCACCGGATACACGTTGGGGCGGGTGACGTAGGCGGCCAGTCCCTGTCGGCAGGCGGCCAGGTCTCCCCACACGCACAGAGCGCTCACCACCTCGGTCGGCACCAGCGGCATGGCCGCCTCTATCCCGCCTTCCCGGGGAGGCCAGCCGCCCATCTCGGCCCGGACCCGGTCCAACAGTTCCTGGGGCACCCCGCTGGCCAGGGCGATGTGGGGCTGTTGTCCCAGGTACATGGTGGTCATGCGCCGGGCTATCTCCAGCGCCCGCTCCGGGTGGCGGTCGTCGGCGCTCACCACTATCACCTGCGGCAAATCCAGGTCGTCGAGGGTCCTGTCCGCCCGGGCGGCGCCGGCGGCCATCCGCTCGAAAGCCTGGGCCTGGTAGGCAAGGGAGGTGAATCCGTTGAGCAGCACCCCGTCGGCGATCTCCCCCGAAAGGGCCAGCATCTTGGGCCCGGTGGCCCCGATGTAGATGGGCACCTCCTTGGGAGTTTGGGAAGCCCCCTCCCCCAGTTCCAACCGCAGATCCCGCACCTGCACCAGGTCGCCCTCGTAGGTCACGGTCTCGAGGGCGAGGAGCCTCCGACACACCTCCACGTACTCCCGCATCTGCCTGAGAGGGCGGCTGCGGATCACCCCCTGCTTCCAGGCCAGCGGATCCCAGTAGGCGCCCAGGCCCAGGAGCATCCGGGCGGGCGCCAATTCGTCCAGGGTGGCAAAGGTGAGAGCCATCAGGGCGGCCGGCCTGGTCCAGGTGTTCACCACTCCGGCCCCGATCTTGATCCGCTCTGTCTGGTGGGCCACGGCCCCCATCACCGAGATGGCGTCGCGGGCGGTGCGGGTCTCGCAAATCCACACCGACTCGTATCCCAGTGCCTCCGCTTGCCGGGATAGAGCCACCTGGCTGCGGGCGTCGGGACGATCCAGGAAGCAAATCCCCACCCTGCTCAGGGAAGCGTTCAATACAGACTCCTCTATCCAATTGTCGGTCACCCCAGCTATGGTAGAAGCACTCCCGGTCCCAACTTGCAGAGTCTTCACTCCTCCAATCCAACCGGGAGGTGCTCCGGCATGAGAACGGTCCGGCAACTCCTACTCCGTAGTTCGAGTCCCTCATTTCGATTCGAGAAATTCGCGTCCTACCCACCCCGACACCCGCCTCAGGACTTAGACTCCGAGCCAAGTTAAATCGCGTTCGTTCGCATGACCGTTCGTTTTTCCATGAGAAGGAGAGAGCATGCTCAGGATCCGCAACAGGGGTCCGCTGGTACTCCTCGTCGCCCTCGCACTCGTGTTCACCGCATGTGCCGACGACACCACAGAGGAAACAACCCCCGCAACAACTGCGGCCCCAACCACCACCCAGGCACCGGCCACAACCGAAGCGCCCACCACAACCGAGGCCCCGACCACCACTGCAGCCCCGACCACCACGACCGAAGCCATGATGGACATGACGCCCGAGACCCCGGACATCAGGGTGATGCCGGCCACACTCGCGCAATTCCTGCCCCTCTACGTGGCCCAGGAGAAGGGCTTCTTCGCCGAATACGGGCTGGAGCCGGAGATTCTCGCGTTCGAGGGCGGCGCCGGTCGCGCCACCGAGGCGGCCCTGTCCGGCGAGGCGCACATGGGCTACACGAGCTGGCCGCTGGCATTCTCACTCGCAGAGCGGGGCCAGCAACTCAAGTTCATCACCACGCATGCCTACTACGCGGTGGTGGATGGCGTTGACTACAGCACGCATCGGCTGATCGTCACCGAGGACTCCCCGATCCAGACCGTCGCGGATCTCGAAGGCGCCCGCATCGGCGTGATCGCCCGAGGGTCGAACGAAGAGGCATTCCTCACCTCGATCCTGCTTCAGGTGGGCGTCGACCCGGACAGCGTCGAACTCATCGAAGCATTCTGGGGCGCGCACCCCGATCTCCTCACGTCGGGCGAGATCGACGTCGGTTACATGATCTATCCGTTCATCACCGGCATCATCCCCTACGGCCAGACCGAGGGGAACGGCTTCCGTTCGATCGGCGACCCCTACATCGGCGGCGGCGACGGCATCCCCGAGATGCTGGGACCCCGCGGCGCCGGTATGTTCCCGATGGCCGCCTCTCCCGAGTTCGTGGCGGACAACCCCAACACCATCAGGGCCTGGGCGCTTGCCATCCGCGACGCCTCCCAGTGGATCGTCGATAACCCGGCCGAGGCCCTGGAGATCTCCGAGGCCATCTCGGGCGTCCCGGCGGATGCTCAGAAGAACAATCCGCCGCACATGTACGTGACCTGGCCGGAAAACATCGTCGAACAGATGCAGCGTGTTGCGGACATGATGGTCGAGGCGGACCTGCTCGGGGAAGGGCTGGATGTCGGAGCCTTCATCTCGGACCTCCCCTTCAGCGAAGAGGAGATGATCGAGAACGGCCGCTACTTCCCCTGGGATCCGAGCCAACTGCCCTAGCCAACCCAAACAGGAAATAGCGTGACAGGAGCCCTGCGGTTCCCTGGACTCACCGCCGTCGCCGTCATCCTCGCAGCATGGGTGACGGCGACGGCCACCGGGTTCGTCAATTCCGAGTTCATCCCTCCGCCCGGCGAGGTCCTGGCGGCGGGGATCGAGGACTGGGCGAACCTGGGGTCCGCCACGATCGAGAGCATGTGGACCGCGCTGGTCGGCTACGCGGTCGGATTCGGAGCGGCCGTCGTGGTCGGCATGGCGGTGGGTAGATACGCTTCCGTCGACTCTTGGGTGAGCGGGCCGCTCGACTTCTTCCGCGCCATCCCGGCGGTGGCCATAGTCCCGATGGCGCTCCTGATCCTCGCCGACTCGTTCCTGGTGGGCGCCTTCGCCGTGGCGTGGGGATGCTTCTTCCTGGCCGTCATCAACGTGATCTCGGGCGTCAAACACATCCCGAACACGTTGCAGGACGCGGCCCGAAGCTTCGGCGCCGGCGAGGTGAAGGTGCTTCGCAAGGTCGGGATACCGAGCCTCCTCCCCTACTTTCTCTCCAGCCTTCGACAGAACGTGTCGGTGGCGCTGATCGTCATCGTCGTCGCCGACATGGTCATCGGGCTGTCCGGGCTGGGGTTCTACATCCTCCGTACCCAGAGCAATGCCCTGTTCGGACGTATGTATGCCTCCATCACCCTGATCGCCGTCATCGGATACGTCGCATTCCGCCTGCTCGAGGAGGCCCAGCGGAGACTGTTCCCATGGTGGTCGGAGACATCTCTGGCATGACCGGGCGCCACACCTCCTCCAGTCCGGCCATCCACCTGAGGGGCGTCACCAAGACCTACGCTCGGCGCGGTCACGACGAGGACCTGAGAATCATCGACAGCCTGGATCTGTCGTTCCGGCCGGGCGAACTGGTGACGATCGTCGGGCCTTCCGGGTGCGGTAAGTCGACCATCCTGAAGATGATCGACGGATTGACCCCGTTGACCAGTGGGTCGATCAGCTTCGAACCCGGCTCCCCGAAGCCGCGCATGGGCTTCGTCTTCCAGGACTACGCCAACGCGCTGGCGCCATGGAGGACCGTCCAGAAGAACGTCGAGTTCGGTCTGGAGATCGAGGGCGTCGCCTCTCGGACCGAGCGAGCCGAGGCGGCCGCCCGCTACATAAAGATGGTCGGTCTGGAGGGGTTCGAGAACGCCTATCCACGGGAACTGTCGGGCGGCATGCAGCAGCGGGTCCAGTTGGCCCGGGTGCTGGCGTACGAACCCGACGTTCTGTTGATGGACGAACCGTTCGGATCGCTCGACGCACAGATCCGCCGGGTTATGCAGGAAGAACTCCGCAACATCCTCGAGACTCTCGACCGAACGGTGCTGTTCGTCACCCACGACATCGAGGAGTCGCTCTACCTCGGCGACCGCACCGTGGTCCTCGACCACCGCCCGGCCCGGGTGCTCACCGACTTCGAACAGGGCGATCGTACTTCGAGTTACGAAGACTTCGTCGCCTCCGAGGGGTTCCGGGCACGGTACAACGAGGTGTGGAGCCTTCTGAAGGGCGGTGGCGAACGCGGATGACCTCGTCGGTGTGGATTCGCGGGCTGAAGACCATGGTCGTTCTCGCCGCCATCTTCGGCGCATGGGAGTACGTGAGCCGCGCCGAGATGGTCAACCAATTCCTCTTCCCACCGCCCACCCAGGTGTTCGCCGACACCTTCACCGCCTTCACCGACCCTCCGTACCGGTCGGGCGACAACCTGTTGTTCCAGATCGGCAAGAGCGTCTACCGGGCGGTGGCAGGCTGGATCATCGGGGTGGTGGTCGGAGTCGTATTCGGCGTGGTCGTCGAGTGGTGGAACAAGCCCGGGTCCGTGGCTACCTCGCTGCTCGAGTTCCTCCGACCCATCCCGGTCATCCTCTTCCTTCCCGTGCTGGTGCTGGTGGTCGGGATCGGGGACCTGTCCCGAATCATCGTGATCGCCTGGGCGTCGTTCATCTTCGTGGCGATCAACACCATCTTCGGCGTTCGCACCGCCAAGCAGTCGCTGCTGCCCGACGTGGTGAGAAGCTTCGGCGGCACCGAGACCCTGGTGCTGCGACGAGCCGTGATCGGCCTGGCGGTCCCCCAGATCGTGGCCGGAGCGCGGCAGGCGGTCGGCGTGGCGCTGGTGCTGATGGTGGCGTCGGAGCTCATACTTTCCACCGACGGGCTCGGCTGGTTCATCCTGTTCATGCGCCGCAGCCTGTTCCCCGCCGAGATGTACGGAGCGATACTGATGGTCGGCATCCTCGGCCTGGTCTTCGGCGCACTGTTCCAACGCCTACAGAAAATCATCCTCCGCCCCTACATCGACTGAAAGAAACCAAGGAGAGAACATGATCAAGACCGGCATCGGCCTTTTGCAGAACACCCCCCTTCCGGAGACTGTCCGGCTCACCAAGCGGGTGGAGGAACTCGGATACGACTCGGTGTGGTACGCCGAGCACAACTTCTCCCGCGACGGTGTCACCGCCTGCGCGGCAGCCGCGGCGGTGACCGAGCGCATCACCATCGGCCCGAGCGTCTGCCCGATCTTCACTCGCAGCCCGCTGCTGATGGCCACCACCTTCGCCGCCCTCGACGAACTCTCCGAAGGCCGCTTCGTTGCCGGTATCGGCGCCGGTTCCCGGGTGCTCATCAAGGCCCAGGGGATCAACTTCGTGAAGCCTCTCAAGGCGCTCCGCGAGTACGTGGAAGCCTGCCGGGCCGTGTGGAACGCCCACGGTACGCACTTCGACTACCACGGCGAGATGGTCCACCTCGACAACGCCGAACTCGACTTCGAGCCCGTGCGCCGCGACCTGCCCGTATGGCTGGGACCGACCGGTCCGCTGGCCTGCCAGTTGACCGGTGAGATCGCCGAGGGAGCGTCGCTCAACGCCTTTCTGAGCACCGACTACGTCACCTGGGCACTGGAGCACCTCAACAAGGGCGCCGAGAGGGCAGGGCGCACGGTCGACGATGTAGAGGTCGGGATGATGCTGGTGGCTTGCCTCGACGACTCGAAGGAAGCCGCCCGCGCCTACCTGCGTCCCCTTCTGGCTCTCTACCTGGCTCGCCTTCCCGACATCACCAGGCGGACCTCGGTGTGGGGAGAGGACGGCGCCGGATGGAGACAGTTGGTGGCCGCCGTGGACGAGGGGGGCGGCGAGGGCGGCCAGCACCTGATCAGCGACGACGTCATCGACGATCTCACGCTCAACGGCACCCGGGACGACTGCCTCGAGGGCATGCAACGCTATGTCGATGCCGGGATCGATCACCCGATCATCACGGTGATCGGCGACATCGAACGCGGCATCGAGGAACTGGCGCCGCAGAGATAGAGGAGGACCACATGGGCACCACAGCAATCACCAATGCGTCGATCTTCGACGGGACGGGTGCCGAACCCTACGGTCCGGCGGGCCTGATCATCGAGGACGACCGCATTACGGCCGTCGGCGCCGACGTGGAGGTTCCGGCAGGCGCCGAGGTGATCGACGCAGCCGGGGCTCATGTGCTGCCGGGCCTGATCGACGCCCACCTGCACCTGTTCGGCATCCCGGGGTACGACTTCGTGTCGTGGGCCATGGAGTCACCCATGCTCCATGCGATCCGGTCGGCGATCGAAGTCCAGGAGATACTGGGGGCCGGCTACACCCTCATCCGAGATTGCGGGAGCGACAACAGTCTCCAGGTGAAGAAGGCGATCGAGGAAGGAAAGGTCAACGGTCCCCGGATGCGGGCGGTGGGTCGGTTCATCGCCGAGACCGGCGGGATACCGGATCTGCCGTTCATCCGGCTGGAGTGGATGCAGGGACCCGAACCACCCGGGTTCGTCCGGTTGGCCGACGGCGTGGCCGAGGTGGCGAAGGCTGCCAGGGAGCAGATCCGCGGGGGCGCCACCGACATCAAGCTGGGCGTCACCGGCGGCATCGACCCTTCGTTCATTCGCGCCGAGTCGGCCTGGACCGGCGCCGAGATCGAAGCCGCCGCCCATGTTGCCCACAACGTGGGAGCTCTCCTCTCCTGTCACAGCAACACTCTCATCGGGGAGTCGTGCATCGGCATGCAACGGGCCATCAAGGCGGGCGCCGACTCGATCGAGCACGGGTACTGGATCGACAGCGAGACCCTGGAGATGATGGCGAGTCACGGCGTCACGTGGAATCCCAACATCGGGTACCTGGCGCGGGCGGTCGAACGCGCCGATGACCTCGACCTCAATCCGGTATACGTAGACCGCTGCAAGATGGCGCTTGACTCCTACGCCGACACCTTGCCCCGCGCCAAGTCGATCGGAGTGAAGCGGGCCATCGGGTCGGACTTCCTGGGCACGCCGGCCGACCCGCACGGTGAGGAGGCCTACGAACTGGAGGTGCAGACCCGGCTCGGCCTCTCGAACATGGATGCTCTGGTCACCACCACCAGGGGCAACGCCGAGTTCTTCCGGATCGACGATGACTTCGGGACGCTGGAGGAGGGCAAGGTCGCCGACCTGCTGATCATCGACGGCAACCCACTCGACGATGTCCGCATTCTCCAGGAACGTCATCGGATCAAGCGGGTCATGATCGGGGGTGAGACCCGCGTAGAGAGGCCATGACAACCCGATCCACACTGAGATTCGACGTCGGCCTGGACAACGGCCGGACGGTGGAGGAGATCATCGCCGTCGCCCGGGCGACGGAGCGGGGCGGGTTCGGGACCATCTGGATCGCAGAGCAACACTTCCACCGGGGAGTCTTCACCATCGCCGCGGCAGCCGCCGAGGCCACCTCCTCGGTCGGGATCGGCTTCGGCGTTCTGAGCCCGTTCATCCGTCACCCGGCATCGGTGGCAATGGAGTTGTCTTCTCTCACCGAGCGATACGGCGACCGGTTCGCTCTTGGATACGGGGTGGCGCACATCGGCTCGTCCCGGCTGGGAACCATCCCCTCCAACCAGGTCACCGGCCTGCGGGATGCCGCCACGGCCACCCGCGCTCTCCTCAGAGGGGAAACGGCCTACCAGGGGGCGCAACTGCACTCTCCCCCGCCACCCGTGCCGATCTACCTGGGGTCGATGGGTCCCCAGTCGCTCCGGATGTCGGCCGCCCACTACGACGGAGCGCTGTTGGGGGTGATGTGTTCTCCGACATTCATCGCGTCGCGCGCCGAACTGATCCACTCGGCGCTGGCCAAGACCGGGCGCTCGAAGGACGACTACTCGTTGGGCGCCCTGGTGCTCACCGCGGTGGCCGATGACCCCGCAGACGCCAGGGATGCGGTGCGGAGGTCGGTGGCGTACTACCTGGCGGAGATCCCCGACGTCTCCCCCCGCCTGGTGGGGACCGATGTTTCCCGTGACGACCTTCTGTCGGTCCGCGCCCGGATCCTGGAGGCGAAGGCGACCCACGGCCCCGAGGGGGCTGCCGCGGTCCTCACAGATGACCTGGTGGACCTCCTGGCGGTAGCCGGCACTCCCGGCGATGTGGCCGAACGCCTGTCCCGGCTGGGGGATGCGGGCCTTGACAGGGTCGTGGCTCACCACGCGCTCGACGCCGACGCGGTGGTGGCGCTCGGCTCCGCCCTCGCCGCCCGCGCCACGGCGATGGCCGATGGTTGAACTCGGCGCGCCGATCGAAGGCCAGGCGCCCGCCGAGATCCGGGCGATCCAGAGCGAGCGCCTGGCCGCACAGTGGTCCTACCTGTGGGCAAAGTCGCCCTTCTACCGGGAAAAGCTGGCCGCCGCAGGTCTCGGCCCCGGCTCGGTGAGGCGCGTCGAGGACCTGGCGGCAGTCCCCTTCACGGTGAAGGATGAGATTCGCAGGTCCCTGGCGGCGAGGCCGCCGCTGGGAAACCACCTCGCCGCCGACCCGCGGGACATCGTCCAATTCCAGGCGTCCACGGGGACGACCGGACGACCGTCCTATGTCGGGCTCACCGCCCACGACCGGGCCAACTGGGCCGAGATCACCCGCCGGACATTCTGGTCCCATGGCTTCCGCCCCGCCGACCGGGTCCTGCAGGCATTGGGGATGTCGCGCTGCTGGGTGGGCGGGGTGCCGGTCATCCAGGGTCTCGAAGCCCTGGGGGCGGCGTGCATCCCGGCGGGCGCCGAGCCGGGGACCACGTGGTTGCTCCACACCATCGCCGACCTGAGTCCCAACGGGTTGGTCGCCACCCCGAACTTCGCGGTTTACCTGGGCAACCAGGCCAGGGAGGTGTTGGGCGTCGACGCCCGGGAACTGTCGATCGAGCGGATCTACGTGGGCGGTGAACCCGGGGGCGGCATCCCGGAGTTCCGCCGGCATGCAGAGGAGCTTTGGGGAGCGAAGATGCATGAGGTGATGGGCGGCACCGACCTCTCACCCGTCCTGTGGGCGGAATGCCAGGACCAGAGCGGCATGCACTTCGTCGCCCACGAATTCGTGTACTGGGAGTTGGTGAACCCGGCCGGCGAACCGGTGGAAATCGAGACCGGAGCGACCGGAGAGTTGGTGTACTCCCATCTCGACCGGGAGGCCACTCCGGTGCTGAGATTCCGGCACAGCGACATCGTCGAGATCCTCGACACCGAGTGCTGCTGCGGGCGGACCACCCCCAAGATCCGCTGTTTCGGGCGCACCGACGACCTGATGATCATCAAGGGGGTCAACTTCTTCCCCACCGCCCTCCAGGACATCGTCCTGGGCTTCCGACCCGCCACGACCGGCTCGGTCCGGATCCTCAAGCACGAGCCCGAGTACGCCTGGCCCGGCCCCCTCCACGTCCGGGTGGAACGGGGCGAAGGGCGTTCTCCCGATGATGACGACGAGTTACGTTCCAGGCTGGCCCGGGCAATCTCCGACATGTGCAGGGTCCGCGCAGAGGTCGAGGTCGTATCCTTTGGCACATATCCATCACCCGGACGCAAAAAGGTCCGGATCATCGAAAAGGTGTACGAGACATGACGTCACTAACGGTCAAAGATGCCACCTTGGTCAGCCCGGCCGGCCGGACCAGGGCCACCGTCCATTGCAGCGAAGGAGTCATCCAGGCTCTCCTTCCCCCGGGCGACGCTCCCTCTGCCGACCGCATCATCGACGCCAAGGGCGCCTTCGTCATTCCCGGCGCCATCGATGCGCACGTGCATCTGGGGGTGATCCTGCCGTTTGCGGACTCCTGCCGGCAAGAGAGCGCCGCGGCCGTGACCGGGGGCGTGACAACCATGTGGCATTACCTTCTGTCGCCCGGTTCCTTCAAGGACACTCACTCCCAACATGTCGACGACATCGAGCAACACAGCATCGTCGACCAGGGCTTTCACGGCCTGGTCACCAACGCCCAGCAGGTCTGGGAGATCCCTGAGACCGTCGACGAACTGCGCCTCACTTCCTACAAGTTCCACATGGCGATGAAGGGACCCGAGGCCGGATACGGGATCGTGGGACTCGACGACGGGCTGATCTACGAGGGGATGCGCCAGGTGGCCTCCCGCCCCGGCGTCATGGCGCTGATCCACGCCGAGAACATCGACGTGATCCTCCACAACCGGGAACTCGGCATCGCAGCCGACCCGGACGCCACCGACACCGCCACGTGGAGCAATCACCGCCCGCACTTCACCGAAGAGGAGGCGATCATCCGCTCGTGCATCTTCGCCGAGAACGCCGGGGCGCCGCTCTGTGTGATCCACACCAGCGTCGGACGGGGACCGGAACTCATCCGCGCCGCGCGGGACCGCTACCCGCCTCTCTACATGGAGACCTGCCCCCAGTACCTGGTGCTGGACATGGACATGCCGCTGGGCACCTGGGGGAAGGTCAACCCGCCGCTTCGGACCAAGACCGACCAGGAACTGCTGTGGGCGGGCCTGGCCGACGGGAGCATCGACTGGATGGGATCCGACCACTGCGACTACGACCTGCCGACCCGCCAGGGCAACATCTGGGACGTCGGTCCCGGCCTTCCCGGCGGCATGACCATGATCCTCCCCGTCCTGCTGTCCGAGGGCGTCAACCAGGGTCGGCTGACGCTGGAGCAGGTCGTCGAACTGACGTCGGCCAACTTCGCCCGTCTCATCGGAGCGTCGCCGCGCAAGGGGACGATCGCAGTCGGCAGTGACGCCGACCTGGTGATGATCGACCTCGAGAAGGAGGTCACCATCGATGCGGACAGGCTCAATGGGCACTCGGACTACACACCGTACGAGGGCATGGTGATGCGGGGTTGGCCGCGGATGACCATCGCCGGAGGCCATGTGCTGTACGAGGACGGCGAGGTCGACCGCGGAACGACCCACCGCGGAACGCTCGTCACCATACCCCCGGACAAGATGCCGGTGCATTAGTGGCCGCTCACCGGATTCTCGTCCTGCCCACCGGCACTTGCTACATGGCCGAGTTCCGGACAAAACTCGGCGGGTCGAATAGAGAAGTCGGGGTGCCGCTTCCCATGTTCGCTATCTATACCGACGATGGCTGGGTGGTGTTCGACACCGGATGCGACCCGGAGGCAGCCACCGATCCGGTGGGGACGTGGGGACGGTTGGCGAAGGCGTTCCGACTCGAGATGTCAGACGCCGACCACCCGTTGGCGCGCCTGGAGGAGGCCGGTATCGCGATCGCCGACGTAACACACGTAGTCGTGTCGCATCTGCACATGGATCATGCCGGCGGTATCCGCTTCTTCCCCGACGCCACCGTGCATATGCAACTGGCCGAACGCAGGTGGGCCCAGTTCCCGGACCGGTTCGGAGCGCCCGGATTCATCAGCAAGGACTTTGACAGGCCCGAGATCACCTATCGGTACCACGAAGGCGACGCCCAGATCGTTCCGGGCGTTCATGTCGTACTCACCGACGGCCACACGCCGGGGCACCAATCGCTGGTGGTCGACCTGCCGTCGGGGCGGTTCGTGCTCACCGGCGATGCGGCCTACCGGCGGGACAACATCGACCGCCGACTCCCGCCGCCAACCACAACCGACGAGTTTGCAGCCATCCGGTCCCTCGCCCGGCTGAAGGGCTTTGAAGACCGCGACGGCGCAACCATCCTGGTGGCGCATGACATCGAGCAGTGGAAGACCACGGTCAAGTCACCTGACGGCTACTACGAATAGGGGAACACCCATGGCAAGCTTCACCGATTGGAATCAACAGGACGGGTTCGAGGCCTTCCCGGGCGATTTCGTGTGGAACGTCACGGGAGAGGACGTCCAGGTCATCCGTGCCGAGATCGCGCCGGGAACCGACTTCGGCCTCCACTCCCATCACCAGGAGCAGATCATCTGCGTGTTGGCGGGACAACTGGAGTTCACGGTCGGCGGCGAGACGCGGATCGTCGGACCCGGCCAGGTAATCCACGCTCCGTCCGGCGTAGAGCACGGCGGGCGGGCGGTGTCGGACGATCCGGTCGTGACCCTCGAGGCCTTCTCCCCTCCCCGGGTCAACTTCAGCCAGAACCAGGCGATGGTATTCGAGGACCCGGTATGACCCGAGGGCTCAGCGGCCGCAAAGCCCTGGTCACAGGTGGAAGCGCGGGCATCGGTCTAGCCACGGCCAATCGGCTCGCCTCCGAAGGCGTCCATCTGGCGCTGGTGGCCCGAACCGAATCCCGCCTGTCCGAAGCCTGCGCCCACCTCGCCGGGGCGCACGAGGTCGAGGTGATCCCGATCGCCGCCGATCTCTCACGACCGGATGCCCCGCAGCGGGCGGTTGCCCGGGCGGCCGACACCCTGGGCGGGATCGACATCCTGGTCAACAATGCGGGTTCTTCTCCGTTCGGCACCCTGGAAGCGGTCAGCGACAGTGACTGGTCGTCCTCGATCGACCTGAAGCTGATGGGGTACGTGAGGTGCACACGAGCCGTATTCGGAATCATGAAGGAGGGTGGGGGCGGTGTGATCGTCAACGTGGTCGGCATGGCCGGGCGCTCGGCCTCCCCCGCCTACGTGCTCGGCTCGCTGAACGCCGCCCTCCTCCACTTCACCAAGTCGGTAGCTGAGCTTGGCGGACCCCACGGCATCCGGGTGATGGCGGTGAATCCCGGCCTCACCACCACCGATCGCATGGAAGAGGCCATCGAGGTCTGGGCCGCCGACGCCGGGATGACCGACGAGGCCTTCCGGGCCGCCTACCTGGAGGACAGGGTTCCCCTCGGTCGCTTCACCACACCCGAGGATGTCGCCGAGGCGATCGCCTACCTGTGCTCGGACGCCGCCGCACCGGCCACCGGCTCGGCAATCCAGTTGGACGGCGCCTCCCCTCCCGGCGTGTTCTGACCCTGCAACGAAGTCCCGGCTTCAGCTGAGGTGGTCCATAATGGTGCGCACACATCCCGACCATCGCGTTGGTAGCCTTACCCGACAGGAGAGCCAGACACGTCACGCAATGCATCGGGGACAACCATCAAGTGGAGTGACCATGGAAGGAAAGCGGTTCCTCCGAACAATACGCCTGCAAGGCATTCTCTCCTATGGGCCACAGGCCGCAGAACTGGCATTGGAACCGCTGAACGTTCTGATCGGTCCGAACGGCTCAGGCAAATCGAACCTCATCAACGTCCTGTCGATTCTGAAGGGTGTGCCTCGCAACCTGCCGGAGACCATCCGTAGAGGAGGAGGCACCAGGGAATGGCTCTGGAAGGGACGGGACCGGCTTGGTGCCGCCTCCGTGGAGATCACGGTAGACAACCCGACCGGGATCATGCCGCTGAAGTATCGGCTTTCCTTCACGGAGGTGCGGAACCGATTTGAACTCTGTGACGAATCACTCGAGGATGAAAAACCACAGCCCGGCAGAGACGGGCCCTTCTTCTACTACAGGTACCAACGAGGCGATCCTGTCATCAACATTGCATCGTCACCTGGCAGAAGCGGTGTCAAACGTCGGCTCGAGCGGGAGCAAGTGCATCCGGAGGAGTCAATCCTTTCACAGCGCCGTGATCCCGATTCGTATCCGGAGTTGACCTATCTCGCCGCACAGATCGAGCGGATAGGTATCTATCGTGAATGGAATCTGGGACCCGACACTCCGTTTCGCCTGCCGCAGAGCGCTGAGCTTCCACAGGGCGCCCTTCTTGAGAACGGCGCCAATCTTGGCTTGATATTGAACAACCTGATGGATCAGCCTCCGATCAAACGCCGGGTAATGCGACACCTGCATGCCTTTTATCCTGACATCGAAGACCTGGCCACGGCCATTGACGGCCGCACAGTGGAGGTCTCTCTCCATGAAAAAGGCCTTCGCCATCCTATTCCTGCAGTTCGACTCTCGGATGGCTGTCTCCGATATCTCAGCTTGCTCGCCGTGCTTTGCCACCCCGAACCCCACTTGATAACTTGTATCGAAGAACCAGAATTGGGTCTTCATCCCGACATCATCCCTGACATTGCAGATTTGATGGTTGCGGCGTCGAAACGCACTCAACTGGTCGTCACCACGCACTCCGACATACTCATTGATGCCCTGACGGACGTTCCCGACTCCGTCATCGTTTGTGAAAAACGGGAGGGAGCGACACGTCTCCGTCGGTTGGAGAGAGAAGACCTCACACCCTGGCTCAAGAGACACAGACTCGGAGAACTGTGGTCGAAGGGTGAAATCGGCGGCAACAGGTGGTGAGGACAATGGTGTATGGTGATCGCATGATGCCCGAACTGAGCCTGACCCATCACGGCGCTGTGGCCAGGGTGACTATCGACCGTCCGCAACGAAAGCACGCCTGGTCGGCGGCGATGTGGACCGAGATGGCCGGCCTCATGGACCGGTGCGCCACCGACGACTCGGTGCGGGTGGTCCTCGTCACATCGACAGGTGACCGTGTGTTCAGCGCCGGCGCCGACCTCGAACAGTTCGACGGAGCAGATCCAGCCGCGGTGCGGGCCACGTTGGAGGGAGTTGAATCGGTCATGGCGTCGATCGAGGCGTGCCCAAAGCCGGTGATAGCGGTGGTGAGCGGCGCCGCAGTCGGCGCGGGGACCGAGGTTGCCGCGGCCTGCGACGTCCGGATCGCCTCCCACCGGGCCTGGTTTTCCATCCCCGCTGCGACACTCGGGATCGTCATCACCAAGAGCGACATAGCCCGGCTGGTGCGGGGGGTGGGAGCGTCGATGGCACGCGACATGCTGTTGACCGGCCGCCGCTTGACCGCACCGCAGGCCGAGCGCATCGGTTTCGTACGTTCGGTCCACGCTACGGACGACCTGGAGCAGGCAGCCATGGACCTGGCCCGGGAGATCGCGGCACTCGATGCACCGGCGCTGGCAGCAATGAAGGCGCACCTGAACGCGCTCGGAAACGTCTCCTGGGACGAGCGATCGTGGGCCTCGACACTGGAGGCGATCACCTCGGCTACGACCCGGAAGCGGATCGCTGACCGGCTGGGATGATCAGATGACCGGAGTGGTTCGCAACGGGCGTCTCGTCACCGCCGACGGCGTCCTGGAAGGCGACATCTCGGTCCGGAACGGCGTCATCCACCAGATCGGAACGGGCCTGGAAGGCAGCACGGTCGCCGACGTCAACGGCGCCTGGGTGCTGCCCGGTGCCGTGGACCCACACCTGCACATCTCCCTGGGGGGACACTCGATCACCGAGCCGTTGCTGCACGATCTGCACCAGGCCGCCCGGGCGGCGCTGCGAGGCGGAGTGACGACCACGGGCGTGTACGCACAGAGGACCCCGGTGACCACGGTGGCCGAATCGATCGAAGCCGAGATCGGCCGGGAGCGTGACGGTGTGGCCACCGACTACTTCATCAACGCCCTGTTTTTGCCCGGCGACGACATCGAAGGAACGGCGGCCAGAAGCGCCGAGATGGGCGTCACCTCTTTCAAGACGATGGTCGCCTACGCGCAGCGGGGCCAGATGCTCGACGACGCCTCGATCTGCCTGCTGATGGAGCAGGCGGCGGCGGTGGGCGGCATCACCCTGGTACACGCCGAGAATGGCGGGGCAATCGACTACCTCGACGCGGTCGAGCGCCGACAGGGAGTCACCAATGCAAGCTTCCTGCGCAGCCAACCGGCGGAGTTGGAACCCGAAGGCATGAACCGGACCGCCACGTTTGCCGCGCTGACCGGATGCCGTCTCCACTTCGTCCACACCACCTCGGCGCCGGGTGCCGCAATGCTTGGGACCCTGAAGGGCTCGGGCGCCTCGGTGACCGCCGAGACCCAGATCCACTACCTGTTGCTCACCAATGACGAGGTCCTCCGACGGGGCCCCCTGGGCAAGGTGGGTCCGCCCCTGCGAGACGCCGAGCACCTCGCCCTGCTGTGGGACGCCCTGGCCGACGGCCGGATCGACCATCTCTCCTCGGACCACTCACCCAAGAGCAGGGAAGTCAAACTCGCCGCCGACAACATCCTCGACGCCACCTTCGGCGGCATCGCCGGCACCGGCGTCATGCTGCCGCTCGCATTCAGCGAAGGGTTCTGCAAGGGCCGGCTGACGATCGAGCGACTGGCAGAGGTCACCTCGACCAGGGCGGCGCAGATCTACGGCGTGTACCCGCAGAAGGGTGTCCTGGCCGAAGGCTCCGACGCCGACCTGGTGGTCATCCCGGAGGGACAGCCCGCAGTACGTCTGACCCATCAGTACCTGGAACCGGCCGCCGGGTATTCGCTGTTCGAGTCTCTCTCCACCAGCGGTATACCGAGCCTCGTGATTCGTGGAGGTTCTGTGGTCGTGTCGAACGGCGAGTTGACGGGAACCGAGAACGGCCGGTACCTGGCGCGGTTCGGACCGAGATGACCTTCGACCTTCTGATCCGCGACGGCCGCGTCTACGACGGGACCGGATCGTCGTGGATCCGGGCGGACATCGGCGTCGACGGGGACTCCCTTGTCGTGTTGCGAGGCGACACGAGCCACGTGGAGGCGGAGAGGGTGATCGATGCCAGCGGCCTGGCGGTCTGCCCGGGTTTCATCGACATGCACGCCCATTCGACCATGGCGATCCTGGGCGATCCCGCCCACGAACCGAAGGTCCGCCAAGGAGTCACCACCGAGTTGATCGGCGTCGACGGGAACTCCTACGCGCCGTTCCCGTCGGACGCGGACCTCGACGGTTGGAGCATGATGAACGCCGGGCTCGACGGACGCCGCCCGCCGGGTCTCCGGTGGAGTTCGGTCTCCGAGTACCTCGATGTCTACGACCGGTCGGTGCCGGTGAACATCGCCTACGTGATCGGCAACACGCCGCTTCGGGTGGCGAGCGTCGGCTGGTACGACGTCCAACTCACCGACGAGGACGTCGCCGCGCAGAGACGCTTGTTGCAAGAGGGCCTCGACCAGGGCGCCTTCGGTTTCTCAACGGGCCTGACCTACCCGCCGGGGAGCTTCGCCGACATCGACGAACTGACCAAGTTGGCCGAGGTGGCGGCTCGCAATGGCGCCCTGCACGTGTCGCACGTCCGATACGGGGCGGGCGACGCCTTCACCGATCCATTCCACGAGGTGGTCGAGATCACCCGCCGCACCGGCGCCGCCTTACACATTTCCCACTACGCGTCGCTCTCCAAAAGAGACGGCGAATTCCATGACCTGATCCGCCTGGTGGAGGACGCCCGCCGAGAGGGCCTCCAGGTCTCGTTCGACGCCTATCCGTACAACCAGGGCGGCACCCGGGCGCACGTGGCCCTCCCCGAATGGGTCCAAGACGGGGGGCCCCAAGTTCTCCTGGAGCATCTATCCAGTCGGGCGTCGCGAGCCAGGATGCGTGAGGAGACAGATCCCCGGCAGAGTCGCTGGCGCAATCCTGCCGGTTGGCACCTCAGCGGATTCGAGAACCCCGACTACCGACAATTCGAAGGCGTCCCCCTCGACCGGATCGCCGCCGAGATGGGCCTGGACCCGCTGGATGCGCTCTGTGACCTTCTCCTGGCGGAGAACCTGGGCCTGTCGTATGTCGGCCACGACTCCAACAACGTGGAAACGGTCCGCCACATCCTCAGCCACGACCTGTGCGCGGTCGGAAGCGATGCGCTACTGGTGGGCGACGCTCCCAGCCCCCGAACCTACGGCACCTTCCCCAGGATGCTCGGCGGCCTGGTGAGAGACGAAGGCTTGATGACCATGGAAGAAGCCATCCGCAAGATGACCTCCTACCCCGCCGGTCTGCTCGGCATCACAGACCGAGGGATCATCCGGGACGGTGCCAAGGCCGACATCGTAGTGTTCGACTCCGCCACCGTAGGCAGTACGGCCACCCTTCACAACCCACGTCAGTTCCCCACCGGCATTCCCCACGTGATCGTCAACGGCATACCGGTGGTCCACAACCATCACCGGACCGACGCCACTCCAGGACAAGCGCTGAGAAGGCAGAGCACCTGACCGGATCGGACTCGTAACGCTTAGAAGCGGTTCAGGGCCGGGCGCAGTCCGCGGTCTTGGGGGAACTGAGGTGAAGAGCCCCTAAACAAGCACCTCAACCTTCCCCACTCCCCACCAATTCGCGAAGCCTCACTCTTCTTTGTACCCCATCGACCTTTGGTCCTATCTGGTCGACCCAGGGATCGTTCATGCTGCCCACCCAGACAGAATGTTAGAAACCGGGATCCAGTCACGCTGAGCACGTTCGCTAGCATGCGATCACTGTGAGGCCAAGGTGCTGGGGGGCCAGCCTTCCGATGACTTGGGGTCGAATGGTAAGAGACGAGCCAGATGGGTGGACCCGGAGAGAGCAGGGGCTACGACTGGCCTAGCTGCGGGACCGCGCCATGCGAAAACGCACCTGCTCTATGAGGGTCTCCCTGATTAGCTCTTGATGTTCTCTGAAGTTCAAAAACTGCGCTACCATGTCGTCAATCCGCATGTGTTGCCGGGTACGCAGCTTTGTGTACGGGTAGGGGCTCGCGGGTCTTGATGTCATCCATCACGGCTGACGCGTCGCTGAGGGCACTGAAATCGAAACCCAAAGGTAGTGCCTTCAAATCAGTGGCCTCTGCTTTGAGCATGCCGCCGCCAAGGTTTTTCCTGCCTGTGATTTCACGGTACAGCCAAACGAAGGACGAGTTCATATAGGCCCATAACCCGTAATGCAGTGGAGTTGCCCAGAGTTCGGGGGGCAAATACACCTCAACGGCACTGTAGGAGAATGCTCTGTGATCGTTGTAGGAGCAGTAGTAACGCTCCCCGATACCACGTGGCATTATGAGTGCTGGCACTTCCCTACCTATGGGAACAGAAGCGACGAGTCCCTCCGCTGATGTTGTGAAGAACGATGCCATCTTGAGGATGACGGGGATCCTCGCTCCCTCCACATCCAGGTCTCTTTTCGGAAAATTGAGGCCTTGTCCTATGCGCATTCTGCTGGTGTCGTATCTTGAACGACTGTGGAGGTCATCAAAAATCTCCCTGAAGAAACCGGGCATTGCTATCACATGACCCCACTTTGACCGCTGCCTAGCCAAGATCTTCTTGGTTGGGTTTGTGGTCATGTCCTTGTCAGCAATGCTGACCTCAATGTTGCCGCTCGGCCTTGTGCTGAATAGGGTGATGATCGCGTTGATATTCTGGCTGTCGGTATCTGGAAAGAACTTGGCCGAGGTGTCGATGATATGGTGGAAGGCAAAACGCTCAAGCGAAAAGTCTTGAAACTTCTTTCCGTAATCTGTGCTCAGCCAAGCGTTTTGGGTTATGAAGCAACCACACCCAGTATCTCTCAGGAACTTTGCTGCACGCGCATAGAAGTAGATCAGAATGTCACTGCCGCGTGGAAGAGGGGCAGCCCAATCTAGCCTCACCTGGTTGCCGTAGGCATCTTTTTTCTTCGCCGTCATGAGGCTGTTCCTGGACTCGATGTATGGAGGGTTGCCGATTACGATGTCGAACCCTTCGGTCAAATCGAACATGTACTTGGGATCGAACCAATCGGCGCTGGTGTTCTGGTTGTATCGGTCCCACTTGGCGATGCTGTCGGTGTGGTCCGGTGACATACCGAGGTGTCGCAGTTCTTTGGCCAGTGCGGTGCGAAGTTTCCGGTCTTCTCGGACTAGGGCTGCTTTCTTTTGCGGCGTGGTAGCGTGAAAATGCCGTTCGGTGTTGGCAGCCCATTTCCTGCGTAGGTCGACGGCGCGTGGACTAGCGAGTCTTTCTTGGCCTTTTAGCCCGATGAGGGAGTCCGCAGCGACGAACCTGCTTTCGAGGTTGGGTAGGGGTCGGATGCCGTAGTTGTCCTCAGGATCGCTGTTGGGTTGCTGTTCTATGGCTAGGGAGATGAACATCCGTAGTTTGGCGATCTGGCAGGCGATGGGCTGTATATCCACCCCGTAGATACTGTTCTGGATGAGGTAGAGCTTGCGACCGAAGCCAGACTGGTACCTTTCGAATGCCTCGTTGATTGCCTGTAGCACCCTGTGGCGTTCGTCCTTGTCTTCGATGCCAAAGGCCTGACCCGCCCGGGATCCGGCCAGGCGTTGCTGGGTTTCCCGCCATGCCGTGTTGTCGGGGTCGAGTCTGCTCAATGCGAGGGTGATTCGGTGGAGAATGGCCATTGGGAAGGCTCCCGATCCCACAGCCGGGTCAAGTACCCTTATGTGGGCAATGTTCTCGATGAGCCTGTCTTGTTCACTAGTCATCAAAAGCGTGCGGGCATCGTCGATGTCGTCGGAGTAGTCGAGCAGATAGCGGAGCCTTTCCTCCCAAAAGTCCTTGTCGTCGAAGTTGTCCTGGACGGTTTCTGTCCAGTAGGCGACCAGAGCCTCTGTGACCATGTAGTCCACAACCTGTCTGGGGGTGTAGTAGGAGCCGGTCTGTCTACGGGCGGTTACCCGTGTTTCGGGGTTGAAGGCGGCAAGGAGGTTCTCGAACACCTTGCCCAACAGTTCGGGGTCGAGCGCTACATCCTGTTCTACCGGGGTGTTTTCCTCCACGGTGAACCGGTAACGGTCGAACAGGGGAATCAGTCCTTCCGAGCCGAAAAACAGCCGGTTGGGCACCGAGAGAAGACCTCGATGGTCTGGGTTGTCGGAGAAGCAGTCGATCAGCCCTTGCCCATTGGTGGGGTGGCTCCTATCAAGACAGTCGAATAGTCCCCCATTGATGAATGGTGTCTCGGCAAACAGGGAGAGCAGGCGGTCAGGGTCGGCTATCTCGTCTTGATAGCGGTATAGGGAGAAGTTCCCGTTGGGATTGTTGTCGCTGAATCCGCGTTGCTCGATTTCGGTGTTGAGGGTGGCGAAGAACAGGTTCTGCAGGATTGCTCGGTAGTAAGAATCGCCGGTCTCCTGGTCATAGTCGGCAAGGAGGTCACCCACTACTGCTTCGTTGAACAGGTCGGCGTTGACCAGTCCTTTTTCCTTGATGAACCAGATGAACAGCAGGCGGGTAATGAGCCGGATAATGTGCTCTTCGGTTGTTGGTTTCACCGATGTGGGGAAGTTTGCCTGGTCGTCGGCGGCGTTCTCGAACCATCGGAACAGTTCCCGGTAGAACTGCTTGTTCAACTTTTCCGTGTCGAGGCAGTTGATCCAGGCGGTCAGCAGCCCGTCAAAATTCGCCCGGTTGTTGGTGGCCTGCATCCATTCGAGTCGGTTATGGAGTGACAGTTCTCCGAGGATTCGCAAGTGGGCCTGATGGGGTTCCTTGGAGTTGATTTCCCTGATGAGGGACACCTTTCCGAGCACATCGCGGTTTCCTGTGCGTTTGTCCGGTCGCCGGTCCATGAACGCGATGGTGAGCATCCCGGTTGCGGTGCGGAACAGCACGACGGTTGGTTGGCTGAGGCGTTTGTTGATCTCTCGGGCGAGTTTGGCGTACATGCCGCGGGGATAGGTTTTCTTCTTCAGATCCACTGCGGCGAATACGAAGCTACGGTTGACACCTATGTTGAATAGCTGGCCCGGCAGTGGTTGTTGGAATGGGAATTCTATTTCGGCATCAGTAATCTGGAAGAGAATCCGGACGGTGGGGTCATGTTCGAGGAATAGCTGTTCGGAGGTGGTGTTCCGGTTCTCGGTCGGGAACTGTTTTATGAAATCGGCAGCCTTTCCCGTCTGTTCCGGAGGTATGCGGTCGCTCCGATAGCCAAGGATGGACAGGAGATCGGATGCCGCTTGGAAAAAGCCGTCCTCGGGGATCCGGTGCAGAGTGTCGTCGATTTGGCGGAGGAGTTCTACAGATGGTGCGGCCATGATCAGAGACCGAGGGACAACGGGGAGATGATCAGCCAGCTCACCAAGTCAAAATCCTCGCCGGTCCGGGGGGTTTCGGAGCGGCGGGACATCACAAAGTCCCGACCGCCGCCCACGGCTAAGCCTGCCATCTGGGTGGCGCCGTGCCGACGGTTTACATGTCGGATGACCGTTTCCAGCAAATTGTCGTAGAGTGCCATTTGACGGCCGTTGTCTGTGTGGGTGTTGAACTGGTCGCACAGGCGGCGGATGGGTTTGTCCTCACCAATCGCCACCATCTCGAATGCTTCTAGCACTTGGCGGGTGTTGGCACATCCGTACCTGATCCTCCTGTCATGCTGGACATACACCAAGTAGAAGGGATGCACCGGACTAGCGACACGCTGTCCGGTCTTGACCGCCTCTCGGCGTTGTTTTAGGACAAAGACCACTCCTGGCTGGACTCCGCTGGAGGTTTCGGCAACAGCGTAAAGGCCTTTGGGCGCCATCTTGAGCTCCTCCTGATTCTTCTCCAGATAGCGCAACAACTGAGTGAAGAAGTAGTCGAGGGTGAAGTCGGTCATGGTCGGAGTGTCGGTCAGGTCGTCCAGATCAACGATCTCTTCTCGAAGCTTGAGGAGTTGCTCGTCTCGGAATGTCAATTCCAATTGGATGCCCTCCTCCGTAAGAGGGTCGCTATCGCCGGTTGCTGTCATGTCGGCCAGCACCATCCGGGCGCGGACCCGGTTCTCCAACCTCAGATATGCTTCCATGTCCTCGGTAGGCCAGAAATTCACCATCCGCACTGTCTGACTGCGACTGCCGATACGGTCGATCCGCCCGAAGCGCTGTACCAGCCTCACCGGGTTCCAGTGGATGTCGTAGTTGAGGGTGGTGTCGCAGTCCTGCAGGTTTTGACCCTCAGATATGCAGTCGGTGCCGATTAGTAGGTCTATCTGAGGACTGTCCAGGCTGGTGCGGTTGCGCGCCCGGGGAGCGAAAGCCGTCAGGATGGCGTGGTAGTTGTTCTCTCCCACAGTGGTGAGGGTGGCGTCGCCGGACACCATGGCCATGTTGAGACCCAGTTCGGCTGTTAGGTCCTCCAAGTTCTTATAGAGGTATTCGGCGGTGTCCTTGAAAGTGGTGAACACCAGAATCTTGCGATTGGGCCGGCCATCACTGTCAATAGTCGGATTCAGGGCTTTCTGGCGGATCACCTGCCTGACTTCTCTCAGTTTCCCATCTCGTTCGGGTGTCACCACCGCCACCTGTCGCCGCGCCGCGTCCAGAACGGCCCGGTCCAAAAGCAAATCCTGCTGCCACCGATCCAGGTCCAACTGGCCGAGGTGGTAAGGGTTCCGGGCCCGGTTTACAAAGAACTCGTCGTCGTCCTCGTCCGCCTCCGGCAGGACCTCCGCGGAAACCCCGTTCGGTGGGTGCTGTCGGACTTTGAACCGGTCGATGCGCTCCATCAGGTCGTCAATCTTCTTGACCGTCCGTTCCAAAGTCAGCGTGAGGGCCTTAGCGGAACTCTCCAAGCGTTTGAGGAAGTTGGTGCGGATCATCCCGATCAAAAACCTCTCCCGGTCGGCCTGGTTGAAATTCCGAACTTTTCTTTCCTCTTCCAGTTCTCTTTTGCGGGCCTCGTCGATTAGGTACTCCGACGGCTGGTAGATGGACAGTCCGAAGTTGTTGATCTGCTTGGCCAGATGGTCGTATGACAACTCCCCCCCGAGATCGGTGGGAGGGTGGCGGTTGTCCGGCGCCTCATGTGTTGGGAACCGGCCGATACGGTCGATCTCTCTGGTGTAGAAGCGTTCGATCTGGCGGCGGGAACGGGCAATGGACACAGCGTCCAGCAGGCGGAACACATCAGGACCCAGGTTCTCCAGAAGCTCCATTTTGTTCCGATGAGCCTTGCCTGTGTTGTCGGTCTCCCACTTTTGGAACTTCTTCTGCGCCACGGCCAGCAGGCTGGAGATGCTTCCGATTCCCAGGCTGTCCCTAAAAGTGTCGGCCCGTCTCTCTGTCATCAGATAAATCTGGTTCCGCAAGTCGATCAGTGAGGTGTTGACCGGGGTGGCGGACAGCATCAGCACCTTGGTTTGGGCACCTTGGGCGATCACTTCATCGACCAGTCTCTGATACCGCTGCCCCTCGTGGTTCCTAAAGTTGTGGGACTCGTCGATCACTATCAGATCGAAGTTGCTCCAGTTGAAACGGGACAGGTCAACATCTCCTACCCGGCCCTTCTCTCGAGACAGATCCGTGTGAGACAACAGTGTGTACCCGAAGCGGTCCTCCGGGAAGGGGTTGTCCGAGTATGAGTTGTACGCCGGATACAGAGACCAGTTGTCACGCAACTTCCGAGGGCAGAGCACCAACACCCTCTGGTTTCGAAGCTCGAAATACTTGATCACCGCCAGCGCGGTGTAGGTCTTGCCCAAACCCACGCTGTCGGCCAGGATGCACCCGTTGTGCCTCTGCAACGCCGAGATCACGCTGTGAACCCCGTCCTGCTGAAACTCGAACAGAGCCTTCCAAACTTGGGTGTCATACAGATGGATACTGTCGAACCGGTCCTGGTCGGCCAGTCGGGTGTCGATCTCGTCGCGGAACAACTCGAACAGAGTCTTGAAATAGACGAACTCGGGAGCATGCTCCTTCCCCACCCGACCCAAAGCTGCCAGCACCTGCGCCTTGGCGTCGCGGGTCAGCTCATCATCGCTCCACAACTCGTCAAACCAACCCGCCAACTCTCCTCGACTCGAAGGATCGGCAGTGGCCAGATTGATCTCCAGATTCGGTTCGGCACCGCCCCCCAGGCCCCGCTTGGTGAAATTGGAACTACCCACCACCGCCGCGCCCTCACCGTCCGGCCCATCCGCCAGATACATCTTCCCATGCAAAAACCCCGGCCTGCCCACCGCCCGCACTCCCACAGAATCGCGGTCAATCCAATCAGCGCAACGAAGAGCAAGAAACTTCTGACGCAACACCACGCCGGGCACAAGCCCATCCTCAGTCAACTTGAAGAACCGAGGATCCTCCTCAGCAGGGTCCAACTCATCCACCGACGTCGGATCACCGAACAAGAAGCGCGTCTCGCCCACCCCACCCAAGACATCCTCCAACAACTCAAACCCATAAATCGTGAAAAACGCCGACACCACCCGAAACAGGTCTGCATCATGCAACGTCCTCCGCAAGTAGTCCACCACCGCCCGGTCACGATTGTCCAGAATGTGCTCGTAAACGGACCTGCTCACAGGGTCATCCTTTGACCTGCCCTGAACCCGCCCACGAACTCGTCGGGAGACACCAACGGGGACCACCATCTGAAGTTGTCAAGTGTTGGGCTGGCCAGAGATGCCTTCCAACCGCATGGCCCGGTCCACCCAGCAGCTTTCGGCAACTGATGACCCATAATCGCGGCTCGGACCGGCGCGATGACGTCCCACATGAGAGCACGGGATGCCCGAGGAGATGCCTCAACTGTCTGACGGACCGTCCGCCTAACGTCCATCACCCACTTCTTTAGCGACTGTTCGTTCTTCAACGAAAGTGGATATTACCCCCCCGTGTCCCAACTTGTGACAGGATCTTGTCTCACCACCTACTGAGAGGCTCACCCTAAATTAGATCTATGACCACACAGCTTTTGATCGCTGGTGCCGTTCAACGCAGGTTCGAGTCGTTCGCCAAAATGCGTGGGAAGAGCCTCGGCGCCGATGGGGAAGGCTTGACTTCGTGCTGGGTGGTGGGAGATACGGAACCCGAACGGCATCGTCAAGGACCGAGCCAAATGGTCACTCCAAGGCGGATATTTGGAAGATAGGTGATTCCCCAGGGCGGCGGACGAGGAGATCATGTTAGGTGCTCCCTTGCACTTGGTGGCGGGCTTCACGATCCGTGCCCTACGCTGAATCAGACCGAACCGGAAAGAGTGGGCGCAGCGGGTGGGGTGGCGAAGCCTCCGCTTTGTTTGGCGCGCCATCCTTCCCTTGGGCACCCAGATCTTCAATTGCCATCAATCCGCCGTGAGCAAAGAACCAACCGAGGGACTGAACAAATCTCATCAAGCGCATCAACGACCAGCATTACGGTTCCCTAACTACCAGAGCGCCACCCAAGTCTCATCCGCTTGCTAACCCAGCCGGTAGCTCCCCTCACCGCCACTTCCCTGTGGACCGATGGTTCCGTACTCAACGACAGCAAAACGCTCCCCAGTTGTGCCGTTGGGCTTCGTTTCCCTATAGATGGTTCGGAATAGCAAGATGAACAACATCACGCTCCGTGTTCGAGATGCACCTGTCGAACCTCAATCGTGGATGTGGCATCTCAAGAGGTCCCACCATCCGCGCCTTATTGTAAAAGGCACTAAGGATAAAATCCATGAAACTATGTGGCGTCAAGGCTGCCGTAGCTGGGATCCGACAATGTTTGTATTGACCCAAAGTAAGGTGACTTTTGGGATGTGGCATTTTTGTTTGGCCACTGGTGTCACCCTTAAAGTCGAACCTTACCGGAACAGTCACGGTCCTTTTGTCAATTACATCCGCGTAGATCGGATCACTCCCATATATTTCTGGATCGTTCTGATACTCCAATAGGTCAGGTGCTGGTAAAAAAGCTAGTCGATGCCTAAGCAGGGCCTGATCAGACACCACGTACCTCATCTGTACCATAGCACCATCTAACATAAGAAGATTGAAGGACCGCTGCGACCGCTGCTCATAGTACGCCTGCGCATAGTCAAGATTCTTTAACATAGCGTTGTTCCAGTTGGGATGCTGGATACAATAGATGTTGGAGGCAGTTTGGGTTTCAAAGGCAACGTTCTGGTCATCAACCATACCCGCCAACACCAGACACCGCGTAATCTCACGTATTTCTCTAAGAAGGAGGCTGCGGTCAGAAGCCATTCTCCTCCTCAGCCTTGTAAAGGATACGCCGCAGTGCTTCCAATAGGTCCTGATCGAAATCTTCAATGTAATACCTATTACGCTCAATATCTTCAACGAATCTGGCCATATTCTGGCGGTTCAGCTCGATGCCTTGACGTTCAGAGCTGGACATATCCCTGTGAACTCGAGTAATGGCTTCAAGCTCGCTAGTAGTGGGGTATCGGAATGACAATCTGAAGTCTGCACTTCGGATGCGTTCATACTCTTGCGCCAAGACATCCATGCCTAAACCAACGCCAGTGATGCGGACCCAAGCTTTGCTCCGTGTGATAGCGGTAAACAGAATGTTTCTCAATCGCGATGCATTGACGTTTCCTGTGGTGTGGCATTCGTCAGCATTCACGACGTACACCATTGCAGCTTCATTACCTTTGGCTCTATAGATACCAGTACACGCAATGGAATCAGGTTGCCAAAAGTGATCAGGCTGTGTGGTAACTCCCGCATGATGGTTGGGGATTCCTAAAGCAAGAAGGGCGTCGCGGACTACACCCAGCTTTCTCCGCGCCGTGGTAGGATTCGGACTAATGACAATGATGTCCTCCAAACCTAACTCATCTTTGGAGAGGTTATCCCTAATTGCCCCTGCAACCCACGCCGCCTGCATCGTCTCATTCGTGAATGTCTGCAACTTGATTAGATCGTCCACAGGTGAGTGTTCTTCGAGAAAAAGCGGGCTCGTTTCGGCTGTTCTCCTCAATGTAACATCGCTACCCAGCTCTAGGGTCCCGCCTGCCACCCTATAGCCTATCTCTAACCAAAGATGTGGATGATCAAACATCTGTACTAACCCCGAGCTATACCGGCCAAGATGTTTCCGATAGATTCCAAAGCCGAGGCCGTGGGCCGTTACTAGCAAAGGCCGTGAGTTCCGATAGCATTTCTCCAAAATGATGTCCTGTTTTGGAGACAAGGATCCTCCAATGTCTGTGAACTCTACGCGAGGCCTGCCTCCTTCTTCGCCGAATATGTCCTCGGGTGGTAATGTAGATGAATCTGTCAGGTTTTGGAGTTCGTCGTAAGCGTAAACTAAGCGTTTTGGTGGTTTAAGCACTTCATAGCACATCCGCAAGAAACTGGCGGGCAGATCCTGAGCTTCGTCTATGAGGATTGCGTCGTACAGATGCCGAGGGTCTCCGACTTTGTCCAGGGCCGCCCTCACAGCGCCATCAAACGCTCTTGTCGTGCCATACCGCTGCTTTGCCTTATAAAAGTCCAAATACTCAATATCATTCTCACGGCAGAATTCGTAATATATGCCCCACCGCTCAGACGAACCCGGAGCACCCCAGGAGTTGACAATCCGAAGTTGGTCCCAGCGCGGTTCCTGGCCAATCTGTTCTATGACAAAATTGTTGATTAGGCGATAAAAATACCCTTTCAGGGACCGCGTGTGGAAGGTCACAGCTATCTTCCAATGCGGGTTCTGGGCATGCAAATAGGCTGCCTTCAGTGCTAGGACTATCGTCTTACCGGAACCAGCCAGCCCCCTGATTCTTTGTACTCCGTTCACAGTCTCGATTACAGCACTATGTTGTTGCTGATCTAAGACAGCGATGGAATCCTCAAGTCTTTGCAACCTTGATCCTCTAGAGGTTTTGGCAGTGAGCAACCTGGGCTGTCGTGGCTTCCGCAACGCCGTTACGCTTTGCACAGCCGATAGGGTTAACCGATACAACGATTCTGAGAGGTTTGAAACCTCTCTAGATTTCTCCGCCAGCCAGGGCACCAAAGATGCTCGAGTGAGCACGGGATGAGAGGTTGAGGATGGAACAGAGGTTACAGCGGGGGCGTATGTAGCTGTATGGATAGGCACTGCCAACTTGCGGCTAGAAACTAACTCTCTATTCCTAAGTAGGCGGGCGTGGAGCATGTTGTAACCATGATCCTGTCGATCCGAAGAGCCTGTGAGATCAGTGCCTTCAATCAAATCAAAGCACACTAAACCGTGTTCTGGAGAAACCAACAATGCATCAATCGTGTGGTGGCCGAGAGATGTGGGTAAGACCGGATAACCGAGAGAGAGTTGTCCCTGCAAGGAAGACGAGACTAAGGTGTCAACCAATGATTCGCTAGCCACTGGTTTGCCATTGATGCCATTTGCTACAACAAGAGAGGGCGTATCCATGGGAGGAGTCTGGAGAGGAGTAGTCGGGTGTGGTCGATTCGTTTGGTGTGCAGTCTACCCCTTTGAATCGGGGTGCATCACTCTAACGGAGTTGCTTAGCGTGACCCGAGAAGCGGCAGGTCTGCCAACAACCTTCCAAGGTCGATCCCGGCCGCCACGGAAGCCGTGCAGACACCACCTTGTAGCTCAGAGGCTGTTTTACGACTCACAAGAATGAGACCTTCAACAATGTGCCTGAGTCAACTGATGCCAATAGAGGATAAGGAAGCTCATCTGCCTCCTCCCCCGATCATCCTTGCATTTCTGGACTCTTATGCCATAATTGCAATGATGATCCCGCGTCGTCTACATTCACATTTGCAGGATCTCCTGTCGGAGTATCCCGCCGTTGCCTTGATCGGGCCCCGGCAGGTGGGGAAAACAACCCTGGCCTGGCAGATCGCCAACGCAGTGGACTCTGTCTATCTCGACTTGGAATCACCGTCCGACTTGGCGAAGCTGTCCGACCCCGAGCTATATCTGGCCGACCATCAGCACAGGTTGGTCATCCTGGATGAGGTGCATAGGGCACCGGACCTATTCCAAGCCCTTCGCGGACTCATAGATCGGGGAAGGCGCAGCGGGCAAGGAGTGGGGCGGTTTCTTCTGCTGGGGTCCGCCTCGATGGAGCTGCTGCGGCAGTCGGGCGAGAGCCTGGCCGGTCGCATCGCCTACCTTGAACTCGGTCCGCTGGGCGTGACGGAGGTGGGATCAAACGACTGGTCGCACCTTTGGGTGCGAGGCGGATTCCCCAACAGCTTCCTGTCGGTTGACGACCGCCGAAGCTTCCTATGGCGACAGAACTTTATCCGGACCTATCTCGAGCGCGATATTCCCCAGTTCGGTCGGCGTATCCCCGCCGAGAGGCTCAGGCGATTCTGGGTGATGCTGGCCCATGCCCAGGGGGGGCTGCTCAACGCGGCGGCACTGTCACGCGGCCTCGGAGTGGACGGCAAGACCGTCTCCCGCTACTTGGACCTGATGGCCGATCTGCTGCTGGTGCGGCGCCTGCCACCTTGGCGCATTAGCACAGGTAAGCGTCTTGTCAAGTCCCCGAAGGTCTATGTCCGCGACAGCGGGATCGTGCATGCGCTGCTGGGTCTGACCTCCAAGGAGGACCTTCTCGGTCATCCCGTAGTCGGGGCAAGCTGGGAGGGGTTCGTCATCGAGACCCTCGTGTCACGGCTGCCGGATGGAAGCGAAGCGAGCCACTACCGCTCGTCTGGTGGAGCGGAAATCGATCTGGTCGTGAAATTGCCCGGGCGTCGCCCGTGGGCGATCGAGGTGAAGAGAAGCCTCAACCCCCGGCCGCGCAGGGGATTCCACAGCGGCTGCAGAGACGTGAGCCCGGAGAGCAAATTCGTCGTCTATCCCGGAGCAGAGCGTTACAGGATCACACCGGATACCGAAGCTGTCCCGCTGCTTGACCTGGCGCAAGACTTGAGCCGAGCAACATAGTCTTGGGAGCGTATCTCCCAAGATGCTGTTGAAGACTGCGGAGGTAAGTAGGGTTTGGCCCGTCCCCTTCAATCCGAACCCATACAGTAGAGGAGACAATGGCCGAGATGCCCTGCCCAGCGGAGAACGGACTGGACTCGTTGATCGCCGCACTGAAGGCGGATCACGCCGAACGGAACCCGCGGTCGGCCGCCGCGTTTGAGTCTGCTCTACGGGTCATGCCGGGTGGCAACTCGCGCACACAGCTCTACTTCGAGCCGTTTCCCTTCTATGTCGATCATGCCGAGGGTCCGTACCTCCACGATCTGGACGGCCATCGCTACCTGGATGTCGTCAATAACTACACCAGCCTGATCCACGGCCATCCCGACTCCGAGACCGTCCGGGTTATCGCCGATCAGGCTGCCCGCGGCACGGCCCACGCCGCGCCGTCACCCTCGGAGATTGAACTGGCCAAGGAGATCACCGGTCGGGTGAACAGCATGGAGATGGTACGGTTCACCAACTCGGGCAGCGAGGCGGTCTTGTACGCCATTCGACTCGCTCGACATGTCACTGGCCGCGCCGACGTGATCAAGGCAGAGGGCGGGTATCACGGAGGTGCTGAGTCCGTGCAGGTGAGTGTGAAGCGCCTGGGCCTCGATGAACCGGCGGCCCTGCCCGAGGAGGGCGTCCCCGAAAGTGTCGCCAGCGCCACGCATGTGATCCCCTTCGACGACATCGACGAAGCCGTTCGATTGATCGGTGCCCGCGGCCCGGCATCGGCGGCGCTCATCGTGGAACCGATCCAGGGATTCGGTGGTGGCCTGAAGCCGCCGGACGGCTACCTGGAGGCGATCTCCAAGGCGGCCTCGGACACCGGAACGCTGGTGATCCTCGATGAGATCCAGACTCTCCGGTACGCATACGGCGGCATCCAACAGACGCTCGGCCTCACCCCCGACCTCACCGTCTTGGGCAAGCTGATCGGCGGCGGCCTCCCGGTTGGCGCTTTCGGCGGCTCGGAGGAACTGATGTCGGCGACCGACCCTCGAAGCCCGGGAGTGATGACCCAGAGCGGCACGTTCAACGCCAATCCCCTAACGATGTCCGCGGGCGTCCACGCACTTCGAAAGCTAACCCCGGAAGCCATCGACCGCCTCAACTCCAACGGCGACGACCTGCGCGCCTGGATCAACGCCGAGTGCACGGAGCGCGGCCTGCCGCTGGTCGCCGGAGGATACGGGAGTCTCCTGCAACTACATGTGGGGTCCGACCTTCCGACCAGCTACCGGCAGGCCAAGGCGCGGCCAATCGAGCCACTGACGGCGCTGTTCTACCTCCTCATGGAACGCGGCGTTTTCACCGCACCGTCGAGAGTCATAGTGGCGCTCTCAACCGCGATGCGCGAAACACAACTCGACGAACTCCGCGAGGCCATTGCATCGTCGCTCGACGTTTTGTCAAAAGTAATGGCTGATTAGGCTGGTCGCCTCTCGAGGATCAAGTCAGTCCGGCGCTGCTGCCTCACCGCAGTCAGTCGAAGCCGTGGGTTACGGTCTTCTCCTGACTGGCGGGTCGGTGGCCCTCAGGCTTGATCCGAGTATTGGGTCCCGTGTCTTCAGTTCTGGGTAAGAGAGAAGTCGCCGTCCCCGGGTCATGAGCGCTTCAACGCCATGGGCTATACAGATCGCCACCATCCTGGCGTCGTGGACGACTCCCCCGATCACTCTGGGGCGTTTCACGAAACGGCCCAGTATCCGAGGAAAGTCCTCGGTCTCTCGTATCAGCCTCATTGAAGGAGAGGATGTCCAAGCGGCGAGTTGACGCCATGATTGCTCTGGACTCGTGGCCCTGTCCTTCCAGATGCGAGGGTTGGTAACAACGCTGTGGAACTCATAGCAGCAGGGCCAGGGAATGGCCCATGCATCGTTTCCTTCCGCCAACCCGTGTATGATCGATGCGGCTGCCTCATGGTGTCTCGACTCTCGGCGGTGTGCATACACAAGTGTGTTCGTATCGACGGCGATCATCGGGACTCGGGCTCGCCGTAAATGACCTGTCGGAGATCCTGCCATGGATACATCCCCAAGGGGTCCCGCCCGCCCGAGTCGCCCACGCTGTGGTCGGGTAGCCGGTAAGGCTGGCGGGGAGTCGGGTTGGAGAGCACGTGGTGAAGTCCTTCTTCAATCACGGCGCGCAATGGGCGTCCGGTCCGCCGCGCGTGCCGCTTGGCGCGTGCCAGCAATTCGTCGTGGATATCAACCGTCGTCTTCACGAGACCCAAACTTAGCCATATAGAGGCTCTCACATTGACCATATCACTGGGGAGGAAACGCGAACCTCAAAGACATGACCCCTCCGGCATGCCGCAGGAAACAGCGGGCGTGATTAGGGTTTAGCCCGTCCCTTCAATCCCAGATACAGCAATAAAGGAGCCTTCAGTGGCCGATACGCCTTGCCCGGCGGAGGACGGATCGAGTCCCGTCCGTCGCAAATTCCCGAAGCCACCCCCCATGTGTATTGATGCGGCCAAGTCCTACACCGCCGTGATGGAAACGTCAATGGGGACGATGACCATCGCGCTTGACGCCATCTCGGCTCCCCGCACCGTGAACAACTTCGTGGTGCTGGCCCGCTACCACTACTACGACGGCGTGATCTTCCACCGCATCATCAAAGGCTTCGTCTGCCAAGGCGGCGATCCCACCGGCACGGGCCGGGGCGGCCCCGGCTATCGCTTCGCCGACGAGTTGCCCAAACCGGGACGCTACGAAGTCGGCTCGCTGGCCATGGCCAACGCCGGGCCCAACACCAACGGCAGCCAGTTCTTCATCATCAGCGGGCCCCATGGCCGCCGACTCCCGCCGCAGTACTCGCTGTTCGGCAAGGTGGTGAAAGGCCTCAACGTAGTGGACGCTATGCAAAAGGTAGCCACCGACCGCAACGACCGTCCGCTGACCGACGTGACGATCAACTCGGTGACGATCACCGAGTCAGACGGCCGACGGTGGAGAAAGCGCTCAATCTCTCGGGGTTGATCCCTATCCGCCAATGAGCGACAAAGGCCCCCGGTTCAGCCGCGGTTTCCCAACAGAGGGAGTACCTGGTCGGCAGTTTGTGTAACCATCCGGTCAACCCGGTCACTGGGCATCGGGAAGAGCGCCACACAGTCCACGCCGATCTCGTAGAAACTCTCGATCTTGGCAGCTACCTCCTCGGGTGACCCGGCGATGGTGAGGTCCTCTATCCACTGATCGGGCATCCCGTCGCGCACCGCCTGGTAGCCACCCCGGTCGATCAGCCCTCGGAGTTGTTCGGACATCCCGTATATGTCGGTCAGGGCGTTGGTGCCGAGCGACTTGTAGAAGGCAAGGGGACCGCGAACAGCTTGGCGGGCTTCTTGGGGATCGTCGGCCACCGAATAGATGGCGAAGAGGGTGATCCGGTGCGGTCCTGACCGTCCTGCCGATCGCCGTCCCTCATCGATCCGTTCCCTGGCCCAGCGCACGTAGTCGTGTCCGGCCGCCACGGACAGCACCGTGCCGTCAGCGATCTCTCCTGACAGGCGGAGCATCTTGGGCCCGGACACGCCCATGTGGATCGGGGTGGGGACCCCCGTTTCGGGATAGGTGAGCCTCACGTCGTGGAAGTCGAACACATCGCCTTCCCCGTCGAGCGTCTCTCCCGCGAGCAACCGCCTCAACGAGGAAACGCACTCGCGCATCGCCGCCAGCGGGGACCGGGGATGCAGGCCCATCTGGCGTATCCATCCGGGCACACCCAGCCCGATACCGGCGATCAACCGTCTCGGGTAGGCGGCCGAGATGGTCGAGATCTCCATGGCCAGGAGCGCCGGATGCCTCACCATCGCCGACACCACGCCGAGCCCCACCGTGGTCCGTTCGGTCGAGGAAAGCACGAGCGAGGCGCCGGAGATGCCGCCGGTGAAGAAGAAGTCCTCCGCGAGCCAGATCTCGTCAAAGCCTCCCTGCTCAGCGGTGCGCGCCGCGGAAGCCAGGTCCGAGGGCGCTATGGCGCTGCCCAGCACCAGACCGATCGCTTTGTCTACGGGCATGACTTACTTCCTGCGGTCATCAGGAACCGGAAGGGAGTCCAACGGCGAAGCACTCCACCTCACGATAGGTCTCCACCGCAGTCAACATCGGAGGCTCATGCCGGCAGCGGTCGAACACCAGCGGGCACCGATCCTGGAAGGAACACCCGGTCGGCAGATCGGTGGGACTGGGAGTCTCCCCTTCGAGGATGATCCGGGTCCGCACCCTGTCTAGGTCCATGGTGGGCGCCACCGACAGAAGTGCCTTGGTGTAGGGATGGCGAGGGTCCTCGAAAAGTTCCCGGGTTCGTGCCACCTCCACGATCCTGCCCAGGTACATCACCGCCACCCGGTCGGCGATACGGCGCACCGTGCCCAGATCGTGGCTGATGAACAGGTAAGAGACCCCCCTGATCTCCTGTATCTTGCGCAGCAGAGCGATCATGCGACCCCTCAGCGACTGATCCAGGCTGGAGGTGGGTTCGTCGAGCACCACCAGGTCGGGATCGGGCATCAGCGCCCGGGCGATCGCCACCCGCTGCTGCTGGCCTCCCGAGAGCTGTCGCGGGCGACGGTTCCGGAAGGCCGGGTCCAGGCCCACGAGCTGCAGCATCTCCTCGATGCGCCCGGCGGTCTCCGACCTCGGCACCCCCGCCAGTAACCGGAGGGGCTCGGCCAGCATCGTCCCGACCGTCATGCGGCGGTTGAGCGACTGCGCCGGATGTTGGAATACCATCTGGATCCGCCGCCGATTCTCCCTCGATGCCGATCCGTCCAGGGACTCCCCGTCGAAGCGGATGACGCCGTCGGTCGCCCCGGTCAGGCCCGCCACCATCCTGGCCAGGGTGGTCTTCCCGCACCCGGATTCCCCGACCACTCCCACGGTCTCACCCCGGTCCACGTCCAGGTCCACTCCCCGGACCGCCGGGACCCCGCCGCGCCCCCGGCCGAAGGTCTTGTGGAGTCCCCTCAGTTCAAGGAGCGCCGACATGCGTCTCCTCCACGGCGTGCAGGAAGCAGGCAGAACGGTGGCCCGTCCCCACGGTGAACAGGTCCGGTACCTCCCCGCATTCCTCCCAGGCGTAACGGCACCGGTGACCGAAGCGGCATCCGACCAGCCCGAAGTCGACCCCGGCTTCGATGACGTGGGGATCCACCTCCTTTTGCACCGAGTCCAACAGATAGGTGGTGTAGGGATTCTGGGGGCGGCGAAAAATGTCATCCCGGGATCCGTCCTCCATGACCTGGCCGCCGAACAGGACTGTGACAGTGTCGCACATCTCGGCCACCGCCGCCAGATCATGGGTTATGAACAGGACGCCGGCTCCGGTCTCGGCGACCAGGTCTCTGATCAGATCGAAGATCTGGGCCTGGATGGTGACATCCAGTGCGGTGGTGGGCTCGTCGGCGATCAGGATGCGGGGGCGGCAGGCGAGGGCCATGGCGATCATCACCCGCTGGCACATGCCGCCCGAGAGCTGATGGGGATGGGCTTCGGCCACCCGCGACGCTCCGGGAATGCCCACCCGTCGCAACATCTCGATGCTCTGTGCCCTGGCTTCGGAACGGGCGGAGCCCTGTTGAAGGGAGAAGACCCGGGCGATCTGTCGACCCACCTTCATGGTGGGATTGAGGGCAGCCTGAGGATGCTGGAAAATCATGGCCATGTCCCCCGATCGGCGACTCACCATCATCGTGTCGGGGTCCATCAGTTGGCGACCGTCGATACGGATGCTGCCGGACCGCACCTCTATGCCCTGGGGGAGAAGACCCATCATGGTAAGAGCGGCCATGGTCTTACCTGAGCCTGACTCGCCCACCAGGCCGACGATCTTTCCCGCCGGCACCCTGAAGGCGACATTTGCCAGGATCGAGGTCGGGCTGCGGGCCACTCCCACCGTCAGCCCGTCGACCTCCAGCAGGCTCATGCCTCCCGGCCTCCGAACTCGTCACCGATGAAGTGGAAGGCCATCGCCGCCAGCACGATCATTCCCCCGGGGAAGAAGGAAGTCCACCAGTGTCCCGCATCAATGTCCCGGGCGCCCTCGCTGACCATCACACCCCACTCGGCGGTCGGCGGTTTTATGCCCACCCCGAGAAACGCCAGACCCGACACGGTGAGGATGGCCCAGCCGGCCACCAGGGTGGCTGTCACCAGGGAGGGCTGCAGGGAGTTGGGAAGGACATGCAGGAATGCCACCCGTGCCGACCGGTTGCCGGCCAGTTTGGCCCCGTCCACGTATTCGAGTTCCCGTTCCGAGAGCGCCTGGGCGCGGGTAAGCCGGATGAAGTAGGGGACGAACGCCGCGGTGACCGCTATCCCGACGTTGAGCGTGCTGTTGCCGAGCACCGCCACCAGGATCAGAGCGAGCACGAACCCGGGAAAGGCCAGCACGATGTCGGTCAATCGCATCAGGGTCTCGTCGACGGCGCCTCCCCAGTAACCGGCCACCACACCGATCGCCGAACCGACAACCATCGCGCAAATGGCTATCAGGATGCCCAGGGTCAGGTCGAGTCGGGCGCTGTGAACGGCCCTGGCGAAGACATCGCGTCCGAAGTTATCGGTTCCCATGGGATGCTCCAGGGAGGGGGGAAGCAGCGCATTCGCCGGATCGGTGGCCACCGGATCGGCCACGAAGAAGGGACCGACGGCAGCCAGCAGGATGTAGGCAGCCAGGATCACCATCCCCACCACCGCCAGGGGCTTGCGGGACGCCAGCGGAAGGACTTGGGCGCGGCTGTCGATGCGGGGAGGAACGAAACGCTCCCGACCGCCGGTACGGGCCGGATCGGACACCGGGCTCATGCCACCACCTTCTGTCCCAACTTGATACGGGGGTCGATCCAGCTGTATACGAAGTCGATGACAACGTTGAGGACGATGTAGAGCAGCCCCACGGTGATCACGAAACCTTGAAGAGCCTCCAGATCGTTGACCCGTAGCGCCTCGTAGGCGTACCGGCCGACACCCGGCCAGGCAAAGATCAACTCGACGATGATGTTCCCTCCCAGCATGTATCCGAAGATGATGCCGATGGCTGTCGTCACCGGGATGAGGGCGTTGCGGAAACCGTCCCGGAACAGCACCTCCCGCCCCCGAACCCCCAGTGCTCGGGCGGTGCGAACGTACTCGCTGTCGAGAACTTCGATCATCGAGGAGCGAACGATCTTGATGATGGGCGCCGACAGGACGAATCCCACGGTAATGGCCGGCAGGGCGAGGTAGCGGAAAGCCTCCCACATGAGACCCCAATTCCCCGCCAGAGCGGCGTCGACGGTGAAAAACCCGGTGACGGTGTCAGGCGGTTGGGTGATGATGGCCAGCCTTCCGACCGGGCCCGGAAACCAGCCGAGCTTGAAGAAGAACACGAAAGTCAGCATCAGACCCAGCCAGAAGAACGCCATGGATGATCCGAGCACCGCCACCACTCGCGCCACCCTATCGATCCAGGTGTCCCGCCGGGCGGCTGCCGTGATGCCGATCGGAACTCCGGCCAGAACCGCCAGTAGGACCGCGTAGAAGGCAAGTTCCAGGGAAGCGGGCAACCGGATGAGCAGTTCCTCGGTGACCTTGCCGCCCGTTCTGATCGAGGTCCCCAAGTCACCGGTGACCGCATTCCGCGCATAGTTGACGAACTGCACTCCCACGGGATCGTTCAAACCGAACTGTTCCCTTATCTGCTCGAGTTTCTCCTCCGACGCGTAGGGGCCGGCACGTACCGCGGCGGCGTCACCGGGCAGGACCCGCATGATGAAGAACACCACCACCACTATGCCGGCCACGGTGACCACCGACACCAGCAGTCTTCTTCCCAGATATCTCCACATCCGTCGTGAAATACCCTACCGAGAGAGGGCGGGGCCGGGCTCGCCGTCCCCGCCCAACTCTCATTGGCTTAGCAGTCCGGGATCTTCGACATTTCGGTGAAGACCGGTATCCGGGTGTAGTCCTGCACAACGCCGGTGACGCACTTGTGAGTGACCGCCGTCCGATCCGAGGACCACAGCGGCGCCCAAACCGCCTGGTCCAAGAAGATCTGCTGCGCCTGGGAGGAGACGTCCTGGCGAACCGCCGGGTCGGTGGTGAAGGTGCCCTGCTGGACAAGAGCGTCGTACGCCTCGTTGCAGAAACGGGCGTAGTTGACGAACTGTCCGCACGTGGTCAGGAACCTCATCTGGTAGAAGGGATCCTCACCCCATGAGAACCAGTCGTGGATGAACAGCGGCAGTTCGTTGGCGTTGATCCGGCCCGAGAAATCACCGTCGGGCAGGATTTGCACGTCAACCGTGACTCCGACCTGGCGGAGGGCGTCCTGGATCAACACCGCCGCCTCCTGGTCGCCGAGGCGTGATTCGCGCACTCCCAGCACCAGATTCACGTCACCCAGGCCCGATGCTGCCAGATGCGCACGGGCCGCGTCCAGGTTTTGGCTGAAGTTGGCGCCGATCGAAGAGTCATGGGTCTCCATGTTGGAGGTCACAACCCCTGCGGCCGGTGATGCGAATCCGTACATCACGTTGTCGATCAGCGCCTGATAGGGTACGGCGCTGACGATGGCCTGACGCAGATGGAGGTTGTCCATCGGCGCGATGGTCTGGTTCATGGCCAGGTAGTGGACGCCGGTGGTCTGACTCGCCCAGATGGTGACATTCGGGTCATCCGCCAGAACCGCCAGCAGCTTGGGCGGGATCCCCGTAGCCACGTCTATCTCACCGGCCGAGATCAGGCGCGCCTTTTCATTGGCGTCGGGGATCGGCCTGATGATGACACCTGCATTTGGCAGATTCCCTGCGTTCCAATAGCCGGGATTGGGTTCGAGCACCACTTCATTGTCCGGGTCGAACTTGGCCACGTAGTAGGGTCCCGATCCGCCGCCCTTGTCGTTGTAGTAGGCAAAGGCCCACGGATCATCCTCGGTGGCGTTGGCGTCGGCCTCGGCCCGGTTCATCGCTCCGAACACCTGGAAGGTGAGGAACCTGCGGAACAGGGGACTCTGAACGGTGGTCTCCACCTCGAAGGTGTAATCGTCGATCACCCTGATCTGGTCGGTGCTCGAAATGCCCACGAACGGAAGCAGCAGTCCTATGTATCCGGGACCTTCGATGGAACGGTCGAACACGTATTTGTAATCGTTGGCGGTCACCGGAGTGCCGTCGGCGAAGGTCTGTCCCTGGCGGATCGTGAAGCTGGCCAGGAAACCGCCATCGGCCGTTTCCTGGATGTCGAAAGACTCGGCGCCGGCGCCGACATGGTCGACGAACGACCCTTGCAACAAACCGTTGGGCTGTTCCTCCAGGACCTGTTTGATCAGAGGCTCGTAGACCGCGTTGGTAACCGCATAGGCGGAGGTGGTGCGGAAGGTGTGCAACTCGATCAGGTTGGGTGTGTCAGCCAGTGAAGCCACTATCACCGGCTTATCAACGATCACTTCCATTTCCTCGGCGGCGGTCGTGGCCGGCGCCTCATCCATCTCCTCAGCGGCGGTCGTGGTGGGCGCCTCGTCCATCTCCTCAGCGGCGGTCGTAGCCGGCGCCTCATCCATCTCCTCGGCGGCGGTCGTAGCCGGCGCCTCTTGGGCCGCGGTCGTGGTCGCAGCGGGCTCCTCCTCGTCAGCTGCGCACGCCGCCGCCGCCAGAGCCAAGGCGAGCAGGATTGCTATCCCCTTCGCTTGAAGCCGCCATAGTCGTGTGTTTCGCACGAGAAACCTCCTTTTTATTTGTCAAGTGATTGGATGTCTGGGCTGTCTGTCTAATTTCCTTCTTTTCTTCCAAAATGCAGAGGGGTAGCAACGACCGGATCAAGGTGACCCCATGAAGTACAACGGATCTGCTCGTGGCATCCGTTGAATGCCACCTAGGCTACCCCCGGATCAGTCCCGAACCGGGCTGAGAGCGAGGTTTTCTACCAGGCGGACACCGATTTGTGGTGGGCATGCAAACACTTTCTACCACGTGGCCCGATGGCTCGATTCAGGTTGCCGATGGTGCAGCCGTCGTGACCGGCGACTGCGCACCTGGGAGACGGCTCCTCGTCGCCACCCTCCACTGCCCGGTCTCGCTCAGCGGTCGAAATATCGACTGCCCTCCCGGGTGCGATGTCAATCCAGGTCAACTTCGCGATCAGGCTGACAATGCCAGATCTCCGACGGCCTTCATCCTGATCCGGACCGCATTTGAGGGAAGATAGGCCAGGGGCACCTCCTCGATTTCCACCACCTCCACCGTGGCGGGGTCGGCGCCTGCCACAATCGCCCTGCCCACCGCTTCGGAGCGGGCGGACTCCAAGGCTTGTTCTCTGTGTATGTCGTCGAGAGAGTAGATCCGGTCAACCTCTCCCCCGACCTGGGCGATCGCCGCTCCGATGGCGTTGGCAACCGCAAAGTTGGCCGGTCGGATCATCTCCCTGACACCCGGGAGATCATCCTCCAACAGGATGGATCCCCCACCCACCACTATCGCCGCCACCGGGTCGGCGCTGGTTTTCATTCGGTCAACCGTTCGCGCCACCTCGTGGCGGATCCGGTCCAGCGCCCGTCTCGCCATGTCTCGGTCCACCAGGTTGACGGCACTCCGATCCCCGATGGACGCCAGGCCACCGGCAACTGCGATGTCGGTGGCGGTGAGCTCTTTTCCACCGAAAACCAGCGCTTGTTCGTCGAGCCGGTAGCCGACACTCTCCGGACCGACCGTCACCTCGTCGCCGTCGCAGGCGACCAGCGAACCCCCGCCGATGCCCAGCGACAGCACGTCGGGCATTCGGAAATTGGTGGCCACCCCACCGACCTGAACCACCATGGAGGCCTCCCTGGGAAAACCTCCCACCAGGATTCCCACGTCGGTCGTCGTCCCGCCCACATCTATCACGACGCCGTCCGCAACACCGCTCAGAAAGGCGGCGCCCCTCATCGAGTTGGTAGGTCCCGAAGCGAAGGTGGCGACCGGGTAGCGGCGGGCATAGTCCAGCCCCAGCAGGGTCCCGTCGTTCTGGGTAATGAACACCGGTGCGCGCACCCCGGCCTGGGCCACCACCTCCTCGAAGCCATCGAGCACACGGTCGGCGAGGGGACCCAGCGAGGCATTGAGAATGGTGGCGTTCTCTCTCTCCAAAAGACCAACCCGTCCTATCTCCCGGGAAAGGGATATTTTCACCCCGGGGAGCTCTTCGGTGAACACCGCGGCAGCCGCAGTCTCCATCTCGGCCGAGACCGGCGAGAACACCGAGGTCAAGGCCACCGAAGTCACGCCGGCTCCCCCGACCTGCGAAGCGACGCGTCTGAGTTCGTCTTCGTCGAGCGGGGATATCTCCCGCCCATCGAACTCGTGGCCGCCCCGGCACACATAGGTGTGACCACCCAGGGCCCGGCGCAGACGGTCCGGCCAGTCGGTCATGGGAGGGATTGCCAGGGTCGCCGGCGCCCCGAGGCGAACGGCGGCGGTGGCCGCCAACTGCCGACCCTCCACGACCGCATTGGTGAAATGGGTGGTGCCGATCATCACCGCTCGAATCCGGAGGGGATCGACCGTCGAGGAGGCGAGTACCCGGCGAAGCGCCGCGCCGATGCCCGATGAGACATCGGGGGTGGTGGGGGTCTTGACGGCCGCAACAACCTGGCGGCCAGCCATCAAGACCGCATCGGTGTTGGTGCCTCCGACATCGATGCCGAGGCGCAATGTCAGCCTTCCCGCCGATTGTCCATGGCCACCAGCAACTGCTCCGGATCAATGGGGAGCCGGGTGATGTCGGCGCCGGTGGCGTCCGACACGGCATTGGCGATCGCCGCCCCGACGGGCACTATGGGCGGTTCGGCCACCCCCTTCGCTCCGAAGGGACCCGCCTCGCATGGATGTTCCAGCACGATGATCTCCACATCGGGGATGTCCACGGCCAAGGGCAGCCCGTACGATTCCAGGGTGCGGCGGGTGTAACGACCGTCCCGGCTCTCCAAACCCTCCCACAGGGCGTATCCCATCCCCTGGGCGACTCCTCCCTGAATCTGGCCGTACACCCCGTCGGGGTTGATCATCCTCCCCACCTCCTGCGCCACGACATACCGGGTGACCCGGACCGACCCGTCGTCGGGGTCGACCTCCACCTCGGCAAGATGGACGTGATAGGTGGGGACCGGGAAGACGGGGAATAACAGGCCCTCCGCCGAATCCGGGTCCCACTTGGGCAGGGGAACGTTGTAGGTTCCGGTGGCGCTGAGAGGCCCGCCGAGACCGTAGGCCGTCCGGGCCACCGTCGCCAGGGGAACCGACCGGGACGGATCGTCGCGGACGCAGACGCTGCCTTCGCTCAACTCGAGATCGTCGGGGAGCGCTCCCAAAAGGCCCGATGCGATGTTGAAGAGGCGCGGTTTCAACTGTTTGGCGGCCGCCTCGACGGCCATTCCCACCACATGGGTGGTCCTGCTCCCCTGGGATCCGGCGTCATAGCCTTGCGTGTCGGTGTCCGGGGAGGTGACGAACACCTGCTCGGCGTCGAGGCCGAACTGGGCGGCGGCTATCTGGCGGACTCCCATGGTCACCGCCCCGCTTCCGTTCTCGGTGGCGGCGGTGGAGACGCCCAGGGAACCGTCCTGCTGGATGCTGAGGGTTGCCGAACCGGCCAGTGGGTTGGTCAGCCAGATGACTGCGGCCAACCCAACACCTGTGAGGGGACGCTTCGCTGTCTCGTCCCAGGGAGCGACCTCCTCCACGCTCTCGAAGGCCTCCCGCAGGATATCGGCGTCTTCCAGGGTCTGACCGTTGAGCATGGAGTCTCCGGACTCAAAGAGGTTGCGCATCCGGAACTCCCGCCGGTCCATGCCGATCGCCTCCGCCAGACGGTCGGTGTGCCGCTCCAGGGCGAAGCAGACATAGGTCCCGCTGACACCCCGGAAAGCCCCCGTCGGGGCCGTGTTGGTGTAGACGCTCTTGGCCGTCACCCGGGTGGGGCCCACCCGGTACACCGAGCCCACCATGAACATGGGGATGCTGGTGAGATAGACGGTGTCCCCCGCGTAGGCGCCGCCGTCCATCAGGCACTCGAACTCCCGGGCAACGATCCGCCCCTGCATCGTCACCCCCGACCGGACCCTGATCGTGGCGTTCTCCCGGGACATGCAGGAGACGAGATCCTCCCCCCGGTCGTTGACCAGTTGCACGGTACGTCCCGTCAGCGAGGCGCCAATGGCCGCATACTGCTCGAGCCCGAGATCGAGCCGCGCTCCGAACCCGCCTCCGATGTGATGTCCCACCACCCTGACCCGGGAGTCGGCCACTCCCAGAGCCTGGGCCACCCTGCTGCGGGCCAGGAAGGGGTACTGATGGGATACATGCAGGGTCCACCGCCAGCCGTCGTAGGAGGCGGTGGCCGACTTGGGTTCCAGGTAGGCCTGGTACTGGCGGGGAACCGTGTAGGTGTCCTCCACAATTACATCGGCTGTCTCGAAGGCCTCGTCCACTCCCCCGGGATCGGAGGTCAGCACTCCCCCGCAGTTTCCGCCTTTCGGCCAGGAAGCGGACCCGGGAATTGTCTCGTAGCGGTCCAAGTCGGGATGCAACAAACGGGCGCCGGGTTGGAGCGCTTCGGCCACGTCGGAAACCGGTTCCCACTCCTCTATCTCCAATTCGATGGCGTCCACTGCCGACCGGGCCTGCCGGGGCGTGTCGGCCACCACCATGGCGATCGGTTCTCCCTCGTACAACACCTCGTCATCGGCGAAAAAGGGTGTGTCCAGGAGGACCAGGCCGTTGCGGTGCTTCGGCGCATCGGCGGCTGTCACCACCGCGTGGACTCCCGGGCTCGAGCGAGCCCTTGTCACATCGAGACTGACGACTCCTCCGGCCGCGACGGGGGAACGTAGCAGCCGGGCATGGAGCATCCCGGCCTCCCGGAAGTCGACACCGTACATCGCCAGTCCCCGCACCTTGGCGTCAGCGTCCGACCGCGGCGTACCCAGACCTATCGCCGTCATGTCCCGCTCTCCCTGACTACACAACGGACCGCTTCCCGGATTGCGGTGTACCCGGTGCAGCGGCAAATGTTTCCTGCTATCGCTTCATCGACTTCGCGGTCAGGGGGAGACGGATTGCGATCGAGCAGCGCCGTCAGGGTCATCAGAAAACCCGGCGTGCAGAAGCCGCATTGCACCGCCGCCCGGTCGACAAAGGCCTGCTGGAGAGGGCTCGGTTCTCCGTGGGGAGTCGCCAGGCCTTCCACGGTTCTGACCTGGCTGCCCGCGGCCGCCATCGCCGGGAATATGCAGGAATGAACAGGCACCCCGTCGACGAGCACCGTGCACGCCCCGCACTCTCCCTCGTCACACCCCCGCTTGGCACCGGTCAGGTAGAGGCGGTCCCGAAGCGTGTCCAATAGGACTTCGTCGCCGGAAACATCCACCGTTCGAGGAGTACCGTTGACCTGAAGAGCCAGCCTCTGGCTCATTGGATCCCCAGGCTGGTGCGGGCGAGGCGGGCGGCCTTTCTGATGAGGCGCCCGACGAGCATGCCGCGATAGGAAGCCGTGGCCCGCTGGTCGTCGATCGGATCGATCTCGTCTGTCGCCCGTCGCTCGGCAGCGGCCACCGCGCCTTCCTCGAGAGCAGAACCCACCAACGCCGCTTCGGCACGAAGCAGTCTGAGTGGCGCCGGCGCCACGGAACACACCCCCAGTCGGGCCTTCTCCACCCGGTTGCCGACCATGCTGAACCGGGCTGCCAAACCGACCAGGGCAACCTCCATGGCGGTTCTCCGCCCCACTTTGAGATAGGACTCCCAGGTGGCCGCGGGGGGTACGGGAACTTCGATCCCCAGCAGGAGTTGTCCTGCCGGGAGAGCGGTCCGGCGCCTGTCCAGGAAGAAACGGTTGGCCGGTATCCGAGCGGCGCCGTCCACATCGGACACCACCATGACGGCGTCGGCCGCCAGGACCGGTGGCGCCAGGTCGGCGGCCGGGGAAGCATTGCACAGGTTGCCTCCCAGGGTGCCGACCGCCTGGGTCTGCCATCCCCCCACGGTGGCGGCGGCCTCGGCAAACGAAGGCAGATGGGCGGAGATGATCGGATCGGTCATAAGATCCCGGTGGGTGGTCAGGGCGCCGATCCGGACGATCCCATCCGAGCAGCCAACGCCTCGTAGTTCGCCAATACCCCCGATGTACAGCAGAGACTCGGAACGAGGTAGCTGATCGGTCATGCGTTGGATCATCACGTCCGTTCCACCGGCCAGCACCCGGAGATCATCCCCTCTGTCCAACAGCAATTCGAGCGCCTCGTCCACAGTATTTGGCGCCAGGAATTGCATTGATCTCCACCTCAGAGAATTCGTGGCGAAGTGTACCCAAAGGGCGGCTGTCCCGCCCCCGGGGCCGAGGCGGCGCGGCAAAGAGATTTCTCCAAAAGCCCTGTTAGGATGCCGGAAATGGCCTCCCAACTCCGTATCTACGATCTTCATCCCGACACGTGGCAGGAGTTCGCCCGAAGGGTCAATGCCGAAATCGTGCCGATCCGGTTGGACCACGGCTTCCGCCTCGAAGGTCCGTGGCTGGTGGAGGAGACATGCCAGTACGTCTGGATCGTCCACTACGAGGGCGACTTGACGTTCGCGGAGGCCGAAGAGCGGTACGAGGCCGATCCCCGCTGGTCCGACCTGACATTCGATCCCAAGGACTACATTCTCGGCGAAGACATCAGAATGCTAACGCCCCAACCACGCCCTTTCTGATGCGGGAATCGGTCCCTTTCACAGGCTGACGGCCTCGGATGTCGGTTCGCAGGCAGAACACCAAACAGAGGTGGGAGGTAACCGAGGAAGATCTCACTCCCGCGGCGATGGGAGCGGCCATTCTGGGCACCGGCGGAGGCGGCAACCCCTACCTGGGACGGTTGCGGGCCCGGGCAGAGTTGCGCGCCGGCAAGAAGATCGAGATCATCGACCCCACGGAGATAGCTGACGACGATCTCCTGGTGGCGGCCGGAGGCATGGGTTCCCCCGTGGTCGCATACGAGAAAGTGGCGGGAGGAAGCGAGGAGACCGACGCCGTCCGGGCCTTGGAGCGCCACCTGGGCCGCCGCTTCACCGCCATCGCTCCGTTCGAGATGGGAGGAGGCAACTCGATGGTGCCGCTGGTGGTCGGGGCCCGCCTCGGCATCCCGGTGGTGGACGGTGACGGCATGGGAAGGGCCTTTCCCGAACTGCAGATGATCACCTACCTCATCTACGGGGGGTCGCCGTTCCCTGCCGCCCTGGCCGACGAACGGGGCAACCGGATGGTGGTGGAGAGGATCCTCGACGCCCACTGGTTGGAGAGAGTCCTGCGATCGGTCACCATCGACATGGGCGGTCACGCCGGCCTGGCCACCGCGGTGATGGACGGGGCTTTTTGCCGCAAGGCCGTCATTCCCAACACGTTCTCGCTCGCCATCAGCATCGGGAGGGCGGTCCTCAACGCCCGCAGACGTCACGAGGACCCCGGCGAGGCCGTCGTGGGCGAGGCCGGCGGTTGTCGCTACATCCGGGGCAAGGTGGTTGACGTGGAGAGACGGGCCACGCGGGGCTTCGCCAAGGGGCGCCTGGTGATCGACGGGTTGGACGACGACACGGGACGCCGCGTGGAGATCGACTTCCAGAACGAGAACCTGGTGATCCGGGAGGGTGAAGATGTGCCCGTTACAGTCCCCGACCTCATCACCCTGGTGACCAGCGACGAGGGCGAACCGATCACCACCGAATTGGTCCGATACGGGTTGCGGACCGACGTCCTGGTGATCCCGTGTCCCGACCTGCTCAAGACACCCGAGGCACTGGAGGTGGTGGGGCCGCGGGCCTTCGGTTATGACCTCGACTACCGTCCGCTGGTCACCTGACCACCTCGCCAACGGGATCGGGAGCGGAGTTCAGACCGAGAAGTCAGAGTTGAACGGACTCGTCGACGATGCCCAGTTGCTTGGCCCAGGACAGCTTGTCGGCCAGCGAGTAGTACTCCACCAGCTTGCCGTCCCGGACGCGGGCGAACGACATGCCGTCAACCTGAATCTTCTGACCGGCTGCGCCGTGCTCGAAGTGGGCGCCCTGCTGGGTGGCGTTGAAGGTCCACTTGGAAGCCACGGTGTCTCCGTCGGCCACGATCATGTTGAAGGTGGTCTGACCGTCCGGATAGGCGTTGCCCAACGCGATCAGGAAGTCCGCGTAGCCGTCCCGCCCGGGGCTGCGCACCGGGACATTGCGAATCACCACGTCGGGGTGTACGTACTCGTTTACCAAGGCCCGCATCCGGCCTTTCCACGAATCATCGGGCGGGTAGGGAAAGTCCCTCTCCTGACCCACCATGAACTCGACGAAGACCCGCCGGGTCTCCTCGGTGTCCCCGTCCGGATTTCCTTCGGGTAAAACAACAGGCATCTATTTCTCCTTTTTCTCCGGTCTGAGCCTCGGGTCGAGATTCAGAGACGAACAGACTCGTCAACCACCCCCAACTGCTGGAGCCAACTGAGGCGATCGATCATCGCCCAGTGCTCGACAATCTTGCCGTCCTCGAAGCGCTCGAACATCACGCCCTCCACCCGGACCTTGCGTCCGGTGGGTTCGTGTTCAAAGTGAGACGACATCTGCGTCGCCGTGTAGTGCCACCGGGCGGCGGCCATGTTGCCGTCCACCATGATGATGTCGTAATTGGTGTTGGAGTCCGGGTAGGCCTCTCCCAGTCCCATCAGAAACTCCACCCAGCCGTCGCGACCGGGACGGCGCACCGGCACGTTGTGGAGAATCACGTCGGGATGAACGAATTCCTCCACCAGGTCCAGCAATCTCTGCTTCCATGAGTCGTCGGGCGGGTTGGGGAAGTCGGCCTCCTGACCCTCGAGCCACCGCATGAAGAGCCTGCGAGTTTCTTCGGTGTCACCTTCCGGTGTCCAATCGGGAAAGCCTGACGGCATAATCGTTCCTTCCTTCGAGCTGACACGCCTATCTTGTTGGCGATAGGATTTCAAAATTAGCGGGACAGAGACCGTAGACCTGAAGAAAAGGCATCCGCATGTTGGCATATCAGTTCACCGAGTACGAGCAGGGTTTCGAACTTCGGGAAGTCCCAACCCCGCGACCCGGTCCGGGAGAGACACTGATCCGGGTGGCGGGAGCGGGAGTGTGCCACTCCGATCTGTACCTGTGCGACTGGCCCCAATCGAGTCTGCCCTCCTACGACCTTCCCTTCACGGTGGGACATGAAATCACCGGATGGGTGGAAGAGTCAGGGCCCGGCGGCGCGGATCTGGAGGTGGGCACACCGGTGGCCGTTTACGGAGCGTGGGGATGCGATGCATGCCGGCAATGTTCCGCTCAATATGAGAACTACTGCGAGAACGCCGCGGCGGTGGTGTCCTCCGGCCCGGGGAGGCCGGGTCTGGGCCGGGACGGAGGGATAGCCGAGTTCTTTCTGGCGCCGCAATCCCGGCACCTGGTACCCCTTCCGGACGGTCTCGACCCGGTGGAAGCCGCCCCCCTCACCGACGCCGGGTTGACCACCTATCACGCCATCAAGCAACAACTGCACCGGCTTTATCCCGGCGCGACGGCCGTGGTCATCGGGATCGGAGGGCTCGGTTCACTGGCCGTGCAGACTCTCCGGGCACTGTCGGCCGCCCAGGTGATCGGCGTCGACATCGCCCCCGACCGGTTGAAAGCGGCCCGCCGGCAGGGTGCCCATGACGCCGTGCTGGCTGACGAAAACGCCTCCGCCGCCATCCGGGAAGCAACCGGTGGCCGGGGAGCGGAATTGATCCTGGACATAGTGGGGACCGACGACAGCCTGTCTCTTGCCGTCTCGGTAGCAGCGATCCGCGGGCACATCACCGTGGTGGGCATCGGACCCGGATCTTTTCCGATGGGATACGTCCATGTTCCCCGGGGGCTCTCTGCTTCCACCGTGTTCTGGGGCGCCATCCCCGATCTGGCCGAAGTGGTGGCCCTGGCCGGCGCCGGCGCTATCCGAAGCGACACAGAGGAGTTTTCCATGCAAGAAGCCCCCCTCGCCTATGGCAAACTCAGGGAGGGAACCTTGCAGGGCCGGGCGGTGATCGTCCCTCATGGTGCAGGGTGAGATGCCCGTGACATCTAGGACTAGACGCTGGGTACTGGCATCCACTCCGGACGGCGAACCCAAGACCTCGGACTTCGAGATGGTCTCTGTGGAACTGCCGCCGCTGCGGGAGGGGGGAATAGCGGTCAGCAATACTTTCATCTCGGTGGATCCCGGGGTGCTGGACCGGCTCACCCGTGACAGCTACGCACCGCAGTTGCGGCCCGGGGAGGTCGTAGACGGGTTCGCGGTTGGGGTGGTCACTTCCTCCCGGAATCCCCGCTTCGAGGTGGGAGATCGGGTGACCTGCGGCAACGGCTGGCGAGAGAGCTACGTCTCTTCCGGCCGGGGAGTCATGAAACTCCACCCGAAGGTGTTCGGTCCGCCGATATCAGAGCGAGCGGCCATCGGCGCCCTGGGGGTTTCCGGTCTGACCGCCTACTTGGGCGTGCGCGGCGTGGCGCGGGCCAAGTCCGGAGAAACGGTGCTGGTCTCCTCGGCGGCCGGAGCGGTGGGCAGCACCGCCGTCCAGGTGGCCCGCAACCTGGGATGCCGGGTGGTGGGCATCGCCGGTTCGGATGAGAAGGTCCGCCTGGTGGTCGAGGAACTGGGTGCGGAGGTCTGCATCAACTACCGGGAGGACCCCGACCTGGCTGCGGCAATTTCGAAGGCCTGTCCCGGCGGCGTCGACGTGTTCTTCGACAATGTCGGCGGCGAGACCCTGGACGCGGCGCTGGTGAACATGAGTCAGGGGGGAAGGGTGGCGGTCTCGGGACAGGTCAGCGAGTACTCCCGCGTCCGACCGCGGGGGATCCGCGCGGTGGGCGAATTCATAAACCGGCGGATCACCATGACCGGCTTCGTGGTGTGGGATTTCCTCCCCCAGTTCCGAGAGGCCATGGCGGAAATGAGAGGTTGGGTCGTCGACGGCAAACTGGTGTTCCGGGAGGAGATCATCGACGGGTTCGAGAACGCCCCGGCGGCGTTTATCGGCCTGTTCCGGGGAGAGAACCGCGGGCGGCGGTTGATCAGACTGGCCCCCGGTGACTGAACCGGTGCTCATCTCAGAACGGGAGGGGGCGGTGCTGTGGCTGACCCTGAATCGACCTCGCTACCGCAACGCCATCAACGTGGCTCTCATCACCGCCCTGGACGGGGCCCTGTCCGCCGCCGCCTCCGACGACGGTATCGGAGCGGTGATAATCGGCGGCGCCGGTCCCCACTTTTGCTCCGGGCATGACCTGGGCAGCCCCGGACGGGACCTGGAAAAGCCCTTCCCGAGAGTCGCCACCACCTGGTACGACCACTCCGACAAGGAAGGGGCCGAAACGATCCTGGTGCGAGAGGACGAGGCCTACCTGTCCGTTCCGCTTCGCTGGAGAGAGCTTCCCAAGCCCCTGATCGCCATGGTGCACGGGGCGTGCGTGGCCGGGGGGTTGTCGCTGATCTGGCCCGCCGACCTGATCGTGGCCTCCGACGACGCCTACTTCGCCGACCCGGTGGTGAGGATGGGTATCCCCGGTATCGAGTATTTCGCTCACCAGTACGTGATGTCCACCCGCATCGCCCGCGAGTTCCTGCTGGTGGGCGACCGCATGTCCGCCGCCCGCGCCTACGAGGTCGGGATGGTCAACCGAGTGGTCCCCCGCGACCGGCTGCGGGAGACCACAGCCCGGCTGGCGCAGCGGTGCGCCGCCCGGCCACGGTTCGGAGTGGCGCTGGCCAAGAGAGCCCTCAACGCGGTGGAGGATCGCATGGGATTACGAGATGGAATGTCAACGGCGTTCGGCCTCCATCAGGTGGCGCACGCCCACAGCGCTCTCACATCAGACGATCATGTCGGCGGCCAGACCCCCCGCTCCATCGCCCGGGATCTGGCACCGGAATAGCTTCGAAGACTGCACTTCGAAAATGGCAAAATTGAAAAATCTTTAGCAAATTCGTAACCAAACCGGTCTTTAAAGATTTAAAGGCACCAAAACCCTACCCATAACCGTTTGGCCTCATATCTAAAGATTTGTTCCAAAAACCCTATAGGTAAATGTCGAATGCACTCTATATTAAAGATTTATCTCCTAAAAACCCTACGGAGGACCGTTGGTGAGCTATTCCTTTACTTTTCTGCCTCAACCAAAGCGTATAGCAGAGGTTGACCGGGTTTTGCAAGCCCTGAGCAAGGGCGACACTCCCGTGAGCGAACTGGAGTCACAAGCGGTGGACATCAAGGAGGAGACGGACCGCCGGGCAAGGGACGGGTCGATCCGACCTGGATTCAAAAGGAACGAAAAGGTAGCCGATCAGTTGGCTGAAGCCGCGGCATGCATGGCCAACACTCAAGGTGGCGGGACACTCATTGTCGGCGTGGACGACAAGACCAGCCAGATCATCGGCGCGGACACCGACCCACACTGGCTGAGAAGCAGGATCTACGATCTCACCGACCGCAAGCTGGCCGTGAACATCCAGACCGTCAAGATCAACGGAAAGCCACTGTTGGTCATAGACGCTCCACAAGCCGTCGAGCCGGTGCCCTACCGAGGCAAATACCGGCACCGGGTAGACGCCCGGTGCGTGCCCGTCACATCAACCCTGCTATTAGGCGGGCTGTTCGCCGACTTGGCGGTGGACCCTTCCCACCAACCGTCTGATACACCGATCAGCGCGGTCTCCAGGACGGCGGAGCTAGCGTTGAGGAACCAACTCGCAAGCCACGACCCCAGTAAGACGGAGTTGCCTCTGGGAGACCTTCTGAGCCGCCTCGGACTCCTCGCCGGGAACGGCGAGCACCTCAACAAGGCGGGAGAGATGCTGCTGTCCGAGCGAGACCAGCCAGCCATTGACTACTCGCATCGACGCGTCCCCGGCGGGCCGTCCACGGTGCGAGTCGCGGAAGGAGGTTTGTCGTTGCTGGAAGAAGTTCTAGAAGTGGAGGCAGTGGCCAACCGCTACAGTCCCCTCACCGAAATCACCACCGGGCTTCAAGTCCACAAGGTTCGGGCGATTCCCGAACGCTCGCTGCGGGAAAGCATCCTGAATGCGGTATGTCACCGGGATTGGAGCTTGCCCCGCCCAACAGTGGTGGAACACATCGGAAACGACTTCCGAGTCACCTCTCCCGGTGGCCTCATCGGCGGCGTCACCGAGGACAACATCATTACCCATCCTTCTGCGCCTCGCTACCGCACGCTCATGACCGCTATGCGCAAAATTGGACTCGTGGAGCAGGAGGGCGTCGGGATGGACATGATGTTCGCAGAGATGATCCGTGTGGGCAGTCGCCCACCGCTCATCGAGGGAACGCCTGACCCCGCAGTCCGCGTCATTCTGTACGGGCAACGGGCAGACGAATCATGGTTCAGATTCTTCGTGAATCTCATCCCTCAATCCGGGATGGACGATGTGGACGCCGCCTTGGTGGTGTGGCAAGGCGCCCGGGAGTCCTCGTATCTCACCGGTCGATCATGCGCAAGACTCCTGCAACGTTCCGACCGTGATGCTGAAGAAGCCCTGCACAGGGTGGCTGCCTACACCTTCAAGTTCCAGGCCGCCCTAACCAGCCGAATTTCGGATACGGGAGAGACACCTCCGGTCGAGAAGGCTTTCGTTCTTGATCCCATCAAAGTTCCACCGAACACCCCGCCCGCTTGGAGGCTGAGCCGGCAGGCGCGGTCGGCCCTGGGGTTGACCCGCATCAGCGAGTCAACCGAATCAACCCTGTCCTGGGCGCGGGAACGCGGCCGGATCTCTTCGAGCGAATACTGTGAGATAACCGGCGTCTCGGGAGCGACAGCCGTGAAGCGCCTCAAAGAACTGGCGGACGGAGGTCTCCTCACACCTTCTTCCGAATCCGGCCGGGGGCGAGGTTTCCACTACCTGCCCGTCTGACCTCCCGCAAATCCGGACCGACTCGGAGGGGAAAAACAACGCCCGGTCAGAGTGTCGGACAGTATGTACACTGGTCAGCGGACTAACAGGGAGGAGCCGTCCGAGACCGCTCCTCCCGTTACATCTTCAGCACTAAAGGCCGCCCAGCCTTTCGGGGCTCAGATTTGCATGACCGAAATGGGCTTTGGGGCATGTTCCGCATCAACCCCAGATGTCGCCGATGGTGTAGCCCTCGGGGAACGGGTCGGCGGGGTCCGGCACGTACCGGGCTTTGCCGGTGATCCAGGCGGTTCCGGTGATGGTGGGAATGACCGCCGGGGTCCCTCCTGCAGTTGTCTCTCCGATGAGGCGTCCGGTGAACACGGTGCCCAGGGGGCCGCAGTGGCGGAAGTCTTCACATAGATGGGACTGACCGCTGGCCGCCAGGTTCCCCTCCATCGCGCGAGATCTCGGCTGCGAGTGGGGGCGGATCCGATTCCAGGGGCTGCTCGCGAAATAAACCCCCGTTGACGGGTTGACTCTGTCACAGGCATGTCGCACGCTGTCTGCATCACAAGACCTGCCGGTCCGTTCCGGCGTCGCTCGGGCCGCAACATCAAAGACGGGGTTCAAATCTCGGGAAACGCTCCCCTCGCGGGACTGGCGGAGCGCGTCCAAAACGGCAAGGCGGTGGTGGGGGCGGGCCCTGGCGCGAGAAGGGTCGATCGGAATTCGCGGGATAGTGACGGTTTTCGCGGGGTGGGTGTGGTCCGTCGGGGGGCCGGGTGAAACGGCCCACCGGTTGGGTTATGTCCGGCTCAGCCCCAGATGTCGCCGATGGTGTAGCCCTCGGGGAACGGGTCGGTGGGGTCCAGCACGTACTGGGCCATGCCGGTGATCCAGGCGGTTCCGGTGATGGTGGGAATGACCGCCGGGGTCCCGCCGACAGTTGTCTCTGTGATCAGGCGTCCGGTGAACACGGTGCCCAGGGGGCCGTAGTGCCGGAAGTCCTCGCCGATCGCCAGTTCTCCGCGGGCATGGAGGACGGCCATGCGCGCCGAGGTCCCGGTGCCGCAGGGAGAACGGTCCAGGGCGCCCGTCCAGGTCTCCGGCCGGTCCCAGTCGAGATCGCCGGTGGCCACGGTGACCGCGTTCCTGGCCTCTCCCGCCTCCCGGTCGAAAGGCTCGGTGATCATGCCGATGCTGGCCCGGCGAATCTCGGGATTCTCGGGGTGGACCGCCTCCAGCTGCTCCCGCGCCGCCTGCTTGACCATGGCGCCCACGCGGGCCATCTCTCGGCCGTTCTCGGGGCGGATGGAGATGCCGAACCGCCGGGCGTCGGCGATGGCGAAGAACATCCCTCCCCAGGAAACGTCCACCTCCACCTCTCCCAGGGTGGGAATCTCCACGGTGGCGCCCAGGTGGACAGGGAAGGCGGGAACGTTCTCGAACGTCACTGCGGTGACCTTGCCACCCTCCACCCGCGCCTCGACGCCCAGCAATCCGGCGGGAGTCTCCAGCGTCAGTTCGGTCACAGGTTCCCGGGCAGACACCATCCCCGTCTCGACCAGCGCCGTAACAGTGCAGATCGTGTTGTGCCCCGACATGGGCGGATACTCGGTCTGTTCCATGATCACGAAACCGGCGTCCGCTCCGGGCACGGTGGGCGGCAGGACCAGATTGCAGTTGGCGGCCGGGTAACCGCGGGGTTCGCGGAGCATGAGCTTTCGAAGACCGTCGGCGCGCCCCTCCAGGTACTGCATCTTCTCGAACATGGAAGCGCCGGGAACATCGCCCACCCCGCCGACGATCACCCTTGCGTGCTCTCCGGCCGCGTGCAGGTCCACCGCCTCGATCATCCGGTCCACTCTCATAATCAAACGACTCCTTCCACGTTCGGGGCTCGGGCGAGATGCTTCGTTGAGAACATCCTGCTCGCCCTGAACATCGACTCCGTCGAAATCATCATACGAGAAGGGGACGGCGCCCGCCCTTGTTACGCTCACCGGAACATGACGTCCAGCAACACACAAAAGGGCAAGGTCCAGACGGTCCTGGGAACCATATCCGCCGACTCGCTCGGCATCACCCTTCCCCATGAGCACGTGCTGATCGACATGACCATGGGGCAGTCGTCGGCCGTGGCCCTCATCAGGTCGGGAGAATCGGCTCAGAAGGCCGGTGAGATACCGGAAGCGGGATGGGAGAAGGGACAGGACGGACCGGGCGTGGCCGCCTCCTGGACCGCCAAATGGGGACAGCCCATCACCTTGGAAAACCGGGGAGACGTGGCTCGCAACTGGTTCTACTACGGCGACTACCGGATCACCGACATCGACGACGTCATTTACGAGGCCAACCTGTTCAAGCGCCATGGCGGGACCTGCCTGGTGGACCAAACACCGCGCGGTCTGGCCCGCGATCCTCGGGGGCTGGCCCAGATCGCCCGCGCCACCGGGGTCCACGTGGTGATGGGCACCGGCTTCTACGCCTTCGAATTCCACCCCTCCAACATGTCGGACCTGGACATCTCCCGGTTGCAGGAGTTGATCACCGGCGACATCGTGGTCGGAGTGGCGGGAGGCATAAAGGCGGGGATCATCGGAGAGGTGGGCCTCACCTGGCCGCTCCACCCCAACGAGGAGAAGGTCCTTCGGGCATCGATCCGGTCACAAAAGGAGACCGGCTGCGCTCTCTCCATCCATCCCGGCTTCAGCGCCGATTCCATCTGGGACACGGTCAGGATCGTGGAGGAGGAGGGAGGGGACCTCTCCCGGACCATCATCTGCCACCTGGAGCACCGCCTTCCCTCCCGGCCCGCCCCCCACTCCTTCGACCCGGCGCCGTTCCTGGAGTTGGGCGCCACCGGGGTGAACCTCTCCATCGACTGTTTCGGCTGGGAGCAGTCCTACCGCCAGCGCGGCCCCGTCGACATGGCCAACGACGCCATCCGGCTCAACTACCTGATGGCCCTGGCGGAGGCCGGCCATCAAGAGCAGTTGCTGATCTCAAGCGACCTTGCCCTTCAGCACTGGCAGCGCAAATACGGCGGACACGGCTGGCAGCACATACCCGAAACGGTCCAGCAACTGATGCGCTACAAGGGATTCGACCAGGGTCTGATCGACCAGATCCTTATCGAGAACCCCCGCCGCTTGCTGACTTTCGTTTAACATCTGCGGTTTCTCGCAACAGGGGATGAAGTTGACCCGCAGCATCGCGAAGCGACGCCGGCCGGTGGGGGAGTTCCGCGTTGGCGCGGCGCGCAGGGGGCTGCGTTCAGGGTGATAACCCACCGAAACCGGGGTGATTCCCCACAGGAACCAGGGAGAAACCCCATGGACAAGCAGTCTCGGACGCCCCATAGTTTTTAAGACATGAGCAACAGAACGACATCACTTGGCCAGATGGACCCCCTGCGCCGATGACCGTGAGCAGCGAACCCACGGGTCGGGGAGTCGCCGACGCGCCGATCATCGAAACCCGGGACCTCCACAAACATTTCGGGAAGGTCCGCGCTCTGGCCGGCGTCGATCTCACCGTCCCACCCGGCATAACCGGATTGGTGGGGGCCAACGGGGCGGGCAAGACCACCCTGATCAGATTGTTGTTGGGTTTGACCGCGCCAACCTCCGGACATGTGGCGGTGTTCGGAACACCGGTTTCCAAAGATGCGGCCGGCCTGCGGGCCAGGATCGGCTACATGCCGGAGGGCGCCTGCCTCCCCCGCGACCAGACGGCGGCCGACTTCGTGGCGTACGCGGCGGAACTGGCCGGAATCCCATCGACCGAGGCCCGGCGGCGCGCCTCCGAAACCCTGTTCCTGGTGGGACTGCACGAGGAACGATTCCGCTATCTCGGGGACTTCTCGACCGGTATGCAACAACGCGTGAAACTGGCCCAAAGCATCGTGCACGATCCCAAGTTGGTGCTCCTCGACGAGCCCGCCTCCGGCCTCGACCCCGCGGGGCGCGACCAGATGCTGGAGGTCATCAATCGCTTCCGCGAGTTCGGCATGAACGTCCTCTTTTCCTCCCACCTCCTGGACGACATCGAGCAGACCTGCGACTGGGTGGTGATGCTGGATGGCGGCCGGTTGCTCCGCTCCGCCCCTCTCGAACCTCCCAGCGACGGCGCCTCCGTGTCGGTGGAGGTCTTCGGCGATCCCCGGCCGCTGGTAGCCGCCCTCACCGAACAAGGTCTCGAAATCACCTACGCCGGTCGGGTCGTGACGGCCGCGAGTTCCTCGGAGGATGTGTTCGTCGCGGTGCGTGACGCGCTGGCGGCTTCCGGCTCATCGGTCCGGGCGATGGGGACTGATCTGAGAAGCCTGGAAGACGTGTTCGTGGCGGCCACGAAGCAGTCCCATGACTGAGTCTCCGAGGACCGGTCAAGACCCGGCGATCATCCTCGACCGCGGCTACCGCAGCTACCACGGGCCCCGCACCGGGCGGCGCGGCGCCATGGCAGCGATAGTCAAAGAGGGATACCGGCGGGTACTGGGGCTTCGGCGAAAAGCAAAACGCAAGTTGTTCCCCTGGACGCTCATCGCGCTGGCGCTGGGGTCGGCGGTGGTCCTGGTGGCAATAGAGTGGGTCTCATCCAGCCTGCCCGTCTCGCTGGACACGTCGGACCTCTTCCCGCGATACGCCGGATACTTCGATTTCATCTCGAACGTCGCCCTGCTCTTCGCCGCCTTCACCGGTCCCCAGTTGCTGGCGCCCGATCGCACCCAGGGAGTGCTGAACGTCTACTTCTCGAGACCCCTGGGAGTCCGCGACTACCTGGTGGCCAAGGGGGCTACGTTCGCCGCGGTCATCCTGAGCTTCTGGCTGGTTCCACAACTCCTTCTCCACCTGGGATACGCCGCCCTTTCGCCGGCCGGGTTTCTCTCCTACCTCGGCGAGACCACCGACATCCTGTGGAAAGTCCCCGCGGCCGCACTCGTCTACTTCACGCTGCATGCCTCGCTGGCCTTTCTGGCCGCCTCATTCGCCAAGCGGGTGGGCACTGCCGCGGCGGGGTTCATAGCGGTGTTGTTGGGCCTCAACCTCGTCGCCCTCCTCTTCCAGGAGGCAAGTTCAGCGCCCGGCGCCCGGTGGACCTCGTTGCTGGCGCTGGAACAACACCCGCGACATGTCCGTGACTGGATCTTCGACCTGGACTCCACGGTGATCCCGGCGCAGGCCGGCTTCAGCCCCGAAGCCTCGCTGATGGTGGTGATCGGCCTGGCCGTCATCGGCGTTCTGCTGGTGGGTTGGCGATACCGGAGGCTGACGTGACCGGAGCACCTGCCGCCATGGACGCGCGGGACGTCTCCGACGCCACGGTGGTTGCCACCGACCTTTCGAAGTGGTTCGGGCAGAAGGTGGCGGTCTCGGAGGTGAGTTGCTCCTTCGGACCGGGGGTAACGGGGCTGCTGGGGCCCAACGGGGCGGGCAAGACCACCCTGCTGAGGGTGCTGGCCGGTCTGCTGGCGCCCTCCGCCGGCAGGGCGACCATTCTGGGCCGGACCCCGAAGAAACATCACGGCGTCTACCGACACGTCGGATTCGTGCCCGAAGACGAGGCGGTCTACAACCACATGACCGCCCGCCGCTTCGTCGAGTGGAGCGCGGCGCTCTCCAAGGTGAACGATGCGAGGTTCGCTGCGCGGCGGGTGCTGGAGACGGTCCAACTCACTGAAGACGCCCACCGCCCCCTTTCGGGATTCTCGAAGGGTATGCGGCAGCGGGCCAAGGTCGCGGCCGCCTTGGTCCACGATCCGCAGGTCCTGATACTCGACGAACCCCTCAACGGGACCGATCCGGTCCAGCGCGCCCGCCTGATCGATCTTTTCGTACAACTGGGAAGGGAGGGAAAAACCATCATCGTCTCTTCCCACGTGCTGGCCGAGGTCGAGCGCACGGCCGCCAGGGTGGTGGCCATGGTCAACGGCCGCCTTGCAGCCGCGGGATCCGTGGCCGCCCTTCGCGACGCCATGTCCGACACTCCACGCCTGATCCGCATCGACACCGACCGGCCACGTGAACTGGCCCGGCGGCTCCTGGTCGGTGATTGGGTGGAAGCCGTACGCGTCGATCCCGCCGGGATCGAGGTCAGAACCAGCGACGCAGGCGCCCTCGGGCTTGACATCGCGGTGGCTGCCCGCCAGACCGATTCGGTGGTTACGGCCGTGTCCGCCGAGGACGATTCGCTGGAGAGCGTCTTCCGCTACCTGGTGGAGCAGCGGTGAGGGCTTTTTTGCTGATCACGCGCTCGGTGATGGGCCGGTTGCTCGGCCTTCGTCGGTCGATCGGGCTCATCGTGCTGACCGGTTCCATTGCTCCAATACTCCTGGTGCTGGCGCCCGGGCGCTCGGGCGACCAGGTGGCCACCCTGTACAACGACATCACCGTCGGCCTCGGACTGTCGATCCTCTTCCCGGTTGCCGCCCTGGTCGTGTCGACCGCCGCGCTGGGCGAGGAGCGGAAGTCCCGCACCCTTCCTTTCCTGCTTCTGAAACCGGTCTCCCGATGGGTGATCTCTCTGGGAGTCGTCACAGCCTCGGCCCTGGCTTCCTTCGTGATTCTGCAGGCCGGCGTGCTGGCGTCCTGGATCGTGGCTGCCGCCGTGACCGGAGACTGGTCGATCGGGGTTTCCACCACCGTGGCGGCAGCAGTGCAGAGCGTGGCGTCGGCTGCCCTGTTCGTTCCCCTGGGCCTGGTACTCGGCCGCGCCGCCCTGGTGGGCCTCGGCTACCTGCTGATCTGGGAAGTGACCCTGGGTGACGTGATTGAAGGGATCCAGGCTTCGTCGATCTACCGCATCGTCGTCTCTGCCTGGGCGGACCTGGCCGCCATGACACCCGACAATCTCGACACCGTCTACGAGGTGCTGGGTCGGGTGGAAGTCGGCGTGGGAGGCGCAGTCGCCAAGGCCACCGTGCTGGCGATTGTCTCAGTGGCCGTCACCGGGTTGCTGCTCAGGCGTGGGGACCTGGTCCCCGAATAGATCTCACGTTACATCCCATCCGACGCCAGCCTACCCCACCACTGCCAAACGTAGGACCGTCGGCCCCCTCTCTGACACTCCTGGCGCTCTCTACAATGGTGGGCCATGACTACCCGGAGCGGCAAGATCCAGACCGTTCTGGGACCTGTCCCTCCCCACTCGGTGGGCATCACCCTCCCCCATGAGCACGTGCTGATCGACATGACCGCCGGACAGTCATCGGCCGCCGCCCTGCTGGGTTCGACCGAATCGGTGGAGAGAGCTTCCGCCCAGCCCGAGGCGGGATTGGAACCCGGGCAGAACGGGCCCGGAGTGGCCGCCTCTTTCACCACCAAGTGGGGGAAACCGGTCACGCTGGACACCCGCGCCGACATCGAACGCTACTGGTTCTTCTATGGAAACTACCGGCTCACCGATATTGACGACGTCATCTACGAGGCAAACCTTTTCAAACGCCACGGCGGATCCTGCCTGGTGGACCAGACCCCCCGCGGACTGGCCCGCGACCCCCGGGGACTGGCCCAGATCGCCCGGGCCACCGGAGTGCATGTCGTCATGGGAACCGGCTTCTATTCCCAGCACCACCATCCCTCCAATATGTCGGAGTTGAGCATCTCCCGGTTGCAGGAGTTGATAACCGGTGACATCGTCGACGGCGTGGCGGGAGGCGTCAAAGCCGGGATCATCGGGGAGGTGGGGCTGTCCTGGCCGCTCAGTCCCAACGAGGAAAAGTCCCTGCGGGCCTCCATACGGTCCCAGAATGAGACCGGCGCTCCCATTTCCATCCACCCCGGATACAGCCCCGACTCCGTATGGGACGCGATCCGCATCGTGGACGAGGAAGGGGGAGACCTGTCCCGGATCGCTTTTTCCCACGTCGAACACCGGCTGCCGTCCCGCCCGGCGCCCCATTCCTTCGATCCGGCGCCCTTTCTGGAGTTGGCCGCCACCGGGGCAAGCCTGCTGCTGGACGGATTCGGCCGGGAGGCCTCCCACCGCCAGCGCGGACCGATCGATGATCCCAACGACGCGGTGCGGCTCAACTACCTGATGGCCCTGGCCGAATCCGGTTACGAGCAGCAACTGCTGATTTCCCACGATCTCGCCCTGCAGCACTGGTACCGCCGCTACGGTGGGTTCGGGTGGCAGCACATCCCCGAGACAGTCCAGCAACTTATGCGCTACAAAGGATTCGACCAGGATCTGATCGACCGGATCCTCATCGAAAACCCCCGCCGCCTGCTTACATTTCCATAGACCCCCACCCCGTAGGAGAACCATGTCCACAACAGAGGAGACCCGAGCGGTCGTCGAACGCTTCATTCTCGAAGGAGAGAAAGACTTTCCCGTGACCAGCGCCAACCTGGAAGTCTTCAAGACCAACCTCCGGGCACTGTTCGAAGAACTGGTCCACCCCGACATCGTGCTGCACGGCGTACCGGGAGTCCCACGGGGAAGAGACCTGTGGTACGACTTCTACTACAAACTTGGGATCGCTTTCCCCGACTCGGCCACCACCCTCAACGTCATGGTGGTGGAGAACGACAAGGCGGCGGTCGATTGGACCTGGGAGGCAACCCACTCGGCGCCGCTGATGGGGATCCCGCCCACGGGGATCAAGCTGGCGGTGCGGGGAATGACCATCGAAAGGGTGGAGAACGGTCAGATCGTCGAGCACTGGGCTGTCATCGATCAACTGAGCTGGCTCCAACAACTGGGAGTCATCTCCTCGGACCTGTCCGTCAACTGAACGAGAGGAGTTGAAAATGCCAGACCCACAGACCGAAGAAACTCGCCGGATCGTCAAGCGCTTCACCCTCGACTGTGAAAAAGACTTTCCTCTCACCGATCCGTCCGACGACAGTTGGAAGGACCGCCTTTGGGAGTTGTTCGAGGAACTGGTCCACCCCGACATAGTCCTGCACGGCGTCCCCGGGCTGAAGCAGGGATACCGCCCCTGGTACGACCGGTTCGTCTCGGTGGGCGCCAACTTCCCCGACGGCCTCACCACCATCGATGTGCTAACCGCTGAGGGAGACAAGGCCACCATGGTGTGGACGTGGGAGGCAACCCACAGCCGGGAGGTGATGGGCGCTGCGCCAACCGGCAACAAGATCAGGGTCCAGGCCGTCATGGTCCAGCGGGTGGAGGATGGAAAGATCGCCGAGCACTGGGTGGGATTCGACTCGCTGCGCTGGTTGGAACAATTGGGGTTGGTGGGCGGCGATGTCTCCGCCATCGGAAAGGGACATGCTGTTGGATAATCCCCAGCATCCATCGGTGGTTGTGGTGGGGTTTCCCGGATTAATACTGTAAAGTGGCTCATCGATTTCAGAGGGGTGTGATGGTTGCGAAGAGGTTCCAGTTGGGTTTTCCGGCGTAGAGAAGAGCGCTGATTCGGTAGTTGGCGAAGTTTCGGAACCCGAACGCTGCTCGTTGATCCGATGCTCCTTATCGTTGTCAAGGTTTTGTTGTGGGGCGAGCCCTGTGAGCCATCTCTCATAGCGGGTGGCTAGTTGAGGGTTGCGGTGTGGTGTTGGCCTCGTTCAAGTGAGATGCGGGAACCTCAATAAATCAGCGGCCTCCTAGTGGTGCGTCGCGGTTTTGGTTTGGTGGAGGGCTGCGCGTCCTCGTTGGACTTTGGTGATGATTTCTTGTGCGGTTTTGTGCCAGATGAAGGGTTTGGGGTTTTGGTTCCAGTGGTCGGTCCAGGTGTTGATCGCTTCGATGAGCTGTCCGACGCTTCGGAAGCTGTCCCGGCGTAGCCGTTTTTGGGTGAGTTCCCGGAACCATCTTTCGACCAGGTTCAGCCACGACGCCGAAGTGGGCGTGTAATGGGTGTGCCAGCGGTCCCGACGGCGGGGATGCTCCAGCCAGCGGGTGACGTTGGCATGCTTGTGAGCGGCGTAGTTGTCGATCACCAGATGCACGTCCAGATCGGATGGGACATGACGTTCGATCAGTCTCAAAAAGCCCAAAAACTCCTGGTGACGATGTCTGGGTCGACAATCGGCGATGATCTTCCCCGTGGCGGTGTCCAACGCCGCGAACAAAGTGGTGGTGCCGTTGCGTTTGTAGTCATGGGTCATGGTCCCCGCCCGCCCGGGTTTCAGCGGCAGGGACCTCTGGGAGCGTTCCAGCGCCTGGATCTGGGACTTTTCGTCCACGCACAACACCACCGCCCGTTCGGGCGGATTCATGTACAAACCCACCACGTCCACCAACTTCTCCTCAAAACGAGGATCATTGGACAACTTGAACGTCTCGATCTTCCACGGTTGCAGTCCCCGCGCTTTCCAGATACGAGCCACGGTGTCCTTTCCCACCCCAAAACGGGCCGCCATCGTCCTGGTCGACCAATGCGTCGACCCGTCCGCCGGGCGGGTACCCAACGTGTCCGAAACGATCTGTTCCACCACCTCCTGGCTGATCACCGGGGGACGGCCCCGACCCGGACGGATCACCCCCACCCCGTCAACACCGTCCTCGGAGAAACGTTTCCGCCAAGCCCGGACCGTGTTCGACGACACCCCCACCCTCCGGGCGGTCTCCTCGTTGGCCACACCATCAGCAGCCAACAACAGGCCCCTGGCCTGGCGAACCCGCCGAAACGGCAACGATTCCGACCTCGCTATCTGTTCCAACGCAGCACGCTGCTCAACCGACATCTCCAACGGGGGCGCAATAAAAACAGGCATACCACAACATTAACCCACTCAACTACAAAACCGACGCACCACTAGCATTGTGAGAAGTGAAGCGTCCCAACATCGTGCTCATCATGGCCGACCAGTTGGCTCCCCATTTCCTGCCCACCTACGGCCACCGGGTGGTTTTGGCCCCCAACATTTCCCGCATGGCCGACGAGGGAGTGACGTTCGACTGGGCGTACACCAATTCGCCCCTTTGCGGACCCTCCCGGTACGTGATGATGACCGCCTGCCTGCCCGCCCGGATCGGCGCCTGGGACAATGCCGCGGAGTGGTCGGTCGAGATTCCGACCTTCGCCCACTACCTGGCCGATCGCGGCTACCTGACCTGCCTGTCGGGCAAGATGCACTTCATCGGACCGGACCAGTTGCACGGATTCGAAGAACGACTGACCACGGACACCTATCCGGCCGACTTCGTCTGGCATCCCCGCTGGGACGAGCCCTACGAGAGGCAGGACTGGTTTCACACCATGAAAGTAGTGACCGAGGCGGGTAGCACGCTGGCAGCGGTGAATATCGACTACGACGACGAGGTCACATTCCGGGCCCAGCGCTGGATATACGACCGCGCCCGCGGCAGCGACCGGCCCTTCATGCTCACCATCTCCTTCATCCAACCCCACGATCCCTACCTGGCTCGACCCGAGACCTGGAACCTTTACGACGATGACGACATCGACATGCCGGTAACGACCTACGAGCAGGCCCCCAAAGACCCTCACAGCGACCGGCTCCGGTGGTCGATCGGCGCCTCCGACGTCGATCTAACCGAGCAGCAGATCCGGGCCGCCCGCCGGGCTTACTACGCCTCGGTCTCCGATTTCGACCGGCGGGTGGGGCTGGTGCGACGAGCGTTGGAGGAGACCGGGATGGCCGACGACACCATCGTCATCGTCACCTCCGACCACGGGGACATGCTGGGCGAGCGGGGCATGTGGTTCAAGATGAGCTTTCTGGAACGATCGGTGCGGGTGCCGCTGATCTTTTGGTGTCCCGACCGCCTCCGGCCCCGCCGCGTGTCGGAGGCGGTTTCGCTGGTGGACCTGGGCCCCACCATGATGGGCCTGGCCGCCGACGGCGCCGACATCAACTACCCCAGCCCGCTTGACGGGCGGTCTCTGCTCCCCCACCTGCACGGCGACCGCGGCCACGACGAGGTGATCGGAGAGTATTACGCGGAAGGGACGCTCACTCCCATGTTCATGGTGCAAAGGGGCGGCGCCAAGTACGTGGTGGCGGAGAGCGACCCGGACCAGGTGTTCCACGTGAAAGCCGATCCGGAGGAACTCTCCAACCTGGCCCGGACCGATGGAACCCTGGCGGCGGTGAAGAAGGAGATCAACGAGCGGTGGGACAGCGCGCAACTGACCGACCGGGTGCTGGAGAGCCAGCGGCGTCGGGCCTTCGTGAGCAGGGTGATGCGCAGCCAGGGGATCAGTTGGGACTTCACTCCCAGTTTCGGGGGAGAGGAACTCTACATTCGCAGCCACGTGCCGATCGGCGTCCTGGAGCAGCAATCTCGCTTTCCCCCCTACGGATCCCCCAACTCCAAGTCAAGAAACTGATCCCGGTCCCCGGCGGGCATGGACCACTACGACTTTTTGATCATCGGCGGAGGATCAGCGGGGTGCGCCCTCGCCAACCGCCTCAGCGTCGACTCTTCTCACCGGGTACTGGTGCTGGAAGCCGGCCGACCCGACTATCGCTGGGACGTGTTCATCCACATGCCGGCGGCTCTCACCTACCCGATCGGATCGAGGTTTTACGACTGGAAGTACGAATCGGAGCCCGAGCCCTTCATGGGAGGAAGGCGCGTCTATCACGCCCGAGGCAAGGTGCTGGGCGGGTCGAGTTCCATCAACGGGATGATCTTCCAGCGGGGCAACCCCATGGACTACCAGAAGTGGGCGTCGCAACCGGGAATGGAGGAATGGGACTACGCTCACTGCCTTCCCTACTTCAAACGCCTGGAGACCACCCTGGCCGGGACCGATGAGTACCGGGGAGGCGAAGGGCCCCTGATCCTGGAACGGGGCCCGGCCGCCAATCCGCTGTTCCAAGCCTTCTTCAAGGCCGGCGAGCAGGCCGGCATCCCCAACACCACCGACGTGAACGGCTACCGGCAGGAGGGCTTCGCCGCCTTCGACGCCAACCGCCACCGGGGACGGCGCCTGAGCGCTTCCCGCGCCTACCTGCATCCGGTGACGGGCCGTCCCAATCTGTCGCTTCGGACCCGCGCCCACATCACACGGATCCTCTTTAGAGGAAGCAGGGCGGTGGGGGTGGAGTACCGGAAGGGCCGCCGACTGCACAAGGTGGAAGCCGAGGAGTTGATCCTGTGCGGGGGCGCCATCAACTCGCCGCAACTTCTGATGCTGTCGGGGATCGGTCCGAGGGAACACCTGGAGTCGTTCGGCATCAAGGTGGTGGCAGACCTTGCGGGAGTGGGGGAGAACCTGCAGGACCACCTGGAGGTGTACATCCAGCACGCCTCCAGGCAACCGGTGTCGCTTCAGCCCTACCTGGCCAAGTGGCGGATGCCCTGGATCGGGCTGCAGTGGCTGTTCCGCTCCGGACCCGCCACCAGCAACCATTTCGAAGGCGGGGGGTTCGTGCGCAGCAACGAACAGGTGGGATATCCCAACCTGATGCTGCACTTTTTGCCGGTGGCGATCCGCTACGACGGGTCGGTTCCGGCCCGGGGCCACGGCTACCAGGTGCATGTGGGTCCGATGTTCTCCGATGTGCGGGGAAGCATCAGGCTTCGGTCGACCGATCCCTTCGACAAGCCGGCGCTGCGATTCAACTACCTCTCCACTCCCAACGACCGCCGCGAATGGGTGGAAGCGGTCCGGACCGTCCGCCGCATCCTCGGCCAACCGGCCTTCGAGGAGTTCGACGCCGGGGAACTCTCACCCGGACCGGCTGTGCAGACCGACCGGGAGATTCTCGATTGGGTGGCGTCGGACGCCGAGACCGCCCTCCATCCCTCCTGCACCGCCAAGATGGGCGTCGACGATATGGCTGTGGTGTCGCCGGACACCTTCCGTGTGCACGGCGTGGAGGGTCTGCGGGTGGTGGACGCCTCGGTGATGCCCACCATCACCAACGGCAACATCTACGCACCGGTGATGATGATCGCCGAAAAAGCCGCCGACGCCATCCTGGGCAACACTCCCCTGCCGCCCGAAAACGTCGAGTGGTACCGCCACGGCTAGGTAATCTGCTCAAAGCCAACCTTCGCAATCCCAGAGGTAGCCTTACCAGCCATGACCGAGATCCCGGATATCGGTGACGAAGACCGACATGTGGTCATTCGAGCTCTCCGTCGCCCTCGCGGTTTCTATGACGCAGTGCGAGCATCTCAACTGTCGGGTGTGCCGCAGAGCACCATAAACCAGTGGGCAAGATCAGGAATGCTCACACCAGACTGGAATGCGCTACGTCCTCGAGGTTGGTCGTATCGAGACCTCCTGTACCTGCGCCTCTTGGCCTGGCTACGAAAGAGGGGCATGGACACTGCCGGCGCCTCCGAAAGAGTGCGTTTGATCCGCGATGTCCTGGCCCGAGAACGTGTCGACCCGACAGTCCGATCCGACGACCAACATGCTTTTCTCAGCGGTGAGACCTTCGACCGGTTCTCGGGACAGCAGGCTTTCGACGGCATGACCTTGTTCCTGTCGATATTCGATGTCGCCCAACCGATTGACAAGGTATCGAGGTCAGCGATGTGGGGACCCGGGTTGGTTTACCCATCCCTACACACCCACATTTCCCCTGGGGTGCTATCCGGGGAGCCCTGTGTCCTCCGTTCCCGAATCCCCACATCAGCCCTGTTTGCTCTCCATCGAGATCGCCGTCTGCCTGCCGGGAAGATTGGTTCGCTGTACCCGCAGGTGAGGGTGGAGGCTATAAGAGACGCCATCGAGCTGGAGGAGAAACTTCGCCTCAGGAAGTCCCGCGCCGATGCGACTGCTGCTTGATGAAGGATTCCCTTCACCGCCTGGATTTGAGATCAGCGACGTAGACGACAGTGTAAGAGTAGTGGCCCTGCGCCAGTTCGATCCCGGCCTGGCCGGCACAAGGACTCCTGGCTGGTACCTCTACTTGCGGGCCGAACAGGCAGGCTTCGACGCATTGGTAACTCATGACAGCGATCAGTTGACACAGGCTGAGGAACTGTGGGTTATCTCCAACACCAAGCTCTCTCTGATAACTTGGCGGAAACCAATTCCTGATCCAATTCGCGAGTGGGGACAGCTTCTCGCCTTTCTTCCCGAGATTCGGCGGCTCATCAAACAGCATGGACCTTCCCTGGTGCTTCTCCCGACCCCCCGACTAAGCAACAGAAATCTCAAAAAGGCCTCCGACAACCTGGGAATCGTCGCCAAGGAACAAGCAGTTTCGCACCACCAACTGAGAACCGAGGCCCGCCAAGTCGTGGCCGAAGAGTTGAAGCGAAGAGGTGAGAGTCAACTGCTTTCCTTGCTGGGAGAGTCGTGAGACAAGCACCGCACCGGTCGGGCATTGGAGAGACCGCCATGGCGCGGGGGCCTTCCTACACGGGAAACAACCTGGTCAACCTGGTGGCGGAATTGGAACGCCGACTCACGGGCCGCTCTCCGACCAGGAGATTGCGCTCCGACCTTGCCGGGCTGATTCCGCATGCTCGCCACTATCTGCTGGTGATCATTGACGGATTGGGGTCCGGGCAACTTTCCCACCCACACGCACGGGCGCTTCGAGACTCGCAGCGGGCCAGCCTGGAGGCGCCGTTTCCCACCACCACCTCGGTCAGCCTGTCATCGATCTGCACCGGGCTCACCCCCTTGCAGCACGGGGCGATCGGCTATCGGCAGTGGTTCCCCGATTTGGGCAAGGTGGTCAGCCTGCTGCGCTGGACCGATCTCTCCGGCAAACATGTGCCCTACCACACCGCTTCATTCCTGCCCGCTCCCAACCTGTGGGAACGGCTCGCCGCTCGCCGGGTAGGCGGGATGATCGTCCAGCCGGCCGCATTCTTCAACACCCCGTTGAGCCGGATGCTCTACCGGGGAGCGCAGATGCGGGGGTACTCCTCTCCGATGGAAGTCGACCCGACCTATCTGGTAAATCGCTCCAGGCGAACCCTGGCCATGATCTACTACCACGCGGTGGACGTGGCAGCGCATGAAACAGGTCAGCAATCCGAACGATACGCCCAGGCGATTAGCGGCGCCGCCAGCCTCTGGAAAAGGTTGGCCAACCGCCTCCCCCCGGATACGGCGATGGTCGGAACCTCCGACCATGGGCACTGCGACATCCCGCCGGAAGGCAAATTCATACTCGACAGGACCGCCACCGCCGGTCTGCGCTGGTGGGGCGACAGCCGATCTCTCATGTTGAGCGGCCCGCTGAACCGGATCACCGAACTGGCCGATCAAACAGGCTCGGAGGTAATTTCCGTCCATCAACTGCGTACCTGGCTGGGGCGGGGCAGAGAACACCCCGACCTCGAGTCCCGCCTACCCGAGGCTGTGCTGCTCGCCTCCCCAGGAACCGGCATCTTCCCCAAAGGCATGGACACCCGAAAAACCGGGCACCACGGCGGCCTCACCTCCTCCGAGACGCGAATCCCCCTGCTGGTGACCGACTGAAAACACCCCGAAGCCGCAAGCCGTGACCAGGTCCGTTTGCAACAGCCCATAGCAGGACCGTCCCCTCCCTGAATTCTCGACTTACGCCGGTTACACACCGCACGATCCGGTGGACCTCACCGTGATCGGGACGCGCGAGATCATCGCCGCCCATAGCCAACCAGTGGCCTGACGGGTCGAAATATCGGCAAAGAGGGAGAGCCCAAGACAGTAATGAAGCTGGAAGAACTGACGCCCAGGCACGATGCTGGAAGGGTTGACGGTCTCCTGTCCTGGTACGGGACCGACACGGTCAGGGTCCTCTACCGCACCGACGACGGAGTGGACGAGCGGCTCCTGTCCCGCGCAGACGAGGAGAGGCTGTGGCCCGCTCCCCAGGAGCGGACCCGGAAACTCAACGCCCCGGGACACGCGAGCCTCATCCAACTTGCTCAAGGGACAGTTGCTCCAACCCATTCGCACAGGGTCATGAGATCCCATGCCCTCGTCCGACCACGCAGGAAGGTCGGACTGTCTCAGCAGAATGTGGCTTCTCTTGCAGTGACGCGGCCGCTAACGGGAACGTCTGCTCTGATTGCCCTTCCTCAACCCCTCGTCCTACGTCCAGCCGGTGACCATGGCGGATGGGAATGCCCGTGAGGGACTCTTCTCGGTAGTACGATCAGTGTGAAATATTCGCTGAGGAGGTCCTTTATGCAAGTCACACCGATAGCTGTTGTTTCACGCCGGTTGCTGCTGTTCCTGGTCGCTTTCCTGGCGGCGATGGCGACAGCGGCCTGTGACTCCTCCCCGTCGGAAGTGGGAGCGCGAGCCTCGGCTTCCCTTTCGGGAGCCGACGGCGCCGCCATGGGCACGGTGGAACTGACGCAGGGACCGCATGGGGTGCTGATCTCAGCGGACGTGAGCGGACTGACTCCCGGCGCGCATGGATTCCACATTCACACCACGGGGGCCTGCACCCCGGATTTCTCGGCGGCGGGCGGCCATTTCAGTCCCGGTGGCGAGGGCCACGGCCTGCTGCATGCCGACGGATCGCACGCCGGTGACCTGCCCAACATCTACGCCGGCGCCGACGGAACAGCACGGGCCGACCATTTCACCGCCAAGGTAACCCTGGCGGAGGACGCCGAGACCTCCCTCTTCGACGCCGACGGCTCGGCCATCATCATCCACGCCAAGCCCGACAGCTACGGCGCGGATCCCGCCGCCGGAGACCGCGTGGCCTGCGGGGTGATCACGCAGGGGTGAAACGTCCCGACGCCCCGGAAGGCCCCGACCAAGACCCGGATCCCGTGCCTCCCGGCGTGGCGGCGGGCGTTCCCACGGGAACTGCGTTCGGAGGAAGAAAGGTGATAGGCATTGGGGCCGGGCTCTGGCTTCAATCAAGGGAGAGAACCCCGCTGAGCATTGGGACTCTCTGAGATCAGCAGCCGCAGTTTGGATCCAGTGGGGAATCGAAAGGGTCTTCTCCTGCGTGAACCCGTATTGGTGGATTGAGCCCACCCTTTTCTGTCTCAAGGACTCATTGGACTACCAACCCATCAGTCCACAGAGCAAACCACTGCAACTGCATGGCCTTTCGCGGCAGGGACGTCGAACAGTCGTGAAACACGCCAGATCTCAAAACTGGGGTCGTCCCCTCGCCTCCATTCTCATGTAGTCACTACAATCTCTATTGGTGACTACATGAACGTGGGAATAAGAGAACTGAAGGCTCGGCTCTCTGAGTACGTCAAGCGAGCCGGCAACGGCGAACACATCCTGGTCACTGACCGGGGCAGGCCGGTGGCCCGGCTGGTCAGTCTTGGCGGGGTGTCTGCGGTGGACCGGGGTATTGCCGAAGGGTGGATCACTGCCCCATCGAGCGGCGGGTTACAGCCCGTCGTTCGGCTGCGGGCCACTCGCACCACTGCCGACGTGCTGGACGAGGATCGCGGATGACGCTCTACGTCGACACCAGCGCTCTGATGAAGCGGTACATCGACGAACCTGACTCTGACCTCGCAGCCGAGATGATGCTGTCCGATCCGGTGCTCGTCACCTCCCGACTCACCGAGATCGAGTTGCGGCGCAACCTCACCAGACTCCTCTCCGGGAAGGATATTCTTGGTGTCCGCCGCCGGGTTCAAGCCGACCTGTACAGTTTTGCTCTGGTTGATCTCGATGCCAGAACTTGTAATGAGGCGGCGCGGGTCGCCGAGCAAACCCTGTGCCGCTCCCTTGACGCCCTGCACATTGCGGCGGCGTTGCGCTGCGGTGACTCAACCACTTTTCTCACCTTTGACATCCGACAGGCACAGGCCGCCCGATCCGCGGGCCTGACGGCGATCGGGGTCTAGCCAACATCGGCGGATTGCATGACCTCATGGAGTTGGTTCAAAAGGCAGCCAGGAGGTTCCTGACGCCCTGCGCCGACGAAGAAACGTCACACAATGTTGATACATTGATCGAGATGACATTTCCGGGACCCGAGTTGCTGGGAAGAGGGGTGGTGGTGCCCGCAGGTAGCCGCTCGCCACTGGAGGGCACACCAACAGTGGTGGTTGACGAGCGGGTGCTGGCCAACCCTCAGGCACTGGAGGAACTGGTCGACGAGCTTCACCGGGCTTGGGTGCAGCGGCGTCCGGTGACGGTGGAGCTTGACGTGGATGCATCCGAGGTGCGCCGGCCGGTGGTGGAAAAACGGGCGCCGTGGATGCTCGGCCCCCGCTATCTCCCCCTGCTGGAAAGACTTCACTTCCTGGTGTGGGCCAACAACTGGGACGCCCGAAACGGCGAGCCGATCTGGTGGTGGGGCCGCAAGGCGGCGCGGCTGGGAGCGCGGATCGGCGGGCCGGCCGACATCATCCTGCCGGGGGGAGAGCATGCCTGGGTGGACGGAGGCCCGCGTTCTCCCCTGGATGTTCCGGTCGTTCATTCTCAGACAGTGGAACAGGGACGGTTGACCATCCAACCCCCCGCCACCGGATCGCGGGCCGACCTGGCCGACGACCAGCGGGCGGCGGTGGAGCACCCTGGCGGGTCGGTGCGGGTGATCGCCCCGGCCGGATCGGGAAAGACCCGCACGCTCGGCGCCCGCCTTCTTCACCTGGTCGATGACCGAGGCGTCGAGCCGGGAATCGTCACGGCGGTGGCCTACAACAACCGGGCCGCCCGGGAGATGCGAGAACGTCTGCGCCGACACGACCTGCACATCCGCACCATCCACTCTCTGGGGTGGGCGATTATCCGCGAGGTGCGGCCCGACGCCACTTTGCTCGACGAGCGGGGAGTTCGAGCCAGGATCAGGAACATGGTCCCGAAGCGACCCCAACCCAACACCGACGTCATCGGTCCCTACCTGGAGGGTCTGTCCGAGATCCGCATAGCCCTGCGGGACCCGACCGAGGTGGAGGAGAACCGAAGCGACGTGGAGGGATTGGCCGGGCTCTTCCGAAGCTACCGCTCCCTGCTTCACAGCAGGAATGAAATCGACTACGACGAACAGATCTACGGCGCCATCGAACTGCTGCTGGCGGAGCCGGACCTTCGGGGTCGTTGGCAGAGGCGTTGCCGGCATCTGCTGGTCGACGAATTCCAGGACCTGACGCCGGCGTACCTCCTGCTGCTGCGATTACTGGCCTCCCCGGAACTCAGTGTGTTCGGAGTCGGCGACGACGATCAGACCATCTACGGATATGCGGGCGCCGATCCGAGGTTCCTGATCGACTTCGACCGGTACTTTCCCGGCGCCGGCGTCAGCGCCCTGACCATCAACTACCGCTGTCCCTCCGAAGTGGTCACCGCCGCATCCCGATTGCTGTCTCACAACCGGATCCGGGTGACCAAGACCATCGAGGCGGCTCCCGACTCCGGGCGCGGAAGCTTTCGGGTCATCACGCCCGGCCGCGGGCAAATGGCGGTGGACGCCGAGAAGATAATCACCAAATGGCTCACCGAGGAGGATGTGCCGCCCGGCAAGATCGCCGTTCTGGCCAGGGTCAACTCGGCATTGCTTCCGATATTGGCGGCGCTCGACAAGAGAGGTGTCCCGTTTCGCTCGCAACTCGATACCGGTCTTCTGAACCGGACGACCATGCGAGCCACCCTGGCATGGATCCGGTTGGCGCTGCACACCGATTCGATGACCAGAAGTGACCTCATGGAAGCGGTGCGCCGCCCTGCCCGCCGGATCAACCGGTTGGCTTCCGAACTGATACCTCCCGGCAACACTTCACTGACCGGACTGGCCGCGCTCGGACGGAGACTGGACGACCGGAAGGCAGCCACGTGGAGGCGGTTCGTCAACGCCATCGAAGAGGCGGCGCAGGTGGCGAAACAGGGCGACTCCGGTGTGCTGCTGGACTTTCTGTCCGGGGAGATCGGCCTGGGCAGGGTGGCCCATACCCTGGACGCCAAACGCGGCAAAGCCGATCGCTCCACCCATACCGATGATCTGGTGGCGCTGCGCCGTGCCGCCGTCTCCTACCCTGATCTGCCGACCTTCGAGTCGAGCCTCCGCCGGCTGTTGGGTCGGGGACCGTCCCAGGAACCGGGTGTCCTGGCCACCTCCATCCACCGAGTGAAAGGACTGGAGTGGGACCGGGTGGTCGTATTCGGGGTGGATGCAGGATTGGTCCCCCATCTGCTGTCAAAGGACATCGAAGAGGAACGCCGGGTCCTCCATGTAGCCATCACCAGATGCCGCGACGAGGCGGTGGTGGTGGCCGAGAGAGGAAGGGAGTCTCCATTCCTTCCGGAATTGACCAGGACGTTCAGCCCGGTCCCGGACCGGATTCCCGGCCACCTGCTTGCACCACACCCAACCGCGGTCACCTCCGGCGGAACCCGCCCACAACAGGGTGATCCGCAGACTCCGCGGAGTCGGCGGACGGAGGACGCCGCCGAGCAGGATGCTCCGTTTGACGCCGTGCTGTATGAGAGCCTCCGCCAGTGGCGCTTGGCGGTGGCGCGGGAGCACAATATTGCAGCCTTCATTGTTCTGTACAACCGCACCCTGGAGGAAATCGCTCGAACCCAGCCCCGCACCGAGACCGAACTCCTGCAGGTAACGGGCATCGGCCCCCGGAAACTGGCCGAATACGGTCGGGACATCCTCCGGATCGTTACCTCGCACGACGCGCAATCCGAAGAGTTGGCGGAGAATTCCGAAACCAGGACGCCTCGGGCCGCCCGAACCCCCGCGCAACCGGCCGGCCCGCCACCGCCCGGCCCGCCACCGCCCGACCCCGTCCCAACCGCCGACAATGCCCTGCTCGATGCACTTCGACGGTGGCGTGCGGATATGGCCCGGCGCAACCAACTGCCCGCCTACGCCATCCTCAACAATCGCACCTTGGAGGAGGTCTGCAGAATCCAGCCGAACACGGAAACGGACCTTCTCCGGATATATGGGATCGGCCCTCAGAAACTAGCCAAGTACGGACAGGACGTGCTGCAGTTGGTGAGGTCGCACCAATCTTGATAGAGACCTGGGATCAACCCCAAGTGCAACAAGACCCGCTCGGGGAAAACCATGCGTCGCCTTCTCAAGAAAAGGCAAAAGTACCTTCGGCGACAGCTTGCCGTTTGTCCCACTGGTGCTCCATAGTGACTGATAGCCGAAACTCCCACGGCCCGATACGGCGTCGCTCGGGCACAGGGATCATATTGCCGAAACGCCCCTTCCCAAGGGATCGGTCAAACGCGTCTCGGCCCAAGGGGGTGGTGGTGGGAGTTGGGCCCAATGAAGAAACCGACAGCAAACGTTTTTCGCGGGTTAGCGTGCGAGAGCCACGGGGAGGACGGTCAGCAACGCTTGTTACCCGGTAAGAGTCCTAGCCTTGCATTCATCCTACGGGAAACAATCGAGAGGAGCGCCGGAGATGCACCACTGGAACGAATGGAACCAACAGGTCATCAAGGAATTCCGAACCAAGGGAGGAAGAGCGGAGGGAATGCTGAAGGGAATGCCCCTGTTGCTGTTGCATCACATTGGCGCCAAGACGCAAACCAGGCGCATAAGTCCGCTCGTGTACCTGGCAGTCGCAGGGGGCTATGCCATTTTTGCCTCGAAGGGGGGACATCCCACCAACCCCGACTGGTATCACAACCTGCTCTCCAACCCCGAGACCGAGGTGGAGGTCGGTGAGGAGACTGTCCCGGTGCGGGCCCGGATAACGGAGGGAGCGGAGCGGGAGCGGATCTGGACCAGGCAAAAAGAGCTCTATACCAACTTCGCCGACTACGAAGCGAAAACCTCCCGCCAGATTCCAGTCATAGTGCTCGACCGGATCTGAAGCCCCGCCGGGACCCCCTCCCGCGCGGCGCCGATTCTCCCTTCTTGCAACTCTCTAGCCTTATCTCTTAGAAGCACCACAGAAAGGAACAGAACAGGATGCGCGACTACAACGCGTGGAACAAGGAAGTGATCGAGGAATTCCGGGCGAATGGCGGATGGGCCGGAGGGATGCTGAAGGGAATGCCGCTTCTGCTGCTGTACAACCTCGGCGCCAGGACCGGCGCCCTGCGGATCAACCCGCTCGCCTACCAGAAGGTGGAGGGCGGCTATGCCATTTTCGGCTCCAAGGGCGGTTCTCCCACCAATCCCGCCTGGTATCACAACCTGATGGCCAACCCCCAGGTCAAGGTGGAGCTCGGCACGGAGAGCTTCATGGTCAGAGCCCGTCTGACGGAAGGTGAAGAGCGGGAGCGGATCTGGACCCAACAGAAGATCGACTTCCCACAGTTCGCCGAGTACGAAACCAAGACCTCCCGCCAGATCCCGGTGATCGTGCTCGAACCCATCTAGGTCCGGTTTCCCTGGAGAACTGCGAAGAGGTCGCCTGATGTACCGGCATCCGATCCGCTGGGAGTCGCGGCGCTCGCCGATTCTTTCCACCCGCGGCGCGGTCGCCTCCAGTCAGCCGCTGGCCACCATGGCCGGGGTGACGGTCCTGCAGGCCGGCGGCAACGCCGCCGACGCGGCGGTTGCGGCGGCTGCGGCTCTGGCGGTGGCGGAACCGGGCTCTACCGGTATCGGAGGCGACTGCTTCGCGCTCTTCCACAGGGCTTGCGACGGTGCGGTCCACGCGGTGAACGGCAGCGGAAGAAGCCCCGGGGAACTGACGCCCGAACGCGCCGGGGGTCCAAATGGCTTTGATCCCCAGGGCGCCATGGCGGTGACAGTCCCGGGGACGATCGCAGGGTGGGCGGACACTGTTGAACGGTTCGGCACGATGCCGCTGGCCGAGGTGCTGGCGCCCGCCATCAAGCTGGCCGAGGACGGGTTCCCGGTCACGCCCATCATCAGCCGCGGTTGGCAACGGCAGGAGGGACTCTTGAGAAGCAGGGGTCCGGCCGGCCACGATCTGCTGCTCGGCAATCGCGCCCCGCGGGCCGGGGAGATCTGGAGCAATCCCCCCATCGCCGGTGTGATGAGGACTGTGTCCGAAGGGGGTCCCGCCGCCTTCTACGACGGCGCTGCGGCCCGCCGGATAGTCGAGGCCATTCAGATGAACGGCGGTTGCATGACCATGGATGACCTGCGGGATCACCGTTCCACCTTCGAAGCTCCGATCTCCACCACCTACCGCCACCACACCATCTACGAGTGCCCACCCAACGGGCAGGGCGTCACCGCGCTGATGGCCTTGAACATCCTGGAGGGATACGACCTGGCTTCAACCCGTCCACGGTCGGTGGAGGCGCTTCACCCTGTCATCGAAGCGATCCGCCTCGCCTTCGCCGATGCCCGCGCCTACATTGCCGACCCGGCCCGTGTCCGGGTGCCGATCGATGCGATGCTGAGCAAGCGATACGCGGCCGGGCGACGGAGGCTCATCTCGGCCGACGCCGCCCTCGGATTGGCCGCGGCAGGGTCAATGCCCGGCGGGGCCGACACGGTGTACCTGTGCGCCGTCGACGGCGAGGGCAACGCCTGCTCCTTCATCAACAGCAACTATCACGGGTTCGGAACCGGCATAGTGCCCCGCAACTGCGGTTTCAGCCTGCAGAACCGGGGCGCCGGATTCACTCTGGAGCCCGGTCATCCCAACGCCCTGGGGGCGGGCAAGCGTCCCTACCACACCATCATGCCCGCCATGCTCACCCGCCCCGACGGATCGCTGTTCGGCCCGTTCGGCGTGATGGGCGGATGGAACCAGCCGCAGGGTCACACGCAGGTTGTGATCAGCCTGATCGACCGTGAAATGGATCCGCAGGCCGCCATCGACGAACCGCGCTTTTCGATCTTCGCCGATCCTCCCAACGGTGACGTCTGGGTGGAGGACGCGATACCCGCCTCCACCATCAGTGGCCTCGCCCAACTCGGGCATCCGGTTCGACCGGCATCGGGCGTCCTTCGCGCCGGGGTGGTCGGCCAGGGACAGATCATCGTCCGGGACCCCGAAAGCGGCGTTCTGTGGGCGGGTTCCGATCCCCGGGGGGACGGCTGCGCGATCGGCATCTGAGCCCGATTCGGCGGGCCTTCGATGCGGCAGGGTCGATGAAAAAAGCTCGTATCCCGGCCGGTCGCGGACCTCTCCGATCCGGCCGGGGAGTGTGTCATCCGCTCCCGGCCTCGGCGTCCGAACAAGATGCGGCGAGAACGCAGGGGTGAACCTCGATGATCGCCCGCAGAGGTAAATACCGAACGCCCCACTGCTCGGTGGATTCCTGCCCTTCCTGGCTGATGGTCCGGGTTACCCTCACTGTCCAGCCGTGCACCGCCGGCTGACGGTATCTTCGCTGATCCACCGCCAACCTCGGATTGGCGCGATACAACGGTTCGGGCGGCGACCTCCAGTTGAGTCGCCTGGATACTTCGGCGGTCACCACTCTCGCTTGCGACCCTCCCGGCGTCACCACCTCCAATCGACCCTCCTTGTCCTTCCATTCCCCCACCACGAACCTGCCGTCGTTGTCACCGAAGAACTTCACGGTCAGAGACGTATCCGTGTACTCGGTCTTGATTATCACATTCCGGGAGGTGTCGTTCCGAAACACCAGGTCCAGGTACGGCCAGTTGATGGTGGCTTCTATGCCCTCCGGATAGCGTGAGAAGTAGCTGCTGTGGGGCTTGTGCTCGACGTCCTGGTAACCACCCCAGAAGACCGCGTTGTAGAACGTGGTGGCGAATTGGCTTACCCCTCCCCCCACGGTGCTGACCAGCGTTCCGTTGATCAGGGTGCCCGCTCCCAGGAAACCCTTGCTCCTGGTCCGCTGCCCGACATGATCGTTGAGGCTGAAGGTCTCGCCGGGCGGCACCACCGCGCCGTCGACGGCATCGGCGAACAAATGGATGTTGGTCACCCGGGCATGGCAGCACGGGTGATGGGTGGTGTACTGTGAAACCAGGTGAAGGACTCCCTGACCGTCGGCGTCCTCTATGAATTCGATTGTGGGAACCAACTTAAGCGCCCGAGCGAGAAAAGTCGCCATCTGGGCGCGGGTTACGGTACCTGCGGGACAGTACCTCGCCGGAGCCACGCCGCATCCCACGGTGATGCCCGAAGCGGCCAACGCGTTGATGTCCTCCTCGTGAGGATTGCCCGCCGTGTCGGCAAACCCGGCGGAGTCGGCCGGTTCGAGCGCAAAGGCGCGGGTCAGGAAACTGGCCATTTCGGCGCGGGTGACCGACTGGCTGGGGCAGTACATAAGGGGATCAACCTCACAACCCACGGTGATCCCCAACTCCGCGAGTCTCTCCACATAGCCCGCCCACCACGCGCCCTTCTCCACGTCGGCGAAGATCGTAAACTCGGTTTCAGGGGGCGACTGACCGTCCACAGCCCGCACCAACCACACCGCCATCACCCAACGACTCAGCGGCTCGTCGGGGCAAAATGCTCCCTCGGCGCACCCGGTGTCGGCAAGAATGCCGTCGGCTTCGAGCGCCTCCACAGCTGCCGCGTGCGGCCCCGCCGCAGCGACGTCGGCGAAATCAGACACGCGGGCGGCGGCAGGCGGTAGCGCCGTTGTCGCCACGACAACGGACACCAAAATCAAATTAATGGAGAAACGAAACATTTCCTAAACCTTCAACTAGAGGTTTATATTCTTGTGCAACAGGAGACTATACCTAAAGACTCGCGAAAAACCCCTGCCGTTACAGATATCGTGCCGTTTTACTCCCGAATATCGCGAAAAACGCCGCCGAATGACGGGAAAAGACCGGGACTGGGAGATAATCAACTCAGGAGATCGATACCTCTGGGTAAGGTGAATACCGACCAGCCTTGCCTTTTGACAAGGGAGCGAAGTAAGAAACCTACGGTGCCGGACCTCATCGGAAAGGGTTTTTCCAAGCCGAAACCAATCCGATCGCCTCTTCCGTGCATTTCGCCTCCCGCCTCTCTTCGCTAGATTCACATCCGACCCCCGCCGGGCGGCCCAGCATCCACCCACCATCGCAGAAACGTAGCCCCATGAGACATCCCCCGGAAAAACCCCTCGCTCCACACCCCGCCGGGAACCCGATTCCCTGGGCCGTGGTCCTGGCCGGGGCGGCCATCGCCTTCCTGGTAATGGGGACCCGCCAGACATTCGGCATCTTCTTGACGGCGGTGACCGAAGAACTGGGGTCGGGACGGGAACCCTACAGCTTGGCGGTGGCCATCCTCAGTCTCCTGATGGGTGTCCCCGCCGGCGGCTACCTGGCTGATCGGTTCAACCCTCGCTGGGTGCTGTTGAGCTTTTCCGTGATCTTTGGGATCGCCATGCTGGGGGTTGCCCGTCTCTCATCCGCGGCCGGTCTGCTGTTCTTTTTGGGGATACTGGGAGGAATCGGTTTCAGCGGAGTGTCTCTGGCGCTGGTAATGGGCGCGGTGGGCAAACTGGTTCCGGCGCACCGCCGGTCATCGATGCTGGGGGTGATAACGGCCGGCGCCTCGGTGGGGATGTTCCTGACCGTGCCGATCGCCCAGGTGGGCCGTGAAGAGATCGGATGGCGATGGAGCTTTGGCGTCATCGCCGTTTCGGGCCTGCTCATCGCGGCCCTGGCGTTCTTCTTTCCCGGACGCGGCGGTGGGGCGCCCCACAGCGAGGACGCGGTTGACGAGACATTCGTGGAGACTCTCCGCAACGCTCGGCGCAACCGAAGCTACCTGCTGCTCATCTCCGGATTCTTCGTCTGCGGGTTTCACGTCAGCTTCATAGCGATCCATCTTCCCGCCTACCTGACCGACAGCGGGCTCAGCGGCCGCGTGGCGTCCCTGGCTTTGGCGATGATCGGACTGTTCAACATCATCGGCTCGCCCTTTTTCGGACGATTGGGAGACAGCTATCGAAAACGCACCCTGCTTTCGGTGCTCTACGGCCTCCGGGGGGTGCTGATGGTCGCCTTACTGCTGGCGCCTCTGACTCCGTTCACCGCCATCCTGTTCGGCGCCGCCATGGGACTGGTGTGGCTGGGCACCGTTCCCCTCACCTCGGCCACCGTGGCTCACCTACTGGGTGCCCGCTACCTGACCACCATGTTCGGACTGGTGTTCTTCTCCCACCAGGTGGGAGGGTTCCTGGGGGTGTGGCTGGGAGGACGGGTATTCGACGCCACCGGCTCCTACCTTCCGATCTGGCTGATCGCCATCGGCCTGGCCGCCGCCGCAGTGCTTATCCATCTCCCCATCCAGGATCAGAGCCGGGTATTGCGGGCCGCACCCGCCGTGGCGGAAGCGAAGACGTGACGGGGTGACCGTCACGCCCTCCGGGGTGCCCGACGCCGGCCCGGAGAAACTTGGCGCCGCCGCCTCATCTCGGATCCCGTGGGCGATGGTGCTGGCCGGGGCGGTGATCGGTCTGTTGTCCATGGGGATTCGCCAGTCGCTGGGGGTGTTCCTCCTGGCGGTCTCTGAGGACCTGGGACCGGGACGGGAGCCGTTCAGCCTGGCGGTGGCGGTGCTCAGCTTCCTGATGGGTTTGCCGGTTGCCGGGTACCTGGCGGACCGCTACGACCACCGACGGGTCCTCTGGGTGTGCTCTCTCCTCTACGGCGGGGCCATGGTGATGGTCTCCCAACTCCACTCCTCGGCGGGCCTGGTGCTCTATCTGGGGGTGGTGGCGGGCCTCGGCACCAGCGGCCTGTCCTTCGGCGTGCTGATGGGCGCCGTGGGAAGGCTGGTGCCCGTGGATCGGCGGTCGGCGATGATGGGAGTGGTTGCGGCCGGAACCTCGATGGGAATGCTGCTGGTGGCGCCCGCCGCCCAGTTCGGCCTGGAGGCATTCGGCTGGCGGGCTTCGTTCGCCACCATGGGGGCTGTGGTCCTGGTCATGAGTTCCCTGGCGTTCCTGTTTCCCCGCCAGGCGACCATGCAGGCCGCACAGGACGGATTCATCGACGAGCCCTTTTCCGTCGCCGTGCGCAAGGCCCGCCGGAACCGGAGCTACCTGCTGCTCACCGCCGGTTTCTTCGTGAACGGGTTCCACATCGGGATGATCGTCACCCATCTTCCCGCCTATCTGATAGACGGAGGGATATCCGGGACGGTGGCATCGGTGGTGCTGGCGGTGATCGGCGGAATCAACGTTTTCAGCTCACCCCTGTTCGGGCGGCTGGGCGACAGGCTGCGCAAACGAAACCTGCTGATGCTCATCTACGGGACGAGGGCCGTGCTGATCGCCGCGCTGCTGATCCTTCCCCTCAGCACGGCGACGGCCCTCGGGTTCGGCGTCTGCATCGGGGTGATGTGGATGGGTGCGGTGCCGCTGACCTCGGCCACGGTAGCTCATCTGCTGGGCGCCCGTTACCTCTCGGCACTCTTCGGCGTGGTCTTCTTCTCCCACCAGATCGGCGCCTCCATAGGAGGATGGCTGCCCGGCCGGGTGTTCGACGCCACCGGCTCCTACCTGCCGGTCTGGCTGCTGGCCATCGGGCTCTCGGTGGCGGCCTTCTTCATCCACCTCCCCATCCGGGACCGAGGCGCCGCCGCCGGAGGCTAGGGTGTCCCCCCACAACCGTCACCTCGCCACAGGATCCTTGCGTTCGGCCCTCGGATGAGAGGCACGCCGCTGCTCCGTGCGGCGTGGTCAAGGGCATAAGTCAACATGGTATGGAACGCCCGGGTGGAACCCACCCAGTTCCATTCGTCCCGGCGGCCCCGCAGGGTAGTGTCCGACACCCGCCCGCCCATCAGTCGTTCGGTGGTCACCCATGAACAACCGGTCACCAACCGGATCAGAATCCTCTCGAAACACACCCGATCCCGAATGCGGGGGTTGTGGCATCCCAGCGGATGGGTGTCCTCCCGTTCCGGTAACCGGCCTTTCACCGCTTCCCACACCATTTCCACCACTTTTAGGATCAAGCGCACGCATAATTAGAGTCCTCCACCAGTTGGGGGTTGAGATTACAACTCCGTATCAAAACGGAGCCAACACCTCAACTGGTGGATTTACACCTACCCGCGAGGCCCTAAGGCACCCATCGGTAAAAGATTTAGTGTTTTTTTTTGACAGGTTGGTGATGTTGGGGGGTGTTTTGTCACACCGGTTTGGCATGCTGTGTTCATGGTTAGAACAGCAGTGAAGGGGCGGGTCGTCAACGAGATCGAGGTGGTCTTGCCGAACCTGTCGGTGGGCGATGCCACCTTGGAACAGTTACAGGATCGGTTGGTTTCCACTTTCCGAGCCGAGAACCAGGCGGCTGCGGTCCGTGCGGAGACGTTGGCGGAGTTAACCCGCCGAGAAGGAGCTCATTTGACGGAGAACACCCTCCGGGAGGCGGGTTTGCGACCCCGCCGCAAGGCCCGCTCCGAGGTAGAGACCGCCAAAGAACTAGAAGAGCTACCCAAGACATCAGAGGGCCTGCGCGAGGGGAAGATCCCCTATGACAACGCCCGTATCCTGGCCAGGGCCTCCCAACGGGGAGAGATAGACGAGAACGACCTGGTGCCCAAGGCTCGCACCCAGCCTCCGGACAAGTTCGCGGGAACGGTCCGTAAGTATGAGCAGGAGCGGTCCGAAGATGATGGTGTGTCGCGCCTGGAGCATCAGAAGTCCCGGCGGTATGCCAAGATCCGCACCGACCTGAACGATGGCATGACGGTGTTGTACGGTCGGTTCGATCCTCTCACGGGTGCTCTCCTCGAGACCGCTCTGTCACAGAAGATGAACGAACTATGGCGTGAAGAAGACCCCCGTGCGAGGCGGACCCCCGGCCAACGGATGGCCGATGCCCTGGCGGGGTTGGTCACCCGAGAAGACACCGACGAAGAAAACAGTAGCCCGAGGGGGCCGAGGTTGTTGCTGATCGCCGACTACGACGTGGTCTCCCGGGAGCTACGCAACGGACGCCTCGGCGACGGGACCCCCATCCCCGTGGAAAAGATCCGGGACCTGGCCTGCCAATCCGACATTTTGCCCGGGATCTTCCGCGGGGTGTCACAACCATTGGACCTGGGACGGTCACGACGGACCGCCAGCGCCGCCCAACGCACAGCTCTCATAGCCCGGGACAAGGCGTGTGTGGGATGCGGCGCCACCTCGAACTGGTGTCAGGCCCATCACATAGTCCCGTGGGCAATACAGGGCAACACCGACCTCGACGATATGTGTTTGTTGTGCTCCCGCTGTCACCACAAGGTCCACGACGACCAATGGGTCGTGCGCCGGTCACCAACCGGCAAATACTCACTCCGACCGCCCCTGAAACACCACCGGAGAACACGCACCCGCAACAAAACCCAATACCGACGACACCCCCGGAGCGGCTTCAAACAACGAAAATGAATCACTTGTCACAGGCTGTGAAAAAACAAGCGCCAAGAGGTTGATTACGTCCCACCAACAGCCCACACTGAAAGAAGCTAAACACCAAGACAGTTCGCTCAGACGTCAAGGGAACCGTCAAAGGGATCAAAGGGTCCACCGCCCCAATAGCCACACCCCAGGCTGCCCGGAACGCGACCGACCCACGGAAAGGTGGTGGCGGGGGAGGGAACCCATAATTGGGGATCACAATTTCGCGATTTTTCTGCCGTGATCGCGGATTGGCTGATCGTCCGGCCATCCTGCCGCAGACCGCTCGTCCGGCATTTACTCCTTGCCCGGGTCGTTCGCCCGAAACAGGGCCGGCTAAATGGTTCCGATCTGCACGGGGCCGCCGTTGTCGTGGGAACATTGGGCGGCCTCGGCCAGCGCCAGAGCAGCATATCCGTCCCTCCCGGTGGCGGCGGCCGAATTCTCTCCCCCTCGGACCAGCGCCAGGAACTCCTGCCACTGTCGCAGGTAGGACTCCTGGTAGCGCTCGATGAAGAAGTGGTGGAGCGCCGGTGTGGAGAACCCGCCGGCGGTGGCCAGACGGGTTTGCCGCGCCGGTGGGTCCACCGAGGCGATCTGGCCCTTCGACCCGTTCACCTCGATGCGTTGCTCGTACCCGTACGCGGCGGCCCGGCTGTTCACGATCAGGCCCAATGCGCCGCTTTCATAGCGAAGGGAGATGAACGCCAGGTCCACGTCACCCAACTCCCCCGCCTCGGGGATGACCAGGCTGGTGGCGGTGACATTGACCTCCACCACCTCCTCGCCCAGCAGGTACCGCGCCATGTCGAAGTCGTGGATGGCCATGTCCCGGAACAGTCCTCCCGACACCGGCAGATAGTCGGCGGGCGGGGGCGCCGGATCCCGGCTGATTATCAACACCTGCCAGGGGGTCCCGATCTCACCCCGGACGATGCCGTCCCGCACCGCCCGGTGCCCGGGGTCGAGGCGGCGGTTGAAGCCCACCACCAGGGGGATCCCGGCCGTTTCGGCTGCCTCCACCGCCTCGGCGGCCTCGGCCAGGTCCAGGGAGATCGGCTTCTCGCAGAAGGCGGCGATCCCCGCCCGGGCGGCCATCTTGATGTAGCGGGGATGGGTGGGGGTGGAGGAACAGATCGCCACCGCGTCTATCCCCGACTCGAACAATGCGGCCTCGTCCTCCACGGTCCGCACACCCGTCTCCACCTCCGCCCGGCGAGCGACCTCGGGGACCGGTTCGTAGAGCGCGGCCAACTCCGCGCCGTCCACAAACCGGGAAAGAAGACCGGCGTGCATGGCGCCGATCCTGCCGTATCCGATCAGCCCGACCCTAAGGGTCATCTCGTCTCCTCTTCCTGCCGGTCACCGAGGCCTCGGCGCGCGCCAGGGTTTCTCGTCTGGGTTCGTCAGTCCTCGGCCACCACCGGGTTGCGGAGCACCCCCAGCCCGTCGATGTCCACCTCGGCCACATCCCCAGGCCGCAGCCAGCGGGGAGGAGTGCGGGCCATTCCCACACCCGGCGGGGTGCCGGTGGCGATCACGTCGCCGGTCTCGAGCATCATCACCGAACTCAACTCGGCGATGAGGGTGGGGATGTCGAAGATCATGTCCCTGGTGTTGGCCTCCTGGAGGGTCTCACCGCTCACCCGGCAGCGAATGCCCAGGTTGTGCGGGTCGGGGACCTCGTCGGCGGTGACCAAAGCCGGGCCCATCGGCGAGAAGGTGTCGAAATTCTTGCCGAGGGTCCACTGGGAAGTGCGCATCTGGTAGTCGCGAGCCGAGACGTCGTGGAAAGGCAGGTACCCGACCACATGGTCATAGGCGCGCTCGGGCGGGACATTCCTCCCCGGCGCTCCGATCACCACCCCGAGTTCGGCTTCGTAGTCCACCTTCCGGCTGATCCTGGGCAGCACGATCGGCGCGTCCGGTCCTACGATGGTGGTGGAATACTTGGCGAACACGATCACATTCTCGGGAGGTTCGTTGCCCGTCTCCCGGGCATGAGCGGCGTAGTTCTCGCCGATCCCGAACATCTTGGGCGGGTTGAGGATCGGCGCCAACAGCTCGATCTCGTCATCGCCCAACCTTGCGCCGCTGAAACCGGCCACCGCCGCGGCGGCACGCTCCAGCGCCTGCGGCCCCCCTTCCAGCAGCGCCACCATCTCGGTGGGGAGTCCGGCGTCGGCCTGGCTGAGATCCACCACGCCGTCGGCGGTCTGGGCACCGATCCTGGTGGTTCCGGCTTGTTTGAATGTCACTAAACGCATGGCCCCTCACTTTACCTGCCCTGTTCCCCCCTCCCGCCAACGGTTCCGGCCCTTCGGGCGCCATCCTGACGAGGGGCGGGACGGGATTAAGATAGACCGGCATGAACGAGATGCGTTCCCTGCTCTTTCATGGCCCGGAGCAGCCTCCCGAGCGCCGGTTCACCGTCGAGAAGGCGCCGATACCCGAGCCCGGACCGGGCGAGGTCCGGATCCGGATTGCCAGGGTGGGCCTGTGCGGCAGCGACCTGCACGGCTACACCGGCGAATCGGGCCGGAGGGTGGCCGGAATGGTGATGGGACACGAGGCCAGCGGTTGGATAGACGCCCTGGGCGAGGGCGTTTCGGGTCCCGCTCCGGGTACCCACGTCACTTTCAATCCGGCCCTGCCGTGCAACGGCGCCTGCGGCCACGCCATAGAGAGCCGCTGCGAATTGCTGGAGGTGGTGGGGGTGACCCCCCACATCGCCGGGGCATTCGCCGATTATCTGGTGATCGGCGCCGGTCGGGTGGTCCCCATCCCGGATCTCACCCCGGAGCAGGGAGCGGTGATCGAGCCGATGGCGGTGGGACTGCATGCCGCCAACCAACTGGGCGCCACACCGGATGACCGTGTGCTGGTGGTGGGCGGGGGGATGATCGGACAGGTCACCGCCCATGCCATCCGATCCCTCGGGGCGGGCGAGATAGTGATCTCCGAACCCCACCCGAGGAGGCGCGAGATCGCCGAAGCCGCCGGATTCACAACTCTCCACCCCGATGAGGTCCAGGCCAACGGCCCCTTCGACCGGGCGATGGACGCGGTGGCGATCTCGGCCACGGTGAGCGCCGCGCTCGACGCGGTCCCCAAAGGGGGCGTGGTGTGCATCGTCGGCCTGGGGATGCCCCAGGTGACCATCCCGCTCTTCTCGATCGTGGTGGGGGAGCGAATCGTGGTGGGCTCCTACTGCTACTCGGACGCCACCTTCATCGAGACCGCCCGGAGGCTGTCGGACGGCAGCCTCGATCCGGCGGCCCTGATCGGACCCACGGTGAGCATGGAGGACTTCCCCCAGGCCTTCGAGGGACTGGCCACCGGCGCCATCTCCGAAGTGAAGGTGTTGATGACCACCGGCCCGGCCTCCAACTAGGGAAACCATGCCTCTTGTCTCCCTCCCCACCGGGATCGAGATGTTCTACCAGGTGGAAGGATCCGGGGAGCCGGTGCTGCTGATCATGGGCACCGCCGCCGATCACACCCCCTGGGCACGCCAGGTGGCCGACTACCGGGACCACTTCACGGTGATCACCTACGACCACCGGGGTACGGGTCGCTCAACCCACCCGCCCGATCCCCGCACCTACTCCATGAGGGTGCTGGCGGACGACGCCGCCGCCCTGCTGGACCATCTCGACCTGGGGCCGGCCCATGTATCCGGACTCTCCCTGGGCAGCGCCACCGCCCAGGAACTGGCCATCAATCACCCCGGAAAGGTGCGGTCACTGCAACTGCATTGCACCTGGGCGTATTCCGACGAGTGGTTCTGCCGGATGATCGACTCGATGGAATTCATGGTGCGCAACGACGACTTCGCGGCATACATACGCTGTGCCCTGATGTGGGTGGCCAGCCCGGACTTCATCAACAACCGCCCCGAGGACGTCGATGCCTTCGAGACCGGCTTCATCCTGGAAAACCCCCACCCGCCCTCCAAGGAGGGGATGATGGGGCACTTCCGGGCGGACAAGACCCACGACACCCTCGATCGGCTCGATCGGATCACCGCCCCCACCCTGATCACCTCCGGGGAGATGGACCACCAGGTGCCCACCCGGTACGGGAGGCAGGTTCACAGTCGCATACCTCAATCCTGCTTGCACGTGTTCACCGGTCCCCGGTCCAGCCACATCGCCTTCCACGAGATGCCGCAAGAGTGGAATGCCTTCACCCTCGACTGGTTGAAACGTCACGCCGATGAATGAGACCGATCAATCCGATCTTCCAACCGCCGGGGGATGCCCGGGGGGATGAGCGCCCCATCCGGATCCGGGGAAACAAGGCATCGTTCGCCAACCTCCGGTATTTGACAGAAGTGAAGTTTTGGGGCGGGGAAGCTCCCCTTCGGGCCCATCCCCCGCCTCCACCTTTGCCATGGGTCCCGAGAGGCCGCGTCCAGCCGCAACCGGGCCGGCCTACCGGACAGTTTGATCCCTCGAAGCGGTCCGAACGACGCCGGAGCGGACCGTTTTGGTGTTTAGGTCCTGTCAATATGAACCACCGGTGGGACAGAATAAACCTCTGCGCCTGCTCTTTTTTCACAACTTCCCGGAAAAGGTGAGAGGAGTAAAGGGTCCACCGCCACCCGGAGCGCCCAGGACGCGGAATCTTCCGGCGCCCGCCCACGGTTGACAGCCGAGCATGGGGACCGGAGGGGAATCGGATGGGATATTGGAGCACACTTGCGGTAGCGTCCGAGATGACGTGCTCCAGCTGGCCAAGACCCGGATAAGCGACTCTGTGGCGGGGTTGTTCGCCCACGGCGAGCGTCCGCTTCAGGACACGGCCCGTTTCGCCGGCGACCCCGGTCTGTGCGGTCCCGGCTCGGTCAGTTGGAGGGTCGTCGGAGACATCTCCGCATTCCTGGGGGGAATCCGGGCGTTGCTCGTTCAATCCGCCCATCCCGAGGTGGTCGCCGGGGTGGAGGATCACAGCCGCTACCGGGAGGACCCGTTGGGACGGCTCAACCGCACCTCGTTTTTCGTCACCACCGCCACCTTCGGCGCCATGCCGGAGGTGGACGCGGCCGTCAATCGGGTCCGCGCCGCCCATCAGGGCGTTGAGGGCCTTTCGTCTCGAAACCGCCCCTACGACGCTTTCATGCCGGATCTGGCCGCGTGGGTGCACAACACCCTCACCGAATCCTTCCTGGTGGCCTACCGGGAGTTCGGACCGGGACTCACCGCCGCCCAGGCGGACCGGTTCGTGGCGGAGCAGACACGAATCGGAGCGATGATGGGGGCCGACCCTCTCCCCGAAACCGCCGCCGAACTCATGGAATGGGTGCGATTCCATCCGGCGCCGGCGCCCAGTGCGGGGATGCGAGGAGCGGTCAGCTTCCTGCGCCGGCCCCCCATCCCCACGCCCCACAGATGGGGCTACCAGGTGTTGATGCAGGGAGCGGTCGCCACCATCCCCGCGGAGATACGGAAGGTCCTGGACCTGAAGGCCAGACCCGGGGCACGTTCGGGCGCGGTCGCCCTGAGCCGGGGACTTCGGTGGGCGATGCGCAACAGCCCGGCTTGGAGGGCATCGCTCGACCGTTGTGGTGAGTCCTACGATCCGAGGTTGTTCCGCCAATTCCCGGTCTCTCCCCGTTGATCCGACAGGATGGTCCCGGGGGCCGGCCGTGTTCGGACCTTTTGAAAGGCGACGGCCGGCGCTTTGCAGCCGGCTTTCCAATCGGAACACGGATTGGCGGCCCGTGAAGGCGACCAACCCGGAACAAACTAAGATACCGGCACAACCAAGGGCATTCTCGCTCAATCCCACCCGAGTTCCCTGAAGAAAGGCCAAACCTGGCAGTGAAATACCGTGCGCCCACCTCGATTGAAGAAGCCGTGGCGCTCTTGGATTCCAACCCCGGAGCTGCGGTATTCGCAGGAGCCACCGACCTTATACCGCAAATCCAGGCCGGGCGTCCTGAGCCGTCCATGGTGGTGGATCTCAAAGGACTTCCCCAAACCGGCGTGCTGGAAAGTCAGAACGGTTACTGGCGGGTGGGCGCCGCCGTTCCCGCCGCCCGCCTGACCTCCCACCGGGAACTGGTCGCCGCTTTCCCGGGTCTGGTGGAGGGCGCGGCTTTGATCGGATCCGACCAGATCCAGGGCCGGGCCACCCTGGGGGGCAACCTGTGCAACGCCTCTCCCGCCGCCGATTCGGTTCCCCCGCTGGTGGCTCTCGACGCCACGGCCGTAATCGTCGGACCCGCAGGTACGCGGTCCGTTCCCGTGTCGGAAGTGGTGGTCGGCCCGGGAGCCACTTCACTGCGCCGCGCCGAGTTCATAACCGAGTTTCGCATCCCCGCCCCGGCCGCCGGGTCATCGGACGCCTACGAACGCTTCATTCCCCGCACCGAGATGGATATCGCGGTAGTGGGCGCCGCGGCCCGTATCCGGCTGGACGGCCGGGGCAGGTGCCGGGAGGCGACCGTGGTGCTCGCCGCGGTGGCGCCCACCGTGGTGGAGGTGAGCGCCGCCCAGGAGATACTGCGGGGTCAGCGGATCGACGCGGCCCCGAACGGGGAGGCCTTCTGGGAAGAACTGGGAGAAGCGGCGGTGGCGTGTTGCAATCCCATCGATGACAAGCGCGGCACCGTCGAATTCCGGCGCCGGGTGGCAGGCGTACTGGCCCGCCGGACAGTCGCCGTCGCCGCCCGCCGCGCCAGGGAGGCAATGTGAGCAGAACCCATGTCACCTGCGTGGTCAACGGCGACCCGGTCGATTTTCTGTGCCACGACTACCAGACCCTGCTCAGCGCCCTTCGCGACGAGCTGGGGATGACCGGAACCAAGGAGGGTTGCGGCACCGGGGACTGCGGCGCCTGCTCGGTGATCCTGGACGGCCAACTGGTCTGCTCCTGCCTCGTGTTCGCCCCCGAAGCGCAAGGCCGGAACATCGAGACCATCGAGGGAATGGCCGACGGCCGGCATCTTCATCCCCTGCAGGAAAGCTTCCTGGAGGGAGCGGCCTTCCAATGCGGGGTATGCACCCCCGGGTTCCTGATGGCCGCCAAGGCTCTGTTGGATAACAACCCCTCCCCCACCGAGACCGAGGTCCGCTACGGGGTGGCCGGGAATCTGTGCCGCTGCACGGGATATGACAAGATCGTCCGCTCCATCCTGGACGCCGCCGCCCGGATGAGAGAACCGCACGCTCGAGAGGAGACGACATGACCGCCACCCGCACCGCCTACAAGTGGGTGGGCACCCGCCCGGTACGTCACGACGGGCTGGACAAGGTAACCGGCCGGGCGCGCTTCGGGGCTGACTTCGCCACCGCCGGCATGCTCCACGGCGCAGTGCTGCGAAGTCCGCACGCTCACGCCCTGATCCACTCCGTCGACTTCTCCGAGGCCCTGGCTCTACCCGGGGTCAAGGCGATCATCACCAGCGCCGATCTGCCCGAACTCGGTGACGATCGGGTCGAGGGCGGTGAGGGCAACGCCACCTACCGGGACCTTTCCCGCAACATCCTGGCGCGGGACAAGGTGCTGTATGAGGGACACGCGGTGGCGGCAGTGGCGGCCACCACCCTCCGGATCGCCAGGGAGGCTGTAGGGCTCATCCACGTCGACTACGAGGGGCTGACGCCGGTGCTCACTCTCGAGCAGGCCATGGAGGAGGATGCGCCGCTGCTGCACGACGATCTGTTCACATCCGGGCTGGAGTCCCCTCCCGAGAGGGCCTCCAACATCGCCGCTCGCCACGTCACGTCCCGCGGCGACCCCGATGCCGCCTGGGAGGAGGCGGACGTGGTGGTGGAACGGGAATACTTCACCAAAGCCGTCCACCAGGGCTACATAGAGCCCCATGCGGTGGTCGCCCAGATCGGCGAGGACGGCAAGGGAACGGTCTGGGGCTCGTCGCAGGGCCACTTCGTGATACGCACCCTCACCGCCAACGTTTTGGGATGGGACCCGGGCGACATGAAGTTCATCCCCGCCGAGATCGGGGGAGGATTCGGCGGCAAGACCACCATCTACCTCGAACCCCTGGCGGCATTGCTGTCACGGCGAGCGGGGCGGCCGGTCAAGATGGTGATGACTCGACACGAGGTGTTCCGGGCCACCGGTCCCACTTCCGCCGCCTGGATGAAAGTCAAGATGGGTGCCCGCCGCGACGGGAAGCTGGTGGCGGCCCAGGCCTGGATGGCATATGAGGCGGGCGCCTTTCCGGGATCTCCGGTAGACCTGGGAGTCATGGGGATCTTCGCCCCCTACGACATTCCCAACGTGTACATGGAGGGTTACGACGTGTTGGTCAACAAACCCAAGGTGGCCGCCTACCGGGCTCCGGGCGCGCCGATGGCGGGCTTCGCCGCCGAGTCGGTCATCGACGAACTGGCCGAAGAACTTGGAATCGATCCCGTGGAGATCCGGCTCCGCAACGCGGTCGCCGAAGGCGTGAGGGCGGTCTACGGACCCAAGTACCGCAAGATCGGGCTGGTCGAAACCCTGGAGGCCGCTCGTGATCACCCCCACTACTCGGCGCCGCTCGGCCCCTGGCAGGGAAGGGGAGTGGCGTGCGGATGGTGGATGAACTACGGAGGGGAGACCACCGCCACGGTGAGCATCAACCTGGACGGCACGGCGGTGGTGATGTCCGGCTGCCCCGACATAGGAGGTTCCCGCGCCTCGCTGGCCCAGATGGCCGCCGAGGAACTGGGCATCGACGTGCACCGTATCGAACCGGTGGTGGCGGACACCCACTCCATCGGTTACAACGACCTCACCGGAGGCAGCCGGGTCACCTTCGCGGTGGGGATCGCGGTGGTAGAGGCCGCTCGCGAGTTGATCGACGACATGTGCTCCCGGGCCGCCCGGATATGGGATGTTCCCCGCCGAGAAGTGGAGTGGGTGGACGGTCGCGCCCAGAGCGTCGACGGGGTCTTCCCGCCGCTCACCCTGGAGGAGTTGACCGCCGGATCGGCCCGCACCGGTGGGCCGCTGTCGGCCACCAAGACCGTGAACCCCCGCGGGGTGGGGGTGGCTTTCTCCACCCAGATCTGCGACGTCGAGGTGGATCCCGAAACCGGAAGAGTGACCATCCTGCGCTACACGGTCACCCAGGACGCCGGGAGGGCCATTCATCCCGACTATGTCGAAGGCCAGATGCAGGGAGGTGCGGTGCAGGGCATCGGATGGGCCCTCAACGAGGAGTACATATTCGATGGGGAGGGGGTGATGGAAAACCCCGGGTTCCTCGACTACCGGATGCCGGTGGCCTCCGACCTGCCCATGATCGACACCGTGATAGTGGAGGTGCCCAACCCCGACCATCCGTACGGGGTGAGGGGGGTGGGAGAGGTGGGGATCGTCCCTCCCCTGGCGGCGGTGGCCAACGCAGTCTATGGCGCCACGGGAAAACGGATCAGAGAACTTCCGATGTCTCCGGTAAAGGTCCTGGAAGCACTGTCCTCGGACTGATGGCCGTAGTTTTCTTCCCCAGGGCTCTCCAGGGTCTGACCGGAGGAGCGAAGAAGTGGGAAGCCGAAGCTTCCTCCATGCGGGAGCTGGGGGCAAGGTTGGAGGAAGCCTTCCCCGGAATCGGAGTGCAGTTGAAGTCGGCGGCCGTGGCCATCGACGGAGATGTGGCGCCCGGCGCCTGGTTGGAAGCGCTGGAACCGGACAGCGAGATACACTTCCTCCCCGCCCTCGGCGGCGGCTAGCCGACCGGTGGGCAACTCCTCTCTGCTGGTGTGCGGGGACGCTTCGGTCGACATCAGTCTGCGGATCGAAGACCTCCCCGCCGCCGGGCTGGACGTTTCGGCCCGCCACCCGTCGGTGACGGTCGGGGGTTCGGCGGCCAACTGCGCGGCGGCCGCCGCCCGCCTGGGGGTCAAAGTGGACCTCGTGGCGCGGATCGGCGACGACCTGTTCGCGCAGGTCATAGTCGACGACCTTCTCTTGCAGAGGGTCGGAATCTCGGGACTGCAGGTTGTGAAAGGACAGTCGGCACTGGTGGTGGCACTGATAGATCCTCAAGGGCAACGCACTTTCATCTCCGCCCGCGGGCCCGCCTCCGGCCGCATTCCGGCCGACTTCTACATTCCCCTCCTCGATGAAGCAACTCTCGTGCATGTGAGCGGCTACGCCTTCCAGGACCGGGAATCGCGGTCCGCCGCCCTGCACCTGCTGGAGGAGGCCCGGCGGCGAGGTCTGTCGACATCGGTGGACCCGTCCCCTCTGTTCGCCGAGCACTACGACCCCGATTACGGCTGGCTGCAGGGAATCGACTATCTGTTCCCCAACGCCTACGAAGCCACCGCCATTACCGGAGTTGCCTCACCCCGAGGCGCGGCACAGGCCCTTCACGGTTTTGGCGCAAAGGCGGTGGTGGTAACAATGGGAGCCGATGGCTGCCTGCTCAACGACGAAAACGGCGTCGCCCACTTCCCGGCGGTCAGGGAATTCCCGGTCGTCGACACCACGGGGGCGGGAGATGGCTTCGCCGGGGGGTTTCTGGCGGTCACGCTTTCCGGGGGCACTCCCCGCCAGGGATGCCGGGTGGGGAACCTGGTAGCCGCCCGGGTGATCGCCGAGGCGGGCGGACACTCCGCGGTTGCCTCTCCGGGACAATTGCGGAGGATGGCCGACCGGTTGGGGGACCCGCAACTCAAAAAAGCGATCCAGGTTCTGGCCAGGTCCGGGCCGGAGGACGGAAGCAACCGATGAATGCCCCGATACGCCTGGGAGACGAAGTGCGGGAGACATTGGAGACCGGGGGGCCGGTGGTGGCGCTCGAGACAAGCATCGTCACCCAGGGCATGCCGTTTCCAACCAACCTGGAAACGGCGGTGGCCACCCAGGAAGCGGTGCGCCGCGGAGGGGCGGTGCCCGCTCTGATCGGGGTACTCGGCGGGGAACTGGTGTGCGGGCTCACCGGGGACGAACTGGAGCGCCTGGGCACCTCCCCTGAAGCCGCCAAGGTCCAGAAGAGGGACCTGCCCCGCATAATCGCCGAGGGGGGCGACGGAGGGGTCACGGTGGGAGCATCCCTGTTCACGGCCGCCCGCTGCGGGATCGAGGTGTTCGTGACTGGCGGCATCGGAGGCGTATCACCGGGAGCGGGGACCTCCTTCGACGTCTCCGCCGACCTGCTGGCAATAGCCCGGCATCGGTGCATCACGGTGTGCGCCGGGACCAAGGCGTTCATGGACGTGGCCGCCACGCTTGAGTACCTGGAGACGCTCAGCGTGCCGGTGGCGGTGTGGAAGTCTCACCGCTTCCCCTGGTTCTACAGCGCCGACAGCGGGGTGGAGGTGGAATGGCGGGTGGACGAGGCGCGAGCGATGGCGCAGGCGTTCCGGGCGGGGCGGCGGCTGGGCTGGCAGGGCGGGATGCTGCTGGGCGTTCCGATCCCCCCCGAGCACGCCCTGGACGAAGAAACCACGCAAGCCGCGGTGGAATACGCACTGGCGGAACTGGAACGACGGCACATTGCCGGAAAGGAAGCCACCCCGTTCCTACTGCAGGCAGTCTTCGACCACACCCACGGCGCCTCTCTGGTCGCCAACACCGCCCTGGTGCAACACAACGCACAGGTGGGCGCCCAACTGGCCTCCGCCCTGGCCGGATACTGAAAGAATGCCGAGGCTTCACTGTTCCCCGCAATCCTGACCACCAAACCCAAGCGACACAGCACCGCGGCCAGACCCTGCCGCTAACCGAGGCCACTCGCCGGAAGCGGGTCAGTTGCTACCGCCCATCCAAGCTGGCCTCCGCCCTGGCCTGGATAGACGTACTGCTTAAAGTAGTCCATGCCGGAGAGCTTCACTGTTCCCCGCAATCCTGACCACCAAACCCTGGACATCTAGTGTCCGCTCCTGCTGCCGGTGCCTGCTCGGCCGCTAACGCGTCGATATCGACGCGTTGTTTGTGCAGGTGGCGTTCCAACGCCGCGATGATGCGTCCCAGTTGTCCGGTTTCGCGCAACGCGGTGACCTTTTCCCAGGCGAAGAAGCGGTCGTTGTTTGTGCGGTGTTCCAACCGAGTTGTCCGGTTTCGCGCAACGCGGTGACCTTTCCCAGGCGAAGAAGGGCGTACTTTCGATGCGTCCGATTCCAACGACAGGTACTCGTACACCTTGTCGCCCCTTCGACGGCGGGTCGTCTTAACGAACATACCCCACAAAAACCCGCAACCCGTCCCACCAACACAATGTCGCCACTCCGACAGCTTCTTCACCGAGACCACCCCCCACCACCAGCTCCCCGACGGTGTCAACCACCACCTTGGTCACCCGTACACCACGCAGGTGCAACCGGACCGGCATAACATCAGCATTCATTGAGGCCTCCTGGATAGGCGATTCGCTTACACCACCTATTCCAGCGAGGCCTCAACCCCTAACCAAGGACCCCCTCCCTAACCCTGCTCCCCACAAATACGCGCAGCCTCACAAAAACGCGCAGCCTCCAAAATACTCTTGGTAGGGCGCTACTACCGTCACGTCGTCGTTGATTCGTTGAATGTCCCAAAACTCAGTCATCCACCACGACAACCATAGGAGCATCGAAGACCCAGTTTGGAGTGATTGATGGCGATTACAGTTTTTCCGAACAGGGAAACCTCATGGACGGATCCTCTTTGGTTACCCGTCCTTCATAGTGGTGGTGGGGGCATCTTCGGGTATCGAAGAAGACGGCGGTGGGTCCTCACCGGGAACAGGAGGAGTCTGCTCGTCGTCGGAACCGTTCTCTCCGGTCCTGGCAGGAGGCGACACAGGCTGGTCTGCTCCAGGTGCAGGGGGCGGCCCAAAAGTGGGATGCTGCACATCGCCCGCGACAGATTCGTCGGTAACATAAACCGCCCCGATCGCCTTGTAATGGGTACGAAGATCGTTGGCGTCAGACACCAAAAGCGGCAAAGAAGGATCGGTCCCGATCCGCCCACCCGTGACCGCGTTCCGGTTTATGGCGGCTGCGGCTATTCTCCGCTCCAACTCGGCCAAAGGAATGTTCCCCTCGGCACGCTTCACCGGATCCCTGATCTTTGTGCTGCTTTCTGCCACCGCTCTTATGGTTCCGTCTTCGTCCCTTTGAACGAACCAGCGACCAAACGGATTTCTGGCAACAAACGCCTCCAGGGTTATAGCAAACGGAAGGCCGAGGAACAGCACCATTTCCCTTCCCTCATAGGTTTGAGCCACCCACTCTGCCGGGTCATCAAACAGATTGGCGATCCAAACATCCTCACCTCCGTAGAAGTCAATAGTATCCTCTCGGTCCATATAGCCTTCTCGGTCCGAAAACGTTGTCACGTTGACGTACAAGCTCACCGGCAGTACCGGAGGGCCCTCTCCCACCAGATACTCGTTTACTCTGACATCAACAAAACAATGAACACGGATCAAACCCTCGTTGATCCTATTGGTGTAGTAGGTGGCAAGTTTCATGTAATAGTCGTTGCAGCGGGTCGTGCCCACCAGAACAGTCCCCCTGATCACTATATGCGTGATCAGACTCGGGAACAGATCCGAGTACGCAAAAGCCTTTCCTAACATAACGTCTTTGATCGACGTCACCTCGTCGATTGGCATAGGAGTAGCAGCAACCGTGTCGTTCTCACTATCATCGGATGCAGGGAGTGGTTCTCTCGGGCCAAGCGCGCAAGGATCCGCATCCGTGTCCGCAAGGGGCACGCAAGGAGGGATCATCTCTTCCAAATACACCGGCGGTTCCACCGCAACAGTCAAGCCTTCAGACACCCCCGCATTCTCGGGTGAGACCCCGGTATCACACGCCGAGGCGAACACCAACACCAGACATGTCAACACTCGTGTGACATTTACCATCTCATTCTCCTTAACTAACCACCAAGACTCTGATGGACAGCTTTCACAGCCGCCACGTCGTACTCGGTCGGGCTACACGGATAGCCTAGGTCATAATCCATAACTGTGTCCGTAACCACCTGTCCATCATCTGGAGTGTCGTGCAAGCCAAAAGCATGACCACCCTCGTGCAAATTAATCCCCGCGTAGAAGGCACAGGACCTCAATGGGTTACGAGCCCGCTGGAGCAGAGCGTCATAAAGACTGATCTTGATATGAGACATAACCCCTTTACTTTTATCGGGATCGCTCCGCGGGCCATTGTCTGCACAGCCCGCAGCAATATCGCCGCTTTTTAGGGAACATCGCATCCTCATCTCATCCTCATTCGCGAACTCGACCGTGCTGCCGGCACGGGTTTCATAGGCTTCTGCGCAGAGGTTGCCGGATGTGACCTGTGTGGCCCTGACCATCCCATGCGTACTGGTTTCCCACACCTCAAGGCTGCTGTTAAGAGCGTTTATCGCAGTGACTCGCTCGTTCGGTCTCGTTCTCGGATCGTCAGCTGGCAAGGTATTGACACAGATGACATAGCGATAATCCCTAAATGTTGGCTGGACCCAGATTCTGACCGGACCCACAAAACTGCCAAAACCCGGACGATTGGTTAAGGCAACCGTTGTCGGATACACGTAGACGCTATCTGTCCAGTTCTGTGTTTGGGCAGTGCCTACTTTGGTCTTCATTTGTATTGTATACAACTGGCTCAACGTCAAGTTGGAAATGGTATGGCTGCTCCGTCCCGCGGGAACTGGGACTTCGGTCCAGTTCGGGCAGGAAGTCACTTCACAGTGTGCCTGATATCGGATGATGTAGCCTGTGTCAATAGGAGCACCCGACCACTCGACCAACGCCTGGCCACCACTGGAAAGAGTCGTACTGTCGCCGTTGGCTTTGAGGTTGGTGGGTAATTTTAGCTTGAACCACTCGATATCAATCGTAAAGACGTCGGTGGTGTCGGTGTCTTCGGTGCTTACTTCTATGGTGTAGGAAGAGTGGGTGACCCCCAACGCTGTCACCATCCGACCGCTGTACCAGACTTCACTTACGGATCGTCGACTGGAGCCGTCTATTGTTTCGATAGGCTTCAACGAGGAGCTACCTGCCAAAGTGATTTTGAAGTCGGTTGCGGATGTGACGTTGATAGCAACGGGAAAGTGGTCGGTGCTGTTGGGCAGGGTGATGCGATATCGTTTAGCGCTGAACACCCCCGTGTCGGTCCTCCGGTACAGATCCTCGCGGTCCACAAACCATTTGTCCTGTTTTTTGGTTTTCATGTCCACCGGCACGTCAACCGTGCACGTCGGATCGGCGACCGGCACTAACGCCGATCCCCATTGTGACCATCCGGCAGATGTGAACACACGGGCAAACAGCACCGCCGCAGATGTGTGATAACATTCGTCGTTGCCGTCACCGGTGGTCACATCCCAATCTCGAAAAACTGGTATCACCCACTCAGTGTCAGTCTGCTCGTCTTCTTGCTTGTCCGACTCGATCTTGTCCCCGGCCCTGTTGCGACATGACGCATATCGCTGCACGTTTCTAAAACCGAGAGAATGCCCAACGCGTGCCGACACCTCCACCGTGTCCCCAAAGGCGACCGGACTCTGAGCATCATGGGACACGTTCGTGAACGTGGGCGCCGCCGGCGCCAGGTCGATGCTCACGGGATGATACACCCAGTCGGACCACTCGGTAGAGGCCGATTTGACCCGCACCAACAACCACGCCTGCGCCGCCTGTGGTCGGCTGAAACACTGATCGTCGTCTCCCCCGGTCGTCACCGTCCACGAGGCGGTCTCGTCCAAACCCGACACAGTCGGACTGGCGGGCCAGGTGTTCCCCACCGCCGAGACAAAACGTTCACCATTCGCCTCCCAACACACATACCTGTACTCCCAGGCCGTGAACACCTTCGACGACGCAACGGTCATCGAGACACTGCTCACGGCATTGTACGAAATCGAAGCGGCAGACGGGCTGCCGAGCGTGGGGGTGGGATGCAGATTGGAAGGTGGAGGATCAATCATGGCGTCGTGCTGTCCCCACTCTGACCAGCCACTGTCAGTCCGCACCCGAACAAGCAGCGAGACCGGACCGCCGTAGCATTCGGCGGGTCCGCTCCCGGTGGTCACCTTCTCCCATCTCAACACCACCGCCCATCTGATACCGGCCGGAAAAGACTCCAAAGACCTTTCCCTGGGAACAGTCTGGTATGAGCGCCCGCCCCCCTGCGTGGGACTTGTAATAGTGCTCCACCCCAGTGAACTGCTCCCCATGATAAATCAACAACGTCACCCGACTGACACCACGAAAAGGCAACCTGTTCACGCCCTGAAAACTGGGAGCATCAGGCACCATAGTCGTAGTGGCGGCAGGCACCGTAGTCGTAGTGGTAGTGGTCGTGGTGGTAGAAGAAGTAGCAGTGGTGTCGGCAGGGGCCGTGCACTGATACAAATCCTTGATAGCACCCCCGATCCACTTCTGACCCGTCCTCGATCTCTGTCTTTCGCGGGGATTGTCGCTCGGGACTGTACCGGGTGAAAGAGGCCGGTCAACAAGTACCCCGACCTCAATGTGGCGATGCGCCCGCCGCAAACTAGCCTTGGTTGGTCAATTGATTGAACCGAAGGTCCGGTATTCATGAACAAGACACGACTGGCGAGCCTATGTGTTGCTGCCCTGCTCGTGGCGGCCTCCTGCGGCGGAGCGGAGGACTCCGGTTCTCGGACGCCGACCACTGCTCGTGAGACCGATTGGGGATCGGGTATGACCTATGACGATTGCGGTGAACGGGGCCTGACCGATTACGGCCTTCGGACCGGTCAGAAGTGGATCGGGGACTTCTACGCCGACCTGTACGAGTGCACGGCGCCCATCACCACAGCCGCCGGTTCCCAGCCGATCAGCGATTCCGCTCCCCCACCCACTACGAAGCCCGGAACGACCTCCCCCCAGCCACCGGCGACCTCCACCTCCACCACAACCCTGCTGCCCCTGCGCGGACTGCGCTATGAACTGGTTTTTGCCGGTGTCCGTGAGACCCTGGACGACGAAGACGCCATGCCTCTGGAAATCGTGGGGCGACCGGGCGGCCGGTTCAACTACATGATCACCCGCGAGGGAAGGGTGTGGATCGTCGAGGAAGACACTTTCTCCAACCCGCCGGTGCTGGATCTGAGGGACTCTATCGCGATCGGATCCGAAACGGGACTGCTGGGACTGGCCCTCCACCCCACCGATCCGCAGCGGATGTTCCTCTATTACACCGACTTGGAGTTCGACATCATTCTCGCTGAATACCAACTCGATGACGAGTTGAGGAGAGCGATCCCCTCCAGCGCCAAGACCTTGATGAAGATCCCCACCCGCAGTGACTTCCACAAGGGTGGAATGATCTCATTCGGCCCGGACGGCTATCTGTATATCGGGGTCGGGGACGACGGATACAGCTTCAACGGCCAAGACCACACTACCTTGCTGGGCTCCATACTCCGCATCGATGTCGACGGAGGAGACCCCTATGGCATCCCCACCGACCAACCCCCTCTCAGCCCGGAGGCTCCGGAGGTATACCTGTACGGGATCCGCAACCCCTGGCGGTTCTGGATAGACCCGACGACCAATCTGATCTTCATAGGCGATGTCGGAGCCGATGCCTTTGAAGAGATCGATATAACTTCGCTCGACACGTCCGGCGCCAACTTCGGATGGTCGGTTCTGGAAGGACACCAATGGGGGCCCTTCAACGAGGGGACCGCCTGCAGGGAGAACCCGGGAACGTGCGACACCAGTGGCTTCACTCCTCCCGCCCTGGCCCTTCGCCACAGTCCCGAGGTCTGCGCCGTCATAAGCGGGATGGTGTACCGGGGGCAGGCCATCCCCGAACTCGACGGACACTACTTTTACTCGGATGCCTGCGGCGGCTTTCTCCGTAGCTTCCGATGGAACGGGACACTGGCTGTGGACCTACGAGACTGGACCGAGCAGGTGGAGGCTCGAAAGCGGGTGCTCTCGTTCGGGGTGGACACCCAGGGAGAGATGTACGTGATGACCGCCGACGACGTTTTCAGGTTGACGCCCGTCCGCTGACATAAACGCCGAAACCGCTTACCGCTGAAAGGTGATGCGCCACGAAGTGTCGACCAGATCCGGGGGACAGGTCGCCCTGACGACAGTGGCGGGTGTCATCTCCAGGTATCCGACAGAGACCCAACCCTGGTAGGGATCGGTGTCGCCGCGCGCCATGTCGATCTGGCACCCATCTCCTTCGAAGACCGCCCGGACCAAGACGTCACCGACCTGAACCAGGAAGCCCGAGGTGTTGATCACCGGATCGAGGTCGGGCGCCAGGTGAAGGTTGGACTGCCAGCGAGAACTCGTTCTGTTGTAGAGACGGTCCCTGATGGTCAGAGACGACCCCGGCGTATAGGAGAAGGTTCTCTCGTGTCGAAGCAGTCCGGGGCGATCGACGAATCCCTCCACGACGAAACCGGAGTCGGTCGTCCTGATGGGTTGCAGGTGCGTCTCGGCGGGATCGACTTTGCGAGGATCAATCGGCCGTGACACGAGGCTCGGGATGTTGTGAGCCCGAGCGCTCAGGACGTAACTGCGCATGTGGTCCTTGTTGTAACCGTACTTACCGCTGTCGACAAAGATTTCGCGACCCCCTTCTATCAGCACGAAACCAAGGTCATCAGTGTGTTTGTGCCTGATGACCGCTCCCACCACGTTTACGAACATCGCGTTTACAAACAGCATGCTGGACTCTTCGGCTCCAGGCAGGGAACGTATGATGGCGTACCCCGACTTCGTAAGATCGCGAACCGCCCAGCAACCCGCCTCTCCATCGAGACAGTGCGGCTCGACCGGTCCGGTCAACGGCAACCCGATCCCTGCGCTGTCGCCCACCGGCACCCATCGTCCGTCGGGATAGGTCAACCAGGGGGTCACACGGGCGCCGTCCTCGATGAGGGTACGCACCCCTGGTAGCCGAGTCCGTTCCGCGATGCGAAGCCGTTGGAGGGCATCCAACACGATGCCGTGGTAGTTGGGTGAGTTCTCACGATGGACACTCTCGTCCGTGAACCACCGGTCCAGCAGCCTCGCGAAAGCCGTGTCCACATAGGATCGGGCGCTGTTGCAAACGCTTCGCCAACTGAGGACCGCGCACAGCAGGTTGAGGCCTGCAAGCTGAAACAGGCCGTGATTCCCCAGGGAAAGAAAACGAGGATCCAAAAGCTTTCGGACATGGAGTTCGGCCAACCGGGTCAGGGCGGCGAGATCGTCGTCTTCGATGTCGAGATTGCCGACGAATATATTGTCCAGCAAGAACGCCAGACGGGAGGCCCGGATGCCGGCGGCCATGTCATACCACTGGAAACGGCTCTCTCGATTGTCCTGGACATGGAACCGTTCCCAGTCGAGGGCAATGGCTGCGATGTGCTCGAGAGACCCGAGGTCACCGTCCTGGTAGGCGTATAGCCAGTACTCCATCATTACCCATGAATGAACGAGGAACTGCCAGTTGCGATCCTCGAAGGGATCGGCGGCCCAATCCATCGGGAGGGAGTAGTCCCACTCCGGGAGGTCCGGACGCGGCTGGAGTACACCCGGCGAGGGAGGCCGATGGTGCACCGACAATTCCTCGACAACGACGCGGGGGCTGGAATAGTCGTCCGGCCGTAAAACGCCCGCCGGGACCGACCCCGAGGCAGGGGTTACGGCAGGCGCGGCGCAGTGATACAGATTGGCATAGAAAGTGCCGTTCCTGATCCACCTCTTGCCCGTCACGGGACCGTAGTTCGTCAGGCCCCGCGACCGGCACTCCGAATACGGCGTACCCGATCCCCAATCAGGCTCCCGCGGAGTAGTCGCGGTGGGCGCCGTGCAGTGATACAGATTGGCATAGAAAGTGCCGTTCCTGATCCACCTCTTGCCCGTCACGGGACCGTAGTTCGTCAGGCCCCGCGACCGGCACTCCGAATACGGCGTACCCGATCCCCAATCATGGTCCGACGCAAAAGCACTCGGAACACCATGGACCAGGGCACCCATCACCCCCACCAGCAACATAACCACCACCTCTCGGATCCCCGGCAAACCATGCCCACTCCTCATGAACCGACAACCCTACAAGCGGATTCGCAGAATGCTCACTCCTCATGTGCCGCGTGTGCGGGGAGCGTAAAAGGGTCGGAGAGAGGCGGTGGCGGGAAGGCGCGTCCCGGCAACCTCGATCTCGTACTCCCCTGCCTCGAGCCAAGCCTTGGCGACACCATCGGAATGCTGCAGATACCCCATCGCCAGGCAGCGATCTTCGACGTAGCTCCACATGCCGGAGGTGGTGCGGCCCACCAACTCGCCGTTGCGGAAAATCGGCTCGTCGTGATAGAGCAACCGGTCCGGATCTTCCAGGCGAAACTGGACGAGTCGCTTGGGAAGAATCCGACCGCGCTGACGCTCCAGCGCCTCCTTCCCGCAGAATCCGCCCGGCTTGTTCCAGTCCACTGCGAAACCCAGACCTGCTTCCAGGGGCGTGTCCTCGTCGGTGATGTCGTGTCCCCAGTGGCGGTAGCCGGCCTCCAGCCGGAGGGAGTTCATGGCGTGGTACCCGGCGTGGCGCAGACCATGGGCGGCGCCCTCGTCCACCACCGCGTCGTAGAGTGAGACCGCTTGGTCGACCGGAACGTACAACTCCCAGCCCAGTTCCCCCACGTAGCTGACCCGCATCGCCAGCACCCGGTGTCCGGCCACCGTGATCTCCTGCGCCCCGCCGAAGGGGAAGGCATCATTCCCCAGGTCGGCGTCGGTGAGCGCCGACAACAGCGCCCTGGACCGGGGACCCATCACCCCCAGTGTCGTCATGGAGGTAGTGATGTCCCGTATCCGAACATCGTGGCCCCGCGCAGCCCTGCGCAAGTGCGCCCAGTCCCGGGTGGGCGCACCGGAACCCGACACCACCAGGAACTTTTCTTCGGAGAGACGGGTCACCGTCAAATCGGCCTCTATCCCTCCCCGTGAGTTGAGCCACTGGGTGTAGACCACCTTGCCCACCGGACCGGGGACGCGCCCCGATGAAACCCACCCGAGCAGCCGGGCGGCATCGGGACCCTCCACGTCGAACTTGACGAACGAGGTCTGGTCGAACAGTCCCACCGCGTTGCGCACCGCCAGGCACTCCTCGCCCGACGCCGCCCACCAGTTCTGCTTCCCGTAGGAATAGACGTAATGGCGCTCCATCCCCTCGGTGGCGAACCAATTGGGCCTCTCCCATCCCGACATCTCTCCGAACACCGCCCCGGCGGCGTCCAGCCGGTCGTGGAGGGCCGAGAGCTTGACGTCCCGGGCGCTCTGATACTGGTAGAACGGCCAGTGCATGGCGTACAGAAGACCGAGGCTCTCCGAAATCCGGTCCTCCAGGAACCCGAGTTCGGTCTGATGGGGCTGCGCCCGGCGGATGTCCACCGGCCACAGGTCGCTGGGAGGATGACCGTCGATGATCCAGTCGGCCAGCACCCACCCCACGCCTCCCGCCGACTGGATGCCCACCGAGTTGAACCCGGCAGCCACAAAGCACCGGTCCACTTCGGGCGACTCGCCCAGGTAGTAGACCCCATCGGGAGTGAAAGCCTCCGGGCCGTTGAAAAACAGTTGGATGCCCACCTCTCCCAGGGCGGGGACCCGGTGGATGGAACGCTCGAAGATGGGGCCCACATGATCCCAGTCCTCTGCAAGCACCCCGAAGCTGAAGTCGCGGGGAATCCCGTCGAGCTTCCACACCTTGCCGCGGGGTTCGAAGAAGCCGGTCATGATCTTGCCGGTCTCCTCCTTGAAGTAGGTGTAGTTGGTGGGATCCCGCAGGGTGGGCATCCCCGGCGGCACCCCGTCCATGGGTTCGGTTACCAGGTAGAAGTGCTCGCAGGCCTGAAGCGGCACATGCACACCGGCCGTGGCTGCCAGTTGGCGGGTCCACATGCCCGCCGCCAGCACCACGGTCTCGCACTCCACGTAACCGTGCTCGGTTTCCACCCCGACCACCCGTTCGTTCTCCACCCGGATCGAAGTCACCGCCACTTCCTCCAGGATCCGCACGCCGCGGTCCTTGGCTCCCTTGGCCAGCGACATGGTGGTGTCGACCGGGCTGGTCTGGCCGTCCTGGGGAATCCAGGCGGCGCCCACCAGATCGTCGGTGCGGATCAGGGGCCAACGCTCCCGCAACTCGTCGAAGTCCATCTCCCGCATCTCCACCCCCACCGTGCGAGCCATGGACAGTCCGCGCATGATCTCCTCCCAACGCTCTGCGTCGGAAGCCACCGAAATGGAGCCCACCGCCCGATATCCGGTGGCCTGGCCGGTCTCGGACTCCAGGTCGGAGAACAGTTGCGCCGAGTAGGTGGCGAGGCGGGTGAGGCTGTAGGACGATTTGAGCTGGCTCACCAGCCCGGCGGCGTGCCAGGTGGTTCCGCCGGTCAGCTTCCCCTGCTCCAGCAGCAGAACATCGGTCACTCCCCTTCGAGCCAGGTGGTAGGCGACGCTGCACCCCACGATCCCTCCGCCCACCACCACCACCTGGGCCCGGCCCGGCAAAGCCTTGGCGCCCACCGCGGGCTCGGTGGCCGGAATCAGCCGCCCCTCACCGACTCGACCGGAAGACGGATGGGGAACCGCTCCCGAATGAGATCATCCACCGCCGGAGGGACATGGCCGGGAAAGTGGCCGGCCAGGGTCTCCACCACGTAGGCGTGGGCCCGGTCGGCGACCGACAACGCCCCCGCGTCGGTCCAGTCATCAGGGCTGAGGCGATCTCCGACGTGCGGGTAGACATACTCCCGCTGCATAACCCGCAGGGTCTGTTCATGCCCCAGAAAATGCCCTTCGCCCGACACCACGTCTTTGATCACCTGGGTGGCGAGGCTGTCCGTGTTAACCTCGATGCCCCGCACCGTGCGGTTGACTGCTCCCAGCAGGTCGTTGTCCACCACCATCATCTCCAACGAACATGCCATGATCGAAGCCATCATTCCCGCCGACTCGTAGACCAGGTTCGACCCGGACAGAGCCGCCAGGGCAACGGTGAGACCCTTCTCGTGCCCGGCCTGTCCGTCGATGAGTTTGGAGTCGGTCATCCCCGCCGGCACCCCGGAGGGAAGTCCCAGCCAGTTGGCCACCTGAGCGGCGCCGGCGGTCAGCACGGCCTCCTCTCCGCTGCCCCCGCTCATGGCGCCGGTGCGAAGATCGGAAACGAACGGCCAAAGTCCCATTACGCAGGGATGCCCGGGGGACATCATGTTGATGCAGGTCAAAGCGGCCAGGCACTCGGCCAGGGCCTGCACCAGCGATCCCGCCAGGGTGGCGGGCGAGGTGGCCCCGGCCTGCCCCGCCGACAGCAAATTGATGGGCATGCCGGTTCTGACCATCGCCACCATGCCCTCCGCCGTCTCCATGGCAAAACGAAGCGGCGGCACCACGAAGGTGGCGTTCGCCGCTATGAAAGGGCGTTTGCGGAACTCACCGGGTCCGCCCAGCACCATGTCGCACATTTCCACCACCTCATAGACGTGGGGAGCATGGAAAAAGGAGGTGCCGATCGGCTTGGTGGTGCCCATGATGGCGGCGTAGGCCGTGTTGATGTCCACTTCACGCGCCCCGTCGACCTCGCGGGTAACCACCGGACGGACGAAGAAATGGATGTGTTCAAGCGTGTCCACAACCCGGGCGAGGTCGTAGAGATCCTGGGTGGTGGAGTGTCGGAAGGACCGGGTCAGATGGTCGAACATCAGGACGGCGGCGCCCGCCGTACCGAAGTGGACCTTCTTCTCGGAAAGCTCGATGGAACGGCTCTCGTCGATCCCGTGCCACACCCACGACTTGGCGGCCAGTTCGACCGCCCGTCTCACCAGGGACTCGGGGAAGCGAAGCCGCCCCGCATCATCGACCCAACCTCCCGCATTGACCACGGCCTCGATGAACTCGGGGATCGGATCACCCATGCCCACTTCTTCCAACAAATGCAGGGAAGCCTGGTAGACATCCTCCATATCGGACTCTGACAGAGGCCGGTAGGCGCCTCCCTGCTGGCCCGGCCTCACCGGGCGGTCGACCTCCCTGAGTCCCGCGGCGCGGGCGGCTATCCGGGCCGCTCTCCCTCCTGCCCGGCGACCTCGCCTGGCCATCAGGCCCGCAGCCTTTCCGAACGCGGATCCCAGGCCGGGCCGCGCAGCACCCGCGCCCGGCGGCGTTCGCCCATCACCCGGATCTCGAATTCCGAGCCCGGTGATCGGTAGTCGGGATGGACATAGGCGAAGAACAGACTCTTGTCCACCGAATATCCGTAGGCGCCGGAGGTGGTGAGTCCCATCATCGTCCCGTTTCCGTAGACCGGTTCGTTGCCCCGGCAGTCGGCGTCGACCGCGTCCATTGCACCGTAGACCAACACCCAGGCAAGTTCGGACCCACGCCTGGCCATAGTGGCCGCCTTGCCCTGGAACTCCTTTTGGTAGTTGACAAAACGTTCGATGTCAGCCTCCACGGGCGTGATCTCGGTGGTCAACTCGAAACCGTGAGCCTTGTAGGCCTTTTCGATACGCATGACGTTCATGGCGTAGGCGCCGAAGTCCACCAGTCCCAGGCCCTCCCCCGCTTCCTGAATCGCCGCGTACAATCCGGCCATCTCTTCGATCGGATGGTGCAACTCCCAGCCCAGTTCACCGACGTAACTCACTCGAAGAGCCAGACAGTGCACACCGGCCACCTCGATCTCCTGTCCCGTGAGCCAGGGGAAGCGGGCATTGGTGAGATCGGCGTCGGTGAGTTTCTCCAACAGTTCCCTCGACCGGGGACCGGTCACCGCCAATATCCCCCTCCGGTTGGTGACATCGGTGACCGTCACGTCCTCTCCCGGGAGGACATGATGCCGCAGCCAATCCTGATCGTGCTGCTCGGCCATGATCGAGGAATTGAGGTAGAAACGGTCGTCGTCCAGCCTGGTGATGGTCACCTCACCCTCGATCCCACCGAGGGTGGTGAGCATGTGGGCCAGCCGGATGCCCCCCGGTCGGGTGGGCAGGCGGTTGGCCGCCAGCCGGTCCAACAGCGCCGCCGCATCGGACCCGGTCACCTCCAGCTTGGTGAAAGCGGTCAGGTCGGCCACCCCCACCCGGTTGCGGACACCCGCCACTTCCTGTCCCACCGGCCCGAACGCCGAAGACCTCCGGAAGGAGTACTCCTCGGGGACGCCGTCGGGAGAGAAGTATCGAGCCCGCTCCCATCCGTAGATCTCCTGGAACTGGGCGCCCTTTTGGGCCAGGGCGTCATACAGCGGGGTCTGCTTGATCGGACGTCCCGCCTCCCGGTATTCGCCGGGCATCCGCACCTGGTACATTTCGTGATACTCGTCGATCGCCTTGGCGTGGGTGAAGTCTCCGGGGGCGTGGGGCCCGAATCGGCGGGGATCCATTTCGGCCACGTTGATCTCGGTCTGGCCATGGACCATCCACTGGGCCAGGTACTTGCCGGCGCCGGGTCCCTGGCAGATGCCGATGGAGGACCCCACACACATCCAGTAGTTCTGCAAACCGGGCGCCGGACCGATCATGAAGCCGGAATCCGGGGTGTGCGTGATGGGACCGCACACCACTCGCGTTATGCCTGCCTCCTCCAGGACAGGAGTCCGGCGGGCGGCCAGGTCCAGCCAGGGAAGGAGCTTCTCCACATCGGGAGGAAGCAGATGGAAGGTCAGATCCCAGTCGATGCCCTCCATTCCATAGGAAAGGGAGCCCTCCGTCTCGTATGGCCCGATCAGCAAACCGTCGTGTTCCTGCCGGGTGTAGCAGGAGGACCGGGGATCGCGCAACACCGGGATTTCGAAGTCGAGATCGGCCACGGCCGGTATGGCCTCGGTGACGACGTAGTGATGGATCACCGAGACGATCGGCGTGTCCAGGCCCACCATCGCCGCCAACTGCGGACCGAAGTGGCCGGCCGCATTCACCACGTGCTCGGAGACTATGCGTCCCTTTTCGGTGATGGTCTCCCAGCGTCCGTCCGGAAGTCGGTTCATGTCGATCACCCGATTGCGCCGCACGATCTCGGCGCCCAGTTGTCGGGCGCCGGCCGCCATGGAGTTGGTGGCCGAGGACGGGTCGGTCCAACCGTCGCCGGGGGTGTGGAGACCCACCACCACCCCTTCGGTGTCCACCAGGGGGTGCAGTTTGCGGATCTCCGAGGGACCCACCAAGTGCGACTCCACCCCCACCAACTCGAGTACCCCGTGGACGTATTTGAACCAGTCGGCCTCGTCGGGGTTGGTGGCCAGCCGGACAGCGCCGCAGCCGTGCCACCCCGTGTGAAGACCTGTCTCCTCCTCCAGGCGGCTGTAAAGCTCGGCGCCGTAGGCGTGGACCTTGGCCATGTTGAGGCTGCCGATGAAATGGGGCACCAGACCTGCTGCGTGCCAGGTGGATCCTGACGACAATTCGTCCTTTTCCACCAGAACCGTGTCGGTCCAGCCCTCATGGGCCAGGTGGTAGAGCAGACCTACCCCCATTGCGCCGCCACCCACGATTACGCAACGCGCTTCTTCTCTCATACCGCGCTCTCCATGATCCCGGGCGGGCCTACCAAACGGGGAAGTATATTTGCCATGTTCTCGCACACCCCACTTCCAACTCGGAAAAGTCCGGTTCCAGACGCTGGAATATTCCGGCTACTGATATGATGAGGATACCCACTTTACTGGAGAGTTGGATCATGACAGAGAACCTTGCCGCTTGGGCGGGAGGCAGCGGCGACTATGTGAGCGAACCTGCTTTCGAGACTGTCGACGGACTCCGCCGCCACCGCAAACGGCAGACCGCCCTCTCCTATCGATTGTTCGGCGCATTCGGATGGGGATCGCTGGGAGACGGGCACATCACCGCCCGGGACCCCGAGCGCACCGACTGTTTCTGGCTCCTCAAATACGGTGTCCCCTTCCGTCAGGCCACGGTGAACGACCTGGTGCTGGTGGGACCGGGCGGCCAATTGGTGGAGGGCGAAGGGCCGATCAACATGACCGCCTATTACATCCACGCTCCCATTCACGACGCCCGGCCCGAGTCGGTGTCGGTCGCGCACACTCACACACCCTATGCCACGCCCTGGGTGTCCAATGTCCGCCCTTTCCGGATGATCTGCCAGGAGGCCACCGCCTTTTTCAGGTCCCAGGCGATCTTCGAGGGGGAGGAGGTGCAGGTGATGGACGCCGACACCGGCAAGCACATTGCCGCGGCGCTTGATGAGGCCAGGCTGGTGTTCCTGCGCAATCACGGACCGGTGACGGTGGGTCAGTCGGTGGAGGAGACCATCGGCTGGTTTCTCCTGGCCGAAAGAGTGGCCGAGGTCCACATCAAGGCGCCGGACGCCCTGCCGATATCCGACCAGGCCGCCTTCATCGCCTCAACCGAGATCGGCCATCCCAGCAACGCAGCCGCCGTCTACGAGTACGCCGTCATGTCCCATGTACCCGACCCCTCGGTGGTGGATTGATCTCCGGCGCCGGGTGGTCAGGTCTTGAAAGGGAAGGTCTTAGCTTTCACGTCATCTCGAATTCCACGTCGGAGAGGTCGAGGACTCAGGAGCGTCTCGAGAGACGGAGCATCTTCACTCCCACCACTTCGTTAAAGACGTTGTAGTCAAGGACCACCCCCCGCGAAACCTCCTCGGATCAAACGATGACCGCGTCATCAAGTCACGGGTACCGCGCATCGGCTTCTCTGTCGACATGCAACCTCATACCGTCCCTTTAGTTCTGCGGTGGAAGAACGGTCTCACAACTCATCGGCGTCCGGTGGGGGTGTTCACCTCCACCCTCACAACACCACGGTGGGGGGAATGCCGGACGGATCCCCTCGGTTGGGGCAAGGCCGCGAAAACCCATCCCTGTCCCGCGAAATCCGGCCCGGCCTTTTTCACCCGGTGGGTCCCTCCCCCGCCGCCTCCACCGTCGAGTCGACACGCGCTCCGCCAGCCCTGCCAGAGGGTCCGCGTGTCGACAGAGTATGATCTCTCCGTCCCGCAGGAAACCCTGCGGGGCCCGTACGACGTCGGAACGGACCTGGAGGTGTTACGACCCTCCCAACATGGCGTCGAACCAGTGACGGTTTCAACCCCCTGTCACACCTTTTTTTCGCGACGTGCCCAGATTCCCGGCGTTCGCTTATCCACCGAGAGGGCTTACGCGTTCACCTCTTCGTAGCTGGGGCTTCCGGTTCCCTCCACCCAGTAACGCCGCGCCCAGGCAACACCCTGCCAGGTGCGCACCTTCTCGGGGATTACCTTGATCAGCCAACGGGGCTGCTTGAGGGTGGGCACCAGGTAGGTGGGACCGTTGGGACCCAGGTAGCGCAAAGACATCTCCTCGGCGACCCCGACCCACTTGCCGCCGATATTGGGCTCCTCGGCGATCTCCGCCCGGCCTTCCACGAACACCTTGGGAATCTCCGCCGTCTGACCGGACTCGTCCGGCGGGCTGTGGGCGGCGTCTATCACCACGCACACCCGCGGGTCGTTGGCTACGAACTCGCACCACCGCGCTCTCTGCCTACCCACGAACCACAGAGCCTCCCCGTCCCACTGGTACCACAACGGGATAACGTAGGGAGCTCCGTCCGGCTTGAGGCAGGCGAAGCGCGCCAAGGCGGGAGATGCCAGAAAGGCCTCAACCTCATCACTGCTGAGCGCCCCTATCTTCCCGCGGAAATCGTCGGCCATTTTCCTCCTCCTTGTACTTGACGAATTGGCCTATCACGATACCAAGAGGATCGACCCAGGGCACAATGAGAGACGATATGCTCTCTGAATGGGGACACTGCTTCCCCTCGCATACTCGACAGGAACATGAATCAGACCGACTCGACAATCCTGACAATGGGCAGGGATACGGCTGTCTCAGTGCGCAACCTGGTCAAGAATTTCGAAGTAGGAGGAGGAATCCTCAGCAGCAGGCCCCGGGGAATCGTTTCGGCTGTGTCCGGGGTCTCCTTCGACATCCCGCGAGGCACCACTTTGGGGTTGGTCGGTGAGTCGGGCTGCGGCAAGTCGACCACCGCCCGGTGCATCCTGCGGCTGATCGAACCCACATCGGGCAGCGTGCTGTTGCGCAAGGAGTTCGAAAACGGTGCGGGATCGGAGGTGATCGACATCACCACCGCCGACCGCAGCACTCTTCGAAACCTGCGGCGGGAGATGCAGATAGTCTTCCAGGACCCCTACGCCTCCCTCAATCCCCGGATGCGAATCGGCGACGCCATCGGGGAGCAACTGGCTGTCCACACCGACATGACCCGCGAGCAGCAGCGCCGGCGGGTGGGGGAGCTCCTGGAGATGGTGGGGCTCAACCCACGCTATGCCCGCCGGTTTCCCCACGAGTTCTCCGGGGGCCAGCGCCAGCGGGTGGGCGTGGCCAGGGCTTTGTCGCTGCATCCCAGTTTCGTGATCTGCGACGAGCCGGTATCGGCGCTCGATGTCTCCATCCAGGCCCAGGTCCTCAACCTCTTGCGGGAGTTGCAGGACGATCTGGGGTTGACCTATCTGTTCATCGCCCATGACCTGGCGGTGGTCCGCCACATCTCCGAGCGGATCGCGGTGATGTATCTGGGCAAAGTCGTGGAACTGGGTAAATCCGAGCAGCTGTTCACCCGGCCTCTACATCACTACACCAACGCTCTTCTCTCTGCCGCCCCACTCCCCGATCCGGTCTTGGAGAGACAGCGCACCCGCATTCTCCTGGAGGGAGAGGTCCCCTCTCCGATCAACCCGCCCTCGGGATGCCGTTTCCATCCCCGGTGTCCCGTCGGTCGGACCGAGGAGATCTGCCGGAGCGAAGAGCCTCTACTGGAAGAGAAGCAGCCCGGGCACCTGGCGGCCTGCCACTTCCCCCTGGCATGATGCTCGGTCCTTCCCGCACCATTACATCCATGCCTCGCTCGGGTATCCGAGAGATAAACGACCTTTCCTCCCAGTACCCCGATGTCATCCATCTGGAGATCGGCCAGCCCAATTTCGCCACCCCCGAGCACATCAGCCGAGCGGCGGGCGAAGCGGCGGTCAATGGATTCACCTACTACACCCCCAACGCAGGCATCCCCAAGCTCCGGAGAGCGGCAGCCGAAAAACTGCACCGCTTCAACGGAATAGCGGCCGGCCCTGAAAACGTCGTCGTCACCACCGGGGGCGTCGGGGCTCTCTCCACTTCCCTGTTGACCCTGTGCGACCCCGGCGATGCGATCCTGCTGTCCGATCCGACCTGGCCCAACTACTCCATGATGGCCGTCCTGCAGGGATTGGAGGTCCGCTACTACAACTTGAGACCCGAAGACGGGTGGCTTCCCAACCCCGAGGAGATCGAGAAGCAGATCACCCCCAACTGCCGGGCCCTGGTACTGGTCTCTCCCTCCAATCCCACCGCCACCGTGATCGGTGAGGACCTGATGCGGGACCTGCTGGAGGTGGCCCGTCGACATGACCTGTGGGTGATCTCCGACGAGGTGTACGACGCCATCACCTTCGGCAGGCCCGCCTTCTCGGCCTACCGGATCGATCCGGAACGGGTGATCTCGGTTTTCAGCTTCTCCAAGACCTACGCCATGACCGGCTGGCGGATCGGCTATGCGGTCTCCCGCCGCGATGTCGCCAAACAACTCAGCAAGTCCCAGGAACCCACCACCTCATGTGTCAACAGTCTCGCCCAGATAGGGGCGTTGACCGCGCTGCGGGGCCCCCAGGACGACGTGTGGATGATGCGGGACGCCTACTGGGAACGGCGGAACCAGGTTATGAAATTGCTCACGGAGGCCGACATTCCCTTTGCCCGACCGGACGGCGCCTTCTACATGTGGGTCGACATCTCCCAAAGCCGCCTCCCGGACACGGAATTCGTGCGACGGCTGGTCACCGACTACCGGGTGGCGGTGGTGCCCGGCACGGTATTCGGACCGAATGGGGGCACCCATGTGCGCATCTCTCTGGCCACCGACACCGAACTCCTCCTGGAAGGCATGTCCCGCCTCGTCAAGGCGGTCCGCGCAGGCTAGTCGCTCGTTATGAGTTGCATCCGGGGCAGAAACCTAACCCGGATCGCCTCTCTTCCGCCTGAGAAAGGCCACCAACCCAGCAGTCATGACCAGGCCTCCTGCGAGCAGCAGGACTCGGGTCATGGTGGATACGGCGCCCTTCAGGCTGGAAACCTCGGTTTGGAGAGAGATCGCCTCTTCTTCAAGACTTGACACTTCTCCCTGCAGACTTACCATCTCATCCTCCTGTCTCAGGTCATCCGGCAGGAGGTCTTCAATGTTTGCCCCCGGTTCCTCCACCTCCTCCTCCATACCCTCCGCCTCCTCCTGCAAAGCCAACGCCTCATCAGGCGGATAGCCCTCGCCGAACACTTCCTTGAGTTCACCGATTGTGACCACAGACCCACACAGACTCACCATATATTCATCCCCTCCCCTGCTGAAGGCAGCAACCCCTTTGACTCCCTTTTCGGCAAAGTCGACGCCGCAGGACGACCCGTCTCGCACTGTTTGGACCTCGATCACCGGACCTGCCCGCCCCTTGTACACCCGAGTGACCCCAAAGATCAGAGTAACTGGATCACTGGACCAGGTTGATCCGTCCGATTCTGAGATTATCCGCTGGATTTGCCAGCCCGTGAAGGCAACATCCACCTCGTCGGCGTAGTCGGACAGAGGGACATCCGCACAACTGCAGGCATGAGCCGGTCGGGGAGTTGCCAGGACAGTGATGCCCACCAGGGCCGCCACCAGCATCGATGCGGCCATCACCCTTGCCAATCCACCCCTTCCACTGCTTCTTTGGACACCGGAGCTTTGATCCACGAGAACTTCCAGGACGCTTGACAGCACCATAACACATCCGCTTCATGATTGATTCCCGATCCCTACCGGAACAACTCCTGCTGATCCCGGAGAGCTCAGGACGCTCTTTCAAAGTTCGCTCTGAGTCCGTAAGGCGTTTCCAGGCGATGGCTGGCCGGCAGCGCTCCCTGCCACCTTCACCCGGCTGATCTGTCGCTCTTCTTTTTCAGAAAGGCCGTCGCTCCACCCACCAGGATCGCTACGGCTGCCGAGACCGACAGGGTTTGGATCACAGTCCGCTCACTATCCCGCGGACCCGGCCCTTCCACCTCCCCAGCCACGGCTTCTGTCTCCCCAACCACCGGATGACCTTCGCCGAAGACCTCTTCCAACTCATCCAAGGCGACGGGTGATGAACAGATGTCCACCGTCAGGCCTTGCCGACCTGCATCGAAGAAGGCGACCATCCCCCTGACGCCTCTTCCTGAGAGATCGACGCCGCAGTCACCGCCTCCCAAGCCCGTGCCGACCGAGATCCGAGGGCCGGACCGGCCCTTGTAGACCCGATCAACCTGAAACACCAGGGTGGCTCCGTGGTCCCCGACGCTTCGAGCCAGTTGACGTCCCGCGAACGCAAGGGACACCTCATCGGCGTACTCCGACAACGGGCCAGGCAGGCAACTGCACGCGTGAGCGGCTCGGGGAGCCGAGATCAGCAGGGCGCAAACCATGGCGGCGGCAAGCAGCACAGCCTCCGACCTCCGCAACACACCGGAGAATGGCACCGACCGGCGTTTCTTGAGGTCTCGAAGCATGGGGTCCCCGGCGAGCGTCTACCGCGAGTCTAAAATCAACCCCCCGCCCGGACCCCGGGTTTGGCCGCGATGCCGGACCTTCGCCATCCAGCCACGCCGGCGCCTTGCCGGATTTCCCTACGTCGCCCATTCACTCAGACCGCCGCCCCACTCCTTAATTCTGGGAAACCCACCCGACCCGCCACCGCCCATCCAGCGTCCAAATTCGGACAGGGCGCGACCTGCCCGACCGGAATCCGGTTGGCAAACCGCCTCTTGGAGGCTGACGCCACCCTCAGGCGGATGGATGATCATCCGGGGCCCGGAACACCGGAGTGATATTTGGACTCTTCCAGCATGTGACGCCGGTGGGACATTTTCAAGATCTCACCACGGAGATATTTCCCACGCTCCTACCGCTCGGCACTCTTCATCCCGATCAGGCTCGTTTTACGGCCTTTTGATAGCGGCGCACCGCCAGAGGAGCAAAGATGGCGATGATCACAACCGCCCAGATCAAGGAGTACATCACCGGATGCTGAAGCGGCCAAGCGGTGGGGTCAGGCGTTCCGAGGGGAATATTCCCGAACAACTCCCGCACCGCCTGGGTGAGGGCCGAGATCGGATTCCACTCCGCGAAAACCCGCAGGATGGTGGGCAGGTTCTCCACCGGAACGAAAGTGTTGGCGATGAAGGTGAGCGGGAAGATCACCATGAAGCTGGCGTTGTTGATCACTTCGACGCTGGGCACCAGCAGACCGACGTAAGCCATCGTCCACGAGAACGAGTAGGAAAAAGCCAGCAGCAACCCGAACCCCGCCAAGCCCTCCCAGAAGCTGCTGTGGATGCGCCAACCCACCACCAGTCCGGTGAGGCCCATGATCAGAAGCGTCATCATGTTGTACACCACGTCGCTGGCGGTGCGACCCAGCAGCACGGCCGCCTGCGACATGGGAAGCGAGCGAAACCGGTCGATGATTCCCTTCTGCATGTCGTCGGCAAGTCCGGCGCCGGTGAAGGTGGCGCCGAACACCACCGTCTGGGCGAAGATGCCGGCGATCAAATACTCCCGGTAGGAGCCGCCCGGAATGTCGATCGACCCGCCGAACACGTAGGCGAACAGCAGCACGAACATGATCGGCGACAGCAGCACGAACACCAGGACTTCGGGGACCCGTTTGATCTTGATCACGTTCCGCTTGGCTATTACCGCCCCATCGGCGAACAGATAGAAGACCGACCTCATGATTTGCCGCTTTTTCCGGAGTCGGATGGATCTTCGGATGACTTGTGGTTCCCGGTCGGCTCGGCCATCTGCCCGGTGAGGGTCAGGAAGACGTCATCGAGGGTCGGCCGCCGCAGCCCTACGTCCCGCAACTCGACCCCGGCCGCATCCAGAGCCCGCAGAGCCTTGGTCAAGACTGCGGCGCCGCCCGTAATGGGAACTGTCATCTTTCGATTGCGTTCCTGCGAGACCAAGTCGCCCACCGCGAACTGCCCCAATACCTCCCGCGCCGTGGGAAGATCACGCGGCGAGGCCAACGTGACCTCGATCCGCTCGCCACCCACCAACGTCTTGAGTTCGTCGGGGGTTCCCTGGGCGATATCCCGGCCCCGGTCGATCACCATGATCCGGTCCGCCAGATGGTCGGCCTCCTCCAGATACTGGGTGGTGAGAAGCAGGGTCGAACCGCGCGCCACCAGTTCACGGATGACCTTCCACAACTCTAGGCGGCTACGGGGATCCAACCCGGTGGTGGGTTCGTCCAGGAACAACACCGGCGGCGAGGCCACCAATGCGCCGGCCAGGTCGAGGCGGCGGCGCATCCCGCCCGAGTAGGTCTTGACCGGACGGGCGCCGGCATGGGTCAAACCGAAAATCTCCAGCAGTTCCCGGGCCCGGGTCCGCGAGCGGGACCGGCCCAGGTGGTAGAGACGCCCGATCATATCCAGGTTCTCGAATCCGGTGAGATGCTCGTCCAATGCCGCGTTCTGGCCGGAGAGCCCGATTCGTTCCCGAACCTTGGCGGGCTCTGCGATCACATCGGCGCCCGCCACCCGTCCCGATCCCGCATCGGGAACGAGCAAGGTGGACAGGATCGATACCGCGGTGGTCTTTCCCGCGCCGTTGGGACCCAACAGCCCAAAGATCGACCCCTCCTCCACCGACAGGTCCAACCCGTCCAGCGCCACCACCTCGCCGTACCGTTTCACGAGCCCCGAGGCTTCTATCACTTTGTCCATGCTTCTCCGTTTCTGCCAACCCCGACGGGGACTTGCCGAGCCTCCCACCAGTCGAGATTACGAAACTCGCAGGACTATGCCAAAGTATTTATACCGTGGCGAATAAAGCGCGCCTCGGCACACTCATGACCCCCTGACACCCACGAGTCAGGTGAAACCGAGGTGGAGATTAGCCGTATGGACACCACGGCGGAGAAGCAATTGCAGCATGTGGATGGCTCGCCCCATTCCCTCCCAGCACAGGAAATCAAACGTCCGAGATTGCTAGAGCTTCCATCTCTTCATCGGTTACCTTCACCTCGCTGTACAGCTCATCTACACCCTGTCCTCTGCGCTCTGCTGCTTTCTTGAACAAGTTCCATGGGTCAACCGGTCGGGGGTTACGCGGTCGGAGCCAGAACACCCCCCGGCTTCCCGCCTCCATTCCTCTGACAGCCGCCGGCAGATCCAGTAACAAAGCGCCCGTGGCTCTGATCGGATCATCGCCGACTCCTTCGATGGCAAAACACAGTCAGTCTCGTTTTCAGCACCGCAGCAATTGCACCAGGATTACGAAGCATCCTGTAGTCATTGGTGACCAGGCCCTCGTAGCCAAGCCGAGAGAGGGCGATCAATAACTCACGATCTCCGAGCCTCGCCAGACCAGGATGGATGCGACGCAATGGAATCAATTTAGGACGAGGTATGAATCGATCGAGGCAGTCCAGAATCGGCGCCGGGAAGTTGTGGTCGAGCCGGTGTATCAAGCTTCGAGACTTCGTTCCAGGTCGATGGCCTCCACGAGTGCCCGCTCCTGCTGATGCGGGTACAGGGCAACCACCCGGTCGACATCACCAAAGCGTTGGTGGAGCGAAGCGATGGTCCGGGTCGTGATGCGGGAGTCGAGAAGATGGGGCTGGCCGGAGACCTTGCCCGGGATCACTCTCAGCAGGGGCCGAGGACGAATCAGGTCGGGCCCCTGGGCGCTCGGCCCATCGAACGGACCCAGGATATCCAGGAAATCCGCCCGCACCTGTCGGCGCCCGGTAGTGGTCACCGACTCCCCGGATGCAATGTGTATCCTGCCCCGGGGATCCACTTGGAGCGGGGTTTGTCCCGACCGGCTCTCGTCCCATATGTCCAGGTCCATCCGGTCCAGTATTTCCAAGGCCTTCCTGACCTCGCTCATCGGGCCGGCGGTGACCTCCGCTGGGCCGGCCTTCTTGGGGTGCCGCAGCCAATACACGATGCGCAGGGCCATCAGATCCGCATATGACCACAGCTTCGTTCCGACCGCGGAGATGGCGGGCGTCACTATTCCCTTCCTCGCCCAGTCGTAAACCCTGGAAACCGGAACCCCTGACAGCGCCGCGGCCCTGGGCGCTTGGTAGCACCCGTCGAATGCCGCAGAATACCTTGGTCTGACATCAGTAAACCGGTCCATATGTTCTGCGATCATGCTATCAAGCATTCTCTGCACCGATGGGCAACCAAGAGAAGGGATGCTCGGCGACCGGTCTCCGGTGCCTTTCTCGATAGTTCGCTAATCTACGCATTCTTATGGTCGCCCGTCGCGTATTGTCAGCAATAGGCAAGTAATGCGGAGTGTGTTCGAAACCGTCCGTCCCCGAAGGGACGTGCTCTCCGGGGAGTTGCGGGACGAGATCTTCGCCGCCCAGCTGGCGGAGGTGGTGGCCGGACGGGGTGAGCCCGTCTACCGTGATTCGACCGTCTTCTTCGCCAACACCTACCCCACCAACGGACTCAAGGCCCTCCTGCACCAGGCCCTGGGACGGATCGCCGGGCGGTCGACGGCGCCCATCATCCGCTTGGAGACGGCCTTCGGCGGCGGCAAGACCCACTCGCTGATCGCCCTCTATCACCTGGCCGCCCACCGGGCCCGTCCCATCGGCGTCGAGGACTACGTGGACCCGGCCCTCCTTCTCGACCGGCCGGTGCGGGTGGCGGCCGCAGTGGGAAACGACCTCGACCCGACCCAGGGTGTCACCCACCCCGACGGCGTCACCACCTACACGCTGTGGGGAGAACTGGCCCATCGGCTGGGCGCCTTCGGACATGTGAAGAAAGCCGACCGACGGAAGACCGCGCCCGGAGTGGGTTCGCTGGCGAAGGTGTTCGAGGGTGCTCCGGTGGTGGTGATGCTGGACGAGATGGCCCGCTACCTGACGGTGGCGGCGGGAGAACCGGTGGGACACGGCACCCTGGCCGACCAGACGGTGGCCTTTCTGATGGCGCTCCTCGAGTACGCGGCCGGGGTGGATCACGTTGTGGTGGTGTACACCCTCGCCGGTTCAGCCGACGCCTTCCCGGGCCGCACCGAGGGCGTGCTGGAGAAGATCGAGTCGCTGCGGGACGCCGAAGCGATCTCGTCGCGGCACGAGCACGTTATCACCCCCACCGGCGAGAACGAGATCTCCGCCATCGTGCGGCATCGACTATTCGACTGGGTGGACCCGACCGCCGCGCAGGAGACGGCCCTCACCTACCACCGGGCGATCGCCGATCAGATGGAACGCGACGCCGACCTTCCCGCTCACGCCGCCACCGCCGGGTACACCCGGGACATCCGCGACAGCTACCCCTTCCATCCCGAACTCCTCACCGGACTCAACGAGAAGGTCTCCACCATCCCCAACTTCCAGAAAACCCGCGGTGCGCTGCGGCTTCTCTCCCGGGTGGTGCGACAGCTATGGACGGACCGCCCGGCGGACACCTTCCTGATCCATCCCCATCACGTCGACCTCTCGACCGACGAGATCGCCAACGACCTGACCAGCCGGCTGAACCGGGCGGTGTTCCGGCAGGTGATCGAGGCCGACATCGCCAACCCGATGGCCGGCGCCAAGGCGCACGCCGCCCTGGTGGACGACCATCTGATCGCCTCCGGCAAGCCCCCCTTCGCCACCCGGGCGGCCACCACCGTGCTACTCCATTCCCTGGTGCAGGGCGTGGCCTCGGGGCTCAGCCCCACCCAGGCCAAGCTGGCCGCCTACACTCCCGGCGACGACCTGGGTTTGATGGAGGGCCAGATCCGAAAGCTGCTGGACCGGGCCTTCTATCTCCACTTCGACGGTAACCGCTTCCGCTTTTCCACCGAGCCGTCCCTGGCGGCCGTGGTCAACCAGGAGACGCAATTGATCGGGCGGGCCACCGCCAAGACCGAGTTGGATCGACGGATTCGCACCATCTGGAAGAAGGGCGTCTTCAGCCCGGTGTTCTTCCCGGCCGAGCCGTCGGAGATCGAGGACACCCCCGGCCCGCCCCGCCTGGTGGTGATGCATTACGACGCGGTGGCGGCTTCTGCAACAGATGCTCGACCCCCCCCCCCATCGAACGCATGTTCGACCGCGCCGGGACGGCGGAGGGGTTCCGCAGCTTTCGCAACCACGTCGTGTTCCTATGTGCGGACGGGGCCAATCTCGAACATGCGGTAGGAGAGGCCCGTCGCTACCTGGCGATCAGCCGGATCGTCGGCGACCCGCAACGCCTCTCCCAGTTCACTCCCGATAACCGAAAGCGCCTGCAGGCGCTGGGAAACCAGGCCGAACTCACCCTGCGGGTGGCCGTCACCCGGCTCTACCGGCTGCTCTACTACCCCGACGCGGCGGCGCCCCGCCGGCAGGCGCAGCTCACCCGGGCCCTGCTCCCGGCCCAGCAGCAGGGAGACGTCAAACGCGATCAGAGCCGGACGGTGCTGGCCACCCTGCGGGAACTGGGCAAGGTGCGCACCGCCGACGATCCGGGATTCCCACCGGCATTCATCCGTACCAAGGCGTGGCCGGCCCAGGCCGAGCGGACGACGCCTCGCAAGATCCAGCGGGAGTTCGCCTCCCGGATAGGGCTGCCGATCGTGCTGGACGTCAACCTCCTGAAGGAGGCCATCAAAACCGGGATCCGGACCGGCCAGTGGCTCTACTACGACCCCCGCCAGGAGTGCGCCTACTCAGCGGACTCACCCACCACGCCGCTGGTGGAGATCACCGACGACGTGGAGTTGATCCTCCCCTCGGCCGCCGAGGGAGTCCCCATCTGCGGGCAGTGTGCGGTTTGCGAGGAACCCCGGGGGCGGTGCCAGTGCTCCCGGTCACCCAAGCCATGCCCGGTGTGCAATCACCCCCAAGACCGGTGCGCCTGCGGCAAGGGCGGGCCGACCCCTGCGGTGGGAGCGATCCGGGCGGAGGGCTCTGCGGCCCAGGCCTTCCAGAAGGTGGTGGATCTCGCCCACGAACGAGAGGTCACCGCCGTGGCACAGGTCACGATTCTCGCCGAAGGAAGCGGACGGGAGTTCGTCCGTGACCTGGGAGCGGTCACCCTGGCGGTGCCGCAATTGCCCAAGTCGGAGGTGCGGGTGGAGATGGACGCCGCCTTCAACCTGCCGGACAAAAGCAACCTGCGGGTCGAGTACCGGGGTCCGTGGGCACGGTTCCGTGAGATCGTCAACACCGCCCGGCGGGTGGGAAAGGAGGCGACCGACAGCTCCGGTCGCATCCGGCTGCAGGTCACCTTTCCCGAGCCGGTCGAACCCGGCGGGCGGGAGATCGGAGGCATGCGGGACACCTTCGTGAGGCTCGACCCGGGCCGGATCTCCCTGATCGCCACTCCCATGCAGGAGCCGGGATGAACCGCCGCCTCCGCTCCTTCGAGCTTCGGGTGTTCCCGGTGGAGGACACGGGTTTCGGTGTGGAACTGTCCCAGGGCATGAACGGCCAAGTCCCCCGGCGGGTGGTGCGCTCCTGGGGCCCGGCCCTCCAGTCGATCGGCCATCACTTGCTGGAGGCGCTGCGGGCGTCGGGATACCGGCCCGCCGACCTGAAACGGACCCGCCGCAAGCCCTTCGCCGTGCCGGAGGTGGTGGGAGTCCGCCTAGGACTGGCGCTTTTGGCGCTCAAGCCTCTTCGCAAGGTCCGGCGCCTGGAGGAGGTGGCCTCGGCGGTCCGGGACCTGGGTGACGACGAAGCCTTCTACTGGTACGCCAAGTGCACCGACCCCCACACGGGGCGGCGGGCGCAGCGGGCCTTCCGCGACCTGGTGAGCGACCGATGACCCGGCGCCGTTCTCTGATCGACGACTGGCTGCCCATCGCCGAACTCAGCGTCGAAAGCCGTCGGGAGAGAGGAGCTTCTTCGGCGCTGCCACCCCTGTACTTCCTCCATGTCTGGTGGGCGAGGCGGCCGCTCACCGCCTCGCGGGCGTCGGTGCTGGGGTCGCTGCTGCCCGCCTGGTCGGAGGACTGGCCTGAACCCCTGAGGGCACGCTTCTTCAACCAGGATGAGTATCGGAAATGGTTCACGCATCTGCTGGGCATCCGCGGCAACCCGGTGGAAGCTCAACGCAAACTGGTCAAGGCCCGTCAAAAGGGCAAGCGGATACCCAACCCATACGAAGGACCACGGGCGTTCACCCTGGCCGCCGAGGCCGAAGATATACATACGCTCCGAAAACTCCTGAAGTGTCGATGGGGAACCGAGACGCCCACGGTACTCGACCCCACCGCCGGAGGCGGATCGATCCCCTTCGAGACCATCCGCTTCGGGTTGCCCGCCCTGGCCAACGAACTCAACTCGGTGGCGTCGTTCGTACTTGAAAGCAGCCTCACCCTCCCTGCCCGCTTCGGTACGGACTTGGCCAATGACATCGTCCATTGGGGCAGACTTTGGACCGAGCGAGTCAGAAAACGTCTCTCCGGCTTCTTCCCACAGCCCCCCGAGCAGTCGGTGAGAACCTATCTCTACGCCCGCACCGTGACTTGCCCCGAGACCGGCAAACCGGTGCCGCTCAGTCCCAACTGGTGGCTGCGGAGAGGCAAGAACCCCGTCGCAGCCCGGCTGATCGCAGAACCCGGCATGTCGGAGTGCCGATTTGAGATCGTCGAAGGCAAACAGATCGACTTTGACCCGAGCGTGGGGACCGTCCGCCGCGGCACCGGGCGCTCTCCATGGACCGGCGCCACTATTCCCGGGGATCACATCAAGGCCGAGGCGCAGGTGGGCCGCATGGGTTCGCAGATGTACGCCATCGCGGTCAAGACCGGACGTGGACTTGAATTCCGAGCCCCAGACCGAACCGACTTGGAGGCCGTCCGTGCCGCCGAGAAGGAACTTGACAGGGTTATTGACAGGTGGCTTCTCGAAGACACGGTTCCTACCGAGAGGTATCCCGATTTTGCCTCTGATATGCGTCCTCACCATTACGGAATGTCTAAGTGGCGGGGGTTCTTCTCCTCACGACAACTGCTGGTGTTGGGCACCGCGGTTGAGGAATTACGTATTCTCAACCATGAACTTTCCAAACGTCTCGATCCCACAAAAGCCAAAGCCGTCGGAACCTATTTGACCGCAGCATTCAACAAGATGACCTCATACAACTCTATGGGATCTTCCTGGCATGCAGGCCGTGCAGTCATTGCTCCGAGATTTGCTCGCCACGACTTCTCGTTCAAGTGGTCCTTTTCTGAAATGAACTTCGCTGTCTCTCGGTTGGGCCTTGAGTGGGCCGTCGATCAGATCACCGATGCCTACCGGGGCATCGCCAGCCTGCTGGAGCCCTCTCGCCAGGTTCTGTTCCCCGATCGCCCCGAGAGGGCCGCCGACCTAGTGAAGGTGTACAACCGGGACGCTGCCGACCTGCCGCTGGAAAGCAACAGTGTCCAAGCGGTGGTGATGGACCCTCCCTACTACGACAACGTCCAGTACGCCGAGCTCTCCGACTTCTTCTACGTGTGGCTGAAGCGCACCGCCGGGCATCTGTACCCGCAGTTCTTCTCCACCGAGTTGACCGAGAAAGCAACGGAGGCGGTGATGAACCCCGCCCGGTTCGTCGAGTTCGACCGCAAGAACGCCAAGGCCCTGGCCAAGGCCGACTACGAAGCCAAGATGACCCGCATCTTCGCCGAGGCGCACCGGGTGCTCACCGACGACGGCGTGCTGACCGTGATGTTCAACCACAAGAAGACCGAAGCCTGGGACACCCTCGGCCAGTCGCTGATCGAGGCGGGCTTCCGGATCGAGTCGTCCTGGCCGGTCCACACCGAGTCGGAGCACTCCCTCCACCAGGCCCGCAAGGCCGCGGCCGCCTCCACCATCCTCCTCACCTGCCACAAACGGGCACCCAACCCCGAGCCGGCCTGGTGGGACGACCTGAAGGCACAGGTGCGCCGGACCGCCCGCCACAGCGCCGAGCGATTCCGGAAAGAGGGCGTGGACGGGGTGGACCTCTACATCTCCACCTTCGGGCCCGCCCTGTCGGTGATCTCCCGCCACTGGCCGGTGTTCACCTCCGAAGTGGACCTCGCCACCGGCGAGCCCCGTCGGCTCCGCCCCGAGGAGGCGCTCGACCTGGCCCGCCGGGAGGTGGCAGATCTGCGACTGCGGGGGATGCTGCTGGGGCGCCGGGTGGAGTTCGACCCGGTCACCGACTGGTACCTGCTGGCCTGGGACTCGTTCCGAGCCGTGGAGTTCCCCTACGACGACGCCCGCAAGCTAGCCCTGGCCCTGGGGGTGGACCTTGCCCGTGACCTGCGCCGCCTGCGCCTGGTCACCAAGAAGCAGTCCACGGTGGTGCTCCAGGATCCCGTCCAGCGGCGGAGGACCGGCCTGGCCGACACCGAAGCCACCGAATTCGAGCGGCTGATCGACGCCGCCCACGCCCTGATGGTCACCTACCGCGAGGACGGGACAGCCGGCGCCGTGCGGTTCCTCGAGCGCACCCGCCTAGGCACCGACACCCGGTTCCACTCCCTGATGCAGGCGCTGGTCAACGCCGTCCCCCGCACCCGCATCAAGGGCCGCTTCGCCCGCCCCGAAGCCGAGGACCTGGACGGCCTGGGCGTCGGCCTGGCCCACGTCTTCGGCGATCTGCGCTTCCCCGAGGACCCGCCCTCGGCGCTGCGGCCCACCCAGGGCAACCTCAGATTCGGATCGTAGGGAATACCACGGGATGGGAACCGGAGCGGCCGATCTCACCGCCGGCCGGGCAGGGAAAGGGCTCCGCCACCTGAACCTGAAGGTCGGATACACCACCTCCGACCAACCCGTCAAGAATTTCTACATCCCAGTGCTGTCCCGGGCCACCGAGTTGGACCGCATGGCCGGGTACTTTTCGTCCGCCAGTCTCGCTCTCGCCGCCCGCGGACTGGCCGGGCTGATCCGCAACGGGGGCCGGATGCGGCTGCTGGTGGGGACCGACCTGAAGCCCGAGGACATCGCGGCGATCGAACGGGGCCACAGCCTGGAGTCGGTGGTCACCGAGCATCTTCTCGCCCTGCTGGAAGGGCGCCCGAGCGAATTGGAGAAGGAGCGACTCAAGGCCCTCTCCTGGATGGTGGCCGACGGAACCCTACAGATCAGAGTGGTGGTCCCCCGACCCGGGGCCGGCTACTTTCACTCCAAGAACGGCATCGCCACCGACCATCGGGGAGACCGGATCGCCTGGCAGGGAAGCAACAACGAGACCCCCCACGGCTGGATAAACAACTACGAGCAGTTCTCGGTGTTCAACAGTTGGGGCACCGAAGACCACGTCGAGTTCGTAGAGGGAGAGTTCCAGCAGGCCTGGAAAGGCAGGCTGTCCGGGATACATCACTCTCCCCGTCCCCGAAGCGGCCCGTCGCAGGCTCCTCCAATACCGACCGCAGGCACCCCCCGATCGCGACCCCGAGGAGCCCGATCCCAGGCTCAACGCCCGCCAGGCCGTGATTGCGGCTTGGCTGAGAGACGTTCCCCACCTGCTGGGCATGGAAGGACGGATCGGACCAACCGCCGCTATCCGGCCCTGGCCGCACCAGCGACTGGTGGCCGACCAGGTGGTGAGCACCTTCCCCGAGAGGTACCTGCTGGCCGACGAGGTGGGGCTCGGCAAGACCATCGAGGTGGGGCTGGTACTGCGCGATCTGGTCCTCTCCGAACGGGTGCGCCGGTGCCTGATCCTCGCTCCCGCGTCGGTGCTGCGCCAGTGGCAGGAGGAACTTTGGGAGAAGTTCGGGATGGCGGTCCCCCGGTATGAGGGAGGGAAGCTGATCGATCCCAGCCCCGGCGCGGGCGCGTCCGGCCCGGGGGCCAGGGCCGGCTGGCTGGACGAACCGATGGTGCTGGTCTCGAGCCAACTCGCCAAACGAAAGGAACGCCGCGCCGAGCTGTGGGAGAGATCCGACTGGGACATGGTGGTGGTCGACGAGGCCCACCACGCCCGGCGTAAGGGCCACAACGAGCCGAGGCGTCGACCCAACCGCCTCCTGGAGCTGCTGGAAGGAGTCGGCGGTCAACCCGGACTCGCCCGCAAGACCCGGGGGCTGCTGCTCCTCACCGCCACCCCCATGCAGGTACACCCGATAGAGGTATGGGACCTGCTCACTCAACTGGGACTGCCTGGACGCTGGGGTGCCGATGAGACGAACTTCCTGCGCTACTTCCAAGAGCTGCGGAGAGCCGCCGGCGAGTGGGAGGAGGTGAACTGGCGGCTGGTGGGGGCCATGGCATCCGACGAACTCCGACACGGCGGCCCTGTCCATCGCGAAATAGAACAATACGTCAAGAACAGGCTGGGTTGGGCGGGGTGGGAACGCCTCCGCCGGTATCCCGACCGGCCGGGCCGGATCCCCGCCATCCGGGACCCCGGGGAGCGGGCCGCCCTGCTTCGGATGTTCGGCCATCTCACGCCGCTGCGTCGCCGCATGCACCGCAACACCCGGCAACTGCTGCGGGAATATCGCGACCGGGGGATACTGGACGCCCGGCTGGCCGAGCGGCGTCCCCAACCGCGCTGGGTGACCATGTCGCCGGCGGAGCGAGCCCTGTACGACCGGGTGGAGGAGTACATCTCCGACTTCTATGCCCGCTACGAGGGCCGGCGCAGAGGCCTGGGATTCGTGATGACCGTCTACCGGCGACGGCTGACCAGTTCCTTCCACGCCCTGGAACAGAGCCTGCGCCGCCGCCTCGAATTCCTCCGCGGAGAGAGTTCCACCTGGGCCACCGACGAGGACCTGGAGGAAGACGACCTGCAGACCGACGTCTCCGAGGAGATCGAGGACGATCCCGGCGGTCTCCGATCGCTGTACGCCGAGGAGATCGGGTACGTGGAGGACTTCCTCGGCGCCCTGGGGAACCTGGGGACCGACACCAAGTACGCCCGCCTGGCGGACGACGTCGACCGAGCCCTGGCCCGGCGCCCCAACATGGTGATCTTCACCCAGTACACCGACACCATGGACTACCTCCGAGCGCATCTGCGGGCGGTGTACGGGCGCCGTGTCGCCTGCTACTCAGGACGGGGCGGGGAGCGATGGACCGGGGCGGAATGGGAACAGGTCGGCAAGGAACAGATCAAGGGCGCCTTCCGGAACGGTGAGATCCAGATCCTGCTGGGCACCGACGCCATGGCCGAGGGACTCAACCTGCAGTCCTGCGGGGTGGAGATCAACTACGACGTGCCCTGGAACCCGATGCGCCTGGAGCAACGGATCGGGCGGGTGGACCGCATCGGACAGCGGTTCCCCACCGTCTGGATCTGGAATTACTTTCTGGAGGACACCATCGAAGCGGAGGTCTACCGACGGCTGATGGACCGCATCGACTGGTTCCAGAGCGTGGTGGGCGCCCTCCAACCCATCCTGCACCGGGTGGACCGTACCATCCGCAGCCTGGCGATGCAGACCCCGGCGCAGCGGCGCGGGCGGATCGAACAGGAACTGGCCGAGATCGACGACCAGGTCACCGCCGCCGAGGGGGGTTTCGATCCCACCGATCACCTCACCCGCACCACCCCGTCGTCGCCGCCGCCCCCACCGGCCACCCCCGACCAACTCCGGCGCTTCTTCACCGAGTCCTCCCCCACGCTCCGAACCCGCCTTCGTCCCCATCCCGATCTCCCCGGTGCCTACCGGGTGAGGTGGGAGAACCGGGACACAACAGCCACCTTCTCGCCCGACCTGGCCCGCCGCCACCCCGACACCCTGCGGTTGCTGACCTTCGGCGACCCGTTGTTCGAGCACCTGCTGGGCGAGGTCGACGATGCCGCACCGTCGCGGTTCGGCCTGGCGCGACTGCAAGCCCGGCTGGAGGGACGACGCCGGATCGGCTGGTATCGCAACCGGCAGGGCCGCCCCTCTCTCATCGAGTCGATGTCGGAGCTGGAGGACGCCCTGGACCGAGCGCCCGACCGGCCCGCCCTCGGGGAGGAGGCGGCCCGAGACGCCTTCGACGCGCAGCTCGCCCAGGAGACCGACCGCCGCCGCCGGGCGGAGACCGCAATCGCCGAGGAACAGCGTTCGGCGCTGCTGGAAGAGGCCCGCCGCCTGCTTGCCCGCGCCGCCTGCACCTGGGCCGCCCGCCGGGCCAACCTGTTCGCAGCGGAGACCGCCTCATTGCCGGATAACACCATCGAGGCCATGGCCGGCGCCGAGGGTTACCCCTGGGCCGGCCTGCTGGCGCTGCTCGGCGCCCCCACCCCTCCGTCGCCCGACGCCGAGCAGTGGCAGGAGGCATCCACCCTGACCGACCGCCAGCTACAGGCCCGCCACCGCTCCCTCAAAACCCGAGCCGAACTACTCCTCCACCGCCTCGCCGCCACCTGATTCAGCCCGCAGGACCACCGAGAAAACTCCCCAGTGCCCCTCCCGCCCCCGTTGCCACTCATCGAGCAACCCGGAGGCGTCTCCGGGCACTTTGATTAATCTTATGCTCAGGAACCATAAGATCAATAAGATGCTGATAGAAACATAAGATCAGGTAAGATTCATCAAAATGGAGGGTCTCGACAACCCCTACCGCCCCGGCGCCGGGACTCCCCCACCCGCCCTGATCGGCCGTGAGGAACTGACGGACGGTTTCGAAATGGCTGTGCGGCGGGCACTGGCCGGACGACCGGGCAAGAGCTACATGCCCATCGGATTGCACGGCGTCGGCAAGACCGTGCTGCTGAACCGATTCGCCCAGATCGCCGAGAACCACGGCATGAAGGTCGGATTCATCGAAGCGCCGGAAGGTGACGACTTTCTCCACATCCTGGCGATCAGGTTGCGCAGGGTGCTGCTGCAACTGGGCAGAAGAAGAGTCCGAAGAGCAGTGAGCAGAGCCCTGGGGGCGCTCAAGTCGTTCACCCTGCAACTTCCGGATGGCTCTTCGATCGCGCTGGGGGTGGACGCCCTGTTCGGCCAAGCCGACTCCGGCATTCTGTCCGAGGACCTTACCGACGTCCTGGTCTCGGTCGGAGAAGCCGCCCGGGAGTGCGGGTCCGGCCTCGTCTTGGCCGTGGACGAGATACAGTACCTGTCCGCCGTAGAACTGGGAGGATTGATCGCCGCCATCCACCGGACCACCCAACTGGAATTGCCGGTGGTCCTGGTCGGCGCCGGACTACCGCAGCTGCCCGGGATCGCCGGGAATGCCAAGTCCTACGCCGAACGCCTCTTCGAATTTCCCGAGATCGGATCGCTGTCGCCCGAACAGGCCGCCGACGCCCTCCTCCTGCCTGCCCGCCAACTCGGAGTGGACTTCGAGCCCGCCGCCTTGCAGTACCTGGCCGACCGCTCGCACGGTTATCCGTACTTCCTCCAAGAGTGGGGTCACCATGTGTGGAACGGGGCGCCGGGCAGCCCGATAACCAGGGAGGACGCCGTCTCGGTTCGCCAGGAGGTGATCGCCACGCTGGACAGGAACTTCTTCCTGGTCCGCACCGATCGACTGACGCCGAAAGAACGAGAATACCTGCGGGCCATGGCCGAACTGGGACCCGGTCCCCACCGCTCCGGTGACATAGCAGCCGAACTCGGAGTGAAAGTCGAATCGGTGGGGCCGCGACGATCCGCCCTCATCGCCAAGGGAATGCTCTACAGCCCCGCTCACGGCGACACCGCCTTCACCGTTCCCCTCCTCGACAGTTTCCTGCGCAGACGCTTCCCCTTGGCGAAATAGCCGACAGTCCGCAAGGATGACCTCGAGAGGTGCTGAGGGCGGTGACCCTTATAATCTTCAGAGGAATGATCCTTCTGCCCCGACAGTTGTCATCAGAGACACGATTAGGATCACAACATAGGATTCCCCCTTATGGGCAGGGGGATAGGAAAGGCATCGCCCGTGCCGATCCGCCTCAACGAGAAAGGGGCGTCGGTAACTAAGTCCGGCCTAGAGACTTTTAGGATCGCCCGACGCCCCGGACTCAATCCTACCGAGTGTCACACCCTTCTGTTAGCCAACCTGTTCGCATGGCGCACCAACGCCTTCTCCCCAAGAAGCTCGTCAACCACCCTCACGGCATGAGCCTGTATTCATGAACTACAACTCTGCCCACCTCCACCACACGCTGGAGGGCAAACTCGGCGATGGTTGCGGGGGTAGCGGATCATCGGTGGACCCACACCGAGATCATCGACCGCGTTGCCGGTTCCAACTGAAACCACTACCCGGGTTTGCCCGCATTTGCGACAATGCAACCGGTCAGGTAAAGGTCATCCCCACCAGCAACAAGGTGGGAATGGTTGCGAGATCGGGATCGACCACCGGGCGGGAGGGGCCGGTGCCCGCGGTCAGGTCAGGCGAGCCACCCGGACCTGTGCCTCGGCCATGTGGAGAGAGGCGACCACCGGATCGATGCAGAACGCGTCGATTTGATCAGCCACCTCGCCGACCAGACCTCCCCACAGCGTGCATCCGAAGAAGACGGCCTCCACATGATCCCGTTCGATCATGGCTCGGGCGGATTCGACTCCCACCGCGTGGAGTTGGCGCCGGAACTGCTCCTCTACGATTTCGGCGGTGACCTCGGTGTTGCCCACCAGCGACTCCTCACCCTCCACGTGCAGGGGCACGAAGACAACCGAAGTAAAGGCCCCCGCAAGCCCGTAGGCGCCGAGCAGGCGGTGAGTCATGTTGGCGATCCGGCGCCGACCATGTTCGTCGGGTGACAGCATGCCGACGGTGGCCCCCCGGCCGGCGGCCAATGCAACCGCGGCCTGGAGCGGACCGATCACCGGAATCTTGACGCAGCGCTGCACCTCCAGCAACGCCGGGTCCGCACAGCATCCGATGATGGCTGCGTCGGCGCCTTCGCGTTCCGCCCGGAGAACCTCGCCGATCAGTTCGTTCATGTACAGGGGCTCGAGGGGAAGCATGGGTCCGGCGAGTTCGGGGGGCAATTCCAAGTGGCGCACCTCGACGGACACACCGGCGGAGGCGTGCTTCTCCAAGATGGACAGCATCCGTTTGGTGTGAAGGTCACTTCCGATGGGTTCTATGTAGCGGATCAACATGTGCTCTTCCTCCTGGACTCGGCGCCTCGATGGCCGGTCGAATATCACACAGGGTTGATCCAGAATATAGTCAGGGCCTGCGGCGTCGCTCCTGGCGGACCGGGACATCCGGTGGCATCGGTCCCAGTCGACCCTCAGCGCAGGCCTGCGGGATAGTCACCGGGAGCGTCGGCTTGCCGGGAGGCTTGCGCGCCGGCGCGGATCAACAGCAGGGCCACCGTGGGCGTACCGGTCAGGGCCCCGCCGTGCCACACCCCCGCCGGTCTGTAGAAATACCCCTCTCTGTTAAGCTCCGCGACCTCCGGCCCGTTCTTGAGTTGGGAGGCCTGCCGCCACGTCCCCTCCAGGACGAACACCTCGGTGGGCTCATCATCCACGTACCAACGATCCAGGTGCAGATCGACCGCGGCGGTCTGCCAGAATAACCCACCCCGCAGCGACGGCCCCAATGGGCGTTGCCGGGAATTGGGCGGTGCCCCCGGCATCCGGGTCCACTCCCGCTCTCCCGCAGCCACCGGCGCCGGTCGGTCGACCTCCTCGTCGCCCTCTCCCGGCACGAACCTGAGGGGGGCGCCGGAGAAAAGCAACACGGAAGCGCCTTTGCTGCTCCCCAACCCGTTCACAATCGTTCCCCCCCGGGCGCCCCAGAGAGTGTGGGCGATCAAAATGCGGCCGTCAGCTTCTACCTCACCGGATAGAACGAACAGTTCCACATCGCCGCTGAAGGAACCAGACCGCAACGTCCCCCAACCCGCAGGTAACTGCAGGAGCCGGGTGGAGGGCCCCGAACCATCGCGGCTCAGGATCCAGGTGGCCGGCCGGCCCTCCAGGCCGTAGATGGTCATTGGCCGGGACGGGAAATCCCGAGGGTTGGGAAGGGTAAGGGGTTGGAAGCGCCGATCGGCTACGCCGGGATCATCCACCTTCCTGGAGTTGCCTCTATGAGAAGTCGAACAGTCGCATGGCGTTCCCACCCCGGATGGCGTCACGGTCTGCCGCTGACAGATCGGGCAGGTAGTTGTCCACCAACGCCAACTGTTCGGGATAGCCGGGTTCCACCGCGATCCATGGGTAGTCCGAGGCCCACATCATCCGGTCGGCGCCGAACATCCCGTACACGGCGTCCACCGTCGACTGCAGGTCGGGATGGGGATAAGGTTCGTGGGTAAAGGCGTACTGTCCGGACAGATGTACGTACACGTTGGGGCGGGCGGCGATCACCTCTATGGTCGGCAGGGATTTGGGCGGAAGCGCCAGGCTGAACCGGGGACGGCCCCACTCGTCGGCTCTGATCTCATCCCAGATGCTGGGGCAGAACCCCAGGTGGTTGATGACCACGGTCAGATCGGGAATGTGATCCAGCACCCGATCCAGCAGCAATACCTGTTCTTCAGTCGCATAGAACCACAGCTTCACCCCGTCGGCGGCCATCTGCTCCAGGACGGGAAACATCTCGATCCGGTCGGCAGGTTGAGTGGGATCGGGATCGAGGTTGAACAGTCGGAAACCCTGGAAGGGCGTGGCCCGGCGGCGTTCCCGGTAATTGGCGAGTTGATCTTCGGCAGTTACATCCTGCACTCCCACGATGGCGAACAGGTCCGGCCTGGTGGCCACCACGTCCCGCACGTACTCATCGTGATGGGAGATCGACACGATAACCGCCTTGTCCACTCCCGCCCGCTCCATGTAACCGAAGTACTCGTCCATCGGCGCCCGACGCTCCGGCGGCGTCAAACCCGGAAACACATCGCGAGGAAATTGCTCGGAAATCGACTCGAACAGATGGAGGTGGGCATCGACCACCGTCATGGGAGCTCCTTTCAAAGACCGTTAGAGATATCGTAACCTCACGCCACCACCGTCAGGCAGGTGGCATCGGGAGCCATGTGGAATACCACCGACACCCGCCTTCGTGGATTCGGCTGTTGCCCTGTTGTTGGCCCTTGTCTTCCTCTTGTCATTGGCCATCTGGGGACCAGTGGGCGAAACCCCGTCCTATGAATAAAATGCGTCCGACCATAAACCTGCCACAAGAAACGTGCTGCTTATCGTAAGCTGAGATCATGTTGCTTTCTACCACTTCTGAAGTTCCAGGACACACCGTCACCGGCTACAAGGGTGTAGTCATATCACAGGTCACTGCGGGTCGCCACCTCGGGAAAGATGTCCTGGCAGGCGTTCGGGACGTGTTCGGCGGCCGGAGCAAATCTCTGGAGAAAGACCTGGAGGCGGCCCGCCAGGAGGCTCTCTCGGAGTTGGCGGCCAAGGCGCAGAGGATGGGCGCCAACGCGGTGGTCGGCATCCGGCTCGACATGGAGAATGTGGGAGGATCGATGCTGCTCTTCGTCGGCCAGGGCACTGCGGTGACGGCCGTCCCCAACTAGGGTCCCTTCCCACCGCCTGATTCTCCCGGGCCGTTCTCATCCACAGGGCGGGTACGCGCTATCAACGGCGGAGCCGAGGCACGCAGTAGAACAGGGCGATCAGCGGAACCACCGAGAAAATCAAAGGCAGCCACCAGTCACCCCTGGTGACCCCCGCCCGGATCGCCAGGGAGATGAACGCGTCCGACGCCACACTGAGCAGCAGCAGCGCCACGGTGACCCTCACCAGTAGCCGGGACGCCTCGGCGCCGAACGCCAGAACCAGCAGTGCCACCGCCGCCGCCGGATGGACACCCACCAGGTTCAGCCGCTCCCACCACTGCCCCCCGTCCGCAAAGCTGCCCACCATAGCCGCCAGGACAACCAGCAGAGTATGCACCACCACCAGCACCCGCACGTACCCGGGAAACCTGCTCATAAACCCAGGGTACATCCCACAATCGATGCAAGCGATCCGCATCTGCTATCTGAGGCCAATCCCGTTCGACCGACCAGCTTCCCGGTGGCAACTGTCACACCCTCTCCCTACCGTCCCAGAGAAACACATCAGGAGCAATCCTGGGAACGATACTGACCGTTGTACCACCTCCACACCTCGGAGGAAGTGCAGATGTCGATGGTGGAAGATCACTCCACCGCCCGGCGCGGATGGATGATCCCCCGCGCCGAGCAGTTCTTCCCGAGCGATCATCTGCGTACCGAACCGCTGAGGGCAACCCGCAGGACCGCCCTGGACCTGATGGACCAGGCGCGGGCAGTCCTCGACTCCCTGATGCTGGTTGCCATCTTCCTCATGTCGTTGACCCCGCCGGAGTACGGGAAGCCAAAACGTCACCACCCAAGCCTATGGGAAAATGGTTGGTGGAGACCCTGCCGGGCAAGATCGACCTTGAGACTCCCAGCCGTCGGGAACCCCCAAGAGAGATACCCTTTCTGATCCGCGCCGACGAATGAGAGGTTCTGCTCGCCATGAAGGAGCGGAGATGAGGTGGCGGGTAAACTGCGTGAGGGCTTCCCGGCTTCTGCCCGAAATAGCAAAACCGACCGAAAGGCTCAGGGCGATCTCCGACACGTTCATCGGGAAAGGCATATACGACCAGGTCGATGCGGCTCGATTGATCCGCAGGCACCCTGAAACAGTCGCCCGGTGGACAGATGGGAAGCAGTCGTTGCATCCTGTTTCCCCTTCCGCCTACCTGGAGTTCCTGGACGTGATCAGCCTCTACGTGATCTCCCAGCTGCGGGAGCGGGAGGTCTCCCTGAACGACATTCGCCGGGGCCGGGAGTATCTCACCGAGAGGTTGCAAACTCCATATCCTTTTGCGCACCGACGGTTGGCCACCGTCGGCACAGCATTCTTCGGCGAGATCGAACAGTGGGTCGATGTTGGCCGGCGAGGCCAAGGGGCCTTCAAAACCATGATCACGGATGTCCTGGCACCGATCGGATACGGCTCGGACGGACTGGCGAGTGTGTGGAAACCGGCCCCAGGTGTGTGGATCAACCCCCTCATCCAAACAGGCTCACCCTGTATCGAAGGAACCAGAGTGCCCACTCGGGTGCTGGCGGAGATGGCCGCAGCCGGAGATGATCCCGCCGAGATAGCCGACGACTACGCCTTGGAACTCATCCAAGTGGAAGCCGCGCTGGCCTACGAACAGGCAACCTGAGCAGAAGTTGCGTGGCGAGGGCAGAGTCTTCGTTCAGCTTGCTGTTCGACGAGAGTCTCCCGTGGAAGGTGGCTGCTGAAAGGGTGATGATCATGGATCCGTCGCGTCAGGATACCGCTTAGCCGCCCACAAGGGGCGTTCCGACTTCCTGGTGAACTCGGCACACCGAACCGCGCCACCCACTCCCCAACCGTCCATCCGGCGTCAGAACCGTGCCTAGCTCAGTTCGGCGGTAGCGAAAAGAACGTGGAAGGGTTTGCAGTAGATGACCACGGTCAGTTGGTCGGGGATCCGGTAGCCGGCGGGGAAGTCATAGTTCTGCGAACCGATGTTTCCCTTCAGCGGACCCAACTCTATGTAACCGGCCGCCTGCAGGGTGGTGCGATCGGTGATCCCGTGCCTCGGGGCAACCAGCACCCGGAGGTCGGGACCGTTGGTCACCTCGATGTCTTCCAACCGAAGGACTTGGGAGCCGTCTTCCAGTCGGTACGCGGTAACCCCTCCCGAGCCTCTGTGGAAGTCGTCGGCGTCCATGAGGTTCCCCGTCGCCAGGGCCACCGGTCCCGTGACTTCGGGTTCCTCCGATGCGGGCATCTCCTCGGTGACCATCGTCTCGACGGTCTCGGCTTCCATCATCGCTTCCTCGACCTCCTCGGAGGTCATGTCATCGGGGATCACCGCCATGGCCGCGCGGGGGAAGTCCTCCACCACAACCTCGTCTATGAAGAGGGGAGAGATCAGCCACCATGCCGCAACCAGAACGGCGACAGCCACGATGGCCGCCACGACCTGTGCCGGTCGCCGTTTGTAGAAGGGGGAACGGTTCGTTTTGCACCTCCTTTGCTCTAGTCCCCGAATCTACGGGGATGGCTGTTCTTCTGCTAGGAGGTTTCCGCCGTCTCTGCTTCTTTGCGGTTGATCCAAGCCATGTTGATTGGCGCCAGGTAGTACCGAAAGAACTGCGCCATGTCCTCCAGAATCGAGGGGCGAAGGGTGGCCAGCCCAACCCCGGTCTCCGCCGTTCCGGCCACCGTCATCATCATCCGCTGCCCAGGGAGGTGGTCGTGAGCGGCCTTGGCGGCGGCGTGCCCGTTCTCGTCGGTTCCACCCGCCATGATCATGCGCATGGCCCTCTCCCCTCCTTTGAGGACATCGGTTCGCAGCTCCGGCGGCGACAGGAGAATCTGTACCGGTGCGCCTTGGGCGGCCCCCACTCCCACCGCTCCTCTACAGCTGTCACCGTTGACCACCAAACCGCAGGGGCCCCACACCCGGCTGGTGTGAACGACCATACTCCGCACATCCTCTGCAATTGTGGACGGGTCAGGGTCGCCATCGGACAGACCATGGCCTGACAACTCCAGGCTCACCACCCGGTAGCCGGCTTCGGACATTCCGCTCGTCAGCGACTCCCACTGGTCCAGGTCGGCGCCGTAGTCATGGACGAATATCACCGGGGGTCCGGGAGTGGGCCACTCCAGCCCGCGAAGACTCACTCCGCTCTCCCCGACCACCTCGACCGGGATCGGCGTCTCGCTCAGGCCCATGTCAAGGGTTGGGGATTGAAACAACGCAGGTCCCGCCCGTTCTCCGACACCAGATCCGGATGCTCCTCCCAGCAACGAACCAGCGCCTGGGAGCAACGGGGACTGAACGGACAGCCCGGTGGGATGAACTGGGGCGGCGGAACCCGGCCCGGGATGGTGTGCAGGGCGCCGCGCTGGTGGCGGGTCTGGGGAACCGCCTGCAGAAGACCCTGTGTGTAGGGGTGTTGCGGGTCGGCAAACAACTGCTCGACCGTGGCCTGCTCCACGATTTCTCCCGAATACATGACCGCGACCCGGTCCGCAACCGCCGCCACCACTCCGAGATCATGGGTGATGAGCAACATCGACATATCCCTGCGCCGCTGCTGGCCCACCAAACGGTCGAGGATCTGAGCCTGCACGGTGACGTCCAAAGCGGTGGTGGGCTCATCGGCGATCAGAATGTCGGGATCCAACATGAGCGCCATGGCGATCATCACCCGTTGCCGCATGCCGCCCGACAGTTGGTGCGGGTACTGGTCCATCCGGGTGTCGGCGTCGGGCAACTCCACTTCTGTCAGCGCCTGAAGGGCGATGGCCCGGGCTTCGGATCGCGTGACCGGACGATGACGCCGGATCACCTCGATGAGCAAATGCCCGATGGTGAACATGGGATCCAGCGAAGTGAGCGGGTCCTGGAAGATCATGGAAATGTCATCTCCCCGCACCTCCCGCATCTGCCTCTCCGGCAGGCTCACGAGGTCCTTGTCGCGGAACATGACCTCACCTCCGGCGATACGGGCGGCCGGGGCGGGTATCAACCCCATCACGGAGAGAGCCGTCATCGTCTTGCCACAACCGGACTCCCCCACCAGGCCCAGGATCTCATTGGGATACAGGTCGAACGAGACCCCCCTCACCACTTCGAATTGGATGCCCTCGGTGCGGATTACGGTGGTGAGATCCCGAACGGAGAGTACCGGCGTCGCCATCAGGTTTTCCGCAGCCGCGGATTGGCGGCGAGGTATCCCAGATCAGCAAGCCAGTTGCCCAACACCACCATTACCACCAATACCAGCGAGAAGAACTGCGCCACCGGATAATCACGACGCAGGACTGCGTTGACCAGCACCTGGCCCAGTCCCGGCCAACCGAAGATCACTTCGACGATCAGGGCGTATCCCACGATCTGACCGATACGCAGCCCGGCCAGGGAGATGATCGGGATCAGGGCGTTGCGGAACACGTGCTTGCCGATTACCCGGGCCTCGGAGAGGCCCCCGGCCCGCAGGGTCCGCACCCAGTCGGAGTCGAGGTTCTCCAACATGGCGGAGCGGGTCATCCGCACCGTCAGAGCCGTGCCTTCCGCCGCCAGGACGATAGCCGGCAGGATCAGCTGCCTGGGCTCGCAGCACCCCGCCGAGGGAAGCCAGCCCAGCACGCTGGCGAACAGCCAGATGCTCAGCAGGGCAAGCCAGAAATTGGGCACGGCCATGCCCGCCACCGAGAAGGTCATGATCCCCTGGTCCAGGAAGCGGTTTCGTCTGACCGAGGCCAGCATCCCCAGCGGCACACCCACCAGGAAAACCAGGAGAAAGGCGGCCGCTCCCAGGATGATGCTGTTCCGTCCGTGCTCGATCACCATCTTGGAAATCAGGGCGTTGTTGGTGAGAGAATTGCCCAGGTCCCCGCTGAGCAGCCGTCCCATGTAGGTGAAATACTGCTGGTAGATGGGATCGTTGAGTCCCAGGACCTCCCGCAGGGTTTCCCGGTCGGCCTCGGTGGCCGAGGCCGGCAAACGGGCGGCGGTGGCGTCCCCACCGGACAAACGGATGGCGTAGAACACCGCCACCGAGGAGATCGCCAGGATGATCAGCATGTAGACGGTGCGGCTGGCCAGGTACCTCATGAGTCGATTCCCTTGGCCTCATGCCGCAGGCGGGGATCGAACACATCCCGCAGGCCGTCTCCGATCAGGCTCACCGACAGCACCATCACCACCAGGGTCAACCCGGGAACCGTGGTCTCCCAGTGGTTGAGTTGCAGGAAATTGCGCCCCTCCGCCACCATCTGCCCCAGGCTGGGAAGGGGAGGCTGGGCGCCCAAGCCGATGAAGGAGAGAGCCGCTTCCGCGATGATGGCCACCGCTACGTAGTAGGAGGCAAGCACCAGGGCAGGCGCCAGGATGTTGGGAAGGAGATGCTTTCGGATGATCCGCCAGTTGGAGAGTCCCCCCGCCCGGGCGGCTTCGACGAATTCCCGCTCCGACAGCGCCAGCACCTCGCCGCGCACCACCCGGGCGATGGCGGCCATGTTCACCAGTCCCACCGCCAGGATCACCGAAGGCAGGCCTTCGCCCAATCCTCCGGCAAACAGCACCGCCACCAGTATCAGGGGAAATCCCCAGATGAAGTCCATCACGCCGCCCAGCGACCGGTCGGTCCACCCACCCCGGAACCCGGCGAGAGTACCCAAGGCCAATCCCACCACCAGGGCCAGGGCGGTCACCCCCACCGCCACGGCCAGGCTCACCCGGATGGCGACAAACAGCCTGGTGGCGGTGTCACGCCCCAGATGGTCTGTTCCAAGGACCGCCTCCCCGCTGCGAAGGTGGTCGACCATTTTCGAGAAGGCCTCGCCGGTTTCCCCCAACTTCGAGATGTCCCTCGTCACGACCGCTTCTCGAAACACCTCGAACGGGGGATCCCAGAAGGGCTTGGCGTGGATGTTGGAGAAGTTGATCAACTCGTAGTCTCCCCCGATGATGATCGGCCCCACCAGCCCGGAGCCCACTACCAGCACCCCCAGAATCACCCCGGCCAGCAGCAGACGGTTGCGCACCAGATTGTGCATCCCGCGCCGGAAAACAGAGACGTGTTGACTTTCCTCAAAGTCCAAGAGCCGCTGGTTCCACTCGGCCAGGTAGGACTCGGGAGTGGAAGCTGACATTACGGGTTCAGTGTAAATACCGATGTCCGGGAAATTGAACAAAAGAGAAATCCCCGCCCCCGGCGGCGGGGACGAGGAGTTCTCTCAATCGTCGGATCGGGTCTTTTAGGCCTCGATCCAGGTGTCGTTGTAGTAGGGATAGAGGAGCCACACGAACGGCGACCAGCCGTGTACCCGGTTGTTCTTCACGAACGTGGAGTTCTGGTTGATGAAGGACATGTTGGGCAGCGTCTCCGCCCAGGCGATCTGGAAATCGGACTGCGCCTTGGCGGCTGCCTCGACCGTTCCGGCGTTCTGCCAGTCGGAGATCGCCTGGTCGATGCGAGGCTCGTTGGCGTGGGACCAGTTCGGGACCGGGATGGTGTAGCTGGCGCAGAACAGCGTCAGGACGTCGATCGGTATGGGCCACAGCCACATGAACAGACCGGCGGCCACTTCCGGACCTCCGGCCCTCTCGAACCACACCGCCCGGTCGACCACGTTCACATCCGCCTGTGCGCCCACCTGGGCGAACTGCGCGGCGGCGGCGGTGCCGATAGCGGTCTGCAGAGACTCGTTCTCCACCATGAATTCGAACTGAAGCGGGACCCCGTCACGTTCTCTCACCCCGTCGGAGCCCATCGACCAGCCGGCCGCGTCCAGCAACCGGTTGGCCTCGGCCACGTCGTAGTTGTTGTACTGCTCCACCGCCGGGTCGTAGAAGCGGTCGGTGGTGGGGAAGGGACCGTAGGTGGCGGCGCCGTTGCCGAACAGCAGCGCCTGCACCATGCCCTCCCGGTCCACGGCGTGGGAGAGGCCGCGGCGGGTCTCGACGTCCCCGAAGATCTCCGGGAAGTTCTCCCGGTTCATGAACATGAAATAACCGGACCACTCGGCGTGCTGATAGACGGTCAGGTCCGGATTGCCCTGCAGCCGGGCCAAGTCCTGGTGGGCGGGGTTCAGCAGCGTGTCGATATCCCCGTTCTCCAACTGGGTGGCCCGCTGGCCGGCCTCGGTGATCACCGTCCACCGGATAGCGTCGAGGTGAGCGGTCCCCTTGTTCTCGAAGTAAGGGACGTTGCTGCCGGGGTACTCGTCCCAGCGCTCGACGTAGGAGTGGCTCCCTGGTACCCATTCGGTGTGCTTGAACGGACCGGTGGCGTCCACGACCTCGGTGCCGTAGACCGAGGCAACGACACTCTCGCCCGCCAAGCCGGTCTCGTCGTCATAGCCGCCCACATCCTTCCAAGTGTTGATGTTGGCTATGCGCCAGTAGCCGGTGGCCAGGGGTCCGAGGGTGCCCACCCAGGCATTGTTCATCTTGGCGACCACCTGGTTCCCGTCCACCTCGTAGTGGCTGATCGGCGACGCCAGGCTGGCGATGAAGCTGAACTTCTGGATGCGGTAGAACTCGGCCACGTCGGCGGCAGTGATGGTGCCGCCCGAATGGGACTGACGGTCCTCAACCGTAAACCGGTACTCGAGACCGTCGTCGGATACGCTGAAGTCAGTGCAGAACTGGGGAACGAAGTCGCCGTCGGGTGAGACGGTGACGATCGCCTCGTAGATGGCGAAGAACGCCGGATCGTACCAGTTGGTGGTAATCGGGTCGTGCTTGGAGACGTCCCGGTTGTATCCCTCGCGCAGGGTGCCGCCCTTGGTGGGACCCATTGGTTCAGGGGCGGCCGTGGTCTCAGGGGCGGCGGTGGTCTCGGCTGCCGCGGCCGTGGTGGCAGGCGCCGCCGTGGTGGTAGGGGCCGCCGTGGTGGCCGCCGGCTCCTCATCGCCGCCGCAGGAGGCCAGGATTGCAGCCGCGGCCGTGGCCCCGATTCCGGCTGCACCCACCTTCTTGAGAAACTGGCGGCGGTTTAATTTCTTCTGCTGATAGTCATCCAGAATGCTCTGGATCTCTGGACTGCTCTCCGTCATCGGTCCACTCCTTCTTGCCAAACTCTTATCACAGCGGATCAAGGGCCGTCAAACCCCTACTCATGAACTTTGCGACTCAGAATAGCAATCCACTCCGAACGCGCTCGCTGATCCCATGGTAACCAATCCGCCCCAAGCCCACCCCGGTGAGGGACCTCGTGGATAGTGTCGAGGGGAAGCCGGGACCCGGCGCCGCCGGATCCCGGCTGGGGAACCCCTTAGCATTGCAGACCACGACCGATAGGAGCAGGCATGTGTACCACCGGCGCCCTGCGTACCGACAACGGATACCTACTGTTCAAGAACAAGGACTTCGGGCGCGCCAGTTTCGAGGATCTGCTGGTGATCGAGGAGGACGTTTTCGGAATAGCCGGGGTGGAGACCTGGGCCGGAACCGACCCCGACCTGGACCGATTCTCCGGATTCTCACTGGGCGCCAACCGCCACGGATTGCTGTGCTGCGATTCCAACGTGCGGACCGTGGCGGGTTTGAACTACGACCGGCTGACGGAAATCGCCCTCCGGGAGGGAACCGACGTCCGGAGCGGGGTGGCAGCCGTGGAGCGGGCCATGAGTCGGCATCCCTACATCTGGGCGAATCTGGTGATGATCGATCAACATGAGCTGGCCACGGTGGAGGTGCGGGGGCAGGAAATGAAAGCCACCCTGCATGCCGACGACCGGATAGCCCGGTCCAACCATCATGTGGAACTGGGCGCCACCCCCGACGACGACGACACCGTCACCACCGGTCCCCGGCTGCGGTCGGCTACCCGGCGCATCACCGACGCCCACCAATTGTCGGACATCTTCGGACTTCAGGAGTCCCACGACGACGGCGACTCGGGAATCTGCAACCACACTTCGTACGACACCGTCTACTCCTACGTGTTCGAACGCCGTGACGACGCCACCACTTTGCATGTGACCCAGGGCAAACCGTGCGAGAACCCCGGCCGCCTCGCCCTGCGCCTCCCCCTCGGATCGGAGTGGAACCCCGCCGCCGTCGGCGCCTTTCAGGACACCTACCCGTCGCAGCGGATTTCATCTCCGGCCTGACCCCTCGCCCTTCACGCGCACAGGTCCCCTCCCATTCGGCGCCTGCCGCGGCGCTTCCCTACTGCAAGTTCCAGGAGGTGACGGCCGAGGAAAAACATTTACGAGGTAATTTCAGATCAAAACTGGCTCTATTTATTAATATCTTTCCTCAATATATGGGACTTTAGGGGCGATTTGCCGAAAGATATTATAATCTTTTGGCAAAAGGGGTTAGAATCAACTTTATAAAGGAAAGATATTACAATCTTTTCGCATATGGCGCTCCGGTCCAACTTCCATGACATACCAGATCAACTCACGGTTAAGGATTTCTGGGAGTTGTTCGGAAAGATCGAGCATGAGGAACTCGACTTCAAGAAGGGAGTCTCCGACAGCATCCTCACCACGATTCCAGCCATGGCCATGACAAATGGGGGAATCATCATCCATGGCGTAACCGACAATCGGACCATCGTCGGTTGCCCACGGTCGCAAAAAACCGTGAACGGCATCACGCAACGCGCCTATGAATGCGGGGTCCAGGTCGAGACCCGTTCCATCATGGTTGGGAAAAAGCAACTCACCCTCACGTGGGTGCCGGAGATCAGGGGACGGATCGTCACGACCCCCGACGGCCGGTTGCTGAGACGCTCGGGTGAGCAGTCCCGGCCTCTCCGGGGAGACGCCCTCGGCTGGTTTGTGCGCGCTCGGACAGAACTTTCGGGAGAAGATGAACCGGTGGCGGGTTTCGGCCCGTCCGATCTGGATTTGGCTTCCCTCAATCAGGCCCTCGAAGCCGACGGCCATGCCGGCGCCAGCCATGACAATGCCCTGAGGGCGCTGTGCGATTTGCATGTGGCAGAGATGAAATCCACCTCTTCCGATCCCACCGTGCTGCGCGCCGCGGTCGTTCTCTTTGCTAAGGACCCTGGGCGATTCATACCGCGAGGCACGGTACATCTGGTCCGTCGCGAAGGGGTGGGTCCCGGACCGGGCCCCACCTCGGAGCGAAAGGAGATTTCAGCGCCCTTGGCCGAGACTCTCGAGCAGTGTTTGGAGTTCATTGCCCGGCACACCAAACAGTACGACATCGTTGTCGGCACAACCCGGGATGTCCTTCCTGAGTACCCGACCCCTGTGCTCCGAGAGGCGATAATCAATGCGCTGGCGCACCGAGACTATAACCTGACCGGCGCAACAATCGACATCACGATTTGGGATGACCGCATCGAGGTCCAAAGTCCGGGGCCTCTGCCCGCTCACATAACGGTTGAAAACATGCGGAACGAGCATTTCAGCAGGAACCATCGGATCATGCGTGTTCTGAAAGGCATGAAGCTGGTAGAGGAGTACGGCGAAGGGGTGGATCGCATGTTCAGGGAGATGGAAGCACGCCTCATGGAACCACCCATTTTTCTCGGCAGCGACAGTTCGGTGACTGTAACGCTACGAAACCGGTTTCTCGTCGATGTCGAAGACCAGGTTTGGCTGGCCTTGCTCGGGGGCTACCACCTGACCGCAGACGAACGTCGCATCCTGGTAGCGGCTCGAAAGGAAGGCGCTGTTACGCCCCGGCGGGTTAGGCAACTGCTTCCCAGTCGCGAAGTCACCAAGCTGCTGTCCGGAGGGGTGGCCAAGGGTCTGCTTACGCGAATCGGAAGGAGAGGAGGATCCCGGTATGTGCTGTCAGATGAGGTGCTCCTGAGGGTCGGCAGCACAGCCATGGAGGCGCAAAACCGCAAGAGGCAGATGCTTTTGGACGAGATAAACCGAGTTGGAAGCATCTCGACCGTAGAAGGAGCGCAACTCTTGGGCGAAGAGATGGCCATGGTGAGAAGCATCCTGAACGACTTGGCTCGGGCAGGCCTGACTCGTGCAGAGGGCCGGACCAGGGCACGACGTTATTACCGCCCTTAGCTATCAAACTTATTAATATCTTTCTATAACAAAAGGGGTAATCGACCTATATTCGGCAAAGATAAGAATATCTTTATTTCAAATCGCCAGAAGAAATCCGCTGATTCCACCCGTCTGCCCAAATGCTCTGTTAGCCCTTTTGATCGCTAAGGTCCTTTACCCACTTTTATCGCCAATTTATTAATATCTTTCCCCCGAAAGGAGCATATAGCCTTTTATTCGCGAAAGATAGAAATATCTTTCGCGAATTCCTTCACAGATAGATCGCCGATTCGACCAGATTGAGGAGAGGCTGGGGAAAGATTCCGAGGATCACCGTGACGGCGGTGGCCACGCCCAGGGCCCAGAAAGTGGGGCGGTCGAACTCCACCGGGTCGTCGGTGGCGGGAGACTGCATGTACATGGTCACGATCACCCGCAGGTACAGATAGATCGCCACCGCCGAGGCGAGCACTGCCACCACCACCAACCACTCGAGGTCTTCTCGCCAGGCTTGGAGGAACACGCCCAGTTTGGCCACGAAACCGGTGGTGAGGGGAAGACCCGCCATGCCGAGCAGCGACACCGACAGGACCACCGCCAGAAACGGCGAGCGACGGTACAGGCCCCGATAGTCGGACAGCGCCGATCCGGAGGAGGCCGCTCCTCCCACCGCCGAGATGACCGAGAATGCCGCCACCAGTTGCACGGTGTAGACCGCCAGATAGAACCAGACCGAGGGCGATCCCGGGGCGCCGGACGCCAGCCCTGTCAGAATAAAACCGGCGTGGGCCACCCCTGAGTAGGCCAGCAGGCGACGGATATCGGTCGAGATTATGGCCATCACCGCTCCCACCAGCATGGAGAGGGCGGCGATTCCCGCCACCACCAGCGCCCAGTCGGCCCGGAAGGTCCCGAAGCCGGATAAAAGCACCCGGGCCAAGGCCGCGAATCCTCCCACCTTGGCCACCGCCGCCATGTAGCCCACTATCCCGGCCGGGGCGCCCTGGTAGACATCCGGCGCCCACACGTGGAACGGGGCGGCCGCCACCTTGAAGCAAAGACCCACCGTGATAAGACCGATCCCGATCAGAAGAACAGCCGGAGAGAGCACCAGGTACCGGGCGAGAAAATCTCCGATGGCCGTCAGTCCCAGCGAACCGGTCCCCGCAAACACCAGGGCGGCGCCGTAGATGAACACCGCCGAGGCCACCGCCCCCAACAACAGGTATTTGATGGCCGCCTCGTCCGAGCGAACTCCGTCTCCGGTGATGCCGGCCAGAATGTAGAGAGAGATGGAACCCATCTCCAGCCCCAGAAACATCATCACCAGGTTCTGGGAGGCGGCCATCAACACGAAGCCGGCCGCTGCCAGGAGCACCAGCGCCAACCCTTCCGCCGCCCGGTTGCCCAACTGGGCAAAGAGGCTGCGCCCGGCCGCCATCGCCAGGATGGAGACCACCAGCACCACCAGGCGCGCAAAGGCCGCCGCCGGGTCGAAGACCAGCATCCCTCCGAATGCCAACTCCCCTCCAGGTTCGGTGACCATCCACTGCCAGATTCCCAAAGCAAGGGCCGCCACCACGATCGCCATTCCGGATCTCCACAGGACCCCGACACCCGGCTTCATCTGGACGTCCAGCAAAAGCAAAAACACCGCCCCCAGCACCATTACCAACTCGGGGGCCAGGCCGGCCCAGGCGATATCGGGGAAGGCGCCCGGACTCACTGTTCATCCTCCCCGGATGCCGAGGCGAACACATCCGCCAGCCGGCCGGGAGAAGGCGCCTGGTAATCGGTGGTCTGCTCGATACGATCCAAAATGGCCTCGACGGAGGGGGCGGTCCGGTCCAAGAGGATCCCCGGATACAGTCCCAACAGCACCACCAGAACCGCCAGCGGCGCCAGAATCGCCGTCTCCTTGGGAGACAGATCCACCAATCTTCGGTTGGCCACTCCGGTCAGAGGTCCGGTGAACACCCGCTGATAGGCCCACAACATGTAGATGGCGGCCAGCACCACCCCGAAGGCAGCCACCACCGCAAAGGCGGGCAGGGAGGGGAAACTGCCCACCAGCACCAGGAATTCCCCGACGAACCCATTCAAACCCGGCAGGCCGATGGAAGCAAAAGCCATGAACAGGAAGAACCCGGCCATCAGGGGCACCCGACTGGCCAGACCCCCGAAGTCAGCGATCTTCTTGGTGTGTCGGCGATCGTACAGCATCCCCACCAGCAGGAACAGCGCGCCGGTGGTGAGACCGTGGTTGACGTTCTGGATCACCGCTCCCTGCAGGCCGGCGGAGGTGAGAGCGAAAATGCCGAGCACCACAAAACCGAGGTGGCTCACCGAGGAATAAGCCACCAGTTTCTTCAAATCGGGTTGGACGATCGCCACCACCGCTCCGTAGATGATCCCCACCACCGCCAGAACAGCCAGAACGGGGACCAGGGAAACAGTGGCCTCGGGAAACAGGGTGAGATTGAAACGCAGCAGCCCGTAGGTGCCGAGTTTCAGCAACACCCCGGCCAGCAGCACCGACCCGGCCGTGGGGGCTTCCACGTGGGCGTCGGGCAGCCAGGTGTGGAAAGGAAACAACGGCACTTTGATGGCAAAAGCCAGGGCAAAGGCGCCGAACAGCCACATCTGGGCAGTCGGAGAGATTTGCAGGTTGAGCAGAGCAAGATAGTCAAAGCTGAACGCCCCGTCCAGGCTCTGGGACGCGTGCATGACCGCCAAGGCGATGATCGCCGCCAACAGCAATGCCGAACCGAAGGCGGTGTAGATGAAGAACTTCACCGCCGCATAAACCCGACGTTCCCCGCCCCAGATCCCGATGATCAGGTACATCGGGACCAGGATCACCTCGAAGAACACGAAAAACAGCACCAGGTCCAGCGCCAGGAAGGTCCCGATCAGACCGGTCTCCAGGACCAGCATGGCCATCACGAACGCCTTCCGGCGGTGGGTGATGGAGTCGGAGGCGGCCAGGCTCAGCGGGAACAACAGGGTGGTGAGCGCCACCAATCCCAGCGAGATCCCGTCCACGCCCAGGTGCCAGGAGATCCCCCACGGTTCCCACCAGACCATCCTCTCCACCATCTGGAAGGAAGCCTCTCCCTTCTCGAATGAGAAGAACACCGCCCCGGCCACGCCCAGCGGGGCCACCGACACAGCCATGCCCAGCGGCAGTTGAAGTTCACGGCGCCGGGCCGGGACAAGGGCGATGACCACCGCTCCCAAGAGAGGAGTCAGTACCAGGAGAGTCAGCATCTGAAAGCCCTCACGCCACGCCCCTCACCAGTATCCAGATCAAGAACGCCACCATGCCCAACCCGAACCAAAGCCCGTACTGACGAATGAGCCCACTCTGCGCCGGGCGGATCAGGCGCCCGGTGGCCTGCACCAGCCATGCCACACCGTTCACGGCGCCGTCCACCACCTTCATATCCACCCCGAAGGCGGCGTGTTCGGCGAGTCGCCGACCGGGACCTACCAGCATCGTCCCGTACGCATCATCCACCCGGTAGGCGTTCTCCCACCATCCCCACACCTTTCCGAATCCCGACTGGAACCGGCGCCATCCGGCGGCGGGACGATGGTACGCGAAGAAGGCCATCGCCGCTCCCACCACCCCGGCGCCGACCGCCAGGGCCGCCAGGATCAGCACCAACCCCACCCCTTCGGGAGGATGCCCGAGATGGACGCCTTCGAATGAAGGTTCCAGAAAGTGCTCCAAACCCAGCCGGAATGGCGTGTTGATCAACCCTCCGGCCACCGACAGCACTGCCAGGATGACCAGGGGAGCGGTCATCGAACGAGGCGACTCGTGCGGCGTCACGCCGTCAGGCCAGCGGGGTTTGCCCAGGAACACCATCACGAACTGGCGGAACATGTAGAAGGCGGTGAGCAGTGCGGTTATCAGTCCGACCAGCCACAGGACCGTGTACCACCCGCCCTGGTTGAAGACCACGCTGAGGATCTCGTCCTTGGACCAGAAACCCGCCAGCGGGGGGAAGCCGGCAATGGCCACCACCCCCACTCCCATCGTCACGAAAGTAACGGGCATGGCTTTGCGCAGGCCTCCCATCTCCTCCATGTCCTGTCGTCCACCCATGGCGTGAATAACCGACCCGGCGGCCAGGAACAGAAGGGCCTTGAAGAAGGCGTGGGTCATCAGGTGGAACACGCCGGCCACATAGGCGGTGGCCCCCACCGCCAGGAACATGTAGCCCAACTGGCTGATGGTCGAATAGGCCAGGACCCGCTTGATGTCGGACTGGCCGATGGCGATGGTCGCCGCCCAGAGGGCGGTCAGCGCCCCCACCATGGCCACCACCCCCGACGCCGCCGGGGCCAGGTCAAAGATCGGCGCCGAGCGGGCTATCACGTAAACCCCCGCCGTGACCATGGTGGCGGCGTGGATCAGAGCCGAGACGGGCGTGGGGCCCTCCATGGCGTCTGGCAGCCACACGTAGAGAGGTATCTGAGCAGACTTTCCGATGGCGCCGGTGGCCAGCATCAAACCTATAGCCGTGGGCGCCCAGCCGCTCAACTCCTGTGCGGCCCGGTCGAAAATTCCCGAATAGGACAGAGTCCCGAAAGTGCTGAATATCAGCATCAGGGCTATCAGGAATCCGAAGTCGCCGATCCGGTTGACCACGAACGCCTTCTTACCCGCCGACGCGGCCGACGGCTTGGTGAACCAAAAAGAGATCAGCAGATAGGAGCAGAGACCCACCAATTCCCAGCCCACGAACAACATGGCGTAGTTTCCGGCCAGCACCAAAATGAGCATGGATGCGGTGAAGAGGTTGAGGTAGGTGAAGAAGCGGGCGAAGCGGGGGTCCCCGTGCATGTATCCCACCGAATAGATGTGAATCACCGAACCCACCCCGGTCACCACCAGGGTCATCAGCGCCGACAACGGGTCCCAGGAAATCTCGAAGGAAGCCCCCACCGCCGGCATCCACTCCCACAACAGGGACTGGGACGGGTGGCCGTCCCCGGTGAAGAACGGAACGGCGGCGACCCCTGCCACCACAAAGGCGGCCAGTGAAGCGGCGACGGCCAGATATCCGGCCCGGGGCTCACCAACCAGCCGACCGGTGAAGTGGAGCAGCAACGCCCCACCGAGCGGGAGGGCGATTACCAACCACAGCGCCTCGGTGGGAAGCTCCATCATCCCCGAAGAGCCGCCAGTTCGTCAACCGAGGCGGTGGCCCGCCTCCGGAAGATGGCCACGATGATGGCCAGGCCCACCACCACCTCCGCGGCAGCCACCACCAATACGAAAAAGACCGCCACCTGTCCGTCCAGCACTCCCAACGCCCGGCCGGCCGCCACGAAAGTGAGGTTCACCGCGTTGAGCATCAACTCCACGCACATGAACATCACCAGGGCGTTTCGCCTGATCAGGACTCCGGTCATGCCCAGCACGAACAGCACGGCGGCCAGAGTCATGTACCAGCCGGGAGTGACTTCCAGCATCACTTCTCCGCCGAAGCCTTCCCTGAACGACCGTAAAACGCCAACGCGATCGCCCCCACCGCGGCGATGGTCAGCAACAGGGCGGTGACCTCGACCCCCAACACCCAGGTTGTGAACAGTTCCCCTCCCAGAGCCTGAACGGTCCCGTTGGGAATCGGTACCGATTCCGCGGCGGCCGGCGTCCAGGAGAACCTGCCCCTCCAAACCAGTACCGCAGCCCCCACGGCCACCGACAGGGCGAAGCCGGCCACCAGTTTCCGCTGCAGCGGGATGGTTTCCGAGGTGTCCTCGGCCCGATCCACACCGATGAACATGATCACGAACAAGAACAAGGTAAGCACCGCCCCGGCGTAGACCACCACCTGCACCGCCGCCACCAGGTGAGCGAGGTTCACCACGTAGATCACCGCCAGGGAGACCAGGGCCGCCAGCATCCCCAGAGCGGATCTGACCGGGTTACGGGCCAGCACCACCGTCAGGCCCCCGGCCAGGGTACCCAAACCCATCAGCACGAAGACGACCAATTCAACCATCGGCGGAGTCCCTGGTCTCCTGGTCCGGCTCCGGCTCCCAGGAAGCGGGGCCGGGCGTCGGCTGCCACATCGTCTCGCCTTCATAGGCCGCCACTCCGCTCGGCGCGGTGGCCCGCAACCAGCCGTCCGCGGCGTCCAGTTCGGAGAGATCGGCAAAGGGGTCCTCCTGGTAGATGTGCGGCACCGACCCGTCCTCGGTCATCAACAACTCGTCCCTGGTGTGGATTGCGTCACTTCGGTTGGTGACCGACATCTCGAACAAGTGGGTCATGGTGATGGCCTCGGTGGGACAGGCCTCCACGCACAGGCCGCAAAATATGCAGCGCAGCATGTTTATCTCGTACACGTATCCGAAACGCTCTCCCGGGCTTTTCGGATCATCAGCAGGATTGTCGGCGCCCCGGACGTAGATGCACCGGGCGGGGCACGCCCCGGCGCACAACTCGCATCCGATGCACTTCTCCATCCCGTCGGGATAGCGATTGAGTACGTGACGTCCGTGGAACCGCACCGGCTTTTCCCGCATCTGTTTGGGGTACTGGGTGGTGACGATGCCTTTTCCGAACAGTCCCCGCAGACCGATCGATCCGGTTACCTTGAAGCCTTTCCAAAAGTCGCTAAAAATCCCCATTTCTCTCCTCACCCGCTAAACGGCAGACCGAAGTGGCGGAACCCGATCACCACCGTGGAAATCACCAGCCACACCATCGACAGCGGAATCAACCGCTTCCAGCCCAAAGTCATCAACTGGTCGTAGCGCAGCCGGGGAAGGGTGGCTCTTATCCAATAGAAGACCACCACCAGCACATAGCTCTTCACCATCAGCCATACCACCGGAAGTATGGCCGAAACCCAACTGGGAACCATCCCCTCCCACACCGGACCGTTCCATCCTCCCAGGAACAGGGTGGCGGCAATGGCGCACATGGAAAAAATGTTGATGTACTCGGCCAGAAAGAACATCGCAAACCGTATTCCCGAGTACTCGGTGTGAAACCCTCCCACTATCTCCTGCTCGGCCTCCACCAGGTCGAACGGCGCACGGTTGGTCTCCGCCACCGCCGCTATGAAGAAAATGACGAAGGCCACTGCCTGGGGAAAGATGTTCCAGCGGGGAATGAAACTCAGCGCCGGATCGAGAAAACCGACGGCGCCCTTCCAAGTGCCTGACTGTCTCTCCACGATCTCGGCCAGGGAAAGCGTCCCGCTGTCGGCCCCCGCGGCAGTGGCCGAGAACATCACCACGGCCACCATCGCCAGGCCCATGGCGGCCTCGTAGGAGATGGCCTGGGCGGTGGCCCTCACTCCTCCCAGCAACGGATACTTGGAACCCGACGACCATCCGGCCAGCACCACCGCGTAAACCGCCATCGACGACATGGCCAGAATGAACAACAGCCCGATATTGAGATCGGCGCCCTGCAGCGGCACCGACCGGCCCGCAATCTCCAAGCCCGGACCGAGGGGCACCATCATGAAAATCAAAAATGCCGGCACCACCGCCAGGAAGGGGGCCAGCAGATAGGCGCCCAGGTCCACTTTGCGGGGGGTTATGTGCTCTTTGAAGAAGAGTTTCAACCCATCCGCCAGCGTTTGCAGGATTCCCCAGGGTCCGGCCCGCATCGGGCCCAGGCGATTCTGCATGTCCGCCACCACTTTTCGTTCCATCCAGATATTGACCACGGTCAACAGCAGCAACAGCACGAACACGCCCACCACGCGGGCGGCTACAAGTAAGAGATCTATCCAGTCCATTGAAGGCTGTTCATCAGGAAAGAGAGCGCGGACACGGCCTAGGTGAGAGATTAGAAATGCCCATCTGTTTGACAAAAACCTCCCACTGTCGGGACGGCCCGTCCTGCATGTCCTCCGTCCTCACCGATCCACTGCCAATTTGGCCGACCCGAAGATGGCCTCTGAGCGCCGAAGGCCCTTCATCAAGGTTAACATTATGTAAACACCCGGCGGTTTCATCCCCGACACCAAACCTCAGACCCCCCAGGAGGCGTCCCTTGAATTCGTCCCCCATCCCCTCCGACCTGGACATCGCCCAAGCCGCCCAGGTACTGCCCATCACCGAAATAGCCGACCGGGTGGGGATCAGAACCCGAGAACTGATCCCCTACGGGCATGACAAGGCCAAGGTCCATCTCGACATCCTGCAACGGCTTCGCAACCGTCCGAGAGGCCGTTACGTTGACGTGACCGCTATCACTCCGACTCCCCTGGGCGAAGGCAAGACCACCACCACCATCGGCCTGACCCAAGGCTTGGGGGCCCGGGGCCGCAACGTCATGGCCTGTATTCGCCAACCCAGCATGGGCCCCACTTTCGGGATCAAGGGAGGAGCGGCCGGAGGAGGGTACAGCCAGGTTATTCCCATGGAGGAGTTCAACCTTCACCTCACCGGCGACCTGCACGCCATCGGGGTTGCCCACAACCTGGCGGCCGCCGCTATCGACGCCCGGTGGTATTTCGAGGAGAGGCTCAACGACGAGCAGATGGAGGAACGGGGCCTGCCGCGCCTGCGGATCGACCCTCACAACATCCTGTGGCGGCGGGTGGTCGACGTCAATGACCGAGCGCTGCGCAACATAGTGCTGGGACTCGGCGGTCGGATCGACGGGCTGCCCAGAGAAACCGGGTACGACATCACCGTGGCCAGCGAAATCATGGCCATCCTGGCCCTGGTGGACGGGCAGGACTACGCCTCCGCTCTCCGCAACCTGCGGGAACGCTGCGCAAGGATGGTGTTCGGCTACTCCAAGAGCGGGAATCCGCTCACCCTCGAGGACCTGGGGGTGGCGGGAGCGGTGACCGTGCTGATGAAGGACGCTCTCCATCCCACCTTGATGCAGACCCTGGAAGGACAGGGCGTCTTCGTCCACGCCGGACCTTTTGCCAATATCGCCCACGGCAACTCCTCGGTGCTGGCCGACCGGGTGGCTCTCCAGTTGGCCGACTACACGATCACCGAATCGGGTTTCGGAGCCGACATGGGCATGGAGAAATTCTTCAACATCAAGTGCCGCACGTCGGGACTGGCGCCGAACTGCGTGGTGCTGACCACCACCATCCGCGCCCTGAAAGCCCAGGGAGGGGGTCCGCCGGTCAAACCGGGACGGCCGCTGCCCAGGGCGTATGTCGAAGAGAACCTCGGACTGCTGGGCGAAGGAGTGGTCAATCTCCAGGCGCATCTGCGCACGATTGAAAAGTTCGGAGTACCGGCGGTGGTGGCGGTCAACGTGTTTCCCACCGACACCCAGAGGGAGATCGAGTACGTCCAGGCGGCGGCTTCCGAGGCCGGCGCCCACGCTGCGGCGCCCACCACTCACTGGGCCGACGGAGGCCAGGGCGCGCTGCAAATGGCCGAGGCGGTGGAAGACGCCTGTACGGTGGAGAGCAATTTCCGGCTGCTCTATCCGAAGGAATTCTCGCTCAAGGAGAAAATCGAGAGCATCGCCTGCAATGTCTACGGTGCGGCGGACGTTTCCTACACGCCGCTGGCCAATCGCCAACTCGCCCAGTACGAGAAGGCGGGATTCGGGGAGCTGCCGATCTGCATGGCCAAGACCCACCTTTCCATCAGCCACGACCCCAACCTGAGGGGTGCTCCCCAGGGATACACTCTCCCCATCCGGGAGGTGCGCGCCTCGGTGGGTGCCGGATTCATCTACCCGCTGGTGGGAGCGGTGCGCACCATGCCGGGCCTGTCATCGACGCCCGCCTACCTCAACGTGGATATCGACTCGTCCGGCAAGGTGGTGGGGCTTTTCTGAATCTGGCCGCAGATCAGCCGTGTGACCTTCCAAACCGATCAGGGCGTCTCGGAGAACCACAACGAGAACATCGAGCACCTCGGTGTCGTCAATGCCGTGGTCGTAGGCGACCATGCTGATCGCCGCGTCGAACTCGCTGTCAGGCTGGTACTCCTGGTAGACAAAATCGAAGGCAAGTTTCTGGATCTGGTCGGGTCGCTTAGCGCCGGCCCTGTCCCGCAGAAGCTCGTCCGTGCGTTTCGCCCAATCCCAGGCTTAAAGTTCGTCGGCTGTCTTCTCGCCGAGTTCCGACAGTCGCAGCGGACTGTCCTTCACAACGGTAAAGACTGGACCCGCCGAAAAAGCCTACTCATGTCGTGGCGCATCGCCTCCAGTTCGTGGCATATCGCAGCCAGTTCGTGGCATATCGCCTCCAGCAGAGAACTATGGGACTCGAGCCGTCTGTCCACGCTTTGCGCCCACTTCCCTCCCTTGAATGCCAGCGTTCCGATAGCCTTGGCACCCGCCAGGACGGCCAAGGCCACAGCAAGCAGTTGCCCGGCACCGGCAGTCATGACGCTGAGAGGGACAGCGCACTGTGACTCGCCTGATGACCGACGTCGCGGGGACTCCCTCCGCCCTCCTTTCTTTGAACAAGCAGAAAGATAGCATCGGCGGGTGTGCGCCTCCACCACCTTCCGCAAAGTTCACCGGCTTGTTTTCGACAACAAGGGTTGATCGGGCCGCGACGGTGCGAGCGATGAAGCCGTCTTCGTCGGCCAAGGCGACCTCCTCAAAATACCGAACCCCCACCCGCCCGACCGTTCCTGCGCCAGGCGCCCCGCCAACCGTCCCCCGCCGCCGATGCCGGACCTTTTCCGTTCCACCTTGCCCGGGGACAGCCGACCTGCCGACCGCCTTTTGGGCTCAGGCCGCTTTACATTGTGTTAAAATGCAAGCCACGGGACTCATGGCCCGTGGATATTTCAAGGAGAGTCGACTATGGGAAAAAAGACCCGGCTGACCCATCCGCTGGTGCGCCGCGACGGCGTGCTGGGGAAAGCCTCTTGGACCGAGGCCCTCGGCAGGGCCGCTGACGGACTCGGCGCGGTCCGCGATGCTCACGGTGGTGAGGCCATCGGGATGTTTTCCTGCTCCAAGGCCACCAACGAGACCAACTTCCTGGCACAGAAGTTCGCCCGGGTGGTGATGGGCACCAACAACATAGATTCCTGCAACCGGACCTGACACGCTCCCAGCGTCGCCGGTCTGGCGGCGGTTTTCGGAGCCGGAGGGGGAACCAGTTCCTATCGGGAGATGGATGACGCCGAGGTGGTGATCCTGTGGGGGTCCAACGCCCGGGCGGCACACCCCATCTTCTTCCACCGGATCATCCAGGCGGTCCGGCGCGGCGCCCAGTTGTTCTGCGTGGATCCTCGCCACAGCGAATCCGCCCAGTGGGCGGACCTGTGGCTGGGTATCGACGTAGGATCCGACATCGCTCTGTCCAACGCCATGGCCCGGGAAATACTCGCCTCGGGATTGGAAAACCGCCGATTCATCGAGCGCTCGACTCTCAACTTCGACGAATACGCGCAAAGTGTGGAGGAGTGGACCCTGGAACGGGGAGAGCAGGTCACCGGGGTGCCCGCTCACGCCATCCGCACCCTCGCCCATGCCTACGCCAAAGCCGAACGAGCCCAACTGTGCTGGACGCTCGGAATAACCGAACACCACAACGCCACCGACAATGTCCTGGCTCTGATCAACCTGGCGCTCCTCTGCGGTCATGTGGGTCGCTACGGGTCGGGACTGGTGCCGCTCCGAGGCCAGAACAACGTTCAGGGAGGCGGCGACATGGGCGCCATCCCCAACAAACTGCCCGGATTCCAGGATGTCGAGTCCGCCGAGCTTCGCGCTGCATTCGAGGCCACCTGGGGCGTCTCCATACCTCCCCGCAAAGGGTGGCACCTCACGCAGATGTTCGAGGCCATGGAAGAGGGCCACCTGCGCGGCCTGTACGTGATCGGGGAGAATCCCGCCGATTCCGAGGCTGACGTCCAAAGAGCCCGCCACCTGATGGAAGGACTGGACTTCATGGTGGTCCAGGACATCTTCCTGACCCGCACCGCCCGCATGGCGGACGTGGTACTTCCCGCCGCCGCCGACTGGTGCGAAGCGGAGGGGACCGTAACCTCCAGTGAACGACGGGTACAGCGGGTTCGTCCGGCCCTGCGGCCGCCGGGACAGGCTCGCACCGACTCCTCCATCATCTCTTCCATGGCGGCCGCTTTGGGGCACGATTGGGGAATGCCCTCCGCCGAGGAGGTGTGGAACGAGCTGCGCAGCCTCTCACCCATGCACAGAGGCATGTCCTACCGCCGCCTGGAAGACAACGGGGGGTTGCAATGGCCCTGCTATGACGAAGACCATCCCGGTGAGCTGTACCTGCACTCCCGCCTGTGGGAAGACCCGCCGGTCGGTCCGCTCGCCCCCTTTTTCGCAGTGGAGTGGGTTCCCCCGGTCGACCGCCTGACCGACCGGTACCCGACTCGTCTGACCACCGGTCGTCACCTCGACTCCTATAACACCGGAGTGCAAAGCGGGGGCACCGACACACCGATACGCATCGGGGGAACTCTCGACATCTCACCGGAGGATTCATCGGCCTGGGATATCACCGAAGGAGAAGACGTACGGGTCACCTCCCGGAGGGGTTCGATAACCGTCCCCGCCCGAGTGGACGAAAGCCTCCGCCCGGGTTTGGTGTTCATGTCGGTGCACTTTCCCGAGCAGGCCGACATCAACAAACTCACCATCGAGGCCTGGGATCCCAAGAGTGGCACCGCCGAGTTCAAGGCCACCGCGGTGAGGGTCGAAAAAGCGCCGGCGTTGGTCGGGTAACCACCTTTCGATAGTGCCTGACTGATGGACCTTCGCTTCACGGATGCACAGCCCACCGCCGCCGAGCGCAGAGCCGTGGAGCGAGCCACCGGAATAGCGGAATCGGAGACTCACGACCGGGTGCGCACAGCCGCCAACCTGCGTATCTTCCGAACCGGACGCCAGAGCGTCGTCAACCGGCGCCACCTGTTGCTCCCCGCCCTGGAAACGGTGCAATCGGAGGTGGGCTGGGTTTCGGAGGGCGCCCTCATGCACATTTGCCGGGTCCTGTCGGTCCCGCCGGCCGAAGCATGGGGAGTAGCGACTTTCTACTCTCTGATATCGACGGACCCCTCCCCTCCGGAAGTCTGGCACATCTGCGACGACATCGTGTGCCGCCGCGACGGCGCCCTGGATTTGGTCGACAGATTCCAAGGGGGAGAATTCCAGTCCCCCGATGCCCGATGGGCGCCGTCACCATGCCTGGGACAGTGCGACCGGACCCCGGCTGCCTACATACAGCGCGCCGGGAGGGATGACCTGGTCGTTGCCGGGGAGAACGTCTCCCGACTTAACGGGTCCTCCCCCGCGCCGTCCACATCGAATGGACATCCGGGCAGGCTCCCCATCCCCCAGTTCGGCCAACCTCATCTCCGGCTGCTACGCCGGGTCGGGGTGGTGGACCCGGGCTCTCTTGACTCCTACCTGGAGGCCGGGGGATACCGAGCGCTGGGCGCAGCCGTGGAGATGGGACCGGCGAAGGTGGTGGCGGAGGTCAAGGCGTCGGGTCTGCGAGGTCGGGGCGGGGCGGCTTTCCCCGCCTGGATCAAGTGGGAGACGGTGGCCAACTCACCCGAGCCGGTCCGCTACCTGATCTGCAACGCCGACGAATCGGAGCCCGGCACTTTCAAAGACCGCGTTCTGATGGAAGACGATCCGTTCTCGGTGATCGAAGCGATGACCGTCACCGGGTTCGCCATCGGCGCCCGGCGCGGCTACCTGTATATACGGGGCGAATATCCCCTGGCCACGCGGCGACTCTCCCAAGCCCTCGACGAGGCTCGTCAGCGAGGACTGCTCGGAGAAGGAGCCGAAACGGGCGTGGACTTCGACATCGAGATCCGAAGGGGTCAGGGCGCCTACATTTGCGGGGAAGAGACCGCCCTGATGAACTCGATCGAGGGCTTCCGGGGAGAGCCCCGCAACAAACCCCCCTTCCCCACGGTATCGGGACTGTTCGGCAAACCGACTGTCATCAACAACGTCGAGACGCTGTGCAACGTGCTCGACATTGTCACCGAGGGAGGAGAGGCCTTCGCCGGGTTGGGGACCGACCAGTCCACCGGTCCCAAGTTGTTCTGCCTGTCGGGATCGGTCAACCGGCCCGGTGTCTACGAGGTGGAGTTCGGCGCCACCCTGGGAGAGTTGATCGAAATGGCCGGAGGACTGCCCGATGGGCTGGAGTTGAAAGCCGTCCTCCTGGGAGGAGCGGCCGGCTCGTTCGTGTTACCGGACCTGCTGGAAATGCCCCTGACCTTCGAAGCCTCTTCAGAGGCCGGAGTCTCCCTGGGGTCCGGGGTGATAATGGCGTTCGACCAGCACACCGACTTCGCAGATATCCTGACCCGCATAGCCGCCTTCTTCCGGGATGAGACCTGCGGGCAGTGCGTGCCGTGCCGGGTTGGTACCGTTCGCTTGGAAGAAGCGCTGGCTCGCATCCGCCGCCAACCCACAGACGGAGACATGCACTTGATAGAAGAGATCGATCTGGCCATGCGGGACGCCTCGATATGCGGGCTGGGTCACACTGCCGCCATCGCCCTGCGGTCTGCTCTCGAGTTGGGATTACTGTGATGAACCAGCCGCAGCAAAGCAACGGTTCGGCTGAAAAGGTTCGACTGACCGTGGACGGCGCCTCGGTGGAAGTGGAAAAGGGCGCCACTCTGCTGCAGGCGTGCCAGCAGATGGGAACCGAGGTCCCGACCCTGTGTTACCTCGAGACTCTCACTCCGGTCAACGTATGCAGGGTCTGCGTTGTGGAGGTGGAGCGCAACCGCACCCTGGTCCCGGCCTGCTCCCGGGTGGCCGAAGAGAGCATGGTGGTGGCCACCGACTCCGACCGAGTGCGTCACAGCCGGAAGATGGTGTTGGAATTCCTGGGTTCCTCGGTGGATCTGTCGGTCGCCGATGAAGAGGTCAACCACTGGATGGAGCGCTACGGCGCCGACCCGGACCGGTACGGGCCCCTGTCCGAACCCACCGCGGCGGGGGAGCGGGACGGACGCAAGCCCGGGCACCATCATGAGGTCAACGGGAAGACTGCCGAGGGGGTCCACCAACCCACCAAGGTCGACAACACGCTCTATGTCCGCGACTACTCTCGCTGCATCCTGTGCTACAAGTGCGTGGAGGCGTGCGGGATAGACGCCCAGGGGACCTACGCCATAGCCGTGGCAGGCCGGGGTTTCGATGCCCGCATCTCCACGGAGATGGACCTTCCACTGGGAGACAGCGCCTGCGTGTTCTGCGGGAACTGCATCGCAGTCTGTCCCACCGGCGCCCTGATGTTCCGCTCCGAATGGGAACTGCGCCGGGCCGGCGTATGGGACCCGCAGGCCCAAGCGGTGACCCGCACGGTCTGTTCCTACTGCGGAGTGGGTTGCAACCTGGAACTGCACACCCAGGACAACCGGATCGTCAAGGTCACCTCCCCCCAGGACCACGAAGTCACCAGCGGCAATCTGTGCATCAAAGGCCGGTTCGGCTACGACTACGTGCAGAACCTGGGCGACCTGGAGCAAAACACCATCGACGAGGTTCTGCAGTCCGCCCGCCGGCGCTCCCCCGAATAACAGTCTGTCCCCTCGCCGGACTCCTGCCGCACACAGGCAAGATCGTCGGCAAGCCCGGCAGGCGGCCCCGGCCGGCTGATCGGAGTTGAATTCTTCTTCACAGCCCATGGCGCAGTGAAAGCCTGTCATAACCGACTCGGGCGCTGTCGACTTCTTGGCGTTTGAGGCGTCTGTTCTATATCCCCACGGAAACCGACGGATTCTTCCTGAGGGCGTTTCGCACCCGGGATCCGGTCAGCACCACGAAGAACATGACGACCGAGATCAACACGATGGTGGCGGAGGCGGCAGTGGAATAGTGGTAGCTGACCATCAAGCCGGACACCACTGAGAAGATGGCGCAGACCGCCGACACGACCATCACCAAAACGACCCTCCGAACCATGATGATGGCGGTGGCGGGAGGGCCCACCAGCAACCCGAACACCAGGATTGCCCCCACCCCCTGGAAGAGGAGCACCACCGCTCCGGTGATGAGCGCCAGCAGGGCGAAATGCGCCACCTGGGGACGGAATCCCATCATCTCGGCTTTGTCGGCATTGAAGGCCAGAGCGAGGAACGGCCGGTACATGACAAAGGACAACACCAGGGCGACCACTAAACCGATCGCTTCCAGCACGACGACACCCCACGTGACTCCCAGCAGATCCCCGAAGAGGATGGCGGTGATGGAGCCTGAAAAGGTGGGAGTCAGGGAGATAACCACAACTCCCAGGGCAAGCATGCCCACGAACAGCAGGCCGATCCCCACGTCTGCGCTGAGTTTGGTGTGCTGGTGGACCTGGTTGATCCCCAAGATCATGACCACGCCCGCCACCAGCGCTCCCCAAACCGGGTTGACTCCCAGCAGAATGGCGATCGCCACGCCGGGTATGACTCCGTGAGCCACCGCATCCCCCATGAAGGACATCCCCCGGATGACCACCCAGGCGCCCACCACCGAGGTGAGCACACCGGCAAGCGCTCCTCCCACCAGGGCCCGCTGCTGAAAGGCCAACTCGAAAGGTTCCACGATCCAGTCCATGCCCATCCAACCCTACCCAGCGTCATTATCGTGAGGGCACGATAATCATTATCACAGGACACCGATGGCGATGATTATCATAAGACTCAGTTATGGCCGGGGTGCACACCAAGGTAGAACAAAGCTTGCGTTCGCAGGGTATGCGCTACACGTCCAACCGCCGAGAACTCATCTCTGTACTTGAGCACACCCACGGTCCACTCACCGTCGATGAACTGTATCGGGCTACCCAGCGGCGGGTCCCCTCCTCTTCCATCTACCGGGAGGTGCGCGCACTGTTCGAGGCCAAGGTGCTTTCCCTTATCCGCTGCACGGACCGGTCGAATCGCTTCGAGTTGGCGGAATGGCTGTCGGGCCATCATCACCACATGGTGTGCAGACCGTGCATGGCGATTTCCGACATAGTCCTGCCCCCCGAGGCGGAACGCCGCCTCGCCGAATTGGTCGACCTAGCCGCCACCCACACCGGATACCTGGTCACCGAACACACCCTGGAGGTCGAGGGCATCTGCCCGGATTGCCGATCATGAAATGGCCTGCAGGACCGGTCGGACCCGCGGTCGAGGCGCAAGACCTGGAACTGCGGTACGGCTCGCACGTTGTCATGGAACCTTCTTCTTTCACCGCTCCCATGGGAGCGATCACCGCCCTGATCGGACCGAACGGTGCCGGAAAGTCCACACTGCTTCACACCATGGTCGGCCTGATCGCCCCGGCGGGTGGGGAGGTGAAGGTGATGGGCACCACCCCGCAGAAGGCCCGCAAGCAGGTTTCCTACGTGCTCCAGTCCAAGGACGTAAACCAGTCTCTCCCGCTTACCGTCGCCCAGATCGTGGCCATGGGCCGCTATCCGAAACGGGGCATGGTCCGGCCCTTCCGGATCGACGACCGCGCTCGGATCGCGGAAGCCATGGAGAGGATGGACATCACCCATCTCGCCAACCGGCATCTCACCGAACTGTCGGGAGGACAGCGGCAGAGAGTCTTCATGGCCCAGGGAATCGCCCAGGATCATCTCGTGATGCTGTTGGACGAACCGCTCACCGGCTTGGATGTCATCTCGGCGGAAACCGTGGACAGGATCATGCACGAAGAGAGGGAGCACGGTTGCGGGGTGATTGTCTGCACCCACGACCTGGGCGAGGCCAACACCGCCGACCACGTACTTCTGCTTGGAGAAAAGCGGGTGGTCAGCGGACCTCCATCGGAAGTGCTGACCAACGAAAACCTCCTGGCGGCGTTCGGTTTGGGACTGATGCACTTCTCAAACCACCGGTAGGCTGCAGAATAGAAGACGACGAGAGAACCTCAGATGAGCGTTAAAGACGAGATGCGCGCCGAGTTGGTGAACGCCATGAAGACGGGTGACCGCCCCCGCCGGGACGCCATACGCTCCGTCGAAGCGGAAATACAGACCCGAAAAACGGCCCGCGGTTTTTTGGGAACCGGGGAGGATGACGACTTTTACCGGCAGGTGATCGGAGGGTACGTAAAGAAGATGCGAAAGGCCGCCTCCGAGTATTCCAAGCTGGGTGAGCGCGGGGCGGACATGGCCCGAAAGCTCTCCTTCGAGGTGGACTACCTGTCCCGGTGGCTGCCTTCCCGTCTTGACGAGGACCAGAGCCGCCGGCTGGTCCGCCGGACCATCGCCCGGCTGGGGGTGGAGAGCCAACCCCGAGCACAGGGCAGGGTGATGGGACAGATCATGAAGACCCACCGTCAAGAGGTGGACGGAGGCCTGGTGTCCCGACTGGTCAGAGAAGAACTGTCCTCCTAACCCGCCCTGTTGCTCGCCTTGACCAGCCCTCTTGCTCGCCGAGCCTGTTCAACACACAGACCCACTCGATCACAAAGCATCTGAAAGTGGTAAAATCGGAGGCCTGATGCGTCCTATCTGGAAGGGCGCCATCTCGTTCGGCCTGGTGAACATTCCGGTGGTGCTTTACTCGGCCACCGAAGATCGGCGCCCCAAGTTCAAACAGTTGCGTCAAAGCGACAAGAGTCCGATCCGCTACAAGAGGGTGGCGGAAGTGGACGGTCGAGAGGTGCCCTGGGGGGAGATCGTGCGAGGCTACGAGGTGGAACGGGGCGCCTACGTAGTGTTCAGCGACACCGAGTTGGCCGCGGCAGGGATCGGCAAGAAAGGCCTTCCCCTGATCGACGTGATCAGGTTCGTGGAGTCCGAAGAGATCGATCCGGTGTACTACAAGTCTTCCTATTACCTGGCGCCGGAGAAGACGGGCCTGCGCGCCTACCGGATCCTCCGGGAGGCCCTCCAATCAGCGGGAAGGGTGGGGGTAGCCCGATTCGCGATGAGAGGAAAGGAACACCTTTCCACTCTCAGATGCCACCAGGACACCCTCCTGCTGGAGACCATGTTCTGGCCCGATGAGATCCGGGCTGTTCCCGCCGGCGAGGCTGACGAAGAGGTGGAGATAAGGCCCGAGGAGGTGGAGATGGCCAAGATCCTGATCGACACCATGAGCGGACCCTTCGTGGGAGACGACTACCAGGACAAGACCAGGGAGAACATCGAGGCGGTCGCCCGGCAGAAGGTCGAAGGAAAAGAGATCGTCTCACTGGAGTCCCCCGACCAACCCGGAGAAGTAATCGACCTGCTGGCCGCCCTCAAAGCCAGCGTAGCGGCCACCAAGGCCGCGGTGGACAGCAGAGAGACCTCCGAACCACAGACAGCCGTCGGCTGACCCGCGAGAGTCGAAGCAGACCTCCCGTAGGGCAGCGGGGAGGCCGAGCCCGGGTGTTTACTCCACTTCCAGGCGGAACATGTCCTCGTATTCTTCCCGGCGCACTACCAGGCGGGATTGGCCGTCGGCTGCGAATACCACCGGGGGTCGGGGGACCTTTTGGTAGTTGGATCCCATGGAATGGCCGTAGGCGCCGGTCACCGGAGTGGCGACCACGTCTCCGACTTCGACGTCGCCGGGTACCCAACCCGAATCGACCAGCCGGTCCCCGCTCTCGCAGTGCTTGCCCACCACCGTCACCTCCCGCTCCCGGGGGGCGGTCACCGCACGGGGTAAGAAAACCTCGTAGCCGCTGCCGTACAGGACCGGCCGGGGATTGTCGCTCATCCCCCCATCCACCGACAGGTAGGTGCGAACCCCCTCCACCTCCTTGATGGTCCCCACCCGGTACAGGGTCAGCGCCGCAGAGGCCACGATGGCCCTTCCCGGTTCGGCCGCGATGGGACCGGTGACTCCTTCCTCCCGGCAGGTTCCCACCAGCGCCTCCGCCCACTCGGCAATGGCGGGCGCCGACTCCCCCTCCACATACGGCACTCCCAGCCCGCCTCCCAGCGACAGTTCCTCCAGACCGAACGGGACGGCCAGCCTCGCCACGATGCGAGCGGCCTCCCGGAAGGACTCCAGCCGGAAGACCTGGCTCCCGATGTGCGCATGGACGCCTCGGGCCCGCATGGAGGGGGAGTTCTTGGCTCGGCGCACCGCCTGGTCGGCGGCCCCGGTTGACACGGTGAAACCGAACTTGGTGTCGTCATGACCGGTGGCGACAAACTCGTGAGTGTGAGCATCGACACCGGGAGTGATCCGGATCAGGACATCAACCGGCCCCATTGTCGACCGGACGTACAGGTGGTCGATTCGATCCATCTCGTCGAAAGAGTCCACCACCACCCGGCCCACCCCGGCATCGATGGCCGTCACCAGTTCTTCCACAGACTTGTTGTTGCCGTGAAACACCAGCTTCTCGGGCGGGAATCCGGCGCGAAGCGCCATTGCCAATTCTCCGCCGGTCGCCACATCCATACCCAGACCTTCGGACTGCACCAATCTGGCCATGGCCAAGCACAAAAAAGCCTTGGCCGCATAGACCACCTCTCCCCCGAACGCACCGGCGGCCTCCCGGCAACGATGTCGCAGGTGGAGCTCGTCGTAGACAAAAACCGGAGTGCCATATTGCTCGGCCAACTCTTCCAGATCGCATCCACCCACCACCAAACGCCCGTCGACCACCTCGGAGGTGTCGGGTAGCAGATGAAACGGTAGAGGTCCGGCCATGTTCTTCCTAAGGGCGAGGGCGTCTGGTTTGCCGAAGCGTACCTGTGGCGCTCTACCATTCCGGCTATGGAAATCGGCGTGGGCCTTCTTGGAGGAGGCACGGTAGGTGGCGAGTTGGCCAAACGGCTCCTCGAAGACCGCGACGCCATTCTGGCCAAGTCGGGAATCGACCTGAGGCTGCGGGGCGTGGCCGTTCGCCAACCGGACAAGCCCCGACCCTTCCCCTCCCGATTCATCGTCGACCGTGCAGATCACCTGGTTTCGATGCCCGGGGTGGACCTGGTGGTGGAACTCATGGGAGGGGTCGATCCTGCCCGACAGTTGCTGCTGTCCGCTCTCGACCTGGGCAAGCCGGTGATCACCGCCAACAAGGAACTCCTGTCTCTGCACGGACCGCAGTTGTTTGCGCGGGCGGCCGACAAGGGCGTCTCGCTGCTCTTCGAAGCGGCGGTGGGCGGAGGGATTCCTCTGATCCGTCCCCTGTCCGAGTCCTTGGCGGGCGAAAAGATCGAACGGGTCACCGGAATCGTCAACGGGACCACCAACTACATCCTGACCGCCATGGACGCCGAGGGGATGGCCTATCAAAAGGCGTTGGCGGAAGCGCAAAGGCTGGGATACGCCGAGGCGGACCCCACCGCCGACGTAAGCGGCAACGACGCAGCCGCCAAGGCGGCCATCCTGGCCGGACTGGCCTTCGGCCAGTGGGTCGACATAAACCAGGTCTACCGGGAGGGAATCACCGAGATCTCCACCATGGACATGGGTTTCGCCCGCCAGTTGGGCTACGGCGTGAAACTGCTGGCGGTGGCAGACACTTCCTCGCAGGGTCCGGCGGTGCGGGTGCACCCGGCCCTGGTGCCGACCGGTCACCCGCTGGCCCTGATAAGGGGCGCCAACAACGGTGTCTTTCTGGAGGGTCCCTCCATCGGTGAACTGCTCTTTTTGGGACCGGGAGCGGGCGGAAGACCCACCGCCACCGCAGTGCTGGGAGACGTGATCCTCGCCTCCCGGGAATTCCTGGCCGGCACCAAGGTCGCCCCCCGGGTACGGTTCGGCAACGGCGCCGTGCGGGACTTCTCCGACGTGCAGACCCAGTGGTACCTGCGCCTGGAAGTGAAGGATGCCCCCGGGGTCCTGGCCCAGATCGCGGCGGTGTTCGGCGCTCACCAGGTGTCCATCATGTCGGTGTGGCAGGAGGGAAGGGGAGACGACGCAACCCTTTTGCTGATCACCCACCACGCACGGGAGGACCATCACCGGGCAGCGGTGCGGGACCTGGAAAAACTGCAGGTGGTAGGCCAGGTGGCGGCCACCATCCGGGTGATCGGCTCAAGCCCCTGATGGACTCTCCCACCGAAGCCCGGGTCCGGCCGTGAGATATATCTCGACCCGGGGAGGGACCCCTCCCGCCTCTTTCGACGACATCCTCCTCCAGGGACCGGCGCCCGACGGGGGCCTGTACGTCCCGCAGCGATGGCCTTCCGTCCCGCCGTTGCCTGCGGACATCTCCTACCACGAGATGGTTGCCACGGTGGCGGCGCCCTTCATGGAAGGAAGTCTTCTTCTCGAACATCTTCCCCGGCTGGCTGCCGAAGCCTACGCCGGTTTCGGCCCCCAGGGACCGGCGCCGCTCAGGCAGGTGGCGGAGAACCGGTGGCTGCTGGATCTCACCCTCGGCCCCACCCTCTCTTTCAAGGACTACGCCCTGCAATTGCTGGGAAGGCTGTTCGACCAACTCCTGGCGTTGCAGGGCAGGCGGATAATGGTGCTGGGCGCCACCTCGGGAGACACCGGTTCGGCAGCCATCGAGGCCTGCCGCGACCGCCCCGCCATCGACATCGTCATTCTCTATCCCCAAGGTCGGGTATCCGACATCCAGCGTCGCCAGATGACCACCGTGGATTCATCCAATGTCCATGCGGTGGCCGTGGAGGGGACCTTCGACGACTGCCAGGACCTGGTGAAAGCGGCCTTCGCCGACCCGAGCATACGCCGCCGACTGGCCCTGGCGGCGGTCAACTCGATCAACTGGGCGCGGATAGTGGCCCAAGTCGCCTACTACCTTTGGGCTGGGCGCCGGCTGGGGCAGCCGGTCAGCTTCTGCGTGCCAACCGGCAATTTCGGCAACGTGCTGGCCGGGTGGGCCGCCCGGCGGATGGGGGGGCCCATTGACAAGTTGGTGGTGGCCAACAACCACAACCACGGACTCACCCGACTCATCTCCGAAGGGCTTCTTCCCATTGGCGAGGTGCGTCCCACTCTCGCTCCGGCCATGGACATCCAGATCCCATCCAACCTGGAGAGATACCTGTTCGAATTGGGTTCCAGGCGGGGTGAGTGGATGTCACAGATGATGAGCGACTACCGACGGCTGGGCGAACTGCGGCTCGACGAGGACCTGCACTCTCGCCTCCAACAGGACTTCAGCGCCGGGTGGATGGGAGACACCCGGATTGTCGAGGTGATCGCCCAAGCACATCGCGAGCACGGATTGCTGCTCGACCCTCACAGTGCGTTGGGATGGGCCATGGCGCAGCGCGTGGGCGAGACCGGCGAGCAGATCGTCAGCATCGCCACCGCCCATCCCGCCAAATTCCCCGAAGCGGTGACCGAGGCGGTGGGTTTTTCTCCCCAACTTCCGTCCCGGCTTGCCGACCTGTCCGCCCGGCGGGAGCGCACCACCGTGATTCCGGCTCGGCTTGACCGCCTGGTGGCGGTGCTGGAGAACGCCCGAGCGCAAACGGCTTGAGCGCATCGCCCACATTCAAACCATGGAAGCGATATCCGTTTTGGCACGCGGTTTTGTCTTTGTATAATGGCGTTTGTCTGGTTCGTCGCCCTCATAGCCCCGGCGGCGGGCACCCGAGAAATCTCTCCAAGGCGGTCTCGTATAGCACGGTTACGCCCTTCGCCCCATAAGGAAGGTGAGAGGCTATTCGGAAATAACTCCGAGAGCACGAGGAATCCTCTATGACTATTCAAACCGAAAACGGCCAGCTTCGAACCAAGTCGGTTGAAGATCTGCGAAAGATCGCCAAGGCGATCGGCATCAACTCCGGCGGAATGGGTAAGGAGCAGTTGATCGTCGCCATAACCGGCGGCGCCAAAGGTGAATCCGACGCCGGCAAGGCAACCCCTCCGCCGAAGGCAAAGGGCGGACGCCAGCAGGCCCCTCCGGCGCCCGTTCCTCCCTCTCCCTCCCGTCAAAAGACCCAAAGCGGCAGCAGCTCTGGAGGCGGCAAAAAGGAGAAAAACCCGAAGCCGGACTTTGAATTCCGGGCTACGGAGCCTCCCAGTCCCCCGCGCCCAGGCGGTGGTCGCCGTCGCCGCGGCAGGGGTCGAAGGCAACCGTCCCACGCCAACATTCCCGAGAGCGAATTGGAGGTCCGGGAAGGACTGCTGGACATTCTCCCCGAGGGCTACGGATTCCTGCGGGTGTCCGGGTACGGTCCCGGCGACAAGGACGTCTACGTTTCCGCCGGTCTGATCCGCCGCCTGCAACTGCGCAAGGGCGATCTGGTGGGTGGGCCGATCCGGCCGCCTCGCTCGCAGGAGAAGTATCCGGGAATGGTGAGGGTCGAGCATGTCAACAAGGTCGACCCGGGCCAAGCGATGCGCAGACCCAAATTCGAAAGGCTCACTCCCCTGTTCCCGGATCAGCGGCTCCGCCTGGAGTTGGACGGGATGCCTCAGCGGACCCTGGCCCGCCTCATCGACCTGATCTCCCCGGTCGGCAAGGGCCAGCGAGGACTGATCGTCTCCCCGCCCAAGGCAGGAAAGACCACCGTTCTCAAGGAGATCGCCCAGTCGATCACCGTGAACAACCCCGAGTGTCATCTCATGGTGGTGCTGGTGGATGAACGGCCTGAAGAAGTGACGGACATGCAGAGGTCGGTGAGAGGTGACGTGGTGTACTCCACCTTCGACCGTCCGGCGGAACAGCACACTCAAATCGCCGACCTGGCCTTGGAGCGCGCCAAGCGAATGGTGGAAGCCGGGATGGACGTGGTGATCCTGCTTGACTCCATCACCCGGCTGGCCCGCGCTCACAACCTGGCAGCCCCCGCTTCCGGACGCATGCTCTCGGGAGGGATCGACGCTACGGCGCTTTATCCGCCCAAGCGGTTCTTCGGCGCCGCCCGCAACATCGAGGAAGGCGGGAGCCTGACCATCTTGGGAACCGCGTTGGTGGAGACCCGGTCCAAGATGGACGAGGTGATCTTCGAAGAGTTCAAGGGCACCGGAAATATGGAATTGCGGTTGGATCGCAAGCTGGCCGACAAGCGGATCTATCCGGCGGTCGACATTGAGCTCTCGGGCACTCGCCGTGAAGAGTTGCTGTTCACTGTGGACGAACTGCCCCAGGTCTGGAAACTGCGGCGGGTGCTGCTGTCGCTGGATCCGAGTGCGGCAATCGAATTGCTGATAGATAAACTGCAAAGTTCACCTTCCAACAAGGTGTTCCTGGCCGAGGTGGCCAGAAACACCGGGGATCGAGTCAGATCGGTATGAAAACAGATATACACCCCCAATACGGCCTAACAACGGTTACCTGCTCATGCGGCGCCAGCTTCGTCACCAGGACCACCAGACCTCCCGCCATGACGGTGGAACTGTGCAACGAGTGCCATCCCTTTTACACCGGCGAACAGAGACTGGTGGATACCGGTGGTCGGGTCGAGCACTTCCAGAGGCGCTACGGGGAGGCCGCCGAAGTCCGTTCGAAGCGGTATCAAAAGAAGAACCCGGGCAACTCCCCCGCCTAGCCGCCAGAGGGTCCGGCGCTGTCAATTCTTGGACACCGGTCACCGGAGAGCGCTCTCCGCAATCAAGAATCGGATGATCTGAGGTTGGCCGTGCACAAGCGGAGGCGACGGCAATGAGCGGCCAACCTTCTACCGATAATCAGAATCCCTCGGACCCGTTGGCAGTAGGAGGACAAGCCCTGATCGAGGGGGTGATGATCCGGGCCCCGGAAGCCTGGGCGGTTGCGGCTCGGCGCATGGACGGCGCCATAGTGGCGGAACGCCGACCGCTTCCCCGTCTCTCCACCCGCACCTGGGCCGCCAAGGTTCCCTTCCTGCGGGGCATCCTGGTGCTGGTTGAATCTCTCAATCTGGGCTTTCGATCCCTGGCGTGGTCCGCCGAGGTCGCCACGCAGGAACCGGGAGAAGAATCCGGGACCATAGAGGGCCCGCAGGAGTCGTTGGGCTGGAAGATGTGGCTGTGGATGGGCCTGGCCCTCGGCTTCTTCGTGGCTTTCTTCATGGTGGTACCGGCCACCGTGGCGCGCTGGACCGCAGGAGAGTCCGGTCTGCTGTTCGGTTTCTTGGAGGCGGTCATCCGGTTCGGACTCTTCATCGGCTACATATGGGGAATAGGCCGGATGGCGGACATCAAGCGGGTGTTCGCCTATCACGGCGCAGAACACATGACAATTCACGCCTACGAACAACAAGAGGATCTGTCCGTGGAATCGATCGCCAAGTACCCGCCCGAGCATCCACGCTGCGGCACCAACTTCCTTCTGATCGTGGTCATAATCTCCATCATCGCCTTCGCCCTGGTGGGCAACCCGGGCTGGTTGGTGCTGATCGCCAGCAGGATCCTGTTTATACCCGTGATCGCCGCCATCGCCTACGAACTGCTCAAATTCGCCGGTAAGCGTCAATCCCAAACCCTCGGCAGGTGGCTGGCCGCGCCTGGAATCTGGCTGCAGAAGCTCACGACCAACCAACCGGATATTTTCCAGATCGAAGTGGCCATGACCGCTTTGCTCTCTGCAGTGGATCCATCCGAGGCCGCCCGACTGCTGGAGGCCGGGACCTTTCCTGCTTCGGTGGTAAAGGCGGTGGCCCGATGAGCACTCCGGTATGGCGAGATCGTATCCCGGAACTGGAGAGGCAGTTGGCCGAGATCGACAGGGAGATGTCCTCCCCGCAAGTCCTTTCCGATCACCGCCGGCTGGCTGATGCAGGAAGAAGGCGAGCCGAGCTATGGCCGATCGTAAAGACCGGTCGCGCCTGGGTGGCCGCCCGCGAGGATGCCCGGGAGGCTGAGGATCTGGCGGCGACCGACCCCGATCTACGGGCCGAACTCTTGGAATGGGCAGAAGAGAAGCACCGGGAAGCCGCCCAGTTGGAAAAAGACCTGGAGGTGCTGATGGTTCCTCCCGACCCCGACGACCACCGGGATGTGATCATGGAGATCCGGGCGGCGGCAGGTGGTGACGAAGCGGCGATCTGGGCGGGAGACCTGTTCCGGATGTACCAAAAATTCGCCGACCGGCGCGGCTTGCGAACCGAGGAAATGGAGGCTTCTGCATCCGGGGTGGGCGGATACAGCAAGATCTCCTTGGCGGTGAAAGGCCGCGGATCCTATGGCATGCTTCGTTACGAGGGCGGCGTCCACCGGGTGCAAAGGGTGCCGAGAACCGAGTCCCAGGGCAGGATCCACACCTCCACGGCCACCGTGGCCGTACTTCCGGAAGCCGACGAGGTGGAGGTTGAAGTGAGTCCCGACGAGGTGCGAGTGGATGTCTTTCGCTCCTCGGGTCCAGGGGGCCAGTCGGTCAACACCACCGACTCGGCGGTGCGCATCACCCATCTTCCCACCGGATTGGTGGTCAGTTGCCAGGACCAAAAGAGCCAATTCCAGAACAAGGAGAAGGCGTTCCGGGTGCTGCGAGCCCGGCTTTATCGGCTGGAAGTCGAGAAGCGCCAGGAGGGAATCGCCGGAGAGAGGCGCTCGCAGGTGGGCGGAGGGGGCCGCTCGGAGAAGATCCGCACCTACAACTTCCGGGAGAACCGGGTCACCGATCATCGCATCGGATTGACGCTCAAGTCATTGGATCGGGTGCTGGAGGGCGAGATCGACCAGCTGAGCAATGCCCTGACCGCCCAGGATCGCTCCGAGAAACTGGTTTCATCACTGGTCGGGAAATCCCCGAACGACTGACCCGTTCGCCTTCGACAATGACCTCGGCCTCTCTCACTCCACTACAGTTGTCCCGCCGCAGCCGCCTCCCCTACCACGAGTTAGAGAGACTGATCGCCACGGTCACCACGGATACAATCCATCCCGGTTTGCCGCTGGCGGCTGAGATCGCCGATCGGACATCTCTTCTCCTCGGCATGCGAAAGGCGGGAGTACCGCTGCAGTACCTGGAAGGGCACGTCGACTTCGGCCCGGTGCGGGTGGGGGTGGATCGGAGGGCACTCATACCCCGGCCCGAGACCGAACAACTATGGGAACTGGTGGTCCGGTCGGTTCCGGTCTCTGTGCCGTCGGTGATAGTGGACATCGCAACCGGCTCGGGTGCGCTGGCCCTGGCCCTCGCTCACTCCTATCCGCAAGCGGAAGTGGTGGCCACCGACATCTCTTCGGAAGCTCTGGAATTGGCACGGGAGAACATGCGGGCCAACCGCTGGGTGGGGGGACGGATCGAGTTGCGAGAAGGCGATCTCTTTGAGGCTTTGCCGTCCTCGCTTCGGGGTGAGGTGGATATTCTGGTCTCCAATCCGCCCTACGTTACGGAGTCCGAATGGCCGGAACTTCCGTCCGACGTGAGAGCCGAGCCCTATCAGGCCCTGGTGGCGGGCCCCCGTGGCACCGAGATACTGGAGAGACTGGCTGCCGGTGTGTCGGACTGGCTGAGACCATCGGGGACGGTAGTTGTTGAAGTCGGGGAAACCCAGGCCGCGGAGGTGCAGGAGGCTTTCCGGGCCGGAGGCATCAACGCCAGGATCAAACACGACCTGGCCGGTCGACGCCGGTTCGTATGGGGAAGCGTGATCTAGGTTCATGACCCTCCCACTTCTGACTCAGGCCTGCGCCATGCTGGCCGAAGGAAAGGCAGTGGGAGTGCCGACCGACACCGTCTACGGGCTTGCCACCCATCACTGGGCGCAACAGGAGCTTTTCCGGCTGAAGGGCCGCCCGGCGGACAAGGCCATTCCCGTCCTGGTGGGGTCGATCGACGATGCACTGAGCATTGCCGTGTTTCCTCCCATAGCCCGGGAACTGGCCGAAGGCCACTGGCCGGGGCCTCTCACTCTGGTTCTGGCGGTTGAAAACTCTGACGGGAACCGGAGCGGCAACACAGTCGGCCTTCGGATGCCCGACTATCACCTCACCCTGGAACTGCTGGACCTGTGCGGTCCGCTGGCTGTCACATCCGCCAACCGGTCGGGGGGTTCACCGGCGCGATCGGATCGGGAAGCCCAGGAAGTCTTCGGCGCCCAGGTCGAGGTCTATCTACCGGGAGTGTGTCCGGGAGGACTGGCCTCCACGGTGATCGAAGCGCTGCCCGGCCGAGATCCCCGTATCCTTCGAACCGGCCCTGTCACCCTGTAGGTATCTTCGTCAAAAAGCCGACATTCCATTTGGTTGGGCAGGCCTGTTCGGATGGCCAGCTACCACCAACCTCTTGGGCGACTCTTTCGACCACCGCTTCTCGTCCTGTTGTAGCGGGGATTCCTCCCCCCGGATCTCCTGCGGTACTTCGCCAGCCTCGCCCCTTCCCAGCGTCGGGCCCCTTTACGAGAAAGGCGTCGGGTTTCCACCCGCATCCTGCCTCGTTTGCCGGCCCGCCGGTGCTGTGCTGCCCTCCGCCGGGGGTTGTTGGTGATCCCCACATACTTCACTCGCCCCCGTCGGCCTCGGAGCGTATAGCCACGAACCCCTTTAGCCCTGGTGGTTCTTCTCCGAGATCCGCCTCTCGTCCTCCGATATCGCTTCTTTCTGTATCTGCTCATAGGAGTTGAAATCTATCGACATCCGGTGACACCCCGTGGTTGCCACCATGCGATTGGATGAACCGGGGAACCTGTCTCAATACCCTTACCGATTTGAGATCCTCTCGGTTGGCCTTCTCTTAGTGTTTGTTTTAACAACTTAGTATTATACGGTGTTGTTTGTCACACCCATGGTGCATACTGGTATGTATGAACAGAAAAGATGTGAACGGAACATCGGTGGTCAACCGGGTGCGTCTGTTGGCACCCACTCTGCCGGTTTCTCAGGCTTCGTCTGAGCAGTTGCGACAGCGGTTGAAGTCGACGGTCCGCGTTCAGAACCAGGCGGCGGCGATCCGCGCCGAGGTCCTGTCCGAGTTGCGCCGACGCAAAGGCGCCGAGGTGGTGGAAACCGTTTTGCAAAAGGACGGTCTGCTGCCCCGACGGAAGGCCCGGTCAGAGGTGGAAACCGCCAAAGAATTGGAGGAACTGCCCAAGACGCGGGAGGGTTTCCAAAAGGGAGAGATCTCTGCTGACAACGCCCGGATCATCGCCGGCGCCAACCAGCGGGGAGAGATCGACGAAAATGAACTGTTGGACGGTGCCCGTTCCCAGTCTCCTGACAAGTTCGCGGCCACGGTCCGCAAACACGAACAAAAGCGTGCTCAGGATGATGGTGTTTCGAAGTTGGAGCATCAGCGGTCGCGGCGGTTCGCCAGGATCAAGACCGACCTTGAGGACGGGATGACCGTGCTGTACGGGCGGTTCGATCCGGTGACGGGTGCTCGGGTCGAGACTGCAGTGTCACGGATGATGAAACAACTGTGGCATGAGGAAGACCCCCGGAACCGGGCCACTTCGGGTCAACGGATGGCCGACGCCCTGGCCGAACTTGTCACCCGTCAGGGAAAAGACGGCCGGTCCCAGGATGTGCGGATGTTGCTGATCGCCGACTACCACGCGGTCAGCAAGGAACTTGGAAACCCCCGCCTGTCCGATGGAACCCCCATTCCCGCCCGGACGTTGCGGCATCTGGCCTGTGATGCTCAGATCCTGCCCGCCGTGTTCGCGGGGTCTTCGATACCCCTGGATTTGGGAAGGGCCCGCCGCAAGGCCAGCGGAACCCAACGCGCTGCTCTCATTGCCCGCGACAAGCACTGTGTGGGCTGCGGCGCCAAAGCCTCCTGGTGTCAGGCGCATCACATCGTCCACTGGGCCGACGGAGGACCCACCGATCTGGACAACATGTGTCTTTTGTGCAGCAGATGCCACCACAAAGTACACGACAACGGCTGGACAGTACACCAGTCCCCACAGGGAAGATACTCCCTCCGCCGCCCACCGAACAGCCTCGGCCGCCCACCCCGCCGCCAGGCATCTCACCGGTACCGGCGCAGGCGAACTGTCCGACAACGCAAATGAACCCATCCGAACCCCTGCTTCTCGACAACTAACCCGCGAAAACGACCGACACACTCTTAACCCGTTGCGCCCCTTGCCCACCCCAAAGTTCTCTTCGCGAACCCGCTGGAACGCAGGAAATAGTCAGCGCTATTACCACCATCCCAGCCAAACGGGGGGTAGTGTGAAAGCAATCTTGTGATTGATGTGAGCAGTCCGAGTCGGGTTGCTCGCTGAATACCATAGCCCGCCAACAGGTCGGGGAGTAGCTACCGCCGACCTTGGGTGAATAGGCGAGGCCATCTGTGTCCTCACGTCAATCACAGGAACAACCCGATGACGTGAGGACAACCATGAAAGCGTGTGGAGGAACCCTACGAGGTTCTCGTCCAGGTAGGCACCCGCCCGACCTACTACCACAAGCGGGTGGCTTACACCGTGACCATCCCATACACGCCAAGTTGCCCACACCGTGGAGACACAGTCCCAGGTGTGTCGATGACCCGAGGCCGATAGCCCGAACCGAAGGATGGGGAGGCCCGAGCAAATCAGGCCTCCCCATCAATCTTCAGTCGAGTGATAGCTGGAGGCGAGGGCAGTCACGGGGGCCGCTGGGCGGAGCCCGGACTCCAAATCCGAGCCTGGCGGGTTCGATTCCCGCTCCCCGTGCCATAGATGAGAGAGAAGCACTTCGCCGCCGAGCCCATCGAAGCGTATGGCGACGAAGTGGCTTTGGGCGAGCGGACGGTGTTCGGTTGGGAGATTCCCGCCCAGGAGACAAGGCGCGACTCTATGTGGAGTTGATGGCGATCAGAGTCGGATGGTCTATGCCGGCTGTGCGGCAAGAAGGCCGGGTTAGACCTACCTCCTCCCAGGCCGAAGCGCGAGTCTGGCCGCCCAAACAGTGTGAACGGGGCGGGTGCGGGACGTTGGCTTACCACTCGGCAGGTGCGCTGGTGTTCACGTCTGTGCTGGGCGCTGGGCAACGGGAAGATGCCGTGGATGTGGCAGATGCTTCACGATTCGGCAGGAGGGGCGTGTGGAGCCTGCGGGATCGAGAGGTTCGTGCCCCAGCGGACCAAGCCCTTCGTGGTCCGTAACCGACCGGTCCTCGGACCGAATGACTGGCCCAAAAGCGAAACGCCAAGGAGGACGCCAAGAGCCTTCAGCAACAGTGGAGGGCAGAACCCCGAGTCCGGAAGCCCCGGCATGACGAGAGGAGGTCGCTATGAGCGGCAACGATGATCAAGCAGTAAAGCTGCGGAAAACACGAGTTTTGAAAGGATCGAGACATGGGAGCCTGTAAGCGAATTATCATCGCCGCTGTTGCCTTTCTGTGGCTTTTCGGCGTCATGGCCGGGTTCGTAACCCGCCCGACGCCAGCCGTAGCGGCAGGGTGTACCAAGACGACCAACACGCAAGGTCTCGATGTGTGGAACTTCGCCGGGAACACTCGCGGAGGCTGGGCGGGGAAACCCGGTGGGGCGAGCAACTACGCCAAGACGCTTTGTGAGCAGGCAGCGGAAAAGCATGCCGCCACTACAACTACCGTGCCCGGCACGACCACGACCACGACCACTCTACCTCAGGACGATAATGATGCCGTCACGAGTGGGAGAACTGGGGGCGTGAACACCAATTCGGTTAAAACCACCACGGGTGGGACGACAGGTGTGAATGAGAACAGCCACAACCAGGCCTCGGCTTTGCCGAAGGCTTGGATTGAGGCCGCAGGGTTCATCCAGAAGCGCGGCCAAACCTTCGCGAAGTTTCTCGTAAAGGTGTCGCCCGCCAACACCAATCGCATCTACGTGAGGTATAAGGTGACTCAGTCCGGGGGGCCCGTTGCCAAACGGGCATATCTTACCTACCGTGGCTCCTCTAACTACGCTGAGGTCGATAACGGTCAAGGGCCTATTGAAGTAGGTGTCCTGGAAGAGGTCGCCACTGAAGGCAGGATCTGGGCCCAGATCCTGCCGGCCGATGAGACGGGTGGCATCTCGTACACCCTGGCGAAGACATCCAGTAGGCCCGACAAGGTCTCCATCCGTGTGGCCGCCACCGTAACTGACGATGAGTGCGCCGAGGGCAAGGAGGATATCGACGAATATGACCTACCAGATGTGACGGTCGGGAAGCGCACAATCAGCCCTGGGACAATCGAGGTGGACCGGTGCAAGGACGTCACCGGGAATATCGCGGCGAACGCGGCGAGCAAAATAGTGGCGAAACTTCTTCAACACTTGCCTACCGATGACTCTGAGTGCCTACACGCGTCGTGCTTTCGCCAGATCCGACACTATGAGGCGGTATACGCTTGCTTCGAGGCAAGGGTTGCGGATGCGATCGAGCATACGATCAACGTGGTTCTTGTGAATGCCCCAGGTGAGATCGAGTGGTCCGATTGTGTTATCCCGGAGGACCCCGCCTGGCCGATAATTAGCGTCGCAAAGGAAGGTAATGTCGATATCGGCGCCGATGAGATCGTCTTCAAGTTCCCAATCCAACCGGATACTTGGATGATGACGATCATCGAAAGTACCCAGAGTCGATCAGCGAAAGTTCCCACCCTGGGTTGGGTGGTTTTAGGCTAGCAGGTCTCCTTTCGGTCGGTGTTTTCGGGCTTGGGCTTGGTAGCTTCTCAGGCGGTAGCTGTCGCCGGTGATGGTGAACACCACGCTTTTGTGGAGCAGCCGGTCGAGCATGGCGGCGGCGATGGTGTGGTCGGAGAAGATCTCTCCCCACGACGCGACACCGAGGTTGGTGGTGAGAATGATCGATCCTTTTCCGTACCGTCTGGAGATGACTTGGAACAGGGTGGCGGCGTCTTCTGCCGGCATGGGCAGATAGCCCAGTTCGTCGATGATCAACACTTTGGGGGTGTTGAAGAACCGCAACGTTTGGGCCCATCGTCCTTGTAGGGCGGCTTTGCGGCACCGCGCCGCCAGGTCCGCAGCGGTGGTGTAGTACACCTTGTGACCGGTGTCTACCGCGGCGCGGCCGAGGATGACCGCCAGCATGGTTTTGCCCACGCCGGGCGGTCCGATGAACAAAACGTTGGAGGCATCGGCCAGGTAGGCCCCGGTAACCAGCTCTCTTACCAGTTTCTCGTCGACGCTGGGTTGGGCGGTGAAGTCGAAGTCTTCCAGTTGCCATCTGGTGGGGAAGTTCGCCAGTTTGAGACGGGTTTCCCATCGCCGTTGTTCGGTGGTCTCGACTTCTACTCGAAGTAGACCTTCAAGGAACTCGGTGTGGCTTTCACGGTTGGTTCGTGCCTGTTCGAGGTGGGTGGGGAGCGCCTCGGCGGCGGCGGGTAGGTTGAGGTAGGCCAGATGGCCTCGCAGCTGTTGGTACACCGATTGGTTCATCACAGCCCCGCTTTTCGGTTTTGTTGGTCGATGTGCCGCTGGTACACCTCCAGATCGATCACCGTTTCGGTGTACAGGTCTCCGATACCGGCGGCGATAGCCAAAGCCGCGTCTGATGGCGGACGGTTGGGTTTGGGTTTGCAGGGTGGTTTGGTGGTGAACTCGGCTAGGACCACGTTCTCCAAAGCGGCGGTGTGTTCGGGTAGCCGAACCACCCGTCCCATACCGCGGGGTGCCTGCTGGTGGGTGGCGACCAGCCGGCCACTGGCCGAGAACATGCTGATAGTGGGGTCACCGAGCCTCCATCGGACGGTGACCTGGGTTCCTATCACCCCTGGTGGCACCGAGTATCGGTTACCGCGTACCGATACCAGCCCGTTGGATGTCACCCTGCGCTCCAAAGTCCCTTCTGCCGGGTAAGCCACCAGGGGCAGCTCGAGGAGAGGCTCGGTCTTGGCCAGCTCACCCACCGTGCTCTCACCCCGTGGGCGAAGATCGCCCACGGTCTGGCAGAATCTGTCCAGACTGTGCTGTGCTTCGGCGATGCTGGTCACCGCTGCGGTGCGCCACCACCGCTGAGAGACATAGTGGATGGCCTTTTCCACCACGCCTTTCCGTTGAGGACGGCGCGGTGGGCACGGGTCAACAACCACCCCATAATGTTTGGCTACCCCAACGAACGACGGCTGGATACGACCGGTGGCGGCGACCACGGTCGCCATCCGATCCACCCTCCACCGCCGCGGGGTACCCTCCAGTCGTCTCAACACCTGGTCAAGACCCTCCACCAAATGGGGTTGGTCCTGGCGGGACGTGATCCACGCCCGAAAAGCGCCCGAGTGCGACAGCACACCCACCAGCACATGAGCGGTGGCTCCCCACGGCGTGTCACGTAACTCCACCCAGTCCCACTGGCACTCCTCACCCGGTGGATGATCGATGATCGCCGTGGCCCGGCCCCTGGTACCCGCACAGGCGCCACACAACGGCCGCAGGCCCCGAAGACGGACCTTCCGCACGAACGTCGGGTAGCTCTGCTCATAGCCCAAAGCCACCACCTCGTCGAACAACGCCGACCCCCACACATGCGGATCATCAGACAACCGCTGCCGCACATACGCCTCGAACTCATCAAACAGATCCGCCCCCGCCCGGGCACGCTGACCGGGCACCCGATCGCCCGACAGATACGCTCGCACGGTACGGCGGCTCTTACCAACATGACGGGCGATAGCCGAGATCGACCACCCCCGCCTCCTCAAAGCATGAACTTCCACGCACTCCTCCAGTACCAACATAAAGGGCAGGGCTCCTCTCCACAGCTAGGAAATGTGACAATCCCTTAGCTTGGAGAGAGCCCTACCCAACAACGGGCATTTACCCCCAGGAGGTGGGAACTTTCAGTGATCGAGACTGGGAACTTTCAGTGATCGCCAACATGGAGGTACGAAGGCTCCCTTTTCGACCTGGATAATGCCCCAAAGTTGCGTGTCTCTATCGTTCAATTCGGCAATGTACTGACGAAGGATGCCCCCACTACCGCACCAATAGCCGCTAGTGAGGGCAAGCTGAAATTGGGTATACACCCTAACCGCTCTGGGTGGGTAGACCTCCAACTTCATCCCGGGTCCTGGTATAGCCGGACGGATCCCTACTCAGCCAGAATACAAATCAATGACAACAGGCCGGCGGCCTCCGTCAGCGCCAACTCTCCCGATCCTGGTAAGGATGTCGTCTTCACGGTGACCATGGATACCTCGGGCAATTTCGACGTGGTTCTGAAGATTGAGCAGGAGGGGGGTGTCCTCTCCCGGACCGTCACTGAAAGGACGGTGTATGTAACAAACGGCACTGGGTCCATCAACCTTGGCACCAAGGCCAAGACTGCTGGAACCGTGACCGCCAAGATCCGGGATGATGATTGGAACCCCTTTCGGGTCGCCACCAGGTCGGCTACAGCGGCGGTCGGTAGCCTCCCAGAGCTTTTTGTCTACAAATACCAAACAGGCACTGTGACTGAAGGCCAAACCGCCTACTTTGTCATTGCTTCCAAAGACTGGACTCCGGTCCCGTGGGATGTGACGGCGAAATTCTTCCGGGTGCAATACGGGTCGTTCGCCAACTGGAGTGGTAAGGGACAGATCACCATCCCTGAGGGCTCGTCATACTCCAACTGGATCCGGGTCACCATTCAGAAGGACAACTGCAAGGAGTCCGATGGTTGGGTCGGCATCATCCTTGATAAGGACGACAAGTACGAACTGGCCGAACCCTCCGCCGACAAAGTGGATGTGGTCGATAACGACGGGTCCTCGGCGGATTGCTCTAGCGTATCGACAACATCGCTTTCAACCAATTGGGCTGACACGGTGAGGATGGTTAGGACTACGGGTAGTGTGGGCGGAGGGACCACCACGACGACCACCACGACCACGACGACCACCACAACTACCACGACACCCGTGACTACCTGCTCGTCTGGCCAGTCGAAGAAGAATGGCGTTTGTGGCTACCCGGTGCTGACTATTGAAAGGGTCTCATCGAGCGTTACCGAGGGTCAGAAGGCTGAGTTCCGCATTCGCTCGGACCGCGATCTTCCAAGGGGTACGAACGTAGGAGTACGCCCCTCGCCGAGCGGCAACTACGGTATTGGTACTGCGGTTACGTCCGTCAGGATTGACAACGGCCGGTCATGGACCTTCGGTTGGTACACCACTGATGACTCCACGGACGAGGCGAACGGTTCGGTCACCGCTACCCTGGGCTCTGGCCATGGTGATTACACGGTGGGGTCGCCTAGTTCAGCCACGGTAACGATAAGGGACAACGACGAGGCTCCGGTGTTGTCGGTTTCTCGGCACTCGTCGAGTGTGACCGAGGGCGGCACTGCTTATTTCCGGGTGACCTCGGATAGGTCTGTGCCTTCCACTATTTCGGTGGGTTTTTCCCGGTCGCAGAGTGGGTCGTTCGCGAGTTGGAGCGGCAGCGGAACGGTCACCATTAGCAGCGGTAACACCCGGTCGGGGTGGATCAGCGTGAGCACTGTCAATGACAGCACAGACGAACCGAACGGTTCGCTCACCCTCACTCTGAACAGCGGAACCGGTTACACGGTGGGGTCGCCGTCGTCTGCTTCGGTGACCGTCAACGACGACGATGTTGCGCCTTTGCCGGTGTTGACGGTTTCCCGGTATCAGTCGAGTGTGACCGAGGGCAGCACTGCCTATTTCCGGGTGACCTCGGATAGGTCTGTGCCTTCCACTATTTCGGTGGGTTTTTCCCGGTCGCAGAGTGGGTCGTTCGCTAGTTGGAGCGGCAGCGGAACGGTCACCATTAGCAGCGGTAACACCCGGTCGGGGTGGATCAGCGTGAGCACTGTTGATGACAGCACGGACGAACCGAACGGTTCGCTCACCTTGACTCTGAACAGTGGTACCGGTTACACGATCGGGTCGCCGTCGTCTGCCTCCATCACCGTCAGGGACAATGATGAGGCGCCCGTCACCTGCTCGTCTGGTCAGGCTGAGAAGGATGGCGTCTGTGGCTACCCCGTGCTAACTGTCCATCAGGATGACCGATCCTCGGTTACCGAGGGTTCCTATGCCGATTTCAGGATTCGCTCTGATCGGCCGTTGCCGGGCACCCTAAAGGTGGAGGTTCTCCGGTCACAGCGTGGAGACTTCACCACCCAGACTGGTGTTACCTACTGGGAATTGGGAACGGGTAGTACCTCCGGAAGTGGGAGGATTTCGACCGTAAATGACTCGACGGATGAGACGGATGGCAGTGTTACGGTCACGATCCGAACCCACTCTGGGTGGCGCTCTGAGTACAGGGTTGGAACACCCAACTCCGCTACGGTCACCGTCAGGGACAATGACGAGTCGGTGGTCACCTGCTCGTCTGGTCAGTCGAAAAAGAATGGTGTCTGTGGTTACCCGGTGCTGACTATTCGGACTAGTTCGTCGGACATCACCGAGGGCCAGATAGCCTCCTTCCAGATCCATTCTGACCGTCGCGTTCCGAGGGTGGCCCCAGCCGCGTGGCGAATGGCAGGGGCGTGGACCGTGAGAAACTGGTCCACCACAATCTCCGGAGGCGATGGACCCTGGCGCATCCTTCGGTGGCGTACTCCCGATGACTCCACCGATGAGCCGGATGGTTCGGTGGAGATATCCTTGCGGAGTGGCTCCGGCTACAGAATGGGGTCACCATCGTCCGCTACGGTGACAATCCGGGATAATGACGAACCTACCTGCTCGTCTGGTCAGTCGAAAAAGAATGGTGTCTGTGGTTACCCGGTGCTGACTATTCGGACTAGTTCGTCGGACATCACCGAGGGCCAGATAGCCTCCTTCCAGATCCATTCTGACCGTCGCGTTCCTGGATCCCTCAGGGTGGCCCTCAGCCGCGTGGCGAATGGCAACTATGGGGCGTGGACCGTGAGAAACTGGTCCACCACAATCTCCGGAGGCGATGGACCCTGGCGCATCCTTCGGTGGCGTACTCCCGATGACTCCACCGATGAGCCGGATGGTTCGGTGGAGATATCCTTGCGGAGTGGCTCCGGCTACAGAATGGGGTCACCATCGTCCGCTACGGTGACAATCCGGGATAATGACGAACCCGCCGTTGTTCCAGTGGTCAGCATCAGTGGTGGTAGGTCTGTCACTGAGGGAGGAAACGTGGTGTTTACCCTCACCGCTACTCCGAAGCCCACGAAGACGATATCGGTCAAGGTGCATATTGCGGACCCCTACAACGATGATCCGGGAATAACCATTTTCCTCACCGATTACAGCGAAAGGACCGTGCGCATCGGCACCAGCGGTAGGGCCACACTCTCCCTTGCCACCGATGATGACCAGACGGAGGAGTCGGACGATGATGTGGTGGCTACCATCAAGTCGGGGACCGGGTATCGCATTGGTACTGCCTCAGCCTCGGTTCGGGTGAGGGACAATGATGCCCCGGCCACGCCACGTGCTCGGGTTGGTAGTTATGGCAGTGTCGCCGCGGGAAATAGGTTGGGTGCCTGGGTTGGGTTCTACAATGTGGATAACCCTCCGACCAGGGTGCGGGTCAAGATAGAACGGCCAGGGTACACCACCGTATACAGGTGGATAACCACGAGCAGCGACTCGAATGGCTGGAAGTTCGGTCGTATCTCGGAAACCACCTGGAAGGCGGGGTGGGCCAAAATCACGGTTGTGTCGGGAACCGGATACACCTTTGGGGCGACCGTCTCAATCCGAATCTATCCCCGAAATTGATGGTGGGTAGCCGATCCCCAATCAACGAAAGGGAGGCTGGGCAACCGGCCTCCCTTTCACTTGCCAAAATATTCCCACACGGAAAACTGATGGCCATGGCCGACGCGCTCGGTCTCGACCCGGAGTGGATACAGGCCGAGGGCTTCCCCCAGGAACATTTTCGATATCGGTCTCGCTAAGCGGCGTGACGCTGTCGCGTTGGGCGCCAAGGAGGTGACCATGAAAGTGTTGGGCCGGATGATGTTCTCACGTCCCGTGTGAGCCTTCCCATCGTCTTTCCGGGCGTTCACCAGATTCCCATCGCTTCGCGTGTTCCGCGACGCATGATCAACGTCAACATTCTGGAACGCCGATCGAGTGACTTCCAAACCGGCCCTTGGATTATGAACTCGGGTGCCTTCACCCGTATCATTTCGGGGGAGGGGCATTTGGCGCCGGGTATCCGAGTAGGACGCAAGGGTGGAACCAGCTGATGCGCCTGGCGCACATAGTGGGCATCACCCGCCGAAAGACCACCTACCCCCATGTTTATTCCTTCAAGTATGCGAAACCCGCTGGGACAGTTTTCGATGAAATGTCTCGACTTTCCCGATTCGCCTTCTTTCGCGATCTCCTTCTGGTGACCCGAAGCGATCCTCCTGCGAGGGGCGAAGCGCCCGTCGCATGATCTTGCCGGTGGTGGTGCGGGGCAGTTCGTCGAGGAAGGTGACCTTGCTGGGGGTTTCATGAGCAGCCAGCCGGGTGCGGACATGGCTTTGTAGCTCGGAAGCGAGTTTTTCTGAAGGTTCGAAACCGGGGCGCAAGACTACGAACGCCGCAGGCACGTGTCCGCGGATCTCGTCCGGAACCCCCACCACCGCACACATCGACACCGCCGGGTGGGCCATCAGGCTTTCTTCGATTTCCCCAGGGCCGATCCGGTAGCCCCGAGAGGTGATCAGGTCGTCCTTTCGGCTTCGGAACCACAGATAACCGTCGGAATCCTCGATTCCCAGGTCGCCGGTGAGCAGCCAATCGTCCCGGTACTTCTCGGCGGTGGCATCGGGACGATTCCAGTAGGCGAGCATCATCACCGGATCGGGAGAGCGAACGCATATCTCTCCCTCCTGGTCGATCAGGCGGTTGCCCTGTTCATCTTGGACCTCCACCCTGTGTCCCGGGAGTGCCCGGCCCATCGACCCGGGCCGCACCGGCCAGACGGAGGCGCAGTTGCCTACCACCAGGTTGGCCTCGGTCTGCCCGTAACCCTCGTTGATATGGCACCCCAGAGTCTGCTCAGACCACTCCAACATCTCCGCTCCCAGGGGTTCGCCACCCGTGAAGATCGCTCGCAAAGACAGGTCAGGACGGTTGACTCCGGAGGCCCGCATCATCTTCAGAGCGGTAGGCGGCAGGAAAGCCAGCGTTACCCGATGCTCGGCCATCAGGTCGAAAGCAGCGCCCGGATCGAACCTCTCCTCGTCGGAGGTTAAAACCGGTATCCCGTAGTACCAGGCGGGAATCAGTGCATCCATCAGACCACCCAGCCATGCCCAGTCGGCGGGGGTCCACATGACGTCGTCCGGCTGGGGAGGGAACTCGTAATAGCACTCGAACCCGGTCAGATGCCCGAACAGGGAGCGGTGCGCATGAAGAGCGCCCTTGGGCGGTCCGGTGGTGCCCGAGGTGTAGATCAGATAGGCGGGATCCTCTCCCACGGTGTCGACGGGCGCCATTGCAGGACCGGAACACAATTCATCGAACTGAGGACCGGTCTCGATCGCCGGCAGGTGAGGCGCCGCTTCCTCCAGTTTGGCCCGGCTGTCGGGATGCACGATGGCTGCCTTGGCGCCTGAATCGGAAAGACGGTAGGAGATGGCATCGGGTCCGAACAGCGTTGCCAGGGGAAGCGACAAGGCGCCCATTCTCCACAGGGCAAGATGGGCCAGACCGACCTCCAATGACTGGGGGGCGATGATGGCCACCCGATCACCGCGCTCGATTCCCATCCCGGCCAGGCCTGCGGCAAGGCGTGAGGAAAGGTCGGTCAGTTGCCCGAAGGTGTACCGGGACGCCGCCCCCGACCGGTGAGCGACCACCAATGCAGTGGAAGAGGGGTCTTGTTCGTCGGCACACGCCACACCCAGATTGAACCGTTCCGGAATCTGCCAACTGAAGCTACTGACCAGCGACTCGTATGTCATTCCCACGTATGGGTTCAGCATCCGTCGCCCGCTCAAAGAGATCCCCTTCTACTCAGCAGGTTCTGCCATCGTCATCGCCGCGCCACCCTTCACGAAGAGTCTGCCGCATCCGATCGTCGAAGGGCCCAAACCAGCTTCACCGGAGTGCCGTCCACGCGTTCATCCCCGGCACGGTCGACAGAGAAGCCCGCCTCCTCAAGAAGTCGAGCCAATCGATCCGTGTCAACTTCGTGGAAGAAGCCCGGCTGACCTCGCCGGCTGCTGTCGTATGAGTCATGACGAGGGTGGGTCGGATCGCTGAATTGCTCATCGAGGAGGACCAGCCGGCCACCCGGTCGCATCACCCGGCCGAGTTCTCGGCATGCTTTCTCATCATCTCCCCAGTGATGAACGCAATTGATGGACCACGCCGCGTCGATCGAAGCGCTGTCCAGTGGCAGATCCTCGGCCTTGCCTTTGAGGACGACCATCCGCTCCCTCAGGCCCCGGGAGGTTCGCCTCATTCTCATGATTCCTCTCATCAGAGGGGAGGGATCCACGGCAAAAACCCGCCCGTCGCCCACCCGGTCGGAGGCGGATAGGACCGCCGGCCCCATGCCTGCCCCAATATCCAATACCTGCTCCCCGGGGATTGGATCGATCAGTTCCACCAAGGCCTCGTTCATCGGCGCCTTCCACAGTTGGGGAGCGTGTTTCAGGTATCTGAGCTGATGCAACCAGCCTTCATGGTGGTGGCCGTGGGCGTGGCCCTCGCCCCCGCCGGAATGGTCGGGAGACGAATGGTGGTGGGACTGTCCTGCAGATTCTTGTTGATGTTCCATAACCCGTCTTTCGATTGTTCTTTCCTGTTCACTCCCCGTTTTCCATCTCAGCCAGCACCTGGGCGGCGGCGGTCAACGCCCTCTCCACATCCGACCCGGTATGGGCCGCCGACAGGTACCACAGGCCTCTCCCGATCAGTCTTATTCCTCGACGATGCATGCCCGCCACAAAGCGCCCGTATTGGGCGGTGTCATAGGAGAGCGTGTCGCGATAGTCCCTGATCCGCTCGGCGTCGGTGAAACCGGCATGGAACATAGGTCCGGGACCCTCCACCCGGAGGGGACGTCCCATCCGCTCGGATACCCGGCGCAGACCCTCGGCCAACTCGCCGCCCAGCCTGAAGAGACGGTCGTGGACCTGCTCTCGCTCCAGGATCCGCAGGGTTGCAACCGCCGCCGCCACGGTGGGATTGCCGGCGTTCATGGTCCCGGCGTGCAGGGCGGTCCCTTCCGCCACATGGGCCATCAGTTCCTCCCTGCCCACCAGGGCGCTGATCGGAAACCCGTTGGCCATGGCCTTCCCGAAAGTGGCGAGATCAGGCTCCACCCCGAAATACCCCTGTGCGCCCGACATGCCCAGCCGGAACCCGGTGATCACCTCATCAAAGATCAACGCCGCCCCATAAGAGGAGCAAAGCGAACGAAGCCCTTCCAAGAATCCCTCAGACGGCATGATGCACCCGCTGTTGCACATCACCGGCTCGGTGATCACCGCCGCAATCCCTTCGGGGTCGGAAGCCAACGTCCTTTCCACCGCCTCCAGGTCGTTCCAGCAGGCGATGGCGACCTCGGTGTCCGAAGAGGGTGGACGCCCCTGCGTCCAGGGAAACGGCCGAGGGCCAAGCCGCGATCCCAACGAATCGGCAGAGGGGGCGGAGACACTCACCGCCACATTGTCAAACCAGCCGTGATAATGACCCTCGAACTTCAGAAACCGGGTCCTTCCGGTATGAACCCGCGCCGCCCGCAATGCGGCATGCACCGCCTCTGAACCGCTCAGGCTGAAGCGGACCAACTCTGCGCAGGGAACCAAACGCTTGAGGCTTTCGGCCAATTGCAGTTCGGCAAGATGCTGACCGGCAAAAATCTGACCGGACGAGGTCGCCCGGGCCACCGCCTCCACCACTTCCGGATGGGAGTGGCCCAGGATCAGGGGGCCCTGGCTGAGGGTGAAATCCAGGTAGGTGTTTCCATCCACGTCAGTGATCCGGCTACCCCGACCCGACTCGTAGAACAGAGGATGGGGGTGCTCGAAAGAGCGGAACTGGCTGGAAACTCCCCCGGCCAAGGCCATGCAAGCCCGCTGGTAGTACTCCGCGGATCTGTGATGCTTCATCGCCGCCCAATCTTACGACTGTTGCCCGTATGGGTCCCCATGCCTACCCGGTCACCAACCACAGATCACCGACATTGGCGCCGGTGGGACCGGTGGTGATCAGGTCTCCGCAGGCTTCCAGGTACGATGACGAGTCGAAACCATGCAGGTGTTGCGACCAGTCCAGACCGGCGGCGCGACCGCGAGCCATCGTTTCGGCGTCCACCAGGCCACCGGCTGATTCACTCTCTCCATCGATCCCATCGGTGGCAAAACCCCCAAAGGCCCCCCTGCCGCGCCGGTCAAGACATGCAGCGGCGACCAGGGCGGCATGCTGGTTGCGGCCTCCCCGGCCGGGAGCATCTATATTGATTTTCACCGTCGTCTCACCCCAATAGACATCCACCAGGTCGGGAACAGACCTCCTCACGGCCATGCGCGCCGCTTCCTCAGCCTCGCCCACCACCGGAGAAGCCACGGTCCGAGCCTTCAACCCGTCAGCCTCCAACCGGCGTCGGGCGGCCCGGGCCGCACCCAAACCGTCGGCGAGCACTTCGTAGCAGTGATCTTCCGGCCCGGGGAGCGAAGAGGCCCGAGCCCGGAGATATCTCATCACCGCGGGCGGCGCCCGGTGCTCCAGGCGGTAGTCGGACAGCACCGCCCGGGCGTCGGCGGCGGTGGTGCCGTCGGGCAGAGTAGGCCCGGAGGCGATGGCGGAAGCAGGGCCATCCAACACATCGGAGATCAGCAGGGAAACCATACGGCATCCACTGGCATTGCGAGCGATGCCCCCGTTCTTGACTTCGGACAGATGCCTTCGCACGATATTCATCTCTGCGATCGGGACCCCACCGGTGACCAGCAGCCGTCCCACCTCCTGCAAATCTCCAAAGCTGATGCCCGGCGCCGGGACCTCCATGAGAGCCGATCCCCCTCCCGACACCAGCGCCAGCAACCATTCACCGGGCTTCCCTGCCGACGCCAGCCGCAGGGCGGCCCGGCCTGCTTCCAGACTGGCCCGGCCCGGATAGGGATGATCTCCGACCATCACCCTGATCAAAGGATGGGGGGCAGGCCGATGATGATCGGCGATGATCAGGCCTCCCACCAACCGTTTCCGGAGAGTCTCCGCCGCCGCGGCAGCCATCCCGTGAGCCCCCTTTCCCACCGCCAGCACGCGGACTCCCGTCCCGTCGTCGGGCCCTGCTCCCCCGACCTCCAACCGGTTTGCTGGTTCGCAAAGGCGCCGGCGCGTCACCAGATACGGGTCGACGGATCGCAGCGCCGCCCGGTAGGCGTCCAGAAAGGCCGTTCTGAAGGTATGAGTGTCAGCCGTCAAGGTATGACGATCTTGAAGGCCTCGGCTGCCTTCAGCCCGGCCGGCCCACCCGCCTCGACAGCCCGGCGGTTGATCTTGTCGGCGAACCGCTCACGGTGGACCGCCGACAGGTCGGCGTCATCCATGGTGGTCTCGGCCTGACTGGAATGACAGAGCAAAGCCGCCACTTTCTGATCGACGTGTCCGCTGATGTCCTCCCGGTGGTCGGGCTGGTCGGTCGCCCAGTAGAGAATCGCATCCGGTCGGTGCTTGTTCATCCCTTCCGACAGTTGGTCGGGATAGAAGAGGTGATCCCGGGCCGCCACCACGCCGTCGCTGGCGGCCATTCCGGTTACCCGATGATCGGGGTGCAGCAGATAGCGCTTCCACGGATCGTGGGTGAGCACGACATCGGGCCGCAGTTTCCTGATCCACCAGCACAGCGTCTCCCGCAGTTTCATGGAGTACTCCAACTCTCCGTCCACCTTCCCCAGCATCACCACTTCACCCGTGACGCCCAGCGCCGACGCCGAGCGAAGCTGTTCGGCCCGGCGAGTCTCGATCAACTCGGCGGGGTCGGCGCCCGGATCCCAGCTGCCCTTCGACCCGTCGGTCATCACCAACATCGATGCCCGGCACCCCTTCGCCGACCACTTGGAAAGCACTCCCCCCGCTCCGAACTCGGCATCGTCAGGATGAGCGCCGATTGTCAAAGCACGGGCGGGAGTGGAGAGTTGTTTGCTCACTTTGATCCGTCCTTTCCCCGACCACGCATCTGCGGTTTCCTTCCGTATTCAAGCATGGTTCTCAACCCGGAATGCGTCAAATGCTTACCCGTTCGCCGACGTAGCGAAGCCACTCTTCATCGGGCGCCTCCTGACCGAGTGGCCAATCCGAGTGCCCTGGATAAATAATGCGCTCATCATCCTCTTCCAGGGCGCGCGCAACACCTATCAGACTCGCGTCAAAAAATATGCGTCGGCTCACGCCGCCCGGCGTGACCAGAGTGACGATTCGAAGCGAACGGCTTCCTCTATGTCCCGGCGGGTCAGGCCATAGTCACCGTATACCTTTTGAAGGGTGGAGATGGACTCACCCGCGGTGCGCAGTTCAGCAATCATCTCCGTACGCACTCCATTGATATGCGGCAAGCCCAAGACAACGCGAGAATCCAAAACGATCCTTCGGTATCCCGGCCACGGATACCACTTGGCGGCGACTCCCCCTTCAACGCCCGGCGGCTCGAACTCAACCCGTTCGAAGAACTGTTTCGCGACAGGCGCCAAAACAAGCTGATAAGGATCGCTGGATGACCCCTCCACCACGAGAAACAGATCCCGGTCGATGTCGAGGCTTTGCTGCTCGCGCCACAGTAATTGCAGGCCGTCGGAGTAGAGAGGCCTGGCTTGGGCAAGCGGGTAAGAGGTCTGGAGGCTCTCCCGCAGGGCGACAATCAGGGGTCGCAGTCTCTCGATTGGGAGCCTTCGATTCCTGCACTCTCCCAGGAATCCTGCTTCCACGAACTCGCCCCACGTGACATCGGTGTCACCCGTGCGCTCCGGTCTGATCAGAGGCTTGATCACCCTATCGAACCGGCGGTCGCCATCCAGCCACCTGCGCAGCGTCTTGTCCGGAATACCAAGCAGCCGAGCCGCCTCGTTCATTTGATAGACAGGACGATCCAATGGTGGCGGGTCTTGCACCGTTACCTCCTCGCAGCCTCTGTGAGTGCCTGAGGGCTGCCGTTCATCGTAGCCTACTTCTCTTCAGGTCATCAGCTTTCCCCACTCCGACTCTGCCAGAAAACTTGTCAGCCAGGCACCCCGTGGATGGGTCAGCGCGGCTTGCAGATCGGAGGGCCGGTCGAGGTCGAGGGCAAAGCCGAGGCGATAGACCACCTGAGGAGAGTTGTGCCGGAGCCGGGAGAGGTGCCGGTGAAAACTTGCCTTGCCGTAGGCGAAGTCGAAGCCGGCCCCGACAGGGCCACCTATTACCGAAGTCCCCCCGTCGGAGGAAGGCGCCAGTACCCATCCTCCCGGCGCCATTGCTTTCATGGCGGCCGTGATGTCCGCCGCAGCCAACAGCGGGAGGTCGGCGTGTATCACCATCCACGGTACGTGGAGTCGAGCAGCCAACTCCAATGCCCCGGCGGCTGCCGCGTTCAGGGACGGCTCACGGTCCGCGATCGCCTCCCAGCCGTGCTGCTCCGCCCAATCCATCACCGTTCCGTCAGCGGCCAGAACCAGTGGACGAGCCCCGGCCTCCGCAATGGCCCCCAAGACCCTGGAGGCCATTTGCAAACTCAGGATTCTTCTGGTTTCGGCTGAGAGAACTGAAGCCAGCCGAGATTTGGGCGAGATCGACTGTCTCGCCGGGACCGCCGCCAGGACCTCCATCACCGCGATCAGGAGGAGTCGATCGACAGTCCGGCCAGAACCTCCTCCAGTGTGTACCCGACCCAAACATCCTCCTCCCATTGGGCGAGTTGGATCAGGACCCCGTTTGTGCTGCGAGGATGCAAAAAGGCCTCGTTCCAATGATCGCCGAAGTGCAGACCGGTGACGAAAAAGCCCCCTTCCTCAGCTTTCTGCACGGCCTCGGCCAAGTCCTCGACCTGGAAAGTGAGATGGTGCAGACCCTCTCCCCGCTGCTTCAGGAATCGGTGGAGAAAGGATTCCTCATCCAGCGGCGACATGAGTTCCAGCGATCCCTGGGGCAGGTGGAATTGGACCCATCGAAACCTGTTGCGGGGGTGATCGGCGCCCTGATAGAAGCGGCCTCCCAGTAACTCGACCAAAGGAAGGGCAGCGCGGATGTCATGGACCGCCCAGGCAACGTGGTCAAGCCGCTTGACTATCCCGCTCAATCCCAAAGTCGCCTCGGCATCCATAGCCGGAGGAGGCTACCAGCCGCTCCGGACCGCCAAACCCACCGACTTCGGGCCTTTGATGGATTCAGCCAGCCGCAGGCGCCCACCAGTCGGAGAGGACCTCATTGAAGGACAGGGTGGGAACCAGCACCTGCGCCCCTTCCGCAGATCGATAATCCTCCACCGGGATACTGAGCTGGGACACCTGCGAGGGACTGAGATCTCTGTATCGCCAAGCCCAGTCAACCGCCTCGACGACCGACCAGCCCCTGTCCAGGCGAAGGGTATGGGACAGGTTCCGCAGTCTCGCCACCAACTCGATATGAGAGGAACTTTGCAGGCCGCCGGCCAGTTTCAGCAACAACTCCCGCTGGTGGCGCTGGCGAGCAAAGTCAGATCTCCAGGCCTGCTGCCACTCTCCTTCCACCAATTGCCGGGCATTCCGGGACCGGGCGTAGGCCAGGGCGGTGGCTCCGTCCGAATAACAACCGGGCTCGGTGATGTCAAGATGGGCTTTTTCGTCGCGCGTGGGGTGCTCGAAGCAGACTTCGACTCCCCCCAGGCCGTCCACCAATTCCACGAAACCCTCGAAGTCCACCCGTGCAAAGTGGTCCACCTCCACACCGGTGAAGTCAGTGATGGCCATAGCCAAAAGTTCAGGACCGTTGGCAAACCCGGTACATCCGCCCAGATTGGCGTTTACCCGACGAAAGTCCTCGGAGCAGAAGTTGTACAGGTAAAGATCGCGGGGAATCGAAACCATTGCCGGTGGCGCGCCGCCCTCCGGAAAGAGCGCCAGGATGATGCTGTCAGCCAGATATCCGGTGGCGTCAGCGCCCATCAACAGCACCGTATCGAACATTCCGTCCGGCAACTTGACCGGACTCCGGGCGAAGGACACCGGCTCGGGGGCCGCCTCCGGTTCTTCCTCCATTGCCTCTGCTTCCTCCTCGCCGAGGTCGAGCGACGCCTCTTCAACTTCCTCTGCCGGATCTTCGACAACCGGCGACGGCTCTTCGGGGGGCGGGCTGTCGGTTTCCTGCAACTCCTGCTCGGAGATCTCCCTGCGACCCTCCTCCACCTCGGCCGGGGTTCGCTGTTCCAAGGCGGCCCTGGCCTCGGGAGGAGAAAAAGGCACGTCGGCGGCAGCTTTGAAGCCGAAGTACAGCCGTAGTCCCACCACCGCGAATCCCACCAGAAACACCAGGCCCACCCCGATCCAGATCCGTCGTTGCTTCCTGCGGCGTATTGTTCTGAGCGCAATCCTGCTGGTCAAGTGACTGTTGTTCCTACTGAAGAGCGGTTCCGATACCCCTAACCGAGGGAGGCTACCAGCGTTGCGGTGTCAAGCAGCGCCGCGCCGAGCCGAAGGGCGTCAACGGGCAGCAGGTTCCCACCATTCTGACAGGATCTTGTTGAACGGGCGGGTGGGAACGACCACCAGTTCGCCAAATGGCGTCTCGTATCCGTCCACCGCCACTCTCAGTTGCGTCACGAGGGAGAGATCCACATCGTGGTATTTCCATGCCCATCCCACCGCTTCGGCGATCGACCACCCGCTGTCCAGGCGGAAAGCGTGAGAAAGCGCCTGGAAGGAAGAGAGCAGTTCCGCAAGCGAGGACTCTCGCAATTGGTCGGCCAATTGCAATAGAAGTTCCCTCTGGTGCTGTTGACGAGTGATATCGGATGCCCAGGCCCGCTGCCATTCTCCATTCACCAGTTGACGAGCGTTGCGAGACCGGGCGTAGGCCAGAGCGGTTTTACCGTCCACCATTCGACAACCCGCTTCGGTGATATCCAATCCGGCTTTTTGGTCGTAAGTGGGATGATCGAAACAGATCTCCACGCCCCCCATCTCCTCCACCAACTCGACAAAGCCCTTGAACTCGATCCGCACGTAATGATCCACTTTCACACCGGTGAAATCCTCGATTACCACCCCCAGAAGTTCCGGTCCGCTCACGCCGCCCCCGCATCCCCACAGATTGGCGTTTATCCGGCGATGGTCCTTGGTGCACGGATTGGGCAGATACAGGTCCCGTGGAATGGAGACAAGCGCAGGAGGAGAGCCGTCCCCGGGAAAGAGTCCCAGCATGATGGTGTCCGCCAGCTTGCCACTGGCGTCGGCGCCGATCAGCAACACCGCATCAAACATCTCGTCCGGCAGAGCGGGACTGGCCACATACGGATTGGAAAACGGTTCCGGTTCCTCTTCCGCCACTTCTGCCACATCCTGAGATTGAAGACCGAGTCCCCCCGCGCCCTGGATGAATTCGGGCGGTCTCGCATTCTCATCCCGCAAGGCTGCTCGCCGGGAGGGCGACCGGGAGGCCTCCACGACGGATGGACGCGGGCCGGCCGAGTCGTCCTCCAGCGGTCTTTCGGCATCGTCCTCGAATAGACCATTCCCCGAAGAACTCTTGACGTCCGACCCTTCCCGGGTTGGGTCATCCTTTCCGGGAAGCGGTGGCGGAATCGTGGAGGCCAGTTGCCGGCGGTTGTCGAATTCGGACCGGGAAATCTCCACTTCTCCGACGGTCAGATTCTCCATGGTCTCTCGAGCATCCCCGGTTGAATACCGCTCGCTTTCGGTGAATGTCTCCAAACCGAAGCTCACCAAGGTCAAAACCACCGAGAAAAACCCGATGACCCCCATCCACATCCGTCGCCGTTTCCAGCGCCGCTTCATTCTCGCCTCGTCTTCGATAATCATCCGCGACCAGTCTTTCGAAGAGAAGAGGCTTACCCTGCCCGAGCGGCGGGACCGGCGCCTTTGTGAAAGACCGTCCCGGTAAAGAGCCCGACAATTCGCCCGTCCTCTCGCTCCACCGTGATTCGGTAGGTAGCCACGGATCGAGATCGGGTGGCGGGGCGCGCCGTGGCCACCAGACGATCGCCCGCCTTCGCCGATGCGGCCTGGACCAGATGAGTGTCCAGGGCGACGGCCGGGATCCGGGCATTGGAGATCAAAGAGAGTGCAATATCAGCAAGCGAATACACCGCGCCGCCGTGAACCAGTCCCATGAAATTGGTGTGGCGGGGTTCGATCCGCAGCGCCACCTTCAGATCCACCGGATCGGGATTGATGAGTTCGGCGCCCAGGTGGGCCGCGTACGGATCGCAAGAAAACATCTCCCGGAGGTGAGGGAACTCCCCCACCACCCGGGGTGCGTTGGGCGGCTCAGACATCCAATCCGGCGATCCACGCATCGAACAACTGATGGGCGCCTTCAATGAAATCATCCTCGGCGTCTTCCATTTCGGAAGCGAACTCCTGCGGAGTCTTTCCCGCTCGTTCCAGCATCTGGCGAGCGCCGGTGCCGGCCCAGTCGTTGGCTTCCGAATTGTGGGTCTCGGGATGGAACTGGATAGCCAACGCCGATCCCTGGACGAAAGCCTGGGGAAAGCGGTCGGAACGAGCGAGCAATTCACTGCCCGGCGGCCTCTCGAAGGTGTCCTGGTGCATGGAGAAGACCCGCCGTCCGGCCACCTTGGAAACAACGGGATGACGGCGACCCGCCTCGGTCAGTTCCACCGGAACCGCCCCCACCTCCGGACGCTCGGCAAGGTAGGCGCGGCCGCCCAAGGCTGCCGCCAGGAGTTGGGAGCCCAGGCAGATCCCCAAGACCGGAACCTCCCGGTCGACGGCTTGGCGGGCCAAGGCCATTTCCTCCAAAAGGTACGGGTTCTCTTCGGTCTCATAGGCTCCCATGATCCCGCCCATGATCACCAAAGCTCCCACTTCGTCCACCGAGGGCACGGGTTCCCCATCGGCTGTGTTGATCTCCTCCCAGTCAACCCCGGAACGGTCGAGTCGCTCCCCCAACCTGCCCACCGACCCGCAGGAATGCTTGATTACCACCACTTTGCCCACTTTGGACAGTTTACCGGAGGCCAAAAGCTAACCTTAAACGTTCGTGCGGGCAGAAGGCCATCTTCCATATTTCTCAGAAAGACCCATAACCATCCCCTTCGTGGCAAAAAACCACGGTCTCAGCATTTGCCAAGGTCATGCAGGATAATTGCCAGCCGCCAACCCCTCCCCACCGGCTACTGGGACTGACCGATCAGGAGCACGATGCCATCCGGGACCACTTGGGCCGCGAACCTAGACAGGCCGAACTCGCCGTTTACGGAGGCATGTGGTCGGAGGGTTGCTCCTACAAGTCCTCCACCCCCTACCTGCGAAGACTCACCTCGGTCGCCTCATGGGTGGTGGTCGGACCGGGAGATAACGCCGGGGTGATCGACCTGGGAGAAGGGTGGATGCTGGCCCTTCGGATCGAAAGTCACAATCATCCCTCCTACGTCGATCCCCACCATGGCGCCGCCACCGGAGTCGCCGGGGTGCTGAGAGACGTGGCGGCCATGGGCGCCCAGCCGGTAGCCCTGCTGAACCAGATTCGATTCGGGCCCCTCAGCCAGCCGAGGAGCCGGCAGAGGCTGCGGGATGTCGTGGAGGGAATGGCCGGATATGCCCGGACCGTGGGGGTCCCGATTGTGGGAGGGGAAGTGGCGTTCTCCGAGAGTTACGTGGACAACCCTCTGGTGAACGTGATGTGCGTGGGAACGCTCCGCCAGGGGGAACTGATCAGAGGGGTCGCCGGCCCGCCGGGCGCCAAGCTGGTGCTTCTGGGAGCGCCCACCGGCGCGGAGGGGATCGGTGGAGTGTCGATCCTTGCATCCACCGGCGCCCGGCGCTTGGAGTCTTCGCCGGTGACCATCCCGGAGGGCAATCCGGAGTTGGCCGCCGGGGTGCTGGCCGTGTGCCGGGAACTGGCCAGGAAGGGAGTGGTCGAGGGGATGCAGGACCTGGGGGGCGCAGGATTGGTCAGCGCCGCCGCCGAACCCGCCGCCCGATCCGGAGTCGGCGTCAGTATCGAGTTGTCCGCCATTCACACCCGCGGAGAAGAGATCGACGCAGCGGGCCTTTTGACCTCCGAGACCCAGGAGAGAATGTTGGCGTTCGTTGATCCTGGCTCCGTTTCAGAAGTCGTGGAGACCGCCCGGACCATGGGGGTCCACGCCTCGGTGATCGGAGAGGTGACCGCTTCACCGAACCTGCTGGTGACAAACCGGGACGAGGTGGTGGCGGAGGCGCCGATCAAGTCCCTTACCGAAGGGGCGGTGGTCGACCATCATCAGATCGGCGAGCCGGGATGGATGGAGAATCTGTGGTCAAACAGCATCCGGTTCCTTCGCAGACCGGCACTGGGGGCGGTCCTGCTGGAGATCCTCGACGACCCCCGACTGGCCTCCAAACGCTGGATTTACCGGCAGTACCCCACCGAGAGCAGGGAGGGCGTGATGGTCGGTCCGGGCCAGAATCATGCTCTTTTGAGAATCCCCGGCACCACCAAGTCGGTGGCGGTGTCCACCGACGGAAACGGGCCCCTCTGTTACCTGGACCCGCGCCGCGGAGCGGGAAGACTGGTGTGTGAAGCGGCCCTCAACGTAGCCATATCCGGCGCCAGACCCCGGGCGGTGGTGGACAATCTCAATTTCGGAAGCCCCGACAGTCCCGACGTAATGTGGCAGTTCCGGGAGACTGTGGAAGGCTTGGCCGAAGCATGTGAGCTGCTCGGCCTGCCGGTGGTGTCGGGCAACGTGTCCTTCCACAACGAAATCGACGGGTACCCCATCTATCCCACCCCGGTGATCGGAGTGGTGGGAGTGGCGGACCCGGCCCCGTCTCACCCACCCGGGATGGACCGGGCGGAGGAAGGCATGGAGTTGTGGTTACTGGGATTGAACAATACGGTCAACCTGGCGGGCAGCTCCTTTTCCAAAGTCGCTTTCGGTCACCTGGGAGGGCGTCCGGCCGCCGCTGACTTCACCCTCTGCCAGGCAGCAATCGAGACTGCCCTGCAACTGGTGAGCGAAGGCCTGACCCCGGTCCTGCACGACATTTCCGACGGAGGCCTGGCGCTGGCCGCGGCGGAGATCGCCATCTCTTCGCAGGTCGGAATCAACGTCATCTTCAAAGACTGGCGAAGCCTGTTCACCGAGGACCCCAACCGACTTCTGGCGGCGGTCCTGCCCAGGGACGTCCCCCGGCTGCTGGAGATCACCTCCCGGCAGGGCCTGCCCGCCTCTCAGGTCGGAACCTTCGGGGGAAGCGAAGTCTCCCTGGAGAGCGGCGGTGTGCGGGGCGCGGTCAACCTGGCGGTGGCCACCCGCACGTGGCGGGACGCCATCGGCCGACGGATGGAGAAAGGGTCCTAACCCTTTGAAACCGGCCCGCTGAACTGGCGCCTCCCTACCGGAGGCCGGACATCAAGACGCGATTCCGCAGTCCTTCAGATAGTTTCCGATCGCATCAGCCAGCAGCCAGGCGTCGGGACTGAGCGCCACGAGCGAGGCACCCGCTTCCGCTCCTGCCTTGGCGTCCGCCGGTGATGAAACAGCGATCCCATAGGGAACGCCTCTCGCTCGGCATCCTTCAAAGACCTGCCCCACCAGCTCCCAGCGAGACTGTTCGTCCGCGAGCACGCCGTGGGTCAGTGACAAATCGACCGCACCCACCAGGACGGCATCGATCCCGGGAACGGCGAGAATCTCTGCCAAGTTCGCCAAACCACCGCGGGTTTCGATCATGATCACGCACAGGACCTCGTTGTTAGCCATGTCCGTGCTCCACTCCGGTCGCCCCAGAGCGGCTCGCACCGGACCGAAACTCCGGCTGCCCAAAGGCGGAAAACGACAGGCTGCCACCGCTTCCGCCGCTTCGGCCGGGTTGTCGACCATTGGCACTATGACCCCGGTAGCTCCCGCATCCAGAACCCTGCCGATCTCCCACCTATCGGGCCCATTCACCCGGACGATCGAAGGAAGACCGAAGCCATCGATCACCTGTAGAGCCGCGACCAACTGATCGTGAGCCCAAAGACCGTGCTGAAGATCGACTCCTACCCAGTCGTAGGGATGATGGCAAAACACCTCCGCCACAAACGGGGAAGGGATCATGCACCAGGCGCCGAAGCAGACATCCCCTCTTTGGAGCCGTTGTTTCAGGCCGTCTCTGGTCTGTTTCGTCATGCCGGTTGGCCGATGATAGCCAGTAGCCGCCGGCCCTCTTCCAGGCGATGGATGTTCTCGACGGCCATCTGGGCGCGGCGATCCGCCGTCTCCCGGGTGAGGCCCGCAATGTGTCCGGTCAAGGTCACTTTCGGATGGTTCAGCAGACCGCTTCCGGGGTCGGGAGGTTCGCTGCCGAATACATCGAGACCGGCCCCGGCCAGAGTTGCATTGGAAAGGGCCTCCAGGAGAGCATTTTCGTCCACCAGGGCTCCCCGTGCCATGTTGATAATCCGCGCGCCGGGATGCATGAGGGCGATGCGCCTGCCATCCAGAAGATGACGGGTTCCGGAGTTGAGCGGAACGTGAAGCGAAACAAAGTCGGCGCTCTGAAGTTGACTGTCGAGGTGGTCGATGTGACCGGCGAAGGAAAGCACCCGCCCTTCGCCATGCCGGGTTGAGATGGGCTCTACGTCGAGGGCGTGAACCTGCATCCCAAACGCATGAGCCCTGACGGCCAAAGCTCTCCCGCTGGCGCCGAAGCCGACAATCAGAAGCAGCTTTCCACAAAGCTCTCCACCGAACGGTTCCCACATCCTGCCATTGCGCATCAACTCCTCGCTTCGCCGGGGCCGGCGGACCAGCATCAGCATGTGCATGACAGCACATTCAGCCAAGGCAATCGCGCTCGTCTGGCCGGGGCAATTGGCGACAACCAACCTTTTGGAGGCATAGGCAAGATCGAAGTGATCGAATCCGGTGCCCAGGATTTGCCATAGTCGAACGTTCCGGGCGGCATCCATCATGGATCTGGTGCCCCAGCCCCCCAGATCCACAACCACATCTGCGTCGGACAACTGTGATTCGAGGTCGGCTTCGGAGTTCAGAGTGGTCAATCGATGTTTTGACGGAAGCACCTTTTGGAAAGCCTCCTGCCAGATGGTGAAGCCCCTCACCGGAATGAAAACAACCCGCAGGCCTGTGGTCATGACCGGGTTCTCCGACCGCCCAGATCGGTCTATCGGTCGTTCTCGGGCCGGGAGACGGCTTCTGCCGTCCCCCGCCCGGAAGAGGTTCGCTCCCGCATTGCCAGCAGGCGGCGATATTTCTCCCTCTGTTCCTGGGAAACCTGATCGATCGCCACTGCAACCACCAGCAGGGCTCCATTGGCAACCTGCGCCCATGCCGAATCGAGACCCACGGCGATAATCCCGTTGCGGATGTTGCCGATGAGCACCAAGGCGATCAGAACGCCTCCCAGGGATCCCTCCCCCCCGCTGAACGCCACCCCGCCCAGGATGACGGCGGTTATCACTTCGAGTTCAAATCCCACTCCGAAGGTGGGGTTGGCCGTCCCCAACCTGCTGGCTGCAAGGAGCCCTACCAAGCCGACTATCAGCCCGTTCACCAGGAACAGCCCGATGGTCATCCTCCGTATGTTGATGCCGACTCGCTGCGCGGCGTCCCGACTGCTTCCCATGGCGTAGATGTGGCGACCGGTCGTGGTGCGGTGCAGGTAGATCCCCACCACTGCGAAGCCCAGGAACAGGAACCAGACCGGAGACTGGAGACCGAAGAACCTGGTCCCACCGAGGATCTTGAACTGGTCGGGCACGCCCGTCACCGCGTAGCCGCTGGTCATGAGAACGGCAACTCCCCGCAACACCGCCAGCATTCCCAGTGTGATTATCAAGGGAGAGATCTTGAACCGCCACACCATCAGGCCGTTCAACAGCCCTATGGCGCCCCCCACCGCCATGCCGGCAAGGATGGCCGGAATCACCCCGATATCGCGAGCCGCCAAGGCTGCGGCTGTGGCGCACACGGCCATCATGGAACCGATGGACAAGTCGATGTTGCCTCCGATCATCAGAAGACTGGTGCCCAGCGCTCCGATACCGATGAATGCGATTTGAAGTCCAATCACCCGGTAGTTATCGAAGTTGAAGTAGAACGGCGCGGTAAAACGCAGGAAAATCAGCCAGATGGCCAGAGCGATCAAGAGTCCGATATTGCGGGCCCCGATCCGAGGCAGGAAACGAAGTCTGCGCTTCTCTCCGTTTTGGGAGGATTTCATAGATCCTCCCCGAGATCGTCCATTCCCGTCATGGCGGAGACGATCTCTCTTCGATTGGTCGAGGCCGCCGGCGTATCCAATACCACCGCACCCAGCCGCAGCACCACGATCCGATCAGCGACCCGGAAGACGTCTTCCAGACTGTGGCTGATCATCACCACCCCGACCCCTTGTTCGGCTACCTTCCTGATCAGAATCAAAGAAGCCTGGGTTTGGGTTACTCCCAGAGCGGCGGTCGGTTCGTCGAGGATCACCAGTCGGTGGGCCTTTACCAAGGCCCTGGCAATCGCCACTGCCTGCCGCTGCCCGCCGGACAGCCTGGCTACCCGGGTGTGCAGGTCAGGGATGGCCGCACCCACCCTTCCGATCAATTCTCCGGCACGGTGGGCCGATTCCCGTTCGTCTATGAATTTCACCGGTCCTATCTTCAGCCGAACCGGCTCTTGGCCCAACATCACATTGGCAGACGCCGAGAGGGTGTCGCACAGCGCCAGATCCTGGTATACCGCTTCTATTCCAAGTTGTCTTGCCTGCAGAGTGGTCAGGCCGGCGTAAGACTCACCGCCCACCAGAATCTCTCCTTCATCCGGGCGATGGACGCCCGTAATGACCTTGATGAGAGTGCTTTTTCCGGCGCCGTTGTCTCCAACCAGGCAAAGCACCTCCCCACCCCGCACTCCCAGGCTGGCTTGGTCCACCGCTTGGAGCGCCCCGAAGTACTTCGAGACGCTCCGCACTTCCACCACATAGTCGGACTGGCCGCGCCGACCACTATCGCCGATGGTCCCAGGTTGCATGTCTTGGTTCAATAAACCAGGACTTTAGGGATCAGAGCAGACCGACGTCCGTCTCCGGGTTGAACGGCCGGTTGTGAGGAATCGAATACTGATCCCATATTTTCGGGTTCATCGGGTCAGCCGTGTCGGCGATGTATTCCTCGACATTGTCGGCATTGACTATCAAGGCCGTCTGGTTTCGCCATATTGGAATCGATTCACCCTGCAGAGCTGCCGCCATCTCCATGCTGGCCAGGGCGCCGGATGCGCCGAACAGGAAAGAGGCCGATGCCTGCACGATCGACGTTCCTTTCTTCATTTCGTCCAGCGCGCCGGCAATGGCGTCCACGCCTCCGAGCCAGAAATCGTCGGGGTCGTCCCTGCCGGCCTCAAGAGCGGCCACCTGGGCTCCCAGCATTCCGTCGTCGTTGAAGCAGAGAATCGCATCCAGATCGGGATGGGCCTGAAGCAGGCTTGCGCCCCCGTCAACCCCTGTCTGGTTGCTAAATGCCTCGGCCTTTCCAACCAACTCCACGTCGGGAAGCAACTCGGCCATCTTGACTTCCATCGCCAGGGTCCGGGCGGTGAGGGCGGGAATCGAAGTAAGTTCGAACAACGCCCACTTGCCCTTCCCGCCTTTCTTCTCCTGGAACCATTCGGCCGCCGCCTCGGCAACTCCGAATCCTGCACCCACATTGTCCACTTGGATGAATTGAGTAGTGGTGGGGAACCACGAGGTCCAAGTGATAGTAATCAAACCGGCGTCCTGGGCACGCTGACCCCAGTCCTCCCACCCTTCGGGCTGGATGTTGAAGATAAAGGCACCGTCGAAGTTCTGTGTTATGAAAGCCTCGGCGTCGGTGACCTGTTTCACCCCGTCTCCTCCGGCGTCGAGCACGGTTTCCACGTCCAGTCCCGTGCCTGCCATCTCCTGGTAGAGGCGGATGGCGTCGATGATCTCATCGTGCACACCGGCCTGCACCCATTGCGAAATCCCGCATCGCCTGCCCGCCAGCGGCGGTGCGGCGGTGGTGGTGGGCGCCGCCGTGGTAGTGGTAGCAGCCGCCGTGGTAGTGGTAGCGGCTTCCGCGCCGCAGGCGGCGAGACCGATTCCCACCGCTCCCAATCCGGCCAGCCGAATAAAATCCCGGCGGCTGACATGAGTCAGATGCTCTCTCGGGTGCTTCTTCGAACTGTTCCTTCCAGACATCTGAATCCTCCTGTCCGCTCTGATCTAGATATAAGAGATCATATCATTAGATATCTCGTCTCCTCCATGAAAATCGCTAAAAAAGATACGCGTCCAATGACTGCAGGATCACAGGAGTAACCCCACCGAACTCACCGACCCTGGCGCGCTCCCTCAATCTGCACGTTGGGGAAACCAAAGATCAAACCCGGTCCCTCCCCCACAATCCTGCCATGAATCCCGCCCGATACCTTGAAAGTGTCACAGCGGCAGGCCACATTGGAACCAGCACAAACATCGAAGTGGTCCGGATCGCCTCGATCATCAACAAGCCTCGACCATCGGCGAACGACCTTCACAACGTTTCGCCAGGTCGAGCAACCAAGCCGGCAACATTCCCCGGTTCGGACGGTCCTGCACTGCCCGACGTTTCTCGACCGGAAAGGCGGCGGCGGGTCGGGAGGGCAGTCCTAAGAATTAAGGACGCCCGACGGCCATCCGCAATAGACCTACATTTGCAGGTGCCCCGGTTCAGCCAGACTGATGAGGGGGGATTTGACGAAACTAACGCCGAAGTCGCTGGAATGCCTCTACACGAGTTGCCACTTGTTCCGTGGGCTAGTTCTGCTGGCTTCAGTAGGCCGCACCTCTGGCCATCTTCCTTTCCATTCGACGAAGCCACCGGAGAACCGCCTCCACGGGTCATGCCCAACTCCTCCGCCAAAATGGCCCGCCGACTAGAGGCCCATCCATGCCAGCAGAATTCGTATTTGAGACGACCGCTCACCACGGGCCGCGCCAGCAGCTTTCATTCTTGCCGTTCCTCTCTGCTCGGAACGGACAGCGCGCAGGTGCCGTGAAAGGCACCACACTGTCCAGAGTTTGTCACTGGTCTTTTCAATCATCCCCCTGCTGGCCAGTCCAGCCAGTTCACCACTTGCTGTCTGAGAGTCACAACCGGTCAAGACGCGGTACTGGGAGCTAGTTAAAGATCTATTGCGACGCAAAAACACCAGGCCGAGGCGCTGCCGATCACTGAGGCCGGTGGTGTCGAAGGTCGATAGCCATTGCACAGCCGCCGAATCAAGCAGTCCGTGGTTGCGGACAATCACCTTGAAGCTGTTGACATCATCTCTGATGATCGGTGGTTCCAAGCCAGCCTTCCTGAGAAAGGCAGCAATGGTCAAGAGACCCGAACCTCGGTTTTCGCAGACAGTCCGGCCCGAACGTGGCACTTCAACATCTTCCAGCATTTTGGCAAGTTGAGCGTTGCGCGAGGAGGTCACCGGTTCGGCAAGTAGCTTCTCACGGTCGACCGCACCGTGGAGCCCACCGGGGCTCACGACTTCTAGTCGGTCGGGATACAATTCGATTCGGACCTGCGTGCCGTGCGCCAGTGGATGGTAGTCGCGGTGCATGAGGGCATTCACAATAATCTCACGCACCACTTGTTCGGGATACTCCCAGTGATCCATGCGACCCTCCCCGGTTACGACAGCTCGTCGTTTCAAGTTCCGTCGCACAGCGGCCACAGCACCAACCACCATCTCTGGAATGGGACCATCTATAGATTCGTTATCGAGAAAACGGGTCCCGTCGTCAAGTGGCTCACCATTTAAAGTCGGATAGGCCACGAATGTCACATTGAGTTGGGGAACGAATTGCTGAGGGTAACGTCCCAAAGAGAGAAGACCTGCAAGACTGATTCCAGGATCTCCGTCACCGACGGTCACGCCAACCATGCGCAAGATATCTTGGTCATCCGAGTTGCTAACCGCTGGGCCACGGCGGCGCATGCGACGCAACAGGGCAGCGACCAACTCTCGGTCTAGGTGTTCGTAGGTGGCGTCGGCGACCAAGGTCATATCATTCCGAGGCTGGCCGCGGCCCGACATCAAGACATGAATCTCGTAGCCACTCAACCGCCGGTCTCCATCGTGAGTGCGTATGTAAGCACCACCCTCAAGACCTCGGCTCTTCACATAACATGGCTTCTGCGCAGGGGACAACTCCTCCACCAACGCTGCCACAACCTGATGACCCTTGATAGTGACGATCTCTATCTCCGGGCGAATCGATGGTTCAAGGTCATCTGCACAAGCGGCCGCTAGATCAGCGGCAAGCTTCGCGGCATCGACATTCACCGGCTCAAAGGCAGGATCGCTCAACCCGAGCAGCAGCAAACCGCCGCTCGTGTTGGCAAAGGCGGCAATTGAGTTTATGGCTTTTTTGGGCAGTCCACCCTCTGCTTGCTTAGCTTCCACGGTCCGATAGTCAGTCCCGATCTCTCTCATTTGCCGCACAGCCGCATAAGCCTGCTTCTGAAGATCCGTTGTCATCGATCTGTGGGGTTTGGTTTGCTAGCTAACAAAAAGACCAACTCGTTTTCTGTTGAAACAGGCAAAATACTTCCAGTTACCTTGGCGAATTTGCTAGTAACTCCAAAATTTATAAGGCTACCTTGGTACTATCAAAGACTAGCATAGCAAATTGCAGGCTATTAGCTAGCTCTTAACAAGTCGACCCGACTGGTGGCCTTTCGACCATGGAATTTGCGGGTTTCTTAGCCCTGCTTGGATTCCACGTCCTGGTTCACAATCCCTTCCAGGCTACAAGGTCCAATGCCTTTGAGTGGGACCAGCCCCTACTAAGGACGAATCTGGGCAATTATCTCCTCAACAGAGAGGCCTTCTAGGCCCAAGCGCTTCAAAGTGCGACCTTCGGTTATGGCCTTTTGCAAACCAACGGCGGACGCCATGGTCAGCAAGGCCGAGGCCACTGGGGTAGGCACCCCGGCCACCTTTGCCAACTCCACCATCGGCAGGAGTCCGTAACCGAAGTCCTCGGTGTAGTAGCGATGACCCAGAGAATCGGGGGCCATTATCCGGGCGTTGGCGCTGCCGGTGGAAATCGCTCCCTGTATGTCGTCCAGATCTGCGCCGGGGTCCACCGTGCCGATGGCCGACATCTCCTCCATCAGGGACCACAAACGGTAACCAAAGGCGGAGGCCACTGCCAGCCGCTCTTCGTCCAGGCTCGCCATGACCGACGCCACCCCCGAAGTCATCCCTTCCACATAGAACCGGAAATCCCCACCGGTGGCCTCCACCCAGGCCGCTCCCAGGATGGCACCGGGAGGATGAAGCACCATGTTCACCTCCGCCAGCCCCACCGCCAGGACATCGGGCTGCCTTATCACTCCGGGATACAGCAGATCCGCCAGATCCAAAGCTCTTTCTCCACCGCCAAGGCATCCGGCCAGCATCCGGGAGGCGGCCCCGGTTATGTTCACCACCCACTGCCAGCCGCCTTCCGCGGCCTCGTCCCCGCTCGCCGAGGCCGGGAAGGCTCGTACCGTGTAAGGCAGGGTCGAACACTCGGCCACGGGGGATATCGGCTCCAGCCCGGCATCACCCATCACCTTCGCCACCTCCAAGGCCCCTCCCAGATGCCCGGGCGCCAGTATCACAGGTATCCCGCAGTAGGCATCCGCCAAGAGTCGGGCGATATGACGGTGAGCAGTGGAAGGCAGGCAAACCAGGATCCCGGCCGCCCCCACCATCGCCGACGGCAGATCGTCAGTGCAGGTAACGGGCATCACCCCGTCTCCGAACACTCCCCGGTAGGCAAGCCGGAATCCCGTCGGAGGCCTCTGGAGCACGGTGCGACGCCACCAGATGACATCGAATCCCCGAAGCGTCAGGTCCACGGTGGCGCCCATGCCCCCCGCTCCCCCTCCCATCACCACTATCCGGGTCATGGGCTACCCCTCACTCGACAGATCCAGGACTTTCACCTCGGCAACCGAGTACCCTTCCACCTTGGCCAAGTCGACCTCCACTCCCAGGCCAGGCCCGTCGGGTACCATCACCCGTCCCTCTTCGAAACCGAACGCCCCGGTGATCAGGTCATCGGTGTAGTAGATGCCGGCGATTTCAGGACGGTCGCTACCTTCGGAACCCGAGACCGGGCAAACACTGGGTAGGACAGCGTTCTCCGCCGCCGCTCCCAGCGCCAGGTTGGCGGCGTTGCCGATTCCCGTTTCGATCGAGCCGCCGATGTCGCACATCATGCCCAGGCGACGGGCGGTCTCGGCTTGCTGGCGGGCTCGGAAGAGGCCTCCCGGTTTGGTGACGTAACAAGAAAAGTATTCGGCGGCGCCCAAGTCGACCAGTTCCCATATGTCCTCCACCGTCCACGCCGACTCGTCGGCCATCACCGGCGTATCGATCCGCTGAGCCACCGCCGCCAATCCTTCCGCCCCCGCTACGGGTTGCTCGCACAGCATGATGTCATACTCCTCCTGGGCCCTGGTCACTCTCACCGCTTCCGCAACATGGGAATACCCCTCATTCCCGTCCACTCTGATCTTGACATCGGGACCCACTAGTTCCCGGAGACGCCGCACCAACTCCACATCTCGAACCGGGTCAAGTCCGGTCTTGCACTTGATGGTCAATGCCCCCTCGGCCACTGCCCGCCCGGCTTCCTCCAAGCAGCGGTCGATGGACATGATTCCCAAGGAATGCGCCAGTTCGATCCCCTGCCGGTGAGAGCCTCCCAGGAGGGTGGATATCCCCACCCCCATGGCCCGTCCGGCCAAGTCGTAGCAGGCCATGTCGATCATGGCCTTGGCATAAGGATGGCCCTTGACGGCTTTGTCCATCCGGGCGTGGACCACCGCGATCTCACGAGGGTCGAGGCCGGCCACGGCCGGAAGCAAGTGGTTGGCCGCCACTGTCTGCACCGTCTCGGGCGACTCGCCGTAGTAGCGCATCGCCGATCCACCCCAGGTGATCCCGGCCGGCGCTTCCCCCCAACCTTCCAAGTCCTGGTCGGTCCCCAGGCGCAGTATGGCATGGCGACCGATGGGAGCAGTCATCTTGGACGCCCATGTGTGGTGGCGACGAGTAGGTAAGGCCACTATCCAGATGGCGGCGGTGGCGATCCTCACGTCTTTTCCGTCTCGTAGAGCTCGATCTCATTGCCGTCGGGATCGGCCACATAGACGGTGAGGCCGTAAGGTCCGGGTCCCAGGGGACGAACGATCCGGTAACCCGCCGCCGCCACCATCCGCTCGAACTCGGCCACTCCTTCCACCTCGAACGCAAAGTGGTCCACCTGCCCGCCCTTGCCCGTACCTCCTTCGGTGAGCCCCAAGCCCTGCTCTATTCCGATGAAGCGACGTCCGTCCCGAAAAGGCGTGCGGTTTTTGACCTTGAGTCCCAGCAGATCGACGTAGAAGCGCTCAGCGGCGTCCAGGTCGGTGGTCTCCAGCAGCACATGTCGTATCCCTTTTACCACCGGTCGTAGGCTCTCTTCCAACCAGTCGGTGACTTGCCCTGACGTCGTGAGATGGGCCAGGTAGTGCGACCAGACTTCCAGGGCGGATGGTTCCCATCGAGGACGGACCCCGGCGATACAGTCGGTTACCGCCACCACGTCGTAGTCCCGCAGGTAAGCCTCCCGCACGGTGGTCTCGACACAGGCGTTCAGCGTCACCCCCGTTATGAACAGGGTCCGCACCCCCAGCATGCGCAGCAAGGCTTCGAGGCGCGTCTCATAGAAGGCGCCGAACCGGTGCTTTTGCACAACCATGGTCGGATCATCGGCCAGACCCGCCAATTCCTCCACGATCTCCGCATCCCAGGTCCCCGCCAGGGCCGCCACCCTCGAACGTCGCTCGGTGTGGGATGGAAGGCGCTTCCGCTGCCGGCCCCGGTCCGGTTGGAGATGGGCCTGGACCGTCCAGACGACCGGGATGCCGGCCCCCTTGAAGGCCGAGACCATTTTGCCCAGGGGCGCATAGACCCTTCGGACCGGACCGACATCCACTCCCGAATCGCCCAAGGTCCCCTCCGGATGGCAAAAGGCGTTCTGCATGTCGATCACCAGCAACGCCGACGATCCTGCGTCGAGAGCAGAAAGGCTGGAGACCTCGCTCATACGTCGGTGCGATCCGGACCGAGCACGCCGGCCAGTCCCCAACTTTCCCGCGGAACATCATGAATGATCACATGCAGAGCATCCGGTCGGGCGTCGGCATGTTCCACCATCGCCTCGGTGATGGCTTTCACCAGTCGACGCTTTTGTTCGACGGTCCTTCCTTCCCACATCTCCACCGTAACAACCGGCACGGCGCTGCTCCCTTCTTGGTGCTCGCATCTAAATTTAGGGCAGTTGCAGCCAGCCGTTTCCGATAGCCTTCACAGCATCACTCAACCACCCGCTTCCGAGGCCCCCCACCCTTCCTTGGCCCCCCACCCTTCCTTCATCTGGGAGATGGTAGTTCTGGGTGACCGGATGGCGGCTTTGTCCCTGGCGTCCGAAGCTGTGGCGGGTGGTCTTCAACGGGTGCTGGTGCTCTCCCCCTCCGACCCCGGGGTCCACCCCGGCCGTTTCGAGGCGCCGGGAATGACGGTGCGGTACGAGACTGTGGCCCGGCGCGTCCGCCAGGTACGCGGCCCTCTCCTGGTTGTGGACACCTCCACCGGTCCGGTGACGGCCCGGATGGTGGTGTTGGATCTGCCCCACCCTCCCCCGGATCGGCGCTCGCCGCGAATTGCCGTCGACCCTTCGGTGTCCCACCGGGTGTTCACCCATCCGACCCAATTGGAAACGGCCCCCGGGGACGTGGTGGTGACGGGAGAGGGTGACGAGCCGGTGGAGTGGACCCTGCAACTCCTGAACGAGGGAGCGAAGGTGGTCCTGTGCATTCATCACACCGAATTCGGCAAGATGTCCTTTCTGGCCAGACGAACCGTCCGGCGCCTCGAGGCCCAGCGGCAGATCACTGTGTTCTGGCAATCCCCGCCGACCCGGGTCTACGACATCAAGGGTTACCCGATGGTGACCTTCGGCAATCGCCAGACCCCCGATCTGCAGTTCGATCATGTGCTGGTCTCAGGACCCGAAGCGTCCGCCACCCAACTGCTGGAGGGTTCCGGAGTCGAGGTGGAGAAGGGACCTCTCCCCATTCACCTGCTGGTTCACCGGCATGGAATGGAAGAGGACCCCGAGGGGGTGGTCACCCTCCCCGCCGACCGGGCCTGGGAAACCACGCGGTCCCGACACTTTGCTTCCCTGCCCTTCCTGCCCCACCGGGAGACTCCGGTCCGGGCCGGGCAGCGGCTGTTCAACCTGGAAAACCGTTTTTACAACGCCACCATTACCTGGTTCCGGAGGGTTAATCCCGATCTGTGGATCGTCAGAGTGCAGCCCGACCAGCGCGATTCCCCTCTGGTGCCCGGACAATACGCCACCCTGGGACTGGGTTACTGGGAACCGAGGGTGGACGGCGCCGAAGACCGGCTGGTAGGCGAGGAGCGACTGGTGAGAAGGTCCTATTCCATCTCCTCCCGTATCTTCGACTCCAAGGGATACCTGACCGATCCGGCCTACGAGGAGCACCTCGAGTTCTATATCGTGCTGGTCCGACCCAATGTGGACCGTCTTCCGGGTCTGACGCCCAGACTGGCTCTCAAACATGAGGGAGACCGGATCTATTTGGGACCCCGGATGGCCGGTCGCTACACCCTGGCGGGCGTGACAGACCCCTTTTCCGATGTGCTGTTCCTGGCCACCGGCACTGGGGAGGCGCCCCACAACGCCATGGCCGTGGAGTTGTTCCGCAAGGGACACCAGGGCCGCGTGATTTCGGTGGTCTCGGTCAGATACGCGGCCGACCTCGGATACGTGGCCCGGCACCGGGCCCTGGAAGAACGCTTTCCCAACTACCGCTACCTGCCATTGGTCACCCGCGAGGACGCCCCTGGGACGCTGAGGATGCGCATCCAGCAGTTGATCGCCGAGGACCGGCTCACCGAGGAGACCGGCCTGGAACTCGATCCCTCCCGCCTGAAGGTCTTCATGTGCGGCAACCCGGCCATGATCGGGGCACCGGAGTGGCTGGACGATCAACCGACCTTCAGTGAGACGCTGGGAGTAGCCCAACTGTTGGCGGAGCGGGGATTTACCCTCCCTCGTCATGGCGTCAAATCGAATATTCACTATGAAGAGTACTGGTAGAAACAGGACATGACTGTCCGGTGGAGCGAGAAGGGGATCGCGGTGGTGGGAGGAGACCGCCGAGAGCAGGAGATCGCCCGACAGGCCGCAGCCACCGGAGCCTCGGTCCGTGCCCACGGGTTCCCGTGGCCCGACCAGGGCATCCGCGGCGTGACACTGTGCGGGAACCCGCTGGAGGCCATGGAAGGCGCCCATTACGGCCTTCTTCCCATTCCCGGTATCGCTTCGAACGGCGCTCTCTTCGCACCTGCGGCCCCCCGACCGATCATCCTGGGAGTCGGAGAACTGTATTCAATGGCCCCGGGCGCCCACCTGATAATGGGTGAGGCCGACCCTCGCCTGCGGGCTGCCGCGGCCCGGGCCGGGATCCGTATCGCAGAATACGAGAACGACCGGGAACTGATGCTGCGGCGGGGCCCCGCCATCGTGGAGGGGGCGTTGGGAAAGATCATCGAACTGACCGAGATCACCATTCACAACGCCCGGGTGGGAATGGTCGGTCAGGGGACCATCGGGTCGCTCCTCACTCGCACGCTGGTGCTTTTGGGAGCGAACGTGCTGGTGGCCGCCCGAAGTCCCGTCCAGCGGGCGGCGGCGGAAGCCGTCGGGGCATCCGCCGTGCATCTCGATCAACTTGCCGATCATGCCCACCGGCTGGACATGCTCCTCTCCACCGTCCCCGTCCAAGTGGTGGGAGAAGAGGTGCTCAGCCGGTTACCGGCGGGCGGTCTGGTGATGGATCTGGCGGCGCCGCCGGGAGGGGTGGACTTGGAGTTGGCCGCCCGGATGGGTCACAATACCTGCTGGGCAAGAGGTTTGGGCGACCGGGCGCCGGTGACGGTCGGCGCCTCCCAATGGGAGGGCATCCGAAAGAGAATAGAACAGATCGAAGGGGCGTCCCATGAAAGCTGATTTGGTAATCCGAAACGCCCGAGTGGTTACCCACACCGGAGAATTCCGGGGAGGGGTCTCCGTTCTTGGGGAACAGATAACGGCGGTGGGCCGCAACGGAGATTTGCCGCAGGGTCGAAAAGTGATAGACGCCGACGGCCTGGCGCTGATGCCGGGAGTCATCGATCCCCACTGCCACCTGGGGGTCAATTACCCCTATGACGATGACATGGACACCGAGACGGCCGCCGCCGCCCGGGGCGGGATCACCACCGTGCTGCTGTACATTCGCAACCTGGAGCCCTCCTACGTTCCCTTTTACCGCGACCGCCGCCGCCGGGGAGAGGCCGTGGCCCGAATCGACTTCGGGTTTCACTTCGGGATCCAACGGGAAGAACACATCGCCGAGATTCCCCGGATCGCAGAGGAGACCGGCGTGCAGTCCTTCAAGTGCTATTTCGGCTACGAGCAGAAGAACCCGATCGGGATAGTGCCCGCCGACGACGGCTGGGTGTACACCGCCATGACCAAGATCCGGGAACTCCCCAAGGGGGTGATCTCGGTCCACTGCGAGAACACCGAGATCGCCCGGTGGATAAAGCGTTCGGTGCAGGCCACGGGGCGGCAGGACCTGGGCGCCTACACCGAGTCACGGCCGGCTTTCTGCGAGGAGGAGACCATCGCCCGGATGATCTTTCTGGCCGAACGCACCGGTTGTCCCCTTTACGTGGTGCACACCAGCGTGGCGGCGGGTCCCCCGCTGGCCGCCCGAGCCCGCGCCCGGGGCGTGGACGTAACCATCGAGACCTGCCCGCACTACCTGGTACGCACCGCCTACGACCCCGATCTCGACATGCGGGCCAAGATCTCCCCGCCGCTTCGGGACGCCCAAGAGCAGGAGGGCCTGTGGGAGGGAATCTTCGCCGGCCAGGTGGAATCGATCGGCTCGGACCACGTTCCCTTCTTTCCCAAGAAGGGCGAGGACCTGTGGGAAGAAAAACCGGGAATCGTCTCCTTTCCCTGGGAGTTGGCCCTGCTGATGGAACACGGGGTGCATCGCCGGGGATTGTCCCTCTCCCATCTGGTAAAGCTGAACTCCTACGGACCGGCGCGCCGGTTCGGCTTCTATCCCCGCAAGGGCGCCATCATTCCCGGCGCGGACGCCGACCTGGTGCTGGTCGACCCCGATCGGGTGGACACGGTCCGCCACACCGGCAACGGGACCTGCATCTATGAGGGCATGGAACTTCGAGGATGGCCGGTGACGACCGTCAGCCGGGGCCAGGTGGTGTTCGAGAACGGCGAAGTAGACCCCGACTCCCTCGGTCACGGCCGGTGCGTGACACGGCCCGACTGAGCAGGTTGCAGGAAGTCGGTATCCGGCGCAATAGCATGTCCGGTGACGAATCGAGGTCGAGGTAAAGGAACAGCCGATGAGAATCCTGGTGGTGTGGGCGCATCCTTTGGCCGACAGCTACTCGGCGGCCCTCAAGGACCGGGCGGTGGCCGCCTTGGAGAGGGCCGGCAACGACATCGATCTGCTGGATCTCTACGCCGAAGAATTCGACCCGGTCCTGTCTGCCCAGGAACGCCGGGACTATCACGAGATCGGACCCAATCTGGCCAATATCGGCCCCTACGTGGAACAGCTGCGGGCCGCCGAGGGCCTGCTGCTGGTCTTTCCCACCTGGAGCTTCGGCTTCCCGGCCATCCTCAACGGATGGCTGCAGCGGGTGTGGGTGCCCGGGGTGGGATTCGGGCTGAGAGAAGGGGGAGGACCCATTATCACGGGGATACTCGGCATCCGCCGGGTGGCGGCGGTCACCACCACCGGATCGCCCTGGTGGTACGTGAAGGCGGTGGGCAACCCCGCCAGGAAGGTGATCAAGCGGGGACACCGGGTCATGTTCGCCAAGGGCTGCCGGGTGAAGTGGCTCGACCTCAACAACATGAACAATGACTCCCCGAACAAGCGACGCAAGTTCCTGGCGAAAGTGGAACGCACTCTCCCGGCCTTTTTCTCCTGATAGGCCGACGGGAGGCTTATAAGCAAATGCGCCATCTATAGAGAAAACGCTATAACAGCAACAAAACCCGATAAACAGAAAAACGCGTCAAAAGGGAGAAACTTCCCGACCTTATAGGCAAATGTTCCATCTATAGAGAAAACGCTATAACAGCAACAAAACCCTATAAACAGAAAAACGCGTCAAAAAGGGAGAGATCCCCGACCTATAGGCAAATGTTCCATCTATAGAGAAAACGCTATAGTAGCAACAAAACCCTATAAACGCACGCTCTCCAATAATCCGACAATTCCAAAGCACCCTTTGAAGTGGACCCTGGCAGGAATCCCTACAGCCCCGGCGCAGGCACCCGGCCTCGTGCCCTCGTAGGCAGACAAGCCGAACTCGAGCAATTCGAGATCGCGGCGCGACGACTGGGAGCAGGTTATTCGGACCGGAGCCTGCTGCTCAGCGGATTGCGGGGCGTGGGCAAAACTGTCCTGCTCAACGAGTTCTGCAGCATCGCCCAGCGGCACAAATGGGTTTACCAGCAAATCGAGGCGACCAGCGTTTTGGATCTGCCCCGCATCGTGGCTGACCGAATCCGGATCGCTCTGCTGCAACTATCGGCCGGTCATCGCCTGGCAGACCGGGCCCGCCGCGCTCTGAGTGTGTTGAAATCGTTCAGAATGCGCTGGAATCTGCCGGAGGGTGGGGACATGGAAGTCGGCATCGATCCTACTCCCGGTCGCGCCGACACGGGAGTCCTTCAGGAAGATCTCGCCGATCTCTTCATCGAGGTGGGGGAGTACGCCCGTGAACGGAAAGTGGGTGTCCTCATCACCATCGATGAAGCCCAATACCTGAGACCGGACCAGCTTCGGCCTCTCGTCATGGGCCTCCACAAGGTAAGCCAGAGCCAATTGCCCTTCATGGTGGTGGGCGCAGGACTGCCTTCACTTCCCGCCTTGGTGGGCAAGTCGCGATCATACGCTGAGCGGCTGTTCACCTTCATCACCATCAATGGCCTCCCAGCCGAGGAAGCCATGGCGGCTCTCACCGTCCCCGCAGAGGAACAGGGGGTGAAGTGGCAGGTGGATGCCTTGGATCGGATCGTGGAGGAGGCCGCCGGGTATCCCTACTTTCTCCAGGAGTTCGGCAAACAGGCCTGGAACTTTGCAGCGGGGCCTAGCCAAATCACACTGCAGGATGCCCAGTACTCCATCCCGATAGCAGTTCAAGCCCTCAACATGGGTTTCTTCAGCGTCCGGTTCGATCGTACCACCAAAGCCGAGCGAGCTTATCTGGCGGCCATGGCCTCTCTCGGACCTGGCCCGTATTCAACGCGAGAGGTTGCGTCACGGATGGGCAAATCCACATCCGGGGTCAGCACACAGCGCAATTCCATGATCGTCAAAGGTCTCTGCTACTCCCCCCGCCGCGGCGCCATTGCCTTCACCGTGCCCATGTTCGATCAGTTCATCCGTCGGCGGATGTCCCTGTGACATGTCCGCATATCCACATAGAATCAGCCACTAAATCCTGAACAGGCAAAGGAGGCGGCCCCGGTGGCCCAAGAACGCACACTGCTGGCGCACCTGGTGCCGAGGATCACCAGCCGGGTAGAGGATGCGGCCACAGATGCGCTTGCCTTCATTCTGAACAGGTCAAAGGTTTGTCGCGGCGCACTGGACGGCCTCCTTCGGGCGGACAACTTCGAGATTGGACCCCTCACCAGGTTCGAAACACAGGTGACTTACAAGGACGGATCCCGTCCCGACATGGTTGGTTACGACCGCAGCGGCGCCAAACGGTTGCTGGTTGAGTCGAAGTTCTGGGCGAGTCTTCAGCAGGGCCAGGCCAGTGGTTACTTCGGGCAACTGAAGGAAGATGGGCCCGGAGTCCTGCTGTTCATCGCCCCGGACAGCAGAATCGAGACGCTGTGGGCCGAGATCAGGCGTCAAATGGAGGGTGGCGAGAAAAGAGTGCGGCTACGAGACCTCGAAGTTCCGGGGCGGACCCGAAGAGCCAGAGTCGAGGGTTCGGACAAACAACTGATGTTGACAAGTTGGACCCTATTGCTGGACAGTATGGCCACCGCCGTTGCCGATGACACGACGGTTGCGTCAGACATCCAGCAGCTTCGCGGCCTGGCCAAGCACCAGGATGAGGAAGCTTTCCTCCCAATCCATCTAAAGGAATTCGGATTGGCGCTACCGCGTCGGATCCGGGGGCTGAATCGGCTGATAGACGATGTGATTGATGCTCACGGAGTAAGGCAAGGATGGATAACCGTCAAAGGCTTCAGAGCTGCTCCACAGAGGGAAGGCTACGGACGATATTTCGCCTTTACCGACGTTCCGGGAGATCTGTTCCTGGGGATCAACTACAAGCTGTGGGCAACAAGCGGAGATACCCCGTTGTGGCTCCGAATCAGTTCAAAAGTCCCTGTGAACCGTGAGAGGATGCTCGACAGGATGCCTTCGCTCTCCGAACACATAAGTCCGGGCAGTTTTACCGTGCCTATCCATTTGAGACTCGGAGTGGAGTACCAAACCGTCGTGAGCGATGTTGTCCGGCTGGTAAAGCAATTCGCCGGTATGGTCGACAAGCCCTGTGGTCGACGCCAGCCTTTCACCTAATCGTGATCAATTGGCGGTTGTCGTTCACATCCGACAGCAGCTTGGCGCCTCGGGCGGTTACCTCCACCATGTCCTTGAGTTGCAGCCCGAAGCCGTGGCCGGTGTCGTAGATCAGAGGTTCCACACCGAACACCATTCCCTCTTCCAGCACCTGGTCGTGACGAGGACTGATGTAGGGATGCTCGTGCAGGGAGAGTCCTATGCCATGTCCGACGAATGAAAAGAGCGGCAGGCCGAGCGGACCGCACACGGCCTCGAATCGGTCCCACACCGACCGGCTGGAGACCCCTGGTCGGATGGCCTCCAGCAGGACATCGCGGCACTCCACCAGATTGGCCCATATCTCTGTCGCAATCGGAGGCGGTGTCCCTACCACGGCCGTGCGGCACACCCCGGCGTGGTAGCCCTCCGCCACCGCGAAGATCTCCACCCGGCACACGTCACCGTCCTGCAGAACCCGTTCGGTGGGACCCACATTGGCCAACTGGCTGCGGGGACCGGTGGCCACGATCATCAGTTCGAAGTCCTCGGCGCCGCCCCGGTAGATACCGTCGGTGAGGGCGGCGGCGATATCCATCTCGGTGTCCCCAGCCTTCACGGATCGAAGCGCCCCGCCGATGGAGGCGTCGGAGATTCTCGACAAGCGGGCCAGCAGTTGCAACTCCTGCGCCGTCTTGATCTGTCGTCGGATACCCAGCCACCGGTCGGCGGCCACCCACTCCACGCCGGCGGTCGCTTTTCGGAGGCGAGCAAAGTCCGCCGCCGGGAGAAAGCCCGGTTCCACGCCCAACCGACCTCGACCCAGACCCAGGCGCTCCAACAGTCCGGCCAGGCAGACCATGGGATCATCGCCGAACTCGTCCCACACCGCCACCTCGGCCGCCCCGGTCCTCTGCCGGACCATCGCCTCCTCCACCCCGACGCACATCACGGCCGGATCACCGCCGGCGGGCAGCACCACTGCCGCGTGCCGCCACCGCATCAGCGGTTGGGAAGGCACCACGAATCCCGCCAGGTAGGCGAAGTTCTCGGGCGAGGAGACCACCAACCCGTCCCAACCCTGCTCCTCCAAGGCGGCGCGCAGACGGACGACGACCTGTTCTCGCATGTCACGATTCCTTCGGAAGGCTCGACCGAAGGCTAACAATCCCCGGCGAGTTGGAGGACCGGTCATTGCGGTATCGTTGACTCCTGAGGTATCCGAAGGAGCATGCCCAAAGAATGGACCAGTATTCCACCATCTCCGTGCGAGGACCGGCGCTTCGGTTCGAAACCCTGTTCGATGCCGATTTCTCCGACCCGGGCGAGGGACTCGAACTGCATCCCGACTTGGCGAAGGTATATGGTGGCCCGCTGCGGCTTCGCCCGGCAGGCAATGGTCTCCCGCTGCTCTCCATGAACTTCGTGACCGCCCACGACGGCAGGGTGGCTTTCAATCATCCCGATCACCGGGGGGGAGGCCCGATCTCGGGGTTCGACGACAACGACGTCTGGCTGATGGGACTGCTTCGCGCCCGCGCCGACGCGGTGGTGGTGGGGGAGGGGACGCTTCGCGCCGAACCCAGCCACATCAACACTCCAGAGGACATCTACCCCGAGGATTCGGAGGCTTTCGCCGCCCTCCGCCGCCATGAGAACCGCTCCGAGTTACCCATCTTCTCGTACATCACTTTCGCGGGGAACCTCCCGCCGGAGTCTCGGGCTTTTTCAATGGAGGATGCTCACATAGTGGTCGCCACCACCACGGTCGGCGCTCGTCACATCCGTGAATCCATTAGCCCGGCGGGCAGATTGGACATCCTCGAATTCGGAGACGACGGCGTCGACCTGGAGAGGTATGCCCGCATCATGGCCGGAGACTACGGGGTGAACTTTCTGCTGTGCGAGGGCGGGGCCACGCTGTACGGGGCGTTGCTCCGGGCCGGAATCGTCGACGAGCCCTTCATTACCCGTTCACCGCTGGTAGTCGGCGAGAACTTCGACAACCCCCGTCCCAGCTTGGTGGAAGGAACCGGTTGGCTCCCCGACGACGCCCCGAGGATGCAGATCCTGTCGGTTCGCAAAGCCGGTGACTACCTGTACATGCGCTACCGGGCCACCTACCCGACTCGGAATATGAGCGGATAGGTGGACAGGTTTGGTAAAGGTCGCGAAATAAAGGGGGCGGCAAGGTGTTGACTTCTGTCACCGAGGCGGTGCATATTGATGGAGTCGAAACACCTCCCGGTCCGTACCGACGTCGCCCGGACCGCGCAAGAGCCCCCCTCGGCGGGCAAGAGGTCATATTTCTCTTCGGATCGCGTCCCCTCGGCGGGACCGACGAACCGCGTTCCGAACTGCGGTGGTGGCGGCGGGGGAGGGGCCCAACGGGCGAGCAGGATCGGGTTTGTTTTCGCGGGATAGGGAGTGATTTCGCGATTCACCGCCGCGGGCGGCGCCCGCTCGACTGCCCTCCCCGCACCCGGACACATCGCAAAAGGCCGTGACTCCTCCCATTTCCTCAACACTTGTCGAACACCTGGAGTTCGTTATCACCTGCGATCAGAGCAACCGGGTGATCAGTGACGGGGCCGTGCTGATCGAGGGCGATCGGATCGCCGACGTGGGAACCGCCGCCGAGGTAAACGAACGGCTGGACAGGCAAGACCCCAACCGGCCGGTAAACCGGATGAGCGGACGGAGGCTGGGACTGACCCCCGGATTCGTGGATTCACATGTGCATCTGTCCGAGACCCTGTCCCGGGCGGTGTTCCCCGATATGATCGACACCCGCACCTGGGTGTTTCACTGGGCCAAGCCCTTCTACGCCCATGTCAGCGTCGAAGACGAGAGGGTGGGGTCGCTGCTGGGAACCGCCGAGATGCTCCGGGGAGGGACCACCTGCTTTCTGGACATGGGCGCCCAGAACGACCCGGCGCCGGTGGCCGCCGCCGTGGAGCAGACCGGTATCAGAGGCATCACCGGCCGTCACGCCGCCGACGTAAAGCCAAAACAAATCCCTCCGGGTTGGTCCCCTGAGATGGTGGACCACCACTTTTTCCCCAACGCTGATGTCGCCCTGGAGGCCCTGGCGGACACGGTGCTGACCTGGAACGGCGCCGCCGGAGGGCGGCTGGGAGTGTGGGTGAACATCGAGGGCAAAGAGCCCTGCAGCCTGGACCTTCACGTCGGCGCCCGGGAACTGGCCGCCCGGATGGGAGTGGGGACCACCTACCATCTGGCCACCTCCCTGCCGGAGGCTCGAATCTCCCAGCGCAGGCATGGCAGTTGGCCGGTCACCCGAGTGGCCCGGGCGGGCGGACTGGGCGACAACCTGGTGCTTGCCCATGCCGTGGCCGTATCTGCAGAAGAGGTCCAATTGCTCTCCGCCCATGGGGCCAAGGTTGCTTTCTGTCCCTCCACCTCCCTAAAGCTGGCCAAGGGCGCCACCTCCATCGGCAAGTACCCGGAGATGATGGAGGCCGCAGTGACGGTGGGACTGGGAACCGACGGCGTCTCGGCGGCCGGCAATCTCAACCTCCACCGTCAGATCCACCTGGCCGCAGGTCTGTTCAAGGATGCGCGGATGGACGCCTCCCTGGTGGGAGCGACGCAGGCGTTGCGCATGGCCACTATCGACGGCGCCACGGCGCTGGGCATGGAATCCGAGATAGGGTCACTGGAGGTGGGCAAGAAGGCCGATCTGGTGTTGTGGGACCTGGATCACCCCGAATGGGTGCCGTACGGTGACCCTGTGTCGGCACTGGTGTGGTCGGCGACGACCGCCTCCGTGCACCAGACCTGGGTGGACGGTCGTCCCTGCTACCGGGACGGCCGGGTGGTGGGCGTGGACGAAAGCACTCTCCACCTGGAGGCCCGCCGACGGGCCGCAGACATCCGGAACCGGGCCGGTCTCGTACGAGAGGACATTCCATTGACTACCTCTCTCTACCAGTGACGGCCACCATCATCCACCCCCGGCATTTGGCTGCGGATGATCGACCTTCCCTGGTCGGGCCGGTGAAAGTACCCGGACATGAAGGGCCGCAGGTGGTTTCTTTGGAGCGAGGTCTCATCAGCAAGGTAAACCACGCCCCTGGTTCTGATCACCGAGCGGCAGAACCGACCTATCTGGCCCTCCCCTCCTTTGCCGAGCCTCATCTGCATCCCGACCGCGCCTATGTGGGCGCGCCGCGGCCTCCCCGTTCCCTGGATGACGCCATCGAACTGGGGACCCGCCCGGAAGGCTACGTGGTGGAAACAGCCGGGGAGCGCGCCCACCGTCTCTTCTCAACCCTGGCTGTCAACGGCGCCACCCGGGCCCGCGGCCACGTCGGGCACCTGCCCGCTCACATCGCCCCGCCTCGCTGGCCGGTGATGTCCCAGGTCCGCGCGGAGTTGGCTGATCGCATCGAGATCGAACTGGTGGCCTTTGCGGTGGAGGGCGCCCTGGCCGATGCCGAGGAGTTGCAACGACTCCGCCATGATCTCGCCGCCGGCAGATACCAACTTGTGGGAGGATCGCCGAATCACGATACGCATCCCCGCCGGGCGGTCAGCGCCATCATGAAACTCGCATCCGATTCGGGAGTGGACGTCGACGTTCACATAGACGAGACGCTTGACCCCGCCCGTCTTCTCATGGACTTCGCCCTCGGAGAGGTGGAACGTCACAACCTGGAAGGACGGGTTTCCTTCAGTCACGCCTGTCTGCTGAGCGCTCTGCCGGAGCAGCAGACCCGGGCGCTGGCCCGGCGGATCGCCGGACTGGGAATAACCGTCAACTCCATGCCCCGCACCAATCTCATCCTCCACGAATACGGCAATCACTCTGCCCGCCGGGCGCTGGCACCCATCAACCTGCTCATCGAGGAGGGAGTGCATGTGCGGTTGGGCGTGGACAATGTCGACGACACTTTCTGCCCCTTCCCCACCGCCGACCTCCTGGAGATCGGGTACCTCGCCAGACTGGCGGGTCACTTCTACGATGACGCCCGACTTATCGCTTCCCTCAGCGACGGCCGGTCGACCCTGCGGATCGGGGAAAGCGCGGATGTCACCTTTGTGAAGGCGAATACCCTCAATGAGGCTCTTTCTCTTCGGCCCGAACGGGTTACCATGAGGGCAGGCGTAGTGGTCGCCTCGGGCCAACAACTGAAACACGGATAGGGCCGGACTATTTCCATCGCTAACTCTGACTATTCCACCCTTATAACCTTCGACAGGGTCAGCAAGACTTTCCCCGACGGGACCCATGCGGTGGATGACGTGTCCCTCTCGGTGAAACCCGGCCAGTTCGTGACAGTGGTCGGTCCCTCCGGCTGCGGGAAGTCCACGCTGCTGCGAATGGGCTCCGGCCTCCTGCCGGTAAGTTCGGGCGAGGTACGCCGATCCGACGGGACCCTGGGATATGTTTTTCAGGACGCCACCCTCCTGCCATGGAGAACCGTGCAAAAGAACGTGGAGTTGTTCTGCGAGCTACGCGGATTCGATCGACGCGACCGACGCCAGAGAGCGGAGGACGCCATCGAACTGGTGGGATTGAGTGGGTTCAAGAAGCATTATCCCGCCGCCTTGTCGGGGGGGATGAAGATGAGAGTCTCCCTGGCCAGGTCACTTACCCTGGATCCTCCCTTGTTCTTCTTCGATGAGCCTTTCGGCGCCCTGGATGAGATAACCCGGGAATACCTCAACACCGAATTGCTCCGCATATTCGCCCACGAGGGGTTCGGAGCGGTATTCATCACCCACAACCTGTACGAGGCGGTTTTCCTGTCCACCGACGTACTGGTGATGTCTTCCCGGCCGGGCCGCATCCTCAAGTCTTTCGAGGTCCCTTTCCCATACCCACGCGACCTGGACCTGCGCTTCGATCCGGCCTTCGCAGAGTTGACCGGCGAGGTCTCGGAAGTACTGAGGGACGAATAGATGACCACCGCCCGGCACTCTCCCTCCCGTCTCCGCTCCTCCACCTACCGGCTACTCGCCCCGGTGGTGGTATTCATGGCGGTGGTGGGCATTTGGTATGCCATCAGTCTGAGCCTTGACCCTGATCGGCAGTTCCTGCTTCCCGCTCCGCATGAGGTCGTCGATGTCGGCTTTGTCAATCAGAACAATCTGTTCCAGGTACTGGAGGGGCTGCTGTGGACGGTGGCGGTTTCCATGACGGGTTTGATCATCGCCATCGTGCTCGGGATGACCTCCGCCATCATGATGAGTCAGGCCAAGTGGATAGAGACCTCCTTCTATCCCTACGCGGTGATCATTCAGACCGTGCCGATTCTGGCCATCGTTCCCCTGGTTGGTCTCTGGCTCGGATTCGGGTTCACCAGCCGGGTGGTCGTGTGTGTGATCATTTCCATCTTCCCGATCATCACCAACACTCTGTTCGGTCTGCAATCGGTCCCCGCCTCGTTTCACGACCTCTTCACCCTGCACCGGGCAAACCGGCTGACCCGTCTGTTCAAGCTGCAGTTCCCCAATGCCCTTCCAGCCATTTTCACCGGGTTCCGCATTTCCGCCGGCCTGTCGGTGATCGGCGCCATAGTGGGCGAATTTTTCTTCCGAAAAGGAATACCCGGATTGGGGAGACTGCTCGATCTCTACCGGGCGAGATTGCTCACCGAGCAACTCTTCACCGCCCTGGTGTTCTCGTCCCTGTTGGGCATCCTAGTCTTTTGGGGATTCGGATTCCTGGGCAGGTTGGCGGTGGGCAAGTGGCACGAAACCACCTGAATCCAGTGTCGGACAACCTCACATCACCCTCAAGAAAGCTATGGAGATGACACGTTGTAAGGAAAGGAGAACCATCCAATGAAAACAATGAAGGTACCGAGGTGGCTGGCCGCCTTGGCTGTGCTGGCCCTGGTGGTCGCGGCATGCGGCGACGGCGATGACGACGCCGCTCCGGAGACCACGGCCGCGCCTACGGAAACAACCGCTGCCGCTCCGGAGACCACGGCCGCGCCTACGGAAACAACCGAGGCTGCCATGCCGGATGTGTCTCTGGCTGAGGTTTGTCCCTCCACGATCGTGGTGCAGACCGACTGGTTCCCCGAGGCCGAGCACTCGGAGTTGTACCAGTTGGCCGGCCCCGGCGGTGTGATCGATTCCACCAACGGGACCTACACCAACGAGATCGGCGACACGGGCGTGATGCTGGAGGTCCGGGCCGGCGGCCCCTACATCGGCTTCCAGAACGACATCTCGCTGCTCTACCAGGACTCCTCGATCCACTTGGCGTACACCAACACCGACGAGCAGGTGAGACTGTTCGCCACCCAACCCACCCTCGGTATCGTCGCCCCTCGCGACAAGAACCCACAAATCGTGATGTGGGACCCGGCCTTGTACTCGTTCGACAGCTTTGCGGACATCGGCGCGTCGGGCGCCACGCTTCTCTACTTCGAGGGCGCCACTTACATCGACTTCCTGTTGGGTAAAGGCTGGGTCACCGAAGACCAGATCGACGCCTCCTACGACGGGTCCCCCGCCCGGTTCATCGCCGAAGGCAACCTGGTCCAGCAGGGATTCGCCTCCGCCGAGCCCTACCAGTACGTGCACGAGTTCGAGGACTGGGGCAAGCCGGTCGACTTCATGCTGATCCACGACTCCGGTCTGGAGATGTACCCGCAGTTGCTGGCCTCCAAGCCCGACATCATCGAGGAATACCGGGAATGTTGGGAACTGTTCGTGCCCATGGTGCAGCAGGCCCAGGTGGACTACGCCGCCGACCCGGCCGCCACCAACGCCCAGATCGTCGAGATCGTGGCCGCGCTCGACAGCTTCTGGACCTACAGCCCCGGAGTGGCGCAGTACTCCCACGACGCCCAACTCGAGCTCGGGCTGATCGGCAACGGACCCAACGACACCATCGGCGACTTCGACATGGACCGTGTGAACGCGGTGATTGCGCTGCTCGACCCGATCTACAGCCCGCAGGGACTGGAGACCTACGACCCGAACGTGACCGCCACCGACATCGTCACCAACGAATTCATCGATCCCAGCATCGGACTCCCCTCGATGGACATGGACATGACCATGGCCTCTCTGGCTGATGTGTGCCCGAGCACGATCGTCGTGCAGACCGACTGGTTCCCCGAGGCCGAGCACTCGGAGTTGTACCAGTTGGCCGGCCCCGGCGGTGTGATCGATTCCACCAACGGGACCTACACCAACGAGATCGGCGACACGGGCGTGATGCTGGAGGTCCGGGCCGGCGGCCCCTACATCGGCTTCCAGAACGACATCTCGCTGCTCTACCAGGACTCCTCGATCCACTTGGCGTACACCAACACCGACGAGCAGGTGAGACTGTTCGCCACCCAACCCACCCTCGGTATCGTGGCGCCTCGCGACAAGAACCCACAAATCGTGATGTGGGACCCTGAGGTCTACTCCTTTGAGTCCTTCGCTGATATCGGCGCGTCGGGCGCCACGCTTCTCTACTTCGAGGGCGCCACTTACATCGACTTCCTGTTGGGTAAAGGCTGGGTCACCGAAGACCAGATCGACGCCTCCTATGACGGGTCTCCCGCCCGGTTCATCGCCGAGGGCAACCTGGTCCAGCAGGGATTCGCCTCCGCCGAGCCCTACCAGTACGTGCACGAGTTCGAGGACTGGGGCAAGCCGGTCGACTTCATGCTGATCCACGACTCCGGTCTGGAGATGTACCCGCAGTTGCTGGCCTCCAAGCCCGACATCATCGAGGGATACCGGGAATGTTGGGAACTGTTCGTGCCCATGGTGCAGCAGGCCCAGGTGGACTACGCCGCCGACCCGGCCGCCACCAACGCCCAGATCGTCGAGATCGTGGCCGCGCTGGAGAGCTTCTGGACCTACAGCCCCGGAGTGGCGCAGTACTCTCACGACGCCCAACTCGAGCTCGGGTTGGTCAGCAACGGTCCCAACGACACCATCGGCGACTTCGACATGGACCGTGTGAACGCGGTGATTGCGCTGCTCGACCCGATCTACAGCCCGCAGGGACTGGAGACCTACGATCCGAACGTGACCGCCACCGACATCGTCACCAACGAATTCATCGATCCCAGCATCGGACTGCCGTAGCCGGGAACGAGAGACCGCATGCAGAGAAGGGGCTCCATCCGGAGCCCCTTCTTCTTGGTTCAACAGGTTTCAGACAGCGGCTGGATCAACCGTTCCTCGAGTCACGCCAGGCCACCCACTCCTCCAAAGCAGTGAGGTCGTAGTCAGGGCCGACCGTCGGGACCACCAGGAACGTGGTACCGGTGGCAACGTAATCGTCTCCCATCGCGACCGCAGAACCCTCCACGTTGCATGATCTCTCGATGCTGTCCGGATCCCTCTCCTCCACCTCGCACCACCGGTCGATAACCGAGTTCTTGTGCGCCATGGTGTCGGGACTTCCGAACCCGTGCCAGATATCGGCGTGCCGGGCTGTCAACCTGAGGGTCTTCTTCTCTCCCATCCCTCCTATCAGAATGGGGATCCTGCGGGTCGGCAGCGGATTGAGCTTCTTCAACCGGGCTTCGATTCTGGGAAGGGCGGCGGCGAGGTCGGCGAGGCGGCTTCCCGCCGTGCCGAACCGGTATCCGTAGGAGTCATAGTCCCAACGGAACCAACCCGACCCGATGCCCAGAATCAGGCGGCCTCCCGAAATGTGGTCCACGGTGCGGGCCATGTCAGCCAACAGATCCGGGTTCCGGTACGAGTTGCAGGTGACAAGCGCCCCGATCTCCACCCGGGAAGTGGACTCCCCCCATGCGCCGAGCATCGTCCAGCATTCGAAGTGCTTTCCCCTGGCGTCGCCGTACAGTGGAAAAAAGTGGTCCCAGTTGAAGACCACATCGGCGCCGATCTCCTCCGCTCTCTGCGCCGCCGAGCGGATCGCCGAATATTCAGCATGCTGGGGCTGTAACTGCAGGCCGATTCTGACCGGATATTTGCTCATATTTCTCCTCTTGGTTCTGGTTACCCGTACCCTAATCGACCGTCAGCCAAGGTTCTCCGCAGTGTTGTGAGCAAGGGTGTCCACCACCTGGATCAGAGCCTCCTCCTGGCTGGCGCCACTGTGAAGCGCCCGGCGAAACACCCATAACTGTTGCTCCGCGGATGTGCCGTTCATCACTATCTGGCGTATGTGCCGGAGCTCGTTCACACACCTCAATTCCTCGGCCTCCGGCATCAACACCTCGATCAGCTCCTCCACCAACTCCGAGAAGGGAACCAGGCTGCGCCTTCCCAGGTCCAGGAGTGAACCCGTGGAGCCGTACCGTTGGGCCAGCCACACGTTCTCCTCCAACAAAAACGGCAGATACGACCGCCACTTCTGGTTCTTGGTCTTCAACCGGTAGAGCATCCTGAGCAGGCATACGTACACGGTGGCCACCGCTATCGCATCATCGATCCTGGTGCAGATGTCGGTGACCCGCATCTCCAGTGTGGGATAGTTGCTGCTGGGTCTGATGTCCCACCACACCTCACTGGGGCTCTGGATGACACCCGCCCCGATCAGCACGTCGACGTGGCGTTGATATTCGCTCCAACCTTCAAACAGTTCCGGGTGGCGGGTGCGCGGCATCCCATGGCCGACATACAGGCGATAGCACTTCAGCCCGGTGTCCTTTCCTCCCCAAAAAGGCGAAGAGGTACTCAAGGCCAGCAGGTGAGCCAGAAAGTAGGAGACCTGACCCATCAGATCGATTCTCAGATCCCGGTCCTCTATCCCCACATGGACATGCATCCCGCAGATCAACATCCGACGGGCCAGGGACTGCACCCTTCCTTCCAGCATCAAGTACCGTTCTCCGACTGATACTTTCTGCTCCCACCACTGGGCGAAGGGATGAGTGGAAGCGGCGATCACACCCATGCCGTATTCACCGGCCACCTCGATCACGGTTCGACGCAGGTAGCGAAGATCCTCCCCCACTGCCTGGATAGAGGAATAGGGCCTGGTGCTCACCTCGATCTGGGACCGCAGGATCTCGTGGGTCACGCGTTCTCCCAGGAGTTCATGGCATCTTTCGAACATGTCCGGATCGGGATCTGAAATCAGGTTCCTTGTCTGCGGATCGATCAGCATGTACTCCTCTTCGATCCCCACCGTAAACGAGGGCCTGTCCATGGCGTCGCTCCTTTCCTGATGCTTGTTAGCTGTGGAGAATATTCCCTGTCGGCCTCACAAACTCTCTGTAAGGCTCTTTAGTTTGGTACGCTCGGCGGCCGGGGAGAAGGCGGCTAGGCCAGGTTGGCAGCGGTGTTGGCGGCCAGCAGATCCACCACCTGTAGCAAGGCTTCCTGTTCAGTGGCCCCCCGGTTGAGGGCTCGCTGGAAGGCCCACAACTGATGTTCCGCCGAAGTCCCGTCCATCACAATGCGGCGGACATGCCGCAATTCGTTGACGCATCCCATCTCGTCAGCCTCCGGCGTCAGCAATTCGATCATCTCCTCCACCAGTTCCGAGAACGGGACCAGGCGCCTCTGGCCGAAGTCGATAAGCGATCCGGTCGAGCCGTATCGTTCGGCGCGCCAGACGTTCTCTTCCAGGAGGAACGTGGCGTAGGAGCGCCACTTCTGGTTGTCCGTTCGCAGTCGGAACAACATACTGAGCAGGCAAACATAAACCGCTGCCACCGCCAGGGCATCCTCGATCTTGGTGCACACGTCGGTGACTCGCATCTCCAAGGTGGGATAGCGGGCACTGGGACGTATATCCCACCAGATCTTGGTGGCGTCTTCGATGATGCCCAACCCGACCAGAACATCGACATGGCGCTGATAAGCGTTCCAACTGTCGAATACCTCCGGAAGCCCGGTCCGCGGCAGGGTGTGGAAGACATTGAGACGGTAGCTCTTCAAACCCGTGTCCTTCCCCGCCCAGAAGGGAGAAGAGGTGGAAAGTGCCAGTAGATGGGCCATGAAGTAGCTGACCTGTCCCATCAGGTCGATCCGCGTCTCCGGATCCTCGATTCCGACGTGAACGTGCATTCCGCTGGTCACCAGGCGATGAGCGACAGCTTGCATGTCTCCGGTCAGCATCCGATAACGCTCGTCTGCCACCACCTGTTGTTCCCACCACTGAGCAAAGGGGTGAGTGGAAGAGGCGATTACCGCCATCCCGTATTCCCGGGCGGTGTTCACGACCGTTCTGCGAAGACGGCGAAGGTCCTCCCCCAGTTCGGAAAGGGTGTGACACGGCTTGGTGCTGATCTCGATCTGGGAGCGCAACAGCTCATGGGTAACCCGCTCTCCCAACAGTTCCCTGCACCTATCGAACATTGCCGGGTCGGGATCGGAAATCAAGTTTCTCGTCTCGGGATCGACCAGCATGAACTCCTCTTCGATTCCCATTGTGAATGAAGGTCGTTGTAGGGTCATATTGCCCTCCTGGGTCTCAATGCCAGTGAGCATATCGGGTCCACCCGGTCATCGGGATGAACAAAGTGCTTTCCCGGGGTGAATTGCGTGAGAGTCACCCTATCGGGGCGCATTCGGGTCAGGTTTAGAATCTCGGGCGTGATCCCGTATCTTGACAAAGCCGCCCTGGCGAAGCTGGCCCCCTATGGCCGGCTGGCCGAACACCTCTACCAGAGCCACCTCGACCCCAAGGCCCATATCCGCAGGGTGGTGTATTCCCCGCCCCACGCCCAGCAGGTATTCATGGGACTCCCTGCCTGGCAACCGGGGGAGTCGTTGGGAGTAAAGCTCGTGACTGTCTTTCCCGAAAACCCGAGCACCAGGGGGATACCCTCCGTCCAGGCGGTCTACGTACTGTTCGACGGAAGCAACGGCACACCCCTGGCGATCATGGACGGCACCGAACTCACCTATCGGAAGACCTCGGCCGATTCCGCCCTCGGCTCCCGCCTGCTGTCCAGGCCGGACAGCCGCACCCTGCTGATGGTGGGCGCCGGCGGCTTGGCGCCCCACTTGATTGCCGCTCACCGGGAGGTCCGGCCTTCCCTGGACCGGGTGCTGATCTGGAACCGTACCCGGTCGAAGGCCGCCGCGTTGGCTGCCGCGCTGGGTGCGGAGGTCGCCGATGACCTGAATGAGGCAATTGCGGTGGCTGACATCATCTCCACCGCCACCATGGCGCCCGAACCGTTGATCCCCGGAGACCTGCTCAGCCCGGGTACCCATCTTGATCTGGTGGGTGCTTTTCTCCCCCACTGCCGGGAGGTTGACGACGAGGTCATCCGTCGCGCCGCCATCTTCGTGGACTCCAGGGACGCGGCGGTTGAAGAGTGCGGCGACCTGGTGATCCCGCTGGAATCCGGTCTGATCGCCGAACACGACATCCGGGCCGATCTCTTCCAACTGTGTCAGGGAGATCATCCGGGCCGACAGTACCCGACCCAGATCACTCTATTCGAAAACGGAGGCGGCGGTCACCTCGACCTGATGACAGCCACTTTCATCCTTCAGCAGAGCAAAGACTTCTGAAAGGACCTCGGGGGTCCGTTCAACCAGCGCAAGGCTTCACGCGGTCGCCAGATGGAGATCGGCTTCGTCGTCGGTGGTCACAGCACCCTGACGGCATCCCGGCGGACGCTGCGGTAGAAGGTAGTATCCCAGGATCGCATCTGCTCGGTGGCACCCCGGCGAAGTGAGATCATGTCCTGGGTGATGTACTCGAAACGCCTTATCAGTGCCTCTCGCAGTTCGGGCAGGTATCTCCACCTCTTGGGACGAGGATCGTCATCATCCGACAGCAGTATCAGGAGATCCAGATCCGAATCCGCCCTCCAGTCCCCCCTCGCCCTGGATCCGAACATCCACACCTCTTCCAACTGCTCCCCGTAAACTTCCTTCGCCACCCGGGCCACGCTCCGGGCCGCTGACAGGGCGGCCTCGGCCGTCGGCCAAGGGTCGGTTCCCTCGGCGGGGGGCGCCTCAGTCACACCTGGCAGGACCATACATCTCTTGAGAATACAAGCGGCGCCGGCTTCTCTCCGAGAGAGCGCCGGGCCACCTGGTCGGCTGCTATGTCCGACCGTCGACGCCCCGTGTCCTCCCGGGGAGGTTTCATGGCGGGTAGCCCGGAACGTCCTCTGTTCCCGGCAGAGTTGCATCCACGGTCTCCTCACCGGCCCGGCGGCGGGACCGCTCCGCCTCCTCCCTCACCCAGCAGCCGTCAACGTGATCATTGACCAATCCCATGGCCTGCATGAAGGCATAGCAGGTGGTGGGACCCACGAATGTCCAGCCCCGACGACGGAGATCTTTGGCCAGGGAGGTGGAAGCCTCGGTGGTGGCCGGAGGGACAGCCCGCAGAGGAGGCGATTCGAAGTCCGCCCACTGCCAGAAATAGGCGGCCAGCGACCCGTGGGAGGCCGCCAACTGCAAGGCGCGGGCCGCATTGTTGATGGTCGAACGAATCTTTCCCCGATGTCGGATGATCCCGGCGTCGGTCACCAGCCGGTCGACGTCCTTCCGGCCGAACTGCGCCACCAACTCCGGGTCGAACCCCCCGAATGCCTTCCGGAAGTTGTCTCTTTTGCGCAGCACCGTCAGCCAGGAGAGACCGGCCTGGAAGCCCTCCAGACAGATCTTCTCAAAAAGCCGATGGTCATCAACCGTCCCAAAGCCCCACTCCCGATCGTGATAGCGGCGGTATTCGGCAGGATCGAGCCCCCACCAGCATCGGGTCTCCCCATCAGGACCCCGTACCAGTAAACCGGCGTCCATCCCGACCGGGCGCCTATCGGTGGAAGATGCTTTAGGCGCTTACCGTCACGTCTATGGTGTGATAACCGGTGGCCCCGTCGGGAGCGGGAGGCCGGCGGACATCGGTCTGAGTGACGCCTTCGCCGTCGGTGGCCCGCACCTGGAGTTTGTACTGGCCGGGCGCCGGATCCCAGGCCATTTGCCACTGTCTCCAAGAGTTGTCGGAGATCTCGGTGGACAACTCGGCGTCGACCCACGGTCCGTTGCCGATCTTCACCTCCACCCGGTCGATCCCCCGGTCGGGCGCCCAAGCCACACCCGCGATCGCCCGTGGACCGGCCGCGATCCGACCTTCCCGGGGAGTGTCGATCCGAGACTGGGTCTTGACCGGCGCCTGCTTGGCCCATCCCCTCGGTATCCAATAGGCGTCAAACCCGTCCCAGGTGGTCAACTCCAGTTCTGACAGCCATTTGGTTGCCGACACGTAGCCGTACAGCCCGGCAACCACCAGGCGCACCGGAAAACCGTGCTCGATGGGAAGGGGTTCGTCGTTCATGCCCACCGCCACCAGAGCATCACGTCCGTCGTAGGGGATGGTGGAAGGGAAACCGACCGTGAAGCCGTCCACCGAACGTCCCACGATCTGCTCAGCCTCCGGAAGGAGTCCGGCCTCGTCCAGAATCAGGCTGAGCGGCACGCCCAGCCACTTGGCGTGACCGACCAGTGATCCTCCCACCGAGTTGGAAACACAGGACAGCGTCACGTAGCGTTCCACGAACGGTCGTGTCAACAACTCCTCGAAGTTGATCTCGTAGGGATTCTCCACCAGACCGGTCACCTTCAGAGTCCACTCCTCCAGGTTCACCTGCGGAGGCGTGAGAGCGGTGTCGATCAGGTAGAAGTCCTCGTTGGGGGTGATAATGGGACTGATCCCCGGCACGTCCAGGGAGTGTCCGGCGGGAAGCGGACCGGCGCCCTCCACTGCCGGACCCGTGGTGGTGGTAGTCGCCTCGGCGGTGGTAGTGGTCGCTTCCGCCGCCGTGGTTCCGGCGCCGGTGGTGGAGGGGCCGGCTGTGGTAGAGGTAGTGGAAGGACTGGTGGCAGCCGTAGTCTCGGTCACCTGCGGGAGCACCACCGTTTCCCGGCCCGCCAGGGCCTGCTTGGTGCGCTCCAACATGAAACGACCCCCGGCCGCCATCGCCACTCCCAAGCCAAGAACGGCTCCGGCGCCCACCAGGAATCTTCGACGCGTAACATCGTCCGGCGCCTCCGTCTCTTCGACCACTTCCCCCACCGCAACCCGGTCATCTCCAGGGTCGGACAATGCCGCTTGTTCGGCTCTCGGGGCAGGCCCGCCGACCTGGCGGTAGAGAATTCTCAGGGCGGCCAGCGCCACCGCGGCAGCCACCACCGCGCTGATGACGGCGATAAACCAACTGACCCCCGGCTCCCTGCTCAGAGAGAAGGCGCCCAACAGGCCGAACAGCCCGAACACCCCCACGGCCACCGCCCAACGACGGGCCGCCCATATTCCCACCAGTGCCCCCAACACGATGGTCACTACCACCATTCCGATGATCAGCGCCAACTTGTCGTATATACCGAACACCGCAATGGCGAAATCCTTGACCGGAGGGGGCACGTAATCGATAGCCAAACCCCCTACCGCTTCAGTGAGAGAGATGGAGACCGGGGATATTCCGGCTATGAGTTCACCGGTGGCAAGCGCCAGCGCCGCCGCCAGCGCCCCGGCTATCCCATAGCGAGCACGAGATGAAGAAAAACGCATTTTCTCAGAATACCTCCAACCGGAAGATAAAACTTCGCGATAATCCGGACAATGCCCCGTTGAGACGGCCGCCGGACGGTGGGGTCAAGCGGCCGGAACTTCTCCCGGATCAGGACCGGTCACTACGAGGCGATCCGGGTTACCGGACCAGTCGCTCCACGAACCCTCGTAGAGAAGCCCGGAGAAACCCGCTACTTCCATGGCCAGCAGGTTATGACATGCTGTGACGCCGCTCCCACAGTATGCGACGGTGGGCTCGGAGTCCTCCACTCCCAACCGGCGGAAGCGCCGCTTCAGATCTTCATCAGACAGGAACACCCCTTCTGAGGTCAGATTCTTCCCGAAGAAGGCGCTGAAAGCAGTGGGAATGTGGCCGGCCCGTGGGTCAATGGTCTCGTTCTCGCCGCGGTAACGGTCCTCCGAGCGGGCGTCCAGGATCAAGCTGCGGCCCAAGAGGTTGTGCACCTGTTCTCCATCCACCCGCCCGGTCCACCCGCCCGGCGGCGGATACTCCATGGTGGTGACTGCCGGAAGTTCCGCGGTTTCCGGTAATCCGGCTTTCCGCCAGGCAGGAAAACCTCCGTCCAGCACCAAAGCCGACCGATGTCCCACTGAGCTCAGCATCCACCACAATCGGGCGGCGATCGCCCCACCTGAAGAGTCATAGGCCACTACGGTGTGATCGGGTCCGATCCCCATTCGCCCCAGAGTGCGTGCGAAAACCCCCGGGGACGGCAACGGATGACGCCCCGGACCTTCGGGTCCGCTCAAATCGGTGTCCAGATCAACAAACCGTGCGCCGGGAAGATGGGAACGCCCGTATTCAGCCTTTCCCTGCTCAGGATCAGCCAGGTACCACCGGACATCACATATCACCAATGAAGGGTCCGACAGCCGTCCCGCCAATTCCTCCACCGTCATCAAAGCCACGGGCATGACCTCCGGAGATCAGGGTCCTTGCGGGTCTTGACCGCGAGGACCCGCATCCTCCTCCGCGGTATCGGCCCTCGCATTGGTTGAGTGCGGTTCGGCGCCGGAGTCCTGCCGGCCTTCACCCCTTTCCTCCAAGCGGCTGCGCAGTTCGGCTGCCCATTCCGAGAACATGGTGGCGATTGCGGCCACCGCCGTCTTGGTGGTTCTTTGAACCTGCTGTTTCACTGCCGGGTCCTTGAGGGTGTTGCCGGCGCCCGCCACCATGTGGGTTAGGGCGCCTCCCAGAGTGCGAAGGGCCCGCGTTACCTCGTCCCGGGAGGGTCCTTCCGCCGCTGCATCCTGGTAGCTTGAGCGAAAGCTGCTGCGGAGAGAATCGAACTCCTCGCCGGTACCCTGCCATCCGGACCCGTTCTCGCCGGCCCCCTGACCTCGACCGGCATCATTATCGGGTGTCTCGCCTTGGCCATCCGGCGAATTGCCCATACCATTTTTGGAATGTTCGTTCATCTGCTTGATGGTACCTACGAGTTGTTCCGGGCCTACTTCGGGTTTCCTTCCCGCAAGGCGCCCGATGGGCGGGAGGTCGGAGCGGTATACGGGTTGTTGAACACGACCCTTTCCCTTCTGCGGGATCCCCGGTTGACCCATATCGCGGCGGCTACCGACACCGTGATAGAGAGTTTTAGAAATGACATGTACCACGGCTACAAGACGGGCGTCGGGGTTCCCGAAGATCTCATGGGACAGTTCGGACTCGCCGAGCGGGCCTTCCGCGCGCTGGGAGTGACCGTGTGGGGAATGATCGAATTCGAAGCCGACGACGCCATGGCCACCGGCGCCCATCGCTTTTCTTCCCATGCCGACCGAGTGATCCTGGTGAGTCCTGACAAGGACCTGACCCAGTGCGTAGCCGGGCGCCGGGTGGTTACATTCGACCGGCGCCAGAACCGGATGCTGGACGCCGACGGAGTGGTGGCGAAATTCGGTGTGTCGCCGGCCTCCATCCCCGACTATCTGGCGCTGGTGGGAGATTCGGCCGACGGGATCCCCGGAATTCCGACGTGGGGCGCCAAGTCCTCTTCAGTGGTGCTGGCGCATTACCGTCACCTGGAGTTCATACCGCCCGATCCCGCCAAGTGGGAGGTGAAGGTGCGGGGCGCGGCGCGTCTGTCCGCCAACCTGAACGAGCGGCAGGAGGAAGCCCTCCTGTTCCGGGAACTGACCACCCTTCGCCGCGATGCTCCCATCTCCCGCTCCGTGGAGGAGATTGCCTGGCGGGGAGTCAACCGCGCCGAATACGATGCTCTGTGTTCGGAGTTGGGGTTTCGCAATCCCCCATCGGTACACCGCTGGGACCAGGAACCCTGAGAGTTCGGTCAGTTACCGGTGAAACGGGGCGATCGGCGCTCCATGAACGCCGCCACCGCCTCATTGAGATCATCGGACTCCAAAAAAGCGGTGTTCCACAGTGCCACGTAGTCCAGCGCTTCGCCCACCGACCGGCCCTGCTCGGCGGCGAGCACGGCCTTGGCTCCCTGCACGGCCAGCGGGGAGTTGGAAGCGATCTGCCCAGCCCACTCCGCGGCGCCGACCAGCAGGGCTTTCCGATCGGGGTACACCTGGTTGACCAGTCCCATCTGTTCGGCCCGGGCGGCGTCGATGTCCTTGCCGGTGTACACCAACTCGGCCACATGGCCCGCAGAAACCAACCTGGGCAACCGCTCCAGCGTTCCCATGTCAGCCACCATCGCCATCCGGGTCTCTCGCACCGAGAACAGCGCGTCGGAGGCTGCCAGGCGAATATCGCAGGCGGTTATCAGGTCCATGCCTGCTCCGAGGCACCACCCGTGCACGGCCGCGATCACCGGAACCGCACATGATTCCAACGAGGAAAAGGTCTTCTGCAACTCCTTGAGGCGCAGGAACAGGGCTCGCTTGACCGCGGCGGGGGAACCGTGGGTGGGGGCCAAATCTCCCAGCATTGTCAGGTCGATACCCACCGTGAACGCCCGACCGCGGCCGGTCACAATTATCACTCGAACCTCCGAACGAGCGCTCAACTCTTCCACCGCCCGGGGCAGGTCCTCCCATAGGTCCGGTGAAAAGGCATTCATTTTGTGGGGACGATTCAGCCACAGCCAGCCGACGTTCCCCTCCGTTTCGATTTCAATGTGCTTGTAACTCACAGCCACAAGGATATAGACGCCAGGGAAGCTAGCCTTCCAAGCGTCGATGCCAGTCCTCCCCACCAAAATCGACCGGTCGTCCCCGGACTTTCGATCCAACCGGGAGGCAATGCTGACCGGGTTGTCCGAATTCGAGCAGCTAATGGCCAAAGCCCGGGAAGGGGGAGGACCCAAGTACGTGAGACGCCATCTGGCTCGGGGGAAACTTTTGGCCCGCCAGCGAATCGAAATGCTTCTGGACAGAGACTCTCCGTTCCTGGAGTTGTCGACCCTGGCTTGCTGGGGTACCGACAAGAAGTTGGGGGCGAACCTGGTGACGGGGATCGGAGTGGTGGAAGGAGTGGAGTGCGTGATCTCCGCCAACGATCCCACCAGCCAGGCGGGATCCATGCACCGGACCGGCGTCGTGAAGGGCATGCGCGCCCAGGACATCGCCCGGGCCAACCGGTTGCCGCTGATCAGCCTGGTGGAGTCCGGCGGGGCGGTCCTTCCCGAGCAGGCCGAGGTGTTCGTGCGGGCGGGCGCGACTTTTCGCAACCTCACCCAACTTTCCCAGCTGGGCATCCCCACCATCGCGTTGGTGTTCGGCAATTCCACGGCCGGCGGCGCCTATCTGCCGGGGATGGCCGACTACGCGGTGATGGTAAAGGAGCGCGCCAAGGTGTTTTTGGGAGGACCACCGCTGGTGAAGATGGCCACCGGAGAGGAATCCACCGACGAGGACCTGGGCGGAGCGGAGATGCACTCCCGGGTGTCGGGGCTGTCGGACTACTTCGCCGTCGACGAACTGGACGCCTTGCGAATCGGACGGGAGATCGTAGCCCATCTCAACTGGCGCAAGCAAGGCTATGGGCCGACCCATCCGGTTACCGAGCCGGAACACGACCCTGAGGATCTGTTGGGAATCATCCCCCAGGACCTGCGGATTCCTTTCGATATGCGAGAGGTCTTGGGCAGGGTCCTGGACGGCTCGGTGTTCGACGAGTACAAGGCTTTGTACGGCCCCTCGATCGTGACCGGCTGGGGGTCGGTACACGGATTCGCGGTGGGGGTGGTGGCCAATCAGCAGGGGGTGATCTTCTCGGAGGAAGCCCACAAGGCCACCGAGTTCATCATGCTGTGCAACCGCTACGACGTCCCCATCATCTTCATCCACAACACCACCGGCTACATGGTGGGCCGCGATTACGAGCAGCGGGGGATCATCAAGGACGGGGCCAAGATGATCAACGCGGTGGCCAACTCCACCGTCCCCCACATTTCACTGCTGGCAGGGGTCTCCTACGGGGCGGGAAACTACGGGATGTCGGGAAGAGCATACGATCCTCGCTTCATGTTCGGTTGGCCCAATCACAAGATCGCGGTGATGGGACCCAAGCAACTGGCCGGGGTAATGTCCATTATCCGCCGGGCAGCCGCCGAGAGCCGGGGAGAACCCTACGACGACGATCTCGACGCTGCCGTCAGAGCCAAGATCGAGAACCAGATCTCGGCCGAAGAACTAGCCTATTTCGCCACTTCCCGCATCTGGGACGACGGGTTGGTCGACCCCCGGGATACCCGCACCGTGCTGGGAATTGTTCTCTCTGCTGTCCACTCGGGGCCGGTGCAGGGTACCAGTTCCTTCGGCGTGTTCCGAATGTGAAGCCCCAACGGCTCCTCCAATGAGGATTCATTCTCCCGCGGGTTCGGTGAACCCAGAAGGGAACTCGGCATCTTTGTCACAGTCAAATCACATAGTGTGCTTATCAACAACCACCGTTCCTCGGGCAGGGTTCCACCCAAGCAACGGGATCACCACAGGCGGAACAACACATCCGGCAAGGTTCCACCGGATACAACCGTCTTCACATTGCCGGAAACGGCTTCTCCAACCCGGGGTGGCCACGGCAGGCGTCAGCTTGCCCCCGCCTCGTTCCGACCCGGCATGGCGGCGGTGGGGGTGGGCCCGTAAGGGCTGATTCGCGGATAAGGCGAGGACGAACCCGAATTCTCCGCCTGGGAGGCCGAGGACTGTTAAAATTTGCTTATCTGACGTTGAATATTTTTCCACTGACGGCATGGAACCTCGCCGACAAGAGACGACTGGCCGGACTTGTCGGAGTTGCAGTGGTGTTGTTCGTCCTTGCCGGCTGCGGAGCGGTTGAAGAACAGAGCGCTCCCATCTCCGATGCTTCTCCCGCCACCGGCCCCGAAGGCGGGTTCGCAGGGACCGTGCGCATCGGCGCCGCTTTGAGCGAAACCGGCAAATTCGCGGTGGAGGGCCGCGACTCCCGGCAGGGGTACGACACATGGGTGAAGTGGGTGAATGAACAATATGGCGGCATCAGGATCGACGGGAAACGCTACGCGGCGGAGATCATCTACTACGACGACGAGTCGGACGCCGATACCGCCGCCAACCTGGTGCAGAAACTCATCGACGACGACCGGGTCGACTTTCTGCTCGGTCCCTACTCGAGCGGTCTCACCACCGGCGCCAGCGCCATCGCCGAGGCGAACAACGTGATCATGGTGGAGGGAAACGGGACCTCGGACACCATGTTCGAGCGCGGCTTCCGCAACCTGTTCCTGGTGGCCACGATCGCCAGCGACTACACGAAGTCGGGGATCGAGTTGTTGGCCGGCCAAGGAGCGCGCCGCGCGGTGATCGCCTACGAGGACACCTCCTTTCCCACCTCCGTGGCAAACGGAGCGATCCGTCACCTCGAAGACAACGGCATAGAAGTCCTGGCGGTGGAAACCTACCCAAAGGACATACAGGATGTCTCGGCCATAATGACCAAGTTCCGGGATCTGGCGCCGGACATCTTCGTGGGGGGAGGCCACTACAACGATGCGGTGCTGTTCGTGAACTCGGCCAAGGAACTGGGATTCGCCCCCCAGGGCATGCTGATCACCGTGGGTCCGTCCAACCCCAAGCTGGTCGAGGAACTGGGGGAGGATGTGAACGGCGTGCTGGGGCCCACCCAGTGGGAGCCGGTCATGGCCTACCAGGGTCCCTACTTCGGGTCGGCTTCCGACTTCGCCGCCTATTACGAGAGCCTGTGGGGAGAACCCCCTGTTTACCAGGCGGCCAGCGCCACCGCATCCGCCCTGGCTTTGCACCTCGCCATCGAGGCGGCCGACACCACCGACACCGATAAGGTGCGAGAGGCCCTCTATGCCCTGCAGGCCGACACTTTCTATGGCCCCATCTCCTTCGATGACCGGGGCGTCAACACCGCCAAGCCGATGGGCACTGTCCAGGTGCAGGACGGTCAGATCCTGGTGGTGGCTCCCGCTGCCGCGGCAGTTGCCGAATACTCCCTTCCGACTGCGGGGACACTGCACCGCGGCACAGGATCCTTCGGCATGGACCGGTTGGCACAGGCCCTGATCAACGGCATCGCCCTGGGCGGCATGTACACGATCCTGGTGCTGGGATTCTCCGTTATCTGGGGCGTGATGGGGGTGATCAACTTCGCCCACGGCGAGTTCGTGATGATCGGCGCCTACCTGGCTTGGCTGGCCAGCGAGATCTGGGGGGTGGACCCCTTTGCCTCGGCGCTTCTCGTCTTCGTGGTGATGCTGGCCTTGGGCTACGCCACGCAACGTCTGGTGGTGAACCCGATACTCGACCGCTCCCACCTGGTGTCGCTGCTGGTGATGTTCGGCGTGGCGATCATGTTGCAAAACGCCATGAAGCTCGTCTTCTCCGCCGACTTCCGCCGCACTGACACCGCCTTTGGAGGCGCCTGGGAACTGGCCGACGGAGTCACCGTGCCAGTGACCCGGTTTTGGATACTGCTCGTGGCCCTGGCTGTGGCGGCCGCCTTGACGCTGTTCCTGATGCACACCCGCCTCGGCAAGAGCATCAGGGCCGCTGCCCAGAATCGTGAGGCGGCCCGTATCGTCGGCATCGACGTCTCCAGAGTGTACGCGGTGACCTTTGCGATCTGCATCGGCATCACCGGCCTGGCAGGCGCCCTGATCAGCCCGGTGCTGGCCATCCAGCCATTCCAAGGCCCGCCGCTCACTCTCAAGGCCTTCGCCATCACCGCCATGGCAGGCCTTGGTTCGGTGCGGGGCGCCTTGGGCGGAGCGATGCTGCTGGGGATAGTGGAAGCCGGGCTCGCCATCTACATTCCCAGGATCGGCACCAACCTGGCGGTGGTGGCCTCCTTCGTGTTCCTGGTAGCGGCCCTGGTGTTGCGCCCCCAGGGTATCTTCCGGGGGCTGAGACCGGTGGACGCCACGGCATCATGACTCAGACAGGCCTGAGAAAGAAGAGTCCTCATGAATAGAGGCCCAATGACCGCCATCCACGACAGGGGCGCCCAGCACTGTCGTCTGCGTCAGGCAGGCTGGGCCTTTTCGTCGATGGCGGTCGCCCTCCTTGTGGTGTTGCCGCTTTTGCCGACTGTAACCAACGCTACCCTTTTCACCCTCACGCTGATGCTGACCACCGTAGGGGTGGCCGTGAATTGGAATCTCACCGGCGGATTCACCGGCTACGTTGACTTCGGACACGCGGTGTGGTTCGGGATCGGCGCCTACACCACGGCCATATTCATGTCCCTGCAAAGCAACGGCCCGCAGATCGGCTGGTCGCCCATCCCCGCCATCGGGTTGGGCGCCTTGGTGGCCGGCATCCTGGCGGCGGCTATCGGCAGAGCGACCATGAGGCTCAAAGGACCTTACTTCTCGATCGCCATGCTGGGGACGTTCGTCGCCATGCGGGAGATCGTGCGGGTGTCGGGCATCACCGGCGGAGGGGTGGGACTCACACTGCCTCCCTACCTCAACCGATCGCTCTTCTACTACATACAACTGGTGCTGGTGGTAGCGCTGGTGGCATTCACCTGGTGGCTGCGCCGGACCCGCTTCGGCGCTGGTCTGGTGGCGATCCGAGAAGACGAGATCGGTGCCGAGATGCGGGGTATCGACACCACCAGTCTCAAAGTCAGCGTATTCTGTTTCGCGGGCTTTTCCACCGGGTTGTTCGGAGGACTGTGGGCCTACCAGAACACCTTCGTCGATCCTGACATCGCCTTCGTGGAGGTGCGCACGATTGACGCGGTGATCAGCACGATGCTCGGGGGACTGGGCACTGTCGCCGGACCGGTGGTCGGCGCGGTGGTGCTGTACTGGCTGCGGGAGGTACTGTGGGCGAACCTTCTGGACTATCACCTGCTGACCCAGGGCGCCCTGTTGATCGTGATCGTCCTGTTCATACCGCGTGGTCTGGTGGGACTGGTTGATCGGCGAGGGACCTCGGTCACCGCCATGTGGAGACGCTGGGTGGGAAGCAAGACCACGCCCGTTGAGCGGGAGGACGACCCGTGACGGCTTTGCTGCAAGCGCGAGGAGTGGTCAAGCGTTTCGGAGGGCTGACCGCCGTCGACGGAGTGGACATCAGCGTGGGGGAAGGTGAGATGGTGGGTCTCATCGGGCCGAACGGCAGTGGCAAGACCACTCTGTTTGACTGCCTGAGCAGAGTGACGGACATGGACGAGGGCTCTATCAGTTTCAATGGAACCGATATCACCGGCCACCGCCCCCATCAGGTGGCCCGCCTCGGTATGTCCCGCACCTTCCAACTGATCCGCGTCTACCGGGAGCTCACGGTCTCCGAAAACATGGAATTGAGCATCCAATGGGGCGAACTGGGTCTGAAACGGCTGTTCACCGGGACCGACCCGGGCACGCGGCGCCAGGTCGAGTCCCTGCTGGAGTTCCTGCTGCTGGCCCGGTTGCGAGGGGAGCGGGCCGGTGCCCTCTCGGGAGGCCAGCGGCGTCTTCTGGAGATAGGCATGGCTTTGATGAGCGACCCGAAACTGGTGCTGTTGGACGAGGCCACCTCCGGGGTGAATCCGACCCTGGTAGCCGACATCGCCGATCGCCTGCGGGAGGTGAACCAAGCCGACGGGGTGGCGTTTCTGCTGGTCGAGCACAACGTGCAGTTCGTTGCCGACCTCTGTCAAAGGGTGGTGGTGCTGGATCAGGGCGCCAAGCTGGCCGAAGGCACTCCCCACGAGATCATGCACGACCCGGCGGTGATCGAAGCCTATTTCGGCGCCGAGGCAGGGGACCCGACATGACCCCGGAGGATCGGCCGCTGCTCGAACTGCGCAACGTCTGCGCCGGATATTACCCGGGCCATGACATCATCTCGGACATAAACCTGGAAGTAACCCAGGGCGAGATCGTGTGCGTGATCGGACCCAACGGCGCCGGAAAGTCCACTGTATTCAAGGCAATCTACGGCTTGGCCCGGGTGAGTTCCGGCCACGTGCTGTGTGGCGGGCAGGACATCACCCATGTCGCTGCGGAGGACATGTTGCGTACCGCAGGGATAGCGATGGTGCCCCAGTTACGCAGCGTTTTCGCACAGATGACAGTGTATGAGAACCTCGAGTTGGGCATGTTCGTGGAAAGAGACAAAAAGCGAATCCGGAAGAGAATCGACTACGTGTTCGGGCTGTTCCCCCGGCTCGCCGAACGGTCCGCACAAGCCGCCGGCACCATGTCAGGAGGGGAGCAAAGGATGCTGGAGATCGGGCGGTCTCTGATGCATGAGCCCCGTCTGGTGCTGATGGACGAGCCGTCTGCGGGATTGGCCCCGATCGTCACTCATCAGGTGTTCGAGTCTGTCCGCAGACTCAACCGGGAGATCGGTCTCACGGTGTTGATGATAGAACAGAACGCCCGCCAGGGACTCGAGACGAGCGATCGGGCCTATGTGTTGGAAATGGGACGCAACTCCTACCAGGGACCGGCCGAGGATCTGCTCGCCAGCCCGCAGGTGCGCAGGGCGTTCCTGGGCGCCCGCTGACATAACACCCGGTCCACAGAAATGGATCGCGGTGTTTGCTCCCCACTCACCGCGGTCCCGGTTGTCTCCTGCCTCGCGCCTAGTAGAAGCTGGACTTCTCAGCGTAAATGTGATCAGGCAATTTGTAGCTGATCCCCGCTTCATCGTATGCGGAAACCTCGAGCAGTCCCGTGAAGTAGGTGTATGGATTGTTGAAGAGCCTGGGAAAGCTCTTACCCATCAGCCGGCGAAGCCGACCCAGATTCCGGAAATTCAACAGCACCCCGAAGGAAGACTGCTTCGGATACCTCAGTTCGTCGGCAAGGGCATCGCCGATGAGTGCCCGGGAAATCTTGTAGGCATAGTTGGTGAGCTTCACGCGGGCATCGTGACCCGGTATGCCCGCAACATAGGGTGCGGAAGCGATCAGAGAATTGGACATCGCAATGGACTCGAGGCTGATGGGCGGTTCGCACATAACCCCTATCTTGAACACTCGCAAAGCGTCCTCCTCGGTCTGGAACAAAATGGTCTCGGGGATGCCCATCAAATATCCCATGTAGCGCCAAACGGCCATGAAGCTCTCTCGTTCTTCACCGTCGAAGGTGGCGCCCAATCCTTTCATGTGCCTGAGCAGCCTGGCCGAGAAGGCCGTTATGGAGTATCCCATGTGCGCTGAACTGAGTGGAACACCCCAGGCCTGCGAGTCCCAGTCCTCCGACGTTTTGAGAAGGTGCCGGACCTGGGCATGAATGATCCGGACCCGGACGGAGAGTTTCAGGCCGTCTCCGTCCCTGTCCAATCCGCCGGGGAGGAAAGACTCGACCATGTGCCGGTTGTTCTGTTTCAGACGCCTCACACCCTGGTCCCGCAGGCGTCCGGTAATGAAAAAGGACTTGCTGATATTTGTGGTGAAACCCTCCACCAGGACACCGCCCACGAAACCCACCAGAACCACTCTCGAATTCCTGTGGAACATCCGGATGCCAGGCTGAAACGCGGCAAAGTCCATCCAATCCGGTGGCGTATCCAGCTTTCGAAAGAAACGCACCAAGGTGGCAGGTGCGTCCTTGAGAATGTTCTCATCCCCGTCCATACCCGCTTCAATGAGGCGATGGGCGTCCTTGGCAGGCATGGCGGCAAGGTCATCCACCATCACGTCAGCTTCGGGATCACCGATCTGTGTATGCCACACGTATCTGTCCGCCATTTCCGGATCCACCAGCCGCGCCTTTTGGTAACCCTCCTCGTAGTCGGACGGGATAGATGCAGGCGGCTCGAGTCCGTTCCCCTTGGCGTCCATATGCAGGTTAATCCTCTGCTTCCACACGCAGATCCGGCAACCATCCGAGCCAGGACGGCAGATACCAGTTACGGGCCCCCAGCACCTCCATACTGGCCGGAACCAGCACCGATCGCACGAGGGTCGCATCAAGCAGTACCGCCACGGCCAAGCCGAATCCGACCAACTGATTCACCACCGTTTCACCCGCCGCGAATCCGCCGAACACCGCAACCATGATCAGGGCGGCGCCGGTGATCATTGCTCCCGTGGAACGAAGTCCGTAGGCAACCGCCTGGGCGTTGTTTCCGGTCTCGTCGTAATGTTCCCGAATGCGGCTCAGCAGGAACACGTGATAGTCCATAGATAGACCGAACAGGATGCTGAACAGGAACAGGGGTATCCATGCGTCGATAACCTCGGCTTGCTGGAACCCGAAAAGGTCGGCCCCGATTCCTTTCTGGAATACCAAAACCAGCAGCCCGTATGTGGCGCCAACCGAGAGCAGGTTCATGATGATGGCCTTGATCGGGATGGCGATCGATCTGAAAACCAGCATCAGCAGGATGAAGCTGAGACCGAGAACGAAGGCAAAGACGATGGGAGTGTATACATCGACAATGCCGTAGAAGTCAGTGGCGGCAGCGGTCGCACCGCCCACATATACCTCGGCTTCAACGCCATCAAAGGCCTGGGGAATGTATTCTTCCCGGATCCGGGTCAGCCGCTCCGTAGCCAGGCGGCTGTTCGGCTCGCCCGGGAAGGCGAGCGCCAGCAGAGCCAGGTCGCCTTCAGGATTGACTTCAAGCTGGGGCGGAAGGGGAAAGTCGGGGTCGTTCTGCAGAAGTTGCACCAAATGGAGACCGGCCTGTTGTACCTGGGGATCGGCGATGTTGGCGTCGACGACGATCTCCGCCGGGCTCAGTACGCCGGCGGGGCTGACCTCCCCAACCGAAAATTGCTCTTCGAACACCAGGAAGGTCTCCTTGGTCTTGGATTTGTCCGGGAAGGTGTTGACGTCATTCAGCCCGGTATGGATGTCGAAGTAAAAGTACGACAGGACAACCAGGGGAACGCTGGTAAGGAGGATGCTGACAACGGGCGCCCTGGTAACGACTTTGGTGATCTTCTCCCAGAACCCGTGCTCGTTGGTCTGGGGATTCCGGAGCGAGAACCTCTTCAGGAAGGGAACGGGCAGCAGACCCACCTTCGGGCCCAGCAGGGCAAGGACAGCCGGTAAGAGGGTGAGAGTTGCCGCCAGAGCAGTAATAACCACCAAAATGGCCCCCAGACCCAGCGATCGGAAGAACGAGACGGGAACGATCAGCATGCCGAAAAGGGCCAGCACCACCGTGGTGCCGCTGAACAGCACCGTCCGGCCGGCGGTGTCCCCCGTCTTTACGACCGCGTCCTTCACCTGCAGACCTCGATCAAGTTCCTCCCTGAACCGGGAGACGATCAACAACGAATAGTCGATGCCCACCGCAAGGCCGATCATGGTGATCATCATGGTCACGAAAAAGATCAGCTCAAAGAATTGGCCGATGATTCCCACCGCCCCCAACGCCAGCACAATGGCCACCACGGCCAATCCCAGCGGCAACATGGTGGCGACGACCGAACCGAACAGCGTAAGCAGGATGATCAGGGCGACGGGAACACCGAACCTCTCTCCCTTTTCCAGGTCTTCGGCGCTCAACTCGTTGTTTTCGAAGGCTACGCTGGCGTCTCCACCGATCAGTACCCGGAAACCATCGACGGTGTCCGCTTCTTCCACAACGTGAATGACATCTTCAACGTTCTCCGTGGCCTCCTTGTACTCTCCGGCCAGAACAAAGCTCATGATGGTGGTCCTGCGATCTGGAGACACCAGCAACGACTCGTTGGTCAAGTAGTAGTGAGATCCGGACTCCACGGTGTCGGGTCCCAATGCTGTGATCTGGTCATGGAGGGATTCAACCCTCGCCTGGAACCGGGCGTCGTCGACAGTCAAGGACGGAGACTGCACCAGGACCAGTTCGGTAAGCGGTTTGGGCCCCCGCAGCCGCTCCTCCAGCAATGCGGCAGCCTGCTCTGATTCGTAGCCGGCGCCCAGCCTGAACTCGGTGGTAGTGGCGCTTGGGAGAAGGGTCTGCACAAGTCCCAAGCCGATGGCAATAACCACCACCCAGACACCAATGGTTGCCCAAGGTCTACGGACAGCTAATCGCGCCAATCTTGCTGTCACACCTGCTCCTTCCTCGACAACCCTAGAGTTCCCAGCGATACCCGTCCAATGCCTGCCAGGCAGTGTAGCGAAAGTGTGAAAAGTCATCCTTCCCACGACAACCCCGTGGGCTCTTTGGACTGTGCGTTTTGCAAGCCGGTGGGAATGGTTCGAGCCGATGGGAACCGCTACTGAATCTGAAGGTCCGTTTCGGCCCTGTCGGGAGGCCATACCACTCGCCGCTCGCCATTCTGCCATTGCACCGTCACCACCCGGTGACCCACCTGCAGACCGGTGACCGGATCAAGCCGAAATGCCCCGAACAGGGTATTGGCAGCCAGTCGTCGGGCGTCGGCCATCAGGATCTCATCTTCCACAGCCCCGGTTCTTCGCACGCATTCCGACCAGACCAGCGCCGCTGCCAGGGCCTGGGCGGCGGGGTACGGAGGAGTATCACCTGTCTGAAGGCGGTAGGCCTCCACGAACCAATTTGCATCGGGTCCGACAGTGGACCGAGGGGCGGTCTGCGGCGTCCACTGCGCCGGACCGATCAGACCCTCCCGGTGGCTTCCCAAAGCCTCCAACACCTCGTCCACCCCGGCCGAGACCGCCAGAACTGCTCTCCACCGGCGACGATCTGTGGCCTGCACTATCTCCAACTCGTCGTCGAAGGACCCGACCACCGCCAGCACCTCGGCGCCCGGGAGGCGGGACAAGGATTCTCTCCCGCGCCCGGGAGGAAAGACAACCTGGGTGGCGGACATCCCAAGACCTGCCGCGGCTACCATCGCTCCCCCGCCCACCTCCCCGGAAAAGCCTCTTCCGGTATGAAGCACCACCAACGACGAGGCGTCGGGATCGGCCGATCGGATGGCTGCCAGCCCACCTTCAAGATACGACGCGGCGGGCGCCGGGATGTTCACCACATTCTCGAACTCCGGCACGGCCAGTCGAGCGGTCGCCCCACCACCGTTCCACACCAAACGTGAAGCCGCCCGCGCCACCGCCAGAGCCGGTCCTCTCCCGTAAGGTCCGAACAGCACATCAGGTTGAGACGCCTCTGCCCGAAGCGCCGCCGAAACCGGATCGGGATGGGCGTCGTACAACTCGAGATCCACCGACTTCGGTTCAGCGACCTGATCGGCCCAGAGCCCCAACGCCTTTCCAGCCACTCGGCCATAAATTGCCAGGGGACCGGTAAGAGGAGTAACCATGGCGGCCCGAACCGGCATCAACAACAGACCTCCGAAATCACACCCGATTGTCTCTGGCTCAAATTGCCGCAGGCGGCGGGAAAAGAACCCGAGAGCCCCGGCCATCCGACCAGACTCAAGAGCATCCAGCCGACCGGCAGGAACATCCTCGCGGCTACCCTCTCTCCCCGTGACCATCCAGGACGAAAGTCACGGCTCGGTGTCGAAGCACTGCTCCCGGGCATCATCCCGGCGGCAGGTCTCAAACAGAGTCCCCGTCCGAGCGGGACCGCCAAACCGTCCGAACATCCATGTCTGCGGCATTCTCGCGTTGCGGGCGAGCCGCGCGAAACCCCCCGGCTCAGCCGGCCGGGATGCCAAAAGGCTGCTCCACATCAAGGTCGATCACTGCCGGGGAACCACGGCGCCGGCGGATTGTGCGTACCGTGCACGGCCCTCCACGGGCTCAAGGGACAATCTCAGCCCCAAGGCAGCGGCGACCTTCAAAAGCGTGGTCAGGGTGGGGTTGCCGTCTTCAGACAACGCCTCGTAGAGGTTGCCCCGATTCAGCCCGGTGTCGCGGGCAAGGGCACTCATGTTCTGCTTCCGGGCGACATGCCTCAGGGCCGCTCGTATCACGGTCCCGTCCCCAGGGTCCTCATCCGAAGCAGCCCTGAGAAGCCCTCGGACATCCTCCTCTGTTCTTATATAGTCTGCCGCGTCGAACTTTCGATATTCCTCAGACATTAGCTCCTCCATTCCGTCGCCATTCTCTTGGCCCGTCGGATGTCTCTCCGCTGGCTGTCCTTGTCGCCACCGCACAGCAGAACGATCAGTTCAGCACTGTTCGTGATGAAATAGATCCGGTATCCAGGCCCGTGCTGAATTCTCATCTCGGACACGCCGCCGCCAACCGGTCTCACGTCTCCCAGATGCCCATCCTCGGCTGCCAGCAGCCTGACGACGATGCGGCTCACCGCCTGGCGGTCCCGCAGCCTGCCCAACCACCGGTCGAACGTCGCGCTTCGCAGGATCGTGAACATGGCAGCATTGTACGATATACCGTACAGCATGTGAAGGGGATTTGGGGCATGACGCGGTCAGACCAGGGGTGGTAGAGGCGTGAGAGAGGCTTGCTGAAGTCCTGTCATAATCCTGCGTGCTGCCCGATGGGATTACGGGCTGCTCAGCCACAAATCAAAGGCGGTTCTGTCAACTGTCAATTTGAGGCACACTTACCCAGACCCACCGGCCCGGCATCAGTTCAAGCCGTCGCTACAACTCAGAACAGGACAATCCAGCCGCCCCACCACCCTCACCGGCAGGCGTTTTATGCCGTGGATGAAGTTGGACTGCAGTCGCTCGGCCGGGCCGGTCAGACGAAGATCCGGCAGGCGCGGCAGCAGTTCCTCCATCGCCACTTTTACCTGCAACCGTCCCAGAGCCGCTCCCAGGCAGAAATGCGGGCCGCCCTTGCCGAAACTGACCTGCGGGTTGGGATGGCGTTCGATGTCGAACCGGTAGGGATCGTCGAACACTTCCTCGTCGAAGTTGGCCGAAATGTACCAGATGGTCACCTTATCGCCTTCCCGGATAAGCTGGCCTCCCAGTTCCACGTCTCGGGTGGCGGTGCGGCGGAAGTGGTAGATGGGAGTGGCCCAGCGGATGATCTCCTCCACCGCCCGGTCCATTGAGCCGGGACGTCCCTCCAAAAGCTTCTCCACCTGGTCGGGACGTTCCATCAGCGCCAGCACCCCCTGGCTGATGGAATGGCGCGACGCCTCCTGCCCGGCGATCATCAGCACCGCGAAGAAGTTGTTGAATTCGGCGTCGGTAAGAGGCTCGCCTCCCGGTTCGGCCTGCAACACTCGGCTGATCATGTCGTCGCCGGGCCGGGCGCGACGCTCGGCCGCCAACTCGGCCGCGTACTGAAAGGCTTCCAGGCCCGCCGGACTGCCGAAGGGAGCGAAACGACAATTCGGATCCGACCGATCCTCCCAGTACTCGGGATCGGAGTCGCCCACCAGCATCCGATCGGTCCACTCGATCAGGCGGTCGGACATCCGGCGAGGAATTCCCATGTGCTCGCAGAGCCACAGCACCGGGATCTGCTTGGAGATCGCCTCCACCAGGTCGAACTCGCCCCGGGCCAGCACCTCTGCCAGCACTTCGGCGGTCATCAACCGGAAGGCGTTCTCGTAGGCTTTTACCACCCTGGGGGTGAACCCCCGTGACAGAAGCCGCCTGATTCGGCTGTGCGCGGGAGGATCGAGATCCATCATGGACCGCCGAGCCGCCAACTCTTCGGGAGTCATCTCCTCGAGAGTGGACCCCTGCGCCGAGGAGAAGGTCCGCCAGTCACCGCTGACCGAGGCCAGGTCCCGGTAGCGCACCACCGCCCAGAAGCCGGCCCTCCCGTCGGCCTCGTCGTGCCAGGACACGGGAGCGTTGTGGCGCAGATAGCGGAAGACTTCGTGGGGTACCTCGCGCGCATACAACTTCGGATCCTGAATATCCACATCTACCCGCATATCGCATCCGCCACCGGTGAGGTCATTCCCTTACGCCCCCGCCTCTCCGGCGAAGTGTAGGATTCGAGCTTTGCAGTCGTCGCTCGAACCGGGAGCCAAACATCATCTCACCGTCAGGCTTTCTCTTCCCGCAAAGCCCCACCGGGAGGGCTTCGATCCTCCCCGCCCCGCCCTGGCACTATTCGGGAGAAATGCTGACCGTCGAATACCGCACCGATCCCCGGAACGTCCGAGAGGTACTGCCACCTCCGCTGGAACCTGCAACCGATGATCCCGGTGCGGTGGCCCTGATCTGGGCGGAGTGGCAATCCTGTTCGGATTCGGGCGAAGAACTCCTGGACCCGGTCCGCTCCCAGTACCGCGAGTGCTTCCTGGTGGTGCGGTGCCGGTACGAAAACCGCACATGGTCCCGCTGTGTCTACATCTGGGTGGACACCGACTTCTCGATGGCGCGCGGCCACCACCAGGGATATCCCAAGCGACTGGGGGAGATCCACATGACCCGCCCGGTCTCGGTGGGAAGGGCCGGCCCCCGCCTGGAACCCGGTGGTGTGTTCGGCGCCACTCTGTCCTCTCAAGGGAGGCGGTTGGCCGAGGCCCGACTCGCTCTCACCGACCCCTGCGACCATGCCGGCTTCGTCAACGCCCTGCCGATGCTGCACTCTCGGCGCTTTCCCGCCATAGAGTCGGACGGGACCGCCTCCATGGACGAACTGGTAACCATGCGGGGGTACGATGTTGAGACCACCGACGGATGGAAAGGCGACGCCGAACTGTCACTGTTCCCCTCTCCCGCCGAGGAGCATCACCGCCTCGTTCCCCGGGAGATAATCGCTGGATACTGGCGACGGGTGGGCATGTCCTGGAAGGGAGGAACCACCCTCCACCGGCCCCCTCCCCCACCACTCGCCTAGAACCCGTGACCCAGGACGTCCGAGACCGCCTGTCCATCCGCCGACTCGACGCCGACCACTGCGCCCGGGCGGTGGAGGTGATCAACATCGCCGCCCGGTGGTACCGGGAGTTCCTTCCGCCCGAGGAACTGCACGACCCGGAGATGGACGAGGCGGAGTGGTCGGCCGAGGGCCGGCGCATGACCTGGTGGGGAGCCTTGATCGACAACACCCTGGTGGGGGTAATGGGAAGCGAGCCGATCGGTGAAGTGGTCCTGCTCCGCCACGCATATATCCTGCCCCGATACCAGCGGTCGGGCGTGGCTTCGGCGCTGATCGAGCACATCGAAAATGGGCTTGTGGGCATAGAGCGGATCATCGTGGGTACCTATGCCGCCAATTACCGGGCGCGGGGCGCCTTGGAGAAGGCCGGATACGTTCTCTCGGCCGATTCCGAGGCGGTATTGCGGGCCTTCTACGACATTCCCGAGGACCGACTGCTCACCTCCATCACCTACGAAAAGACACTGAGCGACTGACTCCGGCTCCGCCCCTGTTTCTTCCGCTGCTAAGCGGAGTCCACGGCGGAGGATCTGATCGGCGCGAGTGCTGGACCGTCGCGCAGAACGGACCGCCCGGCCCATGTGGGATGGGTTTTGCGGCCGAGACAGTCGCCCGATGGTAGAATGACCGTCGTTGGGGTGCGAACACAGAGGAGGATCAGGACATGGGCGTTTTCAACTGGCCCATCCGGCTGGACAGCATGGACGGCCAACGGTCGCTGGAGATAGAGGCGATGGTGGACACCGGCGCCAGCTACACCATCGTACCCGCCCATCTGCTGAAGGACCTGGGCGTGTCGCCCATGGACGAGATCAGCCTGGTGCTGGCCGACGGGCGGCCCGTGGAATATGACATCGGAGAGGCACGCGCCACCATCAACGGGAGGAGCATTCCCACCCTGGTGGTCTTCGGAGAGAACAACGCCCGCGCCCTGCTGGGAGCGTACACACTGGAAGGGCTACGCTTGGCGGTGGACCCGATCCACGGCAGGCTGATCCCAGCCACCACCGCCTGGGCGTAGGCGCCAGGAGAAACAGAACGCCCTTGCCTCGTCTTCAACGGCGGCTTCTACCCGGGAGCCGGCCCCAACAACTCCACAGCGTTCCCGACATAATCGGTCGCGATGATGGGGTAGCTATCCGCTCGTCCCGGGCTCCTTGGTGGCGGGTATGGTGATTCAATCTCGAAGCGCTCCGGATCAGAAGCCGCGAACCGCTGGGCAACGCGGTTAATCTGGAACAGCAACAAAGCAGAGCGCGGGCCGGGGATGGGAGCGGTTCTTGCCATCCTGCGGGTGCTTTGAACAGTAAGGAAGTTGCCAACCCGAAACTCGGGAAGGAGTCTTGACTGATGGTCAACCCGAATGCGGAACTCGGGAGCGCCCCATTGCCTTCCCCGTTTCCCGAGGGCTGGTACTTCGTAGCAAGCCGTGAGGTCGTGCTGAAGGCCAAGCTCATCGAGAAAATCTGGATGGGAGAGGACATCGTCATCTGGTGTGACGAGAACGGGAGTGTCTGTGTGGCCGAGGCCATTTGCCCGCACCTCGGCTCCGACCTGAGACCCTCCGCTGGCGGCCGCGTATGCGACGGCCGACTCGTCTGTCCCTTTCATGGCTTCGAGTTCGACACGTCCGGCGAATGCGTCGCAACGCCCTACGCAAAACCGCCCCGGTCGGCGTGGTTACGAGTGTTCGAGACCCAGGAGGTCGCCGGACTGATCTTCGCTTGGTGGGGGATAGAGGGACGGGCGCCGCAATGGACTCTGCCCACCGATTCGGCCGACCAAGCCGGTTGGAGCCGGCTTGAGATAAGCACCATGCGCTTTCCCGGCCATCCCCAGGAGACAACGGAGAACTCCGTGGACTTGGGCCACCTGCGCTACGTCCATGGCTATGGCAGCGTGAAGCGCCCCGAACGAGCCTCGGTAAAGGGGCCCCGTTTCGAGAGCAATTTCGACTTCAGAAGAACCCAGCAGATAGCCGGACTTGTAAAGTTGACCTTCGACGTCTCCGCTCGCACCAGTATCTTTGGGCTGGGCTACTCGTTTGTCGAGATTCGAGAGCACTCGGTCGGAATGGACATGCGCCTGTGGGTACTGGCCACACCGGTGGACGGCACCCTGATCGACCTTTCGCTGGTTTCGCAGGTCCGAGAGATTCGCCAGCCGAAGCGCTGGACTGTAGGAATGGGGTTTCTTCCGGTGAGGTTACGCGCTCCGATAGTGAACAAGTTCATGGCCGCTCTCCAACGGCACGACGTTCGACAGGATTTGATCATCTGGAGAAGCAAGCGGTATCTGCCCCGCCCACGCCTCTGCCGTTCCGACGGCGAGGTGATGACATATAGACGCTATTGCGCCCAGTTCTATCCCGACTCAGAGAATTCAGCGACTCCGGTCCATGTCAAAACTGGGGGTACTGGACGATGAACGTTCAGCCCGGCTGCGAGTACCTCGGGGCAACCCCCTGAGCTATCGAAAATGAGAGAATATGCCATGAGCAGGACACTCGATTGGCTACGCCGGATGATCACCTGTTACCCGTGGGTCACTATCGGGGTCCTCCTCTTGGTCACGGTTGCCCTGGGCGCAGGGTCGACCTACCGCGCAGAGCCTCCGGAGACCTCCGAAACTCTTCCCCGGGGAAGCGCCGTCGCCAAAGCCCTGGATGAGATTGAACAACTCTTCGGGGACTCCGGCGAGGCCCACGTTGCGACGCTCATCTTCCGCGGAGAGGCGCTCACGCCCGAGGGACTCTCGCAGATGGACAGCCTGATTGGCGACATCCTCACCGATGCGAGCGTCGCAGCATTGCTAGCGCCCACTGAATCTGTCTTCGCTCCTTCATTGCTGGTCAAGTTCGCACTCGGGATAGACGCCTTCGAGTCGGTCACACAAGCAGAGATCGATTCCGTCCGCAACGTCCCGGGGACCGGGGAGGCGCTCGACGCCATGACTGGAACCGACACGGACGGGACGCTGATCGCCATTGCCACCGTCAATCTGGTGGACACTAACGACGAGCGAATCAATGCCGCCTCGCGGAAGATCCACGATTTTGCAGAAGAAGCCGCCGGCCCCCTGCAGGTGAGCAGTATTTCGCCGGTGGTGATTGAGGATGAGTACAAAAAAGCTACCGAGGAGGGGATGGCGCCACTGGTAGGAGTGGCGTTCCTGTTGATTACGGCCCTGATTCTGGTCTTCATGCGCACGGTCTCAGATATGCTGCTCACGCTGGGAGGACTGTTCCTGTCGATTATCTGGATCACCGGGACGGAAGGATGGCTCGGGCCGAACGCGCTGGGTCTTATCGGCCCTCCGAATTCCCTCACCACCATGGTGCCGATCATCCTGATAGGCCTCACGGTGGACTATGCGATCCAGATCATCTCGCACTACCGCGAGCAGCGTCTTGCCGGCCTGCAAGTGATGGGTGCTGTCCAAACGGGACTGCGACACGTCACGATGCCGCTTACACTTGCCGCCGTCACCACGATTGTGAGCCTGCTGGTTAGCCTGTTCTCCCCAATCGGAATAGTCAACGACTTCGGCGTAATCGCGGGGATGGGTGTGGGGATGAGCCTGCTGGTGATGCTGACCCTGATTCCGGCTGGACGGACGATCATCGACCGCAGGCGGGCGGCGCGGGGCAAGTTGAACGATCCCCACCCAATCTCCAACGCCCTGCCTGGCGTAAGCCGGATGGCGGGATTGCTGGGAAAAAGCGTTACCCGAAGACCCACGCCCTACATCGTCGGTGTGCTCATAGTGACAGTCGGACTCGGATTCGCGGCCACCGATCTCGAGTCGGAATTCAGCATCCGGGACATCCTCCCGAGAGGTGGAGGGATACTGCAGGATATGAACACACTCGATGCGGCTGTCGGAGGTTCAACGGAGATGTACAGCGTTCTGGTGAAAGCCGAAGCCACGGAAACTCGCACGCTTCTCAACCTACGCGACCTCACAGCCGCCTTTGAGAGTCCAACACTCCGCCCAGGAGCGGCTTCAGGACCGATCCAGACATCGTATGACTTGGTTGTATACGACTGGACCAACGACAGTGGGGAACCGGGGGACAAATACGACCCCGAGCTGGCAGCGCTACTCCGGGAAGCCTCTGCCGGGGTGGGAATTGATGCACAAATGATGCAGGAGTTGCTTGACAGGATCGAAGCGATGGATCCCGTCTTGGGGAGCATGCTGGTCAACGATCCCTATGGTGTCGATGCCATGCTGATCCAATTCCCTGCTTTTGCAGGCGCTAACGAGCAGGCGAGGAAAACCCAGCAAGAGCTTGAGGAACTCTGGTTAGGTGACGACGACGCCCTGACGGCGACTTCCTCCAGCATCATTTCCTTTACCGTTACCGACGCCATTACAGAGCAACAGAGCGAGGCCATCAGCACCACCATCGCGGCAGCTTTAACTGTGCTCGCGCTCTTCTTTTGGGTGACGGTTCGCCAGCCGGCGCTGGGATTCATTGCTGTGTTCCCGATATTGCTCGTACTCATATCGGTGCTGGGCACTATGGCGCTGCTGGATATCCCTTATACAATCATCACGTCTATCATCACGGCGCTCTCGATCGGAATCGGGGTTGATTACACCATTCATGTGATCCACCGCTATCGCGAGGAGTACTCACTAGCGCGCAACCCGGAGCAGGCCGCAATCCGGACGCTCTCTGTCACAGGTTCGGCACTGCTGGGTTCTGCCTTGACGACAGCGCTCGGGCTCGGAGTGCTGGTGTTCTCGCCATTGGCCGCATCCCAGCAGTTCGCCATTACTGCCGCCATTACGATCGCATACTCGCTGATAGTCTCCCTCGTGTTGGTGCCTCCCGCCATGACGGTCTGGGGCGCCTACCAGAATGTGCGACTGCGTTCGAGGATGCAACGCTGGGAGAGCGAGCTTGACGAGCTTGACGAGACGCTCGATGCCGTGTATGAGCGTTACGAATAGGAACACCTTCGCTTTTGTATACCCAGCGAGGAGGCTGGCGCAGTACGCTTGCGGACCTGGTCATACGAGGCTTTAGAGCACACCGCCCCATTGACCACCTCTGTGACAGGTTGGCCCATGTCTTTAGGGTGATAGTTGCCCTCCACCTCAATAGTATGGAGAAAATCGAGCAAGGCGCGTCAGGCGGGTAACTCGTGCCTTTGCTCTGCGATGTGAAAGTTTAGTTTCTTGCTCGGTTTCATGGACGGCAACGGGCTGAACTTGAGCTTGTAATTGGAGGGGGCCACCTCCAGTGTGAAATAGCGCGCCACCATGAGCACATTGACGGTCAGTTGCAGTTCCATCCACCGGGATCCCAGGCATTTGTGGGTACCCAGCCCGTACGGCGCGTACCCGGGGCTATGGTGCTCAAGACGCGGAGGCAGATATCGATCGATGTCGAATTTGAAGGGATCCGGAAAGACGTCCTCCATATAGTGGGCGGCTGTCTGTGCTATGAGAATCCGTGATCCCACCGGCAATTCATATCCCCCGACCAGACAGGTGTTCATGACGTTTCGCATGGACATCGGAACGATCGGATATATGCGTAGGGATTCCATCATGAGGCGGTGAGTGACGTCAATATTGGACGGTTTGAAATCCCGGCCATCCGGATCGCCCCTGTCGAATAACGCGTCAGCCTCTCGCTGGACTCCGGTCTGTAAATCCGGCTGTGACGCCATGGCGTATAACGCGAAGCTGACAGCATCGCCAAGGTACACGCTGGCGATCAGCGCCGCTGAAAAGGCGAATCGCAGATTCGACTCCGGAACGAACTGCGGGTCGCTGGCATGCAGGCTCAGAAAGTCATCGGCAAGATCCCGCGCGCGCCCGGCCCGTTGAGCAGGTGTGTGCCCGCCTTGGACCCGTTCCAGCAACGTCTCGACGGCTTTCGCCCGGCGTCTCATCCCCGGAGTTTTCAGCATGAACTTGGGCAAGATCTTCACGATATGAGTGTTGAGCGCTCTCTCCTTGTACGTCATCAGGTCGTCGATGATGTCCTGAGAATCGACACTGACTGAAAGCGGCGAGATCTGGGCGTTAACCAGTCGCCTGCACATGCCGGTCGCAGGGTAGGAGTCTCCGACCTTCCAAGTCGCCATATGGTTGCGCGTATAACCATAGAGTTGGTCCAACTGACCCGCCAGCCTCCTGCGAGAATACGCCGGCGCCATGGACTTGCGGAGCCGGAAGTGATCGGCGCCGTCCAGGGAAGGCAGTACTCCGTTTGCGCCATAGACCTTCTCGAAGTCACTGAAGTAATCCTTGGCTCTCAGGTACATGCGCCCGCGCCGATGCACCCACTGATTCATCTCGGGCCCGGCCAGGAAGATCATGGGATCGGCGAACGGGGGGCGGAGTTCGAACACCGGACCGTACTCTTTCGCCAAATCCGCGAAGAGTGCGGGGACGTTGCCGTTGCGAATATGCGGACTGAGCAGCAGCTTGCGCAGGGGAACAACCGGAATCTTCTTGGTCAGGGCGGAACGTCGAAGCATCGGTCCGGCCAGGTTGTGGGAGACCGCGGCGGCGATCGACCGTCCGAGCAGATCCATGTTGCAGATGAACTCGATGCGCTTTTCCGCCTCGTCGTCGAGTGGAAACATGAAGCGAAAGACGTCGCAGGTGTTGACCAGACAGATGATGATGACATCTCTGGGGTCGGGAATCTCGTTGTTGAAAATCGCCTGGCTGATGCGGGTCCTGACGAACTGTACCCCACCTCCTCCTGCGGCGCCGTTGAACAGTTCCGCGCGTCCCTTGGCGCGAGCCAGCGTCCAGTAATCGCCGTCGTGGTGTTCCAGGATCCTCAGGTCGACCAAGCGATCCAGAGTCGAATCGATGATCGACTCCGCATGGGGAGCGAGCCGTTCGATCCAGTACTGAGCGTTCCGTTCGACCGACTCACCCGCGATTTCCTCCAGGATGGGGTCCAGGGCGGGATTCCCCGTTTCTGTCGGGTCGAGAAGGAAAAGGGAGTCCATGTCCGTGTCGATGCGGGACCGCAGCGACAGTTCCGCCAGAACGGCGCCGACGACGGCGCAGTTCAAATCCCAGCCGGGCACCTGGTGAAAGTAGCCGTTCTCCTCGTTGAGGAGCATCAGCACGAGTTCTTCCGGCAAACTCAGCGGATTGGCCGTCACCTCTGTTGCCGAAGTAACCATGACTTACCTCTCTCAAACGGCCTCGAAACCCCGACCAACGGAGGTTGCTGCTGTGAAGGGAAGTATAGGGCGGGACCCCGACCGGGGTACGGAAACAGCTTCAGAAACGCCACTATCAAACCGGCCATCGCCATCATCGCCCCACCCAACCAAACAGTCAGCCGGCAACTCCATCTCCTTTCAAGGCCAGTTCCATATCCTTGAAAGCCGCGTACAGAGTCGTATCCGGATACGTCTTGGTCACCAGATCCTCGTGGCGGGCATCTATCACCCCGATCGTCGCCGCGGCCTGCGAATCGGTGAAACCCGCCTCCATCAGCCTTCGAGCCTCCTGGTAGGCGTCCAACCTTCCCTCCGTTCTCCCGTCCTCTTACCGCTCATGTCATATCACCCCCTGCGGTGGGAGGCCTCGTTCGGCGGCGGGATTGCCGCTCTCCCGCCGAACGCGCCCGATTCTGACACCGACATCCCCTCTCACCGCGGCGAGTTGTCGCCGGTGATTCTCTCAGGCCTTCGCTTTCTTGAAACGCCAGCCGTGCATGAGGCTCCCGTAATGGTTGAACGACCGCCTCACCTCGAGATCGTCGAAGGGATAATCCGCGCCGATCTGGGTGGCGGCGGCCAGTCCGCTCACGAAACAGGTCTCCTGGCTGTTGACCAGCGTATGGGCCCCGCAGTGCCAGGTTCGTCTCCTGCCCTGGATGAAGCGGAACAGATAGACGAGCCACGCAACTTGACGCACATCATGCACGATGTGTTGGAACCACCACCTTCCGATGATCTTCTGCCCATCGATCCGGCTGATCGGGTTGTAGGTCACCAGACAGGGCTTGTCGGACCGATTGGCCCATGGCTGCTGGTTGTGCATGATGTAGGTGATTTCATAGTTGTCCGGCCTGGCGCCGTACTGTTCGATATGGTTGCTCCGCGTCTTCAGGGGACTCGCTTCGTTGTCCGGAAGTACCGAGGAGTCCGAATGCACGATCGTATGGTTATGGAGTTCGCTCTCGTACCGGATCGACGAGAGGATGTATCGCTCCAGCATCGTGGGCTGGTCGAGAATCATCAGCGTCTGGTTCGCATTGCATGCGAAAATCACGTCGTCGAACGTCTCCTTCACGCCGTCTTCGTCCTCGACCACAACGCCCGACGACCGCCGATACACTTTCCGGACCGCCCGGTTGAGGTATATCTTGTCCTCGAAATCGGCTGACAGGTTTTCATAAATGCGTCTCGTCCCCTGGTCCCACGTCTGCATGGGGGTGGCGGTCTCGATATCGAAGAACTCGAGATACCTGGAAAAGAGCGCCGCGGGCATATCGAACACGTTCGTCGCCATCAGGAAGTTGACGAACATGGGCTTCAGTATTTTGTACCGGAAGTCCCCGGAGAATCCGCCCAGATTCAGAACCGTCCCCATGCTGATGTAGTTGAACGGGTTGAGGGCGTTCAGAAACTTCGACCGGGAACGGGTCAGGGCGCCAAACCTATGCAGACGTTTCAGGACTCGTTGAAACTTTGCAATCTCGGATTGAAGCTGCTCTCTGATCTCGGAGTCGAAATCGTGGGCGTAGACCTGGCCGCGGTACTTCACGCTGTAGCTGAACCTGGTGTCGATCAACTCAATGCCGAACCGTTTCATCAGCGAGACGATGTGCTGATACACCGATGGAATACAGGCGGTGACCGAAATGTCAAAGGGAATCGAGCCGCCGTCATCCTGCGGCATGTCAACCGTGACCGCATTTCCGCCGATTCGATCCCCGGCCTCGAACAGCCGGAAGTCAAATCGACCCGGGTGGTGATGCAGTCCCCATGCGGCGCCCAGCCCTGAAATCCCCCCGCCGACAATGACTACACGCCGAGGCTTCATCCCGGGTTCGCCGGTTGCCATGAGTCCCTCATCCTACCGGTGTCGCTCCATCAGGGTCCGCACATGCCGGTTCAAGCCGGAAGGCGCCACAAACCGGAGGTGTTGTCGTTTCGGGTGACGACGGGTCCCGATTCTCCGCCCCTGGTGGCCTGTCCCCGTTTGGACGCTATTTCGGTCTGAGATGCTCCAATATCTCTTGGAATCCTCGATCGAGTTTTTGGTCCGTGGCTCTCTGATTAACATCCACTTTGACGTCGAGCAGGTGAACGTCGTGCTTCAGTTCGGCCACGTCCCCCTTCAGTTCGGCCATGTCCTCCCCGATGCGTCTCTCCAGGCTGTTGAGCGCCCCAGCGGTCATCGAGGCGAAATCCCTGGCGTCCATGTTCCCGACCATAGCGCAAATCGGAAGCTTCCGGGACAAGCAGCCGATGGCGATCCTCGCACACCGACGGCTTGCCCACCAGGTGGGGAGACAAGTCGGCGACGGTGAGACGGCGCACCCCAGGGAGAGGACTTGCGCCCGGTCGTGGTTATTGGTTGCGGGCTCGGTTGAGGAAGGTGGCCATCTGGGCGCGGGTGGTGGGCTGGTCGGGACAGACCCTCAAGATAATGCCGGCTGTTCCCACCGGGACTGCCTCACTCCGGCAGGCCCCCGGCCATGATTGGCCTGCAGAGAAGACTCCAGATCCCAACTCGGCAGTTCGGTCATCCCCTCCAAACGCTCCGGTCGTCGCACTCGGTGTTCCCTCAATGGCCACATCGAGGGAGACATGCGGTTTGTGGGAGTGGGAATGATCCAAAATGGCATTCCCCGAACCGGGTTTCCGCAACATGGGTAAGAGCAACCTTGTATTCCCCAACCGGGGATCGGCCTACAATTGTGCCTACAGAGGTGTTTCGGTATGAAGGGGAGAGAAGTCCGATGAGCACGACGGCCGACACATCGGCGAGTGACTCCCCAAGGGGAAGGTACCATGGGTGCCTTTCCTCTCCGTCGATCCGTAGGAACGACGTGTTGGTGACTCACCGCGCCGCGATCGTCAAAGCGGCGAAGCGCAGGAACTTTCGCGGTGTCGCCTTGGTGGGTTCCGTTGCCCGGGGGGAGAACGCGTCCGACAGTGATGTGGACTTTCTGGTCGAGTGCGACCCGGAAAGGTCGACCCTCTTCGATTTGAGCGGATTGGTGTCCGACCTCCGGCAGCTGTTGGGCGTGGATGTGGATGTCGTGCCGAAGGGCTATGTGCGGCCCTCGTGTCGGGGTATGTTCGAGAATGCCATACCCTTATGACCAGGGGAGACCGGGATAGGGTCGAGGACATTCTTCGGGGCATCGACCGGCTACGCTAGATTAGAAATCTGGGTCGCTCGGCGTTCAATGGGAACCGGATGGTCAGAAGCGCCGCGTGCTACGGGCTGCTGGTGATAGGTGAATGGCTCAACGCCTTGTCCGACGAGTTCGTGACGGCATATTCCGATTTGCGGTTAGCGATGCCGTAGACCTCCGCAACGTGCCGGCGCATGAATACTTTCGAGCGGATGACGATATCCTGTGGAACACCATCTCCATCGACATACCGGGCCTCGCGGAGATGCTGGCCGGAGCCTAGGTGTACTTCCAAAAGACGTGGCTGACAGATGCGCTTCGTTATCAATCGAGAAGACCGTCCACCAGGTGACAGGAAACCAGTCGACGGCCGCCTTTGTCCTCCAACGGTGGGTGAGGAGTCGTCCGGCAGATGTCGGCCGCCTGGGGGCAGCGATCGACGAACCTGCATTCGGGCGCCGGGTTGACAGCTTTGCCGATGCCTCCCTTGATTTCGACCTGTGGCGGAGGCAGTGCCGGGTCGGGAACCGGTACTGCAGAGAGAAGCGCCTGGGTATAGGGGTGCAGCGGGTTGGCGAGCAGTTGTTCGGTCTCTCCTATCTCCACCACCTTCCCCAGGTACATGACCGCGATCCGGTCGCACATGTAGCGGGCCACCGCCAAGTCATGGGTGATATACAGGTATGAGACACCCATTTGCCGAGCCAACCTGGACATCAACTCCATGATGGAGATGCGGATGCTGACATCCAGCATGGAAGTGGGTTCGTCGGCGACCACCAGACGGGGCTGCAGGATGAGGGCGCGGGCGATGGCGACCCGCTGGCGCTGCCCGCCGGACAGTTCGTGGGGGTAGCGAAACATGAATGACTCCGGAGGGCTCAGTCCGACCTTGCCCAGCATCTCCCTGATCTGTTCTTCACGGGTGCTCAGATCGCCGATCCCGTGAATGAGAAGCGGCTCGGCGATCGTCTCGTACACGGTCCGCCTCGGGTTGATCGACTCGTAGGGGTCCTGGAAGATCATCTGCACCTGGCGGCGAAATTCCGTCCTCTGATCGGCCCTCAGATTGACGACATCCATCCGGGTCCCGTCGGCCTGGCTGAGAACGATGCTTCCCTCATCGGGATTCTCCAGGCCGACCAACATGCGGCCGGTGGTGGTCTTTCCGCACCCGGATTCCCCCACCAGCCCGAGACTCTCCCCTGCCGCGATCTCGAAATCGAGATCGTCCACCGCGTGCACGAATCCCGTGTTGCGACGAAACAATCCCGGCGAGACGGGGAACAATCTGCGGAGCCCTTCCACCCTCACCAGGCTCATGGGAGTTGCTCTCCCATCTCGGGAACCTGCTCGGAGTTCCAGCACGCCGCCCATTGAGAAGGTCCGATCGGCATCATCGGCGGCGTCTCCTGGCGACACTGTTGCGTCGCCCACGGACACCGGGGATGGAATCGGCAGCCTGCCGGAGGCGCCAGCAGGTTGGGCGGCGTCCCTTCCAGCGACATGGGCCTGCGGCGGGGACCGGTCACCGACGGAATGGAGGACAGGAGCAGATACGAGTACGGATGGCGGGGCCGGTGGAAGACTTCCCGGGTGGACCCGAATTCCACCAACTTCCCGGCATACATGACTCCGATGGTGTCCGTCACCTGGGCGATCACCGCCATGTCGTGGCTGATGTAGAGAATCGAGAGCCCCAGGTCCTGCTGGATCTCTTTCAACTCCTCGAGGATCTGGGCCTGAACGATCACGTCCAAGGCGGTGGTGGGCTCATCGGCGATGATCAATTTGGGCTCGCACGACAGGGCCATGGCGATCACCGCCCGCTGGCGCATCCCCCCCGAGAGCTCGTGGGGATAACGGTTCTGCACCGCCGAATCAAGCCCCACCAGCCGGAACAATTGGTCAATCCGCCGGTCTGTCTCCGAGGAACCGAGCGGAGGATCGAAGTGCTGATCCATCGCCTCGCGAATCTGCGCTCCCACCCGGTACACGGGATTCCAGGCGTTCATCGCCCCCTGGAAGACCATCGAGATCTCCGCCCACCGGTACTCCCGCATCTGCTTGTCAGAAAGCTTCAACAGATCCACACCCTCCCAACGAACCGACCCCGATTTGAACCGGGCGTTGTCGGGCGCCAGGCGCAGCAGGGAGAGCGCCACGGAAGTCTTCCCGCAACCCGACTCCCCCACCAGTCCCATCGCCTCTCCGCGGCCCAACGAAAAACTCACATTCTCCACGGCCGAAACCTCGCCGGCTTCGGTGTCATAACGCATCACCAGGCCGTCGACCTCCAGCAGGCTGGGGCGGACACCGGAGTCTTCCAAGGGGACCTTCTGGGTGGTCATCGTCTACGCAACCTCGGATTGACGATCTCGTCCATCCCCCTTCCCACCAGAAAGAAAGCCGCGGACAGAAGAGTCACCGCCAAACCCGGCGGGATCGTGAGCCACCAGAAATCGGTCACCTGCAGCAGGTAACCCTGGGTCCTGGCCAGATTCATCATCAGGCCCCAAGAGGTGTCGGTGTTGAGAATCCCCAAGAAGGACAGGATCGCTTCGGATTGAATGGCGCCGGTGACGGTGAACATCATGTAGAGGACGCTGAGCGGCATCACGTTGGGAATCAGGTGATAGAAGATGATGTGACTTGCAGATCCCCCCGCCACCCGGGCAGCGTCGATGAACGGTTTGATCTTCACGGCCAGCGCCTGGGATTTGAGCACGATGGCCGTGCCGCCGAAGCCCGACAGTATGCCGATCACCACCGCCAGATGCCACAGTTGGAAGGTGAACAGCCCTCCGATCACGATCAGCAGGGCCACGCCGGGAATCATGATCAGCAGGTCGGCGAACCGCATCAGGGAAGCGTCCACGATCCCCCCGAAATAGGCGGCCACCGATCCGATGGTGGTGCCGATCACCACCGTCACCACCGCCGCCAGGATTCCCAGGAAGAACGAGGCGCGCGCGCCGTGCATCAACTGGGACATTATGTCCCGTCCCAGGGGATCGGTCCCCAGCCAGTGCCGACCGTCGGGGGGGGCAGGCTGCAGGGGAAGGTCGAAGGTGTCGCCTATTTGGAGAGTGTCGGGAATTCGCCCGTCCAATAACGCCGCGCGGCGATCTATCTCGGTGTTGGGATCGGATATACGCTCCACCATGGTCATCGTGCGGGTAGGGGGATCGAGTTCCAGGCCGGTGACCGGGTCATACACCGCCGGATTCCAGAACCCGGTGGCGAAGAACACGGTGGGCAGGGTCGCCATGATCGCCCAGAAGGCGATGATCACCAATCCAAAGACGCCCACCTTGTTGCGGCGAAAGATCCTCCAGTTCTCCCGGAAGGACCGTCGCATCAGGGCCAGGCGGATCTTCCACCAGGAATCCACATCCTGAACGATGGCTTCCGAGATGAAGGGATCCTCTGTGCGAGTCTCCTCCGGGGCGTTCATCATCTCAGCCATGCTCGGTCACCCGAATGCGAGGATCGAGCACCCCATAGAGCACGTCCACCACGAAATGCCCGATCAACGCCATTATCCCGATGAAGGAAAAAGCCCCCACCGCCAGGGGTATGTCCTCACTCAGAACCGAGGAGATCAGAATCTCGCCCATGCCCGGCCAGGAGAAAACCGCTTCGGTGATGACTCCCCCGTCGATCACAGTCGCCACCGCCAGGACCAGGGAGGTCGCCACCGGTAAAAGCGCAGTCCGCGCCGCGTGGCGATCCCGGACAACTCCCTCCGGCAGGCCCTTGGCCCGGGCCGTGAGAATGTAGTCCTCCCGCAACGTCTCCAGCATGGAACTTCGGGTCAAAAGCATCACCCCTGCGAAGTTGATCAGGGTGAGAGTCAATACCGGAAGGATCATGTGAAAGCCGATGTCGCCGGCGTACACTCGCATATCCTGGCCAGATTCGGTGCCGAACCAGTAGAAGAGTATCCAGACCGCTCCCAGGGCAATCCCTCCCCACCGTAGGGCCCGTTCCAGCCGACGATTGTTGGTCCGATGCGATGCGAAACTTGCCGCGAATATCGCGATTGCGCCGATAAGAGTCACCCAGAAGAGACGCATGAACACCTGATTCGCTCCGAACGGGGCATCCCGCCACTGCTCGGGATCCAGGAACTTGGAGAGCGGCAGCAGACCCAACTGGACACTGAAGAACCAGATCAGCATCAGGGCGAAGAACGGCAGGAACATCGAATAGAGCCCTACCCCGGAAACCGTCACCAACATCTCGCCTCGATTCCCTCGGCGCCAGGCCAGATATTTGCCGGCCAGGAATCCGGCCCAGTAGTAGGTGACCAGCGCGGCCAGGAACAGGACCAGGGTGCGCGGGAGCCGCTCGCCGATGATCTCGACGACGGGCCGCGGGTATTGATTGAAGGAGACTCCCAGATCTCCTTGGAAGAAGTTGAACATGTAGTCGCGGAACTGGATGAGCACCGGTTTGTCCAGACCCAGTCGCTCCAGCGCCACTTCCCGGGCCTCGGGCGGGATGTTGGGGTTGCCGGCATACTTCAGCGCCACCGCATCGCCGGGAAGGATGTAGAGGAGGAACCATGTCACCGTCAGGAACACCAGAAACAGCAGCACCATCTGGATCAAACGGCGTGTCACATATCGGATCACGTTCCTATACCGTCAACTTCTCAGTCCCTCTTGCCAGAACCGTGGGGAGCCGTCGCCGCAAGTGACGGCTCCCCACAGTCGCGTTCGGTAGATGATCAGCCGATCGTGACCACTCCCGTCAACGCTCCCACGGCTTGCAAACCGTCGAGGATGCTCGTGTACGGGAAGTTGAGTTGGTTCGAGTATGCCTCGATCAACGGTGTGTTGAACAGCGTCACGTAAGGCAGATCCTCGGCAATCATGGCATCGGCCTGGTGGATCAGATCACGCGCCTCTGCCAGGGTCTTGGCCCGATCGAACTGATCGGCCAACTCGTCGAAGGCGGGATTGGAGTATCCCGGCGTGTTGAATCCACCCAGGGCGGAGTCGTTCGCGGAGCGGAAGAAGTCGAAAACGTGATCCGGGAACGGAGTGAGTCCCCACCCCAGGATGTAGATGTCCCAGAGCAGCGGATCGCCCACGAAGACCTTGTCCACGATCACCGAGAACCCGGTGGGTTCGGCATTGAGCGGTATGCCCAGATCGGTGGCCCACTCCTCGATGAAGAGCGAGTAGGTGGCCCTCATGGGGTCGTAACCGGGTCCGGGAGCGAGCAGGGTCAGGGGATCGATGGTCTCTCCGCCGGGACCCAGCAGGCCTTCACCCTTGGGGATCACGTCACGGTTGCCCTCGTCCCAGGCCGGCTCCACCTCCCAGGTCCAGCCGCCGTCCTTGAGGATCTGCACCGCCGATGCGACCCTCTCCTGTGAACTCTGGCCAGCGCACGGCGCGGTGATATCGGGGTTGTACCAATAGGCGTTGCCGGGTGGGACCAGCGAGTTGATCGAGTAGGCCGTGCCTCCCAGCACCGTGTTGGCCACGAAGTCCTTGTCGATCATGCAGGCCAGCGCCCGCCGGAAGGAGGCGTCGTTCATCGGGAACTTGCGAGTGTTGTAAGCGAGATACCTCATACCGTTCTGATCGTTGACCGCCACTTCGAGACTGGGCGCCGCCAGGATCTCGTTGCGCAGACCGGCCTGCAGACCGAGCGGGTTCAGCAGGAAGTCCACCTCGCCCTCGGTGAGCGCCAGCACCGCGGCGTTCTGATCGGTGTAGATCGAATAGAGACTCTCGGCGATGAACGGACCTTCGGTGTAGTCGGCAAGGACGTCACCGCCGGGTTCTCCACCCCAGGTTTCGGTGGCGCCGTCCTTGGTGTACTCCACAGCTCCCGAGCTGTAGACCGTGTACTGGCTACCGGAGTCCCAATAGGAATCGATTGCCACGTTGCGCCAGAATGCGCCCGGTTCCCACTCCGAGGAGTTGAAGGCGGAAGCGTTGGGAGCACCCAGTCCAGAGGCGGCGTAGAGCGTCTCGAAATCGTCGGACTCGTCGACGATCGGTCCCCAGAAAGCCTCCTGGAAGATGGAAGCCAGACCCACCGACAGCGGCCAGATGGCCAGCCCCGGCTCAAAGTTGAAGGTGATCTTGACTGTATGGTCGTCAAGGGCCTCCACCGACGAGACGCCCTGGGAGGATTCGTCGTCCTCGGTGTCGGGATCGTCGTCACGGGCCAAAGGCCAGATGCTGGGGAAGTTGCCGCCCAGACCGTTGTACTTCTTGATGGTGTTGAAGGTGAACACCGCGTCGTTGGCCGTGATGGGGGACCCGTCCGACCAGGTGATACCTGACAGCAGATTCACAGTGACGGAGAAACCGTCTCCGTCAGCCTCGACCTGGGGGGGGCTCGGGTCTGCCGCCAACACCGGCACCACCGTGTAGGTCGGACCCTGGTAGGTGTAGAGGGAAATCTGACCGGGAATCACATAGGTGTTCCAGATCTCTGCCTCGGTGTCGAGCGCCGCCCACGGGTTGTCGGTAGTGGGCGCCGAGAAGATACCCAGCCGGTAGGTGGCGCCCATCGGCATCTCCTCAGGTTCATCCATCTCCTCAGGCTCATCCATCTCCTCAGGCTCATCCATCTCCTCAGGCTCATCCATCTCCTCAGGCTCTTCCATCTCCTCGGGCTCTTCCATCTCCTCTGGAGCAGAGGTGGTTTCCGGAGCGGGCGCCTCGGTGGTCGCGGGGGCGTCCGTGGAAATGGTCTCGGTATCTTCGGCGCCGTCCCCACAGGCCGCCGCCACCAAAGCCAGTGCTGCCATCAGACAAAGCAAACGTAAAGTTGTGGTTCTCATGTTGGCGTCTCCTTTCTCAATCTGTTCGGATATTTCTTCTGTCAGTTCGGATCGTCCTATTTTGCTAAAGCAAAAGATAGCCGATTACCAGGCTAAATGTTCCCCGTAGGGGCAGTGGATATATCAATTGCCCATTTCTTCCAACGAATATACGCGGCCAAGGCCAACCCTACGCGACCAACTCACTTTCCCCAAACACCTAAACGCAAGATCCTCCTGGTGATCGCTCCCGGCGGACCACTGTCGAAAAGAGGGGCTAACGCCAGACGCGAGCAATGCTATCATTGATATCATTGTCGCGGATTAGCAAAGGAGAAGACGTGGCCAGCATCACGGTCCGTAATCTCGATGAGAGTCTGGAGCGGCGACTCCGCATCCGGGCGGCCCAGAACGGGCATTCCATGGAGCAAGAGGCGAGAGAAATCCTAAGCGAGGCGTTGCGGAAACCTCTGACAGGCAAGGATCTGGTGGATGCAATTCGTTGGACTTTCGAGCCCCTCGGGGGGGTTGAGTTGGAACTGCCACCCCGCGGGCCCATGCGCGAACCGCCCACATTCGACTGAGCCAGGGCACTGATCATCCTCGACACCAATCCGTTCGATCAAGCGGCGCATTGACTCCGATAGAGCAGGGAGAAGCAATATGGCCACCATCACAGTGCGCAACCTGGACGAAGACCTGAAGCGACGACTCCGCATCCGGGCAGCCCGGAACGGCAACTCCATGGAACAGGAAACCCGGAACATTCTGAGAACGGCCCTCTACCAGGAACCCTTGACGGGTGCAGACTTGGTGAAAGCGATCCGTGCCCGATTCGAGCCCCTCGGCGGCGTTGAACTGGAGTTGCCGTCCCGCGAGCCCATGCGCGAGCCTCCCACATTCGATTGAGCCAGGGCAATGATCATCCTCGACACCAATGTCGTATCCGAACTGACGCGTCCCGATCCGGATATCGGCGTTATCGACTGGGTCACCCGGCAAGCACCTTCGAACTTGTACGTCTCGTCCATCAGCGAGGCCGAAATGCGTTACGGTGTCGAGATCATGCCAGCAGGCAAGCGCCGTGACAGATTGCGCGCCGAGATCAAGGGAATGCTGCGGGAAGACTTTGCGGGGCGCATCCTTCCCTTCGACAGCAACGCCGCTCGATCCTATGCCGCAATAGCCGCCGACCGCCGCTCTGCCGGACGCCCCATAAACCAGGCCGACTGCCAGATCGCGGCGATCGCCCATTCGCTGGGAGCATGGCTCGCAACCCGAAACACAACCGACTTCGCAGGATGCGGCATCGACGTGATCGATCCCTGGTCGGACACCCGGGTCAGGGACTAACCCGTGAGTCGCCACTCCTTCAACATCCCAACCCGGCCGGTTACAGATAGCGGGCGTGAAACACTATGCATAGTTCGCGTTCGGCCCGATGGTCGAGACGCAGTCCTACTGTGCACCCCACGTTTCAAAGCAGATTCAAGGAACCGGAACAGGGCGTTTTCGGTCGGTCAATAGGCCCTCGGCACCTTTCAGCCCACGGCGGGAGCGGAAGGTCGGATCTCTCCCAGCAGGGGAACAAGCCCCTCGACGGGATCCCGATAATACTTGAGATACTCCTCCGTACCGCGGCGGTGGGAGTAGGCGAGGCGTTCTCGTTCGCTCTCCGGGTAGCCACACTGGGTGATGATGTCATCCAGGGTTGAGGTCAGATAGTTGAATTTCACCCACCGATCCTCCTGCCGGTGATGAACCCAGAAAGTGGGATCATCGACATCGTAGGGACCAAACTTCTCCAAGTCATCCGCCCACCTGCTCACCAAAATGCGCTCTTCTTCACCGAGTGGGTAGGGAGGGCACTGGTGACCGGTCTCACCGTGTTTGGAACTGTCCATGGGAACCCACATTAATCCGCCGCTCTGGATTCACTCCTCCCCATATCCCTGTTTGGCTATACCCGTTCCCGGGGTACCGCCCTGCCGGCGGGATCGACGGTGTGGAGGTCGGGCAGCATCCCCGCCGCCAAAGCCGCGAAACGGGTTCGGTTGGAGGGGCTGGCGATCAGGATGGCCGTCTGGGCAGGCTTCGGGTGGGTCGGCCCGTCACATGCAGGTCGGTCAGCGTCGTGGTCACGAGTGTCGCGAACGGGAGTTGCTGGTCTCTCATGATCAGGATGGCGGTCGTCTGGGTGCGCATCGGGTCTGCCGCCCGGTGGCGCACAGGTCGAAGAGACGGTCGGTTGCGATGATCCCGAACGGAAGTTGGCGGGTGAGGCTGACCAGGATCGCCGACCCCCCCCCCCCGGTCGGTTACCGGGGCATCACCCGGGTCTGCTGACCCGGTCCCATGGCGTGCAGGTCCGGAATCAGACCGGTCGCCATCACCCCGAAGATCGCCATGTTCGACGGCCCGGTCATCGCTATCGCCTGCGGGGAATAGCCCGGCTCGGCTGGTTGACTCCGGCGGCGCTGAGGTCCGGAAGGCAGGTTGTGGCAAGGGATCCGAAGATCGCCCGGTTGTTCGGGGAGGTGACGACGAACGCCGGCCCCCCCCCCGGTTTATCGTGCCAGACTGCGTGGTATCACCCGCGTCTGCTGCGACCCCTTGATCGCCGCCAGGTCTGGCAGAGTCGTCGCGGCCAACGCCTGAAAGGTCATGTTCGAGGTCCCCGAGATCAGGATCGCCGACGGGGTATGACCCGGCAGGCTTGTGATATTCCTCCCCCTTTGAGATCGCAGATCCGAGCGGTGGCGAGGACTGAGAAGATGGTGGAGTTCGATCCCGTGGAGACGAGAATTCCCCGAGCCCCCCCCCCCGCTTCCCTATTTGTGCTTTCCTCGCGTGGGAACATCTTGGAAACGGTCTTCACAGACGAGAGGATGCGGTCATCCTCATACAGCCACAGTTTGGTGAACGGGCGATAGAGCACCTCCCTAACGCGAGATTCGTCAAATATGATCTCCTTGTTCGCTTTCAGGGCCTGCTTCAAGGTGGCGGTCCATTTGATGGTTTTGAGATTGTCGTTCCTAGTGGCTTGCCGGAAGGTGATTTCACCCTCCTCAACAAAGAACCGCATATCTTCATACTCGTCAATGAGCGCCTTGATTCTGGCAATCAGATCGTCCCGAGAAAACGAATACACGTAAGTATCGCAATTGGTTTTCACGCCCGATGCGTGCTCCGCAACAGCACTACGCTCCTGCTTGTTCGTGGAACAGACCGGCAGCAGCTTCTCAAAGGTACCGTCGGTCAGGTTCACCCAGTCGTGGCGATCGTTGACCGGCACCGTCTCGAACTGATCGCTGGTCACGTCCCCCAGTTCCGCCAGCCAGGCGAACTTCTGATCCAAGGTGGAGTATTCGGGTACTTCCGCGTAGCGGAGAGCGCCGGAGCCGGTCAGGCCCTCCCGTGGATTGCGGACCAGGACGGTGATCTGCACGCCGTTGCGCGATCCCCCACCGAACAGTTTGTCACCCTCTCGACGAAACTCCTCACCGCTCTTGTAAGCGTCCCCCCGCAGGTTGACCACATAGAGGTCGGTGAATTCGTCGCGTAACGCGGCCCGCATGCCCGCCAGGGCGGTACCCGTAGCGAGGGAATTGGGATGGATGAACGCCAACACCCCCCCCCCCCGCGGCGCGTCTGGAGTCGCCCAGTCGGTCCGAGGCCCACCGGAACGACTTCACATACATATTGCCCGCCGCGTTGCCGCCCGGGGCGCGTCCGGTGACTTCCTTGTGCCGTCTTCCGTAGGTGTCTCTGACCCGTTGTTCGACGTCCTCATGGACGATGTTCGGGTTGTCGTCCCCGGCAGACTTCTGCCCGGCCGACCAGGGAGGATTCGCCGCTATCACCCGGATGTCCCGCTCGTCCTGGGAGACCGCCCGTCGAGGGTTCCGGTCCAGGCCGAGCCTTCCCGTCACCGCTCCGGCCAGCGTGTCCCGCAGAACTATGCCCTCGAACGGACGATACCCATCCTCGAACACTCCGCGAGAGGCGGCGGCCTGCTCGATCTTGAGAGCGGCGATGTAGTAGGCCAGCAGCACCAGATCGTTGGCGTGCAGTTCCTGTTCGTATTTGCGGACCGCGTCCCGGTCGGATATGAGCGGTTCCCCGTCGGTGTCCGCCAGGGTCAGCAATCTGGAGATGAAAGTGCCGGTCCCGGTGAAGGGATCGAGTATCTCCACGGCCGGTTCGCTCAGGGAGTAGCCGAAGTGCTTCCGGCACACCGCCTGGGCGCTGCGGAGCATGAAGTCCACCAGGGGAATCGGGGTGTAGACGATGCCCAGACGCGCCACCACCTCGGGAACCGCCGATTTGAAGAACCCCTCGTACACGTCCTGGAGGACCTGCAGCTTGGAGGCGACGGGATCGGCGTCCTCGGAGACATCCTCGAACACCCTGGCAATGCGGTCGTAGGAGCGCTGCAGGGGCTCGATCAGATGATCGAAGTCGAGCCCGGCGTCCCTCAACTCCTCCATCACCGCGTTGAGGTGTTGGGAAACCGGATTCCGGTCAGCGAAGAGGTGCTCGGCGAAGAAGGCGTCGAACACCGGGATGGTGACCGCATGCTGGGCGATCATCTCGGCAGCCTCGGCGCGGCTGAAGGTGGGTATGACGGTTTCTCGGATCTGTTCGGCGAAGGTGTCCAGGGCTTCCGCCGCCCGCCCGTGGCCGGTTTTGCTCCGAATCTCCGAAAGCACCTTCCGGTAGACCCCGGCGGCCCGGTTGCCCCAGGACGCCCAGTAGTGCCGGTCGCCCACCTGTTCCACCAGCACCGACGCTATCTTCGGCAACAGATCGATCTCGGGAAGAGTCGGCTGGTCAGGTTTTCCGGCTGAGGGGTCGTCACCGGTCTTGTCGATGATTCGCAACGGCGCCTTCTCGGCCAGGCCGGGAGCGTTGACCAAGGCGTCGAAACGCTCGTCGTGGGCGCGGAGTGCCCGGCAGACCCTCCACACCTGTTGGAATGCGGAACTTTTCAGAAACTCCTCGGATTGGAGGGTTTCCCCGTCGGGCACCAAAACCGGCACCACGATATAGCCCCTCTGCTTGCCGGGAGCGCGTCTCATCACCCGCCCCACCGCCTGCACGATATCGATCTCCGACTGACGGGGCGCCAGAAACAGCACGGCGTCCAAGGCCGGGATGTCCACCCCCTCGGAGAGGCAACGGGCGTTGGTCAGCACCCGGATGGTGCCGGGCGGCTGATCGGCGCCCTTCAACCATCCCACCCGTTCCGACCGCACATAGGCGTTCTGCTTGCCGTCGATGTGTTCCACGTCCAAGGCCAGCACCGCTCGATTCCGATAATCCTTGGAACGGTCCTGCTGATAGCTGTCGCACAGCCGGCGCCAGTGCTCGGCGACCTTCTTGGAGTTGACGATCTTGTTGGTGAAAGCGATCGCTCTGCGGCAGTGGTAGTCGGGGTTGAGCATCCCGGCGGCCCGGTCTCTTTCCACCCCCAACGTGGTGGGATCGGCCAGGGCGTCCCAGCACCCCACCAACTGCACCCAGTCCTCGGCGTTGAGAATCTGCGACCGGGGCACTTTGCCGGTGGTCTCCCCGTACTGTTTCTGGTAATTCTCATAGCTTTCTATGGCATGCTGCTCGCGGTAGGCGATCACCACCACCTGGTAGTCCGACAGCAACTCCGCCTCGATGGCGTCATAGAAACTCTGCTCGTAGAGAAGCGGCCCATAGAGGAACTCGTCGTCCATGGAATACACCTCCCGCCCTGACCTCCTCCAACCCGCCGCGTAGATCCGCTGGGTGGCGGTCATGAACAGGCGCCTCCGAGCGTCGAGGCGAGCGGGGTTGTGCACCAGTTGGAAGGGACTCTCCTTTTCTTTGGACCGTTCCACGCCGGTGGTGCGGTGGGCCTCGTCGCAGATCACCAGATCGAACTCGGGCACGCCCAGGTACTGAGCGTCGCAGACCACCGGCAGCGACTGGTAGGTGGAAAAGACCACGGTCATCGCCTCCGGCGCCTCCCGTTTGAGCTTGGAGGCGATCCTCTCGGCGCTGGTGGTGGGTGGCATGGCCAGTTCCATCAGATCGGCGTCCTCGGAGTCCCGGCCCGACCGGGCGTCCGAGCAGACCGCCAGGTAACGGTGCGGAATCTCCGGATCGCCCTGATATGCCCAGGTCCGCATGGTCTGGCTCATCAGGGCGATGGAGGGAACCAGATAGAGCACCCGGCCACCCAGACCCACGTTGCGCTCCGCCGCCCACAATCCCACCTCCGACTTTCCCGACCCGCAGGGCATGAGCACCCTCCCCCGGCTGGAGGGGTGCGAGCCGAACAACCCGTTGCCGATCGCATCCAGCGCTTCTTCCTGGTGCGGGCGGGGAATGTGACGTTCCTCGCCCCAGCGCAGAGTCTGATCGGGGCGTTCGATAAGATTTCGCCAGTCCCCCACCGGCCAGTTGTCGAGATCGTTCTTGGTGATGATCTGGGTGGAGGCGTCGTTGAGTTTCTTGCGGGCATTGGCGGAATAGTTGCCGGTGGCCACAAAGATGCGCTCCTCCCACACATCCGCCACCGTGTTGGACAGGAACTTGTTCACCTCGGTGATACTGACCGAACCCGACTTGTAGAACTTGCACTGAATGGCGCACAGCCCGCCCTCTTTCAGTTCACCCACCAGGTCGATGCCGATATCGCCGCCGCCCCGGCCGGGCCACTCCGACCACAGCCACAGTTTGTCGAAGCGATCCCGGTACTGCGGATTGACCAGGAGGGCTTTGCGGATCAGCTTCTCGAAGGCCCGACCTCGCTGATACCTCCCGGTGTGATCGGCTCGCAGGCGATCCAGCGCTTCGGCGAGATGCGGCATCAGACTCTTTCTATCAAGTTCTGGCTACTGTCGAATACATTGAACACAAGGGTACAATGAGAAGACCGTCCGCATATTTCTCCCGTAGCCCATGTCCGTTCCCCCCGGCACGCTCATCGAACTGCCTCCCGAGCAGCACGACCGCGACAACATCACCGACTGGTGCCTTGACCAATTCCGGGACCACTATGGAGACGGGGCCATCACCAAGGACGACATCTGGGAGTATCTGTACGGGGTGATGCACGCCCCCGACTGGCGGGAGCGATACCGGCACGACCTGCAGCGCAACCTGCCGCGGGTGCCGTTCGCTCCCGACTTCGAGGCATTCGCCGCGGCGGGCCGTCACCTCATGGATCTGCACATCAACTACGAGACCGTCCCCGAATGGCCGCTTACCTGCCTGGTGGACGATCAGCCCGACGAGGGCGGTTCCGATCCCGACGCCTACCGGATCACTCAGAGGAAGATGAGGTGGGGGAAAGACGCAGCCACCAGGACCGCGGACCGCAGCGTGTTCATCATCAACGACCGGTGCCGGCTGGTGGGCATACCACCCGAAGCCCACGAATACACGGTTTCGGGACGTTCACCGCTGGAATGGGCCATCGACAGCCTGCGCTGGAAACACAACAAGGCGTCGGGGATAACCGACGATCCCAACGGCTGGCATGCCTGGGCGGACGAGCCGTTCAACCTGATCCGCCACCTCCGCCGCCTCGTCCACATCTCGATCCACACCGCCCGAACCGTGAAGTCCCTGCCGCCTTCGCTGGCGGAACCACAGTCCCCGGGCTCGGCAGACAACCCAACCCCCGAACACTGATGTGATCACCTGAAAGACACCGGTACTTCCCTTCCCATTTTTGGGCACGGAATACCTCGGTCCGTCTTCACATCCACCAGGACCACTATCGGAATCCCCCCTGTGGTGAACCCTCCGATTGCCGCGCGACATCTTTGCGAGGAAAGTCCATCTCCACTCCGTACGGCCTGGCAAGGACTCCGCGGATTTCTGTTTCGGAGAACCTCTTCAGCGCTGAGGCGAGGACCTCGGAAACGCCGAGGGGTGCGATCAAGAAACGCCGGCGGGTATCAGCGCGGTGATCTCTTTCGCCAAGTCGGCCGGCATGAGAGAGAGGATGGCTGACCGCTTCTGGTCGGACATTCGTGCCAGTCGCCTTGCCGATATGTGAGCCGGCAGCTCACGGGTGTCCCCGATCTGCTCTTCGAGGGAGCACTGGTAGAACAGGGAGTCCGCAAGGTCAGCCAACCAGGCGCGCTCTTCCGGAGTGGCAGGCCGACTACGGACATCGTCGAAGGACACATTCGGGTCCTCACACAGCGCGATGATCTCCTCATGATCGAGCTTCCCCATAGACCAAAACATAGTGGTCGGTCGAGACCGGACAGGCCGGTGGTTGGCTGGCGTCGCAAATGTCGCCGCCCAGAGGACCGAACACGGCGTTTTCCCACGCGGTCACAACCGCGCTGTTTTCGGTCTTTTTATCGAACCGCGGTCACCTCGAGGTGGACGCCCTCGTGCTGCTGGATGCGGCTGATGACCTCGAACAGGTTGCGGGCATGGGGATTGCCGTCCGGTCCGAACATGCGCATGAGACTCTTGGGATGCTTATTCGTCAGAGAGCCAAGCTTCTCGAACCCCATGGTGGCGTTTATGTAGTCGCGCAGTACGATCTTGCCCGCATCTAGGTCCCCCGCCAGCAGACATTCGACACTTTCTTTGAGCAATTCTTCTCGAAACGCCGGGTCACCCTCGGCGCGGGCCTGCACAGTCTCTTTGAAGTCACAGGTTAGTGGCATCTTTTACCTCCTGTTTCTTGCGATGCTTGTACTCTTGCCAAAGTTCACGAGCGCTTTCAATGTCCCTTTGCCGGCGCGCTTTGGTCCCACCGCCGAGCAGGATTATCAATGCGCCTCCGTCTTGGCCGAAATAGACCCGGTAGCCCGGGCCGACTTGTATGCGGCGCTCCAGCACACCGCTGCCGACACCCTTCACATCGGACAGATTTCCCGCCTCCAGAACGTGCAAGAACCGTCCTCACCCTGGATGCGGCACTGGCGTCGAGCCTGCCGAACCAGCGACCGAACGGACTGCGGCCCCAGTAATCGACGTATTCCCTGACCTCCGTCATATGGTAACGCTACCGTTACCGTCATGCAGAAGCTGGATGTTCGGCATGCTTCATCCTCCACTCTTCCGCCCCTCGAGTGGGCGATCGACAGCCTGCGCTGGAAGCACGACAAGGCATCAGGAATAACCGACGATCAGAACGGATGGCCTCCTGGACCGACGAACCGTTCAACCTGATCAGACATCTGCGGCGGCTCGTGTACGTGTCGGTCGAGACCGCCCGGATCGTGAAATCGCTACCGCTCCCCCTGGAGCCTCAGCAACCCGACTCCTCCGAAGAGAGTTGCTGAAGCTCTGAACATCGCTCCCGGCGGTACGTCCGGCGGTGATAAGGTCATGGTCGAGGGGGCCCCGATACGAACAGAAGGAGCGTCTGATGACCCCTATGTACTTTGAGGAGGATTCCGACCTGAGGCATCTCGCAGGCCGGACCATCTGCATCGTCGGATACGGCAACCAGGGTCGCTCGCAGGCCCTCAACATGCGGGACAGCGGGCTCGGGGTAATTGTGGGGAGCCGTCGGGACGCCTCTTACCAGACAGCCCTGCAGGACGGCTTCGCGGTGTTTCCGGTTGGGGAAGCGGTAGCGCGTTCCGATGTGATCTTCCTTCTGGTTCCCGACGAGGTGATGCCCCAGGTCTACGAGGAGGATGTCGCCCCCAACCTCGTGCCCGGCAACATGCTGGTTTTTGCCAGCGGCTACAACATCGCCTTCGGCCTGATCACACCCTCCTCCGATGTGGACGTGGTCTTGATCGCTCCTCGAATGATCGGCGCAGGAGTCAGGGACACCTACCTGAGCGGAGAGGGCTTTCCCAGTCTCGTCGCCGTTCACCATGCCGCCACCGAGACGGCCTTCGAGCGGATGCTGGCCCTCTGCGAAGGGATAGGGTCCACCAGGATGGGCGTGATCGAATCCAGTTTCCTGGAGGAGACGACCGTGGACCTGTTCGCCGAACAGGTGGGCTACCTCTACGCGGTGCGCCGCTATTGCGAAGTACTGGTGGAGGCCGGTTGCAGTCCCGAGGCGGCCATGCTGGAATTCTATGCCTCGGGTGAGGGCATCGAGACCGCCAAAGCGTATCGTGACATCGGGCTCTGGGACCAGATCACCCTGCATTCCCGCACCAGCCAGTACGGGCAGGAAGTGACCAGCCGACTCTCCGCCGAGGAGGAGGAAACCGAGCGGGACAGGCTGAGAGCGATCATCGCCCACATCCAGGACGGGTCTTTTGCCCGGGATTGGACCGCGGAACAGCAGTCTGGATTCCCCGAGTTCAACCGGGTCAGGGCGCTGAACATGGCCCATGAAATGCGAACGGCCGAGAGAAGGCTCTACCAAGTGCTGGGACGGATACCGGACAACGGGACAGCTCTGTCCTAAGCCCAGGTCTACGGGGTTTTCGAATAGGGTGAGGTGGGTGTCTATGACGGCCAGAGCAGACCGTCCCTCAGGACCCGGTGAAAGGTGGCCAACGGCCAAACCTGGATACCGTCCTCGGACTGGAAGGACCGCCGCCCGTTATAGACCAGAATGCGGCGGGTTAGCCCAGCCAGGCCTGCTATTGCCCGCAGACCCTTGAGCATGGTGAGGTTGTATTGACTGGTCGATTTGACTCCGATCGCCAGCCGCTCGTTGTCGCGGGTCAGAACGAAGTCGACCTCGGTCTGGGATTGAGCCGGCGCCCAGTAGGCGATGTCATCGAACAGAGGCTGCCACTGGGCATGGGCGCGAATCGCGCCGAACACCCACCCCTCGAACAGGGCACCGCGTTCCTCGGGGGTGACCGGCCCGAATTGCCGCTTCACGGCCCGCACCAAATCGGGATCCACCCAGTAGAGCTTTGGACGGCGCCTTTCCCGAACTCTCAACTTGGTCTCCAGTGCCGACAGTCGGGTGATCATGAGAGTGTCCTCCAGGATTCCCAGATAACCGGCCACCGTCGATCGGGCCACGCGGGCATCCCGGGCCAAGCTCGCCGAGTTGACAGTCTGGGCATCCATGAGGGCAGCAACCGGAAGGAATCGAACGAACCCCGGGAGGTTCCGCACGGCCGCCTCCGCCCTGACTTCCTCGCGCAGATACAGCTGTGTGTAGCTCTGAAGCACCCGTCGGCGGTCACCGGACGTCCACACCAAAGGGCTGGTTCCGTACCGGAGCGCATCGACGAGTTTGAAGTCCTTGCCCAGTTCGGCGGCGGTGGGCGGATGCATCTCCACGTGGAGAGCCCGCCCGGCCAGCAGGTTGGTCCCCGCCGTCTTCAGTTTGTGCGCGCTGGAACCCAGCAAGGCAAACCGGATGCTCCGGGTCTCGATCAGCCTGTGGATCTCGTTGAGCAGACTCGGGATGCGCTGGACCTCGTCGACCACCACCCATTCGCCACCCCGTCGTTGTGAAACCAGATCACGGAACAACACCGGATCGGCCAGCAGATCGGTGAACAGGGCTTCGTCCAGCAGGTCGAAATAGATGGCGTCCGGAAAGGCGGAACGAGCCCACGTACTCTTTCCAACCCCTCTGGGACCGAACAGAAAGAAGCTTCGGTCGGGAATCCCGGTCAACCTCGGATAGATCGCAGTTGGAGAGAATTGTGCGTCATACCGTCAAAAAACGCCGATAAGTGACGGCTATGTATGCATTTTGCACAATGCGTGAGGGATCCGGAAGGCCTGATCCGGGTCCCGGCCACCTGCGTATCTTCTAAACCTCCTGAACGAGTCCTTCGCACCGCCTGCGGGTCCCTTCCTCAGTGACTGCCGGTTCTGGACGTTTCCATAGGCGTACGATGAACCGATGTTCCTCTTCGATCAAGTCGGGCTCGGTTCCATTGTGAGCCAACATGGCCGGGATCACCTTGCATCGTATCCCCATGCCGCGGGCGTCCACATACCGATAGTCGCGCATCACGTTGACCAGCGTCTGGTTCCGGGCGTAGCGCATGCCCGATTTCATTCCCTCCAACGTAACGGTGTTGGGCAATCTGCCCGGGCTGTGAACCTCGAGCCGGTCGGAGAAGATCAACAGGGTTACGTCCGTGCCGACGATGCTGTAATCTCGATGGACCAGGGCGTTGACCAGGATTTCCCGGACCGCTTCTTCAGGAAACTCCCAACCGTCGATCCGTCTGGGCCCTTCCAAACGAGCAAACGGTGTGGTGTTGCGCCGAACGAAGTCCCACGCCCCCTCGACAACCCCGGTTTCGACAATCCGGCCGTCCCTGGAAAGCAGAGGAACCAAGGCGCCCTTGATCGACTCGTCCGCCCGCACCGTATAGTCCGGTTCCTCGCCGGGATAGCATATGGCCCGGATTCCGGACTGCGGCAGGAAGCGTCCCGTGTTCAGCCCGAAGATGAGCATCCCATCGACAGTGGGCACGGTTTTCCCTCCCGAAACCACCGCAAAACCCAGGTTGCGCAACAGCGTCTCCCATCCGTCAGAACCTTGAGAGGGAATGTCGCCGTAGTCCAAAACGCGGGTGAAGTAATCCTGCAACCGGCGATGATCCACATCTTCGATGTCAGCACCCAACACGGGTTTCAGCCCGTAACGAAGCCCTCCCGACTGCTGATACAGTCGTTGCTCCTCTTCACGGGAGGCGTCTCGAGTGGTCGTCCCCGCTCGTACCTTGGTTATCCACCCACCTCCCTGTTTGACCTTGTAGGGCTTGTCCGGCGCATTCTGAGCCAGGTAGATGACACCGATGCCGATACCCGACCCCAACTGCAACACCTGCCACGAAGGTATCAGGGCGGGCTGAATATGATCCCTGGCCACTTGCATGATCCATTCTTCAGTTTCTTTCGACTCACGGGCAAGACCGGTGATCGTTCCGTCGTCCTCGACCCCCAGAAGGATGTGTCCGCCTTCCAGGTTGAGCAGAGCAGCCACTTCGGCCGCAAGCTTCCCTGGGCGGACATCGTCACGCTTGAACTCAACAGCAGAACTCTCGCCGTTTCTTATCATCTCCAGCAGGTCGGTTCTGTTCATGAGCCGGTCCCCGACACCAGGGCGTGTTGACGCTTTTGGGGGGGCAGACTTCTTCATTTTCGTTGTTTGATCGGGCGTCGGCGCGTGGATCGGCGTCGGCCGCTCCGGTACTTAGGTCGGGGTGGGCGTCCCCATTGGGTGGGTGGCGGGCGGAGCCGGTAGGCGCCGGTTGTAGTGCGTTCAACCTGCCAGTCATTGTCGTGTACTTTGTGGTGGCATCTGCTGCACAGAAGACACATGTTGTCCAGGTTGGTGGGACCCCCGTCTTGCCAGTGGACAATGTGGTGGGCCTGGCACCAGGAGGCTTTGGCGCCGCAACCGATGCAGGCCCGGTCGCGGGCGACCAGCGCGGCCCGTTGGGAACCGCTGGCCGTCCGCCGGGCCCGTCCCAAATCCAGCGGTACCGACGGTCCCGAGAAGATGGCCGGGAGGACTTGCGCGTCGCAGGCCAACTCGCGTAGCGTCTGGGCGGGGAGGGGGGTTCCGTTCTCTAGGCGAGGGTTGCCCAACTGTTGGCTGACCGCGTCGTAGTCGGCGATCAACAACAACCTCACGTCCTGAGACCGACCGTCTTTTCCTTGGCGGGTGACCAGTTCGGCTATGGCGTCGGCCATCCGCTGACCCGCAGTAGCCCGATCGGTGGGGTCCTCTTTGTGCCACAGATCCTTCATCATGTGAGACACCGCCGTCTCGACCCGGGCACCGGTGACCGGGTCGAAACGCCCATACAACACGGTCATTCCGTCGTCTTGGTCGGTGGTGAGCTTGGCGAACCGGCGGGAACGCTGATGCTCCAACTTCGACACACCATCATCCTCTGAACGCTTCTGTTCGTGTTTGCGGACCATGCGGGCGAACTTGTCAGGAGACTGGGAACGGGCACCGTCCAACAATTCATTCTCGTCAATGGTTCCCCTCTGGTTGGCGCCCGCCAGGATACGCGCGTTGTCAGCAGAGATCTCTCCCTTTTGGAAACCTTCCCGCGTCTTGGGCAGTTCCTCCAACCCCCGGGCGGTCTCCACCTCCGACCGGGCCTTCCGACGGCCCAACAGCCCGTCCTCCCGCAATATCGTTTCCACCTTCTCCGTTCCCTGGCGGCGGCGCAACTCCGACACCGCCTGGGCGCGGACCGCCGCCACTTGGTTCTGGACGCGGATGGTGGACTGTATACGCTGTTTCAGTTCTTCGACCGACGCCTCCACGACCGGCATGGTGGGTGACAGCAACTTGGCCAGGTTGGCGGACCGCCGACGGTTGACTGCTTGTTTCATGCCTACAGTATGCACAGGGGGTGTGACAAAACATCACCAAGTTGTGAAAACAAACACTAAAATACCGAAAAATCTCACCCCAGAGGTCTACGGCTACCGAAAAGCACCCACCGGGCGCCAGCGACAAAACCGGCCTCCCGGTCGGTCAAGATTCCTCCCTCTTATCACCTCCACCTCATCCGCGGCGCGTTTGTAATGTGAACCCGCCCTACCCTGTCCACCCTTCGGCGGGGCGGTCGAACCAGACGTGGACCTGGCCGGTGCCGGTGGCGTTCTCGTAGTCGGAGAATTGGCGGCCCGGCGCCCGGCACCGCTCTCCGCCGACCGAGGCGACCATGGCCAGGTAGTGGCCGAACCCCGCTTCCGGCTCATGGGGGAGGTACTCGGGCATCGTCCCGATGATCCGGGCATGATCACCATCCGCCATCCACGCTAGGCGCTCCTCGTCGGCGGCCCGAGCCTCCGGAGTGAAAATGTGAACCGGATCGGATGCTTCATGGTCGATCAACTGCCGAAGCGGCCAGAACCGATGGGTCATTCCTCCTGACGCCAGCACCACCACCCGCCGGTCCACCGAAGCAACGGCTCTGCCGAGCGCTTCCCCCAGGTGCAAGAAATCTTCGGTCTCCCCGGTCTGCACCATGCTGACCGACAACACCCTTTCGCTGCGGCACAGATAGTGGACCAGGTTGATCGTCCCGTAGTGGACCGGCAGGTAGGGATCGGAGATAGGGGTGCCTTTCACTCCGTTCCCGGTCACCTCCTCGGCAGCGGCTTCGGCCAAATCCGGGTCTCCCCGATAGTCGTAGGGAAGCTGGGAGATGCCGCGGGGAAGTTCCTCGGAGGTGTACCTGCCGCTGCGCCGCTCGTGGGAGGCGAACACATGCTCCACGGTGGTGTGCCAGTGGGTGTCGAATATCACGATCGTATCCGGGGAGAGAGCGTCCAGCACCTCAGAGCGCAGCCTCCTCAGACCGGGCACCAGGCTGATCTCCTTGCCCTCGTTCAGTTCGTATCTCACCTCCCGGGGAAGCATCACCGTCGGAGCGTGGGAAATCAGTCCCACTCCCACTATCTCACCCATGATCGGTCTCCTCTCTCCAGCCCCCAGGACCGAGGACCGTGTTGTTCAGATCGCAGTAGAAGTCAAAGCTGTACGCGCCACCCTCCCGACCGATCCCGGAATGCCGGCTTCCGCCGAACGGGGCTCGCAAATCACGCACATAGAAGCAATTTACCCAGGTGGTGCCCGACACGATCTGGTCGGACAACCGTCGGGCACGATCCGGATCGCCGGTCACCAACGCCGCCGCCAGCCCGTACCTGGTCGAGTTGGCCATTTCCACCACCTCTGCGTCCGAAGCGAACGCCTGGAGGGTCAGCACCGGACCGAACACTTCCTCGGTCAGAATCTCCGAACCCGGCGGCGCGTCCAGAAAAAGGGTGGGGCGATAGTAGAGACCTCCCAGTGCCCGGTTCGGCCCACCCCCCAGCACCGGCCGCGCCCCCCCGGCCGCGGCTCGGCGGACAAAGCCATCCACCCGCTCCAGGTGAGCCCGGGAAATCAGCGGACCCAGATCCGTACCGGCGGAGCGGGGATCACCCTGCACCAAACTCCCTGCCTTTGCAAGGAACCGATCCAAGAAATCGTCGAACAGAGACTGGTGAACCAGGAGCCGGGTGGCGGCCAGGCATACCTGTCCGGCATTGTCATACTGCTCCACCGCCAGATCCACCGCCATGTCGAAATCGGCGTCGTCCAGGATCACCAGCGGGGATTTTCCTCCCAATTCCAGGCTGAGCGGGACCAGGTTGGCGCCGGCCGCCGCGCCTATCAGTCGGGCCGTTTCCACCGATCCGGTAAAGCTGATCCTCGCCACCCGGGGATCGGAGACCAGCGCCGCGCCAGCCTCCTCCCCGTAACCCTGCACCACATTGAAAACCCCCGGAGGAAGACCGGCCTCCTCGGTGATGTCGGCCAGGAGTGAGGCAGTGAGCGGCGACCATTCGGCGGGTTTCAACACCACCGTGTTCCCGGCTGCCAGGGCGGGCGCCACCTTCCAGGTCGCCAGCATCAACGGAGCGTTCCAGGGAGTGATGAGAACCGTCACTCCCGACGGTTGATGGGAGACCCGGTTGCGGTGACCGCGGGTGTCGAACTCGGGGTAACCGAGTTCCAGGAGGTAGTCGGCGAAGAACCGGAAATTGTACGCCGAGCGGGGCATGAGCCCTCGAAGATTGGAACGCAGCAACGAGCCGTTGTCCATCGTCTCGACCGCCGCCAGTTCCCCGACCCGCTTCTCGATCCCCTCGGCGATCCGGTGGAGCGTCTCCGCCCTTTCCTCCCGGGACGTGCGACCCCAGACCGAAAACGCCTGCTCGGCGGCTGACACCGCCGCGGAGGCCTCATCCGCCCCGCCCCGGGCCACCGAAGCCAGATGCGACTCGTCGATGGGAGAAAAATCGGGGAAGATCCCATCGGAGGCAACCCTCCGACCCCCTATCCAATGATCGAGAGCGATCTGCGCCCCCGCCACCGAAGCGGTTCTCATCTGGAACCTCCATCACCCGCAGGCCGGCCACCGGCCGACACTCGCGAAAACCCATCCCTATCCCGCGAAACCCGGCTGACCCCTCCTACCCGTTGGGCCCCGCCCCCGCCACCACCTTTCCGTTGATGAAAGCGCGCTCCGCAGGTCCCGCCAGGGGTCGCTTTCGAGGATATGACCTCCTGTTTCTGCCGCGGTCCGATCGACGCCGGGAACGGACCGGGAGGTGTTTTTCGTGACATTGCCAATATGTGACGAAGCTGAGACACAATCAACACCCTGTCCTTCGTTTCCTGCGCGATTCTGTCATGTTTTTCACACCCCAATGGCATTCTGTCCGCTCTCTCAGCCGGATGAGACCCGCGCCATCTCCAGCGAGGCCCGGACTCTCTCCCCGGCTGCCCGCAACGCGCGGTTTTCCTCTTCGGAAAGGGTCATCTCCACCACTTCGATCAAACCGCCCCTGCCCAGCAGGGCCGGCACGCCCAGCACTATCCCCTCCATGCCGTATTCGCCCTCCAGCATCACCGACACCGGCGTCATTCCGGCCCTTTGGCCCCGCAGAGCATCCAACACCTCACAGATGGCGTGTCCGGGGGCCAGGAATGCCGACCCGGTCCGGCGCAGGGACACCACCGCCCCACCGCCGCCTATGGTTCCCTCGACGCACCTTGCGATCTGTTCGGAGGACAGCACCCGCCCCACCGGACGTCCCCTGATGGTCGCCCGGGACAGGACCGGCACCATCTCCGGACCGTGGCGGCCAAGGCAGAATGCCTGAACATCACGGGGAGCAACCCCGGCCTCCCGGGCCAGCAGGTAGCGAAAGCGGCTGGAATCCAGGGTGCCGGCCATTCCCAGGACCTGCCTGCGTCCAAAGCCCGACGCCGAGAGGGCCTCGACGGTCATTTCGTCCAACGGGTTGGTCACCACCACTATCACCGCCTGCGGGGCGTGGGCCGCCACCTCCTCCGCCACCGAACGGACCACCCTCCCGTTGACGGCGATCAGCCCGGCCCGGTCCATTCCCGGAGAACGGGGACGACCGGCAGTGATCACCACCACTTCCGCATCGGCGAGCAGCGCCGACTCGGACCCACCCCTCACCCTGACCGAGGCGCCGGTTATCCCGGAGGTGTGCTCCACGTCGAGGGCCACCGAGGCGGCAAGTCCCGACACCACATCCACCAGGGTGATTTCCGATGCCATATCCGAGACGGCGGCCAGGTGGGCAACAGTGGTTCCCACATTCCCGGCGCCGACCACCGCCAGCCTGGTCAGACGCCGCGGTCGCATTCCCACCGGAGGATCCGGCGCCATCCAACGGGGAGCGCTTCGGTACAGGACCCGCCGTACCGCGGTGGCGGGATCGACAGCCCGCGGCTCGGGGACGGGCACCGGCCCCTCCACCAACTCCAAGCCGAGGGTGGCGATCACCTCCCGGGCCTGGGGAGTGATGATATCCCCGGGTAGGAAGACGATCTCGCGGCGTCCCCTCCTCGCCTCCTCCCGGACCAGGGACTCACCGATCACAACCATGTTCGCGCCTAGCGGCCTTCCACCGCCTCCACCGCCTCCACCGCCGCCTCCAAAGCGGTGGCCACGTTCTCCTCGGATCCGCTGATGAAAAGCCGCCCGTAACGACCCACCGCTCGGACCTGCACGATGCTGATCAGCGCCGACTTCTCGGCTGCATTGGCGCCGATGGCGATATACCCGGCGGGAGCGCACTCCACGATGCCCAGGGTCTCCCCCGGCACCACCATGCTGCCCCGGCGCCACTTGTTCAGCAACTGGGCCTGGTAGGGCTCCACCGAATTGATGCGCTGGACACTTTCGATCCGGGGTTTGAGCCGGTCATGAAGCGACATGCCCAGATGAGCCAGAATGGCTTCCCGGGCCACCGTTATCTCCGATGGAACCCGTGAGCGAAGAATGAAAAACCCGAATTCCCGTTCCACGATCTGGCTGGTGGCCTCCACCGTGGCAGCTTTGAGGGCGATATCCACCAGTCGGAACACCTCGTTGCCCGGCGCCATCTCGCCCACCAGCACCGAGTCGCCGGCCAGGGGAATCGATCCCTGCACGGTGGCCCCGTTGTAGGCGGCGAATTTGGGCTGCAGGCCGTCCAGTTGGAAAAAAGCGCGGATGGTCAACGAGTTGTCCGTCACCGGACCCCTCCGAACTCATCCCACAGGTTGCGCCACGGACGGTTCTGGTAGGCAATCCGTTTGATGTTGATCAGATGCAAGGCGGTGATGTTGTCGGAGGATATCGAGCCCGACCAGGTGCCGGTGCCCAGCATGAAGCTCGGCTCCAGATCCACCGAATAGCCCATGCCGCCGTAAAGGCAGGGAGTGTTTACCAGGATCCGCCCGGCGGGGAGTTTTCCGAACAACGCCACCTCGTCGGGGTCGTGGGAATGAACCGCCAGCGTGTGGCCGATCCCACCGAAGTCCAGAATCTCCTCACACCGCCGAAACCCGGCCGCCCGATCGGCTTCCTCGTAGAAGGCCAGCACCGGATTGAGCTTCTCGTGAGACAGCAGGTGCTCCCGACCCACCGCTTCCAGTTCGGCGATCAGCACCCGCGTACCGGGCGGGGTGTCGAAGCCGGCCAGTTCGGCCAGCCGGACCGCCGATTGGCCCACCGTGGAGGGAATGATGCTTCCCCTCTGCCCGAAGATCACCCGTCCCAGCCGATCCGCTTCCCTCGGCGTGCAGAAGTATCCACCCGCCAGCCGCAGTTCGGTTCGAAGGGCGGGGGCTATCCGCCGGTGAGCGACTATCGCCTGCTCGGCCACGCAGGCGGTGCCGTAATCGAAAGACTTGGAGTTGATGATCTGCTCGGCCACCTCATCCAACTCGTTGACCATGGAAGGACCCACATACACGGGGACGTTCCCCGGTCCCACCGCCAAGGTGGGCTTTCCGGACGAGTAGGCGGCCCTCACCATGGCGGTGCCGCCGGTGGCCATCACCACCGACGTGCGGCGATGGCGCATCAACTCGCCGCTTCCCTCCAGAGTCACCTCGGTGAGACAGTTGATCAGACCCTTGGGCGCCCCGGCCGCCTCCGCAGCTTCGGCCATGATTCGGGCGGTCTCCGCGCAGCACCGCACCGCTCGGGGATGGGGAGCGCAGACAATCGCATTACCCGCCTTGACCGCGGAGAGTACCTTGAAGATCACGGTCGAGGTCGGGTTGGTGACCGGGATTAGAGCCGCCACCACCCCCATCGGCTCCCCCACCGCCATCACCTTGGTGGTCTCGTCATGCCACAGCACTCCCACGCACCGGATCTTGCGAAGCCACTCCCACACTCCCAGGGCGTTATAGAGATTCTTGTACAGCTTGTCCTCGGCATTGCCGTACCGGGTCTCGACGGCCGCCATCTCTCCCAGCCGACCGCACTCCGGTTCGATGGCCACCACCATCGCTTCCACTATCCGGTCGATGGTTTCCTGGGATGCGCCGCGGAATCTCTCGAAGGCCGACCGGGCCGACGTAACCGCCTGCCGGGCCTGGGCGATGCTGCGAAGATCAGCGTCCATTGCTCCTATCCCGCCCTTCCCACCGACCGCCGCACCGCGTCCAGATCGGCGTCGGCCCATCCCAGGGCCTCCAGACGACGGCCCTCGGCCATCAGATCACGTCCGCACATGGCCGACACCACCGTCACCAACGACGAGGTGACCGGCACCGGGACGGAAGCCAGTGCGGCCGCCGAGCAGAGCGACACCAGCGACCCCGCCGCACCATCCAGCACCGAACGACGCAGAGCCTCCCCCTCGGATCCCGCGGCGGTGTTTGCTATCGGCGCCTGAGGAGCGCGAACTCCCCAGCGGGCCGCGACCGATGCCCGCTCCCCCCGGAGAGCCTCCACCAGGGCTTCGGTCTCAGGTGAAGGCGCGGCAGGACGCGCCAGGGGGGTTGCGCCCGGCAGCAACTCCCCGGGAGTCTCCCGGGTCAGGGGGCCGTCCAGAATCCCTCCGGGCACCACCGACCAGGAACTCTCGGTGAGACTGGTGTGCAGGACGGTGGGCAACAGGTCCATCGCCGGGAAGAATCCCGCCAACGATTGGCGAGCCCCCTCGCCCCGGTCAGCCGGGTAGGCCGCCAGGGCTGCTCCGGAAGGGGAGTCCGACCACCGTAACCGACCGGTCCCCGAGGCAACCACCGAGAACGGACAGGATTGCAACTCGACCAGGGTTATCGCTTCGTTTGACCCTCCCGTACGCAGCCACCAGGCCATCTCCAAGGCCCCGAAGGTGCGGCCCGGCGATATTGCCACGGTTTGCCCCTCGTTCAGCAGGCCGGCCAGCCGCATTCCCACCGCTCGCTGGTCGGTCAGAGATCCCACCACCAGCACCAGATCGGTCCCGGCCACGGCCTGATCCATCCAGGGGATGGGACGAATGGCGTGATCGGCTTCGGGATCCACCCGGTAGTTTCCCACCGGACCGCCGTCCCGCACCGAGATCCCGGAAGAGGTGAGCCGGGCTGCTTCTTTCCCCCTCGACGTCCACCAGCGGACCCGGGCGTCGCCGGCCGCAAATCCGGCCGCATACGCCCACGCCTGGGCACCCGATCCCAATACCGCGATCTCGCTCCACGCGGGAGCGGGGACCGGGTGTTCGGACGTGGTGGCGCTCAGAGCGGCTACGACCGCCTCAAAGTCAGACAACACTCAGTTCCGAAAGGTGTTTTCAGGACCTTCCGCCCAGTTGTGGCAGCATCTCGACCCCCGCATCGGGACGGGCAATCACGTGGACAGCCACAACTTCGCCCACTTTGTTGGCGGCGACTGCGCCCGCGTCGGTGGAGGCTTTCACCGCTCCCACTTCTCCTCGTACGAAGACCGACACCAGGCCGCCTCCGATCTTTTCCAGCGCCACCAAATCGACGTTGGCGGACTTCAACATGGCGTCAGCAGCTTCCACGGCGGCAACCATGCCCCGGGTCTCAATCATGCCTAAAGCTATTTTGTCCAAGGCTTCTCTCCTTAGTGTTCGGCTGTTGGCGGGGCCACTGGGGGTCCCGGTTTTGGTCTGTTGTTACTTGGCTCTCTTGACATCGTCAACGATCATCACCGCCGCCGCATCGGTGGGAAGACCCCGGAGAGCGGCGGCCTGGCGGGCCGCCGATCCCTCGGCGACCAGGATCAATTCTCCCGCCCCCGCTCCGACCGCATCGGCCACCACCGTCTCCTCACCGCCCTCGTCTTCCACCGACTCGGCCAGCAGCAGGGTCACCCCCTGGAGGCCGGGGTCCTTGATGGTCCCGGTCACCTTGCCCGTGACACGGCAGAGACGCATCTGATCAAAAGGCTTCCAGATAACGGTCCCGCTCCACTTGGGTGACATCGTTCTGCCATCCTTCCGGGTCGGACTCCACCATGAAATTGTGTTCCCGCTCGGCTTGCTGGACCAAGGTGATGCGCAGCGGCTCGGGAAGGACTTCGGCGATCAACTCGGAGCCTTGGAACAACTCCACGGCGGTCGGGATATCGCTGGGAAGACGTTGGTGGCGAGTGGCGCCGTAGCCGTCGCTCAATTCCTTCTCGGTGGGCTCGGCGCCTTCGGCGATTCCCTTCAGGCCCGCCGCAAGTTGCACGGCGGTCAACAGGTAGGGATTGGCGTCGGAGGATCCGTCCCGCTGCTCGATGCGGGTGGAACTTTCGCTGCCCTCGATCACTCTCAGTCCCACCGTGCGATTGTCCCCGCCCCAGGCGTTGTTGGCGGGGCAGAAGGTGTAGTCTTGCCGACGCTTCATGGCGTTGGGAGTGGGAGCGGATATGAGGGCGGTCTCCGCCATGTGCTGCTGGAGTCCCCCCAGATAGGAACGTCCCAGCGCCGACAGGCGACCCGCGTCGGAGAAGACGTTTCTTCCGTCCTTCCACAGCGACTGGTGCATGTGGAAACTGTTTCCCGATTCCATGAAGAAGGGCTTGGCCATGAAAGTGGCCAGGTATCCGTGGTTGTAGGCGATCTCCTTGACCGCGTTGCGAAACAGCATGGCGTTGTCGGCGGAGACCATCGCCTCCCGGTAACGAAGGTTGATCTCGATCTGCCCGGGGGCGTATTCGGGATTGGACATCTCCACCTGGATGCCCATCTCGGTGCAGAGATTGCGGATCGGCCCCACGACATGCTCGAACATGGCGCCCCGGGCCAGTCCGTAGACGGAGATCCCCGAATCCACCAGGTTCTTGGTCTCCAAATCGAGCAGGTAGAACTCGAATTCCACCCCGGTCATCACCTCGTAACCCTGGTCGGCGGCCCTGTCGAGCTGCTCAACCAGGACGTTGCGCGGGTCACAGACCACCGGACTCCCGTCCGTCTCCTCCGCTCGGCCGACTACCAGCACGACTCCTTCCTCCCAGGGGACCCGTCTCATGGTCTCGATCATCGGAACGACGTGGAAGTCGGCGTAGCCGTTCTCGAAGTTGGCGTACGGAGTGTCCCAGATGTCGTTGGTCACATCCATCTGGAAGATCGCGTTACACATTCCTATCCCGTGCTTGAATTCCTCCCACACCCCGGCGTGCATCCGCTTGCCCCGGGCGATCCCATTCAAGTCCCCCAGAGCGACGATTACCGTGTGAGTGCCCTTCGGCAACGATTTAGCCACGGAACTCTCCTCTCTGTACCGTGTTTGATGTTCTTGGTGGGATTCTGCTTCTTCCTGCCTCCCAACAAGTAGCGGTATACCATCATAGTGGAATCTTCATCAACCGGGGGTTGGAGGAAGCCCTTGAGACGAGCCGTCGAAGCGGTGGTGGTGGGCGCGGGAATAGCCGGGGCCATGACCGCCCTGTATCTGCGCCGCGCCGGACTATCGGTGTGCCTGGTCGACGCCTGGGATCCCGGCCACGCCAGAGCCGCTTCCTCCGGAGTCCATCGGCTGATCCGATCCACCCACGGGACCGACGAACTCTACACCCTGTGGAGCAGAGAAGCCCGCCTGCGCTGGATGGAGTTGTCCCAACAACTCGGACAACAGTTCTATTACGAATCGGGGGTGGTGATCCTGGCGGCGGAGGGTCACTCCCAGTGGGAGGATGCCACCCAGGACACCTTTTCGCGACTGGGCATACCTTTCTTCATCGTTCCCCCTCACGAACTGCCTATCAGGTTGCCGGTGGTAAACCCCCGGGGGATCTCCTACGGGCTGTGGGAGCCCGAGGCCGGATTCATCATGTCCCGGGACGCCTTGGTGGCGACGGTGGACCTGTTCAGATCCGAAGGAGGCACGTTCATGCGAGGCAAGGTGGAAACCGACGAGAACGAGCGTCCCATCCTCAATGGAAAACCCCTGCAAGCCGATCTGGTGGTCATGGCCTGCGGGGCCTGGATGGGCAGGCTGTTCCCCCGCACGCTGGGCAGGCTTCTGGCCATTGTCCGGCAGGATGTGATCCTGGTATCCCCGTCGGCAGGCGATACCCGGTACGACTGGCGGAACATGCCCGGATGGATCGACCACGGTTACCCCGCCTACGGAGTGCCCGCCGTCAAGGGTCACGGTTTCAAGGCGGCCTTTGCCTGGCACCACGGCATGATGGACATAGACAGTTCCGACCGGGTGACCGATCCCTCCACCGTGGCGAGGTGCCGCCGCTACCTGGCCACCCGCTTTCCGGAGTTGGCCGACTCGGTGATAACCGACCAGAAGGTGTGCCAGATCGTCAACACGCCGGATCGGCACTTCGTCATCGATCGCCACCCCGACCATGAGGACCTGGTGCTGGTTACCGGCGGGTCGGGACACCTCTACAAGCACGGACCGGTGCTGGGCGATTTCGTAGCGGGGTTTGCTCTCGGCAAGCACGGGACCAACCGGCGTTTCCGGCTGGGCCACGCCCGCACCGCTTCATCGGCTTCCGACGACCCTCAATAGACATCCCGGTCGCGCCGGGCCGGCGGGAGTTGTCACACCCCCGTCGTACATTCGGAACTGTGAAAAAATCTCCCGAAAGTCAACAAAAAACCTCCTAAACCGTCAAAAGTCCAAACTACCTGCTAGAACCCCTCTGCTGATTCAAAGTTGCGAAAGCCGATGCTAAGTCGGGAAAACTCGTCATTTACTTTTCGTTAATGGACACAACTTGTAACCGGTGCGATAAGAGACTCCATCCATATGGCATACGACAGATATCCCGAAGATGAATACCCGGACCACCCACCCCCGCGGGGAAGGGTAGGGCGAGTACCTCCACACTCCAGGGAGGCCGAGGAGTCGGTGCTGGGAGCGATCCTGTTGAGCCGGTCCGCCACCAACCAGGTAATGGAACGGCTGGAAGCCGACGACTTCTACGAGCCGATCCACGGGTTGGTGTTCGAAGCCGCCCGCCGACTCTTCGACGAAGGCAGGGCCATTGATGTCCTGACCCTGGCCGAGGAACTGCGGCGCACCGATTCCCTGGAGAAAATCGGGGGGCATGAGAGACTGGCCGATCTCAGCCAAAGCGTCCCCAACATTTCACATGCCGACCGGTATGCGGCCATCGTGCTGGAACACGCCCAGAGAAGGCGACTGATCGAGGTGAGTCAGCGGGTCACCGATCTGGCCATGAACCTGGACCAGACCACCGACACGGTGATCGATCAGGCCGAGCGGATGATGCTGGAAGTCAACGACGAGTCGGTCGAGGAAGGACTCCAGCCGGTCAGGAACCTGATGAAGGGCGTCTTTGAGGGAATAGAGCGCCAGGGGAACGAACTTCCCGGACTGGCGACCGGGCTGAAGGATCTCGACGACAAGCTGATGGGTCTCAACCCGGGAATCTTCCTGGTGGTGGCGGGCCGTCCCTCGATGGGCAAATCGGCCTTCGCCCAAACCCTCGCCTCCCACACGGCGCAGGAAGGGGGCGTAGTCGCCCTGTTCTCGCTGGAAATGTCGAAGGAGGAGGTCTTGACCCGCCTTCTGTCCATGGTCGGCGAGGTGAACTCGTCTCGCCTCCGGTCAGGGGTGGCGAATAACCAGCGGCTGTGGGACAGACTCTTGGAGGCGGGAGGAAAGATCCACGATTGGAAGCTCTACCTGGACGACACGCCGGATCCCACCGTTACGGAGATACGGGCAAAGTGCCGCAGGCTCCGCCACGACGAAGGCCTGGATCTGGTAGTTGTGGACTACCTGCAGTTGATGCCCTCCGGCGGCAGTTCCTCTTCAAGAAACCCCGAGAACCGCCAACAGGAAATAGCCGAGGTGTCCCGTTCCCTGAAGGCCCTCGCCAGGGAGTTGGACGTGCCCGTTATCGGCATCTCCCAACTGAACCGGGCAGTCGAGCTTCGCAAGGACAAGCGACCCATGCTGTCGGATCTGAGGGAATCAGGCGCAATCGAACAGGATGCCGACATCGTGCTGTTGCTGTTCCGGCCCAAGTACTACGACAAGAATATGCAGGACGACGTGGCTGAAGTCATCGTCGCCAAACACCGGTCCGGCCCCACCGGCATGGTGCGAACCGCTTTCGCCCAGGAATACACCCTCTTTCGGAATTACACCGGAGAACTCCCCCCGGACGAGGACCAGGGCTACCGGTAGATACCGGTCCCATCCGAAAGTTTCGCCACCCGGCTGTCATCCCCCGGGTCCGGTGTCAACCCGCGGTAGTGGTGGTCGTCTCCTCCGGTTCGCCGCCCGGCTCTCCCGTGGTGGGGGTGGTGTCCTCGGATCCGGTCTCAGGGTCCCCGGTGGTGGGGGTGGTGTCCTCGGATCCGGTCTCAGGGTCCCCGGTGGTGGAAGTCGTCTCGCCGACCCCTTCCGAGACAACCACCAGCACCGGACTTCCGGCTTCGATGCTCTCCCCCGCCCCCGGCTCGGTCCGGACAACCCCCCCGGCGGGCACCGACTCGGAAACCTCCGTCGCCTCCACCCAGCCCAGACCCGCCTCTGACAAGGCCACCAACGCATCGCTGCTTGCCAACCCCACCACGTCGGGTATCACCAGGAAGCCCAAGCCTTCGGAGATCACCACCGAAACCTGGCCGCCGGACTCCACCCTCTCTCCCGCCCCCGGCTCGGTCCGGATAACCCCCCCGGCGGGCACCGACTCGGAAACCTCTCTCACCTCCACCCACCGCAGTCCCGATTGCGCGAGAACAACCAGGGCCTCGCTGCTCGGCAGCCCCACCACATTGGGAACCACCACCAATCCCACCTCGGGCGCCGGCTCGGTACTTGCGGAAATGACGACCACCACCTGATCGGTGGCGGCGATTCCACCACCAGCGCCCGGTTCGGTCCGGATGACCTGACCGGCGGGCACCGTCTCCGAACTCTCGATGGTCTCCACCCATCTCAAGCCTGATTGAGCCAACACCGAGAGAGCCTCGCTGCCGGGCAATCCCACCACGTCGGGGACGACCATCAAGCCGGGACCGGTTGCCACCACGAGGTCGATCGGCGTCCTTGTCGGCAGGAGCGGTCCGGGCAGGGGGTTCTGGTCCACAACAGTCCCCACCTGGCGGCCGCTGTTCTCCATGAATTCGACTTGGCCCACCAAGAATCCCTGGGCGAGTATCAGGTTCTCCGCGGTGCCCTGCGTCTGGCCGATGACCAAAGGAACGTCGAATCTCTCCAGACCGCTGGAGACCACCACCTCCACCTCGGTTCGAGATTCCACCCGGACCCCGGCCGCAGGATTGGTGGCGATCACCCGGCCCTCCGGCATTTCCTCGCTGCTCTGACGCACCACCCGCACGATCAACTCCGACTCCTGGATGGAGGCGAAGGCATCCGTTTCCCATCTGCCCACCACATCGGGGATGGCGACCATCACCGCGCCAGGCTGCGGCGCCGGCGCCTGAAGGAGATTCCACACCACCCAGCTCAGGCCGGCCAGGGCCACAAGCAGCACCAGGACTCCCATCACGAACGGCAGCGGCACAGAACGCCGCTCCTGCATGGGCGAGTGGTAGCTCTGGGAGAGCAACCTTCCCCCGCGGGGCGCCCGGGCAGGCATTCTCGTGGCGGGAACCGGTTGCCTGACCATCACCGGAGGCTGTTGGGGAGCAGGGGGGGCAACCGAAGGCTGTTCCCCGGCGGCGCCGGGCAAATCCTCCCCCCTCAGCCATGCCTCCAGATCCTGGAGGAAGGGCTCCGTGTCCTGGTAGCGATTGTCGGGATCCTTGCTCAGCGCCCTGAGCACGATTAGATCCAGCTCCGGAGGCAGATCCCGATTGCGATGCGAAGGCGGTGGCACCTCCGCCGAGACGTGCTGATAGGCGACCGACATCGGTGTCTCACCCCGGAAGGGGGGGCGACCCACCAGCATTTCGTAGAGAACGACCCCCAACGAGTAGATGTCCGAGCGCATGTCCGCCGGTTTTCCCTGGGCCTGTTCGGGGCTGAAGTAAGTGGCGGTCCCGATCACCGATCCGGTTTGAGTCAGTTCCGTCGCTTGATTCCAGGCCCGCGCTATTCCGAAGTCGGCCACCTTCACGGTTCCGTCCGAGGTAAGCATGATGTTCCCCGGTTTCACATCGCGATGAATCACGCCCAATCGGTGGGCAATGGCCAGGGCCAGAACAACCTGGCGGACAATTTCGACCGCCCTCCGAGGCGGGAAGGGCTTCCCATCGCCGGTGATATCCCGCAGACAATCCCCTTCCACCAATTCCATGACCATGAAATAGGCGCCCTCCGCCTCTCCCCAGTCGTAGATCCCCACTATGTTGGGATGGTTCAGGTTGGCCGCCGATTGGGCCTCGCGGCGGAACCTTCTTACAAAGGATTCATCCTCGCTGTGAGATCTGGGGAGGAGTTTGACGGCCACTCGTCTGCCCAGGGCCAGATCCACCGCCAAATAGACGTCGGACATGCCCCCTCTAGCCAAATGGCTTACCAATCGGTAGCGATCAGCCAGGGTATAGGGGAGTTCCATCTCCATAGGCGATGATAGAAAGGCCAACTTTGCCAATAACCCTTCTTACCCGCGTACCTGGATTCGCTGAAACCAATACGAGAACAATTCGGAGGCGACCGGAGCGGCGGCGGTTCCCCCGGTAACGGACTCACCGAATTCCCCTCCCGGTTCGATCATCACCGCCAGGGCGATGGTGGGGTCCTCCACCGGGGCGAACCCCACGAACCAGGCGTGGTTGCGCCCCTGGGTGTCCCGCCCGGTCCCGGTCTTTCCGGCCACACGGTGCCCGGCCACCGTGGCATCCATGCCGGTACCTTCGGTAACCACCCGCTCCATCATCCTGGCCATCTCCGAGGCCGTTTCCTCGGAGATCGCTCGCACTCCGGGGACAGTGCCTCTCACCTCCAGGACCTCGCCGTCCGCATCGGTCCAGGCAGCGGTCAGGTACGGAGCGATCATCTCGCCTCCGTTGGCCACCGCGGCAGCCACCACCGCCATGTGAAGAGGAGAGGACATGGCCAGCCTGCCGGCGCCGGCGGAAGCCAATAGCGCGGTATCCGAGGATCGCTCGCCACCGAACAGCGGCGCCGGAGCAGGGAGTGGGAACTCGATCTCCACCCCGAATCCAAAAGCTGTGGCGTAGCTCTCCAAGATCTCCGGCCCCATCTCCAGAGCCAGCTCCGCGAAGACCACATTGCAGGAAAGGACAAATGAGGTAAGCAGGCTGACCTGGGGAGCATCACCACATGGAACATTCCCGGGATTGACAATGGCAAAGGAGCCTTCGGGAATCTGCCACGAAGCTCGGTCTTCGAACGAGCTCTGCGCATCGGCGACCTGTGTGTCCAGGGCAGCCGCGGCGGTGACGATCTTGAATGCCGACCCCAGCGGATAGCGGTCACCGGCGGCTCTCTCCGCCAGTGACGGTCCCGGTGAGGAAACCAGCGCCAGGACTGCTCCGGTATACGGGTCGACGGCCGCCAATGCCCCCCGGCGCCCCGCCAGAATGTCATAAGCGGTCTGCTGAAGGTCGGGATCCAAGGTGATTTGAAGACCGCGGGGACGGAGGTCTTCGCCAAAGAACGCCGCCATCAGATCCGAGACACTCAGGTCCCGGCGGGAACGAAGCTCGTCTTCATACACGTCCTCCAACCCTCCGGTCGATGCTCCCGTGCCCATAACCGCGGCGAAGGCTTCCCCCGCCGGATACCGGCGGACATAGGACCGGGGACTTTGAGGGTCCTGCGCGGAGTAGGCCAGGACGGTCCCCGACACCGTGCTTATCAAGCCCCGTTCCTTGCCGGCCTGGAAGAGTGCGATCCGACGATTGTCGGGATGGCCTCGGTAACGATCGGCCATTACCCCCTGATGCCAGGTGGCACCCACCACCAACACGGCCATTCCCGTCAACAGAAAGAGGGCAAGGCTGCGGATGGGCCGATTCACAGGGGACCCCGTTCTTCATCACTGATTCTTAGTAGCAGGCCTATCACCAGCCATCCCGCCAGCAGGGAAAAGCCGCCATGAGCCAGAAAGGGCAATGTCATCCTGGTGGGTGGCGTCAGACGCTCCAGTCCACCCGCTCCAGCCAGGAACATCAAGCCCAGGAGAGCAGTCAAAGACCCTGCGGCCACCTTGCTGAAGAGATCACGAGAACCCAGCGCCACCCCCATTCCCACTGCAATCACCAACGCATGGAGCGCTATCACCGCCACGGTCCCGGCCAACCCCAACTCCTCGCCCAGGGCAGCCAGAATCCAGTCGCTAGCGGCGTGAGGCACCAGATCGGGATCACCCATTCCCAGCCCGGAGCCGGACAGGTTGCCGCTGCCCCAGGCCAGCAGGCTCTCTCGCAGACCGATGTCTCCCTCAGCCCTTGAAAAGGGATCCAGCCAAACCCCAATCGTCTCCCTCACCCGAGATGAAGTTAGACCCAAAAGGGCCCCGCCTCCCACCAGGACCAGGGCGGTCCATGCCACCCGATACTCTCCCGTCGCCAGGAAAGCAACGCAGGCGGAGAGAACAACCACCGTGATCCAGGCGGTGAGATCACCGGTGGCCCACAGCATAGGAAGGGTCGCCAGCCACACTGCGGCGATCACCAACAGATGGCGCCACCTCAGAAGCCAGATTCCAGATTGCGTCGTCGCCGCGACATCCGCCGCCCATCGAGAATGGATACCGGCCAGGCCGACCGCCAGGAGGACCAGGCCCAAGCCGAAGGGTTGGATCAGGAATCGTTCTCCTCCCCGGTCCAACGACAACCACAGACCGAGATCGTCATCGGGGAGACTCCTGAACAGACGGGAGAGAAACGGCACGACGATCAGGAACAGCCCGCCAATGGCCAACGGGTAGCCTGCTGACACAATCCTTCCCACTCCCCACCGGAAGGCCAGGAGCACACCTGTCGCCGCCACGACACCCGCAACCACCCACCACATTTGCAGGGAACCCGCGCCAGGATCGATGCGATAGATTTCCACGAGGCCCAGGGCCACCAGCAGAGCGGTGGGCGGTAGCAGGAAAGGAGAGGCGTCGGGGGCCCAACGGGCCACCGACGCCAGCAGACCCGCCAGGGCGCCGGCGTACACGAGCAGAAACACCAACGGCGTCCACCCGATCTGCCCGCTCTTCCCGAAGTCGACCAGCGCCGCTCCCAAGCCGGCGCCTGCTGCCGAACCGGCCAGCAGGGCCGCCTCGGTAATCCTTCTCATAGGGTTATGTCAGCAACAACTGCGGTGACGTTGTCCGAGGCGCCTCTACCCAACGCCGACTCCACCAGACTCCACACACACTCCTCGGTATCGCCGGTGGCGAGGATTCTCTTCAGTCGGCGATCAGAGAGCATCCGGTAGAGCCCGTCGGAACAGACCAGCCACCGGTCGCCATCCAGCACACCGGTCTCCGTCTCCTCCACCTCGAGCCACTGATCGAATCCCAGGACCCTGACCAGGCTCCCCGCCTTGGGCATGTTGTGGGCCACCCTCGGGTCAACCCCTTGCTTGATTCGCTGCCATGCCGCGGTGTGATCGTTGGTCAGCACCGTGATACGGTTGTTCCGAAGTAGATACGCTCGGGTATCACCGACATGGGCAATACGGGCCATCCCTTCGCCAAACTCCATCAAAGTCAGGGTGGTGTAGGTCCCGGTCCAGCGGGGCTCCTTCTCAACCAGGTCCAGGATGGCCTGGTTGGCCGCTCTTGCCCGATCAGAGGGAGATCCGTCGGCGCCCTGGGCAGTGTTGACCGCCAGATCTGCAGCCACATGTCCGAACTTCTCCCCTCCCAAGCCGTCGGCCACCATGACGACCACCGGCGCCTCGGAACTTCCCGAGCCAAGCGGGAACATCCGATCCTGGTTGATTTCAGGACCGAATCCGATGTGGGTAGCCGAAGCCCACGTGCAGTTCATCTGACCTCCAGCACCGTTCTCCCCACTTGCAGGGCGTCTCCCCGCACCAAGTCAACCGGGTTTCGCAGTTTGCGTCCGTTGAGATAGGTACCGCTGGCGCTACCCAGGTCGCTGGCCGACAGCTTTCCCCGACGACGGCTGATCCGAAGGTGGAACTCCGACGCGTAGGGGTCATCAATGGGAATGTCGGCGTCAGGGCTTTTGCCCAACACCACTGAGTCCGCCACCGCAAAATGCATACCCGCCTGGGATTCGGAGCGAACAAACACCAGCCTGGATCCACGCCGGGAAACGCGGGTGGGGATGCGCAGTCCCATGTATTCGACAAGGGCCCGAGCCACGTACCAGACGAAAAGGTAAATCAACGCCAAGAAGATGAAGCGAAGTGCGGTAAGCAAGAAATCCGTCACCGATGGCTTCTCCCTGACCAGTCCGCACGGCACATAATCCCCAATTGTATGTCTTCGGGAAAGTCAGACACCCTCCCTTTGATCGATATCTTTCTTCACACCCGGTCAGGGCAGGTTACAATCAGAAATCCGTAGGGGCGAGTGGCGAAATTGGCAGACGCGCAGGATTCAGGATCCTGTGGGCTTTAAAACCCGTGGGGGTTCAAGTCCCCCCTCGCCCACCACGGGGTCTTAGCGATTCAGCGGGGACGCGCCGGTGTTTGCCTGGGTTTGGGGACTGTGACCGTTTCGGGCGTGTTTGAAGCTGGTCGGCAGCGGTGTGGTGGTTGCCCGTTGAGTGAGGTTTGTGTTTCCGGGGGCGTGAGGTTGCGCCTTGAACCCGTGGAGGATCGCGCCCTGGGCGCATAACTGTCCGGCACCGGATCTCCCAGCAGGGATCGGCGTCGACGAAAGCACTGCCCTTGGCAATGCAGGACAGAAGATTAGTCTCCAAGCTTTACCGGTACCGTAGCAGTCATCCCAAACGGAGACGGAGGAGCAACATGTTGAAGGTTTCGCTGGACAGGCTTGGCGGATGGTCTCTGATCTGCGGCCCCTTGCTGGCCATAGTCTTCTTCCTGGTCGAACCCGGGGGCCTGCTGATCGACACAGCCGATCCGTTGGACCCGGTGGAGGCTGCCACGGCCCTGGCGTCCAACTCCGTACTGACGGACATTACGGCGCTGGGGGCTGCGCTCGGGACGGTCTTGGGGTTGTTCGGGCTGTTCGTTGTCCAACGTCAAGGGAGGTCCACTGACGAGGGATACGCCCTGTCGCTCCTGGGCTTCTTCTTCGTGGCCATCGGCATAACGGGGTCGGTCATCATCCAGGGGCTGAACCACGTAGTCGCGCACGCGAAGAGCGTGGAAGCGGCTTTGCCCGTATACCAGGTGAGTTGGGGCATGGGACTGACAACGGGGATCTTCCTCGCGGTGGGGTTACTGGGATTCAGTCTTGGCCTGGCCTGCCGGGACGACATCAACAGGACAATGGCCCTGCTGGTGGCCCTGGCTTCAGCGTTGTCCCTGGTCTGCCTGGTCATCGGAGTGGTTGCTCCGGCAGACTCGCAGTTGAGCAACCTGATACTGATTGCGGGCGTGGCGTATGTCGTATGGATTCCCTGGACGGTGGTGCTGGGAGTCGGACTGATCAGGAGCGAAGCGAATACTCCATAGCCGGAAGAACGGTGGTTTGTGGGGTGGGCGAGGGTGAAATGCTGTGAAGTGCCTCTCTGACCTGGGAAAGTAGCCGTAAGCAAAACAGAGCTGTGCCCTGGGCAGAGGAGGCACTTCTCATGGGAATGACAGCCAATTCTTTGACCGGTTGGAGGTGAGGTTCGACGAGGGGTCCTTGGTGGCGGGAAGTCTTCTGTCCCGGTTGGGTGTGGAACGGTTGGTGGACGACACGGTGAGCATGGACGGTCGCCCGGGCGGCGCCCGTCGGGTCGCAAGATACTGTCGTTGGTGGCGTCGATGCTGTTGGGCGGCACCCATATCGATCATGCCGATCGGCTGGGGTCCGCAGCCACCCCGTAGGGTGCTGCCGTTTCGGGTGATGGATTCCCGCCGCGGGATGACGAAAACAACCTGTCGCGATTGGCCGACGAGCCCATCTGCACACCTCGGACCGATGCCGGAGGCAAATGCGCGGCGTCCCATCAGCACCGTGGTCTAACCGGAACCTGTTCTCAGGTCCGAGATACGCCGACCGCCCGCAGGCAGGCGGTCGCCCGGTCCCCCAGGAAGATGAAATCTCATCGTCATCTAAACTGACACACCTGGTCGCGCTATTGTGGTTGGCGGCCCCCAACCTTGTGGTAGCCGGAGGAAACCCGAACCGGCCCGAGACGCAAAGCCCCGATTACAGCCCTGCTAAAATTGCCGCTAAAGTGATAATGATTATCACTATCGGCGATTCGCCCGCGAATACGCCGATGAGCGAAATGGAGTAAAAGGAGAAACCTGAAGTGTTGAAAATGCTAGATCGCTATATAGGCCCCGGACGTCTGGTTCGGGCGTTGACTGTGGGCCTTGTCATACTGGGTGCGGTTTTCCTGGCTGCCTGCGGGGATGACCAGGACACGCAGACAACGGAAGAACCGCAGCAAACTACCACCACGGAAAGTGCCCCACCCTCCGAGCCCCCCATCCAGGTGGTGACGACCACCAACTTTGTGGCTGACTGGGCTCGGATAGTAGGTGGAGAAAGGGTGGAGGTCTTCGGCCTGCTGCCACCGGGTGGCGACCCGCACTCATTCCAGCCGGGAGCGCGCGACGTTGCCAGGGTGGCGGATGCGGATGTCGTGTTCACCGTCGGTCTCGGCTTGGAGGCCGTCTGGCTGGAAGAACTGGTACACAGCGCCAGCGCCGATGAGTCCAAGATTGTGGCGCTTGGTGAGGTGGTCGATCCCATGGAGTTCGCCACGGCCGATATGCATGACGACCACGCCGACCACGACGATGAGGCCGATATGCATGACCACGAAGACGAGGCCGACCATGACGACCACGCCGACCACGACGACGAGGCCGATATGCATGACCACGACGACGAGGCCGACCATGACGACCACGCCGACCACGACGACGAGGCCGATATGCATGACCACGAAGACGAGGCCGACCATGACGACCACGCCGACCACGACGACGAGGCCGATATGCATGACCACGACGACGAGGCCGACCATGACGACCACGCCGACCACGACGACGAGGCCGATATGCATGACCACGACGACGAGGCCGATCACGACGACCACGCCGACCACGACGACGAGGCCGATATGCATGACGACGGGCATGACGATCACGGACACGCGCACGGTCCTTTGGATCCCCACTTCTGGTTCGATCCGATCCGGGTGAAGGCCGCGGTCAATGAAATAGCCAACCGGCTTTCGGCCATAGATGCCGAGAACGCGGATGTCTATCGTCAGAACGCCTCGGATTATGGGAAGCAGCTCGACGAGCTTCACGCCTGGATCCAGGAGCAGGTCGGTATGTTGGCGCCGGAGCGCAGACTGCTGGTCACGTCGCATGACAGCCTCTCGTACTTCGCAGAGGTCTATGGATTCGAGGTGGTCGGACTGGTGATACCGTCCTTGGCGACTCATGTCGAGCCCTCTGCGGAGCACATTGCGGGGCTGGTCGACGTGGTACGGGAACACAACGTTCCGGCCCTGTTCGGCGAGACAACGGTCAGCGACAAGTTGGCGCAAGCCGTGGCGAATGAAACCGGCGCCAGCCTTGTCCAGCTCTACTCGGGCTCCCTCGGGGCGGAGGGCAGCGGCGCTGACACTTACCTAACCATGGTGCGAACCAACGTGGAACGCATTGTCGGGGCATTGAAGTAATAGGGGCATATTGATCACCGATCCGACCTCGCACCGGGCGACCATGTCGCTTCAGGGCGTGACCGTCGAGTTCGACGGGTACCAGGCCCTGAGCGATGTCACCTTCGAGGTTGATGCGGGCACCCTGATGGGTGTCGTGGGACCGAATGGCGCCGGCAAGAGCACTCTTTTCAATGCGATTGCCGGCGTCCTTCCGGTCCGCCGGGGCAAAGTAACCCTCCACCATGCGGGAGAAGAAGGCGGAGAGTTGGCGTACGTGCCTCAACGGGAAAGCGTCAACTGGCGGCTGCCGGTGACCGCGGAGGAGGTCGTGATGATGGGCCGCTGCTGCAAACTGGGATGGTTCCGGCGGCCCGGGAAGAGAGATCGAGAGATCGTCCATGCCTGCCTGGGTCGAGTGGGCCTGTGGGATGAACGCTCCACTCTGATGACGGAGCTGTCGGGAGGGCAGCGCCAGAGGGTGTTCATCGGCAGGGCGCTGGCCCAGGAGGCAAGCGTGCTCCTGTTGGATGAGGCCTTCAGCGGGGTTGACGCCGGCGCCCAGGAAGACCTGATCGAGGTCCTCCAGACCCTCCGAGACGAAGGGCGAATCATCCTTGTGGCGACCCACGACCTGACCAACCTGGCCGGTCGCTTCGACCAGGTCCTGTGTCTGAATCGCCACGTGTGCGCCTGCGGTCCTCCCAACCAGGTGTTCACGTCCGAGGTCATGGAGGAGATGTACGGCGCCCACGGTGTGCACCTCACCACGGACGAGGAGCGCCAACCCTCGACGTGATGGATTTCCTCGTCGTACCACTGGAGCACAGCTTCATGGTGAGAGCCCTGATCGGCTCGATTCTGGTGGGCGTGATGTGTCCCCTGGTCGGAGCGTACGCCGTCACCAGGAACCTCGCCTTCATCGGGGACGCTCTCGCCCACGCCGTGCTTCCGGGAATTGTGCTCGGGTTCATAGTCGGCATCAACCCGGCGATAGCCGCAGTCCCGACCGGGGTCGCCGTCGCCATGCTGGTCAGGACATTGAGCCAGCGGGCGGGTCTCAGCTCGGATACTTCCATAGGCATTCTGTTTGCGACCATGTTTGCCCTGGGACTGGTGATGCTGGCGACGTCAAGGACGATCACGGTCGATATTGAAGACCTGCTTCTCGGGCAGATCCTGGCAATAACCCCCTCCGACATCTACGTGTCGCTGGTGATAACCGTGATGGTCATCCTGGGGCTGTTCGCCTTCCACCATTGGCTGCTCTTTACCAGCTTTGACCCCCTGGGGGCGCAGGTCGTCGGCGTACGCGCCAACATCGTGGAGTACGCATTTTTGGTCCTGCTCGCCCTCGTCATAGTGATAGGGATTCAGGCGGCGGGCATCGTCTTGGTCATGGCAATGCTGGTAACACCCGCCGCCACCGCCTACCTGTTGGTGAAGCGTTTTGTAACGGTCATAATGACGGCCGCGGCGTTGGGGACCGCGGCCGCCGTCACCGGCCTCTACGCCTCCTACTATTTCAATCTGCCGACCGGTCCGGCCATGACCCTGGCGGCAAGCGGGTTCTTCGTACTGGTCGTCTCATTCAGACGAAGAGCCCCGGTGTGAGAGCCCTCTGATTCGAGAGCAGTTCATGGTCGGGGTCCCGCATTCGGGCCGATCGAGTCCCCCGCCCATGGCGGCTGCAATGCCCTTGACGCAGGTCGCGTAGGGCTTGAACCGTCTATTCGGTGGAAACACGCCGGGCAGCCTCGGTCTGTGCCGCGATCAGCGAAGGGTAGGCAAAGCCGTGAGCAAGAAGGTGGTCGTGGGTGCCCTGTTCCACGACTCGCCCTTCCTCGAGGACGACAATACGGTCGGCGCTGCGAATCGTCGACAGCCGGTGAGCGATGACCAGTGTCGCCCGCCCCTCACGCACGGCTTGGAGCGCCAGGTTGAGTTCCTGCTCGTTGCGAGTGTCCAGACTCGAGACGGCTTCGTCGAGGACCAGCACCGGTGAGTCCTTCAGCAGGGCGCGGGCGATCGCGATACGCTGGCGCTGGCCGCCGGACATCTGGACGCCGCGCTCGCCTGCGACAGTGTCGTAGCCCCGGGGCATTTCGGTGATGAACTCATGCGCCTGGGCCGCCCGGGCTGCGTTCTCCACCTCGGCGTCGGTGGCGCCGGGGAGCGCCATGCGAATGTTCTCCCGTAGGCTCGTATTAAAGAGGTAAATGTCCTGGGGCACCCAGGCGATGGTCTCTCGAAGGAAATGCTGGGGCAGGTGGCGCACGTCGTGTCCCCCGACGGCAATGGTCCCGGCGTCAGCGTCCCAGAATCGCATCAGCAGACTGGCGCAGGTGGTCTTCCCGGCCCCGGAATGGCCCACCAGCGCCACGGTTTCCCCGGGTGTAATCTCGAATGAGACGTCCTGGAGCGCGGGATCCCCGCCGCCGGGGTAGCCAAATGTCACCCCTGCGAAAGTGACACGGGGCTCCACGTCGAAATCTGGAGGTGTGGCCCCCGGCGCGTCCGTTACCGGCGCCGGTTCGCGCAACAGGTGGAAGGCGCGATCGGCTGAGGCGAAGACGATCCCCAGGTTCTGGGCCACCGAGGCGATGGCGTGAATCGGGCCGAAGACGAAGATCGCCAGCGTAACGGCCACCGGATAGTAGGCAGGATCGAGCTCACCTTGGTTGACCTGGACTGCGGCAACCGCCACGACGCCCAGCATGCCGCCGCTCACGAACGCCGCCACGGCAGCCTGCTCGACCCCGGCCCGCATCCCATGGGCCAGCTGGGAGCGGACCAACCGGTTGCTGTGGGACTCGAGGTTGGCGAGAAACCTCCGCTGGTACCCGAAGGACACCAACTCCCGCAGACCCTGAACGCCGTCCACAACCTCGGCGTTCAGATTGCCCAGGTCGGCCCTCAGCGCTCCTCCCTGCCTGGCGGCGCGGCGGCGCAGCACGAATGGCACGGTCGCCACCAGCAGGGCGAACGGGAGAAGCGTGAGCGGCAGGGTCCAGTGCATCAATCCCAGCGTCACGAATGCCATGAGCGGCACAAGGACAGCCACGAAGAACGTTCCGACAGTATGGGCATAGAACCACTCGACGGTTTCGATGTCGGCCATGGCGGCAGACGCCACGTCGCCGGACCGCCGCTGCATCAGGTACCCGGGGGCGAGCCTTTCAATTGCGTCATAGAGGTGACCGCGCAGGTCGGCAAGTATCCGGTAGGCCAAATCGTGCGACAGCCACATCTCCGCCCAGGCCATCACGGCCCGAAGGATGACGGCAGCCGCCAGGGCCGCCGCAGGCCCACGAAGGTCGGCGGCCGTGGCGCCGCCGGCGACCTGGCCGACCATATAGGCGCCGAGCGCGGCAGAGGCAATCGTGGCGCCGTGGTTCAACACGCCTGTCACCATCGAGAGGGTCATCAGGCCGAAGTAGCCTCGGATCATCCACAGGAGCTGCCAGAACCCCGAGGAGAACCGTGTCTTTTTCTCTGCGTTCTCCGTCCGCTCGGTCATCCGGTTGGTCATGGTGCTCACGCGACGCCCTCCCGCTGGGCGCGGACCAACTGCGCGTAGTGGCCGTCGCGCGACACCAGATCGCCATGCAGTCCCGACTCGGCGACCCGTCCGTTGTCCAAGACCACGATGCGGTCGGCGTGGACGACCGACGAGAGGCGATGGGCGATGACGATGGTGGTCCGACCTCGAGTGAGGAGGCCGAGCTCCTGCCGGATGGCGGCCTCGTTGGCGCTATCGAGGTTCGAGGTAGCCTCATCAAGAATGAGCACCGGCGCATCCTTCAACAGAGCCCGGGCGATGGCGATGCGCTGGCGTTCGCCGCCCGAGAGCTTGGCGCCCCGCTCCCCGACGATGGTTTCGTAGCCATTCGGAAGCGACAGGATGAAGGCGTGGATGTTCGCCTTCTCGGCGGCGTCCCTGATCTCGTCCGGGCTGGCGTCGGGCCGACCGATCCGCAGGTTGTCCTCGATCGTCCCGTAGAAAAGGTACGTGTCCTGGGATACGTAGCCGATCTGGTACCGCAGGTCCTGCAGGGGAACGTCGCGGAAGTCGGTTCCGCCGAATGTCAGCGTGCCCTCCTGCGGATCAAAGAATCGAAGGAGGAGCGATGCGACCGTGGTCTTGCCGGCGCCGGAGCGGCCGACGATCGCTACCGTCTCGCCCTCGCCGATCTCCAGGGACACATCGGAGAGAGCCGGGCGGGCGTCATCTGAGTAACTAAAAGTGACATCGTGGAGGGCGATCGCTCCTTCCGGCGATGCGGCGGCGCCGGTCCTCCCGGCGGGGGCGGCAGGGACCCCCGGTTCGGCGTCGAGCAACTCGAAGATGCCCGTAGAAGCCGAAATCCCCATGTAGCCGGCGTGCCAGTAGACGTCCAATTCGACGAGAGGGCGGAAGCACTCGGCCGAAAGGAAGAGAATGATGAGCAGCGCGGCGATACCCAACTCCCCGCCGGCCACTTTGAAGCTTCCTATCCCGACCGCGAGGGCCACTCCGGCGCTCATCGCGAACCCGACCAGTCCGTTGCGGATCATCGAGATCGAAAGCTGTGCCATGGTGGCTCGGTAGAGCGCCTGGCTGGCGCCGCGGAGTTCTTCCCCTCGCCGTTCGCTGGCATTGAGCGCTTTCAGCGTGACCATGCCCTGCATGGAGTCGACGAACCGGGAATCCAGCGACGAATAGGCGGCCCAGTGCCGCTGGCCGTACTCCCCCAGGAGGCCGTCCCAGATTCGGGGGATTAGCGGCACGGCCAGCGCGCAGGCCAGGACGACCACGCCGATGAGGGGATCGAGAAACACGACGACGCCGACAATGCAGATGGGAACGACGACCGACACCACGGCCTGGGGCAGGTAGTAGCCAACATACGACTCGAGCGCCTCGACCCCATCCACCAGGGCCGATTGCACCTTGCCCGTTTCGGTGTGCTCCAGGTAACCGGGTCCAAGCAGGAGCAGCTGAGCGAACAGCCGGCCGCGCAGTTTGGTCTTGACAACCGCCGCGACCTTCTTCGCCATGACCTCGCGGGCAAAGAGCAGCCCCGCGCGGAGCAAAGTCAGGCCGGCCACCACGGCGACGAAACCCGCGATCGCAGTCCAGCCGCCGCCTTCGAGGATTCGCCGCACGATGATGGCGATGAACACCCCTTGGGCGACCCAAGTGGCGGAGATCGAAAGGCCAAGCGCAACCGAGAGGGCCAGGAGCGGACGCACGCCGGCAGTCAGCCCCACAATGCGCCGGTGGATCATCATATGAGTTCCCTGTGCTTTCCGCGCCTGTGTGCCGGAAGGTCGGCGCGAACCGTGTGATTATGATACCGAATGACTGAGAATGATAATCATTATCATCACCCGGGACTGACAATTCACTATCCATCGAATGGAGGACCAGAAGATGCCTGGACGACTGCTACTTACACTGATTGCGGCCGTGGCATTGCTGACGGCCGCGGCTTGCGGCGGGGAAACCGACGACAGCGCAACCACGGTGGCCACCACCGTAATGGCCGAGACCACAACCACGACCTCCGCACCCCCAACGACCGAAGACCACGAGGACGAAGCCGACGACCACCACGAGGACGAAGCCGCGGATGCAGCGACGCCTGACCAGCCCATTGCTGTCGAGGACGCTACCGGTGAGTTGGTCACGCTGGAGGCGCCGGCGGTCCGGGTCGTCTGCCTCACCGGACTCTGCGTCGATACGATGTTCGTGCTCGGGGTCAAGCCGGTGGCTGCCAATGACTTGCTCCACCGGGATCCCGCCTACTGGGGACCGGAGGAGAGTGAAATCGGACCCGTCAGCGGTTCGTTCTTCGAGCCAAGCCTGGAAGACATCGCGGTGGCGAACCCCGACATAGTCATCGGGCTCGGCGGGGTTCATGACGGCCTGCGCGCCGGCCTTGAGAGCATCGCACCACTGTTCATCGTCAACCCGATCGGCGTCGACGGGATGCTCGCGCATGTCGCGGAGGTCGGCACCCTTCTCGGCATGGAAGAGGAGGCCGAGCACGCAGTGACGGAATTCGCATCCCGGCTTGAGGAATATGTTGCGGGAGTTACCGCCAAGAGGTCTGTGATGGTGGTGTACGGGTCCGATGTCAATATCGGGGCCGATACGGTGTGCACACCGGCGGTTGATGCGGTGGCTCATGCAACGGTATATCCCCCGGAGTTCTCCGGATGTGATGTCCACCAGCCGTTCCCGAGCTTCTCGGTGGAGCAGTTGCTGGGTATCGATCCCGATGTCATCTTCGTCCAGACGTACGGATTCGGCCCAACACCCCCGGAGCCGGTGTCCGAGCAACTCGTTGACCATGTGATCTGGAGGGAGCTGGCGGCGGTGCAGAACGGCGAGGTATACGAGGTGGACTTCTTTATCTGGGGCACCTCCCGAGGTATTAACGGCACGAACTTCGTGCTTGACGAGGCGATGCCGAAGATCTACCCGGAGGTATTCCCGGCACCTCTGCCTTGAGCACACACCCGGGCCAGGCGGCGACACCGGGCCGACCCTGGTTCCTGGTGATCGTCGCCGCAGCGATACTGGTGGCGCTCGCCGCCCTTGCCGTAGTACACCTGAGCACGGTTGAGCCGAGGGTGGCGCCCGGGCAACTGCCCGGCATCCTGTTGGGCGAGTCCGGCGACCGGATCGAACGGCTCGTGGTCCGCGAGTTGGGGTTGCCGCGGCTGATCCTGGCGCTTTTGTCCGGCGCGGCGCTCGGGCTCTCCGGGGCCATCCTTCAGGTCGTCCTCAGGAACCCGCTGGCCTCGCCGGGTCTGCTCGGCGTGTCGGCCGGAGCATCACTGGCAATGGCGATCATCCTGCTGCTGAACGCACCGGTGCTGTTCGCGCTTCATCCCGTCGTGGCTCTGGCCGGGGGGCTCGGCGGCGGACTGATCGTCCTGGTGGCGTCCCGGGGAGCGCGAACCCCGGTGGAGGCGGCGCTGACCGGCGTCGCGGTTGCGGCGCTCCTCAATGGGATCATCCTGGCGGTGATCGGCCTCGCCGCCTCATCCGGCGCGGTGCGGGTCTTCTTCCTCTTCACGGTCGGCAACCTATCGGGAAGGACCTGGGATCATGTCCAGCTGGTGTGGCCCTGGGTCCTGGCGGGGGTTCCCGCAGCCTTCATCCTCGCGCGAGGCGCCAATGTGCTCCAGTTGGACGAGGATGTCACCTCGTCGCTGGGGATGCAGGCCAAACGCATGCGCATGCTCTTCATCACCCTGGCGGCGTTGCTCGTCGGGAGCATTGTGGCCGTCGCCGGGCCCATCGCCTGGGTGGGGCTCCTGACGCCACACATCGCTCGCCTGATCGTCCCACGGTCGGATGCGAGGCTTCTCTTTCCGGTGTCCACGCTGATCGGAGCGCTCCTGTTACTGGCCTCCGACGTGCTTGCCAAGGTAGTCATCTATCCGGGCGAGATTCCGGTGGGGCTGTGCACGACCCTCCTGGCCGCCCCGCTGATTCTCCTGCTCCTCCGCCGTTCAAACCTGGGACTGAGCCGCTCGTGACTTCGACGCGCTCGTTCGTGGCCCTCCTGGTGCTCACCGGCATGGCGGCTGTTGCGCTCTTCATCCTCCACCTCGGCCTGGGCACCGTCTGGATCCCACCGGATCGGGTCATCGGCGTCCTGGTGGACGGACTGGCGGATTCCACGGATCGGACGATCGTGTGGGACCTGCGGATGCCTCGGGCGATTCTCGGGCTCCTGGTGGGTGGCATGCTGGGCCTTTCGGGGGCGTTGCTGCAGGTCGTCATGCGCAATCGTCTCGCCGAGCCCGGACTCACCGGCGTCTCCACGGGGGGTATCCTGGCGGCGGTGCTGTTCCTGGCGGGCATCTGGGGACTGCCACAACCCGGCCGCCTGCTTCCTTTCGTGGTGCTCGTGGGGGCCCTGGCGGGGGGCATACTGGTGCTCTTGGTGACTTCGCGGCGCGGACGCATCGATCCCTTGCGAATGATCCTTACGGCAGTAGTCGTCAACGCCATCCTCGGATCGCTGACTGCGATCGTCATGCTGCGCTCCAATTATGCGCTGGGAAACATCCTCTCCTGGCTCATCGGGTCGCTGCATGGCCGGGTCTGGGATGATGTCTGGCTGGCGCTGCCGTGGGCTGCCGTCGCCATCCCCGCGGGATTGCTGGCTGCCCGCGCCGCCAACATCCTTCAGCTTGACGACGAATCCGGCCGCGCTCTGGGCCTGCCGTTGCAGCCTGCCCGGGTGGCGCTGTTCGGGCTGGCCGGGGTCCTGGCCGCCGGAGCTGTGACTGTATCCGGCGCCATCCCATTCGTCGGCCTGATGGCCCCGAACGCGGCGCGGGCGGTCGTCGGCGCCGACGCCCGTCGTGTCCTGCCCCTGGCCGCTCTCATCGGCTGCCTGCTCCTGTTGGCGGCCGACCTCGTTGCCCAATCATTTTCCATCAAGCCGCCGATCCCCTCCTCGGCCTACCGGGTGGGCCTTCCCGTCGGCGCAGTACTGGCCATCTTCGGGGCGCCACTGCTCATCATCCTGATTCGGCGGAGCACGAGATGAACGACATCGAACCGATCAGGCTGGAACAGGTCAGCGCCGGCTATGGGCAGCGCATCGTGCTCGAGGGTCTCGACTTGGGGCTCCAACAGGGGGCTATCACCGCCATCGTCGGGCCGAACGGGTCGGGGAAATCCACGGTGATCCGGACAATGGCCCGGCTGCTCCCGGCGCGAAGCGGCGTCGTGCTCCTCGACGGGCGAGACATCCGGAACTTCGGATCTCGCGATGTCGCCCGCCTGGTCTCCGTTCTTCCCCAATCTCCATCGAGCCCGCCAGGGCTGACGGTTCGCGAACTCGTCGAGTTGGGTCGCTTTCCCCATACCGGGCTGTTCGGACGACTCGGCGCCGAGGGCAGACGCGCCGTGGAGTCTGCGCTCACCCTCACGGGTCTGGGCAGTTTCGCGGAGCGACCCCTGGACGAACTCTCCGGGGGCGAACGCCAGCGCGCCTGGATCGCGCTCGCTCTCGCTCAGGGCGCAAGCACTCTACTTCTGGACGAGCCGACCACATTTCTTGATGTCCGGCATCAGTTCGAGGTCCTGGACCTCGTTGCATCCCTCTGCGCGAGCGGCGGTATGACGGTCGTAATGGTGCTGCACGACCTCTTGCATGCCGCCAACTACGCCGACCGGGTGGTGGTGGTGGACGGTGGCCGAATCGTGGCGGACGATGCGCCTTCCGCGGTGCTCACCGTCGAGCTGATGCGGTCGGTGTTCGGCGTGGCGGCAAGGATCTTCACCGACCCCGAATCCGGCCGGATGATCTGCCTGCCGATCGGTCCCGGCGGGGGTTGATCTCCGGTTCCGGCCGGCTACCGCGGCCGCCCTTTGGCGGTGCAGGTTCTGCAGGAAAGTGCTGCGGTGGGACGGACCCCACCCTCCCGGCAGAACGAGACCGCTATTCCACCCTGCCGCTACCGCCACCGGTCACGACTGCCGGGCACCGCCACGCCCGGTGGCCAGATGACGAACGACCGCCAAGGTCGCGATCAAGCCTACGATGGCTATTCCCAGCAGGATGGTCCCGGCCGTGGAAGCCGCCCGATCCGACTGATCCGCTTCAGATGCTGCGTTCCGTTGAATCTCCTCGACGAGTCCGTCGATTTCCGCACCGAGCCTGTCCAGTATCTGTTGATTGAGGGCGATCAACTCCCGCTCGGCCACCGCCAGGGACAGTCTCGCTCTAATCTCATCAAAATAATTGATCGGGTCGGGGCCCGTCTGGAACAACTGTTCGGCAAGAGGAATGACCGATTCATCAATCTCCGGTCCGCCTTCAGCCGAAAGGAATTCCATGCTCAGTCTGGCCCGGTGCCGCTCGGAATCGAACGCCTCTTCCAGGCTGGTGACCAGGGTCGGATCCGTCATCCTGCTGGCGGATTGCAGAACCAGATACCCATTGGTGGTGGCAGAAGCCAGGGTGTTGAAGTGACGGAAGCGTAATACTTCCAGGTTGTTGAGGCTGTCCGCTTCCGTATCCCGGAACTCGCTCCTGCCGGTCATCATGTAATAGGTCTGGTTGTCCACGCTATTGGTGAGGGCGAGGGTGAGGTTCCTGGAGGCGGCGTCTCTCAGTTCCACGCGTTTCGCCTCCCCGGCCAGAATCGCCCTCAACAATTCAGGCCGTCCCGCCTCGATTAGATCGACATTGGAGGTCAGGAGGCCAACCTGCTCTGCCAGGTTCTCCACCCTGGCCGCATAATCCCCACCGGCCAGAATTGACATCTGCTCATCCAGTTCGGCCTCGTGTTCGGCTATGGCGGCCCTGCCCGCAATCACGCTGTCTCTCGTCATACCAAGGTTGCTCTCCACCGCTCCCAGCAAAGCCAGGGCGTCGGCGTGGCGAGCGACCCCCAGAACAGCACTCAAAGCCTGGGTATCGCCATTGCTTTGGTCCTGACCCTGCAAGCCCCCCACAATCCGCCATCCAACCGCCGATGATGCAGTAATGAGTATCAGGGCAGCTGCTACGGCTATCACCAACGGGGCGCGACCGGTCCGGGCCATCATGGCGTTCCTCCTAAACGTTCAACCTGATGAAATCTCCCATCATCACCGATAACCGTCACAAATACGGCATCGGATCCCTGATTGTCGTCGGGGCCGTATAAGAGCTCCCACCCATCAATGTCAATAGTCCCGGCATCCCGAACTGCGCTGAGGAAGCAGGCCCGGCTGAGATCGGCGCCGCAACTCCTGAGACCTTCGATAGCCAGCCGTCCGGCCAGGTATCCCTCCAGGGAACCGAAGCCAGGTACCGCGTCGGCTTGGTACGCCTTCAGTGCCTTCTGATAGGCCGCCACCACGGGCACACCCCCATCCTCGGGGAGAGGAACGACTTGAGTGATGTAAACGCCGACGCCTTCCGGCCCCAACTCTTCCGCCATAGCTCTGCTGCCCACGAAGGAGACGGACATGAACACCGGGTCGATATCCTGGCGGACCATCCTGATTGCCTTGGCAACCGGAGAGTACGCTCCGATCATGATGATCGCCTCGGGATCATGTTGCACGATGTGCAGTACCCCGGTCTTGACGGCGGTCGTGTTGCGCCGGTAATACCAGGATGCCACGGGCTCCAGACCTCGGCGTTCCAAGGCGAGACGCGTTCCCTCGAGTCCGTCCTGCCCGTAGGAGTCGTTCTGGTACAGGACCGCCACTCTGGTAATACCCAGATCTTCGGTGAGGCGCTCCACCATTTCCTCGGTCTCCTGGTGGTAGGAGGCGCGCACATTCAGGACATTGGCCAGGCCAGGATCACGAAGGAAAGCCGCACCTGTGAAGGGACCGACAAAAGGCACCCCCTCCGCATTGGCCAGCGGCGAGACGGAACGGGAAGTAGGCGTACCGACTTCCCCGATCAGGGCGAAGACCCCTTCGCGGTTGATGAGGCGCCAGGTGTTGGCGAAGGCGGAGTCCGGCTCATAGCCGTCGTCCAGTGTTACAAGATCCAGCATCCGCCCGTGAACTCCGCCGGCTTGGTTCTGCTCCTGGAACGCCGCCTGGATACCGAGCCGCATTTCCTTGCCAAGTTCCGCCGCCGGCCCGCTGAACGCGGCGGATTGTCCGAACAAGATCCGACTGTCGGTGATGCCGGGGTCGCTCAGCTCGGCCTCAGCCAACGCTTCTTGAGATTCTCCGGAACTCTCAGGGGGAGGCGCGGTACCTTCATCCGACCCCTGGCACCCGGCGAGAAACGCCATCAAACCCACAGACAGCACAACCGCTTTGAGCAACAGACGCAACGACAACCGGTGCCTGGTGTCGGCCATAGCCGATCGGGCACCCGTGTGCATACCGGATCCCTGGTATAAGTGAAACAGTCGCTTCAACGTTGACCCTGCCTTTCGTCTTTCGGAGCGCCCCATCCGTCGCCCGCCCCGGCCGATCCGGCGCACACACTCGCGGTGGGCGCTCTCCAGGCCGGTGAGGCCATCGCCGCGGTGGTTTCCGTGGGCGGTCGTGTTCGGTTCAGGCCTTGTCCTCATTTGGTATAGGTTTAACCTCTCATCAATAATCATATAGTAGCTAAGTATTCTCAAAACGTGGAGTATTCTCGAAACACCCCGCCGAGGTGCGGGTTCAGAGGACGTCGCCAACAGCCCTCCACCCGCCCACAACCACTCGACGTATGCAACGGGTCATTGTTTCTCTCAAGGGGTGGGAATACCGGCCAAGCTCACCGCGACGGCGCAGGGGTAGCACCGGCTTTACCGGTCCTGTCCAAATCGCGCTTCCCCATGTGGCGTCGCCTCTTTTTGAATGTGGACCCCACCTGGCAATCCCCGCAGGGGGGCAGTTCAGAGGTGGGGCTTCCACCCGTCCCCGGCGGTGTCACCGCAGTCGGCTCAGCGGCCATCGGCGGTGCTTTTCGTCCGGTCTGATCTCAATCAACCCGGCAGGCGCTAGCGACGCCAACCGCCTCAGGAGGGCGCCCGCCGACCCGGAAAGGCCTGCGTTCACAGATCGTCCGGTTCAACCCAGGGCTCAGAAGGGAAGACCGACCGCGGTTGTCAGGAACTTCACGTAAGGGACGGCTTGGCGGCAGACATCGGCAAATCCCTCCAGGAAACCGGGCGATGTCGCCTCCTGCTCATCGAACTCGACCCAGGCGATGTGATCCTTGCGCTTGAGATCATCGATTCGGGGGTGGTTCGCATCGAAGCCTCTCGGCGAGCGTTTCAGGGAGTCTCCGATCACAGAGAACACGCTCAGAAACTCCGGTTCCTTTGAAGCTTGTTCCCATCTGTCCGGATCATCGACGATGGCGGTTCGGATCTTGAGCAGCGCGGGGCCGCCGGGCCGCCACAGGCCGACACCCGCCCCCACCTCCCCGGGCGCCAGGTGGAGATAGAAGCCGGGCGCATGCGCCGTCCTGCCGGCCTCATGCCGGAAATGGGCGGCGGCCTGGGTCTTGTAGGGACTCTTGTCCTTGCTGAACCGCAGGTCACGATAGATGCGGAACATCGATCCGCCGTTGGAGCGAGAGTCCGCGACGAAGTGCTCACTGATGGAATGCAACAACGGCCCGAAGTCTTCAATGAAGCCGAGCATCGGCTCCTTGACATGCTGCTCGTAGCGGTCTCTGTTGACCTTGAACCATTCACGATCATTGTTGGCTCGCAGGTCCAGCAGAAACTCGAACAGGTCCGGTGTGAAATGGGTTTTCATGATCATCGCCCTCATTTCATCGGCGGCGGCAATAGGAAAGTTGCGGGTGCGCCTTCGTCTGACCGAATATCGAACTCTACCTGTTGGCAGGACGATCCCGGTTGCCGGCCCTTGCCGCGTTTGCCGATGAAGGAACCTGCCTGCTGGGGTGAACCCCCAGGTAAGGGAAGTGCGATGTTTCGACAATCGCCATAACCTACTATCGAGAAGTGACCTCTTATCGCACCCAACCGACCCGGTCCCGCGGCAAGTGGTGGCTTCTCGCCCTCGTACTGGTGCTGGTGCTGGGGTGGGCATTCAATTCGCTTCTCAACACCACACGAGCCGAGACCACCCTTGCCGAGGAGCTTCGCAGCCACACGATCACCTTGGATCGAGCGGCTCGGTCATTCGTCAGGCTGATCGAACAAATCGACACCATGGACCGTTCCGAGCTTGCTTCCACTATCACCCAGTCCAGGGACTCTCTTGCTGCGGTGGACGCCGCATTGGATCAGGCGACCGACTCCGCCAGCAGCCTGATCGGTCTCTTCGGCGCCTCTCTCGATCTGTGGGACCAGGGTCTGGCCGACTTTGAGGAGGCCTTCCTGTCGGCGGTCGACGATCCGTTCAACTACGTAGTGGAGGAACAACTGATCGCCTCGTTGGTGAGCATTCGCAGCGGCGACCGCATATTTCAGGCTTTCCTGGAGGAAACCGCCGCAGATCCCGACATCCAGACCTTCTCCGACTTCCGGACGGTGGTCTTCCTGCCTGCGCAGTACCCGGTGGTGGACACCGCCGAGTTCCTAACCACCTACGCGCGTCTGTCCCGGCCATCACTGGAGTTCAATACGGACTTGGCCATAGAGCAGATCACGTCCCATCCAGAATGGATCTCCGACCTGGAGGGCCGTCCGGTCGTCGTTCCCACCGACAGTTTCGACCTGTTGGTAGTGGTGGCCAATCGGGGCAACGTGGAGATAACGGCTGAAACTTCTCTGGAGTTGGGCATCTGGCCACCGGGCGGGGCCATCCGGACCCGGGTCCTTGACGTGCCGCCTCTGCAGCCCGGAGAAAAGACCACGGTTACGTTCTACGAACTGGCGGTGACCCCCGGAACTTCCTATCAGGTGGAGGTGCGTCTGAGTTATGTGGAAGGAGATCAAACCCCCGATGACAACAGTTACGGATTCACCCTGCAGGTTGGCGGCTGAGATCGCCGGACGGTGGAAGGCTCTCCGCCGGTAGCATCTTCTCGCAGTGCTTGACATTGCCCTGCTCCGCACCTGCCCCGAGGTGATCAACCGTTCCATGGAGCGGCGCGGGCTGGACATTCCCTTGAAAGACCTGGTGGGAATGGAGGCCCGGATCAGGCAGTCGCGCCACCAGGCCGATCAACTCAGAGCGTCCCAGCGGTCCCTGGGCAAGAAGATCGCCACCCTGAAAGGGGACGAAAAGCGACAGGCCATCGTAGATGCCGGCGCTCTCTCCAGCCGGATCAAGGATCTGAACTCGCAGGCAAGCGCTCTTTCCGAACAGTTCTATCAGCAGTGGCATACCCTTCCCAACCTGGTTGATCCGACTGCCGCCGACGGACTTACCGATGAGGACTCCGAAGAGATCAAGCGGGTGGGCGAGATCCCCCGGTTCGACTTCGAACCCGCCGATCACGAGACACTGGGCGAGACACTGGACGTTATCGACACGAAGAGGGCCGCCAAGATGGCGGGATCACGATTCGGATACCTGAAGGGCAAGGCGGCGCTGTTGGAGTTTGCGCTCATCCAATGGTCCATGGACCATTTGGTGGAGGCCGGCCTGGTTCCCATGGTCACGCCGGTGCTGGTGAGGGAGATGGCCCTGTTCGGCACCGGTTTCTTTCCCGGGGACCGGCAACAGGTGTACGAAGTCCCCGCCGACGACCTATTCCTAGCCGCCACGTCGGAGATCAGCTTGGCCGCCTATCACGCCGATGAGATCCTGAACCCCGATGATCTCCCCCTCCGCTACGCGGGGTTCTCCAGTTGTTTTCGGCGAGAAGCCGGAACCCACGGCAAGGACACCGGGGGGATCTTCCGGGTACACCAGTTCGACAAGGTGGAGATGTTCTCCTTCACCCGGCCGGAGGACTCGGCCACCGAGCACGAGCGAATCCTGGGGCTGGAGGAGAAGCTGGTCCGGGAACTGGAACTTCCCTACCGGGTAGTGAACGTAGCGGCCGGGGACCTGGGCGCCTCCGCCGCCAAGAAGTACGACATCGAGGCCTGGTTTCCCTCCTGGAGCACCTACCGGGAGATAACCTCCTGCTCCAACACCACCGACTATCAGGCCCGAAGGCTGCGGATCCGGACGAGAGAGCCGGGAGGCAACCGATTGGTCCATACATTGAACGGCACGGCGGTGGCCATCGGCAGGGTGATCATCGCAATGTTGGAGAACCACCAGCAAAGCGACGGTTCGGTGGTCATGCCCGAGGCGCTGCGGCCTTACCTGGGCTTCGACCGGATAGATCCCCCCTAGGGACGGCATGCCTGTGACGGGGCTTTCACCCGACCACATCTTCTCGCGCATCCACCGACGCTACGACCGGCTGAACCGGGTCCTCTCTCTCGGCCAGGATCAAGCCTGGAGGAAGCGGGGCATCGATCTACTCCCCGATGGCCTGATCCTGGATCTGGGCGCCGGCACCGGGGTGGCAATGTCGCTGTTCCGGGCGGACCACCGGGTTGTGGCTCTCGATCCGGTCTGGCCGATGCTCTCTGTCAATCCCTCGCCTCATCGGGTGGTGGGGAAAGGAGAGCATCTACCTTTCGGGAATGAGACTTTCGACGGCATATGGTCCGCTTTCGTATTCCGCAACCTCGAATCGGTGGACCAGACCCTGGAGGAGGCAGCGCGCGTGCTGCGTCCGGGAGGGAAGATGGTGGTGGTTGATGCCGCCAGGCCCACCGGTCGGCTGGCCAGGACGCTGCACCGGATGGGAACCTCCGTCTTCAGCCCACTGGTGGGGCTGATGGCGGGGGCGGTCCGGGAGTACTGGTATTTCCACCGCTCTTTGGACAAACTCCCTCATCCCGAAGAGATGTTCAACCACGGAGAACTGCGGGTCGACAAGCTGTGGAGAATGGGGCTGTTGGGCGGGGTGTACGGAGTGATCCTGGTGAAACACCGGGATTGAAATCGCACAGACGCTTCTCGATTAGAAGCGTGCACCCCGCTTTCGGGCTCGACACCTCCGGTCGGTCGACAAACCGCTCGCTCGGACCAGGCACCCCCGTGGCGCCCGGGCAATTCGCTTAGGGCTGCTTCCTTCCGGACCTGACCCGGTTCACGACCACCCTGACTCACGGGACCCGGTCGTCATCGCCGCGCTTTTGCCTCCAAACCAGGGCTCGCCACCCTCCAGCGGGGAGTTCGGCCCCGCATGTAGAGGATTTCAGGTTCAGGGAACCCCTAGCGCCCCGCTTAGCACGCCGTTCAGACCCTACCACGCTCCGATGTGGCAGGATCAGCCATTACCGCCTCGTTTGCTGCTGAAGAAGGACCGCAAAAGCTCGGCGCTTCGAACGGCGCCCACTCCCGCCACTATCTCGCACCGGTGGTTGAGGCGCTGGTCGCCGGGGATGTTGTACAGACTCAAAGCCGCCCCCGCCTTCGGGTCGGCCGCTCCGTACACGATCCGCCTGATCCGACCGGAGACGGCGGCGCCGGCACACATCGAACAGGGCTCCAGGGTGACGTACAGGGTGTGTCCCAGCAAACGCCACGAACCCAACCGCCGGGCCGCCTCGGACAACACCAACACCTCGGCATGGGCGGTGGGGTCCTGCCGTTCCTCCCGCCGGTTGTGATCCGAAGCCACCACCTCACCGTCGGCGTCAACTATCACCGCCCCCACCGGCACGTCGCCATGCTCCGGCGCCAGGGCCGCCTCTGCCAGCGCCACTTCCATGAAGCGCATGTGATCAGTCGAATCTGGCATATTCTCCGAGTCCTCCGGCGATCTGCTTTGCTAATGTTCGGGTCGAACTGAAGCGTTCTTAAAACATATCCGAATTATGGATGCTGGAGGGATCGCATAGTCTGGTCTAGTGCGCGGCACTGGAAATGCCGTTGGGGGTGACCACCCCCTCGTGGGTTCGAATCCCACTCCCTCCGCCAGCGTCAAGGAGTAACCACTCCGTTCGAAGCTAAACCGAAAGGAGAGGTGGCCGAGCGGTCGAAGGCGCTCGCCTGCTAAGCGAGTAGGGGGTTCATAGCTCCCTCGAGGGTTCAAATCCCTCCCTCTCCGCCAAGCCTGCCATGGCCCATCTAGGCCCGTTCGTGTAGTCCATGAAACACACAGCAGATAAGATCCTTCGTGTATGACCACAAGGTCCAAGCGGCCGCCAAGAACAACCCGCACTCCCAGATCCAATGACCGACGCCGTTGATGCTCCCGCCGCGATTCGCAGAGCCGCCGACGGGTTCCGCGCCGCCGCTATCTCCGCGTCCCATGCCGTCGCCGGAAGCCCCTACGCCGTTGACCCCGATGGTGCCGCGGACATCTTTCACATTGAGCTCGAGGCCGTAGCCGACGCCCTAGCGTCCGCCGACGCGGCCGCTCCCCTGGCCGGCCCGCTGGCTGTAGCTCTCGATACGTTAGCCAGCGGCCTGTCCTACATCGCTGACAGCGATCCAGACACCTCCCGCGCTGTCGACAGCGCAAGCGCTTCCGCGTTCCTCGCCCTCGCCGATGCTCTCGACGGCCTGCCCGCTACCCTCGATGACCTCTCCGACGACTATCGGCCTCTCGTCACATACCAGGCGGCCAAGACCCGAGCGGACGCGCGAATAGTGGCCCACGCGTTCGGCGACCTGCTTGCTGCGCACCACGATGTGGATGAAGTCGTTGACCTCGACGAAGCCGCCTACGAGATCTACAGCGACCGAGAGGCCGCCACCCGCTTCGTCGTGTGCGACACAGCCGCTGCCCTAGCCAGCGCTCACGCCCGACGCAAGGGCGGAGAAGCGCGATGATAGATGCCGCCGCCTGAGAGCAAACAAACCGACCGCGACGCGTTATGACAGATATTCCACCTGTCTCACGCGGGATGCTAGCGCCGAACCCCCTGCTAGATGATCTGCCCCCCGTCGGGTTGTGCGGCATATTTCGGGAATATCAGTCATGAAGTGGGCCCCATTTTGCGGGACAGGTGTGGGCAAGGTATGACAGCACCGACCGTTGTCGGGGGTGGGCGCTCCTGAGTCACCCGTTAGTGTGGCTCGACCTTAAGCCACGCGCGGGGGATCTGAGGGGCAAGGGAGTTTCGTAGCCTTCGCGGCGGGGAAATGCTGTGTTGATAATGCTTTAATGTTGCGGTTAATGCATTTTGGTGGAGCGAATCCGTGTTTTGCGACAATATTGTTTTCGGAGTGAGGTGTACCCATCTGGAAAACAGCGTTGTAAGGGGCGATCTTGTTGCAATGGTGTTTGCATAGCGATGACGGACGACAATATAATGAATAATACGACAATAAAAAATGGGGTTATTATCAAAGATGCTGACGGTAGCAGAACTTCAAGGATTGCTCCCGCGTCTAGACGGGGCACCCGCTGACGACCTGGAATCTGAGAACCTGGAGTTCAAATCGTGGCAGCCGCATGGGCGAGCCTACAAGGAACAATTACGGAAGATTCGAGAGACCGTTGTTGCGTTTGCCAACGCAAGGGGAGGACTCTTGGTGCTTGGGGTGGAAGATCGCAACAGGTCTCGGGCCGAAGCTATCCACGGTGTAGGCAGTCTTGATGAGAACCGTCTTCGCCGTGACATTTACGACGGCACCGATCCTCACATCCTGGTAGAGGTCGAACCATTGTCTGAGCCGGAGGGCCGACTCTTGGTGATACGCGTTCCCGCCGGCATCCCTCCTCACACGACTACCGACGGAGTCGGTCGGATTCGGGTAGGGAAGGAGAACAAGCCTCTGACTGGAGCGAATCTTGCCCGATTAGTGGTATCTCGTGGACAGCGTGATCTCACTGCCGAGGTGCTCCCGGGAGCTAAGCCCTCCGATTTAGACCCGGATCAGATTCGCTTGTTGCGGATGACTGTTGAAGCGGATCCAGAGCCCCTCCATCCGTCTGGTCTCGATGGACAACGTCGTCTAGCAGCCCTGTCGGACACCGATTTATTAGAGGCTCTGGGATTGACTTCGGGAAATGAGATCACTATGGCTGCAATGCTCCTGGTTGGGCGCAAACCCATGCTGGCACAGTACGCCCCGCGACACGAACTCATCTTCTCCTATAGGAGGGAATCTACCCGCAACGACCTCAGAAGAGACCTAAGGGGCCCCCTTCTGCAGACCTTGGAGGAGATCCAGCGTTTACTGTCTGCCAATCTTCGGATGGAGACAGTTGACCCAAGAGGCTTTGCCCAGCTTGAGATACCTGATATGACTTGGTGGGTTGCTCGAGAAGCGGTGCTCAATGCACTGGTCCACCGTGACTATTTCGTTAATCAGTCAATCCACATGGACCTCTACGATGATCGTGTCGAAGTTATCAGTCCGGGAGGGTTCATAGGCGGAATAACAGAACGTAACATCCTCCGTCACCCTCCGGTTCGGCGTAACCCTCTCTTGGCGGATGTGCTCCAGACTATCCGGCTCGTCAATCGCCAAGGTCTCGGGGTAGACCGCATCTTCGAGGAATTGTTGCTACTAGGTAAGAACCCGCCGAGATATCAGGCTGACGAGTCCCATGTCAAATTGGTGCTCCCGACTAGGACGCATGCCGAGTTCGCACGATTTGTCTATGAGATGAATCGCAAAGGGGAGACTCTGCGACTTGACGACCTGATGGTACTTCGGGGGCTGCTCAGGCATAGGTCGTTGGATAGATGGTCTGCGGCCGATCTTCTGCAACTCCCCGAGGAAGATGCATCGGCCCGATTGGTCTCTCTCCGCCATCGGGGGTTCATTGTGGCGCAAGGCAGGGGACGCGGTACTAGCTACCGACTTGCCCGCCGCCACGCTGAACTTCTTGAAAGCGATGACATGTCGGGTGAGGGTGTATGGATGGATGAAGAGTATGTGAGACTACGTGTGTTGGCCATTCTTTTCGAACGTAGTCGATTGACCAACGCCGAGATCAGGCGCATCACTGGCTACACCCGCTTCCAGGTCTTGAGGCTTATGGGTGCCCTTCGGCAAGAGGGCCACGCTGAAGTCAAGGGACGAGGACGAGGTGCCCACTACGTGCCAGTCGGTGAATACAGCCATGCAAGTCGATCAGGTTCCAAAGGGGGCAGCATGGGGATAAGACCAGAGGTCTAAACCGGGATGACAAACGCCGTCATCGTGCAGGTAAACCCATTGGCGTAAGCAGGCCGACAGATCAACAGAAAGGCACAACCGGCCAGGTAGGTGTCGAGTCAGACCCGCCCCCGGTCTAGGGTATTAAGTATGAGTGGTTGGTCTTGGTGAGGTGGAACTGGTAGGGGTGGAGGAGCTGGCGGGCGATCGGTTGAGAGTGACGATCAGATCCCGCACCAGTTCAAGATCAACGCCAACGCGGCCTTCGACGGCGCGGCGTCGCAGTGGCGCCAGGACTACGCCACCTGGCAGCGCCACGACGACATACCCGAGCCGCGGGCCATGCACATCGCTGTCTTCCTCGACGACGTGATGCTCATTCCGGGCACCCACAAGCTCGGCGTGCTCGAGGCCGGCCACGATCTGGAGACCACGACCTACCCGCTCTGGTGCCTGGACCGTGAGACCGTCAGCGAGCCGGCCTCCAGCGGCGGTGTGGTCGCCCCGACCGGCAAGGCCGGCTGCGTGCTGATGTTCCACTCCAACATGGCGCACGCCGGCCCGCCCGACATCAGCCCCTTGAGCCGGGTCATCGACTACCTGAGCCTCTGTGAGGTCTCGAACCACATCCGCAGGTTCCGGCGCGCCGAGTGGCGGGCCCTGCGCGACTTCCCGCCGATCGAGCCGCTGGCCGACGACTGCCTGGAGGAGTTGGCGCGCCTCCGGGACTCGACTCCCGATCAGTACGCACGCGGCCATAGTCTGGATCCATAGCATGAACCTTTTCCGGCTACTGCAGGAGCGCGTCGCTGAGGGCCGCCCCGTCACCGTCGGCCTGATCGGAGCCGGCAAGTTCGGCTCGATGTTCCTGGCCCAGGCCAGGCACACGCCCGGGCTCCGTGTGGCGGCCATCGCCGACCTCGACCCGGACCGGGCCCGCGCCGCCCTGGCCGAGACCGGCTGGACCGGGGAGACCCGGCGGGGCTGCTCGCCTTCGGCCGCTCCGGACCAAGACGACGATCCACTTGACCGACGATGCTCTCGAGCTGGTCGCCGCCGACGGTCTGGAGGTCGTGGTCGACGCCACCGGCAACCCCCCGGCCGGCCTGGCCCACGCTCGCACCGCCATCGCCAACGGCAAGCACATTGTCATGGCCAACGTCGAAGCAGACGTCCTGGCCGGCCCGCTGCTGGCCGCCGAGGCCCGCCGGGCCGGGCTGGTCTACTCGATGGCCTACGGCGACCAGCCGGCGCTGATCTGCGAGATGGTCGATTGGGCGCAAGCGGCGGGCCTCGGCGTGGTCGCGGCGGGCAAGGGCACCAAGTACCTGCCGAGCTTCCACGACTCCACGCCCGAGACGGTCTGGGACGGCTACGGCATCTCCCCCGAACGGGCCGCCGAGGGCGGTATGAACCCGCAGATGTTCAACTCATTCCTCGACGGCACGAAGTCGGCGATCGAGATGGCCGCGGTGTCCAATGCCACCGGCCTGACGCCGGCGCCGGAGGGACTGGGATTCCCGCCGGCCGGCACCGACCAGCTCGCACAGGTCTTGCGACCGCGTGCCGAGGGCGGCACGCTGCACCACAAGGGCCAGGTGGAGGTGGTCTCGTCGCTGCATCGAAACGGCGAGCCGGTCGAGCGCGACCTGCGCTGGGGCGTCTACGTGGTTTTCGAGGCGCCCAGCGACTACACGGCGCGCTGCTTCGCCGAGTACGGTCTCGTGACCGACCGCAGCGGCCGCTACAGCGCGACCTACAAGCCCTACCATCTGATCGGCCTGGAGGTCGGCGTGTCAGTGTTGAGTGCGGCCCTGCGGGGCGAACCGACCGGTACGCCCGCCGGGTTTGTCGGCGATGCCGTGGCTGTCGCCAAGCGACACCTCCGCGCGGGCGACAGCCTCGACGGCGAGGGGGGTTTCACCGTCCGGGGTCGGCTGATGCCGGCCGGCGACAGCCTCGCCTTGGGAGCCCTGCCGATAGGCCTCGCCCACAACGTGCCCGTGGTCAACGACGTGCCCAAGGGCAGCCTGGTCACCTGGGCCGACGTGAGGGTCGACGAGACCAGCGACGCAGTGAGGACCCGCCGCGACATGGAGGCCCGCCTCGCCCCGACCCGCGTCGCCGCGACGGCATAGGCGTGATACCCGCAGCCCTTCTCACGGCCTGAGCGATCCCCAGCACCGGACCGGTGTGTGGGAATATCCATTTACAGCCCCCGGTGTGTGTTTGATCACTGGCGATGAGGTCGGAGGTCGACGTTGGCTTCGCGGTTTCGGCGTCTCGCTGGACATGTCTTCCAATTTCGGCCGGTACCTCCCCACAGCCGGTCTTCCTGCCAAAACCAGGCGGATTTCCTTTCCAACCTTCTCTTGTGCGACGCCCCGACCTAGGAAACCGCGATTTGGCGCGTGCCCAGGTAGGTGACACTGCTTGGTACCACCTCGGTAGGCGCTCCAAGGCTCCGGTGGTTGCAGCGGCGGCCTGAGGCTGGAGGAATTGCACCGAGAAGTGAGAATGATTATCATTATCATTTCTACGAACTCTGGGTGTTTCCTGACGCTCGGCACCTGTTCAGATTGCACTTTGGGACGCTGACGGCTAGATCACATTGAAGTGAAGGAGAAACGAATGAACAGATCGGGCCGAATTGGCCGCATACCGCTGGCGCTTCCGGCGGTGTTGACCTTGGTGGTCGCGATCCTCGCGGCTGCCTGCTCGGACAGGGGGGAGACTGCCTCCCCTCCCACCACCAGTGAAGCGACAACAACTGCCGCGCCAGCCACAACCACCACGGCGGCGGCGACTACCACGACTCGGGCAGCGACGACAACTACCGCTGCGCCGACGACAACCACCAGGGCGGCAATGACAACTACCGCTGCGCCGACGACAACCACCAGGGCGGCAATGACAACTACCGCTGCGCCGACAACTACAACTACGCAGAGCCCCACAACCACCGCCGCCCCGGAGCCCGCCGGAGTGACGATCGAAAACTGCGGTGTGGAGGATGTCTACGACGCCGTTCCCCAGCGGGTGGTCGCCACGGACACAAGCGCCCTGGAGGTACTTGTGGCTCTCGGGTTGCAGGACCACGTCATCGGCTACTTCGGCGGCACGCCCGACCGGTTGCAGCCTCAGCATCAAGCCCGGGCGGCTCTGGTGGAGCGCCTGGGCGGCAGCTTCCCGTACCCCTCGCTGGAGGCGGTCCTCGCCCCTGCGCCGGACCTGGTGTTCAGCTACGGATTCAACGAGGGCGTCGGGCTCACCCCGCAGAACCTGCGGGACGCTGATGTCCACAGCTTCTCTTTCACGGAGGCCTGCCCCGACTTCTCCGGCAACGTGACCCTCGAGGTGATGTTCTCGGACGTTCTCACCGTGGCGCGGATATTCAAGGTTGAGGACCGCGCCGAGGAACTCATCGCCTCGTGGGAGCAGCAGATCGCGGAGGTCGCCGCGGCGATCCCGGCCGGCGAGAGGGTCCGCGTCTTCTACTTCGACTCGGGTGAAGAGGCGCCCTTCACCGCGCTGGCGGGTTCCGTGATGTCGGACATCATCAGCCGCGCCGGCGGGGTGAACATCTTCTCGGAAGCGGGCGGCACATGGGGCGTCGTGGAGTGGGAAGCCGTAATCGAGGGCGACCCGGAGTTGATCATCTTCGTCGACTACGGCTTCGGCGGCCCGGAGACAAACCGGGCGTTCCTGGAGTCCGACCCGGCTCTCTCAGGCATGTCGGCGGTGGTGAACGGTCAGTACATGACGCTGACATTCCTCCAAAGCGTGCCGGGGCCACAGAACCTTGACGGCCTCATCAAGGTGGCGACCGCGGTGCGCGGTCTGAGAGCCAGCGGCTAGTTGGCGCCAGGCTTCGCCGCCGAGCTCGGAAATCCCTCTTCAGCCCGGCGCCGGCCCGTCACACCATCTCGAGAGCCGCAGGTCACGGTGACGACACTCCAAGCGGGCGCCCTGAAGAGCGTCCTGGCCCTGAGCTACCCGTTCGTAGTCGCCAACCTCTCTCAGATCGCGCTCGGCATAGTCGACACGGCGATGATCAGCCGCGTCTCCACCCAGGCGCTCGCAGCAGCGGCAATTGCATCGTCCATCAACGTGGCGGCGGGAATGCTGTTCGGCGGTTGGGCGACCGCCGCACAGGTGATAGCGGCCCGCCGGTACGGTGAGGAACGTCCCGCAGAAGTCGGGCAGGTGCTGGGGGTGTCGATGCTCGTCGGCATCGGCGCCGGTCTCATCGTCCTCCTGTTTCTGAGCTTCGGGGCGGGCCTGCTCCTCGCCGCGTTCGACGTGAGCGAGGCCGTGCGGAGTGAGGGCGTTCCGTACCTGCGGGTGCTGGCGTTGGCCGCACCCCTGGCGTCCGCCACGGCCATGTTTCGCGCCGTCTACGCAGGAGTAGGAGAGACCAAGGTGGCGATGCGCATGGCTGTCCTCGTCAACGCTGTAAATATCCCGTTGAACTATGTCCTGATCTTCGTGGTCGGCTGGGGTCTCCTCGGGGCGGGCGTCGGTACGGTGATCTCCGTCGCCTTGGGCTGCGTCTACATGGGCCTGTTCGGCTGGAGACGGTTTCGGTACACCTACGAACTGTTCCGCGTGGCGCATTTGCGCCACTACCGGGAGGTACTTCCCCGGCTCTGGTCCATCGGTTGGCCCGAGACGGCCATGCTGGTCCTGGGCTATGTCAACAACGTCCTTGTGCTCGGAATCGTCGCTTCCCTCGGCACAACGGTGATCGCCGGAATGCAGGTGGTCACAAACGTGCAGCAGGTCCTCTGGACAATCATCTGGGCGCTTTCCACCGGCGTGTCGATCCTCGTCGGGCAGAGCCTCGGCAGGCGCGACGAGCCCACCGTGGCCATGACCGAAAGGGCGGGGCTCGCGCTTATGGTCGCCCTGCCGGCGGCCTTCCTGGCGCCCGTGCTCCTCGCAACGTCCCCGGTCCTGCATTTGCTTACCCCCGACAGCGAAGTCGTGGCTGAAGCAGGGCGCATCCTTCCCATGCTGGCTGTGCAGGTGCCGTTTATGGCCACGAGCATGGTGCTGGCCGCCACGCTGCGCGCCGCCGGGGATTCCAGGTGGATCTTCTACATGTCCACCGCCTCCAGTTACCTGGTGATGGTGCCACTGGCTTGGCTTCTGGCCGTCAGGGTCGGCTGGGGGCTTACCGGCGTCTATGTCGCCGGGATCGCCTTCTTCGCCGCCCGGACCGCCGGGACCTGGTGGCGGTACCGGCAGGGACACTGGCGGACGGCGGAGCTGTGAGGTCCTCGTTGATGGCCAGGCTGGTCCGTTCCGGGGCCCGGCGTCCGGCGGGCGTGGAACGCCGCGGGATGGCGGGTCCGGGCTTTGCCGCGTTGCTGGGAGTGCTCTGCGTCGTTGTGGTCTTGTCAATCGTGCTGGCGGTGACCCTGGGTCCGGCGGACATCTCACCTACTACCGCTTGGCGGATCGGGATTCACCAGTTCTTGCCGGACGCGGTGGCGGCCGACTGGCCGGCCGCGCACGAGCGGATCGTGTGGCACGTCCGTCTCCCTCGGGCGCTTCTCGCCGTGCTGGTCGGAGCGGCGCTCGCCGTGGTCGGCACAGTGCTCCAGGCGATGGTGCGAAACCCCCTGGCGGACCCGACGATCCTCGGCGGGACCGCCAGCGCCGCAGCCGGAGCCGTCAGCGTCATGGTGCTCGGCTGGACGTTCGCGGGGACTTACACGCTGCCGGTCGCCGCGTTCGCGGGCGGTCTCATCGGCTACGGGCTGGCGTTTTTGCTGGCCAACTCCTGGGGCGGTCTCAGTCCGCTGCGCCTGGTGCTGGCCGGGATCGCGGTGGGTTTTCTCTTCTCGGCGGTAACCAGCATGCTCATCTTCATCAGCGAACAGAGTCAGACAGCGCGTCTCGCTCTCTTCTGGATGCTCGGCGCCCTGGGCGGGGCGCGGTGGGACCAACTCGGACTCCCGGCGATCCTTCTGGTCGGCGGGCTCGTCTACCTGTTGGCCCAGGCCCGTCCGCTGAACCTGCTCCTCTTCGGCGATGAGACCGCCACCAGCATGGGAGCGCCGCCGAACCGGCTGCGCCGCGTCCTCTTCGTGGTCGTGGCGCTCCTGACGGGCACGTCGGTTGCCCTGGCCGGCGGGGTCGGGTTCGTAGGCCTCGTCATCCCGCACGCCGCCCGCATGCTTGTGGGCTCCGACCATCGCCGGGTCCTTCCGCTCGCTGCGCTGGTCGGAGCCCTCTTCCTGCTGGTGGCGGACGTGCTGGCGCGCCTGGTCATCCAGCCGCGGGAACTGCCGATCGGGGTGATCACCGCGCTGGTCGGCGCGCCCGTGTTCGCTCTGCTCCTCCGTTCCCGACTGCGAGGACCGGACCATGCCCGGTGATGGGCCGGACACCAACACCTCGCACCCGCCCCCGGCCGGCGCCGACCCCACCCCCCTGCTACTGACACTGTCCGAGGTAACGGTTGCGGTGGGCGCCGTGGAGATCTGTTCAGAGGTCAGCCTGGAAGTCGAGCCCGGCCGGGTGCTGGGTGTCGTCGGGCCGAACGGCAGCGGCAAGACCACCCTGCTGCGCGCCGCCTACCGGATGTTGCGCCCGCGACTGGGGCGCGTGGTGGTGGGCGGGGACGACCTCTGGGAGTTACATCCTCTCGAGGCCGCTCGCCGTATCGCCGTGGTCGTGCAGGAGCCGAGGACCGACTTCGAGTTCACCGTGCGGGAAGTGGTTGCGATGGGACGCAGCCCTCACCAGTCGGCATTCGCCAGAGAGTCCGACCGGGACCGGCGACGAGTCAACGAAGCTCTTGCCCATGTGGGCATCAAGGCGCTGGCAACCCGGTCGTTCAGCACACTGTCGGGGGGAGAGAAGCAACGGGCGTTGATCGCCCGGGCTCTCGCGCAGGAGGCGGGCGTACTGATACTCGACGAGCCCACCAATCATCTCGACATCCGCTACCAGTTCGAAGTCCTCGATCTCGTCCGCGGTGTGGGAGTGACCACGCTCCTCTCGATCCACGACGTGAACCTGGCGGCGGAGTACTGCGACTACATCGTCGTGTTGAATGGCGGTCGCGTGCAAGCGGCCGGGCCGGTGGAGACGGTCCTGACGCCGGAGGTGTTGGAACCTGTGTTCGAAGTGAGGGTTGAACGGGTAGCACGGGCAGGAGGGCGGGCCCTGTATTGGTTCCAGAGCCGTGGTCACCCTACCGCAGCGGAGTCGGCGAAACCGGCCTCCTCCGTCTCCGCCCCCCGTTCGCCCTCGTCGAGGGTGCCAAAGCAGGGGGCAAAGGAGGAACCAAGCCAAATTGACCATGACTTCGACTTCCAGGACCCAACATTGACGGTACCTGAGTATCCCTCCGCCAACTCACCAAGGAACCCGAAAGTGACACGGTCACAGACACCTCGCTAAGGCGCAGGTCAGGAGTGGTGGCCAACACCCCGCAATTAAATAGGGCCTCGAATTCAATTTAGCCCGATCAAGATGGACCATTCAGCGTTCAGGGGCCGGTTTGCCGACTCTTTGGCGGTTTGGCTGGGCTCAGCAGGTGTTATGGACTAGCCGCAAGATGTATCTGCATCTCCTCTCAGCCCGGATGGCCACCAGCACCTACCGGTCGGTCTCAACGACGCACCAAGGTGCGAATAAACAGCAATGCTCTCGAAATCGTTCCCAGTCGGATCCGGAGGGCTGAGACCCGCCGGCGGGCTTGGTGTGCCCGGCCAGACATCTGCAGCCGGTCCGACCCGATGCGGAGAGAATCCAAAAGGGCCGGCTCTGCCCGATTACCGTCGGCTGCGAGTCAGCACCGTGTTCAACCCGGCCCCGGCGAGCAGGCCCATCGCCAGAAGATACAACCACAGCAGCAGACTCAGAGCGCCACCCAGCAACCCGAACACCGCGTTCACTCCGCTGGAGGCCAACTCGAGGTAGGCGCGGAAACCTGTCGACACGACCAGCCACCACACGGTTCCCACCACCGCTCCCGGCAACTCCCGTCGCCATGGCGCCCGCCTGCGGGACGCCATGTGGTAGACGGAGGTGGCCCACAAGACCACAACTGCGAACACCACCGGCCAGCGCAACCACCCCCAAGCCGTGGTAAACGCGGCGCCGGCCCCCAGACGCTCGGCCACCTCCTCGCCGCCACCCAGCAAGGGACCGACCACCACCATCGCCGCCACCAGCGCGGCCACCAGAATCGTGGAAGCCGTCAGGCCCAGACCCAGGACCCGGGTTGACATCCAGCTTCTGCGTTGATCGTGGCCATATGCCACGTCCAGCGCGCGTACCACGGCGACGAAGCCCCGCGACGAGGCGTACATCGTCAAAACGACGCCAACGGTGATCAGTCCCGCATTCGACCGTTCGAAGAGCTCCGCGATGGTGGAGCGCAGCGTGTTGTCAGAGCCGAAGACCTCATGCACCTGGTTGAGCAGCCATTGCTCGGTGTCGGCAGCCGCGCCCTCACCTATCACCACGTCAAGCGAACCGAGCGCGGCAGCGAATACAAACACGGCAGGGAACAGCCCGAGGAGCGCGAAAAAGGCGATCTCAGCCGACAGGCCACCCACCCGAACCCTTGACCAGTCGAGGCGAAGCTCCTCTGCGAACCGTACAACCTGGCGTCCCGAGCTGCGGAACTGCGGCTGTGTGAAACGGCCCATACCGGTCGATACTACGGTTGGCGACCGCGGGCGGCTTGCCGATGACGACCAGGCGAGCGAGCCGAGCAGTACCAGCATCCCAACCACATACGCGATCGCGTTCGCGGCGCGCAACGCGCCGATGGCCTCGGGTCCCGCGCTCTCAACCTCGGGCAGACGCGGCTGGCTCCTCGTCGTCCCCAACCACGCTCCCACCAGCCCCACCGGCCGGTTCCTACATCGGTTTTGATCATGAAGGGCCCCCGATACGACTCCCGCCACACCGGACCCGCCACGGAAACGGTGGGACGCGCCGCGGAGGCCGAAACGCCACGACTCTTTGGTGACAGCTCTACTCCCTCCTTGAGAAGTTCAATCCGATATTGGTGATGTTCGGCAAGGGAGAACCCCGCTGGCACGTTGTTTTCTCGGGGTCACCAAACAAGACGAATTAGTCTGTCTATCTCGTGGTGTCCCACCCTGTCGGGGGATTTGTGAGCAAAACCGGATCTTCAGGCGCCGATGTCCTGGTCGTTGGCGGCGGAATCGTGGGGCTGTGCTCCGCTCTCCATTTGCAACGACGGGGGTACGCCGTCACTATCTGTGACCGCGGGGTCCCGGGCGATGGGGCATCCGGGCACAACGCCGGGCTCTTTTCAATCAGCAATTGCATTCCTACGGCTACGCCCGGTGTGATCCGCTCCGTGCCGAAGATGCTCGCAGACCCGGCTTCTCCCCTTGCAATCCGATGGCGCTACCTGCCGAAGTTGACTCCCTGGCTGGTCCGGTTTATCTTGGCGAGTCGTCCCAGCCGGGTCGAAGAACTGTCCTTGGCGCTGGCGAGCCTGCAGAAGCAAGCGGTGAGAGCGTACGCAGATCTGGTGCCCCTGCCAGACGAGGATGCTGCACTCTTCGAAGGCGGACACCTTCTCGCCTACGGGTCGGATGCGACTTTCAAGAAGGCTGCTTACAGTCTCGGCATGCGCCGGGCGCGCGGCGTCGATATGCAGATCCTGGACGCGGCGGGCGTGGCCGCCGCCTACCCCGTTCTGACCGGCCGGATCCGACACGGCGTTTTAGTGCCCGGCTCGTATTATGCCGACCCGCAAGCGTTCACCAGGGCAGTGGCCGCCCGGTTCATCCAGGCGGGGGGACGATGGTTGCAGCGCACTGTGCGGTCCTTCGAAATCACAGGGAAGAGGGTGGCTGCCGCCGAGACTGACGACGGCCGGGTTGCGGCTTCCGCGGTGGTTGTCAGCGCCGGAGCGTGGTCGCGATCGCTGGTGCGTGCCCTGGGCTTCGATACACCGCTTGACACCGAACGCGGCTACGGCGTGCGAATTCCCGATCCCGGCGTCGAACTGAACGGACCGATAATCTACATGGACCACCACTTGGGGATCACGCCGATTCCGGGTGAGATCCTGCTGGCGGGGACCGATGAGTTGGCCGGTCTCCACGCACCCCCGGACTACACCCGCGCCGATTTGCTCATTGAAGCCGCCAGGAAACTGTTTCCCGCTTTGAACACCGAGGGCGCCGAAAAGTGGATGAGCTTCCGCCCCTCTCATCCGGACTCACTCCCGGTCATCGGCCGATCGCCCAGGCAGGAGAACGTGTACCTCGCCTACGGCCACGGTCATGTCGGTTTCGGCCTCGGTGCGATCACGGGGGAACTGATCGGCCAGCTCGTCGACGGACGGGACACCACCGTCGACGTCGCTCCGTTTCGGCCCACCCGTTTCACGATGTTGGGGCGCCGCAATCCCTGAAACTCTGTTGAGTACTCGGCACCCATTACGCAGGGAGCGCCCTGATGGGAACCAACGAACCCCACGCGGGCGTGCGCCGCTACAGGGGAAAGAAGGTCGGCACCAGCGCTATCACGATGCCCAGCACCACGAAGGTCAGAGGGGTCCCAACCTTGGCATAGTCGATGGAGCGGTACCCTCCCGCGCCCATGACCAACAGGTTGGCCTTGTGGCTGAAGGGAGTCATGAACGCCGCCGAAGCGGCCAGGCTGATCCCCATCATGGCTGCGTAGGGGTTCATACCCAGTTGAGCGGCGGTTTCCAATGCCACCGGCGCCATCAGCACGACCGAGGGAGCGCCGTCGAGTGCCTGGCTGAGGATGCTGGCCAACAGGACCATGGCGATGAGAACGGCGTAATTTCCCAGCGGTCCCAGAATGTTGATGACCTGGTCGACCATCAGCTTGGCGGCGCCGGTGCTCTCCATGGCGAACCCGACCGGCAGGACAGCCGCTACCAGAAAAATCGTCCTCCATTCGATGGCCCGGTAAGCCTCCTCCATGGTCACCGTGCGGAACAGGAGAACCAGGCTGGCGGAGATGAAGGCAGCCACATGGATCGGCTGGATGCCGAACACCACCAGACCGACCATCAGCAGCAGCGCTCCCAGGGCGAGGGGCGCCTTGTTATGTCGTCGCGGACGAAGGCCTTCGGGAGAGAGAACCACGAAATCGGGATTGGTGCCAAGCAGGCGGATCCGCTCCCAGGGACCCTGGACCAGCAGGGCGTCACCCAACTGGAAACGAAGGGTGGCCAAACCGGTGCAGATCGATCGTCCGTCTCGCCACACGGCCAGCAACTGCAGACCGTAGCGATTGCGAAACTCCAGGTCGCGTACCGTCTTTCTCACCGCCGCGGACCTGGGCGCCAGCGCCACCTCAACGATTCCGAAGTCCTCGGACTCCAGGCCCGCCGCGTCCACCTGGGAGTGCACCTCGATATCGCCGATACCCACCAGGTGCTCAACCCGGGCAGTGTCGCAGGCAACCAGCAGGCCGTCTCCCGCCTCTATCACATCATCGGGAGACACCACCAAACGAGTGACGTTATCGTGGACGATGGCGCCAATGGTGACTCCCACCAGTTCGCCCAGGCGACTCTCCCTGATCGTGGAACCGGCCAGAGATGACCCTGGGGGAACACTCATAACCGAGAGTTGGTCCTCCAGGGACTTCAAGGCTGACAATCCCAGGTTCTTGACGCGGAAATCACGGTCGGCCTGCATCCTTTGCAGTTCGGTTCGGGCGCCCAGTCCGATCAGCCGGTCTCCGGGCTGCAGGACCTCCGACGCCAGTTCTCCCCGGATGGTCTCCCCGCCCCGTTCGATCCCGACTACCACGACGTGATAGCGCTGTCGGAAATCTATCTCTTTCAAGCTTTTTCCCGCCAGTCCCGAGGTTTCGGGAATTTCGGCCCGGATGGCGGTGAACCCCCTTACCCGGGGGATCTGGCGGGTGGTGGTGGGTCGCAGTTCCACCCCACCCACCCGCATTATGTCCTCCAGATCGGACAGCCTGCCTTCCACAAGCAACACATCCCCGCCCTTGAGAAGGGTGTCCGCCTGCGGGACGAAGTTCTTGGCCCCGGGCCGGTGAATCGAAACCACCTGAATGCCCAGCGCCCCTGACAGATTCGCCTTGGCGAGGGTTACCTTGTCGAGGGGAGATCTCTTCGGGATGGCGATCGTGAACAGCCGCTCCTCTAAGTGGTAGATGTGGGTCAGATCGGCGCTGTCGGCCACCCCGGGACCGGCCAGACGATCGGGAAGGAGTTTTCTTCCCAGTGTGATCATGAACAGGACGCCCCCGCCCAACAGCAGGGCGCCGATCGGCGTGAAATCAAACAGCCCGAACGGCTCCAAGTCCCTTTCGGCCAGAATCGACGCCGCCACGATGTTGGGCGGGGTTCCGACCATGGTGGTGGTTCCACCGAGGATCGATCCGAACGCCAGCGGCATCATCAGTCGGGACGCTGACAGCCCAGCCCGCCGGGCGATCGCCGCCACCGCCGGCATCAGCACCGCAGTGGCGGCGATATTGTTCATGAAGGCCGAAAGGATCCCCGACACCAGCATCAAAGTGATAATCAGCGGTATCTCCTTGCTGCCCACGAGCTTGTAGATCCTGGAAGCCACTATGTCGGCTATGCCGGTGTAGAGCAGCGATGCGCTTATGATGAAGATGGCCAGCATGGTGATGACCGCCGGCGACGCGAACCCGGCGAATGCCTCCGTGGGGTCTACATATCCACCCAGGATCAGCACGCCCAGCCCCAAAAAGGCCGTAAGGTCGACCGGCAGCTTGGCCGTGAGGAACAAGTAGGCCATCCCCACCAAAAGCAGGATGAGGAAAGCGATCTGCCAGGTCATCCGGCAACTCTAACGGCCGATATCATCCGGGGTTCCTACCGGCGACGTGGCCGGCGTTCGACCTCGACATCTCTTGTGTTCCCGGCTCCACACCTCATATCAAAACGCCCACAGCCGGGGAATGAATATCACAGAGAGAATCCAGAACACGATGCTGAGCGGCACGCCGGTGCGCAAGAAGTCAGTGTATTTGTATCCACCGGCATTGTAGATCATGGTGTTCGTTTGGTAGCCGACCGGCGTTGAGAATCCGGTCGAAGCGGCGAAAGTGATGGCCATCAGGAACGGCCGAGGGTCGACGCCGATCTGTTCGGCGGTGGATATGGCGATCGGCGCAAGCAGCACCGCCGCCGCTGCGTTGCTCATTGTGTCGGTCATGATGGATGTCATCAGGTAAATGACCGCCAGCACGGCGACCGGCCCCATGTCACCGACCATCCCCACCGCCCGTTCTGCGAGGAATCCGGCTGCTCCGGTCTTTTGCATGGCGATCCCGAGAGGGAGGATCCCGGCCAGAAGGAATATGACCTGCCAGTTGATGGCGTGATAGGCCTCCTCCAATTGAAGAACCCGAGTCACCAGCAAGGCCACGCAACCGAGCAGGGCGGTGATGAGGATGGGGAAGACGTTGAACGCCGCCAGCCCGACCACGGCGATAAGGATGCCGATGACGAGTGGGGCCTTCTTGCGGAGCACCGCCCCCGGCACTTCGTTGAGAACGATGAAGTCACTGCTGCGACGCAGATCCCTGATTTCCTCTTCGTGAGCCTGGACCAGTAGAGCGTCCCCCAGACTCAACACCACGGAACTGAGTTTGTCGTTGATTATCTCGTCTTTGCGCTGAATGGCCAGCACCAGCGCCTTGTAACGGTTACGGAAATCCACTTCCTTGAGGGTGTGGCCTATGAGACTCGAACCGGGGGCCACCAGAGCCTGGACCACCCGGATGTCCTCCAGTTGGAGTGCTTCGTCCCGGAGTTTGAAGTCGGCGTTCATTTCGAGACGCAGGGCGCCTCGGAGACGCATCAGAGCCGTCACGGATCCGTGCACCAACAGCACGTGATCCGGTTGCAGAACCTGGCGCAGAGGCGCCCATCCGGTGCCACCCAGTTGCATCACCCTCAATACCGTTACATCGTGTTCCTCTCCCAGCTTGCTGTCGAGTACCGATTTGCCGACCAGGGGAGAGTTGTGGCGAACTCTCATCTCCGCCACGTATTCACCCAGGTGGTAAATGGCGGCGTACTCTCTCATCTGCCGGTCGGGCAGGAGCCACCTTCCCAACACCAGGAAGAAAACCACTCCTGCCACGAACAGGATCAGACCCATTCGGCTGAACTCGAACATGCTGAAAGCGCCGTAGCCGGCCTGTTCGGAGATCGAGCTGACCAGCAGGTTCGTCGAGGTGCCTACCAGAGTGCACACGCCGCCGAACTGTGAGGCGTAGGACAGGGGAATCAACAGCTTCGATGCGGAAATCTTCCGCCGGTTTGCAAGGATCGTGACCAGCGGGATGAAAACCGCGACCGCCGCCGTGTTGTTCACGAAGGCCGACATGATGGTAACCGTTCCCATGATGACCACCAGGGAGGTGTAGTGGTCTTTTCCGAGCCGTACCATGAAGCGGCCCACCGCCGCCGTGGCGCCTGTCTTCTGTAATCCGGCGCTGAGGACGAACATGGCAGCCACGGTCAAGGTTGCAGGGTTGCTGAAACCGGAAAACCCTTCCTGGGGTGTCACCAGACCGAGAACCAGCAACGTGCCCAACCCGATCATGGCGACCAGATCGAGGGGGTACTTCTCGGAGACGAACAGAATTACGGTCCCAACCAGAATGGCCAGCACCATGATGCCTTCGGAGGTCATCTCCGTGGCCCTGTCATCGGAGTCTCCCTTCGCTGAAGCGATGGGTAAGAATAACGAACAACAGCCAAGTTGGACCGCTTATTGCAGCCCTTTTTGAAGAGTTGCCCTGTGACCTGACCGATCCTGTTGGAAACGACGGCGTCATGGGAGGCCGAGTCCACGGTTGATTTTATTCAAATCAGGCACTGTTGACACCTCGTTCTCTCCGACATCGGAGCGATCCCGATATGTCCCACGTCGGAGTCCCCGGCAATCCCTCAGGACGGCTTTGTGAGGTTCGGCTAGGCTTATCCTTTGCCGTACAGCCCGCGCCCGTAGCTCAATTTGGACAGAGCGTCTGACTACGGATCAGAAGGTTGGGGGTTCGAGTCCCTCCGGGCGTGCCGACCGAAGCGCCGGATCTGCCGGTGCTTCCGGTGCTTAATGACTTAAGGAGCAACCTGTGAAACACCCCCATGGCACATTCTGCTGGATGGACATCTATCTTCCCGACCCCGAGAAGGGGAAAGCGTTCTACAACGGTCTTTTCGGTTGGGACTGGACTGACGTCCCCATGGGCGATTCCGGGATGTTGTATACCACCTTCAACCTTGACGGCAAGAGCGTGGGCGCGATGGGACCGGCCATGCCGGGGATGTTCCCCGAAGGGGTGCCGCCTATGTGGTTCTCCTACATCGCCACCGACGACCTGGACGCCACCGCTGAGAAAGCCCGCGCTTTGGGCGCCAACTTCCTGATGGGCCCCGCCGATGTGGGTAACGGAAGGGTTGCCTTGATGCAGGAACCCGGCGGGGCCTCGCTCTTTCTCTGGCAGGCCCTCGAATTCGGAGGGGCGGACGCCATCCGCGTTCCCGGGGCCATGGTCTGGAACGAGTTGTACACCCGGGATCTGGAAGCGACCAAGAGCTTTTACACCGCCCTGTTCGGATGGGAGTGGAGCAGCATGCCGATTCCCCAGGGAGGCGACTACCACCTGGCCAACCTGGGGGATCTCCCGGTGGCGGGGGTCCTGGTCATGGACGAGAACTGGGGTGAGATCCCTCCCCATTGGATGGTTTACATCCAGGTGGAGGACGCCGACGACGCCGCTGCCCGGGTGACCAGCCTGGGAGGAGATGTCTGCGTGCCGGTCACCGAGATCGCCGTCGGTCGGTTCGCGGTGGTCAACGACGACCAAAAAGGCACCTTCACCATCTTCGAACCCAATAGCTAAAGCCGAACGGGTGGCGAAAGGTGGAGACGCAGACCCCAAAGTATCGGGAGGCCCTGTAGCCATATCCGGCCCGCCAGTCGGAGCGTTGTTTGGTCGGGCGACTGCGGCCGCATTCGACCGGGGAGCACAGTTGGCAAAACGAACAATGATCCCATCAGCCGCGGCCGTCCCAGCCCTGAACATACAATTCGGCGTAGGACACACCACCTCGAAAGGATCACCCATGGCGCCGACAAGCGTCTCGCGTGCGCAACGACGCCGGGAGGAAGTTCATGCCAACTATGAGGTATTCGTCAACCACCACGTCAACAGTCTTCTCCAACATCACGAAGGAGACTGGGCGCTCCTGCACAACGGAGAACTGATAGCTTGCTACGGCACCCTTGACGAGGCTCACGAGGATGGCATGATCAAATACCCTGATCGTCAGTTCTCTATTCAAGAGATCCGCGAACCCGCACCCGTTTACATGGGTTGCCGTGTTCTTTGAGGACAACTACGACTCACAAGTAGGGCCCGTGTTGCCCGAGGTCATGCTTCATGCAGAGAACGGGCGAACAGCCAAAGTCAAAGGACTGGTGGATACCGGATGCACGATCACGGCCGTAACACCCCCACGTCATCGACGATCTACAGTTGGACGAACCCTTTAGCAAGGTAGAGGTTTAGACGCCGAACGGGGCGGTTCAGCGATGCTTACTTCCTGCGTTTCGAGTTCACACAAGGCACTCCGCACATAACCCGAGGCATCGGAGTCATTCGTTGCCACCCCACTAACGACAACTATCAGATCCTCATCGGTCGAAACATCCTACGTCTCGGTGTATTGACGTTGGACGGTGTGAACTCAAGGTTCTCGTTCTTGATCCGTCCTGGACACCGGACATTTCCCACGCCGCCTCGACCGAAACAGATCCGTCGCGCCGGGTTCGCGTGATGGTCCCGATCAAATCGAACCACTACCGAAGTTTCACCTCTTTTCACTGCGGCGGCGACCGAACCGGACCGGCGGGTCTGTGAAAAAACCGCCCCTGTGGGGGTTGACTCCCCGACGCATACGGTCTCATACTGTCCCATAGCTGCACAAATACCTCCGGCCGGGCCAGAGCTCACCCGAACCCGGACAAATCCGAGGTCAAGCCGATCCATGCACCCGGTAACCCCTGGTCCGACGTGACCTCAAACGGTTTAGGTGGTGGCGGGGGATGGGCCCGTTTGAGGGAGAGCATCTGGGAACAACATTCGCGAGATAGGTAGGGAAATCGCGAGAAATAGCCTTACTGGACCGACCAGGACAGGCTCGACACAGACAGAGGCCCGACGCCGGTGTGTCCTGTCCGCCTCAAGCAGCCTTGATTCGCTTCAATGCAGCTTGGGCGGCGTGGTAACCGCACATGCCGTGAACGCCACCTCCGGGAGGAGTTGAGGAAGAACACAGGTAGACCCCCTCTGCACCGGTCGCATAGGGTGACCGACCGGGGTATGGGCCCCGCATCATCCTCCTCATGCCCAGGACCCCACCTCCGATGTCACCCCCCACGTAGTTGGGGTTGTAGTCCTCCCATTGGGAAGCAGCAAGGGTGTGACAGGCCAGGATTGTTTCGCGGAACCCAGGAGCGTGACGTTCGATCTCGGCTTCCACCAGAGCCCGCATATCGACCGAGCTTCCCGAAGGCACGTGAGAGTAAGCCCATAAGGTGTGGCGCCCTCCGGGAGCGCGGGAGGGATCGAAGAGAGAAGGCTGGGCCGCCACCACGAACGGTCGCTTCGAGGCTTTCCCCTCCCATACCATCCGCTCGGTGTTTGCGATCTGTTCATGATCTCCGCCCAGATGCAGGACTCCGGCGGTGGCCAGGCGCCCGTCTTTCCAGGGCACCGGCCCCGAAAGTGCCCAATCCAGCTTGAAAACCCCCGGTCCGTGCCGAAACCCCTTACCTGTTCCGCCCCTGCGAATGCCTTTCCCCGACTCTTCCAGCAGCGCCTCGAGGACCGAGGGGACCACGTCGGCCAGCACCACCCGGCAGGAGGGGAGTTCGGTCAGACTCGTCACCCGGCGCCCGGTCTCGATCTCGCCACCCAACTCCAAGAAGTGAGCGGCCAGCGCATCCGCCAGTGCCTGAGATCCGCCCTCCACGAAGGGCCAACCGTAGCGGTGGCCTGCCACCAGCAGCAACCATCCCACCCCGGCGGTGAACGGTCTTTCCAGCGGCATCACCGGGTGAGCGGCGGCGCCGGCCAGCAGCGACCGGGCCGCCCGGGTCTTGAACCCCCGCCAGTCCCACGAGGCCGGCCGGGCCAGCGACGCCAACTTGGGACCGGCCCAGGGATCGGGTCTGAACCGCAGCGGCGGCCCCAACAGCCGACTCGCCAACCGGGGCCACTGCCGGTGAAGCGACTCGACCTTGCGTCGATAGCGGCTCCCATCCACTCCCAACCCCCCGACGGTCTCTTCAAGGGAACGGTGCAGCACCACCACCTCGCCGTCATCGAGGGGATGGGCAAGGACCGCCGGCGGGTGAATCCACTTAACCCCGTACCTGGCCAGCGGCAGTCGACCGAACAGCGGAGAGCCGCGACCCAGGGGGTGGGCGGTCGAACAGACATCGTGGCGGAAACCGGGGAGAGTCAACTCCGAAGTCCGGCAGCCTCCGCCGATGGTCTCAGCGGCCTCCACCAATAGAGTGGAGCATCCTGCCTCCGCCAGCACAATGGCCGCCGCCAAACCGTTCGGACCCGCTCCGATCACGACCGCGTCGTAAGACATAACCACTGATCACAGTAACGAAGCACCCACCCGACCTGGCTTCAAGCGCCGCCGTCAGGCACTCCCCGCCGCAGGAACCACCAACCGGAAGGTTGACCCCTCGCCCAACAGGCTCTTGACCGTCACCTTGCCGCCGTGACGCTCCGCCACATGCTTGACGATCGCCAACCCGAGGCCGGTTCCTCCCGTCTGTCGGGAACGGGCCACGTCCACCCGGTAGAACCTTTCGAAGATCCTCCCCAGGTCCCGGCCGGGAATACCCATGCCGGTGTCGGTGACGGTCACCATTCCCTCGCCGTTCAGCGCCTCCAATGCCACCCGGATCCTCCCGCCCTCCTCGGTGTACCTGAGAGCGTTGTCGCACAGGTTCCTGATGGCCAGTCCCAGTTCAGCAGCCGATCCATTCACTGCCACCGGCTCGGTCCGCACCGTGAAATCGATGCTCTTTTGCCGGGCAGCCCTGGCAAAGGCTTCCGCCTCGGCCAACACCACGTCCTCAAGATCGACATGCTCCGCAGTCGGCTCCTGGGTTTCGAGACGGGACAGGTCCAACAAGTCGGTGACCAGGCGGGACAGCCGCAGCGCCGAGGCGGAGATCTGCCCGGCGAAGCGGCGACTCGACTCGGGATCTCTCCCCAGGGACAGATCCAGCGCCTCAGCGGAGGCCAGGATGGAAGCCACCGGTGTCTTCAACTCGTGTGAGGCATCCGTCACGAAGTCGCGCCTCATGGTCTCCACCCGCACTCTTTCCGTCAGGTCCAGCACGATCACCAACACCCGACCCTCCTCGTCGATGGAAAACGCCCTCACCCCCAGCGTCCTCTCCGGGTAACCGCGGGTCAGGGTCTCTTCGTGGGTTCCATCGCTCCGGCGGACTTTCCGGACCAGGGCCTGGATGGATCGCAGCCCCAGACGTCCCGAGGGATCGGCCAACATCCCCAGCATCTGCCGACAGGCCGAGTTCGAATATGCCACCCGGTTGTCGGGCTCCACCAGGAGGACCCCCCCGGGCAGGCCCTCCAACACCACCTCCAACAGGGCCTGTTCTCGACGCAGGGCCTCCTGGGTGCGGTGAAAGTGCAGGCCGGCGTGGTGCAAAGAGTAGGCCAAGTTGTCCACCTCCCCGATCCCCACCGGGCGCGGGGCGATTCCCGGCTCACCCGTCAGCAGGCCCGAAGCGGTATCGTCCAGAGTCACCAGGGCATTGCGCAAACCCCTCAGCGACGCACCGTAGACGGCGGCGAACAGACCCCCGCTGACCAGGCCGGACAGCCAGCCGGAGACTCCGAAGACCTGGCTCATAATTGTCCACAGGACCGCCCATCCCCCCATGGCCAGCCACAGCCTCCAAAAGAAATACCGAAAGAGAAGGTGCTCCCGACGCCCGCTAGGGCGCATCGACGAACTTGTAACCCAGGCCCCGGACGGTAACTATGTGGCGCGGATTCGAGTAGTCCTCTTCGATCTTGTGGCGGAGCCTTTTGATATGAACATCGAGAGTTCTGGTGTCACCGTAGTAGGCAGATCCCCACACCTCGCCGAGCAGGGTCTCGCGAATGACCAGCCGGTCCTTTCTGCGCATCAGGGTTTCCAGGAGATCGAATTCCTTGGGGCGGAGAGACACCGCCTCTCCCCTGACTCTCACCTCGTGGGCATCCACGTCCAACTCCACCGGCCCGCCTCTCAGCACCTCATTGGTGTCGGAAATCAAGCCGGTTCGTGCGGCCCGACGGATGTGCGACCGGACCCGGGCGATCAACTCCCTCATGGAAAATGGTTTGGTCACATAGTCATCGGCGCCCAACTCCAGACCGGCCACCTTGTCCGCCTCCGAATCACGAGCGCTGAGCACGATGATCGGCACATCCGAGAAGGCCCGTATCTCACGGCAGACGTCGAGGCCCGAACCCCCGGGCAACATCACGTCCAGCAGCACCAGCGAAGGGGGACGCCTGCGTACCCTGGACAGCGCCTCCGGTGCGGTGTATGCCACGTCCACCGACATGCCTTCGGTCCGCAGAGCATACGAGACCGAATCGGAGATAGCAGGCTCGTCCTCCACCACCAGAACCCGGTGGAGCGGCTCAATCTGAGCCATAGTCGTGGAGCCGAAGGAATTCCTGGTGGTCCCCGGTCATCAGGAACGCAACCTGCTCCCCTATGTCAACCGCCTGGTCACCCACCCTCTCCAGAGCCCGGGAGACCAGGATCATCCGGGTGGCCCACTCCAGCAGTTCGGGGTCGTGTCCGCATTCCACCACATGCTTCCACATGCTGCGGTTGAGGACATCCACCGGCACGTCCATGGCCGGCAGCAGCCGGCATTCCTCGGCGTCCCGGCGCGCGAAGGCGTCGATGGCGGTGCGGATCATCGGCTTGAGCAGGTCCCCCATCTCCTGCAACTTGACCAAAATGGTCTCCTCCCGGGGCAGCCCGGCCGTGACCCGGGCTATTTTGGCGATGTTGACCGACTGGTCGCCCATGCGCTCCAAGGTGTTGTTCATCTCCAGGATGGCGGCCATCATCCGCAGGTCCCTTCCCATGGGCTGCTGGCGCGCCATGATGTGCATCCACCTGGACCGGATCTCCATATAGATCTCGTCGACGGCATCATCGGATTCGATGACTTGGGAAACCAGTCGCTGATCGGAGTTGACCAGCGCCCTCATCGCCATGTCCACCATGCCCTCCACCTTTTCGGCCATGCTCAAGGTGGTTTCCTCCAGCCTGTTGAGGGCAGCGTGAAATTCGGGACGCTGGTCGCTCATTATCCGAACCGCCCGGTTATGTAGTCCTCGGTCTCCTTCTTGCCCGGCGCCGTGAATACCCGGTCGGTCGAGTCGTACTCGACCAGGCGGCCGGTCCGTTGACCCCTCTCCCCCACATCCACCGAAAAGAAGGCCGTACGGTCGCTCACCCGGGCGGCCTGCTGCATGTTATGGGTGACCACCACGATGGTGTACTGCTCCTTCAGTTCCCTCATCAGGGTCTCGATCCGGTAGGTGGCGATCGGATCCAAGGCGGAGCAGGGCTCGTCCATCAACAGGACATCCGGGCTGGTGGCGATGGCCCGGGCGATGCACAGCCTCTGTTGCTGACCTCCCGAGAGATCATATGCCGAGTTCTGAAGCTTGTCCTTGACTTCGTCCCACAGCGCGGCCCTTACCAGGGACTCCTCCACCAGGTCATCGAAGTCGCCTTTCCAACCAGCCACCCTGGGGCCGAACAGGATGTTCTCATAGATCGACTTCGGGAAGGGGTTGGGCTTTTGGAACACCATTCCGATGCGGCGCCGGACCTCCACCGGGTCAACCGACGATCCGTACAGATCAATCCCGTGGTAGGAGACCCTGCCCTCCACCCGGGCGCCGTCTATCAGGTCGTTCATGCGGTTCAGGCAACGCAGAACAGTGGATTTGCCACACCCGGACGGACCGATGAGGGCGGTTATCTCATTCTGAAAGATGTTCAGAGAAGTGTCAGCCACGGCATGAAAAGCCCGGTAGTAGACATTCAGGTTCTGGATCTCGAAGATCGCTGATGAACCGACCGAGCCGTCAAGACCGGCGGAAGGGCCGGGCGAGACCGCGCCTCCTACCACGGTGGAGGGCGATTCCATGCGGGTTGACATATGTTCTCCTCGATCAGTGTTTGTCTTGTGGCCTGATTGGTTTTCACCTTATCCTGCGCCTTTCCAATGCGTCACGAGCCAGGATCGTCCCTGCGTTCACCACCAACAAAATTACCAGCAGCGCCACTATGGCAGCCGCCGTCAGGGCGATGTATTCGGTTTGCGGTTGGCGTGACCAGTTGTAGATGATGATCGGCAGGGCTGTGTATTTTTCCGACACCACCAGCGAAGTGATCGGAGTCCCCTCAGGCGCCGCGAAAAAGGTGGAAAGGACCGCACCGGCCAGAAGCAGCGGCGCCGATTCTCCGAAAGCGCGGGCCAGGGTCAGTACCGAGCCGGTGAAGATGGCTGGGCTCGCCACCGGCAGAACATGATGGCGGATGGTTTGCCAGGGCGTGGCGCCCACCCCGTAGGACGCCTCGCGAAGGGCCATGGGTACGGCTCGCAAGGCCTCCTGGGTGGTGATCACCATGATCGCCAGCACCAGCGTCGAAAGGGTCATACCTCCCGCAATCAGGGTGCGCCCGCTGACCTGTCCCACCATCCCTTCCAGAATCAGCTTCACGAACACGGTCAAACCCAGCAAACCGTAGACGATGGAGGGCACTCCCGCCAGGTTGCGGATGTTGGCCACCAGCATCCTGGTGAGCCGGGTGTCCCGGGCATACTCCTCCAGGTAGATGGCGGCGGCCACTCCCAGCGGGAAGGAGAGTATCACCACCACCACGGTGAGCATCACCGATCCGAAGATTCCCTGGATCATTCCCGTTTCTTCGGGACGGGGAGAGAGATCGTTGGTGATCACCGACCAGCCCCGCTCCTCCCATACGGGCATCGACTTGGCCACGACGTCCCAGAGCAGAACCACCAGGACGGCCAGCGACGCAAGCAGGGAAATCAAGAGCGTCAGAGCCACCAGGGGATTGATGACATTGATCTTTCGGCCTTCCAGCGCCCGCCTCAGCATGTCCCGGGTGACGGCGGTGGAACCGGATCCTATGGTGCGGGTAGCCATTCCTATTCCTCCCGCCCTTCTAATACTTCTGCCGGAAACGCCGCACCAGGCGCTCGCTTCCGATGTTCAGGACCAATGTCATCAAGAACAGCAGGAGCCCCACAAAAAACAGGCTCTGAAAGGCCGCCACGCCGCCGGCGACCTGGTCGGAGCCGATGGCCAGCGAAGCCATGGCGCCGGTCATGGTCTGGCCGCCGTTGAGGGGGCTCAACTGCAGAAGAGACCCTCCGGTCGCTCCGGCGGCGATCGCCACCACCATGGTCTCGCCGATCGAGCGGGACAAACCGAGAATCAGGGCGGCCACGATTCCCGAGAGAGCAGCGGGGAACACCACCCGCAGGGAGGTGTGCCACTTCTTGGCGCCCAGTCCGTACGAGGCTTCTCGAAGCGCGCGGGGCACCGCCTGCATGGCGTCCTCGGAGACCGACGACACCAGGGGAATGATCAGTATCCCCACCCCGATCCCCGCCGCCATCAGGTTCGACTGCTGGGTGCCGTCCCAGATGTTGCGGAGAACGTCGGGAGTGATGAACCTGAGCGCGAAATAGCCGAGCACCACGCTCGGTATCCCGGCCAGGATCTCCAGTACCGGCTTCAGCACTCGCCTCACCCACGGTTTGGCGTACTCGCTCAGGTATATGGCCGCGCCCAATCCCAGGGGCGTGGCCACCGCCATGGCGATGCCCGACACCGCCAGGGTGTGCCACACTATGGTCCGCAGGTCGAAGCGGTCCCGCCGCGGGAACCATCCGTCGGCGAACAGAGAACCCAGTCCCTCTTCCACCTCTGCGGCGATGCTTTGCAGGAAGGCGACCGCCTCCCCGACCAGGCTGAGCACTATCGCAATGCTCACCAGGATCGTGAAGACGGCAGCCGACAGAAATACCCTTCGCACCGTGCGCTCATGGCGCAGACGTCGCGGGTCACCGGAGAGATCCAGTGAACTCCGGGTATCAATCACTTTTCTTCCCACCTCTTTTTCCGGCTTCACATCCTATCCGACTGAAGTCCAGGCGGATAGGGTGGCGGCGATTTCGTCGTCGGGCAGGGTCACGTAGCCTGCTTCGGCGACCGAGGAGAAACCGTCACCCAGGTAGAAGTCCACGAACGGACCCAACGCCGGGTTGTCGGCCAAACGGTTCAACGAAACATAGATGAACAACGGACGCGACAACGGATACGACCCGTCAGCGATCGACTCGATCGAAGGCGCGACGCAACCGTCACCACCATCGACCTCGATCGCCTTCAACACCGAACTGTTCTCGACAAAGAACGCAAAACCGACCCAACCGAACGAAGTCGGGTTGGAACTGATGTTGTCCACGATCACATTGTCATTGGCCGAAGCCTGGTAATCGACACGGGTCGGCTCCTCCTGGCCGCGCTCCTCGGTGACGTCCTCCAACGCCAACTCGACGAAAGCATCGAAAGTACCCGACTCCTCACCGGGCGCCGTGATCACCAACGGAGCGTCCGGATACGGAGCACCCGAACCGCCCAAACCGGCCGCAGCCAACTCCGAAGCCAGATCATTGGCGTCCGACCAGGACTGGAAACCCTCCGACTCGGCACCGACCAGCGCATACAAGTCACCAAGATCCAAACAGTTCACCGCTCCGTTGTCAGGCGAGGTGAGCACGCTGATACCGTCGAAGGCCACCTTCAACTCGACCCACTCGACACCTGCCTCGGCGCAAGTCTCCACCTCGGAGGCCTTGATGGCCCGGGAAGCATCCGAGATATCAATCTCACCATTACAGAACCTTTGGAAACCATCACCCGTACCGGGACCCTCCACCGAAATCCCCACACCGGGATGCGCAGAATTGAACCTCTCCGCCACCAAAGCCGTAATAGGCTCCACCGTCGAAGAGCCGGACACCTCGATCGAACCCGACAGATCCGCAGTGGATGGCTCGTCCGCGGCAGGCGCAGCCGCTGTGGTGGCAACCGGTTCGCTCTCGTCGTCTCCTCCGCAGGCCGCCGCCAACAGCACCAGGGCGGCAAACACCACCGCTCTGTGGAAGAACCGTTTCTTGGCAAAAGTCATGTGAAATCCAGACTCCTTACTCGGGAATACATGCTTGACCCTCTTGAGAGTTTTTTCCACCCGGGCGCGGGCCCAACCCATAGTCAGAAAAGTAAGCGCGACAAGTGAACACACATCCCTGCGCTATGTGAACGGAATGTGAATTCTCGGGTTTATTTCACAGGGTCAGAAACGCGCGTATGCTCTGGCCTCCGCCAGGGTCTGCAATTCCAGGTGGGCGACGCGTCCACGATTGCCCTCCACCTTCCTCCATTTTGCGTCCGGCCCCAGCTCCCAGGCAAGGGTGTCGTCGGCCAGCAGCACCTCGAACATCTCATCGATGCGGAACCGCAGGTCGGGATCGTCGACGGGGACCATCACCTCCACCCTCGAGTCGAGGTTGCGGGGCATCATGTCGGCCGAACCCATGTAATAGACGACCCGCTCCTCCCTGCTCCCGAACCGATACACCCGCGAGTGTTCCAGGTACCGTCCGACCAGTGACCTCACCCTGATGTTCTCCGACATGCCTTTCACGCCGGGCACCAGGCAGCAGATGCCGCGCACCACCAGGTCGATCCGCGCTCCCGCGTCCGACGCTTCGTACAACGCCTCGATCATCGCCTTGTCCAACAGTGAGTTCATCTTCATGGTGATCTGGCCCCCCGGACGGGCCTGGGAGGCGATGAGCTGGAGAAATCGCGGGCGGGTGAACACGGGAGAAACCAGCAACTTCCGGTATTTGGGGTGGCGACTGTATCCGGTCAGGAAGTTGAAGAGGAAACTCAGGTCGGCGCCGATTTCCTGATCACAGGTGAACAGCCCCATATCCTCGTATATGCGGGCGGTCTGCTCGTTGTAGTTGCCGGTGCCGATATGGGAGTAGCGGCGGATCATCCCCTCCTCCTGCCTCACCACCAGCGTGATCTTGGTGTGGGTCTTCAAACCGACCACCCCGTAGACCACGTGCACGCCGGTCTCCTCCAGCCGCTGAGCCCAGGTGATGTTGCGGTCCTCGTCGAAGCGGGCCTTCAATTCCACCAGCGCCACCACCTGCTTCCCGCGCTCTGCGGCCTCCATCAGGGCGTTCATGATCACCGAGTCGGAAGAAGTCCGATACAGCGTCTGCTTGATGGCCAGGACGTCAGGATCGGCGGCGGCCTGGGCAATGAACTCCTCCACCGAGGTGGCGAAGGACTCGTAGGGGTGATGCACCAGGATGTCACCCTCTCGGATCGCCTCGAAGAAGTCCAACTGTTCGCTGATCCTTCCGGCCAGTCGGGGGTGGGTCACCCATGTCCAGGGGGGGTACAGCAACTCCGGGCGGGGAAGGGAAGCCAAAAAGCCCAGGTCGGCCAGGTTCAGCACCCCGTCCATCACGAACACGTCGGACTCGGTGATCTGCAATTCCCGGGTGAGCAGATCCAACACCTCGGCGGTCATGGATCCGGTCACCTCCAGGCGGACGGCCCGGCCGAAGCGCCTCCGGGTCAACTCCGACTCCACGGCGGCCAGAAGATCGCCGCCCTCGTCCTCCTCCAACTCGAAGTCGGCGTTGCGGGTCACGCGGAACGGGTGATAGTCCAGGATGCGCATTCCCGGAAACAGTTGGTCGAGGTGGGTTGCGATCACCTCATCCAGGGGAACGAACCATCCGGGCTGCGACAGGGGAACGAAAGAAGGGAGGATCGGTGGAATCTTGACGCGGGCAAATCGCAGCACTTTGCTTTTCTGCTCCTGCACCTGTATCGCCAGGTTCAGCGAGAGGCTGGAGATGTGGGGGAACGGGTGGGCGGGGTCCACCGCCAGGGGGGTCAGGACCGGAAAGACGGTGTCGCGGAAGTATTCGTCGAGACCGGAAACCGAATCTTCGTCCAGCTCGGCGTAGGTCTTCAGCCCTATCCCGGCCTCCTCCAGGGCCGGCTCCAGGAGGTCCCGGTAGATCTTGGAGGCGCGCAGGTACTGTTCCGAGGTCTCGGCGCTGATGGCGGAAAGCGTTTGGACGGCGGTGCGACCGTCGGGGGTCGTTCCCACCACTCCGTGGGCAACCTGCTCCTTCAGTCCCGCCACCCTGACCTGGAAGAATTCGTCCAGGTTGGAAGCCCATATGGAGAGGAAGCGTACTTTTTCCAACAGGGGGACCTCCTCCTGTTCGGACAGGGCAAGAACCCTGCTGTTGAAGTCCAGCCAGGACAGTTCCCTGTTCAGAACGCGGGGCGAGGTTTCTAACGAGGGCATCAGCACGTCACATTCAATTTTAGATCAACAGAGCCTAGCCCGCCGGGCGTCCCGCCGTCCTAGGAATTCGGTCGGCACCCGGAAGCTTTTCCCCGCAGTGGCATGTCTTTGATATTCTTTGTATGGTCATGAGTGTCTATCAACCACCGCTTCGCGACATCGACTTTGTCCTGGAGCACATCGTGGGTTTGGAATCGGTGTCCAAGCTCGACGGATTCCAGCACGCCGATCCCGCAACGGTCAATTACCTCTTGGAGGAGGCCGGACGGTTCATGACGGAGGTGGTGGCCCCCCTCAACCGGGTGGGAGATGCCGAAGGGTCGGTGCTCACCGCCGAGGGAACGAAGGGTCGGTGCTCACCGCCGAGGGAACGGTGAAGACGCCCACCGGATTCAAAGAGGCCTACCAACGTTTGGTGGAGGCGGGATGGCAGGGGATTTCGCTCCCCGGCGAATGGGGCGGAGGGGGCATGCCGCAGGTGGTGGGATTTGCGGTGGACGAGATGATGATCTCCTCAAGCCTGGCGTTTTCCCTTTGCTCCACCCTGACCGCCGGCAGCGTCCACATGCTCAGCATGCACGGATCACCCGAACAGCAGGAGACGTATTTGGAGAAACTGATCTCCGGCGAGTGGTCGGGAACCATGAACCTGACCGAGCCCCATGCGGGTTCCGACGTCGGCGCTCTGAACACCAAGGCCGTCCCCCGGCCGGACGGTACCTATCTGATTACGGGGACCAAGATCTTCATCACCTGGGGCGACCACGACATGGCGGACAACATCGTTCACACCGTATTGGCGCGGATCCCCGGAGGCCCACCCGGCACGAAGGGCATCTCTCTTTTCGTCGTGCCCAAACGGCTGGTGGGCCCCGACGGCGAGCCCGCAGAGTTGAACGACATACGCACCGTCTCGCTGGAGCACAAGCTGGGCATCCACGGCAGCCCCACCTGCATGCTCTCCTACGGCGAGAACGGCGGGGCGGTCGGATACCTGGTGGGTCCCGAACACGGGGGCATGGCCCGCATGTTCACCATGATGAACGCCGCTCGGATAGCGGTGGGACAGGGTGGGCTGGCGGTGGCGGAACGCGCCTACCAGAAGGCGTTGGAGTTCTCCTGGCAGCGGCGCCAGGGAAGGGCGGTGGGCGCCCCCGCGGGTGAGCAGTCACCCATCGTCGAGCACCCCGACATCCGCCGGATGCTGGCGACGATGAAGGCCCGGATCGAGGCGATGAGAGCCTTGCTGTTCTATTGCGTGGCCGCCGTCGACCGCGCCCAGCACGCCGAGGGCGAGAAGGAGCGGACCGCCAACCGGGAGTTGGTCGCCCTCCTCACTCCCGTCGCCAAAGCCTGGTGCAGCGACCTGGGAGTGGAAGTCGCCTCCGACGGCATCCAGATCCACGGTGGGATGGGATTCGTGGAGGAGACCGGCGCCGCACAGTTCTTCCGGGACTCCCGGATCAGCCCGATCTACGAGGGCACCAACGGCATCCAGGCCATCGACCTGGTGATGAGAAAGCTCCCCATGCGGTCGGGAGCGGTGGTCAAAGAATTGCTTGAAGAGGTGACGGCCACCGCCGCCGAGGCATCCTCGGTCGACCGGCTGCGAGCTGCCGGCGAACAGTTACGCAGATCCGTTCAGAGTCTGAGCCGGGCCGGCCTGGCGCTGGGCGCCGGCCTGGCCAAAGGGGCCTACCGGGATGCCTTGGCCGGGGCCTACCCGTACATGACGATGTTCGGGACGGTTGTGGGCGGGTGGCTGATGCTTCGATCAGCACAGGCCGCCCTGGATCGCATCGGCGCCAACTCCACCGATGACGATTGGCTTCGACAAAAGATCACCACCGCCCGTTTCTACTGCGAGCATCTCCTTCCCCAGGCCGAGTCTCTGGAAGGCCCCGCGTCTGGCGGCGCCGATCTGCTCTATGAGTTGGATCTGAGACCGGAGATGGCGACTAACTAAAAGGAAAGAATATGAGACCCATTCACTTCGAATGCCAGAGTCCCGATCCCGCCTCCAGCATGGAGTTCTTTTCAAAGGCGCTGGATTGGGAATTCCAAGGCTGGCATGACTTTCCGTACTGGCTGGCCACCACCGGGCCCGATGATCGACCAGGCATAAACGGAGCCGTGATGCCGGCCGCCGACGGGAAACCCCGAACGGTGATAATCATGGAAGTGCCGGACATCGTCCAAGCGCTGGAGAGGGTTTCCGCCGAGGGCGGGGAGATAGTGCTACCCGTCCAGGACATCCCCGAGGTGGGGCAGTCGGCCTACTGCCGCGACCCCCAGGGTCTTTTGTTCGGCCTCTTCCAAGGCTTGGCGGCCGACTCGTCGGAAGGCGCCTGAGGAACCGGCCATGACTCCTTCTGCAAACAGGGGAATCTCGTGAAGAGGCGTCGGGTGGCGGTGACCGGTGTGGGGGTGGTCACCGGCCCGGGCCAGGGTGTCGAGAACTTCTGGGAGGGACTGACCAAAGACCCCGGCAAGGGACCCTTCACCATCGATGACTGGGATCCCTCGGCATTGATCCCCCGCCGGGAGGCCCGACGCCTGGATCTGTTCTCCCAATATGCCCGGGTAGCCGCTCACGAGGCGCTGGAGATGGCAGGAGATCACGGCACGGCGCCTGACCGGTCGGGGTCCTGCGTGGGAACCGGAATCGGAGGGATGCAATCGTTTGAGAACCTGGTCAACGCCGTCTACCACAGCCCCAGGCCGCGGCCCTCTCCTCTGGCCATCCCCATGATGATGGGCAACGCGGCTGCGGCCGACATCTCCATCACCTTCGGGTTTCTCGGCCCGGCCACCACCCAGACCCTGGCCTGCGCGGCCGGCGCCCAGGCCATCTGCGACGCTCTCCGTCAGATCCAGTGGGGATATGCCGACCTGATGGTGGCGGGCGGATCCGAAGCAGCCGTGAGGCCGGCCTCCATCGCCGGGTTCCGCGTCGCCCGGGCGTTGTCTCCCACCGACGAGTCGCGGCCCTTCGACGTGGACCGCAACGGTTTCGTGGTCGGCGAGGGCGCCGCCATGATGGTCCTGGAGGAGTGGGATCAGGCAGAGAACCGCGGCGCTGACATCCTGGCCGAACTGATGGGCGCCGGGACCAGCTCCGACGCCCATCACATCACCGCTCCCCATCCCGAGGGCGAAGGCGCCCGCCGCGCTCTGGAGTGGGCGCTGGAAGACGCAGGCGCCACTTCCGACCAGGTGGGTTACATCAACGCCCACGGAACCGCCACTCCGCTCAACGACGCCGGCGAAGGTCGGGTGATTTTCGATATCTGGGGCGACAACCAGCCGCTGGTGTCCTCTATCAAAGGAACCACCGGCCATGCGCTGGGCGCCAGCGGGGGGATAGAGGCGGTGGCCTCCGTTCTGGCCATCAGCCGCAAACAAGTCCCGCCCAACATCGGTCTACGGGAACAGGATCCGCAGATCGCCCTGCAGCGAATCGTGACGGAGCGCCAAGATTGGGAGCCGGGTTTGGCGGTCTCCAATTCCTTCGGGTTCGGCGGCCACAACACGGTGCTGGTATTCGGTCCCGCCGATTGAATCCCGGCCGAGCGACCGGCCCGTGTTCTCCGTAGTTCTCTACCGGCCGGAGATTCCCCCCAACACCGGAGCGGTGATGCGACTGGCGGCCAACACCGGGTGCAGGCTGCATCTGATCGAGCCGCTGGGCTTTCAGATGTCCGACGCCCGGTTGCGCCGGGCCGGAATGGACTACCGCGACAGGGCGGTGACCGAGGTGCACGAAAGCCTGCAGGCGTGGCGGGCAAAGACCCGTCCTCCCCGGGTGATCGCATTCTCGCCCCACTCCCGGCGCTGGCATTCGGACCTTGAGTACCGCGGCGGGGACGCGCTGCTGTTCGGCCCCGAGTCGGTGGGGTTGCCCGAGGAAGTGCTGTCGGAGTCGTGGATCGACCACACCGTCCGCATCCCCATGCTCCCCGACGTCCGCAGCCTCAACCTCGCCAACTCGGTAGCCATCGGGGTGTACGAAGCCTGGAGCCGGCATGATCACCGAGGGGCGATCTGACCTTTTGGACTCTTTCCTCCAACAATAAAAGTCACAAAAACAATAAAGGCCACAAAAGGCTATCCGCCCCTATAATCAGGCACAACAATAAAAGCCACAAAAACAATAAAGGCCACAAAAGGCTACCTGTCCTGAAAAATGGCAACCAACGAAAACCCTTTCACCCCGAGCTTCGGCACCTCACCACCAGTGCTGGCGGGTCGCGACAACATTCTCACCGACTGGGACAACGCCCTCGAAGCGGGCCCGCGACACCCCGACTTCACCATTCTCTTCCTGGGAATGCGGGGCGCCGGCAAGACCGCCATGCTCAACGAGGTGGAAGACCGCGCCAGAACACGCGGCTGGCTAACCATCTCCGAAGACTCCACCCACCGCGGACTCTTGTCTCGGATCACCAAGGCAGCGATCTCCCTATCGACCGATTTGGACTCGACCGGGACCCGCCGCCAGGTCACCGGTATTGAAGCGGCAGGCCTGGGAATCGAATTCCAGCCCCGACCCTTACCGGAACCTCCCCAGGACCTGCGCACCGTGCTCACCCAACTGGCCGACCTCCTGCAAAGGAACGGCACCGGATTGCTGATCACCATCGACGAGATGCAAGCAGCCGAGGTCGACGAGATTCGCCGGTTCGGCAGCATCATCCAACATGTGACCCGCAGAGAAGAACGACCTGTTGCTTTTGTAGGCGCCGGGCTCCCCGAGATCGAGGACAGATTCCTGTCAGGTGATGCGGTCACCTTCCTGCAACGGTGCTCCCGCCGGGACATCGGGCCACTGGATGATCAGGCCACCGCCACCGCTCTGCAGGTTCCGATCGCGGACCTCCACGCCTCCCTCGCTCCCGGTGCCCTGGCCGCGGCGGTCCGAGCTGTGTCGGGCTATGCCTTCATGACCCAACTCGTTGGTTTTCACATGTGGAAGGCAGCCGCCGACCCGTATGCCGGCATCACCTTCCGAGAGGCGGCGGCCGGCATCGCGGAGGCGGAGAGGCAAATGGCCAGACTGGTGCTGGAACCCATCTGGAAGACCCTGTCAGAAATGGACCGCCGGTTTTTACTGGAGATGAGCCAGGACAGCGGAGAGTCCCGTCTGGCCGAGGTGGCCGGCCGACTGGGGAGAAATGTCGGATACGCAGGTGTGTACCGCAGCCGCCTTATCCAAAAGGGTATGATCGTCCCGGTCCGCAAAGGATGGATTGCCTTCGCTCATCATTCCACCCGTCAGTGGCTGAAGCAACTGCCCCGCGGAACCGCCGGGTCCGAAGGCCCGATCCTGCCGATGTCCGCTCACCGGTCCCCCGAAGAGAGCGGATCGACCAGAACCGGACCCAGCGGCCCTTCCTGACGGACCACCCGCCCCTTCCCGACCCGCCGGGCGGTCACGCTCTCCAAGTCGGCCAACTTCTCGGCGCCTTCCAAGGCGGTCAGATCACCGTCGTAGTAGTCGAACCACGGCAACCCGGCGTCGGTGTACTGGCGGGCAGTGGGCGGCTGGTTGGGAGGGCGGACCCCGCAGACCGTCAGGTACTGGACGCTGTTTAGGACATGCACGAAGCAGCGGGCGCTCGCCTCCGTTTCCCAAACGTCGAATCCGTAGTCGTCCTCGTAGATCTCCTGGCGCATGAGACCTCCGGGCGCCAACCCCATTTCCATGGGAGCCATGACGGGAGGCGCCATGCAATACACGGGACCTTCATGTATATCTGCTCCCTCCTCCATCGGCTCATACTCCGAAGCCTTCATCGGGTAGACCACGATCTGGACGCCGCCGTGCTCGCCCTCCCCGGTCAACTGCTCCTCGGCCGTGTACCCCTGTCCCAGGGGCATCGCCACAAACTGACGTATCAGCCCTCTCTTGACACAGAAGCCGTCCAGCCAGGGCTGATCCGGAACCACCAGATAGTCCTGCGGATCCTGACAGAGGTCATCGGTCCATACCTCCCCGGTCAGGGCGTTGATCTTTCCGGCGGCCACCTTCACGGCCATGGGATAGTCAGCGATGAAGTTGATCCACATCGCCTCAGCCTGATACATGGGGAAGAAGACACCGCCGTGCCTGCTCCAATCCTCCGGGATACCGTGCGAATAGTCGTCCACCAGTTCGAGGGGGAATCTCCCGAGACCCGGTGGAAGGAAATGCGCCCGATCGTCGTCGGGTATTCGCAGGGTCCGCTGGAAATCGAGGCTGAACCCGGCGTCCTCGTGCACTTGAGGAAACCGAAATGTCAGACGGTCGTCCCTGAGTTCCACCACTCCCGAGCCTCCCGCTCCCTCGTCGCTCCTCCGGCTTTCCTTTAGTCGGCTCATCGCTCCAATCCTTACTTAGCCAAACATCTTGTCGGCCCTATTCAAAGCAGAGGGGTGTGACAGCTTCTCGTCAACCAAGAGCAATTTGATCCTCCCAGCTACCAGTACGGACCATAGACCGCGAATTCTGTCGCTAAACCGCGAAAAATAGCCCTGCAAGGGTCTGATCTCTGATGGGCCCTCCCCCGCCGCCTCCTTTCCGTGGTTGTTCGCGAAATCTCCACGCCTTTATTCGGTAGTGGTTTCGCCTGTTGGGTTGTTCCGGCCGGGTTGAGCTCTCGGGTCCCCGATCGGTGGGATTGATTGGTAGCTGATAATCAATGTGGACCAATAGCCGGGGGACCGGCAACCCCCAGGCTGGGGATTGTTTCCCAACCTCACCCCGGATGTTCACAGTCTCAACCCGGTGGGGGTCTGCTTCGAGCGCGTCGCCTGGTTGAGGTCTTGATCGGCAGTGACCTTCGACTGCCGGAAGCCGGGGGTTGCAGCACATATTTGCCGCCGGGAGTTTGAACAACCTCCCAGTCCTGGTCGTGGACCCGGTGGTGGCATCGGCTGCACAGCAGGACCATGTTGTCGATGTCGGTGGGGCCGTCGGCCGCCCAGGGAATGATGTGGTGCGACTGGCACCAGGCGGGATCGGCGCCGCACCCCACACAGTTGCGGTCTCGGGCGATCAGCAACATTCGTTGTGTGGGAGAAGCGATCCGTCTGGCCGTCCCTGCCCACAGCACCTGGCCCCTACCGTCGAAGATGGTGGGAAGAATCCGGCTCTGGCAGGCCAGATCTTTCACCGCTTCCACCGGCAACGGGGCGCCGTCACCCAGCCTGGCGTCACGGATCAGTTGTGTGATCGGGTCATAGTGAGCGATCAGCACCAACACCGGACCCCGACCACCCCGCTTCTTCTTGTCGTTCTTTTCTTTGCGTTCCCCGCACAACAACTCCACCAACGCGTCCGCCATTCGCTGTCCGGTGGTGGGACGATGCCGGGGATCTTCTTCCCTCCACATCTGGTTGGCCATCTTCGACAAGGCGCTTTTCGTCTTGGCGCCGTTGATCGGGTCCAGCAGGGCATGCAACACCGTCATCCCACTGCCGCGATCCACCCGAATCCACACTTTACGATCAGAACGCTGTCGTCGAAGGATCGACATCCCGTCATCCTCGGAACGCCGCTGGACGTGCCTGCGTGCGGTGTGAGCAAACACGTCCACGGGCTGCTTTTTGGCCTTGTCCACCAACTCCTGTTCGTCTATGTCACCCTGCTGGGAGGTCTTGACGATGATCTTGGCGTGATCGAACGAGATCTTTCCCTTACCGAAGGCATCGGAGGTGACCGGCAAATCGTTCAGTCCCCTGCCGGTTTCCAACTCCTGCCGAGCGCCGCGGGTGGACTGACCGGACTTGTCCCGCAACGTCTTCTCCGCCGCTCCCTTACCCTGCCGGCGGGCAAGCTCCGCCGCCGCTTCCGCCCGGACCGCCTCGACCTTGGCCTTTGCTTGACTGGCCGAACGGATCCGCTCTTTCAACTCTTCCACGGAGGCGCTCTTCAACCGCGCAGACGGCAACACCACCCGCACCCGATGACTCGAGACCCCTTGTCGTCCTCCCTCTTTCATGCTTACCATTATACCGCAGGGGTGTGACAATACCTACTGTATTATAATGCTATCTACGCTATTACAACCTAATAGGACAGCAAACATAGGCATGCCAAGTCCGGCTGGAATTCTGCAACGCCCGCGATCTACCGAGGAAACGCCAGGTCGATCTCCTCCTGCGTCCAGTACCCCTCTATCGGGCGGACGCCGGCTTCTCGCCCGTAATGAGCGAGTCGCACATTGTCCCATTCATTGAATATCTCGATCGCGTCGAACACGCTTTGAGGGCTGACCGCCTTCAAGGCCTTCCAGCCCTCACTTCTCGGCTTGGGAAGATTGGAGGTCAGGATCAGCAGCGGCGTCTCCAACCGGGCCATCTGAAGAACATGCGCCCTGCCCAGCGCCTTCCACAGAGTGTCGGTTCTTTGCAGGCCCGGTCTCACAGTGGTGAACGCTCCCGACACGTCCACATACCACCTCATCCCTCTCTGATTCTCAACCAGGAAGTTGTACTGGATACCCACCGCCGGAATCTTGGGATTGGTTTTGACGATCCTGAATCCGGCTGCTTCAAGAGCGCCCCGAGCCAGGTCCTGCACCTTCTTGCCCTCCCTGACCGCCCGAGCCTGAAAGTGCTCGATGGACGGACGGGCCCCCGGGGTGTTGCCGGGCTGCCGCATCCCGTTGATGGCGCCATCCGGTTCGGGATCCTGGTCCAGCAGCGTTGGCCGTCGCATTGCTCGTTCCAGCCTTCGGTGAGCTATCTCCACATACTCAGGCTTGATGTCGTATCCGACTGCCCGCCGCCATGCCTTGTAGGCGGCCACCAATGTGGTCCCCGAACCCATGAAGGGATCCAGCACCAGGTCATCTTCATAGGTATAGAGATCAATGAGCCTCAACGGAAGCTCCACCGGGAAGGGGGCGGGATGGGAGACCCGACGAGCGCTCTCGGCAGGGATTTCCCACACGTCAAGGGTGGCTTCCACGAACTCGTCATTGGGAAGGGTGGCGACATTGGGAAGCCCCGCCTTCTTGCGTGCCGACCGTTTCTTGGCCCGATCGAACCGCCCCTTGCTCGCCACGATGATCCTCTCGGTGGTGTCGCGAAGCACCGGATTGGACGGCTGCCGGAACGATCCCCAGGCGACCGCCCCTCCCATGGCCTTGGCCTTCCTCCAGATGATCTCTCCCCGCATCAGCAGACCGAGATCCTCGAATATCTTGATCACATCGGCGGAGAGACTGCGGTAGGGCTTGCGGCCCAGATTGGCCACATTGACGGCGATCCGGCCTCCCGGCTCCAGCACCCGGATGCATTCGTAGAAAGCGTCGTAGAGCAATTGGAGGTATTCCCGATAGGTCCTCGGCAGGCCGGCGACCAGGGAGTCATGATGCGCCCTCCCGATCACCTCGTTCTCATAGGCCTTGCCCACGAAGTAGGGAGGTGATGTGACCACCAGCGCAACGGACCGGTCGGGAATCTGATGCATGCACCTCGCATCACCCAGAATCGGACCCTCGGCTTGCGGACGGGGTCCGATCCGGTCGTCGTTGTTGATGATCGGCGGCTGGAAACGGGCATAGAAGGACGAAGAATCGTGACTCTCTCTGCGACCCGACCCGAAGTCGGAGGTGCTGGTGGGACGTCGTGGAGGTCGGGACACTCGTTCAGCCATCGCGTGAATCATAAGAGCGCACCCTCCCCGGTCGAGGGAACCTCGCCCACGGCTCATCCTGCCATCAACCATCTTGCTTTACACCCTCGGCTCATTAGCTTTCATAGAGTTCCCAAAGAGGAGAGTGCTTGAACAAATTCGGATCGATCAGGAGGACAGCGGTTTGGTTGGTTGCTGCACTGTTCTTGGCGGCGTGCTCGGCCGACCCCGACCCTGTCTCAGTCACACAGACGACCGCCGCCGGAGAAGCCCCGCCGCCGTCCTCGCCCACCGACTCCCCCACCTCAACCGGACCTGTCACCACCCAAGAAGCGCCTTCCCAGCAGCCCGAAGACTCCTCGCCCACCACAGAACCCGACGCCCCGGCTACCGCGCCTCCTACGACTTCCTCCACCACTCTTAATGCCGACCAGGAGTCGTCTTCGTCCACGACTCTCCCTCCGGCTGTGCCCCCCGACAGTCTTCGGTTCGTGGAGGTGGCGAGGGGAGCACGGAACCCGATATTTCTCACCGCCTCTCCGGGCGCAGAACACTCCTACCTGGCCGAACAGGGGGGTCGAATCCTCTACATGGTCGACGACGAGATCGCCGATCCACCGGTGCTGGACATCACCGGCCAGGTCACGTTCCGCGGAGAGCAGGGACTGCTTGGCATAGCACTTCACCCAACCCGGCCCGATCGCCTATTCGTGCACTACAGCAACCGCAGCGGTCACACCGTGGTCTCCGAATTCTCCCTCACCGAGGACGGAAGAACCGCCGATCCGGACTCGGAGAGGCTCATCTTCTTCACGCAGCAGCCAGCCACCAACCACAACGGAGGGATGATCCAGTTCGGGCCTGACGGCTACCTCTACCTGGGCTTGGGCGACGGCGGCCGGGCGGGTGACTACTACGGCCACGGTCAGCGCCCCGACACTCCACTGGCGGCGCTGGTGCGCATCCATCCCGACCAGGCGACTTCAGAAGTGTGGTGGTACGGCCTCCGCAACCCCTGGCGGTTCTGGATCGACGAACCCACCGGTTTGACCTACATCGCCGATGTCGGACAGGACGCCTACGAGGAAATCAGCGTCGCCATGCTCTCCGAACCCGATCTCAACTTTGGATGGCCCATCACCGAGGGCCTTCACTGCTTCGAACCCCGCCAGGGCTGCGATCCGGCGGGTCTCACCCTGCCCGTGCTCGAAATCGCCCACGACGACGGCGGGACCTGCTCAGTCACCGGCGGCATCGTTTACCGAGGTCTCAGCATGCCCGGCCTCTGGGGCCACTACTTCTACTCGGACTACTGCGGCGGATACCTGCGCAGCTTCAGGTGGGACGGCGCCCTGGCCATGGACCTACGAGAATGGGCCTCCGACGTGGGCTCCGTGGTCTCATTTGGAACCGACGGAGAGGGGGAGATGTACATCCTCACCACCAAAGCCGTCTACCGCATCCAACCCGGCTGATGAGAAGCCTTTCGCTTCGATGCCATTCACAAGGATTCTGGTTACCATCACAGAAGATGAGCGTCGTGTCAGATTTCCTCGGTATGACATTCCGAGTCGTTTACGAAGAGGATGTGGAACCACATGTGTCGGTGCTCTACTGGGACTGGAGCGGACCGGAACTGTCAGCCAAGTACGGCTTGGAGAGTCGTCGCATCATCGAAGGCTGGCTTCCCGAGTTGGGTATGGGTGAGATCGATATGTGGGTGGAAGAGCATCTGGCCGAGTTGGAGAAGGCGTGGGGAGACAGTCGCGTTGGTAAACGCCCGGCCCCGATCTCCCCTCTCGATTGAGCCCAGGCCAGGAATGTCCGCCCATGAACAGCCTGTTTACGAGTGGAACGGGCGGCGATATGTGTACGACCCCACCCGCCGACAGGAAATCAGGGACATACCCACAATCATCAAGGTGAAACCTCTGAAAGGGTTCTCTGTTTGGGTGGAGTACGAGAACGGCGAACAAGGCGAAGCGGACCTGAATCACTTGTTAATCCAAGGAATGTTCTATGGATGGAGAAACCGGCAATACTTCGAAAGCGTCCGGCCCGTGGGGGATTTCCTGGTTTGGGGCGAAGGCGAGGTGGACATAGCTCCCGAATCACTTTACATGTGGGTTACCGGCGCCAGCTTGGACGAGATCTCGCCCATAAGGTTCGTGGATGTCCCCCAGCATTAGCCGCTTCTATGGAATAACTGTTCGTATCCACTCCAATGATCATCCCCCTCCTCACATTCACGCCATCCATGGAGGGGATCGAATCAAAGTCAATATCGAAACCCGAGAAGTAATGAGAGGCGCACTCGGCAAGAGTTCTACGAGAATACTGCTCAAGTGGATGGATGCCCACAGGGATGAACTGCTCTTGGCGTGGGAACAGTCGCAACGCGGCATCTGGATCCAAATCCCACCTCATAGGACGTAAGGATTGTTGACAATAGCCCTGACCACCACTGGCGGACCTTCCTCATCCCTCCTTCTATCGCCGGACTCAGCACACCCGGCCTGTGGAGAGCTCCGCAACTCTACTTAGACCGCTCACCTGATATCGGTGGCTAGCTAATCCCAATAGTCATGGCAAGATCTCTCCTCCCATATGCGATCAAGGGCGATATCCAACAACCGATTCATAGGTGGCAGGGTCGCTTAGCTCCTCAACGAGCTTGTCGACCCAAGCCTGCGTGTAGCCATATGCCTTCATCAATCGGTCCCAGCGACAGTATAGTTGGATTGTTAGTTCAGGCTGATGTGATCCGCCGGGAGGCCTCACGTTGTAATGTCTCCAACAGCGGGTATGCGTATCCATTGTAAAGCGAAAGGGCAGACGTTGTGAGACCAGTGCAACAACTTCACCAGGTCTGAAGAGATCACCAGATGCAACAGGCACTTGCCTAGGTTTAGTTACAACTGCCAGTCCCTGCAGAGCCTCTTCTACCTCGGGAGGAGTCGTTCCAGGCCTAATAAACCGGGTCACAGCGTCGGCGGATCGTTGCCTGTTTGCTGTTATAGGCACAAAGAAGATGCGTAAAGAGTACTCTGGATTTCGTAATACTTCCTCCGATACTTCCTCACGATGCCGATTCAAGAAGTCTTGGACATCAACTGGAAGTTGTGCCTGCGCCTGTTTCAGAGATTTGCCAGCCGCCGCGTCCCGGAAGCCTGACAATTGTAGAGGAACCGAGAGTTGTTCCACTAATCCTGCTTCGACTCCAAAATGCTCGATCAGAATGTTCTCGTAGTTGAGAAGCATGGCTTGGGCTTCACTAACTACTTGAAGATCCAAAGCAGGCAAATATCGATGGGATATGATGTGGAGGAGCTTAAGGAAGAAGTCGAGATTAGCTTGCACAGCGTCCTTTTCTGGAATGACATGAAGCATTAAGTCTCGTGTTCCTTTCACTCTTACCTGCCCATCTATAAGAATTTGTTGTCCATCTCTGTCATACTCGTAGTAGTCGTCGCCATCTCGCTCCATAATCGCTTGAAATAGAGAATTCCAGGCAATAATCATCAATACGATGAACGTCTCCGAGCGATATCTACCAATCGGATCGTTGTAAACACGTATTGCCGCCAAGGCCGACTCTCGGGACTTGGCCACCAGACGGTACTCCTCTTTGAGCGCACCCGCCTCTGTTGGGTCGATGCCGTGGACCCGCAGGAGAGCCTCTAGCCGCTCGACGCGCAGGGTTTGTGCTGACTTTCTCTCCGTTTCGTGTCCCAACCGGCGCCTGATGTAGGAAGTAAATCGTTTACCGTGACTAGCGGCGTCGTTCCAGTACTCAACTTCGAGAGCAGATTTCGGGGCACCAGATTGCCACCGTTCGAACATCTCGGTAGCCACGGCACGGTGCTCTTCTTCGCTTAGTTCAATGCCTTCCATGGCTTTCTGCGCCAGCCTTACACCGGCCAGTTTGACTTCGGAGTGGGTTGAAGAGGTGGGTTCCGCCATCAGGGAGCTCTCGGGGCTCCTGCGCCAAGATCTGGTGTCTCCCCATGCAGGAGTTGATCGAAGGCTTCGAGGACATAGCGCTTGGTGCGGTATTCGCCGTATTTGGCCTGCTCGTTGCGTTTGAGAGCCGGGAAGGTTGAACCGGGAGGGGGTGCATCGAGAATCCACTCCAAGTCGGTGCGGTCGAGGCGGTACATGTGGGCGAAGATGGCGTCCAGTTCGCTTTGCAGTCGGTGGCGGCGGTCGTCGTCCCAAACGAAAGGAGGACCGTTGTAGCCGAGGTCCCTGGCAAATCCTTCCAGGTCATACGCCGTGTATGTCAGCTCCAGCACTCTTGGTACGATAAGCTCGGCCCACAAGGCCTCAGACCAAGGATGTACCCTCTCCAAATAGACCTCTGGAGGGAAGACGGGCAACTGCTTCACGATGAAGAAGCTCATGTTGACACCTCCCACGGATAGACGGGCTGCCCAGTCGAGCGGGAGGCTGTTCATATTGGCTAGTACAAGTGCAGAAGCTATTGCTCTCCCGTGTTCGTAGTCAATTACCGGAGCGCTGTGTCCAACAGCACTTTGCGGAAGATACCCTGTTATCAGGGTATGCTCGTCAGTAGCCCGTGTAATACCGCGGAAGGCCTGTAGCCAGTTACCATAATCAGTATTGAGGACTGGGGCTTTGTGATTCACAGCAGTTCCTTGTATGACCGAGAAGATGGTTGTCCGCCTGTCTGTTGACCTCGAGATATCTCTGAAGACAAGAAGCCAAAGAGGATTACAGCTCCTGAGTGACCCAATGCCCCACCCGTAATCATCGCGAAATGTCCGGTTCGTTCGTTGGTCGCGTTGGTGATCATCCTGAAAGCAAGTTGCGAGCCACGATGACGAGAATATCGATGGAGGATCGGTGTGGGATAATCGGATTGACGTCTGTCTGTCTGTCTGTCTGTCTGTCTGTCTGTCTGTCTGTCTGTCTGACTGACTGACTGACTGACTGACTGACTGCTCCTACCTTCTCTAGTCTCTCCACCACTTCCTCTTCCGGTATCCAATAGCGGGGAATGGCCAGGATCTCTGTGTCAGTCTTTTCTTCAGAAGTCACTAGGCGGGGGTTTCCCTTGCGCACATCTTGGACGGAGACATCATCAAATGTGGCGAAGCGGTGATCATACTGATGAAGAAGCTTTGCCTCATACAAGGGTAAGTAATATTCTCCATCCCGCGTGAATATGTTGCCCTTAAGTTGCCAGCCTTCTTCTTGCAGTTCTTCACGGGTGCGAAAGAGGCCGGAGCGACTTGTCATGTTGAACATTTGCATGAATTTGATGCCCCACGGATTGGCTTCGGCTTCATTGTAATCCTCTTCCCGCCAAAATACTCCGGCGCGTGTGTACATCTTGCGGGCAATCTCCATGTCGCGTCGGCTTCGGAAGATAGGACAAGTGCGGGTGTTAGGGTTGAACAAGATAAAGTCCTCTACAGATAAAGCGAAGCGACGCTCTTGTTCTTTGAGATGTTCCGTATGATACAAGAAAAAGGCGAACTTTGCTTGTGACTGAGGACGGTCCATACCGGTGAGAGTGAGCAAACAGAACTTGATTCGGCTGTCTATTCCTGGAAAGATCTTCTCGCGATTTTCGAAATCGTAGAGACTAGCCAATCTCCCGCTGGCAACCATAGTGCTAAACAGCCTTTTATTTGAATTGTCAGTCGCTATTCCCGTTGGGACAATTACGCCCGCGTGTCCTATTGGTGATAAGAGATGAAGGTATGTTTCTGCAAACAAGGCATACGTATTCAGTTTTCCGTATATTGATAACGAATACCTATTGCTTCCTCGGCAGAATGAATTTCTTGCATCATATCCGTTTTTGTCTACTTTGAATCGCCGATACAGAACGGGATCGCTCTCACGTAGTGCGAAAATGGCAGCCTTTCGCCTGGCTCCCGGCAAGTTGGCAATACTGGGGGCTCGGATAGCAAAATATTCTTTCTCAGAAAGCTGAGAAACTTCCCAGGGGGGATTGCCGAGGACAACATCAAATCCACCGCATTGCATGATTTCGGCGAAGGCGAGGTGCCAGTGGAAGAAGGTATGCTGATCGGCCAGGTCGGTGACGAAGGACTCAACGCCGGGACGCTGCGCCATTCCCATCTGCAGGCGATCGAGATCTTCCGTATGTGGTACGATCGCCTCGGTCTTCTGAGTCTTGGTGGCAAAATACGCACCCATGAACAGATTGGCTCGTAGTTCCTCCTGTTTGAGAGCCTCATCGGCCTGCGCCTTGTCCCAGGCCGCGGATTTGCGTTCTATATCGTCAAGAGTTTCCTCTGGCATACGCTCCACGTCGGCGGCCGCCAGGGCTACATCGAAAACGCTGTCCTCGTCAAACATGCTGAACTGCCTGGAGGTGCCCATCCGCCGGTTTCGCTTCTTGAGGCTGCGGCAGACAACTTTGTCATCACCGGTCAGCGGTTTGTACGCCTCGCCCGGAATGCCCTCCGCCATGATTTCGGGGTAGAGGATGCCGATCAGGCTGTCGCCGAGTCGGATGTGAGAGTCGAGGAAGCTCAAGGGCTTGCCCGGCTCGACCGTTTCGATCCATAGGGCGGCCTTGCACAGTTCGACCGCCAGGGGGTTCTTATCCACACCGAAAATGCAATGCTGCACCACCTCCCGAAGGGCGTGCTGGCGGGTGGCTTCGTCCACCGTATCGGCATCTGATTCGATCCGAGCTATCTCAAGGGCCATACGCCGGGCGGCGGCCAAGAGGAAATGCCCCGAGCCGCAGGCCGGGTCCAGCACTTTGAGGTTGAGGATGGCCGCCCGTGGGTCTTTGGGATGGTCGGCGACGGTCTCGGCGAGGACCGGTTCGAGGGCCGACTTGATCAACTCGTTCACAAGCGTGGGCGGGGTGTAGTAGGAGCCGGTGAGTTTCCTCTTTGATCCCTTGGTCTTCTTGCCGTTGCGGTCCCCGATGAAGCCGAAGTTCCAGGGCTGGCCGTTCACTTCCACCACCGGCTGAAGTTCCAACAGACTCTCGTAAACGGAGCCGAGTTCCTCGGTATCCATGTCCCGGTAGTTGACGCGAGTGAGTCCTCGGCCGGTTCGGAAGAAGCTCAGGGCCCGGACGGCTTCCAGAAGACGCTCGTTCGTGATGGACGCCCGGTCCAGATCGGGACACTGATCCTCTCGAAACAAACCACCCAAAGCCGGCAGCCCAAGAGCCGGTTCTCCCTGGGCCAGGGCGCGGAAGGTGATCTGAAGCCCCTGCCAGAGATCCCGGTAGCGATCGTAGGACCGCCGACGCAGGGCGCGTTCTCGCAGCCGGGCGAGCGAAAACCCGGCCTGGTAGATCGCCCTCTGCTCGGTAGTAGCTCCTGGAGAATGAAGCAGATCGCGCTCCTCGGCCGTGAACAGGAACAGCAACCGGTAGATCAGCCGGAGAAGTTGTTGAAAGTAGCGGTCAGCCGACATCGTGCCCTCGTGAAGCTCAATGCGCAGTTCGTCGTTATTCGGATGCTCCAGAAAGCCGTTGCCCATCTGGCGTAGAGCTGTTGTGACGCCATCCCGGAGATTCTCCCGGGCGCGTTCGCCGGTTTCGTGCGCCTTGGCTCGCCATGCTTCGATGATGCAACTGGACGGTTTGTCGTCGATGGGTTTGAGTCGGCTGGCGTGGACGGCCAACCACAGCGCTGCGAAGTCCGAATACAGATCCTCCTCGAAGATCAGTTCCAGGTCGGCCTCGATGTAGGAGGGACGGGTGAGGCTGGGATTGTCCCGGAGAATGCGGAGCCGCGATCCGTTGGAGACGATTCCCCACAGCGAATCGTCCTCGGCATTGAGGTATTCCTGCATAAGTCCGTGGGGCGCCTGCCGGCGTCCTTCGTAGCCGAACTTCGGATAAGCCCGGTCGAGGTTGAAATCACGGGTCACCAACAGAAGGGGCACCGCCAGACCGCAGGCGCGATGGGACAGGCTGAAGACACGATCATCCAGGGTGACGCTCTTCCTGGTCCTGGTCAGATCCTCATATCCAAGGGGTGAGCGCAGCAGGGGCACGAGCCAGTCGTCGACGCCCACCTTTTGAGCCCTGAGGTCCAGCCGTCGGCGACGTTGCGCATAGCGGGCGTAGTAGTCGCTGGACATCCGCCAGTAGCGAGCGAGTTCCTCTTTGAGCACCAGCGATTTCGACAGCCCATAGTCGGCGCCGGTCTGCCGGGGCGCCTGCAGGGAGGCGACGGATCGGAGGAACTCGGGTGGCAAAATGCCGCCTTCCACCCTGAGGGCCGTGAATCCGTGACTGCTCCGCCTACGCGCCATAAACCTGCCTCACAAACTCGCGAAGGGCATGAATACGTAGACGCCGATTTTGTCGACCGGGAGCGCCGGGGTGACCTTGTGCCGCAATCCCCTGGCGCCGCTGGCGTCGCGGATGCGGCGGTGGTCCGCCAACAGTTCCCGGGCTCGCTCCTGTGCGATGCGGTTGAAGGTCTCTTTCATGGCGGGCAGGGCGTCGATCGTCTGGCGGATGAGACGGGTCTTCTGGCCGTCTTCCATGTTGCGGCCAGGCTCAAGGGCGAGTAGGGCCAGGGCATCCTCGTCGGTCAACAATCGGGGGGCCTCCCCGCCTTCGACAGCCAACGCCAGACACTCTTCGGCAAGAAGCGCTTTCAGCGGTACGTACCGTCCATCGGCGGTTCGTTGCTCCATTTGAAGCTGGCTCCGCAGCCGCAGCAGATAGAGAACGGTCCTGGTCTTGACTCCCCTGGTGAAGATGGCGCTCACCCGTGCGCCGACCTCCGGACTGTCGGCGTCGAGCGCCTGCTCCGCCACATAGTCGGCCAGGGTGGTGACCAACGGGTGGGTTCGATGAATGTATGCGGCGCCGGTGGGAGCGGGCTGGTCGAAGGAGATGCGGGCGGCTGTTTTGAACCCGACCGCTTGCAGGCGATCCTGAACAGGTTTGGGGAGGTGTCCAACCGGCAGGCGACTGTAGCCGTTCTGGCTGTGGAGCGGCGCGCCCAACCGCTCAGCGGAGAGGCGGACGAACCGAGCCACGTCGTCGGGCCCGCCGAGGATGGACACCGTCTTCCGCCACTCGGGCAGAACATCGTCGGGCCTCAACCGTCGCTGCGCAAAGACCGTGCGCGTCATCTTCCCACGGGCGATCTCCCAGGCGTTGTCCACCTCGACCTCGGTCTCTCCGAAGTCAAGAGCCTCCTGCCTTCCCGGACCCTGGAGAAGGACCGCCTTCATGATGGCGTCGACCACTTTGTTGTTGTCGGCGGGCAGGGGCACGGCCACGCCCAGTTCTTTGCGGATCTTCTCGGCCTTTCTCAAGATCACCCGGAGGACGGCCCCGTCGACCGGGTTGTCCTGTCCGTAGAGCATCAAGGCGCGCACGATGGGACTCGCCTGCCCGAAACGATCCGCCCGGCCTTCCCGCTGTTCGTGGCGGGTGGGATTCCACGTGAGGTCGTAATGAATCACGGCGTCGAAATGCCTTTGCAGGTTGACCCCTTCGGAAAGACAGTCCGTCGCCACGAGCACCGGTGTGATGTTGCTGTCCAGTTCACCCAGCGCCTCCACTCGTTCCTCGCGCTGGTCGGAGGTCAGTTCTCCGGTCACCACTTCGACATGGGTCTTTCTCTTCGGCAGAGCGCGTCTGAGTTGCTCGCCCGCGTAGTGGGCAGTGGCAATGTAGCGGCAGAACACCACCGGCTTGAATCCCGCCGAAATGAGCTTTCGCGCCTCTCTGATCAGCGCCCGGAGCTTGGGGTCCTGTTTGGGTCCCCGCAAGGCGTCAGCCCGCTCGATGAGTTGGCGAAGCGCAACCGACTCCTCGTCCGATTCGTCAGCCTCCTCCAAGATGCCGGCAGGAACGCTCTCGTTGAGCGTCAGGGAATCATCGGCCGCCTCGTCCATCACCGTTTCTCTGGCGGTTCGCTCCAGGTCGTCGATCTGTTGCTGCTCGCTCCCGCTTTGCGCGGCTTGAAGCCTGGTGCGCAATGCCAGCGACGCGGCGGCGGGACTTGAGGAGAGACATCGCAACAACGCAAGCGCCGCCCACCAAGACATCCGCTGCTGAAGCTTGGTGCCGCCCTCGGCCTGCTTCACCATGGCGCGGGCGTAGGCGAGCACATCACCGAATATCCTCCCCCAGTCACCGGTCAACCGGTAGGTGGATTCCCGGCTCTCGCGGACGGGAAACCCGGCGGCGTCTTTCCACTCGTCGATGTCACCGCGCCGACGCTGCACGAAGTGCGCGGCAAGCTCCTCACGCAATGCCCGGCGATCCTTTCCCTGGGGCAAATCGGACAGCCCGGCGAACTTCGGCTCCAACAGACCCAGGAGGTTGTGAAAAGCGATGTCGTCGCCCGAATGCGGCGTGGCGGTCAGGAACACCATTCCCCGCCTGGGTTCGCTCTCGGCGAGACCTTTCAGCAACTGGTAACGCTGATGGCGGGTGTTGGTGTTGGCACGAACGCAGGTGTGGGCCTCATCGACGATCACGAAATCGGGACAGGCGCGCAGAAAGTCATTTCGGCGCCGGTCCGACTTGATGTAGTCGAGGGAGACGACCGTGAAGGGATAGACCTCGAAGATGGACTCGTCTGGCCGCAGGCCGCGTTCCAGGCGGGTGGCCGTTCCGGTTCGGACCACTTCTGCGTCGATGCCGAACTTCTCCTCCAGTTCCTGCTTCCACTGTTCACAGAGATGCGGCGGGCAGATCACGGTGAACCGTTCGATCTCGCCGCGATCGATGAGTTCCCGGGCGATGAGACACGCCTCAATGGTCTTTCCGATCCCCACATCGTCGGCCACCAGCAGTCGGATAGTGTCCAACTTGAGAGCCATGAGTAAAGGGACCAACTGGTAGGGGCGGGGTTCGACGTTGATGTTCCCCACACTTCGAAAGGGACCGGCGCCGGCCCGAAGCTTGAGACGGAGTGCATCCCTGAGAAGAAGGGCGGCTTCCTGGGAGCCCGGCTTGTCAGGATTGGGCAGGTCGAACGTGGCCGCAACCGGCGGCTCAGGCTCCAAAGGCAGGTAGATCAGCGTGGCGTCGTCTTCCGCGCCGCCGAGTGGGCGCAACTTCATGAGGTTGGGACGCGTCTCGGGGAGGACCACCCACTCGCGTCCGCGCGCCCGGACCAGATCACCGGGTTTGAACCGGACCGATACCGCCATCGCCGTCACACTCCCTGCGCGGTTGCCATGCGATGCCCGGCGCCGAAGACCCAGGCGTAGTCGCCGACCATGCCGACCCATGAAGCCTGGTCGGCGGGGAAACGCACCACGGTGAAGCCTGCGTCCTCGAGACGCCTGGTTATTCGGGCGTCGAGAATCTTCTGCGTGTTTCCCCGATGATGCGGACCATCGACATAGATCAGGGTCTGGTGGTTGGCATAGGCGAAGTCAGGCCGGGTGCCGTATTCCTCCAGGTAGGGCTGCACGCGATCCGGCAAGCGGTACTCATTCTCCCTCAGGAAATCGATCCATGCCCTTTCAAGACTGGAGGTGGAGGCATTCGTCAACTCATCGAAGGCCCCAAGGCTCTTTCGCTCCGCATGGGTCAGTCGGCAGAGAAGTTCGACCATGGCCTCGTCTTTCCGGTCGATGGACGAGTGGTCCGGCTGGTTGTAGTAGCTGAGGAGACAGCGATAGCAACCCGCCTCGCATTCGGGCTGCTGATCCTCCAAGTCATCGGCGTCCGTCCAATCACCGGACTTTGAGGCGTAGTGACAGACCTCAAGCGCCCTCCGGGCGATTCGGGGGATCGCCCCCGGGTCGCCTGCCAGGCGGGTGAGCACGCCTGCGCCGCCCTCGGCCGCCTCGTAGAAGAGAATGGTGCTGCGGTGGTCCCGATCAGGCAGAGGCTCGGCGGCAAGTTCCGATTCCTCCAACTGAAATTCCTGCTCGATGCCGCGTTTCAGCGCATATTGCAATGAGACCATGGCTTCGGTGGAAAGATCGGTTACGGGCCGGAGGACGAGAACGTTCTTGGTGTCCCTCACGAACGGCGTGATACGCTGCACCGTTTTGCCCTCTTTCACCCGGTCGTCTTCGGCGTCGGTCGGCGCCTGCGAGTCCTTCGTCCATTCCCCGGTGTTCGGATCGACACTGAATCCGTACACGGACTTCTCCTTGCGCCGGCGCCATCCCAGGTTGATGCGCCACAGCGTGGCGGCCGGGCCGTATTTGAGCTCCAAGAGTTCCTCGCCCCGGTGCTCCACAACGGCTCTCTCCACGCGCGGCCGACCATTTTCCTCGCTGAATCGGAGAGTGGTGACCATCTCGTAGCCTTGGCGCTGTCTTTCCTCCTCATCGGAAGTGATGCGGGTCGCCCGGCGAGTCGAGACCTGCGCGATGCGATACAGATTCCATATGCGGCGCCCCTCCCCCAAACGAATGTCGCAACTGGCGCAGCGTTCGAATTCCTTCTGGTCCCCAAAGTGCCCGTAGCCGCAGGAAGGGCAGATCCGGGCGGCTTGCACGGGTAGTGCCGCCGAGGTGGTCACCTCGCCTCGAACTGTGAGAATGATGCGCCGCACCCGGTAGGTGCTGCCTTCGTGATAGATGATGGATTGTGGACCGAACTCGGTGAGACCCAGAAACCGCGGTCGGCTCAGGAAGGAGTCACGGGCGACCTTCCCTCTTCTCCCCGGGATGAACGCCATGAGCGGCAACCTCGGGAAGTTGTAACCCGGCAGGAACCCTTCCGAGGCGAGATAGCGGTAGGTGTAGAAGTCAGAGTTCATGGTCCGCCTGCTGTCGAGCAGCAGACTCTGCTGTATGTAGGCCTCGTCGTATCGAGCCTTGGCTTCTTTCCGCTCCCTCTCGGTGGCCGCCGCACTGTTCACCACGCGGTTGGCGCGTTTCATCTGGCTGGTCGTGGCGCGATAGAGAGAACGCCAACGGTCGAAGGCTTCGTCGAAACGCCGGCTCGCCGAATTGATGGCGCTGTCCAGCCAGGTATCGGTGTACCAGGGGGCGAATTGTTCGGAGAGGTCCCTGCCGAGCGTGGCGAGTATGCGCCGGGAGCGCCTGGTGGTTTCCTCCAGAACCAGGGAGCGGCCGACCTGGGCGGCGATGTCGGGGCGCAGGGGCATGACCTCGGTGCTCTCCAGATCGAGCACCTCGGGGACTGATGTACCCAGACTGACGCCTGTTTCTGCCAGCCAAACCGCCTGCAAGTGGCTTCGGACCAAGTCCTCGTTGGCAAGATCAATGGTCGGCGGGTTGACGGCGCCCGCCACCATGCGGGCGGGATCGGAGAAGAAGTACTGGTCGTGAGGCGATCGGGCCGCGCAGTAGGTGACCACCAGGGCCGGCTGGCCACTGCGCCCGGCGCGTCCGCTGCGCTGCGCATAATTGGCGGGCGTGGGTGGAACGTTCCGCAGGTAGACCGTGTTGAGAGTGGAGATATCGACTCCGAGCTCCATCGTCGGCGAGCAGAACAGCACCGGCAGCCCCGCCTCCTCTATCTCACCGTTCACGACGCGTTCCCCTTCGAGGCCCTTGCGGAACCGCTTCTCCCGTTCCTCCCGTACATCTGACTCCACCTGGGCGGTGTGTTCTCGGGCCTCGAGCTGGTGGAGGAAGCGGTCGTCGACGCCGAGAAGCTTGGCGACATTCCGGTACAGCGTGCGGAAAAAGGCATTGGTGGCGCTCGTATCGGGCGAGTCGGATCGCTTTGCAAGCCGCCATTGCAGAGCGGAACTGTCGATCCGGTACCCGGTACGGCCGCCGCCCAGATCGCTGGACTCCACGTATCCGTAGGTGATGAGGACCCGTAGAACATCGTCGATGACCGCGTTGTAGACGCCCTCGTCGAACTTCGCCGGGTAATGACGATTGTCCCGACCCCAAAAGGCCTGAGACTTGAAGCGGCGCGCGAAAGCCGAGCGATAGGACACATGCAATGTGCGGTAGTCCTTGCGCCTGCCCTTCGTGCCGGGCCGGGGAACCATGTAGGCGTGGGAGAAAAGGCGCTCCTCCTCTGACAGACCCCAGGGTTCCTTCAGCTGGTTGAAGCTCCGATTGCGGACCTGCTCCTGGAAATTCGGATCGAGATAGACCGTTTTGATACACAGTGCGCTTCTCATGCGGTCAAGGAGCGCCTCCACGAGGATTCGCCGCCGCTCCGGCGACAGTGATCCGAGCAGGGCGTGTCCCCTTCGCCACTCCTCCTCGTCTTCACAGCAATCCCGAATGCCCCGGTAGTGAATCTGCAAGAGCTCCAACTGCTCCAGATTCGGATTGTTGATCCGCCAGCCTCGCTGCAGGTCGTAATAGAGTCGGTAGCCGAGGACCTCCCGGAGGGTCTTGACCGCGTTCTGGGCGGAAATGCCCTTGGCGCCGGGATTGGTGGCGTAGTCAGCGGGATCCAGGTGCAGATGGTCCAGCACCCTCTGTGCCACGACATCATCGGCCAGGCGCCCATCGGGATCGCTCCGGATGGCGGCGAGCAGGGCGCCCCTCAGCAACAGAATCTGCACGAAGTCGTTGAAGTGCCCGGCCTGGAGGCTTGCGTCCTGGCGGTTGTCCGTGAAGGCCAGGAGCTTTTTGGTCTCATCGTCGAGATCGGTCCCGATGAGGTATTTGAGGGAGGAGAGCGCCAGCACGGTGGTGGCCGAACTGCGGCCTTCGCTGGACAGTCCCGAGAGTTTGCCGAAGTCACTGCGCTGGCTGCCGTCGTAGTAGGCGTCACAATCGGGATCGAGACAGAATCGAAACGGACCGGGAATGTACCAGGCGGCCAGACCTTCACCGGTGTTCTCACCGTCGGGGTCGACCTGCACTTCCAAGGGGTGGTAGCGTCGGTAATAGCGCTTGAGACGGGGTTCGCCGTCGAAGAATTCCAGCCAGTCCTCCGGGAATTGGCCTTCCAGATCTGTCGGATCGAACCTCCCCTCGGGGTCGGGCATCAAATAGCCGTACTGGAGATCGTCATCTTCGTGGGAACGTTCGGCGAGTTCCCGCGGCTCGAAGCGATGGGGCTGGTCGGCGACCAACGAGGCCCAGACAGGGAAGTACTCCTGGCCGCACGCTCTGCAGAAGCAGAGGTTGAACAGGCGACGGGTGCGGTCACCCGGTTTGAACTGCTGCCCCTGCGAGGTGATGTACCGATCGCCGGGAGCTTCCAAAGTGGAATAGGCGTTCCACGCTCCGCCGATGAACTGGTGCAGGCGGAAAGCGAAGAAGCCCCGACCTTCGGTATTTCGACTCCGGTGGGCCGCCAGCAGGAACCCCGAAAGGTACTCCCGGCAAACCTCCGTCCCCAGGCCACTGTCTTCGGAAAGCAGTCGGGAGGCTTCGTGAACAGTTCTGGGGCGTGATATTCGCCGGAGCCTCCCATCTTCTTCTTCCAGGCCGAGTTTCTGTTCCACCCAGGCGGCCACGGGATGCTTGGCGAGTTGATTGTGCGTGGGCCTCTCCGGTACTCCTGCTTCGATAGCCCTCTGCAAGCTGGGTCCGTCGACGGCAGTTTCTTTGTCGGTGACAGGCTTCAGGGTCTCGGTGATGATGTTGTCGGGGCTGACAGCGACTCCGAACAACTGGCTGGCGACGTGCGCCACCGCCACGTTCCGGTGCCCGGCCGATCCCTCCGAGGCCATGGTGGCGGAGGTGCCGATGCACAGAAGATCGTCGTTGAACCGCTCCCGGACACGTCGAACCAGCATGGCCACGTCGGCGCCCTGCCGTCCCCGGTAGGTGTGAAGTTCGTCCAGAACCAGGAACCGAAGACCGGCGGCGTGTTGACGCACCGCCTTGTCGGTTTCGAGAAACCTGGTCATTATCAGTTCGAGCATGACGTAGTTGGTCAGCAGAATGTCAGGCGGGCTCTGAGCGATCCGTTCGCGGTCCTTCTTGGAGTCCTGGCCGGTGTATCGAGCGAAGGTCACCGGCGCCTGCCCGGCCCCGTAGCCATGCCCCAGGAACTTCTCCAGCTCCTCGTACTGGCTGTTGCAGAGAGCGTTCATGGGGTAGACGACCACGGCTGTTATTCCTCGACACGGATCGCCGGCCCTCTTGCGACGCAGAACGTCGTCGATAATCGGAATGAAGTAGCCGAGTGACTTGCCGGACCCGGTACCGGTGGTCAGGACATAGCTTTCGCCTCGTCGGGCGACCTCGATGGCATCCGCCTGATGCCGGTGCAACACGAGATCCTGGCCCGACCCGCCGGCGGTTTTGCCGATCCGGAAGATCGTCGCACATTCTGCATCGAGGACGCCCCGCAATACGAACTCGTCGATGGAGCCGCCCGGCTCGAAGTTCGGGTTCAACTGGATCAGCGGAGACGGCCAGAAACGCCCGCCCGCATAAGCCCGGTCGACAGCGTGCCGGATATCCGCCGACCGGATCCGGGTAAAGCTCCTGGAGAACCGCTCATACTCGGCAACCAGTTCCTCGCGGAAAGCGAAAACATCCACTTTTCAGGGGCTCCCCGTGCCGCGGCTCGGCATAAGGCATCGGAGTCCGTCATACGAGTCGGGCTCTCTCAGGAACATGGACACCTCATACAAACACATCTGTCGATCTTTCCACATCCGAACACTGTCTACAAGAGCATATGAAACCGAGACCCGGGACTCAAACGGCGCCAGCATCCAAAAGACACCAGTTCCTCGACCACCCTTCCGCGGCCTCGGAGTGGTCATGAAAAGAAGCCGCCCCCGCTATCCAAACCCACCAACAACCCGGACATCAGCCCAGGGATCACAAACCACAGGGGTCCTCCCCTAGCCTCTCGCAAAGTGTTTGCAACACCCGACTTGTGGAGGAACCCCACCCACAATCGGAGGATTGCCCCGCGCCCGGGGACGCCCGGGCACTCCCTTCACTCTTCAATGAAGAGGTGCCCTCCCGTCTCCCTGAGAACTCTCTGTGCCAAAAGAGAGTCCAGCGTCGATCGGAAATGCGCCCGAATGGCCGACCCGGCTCGCTTGTATCCAAACAGCCTGCTGGCCTCGACCAACGCCTCTTCTGCTTCAATGCCGAAGCTGATCCTGACGACGTGCAGCAGGGCGGTGCCGATTTCCTCCGGAGCGATGGCGTCGACCTTTCGCAACTGCACCGGGGCCTCGTCACGTCGACGAACGGGCACTTCCCGTCGGCCCGGCAGCCACAGGAAAGAGCCCCTGCGTACCAATCGCTCCTCGGTGACACCCAGGGCGACAGCATCATCCACCTTGGTCTTGATCCTCTTGCTGAAACGACTGTTCCCCGACTGCGCGATCCGACGCCCCACTTCGGGTATGTGGACCGGACTCTCCACCTTTACCACCTGCATAATCCATTCCAGCATTTGGCGATCCGACGCCAGGTGGAGCGGCAGGCCCCGGAGGGTCAGCGTCAGGCTGGCCGTACGGTAGGGAACGGCTTCCATCGAGACCTGCTCCTCTTCCAGGGCAGCGGCTCGGGTCAGAGGAGCGGGGCCAGGTGAAGCCTCGGGGGTCTGCCCGGAAGTGCGCTCCGCCGCTCCCCTTATGGCCTCCTCCGCCTTGGCCAGCTCGCGCCGGGGATCCAGGTACCAGTCGGTGCTCCAGATCCGGTGGATGGTCCAATCGAGTCCCTCCAGCACCTGCTGGCGGAGCCGGTCTCGATCCCTGGCCGACCGGGAACTGTGATAGCTGGCGCCGTCGCATTCTATGCCCAACAGATACCTGCCGGGTCGTTTGGGGTCCACCACCGCCAGGTCGATGTAGAACCCCGCCGACCCCACTTGGTGTACGATGTCGTGACCGCGGTTCCGGAGGGCTGCGGCCACCGCCGATTCGAAGGGAGAATCGGCCTCCCTCCCGCTGGGCGCCGACACGCCCAACACTCCGGTCTCCGCGTAATGCAGGAACACCTTCAAGGCCTCCACCCCGCGGGCCTTGCTCCTTCTCATATCGAGGTCGGATGCATTGAAGTTGGCATACACGATGCAGCGCCGGCGTGCCCGTGTTATCAACACATTCAAGCGTCGCTCTCCGCCGTCCTTGTTGAGAGGCCCGAAGTTCATCGACATGTACCCTCCCTCCACCTTTCCATAGCCGACACTGATCAGAATCACGTCCCGCTCATCACCCTGAACTGTCTCAAGATTCTTCACGAAGAAGGGTTCGTGGGGGTGGGCCTGAAAGAAGTCCTCACACGAGCCGTCCTTTCGACGAAGCAACTCCACTTCATCCTCGATCCTCCGGGCCTGGGAAATGCTGAACGCCGCCACCCCCAATGTGAACTCGGGACTGGAACGAGCGTGGGCCATCACAGCCTGCGCCACCACCCGCGCCTCCCGGACATTGACGCGCCCTCCTCTTCCCCTTCGATATAGCCACTCCGGTCCGTGTTGCAGACTCAACCCGGTCTCTTCCTGCCCTTTGTCCGGGCTGGGAAAGACAACCAGCCTGCTGTCGTAGAATTCGTGATTCGAGACGGCGATCAGAGACTCATGCCGGCTCCGGTAGTGCCAACGAAGCATTCGCTCGGGAGCACCCTGGGCGCAGAACATCCCCAGGATGCTCTCCAAGTCGGCGGTCTCCGATCTTTCCTCGTCATCCTCGTCACCGGTGTCCAACCGGTCGAAAAAACTCGTCGGGGGAAGCTGTTTCGTATCGCCCACCACCACAGCCTGCCGGCTACGCAGAATGGCCCCGATCGCTTCGACCGGCCTCACCTGGCTGGCTTCATCGAAGATCACCAGATCGAACGTAACGGAGCCCGGGGGTATGAACTTGGCGATCGAAAGAGGGCTCATCATAAACACCGGCTTGATCTGTTGGATGGCATTCCCCGCCTTTGACATCAGCCTCCTCAGGGGAAGGTGACGCCTCTTCTTCTGAAATTCCCGCTGAAGGACGCCCCTTTGTCCACCACCGTATTGGTGAGGAACCCTGGTCCAGTGTTGCTGCGCGACTATGGCCTGGTTCTCCTCGAAGACCGACCGATCGAGTTTGCGGAACTGGTTGACCGTCTCCTCATGGGTAACCGCATCCAACTCGAAGAGAATGGGATGCGCCCGCATGGCATCGGCTATCCAATGCTCGTAACAGACCAGGTCGAAGAGATCGAGAAGACGCCAACCGGCATCCTTCCAGCCGGTGGACAGGTTCACGGCATCCGCGAGACCCTGGTCACCGGCTTGTTTCTCCATCTGGTTGAACCGTATGATCCCCCGGAGCGCATCCACGTCCGCATGGGCCGCCGTGATCCAGTTCTCCATGGCGGAGAAGGGGCGGTCGACAAGAGGAACACCATCCGGAGAACGGTCCGTCCTCCACTCCAACAACGACTCGATGGCGCCGAGGGCCTCCACGAGACCATGGTCGGCACCACATACGGACTGGATGTTTCCCTCCAGCGCCTCAACATCGATGTCACGATCGAGCATGGCGTGAATGTTGGCGTCCACCTCTCCGTCCGCGGTGTCGGCGTGGAGTCGAAGAAGCCAGGTCGCGGTCTCCCCGGGTCGCCGGTACCCGCCGAGCGAGGAGCCGAGGTCGAATCCCGGGAAGAGCCTCGCCAGCAGTTCCTCGTTGTCGGCGATATTCCCACGAAGACGCTGAACCCTCGATATTCCATCGACAACAGCCACTTGGCGGTCCCATTGCTCGGGAACATCGCCTCGGCACATCCCTCGCAACAGGTCCCGGGCGCTTCGGTATCTCCCGGACAGACCCCTCCACCACTTGGCGCCGAGTTGGGACAATGTCTGCCGGCATTCGGAGACATCGCTTTCCCAGGCCTCGGGGACCAAGACCGAACCGTAGGTGTCGTGTATTTCCGCGATTTCCAGGAACTGGAGGCTCATCTTCTCGATCTCCCCGGCCCGACCCGACCACTCCTCGCTCCGATGACGGACATCCTTCAGCCTCGGCGCTTCCATGACGCGCCGCGCCGTGTCGACCAGCATCGCCACCTCTGCCCGGGCCGGATCCCGAAGCATGGAGGCCGGTTGCAGGAGTTTGCAGAGGGAGGAGACATGCTTCCTCCAAAGCCGCAGCGCCCCCAGAGCAGCCTCCAACTTCCTTCTGACCTGGCCGGTGTCCATGTACTGAGAGCATCCACTGCGCCAGTAGATGTGTTGGGAGGGCACTCCGATGGACTTGACCAGCGCCTGGAGGTTACCGATCAGTTGGCGACGCTCGTCAAAGTCCTGACGAGTCCACCGCGCGCAGTCCTTCATCTCCAGAACAGGCCACTCGACCCGCGGGTGGGAGATCCGTATCTGGTGGGCTCGTCCGATCACCTGGTTGGGTGTGAATCCGACTGCTCCAATGGGAGCATTCACGGCACGGGCGTACTCATTCAAGCGTTCGCGATTGGACTGCAGCAGGTTCCGATCCTGCTGCACATCCCGGAACTGAGGCTCCCCCAGTTCAAGGGTCCGCTTCAATTCGTGAAGAACAGAGCGCTTATTGGCGGTGTGGCTGTGCAATTCCAAACAGGCGTCCCCGATGTGAACCTTGTCCAACCGCCTTTTCACAACTTCCAGGGCGGCCATCTTCTCGGCTACGAACAGGACCGTCTTCCCATCGGCGATTGCCTCGGCGATCAGATTCGTTATGGTCTGGGACTTACCCGTTCCCGGAGGACCCTGAATGACCAGGTTCCTTCCCTGCTTGGCATCCACAACGGCCAGCGTCTGGGAACTGTCGCTGTCGACGACCGGGTGCATATCGGACACATCGAGCAACTCGTCCAGGTGGTCTTTGTCGGTAATCGTGGGAGGGTCTTCACGAAAGCCGTCCTCGCCATACAGGGCTCCAACAAGAGGATGATCTCCCGGTGGGCTGTCGGCGGGCCACGCCTTCGAGTCGAGATCCTTGTAGATCAGGAGTTTGCTGAACGAGAAGAACCCGAGATTGATGGCGGTGCTGTCCACTGACCATCTGGCCTGTGGCGCCACGGCCTCGGTTACACCCGCCAAGTAAGCGTCCACATCCAGATCTTCAGCATCCGGGAGCGGCGGCAGTTCGATCGAAAAGTCCGCCTGGAGCTTGGTCTCCAACGACAGGTTGCCGTTTATCTCCTCCTCGGTCCATCGCACATTGAAGCGCGTGCCGCCGCTGGATTTCCTCAACTCCACCGGCACCAGCACCAGGGGCGCCGCTCTCCGAAGGTCGCTGGAGTCGGACTCATACCAGAGCAGTTGACCCAAGGCCAGGTAAAGGATGTTGACGCCCTGTTCCTCTATGGAGAGGTGGGCTCGGCGAAAAGTGTTCCTGAGACGCAGGGCGATGCGATCCGGCGGGTAGGGGGTTTGGAGCTTGTTGTCGACATGCCGGTCCGCGGGCTGATCGAAGTTGCTCTCGGCCTCCGCCATCAGCGAAAGCAATTCCTCCGGGATGTCATACCGGTCGTCGTCGGGACCGCCCTCGCCATGCGCGCCGGCCGCCTGGAAGTACATGACTTTGCCCTGCCTGACCATGATCCTGAAGACTTCCCGGGGTATTTCATCTGTGACCTTCACTCCGCTCGCCTTGAGTTCGCGGAAGTTGAGCAATGGATTCCTCAGGCTCAGGTCCAGAACATCACTGCGCGATTTGTCGAGCTTGTCTGCAATAGACAACGGGCGTCGATCAGCCATGCAGCTCGGCCTCTTTCATAGGGCGGGCCGGGGTGAACAAGTGCCACCAGGCAACCAGTTCCCAGCGGAGAGCCGAAGCGCCCATCGTTCAGGAGCTGTGCATGGTACAGATCGTCTTGAGCCATCGGCGCCCGTCATACGAGTCGGGCTCCCTCGGGAGCACGGACACCTCCACACAACACATCTGTCGATCTTCCACCTTGGCACACTGTCTACAGGAGCATATGAACCCGAGGCCTGGGATTCAAACGGCCCGGCATCAAGACACCGGCATCCTCGCACCTGGTTCTGGGCGTAAGGTTGGTTGAGGAAGGCAAATCAGGTCTGGAGGCGCTCATGACCGGAAGCCGCTAAAATTCCGCCCGTGGCAGACACTGAACAACACGCCGGTGGTCATCGTTGTCCTTCTTTCGCCCCTGACGAGGAGGAGTACGAACTGATGAGCCGGTCAGACGAATACGACTACGAGAATTACGATGACTACCAAGACCCCGATGACGCCATCTTCTGGGTCCCTCATCAGCAAGAAGCAAGGATGGTGCGGTTCAACAGATTGACGGTCACCATTGGCGATATCATCACCAAGTGCGGTTACCCGGAAAACGAACGGGAGCGTCTCACCGCCTTGCACCGTCGATTGGCGGAAGAATTCCTGGATGACTATCGGGGCCCTCGAACCGGACCCGTTCCGCTCCTGGAGGAAACCCGGCCCTCCCCGGTGGTTTGATCGCCGCCAGTGCCTTACTGGCCACCGAGTCATACCCTAATCTCCATCTATGACTCAGCGTTGAAACGAGTCCTCCACGAAGACATCCGGCATGTGCTGTCCCTCCACCCTCTGCAACTCTTCGTCTTCGAATTCGCCAAGACTCATCCCGAATGGGACCGTTTCTACAAGAGCAGAAGCACCAGAGTTGTAGGTCTTACCTCCGATAATCACATGCTAGAAGTCGTACTGCGTCGGGACGGACGGGCCGAGAACGAGCGGTGCATAGTGTTCCATGCCCGCTATCTGTAATGTTGTTCCCCTCCTGCCTCCGGCCCTAGCCGCGCCTCCACCAACGACCCTTCTGGCGCAGTGGCCGGTTGAGGAAACTCTCCAGGCTTTTTCGGTGCAGCACCGTCCGATCACCGCCGCTGGCGGCTTCGTCTATAAGGGTGGAGGGGAGGTCGTCCCAGGCGAAGGCGCGCCTGCCGAAGGCGTCCCGCTGTTCCCAGACTATGACGTTGTTCCCGTCGACGGTCCACCCGGTAGGACTGTCGCCTTCCCGCTTGGCGTAAGCCGACAGTCTCAGCAGGGCGAGGACCCGGTCTCTGACCCGGTCGTAACGTTTGTCGGCGTAGTCGAGCCAGGTTACTTCTCGGCACCAGTGCGGCGGGGGCCCCTCGGTCGCTTCCGTCAGAATGGCGCCGAGCACCGACGACGAGACCGCCAACCAGTCCTCGGGAAGACGGTCCAGTTCCAGGCGCTCCATGACATCCGACAGGTAGCGTCGGTAGAGGTGACCGGTCAGTCCTCCCCGGATTTGCTGGACGTCACCCTGAAGGGTTTGCCGGAGACCTTCCTTGTGAGCGGGAAGGGCGGTGGTGGTGTAGATCATCATGCTGCGTTTGGCGATCTCGTCGGGAAAGGAGTGCGGCTCGGCGTTCATCGACAGGACGAACCCGGGGTACTCGGTCACCGAGGGCGGCAGCTCGTCTTTGATCATGTCCTTGCCGTGCTGGTTGAAGGCTCTCCTGCCCACGTCGTCGAAGACCACCGGGTGACGCCGGTAGGCGTGCTGCAGACCGCGCAGTTGGGCGGTGGTGAACCCCCTCTTGTCGACCGTGTGGGGGCGACCGAACATGGAAGTCGTCAGGGTATCCACCAGGCTGGTCTTGCCGCAATTGGACTTGCCGAAGATGATGGCGAAGCTGGGATAGCGAACCACGTCGCTGTCCCGCAGATGCGCCAGTGAACGGAGGTCGCAGATGAAGGGCGAGAAATACAGCCAGGCCATCAGAGTGAAATAGTCACGCTGCAGAGTGGGTACGTCACCCTCGAACGCCCCCTCGTAGTTTGCGAAGAAGTCCAGAATCAGCCTGGCGTCGGAACGGACCGACGGGTCGTCCCGGCGGAGGGAAAAGTCCTCTCCGGACAACACCGCCCTGCCGTTGCTTCTGTCTATCGAGAAGTAGCGAGTGTCCGCTTGGTCGCTCGATTTGACGAGACGAATGCGGCTCAGTTCCCTCTTGACGATCGGGGTGATCCTCTGCTTCCCGGCCCGGAAGGTCGGGATGGCCGCGGCCAGGCGCGGCTTCAACACGGCAGCCACCTTCTCCACCCGCTCCATCTGTACCGGCGCCGACACCTCGACGTCGGCCGGATCGGGCGCTTCGATGATCACCGTGGCGGAGTCGTCCGACAACACCGGGGCGTCCGTCACCTCGATCTCGGCCTGGGCTATTCGCTCCTTCGGAAGCGGAATCTCATCGGCGCCCGTATCCCGGATGGCGGCGAACATGCGACCGTAATGACTCCACGCCGCCTCGTCGTTGTCGAACACCACCAGGGTCTCGGGCTGGATACCGGAAAAGGCTCGCTCCGACAGGTTGGCCGAGCCCACGATGACCCGCGTCCCGTTCCCGCCCGACAACAGATACAGCTTGGCGTGGGCCACGTACTGGCGAAGGACCCAGAACCTGGCCTGCCCCTTGGCGATCTTCCCCAGGATGCGCCGGTGTCGTTCGTCCCGCAGGCCCATGATGGCCGCCCGGGTCTGTCCGGTCACCACCTTTTGGAAGGCGAGCACATCCAAGAAGTTGCCGAGCACGCCCTCGCTTCCGAACACGCACTCGAAGCTTTCGAAAGAAAAGTCGTCGAGCATCCTGACCACGGCCGAGCTGCTGGCCGAATACGTGAGGACCCGTAGACTGTCGTATCCTTCGAATAGCGACCAGTCGAACTTCTCCTCGTCCACGAACCGCGCACGCACCACCCGCAGCCCGGCGCCATCATCCAGTCCGAGAGTCTGGGTTAAGGCGGGAAATGACACTCGGTAATCACCTCTTGGTCGTCCTGCAAGCCGCCGCGTGACGTTCACAGTGTCGTTTGATCTTCATCCGCAGCATTCGACGTCCTTGCGCTCGGCTACCCGGCGGGTACCCAAGGATAGATTCGTGGCGGCATCGGGGACTGCCGGGTGATGCGCCTGCCGGTTCGGATATGCCGGATATTCTGCCCGGGGAGCGTGACGGTGCGATCCGATATCCGATCAGATACCTCTGGCCTGCCCTTGAGTCCGCCGATGTCTCTATACTGTTGAAACGACAGGAGGAAAGCGACCCGGCAGGGGCCGCGAAGGTATCGCTACAAGGGAAGGAACCGAAATGGGCGTTACGTACGCTTCAGCAATTATTCGGAATGCCGCTGAGCCGGACAGATTCTGGGAGGGCGAGTTCCTGGTGGACTCCGGCGCAACGGACTCACTGGTGCCCAGACAACATCTGGAAGCTATCGGCTTGAAGCCCAGGGGCCGCCGGATGTATGAGATGGCCGACGGCAGCGAGATTGCAATGGACGTGACGACTGCCGAGGTGGAGATCATGGGAGAGATCGTCGGTACCAGGATCGTGTTCGGAGAAGCCGACATCGAGCCCCTGCTCGGGGTGACGGTTCTCCAATCGGCCGGGATCGCCATTGATCCCCGTAGCGAGTCCCTTTATAAACGACCGTCCGTGCGACTCTAGATGATTAGTTCCAAGGGGTGTTTGGGTTAATACCTTGTTTTGAGGGTGGGGGTGTCCAGAATCCGGGGGTGTAAAACTCTCCCGATCCCGGAGGACCTGGTATGAACCCGAACCTGGACACCCTCGCTACCGCATTGTACGTGACCATAGACGATCTGTTGATCCGAAACACCCATTGGGTTCCCCACCGGCCCGTGGTGGGAATAACTCCGAAACTGTCCGATGCCGAGTTGATCACCTTGGCGGTTGTCCAGGCGATGTTGGGATACACAGCAGAGGCCCGTTTCCTCCGCTACGCCCGCGCCCATCTGAAACCCTGGTTCCCGTACCTACCCACCCGACCGGCCTACAACAAGCGTCTGCGCCGCAGCACCCGGACGATGCAACACATCATAGACTATCTCAGTCGGATGTCCCCATCGTTCCATGATGACCTGTGGCTGATGGACTCCACCCCCATCGAATGCGGACGAAGCCGCCAAACCGTCCAACGCTCGGAACTGGCAGGCTGGGCCGAATACGGCTACAGCGCCTCCCACTCACGATACTTTTGGGGTCTGCGCCTCCACCTCATCGCTACCCCGTCCGGTCTGCCTATCACCTGGGCCCTCACTCCCGCCAAAACAGACGAACGCGACATCGCCCTGGACATGCTGGCCCGAAGCGGCCTAGCCCGCCCAGGTCAGACCATCATCGCCGACAAAGGATACCGACGCAAAAGCTTCGAGCAGACCCTCAACCAGGCCGGTATCACCCTCATCCGACCAGCCACCAAAACAGAACAGCCCCGACCCGCACAACGGTACCTCCGCCCCTTCCGCCAAATCATCGAATCGGTCAACAACACCCTCAAAACCCAACTCGATCTCGAACGCCACGGCGGACGCACCAAACCAGGAGTCATAGCACGCATCCTGCAACGCCTCCTCGCCCTCACCGCAGCAATCTGGCACAACCAAACCACCAACCGACCAGGACCAGCCCGCTCCCTCATCGCATACGACCACTAACCCCTTGGAACTAACCATCTAGTGGTGCGTCGCGGTTTTGGTTTGGTGGAGGGCTGCGCGTCCTCGTTGGAATTTGGTGATGATTTCTTGTGCGGTTTTGTGCCAGATGAAGGGTTTGGGGTTTTGGTTCCAGTGGTCGGTCCAGGTGTTGATCGCTTCGATGAGCTGTCCGACGCTTCGGAAGCTGTCCCGGCGTAGCCGTTTTTGGGTGAGTTCCCGGAACCATCTTTCGACCAGGTTCAGCCACGACGCCGAAGTGGGCGTGTAATGGGTGTGCCAGCGGTCCCGACGGCGGGGATGCTCCAGCCAGCGGGTGACGTTGGCATGCTTGTGAGCGGCGTAGTTGTCGATCACCAGATGCACGTCCAGATCGGATGGGACATGACGTTCGATCAGTCTCAAAAAGCCCAAAAACTCCTGGTGACGATGTCTGGGTCGACAATCGGCGATGATCTTCCCCGTGGCGGTGTCCAACGCCGCGAACAAAGTGGTGGTGCCGTTGCGTTTGTAGTCATGGGTCATGGTCCCCGCCCGCCCGGGTTTCAGCGGCAGGGACCTCTGGGAGCGTTCCAGCGCCTGGATCTGGGACTTTTCGTCCACGCACAACACCACCGCCCGTTCGGGCGGATTCATGTACAAACCCACCACGTCCACCAACTTCTCCTCAAAACGAGGATCATTGGACAACTTGAACGTCTCGATCTTCCACGGTTGCAGTCCCCGCGCTTTCCAGATACGAGCCACGGTGTCCTTTCCCACCCCAAAACGGGCCGCCATCGTCCTGGTCGACCAATGCGTCGACCCGTCCGCCGGGCGGGTACCCAACGTGTCCGAAACGATCTGTTCCACCACCTCCTGGCTGATCACCGGGGGACGGCCCCGACCCGGACGGATCACCCCCACCCCGTCAACACCGTCCTCGGAGAAACGTTTCCGCCAAGCCCGGACCGTGTTCGACGACACCCCCACCCTCCGGGCGGTCTCCTCGTTGGCCACACCATCAGCAGCCAACAACAGGCCCCTGGCCTGGCGAACCCGCCGAAACGGCAACGATTCCGACCTCGCTATCTGTTCCAACGCAGCACGCTGCTCAACCGACATCTCCAACGGGGGCGCAATAAAAACAGGCATACCACAACATTAACCCACTCAACTACAAAACCGACGCACCACTAGGGCGGCCTGAGCCGTCAGGTGGAGGGGTGGCGGGGTTCGGAGAGAATCCGGCGGACCATGGGCTCGAAGAACTCAAGCGGCTCGGTGGGATAGTCGGGATCGAACGAGACCTGGTCGTAGTCGGCACAGAACTGCACCGTGCGTTCGTACAGGGGATGGTCCCGGTACCGGTCCCGCGCGTCGGGGTCTCGCCCGTAGTGGTGGGCGTAGTACTTCTCCTGGAAGATCCCGTGGTACTTGACGATCCAGTAGTTCTCCTCCGACACGTAGGGACGCAACAGCGCAGCGGCCACCTCCGAATGGTTGGCGGGACCCAGGACATCGCCGATGTCGTGGAGGAGTGTCACCACCACCATCTCCTCGTCCTCGCCGGCCCGGTGGGCGCGGGTGGCGGCTTGCAGGGAGTGACCGAGGCGGGTGATCTTGTATCCGGTGTGCTCGTCCATGGAACGGAGCCACGCGAGCACCCGGTCCGGGAACTCGTCCAATTCTTCCTGCTCGTACCCGGTCAGGAGTGCGTAGTCCTCGGCCGTACCGTCCGACATTTTGGTGAAAGAAACCGTTACGTCCATCAGACCACCCCTTTACGAAGAGCCACATTGGAGGCTGTGGACCACGCCTGCTTCCCTACCGCATTTTATTGCCGGAATCCCCGGCCCGCACCCCGTCCGGGCTGTTATCCCACGACGATCTCACCTTCGGACGGCCGTGAAGGGTCAAACCTCCCAACACCACGACCGCGATACCGACGGTTTGCATCCAGGTCAGGCTCTCTCCCAGCACCAGCCACGCCACCGCGGAGGACACCACCGGCTGGGCGGTGAGGACTGTCCCCACCGTGCCCGGACCGGCGCGGGCCACCGAGGCAATCTCCAGCAGAATTCCGGCGGCGCTGGCCGCGGCGGCAATGCCCAGCACCAACCACTTCGAAAACGGCAGGTCGATGGGTCCTATCCCGGAGATCGGCAGTATCAGCACCGCGGCGGAGGCCCTGAACCACACCCCGATGGTTATCGGCGAAAGGCCCCCGAGGCGGTCCACCAAAAGCAGATAACCCCCCATGAACACTGCCGAGCCGATTCCGGCGGCAATGCCGATCGGATCGGCCCTCTCCCAGGTCCAGGTCTCGGTCGCCAGGGAGACACCCAGGAAAACGATGCCCGCCGCGGCCCACGCCCTGAACGGCACGGGGACACTCTGTTTCACCTGCGTCCAGATGAGAACCGTGGGGACCATGATGAAGGCGAACGTGGCCGAAGGACCCGGGCCGAGACGGGAGAGACTCACGTAATACAGCACCGTGGCGGCGACGACGCACACCCCCAGAAGTAAAAGTGTTCCCATACGGCCTCGCGGGTGCAGAGCCTTCCTCCACCATCCGATGACCATGAAGATTGCAAAGCCCGCCAGGTTCATCCGGAAGGTCATCTCCAAAGTGGTGTGGTGGGAGAACAGGTCGAACACGCACACGGATACCACGGCGAACAGGACAGTGGAGATGGCCGCCATAGTCATCCCTCTCCCCGCGTGGGGACGGACGTAAGACTCGGTCGGTCGGACGGGCCCTGCCGCCTGGGCCGCCGCGTTGCTGGGCTTTCTGATGGGTCGGCTCCTTGCCGCGTAGAGGACTACTCCTGTTCGCCCGCCGGACGCTCACGCATACAAGACCCTATCGCTCAGGTGTTCAGTTCGGCGGTGCGCAGCGGTAAACCCTCGGCGCCGTTGAGCATGGCGGTGAGCGGCGCCACCTCCTCTTCCCAGCCGGGACTGGCCAGGATTCCCAGGCGGTCGGCGGTCGGGGTTAGGAAGAAACCCTGCTCCTCGTCGGCTTCGAAACGGTCGCGATCCACGAACAGCCGCGGCTTGACCACCGCCGGATCGCCTTCCTCCGGGCAGAAGGTCAGGCAGTTTCCACACTCGTTGCACAGCTCGGCCAGGATGAAGTACTGCCACCGGTCGGTCATCTCGTCCTTGAGTTCCGGGACGGTGGCCAGCCGGATCACCGCATCGTTGGGGCAGACGGTGACGCAGAAGTTGCAGGCCACGCATCCCCACATCTGCAGCTCCTTGTCCAGCGCCCGGGGCAGTTTTTCGTTGCCCGACAGGTGGTAGAAGCCGGTGTCGTCACCCTCGGTCATGGCCATGACGTGCGCCTCCACCGGACCTCGGTGCCCGGTGGCCTGGGCCTCCCGCCACTTGTGATGATGCCAGGACCCCAGATCGGTGGCCCCGACCTTTCGCATTTCCATCGCCAGGCGGTTGAGCATCGGCGCCAAGCGACCGTAACCGCCCGGTTTGAGCAGATCCGAGCAGATGGTGACCGGCGCCACTCCCATCCCCAGCGTGTCGGTGAGGTTGTCCCTGCTGACGCCGGCCGAGAAGCTCACCTGGACGTCGCCGCCGTGGCCCGCCAGGTTGAAAACCCCCGGTAGGGCGCAGATCAACTCGTCCAGCAAGGTCGAGGTGATGACGTGCAGCGGCGGTCCTGACAGGTACATGGGATCGTCGGGCATCCACCCCTTGTCGTTGCCCACCACCAGGGTGTTGCTCAGCTTGATCCCGAACTTCCTCCCGTGCCGGCGGGCGAATTCCCGCAGTCCCTCGATCAACTCCAAGCCCTGATCGAACTGCAGGTCGTCCACGAAAGCCTGCGGCAACAGGGGAACGTGGTCGTAGCCGAGCGTCTCGTGGAGGATCTCCTGGACCCGGGCGATGCCCAGCAGAGTGGGATTGAGTTTCACGATCACATCGCACTCGTGACGGGTCATCAGGTGCTTGGTGATGGCGTCGATCTCGTGCGGGGGGCACCCGTGGAAGGTGGAGAGCGTCACCGTGTCGGCGATCCGGGACGGGAAGTCGAGGTCCCGAAGATGGGCGAACGGCTCGGGTATCTGAGGACGGAAGGAGTCGATCCGGTCCTTGGCGTTCTTCATCTCCACGATGAAACTGGAGACCTTTTCGGTGGAAATCCCCGCCAGGTCGTAGCCCACCGACATGTCGAAAACGTAAGACCCCGGATCGGGACCCATAATCTCGGACACCGGCGCCCAGTTGCTCAGGATCCGGATCATCATCCAAGCCTTCACGTATTCGATCAGGGACTCCTCCACCCGCAGTTCCTGGCTCCATTCGATGTTGTACCCGATGGTCTGCATATCGATGCAGGGCCGGCCGATCTCCAGGCGATCGAGGACCTGTACCGTCTTCAATTCGAACAGCCGCGATCCTCCCAGCCAGGAGAGCACGATGTTCTGGGCCATCTGGCTGTGCGGGCCCGCCGCCGGGCCGATGGGAGTGGCGCAGGGGCGTCCGAGGAAGGAAAAGCTCAGGTCCAGATCGGTTGGCCTTTTCCAGATCCTGGCCCTTAGAAGATCGAATATCCGCTGCCGGGACTCCCATTCGGAAGCCACCCTCCCCAGCAACAGATCCAACGGATAGGGAGTCAATGGATCGGCGCCGGACATGTCTACAACTTCCTTCCTTTACATCTCACAGGCGGGCATGGAGACGGGTCACAGGCGGGCATGGAGACGGGCCGCCTGTTCGGCGGCCTTCGCCCGCACCTCATCGGGGTCGACCCGCAGGGCCCGACCATCTTCCAACACCACCTCGCCGTCAACCTCCACGCGCAGAGGCCGGACACCCGGGGTGAACGCCAAGTGCCAGGGACCCATGGGATCGTATGACCAGACCACCCGATCCTCCCTCGCTTCGGGGAACAGTTCCCAGCCGGCCTCCAGCCATGACCACGCCGTCTCCGGCGAGGCCGTGACATCGTCCTCCCGCATCCGCAGGTAGGCGGCCCGGAAAGCCCCGATCATGTCCCCCCCGATCCCGTCCGTTCCCAGCGCCACAGGGTTGGGGAACCTGGCGGGGCGAGCATAACCCACCCCGTTGTTCATATTGGATTCGGGATTGTGCAGAATGGTCCCCTCCAACTCCCGGTCGAGATGGACACCGTGCGCCAGCAACCAGTCTGCCTGCGATCTGGGCTGCAGACGGCGCCCCGCCTCGGGGTCCTCCACTCCCTCCGCCACGTGGATGTGCACTCCCATCCCCAGATCCTCGGCCAGCCCGCACAACTCGTCCAGGGTTTGGTCGGACAGGGTGAAACAGGCATGGGCGCCCACCCATCCCCTCCCTCCCTCCGACAGGAACCGGCGGTTCTCCTCCAGGCCCCGGCGGGCCCCGTCGGGCCCGTGGCGGTCGGTGACCTCGTAGGCGCAGGCCACCCTCACCCCCACCTCGGCGCAGGCGTCGGCGATCAGGGTGAGAGACCCCTCGATCGCAGAAGGGGAGGCGTGGTGGTCCACGATGGCGGTGGTACCCCGCTCCAATGCCTCCAGGGCGCCCAGCTTGGCCGACCAGTAGACCATCTCGTCATCCAGGGCGACATCCAGCCGCCACCAGACCTGTTCCAGTATCTCTCCAAAGCTGCGTGGGGTCCGGGGCGGAGCGGGCATGCCCCGTGCGAGGGCGGAGTAGAGATGATGATGAGCGCAGACCAGCCCGGGGGTTTCCCGGCCCATGTCAGCGCCTTCGTCCAAGGGGATGATATTTGTTGAAAGGCAACCGGGTCCGCCAGACCCCGTCCACTTGGTGAAGGGCCGCGGCCACCGCCCCGGCGGTCGGCACCAGACCAATCTCCCCCACCCCTTTGATCCCGTAGGGTGAATCGGGCTGAGGCTCCTCCACCAGGATCACCTCCACCTCAGGCATGTCCTTGGCGCGAATGATTCCGAGACTGCGAAGCGTCATGTTGGTGGGCCGACTGTCGGAATCGCACGGGAAGTCTTCAGTCAGGGCATACCCCAGCCCCATGTGCACGGAGCCCTCGATCTGCCCCTCGCACAGCACCGGATTGACGGCCTTACCCACGTCATGAGCGGCCACCACCTTCTCCACTCTCCCAGTCCTGGGATCGGCGATCACCAACTGGCTGGCGTAGCCAAAAGCGGAATGGATGACGGGATTCTCCAGTCCCTCCTTCAGGCTGTTGGTCCAGTCCACCACCCAGACTCCGTGATAATCCACCCCCGGCTCGCACCCGCCTTCCAGGGCCTTGCGGCAGGCGTCGGCCACCGAACCTGCCACCATCAGCGTGCCCCGGGACCCGGTGGTCTGCCCGGCGCCCAATTCTCTGGATGTATCCACCAGGACCTCGATCCGATCCGGGTCGATACCCAACTCCTCCACCGCCACCTGCAGGGCCACGGTGTGCACGCCCTGGCCCATCTCCGTCCAGCAGTGCCGCACCTCCACCGTCCCGTCGTGCCGGAAGCGCACCACCGACCGGGAAACTTCCCGGAAGCCGTTGCCCAGGCCGGAGTTCTTCAACCCCAGCCCCACCCCAACGGCTTTGCCCTCCGCGATCGCCCGATCGTAATGAGGCTTCACCGCTTCCAAGCACCGACGGGCACCCCGCGACCCCTCGTCCATGATCTGTCCCGGTCCCCATATCGAGCCGGGCTCCACCACGTTGCGAGCCCGCATCTCCCAGCCGCTGATTCCCACCTTCTCGGCCAGGCGGTCTATCACTCCCTCCATGGCGAACTGGGCCTGGTTCGCCCCGAAACCTCGGAAGGCGCCGCACACCGAATTGTTGGTGCGAACCGCCACCGCCTCCACGTCTATGGCGTCCATCACGTACGGACCGCTGGCATGGCCCGCCGCCCGTTCCAGTACCTTCATCCCCACCGAGGCGTACGGCCCCGAGTCTCCCAGCATTCGCGCCTTCAAAGCGGTGAGTTTGCCGTCGGCGTCGCAACCGGCCCACAATTCCATGCGGATGGGATGCCGTTTTGGGTGGATGTGCAGGGACTGCTCCCGGGTGAGAGTGCACTTCACCGACCTTCCCAGCAAGTGGGCCGCCAATGCGGTTTGGGCCTGGTTGGCCATGTCCTCCTTGCCCCCGAAGGCGCCGCCGTTGGAGACCAACTCCACCGTGACGCGGGAGGGGTCCATCCCCAGCACCGAGGCGATCTGGTTGCGATCGTCCCACACCCCCTGACCTCCCGAGTACACGTGCAGGGCACCGTTGGGGAAGGGCACCGCCACTGTCGATTCCGGTTCCAGGAAGGCGTGCTCCACTCGCTGGGTCCGGAACACCTCGTGCACGGTGTGGGCCGACTCGGCCAGCGCCCGGTCCACATCTCCCCGTTTGTAGACGGAGCGGGACAGTAGGTTCCCGTCCAATCCCCACACCGCGTCCTCCGAAGCAAGGGCCTGCTCAGGATCGCTGACGGGAGGAAGAACCCCGTATTCGACGTGGATCAGATCGGCGGCCTCGCGGGCGGTCTGCACGTCGTCGGCAACTACCATGGCCAGGACGTCTCCCGAGTACGAGGTACGCCCGCCCACCGGGATGAAAACCGGCCAATCCTTGTGGATCAGGCCCACTCGCAGTTCACCGGGGACATCGGCGGCGGTTATCACCTTCACCACCCCCGGATAATGATCGGCGGCCAACGTCTCGATCGCCAACACGTCAGCCCGGGAGTGATCGGTGAGCCGCAGCGCGGCATGCAGCATCATCGGTGAAGCCAAGTCGTCGATGTAGGGGCGGTCGCCCAGAGACAACTCCAGCGCCTCGTATTTGGCGCCGTTCTTACCGACCCCTCCGGGCCGGGCGACGGTGGGAATCGGTTCCCCCGACGCCAGCAACTCGATCGCCTCCACGATCTTGGTGTAACCGGTGCAACGGCACAGGTGGGCGCCCAGTCGCCCGTTGATAGTCCTCCGATTGAGGGCCGGGCCCTTCTGGTCGATGAGCGCCTTGGCCCTTATGACAATGCCGGGAGTGCAGAAACCGCACTGCAGTGCCCCAGTGGCTGCGAACCCGCGGGCCAGGCGGTCCCGTTCCACGGGATCCAACCCCTCAAGCGTCACGACCTCACCTCCCTTGACCCGGGTGAGCGGCATCTGGCAACTCACGATCGCCTTTCCGTTCACCAACACGGTGCAGCAACCACACTGACCGGAGGGAGCGCATCCGTCCTTGGGCGAGATCAACCCCAACTCCTCCCGCAGCGCGGCCAGCAGGTGGGGATGATCGGCCCGCACCGACACCTCCTCGCCGTTGACCCGGAAAGAGACGGTGGGACGGGCCTGCATCAAGGTCATCGTGCTACTCCGCTTCGGGCGGGAGGATCGCGCCTCGGGTCTCGCTGATCAGTCGGTAGTGCTTCGGAACCCGGTACAGGTCGAAATTGAATACGTTGTCCTTGTAGAAGCGGCAGAAGTCCAGGTCGATCCTGGCTACCGCCAACTCGTCGCCGTCGGTGATGGTCTGGCACACGATCTGACCCGACGGAGCGATGATCACGCTCTGGGCGATGTTCTCCACCCCCTCCTCTATCCCTGCCTTGGCGACGCCCACCACCCAGCATCCGTTCTGATAGGCGCCGGCCTGCATAACCACATGACTGTGGAAGTTCTGCAACGCGTTCTGCTGGGGATCGGTGGCGTAAAAATAGGGGGTGTTGTATCCGATCAGGATCAATTCGACGCCCTGCAATCCCATCACCCGATAGGTCTCCGACCACCGCCGGTCATTGCAGATAGCCATGCCCACGATCCCCCCGAACGCCCTCCAAACCCCGAAACCGTCCGGACCGGACTCGAAAAAGTATCTCTCGGCGTGCTGGAAGGGTCGCCACTCCTGGTGTTCCGCATGTCCGGGGATGTGGATCTTGCGAAATTTTGCGACCTCGGCGCCATCCCTCTCCACCAGTATCTGGGTGTTGTAGCGATGAGTCACACCCTCATCATCGGTGAGCACCTCGGCATAACCCAAACAGAATCCGATTCCCAGACGGGCCGCCTCGTCGAACAGTGGCTGGGTGGCTTCCGAAGGCATTTTCTTCTCGAAGAAGGAGAGCATTTCTTCTTCGTCTTCTATAAACCAGCGTGGAAAGAAGGTAGTCAACGCCAATTCGGGGTAGACCAGCAACTCGACTTTTCGGTCAGCGGCCTCATACAGCAACTCGACCATTCGCTTCACTACGTCTTCCCGGCAGGCGTCTCGGGCCGTAGGACCCATCTGGCCCATACCCACCGTCAAGTTGCGACTCATGGAGAGTTAATGTACCATTGCGTTTTACAATTTGTCAAATAACCAAGAGGGAAGACTGCAGCAGGTTTTATGACGATTGGCAGGCCAGTTCAGCAAGGGCGTTGCCGGCTCGAGTTTCTGATTGAGCCGTTCATGGAAGGAAACCCCGGACCACATGTTCTAAGTTCCCTGGAAGTGCTGCGCAACGCCGGTATGGAGGTGGTGCTGGGCCCCTTCGGGAACACCGCGGAGGGGGATGAGGAGACATTGACGTCGCTGCTTCCCATGATCGTGCAGTCCGCATTCGAGAAAGGGGCCTCCCGCATCCTGCTCAATCTCACCAAACCGGATGCCCGGCGTACCGCAACGCCCGACCGAGCCGTGCAGCCGGCACCTTCGGCTCAAGACGAGGCACTGGCCGGCGGTTCGGCGGTGGTCGACCCGATGACCTGGAAGGAAGCCGTGATCGACCCGAGCCGTCGCGAAGACCTGCATGGCGCAGTGGAACGAATCGTCAACGCGGTGGAAACGCAGATGGGAGGCGCCCTCGGTGAGCTGACGAGAGAGAAAAAACAGGCGGCCGTGAGAATCTTGGATGAACAGGGCGTCTTCCTCATCCGCAAGTCGGTGGAAACGGTTGCCAAGGCGATGGGGGTGAGCAGGATTACCATCTACAACTATCTCAACGCCATCCGAGGCGACTAGGTCTGATGATGGTGATCTACCTGCCGACCGGTCGTCGAGAAGACCCTTGTCCCATGTCAGGAAGTGAGTCGGCATGACCTCCGGCGGATCCTCGGAAGGCACAGCGGCAGGCTCTCGGCTGCGCACCCAGTTGCTTTCCTACAGCGTGCCCGTTCTGGCGGTCCTGGGCGCCTTGGCAATCGGGGCGGTGATGCTGGCGGCGTTGGGGGCCAATCCGTTCACGGGATTCTGGGCGATGGCCAAAGGAGCTTTCGGAAGCGGGGGCGCCCTGGTGGAGACAGCGCTGAAGTCCACTCCCCTGTTGCTGGTGGGAGTGGGAATCACCATCGCCTTCCGGGCCAATGTGATCAACATCGGGGGAGAGGGTCAGATGGTTTCCGGCGCTTTGGCTTCCACCATCGTGGCCTTGGGGATGACCGACGTTCCCGCTTGGACAGCCCTGCCGCTGGCGCTCTTGGCGGGAGTGGCCGGGGGAGCCGTCTGGGGCGCCATACCCGGCGCCCTGAAGGCTTATTTCGGAGTAAACGAGATACTCAGCACCATCATGCTCAACGTCGTGGCCGTGCAGGCCATGAACTACCTGCTGAGGGCACCTCTCATCGACCCGATGGAAATAGAGCGGGGCACCCGTATTCCTCAGACCGCCCGATTGCCCGAAAGCACCGACCTGCCGTTGTTTGTGGAAGGCGGGCGACTTCACATAGGACCGGTCATCGCGGTGCTGGTGGCGGTGCTGGTGTACGTGCTACTGTGGCGGACCACCTCCGGCTATCGCATACGAGCGGTAGGACTCTCCGGCGACGCCGCCCGCTATGCGGGTATGTCCGTGGAAAGAAACGTCGTATGGGCACTGACCCTGAGCGGAGCGATGTCAGGACTGGCGGGAGCGATCCTGGTGCTGGGTTCCGAAGGACATCGGATGGTGACCGACGGCAGCACCATCGGATTCACCGGCAGCGCCGGGTTCAACGGTATCGTGACCGCCCTGTTCGGCGGCCTCCATCCGCTGTGGACGATTCCCTCCTCCTTCCTGTTCGGCGGCCTGCTGGTGGGCGCCATCGCCCTGCAGCGGGCGGCCCAGGTCCCCACCGCCCTGGTACTGGCGCTCAACGGACTGGTGGTCCTGTTCGTGGTCAGCCTTGATCGATACCGACGCCAGTTGAAAGAGCGTGAGGAGCGGCGAATCTCTGCGATAGCCACCGCATCACCCGACGACCACGAATCCAACCAGCCCCCCTCCCGGGAGGACGACGACGATGGCTGACCTGTTTTCCGGCGTGGTGATCGTAGCCACCCTGTCTTCGGGGATCCGTTTGGCGGTGCCGCTCCTGCTGGCTTCGCTGGGAGAGGCGTTCGGGCAGCGGAGCGGGGTCCTCAACCTGGGGGTGGACGGCATCATGTTGCTGGGCGCCTTCGGCGGCTACTACACCACTCTAAAAACACAGAGTCCCTGGTTGGGATTGGTGGTGGGGTTGGCTATCGGGCTGATCCTCGGACTCCTCTCCTCGGTGATCAGCGTCTCTCTTCTGGCGGAGCAGGGCATCAGCGGAATCGGCGTTTACCTGTTCGGGCTGGGCATGAGCGATCTGCTGTTTCAGAAGCTGGTCGGCACTCCTCTTCCTGTCCCGTCCTTCCAGAAGGCCCCCATCCCCCTGCTGTCGGAGATCCCCGTGGTGGGAGATCTCTTCTTCAATCACAGCATCCCGATCTACCTGGCGTTTCTGGCCATCCCGGTCTCCACGGTGATTATCAACCGCACCCGGTTCGGGATGAACATCCGGGCAGTGGGAGAAAACCCCGAAGCGGCCGACTCGCAGGGCATCAGCGTGACCCGGGTTCGCTACGCGGCGGTCACCATCGGAGGGGTTCTCGCCGGAGCAGCCGGCGCCGTGCTGGCCATCGGCCTGGGCATCTTCCAGCAGAACCTCACCAACGCCCAGGGCTTCATCGCCATCGCCCTGGTGTACTTCGGAGCGTGGAGACCGATCGGGGTGATGGCCGGATCGCTGGTTTACGGAATGGTCTCGGCAGTGGTGCTGCTCTTGAAGACCCGGGGGATAATCCCGCTCGGCGCATCCGATCTGGCCGCCATGATCCCGGCGATTATCACCGTGCTGGCCCTGGTGGTCGCCGCCCGCCGGTTCCGGGCGCCCAGCGCTCTCACCAAGCCCTTCATCCGGGGGGGATAGATGGATTTTTCATCCGACACACCGTACGAACCCAATCAACCCAAGGAGCTAACCCAATGAATGTTTACAGGAAACCGGGCTTCGCCCGACTCTTGGCTGTCCTGGCGGTTCTCGCTCTGGTGGCCACCGCCTGCGGAGACGACGCCGAGGAGACGGTGACGACCCAGGCGCCCACTTCCGAGACCACCGCTGTCCCGGAGGCCCCCGATGCTGAGGAAGAAGCGCCTGAGGCCGAAGAGATGGAAGACGAGATGGAAGAAATGCCGATGGAGCCGTTGCGGATTGCGGTGGTTGCGCCGAGCGCTTCCAATGACTTGGCATTCACCCAGAGCATCGTGGACGCGGTGAACGTGATCGCCGCGGAGCATCCGGGCACCGAGGTGGCTATCACCGACGGGACGTTCATCGTGGAGGACGCCGCATCGGCGCTGCGCGGTTACGCCGAAGAGGGCTATGACCTGGTCATCGCCCACGGTTCCCAGTACGGTGGATCCCTCCAGGAGATCGCCGGGGACTTCCCCGACACCGCCTTCGCCTGGGGCACCTCCGCCGACACCCTCGGCCAGCCCAACGTCTCCGCCTACACCGCCGCCTCCGACCAGGGCGGCTACGTGATGGGCGTGATGGCCGCCGCCCTGTCCGACTCCAGCGTGATCGGCGTGGTCGGTCCCATCGAGGTGGGCGACGCCAAACTCTATGTGGACGGGTTCCACAACGGAGCGATCGCCGCCGGCGCGGGCACCGTCAACATCAACTACATCGGCTCGTTCAGCGACGTGGCTTTGGCTTCCGAAGCAGCCCAGGCCCACATCGCCTCCGGTGCTGACGTGTTGACCGGATCGGCGCAGATGGTCGTGGGAGCGGTGGGAGTCGCTCAGGCCAACGGCGCCCTGTGGTTCGGCACCCAGGCCAACCAGACCGCCCTGTCGCCCGACCTGGTAGTGGCGTCCCAGGTGTACAAGTGGGAAGTCGTGCTGCGACAGATCGTGGCTGACATCTCCGCCGGTTCATTGGGCGGCAAGGCATACGAGATCAACCTGGCCAACGGCGGACTGGTGATCGAGTACAACGACGGCTTCGACCTCCCCGCCGACGTAAGAGCCAACGCCGACAACACCATCGCCGGAATCATCAGCGGAACCGTCAACACCATGGAAGCCATGATGATGCCGATGGAGCCGTTGCGGATTGCGGTGGTTGCGCCGAGCGCTTCCAATGACTTGGCATTCACGCAGAGCATCGTGGACGCGGTGAACGTGATCGCCGCGGAGCATCCGGGCACCGAGGTGGCTATCACCGACGGGACGTTCATCGTGGAGGACGCCGCATCGGCGCTGCGCGGTTACGCCGAAGAGGGCTATGACCTGGTCATCGCCCACGGTTCCCAGTACGGTGGATCCCTCCAGGAGATCGCCGGGGACTTCCCCGACACCGCCTTCGCCTGGGGCACCTCCGCCGACACCCTCGGCCAGCCCAACGTCTCCGCCTACACCGCCGCCTCCGACCAGGGCGGCTACGTGATGGGCGTGGCGGCCGCATTGATGTCCCAGTCGGGAGTGATCGGCGTGGTCGGTCCCATCGAGGTGGGCGACGCCAAACTGTACGTGGACGGCTTCCGCAACGGCGCGGTTGCTACCCGTGGCGACGTGACCGTGAATATCAACTACATCGGCTCGTTCAGTGACGTGGCTTTGGCTTCCGAAGCAGCCCAGGCCCACATCGCGGCCGGTGCCGATGTCTTGACCGGCTCCGCGCAGATGGTGGTCGGAGCGGTGGGAGTCGCCCAGGCCAACGGCGTCTTCTGGTTCGGCACCCAGGCCAACCAGACCGCCCTGTCGCCCGACCTGGTAGTGGCGTCCCAGGTGTACAAGTGGGAGGTCGTGCTGCGACAGATCATCGCCGACATCTCCGCCGGTTCATTGGGCGGCAAGGCATACGAGATCAATCTCGCCAACGGCGGGCTGGTCTTGGAGCCCAACCCTGCATTCGATATACCCGGGGCGATGATGGATCAGATGGGAGCCGTGGTTCAGGGAATCATCGACGGCAGCATCGATACCGGCGCCAACTAGCCCGAATAGGAAAGGACCAACAGGGTGACGAAACGATGACGCAACTCCTGGAGATGCGAGGAATCGTGAAGCGCTTCCCCGGCGTGCTGGCCAATGATCGAGTCGACTTCGATCTGCGCGCCGGGGAGGTGCACACCCTGTTGGGAGAAAACGGAGCCGGGAAAAGCACCCTCATGAACATCCTTTACGGGCTCTACCAGCCCGACGAAGGAGAACTTCTGATTGAAGGATCGCCAACCCGGATCACCAGCCCCATCGACGCCATCAACCACGGGATCGGCATGGTCCACCAGCACTTCATGCTGGTGCCCACCCTGACCGTGACGGAGAATGTGGCGATGGGCGCCGTCACCTCGAAGAGAGGACGCATGAATCTGCGGAGGGTTGCCGACCGCATCCGAGAGTTGTCGGAATCTCACGGGTTGGCCGTCGATCCCGACGCCTATATCTGGCAACTGTCAGTGGGGGAACGCCAGAGAGTGGAGATCATCAGGGCTCTGTACCGTGACGTCAAACTCCTGGTGCTGGACGAACCCACCGCGGTTCTGACCCCCGGCGAAGTGGAACACCTGTTCAAGATCCTCCGGCAGATGGCCCAGGCCGGACGGGGCCTGGTGTTCATTTCCCACAAACTCCATGAGGTCCTGGCTCTGAGTGACCGTATCACCGTGCTTCGTCACGGACGCGTAATGGGCGAAGTCAACGCACAGGACGCCACCCGGGAGATGTTGGCCTCGATGATGGTCGGTAGACCGGTGCGCCTGGCGCCGGACAAACCGCCGTTGGATCCGGGTCGGGCCCGCCTGACTATTCGCAACCTCAGTGTCATGGGTGACCGCGGCCTTCCGGCTCTGGAGGATCTGAACCTCTCGGTACGAGAAGGGGAGATCCTGGGGATCGCCGGGGTCTCCGGCAACGGCCAGCGGGAGTTGGCCGAGACCATCGCCGGACTGCGGAAGCCGACTGCGGGCGCCATCGAAGTGGACGGCGCCGATATCACCGGCCACAAACCCTCGTCCGTGAGAGGAGCAGGATTGGCGTATGTTCCCGAGGAACGCCAGCGGGACGGCGCCATCGGAGCATTCAGTGTCTCCGAGAACCTGATTCTGGTGAACCACAACCAGGCACCCATGAGTCGCAGAGGTTTCCTGCGCAACGGCGAGATCCGCCAACGGAGCCGGCAACTGGTCGACGAGTTCTCGGTGGCCACACCCGGACTGGACGTTCCGGCATCCAATCTTTCGGGAGGCAATCTGCAAAAGCTGATCCTCGCTCGCGAGCTTTCCGGGTCGCCTTCGGTGCTGGTGGCTTCCCAACCCACCCGGGGAGTGGACATCGGGGCGGCCGAGTACATCCATGATCGACTGATCGAACAGCGAGGGTCCAAGTCGGTCGCCATCCTGCTCATCTCCGAAGACCTGGACGAGATACTGGGCTTGGCCGACCGCATCGCCGTCATCTACGAGGGCCGCATAGTCGGAGAGGTCGGGGCCGATCGCGCCGACCGGCAGCAGATCGGCCTGATGATGGCTGGAGTTTCCAACTCAGACAACTGACCTGCAAGGTCCAAGCATGACTATCAGCACCACAGGAGGCATTCGATGTCCAATCAGGTAACCGCCGCCCTGATCCAATCGGAGTGGACCGGCGACAAGGAGTCGATGGTCGACAAGAACATCGACTACGCTCGGGAGGCGGCAGAGCAGGGAGCGCAGGTGCTCTGCTTCCAGGAGATTTTCAACAGCCCTTACTTCTGCAACGTCCAGGACAGCGACAATTACTCCTACGCCGAGCCGATCCCGGACGGGCCGACCATTCGACGCATGATCTCATTGGCCGAGGAGACCGGGATGGTCCTGGTGGTCCCCATCTACGAGGTGGTCGACGAGGGAACGTTCTTCAACACCGCGGCGGTGATCGATGCCGACGGCACATTCCTGGGCAGATACCGCAAGACCCACATCCCGCAGGTGAAAGGGTTCTGGGAAAAGTTCTACTTCCGGCCCGGCAACCTGGGCTACCCGGTCTTCGACACGGCGGTGGGAAGGATCGGGGTCTACATCTGCTACGACCGCCACTTTCCCGAAGGGTGGAGAGTGCTGGGCCTCAAAGGCGCCCGCATCGTTTTCAACCCTTCCGCCACCACCCGGGGGCACTCGATGCACTTGTGGCAACTGGAGCAGACCGCCGCGGCGGTTGCAAACGAATATTTCGTCGGCGCCATCAATCGGGTTGGACCGGAGGGTTACACCGACACCGACTACTACGGATCATCCTACTTCGCCAACCCCCGGGGGGAGATAGTGGGCGAAACAGCCTCGGACACCGAGGATGAGGTAGTGGTTCGCCAACTCGATCTGGGCCTGGTGGAGGAGGTACGGCGCTACTGGGCCTTCTACCGTGACCGTCGGCCCGAGGTCTACGAAGAGGTGGCGGCCGTCTAGGCCGAAATCCTTTACTCGCCGGAAGGCTGCTCCGACTTCACCCACACGGTTCGTTGCGGGAAAGGTATCTCTATTCCGGCCTGGTCGAGGGCTTCTTTGAGGCGACCGCGCAACTCCCGGGCGGCGGCGAATTGTTCCCCCGGCTCGGTTTTGGCCATCAGTCTTATCGCTATAGCACTTTCTCCAAAGCTCTGGACGCCGGCGATGGTGGGCTCTGCGATGATGGTGGCGTTCGGCAGTTGCTCACGCCACATCCCGTCAGCCACCTGCTTGATGACCGCCATAGCCTCGCCGATGTTCGTGTCGTATGCGACCTCGATATCCAGGACCGCCTGTCCCCAGTCCTGTGACATGTTGGCCACCCGCCGGATCTCCCCGTTGGGAATGTGCCACAGTGTGCCGTTGATGTCCCGAACCTGCGTGGTGCGAAGCTTCACTTCTTCCACTACCCCGACCGTGTCTCCGGCGTCAATCACGTCGCCTACCCCGTACTGATCCTCCAGCAGCATGAACACTCCCGACAAAAAGTCCTTGACAAGACTCTGCGCACCGAAGCCAACCGCCACGCCCACGATGCCAGCGCCGGCAATCAAGGGTCCCAGATTCACGTCAAACTCTGCCATAGCCATCATCACAGCCAGGCCGTAGATGGCGATAGAGGCCATCGATCGCAACACGGCACCAAGCGTTCTGGTCCGCTGGCTGCTCCGTTCACTCTGCTCAACCACTATTCGGGCCCGGCGAAGCGCTGCCTCACGCAACCCGTCGACCAGGCCGGAGACCTCGGTCGACTCCTCACGAGCTTTGGCGACCGCCGCCACACGGCGTTCCAGCCAACCCTCCACCGCTCCGTCCAACCACCGCCGCACAATACGGTTGCCAATCCAGGCCGCCAGGAGAATCAGCGCAGCCTTGACGGGACGGGCCGCAATCTCAGAGATGCGAGCCGCATCCGTGCTGCCGGTCAGGTCGAAAACCATGCTGCACACCGCGCCCGCGTCAGCGCCGCAGGCGTCAGTTACCGTTTGTGCGAGTACAAGGTAAGGCATTTCTGTCTCCTAAACGATTCTGACGCCAGTTTAATTGGGCAAGGCGGATTAGCGTTTCCATACGTTGTCCACAGATGAGACAGCACGATTGGTCCGGTTCGATAGAGAGGCGCCATGAGGTTCATCAACCGATCCCACGCCGGCCGTAGGCTGGCCCGCCGCCTCGACCACCTGCTCAACGAACCCATCGTGATCCTCGGCCTTCCCCGCGGCGGCATACCCGTGGGTTTCGAAGTAGCCCGGCGACTATCCGCGCCTCTGGAGCTTTTGCTGGTGCGCAAGCTCGGTGCTCCGTTTCAGCCCGAACTCGCCATAGGAGCACTGGGTGAAGGGGAGATACGGATAATCGATGAACAACGCCTCACGTATCTTGGTATCAGCTCAGACCAGGTAGCCGAAGTTGAGCGGCGAGAGCGCAAGGAGATTACGAGACAGGCCGAATTGTTCCGGCAAGGCCGTCCAGCCGCCGATCTGAAGAAGAAGACCGCCGTAATTGTCGATGACGGCATCGCCACCGGATCCACGGCCCTGGCCGCCTGTTCCATTTCCCGCCAACTCGGCGCCGACCGGATAGTCCTGGCCACTCCGGTCGCCCCGCGGCAGGCTCCCGCCATCTTTGAAAACGCGGTCGACGAGTTCGTGGCTGTGGCCACTCCGCGACGCCTGGGCGCCATCGGCCTTTACTACACCGACTTTCGACCCACTTCGGACCGCGAGGTGATCGAGTTGCTGGAGCGGTCCCGCCTGGGATAGTCGGGGCCGTGCCGGCAACCGCCTCACCTGACCGGAGCGTCGTGACGGGACCTGCCCTGGATAAGACGGTAATCAGGGCCGTCACTGAACCTTGATGCCCGGAAAGGTAGACGCCGGTGTATCCGGTAGTTACTCCCGGGACCCCAGTTCGTGGTCGATCAGCGCCAAGCCCACTTCACTGCCCTCGAGGCGCCGTATCCGCTCCCAGGTCCCTCCCACCGATGCCTCCTCCTCTATCTGCTCTGTCAAGAAGCCTTGCAGGAAAGGCAGGCTGTCGAGGTCATCGATTTCGACGGCCAACCGGTAAAGGTCACGAATCCGCTCGGACACCATCTGCTCATGGCGTAGGGCTTCTTCGAATACGTGTGCCGGGTTGTCGAACTTGCTGGTCGGCGCCCCGATGGCGCCGATCTCCACCCTGCCGCCCCGTTCCAGAAGAAAGTCGATGAACATCCGGGCGTGCTCAGCCTCTTCTTCCGACTGGTGGGTCATCCAGCTCGCCATGCCCGGCCGCCCGTCCCTTTCCAGGTGCACCGACATCTGCAGGTAAGCCAACGCGGCGCTCAACTCGCAGGTGATCTGATCGTTGAGAGCCGCCTCCATCTGCTCTGTCAGGGCCATTTTCCTCTCCTCTGCTCGGTTTGGGATTACCAGGTTGCGTCAAGCTTAACGCCATCCGCCGGAAAGCAGCACCGTCGGGAGTGTCCGCTGCCCGCATGACGGCCTTTTCCACCCTCGTTGCGTCGGCGCCAAAGGCGACCCCCGCACATCGTGAAGGAGCCACTACTCCAGCATGTAGACCCGCTTGGCCTTACCCACTTCCTGGCGGGGAAGTTCTCCCGGATCGCTGACCGTTACCTTCACGCGCAGCCGAACGGCTTCGAGCAGTCTCTTCTCCAGCCGCCGCGCAACCGTCTCCCGGCGGGCCACCGAGTCCGGGTGCCGCAGCTCCACCCTGGCCTCGATCTCGGCCAGGACTCCCCGTTTGTCGACGCAGATGAGAAACTGGCCTCCCACATCGGGGTCAGCGAGCAACACGCTCTCGATTTCACGGGGATACACATTGACGCCCCGCACGATCAGCATGTCGTCGACCCGGCCCCACAGTCGGTCCATACACCGAAACGGCAATCCGCCCACCGGCGGCAGGAGCCGGGTTATGTCACCGGTCCTGTATCTGATCACGGGCTGCGCCTGCTTGGTGAGGGTGGTGAGCACCAGTTCACCCACTTCACCGTCGGGAAGCCGCTTGTCGGTGGAAGGATCGATGATCTCCGGATAGAAGTGGTCTTCGGCGATTACCAGCCGACCCTTGTGTTCCACCCATTCCGACGCCACCCCGGGACCGATGATCTCCGACAGGCCGTAGATGTCGCAGGCGTCGAACCCGCCGCCCCATGCCTGCTCGATCTTCTGCCGCATGCCCTCCGACCAAGGTTCGGCGCCGTGGATACCCCAACGAAGCGAGATCGAGTCCAATAAGCCTTCTTCGGCGGCTCGTTCGGCAAGCAGGAGTGAATAGGAAGGCGTGCATGCCAATCCGGTGGCACCCAGATCGGCCAGCATCTGCACCTGAAAGCCCGAATTCCCTCCCGAGGCGGGAACGGCGGTGGCGCCCAAGGCCTCCACTCCGAAGTGAAGTCCCAGACCCCCGGTGAAGAGTCCGTATCCGTAGGCAACATGGACCATCGAACCCGAATCGGCGCCCGCCAGGGCCAGGGACCGGGCGTTGACCTCCGCGAACATGCGCACGTCGGCGGCGGTGTAGGCGCCGATGGTGGGCTTACCCGAGGTCCCCGAAGAAGCATGGACCCGCACCACTTCCCTCATCGGAGCGGCCACCATCCCGAAGGGATAGGCCTGCCGGAACTCGGCCTTGGTGGTCATGGGCAATTGGTTCAGGTCATCAAGAGTTCTCACCGCGCCGGCATCTGCGAGTTTGCCGCGCCAGAAAGGACTGTCCACTTCCCGCAGACGGTCGACGAGCGTCACCAGCCTGTCCGACTGAGTTCCGCGCAACTCCTCCTGCGTCAACGAAACGAAATCCGATGGATAAAGGCCGGTCCCCATGTGTGCTCCTACTCTATTCTGCCGACGCCGTCTGCGCCATGGCGCCTCGCGCCGACCCCTGTCGGTTTCGGGCGGTAGCCGGGACAACCCCTGAGAGCTTCATCATCGGGTCATGGACGCGGGGCTGCGGCGGCCGTATTTCGACCCCACCACCTGGCGGCGCTGTATGTCTCCCAAGTCCGGTTCGGCGCAACATTTCCCTTTCGCAAGCAATTCCTTCCTTATATCTATATATAATGATCTCTTTATATAAGGAGGTATTATGCCACTAATCAAGGTCAGATCAAAGCCGCGGTTATCCGGCGCCATCAGGTGGTCGGCGTTGCTGGCTGCACTTTCATTGCTGTTCACGGCCTGCTCGAATGATGCCGATTCGCCGACCACCACCGCCACAGAAGTTGCTCCCACAACCCAGGCGCCCAGCACCACAACTCAAGCGCCGACCACAACCACCTCTGCGCCCGCCGAACCTATCCGCATCGGCATTCTTTACTCGGCGACCGGCCCGGCGGGCGTCTTCGGACCACCGGTGGAGAACATTGCCAAACTCATCGAATCGGATATCAATGGGGCGGGTGGAATCCTCGGCCGAACAGTTGAAACGGTTATGGCTGACGACGCCACCGACCCGGAGGTGGGCCGTGCGAGCATGGAACGCCTGCTTGACGAGGAAAGGGTCGATGTTGTAATCGGGACCCACTCCTCGGCGACCCGCGCCGCCGCCAAGCCATTGGCCGAGGCAGCCGACACCCTGTACATCTATGCCGCTCTATACGAGGGCGGCGAATGCTCCCCGGTCATGTTCAACACCGGTGAAGTCCCCAGCCAACAGCTTCAAACCACCATCCCATGGATGATGGAAGACACGGGTGGAAGTACATGGTTCCTCCTCGGAAACGACTACCTGTGGCCTCGCCGAAGCTTCGAATGGGCCCGTCAATACATAGAATCCGCAGGCGGCGAGGTGGTTGGAGAGGAATACGTGCCCTTGGGCACCACCGATTTTTCATCGGTGGCCCAGCAAATCATCTCCGCCGATCCCGACCTGATCTTCCCGGCGCTGGTGGGCGGCGACGCCATCGCCTTCGAAACCCAGGCCTTCGACTTCGGGATCGGACAGGCCGAAATACCCCGTCTGGCCAACATCTATGAAGAAAACGTGATAGGCGCCATGGGTCCCAGCGTGGCATCCGGGATGCGGGTGACGCTTGGTTATTTCAAGGAAGCCGGGGGCGCCGAAAACTCCGCCTTCGTGGAACGTTATCTGGAGACGTTCGGAGCGGACGCCGCGCCCCACGCCACCTTCAGCGCTCATGTTTACGACGCCGCACTGTTGTACGCCGAGGCGGCCAACCGGGCCGGAACCATCGAGACGTACGATGTTGCCGACGCCATGATCGGCCTGTCCATCGAAACGCCGACGGGCGTCATCACGGTCACCGACAGCCGTCACCTCACTCAACCCATCTATGTAGTGGAAGTGCAGGAAGACGGTACCCAGACCGTGGTGCAAACCTTCGAAGGGGTGCACCCCGAGGAAAGCTGTACACCCTGAGCCGGGTCCGCCGTAGCGGCCGACGAAAGCCAATGCTTTTTGTCGGCCGCTACTCAAACGACCGGAGGTCCGCCTGCTGACGGGTAGTCGGTCTCCGCGTTTGACGAAAGAGAGCTGCTAAATGGACGATTTGACGGTCGAGTTCCTGAACGGGGTGAGCTTGATGTCGGTCCTGGGCATTGCGGCACTGGGAATGGGAATCGTCTTCGGTCTGATGGGAGTCATCAATCTGGCGCACGGCGAATTCCTGATGCTGGGCGCCTATGTTGCAGTGGTCTTCCATCAAGCCAATGTCAATCACTGGTTGTCCCTGGGCATGGCCGGATTGCTGATGTTCCTGGTAGGCGGCGCCGTAGAGATCGGATTGATCCGCCGCATCCACCAACACCCGGAACTGACCATCCTGGCCACCTTCGGTCTCTCCATAGTGCTGCGCCAGATCGCCGAATTGATCTTTTCGAAGGATCTGCGGTCGGTGCCCAACCCGAACCCGGGCGCCACCGAGGCATTCGGTGTCCTCTACCCGACTTACCGGTACTACGTGATCTTGATAGCGATGGCCATCGTTATCGCCACTCTGCTCGTCTTCACCCGGTCACGGTTCGGGCTTCAAATACGGGCTGTGGTCGCCAACACGGACTTGGCGGAGATGGTCGGCCTTCGGACCAGCAGGGTGAACTTCCTCGCATTCGGGGTTGGGGCGGCAACTGCCGGCATTGCCGGGGCACTGATAGCACCCCTGGGAAGCGTCTCTCCCGACCTCGGTCGTCTATACCTGCCAGGGGCATTCCTGGTGGTTATCGCCGGGGGGATAGGACGGATGTGGAGCGTCCCGATCGGAGCATTGGTGGTTGCCGCCACCCAGACCGGTGTAACCCACTACATAGACGCGGTTTGGGGCCAGATCGCCGTTCTGCTGCTGGCGGTCATCGTCCTGCAAATGCGCAAACACCAAAAGGCATTGGCTGTTTAGCATGAGCAAACCCTGGTCGGCGGCGATCTTGGGAACCTGTCTTGTGATAGGCGTCAACTTTGGCCTGGGGGCTTTCCGAGGCGGGCAACTCTCCTTGTTCTTGGTGCTGGCCCTGGTGGCGGTCAGTCTCGATCTGGTCTGGGGATTTGCCGGCATTCTCTCCTTCGGGCAATCCATTCCATTCGGCGTTGCCGCCTACGTGACGGCCAAGATCACCATCGCCGCCCCGGAACTGGGAGTCGCGGCGATACCGGTGGCTGTTCTGGCGGGATCCGCGGTGGCATTCGTCATTGCACAAGCTGCCTTCCGGCGTCGACTCTCGGTGGTGGTGATCGGCCTGCTCACCTTGATGCTGTCCCTGGCCACCGAGACGATCGTTCGCCAAATGCGGGACATAACCGGAGGTTTCAACGGTCTGACCAACATTCCCCGCCTCCAACTGGGATCCGTGCAACTCGATGATCGGACCCAGGACATCGTCATCGCGGTGGTCTGCATGCTGGTTTTCTCGTTGATCGCCACCTTGGTTCGCCGCCCGCTGGGCGCGGTGCTGATCGGCGTTCGAGACAACGAACCCCGTATGGCCGCTCTGGGATACGACACCGTCTCGTTGAAGATATGGGTCTTCACGCTGGGAGGCGCCGTCGCCGGACTGGCCGGAGCGCTCTACGCCCCTCGCACCGCATTCGTCTCGCCGGGACTGTTCGGATTCGTGTTCGCCACCAACCTGGTGCTGTGGGTGCTGATCGGAGGCCGGGAAACGATTATCGGCCCGGTCGTGGGAACGCTCGTCATCAATTTCGTCACCGCCGCCCTGGCTGACGAGTGGCTCCAGTATTGGGTCCTGGCTACCGGGGCCATCTTCATAGTGGCGGTCCTGTTCATTCCCGAGGGTTTGATCCCCACCCTGTTACGGCTGTTCGGCAAACCGATCCGCGCGGCACCCGTCGTCGACCTGACCGTATCCGCTGGAGGCGAGGCGCCTCCCCGCCAGGATGACATCTTCGCGGTCAGAGGGCTGTCCATGACCTATGGGCAGTTCACAGCCATCGACGACCTCACGCTGACCATGTCCAAGCCCCTGCTTCACTGTCTCATCGGACCGAACGGCGCCGGCAAGTCCACCCTCCTGGACGGTCTCTGCGGACAGCAATCACCCAGCAAAGGAGGGGTGACCCTCCTCGGCGCGGATATGACCAACCGCAAATCATGGCAGATAGCCCGTCATGGCGTGTCGCGAAAATTCCAGGCGCCCCAGGTGCTTCCGACCCTGACGGTTGCGGAGAATCTGGCGGTGGCGAGTTGGGGCGCCCGCGCCTCCTTTTGGTCACTGGTCAGCCAACGTTGGGAAGCAGTCGTCTCTGCGGCGGCCAATGAGATCCTTCAACAGACCGGACTCGTCGACAGTGGCCATCGTCCGGCCGGGGAGTTGTCACACGGAAAAAAGCAGTGGCTTGAAATAGCCATGGCCCTGAGCCGAAACTGCCGGCTCCTCCTACTGGATGAACCTACCGCCGGATTGACACCGTCCGAAAGTCAGTACGCCGCCGCCCTGCTGCGGAGAGTACACCAGCAGTACCACTTACCTGTGGTAATCGTCGAACACGACATGGCATTCATTCGATCGGTGGCCGATCGGGTCACCGTCCTGGCCCGAGGCGTCCTGTTGGCTGACGGCGCCGTCTCGGAGATAGAAGCCCACCCTGGCGTACGGGCCGTCTACATCGGCAAGGACAGTCACAGATGAATGGTCTCACCGTCCAGGAGATCTCGGCGGGATACGACACGGTCCCCGTTCTGCATTCGGTGAGCTTTTCCATCACCGGGGGCGAGATCGTGGCCCTGATTGGCCGCAACGGCGTGGGCAAGACCACTTTGGCTTCCGCTCTGGCCGGTCTGTTGCCGGCCACCTCCGGGTCGGTCCGGCTCGGCCCGGTGGACATAACTGCCGTCGCGCCGTCACGACGAGTGCGGTGCGGCCTGAGGCTGGCGCCCCAGGAACAAGCGGTGTTTCCGAATCTGACCGTGGCGGAGAACCTGGAGGTTGCAGGCCTGTCCGGGGCCGGGATCAGGCGTTGCCTCGCTCTATTCCCCGAGTCGCTGCAGGGTCGGGAGAATCAGACCGCCGGCACGCTGTCGGGTGGGGAGCAGAAAATGCTGGCGGTGGCGCGCACCTTGATCCCGAACGCCGACATCCTGATACTGGACGAACCGGCCGAAGGCCTCCAGCCGTCAAACGTGGATCTATTGGGAAACCATCTCTCCCACGCCCGCGCCGCAGGGAAGGGGCTGTTGCTCATCGAACAACACCTGGCGTTGGCTCATCGACTCTCGGACCGATTCTTGGTGATGGAAAGAGGAGAAATCGTGGACAGCGGCCCAGCCGGCGACCCGGAACTGGGCAAACGGATTGAAAAGCGACTTGTCATCTAATAAGGAGTTGAGCGATGACATACCCAAACGAATTGACCCTGGTGGAAGCGGCGTCTCAAATCAAAAAGGGAAAACTGTCCGCCCGCGAACTTCTGGAAGCGTGTCTCAGCCGGTTGGAAGAGACCGAACCGACCGTTGGGGCCTTCGCCCTGGTTGCGGCCGACACCGCCCGAGCCGAGGCCCTGCGGTTGGACTCCCAGCCGGCGACCGGGCCGCTTCATGGCTTGCCCATCGCGTTGAAGGACCTGATCTTCACCTCGGACATGAACACCGAGGCCAATTGTGAGGCTCTCGCCGGTTTTCGGCCCGACGCCGACGCCACCGTGGTAACCAGGCTCAAAGCGGCCGGGGCAATCATCGTGGGAAAGACCAATACGCACGAGCTCGCATACGGCGTTTCGTGTCCCGCTTCGCGAAACCCATGGGACGTCAACAGAATGACCGGTGGGTCATCCGGTGGCAGCGCGGCCGCATTGGCTGCCCGGATGGCGCCGGGCGCCATCGGAACCGACACGGGTGGATCGGTACGGATTCCCTCCGGTTGCTGTGGCGTCACCGCCATCAAGACCACCGCCGGTCTGGTGCCGCGGGACGGTGTTCATCTCATTTCCACCACCTACGACACCGTGGGTCCCATGGCCCGTACCGCCGCCGACTGCGCCCTGCTGCTGGAGGTGATAGCCGGTCCGTCGTCACATGACCCGTATTCGAGACCCATTCACCTCAATCACCATATCGATGTTTCCGCCACTCGACTCGGCGTGCCCACCGACGCCTACTTCCACGGCATCGAGACCGACCCGGAGGTGATGGGGATCATGGAAGCCGCCATCGATTTGCTAACCGGGCTGCTCGGTGGTGTCAAGTCGGTCGAGGCGCCGAACACCGCCGAACATTTCGAGGCGGGCGCCGCGATCGTCTTTGCCGAATCAGCCTATCTGCTCGGAAAGATCAGAGAGTCAAGTCCCGAAAAGATCGGCGCAGAACCACGCCAGATCATGGACATGGGCGCGGCTATCCGCGCTCCCGAACTGGCGGCGGCCTATGACGCACGGGCACGCTTCCAAAACAAATACAGAAAGATCTTTTCCGAGCAGCAGGTGGACGTGATCATCGCTCCGGTCATTCCCACGCAGACCCTGCCGCACGGCGTGGAAACTCTGAACGATCTGCCTCTCATTCCCGCCCTGACTCAATTCTGCTTCCCGGTCAATGGGGCCGGATTGCCCTCTATCGCGCTTCCCGGAGGTTTCGCTCCGGACCGACTCCCCATCGGGTTCCAACTGATCGGCAGACCCGGCGCCGATCTTGACCTCGCCCGAATCGGGGAACGTTATCAAGAGGCGACCGAATGGCATCGCCGCGCTCCGATCTTATGAGGTCCGTCATGTCAACGGACCCGAAGCTGTGGACTGATCTGATCGACTACGCCGGCGTGTTCCCTCCGGCGCGGCTGGGGGTGGCCGAGGCGCTGGCCCGGTATGACAAAGCGGCTTCGGGAGAGGACTGCTGGATGCTCGGCGCCTGTCTCCTCAAGGCAAGCCAACTATACGGCCTCATGCCCGGTCAGGCGCCAAGCCGCCTGGGAGTGGTCCTCGACCTCCCGACGGTCGAAATCGCCGATCACTGGAAAATGAACCAGATAGAAATGGTCCTTGCCGCCGGACCGGTCGAGGAGCAGGTGAGGCCGGTGGCGGAAAGGTCTTCGGTTGTTTATGTCGAGAGTCGGCATCCGACCGACCTGACCCATCTCGGGGAACTAGCCGCCCTGCGAAAGGCCGGCATCGACGCCAGAGCCAAACTTCGGACCGGCGGGGTCTCCGCCAATTCGTTTCCATCGGTCGAGCAGGTAGCGAGGTTCATCGAAGCCACCCTCGAACTCGGAGTGCCTTTCAAGGCCACCGCCGGCCTGCATCATCCGATCCGCCGTACATCGGACACGCCGGGCATCACCGAACACGGCTTCATCAACCTGCTGGCCGCGGTGCGAGCTGCCCTGGCCGACACCCCCTCCGATGTCCGGAATGCGCTCTCCTCGACCGACGCGAAACAATTCGATCTGACCAACGCCACCTGGCGGAAAGTGGGGAGGGCCGTGCCTCCCGCATCCATCCGGACAGTCTTTCGGTCTTTCGGATCATGCAGCTTCGAAGAACCCTCCCACTACCTCCGCAAACTGGGAGTAGCTCCCCACAGGGCCGATCGGTGACCACCTGTTTTCCCCCCGCGGCGCTCCCCTACGGGGTATTCGATTGCGGAGACCATCGCCGGCTGGGAGTGGGCCTGGGCAACGAGATCATAGACCTGGAGGCGGAGGCGCGCTCCCGCCGTATCACTTCCGTCGATCCCGATCTGTTGACAACCGGTCGGCTGAACGAACTGCTGGCCGCCGGACTCCCTTCCTGGAAGGCCCTCCGGGAAGAGCTCGCCGTCTTGGTGGCGGAAGGCGATTTCGCAGAACAGCCCATCCCCCAATCCCAGGCGAACATGCACCTTGCCTGGGACATCGGCGACTACGTGGACTTCTACTCGTCACTCTGTCACGCTGAAAACGTGGGGAGGATGTTCCGTCCCGGCCAGGCGCCTCTTTTCCCCAATTGGCGCCACCTGCCGGTTGCGTACCACGGCCGAAGCGGCACGGTAGTGGTGGACGGCACGCCTATTCGCCGTCCTGTCGGCCAGTACAAGACCAAAGACGGGAAGGTGGTGTTCGGCCCCAGCATCCGGCTGGACATCGAGTTGGAGATTGGTTTCGTCCTCGGGGGAGAATCCACTTCGGGGGAACCGATACCCATCACCGAGGCGGCCGACCATTTATTCGGAGTAGTACTGGTCAACGATTGGAGCGCCCGCGATCTGCAAGCCTGGGAATACCTACCCCTGGGACCCTTTCTGGGCAAGTCGTTCGCCACCTCGGCGTCGGCCTGGGTTATACCCATCGATGCCCTGCAAGCCGTCAGGGTTTGGGGGCCCGAGCAAACCGATCCGACACCCCTTCCCTATTTGCAGAGCGCCGAACCCTGGGGCCTCTCGCTGGATCTGCAGATCTGGATGCGCCCTTCAGGCGCCGGGGCGGCGGCCAGGATTGCCGAGGTCAACACGGCTGAGGCCCTCTACTGGAACGCCGCTCAGCAACTCGCCCATATGACAGTCAACGGCGCCACCGTCCGCCCAGGTGACCTGTTCGCTTCCGGCACCGTGTCCGGACCGGAAAAGAGCCAACGAGGGAGCTTGCTGGAACTCGGCTGGGCTGGGGCCGAACCTATCAGAGTGGCCGGAGTGGAGCGCTCGTTTCTGCAAGACGGTGACGAAATCATCCTGACCGGATCGGCGCCGGATCCGCACGGCCCGATTCCACTTGGACCAGTGGCCGGAGTTGTTCATCCTCGCTAAAGAGAAAGGAAATACCATGTCCAAACCATTTGCCTCTTCCGAGGACCTGACTCCGATTGAGGACATCCTCGAAATCCTCGCCGACGGTGTGTACGCCCTCACCGCCGGCGGCGATCCCACCGTGGGCGCCATAGAAGGTGAAGATTTCTTGATCTGCTTCGAAGCCCGCGCCACCCCCTACATGGCCGGCCTCTGGCTGGACAGGCTGCGGGAACATACCGACAAACCGATCCGCTACCTGGTGCTGTCCCACTATCACGCGGTGCGGACGCTGGGCGCCGCCGCTTTTGACGCCGAGATGATCGTTTCCTCGACGGAGACCCGTCGTCTCATCGCCGAGCGAGGACGCCAGGACTGGGAATCGGAAGCCGCCCGCATGCCGCGCCTCTTCCAAGGCGCAGAAACCATACCGGGGTTGACCTGGCCCACTGTCACCTTCACCGACTCGGTCACCATTCACCTGGGCGGAGAACGGGGCACGGTGGATCTTCGCTTTCTGGGCCGGGGTCACACCTCCGGCGACATCGTGGCGTGGATGCCACGGCAGCGGATTCTGTTCGCAGGCGACCTGGTCGAGTCGGAAGCCGCTCTTTACACCGGCGACGCATACCACCTCGAATGGATGTCCACCACCTTGGACCGGGTAAAAGCCCTGGACGCCTCCACTTTGGTGGGCGGACGCGGAAGGGTGGTCAGGGAAGAGGAAGTCGGCGCCGCCATCGACCAGACCCGGGGATTTCTGTTGACTTTGAAGGATGCTGTCGAGTCGGTCCAGAGTCGGGGCGGCACTCTCAAAGACGCTTTCGAATCCGCCCACCGGGCGCTGGCGCCCCGGTACGGGCGGTGGCCGATTTTCGAGCACTGTCTCCCCTTCGATGTCTCCCGGATTTGGGACGAGTTGGCCGGGGCCCAACCGGTGATCTGGACGACGGAGCGGGACCAGGCGATCTGGAACCAACTGCAGAGATAGAACGTGCCCGACACTCAGGTGCTGATCGTCGGCGCCGGCCCGGTAGGAATGACCGCCGCTCTGCTTCTCGCCAGGTTCGGGGTTGAATCGATCATGTTGGAATCCCGGTCCCGCCGTGACCCGATCGGTTCCAAATCCCTCTGTATCCAGGGGGACGTGCTGGAGGTGCTGGAACGAGTCGGCATCGCGGAGAACCTCGTCTCCGAGGGGGTCACCTGGCAATTGGGGCGCACTTATTACCGGCGCCACGAGTTGTTCCGGATTACCTTTCCCCGCACCGGCCAGGCCCACTTTCCGCCCTTCGTCAACATCGGACAGGATCGCGTCGAATACTGGCTGGAAAGAAGGGTCCGGGCCGAGCCTCTCACCAGTATCCGCTACCGCCATCGGGTCGTGGGGATCTCCAACCATCCCGATCAGGTGGCCGTCACCGTCAGCCGGGACGGCCGAACCCACACCATAGCGGGCCGGTATGCCATCTGCGCCGGCGGGGCCAGGGATCCGGGTCGCAGGCTCCTGGGAATCGGCTTTCCCGGGAAGTCGTTCGACGACCGGTTCCTGATCTGCGACATCCGGGCGGCGCTGCCTTTCGGCGCCGAACGCCGTTTCTTCTTCGATCCCCCTTGGAACCCCGATCGGCAGGTGCTGATCCATCCCCAGGCCGACTCGGTGTGGCGAATCGACTGGCAGGTACCTCCCGATTTCGACCTGGAGCGGGCCCGCGCCTCCGGCGCTCTGGAGGATCTGATCAGACAGATTGTCGGCAACCAGGACTACGAGATTATTTGGATGTCGGTCTACCGATTCCACCAGAGGCTCGCTGATCGTTTCGCGGTGGGACGATCCTATTTGGCCGGGGACGCCGCCCACCTGTACGCCCCCTTCGGCGCCAGGGGCCTGAACTCCGGCATCCAGGATGCGGAGAATATCGCCTGGAAGCTGGCCTCCGTTTTCCGCGGCTGGGCGCCCGACTCTCTTCTCGGCACGTACGAAACCGAACGCCGGGCCGCCGCCGAGGAGAATCTGGCGGCAACCGGCGCCACCATGGATTTCCTGGTACCCCGGGACGAGGCTGGCTGGCGCCGACGGCGGGCTCTTCTCGACCGGGCGATCACCGACGCAAGCGCCCGCCGTCTCATCGACTCCGGACGATTGGCGGAACCGTACGTATACCTCGACTCACCCCTCACCACACCGGGAGCGGCGCCGGGGGAGACGGTGGAGAGCGCCACGCCGCCCGGAGCAGTGTGCCCGGACGGCCCCTGCCAAGTCGAAGCCCGTCCCGGGATCTTCCGACTCCGCCAGTTGTTCGGACAGGGGTTGGTCATGCTTTACCGGGACGTCAAACCTCCCGACCTGAACATCGGACCGGTCCCGCTTGACATCTACGACCTCGACGCCATGGACAACCAGGGCCGACTGGGACCGCTCCTGGGCGTCGAACCCGGCCACGCAGCCCTGATCCGCCCCGACGGTCACATCGCGGCGAAGGTTCCCACCCGAGGGAGAATCCTGAACGCCGCGGCGCGCAGAGCGATTGGAGAAACCTTATGAACGAATATCAGGAACCCACCCCGCTACAGCATCCTCCCTATCTGTCCGGCTTCGGCGCACAGCTTGAGTCGGAAGCTGTGGAAGGAGCGCTGCCGACGGGACAGAACAACCCTCAAAAGCCGCCGCTGGGTCTTTACACTGAGCAGCTTTCCGGCACGGCTTTCACCGTTCCCAACCACCGCAACCGGCGCACTTGGTTCTATCGCATCCGCCCTTCGGTGCGCCATGCCTGGCGCTTCACAGAGGCTTCCAGTTACATGATCCGCACTTCTCCCTGCCGGGAGGAGGCGGCGGTCATCGGTCAGTTGCGGTGGAACCCTCCGGCTTTCCCCGATCATTCCACCACCTTCGTCACCGGTATCCACACCATCGCCGCCAACGGGAACGCCCATCTGCAGACCGGAATGGCGGCTCACATATACATGGCGACCGAATCGATGACCGACACCTATTTCTACAACGCCGACGGTGAGTTTCTGATCGTGCTGCAGGAGGGCAGCCTGCGATTCATCACCGAATGCGGGGTCCTGGTGGCCTCGCCCGGCGACATAGTGGTGATACCCCGGGGGCTGGTCTACCGCGTGGAGTTGACAGAGGCCCGGGCGAGGGGCTACATCTGTGAGAACTACGGCCTCTACTTCGAACTTCCGGAAAGAGGCCCGATCGGCGCCAACGGTCTGGCCAATCCTCGCGACTTCCTACATCCCACCGCGTATTTTGAAGACATCGAGAAGCCGGGCGAACTCTCCGTTAAATTCGACGGACGCCTGTTCTCGGTGGAGACCGACTACTCGCCGCTTGACGTGGTGGGTTGGCACGGGAACCACGTTCCGTACAAATATGACCTGCGGCTTTTCAATGTGATCGGCTCCATCAGCTTCGACCATCCCGATCCTTCGATCTTCACCGTATTGACCTCACCTTCCCCCGATGAAGGGGTGGCGAACGTAGACCTGGCAGTCTTCACCGATCGCTGGTTGGTGGGAGAACACACCTTCCGTCCGCCCTATTACCACAAGAACATCATGAGCGAATTCATGGGCATCCTCTACGGTCAGTACGACGCCAAGGAGGAGGGGTTCTCACCGGGGGGTATGAGCCTCCACAACATGTACTTCCCGCACGGCCCCGATCACGACGCCTGGCTGAAGGCCACCACCTCCGACCTGGCGCCTGAAAAGCTGTCCGACACCATGGCTTTCATGTTCGAGACGCGTTATCCGCTGACGCCGACTCGCTATGCCGGGTCGATACCGGCCCTCCAGGAGGACTATCCCAGCGTGTGGCACAGCCTGGAAAGGCACTTTTCCGGTTGACCGGCGCCACCTGTGGCCATGCCGGCAGGAAACAACCCGGAGCAACCGCATCAGGCCGAATGACGGCGAACGCCGTCCAGCGAGTCCAGCACGGACAGCCTTTCGGAGGTTGCCACAGCAAGATAGAGAGGCTGGGAGACATGGCCCCGTCCGCTTACTGCCAGCCTTCCTCGAGGACTGTCGAAACGGCGTCCCCTGAGTTTTCTCATCACCGACAGTCCCTGGGTGGTGCGGGCCTCACGTGCTGCGTCGCACCAAAGACGGACCGCGTTGTAGACGCTTTCCGACAAACCGGATACGGGGGGAGCGCAATCTCCGAAGGCGGAAAGGTACCGGTCCAGGAATTGCCGGTTTTCAACCGTTCGAAGGTCCTTGAAGTAGCCGAGCACATTCCACATGCCATCGGCGGCAGGGCCGATGTGTTCCAAAGTTGTTTCGTCCAGCAGAGGGGCGAAGGTTCGGGTCGTGGAACGCAGTCCGGCCGCGGCGAATTCCCTTTCAAAACGCACTTGGTCCTGGCCCACGAAACTCGACACCACCAATTCCGCTCCCACAGTCGAGATATCCTCGATGAGCGCGTCGAAATTTCGGCTGCCCAACGGCAGGTAGGACTCACCCAGGACGGCTCCTCGCATATTATGGATGATCCCCTGGGCCGTAGCGCCGATGGCCCGCGGCCAGGAGTAGTCGTTGCCCACCAAATACCATCGATAACCTCCCGTCTCGGCCGCCAACCGGGGCAGAGCCCGATGCAGTTGATCGATCGGGGTCTCCCCCAACCGCAGCAGCAAAGGATGGGTGCCCATTTCCTCACTGGTGGGTGCGTACAGGTAGGGAACCCCATCTTGGACAGGCATTTCTCTTACCGCCCTGTACGTGGCAGAACTGTGCATGCCTACCACCGCTTGCACTCTATGCACCCGGAGCAAGCGGCGCATGGCCACCGCCGCGGTGTCGATGTCCGTCCCGTCGTCAGCTGTGACGATCCGTACCCGACGGCCGGTGACTCCCCCGTCGGCGTTTACTTCGGCTACGGCCATCTCTGCACAGTTGACGGTGGCCCGTCCAAAAATTCCAGCGGGACCGGAAAGCGAGACCAGCAGCCCGATTCTTATCTCATTGGCGGAAAGCGGTCCGGGAACATTCAAACCGAGCCGCTCGGAAAGCCATCCGATATCGCCGCTGTCGACTTCGACCACCAGTCGTATTCTGGAACCGGCGCCGGACCGCTTGAACCGGCAACTCACTCGTCCCGACCACGGCGACTCATGAACAATGTCTATGCGGCGATAGGGGACAACCCTGTGCACCCGGGCTACGCCCTCGGTGGCGCCCAGGCCGCCGAGGGGCACCATCATTCTGACCGGCGCGCCCCTTTTGAGATCGGCGATGTCGGCGCCGAACAGCCATCCCAAAGACTCATCGCCTGTGCCAAACTTTTCGAACAGGATGGCGGGAGGTAGATCAATGTCCATGAATCGGGAGAAGGCCAGAAGGGGCATAGCCGGTTGACTAGGCGGTCTTCTCTGCCGCGCTCCGGCCGGGCGCCGCTTCGAGCACAGCTTCCCGAAGTTGATCCAAAGAGTCGTGATAGACCGACATGAGAAAGGAGACCACCGCATCCGCCCGGTTGGAACCCAGGGAATAGATGCGAAAACGACCCTCGCTGCGTTTTACGACCAGATTCGCCAACCGGAGGATCCTCAAATGCGCGGAGACCGCGTTACGGCTCATGTGTGGAAAGGACTCTGCGATCTGGGTAACCGTGACGGCTTCGTTCTGGCCTATAAGGCACAGGATCTCTCGTCTGGTGGGATCGGCCAAGGCTTGGAAAACTGTATCGTCGTCCATGTCAGAGAATAAGCAGTCGATATGTATCCATGTTTTTACATGATAGGCGCCTCGGGCCGCCAGTCCCTCGAGAAGCCGTCCTCGTGGAACCGTCCGGCGGCGATCGTCAACGGAACAGAGTGAAACCTTGGTCAGCGAAGTCCCTGTCAAATGCCAGGGCCAGCTCCACCGAACACTTTCGCATCAGTTCGAATGAAGTCCAATCCGCCAGTGAAACATCTCGGCGACCGGCTGCGAGCATGGCGCTGACCGCCCTGGTGTGCAATGCCTCATCAGGCCGGACCACCTGTATCACGTCCAGGAGATCGTCGTGAAGATCCCGCAGCGCCGACATTCCGAGCCGCCGCTGCACGAGTGCGCTGCTCTCCACGACAACTCCGTGATGGGTCAGAGCCGCAAGGCGCCCATCCTCAATCCCTTCCAGCAATCGATCCCACCCTGCGGCGGCATCCTGGTGGACGGTGTCATCGCGGTCCAACAACGCGTACAGGGCAGACGTGTCGACCAAAACGGAGGTACTCATACCGAGAATGCGTCGTCCAGGGCCTCATCATGTCGGACGGCGGTTCTTGAGTGTCCTGACCGGTAAACACCGACCGGACGCCGCGCTCTTTGCACTCGTTGGGAGAGATCATCCTCGGCGAGCAGAACTTCCAACGCTTGGCGCATGAGAGAAGCCTGTGAAACGTTCCTTGCCCTGGCGAGCAAACGCAGGCGCTCGGCCTGTTCCTCCGTAAGGGATATCTGGGTACGGATCATAGCCCATCAATGATAACAACAAATGCCATCATGATGTATTGAGAGATCAACAGGGTCCCTCCCCCGCGGGCCCGCTCGCACAAACACACAGTACGCGCCACCACCTTTCGAGACCTTCACACACCGGCGACTCCAGACTCGGATCAACCTGATCTCTTGCCGGAAACCAAGGCAGGGTTAAGATTCCTCCTAAGTAGCAAACCCAACGGAGGAGCCTGCCTTGGTAGTCCCCATGAGTAATCTGGCCGCCGAGTACCGATCACTGAAAACCGAAATCGACGAGGCTGTGGGACGGGTACTGGCCAGCGGCAACTATGTTCTCGGCGACGAACTCGAGGCTTTCGAAGAAGCCTTTGCCGACTATGTGGGCGCCCGCTATGCAATGGGCGTTGGCTCGGGAACCGCGTCTTTGCACCTGGCCCTTGCGGCGCTGAATCTGGAGCCCGAAGACGAGGTCATCACCGTTCCCAACACCGACAACCCCACCGCCTCGGCGGTGACCCACGCCGGAGCGAATGTGGTCCTGGCAGACACCACCGAGGACACCTTCACCATGGATCCGGAGATGCTCGAGGAAAAGATCACTCCCCGCACCAAGGTGATCATCCCCGTTCATCTCTTCGGGCATCCCGCCGATATGGACCCGATCTGCCAGATCGCCGACCGGCACGGGATAACCGTGTTGGAAGACTCGGCGCTGGCGGTGGGCGGCCAGTACAAGGGCCGGCGCACGGGAACCTTCGGACCGCTGGGATGCTTCAGCGTAGCGCCCGGAAAGATTCTGGGGGGCTACGGCGACGGGGGAATGGTGGTCACCGACGACCCCGATCTGGCCCACCGCATCCGAGTGCTCAGAAACTACGGCCATGCGCCTGGCATGCGGCTATCCGGAAAGGACCTGACCGGCGGGAGTGGTTGGAGGGTGTTGGAGGAGGGTTTCAACCAGCGGCTCGACACCATCCAGGCGGCGATCCTCAACGCCAAACTTCCCACCCTGGAAGATCGGATCGCTGGGCGCCGACGGGCTGCTGCCCTCTACCGGGAGATCTTTGCAGACACCCCGGTCACTGCGGTCCATGAGGCGCCATGGGCTCGTCACGTTTATTTCGCATACAACGCCATGATCCCCGAAAACATCCGCGACCAGGCGCGGGAGTATCTGGCGGCGCGAGGAATCGCCACCAGGCTTTACTACAACCCGCCCCTGCATCTGCATCCCGCCTATCGGTGGATGGGCCTCGGTCCTGGTTCTCTACCCGCTGCTGAAAAGACCGCATCGCGCATGATCGGTCTGCCTTGCTTCCCCCAGATCACCGAATCACAAGTGGAGGAGGCCGCGTCAACGCTACTGGAATTTGTGGGCGCTGCTTGAGCGGCCGACAACCTCCGGGGGGACACGTATGCACTCCCTGTGCGATCCCGCTCCCTGTTTGATCTGACGCCTTGGTCCGGTTCTGCCTGACCCGCTCAATTCCAGCAGGCCCGCGCACGCCTGCGCCGGATCGAGCAAACCAGGCTTCTCCGGGGAGACTGTGAGCAAACCGGCGGCCCACCGGGCTGCCCGACGGGTGGTGGGACCGTTGCGCGCGGTCCGCGGACAGGCATTGCCCGCCCCCTGTTTGGACTCTATTCATCCTGAGCCAAAGGCTGACCCTCCCTCTCCACCGATTCTGATTGATCTCAACCGCAGACCCAGGTGGAGAACGGTCCCGAGCACCGAAGTAAAGGCATGCCCGGGAGGCTGTTCCTGACTTTTGGTTCCCCTTCCTAGCAGGCCAATGCGTAGCGGATAGCCTGGCACACCCTTCTCATCGCGAGTTCGTCGAGAGTCCCGACACGGCTCGCCAATGACGACCTCCTCACCGTGTGAAGACCGTCGCAGTTGACCACGCAGACGCGGCGAAGTCCGGCGCGGGCGTAATCGAACTCGACTTCAGCGTGGAGGCCCCGGATGGTGGTCGTGATTTCGGCAACGGTGACCAGCCTTCGCACGTCGATGACCTCTGGACGCGTCACTATCAGGACGGGTCGCATCTTGCCCCCGGCCTGCGCCAGCCATATCTCACCTCGGGTCATTCGTCTCCCCACGCCTCGGCATCTGTCCAGAACGGATCCGGCTGCTCGGGATATCGCTGGTACGCCGCCCGATCGGATTGTACCAAGGAGGCACGGACCGCTTCTGCGACCCCGCGGCGAGCAGCGGCCGAGACGTTGATGCCGAGACGCCGCGCCTGCTCGGCCAGATCCTTGCTCAAAGTGAAGGTGGTGCGTATACCAGCCATACTAAAATGCTAGCACGAAGCGACGCTGCCTTCCGGCTATCGGCTGGCTGGAGCGCCGGGAGGCAGGGACGGATTCAGGAGGCGGAGGTGAGATCGCGGATCAAGGCTTCGCGGGTGAGATCTTCCGATCTGGCCCGTAGGTCCAGGTAGAGCACGGTCCCGATCACCGAGGCGAGGGGCACGCTCCACAGGCTGGCGAGCAGAGCCGCCAGGAATCCGGGAAACAGCCTGTAGAGAACCGCCATGGGTGGAGCGATCACCGCGGCGGACAGCAGAAGCACCCCGATGGTTCTCCAGTAGTGGGGCAGGATCAGCTGCCATGACCGCCGAAGTGCGGCAACGGGGGCCTTTCCCTGGACCATCACCGCCATCGGAGCGGCCCACCACGCCACCCCCAGCGCGATGGCGGGGAGAACCATCACGAAAGTCCACACCAGGAAGGGCAGGATGAGCTCCGCAGGCGCGGCAAAGGGATCATCCGCATAGAAACTCAGTTGCTCCAGCATCCCGGGAGCGACCACCGCCAAAATGACGGCCCCGATCATGATCATCACCGTCGCCACCACCGCCACTCCCAGCGTGAAGATCAGCGACATCCCCAGCATCCTCCCGAATCTGCTCCACGCCGCCCGGACAGATTCGGCGGCGGAGACCGGAAGGTCGACGCAGTGGGAGGCCGTGATCCATATGAAAGCGCCGGTGGCCAGGAGTTCGGTCAGCAACAGCAGCAAAGTCATCAGCAATCCGATGCCGGGAAGCCACTGGAGCAACGAGGGGACTCCCACCAACGCCAGGCCGATCGCCATCAGCGCGCCGAATCGCTGCTTGTACAGGGACCAGGAGAACCCGACGACCTCTCCGGCTCGGAGCGGGCGAAAATCCTGCATCGAAAAGTTCCTCCTCAGAGGCCGGCGTCCCGTATCACCAGCGGGAAGTCAGCGGAAGACCGGGCCGTCACGGCCCACTCTCAGATTACCGTCGTCGCCGTGATCCGGGTTCCGCTATCCGCATCAGGAGCATATGTCCAGAGGGTCTGTGAAGGGTCGGACGACCGGCACGGGCTAAGGGTCCTTTCGGGCAGTGGCGTCCCTCACGTTGACTCGGAACTCGATGACGACGCGCTCCGCCAGCCAGTCGGCGTCCTCGAGCGTCACCCTTGTGCATCCGTGGGAAGCCGGAGAGGCGGGCACGCTGGTGGCGCCATGGATGGCGAACCCTCCATCGAAGTACCAGGGCCGATACAGTAGGCCGAGAGGAGCGCGGCCGGTCGAACCCGCCCGGTGAAGAGCCAACCGAAACGTCGACTGCCGCTTCAGAACCCGGCAGAGACGGGCGGGGTCAGATCCCAGCCGGCTGCTTGGTGATAGGCCTGTCCGATGCGGGCGATCTCGGTCTCCGCCAAGGGACGGCCGATGATCTGCAAACCGATCGGAAGCCCCGACGGATCGAAACCGCACGGAACGGAAAGAGCGGGCAGGCCGGTGAGGTTGGCCGGCGCAGTGGTCCTCACATAGGCCGAGATCACATCCTCGCCGGCCCCTCCGTAGTCGAAGAAGTCCTGGTCCTTCAGGGCAGCTGTCGCAGCCAGGGTCGGCGTGAGCATCGCCGTGAGGCGGTTGGAGTCGAAGCATCCCCGCACTGCTTTCCGGATGCGCTCCCTTCCCCGTATTGCCGTGAGGTAATACTCGGCGGGCATTACCAGTCCGGCGGCGAAGAGTGTCCTGATGGAAGGGCCGATCAAGTGGGGCGTTTCCACCATCAACTGCCGGTGATAGGCGGCGCCCTCGGTGCTGACCAGGGAAAACTCCACTTCCATCACCATGTCGAGTTCGTCGATCTCGACCGTCGCCACGTCGGCCCCCAAGTCGGCCAGCACCTTCACCGCGGCTTCGAAAGCCTCGGCCACCGATCGCTGAACCAGGTGACCCCGGTAGCGATCGACGACTCCCAGCCTCACCCCTTCCAGACCCCCGTCGGTAGCGGGATAGCCGTCCGGGGGACCCTCCGTCAAGGTGGTGGGATCGGAGGGGTGGAAACCGGAAATCACCGATTGGACCAGCATGCAATCGGCGGGGGTGGGCGCCAGCGGTCCGATATGGTCGAGCGACCAACTGAGCGCCGCCACCCCACTCTTCGGGACCCGCCCGTAAGTCCCCTTCAGGCCGGCCGTCCCGCACAGAGAGGCCGGGATCCGGATCGAGCCGCCGGTGTCGCTTCCCAGCGCGGCGGCGGTGATGCCGGCGGCAACCGCCGCGGCGGACCCTCCGCTGGAACCGCCGGGAATGCGGTCGGTGTCCCAGGGGTTGGAGGCGGGCGGCGAAATAACCCCGCAGGCCAGTTCGTGGGTGACGGTCTTTCCCACGATCACCGCCCCGGCCGCTTTCAGACGTTCCACCACCGGAGCGTCGCGTCGGGCTGCGGGCACATCGGCATAGGCGGCGGATCCGCACCGAGTGGGGTGGCCGGCCATGTCGATGATGTCCTTCACACCCACCGGGATACCCGCCAGGGGGCCCGGGTCGATTCCCTGCGCCAACCGGCGGTCCACCCGGTCGGCCGCCTCCCGGGCGCCCCGCTGATCGATGATCCCGAATGCCTGCAGTCGGGGGTTGAGCTCCTCGGCGGCCGCCAGGGACCGGTCGGCCACTTCACGGGCGGAGATCTCACCGGAACGGATCCGCCGCCCCAACTCGGCGATGACTCCCCGAGGACTCATTCCCATCGGGCGTCGAAGCTCAGCGCCGGCTCATCGGTCCGGGCCAATCGCTCCCGGACGGACTCGATTCCGGATCTCTGACCGTTCAGCATCTCAGCCAACTCCGCCGTATCCCAATCTTCGGCCACCAGCCCAACGGCGATCAACAGATACCTGACGTCTTCGGGGCTGAATCCGCTCATTGCCGTTCAGCGGCCGTGTAACGGTCGAAGACACCGGCAGCGTTCCTGCTGTACCAGGCAGTTACTTCCTCTGCAAACCACTGCGCCTGGGAAATGCTCTTCCCGGCGTCTTCATCCGTCCAGCTTCTCCCGTGAGCCTGGTCGTAGTCCGCTCTCGCGCGCTGCTCGAACAGGTTCGGCAGCACGGTGCCGCCCTCAGCGGGAAAATCGGAGTCGCGTATGGCAATTCCCGAGAATTCCCTCAGCACACCGGCATGCGTTTTGGCCCCGCTTCGGGCATGGGCGAGAATGCTCTGCGCGGCATGGAACGCCGCATAATATGAAAGGGCGACCGCCACCCTGTAAATGCCGATGCGGCGGTTGTCCCTGGCATGCTGTACCGTGTCGTGTGCATCAGCCAGAAGCCCGACTGCCTCCTGGTCGCATGTCACGACCGTTCTTCCCGGTAATACTTCGACTCGAATACGCGGATGGCGTCCTTCCGCACGTTTCTGTAGAACATGGTGTCCCAGGTTCGAAATTGCTCTGGTCCGGCCCTCCAGATTGCGATGATGCAGGCGATGGAGATATCGAAAAAGGAGCAGAGCGCCGCCCACTCCCGGTCGAACTCGTCCTGATCGCGCGTGAAGTCTCCAACCAGGAGCACATCGAGATCCGACTCTTCGTGGTGATCCCCTCGCGCTCTCGATCCGTACAGCCAAACGCTTTCCAAGGCAGGCCCGTACACCGCTGCCAGCAAACGCCCGGCAATCCCGGCCGACCGGATGGCGTCCGCGCGAGTAGGCCACGGATCGACTCCGGAGGGCACAGATTCCAGTCGAGGTCTCTCGGCCGCTTCTTCGGCGGACACCTCCTCGAGGAGAGAAACCGTAGCAGGCATGTCCCGAAAGCGTAGCGATGCGCCGACAGCCGATACCTGTCACTTCGGAATGACCGCTATTACATCCACCTCCAGTTTGAGGCCGGGCAGACCCAGGGCCGCTGCCTGGCAGGCAGTTACCGCCGGGTAGGGGCCACCGCCGAACACCCGGCAGCGCACCTCCATCTCCTCGGGGAGTTCCCGGATGTCCTGGCAGAAGTAGGTGATCTTCACCACGTCGGCCAACGAACCTCCGCACGCCTCCAGAACCTCCGCGATATTCTTCCAGATCTGTTCCGCCTGCTCACCGGTGGTCTCGCCCACGATCTCCCCCGCCGCGTCGAACGCCACCTGCCCGGCCAGATAGACGGTGTCCCCGGCCCGGACCGCGTAGGAGTAGGGCTCGGGCGGCTCACACATGCCTTCGGGATTGATCGCCTCTATCTTCATAGTCTGACTCTCCTGATTGTCGACATCGCCGGATTAACAAGCACCGACAAACACCTCTACAGGGGAGGTATTCGCACAGATTCTCCCCTCATGGTGGCATCCCATGCCTCTGACAGTTCCCCTTGGCGCAACCTCGCCCACTTCCTGGTGATTCTCGCCGCACGGGGAGGAAGATATCCCCTCTTGATCTCCAACGTCCCGATTGCGACTACTGCGCGGTGCTCCCCGTACCTGACATGGAAGTGGGGTGGCTCATGGTCCCTGTAGTGGAAGGTGATGACTATGCCATGGAAACGGCTGACTGTCGGGGACATCAAGCAATCGGCTTCACTGGAAGGATATCTTCCAGTGGCCTACCGGTGACAGCCATGTAGACCGTTTCTGGGGCTATGTCGATGTTCCGATCCCACACCAGCGTGTCTCCCTCTATTCGCACTGTGCTGAACAGTTTCTTCTCCGTCTTCCACAAATCGAAGGGTTTCTCATTCACCAACTCCGACAGATCCGCCTCCCCGGCCTCACCATTGTCGTATTCGACGCGAAGACACCAAGGCTTCCCCGGCACCTCCTCCACCCGCACAGGGTAAGGCGCCAGACCCTCAACCTGTCTCTGTTTGGTTGGATCCCACATGTAACCCCCTTGTTTCGGGGAAGGCACCCTTCCCACAGCTATTCCAGAGGATCGATGGGAGAAGGATGCTCTCCTGTCCTGACCGACTCCCACGCCCTTCGAAGTTCCGACTTGTGCTCGTGTGCCCAGTCCTCGACGAGTTCTATGCACAAGGGCGGCAGCCAGCCACTGGTCATCCTGAGATCTCTCACGCGGAAGACCGCCTCGCATTCGGGGCCGTCCCAATCCCAATAGCGCACATGGAAATCCGGCTCCCGACCGGTGTCTCTGTCGACACTCACCGTCATACCCAAGAATTCTGACACGGGACGCATGGTTACCAATGGTAGGGTTTCCAATCAGGTTCGGGGAGACGGCCTGTTGGAGGGGAATCAACCCAAGACGGCCGCCGTCTGGACCGCCGAGCCACCCCCGAGACCACCTACCAAAGACAGAACTGATCGGCGCACTACCGTTCGTTTGCCTAATCCGCCCGCTCGCTTGATGGTCGGCTCGACATCGGGATCATCCGGGAACGACCACGGTGCGGATCGCCGAGTTTGACTCCAGGTTCTCAAAGCCCTTCTCCATGTCGGAAAGCGGGATGGTGTGGGTAACCATGACGTCGAGGTCAAGGCTGCCCAGTTGGTAGAGGGAGTCCAGCACCGGGAAGTCCTGGGCCGGTATCCCCTCTCCGCCGTGGGTGGTCATCAGGGTGGAGGTGTTGCGAAAGAACGCCGACGGGTTGAGATCGGTCTCCGAACCCACCGGGGGAACGCCGATCAGGGTGGCGACTCCTCCGTAGGACAGCATCCCCAAAGCCTGCTCCAGGGTGGCGCCCATCCCAACCGCCTCGAAGGAGAAGTCCACTCCCTCGCCGTCGGTGAGAGCCCGCACCGCCTCGACCGCGTCTTCTTTGGCCGAGTTGACCGCGTGGGTGGCGCCCATCGACAACGCCCACTCCAGCTTGAGGTCGGAGATGTCCACCGCGATCACCTTCGAGGCGTTGGCCATCTTGGCGCCCTGGACCGTGGCAAGGCCGATGCCCCCGCAACCGATCACCGCGGCGGTGGCGCCGGGCCACACCTTGGCGGTGTGGAAAACCGCCCCGGTACCGGTCATCACCGCACATCCGAGCAACGAGGCGGACGTCAACGGCATGCCGTCGCTGACGGTGAAGGTAGCGCCCGCGTCCACCCCGATCCGCTCGGAGTACATCCCCAACCCCATGGGCACCTCCACCCTGGATCCGTCGGACGCCAACGAGACCGTCGGAGCGCGCGGCGAGGAATTATTGCACCGCCGGGGATCGTTGCGCCGGCACATCGAGCATGATCCGCACGGGACCCGGCAGCCCACCGCCACCCGGTCGCCTTCCTTCAGGCGTGTCACGCCCGAACCCACCTGCTCCACCACCCCGGCGCCCTCGTGGCCCAGCAACATGGGATAACGAGGCGCCCGCCCCGACTGGAGGCCCTTGGAGACCTTGTAGTCGGTCCGGCAGACCCCGGCCGCTTCCATCCTGAGGATCACTTCCCCCTCTCGGGGAGGGTCGAACTCGATGTCCGCAATCTCGATCCGTCCCGGAGCAGTCACCAGGGCTGCTCGGCTATGCATCCAGATCCACCAGGATGTCTTCGTCGTAGGTGAGCCTTTCCCCGCCGTCGGGGGTTACTCGCACGTTGTCGGAGAGACAGATCCCCCCTACCGCCAAACCCTCATCCGGATCGTCGAAGCTGATCTGGGGGTGAAGGTTGATCACCATGTCGGTCTGCATGATGCGATCCTTACCCGGCACCCAGGGAGGCTCATGCGAGTCGAGTCCGATGCCGTGGGCGGTGTAGTTCACCGAGTCGAGCCCACCCTGACCCCACTTGCGGTGCACCCGGTCGCGGGCGGCCAGCACCTCTGTGGAAGAGTCGCCGGTTTTCATCGCATCTATGCAGGCATTCAGGGTCTCCACCCGGCTCTCCCAGAACCGCAGGATCTGATCGGAGGGACGCCCGAAGCTGTAGGTTCTCCGCACTTCCACCCAATAGCCCGACGGGCCTCCCCACTCCAGGTCTATGCAGATAACATCGTCCCGGTCGATCTCGGCGTCCATCCCGAAGGTGTAGGCCCGGTAGGGGGGACGGCTCATCTGGGCTATCCCGTCCAGGCACCCGTACTGACGGCACAGACGATGAGCCTCGGCCAGCACATCCCGCTCGATCGCCCCGGGACGGATGTGACCCTCCAGGCTGGTGAAGACCTGGGCAATGATCCGAGAGGTCTCCCGCAGGTTCTCCATCTCTTCGGCGCTTTTGATCGAACGAATGTCATCGAAGAAATCGGTGGCGTCGATCAACGCGGCGGTCTGCCCGAAGGCGCTCTGGAACTGCATGTAGTGAGCAGCGGAGGTTATGTCGGCCAGTCCCACAATTCCGATGGTCCCGCTCGATATGCCGTGGTCCGACAGGATTCCGGCGATCTCGGTCGCCGGGGTCTGCGTGGCGCGAAAGTCCTGGATCCAGTTGACCAGGGCCACCCGCGAAAGGCCCCACAGCGGGTCGCCGATGAAAGTCGGTTCGCCTTTTTGGGGAAGCACCACCATCCCCCAACCGGCCCATTGGAAGACGTCGCTCACATACTGCACGCGGCCCCGTACGAACTCGTCGCCGCGGCTGCAGATGATCAGTGCATCGATCCCCGACTCGGCCATGGCCTCGCGCAGCACGCGATGGCGTCGTTCCCGCTCGGCGGGGGAAGAAATGTGGGTCAGTTTGCCTTCAGCCATAGTCTCAACTCCTTTTAGCTGCTCGGTGTAGGCACGGAGGCCGGCCTGTAAGGGGCGGATGGTTGGGGGTTTTCCAGTTCTTCGCATATCTCGTCAGTGGTCCGGGAGGCGATGAAACCGCCGTCGGTCATCCTGACCAGAGCGTTCTCATGAAGGTCCTTGGTGGAAGAGGTGCAGGCGTCGTTAACCAATGTCACGGTGTAGCCCTGATCGGCGGCGTCGCGGGCGGAAAGCTCCACGCAGCCCTCGGTGACAATGCCGGTGAGAACCAGGTTGGTGATGCCCATGCGGCGCAGGACATTGTCGATGGCGGTGGTGCTGAAGACGCTGGCGGAGGTCTTGGTGAAGATCATCTCGTCACCCTGGGATGCAACTTCGGGCAGGAGGTCGTCGTCGAAGGGCTCCCGGGCCACCGGCTCGAGATCGGCGGTCGGCATGAAGGCCTTCCCCGCGTCCCGTCCGTCGGAGGTCCGATACCCCACCCGCACGTGGATTACCTCCTCGCCCGCTGCTCGAAAGGCATCCTGGCACCTTCTCACGTTGGGCAGGATGCCGTTGATGTTGTCCCAGCGCTCCTGCATGAGTTCGGGCCGCCCGGCAGCGGCGGCGATTCTTCCTATCCAGCCATCGACGTGCGCATCCAGATACTGCAGGTCAATGGTCAACAGGGCGGTCTTCCCCGGCGCCACGGAGGGGAATGACCGGCGGGGGAACAGATCGTAAAAGGGGTCGTGCAAGTTCAATGTCTTCAGCCTTCCTCGGTACTGGCCGGTGCGTGCAAAGGAGGCCGGCCTGCGCCACAGAACCGCCTCCGGTTCGCACTAAGTATATTTAGCAGAGATTTGACCAACCGTGGCGCCACGGAACCGTCATAATCCAACACAAAATGCCGAGCCTGGGCGTCCGCGCAGGAGAAGGGAACTGGACAGCGAGATGAGAGTACTGGTGACAGGAGCGGGGGGATTCTTCGGAAGAGCGCTGGTCCGGGCCTTCGCTCGGGGGGGAGATCAGGTGGCGGCGGCGGACATCCTTTCGCCCGAGGACTTTGCCCCCCGTTCAGGCGCCCCCCGCGGCAGCGTTGAATACGTGGTGCTGGATGTGGCGGACCCGGCGGCCTGGTCGACCGACGTCACGGGCCCGGTGGACGGGATCGTCCACGCCGCGGCGTTGACGCCCAGTATCCAGGAGGCGCGGGAGGACCCGTCCAAACTGGTGAAAGTCAACCTGATCGGAACCCTCAACGCCCTGGAGTTCGCCAGAAAAGAGAACGTGGGCAAGTTCCTGTTCATCTCCTCCGCCGGGGTCTACAACCAGTTCGAAGAAGAAGTGCTCACCGAGGAAGACGCCGACGGCGGTTTCTCTCTGTACGGCTCCGCCAAGCTGGCCGCCGAGATCATGCTGTATCGCTACGCCGACATGTTCGGCTTCGACGCAGGGGCCATCCGTCCCACCTCCATGTACGGTCCGGCCGAGGAGTTCCGAAACACCCGCCCATTCGTCACCCAGGCCAAGCAACTGGCCGATGCCGCCATGGACGGAGCGCCGGTACGGGTGATCGGCCTGGAGGACCGTTGCGACTGGGTGTTCGTGGACGATGTCGCCGAGGGCGCCCAACGGTTCTTTTCCGGGGAGATGGGAAGTCGCTCTTTCGCCTTCTCGTCAGGAAACCCCATCCCGTTCCAGGATGTATTGGACGCAGCCGTGGCGTCGTTCGGCGTGGTGGTGGATCCCGACGCCGAAATGCTCATAGACGCCACACCGGACCGGGCCACCACCATCTCCTGCGACAAGGCCAGAACCGAACTCGGCTGGAACCCGGTCGGTATAGCGGAAGGCATGCAGCGCTACGCCGATCTGGGCGGCTGAGTTTCAGCGCAGACTTTCAACCCGACCTGACAGAACCAACCCCGAAGCCTCAGATATGGAGTCCCAATGAGCCAAAGCACACTGAGATCAGCGCTAGCCGAGCGCACCCTGCGCATTCGCGGCGGCCACGAGTCACCCTATTTCCAGATAATGCGGAAGGTCCAGGACCGTGACGACATAATCCGCCTGGTGAGAGGAGAGCCGGATATACCGACTCCCTCCCACATCGTAGAAGCCGCCAAGCGCTGCCTGGACACCGGTCACATCGGCTACACCCCTCCGGGAGGCATGATCGAGTTGCGGGAAGCCATTGCCCGCAAGTTCAAGAAGGACAACAACCTTGAATACGACGCCGAGTCGGAGATTCTCGTTACCGCCGGGGCCCAGGAGTCGATGGCGGTCAGCCTCCAGACATTGCTGGATCCCGGTGACGAAGTCCTGCTGGCGACTCCCCACTACATGGCCTATCCGGCCAATATCACCATGGCGGGGGGACACATCGTATACGTCCCCACGGTCGAGGAAGAAGACTTCGAACTGAAGCCCGAAGCCATCGAGGCGGCGATCACCGACAGGACCAAGCTGTTGGTGCTGGTCACCCCCAACAATCCCACCGCCGGGGTAATAACCGAGGAGACCCTGCATGCTATCGCTGAGGTAGTTCGGGCGCATCCCGGTCTGGTGGTGATCTCCGACGAGTTGTACGAGAAGGTGGTCTACGACGGCTTCGAGCACATCAGCTTCGCCACCCTGCCGGACATGTGGGACCGCACCATCACCATCAACGGGTTCTCCAAGGCCTACAGCATGACGGGATTCCGGGTGGGCTACATGGCCGGTCCGGCCGACTACATCCTGGCCGCCACCGAGCCAAGACACTCGCTGAGCATCTCCACTTCGCTTCCTTCCCAGCACGGCGCACTGGCCGCCTTGGAAGGACCGCAGGACTTCCTGGATGAGATGATGGAGGAGTATCACCATCGCCGGCAAGTTATGAGGGAGACCTTCGACAAGCTGGGCGTCACCTACGGAGAGCCCAAGGGCGGGTTCTACTTTTTCGCCAACGTATCAGGCTCGGGGATGGATGCCGTCTCCTTTGCCGACAAGGCGGTTGATTACGGCATTCTCTTCTCGCCCGGCAACATCTTCGCCGAGGGCGCGGTCAAGTACATTCGCATCTCGTACCTGGCGCCGAGGGACCAGCTGCACGAAGCCATGGATCGCTTCACGCGCCTGTGGAACGACTGCCGGAGCGGCAAGTGAGCAGTCCCACCGTAGCCCTGGTAGAAGAGTTCACGCCCGCCCAGATTGCCACCCTGCTGAAAGCCCTCCCCGATGGCGCCACGCTGCTAACAGACGCCCTCGGTTCGGGATTGATAGGCCGGGCCGATTACCTGGTGCTCCGTGAGCAAACCTTGGATGACAACCAGTTGAGTGCCCTCTCCTCGCTGCGGGGAGTGGTCACCATCGACTCGGGAGGCGCCACCGTCTCATCGGAGATCTGCGACTCCCTGGGAGCGTGGACCGAAGGCGTCGTGTCTCCCGGGCCGACCAGTGTGGCGGAACACACCGTGATGATGATCCTGGCGCTCTTCAAGCGCTTGCCGACCGCCAACCAACGCTTGATGGACGGGGTGATAGTGGAAGGCATGGCGCCGTTCGTCACCGACCAGTTGAACTATTCCTACAACTGGGTGGGCCTGGAGCTATTCGAGGCGGTGTTGGGCAAGACAGTGGGGCTGGTCGGGGTCGGCCAGATCGGACTGGTGGCGGCCAGGCTGCTGGTGGCGTTCGGAGTGGATGTGGTCTATTACAAGCGCAACCGCTTCACCCCCGAGGAGGAACAGGAGTTGGGCATCCGCTACCTTCCCTTCAACGAACTCCTGGCAGAGTCCCACTGCGTATCGCTCCACAACAAGTTCACACCGGAGACCGAGAAGATGATGGGCGCCCGCGAGTTCGCCATGATGCCCAGGGGTTCGTTTTTCGTCAACACCGCCCGCGGGCGGTTGGTGGATGAGGATGCCCTGATGGCTGCCCTGCACAGCGGGCATCTGGCCGGCGCCGCCCTGGATGTCTTCTGGTGGGAGCCCATCCTCCCGGACAGTCCTCTCCGGAATACTCCCAACCTGTTGATGACGCCCCATACCGCCGGGACTCCGGCAGGCGATAACGTGGCCCTGGAACTGGGCTCCGCCGGAAGGGTGATCCGCCGGCGGCACGGCTTGGCGAGATGAGCGAACAGACCTTTGTCGGCATGCAGGTGGGAGGGATCAGCTTCATCGACGAGGGCATCGAGGAAACCCTCGACATCTTCGCGGAACTGGCCGGCGTCAACGCCATCTTCATCTCGGCCCTCTCGTGGGCGCGGGGCAACGCCGGACGCTCCGGCAGCGGCGACTATCCCGACCACGGAGGACAGGAACCTGACAACCTGCAGGGCGGCGCCTTCTTCCCACCCGACCCCAAGTACTACCACGGCACCTCCATCAAGGACTTCACCGCTCCCGACCCCCTGTACGAAGGCTGGGACATCCTGGGAGATGTGATCCCCGCGGCCCGTGCCCGGGGCATGGAGGTCTTCCCCTACTACTGCGAGACCGCCCACGTCAACCCCAAGCCGCTCTGGCAGCCGGGATTCGCCCAGGTGCTGGAGATCGACCCGTGGGGCCGCAAGGCCAGCCGCCCATGCCTGTACAACCCCGACTACCGCAACTGGTGGTTCGGGGTGATCGACAACTGGCTGAACGAGTACGACCTGAACGGCATGCTGTGGGGAATAGAGCGCGAGGACCCACTGTCGTCGATGATTGTCAGCGACGAGGTCCCCACCTGCTTTTGCGTCCACTGTCGATCGGAGGCCCACCGTCGCAATATCGACGCCGGGCGGGCCGCCGAGGGCTACCGGAGAATCAGCGATTACCTGAAAGCAGTTCGGGGTGGCTACGAGCCCCGTGACGGCAAGCTGATCACATTCCTCCGACATCTCTTCGACTACCCCGAGGTGTCGCAGTGGCAGAAGCTGTGGTGGGACGGACACAAGGACCTGTACCGGGAGATCTCCGGGCTGATCCGCTTCTTCGGCGACGACTACCAGGTGGGTTTCGGTATCTGGCAGATGATCAACACTTTTAACCCCCTGCTGCGAGCCGCCCACGACCCGGCCGAGTACAAGCTGTACGCCGACTGGCTGAAGCCGGTGTTCTACAACGCCCCGGGAGGCGCTCGGTTCGCCAAGTTCGTCACCAACCTGTGCCAGACCATCCTGGGAGACGCCAGTCCTGCCGAATGGACCCCGATTCTCTACAAGATTCTCGGCTTGGACGAGGCGCCGTTCGAGGACCTGCCACCCGCCGGCTTCAGCCCGCAATACGTGGCTGACTTCACCCGTCGTTACGTCGAGGCATGCGGCCCCGAGGTGGCTGTCTACCCCGGCATCGGACTGGGAGTGGAAACGGTGGCCCGCGACATCTCTCCGGCCGACTGCGAAGCGATGGTGGAAGCCTCCTTCGAAGGCGGGGCCGAGGGCGTGATGATCTCCCGCAACTACTCGGAATTGACTCTTCCCAACCTGGCCGCGGTGGGCAATGCCCTACGCCGCCTCGGAAAACTCTGATCCTCTTCTCAACAAGAAAGGAAACCTAACCGTGCGCACAATTCTCAAAGGCGGAGTCGTCGTTAACCTGGACGGCGGACCCTCGGAGCAACAGGACCTGGTCATCGAAGGCGAGCAGATCACCTCGGTGGGTGCCGCCGAAGCCCGGACGGGAGACAATGTCGTAGATGTTTCCGGCATGCACCTGTTGCCCGGTATGGCGAACTGTCACGTTCACCTGGGGTGGGACGGCACCCACGACCTGGAGGACCAGGCCAATGAATCGCCGGCCGTCAATGCCATGAAGGCGGTGATGAACATTCACCGGACCCTGTCGGCCGGGGTTACCACCATCCGCGACCTGGGCATGAACAACGCCAACATCGACGCCAAAATCGCTATCGACAACGGCTGGGCACCCTGGATCCGCCTGTTCCCCAACGGGCGGGCCATCTGCACCACCGGCGGGCACACCTGGTGGTGCTGCCGCGAAGCGGACGGCATCTATGGAGTGCGGAAGGCGATCCGGGAGCAGTTCAAGGCCGGCGCCGAGTGGATCAAGATCATGGGATCTCACGAGGAAGTGCAGTTCACCATGGACGAACTGCGGGCCATGTGCGAGGAAGCCCACCAGAACGGGATGAAGGTAACCGCTCATGCCACTTTCGACGAGGCCATTTCGCGGGTGGTCGACGCCGGAGTGGACTGCGTGGAGCACGGCGGGTCGATGACTCCCGCCACCATCGAGAAGATAGTTGACAAGGGCATTCCCATCGTAACGACCTTCTCGCCGCTGGTGCAGCAGGTCAAATTCGGGTTGGACTTCGGGATGACCGTCTCCGACGTCGAGCGGCGCAAGGACCAGATGGCCGACAAGAGCCGGTTCGCCGGCAACGTGGCCGCCGCCCGGGCGGGCATTCCCATCGTGTTCGGCACCGACGCCGGAAGCCCGGTCGTTCCCCACTACGCCATTGCGGAGGAACTCAAGTTCATGGTGGAGATCGGAGTCTGCCCCGACAACCTGGACGCGCTCCACTCCATCTGCCGCCGGGGTATCAAGCTTTTGGGCCTGGAGGACCAATTGGGGAGCCTCGAGGTCGGCAAGACCGCCGACGTGGTGGCCCTGGGAGGCGACCCGCTGGCTTCGCTCGACCACATGAAGGACGTGAAGCGGGTGTTCGTGAGAGGCCATATGGCGTTTTCCTCCGAAGGCGGCTACACGCAGACCGGTCGCGACCTGGAAGGCATCGGCACCCGCTGGGGTCCGGGCCCCGAAATCGGGTACCGGCGGGCATAGGGAACCGTTCGGATAGAAGAGACGATCCCGAGAGCAGTACATGCTTGATCTGAGAATCGTCGGAGCAACGGTGGTGAGCGACGGTCGCTCCCACCCGGCGGATGTCGGGGTGGAGGGAGAGCTCATCACCGAGGTCTCCCCACCCGGAGGCCTGGGTCCGGCGCGCCGCGAGATCGACGCTTCGGGGTTGCTGGTCATCCCCGGCGCGGTGGACGCCCACTTCCACTGCCGGGCGCCCAGCCACCCCGAGCGCGCCACCTTCGCCTCGGAATCGCGCGCCGCGGCTTCGTCGGGAATCACCACCCTGTTCGAGATGCCCATCTCCAATCCGCCCTGCAGCACCCCCGAGGCGTTTGCCTACCGCAGGGAGTTGGCAGAGGCCGAGAGCCTGGTGGACTTCGCTCTCTACTCGGGCGCGGGCATCACCGATCCGGCTCGGGCGGAGGCGATGGCCGAATCAGGGGCGATCGGATTCAAATTGTTCACTCACAATCCCCCGCCCGAACGGGTAAACGAGTTCGAGGGCCTGTGTGCGTCGGCGCCGGGGCACATCTATGACTGCCTGCGAACGGTGAGCGCCACCGGCCTGCGGTGCGCGGTCCACTCCGAAAGCCAGCAGATGATGGACCGCTTCCGCGGCGACCTCGATCGCTTCGGAAATCCGTCCCGACCTCCCCTGGTGGAGGCGGCGGCGGTAGCCCTGGTGGCCACCATTGCCCGGGACCTCGGCATGCCCGCTCATATCGTCCATATCACCTCCCGGCTGGCCACCGAAGAGGTGGAGGCGGCTCAATCCCTGGGAGTGGACCTGTCCGGCGAGTCCTGCCCGCACTACCTGCTGTTCGACGAGTCCTACATCTCCCGGTTCGGTAACTTCGTGAAGGTGGGGCCGCCGCTGAGACCGGTCGAGGATGTCGCCTACCTCTGGAAAGCGCTGTCCCAGGGGGCCTTGACGGTGGTGGCGTCCGACCACGCCCCGTTCACGCCCGAAGAGAAGGCGGCCGCCGACTTCGCCAGTTCCGGACAGGGTATCCCCTCCCTGGAGATGCTGGTCCCCACCATGGTCTCCGCTGGATTGACCGGACGCTTCCCCCTGGCAAGAGCAGTGGAGGTTATAACCGCCAACCCGGCCAAGCTGTTCGGCATCTACCCCCGGAAGGGAACGATCTCACCGGGGTCGGATGCCGACATCGTGCTGGTGGATCCCGACGGTGGATTGACCGTCGACTCGGCACGCTTTTTGAGCAGGTCGGGGGGAAGCGGCAAGGCATACAACGGCATGGAACTGGCCGGCCGGGTGCTGACCACCCTTTCTCGAGGCCGGACCGTGTTCACGGACGGCAAGGTTGTAGGAGACTCGGGAGGAAGGTTGGTTTCCCCGGACAGTCCTCCGCTTCACGTCATCCATACCCAGCGGGCGGGCGGCCAAGACCCTGTATCCCTCCCGGTGGGCTGACATCCGGTAACCCGTCTCATCTGATCAAAAGGAGGATGAGAAAAGCCAGTAGGGCGCCACCTGACAGGCCAAGGGCAACTCCCTCAAGCAGACTGCACCTAAATTCGGCCGATTCGGCGCGTATTCTCCGAATCTCTTCGCGAATCCGATCCTGCAAATCGCGGTCCAGGCCTTTTATCTCAAGACGCACGCCATCGATCTCGCGTCTTACTTCGCCAATCCTCCTATCCATGGCAAGGCGCTCACCGACACACCGGCACTCTGGATCGGTAGTGACCCGTCTCCAGTCCTGATCATGGGCCTTTCCGACGGCTTGACGACTCACCGTAGCAACGCTATCAAAGTCATCAGTACGGTGATGAACGAGATTCCCAGGGCCATCCAGTTGCCCAGGCTCTTCTTCATGCCCGCCATCTCAGCTCTCAGGCCTCCATCCACCTCAACAATCCGATCCACCAACTCTGCCCTCATACCCGCCATCTCAACTCTCAGACCTCCATCCACCTCAACAATCCGATCCACCAACTCTGCCCTCATACCCGCCATCTCAACTCTCAGACCTCCATCCACCTCAACAATCCGATCCACCAACTCCTCCTTCACACCCGCCATCTCAACTCTCAGACCTCCATCCACCTCAACAATCCGATCCACCAACTCCTCCTTCACACCCGCCGTGTCAGATCGCATTCTCTGGACCTCAAACCGTATCTCGACAATCTGGTCTATCAGGTTTTCAATCCCTAGCTGATCTTTGATAGACCTCGTTGGATCTGCTTCAAGTGCTTCCGACTTGGCCTCTGGACCGCCAACGGCAATCCCCGGCCCGCTAAGTTCTATTTCAGCCATGGTGCTCCCTCCTTCTGGTACTCGCATAGCTCCCCTTCGTGGCCTTCTACTATACCAGAACTGCCTTTCGTTAAGCACCTGTATATATGGTTATATAGTATCAAATCCCCGATTGAGGAGAGTGTCGCCGGGATGACTGCCTTGATCTCCGGCCAGGACGGCCACCCGCCAAGCATGGCGACCCGGATGAAGGACACACTACGGACTCAAGGCACCTTTCCGCCAGGCGGCGATGTAGTTCATGCAGAATTCGTCCCGGCCCAGCAGGACGTCCTCGGCCATCCGATAGGGCTCTGAATCCCGGTCGGCGGCGAGAACATCGGAGAGCGGATTCATCACCGGATCGATGATGCCGCTGTCGGCGCCGGCCTCGACCGTCAAGTTGATAAAAGCGGCGTTCATCAACTTGCGGGCCGGGATCCCGAAGGAGACGTTGCTCATACCGCCAGTGATGTTCATCTCGGCGCCGAAGCGGCCGCGGAGGGTTCGAATGGCGTCGAGAGTGTGCAAGCCGAAGCTGCTGTCCACCGATATGGGAAACACCAAGGGATCAACAAAAATGTCGCCGAGATCCACCCCGGCAGCCAGGGCCGCCTCAACCATGCGGGAGGCGTTGGCGACCCGTTCGGCGGCATCGGAGGGCATGCCTTCCCCTCCGGCCGCGGTGACGATCACCCGCGCTCCGTATTCCACGGCCAGTTGCACTGCTTCGGTGCGTTCCAAGGACGCCGAGTTGAGCAGCGGCCGGCTATCCCCTCCGACGGCGGCGGCGAGACCGGTCTCGATGACCGATATGTCGGAAGAGTCCACCGAAATGGGAAGTAGGGTCAACGACCGCACGTAACCCACCAGCCAGGCCATCGCCCGGCGCTGCTCGGCGGTCTTGAGCGAGATCTCATCGACATTGACGTCCAGGTAGTGGGCCCCGGCGCGTTCCTGGTCGAGGACCACCCGGCGCAGGTACTCGTAACCGGTGTCGGCGTCCGCCCCTCCGGCCATCGCCGCCTCGACCGCCAGGGCTATGTGCTTTATTCGACCCTCCCTGTAGGCCTGGCTGGCGCGCATCGACTCCGAGATCGGCAGTAACCCCGGTTCGCCGTCCTCCGAAACGAATGTGACTCCGTCCACCCCGTCCCGGGTGTCGAACCGTTTTCCCTTCCGAAGGACGATCCGGGTGGTGTGGACGTTCTCACCGATGAGGGTGAAACGTTCTGCGGTCATGCGCCCACCAGCTGGGCCTTCGATTCCACCCCGGCAAAGGTAGCGGGCATCGGCTTGAATTGACAACCCTCCACGAAGATGTCGAAGAAGTCCGGGGTGGTCTCCAATTCGATGTGGGTCACCGACTTGGTCAACTCCTCCGCCCAGCCCCGCTTTCTTTCGGACAACAACAGAGAACGGGCGCCCTCCACCGCCGCATTGCCCGCCTTCACCACCCGCTCCTCCGGCACCGGCGCGATCAGACCGATGTCGATCGCGTTCCCCACATCGAGATAGGTGGCGAATCCCCCTGCCAGATAGAGTCGTTCGATGTCGGCCGGTTGCACCCCGGCGTTTCTCATCACGATGAACTGCCCGCAGTAGTTGGCGGCTTTGGCCTGGGCAAGGTTGCTGGCATCTTCTCGCGAGAAGGTGATGCCGCGCTCGGGCACCACTTCGATGGCGAACCGCTTGCGATCGCGGGTAAAGGCGCTTCGTTCGGTCATAAGACCTCGGCGGCGGAGTTCCGCCAGGATGTCCACCAGGCCCGAGCCGCAGATCCCCACCGCAGGTTCTCCCCCGATGGTCTCATACGAGACGGCCGTACCGTCCGCCGATAGGCGGATCGACTCGATGGCGCCGTCGTAGGCGCGCATCCCGTAGGTGACCAGGCCGCCCTCGAAGGCCGGACCGGCCGGGCAGGAAGCGGCCCACATGCGGCCGTTGTGGCTGACAATCACCTCGGTGTTGGTTCCCATGTCCACCAGCATCTCCGTCCGTCCCCCCTCTCCCAGTTGGACCGTCTCCAGGCACGCCACCGCGTCGGCGCCCACATGGCTGGCCACCAACGGTATCCCGTACACCTTGGCCCGGCGGTTGGCCCGCAACCCCAGGGTTCTGCTGTCCGCCAAGAGCGCCGTATGGGGCCGCTGTCCGGCCAGGTATTCGTGCTCTGTCAGGGACTTGTAGGGCATTTCCCCGATGCTCTGCACGCTGAGACCGAACAGGATGTCGCGCATGGTGGAGTTGCCCGCCACCACGATCTCATATACTGTCGGAGGACGTCGACCCGCCCTTCGGCACAGATCCCGGGTGGCCTGGTTGATGGCCGCCACCACCGCCTTGCGCAACTCGTTCGCCACTTCGGTACGGGCCTCGTAGGAGATCCGGTGCATCACGTCGCTTCCACCAAACTGCTGAGGGTTTTCGAAGCTCGCCACCCCCAGAGTCATGCCCGTTTCCAGGTCCACCAACTCCACCACCACCGTGGTGGTGCCCAGATCGATCGCCAAGCCGCAAATGGACCGCCGGTACCGGTCCACAACCGTATCCCCGTACCTGACCTTGTCTCCCGCTCGGGTCACGGCCGGACGGAACTCGGTGGGTCTCCCATGGTCGTAGCGGCTGCTCTCTACGATCCTCGGCCGCCTCCGAAGCGGGGAAAACCTGATGGACGGGCCGTCTCGCATCACCTGCGCCTGGCATGCCAAGCGATAATTGCCCCGAAGGTACTGCTCGTTTTCGGTCCTCTCCACCAGTGCTTCCATCCCCTGGGTGATCTCCACCACGCATTCGTGGCACTCGCCGTTGCGCAGGCACGAGGTGGCTACCTCGACTTCGAGTTCGTCGGCGTAGTCGAAGATGGTCTTGCCCGCCACCTGGGGGCGGGCTCTGTCATCGTGGGAAACGGTGCTCACCGGTCGTCGGTCTCCCCGCGCCGGCCTCTCCGCCTCTGTTCGGCGTCTCGCCTGATCCGCACGATCCTCTCCCGGGTCCGCTTCACGGCGCGCGGGTTCGACTCCCAGGCGGTCCGATAGTCGAAGACGCCGTCATGACCGCAGGCCAGATCATCCGGATCACCATCGGTCACCGGGAGTTGGTTACGGCAACGGAACAACGCCGTGCACAGGTCGAAACGGTTGCGGTAGGGGCAGCGGGTGAGCGACTGCTCCTCGGCGTGAACAACGATGTCGGAGAAAATGGCGGCCATCCGGTCGAGTCGCTCCTGGAAGGCCTGCATCTCCGATTCGGACATCGTCCCCTGCTCAGTAGACCTCTACGGCAAGTTTCTTGGCCAACTCCACACAGGCAAGGGCGTCCTTGCCGTAACCGTCGGCGCCCACATCCATGCCGAACTCGGGAGTCACCGGAGCTCCTCCCACCATGAAACGCACCCCGTCCCGCAATCCGATGTCCTTGAACGCCTCCACCGTCTTGGCCATGTTGGGCATGGTGGTGGTGAGCAGAGCGGACATGCCGACTATGAAAGCCTGGTTCTCCTGCACCGCGGCGATGAACTCGTCGGGTTTGGTGTTGACGCCGAGGTCTATGACCGTGAAACCTCCGCCTCGCAGAAGCATGATGCACAGGTTCTTTCCTATGTCGTGCAGATCCCCCTGAACGGTGCCCATGATCACCGTGCCGATCGGCTCCACCCCCGAGGCGGCCAGGATCGGCTCGATGTGCGCCATTCCGGCTTTCATCGCCCGGGCGGAGATGAGCACTTCCGGAACGAAGACGTAACCCTCACGGAATTTGATTCCGACGATCCCCATACCGGCGATCAACCCGTCGTCCATGATCTCCAGAGCGCCCACCCCGTCGTCCAGGGCCTGCCTGGTGAGTTGGTCCACGGTGACCATGTCACCATCGATGAGGGCTGCGGCAATGTCCTGCATGAGCGGCGAGGCGCGGCTGAAGACTGCGATGGTCCTCTCGATCTCTTCGGGTACCTCGAGAAACTCCTCGATCTCCTCGCGGATGAACTCGTTGGCAATGTCAGATAGTCGGTGCATCAGCAAATCATATGTCAGGTTGGTCTTCGTGGACGACGAGCCGACCGTCGGGCCGGTGGCCGTTGGAGTAGTCCCGGGCGGAGTCGGTCAATGCTCGAAGGACTTCCATCTTGGTCCCGAGCGGCACGGAACCTTCGGGAGCGATACCGTTGACCCCGGCCTCCAACACCTTCATGCAAGCATCGTAGGTGTCCTCATAGGTACCGCTGAACAGGGTGGTGGGATTGTTGATGTTGCCCATCAGGGACATCCGATCTCCGGTGATCCGCTTGGCGACATAGGGATCCACCTGGGACTCGAAGTGGAAGCAGTCCCAACCCGCCTCGGCGAAATAGTCGATCCGGTCGGTGGTCTCGCCACAACAATGGAAGATGCTGGGTCCGCCCATCTCCACGGTTACCTCTTTGTGCATCTCGAGGAGGAAATCACGGTAGGTCTCCGGGCTGACCAGTTCCCGGTTGGCGTGGTCGGCCCACATGATGGCGTCGGCGCCCGCCTCCAACTGCGCGTGGGCGGACATCATGCAGGCCGGCAGCATCACTTCCAGGTAACGGCGGATCTTGTCAGGATCCAAAATGGTGTCCATCAGATAATTCTCGATCCCAACCAGGTGATATCCGACCGACCAGGGTCCGTACACCTTTCCGACGATCCCAACATCGGGGTAGCGTTTCCGAAGCAGCCTGATTGCTCCCAGCACCGCCTGGAATGATTGTCGCTTCAGATAATCGGATGGGATCTTGAAGTCTTCGGGATCAGTGAGCACATGGTCGCTGGTGGCCGGCCAGTTGTCAACGGTGCCCCACCAGGTGGCGGCATCCAGGGCGTCTGCTTCCAACTGGGAATGGAATACCGGCATGATCGTGTCGAGACCCAACTCCTCGTAGGCGGTGGCCGCCAGGCGAGCCATCTTCTCCGCATCCAGATGCGCTTCGGGAAACCACGCGTCCGTAATCTCCATCGCTTCCAGGGTCACCACCGAACTGAGCGTCATGGCAGGTACCTTGTCCACCCGTCCCCCGTACAGCGCCGAAAGGAAACGGCGACGAGGAGTCATCCACTCTCCGGTCAGCCGGGTGAAATTCTCACCCTTGAGCTTTATCTTTGCAGGAGAAATGGCAAGTCCTTTCCACAGTGGCCTCACCAAGTGAGGGCAGGGGTTTCAGGAGATTTTCCCAATAAGAATACCGCCAGTTGACGGCGGCCGTGCCTTCGGCGGGAAACGAATTCGCTTTCAACCGTGTTCAACAATGTTCCCATACCCGCTCCAACTAGTATCGGCTCAAAGTCAGCGTCTGAAACAAGGAGCGCCAGCGATGACACAAGTCCCAGTAAACCACATCACCTCGGATGCCGAGCGTGCTCGGCGATATGCCGCCCTACGAGAAGCCATGGCCGGCGCGGGTATGGATGCTTTTGTCATCTGCAGCCGCGGCGACGAGTTCGTACGGGGACGCGTCCAGTACGTAAGCGACATTTTCCAGTGGGCGGGACGCGGATTTGTGGTTCTTCCCATGAAGGGAGAGGCCATTTTCGTGACCGATCCCCTGTGGGGTACCGGGTTCGCAATGCAGGGCATGTGGCTCAACGACTACCGCCAGCCCGACGACGCCGGCACGGAGATCGGATCGATCATCTCCGATCTGGGTCTGTCCAACGGCACCATCGGGATAGTGGGCCTGGCCGACATAACATCGGTGGCCGACTACAACAGCATGAAGGTCTCGATGCCCAACGCCACCCTGGTGGACGCCACTGACCTGTTCGACGACGTGCGGGCCATCAAGAGCCAGGAGGAGATCGACACCACTATCCACACCGGAAACATCATTCGCCGGGTATTCAGCGCCCTGGAGGCAGAGATGCGGCCCGGAGTCCAGGAAGTGGACGTGCTGTCAGAGGCCCATCGCCTCGCTCGCCAGTTGGGGTGTCTGGAGGGGATCGCCCTGATGGGTCGGGCGCCTTTCGCGTGCTTCGGGCCGGGAACCAACGGCGTGATCGAGAAAGACGATGTCATCGTGATCGACCTGGAGTGGGGAGGCCCAATGGGATACTGGGTCGAAGTTCGCCGGGTGTACAGCTTCAAGCCTCCCACCCCTGAACAGAAGGCTTTCTGGGACCTGCGGGTCGAGAGTTTCGAGGCGTGCGTCCAGGCCATGAAGGCCGGAGAGTCTTCTGAGACCATCCTCGATGCCCGCGATCGGGTTTACGATGAATGGGGCTATTCCGCCATGGGCGCCAACTCCTACACTGCCCACGGCATCGGCGTCGACTCCCTGGAGCCGCCCTGGGTGCCCGGCAAGGAGCGGATCATGCAGGAGAACATGATGATCAACCTGCATCCGGCCATCGGCTTCTCGGATCCCCAAAAGGGCGCCATGCTGGGCGGCATCAGCTTGGCCGACAACGTCCTGGTCGGGCCCGACGGAGGAACCCGCATGGTGGACCAGAAAGACGAATGGATCGTGCTCGACGCCTAAGCGAGCTGATCGACAGCAATCGAACCTACTGCAGGCCGGGGCCCCGGCGCCCCGGCCTCCTGATATCCGATCCGGCCGCCGCTCGGACCCACAACATCAGGCCAGGGGATTGACCCAACGAAGCCCCGGGAAACGAGCGAAGTCCCAATCGCAGGAGTACAACTCGGCGCCGTGTTCGACAGCCAGGGCAGCCAAGTGGGCATCAGAGGTCAGATTTCCCCCGATGCCCGGTGGTCCCGGCAAATCTCGTAGGACGGCAGAGTGCCGCGGCGTGGGGTGAACGACAGTGGTACATGGTTGCTGCAACCAAGAGTCAACAATGTCAAGAGCCTTCACGACACTCATGGGATTCGGGAAGATCGTAGGTGAGGTTGACAACCGCAGGAAAGCCAGTAGCACCGACCAGGTCAACGCGACAGTCTCCGTTCCCGACAACGTCTCCTCCAACCAAGAGGGGGCCGGTCCCTGATGTGGCGAGTCCGAATTGTACGCGTAGAGAAGCAGGTTGACGTCGGGGAGTCTCACTTACCAAGTTCCATCTTGTAGGCGATTCGCCTCGTCTTCAAGTCGGTCCGCCAGTCGCAACGCCCGATCAAGGTCAAGACCGGGCCGCGTTCCCATGGGCCTCGGATGAACTACGAATCGTCGCGAGGCGGGCGTCTCTGCAGCAAGGCCGGCGCGAACAGCGGCGTTCAACACCTCCTTGAAGGAGACATCCCGCTCGCGGGCCAACGCTTTCAGCCGTTCACCAAGATCGGGATCGAGAGTAACGGTGGTCCGCATTGGAGACATCTTAGATCATCAATAGGAGCATCATCGCATCAACTGTTGAGAAGCACTGCGGCTGTTTAGATGGCGATGCCTTCCCAAACCATGGCGGTGAACGTGTCCGCCACCTCTTCGGCCGACAGCTTCCCCCGGGGCGAATACCACTGGTAGGCCCAGGCGCACATCCCCAAAATCCCCAGACTCAACACTTGGGCGACCAGGTCGGCCCTGATCAGACCGACCTCCTGGCCCCTTTGCACGACCCCCAAAAACATCCCCTCCATCTCATCCCGTTTGACCTTGACTTCGGCAAACCCCTCCTCGGACAGGAACCGCCGCTCTCCGAGAAAGACCGCCACATGCGAACGGTAATGCTCCACCGCTTCCAATGCAGTGCGGACAAGTCCCCGCAGTTGCTCTGCCGGATCGTTGGTCGAGGCCAGCACAGCGCGGACCGCCGCCAACTGGTGATCGATGAATTCGTCGTGAATTACTCGCAGCAACTCTTCCTTGCTGACAAAGTGGTAATAGAAGGCGCCCTTGGTGAGACCGGCGTCATCAACGATTGACTGCACGGACGTGGAGGCGAACCCGTTCCGTTCGAACAGGTTGCGGGCACTGGCTACCAGCGCCTGCCGGGTTGCAACGGTGGAGTATCTCTTCTTCGGCACGCGCTTTGCCATGTGTCGGACTCTAACCATTGCGACAAGCAGAGCGTCCCCGCCGGCCCGACGGGACCCGTAACGCCCGCTCCTTGAGGACGGTCTTCAAATCCCTTGTCAGCCCGGTTGCAGGGAAGCGTCCCATGAACTTCTCGGGAAGACGCACGGTGTCGGGGTAGCGGAAACCCGGACACGCTGGGTGTCGTGATGAGCATCCACCGGTTGCCCGGACGATCCAATTCTTCGTCGAGCGATCCGAGAATCCCCTTTCCGAACGCCACCCCGTCTGTGGGAGGATATCGCAGGTCCGGGCCCGGTCCGGCATCGGTTCATCTCTTATCTGTCGGCCAAGGCCGGAATCACCTCTTCGCCCAGCAACCTGATGCTCCGCTCGGCGATCTGCGGATCCATTCCCATCCAATCAACCCGGCACATGATCTCGGTCACTCCCGCCTCCTCCTGCAATGCACGACACTTGCCGATCACCCCGTCGGGATCTCCCACCACCGCATGTTGATCCAGGGCTGCTCGGGCTGTGAGCTGGTCGGCCGAATCCCAGGAGCGGTAGCCCCGGTATTGAGCGGCCAGATGCGGCCATACTGCTCCGGTCGCCTCTTCTCTGCTCGCCGCAACCGCCACTTCCCGCGCCAGCGGGTAGGGCCGTTTCATGCTGTGCCCCCACCGGCGTAGTTCCTCTCGATAGACACCGAACCTTTCCGCCACCTCCGACACCGGCCCCTCGGGAGTTCCCAGCCAGGGTGCGTCCAGCCGAGCCGCCCGCCTTATCCCCTTCATGCCAAAGGCGCCGAGCCAAACAGGCGGCCCATCCTGCTGGGCAGGGCGCAGATTCATCTTGATTCGGTCGGCCTGTCCCCAATCTTCGTCGTAGGAAACGGTCTCTCCCCTCCACAGCGCCCGCATCAACGCCAGGTATTTCTCAAAAAGCTGGTGGCGATGAGCCCAGGGTACGCCCAGCGCCCGGTACTCCACCCGCCGGTATCCCACCCCGAACCCCGCAATCAACCGGCCTTCCGAGAGCACGTCCAATGTGGCCAACTCTTCCGCCAAGGCCAGTGGGTGCTGGAGTGTCGCCAGATACACACCCAACCCGATGCGGATGCGGTCGGTCCGGGCGGCCAGATAGGAGGCGGTGGACACCGGCTGGAAGAACTGGGAGGAAGCAAGATAGTGATGTCCCAGGAACAATGCCTCGAATCCCAGAGACTCGGCCAGCAGTGCCTGATGCGTTATGACTCGCAGACGCTCGGTTGGCGACTCGCCCGGGGCTGCTTGAGCAGAAAGAAAGAGGCTGAGGCGCACCGGGAATCAGCCCGGCGATTGAAGATAACTGCCCCGGAAAAACCCGAGAGCCGGTCTGTCGGTCTCCTCGAATTCCAGCCGTTCCACTTCTCCCAGGTAGATCACGTGATCACCACCCGGAACAGCTTCCACCACCCGGCACTCGAACCGCACCAGGTAGTCGTCCAGCAGCGGAACGCCGCCCAGTCCCGGCGTCCAGGCCACTCCTTCCAGCTTCTCCATCCCCGAGAGATCGGCTTGGGCAAATCGCCGGCAGAGATCCTCCTGGTGAGCGCCGAGGATGTGGACCGCGTAGCGACGGGAACTCTCCATGGCGCGAAGGCTGTTGGCCCCCCTGTCCACCGAGACCAGCACCAACGGCGGCTCCAGCGACACCGACGTGAATGAGTTGGCCGCCAGTCCGGCCGGTCCGGTCTCTTGGTCAATGGTGGTTACGATGGTCACCCCCGTCATGAATTGACCGCAGGCTCTCCGAAATGTCAGGGAATCGAACCCCGCCGGTGAAGTGGATGCGCCGTCTGTTTTCATACCAGCCGGTTTAAACTCTATACCTGCTCGTACGGCCCGGATCAACCGCCGCCCAGGTGTTTGAAGGCCTCTGCCGAGCGGATCGTCGCCAAGGCCGCCTCGGCAACCTTTTCCTCTACTGCTTCGGCGGAAGCATGGCGAATCCCTACTGCCAACTGCTTGGTGGATCGGATCACAGACGGCGACAGCTTTGCCAGCCTCTCCAGCAACTGTTCTCTCTCCGAAGCGTCTGCCACCATGCCGACCATCCCCGCGGCCAATGCCTGCCCGGCGGGAACTCGACCGGCGCAAAGCAGCGACAGCAAGGCGCCCCGCACTCCCAAAGACTCCACCAGCGCCGGGAGCACCACTGCAGGAACCACCCCCATGTCCGCCTCGGGAAAGTAGAACCGAGCGGCGGGATCGGCCACCGCCAGATCGGCCGACATAGCCAGCGCCGCCCCGAAGCCGATGGCGTAGCCCTGCACCAGAGCCACGGTGAACTGCGGCATCTGCCTCACCCGACGAAGGAGGCGCACGTTTTCGACCATGTAGCAGGTCACTGTCTCATCGTCGGCGGCCGACAGGCGTCCGAATTCCGACAGATCCCATCCGGCGCAGAAGTGTTCGCCGGCCCCTTCCAGCACCAACGCCGCCAGGTCATCGCTTCTCTCAATGTCGTCCAGTGCGGACAGGAGGCCCTGAGTGGTTGCCTGATCGAAGGCATTGCGGCGCGTGGGACGGTTGAGAAGGATGCGGGCAAGTGATCCTTCACGGACGGTTTGCACGGAATCAGTCATGGAATGTGGTGGTTTGTAGGGGGCTACTGTTCAGATGATGCCAAACGAATATACGGACTTGTCCCTCACAGGTGAAAAGCCCCCGACACCTCGGTCGGCGCCGGCCACCGGCCCTCGCCGTTCATGAAATTCGGGATTCTTCTCAACCACCAGTATCTGCCGGGGGATCCTCTGGGACCACGGGTGGGAGAGATCGTGGAACTGGTAGCGGCGGCGCGCGACCTGGGCTTCGACTCGGTGTTCGCCAGTCATCATTACCTGGACAGCCTGCAAACACTCCAACCGCTGACGCTGCTGGCGCTGATCATCCCGGTCTCGGGAACCATGGAGTTGGGTACGGGCGTTCTTCTGAGCACTCTGGCCCATCCCGTCCACATCGCGGAAGAGGTTGCCACACTGGATCAGCTGTCCGGCGGCCGCGTGATTCTCGGCGTTGGCGCCGGCTACAGGGCCAGCGAGTTCCAAAGCTTCGGCGTGGAGCAAAAGAGCATTGGTCGAAGATTCGTGGAGTCCGTGGAACTCCTGAGAGCATTGTGGTCGGCAAAGCCGGTAACTTTCCACGGTGAATTCTTCCGACTCGAAGAGCAGACCATCGGCATTCCGCCGGCCCAGCAGTGCGGACCTCCTCTCTGGGTGGGCGCCGGCGTGCCCCACACCATCCTCCGAGCGGCCCGGATCGGCGACGCCTGGCTGCCCTCCCCCCATGTCAAGCCCCGTTGGGCCATAGGAAACCTGCAGACTTTCCGCGAGGAGGCGCGCGCCTTCGGTCGCTTGCAACAAATCAACAGTTGCCCCATCCCCCGGGAGACGTACGTTTCCACCAGCCGCGCCCAAGCGGCCAGGGAAGCGGAGCCCTTCACCAGGAACGAGTACCGCCACTACTCCAACTACCAACTCGACTTCTTCGAAACGATGTTCGACGACCTGCGGGAAAAGTCATTCCTGTGGGGTTCCCCCGATGACGTCGCCGCCGGAATCGACAACCTGGCCCGAGGCGGGTTCGATCACATCCTTTTCCGGATGTCCTGGCTGGGAATGCCGTTCTCTCTCACCATGAGAAGCTTGGAGCTCCTGGGCCGAGAAGTCCTTCCCCGCTACTCCCAGCCCTGACTATTCGTGTGGGAGTATGGAAATTATACGAAAGCGGGAGAGTAAGTAAGGGCGTGATCGCCCAAACACCAAGAGGCCGGAAGAAGCGCTTTCCCGGCCTCCTGTGCTAACTGGGTCGAGTAGGGGTTTAGTCTGCTACCTGGATCGTGGTCTTGGCCATCGAGCTCTTGAACCGACTGCAATTTTTGGCTTCGGCGTCGCGCTTCCTCTCCCGTTTGCACTCGCCTACGGCTTGGGCTTTGATCCTGATGCTGTTGCTGTCACCGGCGAACTCCACCGTCGGGTTTAGATTCGTGGGGGACACTTTTTCGATGTGTAACTGGTCTTTGGTCGCAGCGTCAATGAACAGGATGCGGTATCTGACCGGTTGCTCGCTTCCCTCGGCCGGACTCAGTGAGACCTCGCACCGGATGTCAGTGGCTACCGACTGACAGGACGCGGACAGACGCGCCAGGGGATCGGGGCGGTGGTTTTCGTCTTCGTCGTGGTCGTCGTGGTCGTCTTCGGGGCCGTGGCTGTGGCCGGGGCCGGTGTCATAGACCCAATTACAAGTCTGGCCAACTCCGCTCGGATTGGGCACACACATCCAAACGATTCTGGTTCCCTCGTGGATGCCGCCGCTGTAAGGGTCGTCCAGGTCCGGGATTCCCTGGGCCGTTACCGGAATGGCTGGCGCCACCAGGACGGTTAGCAACAGAATCGCTGCAATACGTCTCATTGACCTAACTCCTTTCGGGGGGGGTGCTGAATGGGTGAGAATGATAATCATTATTAGTCTTGGGTCCAAAGTTGTGCCGGTTTGAGGAGTTCACCGGACGATCGGTCTTGGGGAGTTCCGCTCGCCGGTGTCCCTTACGGCTTCGTGGCGGCTCCGATGCTGCATCGGGGTGTGCGGGTGGGCAACATCTATGCAGGTAAGCGAAGAGCCGGGTGGGGTGTTCACTTTGGAGGATGAACAGATCCTGGTGCTGTCCGCTTCTCAGGCGGGGCAGGTGATTGCCAAGGCCCGCCGGCACCGGGACGAGCAGCGGGCTCGGACCCAACCGGGATGCGCCAGCACCTCCAGATCAATGTCGACCGGGCCGACCGTTGGGGGAGATCAACGGCGACTTGTCGGACGTGGCTCGCATCATGACGGGTCTTCTGCCGGTGGACCCGGAACTACCAAACGGGTCTGCGACGCCCCCCCCCCCGAAGGGGTTCAACAACCTCCTCCAAATCCCACACCGAGTCGCTCACGGGTTCACGAACCCGACAACTACGCAGCCAGAGGAGTTCTCGCAGCATGACTCCCCACACCGACCACCGCGCCCAAACCCAACGAAGTCGTGCCACCTCCACATATCGGGCCGCACCATCGCCCGCCGGCTACCGATGGTCAACTGACCCATCTCCAAGGGTCAGAGTGACCACGGACCACCAACAGTGATGACAGGCGACGCGTGCGGGTCCGTTCACGCCCGTGAATAGCGCCAGGTCAGGGTGCTCCCGGCGGCAGGTCTCGAGAGCCATTTGGCAGCGGGGAAAGCGGGCGCCCTGCCGGGAGGCCGACGAGGTTCGGGGGGCACCCTGCGATCGGGTGCAGCCGGTCGCCCGTTCCGCCCACGCGCGGTACGGCTTCGACCAGACCGCGCCCCGGCGATGGATCCGGTGACCGGCTCGCCGGAATGCAAGCCCGGACCGCCATGGCGCCGGGCCGGTTGGAGGGTCACCCTCCCCGGGCGGGCCCGTGATCCCTTCGAACCGCCCTCCCATCCTCTCTAATCTCGGACCCCATGAAATTCGGGCTCCTTCTCAGCTTCCAGTACCAGCGCACCGAGCCGCTGGCCGCCCGCCTGGAGGAGATCGTGGAACTGGTCGCCGCCGCCGAACTGGGATTCGACTCGGTGTTCGCAGTGCATCACTACCTGGGCAACCTGGTGGTCCCCCAGCCCCTGACCTTGCTGGCCCGTCTCATTCCGGCTTCGGGAAACATGGATCTGGGCACCGGGATCTTCATCGGCTCCCTGGTCCATCCCGTCCACATCGCGGAGGAGGTGGCCACCTTGGACCAACTCTCGGACGGACGGGTCATTCTGGGGGTGGGCGCCGGCTACCGCAACCACGAGTTCCACAGCTTCGGAGTGAATCCCCGGACCGCGGGACGCCGGTTGGTCGAGTCTGTCGAAGTGATTCGCGCGCTGTGTCGGGACGGCGGGTCTCCCACCGGGGGAGGTTCTTCCGATTGGAGGACCAGACCATCGGCGTTCCCCCCGTCCAACCCGGCGGGCCTCCCATCTGGGTGGGCGCCGGGGTTCCCCAGACCATTCTGCGGGCCGCCCGCATCGGCGACGTCTGGCTACCCGCTCCCAATGCCAAACCGCGCTATGCCATCGGCAATCTGGAGAACTTCCGCCGCGAAGCGGCCGCCCACGGACGCCTGGAACAGATCAGAAGCTACCCGATCGTCCGTGAGACCTACGTTTCCACCAGCCGGGCCCGAGCCGAAACGCAGGCGGGAGGTTACATCAGGGACGAGTACCTGGACTACTCCCGTTACCTGGATTTCTTCGGCGCCATGTTCGACGACCTGCGGCAAAAGGCCTTCCTGTGGGGTTCCCCCGACGACGTGGCGTCGGGGATCGACCGGTTGGCGGCGGCCGGCTTCGATCATTTCATCTTCCGGATGTCCTGGCTGGGCATGCCCTTTTCCCTCACCATGAACAGTCTGGAGATGATGGCCGCGGAAGTCCTTCCCCGGTACCGCTAGTCCGTCATGCCCCTGGGACCGGTTCACCACGTCACGATTTCGGTCGCCGACCTGGCCCGGTCCGTCGCCTTCTACCGGGACATCCTGGGATTTCGCCTCACGATGGAGGTGACGGTGTGCGATCCGGAACACGATCTCTATCTCCGCCTTCCCCGGGGAACCACCGCCCGGGTCGCCATCCTCCAGGCCGGGTCGACCACCATCGGCGAGGTGGAGTTGATCCAGTGGTCGTTCCCCGCACATCCCCCGTTGGTCACTCCTCCCAAGCGCCCTGGCGATCCCGGACCGTTCCTGCTGGCCTTCGAGGTGACCGGCGAAGAACTGGAGACGACCTGCGAGCGCATGACGCGGCAGGGGGTGAAGTTCTGGTCGGAACCCATCACCTCTCACATCAACGGCTACGGAGACATCAGGGCGGTGGTGTGCGAAGACCCCGACGGCACCATGATCGAATTGCTGACCCTTCCCTCCCGAGAGGAGATCAGACAAACCCGCGCCGCCCGCACCATCCTGCGGCGGGACCCCTGACCAGCGCGGCCCGAACCAGCCGGACCCGGCCCGATCTCAGCATCCCCCGACGCCTGCCCCCTTCCCCCGAAAAGTCGCGAAAACTCTCGATCCTCGGGCCCCACCCCCGCCACCACCTTTCCGTCGGCCAAGACCAACTCGGCCCAGCCCCGCGCCGTCCGGCCGGGGTGGGCTGTCTGATCCCTCGATGCGGTCCGCTCGACGCCGGGAACGGACCGTCTCGGTGTTTGACTGCCAACAGTATGAGCCCACCCCTGCGACAGATTCAAGCTCCCGACCCCCGAAGTTTTCACAGTCCGGCACCTGCCATCATGCAGCCCTCGGGTGCCGGACGGCCCCCGGAATGCAGCGAGTCCCTTGCGGATCTTTTCTTTTCTGAACTCCGATCCTTGGTTTTGCCGGGGAACCGCAAGACATGAGTTGCTTGCAGTACCGATTCGAATATGTCACCGTCAGGCCAACATACCGACCGATAGGGATCCTCGACCAGGGGACACCTATTCCAGTAGGACCCTGGCCAGATCGTCGGCCACCACCACTTCTCCACCGTACCCCCCACGACGGATATCGTCCGCAAAGCCCTGCCGATCCTCTTCGGTCACGGGCTCGGGGATCAGGTGGGTGAGCACCAGGGTCGGGATCCCCAGCGCCTGCGCCTGGGCGCCGATCAGCACCGTGTCGGCGTGATAGTCCAGCACGAAGTGAAGATGATCGGGTCGGGCTCGGATCAGTTCGAAGCGCATGGCCTCGTAAACCAACACATCGGCGCCCTCGGCCAGAACGGCCATCTCCGGGCAGACCAGAGTGTCTCCACTTATGGCAACAACGCCGTCGGGGGTCTCGATCCGATACCCCACCGCCGGGAATACAGGCTCATGGCGCACCGGCCCGGCTATTACCCGGACCGGTCCCTCCGACCATACTGCCGACAAAGATCCGTCGACATCAAATGGCTTCACCTCATTGCCGGGATGCGTTCCTCTCTCGGTGTGAGCACTCCGCACCGCCAAATCATGCTCCCAATGGTCAAGCATCCGTTCCAAGAAATCCGTGGCCGACCCCGCCGGGGCATAGATCGGAAGCGGCGGACCCTCGTCGAGCCGATCCATGATCCACCGGGACATCACCAGATCCTCCAACCCGCTGACGTGATCACTGTGGTGATGCGTGACGAACACCGCATCCAGGTCCACCGGCGATAGACGAAGAGCCGCCAGCCGCAGAGTGGTAGCCCGTCCCGCGTCGAACTGCAACGCCAGGCCGCCCGACTGCACCAACACCCCCGGCCCAGCCCGTTCAGGCGACGGCACCGGCATCCCGGTCCCGGTGATCGTCACCGATGTAGCCACGATGCCAAACCCTACAGCCTGCAGGAATGTGTCGCGTTCGAACACCATCAACATGACAACAGGGTGAGTGTCACATGGGCATGTTTGAATTCCCAGTAGAGGAATTGCGGCAGAAACGGAGTGAACATGCCAGACGAACCATCGGACCATGGGGGCGAGACCAGCGACGGTACCGAGAGCTCCGAAGGCGGCAACCTGAGCCTGTTCGGCATGGCTCTCTGGGGACCGGACGGGCCACCCGAACGGGTCTTCGGTAGGCATGATTGGGGGGTGTGCTCAGATGATGACGGGCACCCTGACAAATGCTGGGGACATACCTCGCCCGTCAGAGAACCCGTCGCGATTCCGCCTCCGGAGATGGTCCTCTCACGAGAAGAGATGCGGGAGATCGCATTGGGTTACCGGCCCATCGACATGAACGACAAGTGGCTGGCGTTCATGGAAGACGACCGCCTGTTCCTTCACCGGAGTTGGACCGGTTACGGCATTTATGAGGTGAGATTCGCGGCCAAAGGGCTCAGTTGGACCACCGAGACCGGCTTCATGCCCACCTCGGCAAGAGTTGAGAGCGATCCCCGCCGCTACAACCCGGACGACTTTGATCCGATCTGGGAGCGTGACTTCCTGAGAGACCTGATCGTGCACGTCTCCGGAGAGCCGATGCCAATCTCGCTACCAATAGTCCTGCATGGCGGACCTACAATCGAAGCCGTGCTCGGCGACATCACTGCCGAAGACGTCGACGCCATCGTCAACGCCGCCAACACGAGGCTGGTCGACGGGACCGGCGTAAACGGAGCCATTCACGATGCGGCGGGCCCGGAACTGCTCGCTCATTGCAAGACGCTGAAGGGTTGCCCCGTCGGACGCGCCAAGATCACTCCGGGCTTCCGGCTGGATGCTCGATGGGTCATCCACACCGTCGGGCCACAGTGGCGGGGCGGAACCCAGGGCGAACCGGTGCTGCTCGAGTCGTGCTACCGCGAGTCCCTCGCCCGCGCCGACGAGGTGGGTGCCAATAGTGTGGCCTTCCCGGCGCTCGCCACCGGCGCTCACGGCTATCCGCTCAAAGCGGCCGCCAGAATCGCCGTCGACACCGTTCGCTCGATCTCAACCGAAGTCCAATTGATCCGCTTCGTCTGTTTCGACAGACCGACCCTCAGAGCCTTCCAATCCGCGATTGACCACGACAGTTAGGTCAACGAGGGTGTGCCCGGAGTCTCGCACTCCTCATGACTGATCGCCAGTCTCTGTCGGCACATCTCTCGTCGGACGGAAGGGCCAGGAGGGGTCACCGGCGTTGCCGGAGTTAGGATAATGTTCGCCTTCGCACACTATCAACAGGACGAAAATGGGCAGCAGCAACGCAGATGCGGACTCAACAGCCTACGCGGCAGCAGCGCAATGGGTAGATCGCGCACTGAGGAACAACGACTCGCTCTTCACACCCGGCAAACCGATCTGGTCAAGCCGGTGGCTGCGAGAACTTCGAGACCGGTACTTGGACCAACCGGATGAGTCCAACGAGAACTTTTACACAAAACTGAAGCGACAGTTATCAGGCAGCCCAGCAGAGGTCTACCAGTTGATGGCCGAAATGCTGTATGTTCACTTTCTGATCGTCTGGCATGCCTCGATGGGCGCTGCCAAGAAGGAAAGCCAGATACGCCAAGTGCTCGGATGGTCGAATCGGCAGATAGCTATTCCCCAGAACCTCGTCGCCGCTTTGACTACCGGTATAGCCCGCCCTGGCAGAGCATTTTTCCAGCTCCGACCGTATCAGGTGGGTTTTCTGATCGAGTTTGCGGAGCGATGGAAGCAAAAGACAACCCAGCGGCAAGCCCAATTGCTCACCGACCCCTGGGCATTCAAAGCGTTGGCACATTTCGAGCCCACCGGCAAGCTGTACGACGGTAAAGGTGTTGGGAACTATCGCATCCAGCGCACCGCTCTTCTCCATCTTGTCTTTCCGCGAACCTTCGAGAAGATCCTTTCCGTAACGCAGAAAGACAACATCACCAAGACCTTTGCGAAGATGGTCACCGAACCTGACCGGGATGTCGACCGGCAACTGGTGCAGATTCGCCGAGGCCTGAAATCCCAACTAGGGAGAGACTTCGACTTCTATGCCGACGAAATCCGTGCGAAGTGGGATCCGCATTTCAAAAGCAAATGGGACGAGTTCGTTCGCCAGGCACAGGCGTTTGTCGAAATAGGACAACTGGACAGCGAAGAGAACGACTACAAGAAAGAGATCGGGAAAAAACTCGCCGCCGCGCGAGGCGCCGTGCTCGCTGAGGCCGACGACTGGGCTGAACTGGTTAAGGGCGGAATGACCGGCAACCTTGTCTTTTCGATAACGCTCGCCAAGCTCCGTGACTGGGTAAACCAATCTCCCGATGAGGCTCTCCGGGCCTTGCAGGTTCTGTGGAAACCGGATCACTCATCGATCTCGGAACGAATCCGGGCGTTCGCCGGGCTTTTCCCGAAATCGGCGATAGACAGCGGAGGAGCAGGAACTCGCATGAACGTGACGTCTCTATTCCTCATGGGACTGGATGTCGAGAGGTACCCACCCTTCAGGATCACTCTATTCGACAAGGCCTACGACCAGACGGGTTTCCATAAACCAGCCAAGGATGCGGACGAGGCATCTTTGTATGGGCACGCCCTCTCCTTTCTCGATCTATTCATCGAGGAATCGGCGCGACGGGGCCTTACGCTACGGCACCGTCTCGATGGGCAATCTGCGATATGGGCAATCTTGCAGAACGGCACCGGGAGTCGCAAGGAAGAGACTGTCACCGCCCCACTGCCGGATCCGCTCCGGGAACTGGCTGATGAGACGCTACTCACCTGTGAATTCCTCAAGGACATCAAGACACTGATCCAAGAGAAGAGGCAGGTCATCTTTCAGGGACCGCCGGGGACCGGAAAGACCTACGTTGCCCAGAAGCTTGCTGCATGCCTGGCGGGGTCAGAAGAGCGGGTCACGCTGGTTCAGTTCCATCCGTCCTACGCCTACGAGGACTTTGTGCAGGGTTTCCGTCCCACGCTCACCGGCGGCGGACAGCCCGGATTCAAGCTCACCGAGGGACCGCTCCTGACCGCGGCGAAAGGTGCCCGAGAAGAGGAGGATGGAGATCACTTCCTGGTCATAGACGAGATCAACCGGGGTAACCTCGCCAAGGTTCTCGGAGAGTTGTACTTCCTGCTTGAATATCGTGATCGGAAGATGCGGCTTCAGTACCAGGCCGAAGATGACGAGGACTTCTCGCTGCCCGAGAATCTGTACATCATCGGGACCATGAACACCGCCGACCGTTCCATCGCTCTGGTGGACCTTTGCCCTGCGCCGCCGGTTCCACTTTGTGGAGTTTCATCCCGACCATGAACCGATCAAAGGCCTGCTCCGCCGGTGGCTGGGTAGGAACGCGCCGGGCATGGAGTGGGTGGCGGATGTCGTGGAACAGGCCAACCTGAAGCTGGCAGACCGGCACGTCGCCATTGGCCCGAGTTACTTCATGGTGAAGAACAGCGTTCTCGACCAGGCCACGGTCGAGCGCATTTGGAAACACAACGTTCTGCCCTACATCGAAGAGCACCTGTTCGGGAATCCAGACGGGTTGGACGAATGGAATCTCGACGCCCTGATGAAGCAGGTGAAAGCCTCGGGTCATGGGAGCGCCACCGCAGAGGAAAGTGCTGACAAAGCAACCGATGCGTCGGATTGACCTGAGGGAGTACCGCCGGAGCGAAGTCTCCCACACCCTTTCCGTCTACGAGCGCCACGAGTTGCGGGAAAGGTTGTCGGTCACCATCGACCCTTCCGATCAGGATGCTTCTTACCACCTGACACCCGGCTCTACGGTGGGTGCGGTGGAGATCGGTGATCTCTCGGTGCTCATCGAGCCCAAGGTCGGGATTCCCCGACTGCTTTCGCTGGCCTGCTACGCCATGGGCGAGTTCAAGCCTCAGAACCTGGACTTCGACTTCGGAGAGGACGAGGCCCTGCCGGACGTCCTGACGCTTTCCCTGGCGGCCGCATCCCGCCGGGCGTTCCGGAGGGGCTTGCTTCATGGATACCGCACCGAGGAGGAGAGGCTCTACGGAATCCGGGGGCGAATCAGGTTCGACGATCAGCTCCGCCGCAGGTTCGGAGTAGCCATACCGGTGGAAGTGCGTTACGACGACTTCACCGACGACATCCTCGCCAACCGGCTGGTGAAGGCGGCGGTGGCGCGACTCAGCCGGATGCGCCTGCGTTCAAGGGAGGCGCGCCGTCAACTCGGCTGGGTGGCGGGAATGCTGAGCCGGATTTCTCTGATCGAGTTTTCGCCCGGCAAGACGCCCGAGATCGGTTTCGACCGGTTGAACAAGCACTACCGGGGAGTAGTGGCGTTGGCTCGGCTCATCCTACGGCACAGCGAATACCAGTCGACCCGTGGCGACATACGCGCCCGCGGGTTCTTGGTGGATATGAACAAGCTCTTTCAGGAGTTCCTCACCCGAGCGCTCCGTGAGACATTGAGAATCTCTCCGCGCATCTTTCGTTCGGACCGCGGCCTGCCCGCCGTCACTCTGGACGAGGCGGGCCAAGTAAAGCTGCAACCCGATCTCTCATGGTGGGAGAGCGGAGAGTGCACATTCGTGGGCGACGCCAAATACAAGCGAGTCTCTGATGAGCGAGTGTCCAACGCCGACCTGTACCAGTTGCTGGCGTACGCCACCGCCCTCGATTTGCCGGGAGGGATGCTGATTTACGCCAAAGGCGAGGCCGACCCGATCATCCACCAGGTCCGGCATTCCGGCAAACGGCTGGAGGTGGCCGCACTTGACCTGTCCCGCTCATTTGACGATATCCTCAACCAGGTGGAAGACTTGGCGGACCGGGTAAAACGGTTGCGCAACGCTGCCGGACGCCTCAGCAAGGCCACGTGAGATACTGACCAGCCTCCTAATTCACCTCCGCCACTGCTGGAGGGAAGGCCCTGATGATCTTGTCGTTCACCCTCCATCCTTTGGGACTCTTTGTTACTAATCCAACACTGCGGAGCCTGTTGAGATCACGGCTCAAGGTCCTGGGTCCCCTACTTGCGTACAGACGTGCGAGTTTCGAGCTTAGCTCGGGCAATTCTCTGTTGGGGGTGTCGATGCCGGAAGGCATGGCGAGCACGAGTGTTCTCTGGCGGTCTCTCGCTGGACTCGAAGGGAACTGCCTCATCGTCTCATGGACGAAGTTGATCCAGGTCACGCTGAAGTGCTGTTGCAGCACCAACTCGATATGATCTCGAATACCGTCCACCAGACCCTGGATGGCGTAGGCCAGGAATCCGGCGGTCTCGCCGGTCCGGCTGGCTTTGGCCAGTTGGCGGTAGTACCGGTCTCGTGTCAGGTTGTAGTGATTCGACAATAGGTGGGCGGCGGGGAGAGGGACCATCCCGCACCTTGCGAGGATCAAGAATTCCAGTAGCCTTGCCGTCCGCCCGTTTCCGTCGCCGAAGGGATGTATCCAAGCGAGGTAGAGATGAGCATAGATCGCACAGGCCACGGCCAAGGCGAACCGTATCTCGGTGTCCTCCGACCGGAAGGTGTCGCTCTCCAGCCATTCGGCCAGCCGATCAACCAGGTACCGGCAGTCTTGGACCGGAGCACCCTGATAGGCCAGAACGCCGGCCGGGTAGTCACGTATCTGTCCGGGTACTACGTACGATTCGTATTCGGTTCCCTCCAAGACTTGGCGGTTGAACTCACAAATCAAGTCCCCTGTGATAACAGGTGACTCACCCTGCATCGCATCCTCAGCGATGGCTTGCAGCGCTTCAAGGACATTCTTTACTTCCCTCTCCTGATAGGCGCGGGAGGGAGGTGCGCTGAAGGTCCCGCGGAGGATGCCGGCTACCTGGTCCTCGGTGAGAGTGTTTCCCTCAATAGCCGTCGTTGCCTGTGCGCCTTTGATCAGAGCGACTTCATAGAAGCGACGGGCTGCTTCAGGTCGTAACGGAGTCCCGGCAAGATATTCGCACATGGACCGCGCCTCGCCCAACAGCATCCAGATCCTGGGGCCGAGCGAGTTGATATCGGTGGCCATGAAGGTGATCCATGGATGGGATTTCAGATAGGAGCACACAGGCATCACTTTACTATCGATATAGGATTTTGACCATGCCAGTGTCCATTATGTTGTCCACCGACGTCGACGGTCGAGATATTGCGGATTCCGCCTCATGCATCTGGCTTTTTCCCGGCGAAGCCCCAATCTGTGCCACAACCACCGCGATCGTCTTAGGGTTGGTTCCATGGAGAGAGCGCACATCGGAGGACGGCCTGCCGAACAGAAGGTGTCCCGGAAGGCTCGGGATGAGCGGATGGGGTGGGAGATGGCTGATCTGATCGACAAGGACGGCCCCTACGATCCCCACGACACGACCTTTGCAGTCGGGCACTACGTCGAGGACCGGTTGGTCTGGTTCGACTTCCTGACGGCCACTGTTGACGACATAATGAGAGAGTGCGCTATCCCTCCCCAAGAGCGGGAGCATGTGAAGAAACGCAACAAACTTTCTGCCCAGCGTTTCAAGGAGTTCTACCGAGGTACGCTGACCGGGCCCGTACCTCTGCTGGGCGAGTAAGTCATAACCTCCGTATCCGTACTGGCCCGCCCGCGACGTTGACCTGTATCTCCTGGGTAGCGTGTCCGCCACGGCACCCAAGATAAAGATACATCATGTATAGACAGTTCCTGTTACATCTGGGGGCGTTGCGCTAAGGAGGCCCGAGTTAAGGTAAAGGTGGAGAGCAAGGATCAGTTTCTTCTTCAACCCGGGCGGGATTGGCCGGAACCGTTTCGATTTGAAATCCGAGGGATTCCAGATGGCGGACTACCGTGGCTTTGCCACCAGAAAACTCCTCTGAACGGAGGGGACCGAGATCCGGCTGATCATACTGATGAGCAACACCGACGATAGCCTTAGAGTCATAACAACGACCTTCGTGCAAGAGAAAGTAGCGGCGGGCCTTCCCGTAGCCATACTTTTCAAGAAAGGCTTTCCTGCCCAGTCCGTCGAATTCTGCCAAAGACAGTGTTACGCCTCTACGTGTCACCTCATCGAAAGCCACACCAGCACCTCCAATACCTGGGACTCACCAAGGTAGTCGACGCAGGTTCGCCTAAGGGGGTCATGGGAGATTACGGGGGAGTGCTGGTTGCGAGGAGCTTCCAGTTCGGCTTTCCGGCGTAGAGAGTTGCCCCTGCCACACACCGGCCCGCTCTTCAATAGCCTGGGGGATGTCGAGGCCGTGATACACAACTGCGAAGTCGAGCAAGGTGGTGTGCCGCCGAACAGTGCGGCGCGGCTCACCTGCTCCGGAGGGGCCGTGAGAAGATCGCCGCGCCCGACGATCGGAGCGGCGATGTGAGCAATGCGGTTCTATGCCGCCGGGAACCACCACCATCCCAGCCGCGTCGATGACCTGGCATCCATCACCCGACAAGACTCCCTGGGCGGTGATGGCCACGATCTTTTCTCCCCTCACCGCCACGTCCCATACTCCGACACCCGTGGGCGTCACGACTGTCCCACCCCGAATGATCAGGTCCAGCACTGCTGATCGAACCCCTAATGAGTGGTGAGAACTAAAGCAGCCGCTGAGGTGGCAGCACTGTTCTGGTCGTCGTGTGTCATGATGCCAAGTTTAATTGCGGACCGGCACACCCCTCGAGAAGCGACGCAACGCCCTCCCAACCAGGGGGCTCCGGAGGTCCTGCCATTTAACCAGACCCTCTCGACGTTGACCCTCCGCCATAAAGCCACGGGCCGATTTGATCCCACGCCAATTCCAGCAGGTTCTTCGTACGTTCTTCGATCACTTCCTTCGTCCACTCCTCTACACCGGCCATATTGTTCAGCAGCCTTAGATGCTCCTGTCTTTGAAGTAAGAGTGTTGCCTTCCTACCAAAATCAATGCCTGCCACCCGGGCTGCTTCAAATAACTGTTCACGCTCTGCTTCTGACCGCGCCGCGAGCGTCCTGTAGAAGAGTCGCTTCTTCTCCCACCCCGCATTTCCGATCGTAGCGTTCTCGCGCTCCGGCAACAACACCAGGTTTCCCAAGAGTTGGCGGGTATCTGGGTCCTTATAGATGTCCGCTTCCCAGCCTTCTTGAGGCTGCGATGACGGCGCAACATGCTCGACGGTCATGTATTTGGAACTAGTCCAAGTGCTGTGATTCATGTAAGCGGTCTCATCGCTGACTATGACACCGTCTCTAGTCAGCCAGCCCTTTCTCTCTTCGTGATCTCTAGCATGGTGGCTGGCGGCTAGGATGAGAAAACGTTTTAGAGAGCTCGGGCCGAACCTTCCGATTTTGGCAGTTCTCACCGCATCAATCCAGGTGTCCCGATCCACGATTTGAAGGGCTTTGGAATCAAGCAGGCCCCGGAACACTGCACGCAAATGCTGAACCCTCAAGAGTTGATTGTTCTTCCCGACTCCTAAACAGAGGGGAGCGGCACCGGATGCAGTATTCCCCGCCATGACCTCTCGAAGGCACGAATCAATGCCAGCTGTGCCCCCAGTTGCAGCTCTCCTCAACACAACAAATGCGGTGACCGCCTTTGTCGCTTCCAACAACTGCTTCCCTGAGGACATGAGCCCCTCATGAGCCCAATAGCGGGCAAGGATCGGGACAACTAAGGTTGTGCGCATATCCATCAAAAACTTAAGGCACAGTTTCAACATGTCAATGGTTATCTCATCCCAACCTCGTTCGCCCAATGTGGCTATCGCTTTGCTGTTCCAGTATTGCGTACGAAAGTTGTTGAGGTCATATAGGGCTGTAACAAACTTCCTGCCAGAATCAGGGCTGCTCCTTTCAGACGCTACGAACTGATCTCTCATGTAGCGACGTTGGGTAACCAAGTCGGAGGACATCTTCTGTCCCGTCATATAGAGGGCAAATGCAGTGACCAACTGTTTAACCTCTCGTTGTCTGGAGGACGCGTCTTCATAAGTAGCCGCGATAGTGTCTTCTATGTCGCCCCAATGCCTTTCGGAATCAGATCCAGCATATCCCTCCATCCGTTCTTCAAATCGAGCGACCAAAGGCTTACACGTTTCAAGAGCAGTCAGGGGTTCCCCGGTTGTATTGAGGCCATCGAATATGTCGAAGGCATCCTCCTCCTTTTGGGTTTCAACGCGAGTTAAGAGGACATTCTGCGTAAGATAGGAAGAAAACAGTAGCAGTCGAATAAATGCTTGTGAACTCGGCCCGTCTATGACAACCATGCAGCAGCTATGTTGCATGGCATCCCTGTATTTCGCCAACCGAATAAACAATGACCGACAAGGGTACTCGAAGAAAAGGCCACTATCCACGATAGAGATGTCTTCATGGGAGTCACCACCCTTTGAATCCTCCATTGTGTCAATAAGGTATTGATATAACATCTCCTTGATGTATTCGTAGATGCGCCGGACGTGACTTCTAGCCGCGTCGTTACGCTCGGTATCACTCACTGGCATAGCGACATCTTCCCGTTCGTTAGAGAACCCGGCAATAAACATCGCTACAGGAGAACTGTATGTCGCGTCTTGTCGCGAGGGCGCACGCACATCGGAGGACCGGATGATACGCGGATATGGGAAATAGTCAGCGAGCTTAATTAGGCGACCCACAGCGCACTGATAGAGCAGCCACTGTTGCTCCTCAGCTTCTGCCTGAACCCACGCCTTGGTGTGACAGCACAGGGATGTCATTTGGCCGCGATTGTCTGCAAGGAGATCAAATAATGCGCAAGCGACCAGGGTTAGAGATGTCAGCCGCTGCTGTCCGTCCACTATGTCAAGTGACATCCCTTCAAACGTTCGCTCTCCTTCCGTGGCCGCTAGAATTATGGAACCAAGGTACGTATAGGCTGAATCATCAACCGGGCTGTTGCAATGCCGATGGAACCCGCGAAGACAATCACCTAGAAGACGGGATAGATGCATCCGGTCCCAATGATATGGTCGCTGGTAGATAGGTACTCTGTAACCGACATTGCCATTGTGGGAGTTCATCGTCTCCCAGAAGCTACCGGTCGTAGCTTTGAATAATTCTCTTCCTAGGGTTCGCATCGTCAATAAGGGTACCCTGCACGGCAGGGCTGATTGGGTAGCTTGTTGAGTTGTCCGGTGAAGGCCGCAGGACAGCCTGCGGAAGTAGGCGTTGCCGGAACCCTAAGACGGCGTTGCACCTTAACACCACCTCTTCCGACCGCATCTAGGCCTTCCATCACCCTTCAGACCCTACCCCTGCAACCCGCTCTACCCAGGCACTTCCCTAGACCGGTGCAGACAGATACGTAGGCACTGCCAGAGTTGTCCCCATCGGAGCCGATCTCCCAAAGAACAATGTGGGGCACTTTGAGCAGTTCTCGTGGAATTCTCTGTTGATCAGCGCTGGCCGCGGCCTTCGATCGCGGGCTATTGGGCTTGTCTATCACACGTTGTCTTTAGGTGGAGAGCATCTTTACTAGCCCACGGGCGAGATTCTGGAGGGCTGGAAGGTGGCCGGCTTCCATCATGTCCTTGACCAGTGGAATTCCGCCCGCCGCGTATCCCTCTGCAATGTTTAAGACCTTACGCGGGTCTGCCACAACGAAGGGATCACCTGTATGCGCTATGGCTATCAGCAGGAGGAACTCGATAGCAGCGAGGTCTCGCTGGAAGACTACGCCGGTGATGAAATCGTAACGGTCGGCGGCGTCGAAGGGCATGAATTGACGTTGTGATGCGCCTACCGCTGCAGCCAGAAGCCAAAAGTCGATGTAGCGAGTGAACGGAGCCTCCTCAATGCTCTTGCGTCTGCCACCTGTCGTGGCAAAGGTTGTGCTGTAGAGGTTCAGATCCTCCCGGTAGGCTCCAGGGATGTGGATGGAAAGGGGCGCAAATGGGTTGAAATCTCGGGATAGTGCCATGTTCAGACCCTAGTCTTTCGTTCACACAGACCGCATGATGAGTAGTGGTCGCAATCACACAGCAACGTCTCCAGTCGACCCGTCGCTGGGTCGTTGACTAGTTGCCTTGGATAGTGATCGGTGAAGGTCATCGTGTAGGTACGCCCGGCGTACCGATCTAGAATGTCTTCCACCCCTTGGACTTCACTCCCTGTAAGAAACATGACAAGTTGTGTTGCATTTTGAGCGGCATATTCCAGAAGCGATCTTCTCACAAGGGCGCTTGTCATCCCTAATGGTGTGTCCACAACATTAGGAGCTTTTACGCCACTAACCCGGACGAGGCCGAGGATGAAGGCCAAGGTCAGAGCCCTGCGTTGCGCTCCACTAAGGTCTCTATCTGGATCTAGCCGCTGTTCATCGGAGCCGAACACCACAATGTCATGGTCGCGGCTTAGTTCCGCTCGGTTGATCAGACCTCCCACCTTGGGGTCGACTACTATCATCTGTAGGAAGATTTCGTTCATAGCGGCACTTACCTCTTGAACTGTTTCACTCTCCAAGGTCTCAATGGTGCCTTTAATCACAGTTTGTAAATCGGTAGCGGCCACTTCCTCGGCCAATCGCCGCCGATACTTCTTCCTTTTCCTTTGGGCGGCTAGTCGATCCTTCTTCAGTCGTGCCAATCTTCCTTTTGTGAATCGAATCCGCTCTGCCACCCTTACCGCCTCACCGGCTAGGCGTTTCATTTCACCTTCTTCCTCGTTCACCATCGCTTGAAGCTGGCTGATATCATGCTCTGGAATTGTGGAAATCCTAGTCTCTAGCTCCTTGACCAGCTTTTCGAGTCGTTGTTGATCGTGATCACAACGAGCAATGCCTTCCAGGGTGCCATTCGCCCGGGCCACCCAGGAGTGAGGATCATCGTCCCGACCGTTGGAGCGTTCTAGGAACCGAACGCCTGTGCTGAGATGGAGGAGCGTCTCGTGGCTTTCGTCAAGTCTTTTGACCTCAGCTAGAAGTTTGTAAAGCGCGGTGTGACCTTTTGTCCCTTCTGATACGTCCCGCCCACAGATGCACTTCTCACGACTGAGGCGGTCTCGCACGACATCTGGCAGTGTGTCAGGGATCACCCCTGTCGTTTCTAGCGTCCTAAGAAGATCACCGGCATAGGAAATCTGGTCAGATGCGATTCGCAATAGCACATCGGAATTGTTTATGAGGGCACGCTGTTCTTTGACCAGGTTGGTGTAAACCTTACGCTGGGACGCCAGCTCCCTCTCTCGCTCCTTGAGTTCGAGACCGAGTTGCTTCCGACGTCCACCACCGGCCGCTAGCGCTTCATGTAGCGCTTCAGTGGCTTTGCGTTTACGGGTGTCGGTCGCCTGGCGGTCATTTTCTATTCTCTTCTTGTGTTCTTCCAGTTTCTGCAGGTGATCGGTTTGCTCATCCTCTTGCTTCGCTAGCTGCTCTAGGTCTGTGCCAGCAGCCTCCTTTCGGACAGCCGTCACTGCCTGTCTGCGGGATATCTCAACATGGGTATCTGCCTTTTCGAGGACATCTAGACCGAGTAGCTGCCTCACGGCGCGCTGGACTCGATCACGCTTCGCCGATCGTTCGTCTGTTGCTTCGATAAAAGACAGCGCACGGTCACCATCGATGAAAAAGATGTCCTTGAGGCTGGTCGGCAGGACCCGGTTCTTTATGAAGGCGGCAGGATTCAAAACGGGTTGAAAGCCTGTTGATGTATCCTCCAGGAGCATCAGATCCGGTTCCTCAACCTCAAATGAGCCAGCCACGGTAGGCCGCTCCTTGGTGGTGCGCACAAGGTCATATGTACGTTCCTTGCCCGTCTGATCATCAATGGTGACGAACCGTATTTCTACTTCGGTTTCGCACGTCGTGCCCTCACTATGGGGATCCCAATCCAAGGGATGCATTCGGTAAATGGTTCTCCTGCCAGGTAGAGCCTTATCACCAAACAGCCCCCAGGTGAGAGCGTGTAAGAGAGTTGTCTTCCCAGTGCCGTTCTCGGCGCGAAGCATAGTCAAAGGACGCTCGGGGTCGTTGGAGAACTTGACAGCCACTCTTCGGAGTTGACGGAAATTGCGGATTCTTGTGTGAAGGATTTTGATCATGGGGATGGTTGCCACCCATCCTTTAGGAGGACTGTGGCTAAGGCGTGAGTCTGGTCGGTAACCTTCTTTTGGATCTGGGTTCTCGCTGCCAGGTGTTCTCTCTCAAGTACCACGATTTGGACCAGCGTTTCGAAGACGTCACGTCGGTAGCCCACAACCCGGTTAGCTTCGTTAATCAAGTTCACTTGATCCTGGAGCACCGACAATAGTTTTTGCTGATTAACTGCCATTGTACTATTCCTAACTCATCTCCGTCTTCTTAAACAATGTAATCTAGCCGCACATCCTGGAGCACATCTCGTGGTCCCCGCGGGGACGCACGATTACGGGCCAGACTGGAAAAAGCGTCACATCGAGCAAGCTCGCCGCTAATCAGCCGCCGTACGTCGTCATCCTTAGGTTCACCAGGCGGTGGCAAAACCAGGAAGTCATGGATCGTGGCGTACTCCTTCCTAGTTGCGGGGCACATACGAAGGACTCGCCCCCGGCGCTGTATCCACTGGCGTTCCACCGTAGTACTTGCAAGAATGATCGCCGTGGAGATCTCAGGAACATTCAGCCCCTCGTCCAGGACCCGCTTGGCCGTCAGTATGTGTAGGGATCCCCTCCGGAACCCCTGCAAGACCGCATCGACCAGCTTGGCTTTGCCTGTTTCGTTGGCTGTGATCTGGTGATATCTTAGCCCCAAAGATCTGACAACGTGATTGACTGTGTCAAGCTGTTGCGGATCCTTGTCGGTGGCGTAGACAAGTGTGTGCCTGACGCGGTGACCGGAACCCTGCCCGAGCAACTCCGTGAGTTTCCCAAGCTTTCCGGTCGCAGTCTCCAAGACCAACCGACGCCTATTCCGAAGGACTTGAAGTCGCTCTTCTTCCTGCACGCTCGGATTATCCCCAGCCATTCCAGCGAGTCTTCTGATCTGATAGCTGAATTGACGGTACTCCTCAAGTTCGGCGTGGCTGAGGGTTATCGGGTGGACGTGATATTCATATGGCACGAGGCAAACACCGATCGCATCTGCAAGACCGAACTCGAACACGACGTCTCCGAAGTAGTCCACAAGCCGAGCTGAGCCTTCAGCATCGTATTGACGCTCAGGAGTGGCCGACAGTCCCAACCGGTAGGCCACGTGCAATGGTGGTGAACGGAGGAAAGAACCTGCTCCGAGGTTGTGCACCTCATCGGCGATCAACATCATCGGTCCTTCGTAGCGGTCCAGAAGGGTCCGGAACTCTGGATCGTTCAGGAAGTCATTCGTCACGATGATTGTTTCCACCCCTTCCACTCCTAACTCGATTCGCTGCAGCCGTTGGTCAATCTCTCGGAGGCGTCGTCGCCGTTCATGCCTGCCTGCGACGTACGGCAAGAGACCAAAGTCCTCACACTCCTCAGCCCATTGAGCGATCAGTGGACGAGTTGGGGCTGCAACTACCACAGCTAGGTGGCGAAGCTCACGCCAGAGACGCCAGGCACAGAGAAGAGCGGTGATTGTCTTTCCGGAGCCGGTGGCCATGGAGAGAATGCCCTGTCGCCCGGCCCCTTCCCACCGCAGTACTGCTGTTGCTTGGTGCGAGTAACGACCAGTCTCCCAAACGAGGTCCGACGGCGGAGCGAAACCCCTTTGGTCGAATCTCACCTGAACAAATCTATTCCCCTCACTGCGTGTCAGCTTGCCCTCTAGCTGGAGTGCCTTGTGGTAGTCCGCTTCAGTTGGCGGCCTAGTCGTGTCGTATGACTGAACCAAGCCCGTTCGTAGGGCGAGAGGAAGATCCACAGCTATGGCGTGCGGTTTGGAGTTCGACCAATAGGCCTCGAACTCCTCAATCACCTCTTGGCATGCTGTCTCACTGTCTCCACCTCGCCAGCTGCGGTGAAGGTTGAGTCTCTCCACATTGCCGACTAATGCCCTTCCGGTAAAATTCGCTGATCCCGATAGGATCGCCACGTCACCATCTGATCGGAAAATCCACTCCTTGAGATGGAATATGGCATCTTGTACCATGACGATCTTCATCACAAGTCGGCGGGATGCTATCAGATAGGCGAAGCACTGCTTGGTGTGTTCAGCTAGAGCACTGGCTAGCGCAGTCTCATCATTGAAGGCCGCTTCAAATGCCTCCATGAGCACCTCCACTGGTGTTCTAGTACCCAGCCGGATGGCATCCTGATCGGAGTCTGACAGCACAGGGCTTACCAACAGGCGCAGTGGTTGATTGCTCCGCAGAATGTAGGCAGCCAGACCATGGGAAAGCTCTCGAAGCGCTGCTCCACCAAAGTAGCCAACCATGCAATCGAAGCTATCAGCTACCTGAAGCGCCGGGATGATCACGTCACTGACTACCGCGTCGTCTGGGCGGCGCCAGGTTGGTTTACGGTTGTCCAGAAGTCTCAGTCGTGACGGTAATTGTCCCATCCTTTTCAAAGGGCGCATACCGTGCATGGGGGTGCGTCGTCCTCTTCGTCGAGGACTCCTTCCAGGGCTTCAACCAAGGGGAGGTTAGCTCGTGCTCTTTTGGCGCGAGCCTTGGCTGCTTCGTGACGTTCAAGAATTTGGTCCCGTCGCGACACTAGCTGCACTAACGTTTCGCCACCAGACCAGGTGTATTGGCGTCCCCGCATGGCCCGATCGCCGAAATCGGCGTCACCGTCTACCCCGGCATCGGTAAGTACCTTCTGCTCGATGGCTACGGCGCGTTCGAATAGTTCCGGGTGTTGTTCGGATAGGCCGACCCATTCGGCCTTGCGTTGGTAGAAACAGAAGTAGCACCCAGACCGAGTGCGCCATTCGTAGTAGGAGGGTAGCCCGATCCCGGCGTCTTCCAGGATTCTGAGCACTTGGTGGTAATCGACGTTGTCCTCGACAAACGGGAAGCGGGTCTTGATGTTTGGTTTAGTGGAGATATAGCCTTTCCGGTTGGATTCGTCGGCCCGGATCGCAACATATGAGATCGCGGGTGCGTCGCCGATCCACTCCTCGATTGGTTTGATCTTCATGATTTTGGTACACCAGCGCATCTGGGGAGATGGAAGAGTGCCACGGAACACTTCAAACCAGTGGTCAAAACCTCTTTCGGCGTTGAGCCGTTCAATTGGTTTGCCAAGGATCACCTCTAACCGGGTGAGGTATTCGTAGGTTTCAGGGAGTTCGGCTCCGGTGTCACAGAAGAAGTACTCCATGTCTGGGATCTTGTCACTCATGTAGACAGCAAGGGCGCTCGAGTCCTTGCCCCCGGAGATGCCGCAGATGTGGCGGACCGTTTCAACCATGTTGGACCCATAGATTGGGAGCTTCACCCGTGGATTCTTCATCGATGGTCATCGAGGGCAGTAGCCGCTCGCCCAATAGTGCGAGAAGGGCGTCTTGTGCCCGCTGTGGGGTACCGGTGACATCGGTTATTTGCTGAATGAACTTGTCAAGGGCAGAATTGAGTTTGTCACGTTCGTCGTGGTCTACGCTAACGAGGCGGGCATCCTCTCTGCCGTCGGGGCGGGTGAACGTTACCCGGAACGCCTCGAACGGACCTCCCCCATCGGCTCGGTGTTGCGCGTGAAGTGCGACCAGGCGGCGAAAGGATGCGACCTGTTGCGGAAGTTCATGCTCGAATCGACGTAGGTCTTCATCTCGCCACTCGGCCGGTGCCTTTTGCAAAACAACGGTGGCAACTGCCTTGATCCAATCGGTGTCGGACTCGATGTGGGTGTTAGCGAGCCTGAGGACGAAGGCGCGGACATTGGGATCCAGCACTTCTCCCGAAAGAGCCTTTGCCTGTCCGGCGATCGCACTACGGGTTTTCTCAGCGGCAATGGTGAGCAGCGACTGGAGCAGACGATCCAAGAGATTGGAGTAGGCGGACTCCAGTTCCTTGATCACTTCGACCACGGCTTGGGCGTAGTCATGTGCGTCGCGGTAGGTGTCAGCGTCGGCTGGAACGGGCGTGAATCCAAGGGCTTCGGGAAGCTTGGTGAACAGCAGATCGTCAGGTTCTACTGCAACTAGCAAGGCGTCCCTGGCTGCACGGGCTGGCGAGGTGAGGTTGTCGGTTCTGCGAGTGTAGTTGTCGAGTTGTCTGACCCTAGCAAGTAGGTGTCCAACGACAGCGAGCACGTTCGACACTCGATGTTTGCGGAATCTAGGTTTGATGTGAAGGTGTGTCGCGAAAGCGCCGATGGCGTGTCGGCGTGCCCCTGTTGTGTTAGCGAAGTGCTTGATCTCGAAATGTGCTGGGTTGCGAACCATTCGCTGCGACAGTTCGGATGTGAGCAGTGGTTTGAAGGTGCCGTGCTCGTAGATTGCGATCTTGTCAGCGTCAACTAGGAGACCGGTAGTGACAAAGACAGGCAGAACTGCAGCTTTCATTCCTACCGGAGGTGAGAGAAGAACTTTGTATACATCCCGAAGGTTGATGCGACGCGTTTTTGCCCGTGTGAATTCAGTCATGAGCACATCCCAAGCTGGGCGTACCGGTGACTTGTGGCTAGGACTCCGGAAGGTCATGGTCTGGTTCCGAGTGTCGAGACCGTGAAGCTCGGTGTATTTCAGGAATGCTCTGTACATGGCCATTTCGGGTCCGTATCCCGACAGGCCAAGATTGGTTTTTTCTCCATGATTGATCATTGCTTCGAGGAGGACACGGCGTGCCTTGGCTCCCTGGGACGTTAGAGAAGTTCTGTTGAGCATTTCGTTGCGGACTTCTGGAGTCCCTGGATAGGCCTTGTCGGCGGCCTGTGAGAGTGCCGCAGAACCGCGGCCCCCGAACAATTCGGCGCTCCGCTGATCACCCAACAAAAGTAGCCACCGAGAAGTGTTCGGAGCGAAGGTGTCCGCAAGTGCTGCGTCGAGCATGGCCCGGGATTGCGCCAACCTCTCCCCCAGTTCTTGACGGGCTACCCAATCGCCAGCGACCATCGGATCCTGTAATGCCATGTTTACAGCGGCAACTTCTTTTGCCGCGCTCGCAAGAGCTGATAGGTGTGAAGGGACCACGGTCACAACCGGTTTGGCCAGATGTCCGTCGGCGTGCGCCAAAGTGGGTAACTCCGATTGTTTGTCCACAATGAGGAGAACCTCCCCGTCGTAATCGGAGAAGGCATCCGGTGGTTCTACAACATCGGCACCGGACGCGTACCGGCGTTTGAAGACCCGCAACGTCTGTTTCTCGGCGCTGTGCCTTGCCGCCACTACAGGTGAAGGTTCACCTATCTCGGAGAGGATCTCCACGAGGGTGGAGCGCCCTGTGATGTGGCGAGAAAGGTTAAGGATGCGCCCTATGTCCACATCGGTTCCCTGCCAAATCCGATACTCGTCTGCGAAGTCCCTATACGTGACGATGCCTCTAGCTTCAAGTTCGTCCAGTGTCACGCCCACATTGTTGTAACTGACTTCAAGGACCTGGCGTGATGCCCTGATCGTCCCAGATGAAGAGACTAAGTTGAGCAACGCTATCCCTTTGAGTAGCCGCTCCTGCGCTGGAGTGAGTCCGTGGGAATCCCGGATCCGCACTGAAATCTCGGTCCAGCGACTTGACTGCTGTTCGACGATGCCATTCGACACGAAGTAGTCGTAGACGGTTTCAAGCCCAATTGAAGGCAGGTGTTCATGAGGGTCGACCCTGCGGGAAGCCAAAGAAGACAACACACTCGACCGATCCGGACCGGCTAAGAAAGAGAAGAGCGTCCTTTCGTGCTGCCCGAAACGGTTGCACAGTTCAGGAACAACCAAAGCAGCGATGGGATGCAGTGGATAACAGGAAGCAATCCCTTCGGGCGTTGCGAGGTCTCTGACACCCAGCGGCTTCATGTCCTTTGCAAGCATTTCAGACCATCGGTGGATCCGGTTCCTTAATTCCGCGTCGTTGATCGTGAAGACAGTCCGGATGAGAGCGCGTGTCTGAGCTGGCGACTCAACATAAGCGATGTCTTCGAAACGACCCTGAACCTTAGCCCATTCCCGACGCTGCGTTACGTTGGTGCCCCCTAGGTAGTCCTCAAAGGAGAGATGCTGAAGGGTCAACAAGAAGATAGGAAGGCCCCCCTGGCTTTGGCCGGCTTCTGCTAACTGTTGAAGCAGATAGGGATCCGAGTCGCCATCGTCGCGGAAAGCCTCAAGGCTCTTACCGAACTCGTCAACAATCAGCATCAGTGGGGCTTCCCGTGCCAAGCATTTTGCTACTTCGACAAGGGCGCCCGGTGAAGGACCGGACCGGCGGGGATCAGACGTACTGGCGTCTTCGAGGGCACCCCTTAGAGTGGGGGCCGCTGCAAAGATACGCCTTGAAGGAATCGAGCCATACCTCTGAATTACAGCCGCTTTTAGCGCCCGGAGGATGGTGTGACCTATCAGCTCCCTTTCGGCAGTTACCAACCCACTCTGGAAACCTTCCCCTTCGGCTCCATGACGCCCGCGCGCTTCCCGAATTAGCCTGCTTACTGGTTCGGATGTCACCTTGATCAGTTGCAATGCGGCGTCATGAGTTTGGGGATGGTCCCCGAATGCCGCATCAATTAGCAATGCGAGTGAGGACTTCCCTGATCCGTACGGCCCCGTGAGCGACCACGCCCCACCGGCTGGCCCGTCAACTGCCGTGCGAGCTATCCGTTCAAGAACATCAAGCGCACGCGCGGTGACCACATACCCATCAAGTGGCTCCGTTCGTGCTTTATCGCGTTCCAGATTCGCAGATCGGGCAAACCGGCCTGCGACCGAGATCCTGTCCGCCAGAGTCACCATCGCTATCAAGCCACAGCCACGCCAGAAGCAAGATGCAACTGCCGCTCTGCGTCGCTAGGGTTGCGGCCGAGCCCGATAGCTTCTATGACCTCATCGTTCACCGGCAGATCCCCTCTCTCGTGGTCGACAAACAAACAGCCGGGGTCACCCTGCGGCATCTTTGTCGGGGACCCTCCGTAGTAACCATTCAGGACTCTGACCGCAACGACCCCGGGTGTCTCGCGCCAAGCTAACTGCAATCCCCCCGTTGGAGTGACAAGGTCAAGATCCTCTACCTGTTGGAGAGAAGGCTCAAGCGCTTCCGAGAGTTCGGACTCGCTTAGCTTAAAGATGCGTCCCGGTGCACCGGGCTCGTGCGCTAGTCGGCTCAGGTTGACTGTGCTGCCAGAAATGCCGGTCCGAGCCACGAAGTCAAGTGCCGCATAGGTGACAACTTCCGACGGCAGGGTGGGTTTCGGACCCAGAGTGAACCTAAACCGGCCCGTGGCCGGAGAACGGTCGATAAGGCGCAATTCGCGCATCGGACAATCAAGAATCTCATCGATGCTGCGGCGAACCGACCGTGCTGGTGGTCCGTAAGTCCGCAGCAATGCCCTAACATCCTTCTGCCGCGAGGTAGAGTGCGGGTTCCCCCAGGATGAGACAGCTTCAAGGTAGGTTTCAATAGCCAAATCTAGATCTCTGTCCTCAAACTCAATCGGCTGAAACTCGTTAAAGGCCAACCACCATATCGGAAGTCTCGATCCCGGAGCCAATAGGAGCCAGTGCAACAACCACAGAGTCCCGGGATCCTCCATGTAGGGATCCCATCCTCCCTCCCCAAACAAGGAGTATCCGATGCGAGTAGGAATTAGTCCAGGCGAGCGCCGATTCGGTGCCTTTTCGTCCTCCACCAACAGCCTTGCAGCCAACCCCCAGAAGCGGATGGATCGTGCCATGTTCTTGCCTACTCCGATTACGACTGGAGCATCATTCCGGCTGAAGACATAAGGGTCCCTGGCCGCAAACCGGTACGCCTTGCGGAACCATCCGTAGCGAGGATGAAAAGTCTCGTGACGCGCGAAGACCGCTTTTGCCGCGTCAACCAACCGCATGTAATTCCTTTCCATACTGCATTGCACGAATATATGACACGGCTGTGACAGACTTCTCCACCGCTATGTCGATGTCCTTGGAGGTTGTAAAACGCCCTAGGCTAAACCTGATTGACTCGAATGCGGCCTCCCGACTGAGCCCCATAGCCAACAGGACCTGCGAAGGCTCAATCGAACCGGAGCTACAGGCACTACCGGCCGACACCGCCACTGGGTCCATGTTCACAAGGACAGCATCGGCGTCGACGCCTGCGAAACGTAGGTTTGTCGTATTCGGCAAGCGTCGACTCAAATTTCCATTCTCGTAAACATCGGGAATGCTCCCCTTCAGTTCCCTGACAAGACGGTCTCGAAGCGTGGCTACCCGTCTGCCTTCCTCCTCACACTCCTCCGACGCGATTAGAGCCGCCGCTCCGAACCCCACAGCACCAGCAACGTTCAATGAACCAGACCTCAATCCTCTCTCATGCCCACCGCCGTGAATGAGAGGTCTCAACCGCGCCAACCCACTGCGGGTCCCAACAAGGGCACCCACTCCACCTGGACCACAGATCTTGTGTCCGCTGAGAGAGACCAGATCAGCCCCCATCGTCTCCATATCGAAGTCCAGCCGCCCAACCATTTGGGTGATATCGCAGTGGAACAGAGCACCGGCCGCGTGGACCCGCTCGGAAATCTCGGCCACCGGGTTCAACACCCCCGTCTCGCTGTTAGCCGCCATGACGGACACCAAGAGCACATCCGGGCACACCATTGCCGCCACAACATCTGGATCCACAAGCCCACCGGATGTAACTGGAATCACCTCTACCTTCGCAAGACCCTGTGCTGCCATCCAACGTGCAGGCGCTAGAACCGACTCATGCTCAACTGCAGACACCAGCACCCGTGACCGGCTGGCCCTGTCCCCTTCAACTATCCCTCTCAGAGCCAGGTTGTTAGCCTCGGTCGCCCCAGCGGTGAACACCACCCTGCCTGGTCTGCCACCTACCAGCCCAGCAACCTGTTCGCGTGCTTGGCTAACCGCCGCAGCTTGTCGACGTCCAAAGCCATGCACCGAGGAGGCATTACCAATACCCTTCGCCAAGATTGACGACATCTCTTCAAGAACTCGGGGGTCAAGTGGACCAGACCCGTTGTAATCCAGGTAAACACCGTTCAAGAGGGTCCTCCGTCCAGTGCAGGGAGAATAGTTTCAGGTGGAAAAACTATCGCATGCATCCCGGTTTTGGTTGAGCACCTCCTGCGTTTTCACTCCATCCTACCTACTGATAGAGTGCTGGTTGAGCATTCAAACTGCGTATTCCAGTCGACCGAGAGATGGTCTGGGCTGGTGCCAATCACCGGTCGGTGTCGGGAGCCCATCCTCATTACTGAACCGCCCTGGGATGCTCCTATGATGCTCCTATTTTTTACAAATCGGTGTTTGGGTTGTGGGTGGCTGGTGTTGGGTGGTTGGTGAGCCAGTGGTTGTAGCGGGTGGCGAGCTGGTGATTATGGTATTGGTTTCGTTCGAGTCGTGATAGGAGGGTGGGGTGGGTTTGGAGTTGTTGGGCGGGTGTTGGCGATCACTGAAATTCCCACCTCCTGGGAGCAAATACCCGTTGTCGGGTAGGGCTCTCTCCAAGCTAGGCGATTGCGATATGTCCTAGCTGTGGAGAGGAGGCCTGGACGGGACTGGTGCCGCATAACGCGGCGAAGGACGCTTCCGAGCGCATGCGGTGGGGGTTGTCACCGGCGGCTATATCAGCAGCGCCGAAGCGGTGTCAGGACCGACTCCTGGAGCGGCCAACAGTGCCGAGTTGGCTTGGAGGCAGAGACGGTTGATCTGGGTGTCCAGTTCGTCGATCTCTGCGGTGAGCAACTGATAGCGGCGGGCCAGGGAACGTAGCGCTTGCTTGGCGTATCTGATGGTGGTGTCATCGGTGCGGGGACGAAACCGGGCGCAAACTTGGACACGGTCTTTGGCCGACAGGCCTCCGAGTTGGTGTTTGACCTGGCTGGTCAGTAAGTGTCGGAATGTCGCCTGGCCTTGAACTTGGCTCGTTCGGCGTCGCGGAGCCAGCGCTTCATGACTTTGCCGGAGTCGTTGCGGACCAGGGCATCGGCTATTTCGAAGTGTTTGGGGACCTTGAATTTGGCGAGATTGGCGCGGCAGTGGGCGGTCAGTTCTTCTTCGGTGACGGTTATGCCGGGGAGAGCTACCACGAAGGCCTTGGGCACCTCGTCCCATTGAGGATCGGGCACACCCACCACCGCTGTCTCCGCAACTGCGGGGTGTCTGGCGAGGACCCGTTCGATCTCGGCGCTGGCTACGTTCTCTCCGCCGCTTTTGATCATGTCCTTCTTGCGGTCCACGAACCACAGGTAGCCGTCGGCGTCGATGCGGCAGATGTCGCCGGAGTGAAACCATCCGTCGCGGAAGGCGGCGGCGGTCTCTTCGGGATCGTTCCAGTAGCCCGGCGACACCTTCGGCCCGCGGGCAACCAACTCTCCGGGTTTCCCCGGCGGCACGGGATAGCCTTCGTCGTCCACTATCCGCAGGTCGATGTTGGCGAACGGCCTGCCTGCCGACCCGATCTTGTCGGGGGGAGGGTTGGCCTCCAGGTAGGCGGCGCCGTTGGTGAGTTCGGTCATGCCGTAGGCTTCTGACAGCCGCACATGAGGCAGGGTCTTCTGAAATCGCCGGTACACGGGCGCCGGCAACCCTCCGAACACGATCCACTTCAGAGACGAGAGGTCGTATTCGTCCCGGTCCTCCATCCTCATGATGTCGTGGATGATCTGGGCGGCCAACACCCCTCCCACCACTTTCTCCTTCGCAACCAACTTCACGATCTCCGGTCCCGCATAACTGTGCACCACCACCAGGGTGGCCCCGATGTAGAGAGCCGTGAGCCCTGGAACATCCAAACCGCTGACATGGAACAGCGGCGCCGACAGCATGATGCGATCGGAGGGAAGAAGTTCCAGTTCCAGAATCTGGCCCAGTTGGTTCCAGATCACGTTCCCGTGGGTGGTGATCACCCCCTTGGGGTGGCTGGTGGTGCCGGAGGTGTAGAGGATCCGGGCCATGTCGTCGAGACCCATCTGGGCATCGGGGACGTCCGCTCCGGCGTTGGCTTCCATCAAGGCGTCGTACGCATGCCACCCCGAAGATCCATAGTGAGCGTGGGTGATAACGTGGCGAATACCAGGCGAGGAGACCACCGTCTGCCGAGCCTTGTCTTGGAACCGTTCGTCGACCACCAGACCTGTCGAACCGGAGTGGTTGACAATGTAGGTCAACTCGCGGGGATGAAGACGCCAGTTGAGGGGGATGAACACCGCGCCGATCCGGTTGATGGCCAGTATCTCGATCAGGTAGCGGTGGGAATTGTCGGCCAGGATGGCGATTATGTCTCCCCTGCCGTATCCAAAGTCCAGCAGCGCCTGCGCCATCTCGCTCACGGACGCATCCAATTGTGAATAGGTGAGACGCACATCTCCGTCCACCACCGCTTCCCGATCTCCGAAGCGATGCTTGTTCCGCTCCAGCAGTCGGCTCAGATTGGCGGTGGGCATAACGCTTTGCGCTCCTCCCCGTCGGATCCTAGGCGCCTGTGCCGTGCTTACTACGGTAGGCCACAATCTCGGCCCTGCTGGGCAGATCGACGAACTCCAATAGATATCCATCGGGATCCCTGGCCACGAAGGTCTTGATCACGCCGTAATTCTCCAGTTCCACGTCAAGCGGCGCCGACAGACATTCGGCGCCTGCCTCACGGACTCGACGGTACCGGTCTTCAATGGTCTCGCCTTCCTCGATCTCGAAAGAGATGAGGAACCCGCCCAGGTCTTTCATCCCGCCCGGCCGGGTCCCCGGCGTCAATCCGTCATTCCACTGGATCAATTCGATCTGACCCAGTTGGGATGGTCCCTGCAGAAACGTAGAGCGTCCCCGGGTTCCCGGCGGGACCGCCAGGAACGTCTCCACGTCCTCGCCCCCCAAGTCCATCCTCAAAGTGGCGCGATAGCCCAAAACCTGCTGGTAGAAGGCCACCGACCGCTCCAGGTTGCTCACAGGCAGGGCGACGTGGTGGATTTCGCCGACGCTCACCGCAATGCCAAGTCGTCGGCTGTTCTCAGTTGGGGCACGACCTCCGCGGCAAAGGTCTCCATGGCCGCCAGGGCTGCCGACCGCTCCAGAGAAGGTATGCGGAACCACCCTATGTAGTGGGTCACCCCCAGCTTTTCGCCCAAGTTCCCCAGGTTGTCCACCACCTGATCGACCGTACCGAAGTTGCCGCCATGGGTGAGCGTCTGCTCCAAGGTGAGAAGGTCGATGTTCTCCCGTACCCTGGCGTAGTAGGCGGCTTCGGAGGAAAGCGCATCGTCGGAACCGGGGATCACTTTACCAACCGAACGGTAGTAGCGAAGCGCCGCTTCGGCGGCCTCCCGGAGACCGGCGGGATCGGCGCCCACCCAGATCTGCTGCATGAACGGCAACTCATAACGGGTCGGATCGTAACCCCCCTCAACCAGAGAATCCCGGTAGACATCGAAGTTGGCTTTGATCTTCCCCAGGGGTGTGAAGCTGGGAGAGGTGATGATATTCGAGCCGTCCAAGCCTCGCTTGCGGAAGGAACCGGGAGACACCGCGGCATGCACCAACGGAGGGCCGCCGACCTGGTAGGGCCGTGGATATGTGGTGAGGCGCTCACATTCAAAATGCCGCCCCCGGTATGACCAGTCCTCTTCATTCCAGGCCAGATTGAGCACCTCCACCGCTTCGTCGTAGCGTTCCCGGGATTCGGCGGGATCGACCCCGAACCCTTTGAACTCCCTGGGCTGATATCCCCGGCCTATTCCCATCTGGAACCGCCCCCGACTGATCACATCCAGGGCCGCTCCCTCCTCGGCCAGGCGGATCGGATCGTGGAAGGGAATCACCATCACCGCGGTGCCGATCATGATCCTTCGGGTGCTGGCCGCGATCGCCGCTCCGAATTGAAGGGGATTGCCCAGGATGCCGTAGCGGGAAAAATGGTGCTCGGCCAGCCACACCGAGTCGAAACCCAGATGGTCGGCAATCCGTATCTCCTCCAAGGTGTCGTGGAGAACCTGGTGGTCCTCGTTCTCACCGGCCGAGGGGAACAGGTTCATGATTCCGAATTTCACAGGCTTCCTGCTCCTCGGCTATTCCGACCGGTCAGTATGTTACCTCTTGGTTGGTAACGAGGCAAGAGGAATTCTCTCCCACACAGGACACAGTGATTGGAGGAAGGCGGGCATCTGTAAAAGAATCCTCCGGTTCAGACGAGGCAAGCGGTATCACAACTGTTCAGATCACGTAGCTGCCCACCGCGGTTCTCACCCTTGCTTTGCGCGACGGGAGGTTATTGTCTTCAAAACATGAGGTATACCGAGGAGTCGATCAGACGGATATCGGAGGCGGCCATCCCGGAGAACCTGCTGTCCCCCCCTCCGGATGCCCTCGAATTGGGCAGGAAGATAGCCGCCGCCATCTCGGATGCCTATACGGATGAAGACTGGCGAAGGGTACTGAACAGACTGAGCCCGGATCGGGCAGCCTGGAAAATCTCCCGCCGTCCATCCGAGGAACGCCATCACCTCCTGTTGCTCTTGGACCCCCACCGTAGAACGGAAGTCGAACGACTGTTGGCCGCCCTGGCCGCGTAGCGGACTCCCGTTGTCAGGAAGGTTCTACGTAACCCGGTCTGCTCGTAGACACGGCATTACGACTGATGATGTCGAGTCGGTCTTGGAGGATCCCAGTGGGTCATGAGCATGCCTGCTCTGGCCGAGACCGGCTTGGGGGACCCGGACAGACCCAACTTGCTTGTGTACGGCGGGTTTGATGTCCACGGACAGCCGTTGGTGGTGTTTGTGGACAGGTTCGAGGAAATGGCTTTCCATGCGGAACCGGGCTTACCCGAATACGAGGAGTTGTTCTGAAGCAAACTCACCTCGAGGAGTCCTCGGTATCGCCATACCCGATCCGCCCTCCCAGCCGGAAGAAGGGCGCCACCGCCTCGTCGCGTTCCCGCAATGTCCGGGCCAGGCCCTTGTCCCGTCGTTCCCGCAGGAAATTGAACTCTCCCTCCTCCAGCACCAGGTTGGTTGCCCAGCCGTGGCCGACCCACCCGGTCATCTCCCCCACGCCCTTCCCGCGGGCCTCCATAACCATCTGCATCATGGCCTTGCCCATCATGATTCCATCGAGGGGCATCATGGTGATGGCGGTGGCGTAGTCGTCAACCCACCGGTCCAACTCGTCTCGGGGGACGACTTTGTTGACAAACCCGATCCGCTCGGCTTCCGACGCCTCCAGGGGCCGCATGGTGAGCATGATCTCCTTCATTTTCTTCAGCCCCAGGTTCTCGATCCAGGCGTACATGTCCTGGGGAGCGGCGCCCAGGTAGCGAAAGGCGGGGTGGGTAAACAGAGCATCGGGAGAGGCGACCACCAGGTCGGTGGCGAGGGCGATCTGCATGTGGCCCCCGTAGCAATAGCCGTGCACCTGGGAGATGGTGGCCTTCAGGCAGTCGGTGATGGGATTGGTGAAGGCCCCGAAAATCAGGTTTCGGTCGGGAAGCATGCGTTGGCGTTGGGCGGGGCGTTTTCGAGTGGCCCGGTCCTTGCCCTTGCCGTACCCGATGTAGTGGCCCAACTCGGAGGCGTCGGCGCCGGTGCCGAAGCAGGGTCCGGCCCCCCGGAAGACGATCACCTTCACGTCGTCGTCCACTTCCGCTTCCTTCACCAGGTCCCCGATGCGCTCCAAGGAGGCGATGGGAAGGGCGTTGAGGCGCTCGGGCACATTGAAGGTCACGTAGGCAATGGGCTTTTCGGGGTGCTTTTCATAGAGGACGCTTCGTTCCAGGACCGCCGGATCGATCTGCATCGCTTCGGCGTCCCACTGTTCTCCCAGCAACTCGTATTCACTCTTTTTCATGGGATGGTCCTCTCCGGGATTGGTTTCTCCAGCAGGGCTCGATTGATCTTGCCGGTCTCCGTTCGGGGCAGGGCGGGGACGAATTCCACCTGTCTGACGGCTTTGAAGTGCGCCAGGCGGCCTTTCGCATACTCCATCAACTCGGCGTCCATTCCGTCGGAAACGGTACCGGACGCCACCACGTACGCCTTGGGGACCTCGCCCAACCGCTCGTCAGAAACCCCGATTACCGCAACCTCCGCCACGGCCGGATGGGAACGCAGGGCCTCTTCCAGTTCGGCAGGCCACACCTGGAACCCCCCTGTCTTGATCATGTCCCGTTTCCTCCCCACCAAGAACAACACTCCATCCTCGTCCACATACCCCATGTCTCCCGAATGCACCCATCCTTTGCGTACCAGTTTGCCGCTGTGCTCCCGGTCGCCCAGGTATCCCTTGGCCAGGTCGCTCTGCACGCAGATCTCGCCCACCTCTCCCAGGCCGAGCGCCCTGCCCCCCTCGTCGCGGATCTCCATGTTCACCCCCTCATAGACCCGACCTGCCGACCCGGGCTTCCACTGTCCCGCCGCCAGATCGGCCCGTGTCCATCCCGCCACATGCCCGGTTTCGGTGGAGCCGTAGTTGGTGGCGACGGGGATGCCGAAACGCTGTTCGAATCGTCGCCGAAGTTGGGAGTCGAGCGCCTGTCCCGCCACCAGCACCGCTCGCACCGTGCCCAGGTCAACCGGATCCTCCAGCGTCACCAGGTCGTACAGCATGGTGGGCATGAGGAACAGATTGTCGATGCGGTGCCGACCGACCAACTCCACCACCCGTGAGGCGTTGAACTTTCGCATCACCAACAGCGCCCGTCCCACGTAGAAGGCGAACAGCAGAGTCTGCTGCCCCCCGCTGTGGAACAGCGGCAGAGCCAGCAGGTTGGGCGGGACGGCGGGAGGGGCCATCCGGTAGGGTCCGGGACGCCCCTTGGAGACGGATGCCAACTGCTTCACCGCCCCCATGGTTCCCCCGTGGGTGGTGACCACCGGTTTGGGCAGCCCGGTGGTCCCGCCGGTGAACAGCACCACGGCTTCGTCGGTGTCCTGCATCTCCACGGGATCGACCGTGGACTCTCCCTCCTCGGCCGACTCCCACTCCCTCATGCTGTCCGAGGTCAGACGAAGCGCCTCCCAACCGTCCGCCGGGGGCGTCTGCGGGGTGACCGCCACCAGCCGCGGGCGGGTCTGTTCCAGTGTCTTGACCAACTCTTCCCGGTTGTACAGCGAAGAAATGGTGACCGGGACCGCTCCCAGCCTCCAGGCGCCGTACAAAAGAGCAACGACCTCCGGCCGGTTGGGCGCCACGATGGCCACCCGATCACCTCGGGCTATTCCCCTCGCTTCCAATATCCGCGCCACCGTGATCGAAATCCGGTTCAGAGCCCCCCAACTCCAAGTGCGCCCGTCTTCGAAAAGCAACGCAGTTCGATCCGCGGCCTCCCGGGCTCGATCCGAGAGCACCGAAGCAATGTTCACCGGCTGTCACCCGTCGCCCGAATAGAGAGGAGCGCCCTCGGGCTGGATGCAGCGGGACCCGTGGTCGTGACGAGTCTGGGTCCACTCCACATCGAGGTCCGAACACTCTCTCACCGCATGGGGGCATCGGGAAGCGAACCGACAGCCCTCGAAGCCGGGCCTCACCCGCGGCGGGGTCCCGTCGATTCCCACCAGCGGCGCCTTCTTCGCCCACATCGGTACCGACCTCAAAAGGCCCAGCGTGTACGGGTGGTGGGGTGACCCGACCACTTCGGAGGTCGGCCCCAGTTCGACGACCTCTCCCCCGTACATCACCGCCAGGCGGGTGCAGACTTCCGCGGCCAGCAGCAGATCGTGGGTGACGTAGATCAGCGAATGCCCCATGTCGGTGGCCAGTTCCCTGACCAGTTCCATAACCTCGGCCTGGGTGGTGACATCCAGAGCCGAGGTCGACTCGTCGGCGATCACCAGTTCGGGCTCCGAGACGATGGCGATGGCGATGGCGGCCCGCTGTCGCATTCCGCCCGACAGCTGATGGGGGTAGGAACGCAACACCCGCCCCGGATCCTGAAACCCCATGCGGGAGATGACTTGTCTCGATCCTTGCGGCCCGGTCGGCCGCGGTCTGATCGGAACGGTTGGCCCGCAGCACCTGTTTCATCTGGGTGTTGATTCGCAGCAGCGGGTTCAGGGAACTCGATGCGTTCTGGAAGACCATCCCCACATGGCGTCCGCGGAGACGACTCAGACTGTTCCGGCCGTCTCCCAGGACCTGCTCGCCCTGGAAGTAGATGGATCCGCCGGTGATATGCACGTTTCGTTCGGTGAGACCCAGCAGGCTTCGCACCGCGGTGGTCTTTCCGCTTCCCGACTCCCCGATCAGCCCGATCACATCTCCGGGATAGACATCCAGATCGAATTTGTCCACCGCCACGACAGTTCCCACCGAACTGGTGGCCTCCACCCGCAGGGATCGGACGCTGAGCAGGGGATCCATCAGATCACATGTAGGTCCGCTTGCGAGGGTCGTATCGGGCCCGCAGGGCGTCGCCCAGCAGGTTGATGGACAGCACCACGAAAGTGATGGCGATCCCCGGGAAGGTCACCACCCACCAGGCGTCCTGAATGAACTCCCGGCCTCCCGCCAGCATTCCGCCCCAGCTGATATCGGGAGAAACCACCCCCAGGCCCAGGAAGCTCAGGGCGCTTTCGGCAAGGATCATGGTACCCACTTCCAGGGTGGCCAGCACCAACACAGTGCCGCCCACGTTGGGGAAGATGTGGCGGAGGATGATCCGCATGGGCGAGGCGCCCGCCGCCCGCAGTCCCAGGATGAATGGCCTCTCCCGAAGGGACAGCGCCTCGGCCCTGATCACCCGGGCGTACTGCGCCCAACTGATGATGGCCAGCACCGCCACCAGCACCACCAGGGATCTTCCTCGGCTGACGATGATGGCGATGGCCAGCAGGATGAAGGGAAGGGCCAGTTGGGCGTCCACCACCCGGGCGATGACGGTGTCCACCCAGCCCCTCCGGTAACCGGCGATCATGCCCAGCAACGTTCCGAACACCGAGCCGACCAGCACCGCGGCGACGGCAATCACAAAAGTAAGGCGGCCGCCGTAGATAATCCGGGCCAGGATGTCCCGGCCCAGTTGATCGGTGCCGAGCGGATGCTCCCAGGTCCCGCCTTCCAGAAAGATGGGCGGGACCAGCCGGCCACGCAGGTCCTGCAATCCCGGATCCGCCAGGGGGAGCAGGGGAGCGGCCAGCACCACCAGGCCCAGCAGCAGAAGAGGCAGACTCATCAGCCACAGCGATCTGTTGCCCGCTCGTCGAGGGCTCTTCGTGTGGTCCGCCGACACCGACCCGGTCAGCATCTTCCGCAGCGTCATGACGCCTGCTCCCGGATCCGGGGGTCGATGATCCCGTACAACAGGTCCACCGTCAGGTTGATGACCACGAAGGTCAGGGCGCCCACGATCACGATCGCCTGCACCAGGGAAAAGTCCCGGAACTGCACCGCCTGGGTGGCCAGAGTGCCCAGGCCCGGCCAGGCGAACACGAATTCCACGGTGACCGCACCGGAAAGAAGGGCGCCGGCCTGCAGCCCCATGATGGTCACCACCGGCAGAGCGGCGTTGCGGATGGCATGGGTGATTATCACCGTGCGTTCCCGCAGGCCCCTCGCCCGGGCGGAGGTGATGTAGGTCTCCTCCAGCACCTCGCTGAGGCTGGACCGGGTCAGCCTGGCAATGCGGGCCATGGGCAGCACCGACAGGGTCACCGCCGGCAGCACCAGGTGCTGCCAGGTCCCCGACTGGCCGGCGGGCAGCCACCCCCAGGCCACCGCGAACAGCAGAATGAACATCAGACCCAACCAGAAGAGAGGGATGGACTGGCCGAACAGCGCCACGAACACCGACATACGGTCCCAGATTCTCCCTTCCTTGAGCGCCGCCACTATCCCCAAGGGAAGGCCGATCAGGGTGGCGATCAGCATCCCCGCCAAAGTCAGTTGAATGGTGGCGGGAAAACGGCCCAGGATCAGTTCCCAGTTGGGGCGGCTGTAGCGCAGGGAGTCGCCCAGGTCAAAGGTTGCCAACTGGCCCAGGTAGTTAGCGAACTGGACGGGCAGGGGCTTGTCCAGCCCCAGTTCTATCTGCTTTTCCAGCACCTGTTCCTCGGTGGCGAATTCCCCCAGGATGTTGCGAGCCGGATCGCCGGCGGTCCGGGCCAGAAAGAAAGCCAGGCTCAGCGCGATCAGCAATGTTATGAGCGCTCCCACCAACTTTGGCGCCATGAACCGCACGAAGCTCATCCCCGGACCTCCCCCACCCCGTGGCCGTCGTCGCCCTCCAGCGCAGAACGGTCCCAGTCCCTGCCGGGAATTGCATCGATCAACCGACGTGTATAGAGGTGGGACGGAGACGCCAGCAAATCCTCGGTGTCACCCGCCTCGACCACCCGACCGTCCTTCATGACATACACCCGGTCGCACAGGTTTCGAACCACGCTCAGATCATGGCTGATCAGAAGCACCGCGATCTGTTCGGATTCCCGCAGCTGCAGCAGGAGATTGAGTATCTGAGCCTGCACCGAGACATCCAGGGCCGAAGTCGGCTCGTCGGCCACCAGGAGCGACGGCCGAAGCAGGAGAGCACGCGCTATCGAGACCCGCTGGGCCTGCCCTCCGCTCAACTCGTGCGGGAGGTGGTCCAACAGGTCTTCCGTCATGCCCACCTTGGCCAAAAGTTCGGCATCGGTTACCCATGTGGTGCGGTCGGGATGAAGGGATCGCAACTCGGAAAGGCCGCTGCGCACGGTCTGCCGGGGGTCGAGCGAACCGTGCGGGTCCTGGAACACGACCTGGATCCGGGATCTCAGCCGGCGCATCCGGGACCGCGAGATCCCGATGATAGATTCACCGGTCAGGAGGATTCTGCCATCGGTGATCCTGCCCAGAAGGGCAGTGGCCAAGGCCAAGGTGGTCTTGCCCGAGCCGGATTCTCCCACCAAACCGACTATCTCACCGGCTTCGATGTGAAGGGAGACGCCGTCGACTGCCACCACGTCCGGTCTCTTTCCGATCCCCCGTTCCGAGAAAACCACCCGGAGGTCTTCAATGTGGAGAACCGGCGGGGATTTGGTCACATACGGCCTTTGATCAGAAGCCAGGATTGCCGGGGGAACCGGAAAACCGCGGAACGATCTCTGCGCCGATGCGCTCGATGGATTCCAGGGTCTCCTCCAGGGTGGGACCAGAGAAATGGCGGAGTCGCAATATGATCTCCTCCGGCCCGACCAGTTCGATCCATTCCGGAAGTGTTTCCAGCCAGTGTTCCAAGGATCCGCACAGCACGCGGTCGGTCAACACGTGCTCCACGGTCAACTCGGCCGGACCGGATAGGTCGGCGAACCACGGTTCGTACTTGGGGTGATAACTGTTGCCCCGCTCCATGTAAACCCTGTGGTAGCCGAGCACGTACTCTCCGTAAGTTTCTATTGCAGCCTGATCGGTCTCTCCCAGCCAGGCTTCCCGCAGCATCACGATCCGGGGTTCTTTGCCCGCTCTTTCGCACTCTTCCCGGTAGATCTGCGCCAGATCTGCTAACCAGTGGATGTTGCGGATGGGACCGGTGACCCATCCGTCGGCGTAACGGGCGGCTCTTCTCACCCCGCCAGGTGACCATGCGCCAGCGAACACCTCCAACTCCACATCGGCCACTGCCTCGTCCCGGACGGGAGTCCTGCCACGGTAGGGGCCGTCCAACACCACCTCCTCACCGTTCAGATAGGCCCTGATCGCCTGCAAGCCATGCTCCATGCGCTCCGCTCTCTGGCTGTGGTCGACCCCCAGTATCTGGAAATCTCCCTTCATGTAACCTGCGCCCACGCACAGTCGGAACCGGCCCGGGTGGAGCACGGCCAACATGGTGGCGTCCTGTACCACCTCCACCGGATGGTGTAAGGGCAGCACGACCAGGCCGGCGGCGAACATTATCCCCTCCACCTGCCCCAGGCCATAGGCAGAAAGAAGTATGGGGTTGTGGGAGTAGGAAGTGGCCCCGGAACTGCGCCGCTCCCCGGTATACACACAATGGAACGCGGCTGCCGACGCCGCCGCGGATTCCTGCAGGAACCCATCGAGGTCGTAACGCCGCTGCCCGTTTTGGACTGTCTGGTTGGGGGGTGCGATGCTGAAGCGAATAGATGTGTCCGGGACGACTTGGGATATAGAGTAACCCTCTGCTGCCCAAGTCCCCCGGAGTCCCACCTATCTTGGGGATAACAATCGAAAGGAGCCCGAGGTTGGAATACCAGGATTATGACGCGATAGGACTGGCGGAGTTGGTGCGTAGTGGAGAGACAACTCCCGCCGAGTTGCTGGACACCGCCATAGAGCGGATCGAGAAGCTGAATCCGGTGATCAACGCGGTGAACCGCAAGATGTACGACGAGGCCCGGGCTTCGATCGAGCGGGGTCTTCCCGACGGGCCATTCACCGGGGTTCCCTTCCTACTCAAGGATCTCCGGGCGGCCTATGAGGGAGTTCCCACCGTAGCGGGCAGCACGTTTTTTGCAGACAAGGTGGCACCGTACGACAGCGAACTGGTGCGCCGCTACCGGGCAGCCGGGCTGGTGATCGCCGGCAAGACCAACACCCCCGAGTTCGGAGGGGCACCCACCACCGAACCCAGCCTGTACGGTCCTACCCGCAATCCCTGGAACCTGGAACATTCGAGCGGCGGCTCGAGCGGCGGCTCCGCAGCGGCGGTGGCGGCGGGAATCGTGCCGGCCGCCCACGGGAGCGACGGTGGGGGGTCCCTGCGTATTCCGGCGGGCTGTTGCGGAGTATTCAGTCTCAAGCCCACCCGGGGACGGACCCCGGCGGGACCCGACTTCGGCGAGGCCTGGAACGGCGTGAGCCAAGAGCACGTCATATCCCGCACCGTGCGCGACAACGCTGCCCTGCTGGATGTCACCACCGGCCCGTCGTTGGGCGATCCTTACTCGGTGCCGCCGTCCAAGGATTCGTTCCTGGCCTCCGCCGGGCATCCTCCCGGACCGCTTTCAGTGGCCTTCACCACTTCCACCCCGGCAGGACCTGCTCATCCCGACTGCGTGGAAGCGGTGGAAGAGACCATCAAGTTGCTGACCGAACTGGGCCACGAAGTCACCGAGGACAGCCCTGAGTGGGACCGGCCAACCGTGGGCGCCGCCTTCCGTTTGCTTATTGCCGCCAACGTCATGGCAGGCATTGACGAATACGCCGAAATAAAGGGTCGTCACCCCCGTGATGACGAATTGGAGAATGTCATCCGCGTGTTGGGTGCGGAAAGCTATGACTTCACTTCGGTGGATATGGTGAGAGCCACTTGGGCCATGCACCGGGCCGGTCGGGCGGTAGCGCCCTTTTTCCAGAAATACGACGTCTGGTTGACCCCGACGGTGGCGACGCCACCACCACCACTGGGCCTCATCGATATGACGACCGAAGACATAGACTCCTACCTCGTAACAGTCTTCGGGTTTATACCGTTCACCGCCATCGCCAACATCGCCGGGATACCTGCCATGTCCGTCCCCATCCACTGGAACGCCGATGGTTTGCCGATCGGAGTCCACTTCGTGGCCGGTTACGCCCGTGATGACCTTTTGTTCAGCCTGGCGGGACAACTGGAAGCGGCCCGGCCCTGGGCCGACCGTAGACCGCCGGTCAGCTAGCGACATCACTGGAAAAGACGATGGGGCCGACTTGAGGTCGGCCCCATCGTGGTTCTCCGTGAAACGGTGCCTGCTACTCCTGGAAGTAGAGACCCTCGTAATCGATCTGAAGATCCAGTCGCTGATGGAATCCGCCCAGACCCGTGGTGTACGCGAAATTGTCCACCTGGTCGTATATGGAAACCCAACAGACCAAGTCGATCAAGACGATCCGCTCCACCTCGCTGTAGGCGGCGATGCGCTCCTCTTCGGTCTGTGCCGTGGCGCCGATGACCGCCAGTTCATCCAACCGGTCGCTGGTGCACGCCTTCACCAATCCGGCGGAAGTGAAGGTGGTCCGCATGAAGACATCCTCATGCGGATAGCGAACGTCGAATGGCAACTGGTGGGTGCCGCCCAGTTGATTGGTGAACAGGGCAACGATGAACTCCCCCGGCTCAAGAGCGCGAGCCTCCAAAGGCAGTCCGACCGCTTCCAACATTCCGACCACTGCTTCGCCCATGTCCTTGTCGCTGATGTAGCGGCCGACCGTGTAGTTGATCGGAATCGGCGGGATGTCCCCTTCGGCCTGCACCTCGGCGACCAATTCCCTTGCCCGGTCCGGGTCGTACGGGTAATAGTCGTCGGCATGCCTACCGGTGCTGGAGAAGAAGTTGTGGAAGGCGTTGGGGTTGGCGATGCCGCCCCTTCCCTCCAACACTCCATCTACCAGGGCGTCCCGATCTATGGCATGGGCGATTGCCTGGCGGAGGCGGATGTCATCCAAAGGCGGAGCGTGGATGTTGATGCCCATAAAGAACTTGTTGCCTCCAGGCGCGGCGGAGAGAACCAGAGTGTCGTTCGCCTCGATGTCGTCGAAGAGCTGGGGTGACAGAGTGACGATCATATCCGCGTCGCCCGTTTGCAGGAGCGCCAGACGGGTGTTGGCGTCAGGAGCCCATGTCCACTCCACACCATCGAGACTGGGAGCGCCGTTCCAATAGTCCTGGTTGGCCGAAGCGCTGATCATCTCCCCCGGGATCCACTCCTCGAACACCAGCGGACCAGTGCCGACCGGCGCCAGACCGAATTCCTCGGCCCCCACTTCCGCCAGGTAGGCGGGCGGGAACACAAAGGTCTCGGTAAGCAAGGCTGGAAGCAACCCGATACCCGTCTCCGTGGTGGTGATGATCTCAAATGTTGTGTCGTCGACGGCTTGGGCATCGGCGATCAGGGTGAAATAGACCCGCAGCCCGCCGGTGTCGCGGTTGGCGCGCACCGAGGCGGCCGCCGCTGCAGCGTTGAACGGCTCACCGTTGTGGAACGAGACGCCTTCTCGCACCGTGAACCGCCAGGTGAGTCCGTCCACCTGCTCGTAGGCCGTGATCAAGCCACTCGGTTCCGGATGGTTATTCACATCCTTCTCCATGAGAACATCGATGATTCCCCGCGAGATTTGCTGTGCGAAGCGAGATGTGGCAATGGAGGGATTGAGAGATTTAGGTTCGGTTCCGATCACCATCCGCAGAATGCCCCCCTCCACCTTGGTGGGTCCTGCCTGCGTGGTCTCGGTCACCTCCTCTTCCATCTCCTCCTCTTCCTCTTCCTCTTCCATCTCCGCCGCCGCGGTGGTGGTTGTGGTGGCGCGGGTGGTGGCAGTGGTGGTTTCGGGAGTGGGTTCCTCCGGCGCGGTGGTGGCGGTGGTCGTGTCCGGCTGGGCGGCAGCGGTGGTGACCGACGGTTCCTCGTCATCACCGCATGCGGCCACCAGCAAGGCCAACGTAGCCAGGACCGCGATCAGCTTCACACCGGAAAAACGGCGGAATCTAAACCTCATCTTCTTCTCCTTGTGTTGATGTCTATCTGTCTGTCAAACAGCTTGCAGGAATGCGCCATACCGCGCGGTACTGGTGCAATCCCTAGCTTATAACCCCAAGTCTCGGGCAGGGCTGCCGGGTCGCTATCGTCTTCTGGGCGTGGGCATCGTTTTGCCGGGCCAACCCACCGCATAGGTGAAGTCTCCCGGCTGCACAATGGCCGGCCGAGCCGGCGCCAACATAAGCAGAGGCTCTTCGGTGACTGTGAACTCCCTCATCGGTCCAGGCCCCCACAACTCGAATCCCGCACCCATCCCGGCTCGTGACCCGATCTCGTCAACTATGAACTCCTCTATGCGTTCTCCCGTCACAAGATCCGTTATCCACCCCACCGGACCAACCTCTGCCCTGATACCCACCTGGGACGGTCCGTATCGTCCGTCGAGCGCTCCGGCGTGAGAAGCCAGGAACACTTTCACCTGATCCAGAATCGCAACCTGATCGGGGCCGGTTGGCTGGGAGTCGAGATGACCCCGGTATCTCAGGGTATTCAGGCACCCCTCTACACCCAGGGTGGGGTCGTTTGACTCTCCTCCTCCGAACTCGGCCAGGAAAGAGGACCCCCCGGCGGCCGTCACCGCCTGGCTGAGTTGACCGGGGACATGCCTGTTGATCACCACCGGCAGATAGCCGAACGAGGCACTGAGATCCAGATCGCCATAGTCGTAGGTGTAATGCAATCCCCGGCCGGGGGTCCCGGAGTGAAGATCGACGACACAGTCGGCTTCCTCCAACAGCGCTGACATCAGGGCATGCGCCATTTGGTCGGATAGAAACCCGGCAGGCCGACCGGGAAACCGCCGGTTGAGTTGCATGCCATCGGGGTTGTCCCGGGTTCCGGCGGCCAGACCGAATAGGTTGGAAGCCGGGACCAGGGTCACGGTCCCGGCAAGGTCTGAACCGAGCAGGCGACGCCGAAGTTCGTGAACCGCCAGAACCGCCAAGGGTTTGTCTCCCAGCAGGCCGGCCGCGATGGCGGTTGCCGGCCCGGACCGGGAACCGACCAACCGGTGAAACCGGATCTTCCAGGTTCCACCGTCCATCCGGCGAGCACCCGTGTCAACCTCATAGATCGTTTCGCCTACGCTCATTTATCTGCTCCTTGTGTAGCTGTTCCGTAGCCGGAGTTCGCGAAGAATTCTGACCTCCCCCGCGGTGCTTCTCAAATAAACCGGGGGATTATTTCGCGGCCGATGCGCTCTATCACCCGCAGGGTGTCATGTGGGGACGGACCGCTCTGGAAGCGCAGGCGAAGCACTATCTCTTCAGGTTGGATGCTCTTAATCCAGCCCTGGAGCAGTTCCAGCCATGTATCTACCGATCCGATCACGAACCGGTCCTCCAGCAGATGGTGCAACGCCAGTTCCTCTTTGCTGTCGATTTCCCTCAGCCACGGATCGACACCGACGTCGTAAGGCTTGCCCTCTCCGGTCTCCAGGCTCTTCCATCCACCCTCCATCCGCGGGAAGTACTCGGCATGGGCGTGGATCACGTGCGGGCCGTACTCGGCCCTGGCCTGCTCATCGGTGTCGGCCAGCCAGGCCTCCCGCAGGAGGCCGATCCGGGGTTTTCTTCCGTGCCGTCGGCATTCCTCCCGGTACACCTTCGCCAATTCGGCCACCACCTTTCCGGTGCGCATCGGGTCGGGCAACCACCCGTCAGCCAGGCGGGCGGTCCGCCGCACCCCCGCCTCGGCCCATGATCCCACCCACACTTCCGGCATGTGAGGACCCATCGCCGGATCCAAGGCGGGCACCGGTCCCCTTCCCACGTCAATGCTGATCTCTCCGTTGCGGAAGGCGTTGATGAGCCGCAGTCCCTTTTCCATGTCCCGGCCCCTGCGCGACAGTTTCTTCCCGAACATTTCGAAGGCGTGCTCGTTGTACCCCGCTCCAACACCCAGCCGAAACCTCCCGGGATAGAGCGAATTGAGGACCGTGGCGTCCTGGATGACCTGGTAGGGGTCCCGCAGGGGCAACTGGACTACGGTGACGGCGAAGTTCAGGCGACTGGTGGCCTGCAGCGCCGAGGCAGCCAGGACATGCGGGCTCGTCGTATAGGCGGTCACCCCTATCCGGCGCTCTCCCACCACCACCGAGTAAAAACCGGCTCGCTCGGCGGCCTGGCACTCGGCTATGAAGGCGTCGAAGTCGAACTCGTAGCGTCCGTTGACAATCCTCTGCAGCGGAACGGCCAGACTGAAGCGCAATTCGATCTCTCCTCAGGCAACCCAGGCTTCGGGGTGGCGCAGAGAGCACTCGTGCTTGACCAAGTGGTAGCTGGGTCGGCTGAACCCCGAACCCAGGGCTTCCCGGTGGCGACCGATGACCGCCTCCGCATCCCCGTCCGCCCGGGCGTGCGGCAAGCTGCCCCACTCCAGCATCACCATGATCGGGGGCTCGCTGCCCGGATAGACGGTGTGCTTGCCCTCCTCGAAACCCACCTGTCCCAACAGATCCCGCACAGGTGAAAACCTTCGTTCAATGCCAGCAACTATGCAAATAGCTTCCAATGCCTTCTAGATTAGAACTTGGGTTCGGAGATACCGTTGTGCAACTATGCAAATAGCTTCCAATGCCTTCTAGAACTTGGGTTCGGAGATACCGTTGTGCAACTATGCAAATAGCTTCCAATGCCTTCTAGATTAGAACTTGCGGTTCCTGGACGGTCCCTGAGCCGAGCGCCAAGATCGTCGGGAGAGATGAATACTCGTCGCCGACCCTCTATGCTGGCATCAAGCAGCCCATGGAACGTTAGGTCAAGCAGGTCGGCGCGAGCCGTCTGCAGGACCACATCATGGCTGGTGGCGTGGCTCCGATAGGTATAGCGGTACCTGGGATGGCGCAGGGCATGCCCGAGGAGCGCCCTTTGTCTGTGGTTGAGCCCAGGGAGATCTCCGGCAATGCGTTCCGCGGCTTGCATGCGCTCGAGGGTTTGGTCGACGTAGATCGCCAATTCCTCGAAAGCCCTTCTCAGGACGGTGAGTTGGTGGATCAGGAAGTATGTCAGGTCGTTGCTGTCCGTTTCCGTGTGGAGAAAAGCGTTGGCGTACTTTACCGGTGCCTTCAGGACGATTTCGGAGATCGAGACATACTCGGTAAGCCAGTATCCAGAGCGAAGGGCGGACCAGTAGAATAATGTACGGGCCGCTCGACCATTCCCGTCGACGAATGGATGAATGTAGGCCAACCAAAAATGAAGCAGGATGGCTTTGACCAGCGGATGCGTAAAAGACTCCTCCCCGTCATTGGCGAAGTCGCACATTCGGTCGATACGCTCTAGGATCTGTTCGGCGGGTGGCGGAGCGAATACAACCTCATCACTTTGCCAGGTAACAACAGACACCCTCGTCTCACCCGGCTGCTGGAAACGGCCGCAGTCCCTCGGGTTTTCCATGGTGCCTTCGGCGAGTCGGGCGTGCATTTCCAGCAGTAGTTCCGGTGTAAGGTCCTCTGAGACCGCTTCCTTGATGTAGTTGATTGCTCGGTAATTGTTGAAAACCATGCGTTCAGACTTGTCCCGAGGACTCCGACCTGACCTGAGCATCTGCTTGGCCACCATACGGGTCGTGGAAGCGCCTTCGAGTTGTGAGGATGAGAGGGCTTCTTCAATGAGTCCACGCACTTTGTAGCGGTCTCGTGTGGTTCGATCCAAGACAGCCGGGGGCGCGGCAGACCTGCCAGTGGCCCGAAGGTCCAGGTTGTGGAGGCTCTTGAGGATCGGGTCGACAAGGCTGTAAGCAAACGGCCTACCTTGTTTGTCAACCAAATCGGTTGTTCGAGATAGTTGATTCCGGGCAAGGCGCATACCGATCCACCACTGTTCCACCGTGAGACCCTCAGGGGGCTGTCGTCGGCGGAGGTCATCCCAGTGGAGGTACCTACCGTCCTGCAAGGTCGCCCCCACGTTCACCAACCGAACAAGCGTCTCAGGAGCAAGGCCTTCCAGCCGAGCGTACATATCCGGAGGTTTGGCGATTCTCATAGCCATGAATTCTCGCGCATCGTATCTGGTGACCAGAAGAGTAGTCAGATCTCTCTTCTAATCAGCGCCAGATTAGCACATTGCATCTAAACTGTCCTCCCGCCTGCTATCTCCTGAGGGCGGGTCTATGAAGGGCACCGGGCTTGCACGATTTTGCTTCCATGTTTATTCGTGCTCTGCCACTTCGAATGTGATGGGAAGCCTCTCCAGCAGCATGAACTGGAAGTGGGGACGGCGATGGAACTCGCTGGTCGCCAGGTGGATGGGATCGAAACGCCGGAGCAACTCGCCGATCGCCACCTGCGCCTCCAAACGCGCCAGGGGAGCACCCAGGCAGAGGTGACGTCCTCCTCCGAAGGAAAGGTGCCTGATGTCCGGGCGCCGGACATCGATCCGGTCGGGATTCCGGTAGAGATCGGGATCCCGATTGGCGGCGGCGATCAGCGCCAGTACCCGTTCGCCGGGCGCCATCCGCTCTCCGTTCACTTCCCATTCGGTGGTGAGATACCGGTAGTGGGCATGAACCGGCGACTCCCAGCGCAGAAACTCTTCCACTGCGTTGGGCACCAGCTCGGGAGAGGATCGCAACAGGGTCATCTGGTCGGGATTCTGCAACAGACCCAGCACCATGGAGCCGATCAGCCCCATGGTGGTCTCGAACCCGGCGGTGATCAGTCCCCGCAGGGTAGAGATCAACTCGTCCCGCGACAGTCGGTCGCCCGCTTCCTCCAATGCCACCAGATGCGAGGTGAGATTGTCGGTGGGCGATTCCCGGTGACGATCCACCAGGGCGCCCAGATATTCGATGAAATTGGCGCAGGCGCGATGGCACAACTCTATGCCTTCTTCATCATTGGCGTCGGGAACGAACATCCGCAGCAGATCGGGAGTCCACTCCATCAGCAAATCCCAATCGGTGTCAGGTATGCCCAAAGCCCACAGATCACCCGCATGGGGACCACCATGGCGAACTCCGACATCACCTCCATCTCGCCCCGGTGCTCCACCTGCGTCCAGGGCCTCGGTGACGATCTGTTCCACCACCGGTCGGTAACGCAGCCGTGGCGCGGGGAGTGAAGGCAGGGGAGAGAAGGCGACGCAGGCGGGTGTGGTCAGGAGCGGATCGGACATGGAGATGCTATGCGCCCACATCCGGGCCGCCGGGCCGTCACGGATCGCCGCGGGGATCTCCCCCCCGGGAGGTCTCATCCGGGAGGTCGGACTTCCCAGAACCGCAGCGATGCATCGCGGAACCGGCTCACGACCCGGGCGCCACCGTCGCCCAGGGTGGCGTGGCCAACCGGGCACTGTTGTTGAAGGCGCCGATAAACCGGGTAGGGGTCGGCCAGAAAGCCCAAGTCGGTGGGATCGTAGATGATCGCCGGCTCCGTGTCCCCGTTACCGGCTGAGCCTTGGTGCATTGTTCTCTCCCCGGAGCTATTCCCCGCTCATCGCCCGGAGTTCCCGTTTGAGAATCTTCCCCTGCGTATCGATGGGAAGGCTCTCCACCAGATGTACCGACTTGGGAACCTTGTAACCCGCCAGAGATTGCTTGCAGTGGGCGATCACCGCCGCCGGGTCCACCTCGGCGTCCGGGGCCGTGACCGCGAAGGCCGTTACCGCCTCCGACCAGTAGTCGTCGGGAACGCCGACCACCGCCACCTGCATGATTCCCGGATATCCGTACAGCACCCGCTCCACCTCCTGGCTGGAGACGTTCATGCCGCCGCTTTTGATCATGTCCTTTTTGCGGTCGAAGAAGAACAGGTTCCCGTCACTGTCGATTCTCACCAGGTCGCCGGTCCGAAGCCACCCGTCGCGGAAGGTCTCGGCGGTCTTTTCGGGATCTCGATAGTAGCCGACCATGGCGGAAGGCGAACGGCAGGCCAACTCTCCTATCTCAGCCGGCTGATCGTCGTCGTCGAACACCGCTATCTCCAACTGCGGCACGGCCTTGCCGATCCAGGTGGGGTCGCCGCCGGGGATCTCATCCAGGTTGCGGAACCATCCCACCGAGCCCAACTGGGTGAGTTCGGACTGGCCCCAGTAGGTGGCCCACAACACGTCGGGGTTGGCCCTGGCCCAACCGTCCAGCATCGCCTGGGGAACCGTGCCTCCGTAGGTGATGCAGCGGCGCAGGCTCGAGAAGTCGTAGTCCTCGAAGCCCTCCACCTGCGTCATCGCCAGGTAGAAAGTGGGAGTCTGCGCCATGATGGTGACCTTCTCATCCGCCATCATCTTGGCCGCCTTGGGCGGATCCACCGCGTGGACCAGCACCAACGTGGCGCCCAGCAGGGTGAGGGTGGTCATGCTGCCCAACCCGGCGATGGTGAAGAACGGCATCAGGAACAACCAGATCTCGTCGGGGGCGATTCCCAGCGCCGACTGCCAGGCGGGGGTGGTGGAGATCAGGTAGTTGCGGTGGGGGATCATCACCCCCTTGGGGTAGGCCTCGGTGCCGCTGGTGTACTGGATGATCGCCAGGTCGTTCTCGCCCACCTCGGCTTGGGGCTCGGAGGCGTCGCGGTCCTCTCCCACCAGGGTGGATATCCGGGTCCAGTGCCCGGGCCCCGCGTCGGAGACCACGTCGGAAACCATGAAGTGCTCCACGCCGGCCAGCTGCTCGGCGATCGGCGCGAAACGATCCACGAACACCGATTCCGCCACTATCACCTTGGGGCTGCAGTGGTCGACCTGGTAGGTGATCTCCCGGGCCGTGAAGGTGAAATTGATGCCGGTCAGCGCCGCGCCCAGCTTGATGGTGGCGTAGTAGATCGCCACGTAGTCGGGGCTGTTGCGAGACATTATCGCCACCACGTCGCCCCGCCCCACTCCTCGCTCCGACAGGGCATGCGCCAAACGGTTGACCATGCGGTTCAACGACTCGTAGGTGTGAACCTCCCGCTCACCCTCGGTGGTGTAGAAGATCAGGGCGGGTTTGCGGGGCTGCAGTCGGGCGTTGCGCCGCAACTGGTCCCCGATCGTCGCCCGACCTATGACTGTGTCTCGCTGGTGCATTCCCGTGTCAACAATCATCTCGGCGTCCTCCTTGCGTCTTCTTTCATGCCGACGTCACATCTTCTCTGCTCCGGCGTCTGGTTTCGACCAGCCGAACGGCCTCTTCAACAATGTCCGAAAACGCCGAACCCGGGGGAAAGGTCGAGACTCCCCGGGCCGCCAGGGCGGACCGGTGCTGGGGCTGGATGGTGCCACCCAGCATCACCCCCACGTCGGGTGCGGAGTTCTCCAGTTCATCCAGGATCCGCATCACCACCGCCAGACTACCCCCCACATTCAGGCCCACCAGATCGGCGTCCTCCTGAACTGCGGCTGCCGCTATCTCGTCGGCGGTCGCCATCCCCAGATAGATCACCTCGAATCCGGCGTCCCGCAGGACATGGACCACCACCGCCGGGCCTCTCCAATGGCCGTCGAGGGCCGTCTTGGCAAACAACACCTTGCCGGGCTGATCAACGCTCAAAATGAGATCGGAACCTCCCAGTCGCCGAACACGTCCCCGAACACGTCCCCGAATTCGCCCAGTGTGGCCTGGGCCGCCACCGCCTCCATCACCGCCGGCATGATGTTTTCCTCCCCGCGGCAGGCAGTCTCCAACTCGCGCAGCGCGGCCGCCGCCGCCCTCCCGTCCCGTTCCCGGCGCACCGAGCGCAATCTCTCCATCGACTTCTCCCAGACCCCCTCCACCGGCTCGAAGCCGCCCATCTCCCACGGCGCCACATCCTCGGTAAAGGCGTTGACCCCCACCACAGTTTTCGTCCCCCAGTTGACCGCCTCGGCGAGATCGACCTGATTGACGGCCGCCAGGGAGTGAAGCCACCCTTCGTCCAGCACCGCCGCGAAACCGCCCCGGCTCTCGATCTCCTCGAACATCTCCCAGGCCCGGGCCTCCAGTTCGGCGGTGAGGGCCTCCACGTAGTGGGACCCGCCCAGAGGGTCGGCCACTGCGGGGATGTTGGTCTCGTGGTGGAGTATCTGCTGGATCCGAAGCGACATCTGGTGGGCGTGCTCGGAAGGGATGGACATGGCTTCGTCATAGGTGGCCACCCCCAGCGACTGCGTGCCTCCCAGCACGGAGGCCATTGCCATGATGGTCCCTCGGGCGATGTTGTTGAGAGGCTGCTGGTAGGCCAGAGCCGAACCGGCCGTCACGATGTGAATCCGCAGCCGGGTGGCGCGCTCGTCGGTGATCCCGTACCTTCGTCCCAGCAGCTCGGCCCACATCTTGCGTGCGGCTCGCATCTTGCAGATGTCCTCGAAGAAGTCCATCGCCACTCTGAGATTGATACCCCCCACCATGTAGGCGAGCTTCGCCAGGTTCTCCGGCGCCCGGCGTTTGATCTCGTCCAGATACACCACTGCGTTGGCAAACAGGGCGGCCAGTTCCTGGTAGGCGTTCAAACCGGTGTCGGCTGCGTTGTAGGCGGCGATCGAGACCGGAACCCAGCGGGGCAGGTGCTGCCCGCAGAACTCGATGATGTCGGTATTGAGCCGGATCCCCGCCTCGGTGGGAATCTGCCGTTTGGGAATACAGCCCAGGTAGGTGAGGAAGAAATCGCTCTGCCCGGTCCCGGCCAGCCGGGTGAGATCCAAGCCGCGGCGCTGCGCCACCGTCCAGTAGCACCCCAGGGCGAAGGGCGCGTGCTGGACCACCGCTCCCCCGGGATGGGCGTAGTAGTGGCCCATGTCGATCCCGTCCAGGATCGTCTCGTAGTCCCGGACGCTCTGGATCACCGCCCCGGTCTGTCCCACGTCTTCCCGCCGGGCCACCACCTCGGGATGATCCACGTTGTAGAGATGGTCGGCGGTGTTGCGGTCGTGCTCCATGATGAAGCCCGTCTCTCCCTGGTTCAGCAGGAACATGATTCGCTCCCGCTCGTCCTCTGGATTGCCATGCCCACTCAGTTGGAACACCCGCCAAGGCTTGGTCCGGTACATGCCCGGATACGCCCCACGCAGGTACGGCGGGACACCTGGTGGTCCCTTCCCCGCCTCTTGGGCCTGGGGAGCCACGTCGTCGGGACCGTACCAACCTCGGAGCGGGATACCCGAGGCGGTGAAGTACCGATCGGAATTGCTCTGCTCAGATCTCATGAAGGAAGGGGATTCGGCCCGTTGCCCATGGCCCTCATCATATAGACCACTCGGTCGGTCTATTCCATGATCTTCTGGATTCGCGGGTCGAATTCGTCTTTGAGTCTGGGGAGGAGATCCAGCATCCACGCTCTGATCTCGTCCTGCTTCTCCGGTGGGTCCGCGACAGAGCCCTCTCTGCGTATGTTGATCTCCGAGAAGTAATACCGGCTGTGTCTGCGCCAGTCCCATTCCGCGGCTGCCCCCACCGTTCGTTTGCGTTCATGTAGTTTCTTGTTCCTTCCTGATACCACTATCACCGCGCCTGATAGCGAAATCGCGACGATCCCGGTACAAGAGCGCCCGATTCAACACGTAGTCATCCGAATCCAAATCGATATGCGGACAATCCGTCATCGTCCAGTACTTGTGGTCCCCCAGGAACAGGTACTTTCGCTTCTGGTGGAAGAACCGGCATTCCACGCCCTCACCGGCAGCGATCCTCGCACAGAACGCAGCCAGGAGCTCTTGCTGGCCGTCCTTTTTGATCACCACGTATTCGTGGGGCCAGGAGTCCCGGTAGGTCACCGCCTCCCGCCACGGAGCGCGGGAAATCAATCCCATAATGTCACCAATTTGATCTCTCAACACCAAACCTCCTTCATGCCAGTCCACGCTATCCGCCCCCTGCGACAAGTCTTGGAGGTCACCCCCACAAACCCCCCGGCCGCATCAAGGCCTACGAAGTGGGCATTCTCAATCCCGGGGGGACGACTGCGCGTGATATAAAATGGGTCTTGCCGATTGGAAGTGTTAGGAGGGGAACAAGACGGTAACCGTTGAAACGAGAAGGCGACACTCTTCCTGAGGAGGTAGAGCCATGGCAACGAAAACAATCAACAAGCTGGAAGCTCTGGCACTGATCGTGGGACCTGTGCTGGCGTTGCTGTTCTTCCTGCTGGAGCCGGGAGGGATACTCATCGATCCTGCAGAGATAGGCGACGCCGTGGGGGCTATCACCGCTCTTGCATCGAACCGCGAATTGGCTCACATCTCCGCGCTCCTGGTGCCGCCGGGCCTGGTGATGATGCTCTACGGGCTGGCAGGAATCAACCGGGTGATCCAGGGAGAGACGATGGCGGCCGCCCTGTCGCGCCTGAGCATTCTGTGCGTGGTGATGGGCGCCACCGGCTGGATCCTCACGGCCGGTCTGACTCACGTCCTCGCCCAGACTTCGATCGACATTGAACAGGGGATTCAGCAGGCCATACCGATCTACAGAGTGGATTACGCCATCGCACTCATCTCGGGCGTCCTGGTCTCAACCGGGGTCCTCGCCTTCAGCCTGGGGATGTCAGCCATACATCCTCCCGGTTTCAGCAGGACCGCAGCTTTGGCGATCGCCGCGGTCTCGCTCCTTGCCCTGGTCTCCTTCATCATCGGCCAGACCGGAGCGAGCCCTGCCATGATCAGTGTGGCCAGAGCATGCTACTTCCCCTGGGTAGCCTGGTTCGTCATGCTTGGCGTGAAGTTCCTAAAGGGGAGTGCTCTCCCGCAGGCCGGGGGTTGATGACCATCTGAATCAAAAGTAACGTTGGGCATCGCGAACAGGTCCCCACCACCCCCCTTTTCCGGGCCGGTCAACTAAACAACACCTGCTGTCCACCTATTGAATTATCGGCCACGCGCCCACTTTTTCGATTAAAACCCGGGGGTCCTGCGGATGCTCCAATGCACCACGGCAATCCCCAGGGCGGTGAGAGTCACGCCGATCGTCTCCACCAGGGACAGGGATTGGCTCAATGCCACCCAGGCTGTCAACGTGCCCACTATTGGCTCGGAGGTGGCGGCCACTCCCGTCGGGCCGGGGCTGATGTGACGCAGAGCGCTCATCAGGAGCAGATACCCTATGCCCATTGCAATGATCGACACCCATACCACTCCCATCCAGCCGGCAAGGGAAAGTTGAGGGATGTTGACCGGAAGCACCGCCAACCAGATCACGGCGGCGATGGTCAGGCTGTATGAACTGTAGGTGAGAGGATGGAGAGTCTTGCCCAGTTTCTCCGCGGTGATGGTCAGGGCGGCGTAGAAGACCGCAGCTGACAAACCGGCCATTATGCCTATCGCATCCGCGTAGTCGGCGGTAAAGGCGCCGGTTATCAGCCCGATACCCACCACCGCCGCCACCGCGCCCATCCAGCCGGTTACGGGCACGACCATACGCTGCACCAGACGCCTCCACACCAACATCAGGATCGGCCCCAGGTACTGGATGGTGATACCCGGGCCTACTCCCAAACGTTCGACCGCCACAAAGAACGCAAAAGTGATCGCCGCGGTGATCACACCCTGCAGCACCAGTAGCCCGAACCTTCCCCCATGGTGAATCAGGCCCTTTCGAGCCGCTATCAGGGAGATGAAAGCCGCGGCCAGCACCAAGCGATACTGATTGAGCTCAGCCGGACTGAACGAGGAAAAGAGACCGGCCGCCACCGTGCCTGAGATGCCAAACAGAATCCCGCCCGAAAGAGCCATGGCAAAGCCCACACCCGGTCGCCGAGACAGAGGGGCCGGGTCCGCAGATATCGTCATTCCCACCCCAGACTATGCCGGGCAGTTACAGGCAGATCCGGATTCTGCCGACCGGCACGCCAATACCCCGATCGCCGCCGGACGACCTGACGGTAATCTGAATTCCGTTCCGACAAACCGACTCCCCCTCCTTTGGTCCTTCCCATGAAATCTTCCGGCTCGCCTGCGGCCACCTATCGCATCGGGGTCGACATCGGAGGCACTTTCACCGACCTGCTGCTGATCGACGACCGCGCCGGGTATACGCAGGTGGGTAAGGTGCTGACCACTCCTGACGACCCTTCCCGGGGTGTGGAGGAGGTGCTCGTGCAGGCCCTGGAACGGGGCAGCCTGGATGCTTCTCAGATCAGGCACCTGGTCCATGGAACAACTCTGGTCACCAACGCCATAATCGAACGCAAAGGTGCTCGCACCGCCCTGCTGACCACCAAGGGATTCCGGGATTCGGTGGAGATAGGGCGGGAGCACCGGTATGAGCTCTACGACCTGTTCCTAGAGTTGCCCCGGCCCTTGACCCCTCGCCACCTCCGCTTTGACATTGCGGAGCGGACCCTGGCCGGCGGGGAACGGATCCAGGAAGTGGATGAAGCCATGGTCGAAGCCTTGGCGACCGAATTGGCCGATCGTGGGATCGAGGCGGTGGCCATCAGCTTCCTGCACAGTTTCACCAATCCGACCAATGAACAGGCCGCCCACCGGGCGGTCAACCGAGCGGCGCCAGAATTGCGGGTCTCGATTTCCTCGGAGGTGGCGCCCGAGATACGGGAGTACGAACGCACCTCCACCACCATCGCCAACGTCTACGTCCAACCCCTGGCTGAGCAATACCTGCAGGACCTGGAGGGACGATTGGACGACCTGGGGTTTGGGGGATCGTTCTTCGTGATGCTGTCGTCAGGAGGCATCGCCACCGTGGATACCGCCACTCGCTTCCCGATCAGACTTCTCGAATCCGGCCCCGCCGCCGGGGCCTTGGCAGCCGCCACTCTCGGCGCGGAAGTGGGGGTGGCAGACCTGCTTTCCTTCGATATGGGCGGCACAACCGCCAAGCTGTGCGTGATATCGGAAGGGCGTCCGGAGGTCACCTACGACTTTGAAGTAGACAGGCGATACCGCTTCCGCAAAGGTTCAGGCCTTCCGGTCAAGACCCCGGTCATCGAGATGATCGAGATCGGGGCAGGAGGAGGATCGATCGCTCGTATCAACCAACTCGGACTCCTCAAGATCGGCCCGGAATCGGCCGGTTCGGACCCCGGCCCGGTCTGCTACAGTCTGGGTGGCACTCAACCCACCGTCACCGACGCCGACATCACTCTGGGTTATCTGGATCCCGACTACTTCCTGGGCGGGCGCATGACGTTGGATGCCGAAGCTGCCCGCCGCGCCATCACAGCCGAGATCGCCGAGCCGCTGGGACTGTCGGTCACCGACGCCGCCTGGGGCATCCACCAGCTGGTGAACGAGAACATGGCCAACGCCGCCCGGGTGCATGTGGTGGAGCGGGGCAAGAACCCGCAGGCGCTGCCGGTCATCGCCTTTGGAGGAGCGGGACCGGTCCACGGGTACCGGGTAGCCGAGTTGACCGGGTGTTCGAGCCTGATACTCCCCCCGTCCGCCGGGGTCACCTCCGCCTTGGGCTTCCTGGTGGCGCCCCTGGCCTTCGACTTCGTCCGGTCCTATTACGCCCGACTGGACGATCTCGACTGGGATTATCTGAACCAGATGTTCGCGGACCTCCAGCGTCAGGGAACCCGCCTGTTGACCGAGTCGGGCGCCGCCCCCGACGAGATCACCCATACCCGCAGCGTCGACATCCGCTACATCGGACAGGGCCATGAGGTACGGGTCCCGGTTGCCGGCGGCGTACTGTGCCCCGGGGACCAGCAGGCATTGCATGAGCAATTCGATCGAGTTTATCGGGGTCTCTACGGGCGTTCGGGCCCGGACGTGGGATTGGAAGCCCTGACCTGGAGGGTGATAAGCGCCGGGCCGGCGCCCGCCACCACTCGCCAGGCAACCGGTGGACGCGGCGGGGAGCGGGCGGCTCTCAAGGGAAGCAGACCCGCCTACTTCCCCGAATACGCAGGGTTCCGGGATACCCCCGTCTACGACCGGTACCAGCTGCGAGAGGGTGACCGGATTGAGGGACCGGCCATCATCGAAGAACGGGAGTCGACCGCCGTGATCGGCCCCGACAGCGAAATCCGGGTGGACGCCCGGCTCAACCTGGTGGTGTCACTCGAACGCAGGGACCAGGCAGAATGAGCGGTACGGACCCCATCTTCCTGGAGATGCTGTGGAACCGTCTCCTGTCGGTGGTGAACGAACAGCAAGTGGCCCTGATGCGCACGGCTTTCAGCACCATCGTCCGGGAGACGCAGGACCTGGCCTGCGGGGTGTTCAATACCGAAGGCGCCATGGTCGCCCAGTCCCTCACCGGCACCCCCGGTCACATCAATGCCATGGCCACCGGGATGCGTCATCTGCTGGATGAATACCCCCCCGAGCGGTTGTCGGAGGGTGATGTGATCCTCACCAACGATCCCTGGATGACCGCCGGGCAGATCAACGACATCACGGTGGCCACTCCCGTGTTCCGGCAGGGCCGGATAGTGGGATACTTCGCCAACACCTGCCACGCCGCCGACATCGGCGGGCGGATCCTCTCCGCCGAGGCCCGGGAGGTCTACGAGGAAGGGCTGCGCCTGCCCATCATGAAGCTGTTCCGGAAAGGGAACATCAACCGGGACCTCATCAAATTGATCCGGGCCAACGTCCGCACCCCCGACGAGACGGTCGGTGATCTCTACGCCCAGACCACCAGCAACGAGGTGGGCGCCCGGGCGTTACTCAAATTCATGGACGAGTTCAGCCTCGACTCCATAGATCCGGTGGCGAGGGACATCATGGACCGCTCCGAAGAAGCGATGCGACGCTCGATCGAGACGGTCCCCAACGGTCGGTACGAACATGAAACTTGGAGCGACGGATTCGAGGAACCCATAAAGATAAAGGTGGCGGTTACCGTCGCCGACCGGGACATCCACATTGATTTCGCGGGTTCCTCCCCTCAGAGCCGCCGGGGGATCAACGTGGTGTTCAACTACACCCACGCCTACGCCTCCTTTGCCATGAAGGCGGCCGTGAGCCCCGAGGTTCCCCACAACGAAGGCGCCTTCCGACCCGTCCACGTGTCGGCGCCGCCCGGGTCCATTTTCAACTGCCAACCGCCGGCCGCGGTCGCCTCGCGGCACATCCTGGGGCACTTTTTACCGGGAGTGATCTTCGGGGCGCTGGCCGAGGCTCTTCCCCTGATGGCCGCCGGTTCCGATCCGATCTGGATCAGTGTCTTCCGGGGCCGCCCGCCGGGAAAAAAGGACCTGTTCACCTTCAGCCTCTTCCAGTGCGGAGGAGGAGGCGCCCGGGTGAGCAAGGACGGACTCAGCGCAACCGGGTTCCCGAGCGGGGTGGCCGGCGTGCCGGCCGAAGCCGTCGAAACCTTGTCGTCACTTGTGCAGCACCGCCGGCAACTCCGAGCAGATTCCGGCGGACCGGGGCGTTTCCGGGGAGGCTTGGGACAATACACGGAGATGGGATGCCGCACCGACCGGGCTTGGACCATCTCCGCCATGGTGGACCGGATCCGCCATCCCCCGGAGGGGATGCTGGGAGGAGGGCCCGGCGCTCGGGGCCAACTGCTCCTCGACGGCCAGGACGAGGGCCAGCCCAAGGCGCTTCTAACCCTGCAGCAGGACCAGCGGGTGCAGCTCAATCTGCCCGGCGGCGGAGGCTTCGGCGACCCATTGGACCGTGACCTGCAAGCGGTGCTGGCCGACGTGGTGGAGGGTTACGTCACCATAGCAGGCGCCGAGCGGGACTACGGAGTGGTGATCCGGTACACGGGCGCCCCCGACCAGATGGTCCGCCTGCCCGAGGACTATACGCTGGACACAGAAGCCACAGAACAACTGCGAGCGGGGCGCCGGCGTTCCGTATAGTCAGAAGGCAATGAGCGACCTGCCCGCCACCAATGGAGAAGAAGCCCGCCGGTGGATGGAACGCGCCGAAGACGCTCTCGACACGGCCGCTTATGTCGCCGGGAAGGAAAACTGGCATATGGCCTGTCATTTGCTGGTCGTAGCCGCGGAGACCGCCATTGAGGCCGCTCACATCGCCGCAGACACTCCCGTTCCCCGGAAGCACATTCGGGACCTGCTTTCGACTTGTCCCGTGATCGCCATTCGAGAAACCGTGTACGAAACCTACAACAGAACCGCCCTCAACCGGTTCTCGAGGTTTTACTACGCGAGGTATCCGGATGGAGAGGACGCTGATCAGGGTAGTTACCTGTGGTGTTCCCAGGTCGCTCAGAGGATCGTCCGGTCTGTCGGGGAAGCGTTGCCATGAGTCTTCCTCCCATAGTCGGAGAAGAAGCCGGAGGCCGTCCCCCGCCGGATGTTCCGCTGCCCGACCGAAACATCCGCGAGGAGCAGGAGAAAGCGCTGCGGAGAGACCTTTCGCTTCCCTATCCGGGTCTGCCGCGGGACTACGTGGATGAGGCGTTGGCGGCGACGCGGTTGTTCGACCCCGACAAGGTGTATCTGTTCGGATCGGTGGTTCGCGGAGACGACACGATACACTCCGACATCGATCTGCTGGTGGCGGTGGACGCCCTTCCCCGGATCAGCTGGAGGGATTGGTCCTCCGCTATCCGTCGCGCGGCGCGGCGCTACTGTCCTTTCGAAGTGGACGCGAAGATGACGGATGTGGAGGACTTGGAACGTCGCAAGAACGTGGTCACCAGTCCATGTATGTGGGTACGGAAAGAGGGCATCCTGCTCCACGACAGAGATGCCCGCCCATGAGTGTCTGTGATCCGGTGCGAGTTGGCGTGGTGGGCGCCAGCCCGCCGGGATTCGGAGATCGCGCCCATCTGCCTGCGGTGCAGTCCGCGCCGGGGCTGACGTTGGAGGCGGTATGCACCACGCGGGAGGAGACGGCCCGAGCTGCCGCCGAGAAGTGGGGCGCCCGAAAGTGGTATGCCGGAGTTGACGATCTCTGCAAAGACCCCAATGTTGATCTCGTCACCGTGGCGGTTCGGCCTCGTCTGCACCACCCGTTGACGATGGCCGCTCTGCGGGCGGGCAAGCCGGTGTTCTGCGAATGGCCCTTGGCGCTCGACACCGCCCAGGCGGTGGAGATGAGATCGGCGGCAGAGCAGGGCGCTATTCCCACCGCAGTAGGGTTGCAGGGAAGGTTCGCCCCGGCGGTGGCCTGGGCGAGGCGCCTGGTGACAGACGGAGCGGTCGGACGGCCTCTTTCGTTCGTGGTCTCCCAGATGCTGTCGAAATTCGACGTGGACCGCGACCGGGCCTGGCTGGTGCGCCACGAGGAGGCCAGCGGGGCGCTGTTCGTGGCCTTTGGTCATGTGATGGACTCGGTTCGTTTCATTCTGGGAGAGGTGGAGAACATCTCCGCCCGGCAGATGACCCTGTCTCCGGCAGGGGTATACACCGACGGTGGGACTTTTGAGTGGAGGACCGCCGACACCGTGATGGCCATGGCCGAGGTGGTCGGGGGAATCGTGGGGACGGCTTACGTCTCCAACACAACTTCACCTCCCCAGGGGTATTCCCTGCGGATCATCGGAGAGGAAGGTCAAATCGTCCTGGGGGCGCCTTCCTACTACCAGTTCAGCCCGGTGCGGGTGTCAAGGGGACCCCTCCAGGTTTCGGTGGGCCGAGGAATATCGGACCGTTTGGAAGAAGTAGAGATTCCCGCCGGGTTTTTCTCGGACATGCCGGTCACCGAAGGGCACTCTGCCTACAACGTGGCCAGAGCTATAAGCGACTTCGCCAACTCGATCCGGGAGGGACGGCGCTTTCGACCCGACTTCGCGGACGGAGTGGCCCTCCACCACCTCCTTGACGCCGCCATGACCTCCAGCCGGGAAGGGCGAAGGGTGACTGTGCCATAACCCCACCGGTCGGCAATCCCCTGACGTAAGGCCTCGTTGCTGTCCCGATCATTCCGTCACGAGAGCGCAGAAGGCCGTCTTCCTGGCCCGCGCCCTACGCTTGGACAACCCCCCTTTCACCGGTATCTACCCGGATGTCGCAGAGGGCGCCTGGTATACGCCATTTGTGGAGGCGATGGGCGCCCGCGAGCTTACCGATACTCAGGTTTCGGGAAACTACCGGCCCAATGATCCCATGCTCCGTTCGGAGATGGCCATATTCCTGCAAAGGCGTTTCGCCTCGATCAAGCCGGAAGTCATCCGCCTCCTCATTCCAGGACATCCCCGCAGACGCCGCTTATGCCTTTGCCGCGGAAAGCGATTCTGTAATCCGCTGTAACCTGAGGATGCGGCGTGGATTCCCTTATGGTGAAGCGTCTCCTCCCAAGGCATCTTCACCGCTCTCAGCGTCGGCGACGCCCGGACTTGCGGTCTCAGACCCGACGGCGCCCTCGAATGCTGGGGCCGCAATCGCAAAGAGGAATGAGTCTGGGTCCATCCCCCGTAGCGGCAGACGGCAACTCGCCCTAAACTGGAAAGACCTCTGCCGGCGGGTGTAGTTCAATGGCAGAACACGAGCTTCCCAAGCTCGGAGTGGGGGTTCGATTCCCCTCACCCGCTCTCCACCGGACCACGCCGGTGTGATGGCCGCTCCTGGTCAATCGCAACCCTCTTCGTCCGGCTAGTCTAGACGGCAGATTCCAAAGGCCCGCTCCGTGGAGATTTCTATGACTGACAGATCGTCCAGATTCGTGACTCTTTTCGTAGTGTCGGCGCTGTTTGCGACCCTCCTGGTCAGCCCCGCCGCAGCGGCTGACGGTGGGACCTACGAGGATGTCTCCTCCCAGAGTCCCCACATCCCGGCAATTGATGCCTTGGGGGCACTGGGACTGTTCGTTGAAACGGATTGCGCCGACGGAAGCTTCTGTCCCGATGAGCCCCTGCCTCGATGGGTGATGGCGGTATGGGTCGCCCGGGTTATCTACGGCGTCGACCCCCGGGAGGAATCACCGTCGACACGGTTCGTTGACCTGTACGACGACATAGCGTGGGCGGCCCCCCATATCGAGCAGTTGGTCGACTCGGGCATTATCGAGGGATGCGACGTCGATGCGAAAACGTTCTGCCCCGAGGACGGCCTGACCCGCGGGGAGATAGCGACGGTTCTGACCCGCGCCTTCAAACTTCCGCCGGCCGGCTACGTCGGGTTCGCAGATCTGGTGGGTGTTGAAAACGCCGACGACATCCATGCTCTTGCCGCGGCAGGGATAACCGTGGGTTGTTCCGCCGATCCCTTCCTTTACTGCCCCTCTTCGGCTGTAACGAGGGCTCAGATGGCGTCGTTCCTGGCGCGTGCCGCGGGCCTGGTTGCCAAACCCGGCTATCAGCCGGTGACGGATTCGACCCCCCTGCCCACCGATCCGGCGGTGCGAGTCGGGACCCTGGACAACGGTTACACCTACTACCTGCGGCAGAACGACAAACCCGGCAACAGCGTGACGCTGCGATTGGTGGTCAGGGCGGGATCCGTCAATGAACCCGAGCCGGAGTTGGGCATAGCCCACTTCGTGGAGCACATGCTCTTCAGGGGAACGGAAGCCTACACGGGCGAAGAATTGAACGCCACCCTCCGCTCCCTGGGAGTGGAATCCGGCCCCGACTTCAACGCCGGCGTCTGGTACGACCAGACCGTCTACGATCTCACCGTCACCACGGATCCTGTGGAGAATGTCGACACGGCGTTGCATGTGCTGTCGCAGATGGGTCACGCCGCTCTCATCGAACCGGAGACCGTGGATGCAGAGCGTGGCGTGGTGCTGGACGAGGCCCGGTACCGGACTGCCACTGCAAGCGGCCAGATCTCAGCCGAGTTCGACCGGATATATACCGAAGGGACACCGTACGAGGGCTACTACCCCATCGGGACCGTGTCCGGTATCGAGTCGACCACCGCTGAGGACCTGCGGGACTTCTACGAGACGTGGTACGTACCGTCGAACATGGCTATCGTGGCGGTCGGCGACCTGCCCACCGACGAACTCTACGCTATGGTCGAACGGCACTTCGGATCGATAGAGTCCGGTGCGGCGCCGGATCTCTCCCTTGCCGAGATCACCCCTGACCGGACGGTCTCCTACGACGTGGTGACGGACGACGAATATGGTCTCTCCTTCATCTCGCTCGACATCCCGATCCCGACGTTCGACTACGCCACCGTGGGCGGGAACCGTCTCCTCATGATGGAGAGCCTGGTCGCCACGATGGTTCAGAACCGACTCGAAGACGCCTTCTATCGCGGTGAACTGACCCAGGTGGATGTGCCCCAGTTCCACGCTTTCAATCACAACCAGAGACTGCGTTACTACGGCACCAACTGGCAGGGCGAGAATCTCGACACCGCCTCAAAAGATTATCTTTCGGTATTGCGGACGGTTCAACGGTACGGCTTCAATGATGACGACCTATCCCGCGCCACTGCGGCGTTCGCCACCTCGCTCCAGTACCAACTTGACAACGCCGTGTCGACGAAGGACCTCGCCTACGCGGAGAGGTACGTCAGCCACTTTTTGTCCGGGGTGGACATAAGCGAGCCGCAGGAACGCTACGACCGGCTCTCGGCTCTCTTGGATGAGGTCACCGCCAAAGAGCTGACCGATCACTTCCGCTGGCTGATGAACCGGGCGAACCTGATTGTTATCGCAGTGGGTCCCGATGCAGCCAGCGTGCCCACGACGTCCGCTCTTCAAGCCGCCGTGGAAGCCGCCCGCCCCCGGAGCGAGCCGCCTCCGATCGAGCCCGAGATCGCCAGGTTGATGGAGATTCCCGAGCCGGTGAGCCCGGTTGCCACCCGGACATTGACGGTGCTGGACGCCACCGAATGGGAGTTCGCCAACGGAGCGCGGGTGATGTTCGTTTATTCCGATATCGAAGAATCGACGGTCCACCTTCGGGCCCGGTCCCTGGGGGGATGGTCGACACTCTATCCGGGCGCCCGTGCTTTGGCGCCGCGGGCGGTGGAAGCGGTGCTGGGCAGCGGTTTCGGTGATCTAAGCAAATTGCAGATCGACCGGTTCCTGGGAGATAGCACCGCATCGCTGAACGCCGTCATCAATGAAAGAGAAGAGGGTTTCGACGGCGCCTCCAATCCTGACGACCTTGGCACGCTGTTCCAACTTCTGCATCTGGCTGTAACCGCTCCCCGGGTGGACGACCTCGCCTTCCAACAGGCTCTGAACGCCGCAGCCATCCGCACGTCATTTGCCGAAGTGAATCCTGCCTGGCAGGCTTGGGTGGCCTACAACGAGGCGCGTTTCGGCGCCGAGTGGCACCACCCGGTGGCCACCCGGGAACAACTGGCCACGCTGAGCGCCGAGTCGCTCCTCGGTCTCTTCCGGGCGCGCCTGGGCGAGGTGGACGACATGATGCTGGCGGTGGTGGGAGACACCAGCGCCGAAGAGGTCGAACGGCTCGCTCGCCACTATGTCGGGACCCTCCCCGCCGGTGACTCCGATACCTTCGCCGACCGCCACGCACCGGCGCCGACCGAACTGGTGCGGCGGGAAATACCGGTAACCGCGGACATGAGCGCCGTGTTGCAAATGTATAATGACACCCCGGTTTCCGATTCTCCGTCTGTTCGGGTCAATGGCGACGTGCTGGAATCGATCCTGGATGATCGCCTCTTCCGGCTGGTCCGTGAAGAGTTGGGCGCCTCTTATGTTGCCGGGGTCTCGATTCAAACGGCCTTGACGCCCACACCCACGATCTACTCGAACCTCTTCTACACGGTTGACGCCGACGGTTATGAAAACGCCTACCAGCAGGTTCTCTCGATTCTGGCCGATCTGGTCGCCAACGGACCCACCGCCGAGGAACTGGAGCAGGCCAGGACCGTTCTCCGGGCCGACTACAGCGAGCCCAGCAACGGCGCCCTGCTCAGCGTTCTCATCAACCGCCTGTACCTCGACGACGACAACCTGCCCACCTCCCAGGGTTCCCTGGAAGAACTCGATGCGGTCACCATCGCTTCGGTGCAGTCCCTGGCCGCCGTTCTCTACGACAAGGAAGGGCGCGTGGAGATCGTGCGGGTCCCGACCGCCAATCCGGACGGAAGCGGGTAAGAGTTGACGCAAGTGATGGGATGGCGGCGGACTCCCCGCCGCCATCCAGTCCCAAGCAGGCAGTTTGTCGCTTCAAGGTATGGGAAACCGTGATCTTTTCTGACCGATCGATTCGGGAGGCCCTTTCCGAAGGCCGACTGGAAATCGATCCCTTCGAGGAATCCAACGTCCAACCTTCGAGCGTCGACTTGCGAGTCGCCTCCACCTTCAGAGTGTTCGCCAACCATCTCTATCCCTACATAGATCCTCGCCGGCCTCAGGAGAACCTCACCAGTCTTCATGACGTGGGACGCGATGATCACTTCATCCTGCATCCCGGTGAGTTCGCCCTGGGCGCCACCTTGGAGCGGGTCCGGTTGGACAATGACATCGTGGCCCGTTTGGAGGGAAAGTCCAGTTTGGGGAGGCTGGGTTTATTGATCCACTCCACGGCTGGATTCGTTGATCCCGGCTTCAATGGTCACCTCACCTTGGAACTCTCCAACGTCGCCCAGCTTCCCATCGCCATCTACCCCGGAATGCGGATCGGGCAGATCAGCTTCTACCAGATGACCACGCCGGCCGACAACCCCTACGGAAGCGGGGTGATCGGCTCCAAATACCAGGGCCAGGCCGGACCCACGGCCAGCCGGAGTCACCAGGACTTTCGCATCGGCGGCTAGGAATGGGCTGTTTCTGAATAGCGACCAGGAATAAGTGTTAAGAGGGGTGGCTCGTGATGGGCGATATGTGAACGGCAGCCGTCATCACTGACAGAAAGTCGCGAAAAAAGCGGGTGCCCTTTCGGGCCCACTCCCGCCTCCACCTTGCCGGGTCTAACAACCCCCGTCCAGCCGGGAACAGGCTTTGCCCAGACATCTGATCCCTCGACGCGGTCCGAACGACGCCGGATCGGACCGTCTCGGTGTTTGGCTCTCATCAATATGAACCCCTCCCTGGGACAGAATCAACCTCCGAATCACTTTTTGTTTCACAACCTGTGACAAGACCGAACGGCAAAATCGGTGTCCCACCACGACAACTCGAGTCAGTCTCCCGCATTGTCCCGACCGCAATAGCCTCAGTACTCGTGGTCGGCGCGGCGCTGGCGGGAAGGCTGCACCCGCGGCGGCTCTCCCGGTTGTTTGGGATAGTGGGGAGGCCAGGGGGCGTCTCCCAGGCCGTACTCCTCCTCGTCGCGAACCACCCATTCCAAGAGAGTGTGGACTTCCCCCGCCGCCTCATCGATCCCCTCGGTCAAATCGCCAACCTCCCGGTACCTGGCCGCGAACCGATCCATGGGAAAGTCTTCGATCTCCACGTCGGGCAGTTCCTCCCAGGCGAGGGGCGCCGATACATATCCGGTGGGTCTCACTCCGTAGGCCGATGAGACGGTCTTGTCCCGGGCGTTCTGGTTGTAGTCGACAAAGATTCCCTTGCGTTCTTCCTTCCACCATTTGGTGGTGACCAGACCGGGCAGTCGCCTCTCCAGCTCCCTGGCGAAGGCCAGCACCGCCCTCCGGGTGTGATGGAAGTCATAGGCGCGTTCTATCCGGACATACACGTGAATCCCCCGGCTTCCGGAGGTCTTGGGCCATCCCCGCAGTCCCACCTCCTCCAGCAACGCGCCTGCTGCCAACGCCACCTCCTTCACATGGGGGAACCCGAACCCGGGCGTGGGATCGAAGTCGAACCGCAACTCATCGGGGTGGTCGATGTCGTCGGCGCGAACCGGCCAGGGATGCAGGTCCAGGCACCCCAACTGCGCCAACCGGACGATGTCGGCCTCGGTGGTGGGCACGTTCATCACCCCCGGGCGTTGCGACGGAAACCGAATGTCCACCGTCTTGAAGGGAGTTCTCCGCTGGGCTCGCTTTTGATAGACGGGAGGCTGCTCCACCCCTTTCATGTAGCGCTTGAGCATGGTGGGGCGGTTGGCCACCCCTCGCAGCGCTCCCTCCGCGCAAACGACGAAATGCTCGACCACATCCAGCTTGGTCCAGCCCTGTTTCGGAAACACCACCCGGGACGGACTGGAGATCCTCACCTCCTCGCCTGCTACCTCGACGAAGGCGACTTCTTTGGCCATCACAAGGCGGTAGCTTATCTGGAAGGTTGATGGGTGATTCTTCAAGACCACTCCGTCCTCGCGCCCCAAATCCCTCCGGGTGCAACAGGACGGGCCGATCAGGGGTTCTTTTAAGTAGATGGACGATTTAGCCGAGGCTTTGGCGGCGGACCTGGACAAGGCCTTTCCCGATCTGGTGTCCCGGTTGCAGAACGGCGTTTTCAGCGGACTGCGCCAACTCACAGGAGATCACCATCAAGCCGAAGATCTGACCCAGGAAGCCTTCATCCGGGCATACCGGGTAATGCAGACCTATCCTGCCGAACGCATCCGCACCATGCGTCTGCGGGGTTGGGTGTGGACTATCGCCCTGAATCTGTTGCGTAACCAGGCTCGCGCCGAATCACGACACCCGAGGCCGGTGAGGCTGGAGGAAGTCGGCTACCTTCCGGCGTCGCCTCCGGACTCTGCGGCTTGGCGCCGGCGATGGATGCTTTTGTCCACAGCCCAAAGAACGGCGGTGATCCTCCGGCATGTGGCAGGTCTTTCCTACCGGGAGATCTCAGAGGCGACCGACCGTCCCCAAAATACCGTGCGAAGCGACGTCCGCCGCGGGCTCAGCCGGCTGCGTTCCATCATCGCAGAAGAGAACAGGAGTAGCGAATGAACCCGGAAAAGGAGTTGGGCCGTTTGATCATCACCGCCCCACCCGCAGTTGCGGAGGGGGTGGCCCTCGGCACCGGTCTGTCCGATGGATTCTCGGTGTTCGAATCGCCGCTGGGGCCGGTGATGGTGGCCTTCAATCCCCTGGGCGTGTCGGCGGTCGACCTGCTCAGCAAGGGATTCGAACAGCGATTCGAGCAACGGTTCCGAAGAGGCCTGTTGGAAGCCCGGCCGCCCCGGGACTGGAACGACCTGATTCTCCGTGCACTGGCGGAAGGCATGCCCGGGGCTCTTCCGGTGGATTTCCGCTCGGTTACCACCTTTCAGAAGAAGGTGCTGGAGGAGACCGCCGCCATCCCCCGCGGAGAGACCCGTTCGTACGGATGGCTGGCTCGCCGGACCGGGCGCCCCAAGGCGGCCCGGGCGGTGGGACAGACCATGGCCCGAAACCCCGTCCCCATGGTGATCCCCTGCCACCGAGTAGTCCGCTCCGATGGCCGGATTGGACATTACGGGCTGGGTGGCGTCGACAACAAGCGGACATTGCTTCGGGTAGAGGGCGCCATAGGGTAGGAACACCTTCGGCCAGGGGTAGGGATCGTCACGGAAACCAGAAGCCGAGCCTTCCCGCTATTGTGTCGGAAAGTTCACCCAAATCCCCGCACCCCCCTTTGGACAATCATCGCATGACTGAACACCAGGAGAAACCTTGAACAGCCACCCGGCATCGACGAATCTTCCCATCACCGACGGCCTGCTGGTGATCGTAAAAGATGAGTGCGAGACCTGCCATCTGACAATTCCGGTGCTGGAGGAGTTGATCCGGGGAGGGAAATCCCTGGCGGTGGTCTCACAGGACCGGGCAGACTTCCCTCCCGGCATGGAGGTCGTCCACGACCTTGAACTGGACATCTCTTGGAAGCTATCCGTCGAAACCACCCCCACCATCTACCGAATCGAGAGCGGGGAGGTGGTCGATCAGCAGGAGGGGTGGCTGAGGAACGGTTGGGAAAGAGTGGCTGCCGTCAGCGACCTGGGACTTGGCCTTCCGGACCAGCGACCCGGATGCGGCTCGGACACCATGTTGCCCGAGACATATCAGCGTCTGATGCGACGACACTCCCCTCACCCGCTGGCGTCGCGGCGGGTGGAGTTGGGAAGCTCCGAAGATCCCATGGAAGCGGCCTTCGCCCGCGGGTGGACCGATGGTCTGCCCGTGACGCCGCCCACCGAGGAAAGGGTGGCCAGGATGCTGCAGGGAACCGACCTTTCCTCCGATCAACTGGTCTGCGTGCTTCCACCCGACCTGGCCGAATGCACCGTGGAAAAGGTGGCGATCAACGCGGTGATGGCCGGGTGTCTGCCCGAGTACCTGCCGGTGGTTCTTGCCGCGGTGAGGGCGGCCGCCACCAGTCGCTTCAACATCCACGGCATCTCGGCCACCACGTACTTCACAGGGCCGGTGCTGGTGGTGAACGGTCCGATCCGCCGACGGATAGGGATGAATTCCGGCATCAACGCGCTCGGCCAGGGCAACCGGGCGAACATGACCATCGGGCGAGCCCTCAACCTGGTGGTGCGCAACGTGGGAGGCGCCCGACCCGGAGGGGTGGACCGGGCCGCACTGGGAAGCCCCGGAAAGCTCTCCTTCTGCTTTCCCGAGGACGAAGAGAGGTCACCCTGGGAACCGCTGTCGGTTGAGCGAGGGTTTTCTCCCGAGGACTCCACAGTCACCCTCTTCGCCGGTCACGGGCCGATCGAGATAGTCGACCAGCGATCCCGCTCTCCCGAGTCATTGGCCAAGACCTTCGCCTGGCAGTTGCGCATGCTCGGACATCCCAAGATTGCCGGATTGTCCGACGCCATTGTGGTGGTTTCCCCCGAGCATGCTCGTGTTTTCCGGGAAGCGAATTGGTCCAAGACTCGGCTCCGCCGGGAAATCTTCTCCCTGCTGACTCTTCCCGCCGAACAGATGGCGGCCGGCGCCGACGGAGTGGCGGAGGGTCTTCCTCCTCACGTCGCCGCCGTCAAGCAGAAAGTAATGAAATTCGCACCCGACGGACTCTGGTTCGTTCACGCCGGAGGGGATGCCGGCATGTTCTCTGCGATAATCTCCGGATGGATAGGTGGAGCAGCCAGTTCGCGGATGACGACCGTGGCCATCGAAAGTTGAAGGAACGCCATATGACCGCATTGCTAGACCCGACCAGCGAACGAGTAACACATACGCGCTCTTTGAGTCCCCGAATCTCCGATCTCACCACCGGCACGGTCGCTTTGCTGGACATCTCCAAACCCAGAGGCGACGTGTTCATCAGGAGATTGGAAGAGCTGTTCTCCCAGAGAGGAGTCTCGGTGCGCCATTACCGCAAGCCCACCTTCTCCAAACCGGCGCCGCTCGATCTGCGCCAGCGCATCGCCGCCGAGTGCATGGCGGTGGTGGAAGCTTTAGCCGACTGAGGATCGTGCGCGTCGTGCAGTGTGCACGACCTCGTTGATCTTGAAGACCGGGGAGTTGCCGGAGTGTTCGTGGCTTCTGATCGCTTCGCGCAGGCCGCCGAGACCCAGGGAAAAGCCCTCGGCATGCATCCCCGCCGGGTGCTGACCACCCATCCCATCCAGGACCGAAGCGACCAGGAGATGAAGGCTCTCGCCGAGGCCGCCTTCCCGGAGATTCTCTCCGCACTGTCGGCCTGAGCCGTGGCGCCTCGGATAAGCGCCGGGCTGATGGTCTACAGACGCCGCCCCTCCCGGCCCATCGAGGTGCTGCTCGGCCATTACGGGGGGCCGTTCTGGGCTCGGCGCGACCGCGGGGCCTGGACCGTTTTCAAGGGAAGATCCCACCAGGGCGAAACCCCCTTGGAAACCGCCACCCGCGAATTCGAGGAAGAGACCGGCTGGTCGGCGCCACCGGGCCCCTGGACGTCACTCCCTCAAGTCAAAGCCGCCAACCAGATCATGAACATCTGGGCGGTGGAAGCCGACTACGACCCGGCCGCTCTCCGACCGGGATTGTTCACGATGGAATGGCCGCTCCGGTCCGGGAAGTTCCGAGAATTCCCGGAAATCGACCGGGCGCAGTGGTTTTCCGTCCCCGAAGCCCGCCTCAAGATGCCCGGCAGCCAGGCTGTCCTTCTGGATCACCTGGTCCGGTTACTCGACAATCCTCTTACCTGATCCCCTACCTCGAAACAGGCTGGATTACTCCGTATCAAAACGGAGACAACACCTCAACTGGTGGATTTCCACCTACCCGCGCGGCCTCTTAGCCGGAACCCTTGGTGAGCAAGCACAACATCTAAACAGTCTATAGATATCTATGAAATCTAAAGAATATCTGTCGATATCCCTTCTGCGATGTGGGCAATGGTCTGCTGATAACCGTGGACGAATTGCACACGGCGGACATCGCCGAAACGAGACGATTCGGCGCCTTGATCCAAAAGATCACTCGCCGTGGCCAGATGCCTGTGGCATTCGTCGGGGCGGGACTGCCACAACTTCTCGGAGACTTGATGCGAGGCGACGCGGCCACCTTTCTCCAACGGTGCCACCGCCTTGAAGTCGGACCTCTCAATCTCCACGTAGCCAAAGAAGTGCTGGCGGAGACCTTTCGCCTGGGAGGATCGCATATCGGTGGGGAAGCCTTGCACGCCGCGGCGCATGCGAGCTATGGCTATCCCTATATGACCCAGTTGGTCGGATACGAGATATGGAACGCAACCCGCAACCCTGCCGAAGGCATTGATTCCGCTTCGGCCGCCGAAGGGATCGCCACGGCTCAGCGGGTGAGCGGAGAGCTATTCGTCAAGCCGACCTGGGACGCGCTTACAGAAAGAGAGCGCGCCTTTCTGACGGCGATGCTGCCGGATCGAGCCGAAACAACGGTCTCCGACATCGCGAAACGCACCGGTATGAGCCCCAAACAAGTGAGCGTCTACCGGAGCAGACTCATCCGTCACGATGCAATCACGGCAACGCGGTACGGGTACGTCACATTTGCCCATTCCGCTGCCCGCCAATGGCTATCCGCCGAAACGCAGGAAGACGACAACCCGTGGCGCCAACCCCGGTTCTCCTTATAAAATCCATGGAATGAGCGAAAAAAGTGTCCTACCCCAAACCGAGGCGGAGTGGCGGGAACGATTGGACCCCATGCAATACCAGGTGCTGCGGGAAGGGGGTACCGAGTATCCCTTCACCGGCGACTACTGGAACAGCAAGAGGCCCGGCGTGTATGCCTGCGCCGGATGCGGGATGGAGTTGTTCGACTCGGACACCAAATACGACTCGGGCACCGGGTGGCCCTCTTTCTGGGAGGCCATGGACCCCGAGCGGATCGAGACCCGCGTCGACACCTCCCACGGCATGGTCCGCACCGAAGTCCTGTGCAAAGCGTGCGGGGGACACCTGGGGCATTTGTTCCCAGATGGCCCCAATCCGACCGGAATGAGGTATTGCCTCAACTCCTGTTCGTTGGATCTCAAGCCTTCCGAATAGCCGAAAATCGGTCACGAACGGGCCTGATTTGATAATTTGACATTGCGGAAATATGATACCCCCTTTGTTAGGTTGTAATAGGTAGACAACCAAAGCGTTCCCTCTCCACCAGGCTGAGGGGTCCCGCGCCTGAAAGCGAAAACACGGAGGAGTAACAGATATGGCATCCGCAGTCGGAATAGACCTCGGAACCACCAACAGCGTGATCGCCGCCCTGGAGGGCGCCGATCCGGTAATCATCGCCAACGCCGAAGGGTCCAGGACCACCCCGTCGGTGGTGGCTTTCAAAGACGGAGAGATCCTGGTGGGGGAAGTGGCCAAGCGACAGGCCGTCACCAACCCCAACCTCACCGTCCGTTCGGTAAAACGACAGATGGGCACCGACTGGTCGATCGACGCCGACCAGAAGACCTACCGCGCCCAGGAGATCTCGGCCCGGGTGCTGCTCAAGCTCAAGCGCGACGCCGAGTCCTACCTGGGCGGGACCGTGACCGACGCGGTGATCACCGTCCCCGCATACTTCAACGACGCTCAGCGGCAAGCCACCAAGGAAGCCGGGGTCATCGCCGGGCTGAACGTGCTCCGCATCATCAACGAGCCCACCGCCGCCTCACTCGCCTACGGGCTGGACAAGGAGAACGATCAGACCATCCTGGTCTTCGACCTGGGCGGCGGGACTTTCGATGTCTCCATCCTGGAGATCGGAGACGGCGTTTTCGAAGTGAAGTCCACCAGTGGCGACACCGGCCTGGGAGGCGACGACTGGGACGAGGCCATCATCGGTTGGCTGAACAAGCGGTTCCGGGATGAGCACGGCGTGGATCTGGCCGCCGACCGGATGGCCGGCCAGAGGCTGCGGGAAGCGGCCGAGAAGGCCAAGATCGAACTCTCCACCGTGGCGGAGACCGAGGTCAACCTTCCTTTCGTCACCGCCACGTCGGCCGGACCGCTGCATTTGCAGTACAAGCTGACCCGTTCGGAATTCCAGAGGCTGTCCGAGCCGCTGCTCAAGCGCCTGGAGCGCCCGTTCCTTTCCGCCGTCAGAGACGCCGGCGTCAGGACCTCGGAAATCGACCATGTGGTGCTGGTGGGAGGCTCCACTCGCATGCCCGCCGTCCAGGAGTTGGTCGAACGACTGTCCGGACGCACGCCCCACCGCGGAGTCAATCCCGACGAGGTGGTGGCCGCCGGCGCCGCTATCCAGGCCGGCGTCCTGAAGGGCGAGGTGAAGGATGTCCTGTTGCTGGATGTCACCCCCCTAACCCTGGGAGTGGAGACCAAGGGGGCGGTGATGACCAAGATGATCGAGCGCAACACCACCATTCCCACCCGCCGGTCGGAGATCTTCACCACCGCCGAAAGCAACCAGTCGTCGGTGGAGATCCACGTCCTGCAGGGCGAGCGGGCCATGGCCATGGACAACAAGAGCCTGGGCAAGTTCCTGCTGACCGGGATCCCATCCGCCCCGATGGGCATTCCTCAGATCGAAGTCACTTTCGACATCGACGCCAACGGGATAGTCAATGTCTCCGCCAAGGACCTGGCCACCGGCAAGCAGCAGGCCATGACCATCACCGGCGGGACCGCCCTCGACAGGGATGAGATCGACAGGATGGTCGAAGACGCCGAGCAGTACGAGGAAGAGGACCGTCAGAAGCGAGAGGCCGTCGAGACCCGCAATCAAGCCGATCAACTGGTCCACCAGACCGAAAAGCTCATGGAGGAGCAGAGCGAGCAACTGACCGAAGAGGAGAAGACCGCTCTGGAATCTGCCCTCTCCGATCTGCGTGCGGTGTTGGAGAACCAGAATGCCGACTCGGCAGCGGTGCGCGAGAAGATGGAGGCGGTCATCTCCGCCAGCCAGCAGATGGCCACCCGTCTCTACCAGGAGGCTGCCGTCCAAGCCCAGCAGAGCGACGACGACACGGGTGGCGACGACGATGTGGTGGAAGCCGAGATCATCGAGGACGAGGACCAGTAGGCAGTGGACTCTTCTCATGACACCGAACAGGCAGTGGATTCGAATCCCCCACTGGAGACAGTCACTGCCGAAGAAGTGGAGATCATGATGGAACAGGACTCGGAGGGGTCGGATGCCGGCCTCTCCGAAGAAGGGGATGACACCCCCGATCCCGACCAGAGTCTGACCAAGGCGCTGGATGACCTCCGAGAGGCGGAGCAACGGGCGAAGACAGCCCACCAGTCCTACCTCAGGGCGGTGGCCGACCTGGACAACTATCGCAAGCGCATGCGGCGGGAAAGGGACAACATCGTCGTCCAGGCGGTCGCACGCACGGTGGGGTCCCTCCTTCCGGTGCTGGACAGCTTCGACGCCGCCCTGGGCCTGCAGGCCGAATCCGAGCAGGGCGAGAGCGTCCTGTCCGGAATGAGAGCGACCTACGACCTGTTGCTGGGGACCTTGCAAAACCAGGGCCTGGAGATCATCTCCACCGCCGGGGAGGAATTCTCTCCCCGGGTCCACGAACCGATCAATGCCCCCCCGCCCGGAGAGGGCGACTTGATTGTCGCCGACGAAGTCCGGCGCGGGTACCGGTTGAAAGGCCGGCTGTTGCGGGCGGCGTTGGTAATGGTGACCAGAAGGAGCGAATCCGGATAGATGAACCGCGACTGGGTGGACAAGGACTTCTATCAGACCCTGGGCGTGGGCAAGGCCACTTCGGCTGACGATATCAAGCGCGCCTATCGGAAGCTGGCCCGCCGGTACCACCCCGACGCCAATCCCGGAGACGACGGCAAAGCGGAGAAGTTCAAGGAAATCTCCGAGGCCTACTCGATCCTCTCCGATCCCAAGCGGCGTAAAGAATACGACGAGGTCCGCCGGGTGGTCGAGTCGGGTGGATACCGCCACTTCCCCGGCGCAGGCGCCGGCCACGGCTCTCCCTTCGGCGGGCAGGTCAACCTGGAAGACCTGCTGGGTGGATTCGGCGACCTGTTCGGCGGCGGTAGGCAGCAGGCCGGTGCGGGAAGGGGCCCTGATCTCACCGCCGGTCTCAGACTCACCTTCGAGGAGGCATTGGAAGGAACGACGAAATCGATTGCGGTCAAAGGCCAGTCATCCTGTCCCGACTGCAGGGGAACCGGGGCCCGGGCGGGCAGCGCGCCTGACATCTGCCCCCTCTGCTCCGGCCAGGGCGCCGTCGTCCAGAACCAAGGGCTCTTCTCCTTCAGCCGCCCATGCCACCAATGCCGGGGATCGGGAAAGTTTATCCGGGATCCATGCCCCGGATGCCGGGGAAGGGGCGCCCGTCACCGGAGCCGGAAGGTACGGGTAAAGGTGCCGCAGGGGGTCAGGGACGGGGGCCGGATCAAGATCAGGGGCAAGGGCGGCCCCGGCCGGTCGGGCGGGCCGCCCGGTGACCTGATCGTACAAGTGGAAGTGGAGGCCCATCCGCTCTTTGAGCGAAACGGCAAGAATCTCAACCTGGTCCTGCCCCTCACCTACACCGAGGCCGCCCTGGGGGCAACCCTGGAAATCCCGACCCTCCACGGATCGGTCAAGCTGCGCGTCCCACCCGGAACTAATAGCGGAAAGACCTTCCGAGTCCGGGGAGGAGGAGTCCCGACCAGGAAGGGCAGAGCCGGCGACCTGCTCGTGGAAGCCAGGGTGGAGACTCCCAGGCGGGTAACCAGGAAGCAACGGCAACTGCTGGAGGATCTCGCCGAATTGGACCGGCAAGATATACGCTCCCACTTCGCGGTGAACAAATGAGCCGTCGCCAGGAAGCCTTGTTCGTGATTTCGGTGGCCGCCCGGCTGTCAGGCATGCATCCTCAGACCCTGCGCATCTACGAACGGCGCGGGCTGGTGGCGCCTTACCGCACCGAGGGCGGCACCCGTCGCTATTCCCAGGAGGACATCGACCGGTTGCTTTTGATCAGCGAACTCACCTCGGCCGGACTCAACTTGGAGGGAGTGAGGATGGTCATGGAATTGCGGGATGAGATCTCGGCGATACGAAAGGAACGCCGAAGAGGACAACGCCAACTGGAACTTCTGGCCGGCGCCGCCGGTCGGGCGGCTCAACTCGAAGCGGAAAACCAACGGCTGCGAGCCAAGATCCGGGAGTTGGACGACCGGTTGGGCGCCGTGTCCGGGGAATTGGAAGGCCTTCGCCGCATCTATTACCGGAATTTCCCCACTCCGGGCGACAGCGGATAGCGGCTAATCTCTATTGTCCTGTGAGCGACTTCTATCGAGGGATCCTGCGGGTTATGGACCCCAACGGATTCCTGCTTGATATCGGAGCGGCCGACCTTCGGATCGACGATCCCGCCAGGAATACTTGGAGCGGTGGCCTGACTGTGTCAAAAGGTTCCTGCCTGGACCGCAAGAGCCTGACCGTCCTGGTCGAAACGGCCGAAGGAACCCGTTCTCTGGCGCAGATCAGCCCTGCTACCGAACCCGACCGCGGCCGTTTTGTCAAGATGGATGTGGCGGGTCTGGGGACCCCGCCCTTCTAGCCCACCACCCGGGCAACGCTCGTTCTCCCCATCCACATGGAGACAGTGGCGTAACCTACTCGCCCACGGGAGACCATTCGAGGCCGAATTCGCTGACATCGTTGTCGGTGATCCGTCGAACGTTGTCCCCGTCCGCATCCATCACAAAGATCTCCCAGTTGCCGGAGCGGTAGCTTTCAAAGGCAATCCGGGCGCCGCTGGGCGACCACACCGGTGACTCGTCCTCAAAGTCGGTGGCGGTGAGTTGTTGAACGTTGGTTCCGTCCACATCCATCACAAAGATGTCCCTGCTCCCGTCGCGTTCGCTGTGGAAAGCGATGCGGGTTCCGTCAGGAGACCACGCCGGGCCTCCGTCAGTCACCTCATTGGCGGTGAGCTGTTGAACGTTGGTTCCGTCCACATCCATTACAAACAACTCCCAATCACCTTGGCGGAGACTTTCGAAGAGAATCCGCGAGCCGTCCGGCGACCATCGGGGATGCCCGTTGTGATACTCGTTGTCGGTAAGCAACCTCACGTCGGAACCGTCGGCATTCATCACAAAGATCTTCCAACCGGTCTCCTGCCGGCTTTCGAATGCGATGCGGGTCCCGTCCGGCGACCATCTCGGACCCCAATCGAAGGTGTCGAGATCGGTGAGTTGTCGCACATTGGAGCCATCGGCGTCCATCACATACACGTCGCTGTCCCCGTCGCGGTCGCTGGCGAAGACGATCCGGGTCCCGTCGGGCGACCACCTGGGACGCCAGTCATGGGACTCGTTGTCGGTGAGTTTGCGGAGATTGCTTCCGTCGGCGTTCACCACAAACACCTCCACGTCCCCGTCGCGAAGGCTGCTGAAGAGAACTTGCGAGCCGTCCGGCGACCACATCGGAATGCCATCGGTAGAAGCCGTGTCGGTAAGTTCTCTCCGATTCGTTCCTTCGGCATTGATGGCCACCACGTCCCAGCGGGGGTTACGATTGCTGGTGTAGACGATCCGGGTCCCGTCGGGCGACCACCTGGGATACTCGTCGTGGTACCTGTCATCAGTGAGAGCCCGGCGGTTGGAACCGTCCGCCTCCACCACCACGATCTCCCCATATCCGTCCACATGGCTTTCCAAGACGAGGCGGGCACCGTCCGGCGACCACACCGGATCCCCGTCCCAGGCCTCGTTGTCCGTCACCTGCAGGATCTGTCCACTGTCCGCATCCACCACAAATATCTCCCAGTCGCCGCCGACATGGCTTTCAATAGCGATTCTGGCGTCCACCGGAGACCATTTGGGATCCCGGTCCTCGTGGTCGTTTCGCGTAAGTTGCTCCTGGTTGCCGCCGTCGGCGTCCATCACGAACAATTCCCCGTCCCCGTCGCGTTCGCTTACGAAGGCGATCCGGGTCCCGTCCGGCGACCACACCGGATCCCCATCCCAGGTCTCGTTGTGGGTCAGCAATACCGCCCCTGTTCCGTCGGCGTCCATCACGAACACATCACTGTCCCCGTCGCGTTCGCTTACGAAGGCGATCCGGGTCCCGTCCGGCGACCACACCGGATCGGAATCCCGGAAGGGGTTATGGGTCAGTTGCCGTTGGTCGGCGCCGTCGGCGTCCATCACGAACACATCGTGACCGCTTACGAAGACGATCCGGGTCCCGTCCGGCGACCACACCGGATCCCCATCCGATGGGACACTGTAAGTGAGCCGCCTCACGTTGGCGCCGTCCTCGTCCATCACATACAACTCGGAAGAAAAGTCCCGATGGCTGTGAAAAGCGATGCGGGTTCCGTCCGGCGACCACGCCGGATCGGAATCCCTGGTGTCGTTCTCGGTCAGGCGCCGCACGTTGGAACCGTCCGCATCCATCACAAAGAGTTCATCGTTGCCCTCCCATCTGGTGAATGCCAGGCGTCCGGTGGGACCTTCCGGCAGCGGAGGAATGTAGTGGAGGGCACGAGCCAGGGCGACCGCCATGTCCCCCCTGGTGATCGGAGCGTCAGGACAATACCTGAACAGTCCACCGGGACAGCCTTCCGCGATACCGGCGCCGGCCGCGGCGCCGATGTCCCCGGCATGGATGTTCCCTGCGACGTCGATGAACCCGGCCACCGGATCAGGCCTCAGACCCAGAGCGCGAATCAGAAAGCTCGCCAACTGCCCGCGTGTCGCCGGAGCGTCCGGACAGTAGAGATCACGATCCTTGGAACATCCAATCGTCACTCCCTTTTCCGCCAGCAACTCCACATAGGGCGCCCACCATCGGGCGGGGTCCACGTCCTTGAACCGCGACGTCTCCACCGGAGCGGGTTCCTCGTCCTCCAAGATCCGGCCCATCCACACCGCAGCCGCCCACCGCTCGAGCACCTCGTCCGGACAGACCGAGCCGTCCTCGCATTCCGTGCCGTCCAAGATCCCCCTCTTTGCCAAGGCATCCATTGCCGTTTGCACAGTCGCCTGGTCAGCGGCGCTGTCGGCGCCCGCCGCCACCGGGCCGAACAGGGTCAGCACCATCCCGATCACTCCTGCCACCGCCAACGAGCGGCGCCGTGACAACCAACCCTGACCGCTACCCTGGATACCCATCACAAACTCCTCTTCAGGTAGACCAAGACACCCGCGGCTAACAATACTCCCTGACATCCTTTCTCGATGGGAACTCGAATAGCCGCGCTTCGGTGGGGCAAGAGTCAGAGAGCACTGTTTGCATGGCAAGAGCCGCCTCCACGTAGCGCGGGATGTTGAATAAGCTGTAGCGAAAGAGTGACTCTCCCGTCCGATTCTGCAATATTCTCAAGGTGACAATGGCCGATCATGTGGTATGGGATTGGAACGGCACCCTTTGGGACGACCTTCCCCAGGTACATCAAGCCACCAACGCCGCCCTTCGGGAAGTGGGCGGCCCTTCTCTGACCCTCTCCGAATACGTCGGTTTGTTCACCCGCCCTCTACCGATGTTCTATCGGCGGGCGTTGGGGCGAGATCTCACGCCGCCGGAGTGGGAACGGGTCAACCGCCGGTTCATGGACTCATACACAAGCACCCTCCACCTCGCCCGGCTGGCTTCCGAAGCCCTACCGGCGCTGGAGATGGCATCCCGCAACGGCGCCACCCAGTCCATTCTTTCTCTTTATCCCCATGATTCCCTGACTTCACTGGTCGCAAAACTTGGTATTTCCCATTACTTCACTCGCGTCGACGGCCTGCGAGGCACCCCGGACAGCAGCAAGGTCGGCATGTTTGCGGAACATCTGCGAGAGGCCGCGGCAGACATTCCTCCCCACCGGGTGGTGATGATCGGGGACACCGATGACGACTTGGCGGCGGCCCAGGCGTCCGGAAGCGCCGGCATACTCATCAATCATCACGGGTACCACCCGCTGGGGGACCCCACCCTCGACAGTTTCTTTGCAGAAGGACTCATACAAGCTCTCGGGCGAGCCGGTCTGAAGCATCCGGATGCGCAGGCTTCCTGCCGATAGGGTTGCATTCGCCTCGCCGGCTTGCCGGGGTGGGCATGTGGAGCATGGGGACGGGTCGCGAAAAGACGGGGCCGATAAGGGTTGACTCTGTCACACCGGAGGTTGCATATTGGTGAGGTCGAAACACCTCCCGGTCCGTTCCGACGTCGCCCGGACCGCGCAGCCGCTCTGATGAGCGGAGAGGTCATACTCCTTTCGGGACACGGTCTCCGGCAAGACCAGCAGACCGCGTCCTGAGTTCTTGGCGGTGGCGGCGGGGGACGGGCCCAACGGGTCCGGTAGGCAGAGCAATTTTTCGCGGAATAAACACTGTTTTCGCGATTCCCGCCAATAGGACCCACCCGTTGATCTCTAATACAATCCTTGCAAGTGGAGCGTTATCTAACATGAATACTGCTACTGATATTCATACCAGGGGTTTACAAATGCGGATTTCCGAACGCGGACAAATCACCATACCCAAACGGCTGAGGGAACGATTTGGAATGCATCACAATGTCGAAGTCGAAATCATTCCCGTGGACAATGGCCTGCTTATCCAGAAAATGACAGCGGCGCCACACCCCGTGGATCGTGTGTACGGGATTCTGGGCGGGGATCGGAACACCGACGACTATATCGAGGAGATACGCGGCAGGTGATCACCGCGGTTGACACGAACGTCCTGCTGGATGTGTTCCTGCCCGACACACATCACGGCGCCCGGTCTCGGCAGTTGCTCAAGCATGCTTATAACCGAGGGGCGATCCTTGTCTGCGATGTCGTTTACGCAGAACTGGTTCCATTGTTCGCAGCGCGCGCCGCCCTCGACAAGGCATTGCGGGAGATCAGTGCCACAACATCCCCGATTGACGTCGCCATCGCCTGTGAAGCCGGCTCTCGTTGGTCCCGATATCGAAAGGCCGGTGGGCCCAGGAGTAGGATAATCACCGACTTCCTGATCGGCGCCCATGCCGTTGCTCGGTCTGACTTCTTCCTGACCAGAGATCGTGGCTTTTTCGCTGCCTATTTTCCTGAACTGCAAAGGCCCGACATCGCTTAGAAGCCGGGACAAACATCCGGCTTCCTGTCCCTCATCCCTCCAACCGGGCCAGATTGTGGTGGGTTTGCATGTAGCGGACAGTACCGGTGCCGGCCCGCATCGTGACGCTGTGGGTAATGGCTTGATCATGGCGGAATTCGACGCCTTTGAGGAACTCCCCGGTAGTCACCCCGGTGGCGGCCAGATACGCCTCGTCGCCCCCCACCAGATCCGAAGTGGTCATCACCCGATCAAGATCCATGTCGTGATCAGCCGCATATCGACGTTGCCGGTGGGTACCGGCCCAGAGGCGAGTCTGGATCTCTCCCCCCATACACCGCATCGCGGCAGCCGCAATCACCGCTTCCGGCGATCCACCGATGCCCACCAGCAAATCGATGCCCGTCTCCGGTCGTGCGGTGGCGATGGCGGCGGAGACATCGCCATCACCGATCAACCTGATGCGCGCTCCGGCCTGACGTATCTTTCCTATGTAGTCCTGGTTTCGAGGTCGATCCAACACAATCACTGTCAGCTGGTCGAGATCCAGCCCTTTGGCCTTGGCGACCTGCTCCAAGTTGTGGCGGACCGGCGCCTCCAGATCAATCACACCGGCCGCCTCCGGACCCACCGCCAGCTTGTCCATGTATACCAGGCTGCCCGGAGGGAACATGGTGCCCCTCTCTGCCACCGCTATCACCGACAGAGCGCCCGGCCCTCCCCGTGCAGTCAAAGAGGTGCCGTCCACCGGGTCGACGGCTATGTCAACCCGACTCCCGCTGCCGCTTCCCACCCGTTCGCCGTTGTGCAGCATCGGGGCATGGTCTTTTTCCCCCTCCCCGATCACCACCACGCCGTCCAAGTCGATGGTGCTCAGGCGCTCTCGCATCCCGTCCACCGCTGCCTGGTCAACCGCTTCCTTGTCGGCCCTGCCCTGCCAGTGAGCGGCCGCTATCGCCGCCTGCTCGGTTACCTTGGCCAGATCCAGGGCATAGCTGGGACCCATGTCCGGGTTCATCACGACACCCTGATCACCAAGGCGTCCCCCTGACCCCCGCCACCGCAGAGGGCCGCCGCGCCCAAACCGCCTCCGGCTTCCCGCAGCGCGTTGACCAGGGTTACCACCAGCCGCGCCCCCGTGGCGCCGATGGGATGACCGATCGCCACGGCCCCACCGTACACGTTGACTCTGTCGAACGGGATCCCCAGCATCTGGGCAGACCACAGAGCCACTGCCGCGAAGGCCTCGTTGATCTCAACCATGTCCAAGTCCGAAACAGCCAGATCAGCCCGTTTCAGAGCCACTCTGATGGCGTCGGCCGGACGCTCGTGGAGCGTGGCATCCGGTCCCGAGGATTGACCGTAGGCTACGATCTCCGCCAGGATCGGCGCCCCGATCGCCTCGGCGGCGGAGCGACTTGCCACCACCAGGGCCGCCGCACCGTCAGAGATCTGGGAGGAGTTGCCGGCGGTGAGAGTTCCGTCCTCGGTGAAGGCCCGCCGCAGCCCACCCAGTTTCTCGACACTGATCCCCGATCTGATTCCCTCATCGGCCGCAACCTTCACCGGGCCGCCGCGGCGTTGCGGGACCTCCACTGCAACGATCTCACGGGCGAAGTGGCCCTCCTCGGTTGCCCGGGCGGCGCGCCGATGGCTTTCCGCCGACCATTCGTCCTGCTGAGTGCGGGTCACGCCCAACCGAGTGTTCACTCCATCCGACATCTCCCCCATTGTGGATTGATTGAAGGCGCAGAACAGGCCGTCATGCAACATCACGTCCACCAATTGGCCGTCGCCCATCCGACGACCGGACCGGAAACCATGGAGCACATGCGGAGCGTTGCTCATCGATTCCATCCCTCCCGCCACAATGAAATTGGCGTCGCCCAAACGAATCCCGTTGGACGCCAAACCCACCGCCGTCAATCCCGAGATACACACCTTGTTGACATTGAGGGCAGGGATAGTCATGGGCAGACCGGCTTTGACCGCTGCCTGGCGAGCAGTTATCTGGCCCTCGCCACCCACCAAGACATGGCCGAAAATGACTTCATCCACGTCACTTGAGGAAATGCCGGATCGGGCGACTGCCGCAGCAATAGCCCGGGCGCCCAGATCGACTGCCCTCAGCGGTGACAGTCCCCCCAGATAGCGCCCAACAGGGGTACGGGCGACGGAGCAAATGACTGGATTGTTGGAATTCATCATCACCCGGAGGGTACCGGACGGCGGGTCGCTTTCTATCCGGGTAACCCGGATTGACCCGTAACCCCCATGCCCTGCATTTTGTCTAAAGGTTCGGACAGCGGGAAGCCTTCTTATCAAATTGCTCAACTTGGACCATGTCGGAATAGCGGTGCACGATCTCGACCACACCCTGGACGAGTATCGGACCAAGTACGGCGTAACGCCCCTTTACCGGGAAACCGTCTCCTCCCAGGGCGTGGAGGAGGCGATGATCCCATTGGGAGGGTCGTTCATCCAGTTGCTCCAACCACTGGGCGCCGACACTCCGGTGGGTCGCTTCCTGTACGCCAAGGGCGAGGGAGTCCATCACCTGGCCTACGCGGTGGCCGATATCGAGGCCGCCCTGCATCACCTCAAAGGGCAGGGAGCGCAGCTGGTGGACACCGAGGCCCGCCCAGGCGGCGGCGGTACCCGCATAGCCTTCGTCCACCCCCGTGATCTGGCAGGAACCCTCATCGAGTTGGTGGAGCCGTCCGATGATTGATCTTATAGAAATCAAAGGCGGCGCCGGCGACTACGAGGCAGCCGTGCTGGCAGCGGTTTTGGACCAGATGAGGAGACGGAGGCAGACGCTTCGAGCGCGCCGTCCGCACATCTCCAAGCCTCTTTCCGCCTGGATGAGAGCGGGTTCCCTCACTTCGGCCGATCCCCTGCCCCGCCCCGATCCGGGTGCCAACGGTGACACCGCCCCCACCAAACCGCCGGAGACATCCTGGCTGTGAACCCTGCCGGTGGCCGAGCGCACCAGTTGGCGTGACAGCTACCGAAAGGTGGTCTGGCCGGCCTCGGCCAGACCACTACGCTAGGGAGTACCAGTCCGTAAGCGAGGAAGTACCAGCGTGAAGTTGAGATTCGCAGAAGAAATCGTCCTGCTCCTGCTCCGAGACCACGACGGAAGATTCGTGCGGGTGCCGAACTGGTCGCTCGAATACGCCATGGCAGGCGGGGTATTGATGGACCTGGCCATGGAGAACCGAATCGACACCGACCTCGAGAACCTGATCCTGATCGACTCCACGCCGGTGGGAGACAGCCTGCTCGACCCCACCTTGGCCGAGATAGCAGCCGACGGGGTGCACTCCACCCGGCACTGGATGGAACGAACGGTCGAACGCGCCGGCGATATCCACCAGGAGGCTCTTGCCAGACTGGTGGAACGCGGCATCTTGGAAAAGCAGGAAAAACGGTTTCTGTGGGCGTTCCGGGCCCGCCGCTATCCGCTGGTGGACGGCAGAGCCGAACGAGAAGTGAAATTACGCATCATGGAGGTCCTGTTCTCTGACGAGATCCCCGATCCCCGTGACATCATGCTCATCTGCCTGGTCGATGCCTGCGGAATCTTCAATGAACTGCTGTCCAAGCACGAACTCGGCAATGCGGCCGATCGGATTGCCCAGGTGCGCCGGATGGACCTGATCGGGCAGGCGACAACCCAGGCCATCCGTGACATCGAATTCTCGATCGCTGTGTCGGTACAACCGCACATGTATTGAGGTTCGGGCGCTACCTCCTTCCACCGGCCCACAGCGACCGCAACTCCCTGCTTCCCGACCACCAGGCCACTGTGGCGAACACCACTGCGACGGTCGCCCCTCCCGCCAGAAAGCCCCCCGCCGCTTCCGCCAACGACCAGGCGCCATTGGCTGGGAACAACCGGGCAACCCACCAGCCCGCTGCCGCCGCTGCGGTCCCCGCCAGCATGCAGCGGCCCAGACCCGCCGCCAGACGCCTTCCCTCCGCCCCCCGGCCCCGCATCCAATAGACGGTCAATCCGACGGCGTACGCCGCCATGGACAGGACGCTGGCCCAGACCAACCCCTGGACGTCCCAGGCGGCCACCAGCAACACCGACAGCAGGACCGCCAACGCCGCGGCCAGGGTGCCGATCAACACCGGAGGCCACATCTGTCGCTCTGCGTAGAAGGACCGCGCGATCACCTGATGAATACCCCACGCCGGGATCGTCAGCGCATAAAAGGACAGCAACCGAGCAACCAGTTCCGAATCGTCGGCGCTGAAGGCTCCCCATTGCAGAATCAGCCGCACCCCCGGACCCCCCACCGCCAGCACCGCCGCGGCCGCTCCCGTTCCCAGGAACAAGGTCATCCTGGCGGTCCGCAGGGTTGTTTCGGTCAACTCGTCGCTCCGGCCGGCCGCCGCCAGGGACGCCAGGAAGGGAAAGGCCGCCACTCCGGCTGCCTGAGCCACCATCCCCACCGGCACCATGTTCAGCACCCGGGCGAAGGAAAGAGCGGAAATCCCCCCCTCCCCGGTCAGTTGGCCGAAAAACCGGATGAATTGCTCATCGAGGACCGCCACCGACTGGCCCACCATCAAGGGCAGCGCCAGCGCCAGATAGGTACGCACCGCCGGATGCCTCCAGGCCACCCCTTTCACCAGCCTCAATCCCACCCGGCGCGCCCCCCACCACTGGATCGAAAAATTCCCGATCGCCGCGCCGGCCAGGGCGCCCCACACGAACCCGTCGGCGGGTGGCGGATCAGCCAGAACACTTCCCGCCAGCCCTCCCACGATTATCGCCAGGTTGTAGATAATGGGGGCCGCCACGGGCGTCAGGAACCTCCGATGGGCGTACTGGTAGGCCATGAGCAGCGACCCTCCGACAAAGAACACCTGCGCGGGAAGGGCGATCCTGGTGAGCCGGATCACTTCTGCGAGTTGGCTGGGTGACAACCGGGGATAGACCAGTTCCAGAAGAGGGGTCGTCCAGATCATCAGCACGGCCGTCAGGACGATGGTGAGACCGGTCACCACCCTGAAGACGGCCACAAAAGCCTGGTTGCCGCCCAGTGAATCGTCCGCCTGCAATCGAGCGGTGAGGATCGGAACGAAGGTGATGGTCAGGTAGCCGCCGGCCAGCAGGTAGTTGAGCAGGTCGGGGACCAGGAAGGCCGCCCGGTAGACGTCTCCCACAGCATTGACTCCGATCAGGGCGGCCAGCATCGTCTCTCGGGCCAGCCCCAGAATCCTCGATAGCAGCACCCCCGCCGAGACCACCACCGCCGCGGCGCCCATCCCCATCGCTCTTCCCCTCATGACCCGGTCGCCCGGCGCAGTTTCGATAGAGGGGCGGCAGTCTCCTTCAACTCTTCCAGTACCCGGTCGGGCACGGTCAGGTCCCCCCGGCCGACTCCCAGCCTTATCTCCTGCTTGAAACGCCCGTGATAGTCCGAACCCCCGGTGGGAATCAAACCGTGCAGCCGGGCCAGCCTGGCGAGCGTGTGGCGGGTGGGCGGCTCGTACGCTCCGTAGTAGGCCTCCATGCCGTCCATTCCCTGAGCAGCCAGTTCGCCCAGCAATTCGGAAAGCTCACCGCCCTCCAATCCCAGGGTGAGGGGATGAGCCAGAACCGCCACTCCCCCCACCGCGTGCGCCATTTCAATTGCCTCAACGGAACCCAGCCGGTATCTCTCGGCGTAGGCGGGACATCCCCTGCCCAGATACCGTCTAAAGGCCTCCGGGATGTCGGCGACATATCCTTTCCTGGCCAGGAGGGAGGCAAAGTGGGGCCGGCCGATAGTTCCTTCGCCACCTTCCTTCTTCACTTCCTCCATGGTTACCTCCACCCCCAGGGACTGGAGATGTTCGGCTATCTGCAGGTTGCGGCGCATCCTGGCCCGGCGCACCGGCGCCAGCCGGGATTGGAGGAGGTCGGCGTCTGAAACCAGCAGCACCAGCATGTGCATGGCGCCCCCGCGCCAATCCAGGGACAACTCCACTCCCTCGACCAACTCTATGCCAGCGCCCCAAGCCGCCTCCTTGGCCTCCTTCAATCCCTGCGTTGTGTCGTGATCGGTGATCGCCACTGCCGACAATCCCAGGGCGGCGGCCGCCTCCACCAGTTGGAACGGCGAGTCGGACCCGTCGGAGGCGGTGGTATGCGTGTGGAGATCGACCCCCATCCCAGGGGCCTGTTCAGGGTCCGACGGTTATCTCCACCGATTCGATATAAAGGGCTTCCCGGGGAAGGCTCTGTTCACCGGTGGGAGACAGGGAGGTCGGTATCTGGGCGATGAGGTCCAAAACTTCCAAGCCTTCGGTTATGCGACCCAAAACGTTGTATTGCGGGTTGAGGAACGGAGCGTCATCCAGCATCCAGAAGAACTGGCTTCCGGTGGTGTTCTTCCCGGCGTTGGCCATGGCCGCAACGCCTACGTTGTACTGGTAGTCCTCGGGGGGATACTCGTCTGCGATCTCGTAGCCAGCGTCTTCCCGTCCGGTGGCGGAAGGATCGCCTCCCTGTACAACAAACCCCTGCAGAATCCGGTGGAAGACCGTACCGTCATAGAACCCCTGCCTGGCCAGGAATACGAAAGAGTTGACGGTCTCCGGATAGCTGGTGTCCAGTTCCATCACTACTTCCCCGCAGGAGGTTTTCACTCGGGCGATGACTACGTCCCCGGGCACGATCCCCTGCGGTTCAAACCCCTCGAAGCTCATCGGCCGGAGGGGAGGAGGCACCGCCGCCTGGCAGGCTGGGGGTTTTTCACGGTATTCCCGGTAGGTGTCGGACAACTCCCCGGATGCTTCTCCTCCTTCGTCCTCACCTCCACCCAGGTTGCAGACCACCAGAACCGCAACCAGGACGACGGCCATTCCCAGCCCGATACCCAACCTCTTCAGGTTTTCCTTGCGGGACTGTCTCTTTTTCTCCGCTTGCAGGCGCGCCGCTTTGGCGGCCTTTTGGCGCTGTCGCTTTTGCTTACCCACCTACAAATTCCCCCGTACATCAGATCTACCCGCGGCGCGCCCCTGAACCACAACTGTGGTGGGTCCGCACACGAACCGTACCGTGCCCCATTCTACGCCGCGCCTGTTCCCTGCGGGGCGGCGCGACAGTCGACGGATACGCCTCGAATGCCGTCCCCCCTGTCCGCCGGTGGGGATTGGCGACTGTGCGCTGGGTAACGATGCCAAGTCCGGTCCGGCCAACCGCAGTCCCAGGGAGGCCGGAAAGCCGTAAGATTGTGGTAGCCTTCTTTCGCTCTCCTGGATATGTCGCGGATCGTACAAAAATTCGGCGGGTCCTCGCTCGCCACCCCGGATCGAATCAGAAACGTCGCGTCGCGGGTGGTCCACGCCCGTCGCACCGGTGCGCAGGTGATGGTCGTGGTCTCCGCCATGGGCGACACCACCGATGACTTGGCGGCACTGGCCCGGGAAGTGAATCCCAACCCGCCGGCCAGGGAGATGGACATGCTGCTCACCGCCGGAGAGCGCATCTCCATCGCCTTGACCGCCATGGCCATCGCGTCCCACGGCGTGGAAGCCGTCAGCCTCACCGGCAGTCAGGCGGGGATTCTCACCGACGAAACCCACGGCGCCGCCAAGATCCAGGGAATAACGGGAGCGCGGGTATCCGAAAACCTCGCCGAGGGAAAGGTGGTGATCGTCGCCGGTTTCCAGGGAGTCAGTCCCCGTTCCAAGGAGATAACCACCCTGGGGCGCGGCGGCTCCGACACCAGCGCGCTGGCCCTGGCAGCCGCCTTGGAAGGTGACGTGGCGGAGATTTACACCGACGTTCCGGGAGTGATGGCCGCAGATCCCCGAATCGTCCCCGAAGCGCGAAAGCTTGATGAGGTTTCCTACGAGGTAATGATGGAACTGGCCGCCTCCGGTGCCGGGGTGCTCATTCCCCGGGCGGTGGAGGTCGGACGGAGATACGGCGTACCGATCCACGTACGATCTTCCTTTACCGACTCGCCCGGCACCTGGATAAGAAAGGCAACCGAGATGGAGAGCATGGAACAAGCCATAATCAGCGGCATCGCGCACGACGCCTCGGAGGCCAAGGTGACCCTGCGGGAAGTCCCCGACCAACCGGGCGTGGCGGCCTCCGTCTTCGAGCCCCTGGCAGCCGCGGGCGTCAATGTCGACATGATCGTGCAGAACGTCTCCCGAGACGGTCTTTCCGACATCAGCTTCACTATCCCCAAGAGCTCCGCGGAATGGGCGGAAGAGGTGGTCAGGATAATCGGGGAACAAGTGCAAGCCTCGGCGGTGGAGATACAACATGACATCGCCAAGGTTTCCCTGGTCGGAGCGGGAATGAGAACCGAACCGGGCGTGGCGGCGCGCGTTTTCAGGACATTGGGCCGGGCAGGGATAAACATCGAGATGATCTCCACTTCAACCATTAGGATTTCTTGCGTGGTTGATCAGTCCCAGATGAACCAGGCCGTGCAGGCGCTTCACCGCGAGTTCCGGCCGCCCCTGATCAAGAGCGAGCAGGGAGTATGAGCGTCGGCCTGGCCGTGGTGGGCGCCACCGGGGCAGTGGGTCGGACCGCGCTCGAAATCCTTGCCGACCGTAACTTCCCCATGGGTCAATTGCGCCTCTTTGCTTCGGCCCGGTCGGCCGGGAGGAAGCTCTCCACCGCCTGGGGAAAGGTGGAAGTGGAGGATCTGGCCGAAGTCGATCCAGAGGGAATCAAGGTGGCGATCTTTTCCGCCGGCGCCGCCCGGTCGAGGGCATATGCGGGGCGCTTTGTCGAAGCCGGGGCGGTGGTGATCGACAACTCCTCGTGCTTTCGGATGGATCCCGGCGTGCCCCTGGTGGTGGCGGACGTCAACGACCACGCCATCGGTTCACACCAGGGAATAATCGCCAATCCCAATTGCACAACCATGGTGCTGATGATGGCGGCGGCGCCTCTGCATCGGGCGGCGGGACTCCGTTCGATGGTGGCCACCTCCTTTCAATCGGTGTCGGGGTCCGGGCAGAAGGGAGTGACCGAGCTTTCCCAACAGATAGAGCACTTCAAAGGAGACCGTTCAGGCTTGACGCAGGGGGGTTGGGCCGATCCGGGCGGAGAGGTCTACAGCCGTCCCATAGGGTTCAATGTCCTGCCGCTGGCCGGATCCGAGACCGAACACCATTACACCGACGAGGAGTGGAAGCTGGTCAACGAGTCCCGAAAGATCCTGGAGCATGCCGAATTGGCGGTCGAGCCCACCTGCGTGAGAGTGCCGGTGATGGTAGGCCACGGCGTGGCGGCCTCAATGTGGTTCAAACGTCCCCTAAGCCGAACCGAGGCCTTGGGCATTCTGTCCGAAGCACCCGGGGTGGAGGTATGGGACCATCTTCCCCCCACCCCCCTGGACAGCGCCGGCAAAGACCCGACACTGGTGGGCCGGGTCCGGGAGACGACGGGAGCGCCGGGAGGGATCAACCTCTGGGCGGTAGGCGACAACCTGCGCAAGGGGGCTGCGTTGAACGCCGTTCAGGTGGCCGAACAGCTGATGCTCTGAGAAGTTCCCTGTTCCGGGTAGTGAGCTTGCTACCCCAGAGTGGCGTCTCGGGTCAGAATGCCCACAGTCGGGGAATGAAAATGACGGACAGTATCCAGAAGATGACATTGAGCGGCGCCCCGGCCCGCAAAAAGTCGGCGTACTTGTACCCCCCGGGGTTGTAAATCATGGTGTTGGTCTGGTAGCCCACCGGAGTTGAGAATCCGGTGGAGGCAGCGAACGTAATGGCCATCAGGAAAGGCCGGGGGTCCACGCCGACCTGCTCGGCGGTGGAGATGGCTATGGGGGCCAGCAACACCGCCGCCGCGGCGTTGCTCATCGTCTCGGTCATGATGGCGGTCAGTAGGTAAAAAGCGGCCAGGATGGCCACCGGACCCAGATCTCCCACCAGCGCCACGGTTTGTTCGGCCAGCCAACCCGCCGCTCCGCTGGTGTGCATAGCCACACCCAGAGGAAGCACTCCGGCCAGGAGGAAGATCACCTGCCAGTTGATGGCGCGGTAAACGTCCTCTGGTTGAAGGATCCGGGTCATTACCAGGGCAACGCAGCCGAGCAGGGCGGCCACCAGAATCGGCAGGATATCGAACGCAGCCAAACCTACGACCACCACAAGGATCCCGATGGCCAAGGGCGCCTTGTGGCGCAGGACACTGCCAGGAATCTCATTCAGAACGATCAGATCGCTGCCGCGTCGCAGATCACGAATCTGCGCCTCTTGGGCCTGTATCAGCAGGGCATCCCCCAAGCGGAGCCTGATCGAACTGAGTTTGTCGTTGATCGTTTCGCCCTTGCGCTGCATGCCCAGCACCAGCGCCCGGTAACGGTTGCGGAAGTCGGTTTCCTTGAGGGTGTGCCCGATGAGTCTCGAATCGGGCGCCACCAGGGCTTGAACGACGCGAAGATCCTGGCTCTGCAGGGTGTCGTCGCGCAGTTCGAAATCGGCGTTGATTCTCAGGCCCATGGTTCCCCGGAGGCGGATGAGGTCGGGAAGAGACCCGCGGACCAGCAACACGTCATCAGGTTGGAGGGTCCTTCTCAGCGGTGCCCACCCGTCTTCCCCGGCGTTGCGCACCCTCAGAACAGTTATGTCGTGATCCTCTCCCAGCCTGCTTTCCAACACTGACTTTCCCACCAGGGGGGACCCGCCGCGAATCCTGAGTTCGGTGATGTATTCACCCAAGTGATATGCGATCGACAACTCCGGCGTGGGGCGGGCCGGCAACAACCATCGTCCGAACAGCAGAAAAAACGCCACTCCGGCTGCAAATAGCACAAGGCCCATCCGCGTGAACTCGAACATGCTGAACGCTCCGTACCCCGCTTCCTCGGAGATCGCACTCACCAGCAGATTGGTGGAGGTCCCGATCAGGGTGCAGACCCCCCCGAACTGGGAGGCGTAGGAAAGGGGGATCAGCAGTTTGGAGGCGGCGATTCTCCGTCGGTTGGCGAGAATGGTCACCAGGGGAATGAACACGGCCACCGCAGCCGTGTTGTTGACGAAAGCCGACATAATCGTGACCGTCACCATGATCACCACCAGCGCCGTGTAGTGATTGCGGCTGAAGCGCACCATCAACCGGCCGACCGTGGCAGTGGCGCCGGTCTTCTGCAAACCGGCACTGAGAACGAACATGGCGGCCACGGTCAGCGTAGCCGGATTGCTGAACCCCGAGAAACCCTCCCCGACGGTCACCAGGCCCAAGACCAGTAACACTCCCAGACCCAGGATGGCGACGATGTCCAGGGGGTACCGCTCGGAGACGAACAACACCACGACCCCAACCAGGACCCCCATCACTATGAGGCCCTCGCCCGTCATGCCAACACCGGGAACCGAACCGTGAGCAACCCGCGGCGAATGCAAATGTCCACTTCGAACAGTTTACGGGTAGCGGCGGGAATGGGAAGCGTATCCCCGGTCACCGAATCGACCGACCTCGCGGCCCGGGCCGCGGGAGATTGACCCGATCCGGCCCCGTTTGCCCACAACTAGGCTGGCGGGCATGACTTTGAGGATCACAACCTCCGACGGGACCCGGATCGCATATCACGAGGTCGGCGCCGGCGCCCCACCCATCCTGTTTGTCCACGGCATCTACGGCAACCGGCTCGGTTTCGGTCTCCAGGAGCGGTACTTTTCACCCAACCACCGCTGCGTGGCAGTCGATCTCCGGGGCAACGGCGACAGCGACAAACCCGACGAGCCCTACTCGATGGCGCAATACGCCGATGACGTGGCGGAGGTCATCGGCCACCTGGGACTGGGGCGGACCGTCCTGGTGGGCCACAGCATGGGTGGCCAGGTGGTCATCTCCGTCGCCGAGCGCCATCCCGAACTGGTGGCGGCCGTGGCCAGCCTGGACTCGCCCAGCAACATCCCCGGATGGCAGGACCGCTTCCATGGACCCTTCGATCACCTCATGACTTTCGACGGGCCCTACCGGGAGACGGTCCGTTCCTTTCTCAGCGCCGCCTACCTCCCCACCGACAATCCGGCCTGGGTGGCAGGCCTTGAGGAGCGCCTCGCCGGCATACCCGACCATGTGATCGTCAGAGCCTGGCAAGCGATGAGCGCCTACGATCCCACAGAGTCGTTGCGCCGGATGAAGTGTCCCTACCTGTACATCGACAGCGGTCAACCTGACATCGATCTCGACCGCATCCGGGAACTCTGCCCGCAGTTGGTGGTAGGCAAAACGGTAGGCGCGGGGCACAAGGCTCTACAGGACGTGCCCGATCAGATCAACGCCATGCTCAACCGCTTCATCCAGCACGCCGACGCCATCGCGGCGGAGATGATCCGCACCGGCGGAGTCTTCCAATACAACTTCCCTAAGACCTGAAACCCACGACTGAACGGATCGCTTAACCCGTGACTGAATCATTCATCACCTCCGACGGAGTCCGTATCGCCTATCACCAGGTAGGCGCCGGCGACCCGGCCATCCTCTTCATCCACGGCGCGTACAGCAACCGAAGGGGCTTCGGCTTCCAGGAGGACTATTTTTCGCCCGACCACCGCTGTGTTGCAGTGGATCTGAGGGGTAGCGGCGACAGCGACAAACCCGACCACCTTTACACCATGCCCCAGCACGCTGATGATGTAGCTGAACTCATTCGCCACCTCGGTCTCGAAAAACCCGTGCTGGTGGGACAGAGCTTGGGCGGCCAGGTGATCATCTGCGCGGCAGCCCAGTATCCCGAACTGGTCGGCGCCATAGCCAGCCTGGACTCACCCAGCAACATTCCAGGATGGCACCAGCGTTTCCATGAACCCTTCGATCACCTGATAGCAAAGGGCGGCGGGCCGCTACGGGAGGCGCTGCAAATGTTCCTCAGCGCCGCCTACCTACCCACCGACGACCCCTCTCGACTCGGGGGAATGGCCGAGCGCCTGGCGGAGGTTCCCGACCATGTCATCTACAACACCTGGCACGGCAAGAGCGACTTCGATCCCGGTCCGGTGCTGCGCCGAGTGAAGTGCCCCTATCTCTACATCGACTGCGGCCAGCCCGATCTCGACCTCGACCTGCTGCGGAAGCTGTGCCCCCAGGTGGTGATCGGAAAGACCGTCGGCGCCGGACACAAAGCCCTCCAGGACGTACCCGACCAGATCAACGCCATGCTCAACCGCTTCATCCAACACGCCGACGCCATCGCAGCGGAGATGATCCGCACCGGCGGAGTCTTCAAATACAACTTCCCCGAGCCCTGAGCCGCCCCTGCTCGGAGGAAACCGGAGTCATCCAGTTGCTGTGACCTGCGAAGGGCGCTTCAAAGGCCGTCGGGTATTCGCAACTAAGCTCCGGCTGATGACTGAATGGATTACTACCTCGGACGGCGTCGGCATCGCATACCACCAAGTAGGAGAAGGCGACCCCGCCATCGTCTTTATTCATGGCGCCTACAGCAACCGTAGAGGCTTCGGCTTCCAGGAGGAGTACTTCTCGCCCAACCACCGTTGCGTAGCGGTTGATCTTCGGGGCCACGGCGAAAGCGACAAGCCTGATGATGTTTACACCATGGACAGGCACGGAGACGACGTGGCTGAACTGATCAGTCACCTGGGGTTGAGTAAACCGGTGCTGGTGGGACAGAGCATGGGCGGCCAGGTGATCATCGCCGCTGCCGCCCGGCATCCCGATCTGGTGGGCGCTGTCGCCAGCCTGGACTCCCCCAGCAACATTCCAGGATGGCATCAGGGACACCATGGTCCCTACCAACACCTGATGACCGCAGACGGTCCGTTCCGGGAGACACTCATAGCCTTTCTCAGCGCCGCCTATCTGCCTACCGACGACCCCTCCCGGGTTGGGGGGATGGCCGAGCGGCTATCGGAGGTCCCCGACCATGTGATTCTCAACAGTTGGCGGGACAAGAAGGATTACGATCCCACCCCCACCCTGCGCCGAGTCAGGTGCCCCTATCTTTACATCGACTGCGGCCAGCCCGATCTCGACCTCGACCTGCTGCGGAAGCTGTGCCCCCAGGTGGTGATCGGCAAGACCGTCGGCGCCGGACACAAGGCCCTCCAGGACGTGCCCGACCAGATCAACGCCATGCTCAACCGCTTCATCCACCACGCCGACGCCATCGCCGCCGAGATGGTCCGCACCGGCGGGGTCTTCAAATACAACTTCCCCGAGTAGAGGATGGTGTATACTGCTACTATGCGGCGTATACAGCTATACTTGGACGAACACTTGGACGAGGCTCTCTCGACCCGGGCCGCGCAGATGGCAGTCTCGCGTTCATCCTTGGTACGCGATGCAATAAGGGCCTCGCTAGGTGCACATCTGACAACACTCGCCGATCCGGTGGACAATCTCATCGGATGCCTCGACATCGAACCGGGTGACGACATCGATTCAGTGATCTACGGGCTAGAGGAGTGAGATTCGCGGACACCTCATTCTGGATTGGTCTCCAGGTTGCCCGGGATCGCCGCCATGATGACGCAAAGATGCTCTGGCTGGACAATCGCGGCCCGGTACGGACATCGAATCTTGTGTTAGGAGAGACATGGACCTGGTTACGCCGGAAGGCCGGCCATGCTCCCGCGGTTCGCTTCCTCTCAACAATTCAGCGGTCAAACCGAGTGTCGGTGGCTATCGTGACCCCGCCGATAGACGAGCAGGCCTGGAGATGGCTGGAACGTCATGATGAACGAGCATATTCCTATGTCGACGCCACCAGCTTTGAGATCATGCGGCGAGAGCGCATCAGCCTGGCGCTGGCGTTTGACGGTGACTTCACTTCCGCTGGGTTTGTGGAACTGCGGCCCACGTCTTGAGTCGACGCTTCGTAATCCGGCTAATGGAAAGTGACAACCCGACGAGATCTACACCATGGAACAACACGGAGACGACGTGGCCGAGTTGATCCGCCACCTGGGCCTGGAGAGGCCGGTCCAGATGGGCCAGGGCATGGGCGGCCAGGCGATCATCTCCTCCGCCGCCCGTCACGCCGAACTGATAGGAGCGATAGGCAGCCTGGACTCACCCAGCAACATTCCAGGATGGCACCAGCGTTTCCATGAACCCTTCGATCACCTGATAGCAAAGGGCGGCGGGCCGCTACGGGAGGCGCTGCAAATGTTCCTCAGCGCCGCCTACCTACCCACCGACGACCCCTCTCGACTCGGGGGAATGGCCGAGCGCCTGGCGGAGGTTCCCGACCATGTCATCTACAACACTTGGCACGGCAAGAGCGACTTCGATCCCGGGCCGGTGCTGCGCCGTGTCAGGTGCCCCTATCTCTGCATCGATTGCGGCCAGCCCGATCTCGACCTCGACCTGCTGCGGAAGCTGTGCCCCCAGGTGGTGATCGGAAAGACCGTCGGCGCCGGACACAAAGCCCTCCAGGACGTGCCCGACCAGATCAACGCCATGCTCAACCGCTTCATCCAACACGCCGACGCCATCGCCGCGGAGATGACCCGCACCGGCGGGATCTTCCAATACAACTTCCCCACCAGCTAGCTACAGCACTGCCCGAGTCGTCTGCTCTTTGCCTGTGGGTGGACTCGCTCATCAGCTGAGGTGCTAGAGTGCGAAGTGGCGCTGAGTGGGGAAAATGCCTCCAGGAAGAAGTGTATGAATACGGAAGCCGCGGCCGGAAGGGGGGCGGATGTCGCCCTTGACCTGGGGCATCCTGGTCTGCCCAGGGACTGGGTTGAACACGTATTGAGTGTCGTCGTGTCGTATGATCCGGATAAGGTCTTTTTGTTCGGATCGGTAGCGCAGGCAGAGGACACTGTCCGCTCTGACATTGATTTGCTCGTGGCCATAGACAGGGTGCCGGTGGAAGAATGGTTTGAGTGGGAGTTCAGAATTGCCCTGGAGGCGGAACGACGCTGTCCGTTCAAGGTGGACGTGTCCTTGACAGATCTGGAGGACCTGGTACGGAGGCGAAACGTGGTGGGCAATCCGTGCAAATGGGTGGCGGAGGGAGGTCGCCTGATCTATGACAGGAATTCAGGCGTGCTGTTGTGAGTTATCTGCCGGACAACAATGAGGATGAATCCAGAGCGTATCTGGTAGAGGCATCTGTCTATTTTGAAGGGGCTGTCAGAAAAATGCGGGACGAACAGAGAGCGTGGAAACAGGCTTGTCGAGAGTTCGTCAGCTCATCGGAGATGGCATTGAAAGCAGTACATGTCTATTACGGAACAGAACCGGACCGCACTCATCGGGTCCACGAGCTCTATGAAAGTTGTCCGGATGAAACAATTCGGCTTCTTAACATCCAGCCGGAGGACCTGAGGACCTTTTCCAGTTGGTACCTGTCCCCGTATCACATAGCCAGGGGCGCAACCAGGCGGAACGTTGAAATGTGCGAGAACATTGTCGGCAGAATTCTGAACTGGGCGGCAGGGATCGTTGACGACACAGATCACTAATAGCTGAACTCCTATGCGAGCGATCCGCGTCATCCACCGCGCCGAGGGAATCGCAGCGGAGATGATCCGCACCGGCGAAGTCTTCCAATACAACTTCCCGAGAGGCGAGTCGAAGGTGGGTCATTCGGTCGACGAGGTTCTGCCAACACCGAGACGAGACCTGATCGCGCCGGACCCAACCGCCAACCGAAAAATATCTAACTGCACGCCGAGCGAAATATCCCGCCTTCCCCTCCTCGGCCCGCTCCTGTGTGGCAGACAGCGCGCCGCACACCGGCTTTAGCCCTGGGCGGACCTCAACGATGAACCGTGAAGGCCCGGCGCAGACCCGAACCGTAGCGGTAAACCGCGAAGTCGGCGTCGAACGCTATAGCTTCCTCGATGCCGTGACGTTCCATGACAACCCAACTCGTCCGATCAGTCATCGAGAAGTCCTGGTCGCTGAACATCCTCCCGATTCTCAGGGCGGCGCGGACGTCGTCTGGAGTCGCCGTCAACACTTCGGCGAGCCTTCGATCCATGATGGTCCTCACCAAGGCATCCGCCAGGTTGGGGTTCCGTCGGTAGCGCGCTATGGCCCATGTTTCCACAAGAACGTGATCGGTGGTAGCCAGCCGCCCTGCATGGTCACTTAGCAGGCGAACTGCCCGGTCATGGGAGGCGTCGTCGCCGGCCGCCGCCGCGTACCACGCACTTGTATCGACAAAGACGCGATTCAATCAGCGGTCCCTCGCGCCTATTGCTTTGCGATCCGACTGTTCGGCAACCGCCTCCGTGATCATTTCATGTTTGTTGCGGGCGATGTCGGTCGGCGCGCCTCGGCTGCCCAGGAAGCCGACGAGCGGTGTGATGTCACCGGTCAGATTCCGGGATGCCGCATCATCGGCGCGGATCAATTCTCGTATATAACCGGAAAGGCTCAATCCACGCTCTTGCGCTCGATTTTTGGCCATTGCATGCAAAGACGAACCGAGTAACACGTTGGTAGGTTTGGTCATACGTTCACCCCAAAAGAATCCTACGCATACTGCGCAACACATTATAGGCATCCCTGTGAGTCTCCGCCCTGCCTGCACAAACTATGCTCCGATCCCATGACTGAACGGTTCACCACCTCCGACGGCGTTCGCATCGCATACCACCAGGTAGGCGTCGGCGACCCGGCCATTATCTTCATTCACGGCGGATTCGGAAACCGAGGGGGCTTCGGCTTTCAGGAAGACTACTTCTCGCCCAAACACCGCTGCCTGGCAGTGGATCTGCGGGGTCACGGCGACAGCGACAAACCCGACGAGATCTACACGATGGAAAAGCATGGCGACGACGTAGCCGAGTTGATCCGCTCCCTGGGCTTGGAGAAGCCAGTCCTGGTGGGCCAGAGCATGGGCGGACAGGTGATCATCTCCGCCGCCGCCCGTCACCCTGAGTTGATAGGGGCGATAGCCAGCCTGGACTCACCGAGCAACATCCCCGGATGGCATGCCCGCCATCACGGTCCCTTCGATCACCTGATGACCGCGGACCAGGATTTCCGAGAGACCCTTCGCCGATTTCTGATGGCTTCATACCTGCCCACCGACGATCCGTCTCGGGTGGGGACCATCGCCAAGCGACTGGCCGAAGTCCCCGATCATGTAATCCTCAACGGCTGGCAGGGGATGATGGGCTTCGACTGTGGACCGATACTGGCCGCAGTGCAGTGCCCCTATCTGTACATCGACTGCGGCCAACCCGATCTGGACCTGGATCTCCTGCGTGAGTTGTGCCCGCAGGTGGTGATCGGAAAGCCGGTCGGCGCCGGACACAAGGCCCTCCAGGACGTGCCGGACCAGATCAACGCCATGCTCAATCGCTTCATCCAACATGCCGACGGGATAGCGGCCGAGATGATCCGCACCGGCGGAGTCTTCAAATACAACTTCCCCGACAACTGAACCCGACGCATCCGTCCCAAGCCAACAGCGATCGACGGCGGATTCAACACGCCTTCCCACCGATAGCATCCTCTGCCCGGTAACATCATCCGCGTGACAGGCTGGGACCTGAAAGGGGGGTTGTGAGCCGTCCCAAAGGCGGGACAAACCGTTCCCAACGGAAGAGGAAGCCCAAATTGCCGACGCCCTATTGGTGGGATAGCAACTCGCCTCAGTGGTCGGGGAGGCGATCCAAGCGAGGCCCGGCAACCTGGGTCCCACCCGGTGGAAGGATCCAAGTGGCGGGACGGGTGATCGAGGGTGGGATGGTCTACACCGGCGCCGGCGCCCTGGCGGCGAACGGCCGCGGATCCGAGCCGAGCCTCATCGATCCCCGCCTTCCGGTCAACTGGAAGGGCAGGGGCCGCGCCGGGGGCTTCACGTCCCACAACCCGTCATACCGACGGGCCGACCCGCGGGTTCGGGCCGCCTATCTTCAGTGGCTGGCCGGAGGGCGCCGGAACCGTTACACCTCCATCGGCAACGTGTTCCTGTTCTTCTACGGGCTCGAACGCCGTCTGTTCGCCGACCTCGGCGCCGACCTCCACCTTCCCGAGGTGGAAGTCATCCTGGCCGAGATCGAACGTCTCCGCGGCATATACGGCCAGGAGAGATCATTCCTCAAGAGCGCCGGTGAACTGCTGGATTTCGTGGAAGGCGTCCGGTCGTTGACCACCGACGTCCAACCGGTTCCATGGACTCCGGACCGACCCTGGTCCGGGGTTCCGGCATCGGTCCGGGTCGGCATCGGCAGATATGTTGCGAAAAGTTCCCCCATTCCGGCCGAATGGGCCCTCAGCTACCTCCGCCACCATCCCCAAGGGCAACTGCGAACACCGGCCAGGCGCGTTGCCGCCGAGTTCGACCAGTTGTTCGCCATACGCTACGGGGAGCGGTTCGGACCGGGTATCCGAACGCCGAGACCGGCCGAGCACATCCAGCTCATGTACCGGGCCGCATCCTCCGGATTCCACGGAGGAGTACACGTCACCTGCGATCCCATTCCCGACGTGACGCGCGACCCGTCGCTGATCATCAAGCTGAACGAGTTGGCCAGGCAATGCCACGAGGAACTCGACGCCTACAGCCGTCTGATCGGGCGATACCCCGACCGGGCCGGCACCCCGGCCGCGGTCGGGCTGCTGCCCGATGCCCTGCTCGCCACCCACGGTAGGACAACTCTTGACATTCTCCGGACCTGGACCTCGGAAGTGCTGGCCGACCGGCCCACAGCGGTGGTTCCCCTCGATGATCTGGTGGAGCAGTGGTCGCCCGGCCACCCCCCGAAACTCACCAAGGCCACGGTCTCTGCGCTGGCCTTCACACTCGCCAACCTCGGCGTGGGCATCGAACCCGATGTCCGTTTCGGTTCTTCTCCTCCCGGTCCCGGTACCCGGGCGGTGCTGTTCCCGCTTCCCGAGGGTGACCGGGGAAAGCCCACACCCCGGTACCGCGCCGTCCTTTCCCTGGTGTTCCTGGGTGCCTTGGTGGCCGCCGCCGACGGGGCCGTCAACCCCATCGAACACCGATTCCTCACCAAACGACTGGAGGGGATCACCGGACTCGACACCGCCGACCGGGCCAGACTGGAGGCCCACCTGACATGGCTCGGCGTCCGGAAACCTCGCCTGCAGGATGCTCAACCCAGAGTGAAAAAGATGCAACCCCGGGATCTGCCCAAAGTGGGAACCCTCCTGATCGAGTTGGCAGCCGCCGACGGGACCGTCAACTACGAAGAGATTGCCGTTCTGGAAAAGTTGTTCCAACTGATGGGCCTCGACGAAGCCCACCTGTACGGCCGCGCCCACACCCTGGATTTGGCGGATCGCGGTCCGATCAGCGTAGGGGAGAAGGCACCCGGCGCTCGTTGGGAGATACCCGACTCCGGCGGGGTTTCCGCGCCGCAATCGCCCGTGAACCTGGACCCGGCCAAGATCCGGGACCGCTTGGCCGAGACGGACCGGGTGGCGCACCTGCTGGCCGACATCTTCGTGGACGACGACCCGCCGCCGGAGATAGAGTCGGGCGTCAACGGTTCGGATCCCGAGTCGGCTATCGAGGGACTGGACGGGCCGCACCGGCAGTTGTTGGACGCGCTGGCCGCCCGAGCGGAGTGGGATCGTGGTTCCGCCGAGGAGTTGGCCCGCTCCTTCGGGTTACCGTTCCTCGACAGCGCCCTCGACGTCATAAATGAAACCGCCCTCGACCACTGCGGTGAATCGGTGGTCGAGGGAGATGACCCCATGGTGCTCAATGCCGATGCCATCAAGGAGCTGATTTGACAACCGTAGACCTCGCCTCCGGCCGCATCCGTCCCCGGGACCGAGACGCGGTCATCCAGTCGTTGCGCGCCGGGGTCGTACCCCGGGTCGGCCAGCAGCACATCCAGGTGGGGCGCGCCGATGAGGTAGTCGCGCTCCTCGGCGACATCCACCGGATAGCCGACGGAGGTTCGGCTATCCGGTTGGTGATCGGTGAGTACGGGGCCGGTAAGTCCTTCTTCCTGAACCTGGTGCGTTCCATCGCGCTCGAGCGCAAGCTCGTCACCGTTCACGCCGACCTGTCACCCGAGCGACGCCTCTACGCCACCGGCGGCCAGGCCCGAGGTCTGTACGCCGAGTTGATGCGCAACCTGTCGACGCGGGCGAAACCGGAGGGCGGCGCCATGCCGTCGGTGGTGGAACGCTTCATCACCGCCGGCCTGGGCGAGGCTCGCTCCCGTAACGTCGACCCGGAGACCGTGATCCGCGAACGGCTCGCCGAGCTCCAGGAGCTGGTCGGCGGATACGACTTCGCCGAAGTGATCGCCGCCTACTGGCGCGCACATGACACCGGCCAAGAACAGTTGCGCTCCGATGTGGTGCGCTGGCTCCGCGGCGAATTCTCGACCCGCACCGACTCCCGGAAGGCGCTCGGGGTGCGCACCATCATCGATGATCGCAGCTTCTACGACCATTTGAAGCTGTTCGCCCGGTTCGTCCGTCTCGCCGGGTTCTCCGGTCTCCTGGTCTGCCTGGACGAGATGGTGAACCTCTACAAGATGTCGCACACCCGGGCCCGAAACTCCAACTACGAACAGGTGCTGCGCATCCTCAACGACTGCTTGCAGGGTTCGGCCGCCGGACTCGGGTTCGTGTTCGGCGGCACCCCCGACATGCTGTTCGACACCCGGCGCGGCCTCTACTCGTACCCGGCGCTGCGTTCGCGCCTGGCCGAGAACTCCTTCACGCGCCAGGGGCTGGTGGACTTCTCCGGACCGGTGCTGCGGCTGGCCAACCTGTCTCCCGAGGACATGTTCGTGCTGCTGACCAAAATCCGGCATGTCTTCGCGAGCGGCGACCCTGATGCCCACCTGGTGCCCGACGAGGCGTTGACCGCGTTCATGAACCACTGCGCGGCCCGGGTCGGTGACGCCTACTTCCGCACGCCGCGCACCACGATCAAGGAGTTCGTGGACCTCCTCTCGGTCCTTGACCAGAACCCCGGCGTGGAATGGTCCGATCTGATCGACCGGGTCAAGATCGAGCCGGAGACCAATCCGGATCTGTTGCCAATGGGAAGCGGCGCCGGACCCCCGCAGCCCAATCCGGAAGCGGCGGCCGGTGATGACAACCTCAGCCATTTCCGTCTCTGAAGCCGCCGCCGACCCCTCTGCGGCGTTCACCCGGTTGCACCCGCGGATACAGCGCTGGATATACGACCAGGGATGGACCTCGCTGCACGACGCGCAGGAGCGCGCCATCGGTCCGATCCTGGACGGCGATCGCGATGTGATCATCGCCGCGGCGACCGCCGCCGGGAAGACCGAGGCCGCTTTCCTGCCAGTCCTTTCGAACCTGGCGGACGCCATCGACCGGATTTCGCCCGTTCAGCAGGCCCCGTGGACGGACTACGACCCGTGGGCGGAACCGGCGACCGGAAGACCCGTGGGGGTGCAGGTGCTGTACGTGTCGCCGATGAAGGCGCTGATCAACGATCAACACGGACGCCTCGCCCAGATGTGCGAACGGGTGGATATCCCCGTGCATCGCTGGCATGGAGACGTCTCGGCGGCGGCGAAACAGAAGCTGGTGGCCGACCCGGGCGGCGTGCTGCTGATAACCCCCGAGTCCTTGGAGGCCCTTTTCGTCAACCGGGGGCCGCTCGCGCCTCGCCTGTTCGCCGGGTTGGACTACATCGTGATCGATGAGCTCCACTCCTTTCTGGCCACGCAACGGGGCGTCCAGTTGCAATCGCTGATGAACCGAGTCGAACTGGCGATCCGCCGGAGACCGCCCCGTATCGGACTGTCGGCCACCCTCGGCGACATGGCGCAGGCCGCCGCCTTCCTCCGCCCGACCGACCCGGAGCAGGTCTTGGTGGTCGAGTCGAGGTCCGACGGCAGGGAGTTGATGCTCCAACTGCGCGGCTATGTCGCCGACTGGCCGACGGCCGGCGTGGAGGACGGGAGGGAACGGACCGTCGACCCTGCGCCGGTCGACTCGGCGGGACACGCGCAGGAGATCGCCGCGCACTTGTTCCGACATCTGCGCGGCAATGACAACCTGGTGTTCGCCAACACACGCAACCATGTGGAGACCTACGCCGACCTGCTCGCTCGTCGCAGCGACCGGGAGCGGGTCCCCAACGAGTTCTGGCCCCACCACGGGAACCTGTCCAAGGGTTTGCGCGAAACCATCGAGACCAATCTGAAAGACCGCACCCGACCGGCCACGGCGGTGAGCACGTCCACACTCGAGCTGGGAATCGACATAGGATCGGTTGCGAGCGTGGCCCAGATCGGACCACCGCCTTCGGTCGCATCCCTGTGGCAGAGGCTGGGCAGATCGGGTCGCCGCCATGATCCCGCCGTACTGCGACTGTACGTGACCGAACCGCCCCTCGACGAGCGGTCCTCTCCCGTTGACAGGCTGCGCTGCAACCTCGTGCAGACCACCGCCATGGTGCGCCTCATGCTCGGGCAGTGGCTCGAAACCGCCGACGATCCCGGATTCAACTACTCGACGCTGGTCCAGCAGATCATGTCGGTGATCGCGCAGCACGGCGGCGCCACCGCCGCCGACCTGTACGGAGCGCTGTGCGGACCCGGTCCGTTCCGGCTCGTGGACCAGGGGAGGTTCGCTCGGCTCCTCCGCGCCATGGCGTCCCACGACCTCCTGATCCAGGCTTCCGACGGCCTGCTGTTGTTCGGGACGGCCGGGGAACGTCAGGTCAATCACTACCGCTTCTACGCCGCATTCCACACCGCCGACGAGTGGCGGGTCGTGAACCGCGGCCAGACCCTCGGCACGCTCCCCATCTACCAGCCCCTTCGTCAAGGCGTGTTGCTGATCTTCGGCGGGAAACGTTGGGAGGTCACCCGTGTCGACCGGTCGGCGCGCGTCGTGGAGTTGGAAAGGTCAGCGGGCGGCGTACCACACTTTTCCGGCGGCCACGGACCTGCCGTGTCGGACCGGGTCCGGGCGGAGATGGCAGCCGTGTACCGATCCAGCGACATCCCGGCATGGCTCGATCCGGTAGCGCAGCGGCTTCTCTCCGAGGGCAGAGCAGCGTACCGCCGACTCCGGCTGGCCGATACCACGGTGGTCACCGACGAATCGGGGGTGTTGCTGTTCCCCTGGGCCGGTGACCGCGCTCTCTACACCGCCGTGATGGCGTTGATCGACCAAGGCGTCGAAGCCAGCGTAGAGGGTCCCGCCATCCGGATTGTCAAGACCGGCGCCAATGAGACCTCGGCCACAATCGCCCATCTCCTCGCCAACCCTCCCCCGGCGCCTGAGGCCCTGGCGGCAGTCGTCGAGAACCGCGAGATCGACAAGTGGGACCGGGTGCTCGACGAGACTTTGGCCTGCGAGTCCGCGGGCGCCCGACTTTTCGACATCGACGGCGCCTGGGCGCTCTTCGCCCGGGTTGCGCCGGACCTGGCCGAAACCCCGAAGCAAAATCCGTGCTGATGGAAATGCCCCGTTGACAATAGGTATGTTTATTGTGGTAGCCCGACATCATTGGGAAAGGGGCTGTACGTGAGGGAGATCACCATGACCACCACCCCGTGCAACCAAGTGACCACCGTGCGCCTCGCCGCAGCGCCCTTCAGTCTGGAATCGGTCCACGGATCCGTCACACCCGCCCGGACCCCCGAGGACTTCAAGAATATCTCCCGCCACGCCAAAGAGTCCAAGGCCGCCGACACCATGCAGAAACTCCGTGAGACATGATGTCAACAAAACCGTGTCCAACACCACAGTCGTCGGCGCCTATCCCTCGTCCGCCGGAGAGCCCAAGCGGGTGGCCAAAGCCTGATCGTATTGCCGTCCCACCACCAGGAGGAACAGGTCCAGCGGCAACTCTCCGATCCCGTCGGTGGTCTCCCGGGGGCTCAGGGAAATCGGGTCGTGGGCCACCACCAGGTAGCAATGCCCCCGGAAGCGGGGATGCTGCTCCATGAAAGAGAGCAAACCAGCCCGACTGTGTCTCCTGGACAGCGCTATCTCGAAGGCCACCGGCTGACGGGGATCATCGTAGATCAGGTCTACTTCTCGGTTCCTGTGTCTCCAGTAAAAGACCCGCACCCTCTCCTGTCGGCCCAGGGCGTGTAGATGCGAGGCTGCCAGATTCTCGACCAGTTGACCCTGTACGCTGCCTGGTTCCTCCCCATAGGAGGGACGCTGCAGGATGGCGCTGCGCAGAGCGGGATCAACCAGATAGTACTTCCGGCCCCGACGCTGCGTGGCCCGCTCCCCGCTCCAATAACCCGGTAGGGGAAATACCATGTACGCCCATTCCAGGTAGGACAGATACGAGTCCACAGTCGGTGCGCTGATCGCCAGGCTCCGAGCGAGGTTCTGAGGCGACGCCAGCCCTCCCGGCCGGTCGGCCAGGAGATAGGCCAACTTTTCCACCACCAACGGACGCGCAACAGCGGCCCATTGCTGAATATCCCGATAGATCACTCTCTCCACCGCATCGGAACGCAGCTTCTCCATCAGATCAGCCAAAGATGCCTGCCCTGCCGGCATGCTCGGAAGTCCTGGCCATTGCTTTGCTCCCTCCCGCGCCAACAACAGTTCTGGATACCCTCCCACCGCCAGCAGCCGATCTCGGATTCGGGAAACATGTGACGGAAGGGCGACCATCAGGTTCTCCTCCAAGGTCTGGGACAACTGCGGGCCGGGATCGACAGAGAAGGAGAACCTCAGGAGACGGAGAGCCTCGCTCAATAGGCAGGGTCCCAGATAGAACTCGTCCCATCTGCCCACCCCGCTCTCCAACCGGCCCTGCCGCAATGCGGATGCCGCACTCGAACTGGCCGTGAGCTTGATAGGCAGTCCCTGATCGTAAAACTGTTTGAACCACAGGTCCCAGCGGTCGGCGTATACGAGTTCGTCAAGGAACCAGAACACCGGCTTGTCATGAGTGGCGCCGGATCGAGATATCACAAACTGGGCCAACTCCTCCAGGTCTTGCAGCGCAAGTCGGGGATGATCGAGGGATACCCACCAAATCCGGTGGGCGGGAATTCCGTTGTCGAGCAGGCGTCGCACCGTTTGGTACATAGTTACCGTCTTGCCCGTACGTCGCGGTCCGAGGATTATCAGAAATCGATGCAGATAGTCGCCCAGAAGCCGCATCCACAGCCATCGCGCCATGGGACGCTCCTTCAACGGCTTGAACCGCTCCGGAATGTCGCTCGTGCTGTGCCAAGGATTCTGGTGGGTTAGCGTCGATATAACTTGCGGGTCCAGCATAACCAAATGACTCGACTGGCTTTGGCTTATATGCTATTCTAAGCAAAACTGCTTTGGCTTAGAACCCCTGTTAAGAAAAGTACGGCCAGAATTCCTTTTCCGTTGTGCAACTGCCCGCGATGAGATGGCCACGCCGATACCGAACCAATACCACAGATTTGTGAAGGCCTTCTCTGAAGAAACGCCACCCACCTCACCGATCACCGCTATCACCAGATCCGCCGGTTGACGGCGGGTAAGGTTCATTCTCAACCCCTCGGGCTGTCAGGACTGTGGCCGGTTGGCCAAGGCGCGGGCTATGAAGGAGGCCATCTGGTCGCGCCGCACCGGATCATGGGGACAGTAGGCGGGGGGATCGGCCGAGCAACCCCTGGTGACATCGGCCGCCAACAGACCTTCGACCGCTCCCGCGTACCACTGGTCGGCGGGTACATCTGCAAAAGCTCCCCGCGGTGTCACCTCGTCTATGAAATCGAAACCCCGAGCCATCCACACCGCCATCTCCAGACGGGTCAGCGCGTCATCGGGACGAAAGGCGGTCTCTTCTTCAACGCGGACGATGCCAAGATCGGCAAGACGCTCGACATATCCCAGGTACCAGACACCCGGAGAAACATCGGAGAATCGGCTGGTGACAGCTGCGTCATCGATTGTTTCATCCAGCGCCCTCATCAGAAAGGCAGCCATTTGCGCACGCGTCACGGGTTGGGACGGACAGTACGAGTTGCCGCCGCAGCCCACCGTGATACCCAGATCGGCAATGATCTCGATGTTCTTTTCATGAATGTTGCCGTCATCATCGGCAAACCTTCCCGTGTGCTCCTCCTCGGCGGATCCATCCGTGACCTCGACCACAAAATCGTCACCGATCCGTTCCACCACCGTGACCGTTATTCCTTGCCATGTATAACCATCCCCCACCTCCATCACATGCGAAACAGTATCCTCCAAGTCAATCGGGACTGTCCCGGCAGCAGCAACGACAGCTTGCGTCGGCCGTTCTGTGCCGAAGCAGGCTTCGTAGTCTGGGTAATAGAAACATCTAGGTGGTTGCTGGTCTACAAAATACGATTCGACCCCTTCTTTGGGAATCCCCGCATCGAACCCCTTCTTGACCCGTGCGCCCAGCGCGATAAAGCCGCTCTGATCCGACCTCAGCACCAGCATCTGAGTACCACCAGCACCCAACGGACCAAGCGTGTACCGCGACCTGCCGCTCTCATATATCTCCACCTCCGACGGATCCATCCAACCGGCTGCATATCTGTTGATCGCGACAGTACCCACCTGGAGACCCGGCACGGCATCGCTGTCGCCCATAACATCCATCGGATGGTCATATGGGGAGAAGCGATAAGAGTGCGGAAAACCTATCGCATGTCCCATCTCATGAGCAACCGTAGACAAAACCGGCAATGGAGAATCCGAAAAGACTCCTGGTGGCAAGCTGCCAGGCTCAGCCACTGCTTGACCACCGATATACAGATCGCGCCTGTTATCCGGATAAGTGGTATCAAAGCTCAGGCGTACTTGAACAGGAGAAGAAAAGCCTATTGCTCCTATGCCCCCAAAACTTGCCGTTGTAACTTTGTTGACGATCAGTATTGCGCCCTCTGCTCTGTCCTTGGGATTTATACGTTGCGAGGCTTCATTTACAGGGCCTGTGCAACCTCCCCAATTATCAAAAGCCGCCGCCTCTATCACCCCGCCTGCCCGAAACGATGGTCGGTAACGGCCCCTTGATAGCCATTTGAAATACGGGACCATCTCAGCCTGCAACAGGTCTATCGTTTCCTCCAAGGAGATGTCGAGAGTACCCTCTGGTACCTCGCAAATCCACACATCCCAAAGATCCTCATCCAAACTGTAGTGAGTAGTCACATTGAACCCGGCGATCAAACCCAAAGGATCGTCTGTATACAGTTCCTCTTTCCGTTCACTGGTATGTCTCTCTTTATTGTCGTCGTCGGCAAAGCGGTTCGAGGAAGGCTGATCGTCCACCTCTACCACAAAAGCATCACCGATCCGTTCCACCACCGTGACCGTTATTCCTTGCCATGTATAACCATCCCCCACCTCCATCACATGCGAAACAGTATCCTCCAAGTCAATCGGGACTGCCCCGGTAGCAGCAACAACAGCTTGCGTCAACCTTGACGATGGAAGGCAGGCTTTATAGAAAAAGATCCCGCAGGATTGTTGGTCTACAAAATACGATTCGACCCCTTCTTTGGGAATCCCCGCATCGAACCCCTTCTTGACCCGTGCGCCCAGCGCGATAAAGCCGCTCTGATCCGACCTCAGCACCAGCATCTGAGTACCACCAGCACCCAACGGACCAAGCGTGTACCGCGACCTGCCGCTCTCATATATCTCCACCTCCGACGGATCCATCCAACCGGCTGCATATCTGTTGATCGCGACAGTACCCACCTGGAGACCCGGCACGGCATCGCTGTCGCCCATAACATCCATCGGATGGTCATATGGGGAGAAGCGATAAGAGTGCGGAAAACCTATCGCATGTCCCATCTCATGAGCAACCGTAGACAAAACCGGCAACGGTGTCCTCAGCACAATATTAGGAAGACTGCCGGGTTTGGCCACCGAGGCGCCACTCAGTGATAACTCGCGGCCGTTTCTCGGGTAAGTGGTGACACCATCCAGCCCCGCTTTCAACTTGACCGAAGAAACGTTGTCTATAAACCCTATGCTGCCAGTGCTGTTGGATATGAATTTATTGACAATAACAATGGCGCCTTCAGGCCTCTCCGCTGATTCTATATTTTCCGAAGCCTCGGATACCGGTTCGCTACAACCTCTCCCATAGTCGTAAGACACCGCCTCTACTACCCCACCCACCCGGAAGGATGGGCGATAACGACCCTTTGAAATCCAACTGAAATAAGGGACCACCTCTGCTCTCAACAGTTCCACCGTCTCCTCTGGAGAAATAGCCAAAGTACCCTCTGGAAGCTCGCAAATCCACACATCCCAAAGATCCTCACCCAAACTGTAATGAGTAGTCACATTGAAAGCAGTGATCAACCCCAAGGGATCATCTTCATACAACTCGTCATTTCGTTCGGCCGCCGCTGCTGCCGACGATGGCGCAAGCAACAAGATGGCTAAGCCAGCAAACAGCACCGCAGACATTATCAGATTCACCGGGGGTCGGCCAGCGGGAATCCGCCACATTGATGCCTCGTCGGGAGGAACGGTTGGAATCACCCCCCTTGTGGATGGCCTGTCACGATCGGAACTGCCAGGGTTTTTCATCACTCGGCAGTCTACAAAGGCGGATATCCAGAAAGGGGCCGTCCCGCAGGGCAAGGCGGATCGCCACGGATCTAGATATTCATCCGGCGATGGACATAACCAAGCCGACCGCAACCAGGCCTACCCCTGTCCATTGCAGGCGGTGGAGGCGTTCCTGGAAGAACATAACACCACCTATTACTGCGATGACCCTCCCGCTCTGGGAGAGTATCCCGATCAGCCAGGCGGGAGCATAGGCCAGACCGTATCCGAAGGTAACGAAGGAAACGGCGTCGATGATTCCCACCAGCCCCAGCAGCCACCCGTTTCGCCAGGTGACCTTCGACTCCCCGGCCTCCCACTCCTGTAACCGGGAAGACTCTCGTTTCTGAAGCCGGTGTTGGGTTATACGGGAGATGATCACATACACCGCAAAGACATAGATCACCGTATAGAAGCGCTGGGTGATGATGGTCCAGTTCGAGTCGAGTCCGTCACGGATGGGAATCTTCAGGCCGGCGTTGGACAGCGACCCCACCAGCACCGCAATCATGGCAAAGACCGGACCCCAGGTAACCAGGCGTATCTTGGCCCCCCGCTCGATTACCAGCGAAGCAAGCACCGCCCCCAAGGCGGCGATAGGAATCCCGATCCATTGCACGGTGCTCGGCCGCTCGGCAAGCAACCAGTACGAGTAAAGCACGGTGATGGCCCCGGAAAGAGCGCTAATGGGACTGACCACCGACACGGGACCCAGTCGAAGAGCCATGTAGCTTCCCAGAAAAGAGCCGCCCGCCGCAGCACCCAGCAACCCCAGGAAGATGATCTGGTCGGTGGTGATCTCGAACGGAACGCCGATGATCACCGCAAAGGCGATCATCACCACAAAGGCGATCGTGAGAGTGATGGTCGTGGACCGCAACACTCCGAAGCGGCGGGCCACCACCGCCGTCAATAGGTTGTTTACACCTAGCGTCACCGCCGTAATCAGCCCGAAGATGACACCGGTCACCATAGTGCTATCCGTTCCATGTAGACAAACACCGGAAAGCCCGTCGGCATTGACAGGCACCTTCCTCTCAAACAGAATCCGGCTACGCCTCAGACCTCATGAACGGTTTCGGCACGCGCCGCACCGGCCGCGCCAGCCACCTTTGAAATATCTGTGGTACCGGCAGCCCGTTGTGGCATCCAACTCACCAGCCTGTTGAACATCTGGTTCAGCATGTAGAAGGTCAGGAGCGAATAGCAGGCCACCACGAACGCCACAATCACTAGCCGGGCGGTGTTGGTTTCCTGCACAGCAATGCTGGCCATGTGTCCAAGTCCGGTGGGGAATCCCAGAAACTCGGCCGCGATTGTCAGAGACCACCCCAGTCCGGCGGAGAGCAATAGAGCAGTACGCAATTCGGGCATTGCCCCTGGCACTATCACTCTAAAGTAAGTGTATGGTCGCGACGCGCCAAGTGTTCTGGCGCTTTCGATGTACCGGTCGGGCACGTTGGCCACCGAGTTCATAGTAGCCACCACCAACGTCACCCACACACCGAAAGCAATAAAGGCGACGGCGCCCCGGAAATTGGCGCCCAACCCGAACTGCAACCAGGGTATGGCCGCCAAAAGAGGAATCATCCGCAAGAAATTCATGGGAGCCCAGGCTGTCTGGCGCAGGACCGGCCAATAGGGAATGGCCATACCGGTAGCGATGCCGACCACCAAACCAATGGCCAAGCCAACTAACAACCTGGATAGGGTCATGAAGGAGTGGAAACCCAGCGCTAGAAAAACCGCCGGCCAAGTCCGGGCCTCATCACCCCCCATCGAGGCGGGGTAGGGCGCCAATTCCTCAAATCGCACCTCCAAATGGAGAATTGGGACATTGTTGAGCAACCAGTCCCCGGACATCCTGTAAAGGGTGTCTCCGAACACGTAATCCCAGCCAGGAACCAAGGGATGTTCCAAGGTCCCTTCCGGCGCCACGATGGACACCACTTGCCATCCCACCAACAACACTGCCCAGGTGATAAAGAAGAGCGGGTTCTTCTTCATCGCGTTCTTCAACCTCCGAGGCGCGTTTAGCAAACCCCGACCTATCCTGGCCAGCATCCTGACGGACCTGGAAAAGCGAAGCGCAAAAGGCCAAACCCAGAACAGAACCGCCCACAAAACCAAGAATGTCCAAGTGAGAAAAAGCACATCGGCCTGCCGCGTCCAAGTCGTCAGAGGAAAGCGGTCAGGCAGCAGCAGCAGCAGCCATGGCACCGCTAGGAACCAGACAAGCCACCCTACCCAGAAAACGCTGGGGCGAATCGACTTATTCAAACCTTGGTTGCCTCTTCTTCGGTGATGCCCAGATGTTGCAGGATCACCTTGGTGATCCGCACCGCCTCGGCGCCGGCCCGGACATCTTCGTCGCGGGGACGGGGGAGGGTGACCGGGATATCGTCCACCAACTTGCCTTCGGCCAACAGAATCACGCGATCGGCCAGGATCAGCGCCTCCTCGATATCGTGGGTGACGAAGAAGATGGTCTTTTTGCTCTCTTCCCACAAATCCAAAAGCACATCATGCAGGTTGCGGCGTGTGAAGTAGTCAAGCGATCCGAAGGGCTCGTCCATCAAAATCACATCCGAACCCACCGCCATGGCCGACGCCAGCGCAACCCTCTTACGCATCCCTCCGGAGAGTTCCCGCGGCCAAGAGTCGGCAAAATCGGTCAAACCCACTGCCTCCAGCCAATGGGCAGTGATCTCTTCTCGTTCCTTTTCGGGCGTCTTCATGGCGCGCAGGCCGAATTCCACATTCTCCTTGACATGCAACCAAGGGAACACCGTGTCCTGCTGGAAAACCATTGCTCTATCGGCGCCCGGCGCGGACACCACCTCGTCACCCAATCTCACCTGCCCTGCAGTGGGGGGCTGCAGACCTGCCAGCACTCGAAGAAGGGTGGTCTTGCCGTGCCCGGAGCGTCCCACCACACATACAAACTCGCCGCTCTGCACGTCGAAGTTGACATCTTGAAGAGCATTCACCAACTGCCCGGACCGGTGTTCGAACACACACCATAGGTTCTCGAAAGTGACGACTCTTGACATACTTTCCTCCTTGCTAAAGCCCTAGTCGGCGACCGGCCTCGGACCACCGGGTTATGAAACGGATTCCCACCACCAGCAAACCGTCGACCACAACGGCCAGCACACCGAGAAACACAGTCAGGGAAACCAGTGCCTCTGCAGCACCGAACGTGCCCATCAAAAAACTCCATATCCGGATCAGAAACCCTCCCCCCAACTGTGGCCCGAGCACCTCCACCAAGGCACCCAGCCCCCAAGCGCCGGCCAGAGCGATCCGAAAGCCTCCGGCTATTTCGGGCACCGTCCCCTTCAAATACACCCATCGGAATATGGATCGGGGGGTCCCTCCCAAAGTAAGAGCGGATTCCACAATACCCACCGGGATATTCTCCGCTGCCCGGCGGCTGAAAAAATACATGAGCAGAGTGGTGTAGAAGGTAATCAACCCGATCGTGGTCAGGAGAGGAATCTCGATCCCGAACCAGATCACAAAGAAAGGAGCAGCGATGAAGATGGGGGCCGTACCGAAAAAGGAAGCGACCGGTGTTACTACCTCGGCAATCTTGGGAAAGACCAGACTGCCCAGTCCCATCGACAAGCCAAAGATCGTCCCAAGGGCAGCTCCAATCAGGATGTTCTTGGTGGTCTCCATCAGATGGAGCACATAGCCAAAGCAGATATCGGGGATGTTTGAGATCCTTTCGCTGGCAAGCTCCGGACAGGCCTGCGTTATATATCTGCTTTGCAAACCTTCGCTAAACAGGAAGTTCTGCACGAAGTGGGCGATGGTATTCCAGGGCCTCGGCATAAAGGTCTGAGGATCGTCCATCAGAAAGAGGAGAGGGGAAATGGGCGAGGCCAACCATTCCCAGATCGCGAAAAACGACACCATTCCCAGCAATAAATAGATCACATAGGCGATTCGGCGCCGCCGACTGTCGCGCCTTGCCTTCGCTCTCACATCAAGAACGTCGGTGTTGGTCATCGTCACTGGAGATCTGTTCCTTGCTCGGTTGGTTATTTACAGGCCAAACGCGGGGCCGGACGGACTTTGCCCGACCCCGCGTCGGCTGTTTCTTGTCTACTCAGACAAACGGTACCCGGAGGCTAGCCGATAAGGGCGGCCTCGAGGAAACGCTGTGCGTCGTAGAAGTTGTAACGGTCATAGAAGACATGGGCCTGATCAACCAACGCCTGCTGGCTCTCAGAGAGATCCATATCCATAGCGCGGGCGAACAGATCGTCGGAGCGGTCCTGCATGGCCTTCAGGTCGTAGTAGAGCTCCTGGGCCAGCAAGAACTCCTCCAAGCCTGCCTGCGTATCGTAGGTAGCCGACAGAGTCCCTTGAGACTTCAGCTTCTCGATCTGTGTCCTGAACACCGTCTCGGGGTGATAGCTGGGCAGGCTCAAGTCCCACAGGGCTTCCTGGTCTTCCCAGTTGAAGGATGGGTCGATCGTATCCCAGATGATTCCGATGTCTTCGGGTTCCATGCTCAGGGAGCGCTTCTCATTGATGATGTTGGCCTCGATTTCCCACAACTCGTACTGAGTTTCGGGATCTTCCAGAGCGGCAAAGATGCGGTTGGCGACGGAGATGATCCGGTAAGCCAAGTCCTTGTTCTCTTCCACCCACGCGCGACGGGCCAGCAGGCCGGTGCCGCCGACGGTGGCGGAGGCGATAGCGGTCTGTTGAGAGGCCGCGTCATGCTCATACATCATGGCGAAGTTGATCAGCGGGTCCCAACCATTACGCATCATCTGCACCAAGGTTGGAGCACCGTAGGGCATTGCGAAATCAATGCGCCCCGCAACTGCCGAGAGCTCCACAATCGTGGGGTCGTCGACATAGACCGGCTGGGCATAGTTACGCCAGTCGTTGGTGGTAACCCGGATTGGCTGTACATTGCCATCGGCATCAAGGTTGGGGGTCCCGTCCCTATTCAACAACACCAGTTGGTTGCCTTCAGCGTCAAGCACCGGGATGTCCTCTTCGACATCTTCCCACCACTGCGGGAGGTATGCAAAGAAGGCGTCAGAATACTGAGCCTGAGTCGTGCTGTGCGGCGGGATATGAACTTCGGCGCCCACCAACTGCTCAACAGCGGCTTGGGCGGCTTCGGGGAAGGTCATCCCTTCATCCATGAACTCCAACGCGGTCTTGGCGTCGCTGTCAGGCGACACGAGGATGGCGTAGCCAACGTAGATGTCGGCGAAGTGGATCGGCGGAATGGTCTGACCGAAGGTCTCCAACGTTCCGAACACTCCCGGCACCCAGCCTTGGGCAACGTCACCATCACCGCGCTGCAACCAGGGAACGATCTCCTGGGAGGCAGTGAAGTAGTGATAGGTGGGAGTGTTGGGAGTGATGGTGATGTTCAACTCATCCCACCAGCCCAACTCGATCGGAATCTGCCAGTAGGCGAGATCGGCGCAGCAGGGATAGATGCCCATGCGCACCTCAGCTGCCCGGATCGGGGGCGCTTCCACCATCGAAGCCATTTCCAGTTCCATCGCCGCTTTCTCAGCAGCCGCCTCGGCTTCTTCAGCCATCGCGGCAGCCTCATCGGCCTTCATCTGCGCCTCTTCCAGAGCAGCCTCGGCCTCAGCGTCACCAGCTGCGGCAGCAGCCTTGGTGGCTTCCAACTCGGCCATCGCAGCCTCAGCAGCCGCCTCGGCAGCAGCAGCATCCGCAGCCGCGGCATCCGCAGCCGCCTGGGCATCCGCAGCCGCCTGGGCTTGAGCCGCAGCCTCAGCCTGGGCCTCAGCAGCTGCATCCTCTGCCTCCTGATCGCCGCAGGCCGAAGCCAGCAAAGCCAAGGCCGCCATCAATACGATGACACCTTTCAGTTTCTTCATGGGTTTTCCTTCCGCTCGCTTACTCGTCGTGCCTTGTGTGTGCACGTTTTCCGAAGTGGCTTATGTCGGCATACCGACTCCCGCCTAAATATATAGCACCCAGAAGTCCTTATTCGCAAAACAGGCGTCTTTTTTGGATCCTGGGGCGGGGTTGGCCCGGTTCCATCCCGGAGGTGCAGTTACCCGGCTGATCGCAGTCCGGCAGATACCCGGCCCGGTGTCAAGGGAAGTTGATTGAACCACACCCCTGTCGCATCGAAAAGAGCAGCGGACACCGCGGGCGCCAGTGGAACGAAGGGCATCTCCGCCATACCACGCACGCCCCACGGACCGCGGGGATCGGGGATCTCCACGATGACGCTCTCCACCCGTTCCGGTATGTCACCGATGCCCGGAATCAGATAGGTGCTGAGATGCGGATTCAGAATCCTCCCCTGTTCGGTGACAAGTCTTTCGGTTACCGCATAACCGTGAGCCTGAGCCACTGCTCCTTCGATCTGCCCTCTGACCAAGCCGGGGTTGATCGCTTTGCCGACATCCACAGCACACACCACCGACTCCACCTTCACATGTCCGGTGTCCAAGTCGACAATCACCTCCACCGCCTCGGCCATCCAACCGTATGCGAAGTTGAGTTCGCCGGCCCCGGTTTGAGGGTCAAAGGTCTCCGTGGGCGGCGGCACGAACCGGAACTTGCCGAGCGCCGGACGGTCTCCCTCGAGCCAGCGCTTCTGGGCCTCTTCAGTGGCCCCCAGAATGGAGTTGCCGGCCATCCAGGTCAGCCTGGAAGCGGAGGCCGATCCCGAGTCGCCGGTGTAGGCCGTGTCGGAATACCGGGTCTTCACCATCTCGACATCCACTCCGGCCGCCTCGGCGGCCATCTGGGCAAAGGCGGTGTGGGCGCCCTGCCCGACTTCGGCGCCGCTGTGATACAACACCACCTCTTCCACTTCCTTGTCGCCCCACAACTCCACGGCTGCCTCGCATCGCTCCGGGAAACCGAAGGAGAACCCGACATTCTTGAATCCGCAGGCAAATCCCCTCCCGCGACGCTGACGGGAAGCATCGGCCGGCAGGGACCTGAATACCGGGAAGGCGGCGGTCACGGTCTTCGGCGGATCGTCCCATCCCGCCCGGTCGGCACAGGCCTCTATCACTTCGGGAAGGCTCACCACCGATGGGACGGCTGTTCCCCAATGACCGACGTCGCCCTCCCTGAAGCAATTGCGAAGCCGCAGTTCCACGGGATCCATGCCGAGTTCCACGGCCAGGCGGTTCATCTGGCCCTCGGCCGCCATGGCTCCCTGCGGGGCGCCGAATCCCCGAAAGGCCCCTCCCGGCACCGAATGGGTGTATACCACCCGTGAATCCACTTTCAGGTTGGGAACCCGGTAGGGCCCCACGGTGCACAGGTGCATGTTCCCCATGACCTTGTCGGAGGTGTAGTTGTAGGCTCCGGCGTCCAGCCAACCCTCCGCCTCCACCGCCGTAATCAGGCCCTGGCGGGTGGCGCCCCAGCGGGCATGGATTACAGCCCGGTGGCGTTTGTGGTGCCCGACGATGCTCTCCTCTCGGGACCACACCGTCCTGACCGGTCGGTGAATTCCTTTTCGAGCAAGCTTTCCCACTGCCAGCGCCATCACGATCTGCAGCGACATGTCCTCCCGACCGCCGAACGCCCCTCCGATGGCCGGGTAGATGACTCTGATCCGTTCCGGTTGCAGATCAAGCGCATGGGCGATTTGTTCCTGGTCCTCGTGGGTCCACTGCCCGGCGATCTCGACGGTGATCCGGTCCTGAGAATCCAGGTAGGCCAAGGCCGCCTCCGGCTGGAGGTAGGCATGTTCCTGCAGGGGAAGCACATATGTGCCGCTTGCCTGCACGTCGGCGGCCCGCCATCCCTCCTCCATATCTCCCACCCGGAACTTGAGATGCTGGTAGGTATTGGTGCCCAAACCGTTCTCGGGATGAACCAGCACCGAGTCGGTGCGGGCCGTCTCCAGGTCGGGGACCAGCGGAAGGTCCTCCCATTCAACCCGGAGCCGCCTGGCGCCTTCCTCGGCCTGCCGGCGCGTCTCCGCCACCACCACTGCGATCTGGTCCCCCTCCCAGCGGCTGACATCGGAGGGGATCTCGCTGCGGCCTGTCGCTCCCACCCCCACCAGCACCGGCTGATCGAAACGGGTCAGCCCGTATTCGTTGACCGGCACGTCGGCAGCGGTCACCACCTCCACCACCCCCGCCGCGGTCAGGGTTGAAGATGCATCCATCGACAGCATCCGTGCATGAGGCCGCCCGCTGAACACCACCTTGGCGTACAGCGCGTTGTCTCGGTGCAGGTCCGCCGGGTAGAGCGCCTCTCCGGTGGTTTTGGATAAGGCGTCGCGGCGCGGCGCCGATAGACCGATGCTCACGGGATCTCTCCCGACGCTTCCGCAACTGCCTGAATGATCGGGTAGTAGCCGGTGCAGCGACACAGGTTGCCGCTCAGAGCGGTTCGGATCTCTTCATCGGTCGGATCGGAGATTTGTTCCAGGAGCTTGGCGGCCGACATCAGGAAACCGGGAGTGCAGTAGCCGCACTGAACGGCGCCGGTCCGGCAGAAAGCCGATTGCACGGGATGGAGCCCGCCGTCGGCGAGGCCTTCCACCGTGACGATCTCCGCCCGATGAGCCCGGGGAGCGGGCGTGAGACAGGAAAGGGCCGCTTCGTCGTCCAGGAACACCATGCACGCGCCGCACTCTCCCTCCGCGCACCCCTCCTTGGTTCCGGTGAGGGACGTTCCCGCCGCCGGACCCGCCACATCCCGAAGCCAGTCGAGGAGGGTCAGATCGCCCCCGCTTCGGGTGACGACCGGCGTCCCGTTGACCACCGCCTCGATGGGATCGCCCTCCCGGTGGGAAAGAGCCCCCTCCAATGTCGGCTGATGGGTGGCGCCGAACTGCACGGGGCGGGAAGGAACAGCCAACCGTTCCTCGCCGTTGCTCATGGCGGTGAGAGCCCGACGCACCATCACCTCGGTGGTCCATCTCCGGTACTCGGCTGTTCCCCGCAGGTCGTCGATCGGTTCAATGTCCCCTGCTGCGACCCGGGCGGCCGAAGCAATGGTTTCTTCGTCCAGCGGCCTGCCCAACAGCGCCTGTTCGGCCCCCGGCGAACGCACGATAGTCGGGGCCACGCTCCCCAGGGCGATGCGGGCCAGGGTCACAGAGCCTTTCGCGTCGCGTTCCAGAACCAACGCCATATGCACCACCGAGATGGCCTGCGCCATCCGCAGCCCCAGCTTGACGAACACCCCCGACTGTTCACCGCCCAGTCCGGGGAAGGTGATGGCGGTCACCATCTCGTCCGACGCCAGGGTGGTGGACCGAAAGCCCGGATAGAAGTCGGCCAGAGCTTGCTGCCGCTCACCTCGCTCGGAGCGAATGGCCAACCGGGCGTCCAAGGCGTTAAGAGCGGAGATGGTGTCGTTGGCGGGGCTTGCCGTGACCAGGTTCCCCACCACCGTGGCCCGAGCCTGCAGGGGAGGCGCCCCGACCTCCACCGATGCCTGCGCCAGAGGAAGAGCCCGGTCCCACAGCAGCTGCGAAGAAACTACGTCGGCATGGGTCACCAGGGGTCCCAGATGGATATCTCCACTGGGATCTTCTTCGATGCGATCAAGACCCGCGATGCGGGAGATATCCACCAGCACCTGCACGCCCGGCCGAACCCCTCGACGAATTTCCAGCACCAGGTCGGTCCCCCCGGCAATCAACCGTGCCCCCTCCCGGTGGTCGGCCAGCAGCGCCAGGGCTTCCTCCACTGTGGAGGGCGACTCGTATCGGTCGGTCAGGTCGGCTCGGTGCTGAACGTCGTGCAAAGTAATTATCCCTCGGTCTTGGAACTGTTGTAGACGAGCCCCCCGCCCCTCACATAGTCTCGGAGCACGGCAACCGCCTCCGCCCGGAGCACATCCTGGACAACCTCGATCCCTCGTCGCTGCAAGCCTTCCACCCAGTCAACCGGTCGATTTCCTTCATCGAATCCTACTGAACGAGCATCTTCCTCACGGGCGCCGATCACCACCCTGGAGACTCCCGACCAGGGGACCGCCCCCAGGCACATCGCGCAGGGAGAGCAACTGGTGACCAGTTCGGTGAGGCCCCCGGCGCCTTCGGTCAGGTCGAAGTTTCCCACTGCCTGTCCGGCGAGACAGATCGCCACCACCTCGGCATGGGCGGCGGCGGAGGTGGTGGGCACCACCAGATTGACCCCCAGCGCGATGAGACGGCAGGTCGAAAGATCGAAAACCGCCGCCCCGAACGGGCCGCCCGTTCCCTCCAGCACGTTGCGGCGGGAAAGCTCCACCGCCAATCCCATGCGTTCCTCCCGGGAAGGGAAGGCCTGCCCCGGCCTCACCAAATCATGAGCCCAAGGGGGCAGATCCCAACGCATGCTGACCGGGAGAGATGAGACCATACTCGATCCTACATCCCCCCTCCCCCACTCGCGTATTCCCGCAGCACCCCCACCGCCTCGGCTCGGAGGACATCCTCGGTGACCGCCATCCCCTGCCGCCTCAGCCGTTCCACCCAGTCGGGAGGCCGACTGCTCCCGCCCAACCCGAGCGACCGGGTGTCCTCCTCGCGGGCGGCGATCACCAGGCTGGACACTCCCGACCCGAGTATCGCGCCCTGGCACATCATGCAAGGGGCGCAACTGGTCGCCAACTCGACCGGACCCCCGCTCCCCACCCTCAGATCGTGGTTTCCCGCCGCTGCACCGGCCATACACACCGCTACCACCTCGGCATGGGCGGCCACGGTGGCGCTCGGTTTCACCACATTGACCCCCAGCGCCATGAGACGGCAGGTCGAAAGATCGAAAACCGCCGCCCCGAACGGATCCCCCGTCCTCTCCAGCACGTTGCGGCGGGAAAGCTCCACCGCCAATCCCATGCGTTCCTCCCGGGAAGGGAAGGCCTGCCCCGGCCTCACCAAATCATGAGCCCAAGGGGGCAGATCCCAACGCACGGTGACGGGAAGTGACGAGGCCATGCTTCAGGCCCCGGAAGCCGCCATCTGATTGAACTCTTCGATCAGCGGATCGATCCTCTCGCCGGCGCCGCGGATTCTCTCCCAGTAGCCGGCGTCGTACCACTGATCCTCCAACTCGGTGGCGGATTTTCCCTGCTGCTCGACCCACGTGAAGTACTTGAGGCTGTGGATACGCCGCCGCTGCGGGTAGGTCAGCTCCGCCATGTGATCGGTGGAGGCGCCCAGCAGGTAACGGTGATAAAGCCCCGCCGCGTCCGCCGTGCTCAACTCGCCATGGTCCTCGGCGAGTTCCACCAGGCGGCTGCGGTACAGATCCATGGAGTCGGTGAGCACGGTGAACACCAGATCCTGTCGGCCCAACTCGTACCACTTGGCCATCTTGACAGCCGCCAGTAGGTTTGCCGCTCCCGAAATGCCCAGTAGGTCGAGCCTTTCGATGACACTGGCCGAAACCCCCTGGGAGGCCAGGTACTCCTGTCCGGCCGGCTCGTTGAAAAGCCGGATCAGACCCAGTGGTGCAGCGTCATCGATGGCGACCACCATGTCGGTGTTGCGCACATTGTGGATCCAGGGGATGTGTTTGTCGCCGATCCCCTCTATCCGATGTTCCCCGAACCCGCCCTGGAGCATGGTGGGACACTGCAGGGCTTCACCGGCCGCGATCCTGCTGCCCGGGAACTGCTCCTTTACAAAGTCGCCGGAAGCCAGTGTCCCCGATGAGCCGGTGGTCAGGGCAACTCCGGCCAGCCGGTCTCCGTCATCCATGAGTTCTGATGCGAGGTCGGCGAAGGCGGGACCGGTCACCGAATAGTGCCACAGGTAGTTACCGAACTCGTCGAATTGGTTGAAGATCATTATGTCCCTACCGGACCGGCGCAACTCCCAGCACTTGTCAAAGATCTCCTTGACATTGCTCTCCGAGCCGGGCGTGGCGATCACTTCGTCAGCCACCTTGTCCAGCCATTGGAACCGCTCCCGGCTCATTCCCTCCGGGAGGATGGCGATGGAGCGACAGGACAGTATCCGCGAGTCGTACGCCCCTCCCCGACAGTAGTTGCCCGTGGATGGCCAAGCCGCCAACTGGCGGGTGGGATCGAACTGACCGGTGACCAGCCGGGGCGCCAGGCAACCGAAAGCAGCCCCCACCTTGTGAGCGCCGGTCGGGAACCATTTTCCCACCAGCGCCACCACCCGGGCGTCGCAGCCCGTCAACTCCGGGGGGAACTCCATGTAGTTCAGCCCTCCGAAGCCGCCGCCCTGCTCCACGGGCTCGTTCCGCCAGGTGACCCTGAACAGATTGGCCGGGTGCATATCCCACAACCCGACTCCGGCGAGTTGCTCCTTTATCGGATCGGGCGCCAGCTGGGGGGAGCGCATCTGGGCGAAGGTGGGAACAACCAATCCCAACTCGCCTGCTCTGCGCGCCACCCGCTCGCGTACCTCGGGGACGACGGTCAGATCAATCATGAGGGCTCTTTACCTTTTGTTAAAACGCTTGTGGAAAGCATAGCTCGCGGGAAATATAGGAGGACCAGGGGATTGGATTTCCTCTCGTCGGCGGACCGCGAGAACGAGAATCTCCGTAACTGCCCGTCCGTCAGACCGCCGGCTACCGGCTGGCCCCGTGCCGTGGGATGAAACCAGTTTCACGGTGGACCGGTTTCCCACCCGCAGGCTATGCTGAGAGTCCGTATGGTGTTGGAACGACGCACACGATCCTCTGTGTCCCCCGAGTTGGAACAGAAGCTGCTCGGCGAGATCGAGGAGAGGGACAACCGTATCTATCACCCTGACTGGGACTTCTATGAGGAGATGGTGGCGAAAGCCCCGCCGAGCGGGCGGGTGGGTGTGCCCCACCGGGTGACGGGCGAGATGGTCGGGATCAATCTGCTGACGGACACCCTGGACGACATCGTGGCCAGATGCGGTTTCCCCGAACACGAGCGGGACGAGACGTTGCGTTTCTACCGCTCGTATTTGCTGGATCGCCTCCGCTACCGGGACAAAACCGAGGTTCCTGCTCGTATTGCCCTTCTGGAGGAATAACCTTCTGCGACGGTTGTTCCCTTCTTGGCCGAGTTCCTGTTGAGACTGTGCCCTGCTACTACGATCCACAGCCGTTATTGAACTGTGAGACACCGGACGGTCCAGTGTTTTGGCCACACCCTGACGATGCTCGGGTGGACTTCACGGATACGGCATTTAAGCACAACGTCCCGGCGGAGCTGATTCTCGATGTAATGGCCGCGGACCCCGTTCCAATGGCTCTTGAACCGAACGCTCCGCACGATGACGACTTTGTCTTCGGAACGCCCTCCACCTTGGCGAACGTAAAAGTCGAATCGTCATCGGAGACTTGAGATAGCGTTGAGACAAGACTTGAGCGACAAGTGGAAAGAGATATCCGACACGCTCAACCTGCAGGTGCCTCGTTGTGTGGTGTTCCACGCCATGTACAAGTCGATATAGGCCTGTCCACCACCAAGCCCGGCGGAGGTTGATCCGTAGCGTCTTCGTCTCTGCTCATCATTCGTTCAAGGACCGCGAGCGGCGGTCCGTCCACCCCATTGACTTGGCCGTCCTCCGGCCCTTATCAAACCGAAAAGCGGCTGGCCAGGCGTTCGGCCAGTGTCTCTATCTCCGGATCGACCCTGAGCGGGGCCTCGCCGCTCTCGGTCACCGCCCGCATGGCGGCGTACGACCGCCCGATGGCGGCGTCGACGTCCTTCAGGCCGTTTCCGGTGCTGATCACCACCACCCGCTCCCCCTCCTCCACAAGACCCTGTCGGCGGGCCACTCTCAGGCCCGCCGTAGCGGCCGCTGCCGCCGGTTCGGCGAACACGCCCATGCGCTGGCCCATGGTGACCATTGCGGAGAGAATTTGCGCATCGGTGACCTCCACGAAAGCACCCCCGGTCTCGGTCACCGCCGCCATCGCCTTGAAGCGGTCCCGCGGAAGATCGGCAGAGATGCTGTCGGCCACCGTCTCCGCCGGAATGGGCGGCTTGGTCATCAGATCCTCTCCGTTCTTCCAAGCCTGGACCATGTATGAGCTACCCGCCGCCTGGGCGCCGATCAGCCTGGGAACCCGGTCTGTCCATCCCAGTCGTTGAAGGTCCGCGAAGCCCTTGTGGACCCCGCCGATGATGCAGCCGTCACCCACGCTCACCACCACCACATCGGGAACCTCAAACCCCAATTGCTCCCATATCTCGTAGGAGACGGTCTTCTTTCCCTCCGTCATGTAGGGGTTGAACCCCGTGTTGCGGTTGTACCAGCCGTACTGGTCGGAGGCCCACAGGCACAGGTCGAAGGCCTGGTGGTAGGACCCGTTCACCAGCGCCACCGTGGCGCCGAACGAAAGGAGTTGGGCAACCTTCGGCTGAGGGGCGGTGGCAGGCACGAAAATCACGCTGGGGATCTCGGCCGCCGCGCAGAGGGCCGCCAAGGCCGCCCCGGCGTTGCCGGTGCTGGCGGCGGTGATGATCCCCGCTCCTTTTTCCCTCGCCTTGAGAACCGCCATAGCAGAGGCCCGGTCCTTGAGGGAGGCGGTGGGCTGCCGCCCCTCGTCCTTCACCCACAACTGCACTTTCAAGCCTTCCCCCAGCACCTTGGCGGGTAGCAAGGGGGTGCCGCCCACCTGGAGTGGAGGGGGGTCCGCTTGGGGATGAACCGGTAATAGGCGCCGGTAACGCCAGATCGAGGAGTCGGGATCACCGGCGATCTCTTCGGGACTGACCAGCCCAGCAAGATACTCATAGTCGTAGACCACCGACAGGGTTGCCGCTCCTCCATGGTCAGGACATACGTAATCCACCTCTTCGGCGGGATAAAGCTTTCCACACAACAAGCAGGACAGCCCCAACACCGAACGAATCCGCCTCGCTGCTCCTACCACAGATCCAACAACTCCGTCAGGCCCAATGCTCGGTCGCGTCCTGATGGGATGCAGAACAACCCTTAATCATGTTGCTCCCGTTCTCGCGGAGAAATCCCTGTCATGCCGGGGGTCTCATCCGATGTTATATGAGGGTGGAAACCTGGGAAACCACGCTTCGGGAAGGTCTGTAGACTGCGGTTCGGCGGGACGTGGCGCAGTTTGGCAGCGCGCAGCGTTCGGGACGCTGAGGTCGCCGGTTCAAATCCGGCCGTCCCGACCAATCGGCTTGGACATGGGCTTTTACGGCAGTGGGGCCTCTCCATCGGTTTGAGCGTCCGTCCATACCGTCAACCGGGAAATCCGCAGGCGATCCATGGCGATCACCCGGAAATGGACCCCATTGACCGCCTCAGTCTCATCAGGCCGAGGTATCTTGCCGGCCAGGTAGAGGTAGAGCCCGGCAACCGTGTCGTAGGGACCGGTAGGAAGAGACCGCGGCACCAATTCGGCCAGTTCCTCCATCGGCAGCCTTCCCTCCACCACCCAGCGACCGGAACCTGTCGGGAAAGCCATCGGCCCGGCGGGGTCGTGCTCGTCCTGAATGCCTCCCACCAACTCGGACACCAGGTCCTTGGCGGTCACCACCCCTTCCACCCCGCCGTGCTCGTCAATCACCACCGCCAGGCTGATCCGGTTCCTTCGCATCATCATCAGCGTCGACAGGATCGGGTAGCTCTCCGGCACTACCAGCGGGTCGCGAATGAGCTTTCCGGGGGCCACCGTCTCCGAGGCGGCCGGGTCCTCGTGACGAAGCCAATCCTTCACATACAGAACCCCGACCAGGTCATCAAGGTTCCCACCTGATCGCACCACCGGATATCGCGAGTGACTGGTTTGGGCAACCGCCTTGCGGACCTGCTCGAAGTCGACCGGAGCCTCCAGGGAAATGACCTCCAGGCGGGGCGTCATCAACTCCCGCACCGGCCGGTCGGCCAACTCGAACAGCCTCTCGATGATCTCCTGCTCCGCCACATCGATCTCGCCCGCCTCCACGCTCAGTTCGGCCAGGGCTACTATGTCCTCCTCGGTGGCAGGGCTGTGTTGCTCTGAGCGGACTCCCGCCAATGCCAGCAATATCCTGCTCACCGCCGAGAAGACTCTGGCGATGGGATCGAGCCCCCGGGAGATCACCCACAGGATGGGCGCCACGCTCCAGGCGTACTTCTCCGGGTGGCGGGCGGCGATGGTTTTGGGAGTGATCTCGCCCACCACCAGGATGACCGAGGTCAGCACTGCGGTGGCCAGCCAGGGTCCCCACCGATCTGCGGCGTCGGTGTCGCTTACAGCGGTTATCAGATCCACCGCCAGGATGGTGGCCAACGAGGCTGCCAGGATGTTCACGAAATTGTTGGCCACCAGCAACATGGCGAGAGTCCTTTCCAATCGCTGCACCAGCAGCACGAACTTTTCCCCCCTCCTGCCTTCCCGCGCCAACTGGGGGCCCCTCTCGCGGGGCAGAGCCAAAAGCGCAGTCTCAGAACCGGAAAAGAATCCCGAGGCAACGATGCACAGGCAAATCCCCACCATCGCTGCGATCTGGAAGGAGGTCACGACTGTGGTTCGGACCCCACCTGGGAAAGAACAGGCGCACTCACCTCGTCCAGGACCGTTCGAAGCTGGAAAGCGGTGAAGGGCTTCAGCACCCATCCGGCAGCGCCCGCCCGGCGAGCCAGGAAGGCGTCGGCTGGGCGGTCCAACAGGAGTATGACCGGCAAGGGTGGGGAGGACAGTTCGGCTCTGGCCTCCCGGATCGCCCTGCAAATGGCCATACCGCCCATGCTTCCCACCTGCATGTCCACCACGGCCACCGACTCCGGCTCACCGGTGCCTATCCGCTCGATCCCCTGGTGAGGATCATCGATTACGGTTATCTCATAACGGGTATCATCGGTGGCCGACAACACGTCGTTGCGAACCCAGGGAGCCTCGGCAACGAGAAATATGCTGGTCACTTCAAACAACAAGGGTACCGGTTTCAAGCTGCCACCGTTTCCGCCAAATCGGTCGGATTGAGGATCCTGAACGTGAACAACGGCGCCCGGGCGCAGAGCATCCGGCTTCTGCTCGGAATAACGGCGGCCATCTGGGCCTTTCTCATCCCCCTCAACCCGGCGATGGCCAAGGCCCCGCCCAACACCATCGAATTGGTGGCCGTGGAAGGCGCGGTCCACGATGCCACGGTCCGGTTCGTGCTCGACGCCATTGAGGATGCCGCCCGAACCTGGCGGCCAGGATACGTAGGTCTGGAAAGAGTGGAACTTGTGATTCTGATGGTCGACTCTCCGGGGGTGGTGGCAGATCCCGAACTCTTCGCCGAACTGGTGGAGGTGGTCCGCAGTCCCCCCCTACCGCTGGGGGTATGGGTCGGACCGGCGCCGGCGGTGGCCTACGGAGGCATGGCGCAAATGGTTTCTCTGGCGCCAATCAGAGCCGCCGCCCCGGGAGCGGAACTCGGTCACTGGCGCCCCACTGTGGTAGGTGAAAAGGATGGATCGCTTGCCCTCGAGGGGGCGTACTCCACCGAATCCGGGGTGGTGGAGGTGAACGGTCCGGTTTCCGGGCTGATCGATCTCGCATCGCCGGATACGGCATCTCCTCGACAACTCCTCCAACTCCTGGACGGGACCGCCTTCGAACTGGAAGGAAGGACAATCACCCTGGCCACCACCCGACCCTATATCTCCGACCAGGGAACGGAGGGCGTTACGGTCCTTGAGACCGTGCTTCGCCGCCCGGGACTGTGGACGCAGCTGGTTGGATTGTCCACCCGCCCCGAGGTTGCTTTCTTTTTCCTCATGGCCGGCCTGACCATCGCGGTATTCGAGTTTTACGCGGTGGGTCCCGCGGTAGCGGCGGCGGTGGCTGCCATCTCACTGGGTCTGGGGGCCTACGGTCCCGCCGCCCTCCCAATGCGATGGTGGGCACTGGCGTTGATGCTGGCCGGGGTGGGCCTGCTTGCCTCCTCATATCAACGTGGTGGAGTGCTGTTCCTTTCATCCACCGGCATGGCCGCCGTCGCCGTCTCCGGCCTCTATCTCTTCGACGGCGGTCCCCAGATCACCTTGGGCTGGGCAGGGTGGGCACTGACCGTGGCAGCGGTGGCTTTTTTCTTCCTGATGGCCATGCCCACAGTGGCGAGGGTGCGGTTCAGTTCACCCTCCCTGGGAAGAGAGGAACTGGTGGGAGAGGTGGGGCAAGCCGTCACGGAACTCGATCCCGACGGGGTGGTGGAAGTCGCCGGGGGAAGGTGGAAGGCCACTTCTCACCGGGCCGCCACCTTACGGGCGGGAGACCCCGTCAGGGTTGCCGCGGTGGATGGGGACACATTGGAAGTGGCCCCCTTCGACTGAGAATCCGAGAAGTTTTTCTTGACAACCCCGCTCGAGCGCTCTAGCTTTTACTGCAACTCTGAAGCGGACGGAGGTGGCCCATGGTCGGCATGAATACAAATTGGCAACGTCAGGCTCTTTGCAAGGGGGTCAGATCAAGCCTTTTCTTTCCACCAAGCACCTCCGAGAAAAAAGACGAAAAGGAGCGGCGCGAAAGCCGGGCAAAAGCGATCTGCGGCCGATGTCGGGTAATTGCGCCCTGCCAGGAATATGCACTGACCCTCAGGGAGCCCTACGGCATCTGGGGCGGAATGAACGAGTCCGAACGCAACCTCAGGCTGGCGCGGGCCGCCGCCAGTTGAGTGACCGCAAGCCGGCAACTCCAAGGAGGAACCGGGAAGATTGGAGGGCGAGAGTCGCGGATGCCCGCCGCCAGGCCGAGACTCGTCGGCAGAGCCAAACGCGACTACAGGCCGCCAGGAGCGCAGTCTCGGAGCGTCCGCGGTGGCGTGAACAGACCAAGACCGGTGTGTCCGTGTTCCAAGATTCACTGGCGGCCCGGAGAAAACGGGGAGGGAGTTCTCAACTCTGGGAGTTCTCGGAGATGGTCGTGGATGTATCTCTGGAAGCATTTTTCAGCCTCATCCTCAGCATGGTAGAAGACGGGTGAACTGCTAAGTCCACTCCAAACTGCGACATGTGACCAAGAGCTGATCACCGAGAGTTGATTTGATCTCCGCGAAATCCTCACGAACACGCAGTACCATCAGCCATCCGGAAACCCGATCCCCAAGGAGATCTTATGCTTACTTTCAGCAATCTGAACTGGTTAGCGATACTGGTGGCCGCCGTAGCCTTTTTCGCGGTGGGGGCGGTCTGGTACCAACGCAAGGTAATGGGCGCCCGGTGGATGAAGGCGGCCAAGGTAGAGCCCGCGGCCGCGGGGCCGAGTCCCTGGATCTTCGTCGGGACGTTGGTTTCCTACTTCCTCATGGCCATGGTCCTGGCGATGATTGCCCAGGGAGTCGGTGCGTCCTCCTTCGCTGACGGGTTGGTGTTGGGTATTTGCACCGGCGTGGTGTTCGTGGGCGCCCAGGCGTGGGTCAACGCCAGTTACGAGGGCCGTTCCATGAGCCTGGTGGTGGTGAACGGGGGAGTCGGCGTAATCGGGCATGTGGTCATGGCAGTCATTGTCACGGTCTGGACTTAGAGGGTGCGCGGGTAGGTTAGTGGGTGGGGGTGCTCGCCGCCCGCCGAGCGTCATATGTGCCTTCACATGCCTAAGCCAAGTCTCATGCCGGTATCATAGGTAAATGCAAAAGTCAGTTTCGCAGGTTTCACACCGGCTGGTTGGGCCCAGAACCTACACCATCGTCACCCTGCCCCACCCCTCACCCTGACAGCACTATGGCTCAATTACGGTTGCGTCCGCTCGGTGTTGGCGAGATCGTAGGCGCCACTGTCACTGTCTGCCTGCGCCGTTTCGGTCCGATGTTTGCCATCGCGTTGGTGCTCGCGGGCATTCCGTTCCTTGTCAGCCTGGTTGGGGGCTGCAGTCTTGACGCGGACGATTCGACCACATGTTCGTCTCCCATCGGCTGGCTCGGGTACTTCGCAGGCGGGATCGGTGCGACCGTGGCTGCCACGGCTTGCTCCCTGGTGGCGGCCGGAGCCTATGCGGATGTCCCGTCGAACTGGTGGAGAGCCACGAGGACCGGAGTACGCAGAACTATCGCGATCGTCTTGGCGGCGATCGTGGTTGGTGTGCCGATGGGCATCGGCATCGTGTTTGTCATCCCGGGGTTCTTATTGGACAGTTCGTGGCTGACCGTCATCGGGTTCGCGGTCTTTGTTGTCCTCGCCGTTTTCGTAGCTGTGTCGTTCGCGGTGGCCTGGGAGGCACTTATCATCGAAGGCATCCGTCCGATGGAGGGCATCAAACGGTCGTGGCGTCTGGTGGCGGGCGAACGCTGGAGGGTGTTCGGTGCCGGTCTGCTCCTATCGATCATGGGAGCCATCGTCTTCGGGATTGTCTGGGTGGTTATCCTGTACGTCCTCTCACCCGCCCTGGGAGTGGGCGATGGTGTGGCCGGTTACCTCGGTGAGCAGGTATCCGCCCTGCTGACAATCCCGCTGGGCGCCTCGGCGCTCACCGTCATCTATCTCGATCTGCGGGTCCGCAAGGAGTCTCTCACCACCGACGAACTCGCCGCCGCTCTGTCGGAACAGGGCTATCGGTGGGAGAACCGCAGTGACGCATCAGGGCCAGTCGACGCCGCGACCACCGACCCAGGGCGGGGACCGCAAAAGCGGCGGATGAGAGGGACCACGGCTGTCACGCTGGCTTTCTGTGCCGTCCTCCTGACTATCGTCTGGATATCCAGACCCTCACCACGGACCACCGTGCTTGTCCCGTACGACACCGATAACCAGGAAATCATCAACGAGGCGGCCGGGCTAACGGTGTTGTTCTGCATGACAACCGAACAAGGCATCTTCGCGCCTGACGAGCTGATGGAGTCCATCTTGGCCGAACTACCCGCCACCGCTGCCGAAAAGGGGTGGGATTCGGATGACATCGACCAGGTGATAGCAGGCATGGTCTATCACGCATTAGGAGACTGTGAAGAGCGCATGCTGCGCGCTCTCCCCTGATCACGGTGGGGTTCGCTTCGGCGGAGCATCGGCTTCCGGTGCGGAGGAGACCATGGCGGTTAGGTTCCGGCTGGGTTTCCCGGCGTGGAGGAGCCCCCGAATTCGCTGGTCCGCGAAGGTGGTTGGCCAGTCATGTGGTGCCAACCGGGTGGTAACGAAGTCGGTCCCGGCCGGGTCCGACGTGGTGGTCGTCCGAGCAGACACTGCTGCCCGCCGGACAGTCCCCGTGCCGCAAGGCTGCGCCATAAGCCCGGCCAAGCGGCCCCGCCTCGCCCGTAGCGGCATCAACACCGATCATTTGTCGGCGCCGGTCGTTGTTCACTCCGCTCCGACGGCTAGGAGCAGCGCCACGTTCACGACCCGGCCCCCCTCGCGGTAGACCACCGAAGCGCCGATGCGGCGGCATCCGTGGCGTCCCATCCAGCCAACCAACTGGTGGAACCCAAGGATGTCTTTTCCATGAAACAATGATTCACTTGGGACTCGGGTTGGGTTGTTGGGCGGTAGGGTCGTTCAGGCGTCCGATGAACAGGATGGTTATGTCCGGGAGGGCCTCGTCTCTCCTAAAGTCGAACATACCGAGTTGTTTCCGTTTTGATACGGAGTTGTGATTACAACCCCCAACTGGTGGAGGACTCCAATTATGCGTGCGCTTGATCCTGAAGTGGTGGATGCGGTATGGGAAGCTGTGAAAGGCCGTCTGCCGGAGCGGGAGGACAACCATCCGCTGGGATGCCACAACCCTCGCATCGCGGACCGGGTGTGTTTTGAAGGGATCCTGATCCGGTGGTGACCGGTTGTTCCTGGGTGACTGTCGAACGGATCATGAGCGGTCGGGTGTCGGACACCACTTTGCGGGGACGCCGTGACGAATGGATCGCCCATGGGGTGTTCGATGAGCTGGTCCAGGAAGCAATCGAGGCTTATGACCGGATCGTGGGATTGGATCTGAGCGAGACCGCCATAGATGGTTCCCAGCACAAGCACCCTGCGGCGGTCGGGGTACCGGAAGAAACCCTACTGACCGGGGAAAACTGGGCTGGAAATGGTCTCTTTGACCGACCGGCATGGGATACCAATCAGCTGGGCGGTCGATGGCGCCAACCGTCACGACACCGTGCTGTTCGAACCCACTTTGGCCGCTGCCGCCCACCATGGGCTGATCTTCGACATCGGGACCCTGCATCTGGACCGGGGATACGACACCCGCCGGGTCAGAGAATGCGCCCAAGCATATGGAATAGACGACCTCAACTGTGCAAGGAAACGCCGCCCCGGAACCGCACACGGCAAAAGCATGTCCCACGGGGACAACGATGGCCGATAGAAAGAACCAACTCCTGGTTGTCCAACTACGGACAACTCCGCCGCAACACCGACCGATCCCCCCACCACCGCCTAGCCCCATTCGCTCTGGCCATCACCCTGCTCATCGCCGCCAAACTCATCGACTGGAGAAACCGATACACCCCCACCCACTAACCTACCCGCGCACCCTCTAAGGACCGCCCCTCCCTGTATAACCGGCTTTCGCCGAAACCGGTAGTTGGCTCGGTTACCTGGTAAGGAAGATTTAGAAGGAGGGGAACTCCACCGGTGTCAGTGATGTTGACCAGGCTTTTGGGAACAGACCCGGTTCAAAGTGCTTGAGGGCGGCATTCGGGACTTCCCTACCCGCGCATCCTCTTATAACTACTTCTTCACTTGTTGGTCACGGCGCCGATCCGATACGCCCAGGCAAGCCAAATACCGGAATCAGGAGACCCAGCTAGGAGCCAACTTCGCTTAGAGTCTCTGCAACCGCCCATCCGTCCGAGTCCTCGATGACACGGTATGTGACCTTGGTAAGGCAAAGACCACCGCACCAGGCTTCGACGCTAACCGTTGCTCCATCCCTATCGAACTCCGCATGATCCAGCGTAACGATAACACTGCCGGGTATAGCTAGGTTTCCCCCCGCCCCATTATCCTGTACGAACCGTGCCCGGCTGTCGATGAACCTGAACGGCGGTGCGATTTCTTTAATTGCGGTGGAAATCTCGGATTTCATGTCCTCGGTTAATTGATCTACCGGATCCGAATGGGCCCCGTAATTGCATGTCCACTCGGCGCCATTGTGAGAGCATGTCCGGGGGAAGTGATCGACGATCAGTATTTCGCTGCGGCCGGTTAGGCGACCGAGTGGAAACCCTCCGAATTCAACAAGTTGGCGCACCGCAGCGGCATAGATCCCTTTCTCCGCGTCAATACGTTCCTCTTCCGTCAGCGAACCCCTCCCAAACGCCGACGCGAGAAAGACGCCGACCAACACGACGCCGACCACCCAAAACGCCATGACCGTACCGGACCTGTCGGAAGCAACTCGCCAAGTCGCCCACGACCCCATCGGGTTCAAGTTTAGATCAAACGAGACGATCTTCTGCCCCAAAAACTAACCGTCCAGGAGGCTGCTGAATGCCCCGTGTTCATCTCGGAGCGATTCCCCGATTCACCCACGCCCTTAACCCGTGAACAACCCCCCGAGAATACAAAACAGGGAGCCCTTCAAACGGATCCACCCCCCACAACCAGCAAAACGCCCAGACCAGCGTCAATAATCGGCAGTCCGCTAGCCGCAGCAGGTGTCCATGGTCTGATCGGACCAGGGGTGATCGGACTCGGCTGTCTCGCCTTCCGGCTGGCCGTTGCGTCCCCCGCACTTGGAGCACGCCCACACCGTAGGCATCCTGGCGCCCGGAGGCACCAGCGACCGATATTGATGGTCGCAATCCGGACATCTGATCTGCAACACCGGCATGGCTACCTCTCGGCAATGCTAGAAGCGGCAACCAGCAATCGAGAGACTGCGGCGTCAGTTCGGGCAGAGATCTCAGACGACCATTCTCTGGCCCGTTCCACTCTGGCCCTCACTGAATCACAGTGCTCAAGTACCCGGGAGGGAGCGGAGGAACCCGGCGCATCTCGGAGAGAGAGCAGCGCTCTCCCGGTTTCCACCCCTGCCGCAACCGCCTCGAAGTCTGTCTTGTAATCCAAGCCTAACTCTTGAGCCGCGTGACGCAGATCCTCCCCCGTAGGCCACCGCCCCCCCGCTGCATCGGCTTCGGCAACCGCCCGAGCCACCACCCGGTAGGAGCTTCGGTAATCCAAGCCCAGCCCCAGAACCAGCCTCTCCGCCAGATCGGTGGCCGTCGAATAGTTCTCGCCGGCCGAGCGAGCCAACGCCTCTGGATCCACTTCCATGTCCCTCACCACCTGGCTGCCCAACCTCACCAACCGGGTGGCCATTTCCACTGCGGCAATCACCTCGCCATAGGCGTACAACCAGTTGTCGGTTCGGGCCGAAGGGGTTCGCTGGGTGACCATCAGCCCGGTCGCCTTACCGATCAGGGTTCCGGCTCCTCCCCGGATCACCGACAAAGCGTACGGGTTGCGTTTCTGGGGCAACAGCACCGAAGCGCGTGAGGAGGAACCGGCCAGCCTTACGTAGCCGAATTGGGGACTGGCGAAGATCTCGAGGTCCTCCGCCAGCCGATCCAGGGTCAACACCGCCTGCCACGAGGCCACCGCCGCGTCAACCACCACCTCCGCCGACCACATCCCGTCCCTTATGTGGCCCAGTGGTTCGTCGAATCCCAACCGGAGGGCGAGACGTTCCCGGTCAAGCGGTATGGTGGTTCCCCCTACTCCACCGGATCCGGCGGGAGACCGGTTGACCCACCTGTGACACACTTGGATGCGTTCCAAGTCACGGGTGGCCTGTTCAGCAAAACCGCACAGGTAGTAGCCGAAACTGGAGGGCTGCGCCGGTTGTAGATAGGTCGTGTCGTTGTAGACGGCATCCGCCAGCTCCACGCCTCTTCCCACCAGAGCGGCGGCTAGGTCGGCGACTGCCTCGTGAAGTTGCAGCAATCGCTCTCGAAGCGCTATCCGCAATGCGATGCGGCCCGCCTCCCGCCGGGTGCGGCCGGTAGGCAACCATCCTGCCTCAGCTCCCAGACGCCTTTCCAATTCTCGCTCCCGGCTGTTGTAGGCATCGCCATAGAGGGAGTCATAGGGGAACTCATCCACCGGCGTCGACCAGAAGTCCAGCAATTCCCGGCACAGTTGGCCGGCGATTCCTGCCGGGAGCACCCCGATCTCGTCCAATTCCAGAACATGGGCCAGGTCGGCCAGGGACAATCCTTGATGCAAGAACGCCGCGTCGGCCAACTCCAGGGCGTAACCCGCCTCGACCAGGCGCGGCGATGGCCCCGAGGCCAACCGGCCTTCGGCGCCCAGATAGCCTTGGGGAGGCTTGGTCATGTGACTGCGCTTCCCGCAAACAGGCTGGGCGCTCCGCCGGTCACCACGAACACCACCGGCCCCTTCACCTCATCGGCCCGTTCCGTCAACGCCGCCAAGGCCGCAGCGCCGAATTCCCGATCCACGTAAACCCCCTCGGTGCTGATCATCAGCCGCGCGGCAGAGTCGACTTGCCGGGGTTCGGGACAGAGTGCATCCAACACGGTCCAATCTACCTGCGGCCTCACCTCGACTTCCAAGAGGTCGAGAGCGGCTTCTGACATGGAGACAATCCGCTGCCGGCATTCTTCCAGTGGACGGTGCACGGAAACTCCCACAATGTGCCTGCGCCGCTGCCCAGGCCTACGATGCCCGGCCACCAGACCGGCCTGGGTCCCGCACGACCCGGTGGCCAGCCAGACAGTGGACGCCTCAACGCCCCGGCCGTCCAGCTGAGAATCTATCTCATCGACCGCAGTTACATAACCCAATGCGCCCACCGGTCCGGCCCCTCCCCGACCCACCGTGTAGGGTCGGCGCCCCCGCCCTCGAAGTTGTGAGGACACTGTCTCCAACTGCGGGTCAACAGAATGCCTTGCCGGGTCGCCGGTGAAGGTGATTCCCACCCCCGGCAACCTTTTCAACAGTCGCAGGCAGCCGACCTCCGGGGCGTCCTCGCCGCCGAACAGCACCACCTCAACTCGCAGACCCCGGCTGAGCGCGGCCGTGGCAGCCAGGAGCACCCAGTTGGATCCGGGACCCCCTCCCGTCACAAAATGGTCGGCGCCTTGCGCCAAAGCATCTCCCAGCAGATAGTCCAACGGCCTCGCCTTGTTTCCTCCCAACCCCAGTCCGGTCAGATCATCCCGCTTTAGCCACACCTCCAGGCCCAGGGCCTCCGACAGTCGGGGGGCCGCCACCAGCGGGGTGGGTAGGGTGGCCACCGAAACCCGGGAGATCAAGCACTCTCTCCAAGCACCCGGTCGACGAAGTCCGGCGCCGCTCCCAGCACCTGCTCCAGGTCGAAAAGACTCTCAATCCCTTCCCGGTCCAGATGCGCCGTCACCCGCCGGTCAGCCAGCAGGGCCTCAACGAACCCGACTCCCGATTCCACTCCTTTCATCGAAGCCTCATATACGACATCGTGCGCGGTGTGTTTCCCGATCCGGTCGGCCAGCGCCCGCATCACAGATTCGGCGAATACGAACCCCTGGCGCGCGTCGATGTTCTCCATCATCCGTTCCCCGTCCACCACCAGTCCCTCCAGCAGCACCACTGCGAATCCAGTGGATGCCAGGGTCATGGCGCATGCTTGCGGCAACGCCACCCACTCCGCTTTCCACGAACGGCCGTCACGCTCGTGCAGTTGGATCATGGCCTCGGTCATAACCGCCGCGTCCGCCCGGATCAAGCGGGCCAGCGTGTCGAGGTGTTCGGAGAACTCCGGGTTGCGCTTCTGGGGCATTGTGATGCTTCCCACCGTCCCGGGAATGAACGGCTCCCGCACCTCTCCCAACTCGAGCCTCTGCAACTCCATGATCTCGTTACCGATCTTGGCGACCGTGGTGGCGGCCATCGCCAACAGCAGCACGAACTCGGTCGGCCGATCCCGGCTGGTGATCCAGGAGATGGTGGGCGTCCCCAGACCCAGACGCCCGGCGAACGCCTCCAGAAGAGGACCTGCCTCCCGCCCCCAGAACTCCATAGTGCCCAGCGCACCGCCCAACTGGACCACCTCCCATCTCTTGCGACCCTCCCTCAGCCGCTGGCGGTGGCGGGAGAACTCGTCGGCCCACACCGCCGCCTTGAACCCGAAGGAGATGGGGATGCCTGGCTGGGCGTGGGTGCGTCCCAGCATGGGGGTCGTGCGATGTTTGGCGGCATGGTCCCGCGCCGCCTGCTCCAAGCGGGCAAGATCGCGTTCGAGCAGATCCCCGACCTTTTGCATCACCAACGCCGCCCACGTGTCGCTCACATCCTGGACGGTGGCGCCGTAGTAGACCCACTCCCGGACCTCCGCAGGCAATTCCTCCCGCAGGAAGCGGATCAGACCGAGAGTCGAATGGCCCGTTGCCCTGGTCCCCGCCGCCACCCGCTCCAGGTCGAGTTCCATCGCATCCAGATGCGTCCGGATGGTCCGCGCCGCCGAATCCGGCACCAGACCCACCTCGGCCTGTGCTTCCGCCAGGCATGCCAGAATCTCCAGCCAGGAGGCAAAACGGGCTTCCTCTCCCAGAATCTGTCTTCCCTCCTCGGTTGCCCACAGGTGCCGGTAGACCGTGGTGTCCCCCAGGTGGATGGTCATCCTACGGCGACTGCTACCTGATCCACGCCGGCCAGCCACCGCAGGGCGCCCCGGACCTCGTCGAGGTTGGCGCCCCAGGGCACCACCGCCTTCCCATCGGCAAATTCCGTTCCCCGCTCCAGCATGCAGCACTTGACCAGCCACAGCCCGCCGGGATCGGTGCGGTCAACCCGCTTCCGCGGGCAGATGTCCACTTGCGGGGGTTCGTCCCCGTAGAAGTGACGGTGGAACTGCATTGACCGCTCGCAGCCGATCATCACCCACTCGGAACGGGTGGCGGGCCTGGTGTCGAGATAGGACAGGTTGCTGGGCAACTCCAGTCCGGCCCCCCGGCAGGGAACCAGGTAGGAGTCGGCGGGCATCCGCCCCGCCAGGTCGGAGAACGTCACGGCATCCAGCACCAAATCAATGGGTGGCAGATCTTCATCGAACGCCACTACCTGCTGGGCCTGTGTCAGCAGCTTGGGCGGCTCGGGCGGTGTCACCTCCGTGACATAAACGGGGATCGGAGCGGGCTCCCAGATGAAGTTGATGTGCTCGTACATGCCCTTCACCAGATAGGCCGATACCCCCGGTCGCGAATTGCGACGAGCGGCGCCCGCCAAGGCGGTGGCGTTGCCGCAGTCCACGGTGGGGTCCTCGACCAGAAGGGTGTGGGCCGGACCGGACCACACGGCCACATCCAGCACCGGCACGAACAGGTCGTCGGAATCCGCCCGGGCAACCGCCGCCAGCCCCACTTCGTCACCGTTCACGAGACCCACGTAGTCGGTGCGTCGGTAGACCTCCCGACCCGTCAGGTAATCCATCATGAACTCAGGGTCCGGTGTGCGATCGACGTGCTGCACCGACAGCCCGCGGTATGGATGCGCCCTTGCGTTAGGTGAGGGCCTTTCGGCTAACGCCATGACCATTCCCCCAGGTAGCGGAAAAACCTAAGTGTAATGGGAGGCCCTCCTGCCGTCTCGGACGCCGGTGGCCTCCCATCTTGTCAAGAAGTGCTCGGGTTTTAGCCGCCCAGTTCCTTCCGTACTATCTCGGTTCCGGACACCAGGGCGTGAAGTTTGTCCACAGCTATATAACGCTGCAACAGGATCAACCCGCAGTCGGTGGTCACTCCCAGCTTGTCGGCTGGAACGTATTCCAGAAGCCTGCGAATCCGACCGGCAACCTGCTCGGCGGTCTCGGCGATGGTGGACTTGACGTCGATCACTCCCGCCCAAAAGCCCACGTTGTCCGGCAGCGGGTGCTCTCGGATCACCTCCAGCCCCGACAGGTCGTCAGAACGTCGACCGCAGCTTTCCAGGTTGAGCACATCGAAGTTTCCTCCGTATGCCTGGGGAACGATGGCGGCGGTGGCGGCGGGTGCATCGCCTTCCCGAATGGTCAGGTCGAAGATCTCCCCGGCTTCAGCCGTCTCGTCGGGGTAGTACGCCGGAGTACCGCCCCAGTTACCCCAGCAGATGTGAACGATGATCTGGGCGTTCTGCACGCCCTGGACAGCCCGGTTGAATGCCTCGATAGCCCAGTCCTCATAGAAGTACGGCCATGTGAATTCATCCAACTGGATGAAGTCGATCCCCATGGCGTCCACTTCCAGAATGTCCTCGTTGACCGCCTCGGCAATTGCCATCGCTCTGTCGTAGGGGGCGTCGTAATAGAGGTCGTTGGTGGCCTGGGCCAGAACCTGGATGCCCGTGTATTGGATCTTGGTCGGCTTGTTGGTGGCTCTCCTGAGGGCTCGGGCCTGCTCCACCATGATTGCGCCGCGCCGCTTGACCTCCTGGGTGAGCGTGCCGGCGTGCAACCGACTGTAGATCGGGAACCCCAGGAAACCGCCCTTCAGGTCGTAGCCGAGACGCTTGTAGTAGTAGTAAAGCGCCTGGTCGGCGTAGTTATCGCCATGCACACGCCCGTCGGTGATGATGTCAAGACCGGCGTTTTCCTGGTCGGTGGCCAGTGCGGACATGGCGTCCTCCAAGGCCTCCCTTACGTAGGCGTCGGGTGGCTCCTGGTCGCCGGTCCATTCCCGAACGACATGGGCATCCCACCACCTCGGGTTTGGGTAGTTTCCCACCATCGAGGTGGGAATGGTTACCTCTTGACCCCTGATCTGCATAAAGCCTCCTTGCTCGGATAGCTCGCATAATAAACCGGCAGGGTCTTCCGTGCCCCTGAGACGGGCCAGAATCTGCGCGCAGAGAACCCGAACGGTTCAGCGGACCGTCCACCCCCCGTCCACCACCATTCCGTGTCCGGTCATGTAGGAGAGGCGATCAGAAGCCAGCAGGGAAATGGCGTCAGCGATGTCATCGACCTGGGCTACCCGTCCCACCGGTATTTGGGTTTCGATGGCTGCTCTCAACTCGGGCTGGTCCAGGCGCCAGGCGGTCATGGGAGTCTCCGTCATTCCCGGACAGACCGCATTGGAACGGATACCGTCGGCCGCATAGTCCACCGCGATGGACTTGGCCAGCAGGAGAGCAGCCCCCTTGGAGACCGAATAAGCCGCCCGGCCGGGGAAGGGATTTATCGACGCCACCGAAGCCACGGTGATGATATGACCCGACCGACGACGGACCATCGACCGCAGCGCCTGGCGCGAGCACAAATAAAGGCCTCGCACATTCACGGCCATGACACGCTCCCACTCCTCGAGTGGTGTCTCATGAAGGCGGGTGGCCTCCGCCGTACCGGTGATTCCTGCATTGTTGATCAAAACGTCCACCGGTCCCAACTGTTCCGCAACCGCGGAGAAGGCCGCCTCGACCTGCCCGGGATCGGAGACGTCCACCTCAAGGCCCAGTCCCTCCCCGGCAGCCTGGGCGGCCCGTTCTCCGTCGAGGTCGAGCACCGCCAAGTTGAAGCCCTCCCGGCGGAGTCGCCCACAGGTGGCCCACCCGATTCCCGACCCCCCGCCTGTAACAACCGCCACGCTCATAACTGTGGTCCCTTCTTCTCGACTTGTCTGGTCGGACTCGAACGCCGATCGAGGTCTACAATCGGCTTATGGCCAAACTAGCAGGAAAAACGACTCTGGTGACCGGCGCGGGAGGGTCGATCGGCAGAGCCGCCGCCCAACTGTTCGCCGCCGAAGGCGCCTCCGTGGCAGCAGTGGATATCGATAACACCGCCGCCCGGGAAACGGTCCGACTCATCGAGCGGGACGGTGGAACAGCCTTGGCCTTGACGGCCGACGTAGCGGCGGCTGATCAAATCACCATGGCGGTCGACCGGGCAGCGGAGGTTCTGGGTGGCCTGGACGTGGTGTACAACAATGCCGGGGTGGGTTCAAAAGGCTCGGTTGCCGACGCATCGGAATCCGACTGGGATCGCTGTTTCGACGTCAACGTCAAAGGAACCTTCCTGACTTCCAGGGCTTCCATACCTTATCTTCGCGAATCCGTTGGAGGCGCCATCGTGAACCAGGCCTCGGTGGCCGCCCTGGTGGGAGTGGCGGGGATGGCTGCCTATGGCGCCGCCAAGGGCGCCCTGGTAGCCCTCACCCGTTCGATGGCCGTGGATCTGGCGCCCCTGGGAATCCGGGTGAACGTGGTATGTCCGGGGACCGTCCACACCCCGTTGATAGAGCCACTGCTACGCCAACGAGGGAAGGGGGACCTGGAACTGGGGATGAAAATGACCACCGTGAAGTATCCGATAGGCAGACTGGGAACACCGATGGAAATCGCCCAGGCGGCCTTGTTCCTGGCCTCTGATAATGCGAGTTTCGTCACCGGCGCCGTTTTCACCGTGGACGGCGGGATGACCGCCCAGTAGTCGATGGCATTCTATCTCCACGCCGATAAACTGACCGACCTCAACTCGGCAGCGCGGCTGGTCCCCAACGGTGGACTGGTGGCGTTGGGAGGTAGCCTGTCGGCTCGGCTTCCAATGGCGTTGGTGCGGGAGTTGATCCGCCTCGAGACTGCCGAGTTGCACGTGGTGGGATCCGCCCACTCGATCGACGTGGACCTGTTGGTGGCCGCCGGCGCCATCAAGGTGTGCGAGCAGAGCTACGTCGGGTTTGAACAGGATCATGGCTTGGCGCCTGCCTTCCGCCGGGCTGCCCAGAACGGAGAACTGGAGGTCCGGGAGAGCTGCTGCGATACCGTCCTGACCCAGATAAGGGCGGCTGAGATGGGACTGCCGTTTCTTCCCGTACGAGGAGTGAAGGGGACCGGCATCAGGGAACTTCACCCCGAATACGGGGAGGTGACCTGCCCCTTCACGGGTGAGACCTTGGTGGCGGTCCCCGCCCTCTCTCCGGACGTGGCGCTTATCCATGCTCCGATGGGAGATCGGGCCGGGAATCTTCACTTGGAGCAGCCCTACGTACTGGACGAGCGATTCGCGGCCGGTTCAGCGGCGGTGGTGGCCACCGTGGATCAGATTGTCTCCACTCAACAGGTGGCAGAAGCCGGCATCGTGATTCCGGCCTACAGGGTTGCGGCGGTATCGGAGGCGCCTTTCGGCGCACATCCCACCTCGGCCTTTCCCGGGTATGCCTACGACCGAGCCCATCTTGCGGAATGGGTCAAAGCGGCAAACACTCCACAGGGTGCCGCGGCATACCTCAACCACTACGTGACCTCAACCGACGAAGCCGGATACCGGGATTTGATCGGCGAACATCGCCTGGCTCGGTTGAAGGGTTACTCCGAATCCACCGAGTCTTGGATGAGTCTTTACTCATGAAGTTCACCTTCGACGAGTGGTTCGTGGTGGAGTTGGCGCGAACCATCCGGGACGGAGAGGTCACCTTCCACGGCTTCGCCAGCCCCTGTGCGCAGGTCGCAATGCACTTGGCCAAGCGCACCCACGCCCCCAACATGATGCTGATCGAAGGGGCCATGTACGCAGTGAATCCTGAGCCTGCGTTCATCCCGCCTACGGGTAATGACGCCGTCCTCAAGCAGGGGGCGGTGTACTCCATGCGTTTCGAGGAGTTCTTCGACGCCGCCGTGCGGGGAGACATTGATCGCATGTTCCTTTCGGGGATCCAGATCGATCGCTACGGAAACGCCAACCTCACCGCGGTTGGGGGAATGCCCCGGCCCAAGGTGAAGATCGGCGGCGGCGGGGGGGGATGCAACGTCTCAGCAACGATCCGGCACCTGACGATCTGGAGCACCAACCACCGGCCGGGGCGCTGCCTGGTCTCCGAATGTGACTTCATCACAGATGTCGGTCATAGGACCCCGGCGGGTACCAGGGCGGAGTTGGGATATACGGGCGGCGGCCCCGACTGGATGGTCACCGAACTGGGTGTGTTCGATTTTCCCGAGGGAAAGGCACGTCTACGTCGAGTCTTCCCCGATGTGACAGTGGACGATATAGAGAGGGTCACCGGATTCGATCTGCAGGTCTCCCCTGACCTGACGGCAGTCGATCTGCCTGACCGGACCCAGATCGAGATGGCCCGAGAGTTGGACCCGCTGGGCATTAGGAGGAACGAGTTCCGGCCGCAGGAACTTCAGAGAACGTTCTTCCTGTGAGCCTCGATCCTGTATTCAACCCTCGGCGGGTGGCCCTGGTGGGGGCTTCCGAGCAGCCGGGAAAGATGGGGTCGGTCCTGTGGAGGAACCTGTCGGGGTTCCAAGGCGATGTGATTCCCGTGACTCCGTCCGCCTCGCAGGTAGGAGGAGTGAAGGCATATCCTTCCCTGCTGGAGGTGGAGGACGAAGTCGACCTGGCAGTCCTGGCGGTGCCGGCCCGTATCGCGCCGCCTGTGGCCCGCCAGGCCGACGCAAGGGGAGTCAAGGCCATGGTAGTTCTGGCCGGAGGGTTCGCCGAGACCGGAGCGGAGGGTGCCGCTCTCCAGAAGGAATTGGCCGCTGCCGCCGGAGGGGTGCGGGTGGTGGGTCCCAACTGCCTGGGTGTGCAGAATCTGGCCCTGGGCCTTAACGCCTCCATAACGACACACGCCCGCCTGGAGCCGGGTGGAGTGGCCCTTATCTCCCAGTCCGGCGCCTACGGCATGGCCATCCACACCCGTGGCGAGGAGGACTTCATCCGTTTTGGGAAGGTCTACTCATCGGGGAACAAGATGAACATCTGGGACCACGAAGTGATCGAGTTTCTTCGCGACGATCCTGAAACCACTGTCATCTGCCTTCTCTTGGAATCCGTACCGGGAGGAAGACAGTTGGCGGAGGCAATCCGGTCGACCACGCCCCACAAACCGGTCATAGTGGCTAAGACCGGTCGCTCGGAAGCGGGAAGCAGAGCGGCCCAATCACATACCGGAGCCTTGGCCACCGACGACATCATTTTCGGGGCGGCCATGCGGCAGGCTGGAGCCTTGGTGGCCCGCTCGGGTCTGGAGATGCTGGACGTCGCCCACCTCCTCTCCTCCCAACCCCACCCGCAGGGGAACCGGGCCGCCCTCATCACCAACTCGGGAGGCATGGGAGTAGAACTGGTGGATCTTTTGAGCGGGATCGGGGTGGAGACACCCCATCTCTCCCCCGAACTGAGGGCACATGTGGCCGCCAGGCTCCCTGCCTTCGGCTCGGCGGGCAACCCGGTGGACATGACCCCGGTGTGGGCCCGCTTTGCCGAGCTATACCCGTGGCTTATCGAAACCCTGGCCCGCTCGGGAGAGGTCGATCTGATCATCCCCCTGCTGTTGCAGAGAGCGGCCATGGACGAAAACGCCCTAGAGGGGATCGTGGCATCCGTCCGCAGGCTCCGAGCCGAGGGTGTGCAGATGCCCGTGTACGCATGCTGGGTAGCCCCGCGGGCGGTCCGCTCCAACGCCGACACTCTGCAGGCGGCCGGAATTCCCTGCCTGGAGTGGCCCGAGCGCACGGCCCGTGCCGTCGGCCAAGCGGTACGCTATGCCGTCGGAGAACCGTTGCCGGCGCCTCCCGAGCCGGACCGCCCGGCTCAGACCCGAAACCTCCCCCCCGGCCAGATCCCGGTCGGAGGCGCGACGCAACTGCTGGCTGATTACGGAATCCAAACCGTCGCCACCGTTGCCTGTCGGACTCCCTCCGAGGCTGCTACCGCCGCCGCATCAACGCGGGGGCCAGTCGTTATGAAGACAGGTGCCTCTATCGCTCATCGTACCGAGATGGGAGGGGTTCGACTGGGCCTCTCGGACTCCGATGAAGTGGCCGCTGCCTACCGCGACCTGGCGGCGCTGGGCGCGCCGGTGCTGGTGCAACCCCAAATAAAGGGCATCGAAATGGTGGTGGGCGGACTCCGCGAGCCTACGTTCGGTCCGGTCGTGATGGTGGGCATGGGAGGTACTGCCGTTGAGTTGACCGCAGACGTCGCATTCGCCCTGGCGCCGGTGGGGCCACAAGAGGCCCTGGCCATGCTGGAGTCTCTCGCAGGCTACCAACTGCTCGCCGGATTCCGCGGGCAGGAAGCCGTCAACGTGAACGCTCTGGCCGCGATCATCGCCTCGCTCGGGGACTTGCTGGTCCAATATCCTGATATTGTTGAAGTCGACTTGAACCCGGTGATGCTCTCGGCCCGAGGAGCAACCGCCGTGGATTGGAAACTGACCGTCGGGAAAAAGAAGGGGTTCCCGGCAGGAACGAATCAGAAAGGAAAATGAGCAGATGACACTCACCGCCTGGGATATTCGCGACGAGACCATCGGGATCCACGACTGGGGGCCCGAAATCGATTCGTTGCTGGAAAACTCCGACGACAACCGAGTGGTCTTCAACGTCAACGAGACCGACACTCGGCCATATGACGCTATTTTTCTGGGCGGCGGGGCGGCCGGCCGGTTTGGCTCCGCGTACATGCGAGCCATGGGCGGGCGGCAACTGATCATCGAGGCGTGGCCTTTCCTGGGCGGTTCCTGCCCGCACAACGCCTGCGTTCCACATCACCTGTTCAGCGAAGTGGCGGCCGAGCTCATGCTGGCCAGAACCTTCAGCGGAAGGTTCTGGTTTCCCGACATGGACGGAAAGATCACTTCGATCAAGGAGATAGTCGACCTCTTCCGGGCGGGCCGGATAGCTCCCCACGCCATCATGAACTTCCAGAGCAAAGAGCAACTCGATCTCGAATACGTCCTGAACGCCCGCGGCGCGATCATCGACGCCAACACCGTGGAGGTGGCGGGTCGAAGGTTCACGGCCAAGAATCTGATTCTCGGCCTCGGCGCCCGGTCACGGCCCTTGGATTGCCCGGGAGCGGATTTGCACGGTGTCTACACCTACGAGACACTGGTGGAGGACCTCGACTACGAACCGGGCGACACCGTGGTGGTGATCGGTGGTTCCAAGACGGCAGTGGAGTACGGGTGCTTCTTCAATGCCACGGGACGGCGCACCATCATGGTGGTCCGCTCGGAGTTGCTGCCCATCCTCCCGGATGGGGAAACCCGCGACTACACCATCACCATGATGAAGGAACAGGGCATGGAGATCTGGGAACACTCCGAGGCCTCCCATCTCGAAGGGGACCGCAACGGCAAGGTCAAGGCGATAACCGTCAAGACGCCAGACGGGTTGCGAAGGATCGAGACCGACTTCGTGTTCCACGGATTGGGCGAGATCCCCAACTCGGAGATGGCTGTGGAGAAACTGGGAGTGAAGGTCGGCGACCAGGGCCAGATAATCGTGAACCCGCAGATGCAGACCTCGGTCCCTAACGTCTACGCCATCGGCGATCTGATCGGCCGCCCCATGGAGATGTTCAAAGCTCGCAAGTCGGGCATGTACGCCTCCCGGCACATCATGGGAGAGGATGTCCACTATGCCTTCGACGAGTTCCCCGACTTCCTTCACACCCACTATGAGGTGTCATGGTTCGGGATGGGTGAGGAGGAGGCTCGGGAGGTCTATGGAGACGTGACCATCATCAAGATGCCACCGGAGACCGAGGACGGCTGGGAAGTGGCCCTGCCAGCTACCGACCGGATGATGCTCTACGCCTTCGCCGATCCTCGCAAGTCGGGATTCCAGAAGCTCATCATTGCCTCGGCGTCTCGGCGGGTAGTGGGCGCCCACCATGTCGGGGCCGGCGCCAGAGACGCCTTCCAGTACTTGTTCCAGTTGTACAGGCGAGGATTGACCATAGACGACCTGGCAGTAATGGACGAGCTCTTCCTCAACCCCACCCACTTCATCCAGCTCTCCCGTCTGCGCGCAGGAGCCGAGAACCTCCAAGACCTCTAGAGTCGGTCGCATGCCCACTTGGCTAGAGATTGGCGTCCCTGCGGAGGTCATCGAGTCCCGCGCCGGCAGGGATGTCGGCGTCGGGGTGACCATGGTTATCGACAGCGGCCTAGGCCTGGCCGCTACCCGGGACATCCTGTCCGTTGCCGGGCAATGGATCGACCACTGGAAGCTGAGCTTCGGCACGTCGGCCCTGATGCCCGAGAACCTCCTTCGGGAGAAGCTGGCGCTGATCAGGAGTGCCGGGCTCTTGGTCTTCCCCGGGGGAACGCTGTTCGAATCCGCCGTCCTTCACGGCCATGGTGAGGTCTACTTCGAGAAGGCTGCCGAACTCGGCTTCACCGCGGTGGAGATCTCGGAGGGAACTCTCGATCTGCCGACCAACCAGAGGCTGTCATCCATCCAGGCCGCTGCCGGCGCCGGCCTCATCGTGATCTCGGAAGTGGGCAAGAAAGATCCTCTCGGGCAACCCAGCCCTCCGGAGTTGGCGGAACAAGCGCTGATGGATCTCGAAGAGGGTGCTCGCTGGGTGGTGGTGGAAGGCAGGGAATCGGGGCGAGGCGTGGGGGTCTTCAGCAACACCGGCGGGGTCAACATGGAGGCGGTGGAAACCATCGCCCTCCACGTCGGCGACGCCGTAGACCGGCTGGTGTGGGAGGCACCCATAAAGAGCCAGCAGGTCACCTTCATCCAACGGTTCGGACCCAATGTCAGCCTTGGCAATATTGATCCCACCCAAGTGCTGGCGCTGGAGGCCCTTCGGGCCAGCCTGCGATTCGAGACCCTACAACCCCTGGTCAGGCAACAACTGGCGGATCCGGACGAATGGCGGGAGAAAACAGGCCTCCTATGGGCGGCTTCTTTTCCTACTCCCTGAGGTCTAGTCGGCCAGGTCCGCCAGTAACCGCCGCGTCGCCTCCGTGCCGGTCCCCGTATCGAACGGAACCGCCCAGACATCGGTGGCGCCTGCATCAAGGAAGGACTGAAGCCGCGAACGCACCGTTTCTTCATCCCCGGCGATGACGACATCAGCGGGGCCCTCCACTCCGGCTCGATCCATCATGCGCCGATAGTTGGGCAACATTCCATACATCGCAAATGTGGAGGCAGCGACATCGCGAGCCCGATCGTGATCGGAGTCGAGGGCTACCGGGATCCCAGCCACTATTCGCGGTGAGGACCGGCCGGAGGCCTCGGCTCCCTCGGCAGCCATCGGGGCAACCACATCTTCGATGTATTGGGGACCCGCCATCCAGGTATTCACCCCGTGTGTCAACTCTCCTCCCAACCGACACATCGCCGGGCCCACCGCTCCAACGATCAGAGGAACCGGTCTGGTTCCCGGAAACCGGATGACGGCTTGTACCCGATAGTGGTCCCCTTGGAAAGAGCAATACCCATCGGTTAGGAGCGCTCCCAGGACGGTGAGGTATTCGCGCAGGTGCCCCAGTTGGCTCGAATAGTCCAAACCGTGCATTGCCTCGATCACCACTCGATGCGAAACCCCCACGCCCAACACCAACCGGCCCCCAGCCAATTCCTGCACCGTTGCCGCGGCCTGGGCCAGGGCCACCGGATGACGTGGATAGGTAGGTATCACCCCCACCCCCAACTCGATCCGAGATGTCGCCCTGGCTGCGACGGCCAACATCGTCAAGGAGTCCATGTGCCTGCTGAAGTGATTGCACCAAGCCGCCCCGAACCCTGCTTCCTCCGCCGCAACGGCATCCTGCACAACATCGCTTGGAGCGCGGGGCGCCCCCAGCGCTTCCGAACCGATTGTTGCAACGATGCGCATTTGTATTCCTCTCGGTCCGCCCTGTCCGCAGACCCTCAAACCGCAAAGCGTAACGGATGTGTGGCGTTTGTCGGCAACGCGGTTCGGGCGAGACGCGTACTTCCAACACCGAAAATTCCACTCAAGCCGCCCATGGCCTCCAGCCGACGCCCTTCCCATGCCATCCCGGTCCAGACGCCTGGACATACCATTGTCAAGGGCTCTAACCTCTCAGGCAGAGCAGAAGAGCGCGACGGGGAGCTATCATGAGGGTGATAGCGGAAGAGGGCCGTTGTTGCAAGGAGGGAAGAAGTGTCTTTGCCATTGGAGTTTGTCCTCCATGGTTCTCCCGTGTCCCAGCAGACCAAGAGGAGACAGAGGTTGACAGAATGGAAGCGGGACGTGCGGATCGCCGCCAGACAGCATTGGAGTATGGCGCCGCCCTTTCCCGGAGAGGTCATGGTGAGCATCACCTACTTCTTTACCGACACGGCGCCCGATGTTGACAACGTGCCAAAGCCCATCCTGGATGCTTTGAAGGAACTGATCTATGCCGACGACTTTCAGGTATCCGACCTATTCAGCAGCAAGAGAGAGATCTATCGGGTCCTGCGCGTCCGGAACCCGACTTTGCTGGGACCTCTCCAGACTTCAGAACCGTTTCTCCACGTCAAGGTGGCCGAGGCGCCAAGTCAAGAGGTGGCTTGTTGATGAAAGGCGCCACGATGTCTGAAGAGCTTCTGGCTTACGTTATAGAAAGGGAGTGGCGCGGTAAAGGGTATGAGGTCCTGCCCGCGCAGAAACTGGATTTCCTGCCCGAATTCACCCCGGATCTGGTCGTTCGCAAAGACGGTGAAACCAGGGTAATAGAGATAAAGGCACGATCTTCTTTGGCGGCCAGCCCGAAGATAAGAAAATGGGCACGACAAATCCACTCCAGACCCGGGTGGAGTTTCGAATTGGTGCTGGTGGGGGAACCCGAGAAACTGGAGTCACCCGAGAGCCTGCGATCATTCGACGTTGCGGATGTTCTTGGGCGAATCGAGCAGGCCGAAAGAGTTCTTGACTCGGGTTTCTCCGAAGCCGCTTTCTTGCTGGCATGGACTGCCTGCGAAGCTGCCATCAGAATGTGCCTGGTGGAATATGGCGCCTCGAATGCCGGAATCACCACTTCCCGTCACATCCTCGACCAGGCGGTGTATATGGGCGCGATATCGAGAGACGAATACCGCCACCTGACCGTTGCACAGAAGAACCGCAATGCCATCGCTCACGGCTTCGGGAGCGGCGATGTCACTGGCGAGTCGGTAAAGAATCTGTTAGCAACGGCACGCGGCCTTCTCGCAACTTCAGACCAAAGAGCCAACGGTTGACAGAACGTTCTGTTTTCCCTCAAACACAGTTTCAGGGACGTAGCCGGTCTCCGGTGGAGTAGTCGGGGATCTTGGTTTGCAGCGACGACCATGATCTCCTGGAGGCGTGTCCGTCAGAGATGATCTCCTGGAGGCGTGTCCGTCAGAGATGACGTCAGGCTCGCTTCGGCTACTCGATCACGAATCGGAGATCCCCTCGACGACGGGTTTTTCCCTGGCTGTCTGTCCACTCCAGGAAGGGAACGGCGTACTTGCGGGACAGTCCGGCAGCGGCGCGAAAGGCGCTCACCGTGAACGGTTGCTCCAATTCGGCGGCTATGCCCAACAGTTCCTCCACCTGTTCGGGTAAGTAGAAGATTGAGGGACTCACCCGGAGCAACTCACCGACCCTAACCAGGGCATGGGTCAGATCGTCTTCCAAGCCGAGCGTCGCCGGTGAGGGCGTCAACAGTCCTCCCTCCGCAATTTGTCGGCGGGCTTCTAACCAGGCGGGGGACCGGGTGGGGTCGGTATTCACTTCCGAGCGCGGATCCCTGATCACCGTTCCCTCCAGTCGCAGATAAGGATGATCGTTGGTCAACTCCACCAAGAGCGCCCGTTCTATCCCCAACTCAGAGGCTGCCCGGGCGGCGGGCATTCCCAACTGGTAAGGGTGCCTCTGGTTATGGGCACTCACGATGGCCTCCAACCGGGCAATCATCAACCCTGCCAACTGGTCGGAAACCGCCACACCCCCGGCAGTCACGCTCCTGTTTGGAAGTCCCCCCCGGGTATGGGCCGCCAGCTCGGCAAGCTCCGCTCGGCCCCGGACGGCCAACAAGCCGTCCGCCTGCTCCCCGGGGGATGCGCCTGCCAGCGGGGCCAACCGTCGTCCCAGCGTTCTTCGCTTGGCGAAGGTGGACGGAGCGCAGGGATCTGTTACCCGACCGCCGCCAACCACCATCCGCCGTCCCGTTTCACGCAACACGAATCGATCCCCCATCGCCAATCGAAGCGGCTCGGTCACCCGCAAGTGGGCAACCATGGCGCCCGGTCCCCTCTCCAAAGGGGTAAACCGGACCGGCCAGGCGCCGCTTCCCAAATGAAGGTGATAAGCGCCCCTGCCGGAAAGTTTCTCCACGTATCGGGCGGGACGCACCAGCGCCAGCACGGAGTCGGTGCTCCGCCACTGTCCGGGCGCGGTGAGGACACTTCCTCTTTCCAGGGAACGGCGGCCCAAACCAACCAGGTTGGCCGCCACCCTCCAACCCGGTCCCACCTTCTCGAGCGGCGTCCCGTGAGACTCCAACCCCCTGATTCGAGCCATTGCCGGGCCAGGCCATATCTCCACCCGGTCACCAACAGCCAATCTTCCATCCAGCAGGGTCCCGGTCACCACCGTTCCCGCCCCTTTTATGGTGAAGGCACGATCTATCCACAGGCGAGGCCTGTCCAGGTCCTCCGGCGCATAGCCGTCCAGGGCTCCCTCCAGACTCTCGGCCACCGCCCGAACCCCCGATCCCAGGGGCGCCGAAACCCGGACAACCGGCCATTGGGCGCCAACCGTGCCCGACAACTGTTCCACGGTGTCCAATTCCACCAGATCGGCCAGTTCCTCGTCAACCAGGTCCACCTTGGTAAGCGCCACCACCCCCCGGGAGACCTCCAGCAGATCGAGTACCGCCAAGTGCTCCTCTGACTGAGGCATCCAGCCTTCGTTGGCCGCAACCAGGAATAGAGCCGCGTCGATGGCCTCGATTCCGGCCAGCATGTTCTTTATGAAACGCTCGTGGCCGGGCACATCAACGAAGGAGACGTTCTGCCCTGCAGGAAGCCGCATCCAGGCAAACCCCAAATCGATGGTGAGGCCACGCCTCCGCTCTTCTTCCCAGCGGTCCGGATCGATTCCGGTTAGCGCCGCGATCAGGGTGGACTTGCCGTGGTCGACATGACCGGCGGTCCCGATTACCGGCATGCCGTCCGAAGCGCCTCGGACACCGCCTGGTCGTCAGACGGAGAGACCGTCCGCAAGTCAACTCTCAATCGTCCTCGCTCTCTCCGGGCTACAACCGGGGGGTCCGACTCCAGAAGCCGGCGAAAAGTCTTATCGACCCGCCCTCCGACGGCTATCACAGGGCCGGGGATAACCGCTCCGGGCACGCTTCCCGCTCCCGGAGTAGCAGCGCCCTCCTCGATAACAGCCTCTATCCCTGCCGCCGCAATCATCCGGCGGGCCCTCTCCTCCAAATTTTTCCGATCCAGCCCGGCCATTCTCCAAAAAGGCAACCGCGCTGCCCGACCGTCGGCATAGGCCTCAGCCGTGCCGGCCAAAGCGGCCGCGGTAGGACCGTCTATACGAACCGCGCGGGCCGCAGGATGTCGGCGCAGCCGCGACACCAACTCGGCCCGGCCGACGATGATGCCCGCCTGGGGTCCGCCGAACAGTTTGTCTCCGGAGAACAACACCAAGTCTGCTCCTGCCTGAATGCTCTGTACCACCCCCGGTTCGTCGGTCAGCCAGGAAGGCGGCGGTCCCGGCCACCACGGGACCCGCTCATCGATCAAGCCGCTTCCTGCATCGAAGACCAGCGGGATGCCCGCCGAGGAAGCAAGGGAGGAAAGCTCCGGAAGAGTCGCCTCCTCGGAGAAGCCCACTATCCGGTAGTTGGAGGGATGGACCTTCAAAAAGAGGGCCGTTGATGAGGTCAATGCCCGCCGGTAGTCGGCGGTGCGGGTGCGATTGGTGGTACCCACCTCCACCAGTTGAGCACCCGAGGCGGCCATCAGTTCCGGCAACCGGTAGGACCCCCCGATCTCTATCAGTTCCGACCGCGAGACCGGGACCTGCCTCCCCCCGGCCAGCGCCATCAGGGTCAGCAACAGGGCGGCCGCGTTGTTGTTCACCACCAAGGCTGCCTCTGCTCCGGTGATCAGCGCCATCAATCGATGCAGATACCCGGCCCTGCCTCCCCGATCGCCGCCCGCCAGGTTCAATTCGGTGTTGGAATAGCCGGCAGCCACCTCCGCGCCGGCCCGGACCGAGGCACCGTCCCAAGGGGCTCGGCCCAGATTGGTGTGGAGCAGGACCCCGGTGGCATTGATTACCCGGATGGGACGGCGCCGGCTCAAACCGGCCAATACCCGGGCGGCGCCCACTTCCACCCCGGCGCCACCCTCGTCCCGATCCCGGGCATCGGCGATCACCTCCCTGACCACCTGGATCACCAAGCTGCGCGGCAATGACCCGTCGTAAAGTGAATTCGCCAGGCGATCCACGGACGGGTATCTACGTTGCGCCATTGAATTGAGGCTACCGGACCCCCGCGCCGACCCTGAGCGGGAGGTTACCGTCGACGACCCTGGCGCCATCTACCTGTTCCAGCCGCGGGATCGCAGACTCTTTCCGTACGCAAACGCCCCCACCTTGTCCTTCCCATTCAAAGCAACACAACTCGGCTATCCCGCTGCTGGGTTATCGTTGGGTCCCATGTGGCGTTTGGTGATTTTTGTGGGGGTTCCCCTGTTGGAGCTGTACGTGTTGTCCCTGGTGGAGGACCGTATCGGACTGCTGAACACCCTGGGACTGGTGGTGGCCACCGGCATTTTGGGTGCGACGGTGATGAAGAGGCAAGGAGCGGAAGTGTGGAGGTCTGCCCAGATGAGATTGGCCCGCGGGGAGATCCCCGCCGAAGAAATCCTCGGAGGGATGATGGTGCTGGTGGGGGGCGCGCTGATGATCACCCCGGGAATCATCACCGACGCGGCGGGTCTTCTGCTGATGATCCCCGCCATAAGGAACCTGATCATCCCCTCCTGGTCGAAAAGGAGAATCTTCATGACCTTTCCCGATCGTGACAACGGGGTCTATGACATCGATCCTTCCTAGCCGCCCCACTGTTCAACCCGTGCGGCCACTTCCCAGCTCGACCGTCCTGCTGCTGCGAGACCGCGCCGAAGGCTTGGAGGTGCTGATGGTCCGCAGGTCCCGCTCCACGGTATTCGGCGGCCTGTTCGTCTTTCCCGGAGGAGTAGTGGACCCCGTGGACCGCAGTTCCCTTGCCGGAGAAGCCACAGTCGGCGCCTCGGGGGAAGAACTCCAATGGAAAGCAGCCGGATTGAGAGAAACCGCCGAGGAGGTGGGGGTTTACTTGACCAACCGGTCTGTCAACCCACCTGCTCGGCCGCTACGCGGCGCGGATGTCTACCGGTGGGTGCTGAGCCAGGGCGCCCGCTTCGATGCCGGACGCCTTCGATACCTGTCCAATTGGATTACTCCCCGGCCATCGCGCCAACGATTTGACGCCCGCTTCTACATAGCCGCGGTGGAAGGAGACGAGGTGCTTACCTTATCCCACAATGAGCTGACCGAGTCGGTTTGGATCCGGCCCGCCCAAGCCTTGGACCGGGTGCGCACCGGCCGGTGGGACATGATCCTACCCACCGAAAAGAACCTCGAACGGCTGCTTGGTTTCTCCAATACCCTACAAGCCTGGGCCTCCATCGGCGAGACTACCGAGATCGAACCCGTCCTTCCCCGAATGGTCATCCGAGAAGAGGGTTTTGACGCTTTGCTTCCCGGCGACCCGGGTTATGAGGAAGCCCCTTGAGAGTTCGCAGAATCCTGGCGCCCAATCCCAGCCTGTTCACCGGACCGGGCACCAATACCTATCTCATCGAAGACGGGGGAGAGGCGGTGATCCTTGACCCTGGACCCATCGATCATTCCCATCAACAGGCCATCATCGAGGCGGCCGGGAACCTGTTGGTGCGGACCGTGCTGGTCACCCACACCCATCCCGACCATGCCCCACTGGCCAATCCCCTGGCGCGTCTGTTCGAGGTCCCGGCTATGGGCTACGAACCCGGGCCGCAGTTCCAACCCGACCATCGCCTGGGTGAGGGAGAAATCATCGACGTGGGGAGCACGCGGTTGGAGGCGATCCACACGCCGGGCCACTCCGACGACCATCTTTGCTTCCGCAGCGGTGAGGTGCTGTTCACCGGAGACCACATCAAGGGAGGGTCTTCGGTTCTGATCACGGATGCCGGTCCGTACATGAAGTCACTGAAAAAGGTTGCCCGCTTGAGACTTGTCCGCCTGTACCCCGGCCACGGAGAAAAGATAACCCGTCCGGCCCAGACCATCTCCTGGTACATCGCCCACCGGCAAGAGCGGGAAAGGGAGATACTGGCGGCGGTGACTACCGGCTGCAGAACGGTGGGAGAGATTGTGGAGCAGGTGTACCGGGAAATCAACCCGGCGCTTCACGATCTGGCCGCCTATTCAGTGGCCGCCCACCTGAAGAAGTTGGCCGCCGAATCCACGGTCCGGTTCGATGAAGGGGCCGGGTGGAACGCACCGGTGGGTTTAATGCCACGATCATGATCCCCGGCAGGCGGCGGCCGAAGTTATTGATCGGGATCCTGGGTGTGGCGGTCCTGGCCATGGTGCAAATCCCGCTGGCCGGCGCCCAATCGGACGAGGTGCAAAACGCCCGGGAACGAGTGGCCGAATTGGAAGCCCAGCAAAGAGAACTGGCTCTGTTGATTGAGCAGACCTGGGTTGCGCAGGTGTTGGCGGAAGAGGAGTTGGACCTCATCGGCGAAGAACTGCGCAAGGCAGAGTCGGATCTTTGGCTGGCCGAATCGGCTTTGGAGGACCTGGCGGTGATCCTCTACATGGATGTGGCAACGGGTAAAAATGTGAGCCTGTGGCTGGCTGACGGACCGGAGGGGTTCGAAGCGGGAGTGGGTTATCTGGAAGTACTGGGTGTCGAAGAGCAGGCGATCTGGAGTCGCTACCGGACGGTAACCGACGGTCTGGGCCGCCAGCAGGAACAATATGAGTCTCAGTTGGCCCGGTTGGACCAAATCAGAACTGAACAGGAATCCCTCTTCTCGCAGTTGCTGGAGGCGCTGGGAGCAGCCCAGCAGGAGCTTGTCCTCCTGGAATCCCTGGGCATTGACTTGGATGAACCCACCACCACGACCACGACCACGACCACCACCACCACCACAACCACACCACCCACGACTACAACCACGACCACCACCACCACAACCACACCACCCACGACGACTACATCCACGACCACGACCACCACCACCACCACCACACCACCCACGACGACTACATCCACGACCACGACCACGACCACCACCACCACCACAACCACCACCACACCACCCACCACTACAACCACCACACCACCCACCACAACCACGACTACACCGCCCACCACCACCCGGCCTGCCGACGGCTACAACTTCGAGGGGGTCTGCCCCGTGGACGAGCCCAACACTTTCGTGGACACCTGGGGAGCTCCACGATCTGGGGGACGAAGGCACCAAGGGGTGGACATTCTGGCGGCTCGAGGCACACCTGTCAGGGCCATTCACGAGGGAGTGCTGTTCCGCGTCGACCGAGGTGGCCTCGGAGGCTTGTATATCTGGCTGCGTTCGCCCTGGGGGGACGAGTATTACTTTGCACACCTCGATGGGTTCGGTCGCGGCATTCGAACCGGTGTCCGAGTGGACCAGGGAGACCTGATCGGCTACGTCGGCACCACAGGAAATTCCCCGGCGAACGTTCCCCATCTCCACTTCGAATACCACCCGGGTGGCGGAAGGGCCGTCAACCCCTACGAACTGGCCGTGGCAGCCTGCGACCTGTGATTACCCCATCCTCACTCGAGGCCAAAAGCGCCACGATGTGGGTTTTACAACCATCACAGTTGGCAACGCCGCCTACTACTCGGACACTGTAACTGTCACCAGGACCGGCGATCCCTGCCAGACATGCGAGGTCCCCTGCCTCTCAGAACCTGGGAGGATCAGTCGTCGGAGAGGGCGAGCACCAGAGTCAGATGGTTGGCGCCATTCTCCCGGCGGTAGCGCATCTCCCGGACCATGGAGCGCACCAGATGAATACCCAGGCCGCCAATCGCCATATCCATCAGTGATGACGCGTCCTGTCCGGGAGGGGCGGGCGCATCGGTTGGATCAAACGGCACACCGTTGTCAACGATCTCGAATTCGGCTTCCGTCAGGCGGGAGGTCAATGTCATGACCACTGCTTCGGTGGCGCCGGAATGAGTCATGACATTTAGCATCATCTCTTCGAGAACCAGTTGGGCCTGCAGAACGAACTGCATGGACCACCCCACCCTGTCGCCGAATTCTTCAACAGCCTCGAAAACGGCGGGCAACTCATCGGCATCCGCCGGTATATCCACCGAAACAGACGCTTCGCGAAAAGTGTCCGCGCCGCTTTTAGGACCGCTGTGAGAATCCTCGTGGACAGGGCTCATCTGTTAATTGATGCTAGCCAATCCTTTGAATTGCCAGGCAGGTGATATCGTCGAACTGGGCAGCCGGTCCCATATATTCCCTGGTAGCGGCGAAAATCTCCCGAATGTTCTCTTCCACGGTCTCGGCGGCGGAAGTCTCCAACAGGGCATTTCTCAGTCCCTCAACCCCGAACAACTCCCCCTCTTCGGTTTGGGCCTCGGTGATCCCGTCGGTGTAGAGAACCACCCTGTCGCCTGGTTCCAGGATGACCTTCCGCTCCTGGTACTCAAAGCCCGGTTGGACACCCAGAGCGATACCTTCCGTCAAAGGCAGCAGGGTGGTCTGACCGTCCTGCCCCACCAGCAACGGAGCATCATGGCCGCCGCTTGCGTAGGTGAAAGAACCGACTTCAGGGTCGTACACGGCGTACAGGACCGTGACAAACTGGGTGGTTTCGTTCTCCTCACACAGAAGGTCGTTCACTTCTTCCAGCACCTCTCCGGGTTTGAGAAGGCCGATAGCCACCCCTTTCATCAGAGTGCGGCAGGTCATCATGAACATAGCTGCCGGGATGCCCTTGCCGGAGACATCTGCCATCACAAGACCTATCCGACCCCGGTCCAAAGTGATGATGTCGTAAAAGTCGCCCCCCACATCCTGGGCGGGTTCCATGTTTCCGTACATCTGGTAATGGGACGTGATGGGAAAGTCGGACGGGAGAATCGATCTTTGGATCCGGCTGGCCACTTCCAGTTCGTTCTGAATGGATACCAGTTTGTCGCGGTAGGAGAGCGCTTCCTTCCACTGCCTGGTGTGTGCCAGCGTTCGCTCGATGGTGATCTGCAGGTCCTTGAAGTCCACCGGTTTGGTCACAAAGTCGAAAGCGCCCCGGTTCATGGCTGTCCGGATGTTCTTCATGTCCCCGTAGGCGGAGACGACCACAGCCCGGACGTTGGGGTTGATCTCCGGTATCTGCTCCAGCATCGCCAGTCCGTCCATCTCGGGCATATTTATGTCGGACAGCACTATGTCAATGCCAGGGTCCTCTTCCAGTCTGCTCAGAGCGTCTGCCCCGTTGCGGGCGAAGAGAAAATGGTACGTGCCCCTTCTGATGTGCCGTCGCATCCTTTGGAGCATGAGAGGCTCCAGATCCGGTTCATCGTCTACCACCAGGATCTTTGAAGAGGTAACAGGTCTCATAAGCTAACACCAGGAGAATCGGATATGTGGCCCACCCTTCAGGTTAACAGAAATGTTTCTAAGGAGCGGCAGAAATCAACAGGTCCTGGTCCATTCCCGCCTGGGCAAGGCCTTCCAGCAGCTTGGCCAGGCGTCCCGTGCAGGTTTCATCCTGGGCGGGGGGCACCAACTGCACCAGCAGTGCGGCGATCTCCGCGAAAGCCAGGCCAGCACCGGTGGGTGGGACTCTTGCGGCAACCGGCTGGCCGCGGTCTCCCCCCTCAACCACCCTGATGTCGAAAGGGACCCGGCCCAACAGCGGGGTTCCGATGCTGTCAGCCAACTCCTGTCCTCCGCCCTGTCCGAACAGGTGGTGAACCGTTTCATGCCCGCAGTCGAAACCTGACATGTTCTCGATCACCCCCACGATTGGCATATGGGACCGACGGGCCATGTCGGCAATACGGGCCGCCACCTTCTGGGACGCCCGCTGCGGAGTGGTGACCACCGCCATCTCCGCTTGGGGAAGCATCCGGGACAGGGCCATCTGGATGTCCCCCGTTCCGGGTGGCATGTCTATCACCAGATAATCCAAGTCTCCCCAGTCGACCTGTTTGAGAAACTGCTCCAGGGCCTTGGCAAGCATCAGACCCCTCCACATGAGAGCTGTTTCCTCGGAGTCGATGATGAGTCCGGTGGACACCACCTTCAATCCATGCGCTTCCGCCGGGATGATCAGCCGGGTTTCATCGTCCGCTTCAATCCTGGTGGTAATGCCCAACAGCCGGGGAATGGAGAATCCCCAGATGTCGGCGTCCATGAGTCCCACCGTGAAACCCAGGTTCCGGACGGCAATGGCCAGGTTGACGCTCACGGAGGACTTGCCCACACCCCCCTTGCCGGAACTGACCGCCACTACCCGAGTAGTAGGCGAGACCTGGGTGGGCTCGGCCCGGTCCCGGGCCTTCTCCCTGGCCCTGGACATCAGATCGGCCCGTTGCCGTTTGGTCATGGCGGTGGTATGGATCAACACATCTTCCACTCCGGGCAGGGACAGCGCCCTGCGCCGGGTATCGCCTTCAATCTGGTTGCGCAACGGACACTCGGCAATGGTCAGCGCCAAGCCGATGGTGACAACTCCGTTCCGGGACACGTCCACCGACGAAATCATCCCCAAATCGACCACGTTGTCACCGAGTTCGGGGTCGATCACTCCCCGCAGAGCTGCCCACACCTGCTCGGAGGTCGGCGCACTTGAACTGTTATACACGGACCGTTCTCTCCCTGACCTTGCAAGTAATAGATAGTAGATGCCCCTGCGGAGAATAGGCTGGCTGGACACTTAATCCTCTTTACATTTTGTTCAAAGTTCGCTACACTCTTGGTGGTGGCAATGACCGCTCTCGACCAGATGGCGCCAGAGATCCCGCCGCTTCTGGGAGATTCGGGGATGTACCGGGAAGCCGTAAACCAATTCGACCGGGTTGCGGCCTACATGGATCTGGACCCCAATGTCTCCGAGCGTCTCCGTCTCCCGCAGCGATCCTTGGTGACCACGTTTCCGTTCCGAAGGGATGACGGCCGCGTCGAGACAGTGTTCGGCTATCGCGTCAAGCACGTACTCACTATGGGCCCGACCAAGGGCGGGATTCGCTATGCCCCAAGCGTGAACTTGGGAGAGGTTGCCGCTTTGGCCATGAACATGACTTGGAAGTGCGCCTTGGTGGGACTTCCGTACGGAGGCGCCAAGGGTGGCGTCAGGGTGGCGCCGGAAACGCTGAGCAGCCGTGAGACTCAACGCTTGACTCGCCGTTACACGTCCGAAATCTTTACCTTTATCGGGCCGCAGAGTGACATTCCGGCACCCGACCTGGGCACCGATGCACAGGTGATGGCCTGGATCATGGATACCTACAGCCACCACGTCGGCCATGGCGCCCCGGGAGTCGTGACCGGCAAGCCGGTCGAGTTGGGCGGCACCGTGGTGCGCCAGGAGTCCACCGGCCTGGGATTGGCCTATCTGTTGCCCATGGCCCTTGATATGGTCGATTTGCCGTTGGAGGGGACCCGGGTAGCGATCCAGGGCTACGGTCAGGTCGGAAGCAGCGTCGCCCGGGCCGTAAGCCGGCTGGGCGCCCGGGTGGTGGCGGTGAGTGACCTTTCCGGGGGCACACACTGCCCCGACGGCATCGATGTCCGAGCCCTTGAACGGTGGACAGATCGAAACATCTGGGTGAACGGCTTTCCCGGAGGGGACTCCATCAGCGGAGATCAGCTATTCGAGGTCGATTGCGAGGTTCTTGTCCCGGCTGCCGTCCAAGAGGTCATCCACGCCGGCAACGCCCACGCCATCACCGCTTCAGTGGTGCTTGAAGGGGCTAACGCTCCCACCACCATGGAAGCCGATCGCATCCTGAGGAACAGGGGCGTCCTGGTGGTTCCCGACATCCTGGCAAACGCCGGCGGGGTGACGGTCTCCTATTTCGAATGGCTGCAGGGTTTGCAGTACTACATCTGGACCAACGACGAGACTCGCCAGCGCCTGCAGCAGATCATGACCACCGCCTTCAAGGAAATCCACAAGCTCTCGGTCCAAGAGAAAGTGGACCTGAGAACGGCGGCGCTTATCAAAGGTGTGGCTCGGGTAACCAACGCGAAACTGCTGAGAGGGCTGTTCCCGTGATCCCCCTATGCCCTCCCGTGCTTTCGCTCTATACTTACAAACTGGCTTTGTAATAATCTAAGTAGGCGAATCGAGTCTTCAAAATGCAGTTGCTAACCATCAAAAGTTCAGTTCCCAGCAAGCCGATCGAGCTCACCGACTCTGCCGTCACCAAGGTCAAGTCCCTGCTGGCCTCGGAAGGAGACGACGATCTCGGGCTACGGGTGGCGGTGAGACCGGGTGGATGTTCCGGTTTCTCCTACGAAATGTTCTTCGACGCCGATGTCGAGGACGAGGACGAGGTAATAGAATTCAACGGTCTGCGGGTGCTGGTGGACCAGCAAAGCGTGAAACGGATCACCGGAGCGGTGCTGGACTACAAGGAAGGTCTGATGGAAGCCGGGTTTTCCATCGACAATCCCAACGTCTCCCGTTCCTGCGGGTGCGGGAACAGCTTCGCTTAGGCCTGCGCTCCTTATGCCGAAGCTGGCGCCCAAGCTGGAGGGAGCGCCTCCCCCGCTGGCACCCTATTCGGTGGTCACCGAGGCCCAGGGTTTGGTTTTCGTCTCGGGACAGGTCGCCATCGATCCCAAGACCGGGGAGACTCCCGATGAGGTGACCGATCAAACCGATCTCATCCTGCGCAACATCGGAAGCATCCTCGCAGAACTCGGCCTTTCCTATTCGGACATTGTCAAGACCACCGTGTTCCTGAGCGACATCCGGGATTTCGGGGCTGTGAACGTCGTCTACGGCGGCTTCTTCGACGACGAACCCCCCGCCCGCTCCGCGGTTGGGGTGGCGGACCTGCCCCTTCCCAGATTCAAGATCGAGATCGAGGCGATCGCCGCCCGCTGACGCCCTCGCTCAGAAGACTTCCTGGCACCAGGGCTGGGGGTGCCAGTCGAACATGGCGTCAGCCAATGCACAGGCCGCCGGCGCGCCGTCCACCCGGCCCAGCGCTCTCAGGCGGCGGAACCTCGGTCTGCCCAGGAATCCAGCTCCCAGATCCTCCATGTCCAACATCAAATCGGATGTCTCCGAAGTCGCCTTGCAAGTTCCCACCCCTTCCGAAACTTCCAGGCGATATCGAGAAGCAGTCCGGTCGATGGGGTCGAAGACCTCCAGCACCAGGTAACCGTCAGCCGAATAGCGCCGTGCCGAGAGACCGGCTTCCACGTCCAGGATCCTCACCCACAGCCCGTCGCTGAGCGTCTGCGACTCTCGGAAGTTGGCATACAGGTGGTGCAAGGCCGTTTCGGCGGGGACGTTCCATGCCCGCAACTGGCGAATCAGGTCCTGGTTGAGCAAATAGCTCCACAAGCCCGAATATGCCGCCGGCGTGAGCGCGATCATCTCCTCCAGCCCCACGGTTATGCCGATGCCGATCCCTTCCCAGGAACCTTGAGTGCGATATTGAACATATCCGATAGCTTCACCGTTCGGATCGAGCGCCAATGCGTACCGGTAGGAACTGGCGTCTTTACGGTGCCTGGGATAGTCGGAGAATATGTCCAACTCCCACCAATCCGGTGATCGGGCAAACATCCCGGGCACCTGCAGGCGTTTGCGTTCAAAAATCGGCGGCAGGGCATCTGCGGCTTCATCGGGTTCGATCAGGACCACTGGCGCCGGAGCGGGAGCGAGTCGGTGAGGAAGCAGGGGAAACCGATCGATCACCGTATGGGTGGTCACCGCGGCCACGCCGTATCCGAACCGACCGTACAAGGGAACCTCCGACGACCACAGCGCAGCCAGCACATCCCCCCGCAACCGGGCGTCGGCCAGCAATTCGGTCATCATCTTGCGCATGAGGCCCCGCCGCCGATGGCTCGGCAATACGGTCACGTTACTTATCCCCGCAGTGGCCGCCGAACCACCGGGAACGGTCAGATCCAAGCTGTAGGCCCCCGCCGATCCCACCAGCCGCTTCCCGTCAAAGGCCCCCCGGTTCCTGTCGAATTCCAAGAGCCTGCGGTCTCTTTCCTCCTCGACAGGATCAGGATCCTGCCCGAATGCCATTGCCACGGTTCTTCGCAGAGCCGCCAATTCCTCGGGAACGATGTCCCGGATTTCCACGCTCACTCCTTGGGCGTCAGGCGCCGATCGTGGTCTTGGCCCGTTGCACGGCTGAAACGAATGCCGAAGCCGCAGCGTCAAAGTCGGCTGCCGCGCCCCTCCGAGTCTCTCCGGTATCGGAACTCCGTAGTCCTTCGACGATGGTGGTGGCGGCCACCGCCGCCCGGGTGGAGGAGGCCAGCATATCCTGGTGGGAGGACGCCAGCGTCGATGGCGCGTTCAATTGGACCACGTTGTCCTGCCACACGATTACGTCTTCCATCACCCTGACCAGTCGTTCTTCTGCCTCGGCAAAGCCGATGCTCCTCTCGTCCCAGGCGCCGTTCACCTCCCTGACCTCCGAAGCCATGGAGGCGAGCTGTTCTCCAAGGGCTTCGATAGAGGCAAGATATGAGATAATGGCAGCCGGGAGGGTGGTCGTGGTGGTGGATGTCTCCCCGCCGGCGTCGTCTTCTTCGGAGTCCTCCCCTTCCTCATCGGCAGAAGTGTCCTCCGTGGAGTCACCCGCCGTGGTGGGGGTGGCAATCGTGGTAACTGGCCTTGGTTCCACTTCAGCCTCGGGCAAAGTCCTCACGAACATGAAGGTAAAGGCAAACATCGCCAGAACAGCCAGCGGGAGAAGCCATCGGCCGGGCTTGGGATCGGGGTTGACCACCATCTCCCAAACAGCATAGTTGAGATGGGCCCTTCATTGGCAACCATCCGGTCAAAGGCCGCGACCCAGTTCTTTCTTTCGCGTACCCGGCGATCAACCCTTGACATCGGACCCACATCTCCTCCACACTGCGGGATGAAAGACTCAAAACAATCCGACCCGGAAGTATTCGAATCCATACCCTGGGAGGAACTGCGGGATCTGGGAGACACTTCCCGGCGGCGCCGGACCTGGTATCTGATAGCGGGTGCGGCGGTGGTGGCGGTGCTCATTTTCAGCGTTGCCCGCACGTTCTCGGCGCCAGATCCTCAAATAGCGGCGGCTACCACCACAACTCCTCCCGTTACGGCGGAACTGCCTCCTCTCCAATCCGAAGAGTCGCTGCAAGAAATTCTCCCGCCCGATCCCTTGGTCGGCGAGCCTGCAGTAGTGACCGAGGCCGACCTGAGGGCGGGTGGAGACATCCGGTGGGAAGAGGACAGCCTTCTGAAATGGCAGGCGGCAGCCTACTCGGAGTGGTTCGTGCTGGATTTCTTTACCCTGGACGGGTCCGACCGCCGCGCCGGTCTACAAAGGTGGTTGAACACCGCCGACTTCGGCGAGCAGTCTGACGCTCTCTCCTATGTCGAATGGGTGAGAACTCTCCAGGTTGAGCCTTTGGGCGACGGCAGATGGAGGGCTGTGGTGGCCCTGCGGCGGCTGGTCTCCACTGACGGCGTGGGTTACAGCCGCCTCTCAACCCAAGCGGTTGAGGTGGTTGTGGACATGGCGCCCGGAACCCCGACCATCGTTGACGTGCCTCGCTTCGTTCCCCTGCCGGAAACGGCTGCCGGACAGTGGTGGATGGGAGAGCCGCGGCAAACGCCCCCCGCGGCGGTGATCAGGGCGGCCCGGGATGAGATGATTCTGAGCGAAGCCGGGACCATAGGGGGAGAACCGGTAGTCACCCGCACCGGGGATGCGTGGCGGGTGGAATGGGCGGTGGTCGATCCGGCCGGGATAGCCTGGCCGGTCAGCCTCTGGATCGGACCGGAAGGGACTGCAGTGCCGGCGGGTGGCTAGTCCTTCCCGAAGTACCCCTCCAAGGCGGCGATCACAGTCGGCTGAATCGCTGCCCACTCCCAAGCCGGGTCCTTGCTGACCGTGACAAAGTCAGCAGTCCAGAACACCGAGATCACCCCCTCCGTCGCCAGGATGGCCACTGCCAGCGGGTGGTCGACATCCTGTCCGGCCCGGTAGGTGACCGGTCCTCCCACGGGTGCCCCGACCGAGAACTTCATGGCATTTGGATTGGGAGTGGACTGAGGTTCTATCGACACTGTGAATAATCAACCGTAGTAAAAGACACTGGGAGGGCGGTTCGTTATTATAGGCTCTCCTATGGCCACTGCTCTGACCGAGACCTCCATCGGGCTTCGCGAGGAACTCGTCCGCGTTCTGGGGGCCCACCGGGTTATGGACTCGGCATTGGAGCGCCATCTCTACGGCAAGGACGCCGGGATTTCCCGAGGACACCCAACCCTGGTAGTGATGATCGAAGACGCCGAGGAAGCCGCGGCAGTGGTGAGGGCCGCCCGACGTCATGACGTACCGGTGGTGGCCCGGGGGGCCGGCACCGGACTCTCCGCAGGCGCCGTGCCCGAGGTGGGGGGGGTGGTGCTGGTGACCACCCGCTTGAATCGCATCGACGACATCGACGTGGAGAACCGCACCGCATGGGTGGGACCGGGGGTGATCAATCTCGATCTGTCCGAGGTGACTGCCCCGCACGGATTGCATTTCGCGCCCGACCCCTCGTCCCAGTCGGCCTGCACGATAGGTGGAAATATCGCCTGCAATGCCGGGGGTCCACACTGTCTTTCCGAGGGCACCACCGCCAACCACGTTCTTGCTCTGGAAGTGGTCACAGACGACGGTGAAATCGTAACCGTGGGAGGGGCGGCGCCCGACCCGATCGGATTGGATTTGCGGGGAATCATGGTGGGCTCCGAGGGAACTTTGGGAATTGTCACCAGAGCCTTGGTGAAGCTGACTCCCAACGCCCCGGACGTGCGCACCCTGGCGGTTGCATTCCCCACCATCGAGGATGCGGCCGCCACGGTCTCGGGGATCATCGCCGCCGGTTTGATTCCCGCCGCACTGGAGATGATGGACCAATTGATGATGCAGGCCATCGAGAACTGGTTGCATGCCGGACTTCCCGTGGAAGCGGACGCCTTGCTCTTGGCGGAGGTCACGGGAGTCACAGAAGCCGTGGAGGCGGAGGCGAAAATAGTCACCGGGATCGCACAGGACAACAACGCACTTTCGATACAGGTGGCCATTTCTGCCGAAGAAAGAGCGATCTTATGGAAGAGCCGCAAATCGGCGTTTGGAGCGGTGGCCCAGGCCGCGCCTGACTATTACCTGCATGACACCGTGGTGCCTCGCACCCGACTGGTGGAGGCGATGCGAGAAGTCTACGCGATCGGAGAGCGCTACGGGATCACCATGATGAACGTCTTTCATGCCGGGGACGGAAACCTTCATCCCCTCATGGCCTTCGACGCATCCGAGCCGGGGCTGTTGGAAAAAGTGAAGGCCGCGGCGGATGAGTTGGTGAAGATCTGCGTCGAAAAAGGCGGGGTGCTGTCGGGCGAGCACGGTATCGGGATCGAGAAACGGCACCTGATGCCGCTGTTGTTCTCGGAGGTGGATCTCGACGCCCAGGCTCGGGTGAAGGAAGTCTTCGACGCCGGCGGGGTGTTCAACCCCGGCAAGGTGCTTCCTGAGGGGTCCCGTTGTTTTGATTTTGGGAGGCCGGTGCCCGAGGGCGTCTGGGTGTGAAAGGCCCGTTCGGAACCATCCCCGTAGCCGACTCCGAGGCATTGCCTCCGGCCGAGATCGCATTGGCCCCCACCTCCCTCGAACAAGTCGCTCGAGTTCTCCGCACGGCCACCGACCACCGCATGAAGGTGCTCGTTTGGGGAGGGGGAAACCACCAGGGATACGGACATCGGACCCATCCCGATGTGGTTCTGGTCACAACGTCCCTGGACCGGGTGGAGGTCTGGGAGCCCGAAGACCTCACCCTGGTGGCGGATGCCGGAGTACGGATCGGCAAGGTGGAAAAGATGCTGGCGGAGCGCCGCCAGACCACTCTTCTGCCCCAGCATTCGCAGACTGCCACTATCGGCGGGGCTATTGCGGTCGGATTGAGTGGATACCAACGCTTCCGTTACGGTCCCAGCCGGGACCGACTCCTCGAAACCAGGGTGATAACCGGCGACGGACGGTTGGTTCGCGCCGGGGGGCGGGTGGTCAAGAACGCAACGGGATACGACATTCCCCGCCTGATGGTGGGTGCCCTTGGCAGATTGGGACTGATCGGCTCGGTTTGCCTGAAACTGGTCCCCATCCCCACGGCCGCGGTCACCGTGACGGTGGACGATCCGGCCCGGGCGCTTGCTGCTCTCTACCGGCCCTTGGCGGTTCTCTCCACCCCGGGCGGCCACCAGGCTTTTCTCTGGGGAACGGATGCCGAAGTGGAGTCCCAAGCCGCTCGGGTGGGCACAGAGATCCAAAGCGGTCACGTTTGGCCGTCCCCACCATCGGGAGCGATGAGTTGGTCATTGCGAGTGCCGCCCTCCCGCTTGCCGGAAGCAACGGATCTCCTTCCGCTCTCTTGGGATTACGTGGTACAGCAGGGGGTGGGCATCGTGGAATGCGCGGCCCCGGATCTGGACCTGGACCCGGTGGAGGAACTCCGTGGATGGTCCGAGTCGGTGGGAGGGGCACTGGTTCTCACCGAAGGCCCCGAAACCCTCTACGAACAGATGGACCCCTGGGGCACGCCTCCGTCCGGCCTCGACTATCAACGTAGGCTGGTGGCGGAATTCGACCCCTACGGGGTTCTCAATCCAGGTCGGCTACCGGGAGGAATCTAATGGGTTACCAAACACCCTACGCCCCTACCAGATCAGAGCTTTCCAACTGCATTCAGTGCGGCTTGTGCCTGCCCCACTGCCCCACGTTCCGCCTCACCGGCAAGGAAACCGACTCGCCGCGGGGCCGGCTGACCGCTATGACCGCGGTGTTGGACGGGATCATCGAGATCGACGACACCTTTGAGGAGACCCTCTCTTTTTGCCTCGGGTGCCGCGCCTGCGAACCGGTCTGCCCTAGTATGGTTCCCTACGGAAGAACCCTGGAGGGGGCGAGGGCGGAGATCGCCGCCCAACGCGGAGGTGCGGCGAGGCGACTGCGGGGCTGGATCACGGTGACCTGGTTGGGAAGCACCGCGATCATGGGTCTCATCACCTGGACCACAGCCCTGGTCCAGCGGATCGGGCTGGCCAGAATCGCCCCTCGGCGGCTCCGTAAGGGAATGAGGGGTCTTCGACGAATCCCCTGGAAGCCGCCGTCGCTGCGGGGCAGGACCTTCGAACCGGAGGGTGATCCGCTGGGCACTGTGGGGTTTCTGACCGGATGCATCATGGGACCCTGGTTCGACGATGTCCACCAGGCAAGCATCTCACTTTTGGTCCGCGCCGGATACCGGGTGGTGGCGCCGCCCGGTCAGACCTGTTGTGGCGCCTTGGCCGCTCATGACGGAGCGGCCGACGGCGCCAAGCGCATGGCCCTTCGCAATGTGGCGGCATTCGGAGAGGTGGATTACGTGGTGGCCGACGCCGCCGGTTGTTCCGCTCATCTCAAGGACTATCCCCACTGGGTCTCCTCCGATGACCTGGGCGACTGGAACCCCAAAGACATCAACGAACTGATCGCGGAGGCGATCGAAGAAGGACGACTGCCCCGATTGCCCGCGAGCAGGGGGAACGTGGCCCTGCAACACCCCTGCCATCTCCGGAACGCTCAGCGGATAGCTGACCAGCCCAGAACGATCCTGGCCGCCGCCGGCTATAACACCTCCGACGTGGACCCGATGTGCTGCGGAGCGGCCGGCTTTTACTCTCTTCTCCGCCCTGACACTTCCGCTCAACTTGGCGGGCACAAGGTGGAGGACATTCGTAAAAGCGGTGCAACCGTGGTAGCCAGCGCCAATCCCGGCTGTGAGATGCATCTGCGGTCCTATCTCGGTGACGGATATGTGGTGCTCCACCCAGTGGAGTTGTATCACCAGGCCCTGTCCCAAGAATCGGCGGACCTAACGTGACCGGCCCTGAACCTTCGGCGCTAAATCTTTGGGACTGGTATCGGCTGGCAGCCGGTTCTTTTCGTTCGATGCTGCGGGTGGGCTTCACCGCGGCCGGGGTTGCCCTCCTGGGGCTCGCCCTGGCTTCGCTCCTGTTCGAGTTGGACTGGGTGGCCGGAGGACCGGACCTGACCGTGATGGAAGCACTGGGCTCCATCGCGGCGGTGGGAGCGGTGGGGGGCGCCATATTGGGGTTGGGAGCGGAAGCGTCCTACGGCGCCGCCGATTTGGAGGCCGAGCAGGACGTGTGGCGAAGAGCGGGCGGGAGAGTGGTAGCGGGACTGGGCGTGTCGATAGTCCTCCTGGTACTGGGCATCCTCATTCCACTCCCCGAAGGGATGCCGATCACCATCGACTACGGGCAGGCCACTCTGCGGGCGGCGGGGATCGCCGGCCTCGTCTCGACCTCGTTGGTACCTCCCCTGGCCGGTTGGATGTCCATCCGGATGTCGCGGTGGAAGGCTCGCTGGGACCCCTATCTGCTATTCGGGGTTTGGATTATCCTGATCCTGGTGTTGTTCTCGCCACCGGGCTGAGTTCGGCTACATTCTCTCGGGAACAGCGATGCCCAACAGGTCCAGAAGCATCGAGAGCACCCGTCCCGTATAGTCGGCCAGCGCGAGCCACGCATCCCGACGGTCAGAGTCCGGCTCGCTGAGTATGTGACACTGGTCGTAGAACCGGGTGAATCCAACCGCCACCCGGTAACAGTACTCAGCCAGATGATGGGGAGCGCGCTCGGAAGCTGCCCGTTTGATCGCTTCGGGCATCAGGCTGAGGACGAGCATCAGGTCCCGTTCGGCGGGTCGCGAAGCCGGCGCCAACCGGCCGGGTGTCAGGTCCCGCATCGCCGCCTTGGCCAAAAGCGACCGGATCCTCACTACCCCGTATTGCAGGTAGGGACCCGTCTTGCCGGAGAATGACACGAACCGGTCCGGATCAAATACGTAGTTCGAAGTGCGATGGGTGGACAGGTCCCCGAATTTGAGAGCGGCCAACCCCACCGCCTCAGCGATCGCTCTGCGCTCCGACCCCGCATACGCCTTGGCCATATCGTTTTCCTCCAGGCGGCGCCTCGCCGCCTCGGTGACGGTCTCGATCAAGTCGCCCAACCGCACCACTCCTCCCTCGCGAGTGCGAAAGGGGCGGCCGTCGGGCCCGTTCATGGTGCCGAACCCGATGTGTTCCAGGTCCATGGTGGGTGGGGCCAGTCCGGTCAGTCGGGCGGCCCGGAAGACTCCTCGGAAGTGATCGGCCTGCCGGGCGTCCACCACGTAGAGAATCGCATCGGCCCCCAGATCATCCACTCGCATCTCGATCGTGGCCAGGTCGGTCGTGGCGTACAGAGCCGCCCCGTCCGACTTGCGCAGCATCAAGGGAGGAACGGGGGCGTTGTCGTCTGCCGTGGCCACCTCCACCACCGTTGCCCCGTCGCTGCGGGTGACCAGGCCGCTTTCCTCCATCCTGGCGATCATCGCCTCCACCCGGTCGGCCACCGTACTCTCTCCGTACCAAAGATCGAACTCCACTCCCAAACGGGCGAAATCGGCCCGCTGGCTTTCCATCGAGACCCGGACCATATGCTTCCACAAGGCCCGGTACCCTGAGCGACCCTCCTGTAACTCGAGAGTGGCGCGGCGCGCCCGCTCCGCCATTTCCGGGCTGACGGCGCAAGCCGCGGCGATCTGCGGGTAAATCTCGGACAGGTCGGCCAGGCTCACCGGCGGCCGGGCCGGGAAAGTGCGGGCGTTTTCGTCGAAGTAAGGCAACTGGGGGAACCGCTCCCGCACCCCGATGATCAACATCCCCATCTGGGTCCCCCAATCACCAAAGTGCGGGTCCCGGGTCACCCGGTGGCCGACCCCGGCCATGATCCGAGCCAGTGCGTCCCCGATGATGGTGGAACGCAGATGTCCCACGTGCATGGGCTTGGCCACGTTGGGACCGCCGTAGTCCACCACGATGTGCAAGGACTTGGAGGCTCGAGGAACTCCCAGATGGGGATCCGCCGCCATGTCCCCCACCCATTTGGCCAGAAACCGGTCGGACAGCCTTATGTTCACAAAGCCGGGCCCAGCCGGGGCCACGTTCTGGAACCGGTCGTCGGCCCTCATTATCTCCGCCACTGCGGCCGCCAATCGCAAGGGAGGCCGGCGGGCCAGGCGAGCGGCAGCCAGGGCGCCGTTGCACTGAAAGTCGCCCAACTCAGGACGCTGGGAGGGGAAGACCCTCCCAAATTCGGGTTCCAGGCCCAACTCTTCGAAGGCCGATCCGAAAACCTCTCCCAAGTGGGAAATCAGGGACATCCAACCATCTCTTCCGCCAAGAAGAGAATCCTACCGGGGCAGCCACTCGTCATTGGCTTTGCGGGGCCGACCCTGCCATCATTGGCGCCTATGAAAGCCGCAGAATACCGAAGCTATGACGCGATGGGACTGGCCGAACTCATCGCTACCGGACAAGTGCCGCCACAGGAAGTGATGGAGGCCGCAATCGGTCAGATGGAACTCCTCAACCCGGCGCTCAACGCGGTGGTCCACACCACCTATGACCGCGCGGCCCAGATGGTGGAAGCGGGCCTTCCCGATTCACCCTTGGCCGGCGTGCCTTTTCTTCTCAAAGATCTCGGCCAGTTTTGGGAGGGGGTGCCCACCTCCTCGGGCTCTCGGGCTCTCTTGGGGTTCACGCCCTCGTTCACGACCACTCTCACCTCCCGGTACCTGGCAGGGGGGCTGGTGATCCTCGGCAAAACCTCCACCCCCGAGTTCGGCATGGCGTCGGTGACCGAACCGGCTGTGCACGGCGTCACCAACAACCCGTGGGATCCGCAGATAACCGCAGGGGGTTCTTCGGGGGGATCGGCATCGGCAGTGGCGGCGGGAATGGCGCCGGCCGCGCATGCCAGCGATGGAGGGGGCTCTATTCGCATACCGAGTTCGGCTTGCGGACTGGTGGGACTGAAGCCCACGCGGGGAAGGAACCCGGTGGGGCCCATAGTGGGAGAGGGATGGTACGGCCTGGCCGCTTCCCACGTGGTCACCAGGACCGTCAGGGACTCGGCGGCGTTGCTGGACCTCAGCCACGGACCGGAACCGGGCGATCCCTACGCCGCCACACCTCCGGGGGACGCCTTCCTCGAAGCGGTCCGCGCTGCTCCTCGACGCCTGCGGATCGGGGTGGTGGAGGGGGCGGTCACCGGGGATGTGACCCTGGCACCCGACTGCATGGAGGCTGTCCGGCAGACCGCCTCTCTCCTGGAAGAACTGGGTCATGAAGTCGAGCCCGTCTCCACCGGGATCGGCCCCGGGCCGGGAAGACGGGCGATGCTGGTCCTCTCGTCGGTGGACACCGCCTGGTTGGTGGAGACCTTCCACATCGACCAGACCCTTCTGGAGCCGGCCAATCAGGTGGTGGTGCGAGCCGGCAGGGAGATCTCGGCCACCGAGTTTGCCGCCAACCTGTTTCTGGTTCGAAGTTACGGACGCCTGATCGGTCAGATCATGGAGCGTCACGACGTGCTGGTCACCTCCACTCTGGGTACGCCGCCGTGGCCTCATGGGATACTCCAACCCGATGCGGAACAGAAAGAGCGCATCAGGGCTGTGCTGGAAGGCCGCAACCGCGGATCAGCGTTCGAGTTGGTAGAGGATTTGGCGGTCAGGAACATGGACCGGATTCCCAACACCTGGCTGTTCAATATGACCGGACAGCCGGCCATGAGCCTTCCCCTCCACCGAACCGAAGCCGGGCATCCTGTCGGGGTTCAACTGGTGGGACGTCTGGGAAGAGAGGAGGACCTGTTCAATCTGGCCGGCCAGCTGGAGCAAGCCCGACCCTGGGATCATCCCTTCGCCAATCCGGAGGGTTCCCAGTGGGCGGAACCGGCTGCGCGGCAGTAGTCTTGAAGCCGTGTCGCGGGTCAATTGGCGTCGATACCGGCCACTGGGACAGCCGACCGCCTTGGTCGCCTACCGGGGCTGGGGAGACGCAGGAGAGGCTTCCAGCCGGGCAGTGGAACATGTGCTCTCCATTTATCCCTCGGTGCTCTTGGACGAAATCGACGCCGAGGACTACTTCGATTTCCAAGTGGTCCGGCCCGAGATTCGATTCGCCCAGGGAGGAAAGGTCTCTCTTACCTGGCCGAGCACCAAGATCTACCTGACCACCCCTGAGGGAGAGAGCCCGCTGCTGGTGATCACCGGCGACGAGCCCCATGCCCGCTGGAAGTCCTACGTACAGCAGATCATGAACCTGTGCCGGGGGGCCGGGGTGGAGAAGGTCCTTACCATGGGAGCTTTCATGGGCCAGGTCGCCCACACCCTTCCGGTGCCCATGGTGGGCAGAGCCACCCATCCGGAACAGCTCCATCGCCATGGTCTCTTCGGATCGAATTACCAGGGGCCCACCGGGATTGTGGGGGTGCTCCACCAAGCATTCACCCAGGAAGGATGGAATGCGCTCACCCTGTGGGCGGCCGTTCCCCACTACCTGTCCACCCAGGAATACCCTCCCGCTTCCCTGGCACTGGTGAGAAAAGCCTCCCAGATCCTGGACATAGACCTGCAGCCCGCCCCCCTGGAGGTGGAGGTCTCCGAATTCCACGAGAAACTGGAGGCGGTGATCGCCGAATCGGAGGATCTGGCGGGATACGTAAGGCACCTGGAGAAGGAACTATCCCAAGGTGCCGACCTGCAGCCTGAGGACCTGGAGGACGCCCGCGATCAAATGATCTCCGAAATCGAAGAGTTCCTGCGCCGCCCCGAAAACTAGGGGCCCCTCCTTCTCGATCACATTGACGGCTTTGCTGCCCGATGGCCCTCGTCGGTCCTGGCCTCCCCTCTATGTAAACAGATCAGCGTGGCGAGAGCGAAGGACTGTCTTTTGGATCTTGCCCATGGCGTTGCGAGGCAGGCTTTGAGTCTCAAGGAACAGTTTTGGAATCCTGTACCCGGCCAGCCGGGAGGACAGAGCTTGACGAATCCGGCCGGGAGCGTCTCCGCTCTCACCCTCCCACACCACCGCCGCCACGACCGCCTCGCCGAAGTCGGGGTGGGGGACTCCGAACACCGCCGACTCCACCACACCGGGCACCGAGTTCAGGACCACCTCCACCTGCAGGGGGTGAACATTCAAACCGCCGGTGATGATCAGGTCCTTCGACCTTCCCATCAAGCTCACACGGCCGTCCTCGTCAAGAACAGCCAGGTCTCCAGTGGCGACCCAACCACGGGAATCCATTGTCCTGGCTGTCTCGGCGGCGCTGTTCAGGTATCCGGTGAAAGCGCCGGCGCTGCGGACCCACAGTTCTCCCGCCCCCCCATCTTCGCTCCGGTCGTCCACCACCCTGATCTCCACGCCTTCCAGGGGATACCCCACCGACCCGGCGAGTCGCTTGCCCCGGAAGGGGTTGGAAGTGATTATCCCCACCTCGGTCATCCCGTACCTTTCCACGATCCGGTGACCGCTGCGCCTTCGAAACTCCTCCCAGACATGGGGCAGCAGCGGCGCCGATCCGCTGGTGAACAGCCGCATTCCCGCCACCGCTCGCCTGCTGAAGGCCGGGCTGTCCATCAGCCGCGTGTAGTAGGTGGGCACCGCCATGAAAACCGTTGCTCTCCCAAACAGCCGGATAGCCGTCCCGGGGTCGAAGGTGGGCATCAGGATGGTCGAAGCCCCCGCCAACAAGGCACACATCAAAGCCACGAGAAGCCCGTGGGTGTGAAAGAGGGGAAGAGCATGCACCAGGACGTCCTCGGACCGCAAGTCCCACACCCGGCACAGCGCCAATACATTGGCCGCCACTGCCCGGTGGCTGAGCACGGCGCCCCGGGGCCGGCCGGTGGTGCCGGAGGTATAGAGGATCACGGCCGGATCATTGCCGGCGGGCGGAAGGTCCGGACTGCAAACCGCGGGTTCAGCGGGAGGAGCGAGCCTGCCGTCCGCCCCGAGGGCGACTATCCGGACCGACCAGGCGCGGTCTCCCACCGACTCTGCCGCTTCGGCCTGGCAGGAGGGATCACAAACCACCAGTCGAGGCCCGCAGTCCACCACCAACTCCCGCAACTCCGCCGGTGTGCAGGCGGGATTGATGGGAATGTAAACCGCGCCGTGGCTCAGGCAGGCCAGGAAGAAAAACACGTTGGCCGGCGACTTGTGAACGTAGGCCAGAATGCGATCGCCCGGCGCCACCCCCCACAACGCCAGGCTGCTTCGACACCGGTCGACCTCAGATCCGAGTTCGGCAAAGGTCAAAGACCGACCGTCGGGAGTCTGCAAGGCGGGTCTGGCCCCGTGACGGGAAATGACCTGTTGGAGCAGGCCGTACAGTCCCCCGGAAAGGGCGGGGGGATCGACCCTCCACCGGTGGAGATCGAGATCACCAAAGAGCCGCGCCATCCTATGACGGCCCCGTAACAGTGGCCAGGGGCAGAATCGAACTGCCGACCCTCGGTTTTTCAGACCGATACTCTACCAACTGAGCTACCTGGCCTCCCGACCCTTGGCGGGGACGACGGGATTTGAACCCGCGACCTCTGGCTTGACAGGCCAGCGAACACTCCAGACTGTTCTACGCCCCCAATTGAGCAAGGGGACATCGGTTTAGCGCCGACCTCCCGAAGTGTCAGTATATCCCCTCTTTCCGGCGGCCGTGCCGGGTTTGGCGGACACCGCCGCCGTCCCATCACCGAACCGGACCCCAGCGCGTACCCGGCAGCGGTTGTCGCCCTCCGCCCTACTGTGCCCTATGGTCATTCCAGGGAAAGGGCTACCTTCCCCAGTTGGCGAGCCGAATCCAACCTTGCCACCGCAGCCGGCAGTTCCTCGAACGCAAACACATGATCCACCGGCGGCGCAGTGGCCTTGCCAGAGGCCAGCAGGTCCAGCAAATCCTGGTATTCAGCAGGGGTGTACATAGTCGATCCGATGATCTCCAGTTGCCGGAAAAACAGTGCCGGGATGAGGATCTGCGCCTTGGCGCCGCTGGTGGCGCCACACACCACCATCCGGCCTCCCGGCCGCAGTGAACGGAGCGACTGTCCCCATGTGGCCGGACCCACATTCTCGATCACCACATCCGCCAGGCCGCCGACCGCCCCTTTCAGATCCTTTGCGAACTGTCCACTGGAGTCAAAACCCGCCTCTGCACCGTGGGCCACCGCCCAGGCGATCTTCTCCGGATCACGGGACGTAACGAACACCCGGGCGCCCAGCGAAACTCCCAAGAGGGCCGCGGCGCTGGAAACCCCGCCTCCCACGCCCACCACCAACATGGTTTCGCCCTCCTCCAAACGACCCCGCCTCAACATACGGAAGGCGGTGCCAGCCGCCAGAGAGAAGGAACCTGCAGTCTCCCAGGACAGGTTCGCAGGCTTGGCAGCAGCATTGGCGGCGGGAACCACCACCCGTTCCGCCAGGGTTCCCTGACTGTGCTCTCCCAGGACTCCGAAGTGCCGACAGTAGACCGTTTCCCCACTGGCGCAAACCTCGCATGCTCCACAGGAGAGCGATGGGTTGATGATTACCTCGTCTCCTTCGGCCAGACCCCCCACTCCGGGCCCCACCGCGTCCACCACCCCGGCGCCGTCCCCGCCAAGGATATGCGGGAGGCTGGGAGGAGCGGGAAGTCCGTGCGTCACCCAGATGTCCAGGTGGTTGAGGGCAATGATCAGGGGCCTGATTCGCACCTCGCCCTCTCCCGGCACGGGAAGCGGCACCTCATCCAACGAGAGGGATTCGGGACCGGTAAGTTCATGTAAACGCCAAGCTCGCATCTACCTGAGGGTAATGCGTTTGCGGATCACAACGAGTGAGTTCGTAGCCCCCTGATAAGTCTCAGATGGCGGTTGAGATAGGTGAGGATATTCGCATGGCTGTTCACATCTGGCGCGCCCTATCCGGTTATGGTTGTCGGGATGTCTGGGGATAGCCCAGTCGGCTGGTGTATCTTCATGCCTATGAGTCGGCATCGGCGCTTCTTCTGCTGTGGGCCAGGGCTTATCGCACCTCTGGCGAGGAGGCTGGCGCATGGCTCCCTTCCGCTCCCCCTTTCGGTGGAACCGGTCGACTACGGACCGCGAGCGTGCGGGCGGTGAGATGACAGCCGGGACCGCGGTGGCCGGGTTCGGGCCTCCACAGGACACTGAAGCCGACGGTGCAAACCTGCTGGACATCGAGAACCTGGCGGTGCGCTTCGAGTTGCCCAACGAGACGGTTCGTGCGGTCAGCGGGGTGAGCCTCAGCGTGGCGCCGGGCGAGACATTCGCGTTGGTGGGTGAGTCCGGATCCGGCAAGAGCGTATCCATGCTGTCCGTCATGGGTCTTCTTCCTTCACCGCCGGCAGTCGTCTCGGGGTCCATCCGGCTGGAGGGCCGGGAAGTCCTGGGCATGCCCGGACGCCAGTTGAAGAGACTCCGCGGCCGGGATGTGGCCATGGTCTTCCAGGAGCCCATGTCGTCTTTGAATCCGGTCCACCGGGTCGGTCGGCAGATCGGCGAGAGCCTCCGGATACACCGCGGCGTCAGCAGGGCCGAGGCGCGACGCCAGGCGATCCGCCTCCTGGACCGGGTCGGCATACCCTCGGCGGCCACCAGGGTTGACGACTACCCGCACGAGTTCTCCGGAGGCATGCGCCAGCGGGCCATGATCGCCATGGCCTTGGCGTGCGAGCCGAAGCTCCTGATCGCCGACGAGCCCACCACGGCCCTCGACGTGACCGTTCAGGCACAGATAGTGGACCTGGTCCGCGAATTGCAATCCGAGTACCGCCTGGCCGTGGTGTGGATCACCCATGACCTGGGGGTGGTGGCCGAGATAGCCGATCGGGTGGCCGTCATGTACGCAGGGCGGATACTGGAGACCGGCCAGGCATCCGACCTGTACCGGGCGACCCGCCACCCCTACACCTCCGGCCTGCTCCGCTCGGTGCCGCGCCTGGATCGGGCGGTCACCACCCGTCTGGCCGAGATACCGGGCGCACCCTTCCGGGTGGTCAGCGAGTTGCAGGCCTGCCCCTTCGACGACCGATGTCCTCTGGCCGGGGAGGGCTGTACCGATGCCCTGCCGGAGTTGGAGACGGTCGGGACCGGCGGGCACCGTTCGGCCTGCATTCACCATCACCAGATGGGGCCGGCCGCGGCGCTGTGGCCGGAAGGGACCACAGCCGACGCATCCACGGCAGCCGACCGGGCCGACGACGTGGTTGTCTCGATCCGGGACCTGCGGGTCCATTTCCCGGTCGTCCGCGGCCTCAGGCGGTCCCGCCACAGGGCCATCCGGGCCGTGGACGGCGTCTCGCTCGACGTGGTCCGGGGACAGACCCTGGGGATCGTCGGCGAGAGCGGGTGCGGAAAGACCACCCTGGGCCGGTCCCTGGTGGCCCTGGTGCGGCCCACCGCGGGAACGATCGAGATCAACGGGGAGCCGATCAACCCGCGCAGCGGCAGGCACAGGAGAGTGGTGCAAATGATCTTCCAGGATCCCTTCTCGGCCATGAACCCGGGGATGCGGGTCACCGATGTCGTCGCCGAGCCTTTGCGGATCCACCGGCTGGCGGACGCCGGGAGCGCCCGTGACCGCGTGGCCCAACTCCTGACCCAGGTGGGTCTGCCGGCCGATTCGGGAGCGCGCTATCCCCATGAGTTCAGCGGAGGGCAGCGCCAGCGGATCGCCATCGCCCGCGCCCTGGCGGCCGACCCGGAGGTGGTCGTGTGCGACGAACCCGTCTCGTCGCTGGACGTGTCGGTCCAGGCCCAGGTGGTGAACCTGCTGGCCGACCTGCAGGCGCGAACCGGGATGGCGATGGTCTTCATAGCCCATGACCTGGCGGTGGTGCGCCACGTCTCACACGAAGTGGGGGTGATGTATCTGGGAGAGATCGTGGAGAGGGCGCCTCGCGACCAGTTGTACCACGAACCCCTTCACCCCTACACCAAGGCGCTACTCGAGGCGGTGCCGGTGCCCGAGCCCGGCAGCGAGACAGCCCGCCGCACCAGGCTGGCGGGAGATGTACCGAGCCCGGCGGATCCCCCGTCCGGCTGCCGTTTCCACACCCGTTGCCCGGTGGCTGTCGATGGGCTGTGTTCGACGGTGAAGCCCTCGCTGGAGGAGGTGACTCCCGGACGATGGGTCTCCTGCCACCTTGTGAGTCCGTCCGGTCGGACACCAAGAATGTCCAGGTCTCCGGCGACATCGTGAGGTTGCTTGGGTTAGGCTCGACATCAGCTATGGATCAACCGTCCACAGTCGCATTTCCCCGCTAAGTGTTGGCGGGATAGAGAAAGGAAAACACGATATGCAACACCACTTGAGATTCAGGAGAACCCTCCTGATGGTAGTTCTGGCGCTGGTAATCGCCGCCTGCGGCGGCGACGCCGAAGACGAACCGGTCACCACCGCGGCGCCGGAGGCGCCTGCCACAACCGTAGCGGAGGCCCCGTCCGACACTGACGAGGAGGCGCCTGCCACAACCGAAGCGGAGGCCCCGTCCGACACTGACGAGGAGCCCGCACCCGAGCCCGAGACCACGACCACCACCGCGGCGCCCGCGCCGCCGGAACCGGTCGCTGTTCGAGCCGCGGTCACCGGGGATGAGGGAACCCTGAACCCCTACACCTACATCAGCGGTTTCCCCGGGTGGAACCTCTTGATGCTCCAGTACGACTCCCTGATGCAGCTTGACGCCGCCGGGGTTCCCCAGCCCTGGCTGGCCTCGAGCGTCAGCGTTAGCGACGACCTCACCGAGTGGTCGGTGACCCTGGTCGAGGGCGTCACCTTCCACGACGGGGAGCCCTTGACTTCCGACGACGTGGCCTTCAGTGTCGAGTTCTACACGACCAACCCCGAGGCGAGCCGCTTCGCACGCGACTTCAGGGGAGTGGCGGATGTGGTGGTGCATGATGACTACAGCGTCACATTCGTTCTCGAAAGCGCCAACCCCGGGTTCGACGTGGTGGCGTTGGCTGACGCCCCCATCATCCCGCGCCACATCTGGGAGTCGGTGGAACTCCCGTCGGAGCACCAGTTCGAGGGCGGTACCAACATCGGTTCCGGTCCCTACATGCTGACCGAGTACGTCGACAGCCAGAGCTACCGTTTCGCGGCCAACCCCAACTACTTCCGGGGCGCCCCGGCGGTTGACGAACTGGTTGTGATCGTCTTCGCCGACGACGCCGGAGCCCAGGCGGCCATCCGGACCGGGGAAGTGGACGTGATCTTCGAACGGATACCTCCGGAGCAGATCGACTTGCTCGACTCCCAGGACCCCCTGGACGTGATCCTGGGACCGGAGTTCGCCACCCAGATGATCAACTATGACGCCTCGATTCGTCCTTTCGACGACGTTGCGGTCCGCCAGGCCATCAACCTGGCCATGGACCGCCAGGACATCGTCGACACGGTGTACCTCGGAGCGGCCACTGTGGGTAGCCCCGGCTGGATCCATCCGGGACACTCGGTCTACAACTCTGGGATCGAAGTCGACGTGTACGACCCGGCCGCAGCCAACGCCCTCCTGGAGGGCGCCGGATACGCCGACACCGACGGCGACGGCGTCCGAGAGTATGACGGACAGCCGATGTCGTTCGAGATCATCACCAACGCTTCCGACTCGCTGCGTCTGCGGATCGCCGAGTTGACGGTGGAGATGCTGGCTGCGATCGGCATAGAGACCGAGGTGTTGCCGGTGGATACCGCAGTCTGGGAGAACGCCGTGTGGCCCGGTTTCGACGTGAACAACGGTCGCAACTACCAGATCGCCATGTGGGGTTGGTCGCCTCCCGTGCAGGCCGACCCACTCCGGCTCCCCTGGTTGGTCCACAGTTCCCTGGACAGGGGATTCCTCAACCTGACCGGTTACGGCAACGCCGAGATGGACGAACTCTCCGAGGCGCTGGCGGTCGAGCCCGACCCGGCAGAGCGCAAGGCGATCCTGGGTCGCATGCAGGAGATAATCGCCGAGGACCTGCCGTTCGTGCTGCTGCTCTATCCGGATGGAGCGTATGTGTACGACTCGAGCGTCTACGCGGACTGGGAGTTCATCGCCGGCCAGGGTATTGTGAGCAAACTGTCGCTGCTCCCGCCCTCCGCTCGACCGTAGAAGAACACCCGAACAATGACGGCTGGTGGTAGCCCGCCGCCCGATTGCGCATCGCGTGTCGGGCTACCACCCCATAGTGGAATGATCAGCGCACCCCCCGGATCGGGGCGCGTCGCAGGTCAACCCGAGTTGCAGTCTTGACAAGGCGAATCGACCTTCGCCGGGTGGCCCAATACGGGATCGTGGTGGTCGTGGCGGTGACGCTCAACTTCCTGTTGCCCCGGCTGATGCCGGGCAATCCACTCGCCCTGATCGCCGGGGTGGATGTCGGCATGCTCACCCCGGACCAACGGGCCGAGATCGTCGCCCGGGTCGGTCTGGACGCGCCCATGTGGGTGCAGTATCTGCGGTATTGGGGGGATATCTTCACCGGCGACTTCGGGTTCTCGTTCCGGTCCAGCCGTCCCATCGTCGAGATGATCTGGGAACGGATACCCTGGACGCTTCTCATCACCGGCCTGTCGCTGATGGTGTCGGCTGTCGTGGGTGTTTTGCTGGGCGCCGTCTCGGCCTGGCGAAGAGGCTCGAAGGGCGACCTGACCATGCTTTCGGGGATGATCTCGGTGGAGTCCCTGCCCTCCTTCTGGCTGGGCATGGTCCTGATCTCGCTCTTCGCCGTCCAGTGGGGTCTGCTGCCGTCATTCGGTGCGGTGACCCCCGCCTCGGACCTGGAGGGCTGGGCCCACGTGTGGGACATAATCAGCCATGCCATAATGCCCGTGACCGCCCTCTCGATAGTCGGGACGCCGGGCGTTTACATGACCATGCGCTATGCGATGCTGGAAACCCTGGGAGAGGACTACATCCGTACCGCCAGAGCCAAGGGCGCCGGAGAGCGCCGGGTGCTGTTCGGGCACGTCGCACGCAACACCATCGCTCCGGTGATCACAGTTCTCGCCATCCGATTGGGTTTTGCGTTCGGGGGCACGGTGATCATCGAGACGGTGTTCTCCTATCCGGGACTCGGCCGCTTAGTCTTCGAAGCGGTGGCAGGGCGTGACTATCCGGTGATGCAGGCGGCTTTTTTGGTCTTCACGGGTGCGGTCCTGGTGGCCAACCTGGCGGCTGACTTACTGTATCCGCTGATAGACCCCAGGAGCAGGACATCGTGACGGCCACCGGCGGAAAAGACCAGAAGGTTCGCAGGACCGTGCGGCGGCGCTCGCGGCTGCCCAAGATCCTCGGGCTGGCGGGGATGGTGATCGTCGGGGCACTGCTGTTCACGGCGGTGTTCGCTCCGTGGTTGGCGCCGTACGACCCCACCGAGCGGATCGCCCGGCCCTTCCTGCCGCCCAGCGCCGACCATCCTTTGGGCACCAATGACGTCGGCCATGATCTTCTCTCGGAGATCATCTTCGGATCGCGGGTGTCGTTGCTGGTGGGGCTGGTCGCGGCAACAGTGGCCCTGCTGATCGGTACCACGGTGGGGGTGGTGGCCGGCTATTACCCCAAACGGCTGGGCGCCACTCTGATGCGCGGGGTCGACGTGATACTGATCCTGCCTTTCCTCCCCCTGCTCATAGTGCTGGCAGCCTACCTGGGCCGCAGCCTTCTGAACACGATCCTGGTGATCGGGTTGCTCATCTGGGCGGAGCCGGCCCGGATCATTCGATCACAGGTCCTCTCGCTCCGCTCGCGAGAATACGTGCTGGCAGCCCGGTCGATGGGCGCTCCCGACCGTTGGACGATCCTGCGGCACATCGTTCCCCGCACAGCCCTGCTGGCTACGGGTTCGTTCGTGCGAGCGGTATCAGGGGCGATCTTGCTGGAGGCTGCGCTCAGCTTCCTGGGCCTGGGAGACCCGATCCAAAAGAGCTGGGGGTCGACGCTGTATTGGGCACAGACCCGGGGCGCCTTCCTGACGCCCGCATGGAAGTGGTGGGTGCTGCCGCCCGGCCTGCTGATAATGCTGGCATCGCTCGGCTTCGCCCTCATCGCCTTCTCGCTGGAGGAACGAATAAATCCCCGACTGTAGCCCGCGGCAGCACCCGCGCGGAACCTCACTATTGCGCGTGGTGGGGTCTGTGTTTGATCGTGGCAACGGAGCGGGAGAGACCGACTTCTGCTAGGCGATCAAGCATTTGGCTGTAGCTCTGCGGCGGTTGGCTGAGCGCCGTGGCTTGTCTTGCGATGGTGCTGACGACCTCGTCCAGTGCGATTTCCAACAAGTGCAACACGAATCGGTCAGGGCTTTGAGTCTCAATACCAAACTGGCTCAGGGCGCTGTCGGGGAAGCTACGAAGGTTGCTCGTCACGATGACCTCGGCGTGGCAGCGGATGGCAGCAGCCACAACATGGCGGTTGCCTTCGTCGGGCAACTCGATTGCTTCGATTAGAGGTTCGTACCCAGTGACGAGACAGTCGGGCACGGCCTTGATCATAAGGTGGCGGGTTCGTGCGATCTGTGTCGGGTCGAGTCCGGGATTTGTCAGGATAAGGCTGGTAGCCATCTCGTCAAGGATGGTGTCGGTCCACTTCGCGCGATATAGGCGGGTGCATGCGAGCCGGACTAGAAAGTCGCGCAGCGATGCCGGGTGCAAAACAGTGGCGTCGTACACCACGGTGAACGACATCGGTCAGTATTGGAAACCCAAATCCTCAGCTTCGGCGGTGAGCTTGTCTAGCACCCGCTGCCGATGCACTTCCTCCCGGTCTAAGTAGGCGAGGACATCAGTAAGTCTGACACGGCGGCGGTTGCCTACACGGCGGAATGGAATGGCCCCTCTATCGAGGAGCCCTACTAGGTATGGGCGTGACACGTTGAGCAGGTCGGCAGCTTGCTGGGTGGTCAGTTCGCTCCGGGCGGGAGCAACGGTAACTGTGTGGCCGTTTGCTAGTTGGGCTAGGATCTCGCGTAGCAGACTGACCGCCGGTGCGGGCAGGGCAATTACCTGGGGATCGTCCGACTGATCGACCATGCACAACTGTAGAGATGCAACAGCGTCACTGTGTCCGGCGAGGTAAGCCTGCAGGAGTTCGGCTGCGCGGGCTGCCTGCTTAGCCACCGCTGGATCTGGCGCGGTTTGAATGTCTGTTATAGCAGTCATGTGAGCCTCCTTCGATCTTCCTTCTTCTAATCTCGATCTAGCGTCCGGCAAGGGCAAAGCCCTTAAACCTGCTCCTCCAGCATTGTCATCATCCTATCATAGGAATGAATATTCGAAACAGTCGCAATAAATGCTTTGATTGCTGCAGTCGCAACAGTAGAATCCGGTTCGGTGATTGTTTTGAACCGAGATTGTAGATGAACCCAAGCAATGTCCGAGTCCTTGCTCAGACACCACCCGTGTCGATCGATGTGCCCGGTGTCGCGGACTCCCGTTGGCTGCCGGATGATGTCTTTGACGCGGGTTGGCACGCGATCGTCATGCCCGGTGATACCAAAACTCGTCTGGCCCGCCAAGGGGCAGCCACGATTATGCTGCGCCAGCAAGTCACCGCCGACGCCTTGCCCCTGCACGGCATCGTGCTGCTTGCCGGCCCTCCTGGGACCGGCAAGACAACCCTGGCTCGCGGCCTAGCCAGCCGGATTGCCGCTGGGCTCAGAGTGAAAACAGTCGCATATATCGAGGTCGATCCCCACCAGCTCACCTCAGCGTCGCTGGGTCGGAGCCAGCGATCCGTCAACGAACTGTTCACCAACACCATTGCTGACATTGCCGGGCGATACCCCACCATTGTGTTGCTAGACGAGGTCGAAACGCTCGTAGTTGACCGCGCTGGATTAAGCCGGGAGGCAAACCCGATCGACGTGCATCGCGCTTGCGACGCGGCACTCACCAACCTGGATCGCCTCGCGGCAGAACAACCCACTTCGCTAATAATCGCAACCACGAACTTCGACGCTGCGGTGGACGCGGCCTTCGTCAGCCGAGCCGACGTAGTGCATCGCTTCGCCCTTCCGGCGGCTGACGCCCGCCGAGCGATTCTTGAGCACACGATCCGCGCCGTGGATGCCGCCTTTCCCGGAGCAGCACGGGTGCTGGCCGATCCCCGCTTCGAGGAAGTAGTCGAGAGTTCAGACGGTTTAGATGGCCGCTCGCTGCGCAAAGCCGTCGCGGCGGCCGCGGCCATGCACCCCAAACTCAACTTCAGCATGCTCAGCGCCGAGTGGCTGCTCGCCGCTATCCGAGAGGCTAAGGAATTCAGATGACCAAGTACGCACGCCGCTTCGCTGCCGTGCCGGCGCGGACTTCGACCCAGACTTGGCGCGCCATTGTCGATTGTCTCGGCCCGCCTCTAGCCGATCGGACGGTTCTTGATGCAGCTACCAACGCTCTAGCGATCATCATCGCCGAGGAGGTCCCCGCAACGAAGCCTATCGTGCTTACGGGATGTGGACCCCGGGTCAGCATCTATACCGTCTATGGGCAAGACAGCATCGACGGGCACAATGTCAATGAGCGCCCGGTGGTCGGCTTGACTTTCAACCCGGGGTGGAAGCTGCATGTCCCCGCCGGAAGTGATATTGAATTGATAAGCGGCCTCGTCGACGGATCCCATGTCGTAGTCGGTCCACCCGTGAGCAACGCTACCTCGGCTGGCCAAGGACTGCCTCGGGTGTCCAACTTCGATCTCACAGCATTGGAGTAATAATGACTGTAGTTCATGTAGGGACGCGTGTTCACACAAGTACCTATGTCGCAACCAGTCTGTTGCGCAGCCTCAAGTGGCTCATTACCCAAGCCGGTCTCAGCGCTTTGAAGTTTGCGGGCAGTTGGTCTATTTGGGAAACAGGCGTCGCCCACTGGATCGGGCAGCAGAGCCTAGAACGATTGGTCCTAGAGGTATACGACCCCATAGCTAGGAGCGACGATCTCCGAGGCCGGTTCGACTTCACGCTGGACTACTCTTATACAGGCGACGGCGAACTCTGGATCGACCCCGACATCATAGAGTTCACAGTCCGGAAGAACGGGTCGCTGCCCAGCGCATGCGAGTATCGGCTGGTCGCTTTTGTCAAGTCGTTCGCAACTGACCCGCCAGAGGGAAAATGGACATCCGCGACAACGCGGTCGACAGACGGATTTCAGCGCCACAATGTCGGCACTGCCGTCGCTGGCGGCGCAATCGCAGCTTCGTTGTCTTACTATCGGAGGATCAACTGACATGTTGATGACTGTTTCCGAAGCTTTTACCAAGTTTCGGTCAAACCTTGAGCCAACAAAGACGGAGAGGTCTGACGCCTCACGGCGACAAAAGACGATAAGGTCACAGGTCGAGGACGGTATGGGCATTGCCGACTCCTTTCTCACTGGTTCCTATGCCCGCAACACCGCTGTCCGTCCCCTAAAGGACGTTGACATCATGATGGTGTTCGACGACACCGAACGCGGCTACTTGAGACAACACCCCCAAACAGTACTGGACAAGGTGTGTGAGGTCCTTGAACCTCATTATCCCGGCCGGGTGCGAGCACAAGCCCGCTCGGTAACCGTGGAGTTTGGGATAAGGGTTGTAAACGACATCTCAGATCGAGTTGTGGCAGTGGATGTCGTCCCCGCCTTTAGCGAAGGTGCCCATTATCGGATACCAGATACCCACTCTGGTTCTTGGACCCGAACCAATCCCAAGATCCATCAAAAACTCGCCACTCAAAGCAACCTTCAGCTAAATGGGCATTGGGTGCCGTTGGTAAAAATGGTCAAGAAAGCAAACAGCCACACTGGCCAAACCCGCTCAGACGACAAGCCTATAAAGCCCAACTTCCTGCTCGAGGTAATGGCGCACTCACTGATCATACCTCCTTGGACTGGTCCGTACCCACTGGAGATCCGAGCGTTCTTCGCTTCGGCTGCTGACCTCATCGACAATCGATGGCCCGACCCAGCCAGGCTGGGCCCCGACGTCACACACCGGTTGCACGGGTCGCCGTCGCTTCTGTACGAAGCCAAGGAGTGGCTTGCCAGCACTGTCGCAGCTTGTGACCTTGCCTTGCGCCAAGCCCGAAACAACCAGATCGGAGCCGCGCTTAACATCTGGCAGCAAATGTTCGGTCCTTTGTTTGTCAAGACCAAGACACCATGAACGAACCCCGACGCCGATCAGCACCGGCGGCTCGGCGAATGGGTGACTCCTATCAGGACCTAGTTGCTCTCAATTACTGCCTCAAGGCGCTGTCACCGGCTTCGACGATTCGCTACATCCGGTTAGAGGCAGACGGCGCCGGGATCCTTGACGATGTGGTAGTGGAAACCCAGCCTGGTCAACCGAATCTCTACATCCAGACCAAACTGACGGTCACCCCAGAACCGTGCGACTTGCATTGGCTGATGTCGCCCTCGAACAAAGCAGGCGAAAGTCTGCTGCAACGCATGTACAAGAGCTGGGACAGACTAGGCCGAGAGAACGCTCAAGCAGAACTCGTCACAGCACGAGAAGCGGCACTCGATGACCCGGTCTTCGGCCGCCGCGACAACAGAACCGGGCGAATCGACGATGTAGTTGCCGCGACTCCAGGGCTGCTTAATCGGATCGCAAAACATCTCAAAACGTCAGCCGCAGCGGTCCAAGAATTCCTCGAACATACTCGTTTCACAACCGCATACGCGTTCACTCACGCTGAAGAACTCGTCACTGTCCAACTCCTTCAACGAAATGTCGCCAACGCTGAGGCGGTCATTCGCGAAGCGCGCACGATAGTAAACGACTGGATACAAGAGGGCCATCGGACCATGCCTGTCGGAGAAATCCGAGCAATATTAGGGCAGTTGTTAGGATCACAAATCCCTTCCGCTACGCTCGTCATCGAGGCGATCGACGACGACCCGGCTGGCCGAGGGGCCGACGCATGGTTGGACTGGCGATGGGCTTTCCCAGGAGACACCCCCTACGAACGCCGCGGTGCCCTCAGCGCGGCAATCTGGAATGACGCATTGTGGCCAGACCTAGTCAATGGAGTCCGCAATCTCAGCAATGCAGAGGGCAGCACCATTGCTATCGGAGGCAAGATGCGTTTGTCCTGCTGGTTCGCTTGCGGTGCCGCTCTCACGCATTCCACTGGCACGGAGGTAACTTGTTTGTGGGGTCCTCGCTGGTCCTCTACAGAACTACCCGAGGGCAAGGGTCTCGAGATCGTTAAGGAGGCAGAGATCGGCAGGGGCTCAGAAGCAGCAATCGCCGTCAGCCTCAGCACCGACATCACCGCTGACGTCGTCGCTCATATCAAGGAGAACAGTCTCCCGATATCCAGAATCTACACACTCAGCCTGGCATCTGGCACAGGATCCCGGGCAGTCTACTCAGGTGGCCACGCCGTGAGAATCGCCGAGACATTGCGAAACCACGCGCGCGAACTACGAACTCCCGAACCTATCCACCTCTATATGGCCGCACCTGCAGGGGTAGCGCTGCTCGCAGGACACCTCTGGAATCACACTCCACCGACTCAACTCTATGAACCGCTCGGCGCAGGATTGGGATATCAGCCCTCCTTTCGGATAGGGCCCCGCTGACCCAACCACCACCCTTCCCCCGCAACGTGGAGATTGAGCGAACGGTGGAGAGTGCACCCCTGTTACGGATTGCCTCCCGTTCCTGAGGCAGAGAGAAATGCCTGGTAACGGTGTCTTTCGGGGAGCGTGGTGCAGAAGTGCCACACCCAGAGCATTCCTCCGCTTGGCCAAGATCGGAGAATACGCAGAAACGATGTGTACATCCATTGAGCACCTCAGGGTAAAGTGGAATACTGAATTTCTTGGCCGTCGCAGATTGTCCCAGCATCCCTGCGCCGACAAGACCGCCGACACTAAAAGGTTGGCTTAACGCACCTCCAGCGGAAGAGGCGCCCATAGAGAGTACGTTACGGTTTTCTGGACAACCGGGAGCGGCGGGGCCTCTCTCCCGACACCTAGCCGAGCGACGCCGAGGTCCAGTGCTACTCGTCGGCGAACGAACATCGTTCCCCGCTCGGGAGAGACGGAGCTGTCATACCGGGCGGGGCCGACCGTCGTATGAGCGGGTTCCAGCGTTTTCGAGGAGGCGAGTGGTGGGTGGACACGTTACCAATTCCGCCACTCGTCGATGACTGATCTCGATGAAGCGTGAGCGTCCACCGTCCTGTTGCAGGCCAAGAGCTGACACCAAGACTCCGCACCGTAGCCATTTATACAAGACCCCATCGACGAAGCGGTCGCAGAATTGAGCGCCACTCGACTAAGAATGGTAGCTTCGACAGCCGCCGCTCCCCGGTTCGTGGTTGTTCACAACCGGGATGGGAACATCGACTGGACTGCCACTCTGGCCGTCTATTGTTGTGCCCGTGCTCACGCTGCCCCAACTAGAGCGCCATCTCTTCGCCGCGGCCGACATTTTGCGGGGGAAGATGGACGCGTCGGAGTTCAAGGAGTACATCTTCGGAGCATTGTTCTTGAAGAGGGCGAGCGATGTGTTCGAGCAAGAGCGTCGGCTGGTCATCCAGGATCAGCTGGTACGGGGACGTTCATTGGAGGAAGCCCACTATCGAGCCGATGATCCCGATTTTTACAAGGACGCGTTCTTCGTTCCATCCGAGGCTCGCTGGCGGCACCTTCGTGACCATATCCATCATCAGGTGGGCCATGGGCTGAACAGGGCGCTCGGCGCGCTGGAGGAGAGCAATCCTTCTCTGGAGGGTGTGCTGCAGCACATCGACTTCAACCGGCGAGTCGGCAGGACAACCGTTACGGATAGGAAGTGGCGCGACCTCATCGATCACTTTTCGAAGTACCGGCTCCGCAACGAGGACTTCGAGTTCCCCGACCTGCTCGGTGCCGCATACGAATATCTGATCCGAGACTTTGCCGACTCGGCTGGTAAGAAGGGAGGCGAGTTTTACACACCCCGTCCTGTCGTGCAATTGATGGTGCGCCTTGTCGATCCGCAGGAGGGAATGGCTGTCTACGACCCGTGCTCGGGTTCGGGCGGCATGTTGATCTATGCCCGCAACCATGTTGCTGACAATGGTGGTGATCCCGCCAATCTGGTTCTGGCTGGGCAGGAGAACAATGGCACCACTTGGTCGATTTCGAAAATGAATATGCTGCTCCATGGCATCAGAGACGCTGACCTCCGCAACGACGACACTCTCACCAACCCCGAGCACGTCCGTGACGGTGAGTTGGTCCGATTCGATCGGGTGATCACCAATCCCCCGTTCAGCCAGAACTACGACAAGACCTCGCTCACCCACACCGAACGGTTCCGCTACGGCTACACACCCGAAGGAGGCAAGAAGGCCGACCTTATGTTCCTCCAGCACATGCTGGCTGTCCTAAAGCCCAACGGGATTCTCGCCACGGTCATGCCCCACGGTGTGCTGTTCCGAGGCGGCGCGGAAGGGACCATACGCCGAGCCATCATCGAAGACGACCTTCTCGATGCGGTGATCGGTCTGGGCCCGAACCTGTTCTACGGCACCGGCATCCCCGCCGCCATCCTGATCCTGCAAGCTAAAGGCTCCAAACCTCCAGAACGGAAGGGCAAGGTGCTGTTCATCAACGCCGACCGCGACTACGGCGAAGGCCGCGCCCAGAACCACCTACGCCCACGCGACGAAGAGAAAATCACCGCCACCTACCGAAACTTCGCCGATGTCAACGGTTTCGCGAAGGTCGTCACTCTTGACGGACTGGCCGAAAACGACTTCAACTGCAACATCCGACGCTACGCCGACAGCGCCCCGCCACCCGAACCCCACGACGTTCGAGCACACCTCCACGGCGGCGTGCCAATCGCGGAGATAAAGGACGCCAAAGACCAACTGGAAGAAGCTGGCCTCGAAGCCGACCTACTGTTCTCCGACCAAGGCAACGGCTACGCCGAGTGGTGCCAACCAGTCAATAGTTTGGATGGGCGGGATGCTGCGCACTGCGTTATTAGCCGGGCTGTCGCGGCCAAGGCAGCCATCAGCCCTTGGCCCCGCTGGTGGGCCAACACCGTCGAACCCATGCTCCGCCAGCTACCCGACGCCGGCATCCTCGTTGGCCAACGTGACCAACTCGTCAAGGACTTCACAGCCCACATGGTCCCAGCTGGCATGGACCGCTTTTCCGCTGCAGGCATGGCCGCCACTTGGTGGGAACAGACCTTCCATGAACTCCAAACCGCCGCCAACCGAGGCTGGAAAGCAGTGATCGAAGCATGGCTGACCACTGCCGAAGCCAGCAAAGACGACAAGAAGGCTCCCAACATCGTCGACCAGACCGCCATCAAGCTTCTCGCCGCGGCCCAGTTAGCCAAACGAGCCGATCTTGCAGCCGAGCACACCCTCCTCGACACCGAGATCAAAACCGCCAACAACAGAAATAGCGGGCGCGGCAACGCAGCCCTGAGCCCGGCCGAGATCAAAACACTGAAATCGGCTCGCGCCAAAATCAAGCGACAACTCAAGGTCATCGACGCCTCACTGCTCACCACAGCCACCCAAACCCTCCGCACCATGAAGGCAGCCGACGCTCCTACCCACGCCATCGGCGCGCTCTGCAACCGCATCGAGAAACTCGTAACCGACCATTTCGCCACTATCGAAAACAACACCCTCGCCTGGTACAACAACCTCGCAAACAAATACGCTGTCCCCCTCCACGAACTCGAAACCCAACGAGACAACGCCGTCGCCCGACTCGAACAGCACCTTAAGGAACTCGGCTATGAGTGAATGGAGGCTCACAACACTGGGTCGCGTTACAACGATCTCAAGTGGCAGTATTCCGCCGAGACAGAACGGTGCCTATGACGTCATGGGTGCCAATGGGCGAATTGGCGCGGCTGCCGAGGCAAACTTCGGCCCGGGCTACCTTGTTGGTCGTGTGGGTGCAGTAGGGGTCATCACGAAAGTTGTTAGTCGTTGTTGGGCCTCGGACAACACTCTGACGGTGGTGCCCAACGCTTTCATCAATGAATCCTTCCTGGGTCACATGCTGAACGTCCTGGATCTTCAGCGCTTGGCAACAAAGACTGCCCAGCCTCTCCTTATCCAATCTGAACTCCGAAAACGGAAGATCAGCCTGCCGCCGTTGGAGGAGCAGCGGCGGATCGCAGAAGTCCTGGACACGATCGAGGAAACCATCCAGGCTACAGAAGTCACCATCACCAAGTTGACCGTCGTGGCGCACGCTGTCCAGCACCAGATCATCTTGACAGGAGGTCGTCAGTCAACGACACTTGCCTCCCTTGCGAAACTCTACGGAGGTAACGGATTCCCGGAAGATGAACAGGGGCGCCCGAGTGGCTCTCTGCCTTTCTACAAGGTGAGTGACATGAACATCGCCGGTAACGAGAAATTCTTGTCTAAAGCCAACAACTACGTTGAACCCGACACAGCAAAACGCAGAAGGTGGCGGGTTCTTCCACCCGGTGCTGTTGTGTTCGCAAAAGTCGGTGCCGCTCTATTGAGTAACAGGCGCCGAATCCTGACAGTTTTCTCAATCATTGACAACAACATGATGGGTGCTGTACCCCGACAGGTTGTTTCAACGGAGTGGCTCTATCGGTGGTTACAGACTGTTGACTTTGCCGACCTTGTCCAAGTTGGAGCACTGCCGTCCGTCAATCAGAGCCTGGTCGGAAGTCTGACGCTTGATCTACCGCCGAGTGGGGAACAGGCACGTCATGTCGAAGTTCTTGACGCCTACGATTCTCGGATTAACGCCGAGAAAGCTCAGTTAAAAAAGTACGAACAGGTTAGAGATGGTCTCGCAGCTGATTTGCTTTCTGGCCGTGTCCGGACGGTAGCAGCGTGACTTTGGGGCCGGAGTGGGAAATGGTCGAGTGGCCGTTGTTGGAGCATCTTTCTTCGCTTGGCTGGGATACGTTGGTCTGGTCGGAACGTCAGCCAACCGACGGCGTGGCGCGGATGTCGGATCGTGATGTTCTTCTTGAGGAACGGCTGGGTCCCGGGTTGCTGAGGATAAACCGTGGACCGAACGGCCTGCCGTGGCTTGACGAAGTTCGGATCAAGGAGGCGGTTGCGGAGTTGGGGTCGATGCCGGCGGGGGCGAAGCTATTGGAGGCGAACCGAGTGTCGACGGATTTGTTGCTTCGAGGGGTTACGGTTGCGGGGCTCAATGGGTGGGATGGCGGTCGGGATCGGACCATCGATTACATCGATTGGAACAACTGGAAAGCCAATGACTTTCTTGCGGTGTCGCAGTTCCCGATCGCGACGCCGGGTAAGGCACCGAACATTCGACCCGACGTGACGTTGTTTGTGAACGGTATACCGTTGGTGGTGATCGAGGCCAAGCCTCCCGGCACCGCCAGCGGAATAGCGGACGCAGTAGATCAACTCCGCCGGTATGCCAACCAGCGAGGTGCCGAGGTTCCCGAGGGTGCGGAGCAATTGTTCTGGACGAATCAGTTCACTGTGGCTACTACCGGTGAGCGGGCCGAGGCGGCAACGTTCACGGCGTTGCCTGAGCATTACATGGCTTGGAAGGATCCTTTCCCTTCCACGGTTGAGGAGGTAGCCGCCTCGTTGAGCAAACCGGTGGAGGCGGTTACTCAGCAGGAAGTGTTGACGGCTGGGATGTTGGCGCCGCAGCGGTTGCTGGACATTGTGAGGCATTTCACGGTGTTTATGGAGACCGGCCCGGGTCGTACAGTCAAGATCGTTGGGCGGTATCAGCAGTATCGGGGTGTCCACAAGGCGATGCGACGGTTGCTCACCGGCGCGACCAGAGCGGAGGATGGGGAGAGTGATCGCCGTGGTGGGATCGTCTGGCATACGCAGGGTTCCGGCAAGAGCCTGACGATGGCGTTTCTGGTCCGGGTGATGCGAAGCCATCCCGATTTGAGAAGGTTCAAGATTGTGCTGGTCACGGATCGGGTTGCTATTGAGCGGCAGCTTCGTGAGACAGCGGCGCTGGTTGGGGAGACCGTCAGGGTGGCCCGCAAGGGTGGGGAGGTTCGGGGGTTGGTTGGTCGCCCAGGGCCGGGTTTGGTGATGGTGATGATCCAGAAGTACCGGGACATGTCGCCGGGTGGCAGCGGAGGCGGGGTTGGAAAGGAGACGTTCGGGACGTTAAACGAGTCGGAGGCGATCCTGGTGATGGTGGACGAGGCTCACCGATCTCATGGTTCGATTCTGCACGCCAATCTGATGGCTGCCCTGCCGAACGCGACCCGGATCGGGTTTACGGGCACTCCGATAATTATGGGCAAACGGAAAATGACACGCGACATCTTCGGTGGGTATTTGGACAGGTATACGCTGGCTGACTCGGAGGCGGACGGGTCGACGGTGCCGATCTTCTACGAGGGCCGCACAACTGACGCGGCCGTCAAGGGAGCTTCTAGGATGGACACGGTCTTTTTCAGGTGGTTCTCTGGGCTGACCGATGACCAGAGGCAGATTCTTCAGCAGAAGTACGCCACAGTCGCGCAGGTGCTTGAAGCTCCGGAGTTGATCAAGGCGAAGGCAAAGGACATCCTTCGTCATTACATCAGCACTGTGTTGCCGGACGGTTTCAAGGGCATGATCGTTGCTACCAGCCGGGAGGCTTGTCTCCGATATTTCAAAGCTTTGAACAAGGCTCGCGATGAACTCATTGACGAGATTAAGCGAATGGACCCGGATCAGCACGACATGGCCAGCACCCCGAGGTTCCCCCATTTGTCGTCGGCGGAGACCGCTGCTTCCCATAGTGAGCTGCTAGCCAGCATCGAGTTCGCCCCGGTGATCTCCGCAGATCACAACGATCCGCCGGATTACGCCCCATGGACCGACAAACAGCGTCAACAGGCACATATCGACAGCTTCAAGCTCCCACTTGGCTCCGCCGATGACGAACACAGTCCACTTGCGCTGTTGATCGTGAAGTCGATGTTGCTGACCGGGTTCGACGCACCGCAAGCGCAGGTTCTCTACCTCGACCGCTTGATCCAGGAGGCTGAACTGCTCCAAGCCGTCGCTCGCGTCAACCGCACCGCACCGAAGAAGTCGTACGGACTGGTGGTCGATTACTACGGCGTGTCTGCTCAACTGTCCCAGGCTCTCGCCGCCTACGCCAACGCTGAGGGCGAGATCGTCGATCCCGACGTTGACGGGGCGCTCCGGTCGCTCGCCATCGAGATCGAAAAGCTCGAACCGCAACGCCAACGCGTCAGGCAGTTCTTCGTCCAGCGCGGTGTCAAACCGGCCCCGGCCAACGAAGCGATCGAAGCCTGCGTTCAACTGCTTGCCGACGAACGGCTCCGGGCCGAGTTCGATATTGCACTGCGAGCCTTCTTCACCACCTTCGACACTGTCCTGCCGAGGCCGGAAGCACTGCCGTTCGTAGCGGATGTCAACCTCTTCGGTGAGATCCAGATCAGAACCCGACGCCGATATCGAGACACGCCCGATGGTGACTTCGATCCCCACAAATACAAGGAGAAGGTCCGACGTTTGATCGACCAGCACATCACGGTTCTGGACCTCAGCCAGAAGATCCAACCCTTGAAGATCAATGACCCGACCTTTGGCATTCACGTCAAAGGGATGGGTTCGGATCGGGCCATGGCGTCTGAGATGGAACACGCCGTACGTCACCACATCCGCACCCATGTTGACGAGGACCCCGCCTACTACGGCAAGTTGTCGGAGCGGATCGACGAGATCCTCGATCGGCTGGAGGACCGGTGGGAACAGATCGCGTTCGAATTGGAGGGGATGATCGACGAGATCAACGCCGGCCGCACCGATAGAGACCATACGGGCCTGGATCCGACTACCGAGCTCCCGTTCTACGGTCAAATGGTCGACAGAGTCGCGAGTTCAGCGCCGGAAACCACCGAGCGTCTCATCCAACTCACCGTCGAACTTGTTGCCAGGATCGGCCGGATCATCGGTGTGGTGGGCTTCTGGGACAACGCCACCAAGCAAGACGAACTTCGGAAGGCTATCAAGCGAACGCTCGACGGGAGTGATCTGTTCGCTTTCTCCAGCCTTGACGAGTTGGCTGTCGAACTTGTCGCCCTCGCCAAAGCCAACCAGCACCGCCTGTCATGACCGCTACCGCAGTATTAGCTCTCCACGATCTCCCTGAGTTGGTAGTAGGAGACCTCGTTTTCAAAGTTGTTCCGGCATGCCGGCGCAAGACAATCGAGATCGTTGTCGAACGCGACGCGTCGCTAGTTCTCAAGGCTCCACCAACCGTGACAATCGAACGCGCAACGAGATTCGTTGCCGAAAAACGCCAATGGGTCTACCGCAAACTGGTCGAGAAGGACGCACTAATCGGTCCACCAGTCGTCAAGAAGTTTGTCGAAGGAGAAGGGTTCGCCTACCTCGGCCGCAGCTACCGACTAACCCTCACCCCCGAGGGGACCTGCGTTCGCCTCCATCAAGGCCGGTTCCATCTCCCCGCCGCGCAGGCAGACCAGGGCACTGCTGCCATGCGTCGCTGGTACACCGATGTCGGTAGCAAGTGGCTCCAAAAGAGGATCTGCCCTTGGGCTGCCCGACTCGGAGAACGATCAGTAGCCGTCGAAGTCCGCGACCTGGGCTTCCGGTGGGGCTCAGCACGTCCTCACAAAGGGCACCAACACATCAACATCCACTGGGCCACCCTTCAACTGCCCCCGACCCTCATCGACTACATCCTGGTTCACGAACTCGCCCATCTGCCCGAGGCCAACCACGCCCCCGAATTCTGGTCGATCGTCGCACGCCTGATGCCGGGATACCAGTCACAGAAAACTGCTCTAGCTTCTGTCGGCAAAAGCGTGTGGCTGGGTTCCTCGATCAACCGAGGCGTTGAGTGGTATCTCGAAAAGTGAGGCTGCGCGTTTTTGTGGGGAGCAGGGTTTAGGGAGGGGTCCTTGGTTAGGGGTTGAGGCCTCGCTGGAATAGGTGGTGTAAGCGAATCGCCTATCCAGGAGGCCTCGATGAATGATGTTATGTCGGTCCGGTTGCACCTGCGTGGTGTGAGGGTGACCGAGGTGATGGTTGACACCCTCACAGAGCTGGTGGTGGGAGTTGTTTCGGTGAAAAAGCTGTCCTTGTGTCCCTATTGTGGTCGGTCCTGCCGGCGGGTGCACGACCGGCGTCAGCGGCGGATCCGCGATCTGGAAGTGAGTGGACGTTTGACCGTGCTGTTGTGGATCCAGCGACGGTACGTATGCGATGGGTGCGGGAAAACGGCACATGGAAACCCACCCCCAGTTTCTGGGCGGTATAACGCGTCGCCTGGCCCGCCGACTGGTCTCATCTGATCCGAACCCGGCGGCGCCGACAGAGATGCCGGGTGCTTCTGATCGACGAAACATCGATCAGGAAACGCCACCGCTATGTGACCGTGATCGCCAACGGCGACACCGGCGAGATACTGTCCATGTTCCCCGGACGCTCCAAACAAGCCTTGAGCAGGTTCTTCATCGAACAGGGACCCCGCTGGTGCCAGAACGTGCAGACCGTGGTCTCAGACGGTTCCCGCTCCTATCAGGCGGCCATAGTCCGCTACCTTCCTTCGGCCCGTCATGTCCTGGACCGGTTCCACGCCGCTCGCCGGTATCACCGAAGGTCTCACCCTGGATGCGCCGGGACCTGCAACGCCAGCCGCCAGGCGTCAAACCCGCCTGGCGCCCGGATCTGTTCCGCGCCCGGTTCGTGCTCCTCAAGAGAAGGGACCATATCACCCCAAAAGAGCAGAAACGTCTCAAACGGCTGTTCGAGGCGTATCCGCGTCTGCGGATCGCCTGGGACGCTCTGCAACAGCTCTACGGCCTGTACGAGGCCAAAGACCTCCCCACCGCGCTCGAGACCCTGGAACGGTTCGTGAAACTGTACGAAACCGGCCAGATACCCGAGTACTACCACACCGTAAACACTGTCCTCAACTGGTCAAACGAGATCCTCAACTGGCACCACACCCGACGCTCCAACGGACCCCTGGAAGGTATCAACAACCTCATCCACTCATACTTATAGGTGCCCCTGGGCCGGGGCGGGTCTGACTCCAACCTAACCTGGCCTGTTTGTGCCTTTGGTTTGATTTGTCGGCCTGCTTCCGGCCTGGGGGCGGCGCTCTCCCGACAGGGCGGCTGTGACCTGATAGGAGCCTTGCTCTTGCCACTTGAGTGGTCCGTCCACCGCCTTTTCGGGTCAGGGAGAACAGAACCGATTCTAAATGAGGAGAAGAGACGAATGTCAGATCGGGTTGATGTGTTCGGTGGGGTGGACACCCACCGCGATGTTCATGTGGCGGCGGTGGTGGATACCACCGGTCGGGTGTTGGGCACGGCATCGTTCGGAACCGACACAGCCGGTTATGAACAACTGGGCAACTGGCTGGGGTCACACGGCAACGTTGCCCAGGTCGGAATAGAGGGCACCGGCAGCTACGGCGCCGGCCTGACCCGCTACCTGGTGAGAATCGGTGTCGAGGTAGTGGAAGTGAACCGTCCCAACCGTCAACTGCGCCGCCGGTTCGGCAAGACCGACGCCACCGACGCTCAGGCCGCGGCCCGGGCTGTTTTGAGCGGACAGGCCACCGGGACACCCAAAAGCGGCGACGGACCAGTCGAAGCGATCAGGATGCTTCGGGTGGTCCGCCGTTCGGCCGCCAAGGCCCGCACCCAGACCATCAACCAGCTGCACGCTCTGGTGGTCACCGCTCCCGACCAGGTCAAACACCAACTCGGGAGCCTTTCCCCGAAAGCCCGGGTGAAGGTCTGCGCCGCCTATCGTCCCGGCGCGAACCGGACCAATATCGCCTATGCCAAGAAAGCGTTGCGTCTGTTGGCCCGCCGATACCAAGCACTTACCTGGGAGATCCAACAACTCGACACCGAAATCAAACAGCTCTGCGCCCGGGCCAACCCGGCGCTGCTGGCTGCCGGTGGGATCGGCCCCGAAACCGCCGCCGCGCTGCTGGTCACCGCCGGGGACAACCCCCACCGCATGCGCACAGAAGCGTCTTTCGCCGCTCTCTGCGGCGCAAGCCCCGTCCAAGCGTCGTCGGGACGCATAGTGCGTCACCGACTCAACCGCGGCGGCGACCGCCAAGCCAACAACGCCCTCTGGCGTATAGCCACAGTACGGCTACGCACCGACCCCCGCACCATCGAATACGCCCAACGGCGACAAGCCGAAGGCAAAACCCGCAAAGAGATCATCCGCTGCCTGAAACGCTACATCGCCCGCCAGGTCTACCGACTGCTGACCAACCCGAACCAAACACCCAACGGCAGCGATCTACGCTGCCTACGCCAAAAAACCCAAACAACTCTGGCTCGCGCCGCCATAGCCCTCCAAACCCACCCAAACCGCCTCTCACAACTCGAACGAGGCCTCTACCACAACCACCAACTCGCCACCCAATACCAACACTGGCTCACCACCCCCCAAACCCCAATTTGACAAACATAGGAGCATCAAACCCTCCGGCGCACCGCCCACGGGTTCACCAACACACACAACTACGCTGCCCGAGCACTCCTCCTAACATGAACCCCACCACCTACCAGCCAGACCACAATCCCATAAATACGCGCAGTGCCCAAAAAGTGAACTTATGCAGACCATGGAGCACCATCCGCAAGACTGCCGTGGCTGCTCCGCTCTACTCAGTAGGGAGCGGCGCACAACTCGCAACCTCCACAACCTTGATAACACTTATCGCCCGACTACCGCATAGTCCATTGGCGAATGGCACATCTACACCTCACGCGGCTCAGCAGCGCCTCGTTCCGGGAACAGGCCACGGAGCCGATCACCGACGGATATGATCCTGGCCTGTTCCTCGGCTTCTCGGCTGAGCTTGGACTGCTGAGGACCGAGGGGTGTGTCGTATTTGGCACCGGCGGGATATGGCTGTGAAGTCTCCTTGTCGAGTTTCCAAAGCACGAGTTGGCAGATCCGACTACCGGTAATGAGCTTGAGGGGAACGGTTCCGCTGTTTACCAGTTCAAGGGTCAGCGCTCCTGTGAACCCCGGATGCACGGTCACCGCGGTGGCGACGAGGAGACCGTTGCGGGCCCACGAAGACCGGTTCAGGACTTGGCCTGCGAGATGGCGCGGTACTCGTAGGTACTCTAGCGTCGACCCCAACAGAAATTGGCCCGGGTGGATAATGAGTTGGTTGCCAAACGCGACGTTAAATCGCTGCTCGTCGTTGGCAGTGAACGGGTCAAGGACCCCTTGCTTTGTTCGTTGTACTTCCATGAACTCGGTGCCGAGGCGAAGATCGATCGAGGCCGAGCCGATCTGTTTGGGATCAAGCATCGGGCACACGATTAGCCGCCGGTCCGCATCGTCATGATTGAGGACGGCGCGGATGGCGGTGTCAGACAGCATCGTGATCGCTCCACAGGCGACGGATCTGGGCCATTTCGATGGCGCGTAACAGCACCCGGCTCAACTCGTAGTCGTTTGGTGCCTCAGCCAGTGTCTCCGGGGAGTCACCGTGAACCTTGAATGACCACTGCCACCCCAGCGTCAATATCTGCCAGGGTCCGATGGGCTCTTGGTCGACCTCGCTTGGCGGCACCCGCATGCGCAGTTGATCTAAGGCGCGTGGAGCGACCGCGGCGTGTGCCTCGGCGCTCATCGGCTCCGCGACATGGTGGGAGACGGTCGATTCGATCGCTGGCGCCAGTGCTTCACAGGCTTCTCGCAGGAACCGTTCTTGTTGCGATGTCGGCATGCGAGAAGCCTGTTGCCGGAGCCATCCGATGGTCTTAGGGCAGGTGTCCTCCATTAAGTCGCCCCACCCGGTGGACTCCAACGACGACAGGGACAAGTGGAGTCGGTAACTCGGGAAGGGATGGGTGCTTGTGGGATCGTCCGGCGCTGTAGCAGGAAGGAATGCGGCTCCGGCGAACAGATAGCTGGGTCCACAGAGCGATGTTGCCAAGCTGTCGCAGACCAACTCGTCAACCCAGCCCACGAGTTGGGTTTGCGCCTTGAAACGAGTCTCGGGATCTGCGTCGACGAGGTGTTTTGCGAGCAGGGCGTTGAGGTCGTCGCTGGCGACGCTCATCGCGGTGCTTCCCAGGTTTGCTTGAAGGATCGCGGTATGTCCGATCTCGTGGACGAGCAGTGGGGTCATGAGCGCGTTGAACGGACTCAGGACCGGCACGAAGAAGGCGACGGGGGTTGGCTCACTTCCCTGTGGCCAACGAAGGAATTGGTACAGGTCAAGCGTCGCGTACATGTGGGCATCAATGAGATGAACTACAGGATCCGCGCCTGCGGGCAGCAAAGCGGCAATAGCCGAGTCGAGCGCTACCAGCATGCCGATCGGTACGTCATCTCTGCGAGCGCTTTCTATCAGCGGTCGTAGAAACGGCAGAATCGTCTCCACTTCTGTCAATGTCCGGCGCAGTGTCCGCTCCGCGTAGCGCAGTACGCTGGCGTTGTAGCCAGCCTCAAGCTTGGCGTCAATGTCGGCGAGCGTTTCTTCCGCTTGCTCGATCACTCGGCGGTGCAGGTCAAAGAGCCTGGCGCCGCGGCCGGTGTGGCTTGTTGGTTGCCCTCGACGTGCGCTGTCGATGTGGCCGGAGATCAGGCTTCGGATGAACTCAAGGCCTCGCTCATCCATCTTTGCCTCCGTTCGGGACGACGTCGAGCTATCGATGCCGCGCTTTCGAGGGTAACCGCGCCCAAGCCATCAAGAAACCCAACGACGCTGTGAATCTGTTCGGATGTTCCCAATCCCTCCGCGATCGAATCCATCGAGTCGATCAACTGATCAACGAACGCGTTGACATCGACCCGGTCCTTCGTTCGCGACACAAATCCGAACGTCTCCTCCAGAATCGAGATGGGACCCATAGCCCGTAGGGCCACGAGAGGCGGCACAGTTGTCCCTGCAAAGCTCTGCAACTGCACGAGTAATGCTCTGGCGTCTTGAAGTGCCTTGAGGTCGTCACCGTCGAGCGCCCCCGTCTCGGACCGGTGCACCGCGAGCTCCGCTCGATCGGCCAGCCGTCCTAGCCCCGTCAGGATCGCGACCCTTTCTATGCCAGAGATTCTTTCACGAATGTTCATGGTTCTCCCCTGTTAGCGGACTGTGCGCTTGATGGTTTCATAGATGTGAGCCCAATCACCGGGTTCTGCTGGTTGTTTACCGCGATAGTGAATCCCCGCCAGCATCTCGACGTCAGTCTCGGGAATCTTGGCGCTGCGGGCAAAAGCCCGCAGCGACGTGGGCAGCTCATCGGATTCGTTAGGTTGCCAGGTTTCAGAGGTGCCCGTGAGATCAGCTATCGAGGTGCCTAGCGCCGTGGCCAAGCGACGCAACACCTCATGGCTCGGCGTTGTCGAGGCACCGTGTTCGAGTTGAGAAAGGTATGCCTTTGATATCCGGGCGCGGCTCGCGACCTCTGTAAGCGAGACCGACTGCTCAGCACGCATATCGCGGAGCCGGTCTGCCAGGGAGCCACCCGTCGCCATACGGTTACTATAGTCTCTGGATTCGTAATCACGAACATTATTGCGCGCGATATCTGACATGGTGGTCCAGATACTTGCTACTGCTTCGGCCCTGATCGCCTTCTCGCTGGAGGAACGAATTAATCCCCGGCTGTAGCCCGATGCCCCTGATCGGGACCGCTTGGTATTCTTCCGGCCAGACAGGCCCAACCGAGAAAGGCAACTGGCATGAGCAGATGGGAACATCGAATCGAGGGAGCACATCTGATAAAGCTGCTGCTGGGACCCTTCGAGAACAACGTCTACATTGTGAGTTGTACCAACACCAAAAAGGCGGTCATCGTGGACGCGGCCGCCGAGCCCGACGTCATTGTGGACGCGGTCGGAGACTACGACGTGCAGGCCATCCTCACCACCCATGGTCACATGGACCATCTCCAGGCCGTGGACCGGGTGAGCGACAAGCTTGACATCCCCTTTCTCCTGAACCCCGACGACATCTTCCTGCTCGAAGAGTCCGGCATCGAAAAGACATCCCCCGACGGCTTGATCGAGGATGGGCAGGAAATCGAGGTGGGAGACCTTCTCCTTCACGCCATCCATACCCCCGGACACACTCCCGGATCGACCTCGCTCGTACTGGAACCGTGGCTGTTCAGCGGAGATACCCTTTTTCCGGGCGGTCCGGGCGCCACACAATGGGACTACGCGTCCTTCGGCCAGGTCATGGACTCGGTGGAGGCGCTAATAGCCAAGTTTCCCGACCCGACCCTGGTCTTCCCCGGACATGGCGCCAACGACACCACCGTCGGCGCCGAAAAGCCGCATACCGGAGAGTGGCGAGCCCGGGGCTGGTAACCGAAACCTTCAAAAATCGGGGTGCATGACTTGTTTTTGTCTCAGGCGTGTTGCATGTTGATATAGACAAACATGTATGCGCGGTCCGGATCGCCCTCATCAGATCGGTCGCGCTCCAAGGAGAGTGACGCTGGCTTGACAGTTTCTCTCCAGGGGCGGACTGTCTAGCCGAAAACTGATTTGCTTCGGGTTCAGGCAGGCCTGCGCCTGTCCGAATTCTGTCACGGTCAGGAGGCGGCGGGTCGGGAGGGAAACCCATCAGAGGGGCGACGAAGGTCAAAAGTGGCAAAATCGGACGCGTTGGTCTGCCGGCAGGAGATGACAGAAAGGGGAGCGTCGACGGCGGGCAGGAGAGCCGGTTACAAGTGAGGCTGTTTCATTTTCTCCTCTTGGGCAGGTTTCTGTTCGTGTTTGCGGACCCGTCGCCGCCAATTTGTCCGGAGACTGGGTCCGGGCGTCGTCGAGCAGTTCCTTTACGGTTGCACACTTGTTGGCGCCGGCCATGATCCGCGCGTTGTAATAGGAGATCTCTCCTTCTCGCAAACCTTCAGACGTCTCCGGCAAATCCGCCGGTTCTCCGGCGGTCTCCACCTCCGGACGCGCCCGTCTTCGTGATAACGGTCCTTCTTCTTGCAAACGCGGTCTCGGTGCGTTCGGTTCCCCGGCGGCGCCGCAACTCGGCCAGAGCGTCGGCTCGGACCGCCGCTGCCTGGGTCTGGGCTCTGATAGTGGACTGCACCCGTTGTTTCAGTTCTTCCGCCGACACTTGTGCGGCCGGCAAGGTGGGAGGCGCCAACCTTGCCAGGTTGGCGGACCGCCGGTTCTTGGCTACTTGTTTCATGCATACCAGTATGCCCACCAGGTGTGACAAAACCGTGCGATCTCTCATCACAGGATGCCAACAAAACGTCTTGTCGTGCCGCAGTGTCATTTTGGAATTACCTGCGGATCAACCAATACCAGATGTCCCGCTACCGTTTGACCACGGTTCTCATAACCCTGGCAACATCGAGGAACTTGCAGCATCATCCAACACTGCACCTGCTGTATGTTGTGTCGACCCAGGGCGATCGCAGTCCGCCCCGGGCACTGGGTCAGTCGAAGACCACCACCGACCGCAGCACCTCGCCCCGCTCCATGCGGTGAAAGGCTTCCTCGACTTCTCCCACGCCGATTGTCTCGCTCACGAAACCGTCCAGGTCCAAGCGTCCCTGCAGATAGAGATCGATCAGCATCGGGAAGTCCCTCTCCGGAAGGCAGTCGCCGTACCAAGAGGACTTCAACGCCCCGCCGCGGCCGAAAACCTCGATGAAAGGCAGTTCGATCTTCATGTCCGGCGTCGGAACCCCGACCAGCACCACCACCCCGGCCAGATCCCGGGCATAGAAAGCCTGCTCGTAAGTCTCGGGCAGTCCGATCGCCTCGACCACCACGTCCGCTCCGTTGCCTCCGGTGATCTCCCGGATGCGTTCCACGGGATCCTCACGCAGGGAGTTGACGGTGTGGGTGGCGCCGAAGCCCTCGGCCCATTCCAGCTTGCGGTCGTCGATGTCCACTCCGATAATGGTTGCGGCGCCGGCCATGCGGGACCCGACGATCGAGCCGGACCCGACCCCCCCGCAACCGATCACCGCCACCGAGTCGCCCCGGCCCACTCCCCCCGTGTTGATCGCCGCCCCGATTCCCGCCATCACTCCGCAACCCAGCAGGCCGGCCGCTTCGGGTCGCGCCCGGCTGTCCACCTTGGTGGCCTGCCCGGCCGCCACCAGGGTCAACTCTGCGAAGGCGCCGATGCCCAGTGCCGGCGATAGCGCCGTCCCGTCGGCCAGGGTCATTTTCTGCGTCGCGTTGTGGGTTGCGAAGCAATACCAGGGTCGACCCCTGTCGCATGCCCGACAATCGCCGCAGATCGCCCGCCAGTTCAGGATCACGAAGTCCCCAGGGGAGATCTTGGTAACGTCCGGCCCCACCGATTCCACTATCCCGGCCGCCTCATGACCCAGGAAGAATGGGTAATCGTTGTTTATTCCACCCTCCCGATAATGCAGATCGGTGTGGCACACTCCACAAGCCTTCACCGCCACTCGAGCCTCCCCCGGCCCGGGATCGGGAACCATCACTGTTTCCAGGGAAACCGGGGCCCCCTTTTCGAGGGAAATCACTCCCTGCACCTCTGCCGCCATTGTGCTGACCTCCGTTGTTGCTCCGTTCTCAAGACTAGCCCGCCGACTCCCACCGGCCCTCGTCTGGAACGGTCGGTTTCGCCAACCTATTCGACTTCCCCCTACTGCCCCTTTTTGTATCCTTGAAACCATCGGAAGATCGGAGTTTGGGCAGGAAGACATGACCAATCGAACACATGACGGTCCGACTTTCCCGGTGCGGTTCGTAACCGCCACCACGCTCTTTGACGGGCACGACGCCTCCATCAACGTGTTCCGGCGGATACTGATTGCCTGCGGCGCCGAGGTGATTCATCTCGGTCATAACCGGTCCGCCACCGACATCGTGGACACCGCCGTCCAGGAGGATGCCCAGGCCATTGCGGTTACCTGCTACCAGGGCGGCCACATGGAGTTCTTCCGTTTCCTCCATCAATTGGCGGCAGAGCGAAGCGGCGGAAGGATCCGCATTTTCGGGGGAGGGGGAGGAACCATCCTACCCGAGGAGGGTCGCGAACTGCAGGCGGGGGGGATCACCCGGATCTACTCGCCCGACGACGGGCGCACCATGGGACTCCAGGGAATGGTGGAGGACATGATCCGCCGGGCCGATTTTCCCACCGGGGAACTTGACCAATTCGATGTCGACCAACTCTCTGTGTCAGATCACCGGATGCTGGCCGGACTGATCTCGGCCGCCGAGAATTATGCAGACAAATACGCCGACGTCTTCGAGGAACTGGAAGCGGCGGCGCACAGCCGCCCCAATCCTCCGGTTCTGGGGATAACCGGAACCGGAGGGTCCGGCAAGTCCTCGCTGGTGGACGAAATGCTCCGCAGATACCTGGCGGACCTTGGAGACCACCGGGTGGCGGTCCTTTCGGTGGACCCTTCCCAGCGGCGCACGGGAGGAGCGCTCCTGGGAGACCGCATCCGGATGAATTCCATACCCCACCCCCGGGTCTACATGCGCTCGATGGCCACCAGGCAAAGCGCCGGCGCCCTACCCGACGCGGCACGCACCGCCCTTTCCATCTTCGGGGCCGCCGGATTCGACCTGATCGTCCTCGAAACATCAGGCATCGGGCAGGCCGACACCAGCGTGGTGGATCTCTGCGACCATTCACTGTACGTGATGACTCCCGAGTACGGAGCGCCTTCACAGCTGGAAAAGATCGGCATGCTCGACTACGCCGATCTGGTGGCGGTGAACAAGGGGGACAAGCAGGGCGCGGAGGATGCTTTGCGGGATGTGCGCCGCCAGGTCAGACGAAACCGTCTCGCCTTCCTCGATCCCGATCCCATTCAGGACGTGTATCTGACCGTGGCCTCCGACTTCAACGATCCGGGGACCGACAGTCTCTATCGGGCGTTGGTGGCCGCACTGGGGCGAGAGAGACCATCTTCTCCCCAAACGAGGCCCGCCAACAGCCGACAGGTAGTGATCCCGCCGGAACGTTCCGGCTATCTGGCGCAAATATCCGACACTGTCCACCAGTACAATCGGGCTGCGGCCGAACAGGCCGAAACAGCCCGCCGGCTGTACCGACTGGAAGGCGCCCGGCGCGCGTTGGAAGAGACGGACCAGGCCGAAGGCGCATTCGGGGACCTCGCCGCAGCCATCAGCATCAGCGCCGCAGAATTGACGGCCGAAAACCGGGAGGCGCTGGACAACTGGGATGACATGGCGGCCGCCTACCGCGCCGGTCAATACTCGTACAAGGTGCGAGGGCGCGACATAACAGTTCCTCTGTCGTCTCAGAGCCTCAGTGGAACGCGAGTGCCCAAAGTCGCCCTGCCCCGGTATCGAGACTGGGGGGACCGGCTGCGATGGCTGCTGCAAGAAAACCTCCCCGGCCGCTTCCCGTACACAGCCGGCGTCTACCCGTTCAAGCGCACCTCCGAGGACCCCACCCGGATGTTCGCGGGAGAAGGGCCCCCCGAGCAGACCAATCGGCGGTTCCACTATCTGGCCCGGGGCACTCACATGCGGAGGCTCTCGACTGCATTCGACTCGGTGACCCTCTACGGGGAGGACCCCGGCGAACGGCCCGACATCTACGGCAAGGTAGGCAATTCGGGCGTCTCCGTTTCCACTCTTGACGATATCAAGCGTCTCTACTCCGGCTTCGACCTGTGCGATCCCTCCACCTCGGTCTCGATGACCATCAACGGGCCTGCCCCCATGATTCTGGCTTTGTTCATGAACGCCGCCATAGACCAGCAGTGTGAGTTGTACATCCGCCGCCACGGACGGACCCGCCGGATTGAGGAACAGATCGCGGCAATGTACTCCGGTCGACGGCGTCCCAGGTACCGCCAGGCCCTGCCGGAGGGAAACGACGGGTTGGGACTGCTTCTGCTGGGAACGTCCGGAGATCAAGTGCTACCCCCCGACGTCTATCACAAGATCCGGGCGGAGACGCTCTCTCGGGTGAGAGGCACGGTCCAGGCGGACATCCTCAAAGAGGACCAGGCTCAGAACACCTGTATCTTCTCGATCGACTTTGCCCTGAAGATGATGGGAGACATCCAGCAGTTCTTCGTCGACAACCGGGTTCGCAACTTCTATTCGGTATCAGTCTCCGGGTATCACATGGCCGAAGCAGGGGCCAATCCCATCACCCAACTGGCCTTCACCCTGGCCAACGGCTTCACCTATGTGGAGCATTACCTGTCCCGGGGGATGGACATCGATGACTTCGCCCCCAATCTCTCCTTCTTCTTTTCCAACGGCCTGGACCCCGAGTACGCGGTGATCGGAAGGGTGGCCCGTCGCATCTGGGCGAAGGTGCTGCGCAACCGGTACGGGGCGAATGCTCGCTCGCAGATGCTCAAGTATCACATCCAGACCTCCGGACGGTCCCTGCATGCCCAGGAGGTTGAATTCAACGACATTCGCACCACTTTGCAGGCGCTGAATGCGGTCTACGACAACTGCAATTCGCTGCATACCAACGCCTATGACGAGGCGCTGACCACTCCCACCGAGGAGTCGGTCCGGCGAGCAGTGGCCATCCAGTTGATCGTCAACCGGGAACTGGGCCTCACCAAGAATGAAAACCCTCTGCAGGGATCATTCATCATCGAAGAACTCACCGACCTCGTGGAAGAGGCGGTGTTGGCTGAATTCTCGCGGTTGAGCCGCAGCGGCGGGGTACTGGGCGCCATGGAACGGCAGTACCAGCGTTCCAAGATCCAAGAGGAATCCCTCTACTACGAACGGGTCAAGGAATCGGGAGATCACCCCCTCATCGGGGTCAATACATTCCTGTCCGAGTCCGGTTCCCCATTCATGACGCCCGACCGGTTGGTCCGCTCGACCGACGAGGAGAAGGCCCGCCGCATTCGGGAAGTGACCGACTTCCGATCGGTCCACTCCGAGCGCGCCCGACCGGCCCTGGACTCGCTTGCATCGGCGGCCAGAGCAGGTGGCAACGTTTTCGCCGACCTGATGGAGACCGCCAAAGCGGCGAGCCTGGGGCAGATGGTCAACACCCTCTATGACGTCGGCGGGCGCTACCGGCGCAACATGTGAGCCGAGACGGGGACATGAGCAGGGCAGACCGGCAGGACCAGGTAGAGAACGCTTCCCGGCCTCCCTACCGGCCCCACGTGGGAGAGAGCCGCCCTTATCTGCGGGACATGGTGCTGGGAGTGAATGACGGGTTGGTCTCTATATTCCTGCTGGTGGCCGGCCTGGTCGGCGGCCGGCTCGGCTCGTCGGAGGTCCTGCTGGGCGGCTTGGTGGGCGGCTTGGCCGGGGCTGTTTCCATGGCGCTGGGCGAATACCTGGCCACCAAGTCCCAAGACGAGGTGTGGGAAGCGGAGTTGGCGCTCGAGGATGAACACATCAAGCACTACCGGGAGGAGGAGGCCGACCAGCTTTACGATCTGCTGGGACAATTCGGGATCGAGGGGGAAGATCTCGACGAGGCCGTGCGAATCTTCTCGGCGACCGACCAAAGACTCAAGCAAGCCATGGCGGTGCTTGAATTCGGAGTGGTCGAATCGGAACGGCGCTCCCCCTATCGGGCGAGCGTGCTGTCCGGAGGTATGTTCCTGACGGGTTCAGCGGTCCCGATAATCCCTTTCCTGTTCTCCCTTGAGCCTCACGCCAGTCTGCTATGGGCGTTCGGTCTGACCTTCGTCGGCCTGTTCGCGGTGGGGTGGACCAAGACTCGGATTACCAACAACCCGGGCGTCCGATCAGGATTGGAAAACATGCTGGTCGCCGGCGCCGGCGCCGTCCTGGCCTGGTGGGTGGGCCGTCTCTTGGATATCGGGCTGTCCTGATCCTCCCGAGTCCCGCTTACCGGTCTCTCAGCGAAGCCTCCTGCTCCGATGCCTGTTGTATCCACATCTGCAGGCTACGGGTGCTGGGCAACCGTCTCACGATCCGATGCTCGTGATTTGCCGCGGTCAGCGCCTCCAGAAAATCCTCCACCGAGAGGTCGTGCAGATCCTCCATCTTGTGTACTCCGGCGGCTCTTAGCAGAGCGGAATACCTTCCGCCTATTCCTCGCAACTGCAACAGGTCGACCGATGTTGCCATGTCCATCAGTTTCTGCCTGTCGATCCCGGTTTCCTGGGATAGCAAACGCAGGCGGTCCGACTCCCGAGTTCTTTCAACAAAGGCTTCCGTTGTCTTGATTCCCGCTTTTCTCAACCGCGTCGCGGAAAGGTGGTCGATACCTGCGATCTGCCCGATAGCGGTCACGATGCCCCATTCCTCCGGTGTCTGCCTGGCAAGTGGTTGTCTCCGATCGCCTGTTCCGTATGCAGCTTCGGCCCACGGGGTTTCAGTCTCTCCACATCCTCCTGGTCATCCACATCCTCGGGGGGCGATTCCGGCAACCAGACTTCGGTGATCCACTCGGGGTGGGACTTGAAGAGTTGCATTGCGCCGCGATCTCCGTCCAGCATCATCAACCGGCGCCAAAGCACCCTGTCGACCAGGACGGGATTGGAGTGGGTGTAGCGATACCTGGGTATCACCGCCGGGGTAATCCCCGGCCGGTAGGCCTCCCGCAGCCGGGCGGCGATCCCGACCTTTACGTCCGGTTGGTCCCCCAGCAGGATCAAGGCGGCGGACACCGACGATCCTCGCTCCAGGGCATCCAAACCCACCCGTAGAGACCCAGCCATACCTGTTTCCCACTCGTGGTTGACCACCACCTGACAGTGGGAAAAGTCCACTCCTTCCAGTATGAGATCATGAGCCGCTCCCAGCACCACCCATGTTTCTTCCGAACCCATTGCCAAAGCCGTTTCCAGGACTGTCCCCAGCAGGGTGGTTTCCCCCCAGGGCTCCAACTGTTTGGGCCTACCCAGCCGGGAGGAACTTCCCGCCGCCAACACCAGATTGGCAATCATGGTTTATCCTGCCGACTCGGTCGGTGTGGTCTACCGACCAGGTCGAAGGGCATCCTGGGTCGCCTGCGAGTGGAGATTATTTCTCCCAGGATGGCCACCGCCACTTCCGAAGGCGAATCGGCGCCGATCTCAAGCCCAATCGGCCCCCTGATCCGAGAGATCTCCGCCTCCGAGTACCCGGCTTCAGCAAGCCGGCGCCTCCGGGCGGCGGCGGTGCGCCTGCTGCCCATTGCTCCTATATACCGAACGGGGGCCCCAAGCACCATCGGCCACAGGGGTGCCTCGAAGCGATCATCGTGGCTGAGCACCACCACGTACGATCGATGGTCGAACGAAAGTTGCCTGGTGACTTCGTCCGGCCAACCCACCAGGAGTTGATCCGCGTTGGGAAACCGTTCGGCGGTGAGAAAGGCGGGACGGGCGTCTGAGACGGTGATGTCAAAGTCAAGGTGCTTGGCCAATGCACATAACGCCTGGGCAATGTGAACCGCTCCAAAGATGATCAGATGAGGCCGTGGAATAATCACATCGATGAACACAGCCTGCTCCCCGTAGGAAACCGCCATGGACCGTTCCCGAGCCATCAACGTACGGGCATCGGCTATAACCTGCGCAACCAACCGGTCGGGAAGTTCCCCGGCCACCAGACCCTTTTCAAAGTCCACCGCTGCCGAAGCGCCGGTTGGCGTCCCTTCCACTACGGTCGCCCTAGCCCCCAACCGCCGGTGGGCAATCAATTGGGAGCAGGCAGCCAAGACTTCTGCTTTGTATACAGTCATACGATTGGTAGGCATATTTTACAAAACATAAAGCGGGATATTGCTCAAAGTAAGCAAGGTTTTCGAGAAATCACCACGATTCGATGAACACCTGGATCGTACCGCCGCAAGATAGTCCCACCGTGAAGGCATCCTCGTCGCTTATGCCATAGGTAACCAGCCGCGGGCTTCCATCAGCCAAAACCGCAAGGGCATGCTCGAAGACATCGTTCTCCACACAGCCCCCTGACACCGATCCGGCCATGTCACCGGATGAGGAAACCAGAAATTTCGCCCCAACCGGGCGGGGTGACGGACCCGCGGTGGCCACCACCGTGGCTACCGCCACCTCTTTTCCTTCCTCCACCCATCGGTTACGAGTTCGCAACGCCTCTTCCATTATCTCTTTCGTTCGGGTAGTGTTTCCAGAAGTGTTACCAGCGTAGCAAGGTCGGAAAGTCGGCCCCCCGCCAAGAAATCGTCCACATGGGGCAACGCAGCTTTCATGCCCCGGGTTTGCGGAGAAAAACCCTCCCTGGAAGCCAAAGGATTTACCCAGATCAAACGGTAAACGGTCCGGCGGAGTCGCTCCATCTCCTGGGAAAGGACCGCCGGGTCCCCCCTGTCCCAACCGTCGGAGATGATCAGGGTCACGGGCCCGCCCCTGGTCACCCGTCTACTCCACTCGAAATTGAACGTCCGTAGGCACTCGCCGATCCGGGTGCCTCCCGACCAATCGTCCACCGATTCTGAGACCTGCGCCAAAGCTTCGGTGGGATTGCGCCGCATCAACTGCCTGGTGATGCGAGAGAGTCGGGTGGAAAAGACGAAAGTCTCCATCTTCCCCAACCGGGCCCGCGCCGCATGGGCAAAGTAAAGCAGCATCTCCGTGTATCGCTCCATGGAGCCCGAGACATCGGCGATGAACAGGATGGGACGCGGTCGGGTTCTGCGCATGCTCCTTTCGAAGTCGATGAGGTCTCCTTCAGGCCCCACGCACTTGCGCAGGGTCCTCCGCAGATCCGGCCGGTCCCCCTTGGCGGAGGGACGCCGCCGCCGACTCCTCGCCGGCGCCGGACGCCAAATCATCTGCGCCAGGAGGTTTCGGACCTCGGCCTGCTCGGCCCTGGTCAACTCCGAGAAGTCTTTATCCGAAAGGCGCTCTGCCCAGGAAGCGCCGGTGAAGGCCTCCATCTCCGGTCCCGCTGATTCCCCGTCGTTTTCCGCTCCGACCTGCCGGACCCGGCTGATAGTCCACAAGCGGGGCTTGGGGGGCGCGGTCATGGCTATTCCACTGGAAAGGTTGCGGCCAAAGAACCGCACGAACACCCGGTCGAAAATGGGCAACTGCCATGGCGAAGAGACGGTCAGACAGCGAAACGCCGCGTGCACATCGGCGCCGGAGGCCAAACCCACCTCGTCGATGGCCGCCACCAGGTCGGCGGCGGTTGTGGATCCCACCGACAGCCCCTCGGAGCGCAACTCGCGGACGAACTCCACCAGGGTCTGGGCGCCGGGCATCCCGTCTCAGCCTCCCGCCCGAACCAGGCTCTCCACTCCCCTTTGCGTGACCGCTTCCACATCTTCACGGTACTTGAGCACCACCCCCAGCGTGTCCCGCACGGTCTCGACGCTCAATTCGGCGGCGCCCAGCACTCGCAGGGCGCGAGCCCAGTCCAATGTCTCGGCCACCCCGGGCGGCTTGAACAGCTCCAAGGCGCGAAGATCGGACATCGCCTCGGCCAGTTGGCGGGCCAGTCGCAAGTCGATATCCGGTACCTTGGCCCGTACGATCGCCACTTCCCGGTCCAGGTCGGGAAAGTCCAACCAGTGGTAGATGCATCTTCTCTTGAGCGCATCGTGAATCTCCCGGGTACGGTTGGATGTGATCACCACCACCGGAGGGACGACCGCCTTCACTACCCCTATCTCGGGGATGGTCACCTGGAAGTCGGAGAGTATCTCCAACAGGAAGGCCTCGAATTCTTCATCGGCCCGATCGAGTTCATCTATCAGCAGCACCGGCGGTTTGCCGGCCGCCGACGAGTGCTCCACGGCCTGTAGCAGCGGGCGGGCCAAGAGATACTCCCGGTTCATGATGCTGTCAATGGAAACGCGATCCTCTCCCCCTCCGGCCTCGATCAGCCGAATGGCGAGCATCTGCCGAGCGTAGTCCCACTCATAGAGGGCGTGGTTGGCATCCAGGCCCTCATAGCACTGCAATCTGATGAGCTCTGTGTCCAGGACCCGGGACAGCACTTTGGCCACCTCGGTCTTCCCCACCCCCGCCTCGCCTTCCAGGAACAGGGGACGGCCGAGACTGTGCGCCAGATGGATGGCCACCGCCAGGCTGCGGTCCGCCAGATAGCGGCAAGCGGCAAAAGCGGTGGTTACTTCATCTACCGAACGGGGCGTCACGCCCATAAACCTTACCCAGAAAGGAAGGGGCCCGAGCCGTGGCATGCTCGGGCCCCTTCCATCTCGTGGCTTTAGGTTTATCGGGCAGGTGGCGGGTAGAGGAGACCGCCGTCGCTGTAAAGGGCGTTCAAACCGCGCCCCAGGCCCAGGGGCGTCAGATGCCGATCGTAGACCTCGGCATAGTTGCCGACCTGCTTAATCACCTGGTAGAAGGCATCGGCAGGCAGACCCATCTTGGTCTGGAGCTCGTCCTCGGTGGCGCCGAAGAGTCGACTCGCCTCACCGTCGACTTCCATCATGCCGTCGATGTTCGAGGAGGTGATGCCCTTCTCCTCGGCGATCAACATGGCGAACACCGTCCACGTGACCACGTCGCCGAAGCGGGACTGGTTCTGGATCCAGCCCGGTCCCAGCGGTTCCTTGGAAATGGGAACGGACGGGAAGATCACCCACTCGTCGCCGGGGTCGTCGCTGGCCTTACGCGACACCAACCCGGAACCGTCGGTGGTCACTATATCGCAGGCCTCCGACTTGAAGTTCTCCAGCACGACATTGAAGTCTTCGAATGTGTTCAGGGTCATGTTGATACCCATGGATGCCGCCGTCTCGGTGATGTTCTTCTCGGTTGTGGTACCGGCGTTGGTGCACACCACCGCGCCTTCGATCTCATCCAACGTTGACATCGAGGTGAATCCGTCAGCGCTTCTCGCCATCAATTGCTGCCCGTCGTAGTAGGTGGTCGGACCGAAGTCCAAGCCCAGGTCCGTATCGCGGCTCTGTGTCCAAGTGGTGTTGCGGCTCAGAAGGTCGATGAGACCCGAGTTAACCGCCTCGAACCGGGCTGCAGCGGTCAACGCCTCGTACCTCACCGCCTCCGCATCGCCGAAGATGGCCGCTGCCACCGCCCGGCACAGATCGATGTCAAAGCCAACAAAGGCGCCGGCCGTGTCCTTGGAGCCGAATCCCGGCAGGGTCTCGTTTACGCCGCAGTTCAACTCGCCTCGGGCAGAAACCACATCCAGCAGATCTTCAGTCTCCACGGGAACTTCCACAACAACGGTTTCCGGCGTTTGGGAGGCTGCCGCAGCCGTGGTCGGCGTCTCCTCGGTTTCTCCGCCACAGGCAGCCACAACCAGGGCCAGGGCAACCAGCGCGATAGCTGTTCTTTTCATAAAGTCCTCCTCTTTCCGGGCCAGCCAGGCAGCCAACCTCATGGATCACAGATCGGGCGCGGCCCCGCGCTGTCGAGCGGGTGATGCGCCCGCACAATTATACACCCCAGCGGCCTTTTGTTTCGGCAACCGTGAAACTGTTGCCGAAGCGAAGCAATCGGCCCGGCGCGCTCTATTCTTCTGTCGGCGACTGTTCGACGTTGTGAGGTTTCAATCTCAACAGGAGATAACCCAAAAGCCCCGCCAAAACCGACCCGATCAGTATTCCCAGCTTGGCCTGATCTGTTAGCGCCGGGTCGACGAAGGCCAGGCTGGACACAAAGATAGCCACGGTGAAGCCGATCCCGGCCACCGCCGCCAATGCCACCACATCCAGGCCCGTCACGCCTTCCGGCATTCGTCCCCATCCGATCTTTACCGCCAGCCAGGTGAAGAGGCTGATCCCCACGGTCTTGCCCACCAAGAGCCCGAGGGCGGTTCCAATCGCCACCGGCTGGAGCAATTGCGTCATGTCTCCCTCCACGCGCACGCCGGCATTGCCCAGCGCGAAAATGGGAAGCACCATGAAGGAACTCCAAGCCAACAGTCGATGCTCGTTCCTGGCCAGCGGTGCCACCGATTCCCGCGCCACCTCCGCCAAGGTCATTATCTGGTGGTCGGCCTCTTCCCGCTGACGATAGGTGACTATGTGCCTCGGGAAAGACCCGAGCAGGTTGTATCCCTTGTCGTAGAGTTCCTCCGCCGAGTACATGGGGCGGGCCGGGGTTATGAAGGCCAGGGCGACCCCCACAAGGGTGGGATGAACCCCCGATTCATGGATGCAGAACCAAGCCACCAGCGCCATGGGGATATAGAAGGTGCGGGCCCGGATACCGACCCTGCCGGCGATCGCCACCACCACCAGCGCAAGAATTCCCCAGGTCAGCCAATTCCACCGCAAGCTTCCCGAATAGAAAAAGGCGATGATCACGATCGCTCCCACGTCATCGGCGATCGCCAACGCCAGCAGGAACAGCTTGGCGCCCGGCGAGACCCGTTTCCCGAGAAGGGAGAGCACTCCCAGGGAAAAAGCGATGTCGGTAGCCGTCGGGACCGCCCAGCCGTTCAGGGCCTCGCCGCCTTCTCCCATCACCATCAGCAGGTAAACCAACGCCGGCACCAGCATCCCCCCGGCCGCCGCCAGCACCGGCAGCGCCGCCGCCCGGGGATCCCGCAACCGCCCCAGCACCACCTCCCGCTTTATCTCCAGGCCCACCACGAAAAAGAAGATGGCCATCAGGGCGTCATTTACGAAGATCTGCAGAGACTCCGACAGATGGATCGGGCCGACCGCAAACTCCACATGGGTGTTCCACAAAGCGAAATAGCTGTCGGCCCACGGGGAGTTGGCCCAGACCATGGCGGCGGCCGCCATAAACAGCAGGACACCCCCGGTGGAGGCCTCTATCCGCATGAATTTCTGAATGGGGCGGACAAACCGACGGGGAACGAACCGATTGGAGTCGATCCAGGTTTCGTGAAGCGGTTCTCTCAGCATCCCTGATCAGTCATCCTGTCGTCCGATCGAGCGGCCTGCCGAGCCCAGTTCCACGCAGGCCCGCACCACCCGGTCCGCCATGGCTTGCTGCGCTTTTCTCATATAGGAGCGGGGATCATACACCTTCTTGTTGCCAACCTCCCCATCCACTTTCATTACCCCCGAGTAATTGGAGAACATGTGGTCCGCCACCGACCGGGTCAAGGCGTACTGGGTGTCGGTGTCGATGTTCATCTTCACCACCCCATAGCCCACCGTCTCCCTGATCTCCTCCAGGCTGGAGCCGCTGCCGCCATGAAAGACCAGAAGGTGCCGATATCCGTATCGCTCCTCAGTTGCTCTTTGCCCTTCGCGGAGGATGCCGGGTCGAAGCTCGACCTTCCCGGGTTTGTAGACACCGTGCACGTTCCCGAACACTGCGGCCAGCAAGTAATGGCCCCGTTCCCCAACCCCCAGCCTCTCGGCCACGGCCATCATGTCGTCTGGGGTGGTGTACAGCTTCCGGCGATCCACATCGGTGTGATCCATGGTGTCCTCCACCCCGCCCACGATGCCGATTTCCAATTCAAGCAGTACATCTTGGGAGGCGCACTCCACCAAGAGTTCATCCGCCAAGGCCAAATTCTCGTCCAAGGGCAGGGCGGAAGCGTCCAGCATGTGGCTCTGAAAGAGGGGGCCCAGGCCCCTGGCGCGGCGCCGGGCCGTCTCGGCAAGCAGCGGACGTATGAACCCATCCACCCGGTCGGGCTGGCAGTGGTCGGTGTGCAGGGCGATGAACATCGGGTAGCGCGCTGCCACGGTGTGTGCGAACTCGGCCAGCGCCTGCGCTCCGAGCGCCATATCGTTCACCTTTGTTCCAGAGAGGAACTGACCACCGCTGGTCGAGACCTGGATGATTCCATCTGACTCCGCCTCGGCGAACCCTGCCAAGGCGGCGTTGAGGGTTTCGCTGGAACTGATATTGATGGCGGGAAAGGCGTAACCCTCCGAACGGGCCGACCCCAGCATCGCAAGGTATTGGGAAGGACTAGCAATCGGCATTTATCACCTCCGACCAAAGCTTATACCACTTCAAAATAGCACTGGGCGACCAACTATCTCTTCACCTCGGCCCGCCCCAGAAAGTTGCCCAGCAGGCGCTTCCCCTCCGAGGTAAGAATGCTCTCGGGATGAAACTGCACACCCGCCACCGGCAAAGACCGGTGGCGGACGCCTTGGATCACGCCCTCCTCGCTCCAGGCGCAGGCCTCCAAGTCCGCAGGCAGCCCGGTGATAGCCAACGAGTGGTAGCGAGTGGCCACAAAAGGATTCTCGCATCCTTTAAAGACCCCTTTCTGGTCGTGTCTTATAGGAGATGTCTTACCGTGACGAGGCTCAGGCGCAGGTCCCACCTGCCCGCCATAAGCGACGGCCACCGCCTGGTGCCCGAGGCAGACACCCAGAGTAGGGATCCTGGACCCGAAAGCCTTGACGTAGTCGACCGAGTACCCGGCGTTTTCCGGGCGGCCGGGACCTGGAGAGATCACCAACCTGTCCACCTCCCAGCCCAAAGCCTCCTCCGCCGTGGTTACATCGCTTCTCACCACCAGTGGTTCGGCGCCGAGTTCGCCACAGTACTGGGCCAGGTTGAAGGTGAACGAGTCGTAATTATCAAGAATCAGAACCCGCATCACTACGCCAGAATACCAAAGACTCCCAGGCCGTTCCTCCATGTGAGAACAGATGCGTCAACTGCCGTACACCGGATGGGGCGGGTAACTGCCCGCTACTCTCTAGGATGGAAAGATGCCAGTCTCAAAGAAACGCAAAGGCGCCCGCACCCGCAAACCCACACCACCTCGCAATCCGGTGAAAGCCTCCCGCCCTTCGCCGAGATGGTATGTGATAACCATGGCCGGGCTGATGGGGGTGGGATTGATTCTGGTCCTGCTCCGCTTTGTCCTGGGTCTTGACCAACTGTGGCTGGTGGGTGGCCTAGCCCTCATCGCGGTGGGCTTCCTGATGACCACCAGATACCGCTAGCCCGAAACCTCCGGTCGCCACACCGCCACCATCTCCTCTCGACAGTGCCGGGGCGCGGCTGTCTCCGATAAGCTGGCCACTCTCACCGTAAGCTCCGTGCCGCACAGGGTACATCGGTAGTCCTGCACGACTTTCACCACCATGGCGGAATCCGGCTTCTCCGGCGGGGCCGCCAAGGCTCGCAGAAACCAAAGGCACAATCGCCAGACTGCCACCCCGATCAGGAGGGCGATGATCAGATTCAGGGGGCTGATCACCGCCGGTGAAAGCGTTGGCGGTTCAGAGCTTCTCGATGATGGTGGCGTTGGCCATCCCGCCGCCCTCGCACATTGACTGCAGGCCATAGCGGGTTCCGGTGCGAACCATCTCATGGACCAAGGTGGTGAGCAACTTGGCGCCCGAGGCGCCCAGGGGGTGTCCCAGGGCTATGGCTCCCCCGTTTACGTTGGTGCGTTCCCAAAGTCCTTCCACATCGCTGCCGCCGTGCTCTGCCCGCCAAGCGCCCACGACCGAAGAGAACGCCTCGTTGATCTCGAACAGTCCTATATCGTCAATGGTGAGACCGGCCCGATCCAGAGCTTTGGCCGTGGCCGGGATCGGTCCGGTGAGCATCATCACCGGATCTACACCCGCCAATGCGAAGGAGACGAACCGCGCCATGGGCGTCAGGTCGAGTTGGGCAGCCCGCTCTTCGCTCATGATCAGGACCGCAGCCGAGCCATCGGAGATCTGTGAAGAGTTCCCGGCGGTTATCTTGCCGTCCGCCTTGAAGGCGGGCGGAAGACCGGCCAAGGCCTGCATGCTGGTGGTCCGGCGGATTCCCTCGTCACGGGTCATTATCTCTTCAACTCCGCCTACAGTCACGGTAACCGGTTGGATCTGGGCCTGGAAGCGTCCTTCATCCGTGGCGCGAGCTGCCTTCTGGTGAGACTGGAGTGAAATCAGATCGAGTTCTTCACGGCTCAGCCCCCACTTGTCGGCGATCATTTCGGCAGAAATGCCCTGAGGAACCAGGCCGTTGGCATAACGTTCCATCACCTGGGGCCCGAAGGGAAGACCGGGACCCTGCTCAGCTGTGATGCCCATCGGAACCCGGGTCATCGATTCCACCCCGGCAGCGATTACCGCGTCGTAAGCCCCGGCTATCACCCCCTGAGCAGCGAAGTGCGCCGCCTGCTGCGAGGAGCCACACTGGCGGTCGATGGTGACTCCCACGACATCCTCGGGGAATCCGGCGGCCAATGCGGCGTTGCGAGCCACATTCAGGCCCTGCTCGCCGGTCTGGCTCACGCATCCGCAAATCACATCCTCTACCAGGCCTGGATCCAAATCGTTGCGCTCTACGAGAGCAGCCAGGGAAATAGCCGCCAAGTCGACCGCGTGGATTCCGGATAGCTTGCCCTTCCGCTTGCCTGCCGGAGTACGCACGGCATCTACGATTACAGCCGATTTCATCTTCCTCGCTCCTCTCGGGTTCGTCTTGTCGCTAAGAACGGCGTGGAGCCGATGTCAACGCTGATTGGACTCTAGTGGTGTTTCTACGCCCTCCAATAGCGCTGTGTCGTCTCTCTCGGTTGGTGTTTCCCCTGTTCATGGCCTATTTGTGGTTGGGTGTTGTGTCAGGGGCCTTCACCCCATCGCACGGTCGAAAGTGGTACTGGGAGCGGTATGGACACCGACACCTGACGTGATCCCGCCAGAAATCAACCGGTTTCAAACTCCAATATTAGCGAGGAGGGACATCGGGGATGAACCGACTAAAACAAACTTCAGCCCCTTTCGTGAGAACTGTCACTTGCCCAGGTCGCTACGGCTACGGACGGGAACCATGGTCTGAGCCTGACGGTCAGACCCATCCAAATCAAGGGACGGCTCTCGAAGACTTGGGTTCAAAGGATTCGGAACCTGAATCCAAGGGCCCCCCATACGCCACAAAGAGAGTTGCCGCTTACCGCGACCTACGGGAGATTGTCAACCAGCAACCGCCCTACACCTCTGAGTTGTGCCAGATTGCAATCGGGGCCGCATCGTATACAAAGCTATGCGTCTTGCGTTATGCAACAATCTAAAGCGCAATAGCTCGCGGTAAAAAGGCTGCGGTCGGCCGTCTTGACAAATCTACGCAGACTCGGCGCAGCTATTGCTAGCCGGTTCACTCTCGGGCCACCGATGTCGACGGCAAAAGCCCGTGCCTCCCGTGCTTGCCGACGGGGCCCCAGCAAGGGTGGCCTCGTGAACCTAACAGGCTAAGGACCGCTGCCATGCTGTATACAAAGTTATGCACGGTGCGTTATGTCAATATCTAACGCGCAATAAAGCGTGTATAGTTGTGGGGATGCAGGCTCGAGGGACCGAAGAGATCATCTCAGAAGGCGAGACGTACTGGGTCGAGTTCAAGACCGATGCCAGTGACGATGAAATAGTCGAAGCGGTCGTATGTCTCGCGAACGGGGACGGAGGGCGACTCCTGATCGGGGTGGCGAATGATGGATCGGTCAATGGAGCATCCCATCGACACGGCACCTCGACAGACCCCCGTAGGATCGAGGCGCTTGTCGCCAACAAGACGTCCCCCGCCCTATGGGTGGAAGCATATGTAGAAGTGCTAGGCCCCGGCGAGGTGATAACGATCCGTGTGCCGAGACCAAGATCCCTTGTCGCAACAACCTCGGGCAAGTACATGCGTCGGGCTATCGATGTCGACGGCAAGCCACAGTGCCGCCCGATCCTTCCCCACGAGGTTCCCGGAAGGGTGGCCGAGCTCGGGTTGCGCGACTTGTCGGCGTTCCCACTGGCGGATCTGTCGGTGCAGGATCTCGACGCCGCCGAACTCGACCGGTTCCGGAGTCTCGCGGAAGGCGGCGGTGACGAAGCCCTCGCCACCCTATCGGGAGAAGAGCTCCTCTCCGCACTTGGATTCAGAACTGTCGACGGCGTCCTCACACTAGGTGCCGCCTTGCTATTCGGGACTCCGGACATCCTCCAGACTATGGTCCCGACACACTCAACGGTCTTCCAGGCGCTCGACGAATACGACGCCGTCCGAGCCAACCGGCGCCTCCAGGTTCCCCTTATCCGGGCAATGGTCGAACTCTCTGAAGCGATAAGGCCCTACAACCCTGAGGAGGAGGTCGACGATGGGCTCTTCAGGCTTGGACTACCCCTTTACTCCGAGATCGCGATTCGGGAGTTGATCGGAAACGCCTTCGCCCACCGCGACTATTCGATCAATGGTGAGGTCCGGGTCGCCATCGAAGGCGCCACCCTTTCGGTCAGCAATCCGGGCGGTTTCCCAACCGGTATCAGGATCGACAACCTCTTGACTGCACCGCCACAGGCGCGGAACCCCCTAATCGCCGATGCTTTCAAGCGAGCAGGGCTAGTCGAGCGGGTTGGACGTGGTATCAACAGGGTCTACCGTAACCAACTCGCTCTGGGAAGACCCCTTCCCGACTATTCGCGTTCCACTCGGGGCTGGGTAGAGGCCCGACTACCAGCTGGGCCAGCCGATCGGGAACTCGCCGCGTTCGTCGCCATGTCGGCTCGAGAAGGTAAGCGCCTCGATCTACACGCTCTACAAGTGCTACACGAGGTTCGAGCCGAAGGTCGGATCACATCGGCTCATGCAGGACAGATCTTCCATGTCAGCCGTGATGAAACGCGGTGGATACTCAATACTCTGGTCGAGCGCGGCTTTCTCGAATCCCGCGGCCAAGGCAGGGGACGCGCCTACCACCTGACGGCCGCTCTCTACCGGGAGTTGGGGGAGTCGGCGGCATATGTCCGCACTCGTGGCTTCGACCGAATCCAACAAGAACAGATGGTTCTCACCTACGTCGGCGAACGTGGTTCCATCGCACGCTCAGAGGCGGCCGAGCTTTGCCAGCTGACACCCGATCAGGCTTCACGGCTGCTGCGGCGAATGGTAAAGGTGGGAAGCCTAGAAATGACGGGTGCCCGACGGACCGCCCGTTACAAGTCGCCATAGCAGGCTGCGACCCGCGGGCCGGTGCTAGTGGAACCAAAGCTCGCCCTGAACGGGGATGGAAACTACAGGTGGTGATGTTCGGATTAATGCACCGGAGAATCACACCAAGATGTTCCGCACCACCATCAAGACCCCTTGGCGCCGACCATCGTTTCATCCGCGAAATGGTCACTTGTCGTGGCAAACACCTCTAGATGTGGTGGAGACGATGGGACTTGAACCCACGACCTCCTGCTTGCAAAGCAGGCGCTCTTCCAGGCTGAGCTACGTCCCCTTGAAACCACAAGGATACTCGTCTCCGGGGGTTCCCAGCCTGTGTAATATGTCTTGCGGAGAGGGCTCATAGCTCAGGTTGGTTAGAGCGCATCCCTGATAAGGATGAGGTCCCTGGTTCAAATCCAGGTGGGCCCACAGATATCTGCCTACTCCCCCAACCGGGTCACTATCACCCCGCGGCCTTTGCGTCCATTCAGTGGAATGAGCCGGACCCGTCCGGGCACACCGCCCGTCTTCATCTCGGGACCGGTTCTGTTCTGGTAGGTCGGATGGGTGTCGGCCCTCTCCGAGGCGGGGCGAAACCAAGGGACAGTTGTCAGCTTGTCTCGACCACCATGGTGGGCTGGTCCGGATCGGTCGGCCCGGTGCGGTCGGGTGCGGGAAGGGCTGGCGTCTGAGCAGGTTCGGACGGAGATGCCACCACCACCGGCACCACGTTCTCTTCCAGCAGCACCACTTCCACGCCACCCACAACGTCGGCTACCAAGTTGTACATGATCGCCGCCAGAGTGGTCAAACCGCAGGACAAAACCGCCCATGCCACCGCCAGAATGGCAGACAGACGTATGAACTGCTCGGTGTTGGAAAACGGCGCCTCTCCTTCGTCCAAGAGGGTGATCTGGACCAGGAACTCGGTGATCCTCTGCGGAATTCCGGACCTTTCCACCACTTCCCAGAACATCACCGACGCGAGCATGAAAGCAAAAGCCGCCACCAGATAGACGATCAAAGACACCTTGAGAACAGTCCATGGGTCTATCCGCCGGATAATTCGACGAACGCGGTGCACCGAGTGAGTGGGCTGGGTATCTAGCACAACCAGGAGCCTACCGGCCAGCCACGGGCTATGGCAGCGCCCCCTCAGCTGCCGTTGTCACCCGGAACGATCTCAAAGGCAGACAGCGTCTCGTCCTCCGCCAATTGCATCACTGTAACCCCCGTGGCGTGGCGACTCTGGACGCTGACCGATGACACGGCCGTGCGAATGGCGATGCCCTGCGCGGAGATCAGCATCACCTCGGTTTCAGGCCCCACGGCTCGGGCGCCCACCAGGACCCCCCGGGCCTTGGCGAGTCTGATGGCGATCACGCCCTGTCCTCCCCGTTTCCGGGGTTTACCCGCTTTAGTCCGTTTGCCCGTTTTCGTATGTGGCAGGAACAACTTCATCCTGGTCCGCTTGGCGAACCCCTTGGAGGTAACCAGCAACACCTCGTCGCCCTCCATGTCCGAGCAGGCGCCCACTACCCGGTCCCCCTCCCCCAGCCGCATTCCTATCACCCCCCGCGTAGCCCTTCCCGTGGATCGGATGTCCCCCTCGTGAAAACGAAGGCCTTTGCCCTTTTCCGTAAAAAGGAGCAGGTCGTTGTGGCCGTTGGTGGGCCTGACCGCCACCAATTCGTCGCCGGGTGACAGGTCGATGGCCCGAAGGGTTCTGTAGATGGATTCGTAGGCCTTCAGTTCGGTCTTCTTGACCCTCCCGTTGCGGGTGGCCATGACCAAGTACTTCACCGTCTCATAGTCGCGGGTGTCGACAATGGCCTGGATACGCTCGGTCGGTTCGATGGGCAGCACGGCATGCGCCAGCACCCCCTTGCCGATCCGGGACTGGCGGGGAAGTTCGTGCGCCCGCAGTCGGTGCACCATTCCCCGGTTGGTGAAGAACAGCAGGTAGGAGTGGGCGGTGGTATGGACCAGGTGCGAGATGACATCCCCTTCGGCGAGTTTGGCGGCCTTCACTCCCCGGCCACCCCGCCCCTGAGTTCGGTAGGCCCCGGCCTTGACCGATTTGACATACCCGCTTCTCGTAACAGTGACGATCAACTCCTCGTCGGCGATCAGGTCCTCAATGGACATCTCTCCCAGGTCGGGGATGAGCCGGCTGCGGCGAGGAATGGCGAACTTCTTTTTTATGGCCCGCAGATCCGCTCGGATTATCTGCCGGCGGCGCGCAGGGCTGGCCAGGATGCCCTCCAAGTCGGCGATCGTCCCCCGCAGCTTGGACAGTTCGGAGGCCAGCTTCTCGGATTCGAGGGCGGTAAGACGTCGAAGGGGCATCTCCAGAATGGCATTTGCCTGGATGGTGGACAGCTCGAACCGCTCCCGCAGTCGCGAACGGGCCTCCGCGGTGTGGGCCGAGGCGCGGATCATCTCGATCACCTCGGTGATGTGGTCCACCGCGATGCACAGACCCTCCAGAATGTGGGCCCTGGCCAGCGCCTTCTCCAACCGGAACCGTGTCCTTCTTTCCACTACTTCCATCTGCTGGTCCAGGTAGTGGCCGAGCGCCTCGGTGATACCCAGGATCCGGGGCACGCCATCAACCAGGGCCACCATGTTCACCCCGAAGGATTTCTCCAGTTGCGTCCGCTTGTAGAGCTGGTTCATCACCACCTCGGGCACCGCGTTCCTCTTCAACTCGATCACCAGACGGGTCCCCACCCTGGAAGAGGACTCGTTGCGAAGATCAGCGATGGTTCGGATCTCTTTTTGGTTCACCAGGTCCGCGATTTTCTCCAGCACCCGGTCCTGGGAAACCTGGTAGGGAAGCTCGGTGACCACGATGGCGGTGCGTCCCTTCCGGATCTGCATGGGTTCGGCGACGGCCCGCATCTTCACCGACCCTCGGCCCGTCAGCAGGGCCTGGGACACCGCCGCGTTGGAGATGATCTCCCCGCCCGAGGGGAAGTCGGGACCCTTGATGTACCGGAGCAGATCCGAACCCGGACAGTCCGGGTGATCCAGTAGGTAGATACAGGCGTCTATCACTTCCCCGAGGTTGTGGGGAGGAATGTTGGTGGCCATACCCACCGCGATGCCCTGCGCTCCGTTGACCAGCAGATTCGGGAACCGAGCGGGAAGCACCACCGGCTCCATGTGCTCCCCGTCGTAGTTTTCCACAAAATCCACCGTGTCCTCACCGATTCCCTCCAGCATCGAAAGGGCGATCGGCGAGAGTCGGCACTCTGTGTAACGCATCTGGCCCGGGGGATCTTCGATGCTCCCGAAGTTCCCCTGCGGGTCCACCAGCGGATGACCGAGGGAAAAATCCTGGCCCAGGCGGACCAACGCGTCATAGATGGCCTGATCGCCGTGAGGGTGGAATCTGGCCATCACATCCCCCACCACCGTGGCGCACTTTCGATGGCGACCATTCGGCGCCAGATTGGCCTGGCTCATGGAATGTATGATCCGTCGCTGCACGGGCTTCAACCCGTCCCTGACATCGGGCAACGCCCGGGAGACGATCACCGACATGGCGTAGTCCATGAAGGACTGCGACATTTCGTCGGTCAGTTCGATGGCCGGGCCGCTGTAAAGGGTGGGATTGAGAGGGGGGCGATCTTCGGTCATACGTCGAGGAAGCGGATGTCGGAGGCATGGGTCCGGATGTACTCGCGGCGGGCAGGTACGTCGTCACCCATCAGGGTATGGAACAATTCACCCGTCTCCGCGGCCGCTGCCGCGGTGTCGATCTGCACCTTCAGCAGGGTCCGGGTCTGCGGATTCATCGTGGTATCCCACAGTTCGTCGGGGTTCATCTCACCCAGACCCTTGAACCGGGTGGGATTGATCTTGGGGTGCTTTCGGCGGAACTCCTCCAATTCCTGGTCGCTTTTGAGGTAAATCACGTTCGCGCCTCTCTTGACCCGGTAAAGCGGCGGTTGCGCAACATAGACGTAACCCCGTTCCAGCAGGCCCCGCATATTACGGAACAGCAGGGTGAGCAGCAGCGTCCGGATATGCGATCCGTCCACGTCGGCGTCGGTGAGCAGCACCACCTTGTGGTAACGGCACTTGTCGATATCGAACTCCTCCCCTATTCCGGTTCCCACCGCGGTGATGATCGACCGCACCTCCTTGTTCATCAGGGCTTTCCCCAACCGGGCCCGCTCCACGTTGAGGATCTTCCCCCTGATGGGGAGGATTGCCTGAATGTGGGAGTCGCGGGCCTGCTTGGCCGGGCCCGCCGCCGAGTTCCCCTCCACGATGAACAGTTCGCTCTCCGAAGGGTCGCGGCTGGAACAGTCCACCAGTTTGCCGGGGAGGCTGGTGGACTCCAACAGTGACTTGCGACGGGTCAGTTCCCTCGCCTTGCGTGCCGCCTCCCGGGCCTTGGCCGCCCCCAGAGCCTTGCTGACGATGGCCTTGGCCTCCGGGGCGTGCTTCTCCAGCCACTCCGGTAAAGCCCGGTTCAGTGCCTTCTCCACGTAGGACCGAATCTCGGTGTTACCCAGTTTGGTCTTGGTCTGCCCTTCGAACTGGGGGTTCTTCACCCTCACCGACAACACGGCGGTCAGTCCCTCCCTGACGTCCTCGCCGGTCAGATTGGAGTCCTTTTCCTTGATGAAATTCTTGGCCCTGCCGAATTCGTTGGTCACCTTGGTGAGAGCGCGGCGGAAACCCTCCTCGTGGGTTCCCCCCTCCACCGTGCTTATGTTATTCACAAAGGAGAGGACGTTCTCCTGGTAGCCGGAGGTCCACTGCAGGGCAACCTCCATCTCCGCCTCCTCGTCCTGGTCCTCAACCACGATCTGGCGTCCGTTCACCGCGTCATTGTTGCGGTTGAGATGGGCAACGAAGTCCCGGATGCCGCCCTGGTACTGAAAAGACTCCGTCCTGGATGGACTCACCCGGTGATCGGTGAGCCGGATCCGCAGGTTCCGATTCAAATAGGCCAGTTCCCTCAGGCGGGAGGCGACCGTCGCATAGGACAGGGTGCGGGTTTCCTCGAAGATTTCGCTATCGGGCAGGAAAGCAATGCGGGTGCCGGTCCTGGTCACCTTGGGTCCACGCTGCACATTCCCCAACGGCTGGCCCTTCTCGAAGCTCTGGGTCCATATCCGACCCTCCCGGCAGACCTCGACTTCCAGGCGCTCGGAGAGAGCGTTCACCACCGAGACCCCCACTCCGTGCAGGCCCCCCGACACCTGGTAGGAGCCCGTTTCGAACTTTCCGCCCGCGTGCAACACAGTCAGCACAGTGGTCAAAGCGGACATCTTGGTCTGTCGATGAAGGCCCACCGGGATACCGCGTCCGTCGTCCGCCACCTGCACCGAGCCGTCCGATTGCAGCATGACATCTATGCGAGTGCAATGGCCGGCCATGGCCTCATCGATGGCGTTGTCGACAACCTCCCACACCAGATGATGAAGGCCCCGCGGGCCGGTCGATCCGATGTACATGCTGGGCCTGCGGCGGACTGCCTCCAAGCCCTCCAGAACGACAATGTCCCTGGCGGAATAACGATCGGTGATGGTCACTTTTCCCTAGCTTTCTGAAAAACGGCTTTCGTGGATCGCAGGGCAGGAGTTACGGCGACCCTCTTTGATCTGCCATATATTCTAGCCGAATCGCAGTGACATTTCTCGCCTTTCCTCCTCGTCAAAGAGTGCATTAATAGCCTCTGACCTGCGGGTTTAGTGCTCATAGAATGACCTGGCGACCTTTATCGCGACATGGTGCACCACCCGTGACCCCAGTGCGCCGTTGAGTTGTTCCAGCAAGCCTGCCGCGCCGTAACGGAGCAAAGTGGCGTCCATTTGCGAGCCAACCTCCACCACCAGGCAATTGTCCTCGAGGACCAGGGGTCGGGCCTTGTCCCGCCAGGGCCCGGACACCATTTCCCCCCAGTGTCGGCGGATGTGGAGATTGGCGGCGACCCTGGGTACCCCCAGCTTCGCCAATGTCTCTTCGACCTGGGTGGCGGCCCGCGTCGGATCGTTGCGAGAGGTTCTCATCGTACGCTCCCCGGCTCCACTGACCAGACCCTTCCTCCCACCGGCGCTTTTCTCTCATCCACTGCGGTCATAAAAGTTTGGGTGGTGGGCAGCCACTCAACCAATGCCCCCGCCCGGTCCTCGTCAAGTTCGCTGAAGACGTCATCCAGCACCAGCAGCGGTCGGCAGCCGGCTGCCTGCTCCACCGCCTCAAAGGCGCCCAGGCGCAGCGCAAGCGCCAGGGTTCTCTGCTCGCCCTGGCTGGCGAATAACCTGGCGTCTTCGTCGTTCAGGGTAAGCACCGGCTCATCACGATGGGGACCGGTGGTAGTGGCGCCCAACAGGAAATCGCGGCGGCGGACCTTGTTCAGGGCTTCCCTCAGTTCCTGTTCCCACACGGCGATCTCCACGGTCGGATCCAGCCTGCCGCCCCAACCTGATCGATAGTCGACTGCGATAGTCTCGCCCAGGCCCGCGATGGCCCACACCGCCTCTGACAGTGGAGAGAGAACTTCCCGAAAGGCGCGGGCGCGGGCGTCCATCACCCTGGCGCCCGACTGTGAGAGTCTCTGATCCCATACTTCCAAAGTGATCCGATCTTGCCGGTCCCCGGTCTTCAAGAAGGCGTTGCGCTGACGGAGCGCTTTCTGGTAATCCGACTGGTCCGCTCTGGCCACCGGCCACAGCAACGCGGCGGTTTCGTCCAGCCAGTCTCGACGCATACCCGGCCCTCCCTTCACCAGATCCAGGTGCTCCGGTATGAATATCAGCAACCTCCCCATCCTGGCCAACTCGCCGACCCGGGAAAGTCGGGACCCGTTGAGCATTATCCGGCGTCTCTGCATGCGATGCAACACCAATTCCACCGTGTGTGGAGAACTGTCATCAGTTTCTCCCCGGACCGCCGCCATTTCCAGTCCCGCGGATACCAACGCCCGGTCAGGCGCTCCCCGAAAGGATGAGCCAGTGAACAGCATCCCCACTGCTTCCAGCAGGTTGGTCTTACCCACCCCGTTCGGGCCCACCAGCAGATTGACCCCTTCCGCTGGCGTCCACCGCAGTTCCGGGTAGGAGCGGAACCCGGCCAGAGTCAGCCAGGCCAACGCCATCTACACGTTGACCGGCATCAACAAGTAGAGAAATTCGTCTCTTTGGGGATCATCTATAACACTGGGTTTCATGCCGTCGATGATGCGGAACCGCACCTTGTCAGCGCCGGTGGCAACTACGCCGTCGGAAAGGTAGCGGGGATTGAAGGCGACTGTCAGGGTTTGGGTCTCTCCCCCGAACTCTCCTTCTACGAAATCGGTCGCACGCCCGACGTCCTGCCTGACAACATTCACCTCGGCGCCGCCATCACTGATGGTCAACCTGACGGGGTAATGATCCTCGGCCACCAACTCCATGCGTCGAATGGTTTCCAGCAACGTTTCTCGGTCGCAGGTGAATTGGTTGGGGTATTGACTGGGCAGCAAGCCTTCGTAATTCGGATAGTTTCCTTCGATCATCCGCAGCCGGAGAGTGCCGGCCGTTGAATTGAAGATCCCTTCCCGGCTACTGAAGGACACCTTCACCTTGCTGGCGCCTACGGTGTTAGGTAGTTCCCTCAACCCGCGGGCCGGCAGCAATCCGGTGGCGTCAAGTCCGATCGCCGGCAAATCGCGCAGGGCCAATCGGTAGGAATCCGTAGCGACCAAGCGCAAGCGCTCGGATGTTGACTCCACCAACACTCCGGTGAGGACAGCTCTGCCCAAGTCGGTGGAAGCTGCGGGAACCACCTGCTTGATAGCTTCGGTGAGACTCTCCCCTTCCACCTCGGTTCCTGAAGATCCGCTGACAGAAATCTTTGGAAAGTCTTCGTTGAGTTGTCGCAACGTGTACACCGGTTGGGGATTCTCGCCCGAAATCTTCAACTCGACTTGGTCTTCGGCCTGCAAGGTCACATCACCCGGCGGCATTCTTCGCACGGCTTGGGTGAACAGCCTCCCAGGGACAATTACCTTGCCCCACTCCTCCACATCGGCTGCTATTTCGCTGCGAACCGTCACTTCCAGATCGGTACCAGTAACAGCCAGTCTGCCATCGGACGCCTCGCACTGGAGTCCCTGCAGCACAGGAAGCGAACTTCGAGAACCAACGGCCCGCTGCGCTCGTCCCAATGCGTCAGCCAGTTGTTCCCGGTTAGCTCGGATCTTCACAAACATTCCCCTTTCATTAAGAATTCAATTTAAAAATAATGGGCGTAGTAACAGTAGGTGCTGTCGACTGTCCACACCTTGGCGGTATCGCTGGCGAATGCTGGGCGAACTACAAAGATGTTTGTATACCGGCATACGGAGCTGTGGTCCTTGTCGGAGCGGCTGTGAACATATATGGCGCGACGTGGTCATTGCTTGTTGATAGCGTTGTATATACCGTTGACCCGTCCGGCGAACTGGCGATCGCCGGAGATTTGGGAGAGGATGCGTCGGTGCGCGGAAAGCACAGTGGAGTGTCCCCTGCGAAACGCGGTACCGATGCGAGCGTATGGCAATCCGGTGATTTCACGGGTGAGGTACATCGCGACTTGGCGGGCGGCGGACGGTATCGGGCGTCGATTATGGTTAAGAATTTCCTCGACGGTGGTCCCGAACTCCTGCGCGCAGGCCGCGATGATATTTTCTGGGGTTTGCGCCACCGATGCCAAGCCCGACATAGGAGCCAGGTGTTGAAGAGCGGCCTCCGGCGTGACAGGAAGTTTCGTCAGGTTTGCGTAAGCGTACAGTTGGCGTAGTGCGCTGGCTAGGTCTCGGATGTTGTGTGTGAACTGGTCTGCGATGATCCGGAGGACACTGTCGTCCAGGGACATCCGGCCCGTGTCCTGAAGCCGATGCAGAATCGCCATTCGCGTTTGTAGATCCGGCGGAACGATCTCGGTGATAAGACCTGCCGAGATGCGGCTTCTGGTACGGTCGGAGACGGCAGTGAGGTCTCGAGGGGGACGATCGCAGCCCAGAACAATGTGTTTGCCTTCGTTGTGAAGGCTGTCGAAGGTCCAGAAGAATTCCTCCAGGGTCTGTTCCTTGCCTTGCAGGAACTGGAAATCGTCGAGTATCAGCATGTCCACCTGCCGGAACCTTCTTCGGAAGGCTTCCATTTGTCGTTTACCAACGCATTGAATGAAGTCTTGGACGAACTTTTCCGAAGTGCAATAACTAACGGTCAGGTCCGGTCGGCGTGCTCGGGCGCGGTGGGATATGGCCAGCAGAAGGTGGGTTTTACCGAGCCCGGATGCGCCATAGATGAAAAGAGGGTTGTAACGATCCCCGGGACTTTCTGCCACGGAGGTTGCCGCCGCATATGCGAACAAATTGGAAGACCCCACCTCAAAGTTGTCGAAGCGGTGGCGATTGGCGGGATGCCGGGGGCTGGGTACGGGCGGGCGCCGCCTATCCGGCGCCTTCGAGACGGCGGGAAGAGTAGTTTTGGGAGGTTTGGGTCTGGGCTCGATGCGGTCGGGGTTGACAGTTACCCGGATTCGGGCGGGGAGGTCGGCGCCCGCGGTTTTTGCTGCCGACTCGACCTGCGATAGGAACCTGCTTAACACTTGGTTGGCCACGAAGCGACTGGGCGCCTCCAAAAGAACTTCCGATGACGTTAGGGAGATGTGGATGTCCTTGAACCACCGGGACCAGTCATCCGGAGAGGTGCGGGCGGTTAGCACCTCTCGGAAGATAGTTCGATCAAGACTGGGGGCGGACGGGGTCAAGGCAGGTTGTCTCCGGGCCTGTGAGCCAAGGCCACCCATGTTCCCGGGGTGGCGCGTGGACCAAGGCGTTTCGGTCGGGGGCTTGTGGCGAGTTGATGGCTGGGTTGTCCGGTGGGGGGACCTAAAAAGAGCGGGAGTCCCTAGAGTCAGTGTAAGGGCGGCTCACGGTCTCCCTGACAGGCGCGGTCCCGGTCCGGGGCGAACCCACAAGAATTGCTGCCCCGACCTGCGGAAAGAGCCGCTTAGGGTACAGTTTGCACGGAGAGGGCCGCGACTTGCCTGAGCAGGGAAAAAACAGGTATGTAACTTGATGCGGAGTTTCTTCGCGATTTCAAGATCTTTTTTGCCACAAAACACGTTGTTTTCACGACTTTGTCAGAACCTGTTCGCATGCAGGGGGGGTCACTTCTTTACAAAGAAGGAAGGTTCACATGGTTAAGGGCTTGTTCTTACGGATGTGAGCGATCAGCTTGCAAGGCGGACCCGTGCAAGTCGAACCCCAGGCCTGCGACCATCAGCCTCACTCGATCCGCCCGAGCGGCTATCAGTTGGTTGACGCGTCCCAATGCATCCCGGAATACCCGCCCGAGAGCAGAACCGGGGACAAGGCCTAAACCGACCTCGTTACTCACCAGAATCCAGGCCGCACCAGAGGCGGAAATCAGATCCAGCAAGCGGTCCGTTTCGACGAGGAGACGGCGTTCACCGTCGCAGTGACCTTCCCTTTCCAGCAGCAAATTGCTTACCCACATGGTTATGCAGTCCACCAGGAAGACGTCATAGGCGCCGAGATGGGGTCGAAGGGCCGTCACAAGGTCCCGGGGTTCTTCCAAGGTATCCCATGCCGGAGGTCTGGTTTGGCGGTGAATGCGGATTCGATGCTCCATCTCGTGGTCCCCAGGTTCTGCGGTAGCGACAAATAGAACCCGATCACCATCTTGAGCCAACTGCTCGGCAGCGGTGCTCTTCCCCGAGCGGGCGCCTCCGAGTATGAAGGTGAGGTGGGCCTCCATCACAGCGGCAGCCCAATAGACGTGAAAAAGGGCGCTGCCGGCGTCCAGGCGGTCACGAGGGCGGCAAAAAGGAGAGCCGTAGCCTCTACCAGTTCATTTACAGCACCGTACACGTCACCGGTTAAGCCTCCCAGCAGCGTAGTCGCCCATCTTCCCACCGACCAGCCTACGATGGCTGCCAGGGCCGCCAAGGCGAGACCCCACGGCCCTATCAGAGCGGTGCCCGCCACCAAGGCGACCGTCAGTCCGAGTGGCAAATGCCACCGCCCTTGCTTCTGAAGAAAGTCGACACCGAGGCCGTTGCTGCCCACATAGGGAAACACTTCCATGACTAGCAACATGGCGCCGCGGGACAAGCAGGGAACCAGGATCAGTATCCACGGGCGGCTCTGCCATGGCAAGGCAGAAATAGCGGCCACTTTGACGAGCAGCAGGCACACAACCCCAACAACCGCAAATGTTCCCACGTGAGGGTCTTTGAGAATCTGCATGCGATGCTTTGGGCTGGAACCACCCAAGAGGGCATCACATGTGTCCATAAAGCCGTCCAAATGGAGGGCGCCGGTAATCAAGACCAACGCGGCCACCACCACCGCGCCGACCAGGACCTGGGCCACTACCGCGGCGCCGCCGTAATCGTTTATGCCTGCGCGGTATCCCCAACGTATCAACAGATCGAACGCCGCCAACACGGTGCCAACCAGCAACCCGACCGCCGGGAACCAGGCGCGGGCCGAAGCAATCCCCTGTCCGTGGTTGGCTCGGCTCGAACCCACCGGAAACGTGGTCAAGAATGCGATTGCAGATTGCAGACCCGTCATGATGATGTTTCTTTGCGATTGGAGACCCCCGCTTGGTCGAACGTGGCCATCTGCGCCAGACAGGCAGCGGACGCTTCGACAATCGGCATGGCGAGCACCGCGCCCGTTCCCTCTCCCAGGCGCATGTTGAAATCCAACAAAGGGGCCAATCGCAGGTAAGACAACACTGTGGGATGCCCTTGCTCAGCTGACCGGTGGGATGCGATCATGTAGTCGCGCGCCGCGCCGCAGAGACCGTACGCAATGAGAGCTGAGGCCCCGGAGATAAAACCATCCAGCAGGACTGCACAACGCATGACGGCGGCACCCAGCATGACGCCGGATAGCACGCCGATCTCAAACCCTCCGATCTTGGCGAGCACGTCCAGTGGGTCACGGGGATCGGGGGCGTTTACTTTCAATGCTGTTCGAACGACATCGGTCTTATGGTGGATCTGCTCCGGGGTCCGTCCCGTCCCTGCTCCTGTCGTTTCAACGGGGTGACTACCGGTGATGGCCGCCGTCACTGCGCTGGACGTGGTGGTGTTACCAATGCCCATGTCTCCGGTGGCGATCAAATTGGCCCCTTGCTCGACCGCCAACTCCACCGCCAGGTTTATACCAGTCTCTACGCAAGACACCGCTTGGTCTCGGGACATGGCGGGACCCCGGCTGATATCCCCCGTCCCCCTACCCAAGGGAAGGGAACGCAGATTGGGATGAGAGGGCAAAGCATCTGTAGCAATGCCGGCATCCACCACAATCTGATTCACCCCCAACAAGTTGGCCATAACACTGACAGCCGCCCCTCCGGCGAGGAAATTCAGAGCCATCTGCGCCGTCACCTCCTGCGGATAGCCTGTGACTCCCTGGGCAGTGACCCCGTGGTCGGCCACCGCCACGACCACAGCTTTGCCGCGGATCAGGGGACGTTCGTTGCCGAACATGCCCGCCAGCCTGACCGAGATGTCTTCCAGTATGCCGAGAGCGCCTTCCGGTTTGGTGAGAATCGACTGTCTGGAACGGGCGCGTCGCATCGCTTCCTGGTCGGCGGGGCGGATCCGTTCCACTGCGTCGGGCAGAGAGAGACGGCGCATTAGGGGGCGATACGTTTGCAGGATCGCACTAGCTGCCCGGCGTTGATCGCAAATAGGGACACCGATCTTTTACCAGACGGCGGGGAGAATTACAAGCTCGTAGTTCCATAGACCTGCTATGGACTCTATTAGGGCCGGCTCTCCAAAACGAAGGCTTGTCCAGTGGTGGTTTGCGAACCCGAGAGTTTGTCTTGACTTACAGGCCCTTTTGCGATAGCCTTGGCAAGTCCCCTCTCGACGATTCTTCAGGTGTGTAACTATGAAAAGGACCTACCAGCCCAAGGTTCGCCGTCGCAAGCGCCGGCACGGATTCCGTCACCGGATGCGTACCCGGGCGGGCCGGGCGGTCCTCCGCTCCCGGCGGCAGAAGGGTCGCAAACGTCTGGCCGCCTGAAATAGCGACGTACCAACCACTGCGAACGTCCAAAGACTTTAACTTGGTATTCTCGCGAGGCAAGCGATGCCGGGTAGGCGGCATTACAGTTTTTTGGGCGCCAGGCGAGGCTGGCAAGCCCAGGATCGGCCTGGTGGCCAGTCGCCGGGTGGGCAAAGCTGTGGTGCGCAACCGGGTCAAGCGGCGGTTGCGCGCGGCCTTGGTGGAGGTTGACCCGGTATCGGGTGGCGATTATGTAATCGTGGCAAGCAGGCAAGTGGCGGAAGCTTCCTTCCTGAAGATCGTGGGATGGTTGACGGACGCGCTTGGACAACGGTAAGTGATGATGAGCAGACAAATCGAACGGACAGGCCCCGGCACGACAGCAAGGGTTTTATTGAAGGCGTTGGCTTTTTATCAGCGGTCGATAAGCCCGGCATTTGGACGGCGTTGTCGATATCTGCCTACTTGTTCAGAATACGCAACGACCTCTGTGGAACGATTCGGCGTATGGCGAGGACTCGCTATGGCGGTTGGTCGCCTCTTGCGATGCCAGCCTTTTGGGTCAAGCGGGTTTGATCCCGTTCCGCCTGCCAACCGGGGCGCCGAATCGTGTTAGACCCATGGTGGACCCTTTGGGATCTTATCAAAGAGGGCCTGGGCTGGTCTCTGGCTACTGCATATGCCTTCATCCCAAACTTTGGCATAGCGATCATCTTGGTGACGATCGTCATCAACACCCTGCTGTTTCCCCTGACGCTCAAGCAGACGCGATCCAGTCGGGCGATGATGCAAATACAGCCCGAGCTACAGCGTATCCGCCGGGATTACCGGGATCAGCGGGAAGAGATGCAACGTCGGATGACAGAGTTGCAGCGCAAGCACGGGGCTTCACCCCTGGGCTGCCTGGGGCCCCTTCTGGTCCAATCACCTATCCTGTTCGCCATTTTCCGGGTGCTCAACGACCCGACCGGCCTGCAAAACGAGTTGTCTCCCGTTCCACCTGGGAGTGCCCTTTGGCAGGCGATCCGGGCCGAGGAAGCCACATTCGTGGGAATGGATTTGGGAGTGCCGCCTTCGGAGGCAATCACCGCGGGCATCGCAGCCGCCATACCCTACTTGGCCACCATGGTCGCCATGATCGCAATTCAATATATCCAGCAGTGGTATACACAGCGTGACCAGGTAGCGGCGGGAGGAGACCGACAAAGGCGACAGATGCAGATGTTCACCCGCATCATGCCGCTGTTCTTGGGATTCATCTCCTGGAACTTTCCTGCTGGACTGCTGCTCTACTGGACTACCTCGAACCTGGTTCGCCTGGGACAGCAAATAATGATCAACTGGATGGACGGGCGCCCGGAGCCTCCGCCAGCGATCACCAAGGAGGACAAGCCGGATTCGGGAGGTTCCTCATCATCCTCCTCCCCACCACACCCCCGATCGGCTAAGAAATCAAGGAGGAGGAAGAGGAGGAACTAAGAATATGGAACTAATAGAAGTAAGGGCCAGAACGGTGGAATTGGCCAAGCAGGCCGTTTTGGAGGAACTGGGCCTAAAGGATGACAACAGGGTGGAGTGGGAAATCCTGCAGGAACCCACCAGGGGATTCTTGGGGGTCGGAAGGCAGGACGCCATTGTGACAGGTAAGCGGAAGCCGGCCAAGCGGCGCCGCAGTCGTGGAGGTAGGGGTGGCAGAGGCGCCAGGGGCAGGGCCGGACGCGACTCCGGCCGCGGGACGAGAAAACCAAGAGGTGGTCGTCCGCCTCAGGCGAAGGGCGGCCAACGCCCAGCAAAGAAAGCCAACCGAGGTAAGCCGCCAAAGAAGAGACAGCGCGGATCTCTGCAAGAACAGGCCGCGGCGGCCGACGGTTTCTTGACGGGCCTGTTGGAAGCAATCGGGGTGGATGGAAAGGTCCGTACCCGATACGAAGAAGATTTGATCGTGGCGGAAATCGAGGGACAGGCGACAGAGGTGCTGGTCGGCCAGCGAGGAGGCGGCATCGAGGCTCTGCACACTATCGCCAAATCTGTGATAAAACGCAAGACTGCCGGGGGGGCGCGGTTGCGTTTGGACATCGCCGGCTATGGCCGCCGTCGCCGGGAGGCTTTAGCCATCTATGCCACGGGTCTTGTGGAGCAGGTGACAGCCGAGGGCGGAGAGTTGATGCTGGAGCCCATGAACGCCGCAGACCGGAAGGTCATCCATGACACAGTCTCCAGGCACGATAATGTGCGCTCTTTCTCAGAGGGCGAAGCACCACATCGTTATGTAGTAATAGCTAACACCGGTTAGCGTGAGGGGCGACACGGGTGCGCCGTTTTTTAGGAGTTGGTTTGTCGGGGTCTGCTCCCCTATTGGGCCGTTAGTTTGGCAAATACTCGTTGAAGGTCGTCGACCGAGTTGAACGTCACCTTTAAGCTGCCCTTTTGATCCCGGTAACTGATGGAAACCGCAAGGCCGAGCTGGTCGGTCAACCGGGTCTCCAATTCAATGATTTCTGCAGGGCGCGCTTTTCGGGAAGATAGAGATGTTCTCCGGCGTGGCGCCCTGGCCTTGGCTGCCTCCTCTACCCGGCGCACCGTCCACCCTTCCGACACGGCCCGTTTGGCTATATGGACGGCATATTTGGGATCTGAAACCGACAACAAGGCGCGGGCGTGTCCAGCAGTCAGCTTACCTGTGTCCAGCAGTTCGAGAATTGCGGGAGGAAGGCGCAGCAACCGGATGCTATTGGCCACCGTGGCTCGTCCCTTACCCACCCGATGAGCTACTTCCTGCTGGGTGAGTCCATGGCTGTCGATAAGCAGTTTGTAGGCGGAAGCCTCTTCGAGGGGGGTTAAGTCTTCCCTTTGGATGTTCTCCACTAAGGCTTGAAGCAGAGAGCTGGTCTCGTCCGCATTGCGGATCAGGGCGGGGATAGCCTCGAGGCCTGCTATTTGAGCAGCCCGCCATCGGCGTTCTCCGGAAATGAGGACATAGCCGGTGTCCATCTCCTGAACCACGACGGGTTGCAACAGACCCACCTCGATAATTGATCGGGCCAGGCCTCGAAGGGTGTCCTCGCTATAGCGGGTGCGAGGCTGGGATGGGTTGGGCCGGATCTGATTGACCGGGATCTCCCGGTAAGGCGATCCCGGGGAGGGCTCGCCAGTGGGGATGAGGGTGCTCAGGCCCCGGCCGAGGCCTCCTCTCCTGTTAGTCATCGACTACTGACCATTCTGGATTGGAGTCTGGAATGCAACTCTTCGGCCAGCCTCCGATAAGCGATGGCTCCTCGATTCATGTGATCAAAAATCTCTATGGGCTCCCCGTAGGAGGCGGCCTCCGCCAGACGGACTCTGCGGGGGATGGATGTGCGAAAGACCGCGGCGCCAAAATAGTCCTTGACTTGTTCGGAGACTTCCCGGGACAGACGGGTCCGGTAGTCCAGCATGGTGAGCAACACGCCGAGCAATTCCAGGGAGGGATTGAGTGCCGACCTAACCATATCGATGGTGCGGTGCAATTCAACCAAACCATCCAACGCGTACTGCTCGCACTGCATCGGTATGAGCACGTAGCGGGCTGCCGTAAGTGCGTTGACCGTCAAGAGTCCCAGAGAAGGAGGGCAATCTATCAGGATGTAGGCATACTGACCCTCCAGCGTGCGCAGAGTATTACGCAAGATCTGCTCGCGTGCCATGAGAGGCACCAATTCAATGGTGGCGTCGGCAAGGTAACGAGTGGATGGGAGTAGATAAAGATTGCGGACGGGGGTGGGCTCAATGGCATCTTCGACGTCGGCGCCTTTTAGTAGGACATCGTAGACGGACACATCGATCTCCTGAGAACTGAGCCCCAGGCCGGCTGTGGCGTTGGCCTGGGGATCCAAGTCAAGCACCAAGACGTTCTCTTGCAAGCCGGCCAAAGCCGCGCCGAGGTTGACGGATGTGGTGGTCTTGCCTACCCCGCCTTTTTGGTTTGTCACGGCGATCAGCGCGGAGGAGATCATGTTCCGTCCATGATAAGGAGCCAAACCGGAGAACCTAGGATACTTGCGGGAACTTCCTGGACGCGGTATCCCCGAACGTTTGGCCGGGCGCGGTGGGAGCCGCCGACAGCGGCGGCTCCGGAGGTGGCTAGCAAACGAACAAGGTCCGGGCGGAGGGTTGTCGGGGAACCAACGGCCCTGCAGACTATGAAATCAGCTGGGGATGTCCATTCCCGCAGTTGGGCGGTGACCACGTTGACATTGTCAAGACGAAGCAGACGGACAGCTCGTCGCGCGAGATCGGTGCGACGGGAGGATCTGTCCAAGAGGGTGACTTGGGTATTGGGCCAGGCGATTGCCAGGGGCAGCCCCGGAAGCCCAACGCCGGCGCCCACGTCCAGGAGGGAGGAAGGAGGGTCGGTCGAGCTTTTCCAGGCGGAAGCGAACAGGAGAGAATCGGCCAAGTGCCGGGTGTAGACCACCCGGCCTTCGGAAGGACCGAGGCCGCCGCCGGGAATGGCTTCCTTTACCAGCCAGTCGGCCAGGCCTCCCAGGAGCGCGAGTTGGGGATGGTCCAGGGGAAGGCCTGCCCACCGGGCGGCCCGCCTCAACACCGGCCAGTCGCTTCGGCGGCTCAAGGCGTACGGTGTTTCACGTGAAACATCACAGATTGCGCATTCTCAAGTCAGGTTAAGCAGGGAAGGGCGACCACAAAGCGCCAGTGTTCCATGTGAAACACTTGATAAGCACGAGCTATAGGCTCATTTCGCGTGGTTCCAGGCTCACCCCAAACTGACATTCTGCAAGAGGCGACGGTTCAGTCCCCTTAAGCCCCGGGCAGGGCACTTTGCTAAAACAACAGTCATGTAGTTTGTCGTGGCAATAGTGTAGGACTGCCGGGGAGGTTCGTTGGGTCATGTGACCGAAGTTCGGAAGAAGTCTTGCAGCCCGGTAACCGCCGCCTCGCCGGTTGCAGCGCCCAAGTCGGGTACGGCGACGACGACGGCGGGGGAACGGGTCTCCTTCAGCATGGCTGTCGCCTGCCCTTCGGTCTCCAATGACATGGCCTCCGCAATATAGGATGCGATCAGCTTTCCTGCCACGCTGTGGCTTATCGGTGAGGCGAAATAGTTGATTATGCCGGGTGGGCGGTCCGCCAACTGGAACGAGATAATCAAGTCGGCGCCCATCCGGTTGGCTCTTTGGGCACGGACCCTTTCTGGGATGGTGCTGTCTACCCCTCGGGACAAAACGGGTGTACCACCTCTTTGTTGGAGAGCTACAGAAGCGGCGGCGGCGGCCTCCCAACTGACGGCAGCCTCCTTCTGGGTCCGGCAAGCCGGATCGAAATAGACGCGGGCGCCGACCAGGGTGGCTGGGCGGGTACGCAGCCACTCCCTCTCCCGGAGCGTCACTCGACCGGCTCTCATTGATCCCCGTGCTACGAGGCGCAGTTCGGTAATCACCTCCGGGCCGGAAACGCCATCAATGGCCAAGGCTCGGTTAAGCTGGAAATCCCGAAGGCCTCTTTCGGTCTGCGGACCGAAGATCCCGTCATGTTTACCTGTGTCGAACCCGAGGGCATCCAGACGACTTTGTAACTCTGCAACGTCATCGCCTCGCAGCATGGGTCGTCGCAAGAACAGGAGGCGGTCTCCCAGGCGATATCCGGCCTCGTACAGGGCGCGCCAACAGTCCTGACCGACCACGCCATCAACGGGAAGCCCGCGGTCGCCCTGAAAAGCCCTGACCGCGGCGAGGGTGGCCTCGCCGAACTCGCCCGGCGGGTCCTTATCAGAATTGTGACCCAGCGCCGCCAGACGTTCCTGTATATCTCGCACTCCCTCTCCAGTGCTCCCTAGCTGAAAGCGGCGCATCTAATTCCCTGCTGATGGCGGAAGAACGACCTTCTCTCAATCAGGATAGAACAAGAGCCACAGGCCGCGCGGCAACCTCGAAGAGGGCTTAGAGGTGTTCTTTGATGTTCTTGTAAAGCCAGGCTTTCGGGCGTGCGCCCACTATCCGTTGTACCTCCTGGCCGTTCTTGAACAGAATCAGAGTAGGTATGCTCATCACGCCGTAACTGGCGGGAGACTGGGGATTGTCGTCGATGTTCAGCTTCGCAACAGTGAGCTTGTCGGGGTTCTCTGCTGCCAAAGCCTCGAGATGGGGGGCGACCAGTCGGCAGGGCCCGCACCACTCGGCCCAGAAGTCAACCAGCACCGGGCGGTCGCCCGAGATGACATCTTGGAAATTCTGGTCGCTGATAGTGAGCAGGTTGTTTGCCATCGATTTTGATCCTTTCTCGGCGGGCCGACTCAAAGCCCGAGTGTATTTTGCAAGTAATGGTCTGCGTCCAAGGCGGCTTGGCACCCGGTGCCCGCCGCGGTGACGGCTTGACGATAGACCGAGTCAGCTACGTCTCCGGCAGCAAACACACCCGGCACGGAAGTAGCGGTCCCGCCTGGGTTGGGAAGGGCTATGTAGCCGCGTTCGTCCAATTCTACCCACTCCTGGAAGAGGTCGGTGTTCGGCCGGTGACCGATGGCAACAAAGACCCCGTCGACGGGTCGATGCCGAGCCTCACCGCTGATGGTGTCCACCAGAGTGGCCCCGGTCACATGCTCGTCACCGTGTATCACCTCAAGGACGGTGTTCCATTCCACCCGTATCCTGGGATTGGCCAGGGCCCGCCGGGCCATGATGGCCGAGGCGCGAAATTCATCTCTGCGATGAACGATCGTCACCGAGGAGGCGAACTTGGTGAGGAACAGGGACTCCTCCATAGCGGAGTCGCCGCCCCCTATCACCAAGAGTTCCTTGTCCTTAAAGAAGAACCCGTCACAGGTAGCGCAGGCCGAGACGCCCCTTCCAGTGAGACGTTCTTCGCCGGGAATGCCGAGCCATTTGGCGCTGGCGCCGGTGGCGATGATCACGCTATGGGCCAAGTGGACACCGCCGTTGGCGGTAACTGCGAACGGCGAGGCGGAAAAGTCCACCGAAGTGGCGTCTTCCATCATGAGGTCAGCGCCGAATCGCTCCGCCTGAGCCCGGAATTTGTCCATGATCTCCGGTCCCAGTATTCCATCGGGGAAACCCGGATAGTTCTCCACGTCCGTAGTGATCATCAATTGGCCGCCAGGTGAGCTGCCCTCCAACACCAGAGGCGCCAACTCGGCGCGGGCGGCATACAGGGCCGCGGTGTATCCGGCCGGCCCTCCGCCGATGATGAGAACTTTGTGAACGTTGGTCAACTGGGGCCTCTCGAAGGCGTGCGTCCCTTGTTCCATATAAACAATCCGGCGATCAACAATAGTCCCCCCAGCACAGCCAAAGAACCGGCCGGCCCCAGCCAGATCGACAGTGCCCGGTGAGCGGCAACCAACAGAAAGATCAGACCAACAGATACAAGCACCAGCAAAACGAGAAGAAACAGAGCGGTCCGGATCCAATTCTCCAGCCGGTCGGCGGTCAGGGCTCGAACGCGGCCGGCGGCCGATTCCAAAGCATCGGCGAATCGAGTCGGAAAGTCATCCAGTTGCACGATTTCAAAGAGGCTAGCGTGATCGAGCAGCAAGGCTTGCAAGTTATGTGCAACGTGTACTTTGCTTACACAACGCTAACAGGGCTTATTATCCCCAAAACCGGACTTCGGCGATGGAGGTCGAATAATTCTCGGGACTCACATAAGGTAGCTCGGTGAACCACACCATCCAGGCTCCGGCCGGACGCTGAGGCAAGGTAAGAAAGAAGGCGCCGGATGCGGTTTGCCCGGAAGCAACCGGGTTCCATTCACTCAAAGAGGCGTCAGGGCTTGCAGCCCATGAAAGTGTGTAAACGGTGCCCGGGGTTATGCCGAGCAGTTCCAACCGCCGCGCTTCCGCCGGTGGAGTTATCACCAGCCCAACTCCTGCCTTTATCAGAGACAGCGGGTCGTAGTAACGCTCTGTTCTCCAGGTGGTCTCCCGGTCACCGTCGACCAGGCGCTCCAGGCGGTGGTCCATTTCCCCACCACCCCCATAGGGGTCGAAGGTGGCGACTCCGGGAGGGTCCAGCAACGTGGACGCCGGGGTGGTAAGGACGGGCGCCACCGTAGCTGTCGGGACAGGTTCGGCTGCCGCGGTGCTGGGTGGGGACAGAGTCGAGGTGGTTTGTTGTAGGACGGTATTCTGAGTTGTGGTGGATGAGACAGGGGGAGCAGAAGAACGTGACCCCGAGGAGAGGAGACTTCCTATCCCTACCAGCCCGACCGCGGTCAGCGTCAAGAAAGCGGCGATCCACAGAGCGGAGCGGGAGGCGCCCGACGCTCTGCTGGTTGGTGGAGAAGGAACCGGCGCCGAAGAGAGCAGCACTGCCAACTGGGCGGAGGAAAGTTCCCCGCCGGCGGTTTCGGCGAGAACCTGGTCGATGGAGGGCGGGATCCCGTCGACCAATTCCGATAGTGGCAGACCTTGGGAGGGCCTCCCGGTGACCCACTCTTCCAAGGCCTCCACCAGTTGCTCGACATCGGAGACGAGGGTGCTGTCCTTGTTGGGGGGTCCTACACCTCCCAGCTTGGCGGGATGATCCACGGAGTAATAAATGCTGTTGGTGCTGATCCTGGAATGGACCACCCCCGTTTCATGTAAAACGGCCAAAGCTTCGGCCAAGCCGGCGGCGTTCTGCTGGAAATGGGCCGGATCCAGCCTGGCCCCGGCCTCAAGGCGATGAGAGAGCGCCGTGCCACCCGTCCACTCGTAAGCGGCGAACACCCCGCCGGGTACCGAACCGGCATCGAAAACAGAGAGCAGGTGGGGATGAGAAGCCGAAGTCGACTTTCGGACAGCTTCCAGGTACTCCTCGCGCAGGGCTGGAGGGGTCTCAGGTCCAAGCACCCGCATTTGGACCGGCCGATCCAATACCACGTCGGTGGCCAGCCACTCTTCAACGCCTTCGATTCTGCCCAGGCGAACCTCGAGGCGGTAGCGGTCGGGAAGCGGAGGCGGCATTGGCTTGCCAAGAAGAATATCCGCTCCGGGCGTTTGCCGTGGGGCGATGTCGCGCCAAACTATCTAGGGCGGATATGAGAGTCTTCTATTTGACCCACCCTGCCTTCTACCGGCATCAAGCCGGGAATTATCACCCGGAGCGGCCCGCTCGACTGGAAGCCGTCCAACGGGGGGTGGACGCCTGTGGCCTGGACATCCAACCGGTGCAGGCGCCCCAGGCCGATGATAATCTGCTGGTACTTGCCCACACCCCCGCATACATCTCCTATGTGAGGGAATTCATTGCCGCAGGCGGTGGCCGTTTCGATCCCGACACCGCCGCCGGTCCCGGATCGTGGGAAGCAGCCGTCAGGGCTGCCGGAGCAGGGCCCCATGCCGCGGCGCTGCTGGAAAGCGCCTCGGATGCGGTTGCCCTCTTGGCGGTTAGACCCCCGGGCCATCACGCCCTGGCTGATCGGGCGATGGGATTCTGCCTGTTCAACAATGCGGCTGTCACGGCCCGCCACCTGCAGGCCGGGGGGGCGAGGGTTGCAATTGTGGATTGGGATGTACATCATGGCAACGGAACGGACGCCGAATTCGCCGCTGATCCGGAAGTGTTCTACATCAGCGCCCATCAGTGGCCCTATTACCCGGGTACGGGCGCCCTCGATGAAGTGGGGTCGGGCGCCGGCAGGGGATACACCATTAACGCCGCTTGGCCGGCGGGCGCCGGCGGTGACGTGTACCGGAGGTTGTTCGACGAAATGGTGGTTCCGCGACTTCGCCGATACGCTCCCGACTGGGTACTGGTGAGCTGCGGATTCGACGCCCATCATTTGGACCCTCTGGCGGGCCTGCGGCTTACCGAAGCGGACTACCACTTCATGGCTTCACAACTCTTGGAGATCGTTCCGCCCAACCGGGTCCTGATCTTTTTGGAAGGCGGCTACAACCTCGACGCTATCGCTCATTCAACGAAAGCAATGCTGGTGGGTTTGGCCGGCAGGCCATACCAGGGTTCTGCTCCCTCGTTTGCGTCCCCGCCTCGAACCCACCATGTTTTCGAAACCCTGCTGAGTATTCACCAACAGACGGCGGGGTGAGAGCCAAAACCCACCGCCGCATAGCGAAACCCAACGACCACAATTAGCTGCGTGATACCCGACAGACTCACCTGGCTACTGGACGACGACCAGATCCCGGGTCTACTGGGTCGTCGCTTTGCCCGGCACGGCTACCTGCTTTATCTGGTGGGCGGCACCGTCCGCGACGCCTTCATGACCAGGGATCGTCCCGGCGCGGGCGGAGAATTCGACTTCGCCACCGATGCGCGGCCGGCCGCTGTAAAAGCGGTCCTGACCGGCTGGGCGGAGAAGGTTTATGCCACCGGGGAAACTTACGGGACGGTGGCCGGCATCAAATCCGGCCACTCCGTGGAGATAACCACTTTCCGAAGAGATGTTTACCGCAGCGACAGCCGCCATCCGGAAGTCTCATTCTCCGACACTATCGAGGAGGATCTGGAGCGGCGGGACTTTACGGTCAACGCCCTTGCCATCAAGGTGCCGGAGGCTCAGATGGTGGATCCCTTCGGTGGATTGGCGGATCTGGCGAGACGGGTGTTGAGGACCCCCACCGATCCGGAGAGGACCTTTGAAGACGACCCGTTACGCATGCTGCGTCTGTTCCGTTTCTGGGCGTCGCTGCAGTTTGCGCCGGACAACAGGACTCTTGAAGCGGTGACGAAGATGGCTGACCGTCTTGACATCGTGTCAGCGGAGCGGATCAGGGATGAACTAAGCAAGCTGTTAACCGCTACCCATCCTGCGGAGGCTTTGCTGGGTTTGGTGAGATCCGGTCTGGCTGATCAATTCCTGCCGGAGCTGTCCTCTTTGCAGATGGAGCAGGATCCCCGGCATCGCCACAAGGACGTGCTGGCCCATAGCCTGGCTGTGGTTGAAAAGGCCACCCCCCGGCTTGTCCTCCGGTTGGCCTGTTTGCTGCACGACATTGGAAAACCCGACACCCGACGATTCGGCCCCAAGGGGGTGAGTTTTCACCATCATGAAGTGGTTGGGGCGCGAATGGCCCGGCGCCGTCTTGAAGAACTTCGTTACCCAAGGGCGGTGGTAAATGATGTGTCCAGGTTGGTGGAACTGCACCTTCGCCCTCACACCCTGAAGATGGGGTGGACGGATTCGGCGGTGCGACGCTACGTCCGGGACGCCGGTCCCCTTCTGGAGGACCTCAACGAGTTGGTTCGCTGTGATGTCACCACGGTCAACCGCCGTCGGGCCTACGCCATTCAGAATCGAATCGACCGTTTGGAAGAGCGCATCTCCGAACTGAAGAAACAGGAGGATCTCGACCGGCTCCGCGCTCCGGTGAACGGCCATCAGGTCATGGCTTATCTGGGTATTCCTCCCGGCCCCGAAGTGGGCGAGATCATGAAGATTCTGCTGGAACGCCGCATCGAAGAGGGTCCCTATCTCCCCGGCGAAGCGCTGGAAACCGCTCGACAGTGGCACATAGGGAAGGGAAGGGATGATCCCGGCCCTCCGCCCCCTGTATGAGAGCGGCCCACGCGTTCGTGTGCCTGGTGGTGGCGGGGAGCCTGGTGGCTTGTGGCGCCGAACCCGTAGACACTTCCCCCTCCACCACCTCGTCCTCTCCCAGTCAGCCCGGAGCAACCTGGACCGTCGGCGAGACTACGACAACCGCTACGCCCGAGAATATCTCAGCGCCCGAGGCGGCGCCCACCACCTCCACCATCGGTCCGATCACCGACGGCACAGCAGCCACCACCACGACTTCGGCCATCGCCGCCACCGTGGTGACCACAACCACCACCCAGGCCGAGGCAGCAGAGTCGTCCTTGTGGGAAAGACTCCAGGAAACCACAGGCGCCGGGTTGGGCGATTCCCTTTACCCCGCGCTCGGCAACGGAGGCTACGACGTGGATACCTATAGCATCGAGATGAGCTTCGATCCCGTCACCCAGGTGATGTCTGCCGCCTCCACCATCACGGCGACGGCCACCACCGACCTCGACCTCTTCAGCCTGGATTTCTTCGGTATGTCGGTCAGCGATGTCACGGTCAACGGATTGGAGGCGGACTTCGACCAGGTGTCCGAGGAACTGATTGTTGATCCGCGGCAGCCGTTGGCGAGAGGAGATCGGATGGTGGTGTGGGTGTCCTACGAAGGGGTGGTTGCATCCCGGCCGGCCAGGGCGATACAGGGATTTACTGCCGGAGGCCACTGGTCCCAGGACGGGACGACCTTCTTCGTGCTGAACGAGCCGGAGGGCTCGGCGGCATGGGCGCCCTTCAACGATCACCCCTTGGACAAGGCACTGGTGACGGTGGAGGCGGAAGTCCCTACGGGATGGACGGTTGTCTCCGGCGGCAGGCTGGTCGACATGCGGGAAGTCGAGCAGACGACCGTCTTCACATGGTCCATGGAGCATCCGGTGGCGCCTTACCTGATTCCCCTCGCCATCGGCCCTTTTACTTCCCAAGCCGAGCCAGACTCGCTCGGTTTGGGGATTACCACCTGGTATCCGGAACACCTCGACACATCCCTGCTCGAGCCTTTCTCCCACCAGCAGGATTATGTGAGATTCTTGGAGGGACTATTCGGACCGTATCCTTTCGAGTCCCTGGGCGCCCTGGTCGTTCAGGCCGGGATAGGGCTTGCTCTTGAGCACCAGACCCTTCCCACCTATGACGTCTCTGCGGTGTGGGAGAGCGTGGTTGTACACGAACTGGCTCACCAGTGGTTCGGCAATGCCGTTTCGGTGGCGGATTGGAGCGACATCTGGCTGAACGAGAGTTTTGCCACCCTTGCCGAATGGCTCTGGGCCGAAGAGACGGGGGGCGCTACCGAGTACGATCGGATAGTGGCCGATCACTACGGGCTGTTCTCCGGCGCGTTGTTCCTTGACGAAGGCGTCTCGATCGATCAGGCGACCGCCGCCGCCACGGACCGGTTCTATCCGCCGGGTCGACCCCCGGCGGACGATCTGTTCAACTACACGGTATACGCCCGCGGCGCCCTGACCCTGGTCGCCCTTCGGGATGAACTGGGCGATGACAGTTTCTTCGGCATGGCCAGGAACTGGTACGACACCCACCGTTACGGGAATGCCTCCACCGAAGAATTCCTCTCGCTGGTAGAGACCACGGGGGGATCTGATGCAAGAGCTCTGACCGAGTCCTGGCTATACGATCCGCTTCCCCCGGCCATGCCAGAGAGAGACCTCTACCCCCTTGAGCGGTAAGGGACCTACGCAGGTACAAGCGAGGAGGGGTTCGGTGCGGGACTGGAGCGGGCGGGGGCTCGGTTGCGTGACTTTGGTGATATGCGCATATTCGTATATAGTTGTCCCGATGGCCATCAGTGACAGCGTATGAAGCTCACCGCGGCGGTGATCGGGGCATCCGGTTATGCGGGTGGGGAACTGGTCCGCTTGCTGGACGCGCACCCGGTCTTCGATCTGGTGTGGCTCGGCGCGCACTCGCGGGCGGGCGACACCCTGCGGGAGGTGCACCCGCACCTGTCCGGGGGTGACCGGAGGTTGGCTGAAACCGTTCTTGAAGACGTTCCACCGGTGGATGCTGCGTTTCTGGCGTTGCCCCACGGCGCCTCCTACCAGTTGGGACACGATTTGGCGGAGCGGGGCGCCGCTGTGTTCGACTTGGGCTCCGATTACCGGTTCGACACGGCTGAGCGTTATGAGAATGCATACGGCGCCCCTCACCCGGCAGACGACCGGTTAGCCGAATGGCGATACGGCCTGCCCGAACTGTTCGGCCTGGAAGGGACCCGGCGGGTGGCCCTGCCCGGTTGCTATCCGACCACCGTCCTGCTGGCCGCAGCGCCCTTGCTGGCTGCCGGGTTGGCCACGGGTCCGGTGATTGCCGATTGCCTGTCCGGGGTCTCGGGAGCAGGGCGGTCGTTGAAGACCGATCTGCTGTTCGGGCAGGTGGCGGAGGGAGCACGGGCTTACGGCATCGCCACCCACCGGCACCGGCCAGAGATCGAGATGGGTATTGAAATGTCCGGCGTCTGCGCTTCCGTTACCTTCACCCCCCACCTCCTGCCCATCCAGCGGGGTCTGCTGGCCACCGTCACCATGCCGGCCGCCGACCCTCCGGTGGACCGCTCGGACCTACTCGGAGTGCTGGGGAAGGCATATGAAGGACGGCCCTTGGTGGAGGTAGTCGACGCCCCTCCTCAGACGCGATGGGTGGCAGGGTCGAGCCGGGCGATGGTAACCGCCTTCTTTGACGCCCACTCCGGAATGGTTATCGCCCAGGGCGCCCTGGACAACCTCTTGAAAGGAGCGGCCAGCCAGGCGGTACAGGCTGCCAACCTGGTGTTCGGGTTGGAGGAGGCAACCGGACTGGATATGACGGGGTGGATGCCATGAGCGTTACTTATCCCGAGGGTTTCCGCGCCTCGTCCAAAGCAGTGGGCATCAAGCCTTCGGGAGCGCCGGACCTGAGCCTGTTGTTGGCTGCTGAGGCCGTTCCCACGGCCGCGGTTTTCACCCAGAACGCCGCGGCGGCGCCGCCGGTGCATCTCAGCCGGCGGCATATGGAGATTTCGGGAGGGCTGATCCGCGGAGTCATCCTCAATTCCGGCTGCGCCAACGCCGCCACCGGAGAGCAGGGGGCCCAGGCGGCGCAGGACATGGCAAGCGCGGTGGCCGAAGCAGTGGACTGCCGGGCGGCCGAGGTGCTGGTCTGCTCGACCGGGCCGATCGGCCCTCATCTGCCCATGGACAAGATCGCGGCCGCCGTGCCGATGCTGGCCGCGAAGGCGACCGCCGCCGAGGACGCCGGTCTGCAGGCCGCCGACGGGATTCTCACCACCGACACTTTCCGGAAGGTGGCCAGCGCCGCCGTCGGAGGGTTCAGGGTAGGAGGGATGGCCAAGGGGGCGGGAATGATACGTCCGAAAATGGCCACCATGCTGGCGGCGATCACCACCGACGCCGTAGCGTCACCGGATCGACTGCGCCAAGCCCTCGGCCGGGCGGCGGACGAGACTTTCAACAGCATCAACATCGACGGGTGCGAGTCGACCAATGACACGGTGATTCTCATGGCTTCGGGGGCTTCGGGAACCGAACCGCGGCTAGAGGAGCTAACGGAAGGTGTCCGTGCGGTCTGCGCCGGTCTGGCCCGCGACATCGTGGTTGACGCCGAGGAGTCCACCCGGGTGGTGACCCTTCGAGTTCGCGGCGCCCCGGACAGCAGTTCCGCACGAAGAATGGGCATGGCGATCGCCGATTCCGACCTGGTTCGCTGTTCTTTTTACGGAGGGGACCCGAATTGGGGCAGGCTGGTGGCCGCTTTGGGAGCGTGCGGAGAACCGGTGGAAGCCTCCCGGATCGGCATCTCCTATCAGGGAGTTCCGGTGGCCGCCGAGGGCGTGTTCACCGGGACGGACCTGGCGGCGGTGGAGGCCTTGCTCCAGGGAGACTTCGTGGTGGACGTGACAGTGGGGGAGGGGACAGGTGCCGCCGAGATTCTCACCTGCGACCTCACTCCTGGATATGTGACCTACAACGGAGAGCCCTCATGAGCACCGGACACAGCCGACCCACCCGACTAAAACCACGTATCGCCACGTCTATGGGCAAGGCGGCCATCCTCATGGAGGCGCTGCCTTACATACGCCGTTTTGCCGGAACCACGGTGGTGGTCAAATACGGCGGCTCGGCGATGGATGATCGCACTTTCGCCAAATCTTTTGCCAGGGACGTGACCCTTCTCTCGCAGGTGGGAATCAAAGTCGTGGTCGTGCACGGCGGAGGTCCCCAGATCACCGCCGCCATGAAGAGGGAAGGAATCGCCCCCACCTGGGTGGACGGTCTGCGGGTGACCAACCGCCGCACCATGGAATTGGTTCGGCGGGTTCTTGGTGGTGAGGTGAATGGAGAGATAACCCGATTGCTGGCCGCCAGCGGCGCCCGGGCGGTGGGCCTCAACGGGGTGGACACCGGGATGTTGCGCTGCCGACAACTGGACGACCGACTGGGACGGGTGGGAGATCTGGTGGAGGTGAACCCGACGATCCTGAACCATCTCTTGGACGCGGGGATGACGCCGGTCGTGGCGCCATTGGGCCTGGGGTTGGACGAGGGCGTCTACAACCTCAACGCCGACACCGTGGCGGGCGCCCTGGCTGCGGCGCTGGAGGCGCAGAAACTGGTGTTTCTCACCGATGTGGAGGGGGTCTACCGAAATACCGACGACCAGGGTTCGCTGATTTCGAAGATGACGCTGAGCGAACTGGCCTTCATTGTTGACCGGTTCAAGGGAGGCATGCTTCCCAAGCTAAGGTCGGTGGTGGCGGCAATGAAAGGCGGCGTCGCCCAGGCTCACGTCCTCGACGGCCGGGTGCAGCACGCCCTGCTATTGGAGATGTTCACTCCCGAAGGGATCGGGACCATGATCATTCACCAGGAAGGAGAGTCGCCGTGAACTGGATCGAGGCGGCAGATCGGACGCTGGTGCCCGCCTACGGGCGGACGCCGGTGATATTCACCAGGGGCGAGGGCGTCTGGCTTTACGACGACCAAGGTCGAACTTATCTGGACTGTCTAACCGGCCTGGCGGTAGTGGCGGTGGGCCATGCCAATCCTCGAGTGTCGAAGGCCGCCGGGGCCCAGCTTTCCGAACTGGTTCATGTCTCGAATCTCTTTTACACCGAGCCGATGGCGAACCTGGCTGCCCGTCTGACCCGACTGTCCGGATTGGACCGGGTGTTCTTCGCCAACTGCGGCGCGACCGTCAACGAAACCGCCATAAAGCTGGCCCGGCGGTACGCCCAGGAGAAGTATGGAGCAAGGCGTTACGAGATTGTCTCACTCATCGACTCCTTCCACGGCCGAACCCTGGCGACTCTGGCGGCTACCGGGCAACCCGCCAAACAGCAGACTTTCCAGCCACTGCCACCCGGGTTCAACCAGGCGCCCGCCGGAGACATCGACGCGCTCGCCGAAGCGGTGGGCGACCGGACCGCGGCGGTGATGGTGGAGACAACCCAGGGAGAGGGAGGAGTGGTGCCCCTGCGGGGTTCCTACCTGCAGAAGACCCGGGAGCTTTGTGATCGGATGGGCGCCTTGATGATCGTCGACGATGTTCAGGCCGGAATGGGTCGCACCGGTCATATGTTCTCCTGGCAGGGTCTGGGTTTCGAGCCGGACATCGCCACGGTGGCGAAGGCGCTGGCGAACGGATTGCCGATCGGCGCCTGTCTTGCCCGGGAGGAGATCGCCACCGCTTTTCGGCCCGGTGATCACGGGACCACTTTCGGCGGCGGCCCGGTTCCCTGCTCGGCGGCGTTAGCGGTGCTGGACGAGATCGAGGAACGCGATCTGCTGGGTAACTGCCAGGCGCGGTCGCGCCAATTCGTCGAGGGCTTGAGCGCTCTGGACGGCGTGGTGAGCGTGCGGGGGAGGGGGCTGCTGCTGGCTGCCATTCTGAAGGAAGAATGGGCGGCGGAGGTCACCAAACGGGCGCTGGAACTGGGACTGGTCGTAAACAATGTGCGGCCCGACGCGGTGCGATTCGCTCCACCACTCACCATATCGCCCGAGGAGACCACCGAGGCGATCTCCCGGTTCGCCACCGCCCTGTCGGATTCGATCTCCTCGGAGAACTGAAGTGAAGTCGGCGGGGGCCCGGAGGCGGGCGCTGCGCAGTCTGCTGGCCCGGGGAGATGCAGCGGAGCAGGCCGACTTGGCCAGGGAACTGGCCACCGAGGGATACGCGGTCAGCCAGTCCACCATCTCTCGAGACCTCCGCTACCTGGGAGCGATCAAAGATCAGGATGGCCACTACCGACTAGTCTCACCCAATAACCGGTCCGACCACCTCAATGACCCTGAACGAAGGCTGACCAAGGCAATCAACACCTACACCGTTTCGATCGAGGCTTCGGCCAATCTGGTGGTGTTGAAGACCTTCCCCGGCGCCGCTTCGGTGGTGGCCTCCGCACTGGATGCCGCTTTTGAAAGAGGAGAGGTCGGGGACGCCTTGGGGACGGTGGCCGGCGATGACACGGTCCTGGTGGTGGCGGCCCAGCCCGCCGGCGGTCGGAATCTGAAGAAGCAACTGGAGCGAATTGGGGAGATGGTATGACCAGAGTGGTGCTTGCCTACTCGGGTGGCCTGGATACCTCGGTGATCCTGGCCTGGCTTCGAGAGGTTCACGACGCGGAAGTGATCACTTTCACTGCCGACGTCGGGCAGGGCGAGGAAGTTGCCGAGGCCCGGGAAAAAGCGCTTGCAACCGGCGCCGTTGAAGCGGTGGTCTCCGATCTTCGTGACGAGTTCGTCAGCGAAGCGGTGTTTCCCGCTTTTCGGGCCGCTGCCCTGTACGAGGGCTACTATCTCCTCGGCACTTCCCTGGCCCGGCCGATCATCACCGCGGGAATGATCGAGGCGGCCCGGCACTTCGGGGCGGATGCCGTCTCTCACGGGGCCACCGGAAAGGGTAACGACCAGGTGCGCTTCGAATTGTCCACCTACGCACTGCAACCCGACATCCGGGTAATCGCTCCCTGGCGGGAGTGGGACTTGAAGGGACGCGCGGATCTGGTGGAGTACGCTCGCCGGCGCGGCATTCCCGTTCCGGTCTCACCCGAAAAGCCCTATTCCACCGACGCCAATCTGCTGCATATCTCATATGAGGGAGGAATACTGGAAGATCCGTGGGCTTCTCCACCGGACGACATGTTCACCCTCACGGTTGATCCCCGGCTGGCGCCGGACGAGCCTGAGCAGGTCAGCGTCTCCATCGAAAAGGGAAATCCGGTGGCGGTGAACGGCCGGCGCCTGGAACCGGTGGCCCTGCTGGAGGAACTGAACCGTTTGGGCGGTCGGCACGGGGTGGGTCGGGTCGACATAGTGGAGAACCGGTTTGTGGGGATAAAGAGCCGTGGAGTGTACGAAACGCCCGGAGGAACGATCCTGTATCACGCCCTACGGGCGGTGGAGTCGATCACGCTCGACCGGCAGGTGGCTCATCTTCGGGATGAACTGGCGCCCCGCTACGCCGAGATGGTTTACAACGGCTTCTGGTTCGCTCCCGAGCGGTACGCTCTTCAGACACTGTTTGACGAGATGGCCGAGACAGTCACCGGGGAGGCTCGGCTGTCGCTCTACAAGGGATCGGTGACGATCCTGGGCCGCCGGGCCCCCTACAGCCTCTACGATCCCGATCGGGCCACATTCGAGGAGGACAAGGTTTATGACCAGGCCGACGCCGGCGGATTCATCCGGATAAACTCCCTCCGGCTGCGGCCTCCGTCGGAGGGGTAGGCGATGACCCTCTGGGAAGGGAGGCTGGGAGGCGTCCCTGCCTCGCAGCTGTGGGACTTCACCGTCTCAACCGCCGACCGTCGCCTGCTCCGAGACGACATTGATGGATCCATAGCCCACGTGGAGATGCTCGGGGAAGCGGGGATCCTGTCGGGGGACGAGACGACGGCCATCGTTGACGGCTTGCGAGCCATAGCCGAGGAAGCCCGGACCGGTGTCTTCGTTTTCCTGGAAACCGATGAGGACGTGCATTCGGCGGTGGAGCGTCGTCTTGTCGAGTTGGTGGGACCGGTGGGGGGAAAACTCCATACCGGCCGGTCCCGCAACGACCAGGTGGCGCTTGATCTCATCCTTTACATGCGACGAGGGGTGGCCGGACATGCCAAAGGCTTGGCCCGACTGGCGTTGGTCCTGGTGGAGGCGGCCTCCCGGTTGGGTCCCGAGATGGTGGTTCCCTCCTATACCCATCTGCAGCAGGCCCAGCCCACCTTGCTCGCCCATCACCTTCTGGCCTACGCCCACATGCTGGTCCGGGAGCGGCAGCGCTTCCTGGATCTGAGCACCAGGTTGGATTCCTCCCCACTGGGGGCGGGCGCCTCGGCGGGATCGTCTCTTCCTCTTTCTCCGGACAAGTCCGCCGAACTGCTGGGAATGTCCCAAGCCTTTGCCAACTCATTGGATGCGGTCGGGTCGCGAGATCGGGCCACCGAGTATGTGTGGTGTTGCGCCCGGACCCTGGTTACCCTCTCCCGCCTGGGAGAAGACCTGGTCCTGTGGTCCACCCGGGAGTTCGGATGGGTCACCCTGGCCGACGAATTCGCAACGGGGTCATCCGCCCTTCCGCAGAAGAAGAACCCGGACATCGCCGAGCTGGCCCGGGGCAAAGCGGCCGGGGCTATCGGGGGCCTCACGGCCATGATGGCCTTGGAGAAAGGTCTGCCGATGTCATACAACAGGGATCTGCAAGAGGACAAGGAGCACCTCTTCCGGGTGGACGACGACCTGGCCGGCGCCTCCTCCGCCTTGGCGGGGCTATTGGCGACTGCCCGCTTCCATCCGCCGCCACCGGCATCGGAAACGGCCGCCCTGGACCTGGCGGAGGCACTGGTCGGCAGGGGAGTGCCCTTCCGGGAGGCGCATCGGGTGACCGGTGGAATCGCCGCCCGCCTGGCAGCCGAAGGCCGGGGTTTCTCATCCCTCAGCGCCAGCGATCTAACTAACGCCCATCCCAGCTTCAAACCTTCCGACCTGGATCTGCTGGACCCGGTTGTCTCGGTCAAACACCGCGCAACGCCCGGCGGAGGCAGTCCCGAAAGCGTGGCAGTCCAGATCGACCACCTGCGCACCGAACTATCCGGTTGGTTGACCAAAGACGGAGGTTGGCAATGAGGTTTTGTGAGGTTCCCTGGCGCTCGCAGAAAGCCAGAAGGATGCGGACCCACCACCCCGAGGTGGTCCTCGTAGCCCCGGTTCGGTTTCGACATCTCCTGCGGCTAATACAAAATCGAACCGCCCCCATCGACGGCGGGCTATGAAACCGTGGCGGATTAGGGCTTGAACTGTGTCAAGGCCCTCCGCATGTGGGCCAGAGCCCTGGGCTGGGGTATTTGCGCGCCAGGGCCAGAGGCTCCAGTCGATGGGAGAGAATACGGGCTTGGCGCCCTCCTCTGCGAAGGGATCGGCTGACCTGTCCTATAATGAGGGCCGTGTTCGCAGGAGGTTGCCGCGATGATGAACATCAAACCCCACGAAAACGTTCCCCTTTCCGTTGATCACGAGTCTGAAACGATCCGGGTCGAGGGAGGGCGCCTCAAGTTGGACAATGTCATCATCTGCTATGAGATGGGCTACTCCACCCCCGAGGCTCTTCACGCACAGTACGACTTCATATCAGTAGGCACCATGCGGCGAATACTGGACTGGTACCACACCCGCAAGGACGAAGTGGATGCTTACGTCGCTCACAACGAAGCCATATGGGAAGAAGCCAGGCGCTACTGGGAACCTATCTTCGCTGAGCGGCAGGAACGTACCCGGAGTCAGCGCGAGTCAGCCGCGTCGTAACCGCTCATAAGGGCAATATGATTGTGCTATGTGCTGCTTGTTCTGATGGACGCTGACACGGGAATGGCTCTGTTTGAAGCGATACAAGCGGCGTCGGAAAGGGCAGGCGTCGATTTCGACATGATGCGCGCCGTTGATCTTCTGCCGCCGAGAACCCCCGACAACGAAGTCTTGGAACTCGCTGCGAACGAAGGGCGCGTGACCGTGACTCACGACGTGAACACCATGCCCGCCGTCGCGGACTATCGCGTCGCCAACCGGCTTGCCATGGCGGGACTTATCTTGTCCCACCAGCAAACCCCGCCCTACTACGCGGCCCAGTGGATAGTGCATCAGCACGTTCAGAGAGAAGAATGGGATCTCGGTTGGGAGGGGGCCATAGAGTGGGTACCCACGCTTAGGATACACTCTCGATTATGAGGGCTCTAGGCGATGAGGGAGCGGGCCGGACCGGTTTGTTGGTGCTTGGTTGTGCCAGGTGATCGGGGTGAGGGCGAGGATTCAATGCAATACCCGGGCGTTGCCGCCGGTAGGAGTGCGTCCGCGTGGCGTTCGAGAGTGAGTTGGTCTCCGATGGTGTCATGCATCGATGCGATGGTTTGATGGACAAGGTTTGTGCTGACAAACACCCGAGCGGAGGCCGTTGGAACCTAAACTGAGGGCCACTTCCTACTCAAGCCCGTACAGATCCCGGACAAAGCACATTAGGTGAACCGACCCAGCCTCGCCCCGCCCACCCGTCCGCCGTTTTGGCGCAATGCCACCTTTCTGAAGTGGGCGGCCCAGATCGGAGTGCTCTTCGGGGTGGTCGCCTTGGGCTATGTGTTGATCGGAGAAGCCGCGGCCAACATGAGAGCGCAGGGGCTGTCACTCGACTGGGATCTGCTGACTGATCCCCCCGGCATCCAACTGGGAGAGGGCATCTTCATCAAACCCGACACCGGACTGGAGGCGTTCTACACCGGAGCGGTCAACATGCTGCGGGTCGCCATGTCGGGAATCGTTGCAGCCACGGTGGTGGGCGCCGTTGTGGGCATCGCCCGACTCTCTTCGAATTGGCTGGCTTCCAAGTTGGCCACAGCGTTCGTCGAGACCGTTCGCAACATTCCGGTCCTGGTGCAGGTGGTGTTCTGGTTCTTTCTCGCCTCCATCCTGTTTCCTGTTCTGGCAGAGGACAGTTCCGGCCCCATCCCGGGAATCTTGTTGGTCAGCCGCAAGGGGGTTTCTTTCGCCTGGCCCTTCCCGCAGGAGACGTTCTGGCAGTGGGGCGCCTTCCTGGTGATAGGCCTTCTGACCGCCCGGTGGATCTACCGTACGCGGATGCGCCGCGCCGAAGAGCTGGGGGAAGACACACGTCCTCTGACATGGGCATTGTTGACCTTCTTGGCTTGGGCTTTGGTGGGCTGGTTCGCTCACCCGTTGGCAGGGGCGGTGGGGTGGCTGTTCGGTCTGCTGGCTGCCCAGGTCGGCGCTGTACCTGTTCTGGCCTACCAGGGACTCTTGGCTCTCCTCGCCCTCTATTTGGCCTGGCGCTGGATTCACCGGTTCTTGGAGTCCCGTCGAAGCCCGGCCGGGCTGGCCAAACTAACCGACGACGACTATTTCCGAATGCTCCTGGCTGGGGTGCTGGGCATAGGCGGCGCAGCGGTCCTGCTTCTATGGCCCGGCATCACGGATCTAGGCGCTGGCGTCCTTCAGTCGATCTTGGAGTTCTTTGACCAGAAGTTCGATTTCCTGCGGACTGGCGCACCGTTGGCCATCGGGCAGCCTTCTGTTGAAGTACCGGGCCGTTTTCCCCAGATCGGGGACACCGGTATGACCATGACCCCTTCCTTCTTCGGGATCTGGATGGGGGTGACGCTGTACACGGCCTCCTTTATAGCCGAGATCGTGCGAGGCGGAATACTGTCGGTTCCGAAGGGTCAGAGCGAGGCCGGATATGCGTTGGGTCTACGCCGAGGACAGCTTCTGCGAATGGTGATCCTTCCCCAGGCCTTCCGGGTGATCCTTCCTCCATTGGGCAACCAGTACCTGAATCTGTCCAAGAACACCTCCCTCGGCATAGCGGTGGCCTTTCCCGAGATGGTACAGGTCGGCCAGACCATGTTCAACCAGACCGGCGACACCATCCAGGTGATCCTGATCTGGATGGCGTTCTATTTAAGCATCAGCCTGCTCCTGTCGGTGCTGGTCAACTACTACAACAGACGTTCCCAATTGGTTGAGCGATGAGCACTGAATCATTCGAGCTTGTGCCCCCTGAGCCTCCTCCGAAAGCAATGCGGATCGGGTGGCTGGACTGGGCGCGCAAGAACCTGTTCAACTCGGTCGCCAACGGAACCCTGACCGTGCTTCTGACGGTCGGGCTGTTGCTGGGGATTCTGGCTGTGTTGCGTTTTGTCTTCAGCCTGGATCGCCGCTGGGAAGTGATCCCGCCCAACTCCGCCAACTACGCGGTGGAAGCCTATCCTCGCGAGGACTTGGCCAACATGTGGTGGTCTCTGTGGATCATCGCTGGCTTGGTGGGCGTTTCCACGGCTTTTTGGGGAATGGGCGGCAGGGTGTCCGTGATCAAGGTCCTGGCGGCGGTCAGGGCGGTGGGGGCGACGGCACTGGTGGTGGGTGTGCTGTCGCTGTGGTCTCCCGCCGGAACCGCCACCCAGTCTCTGCTGGTGTGGGGTGGCGCGGCTGTGTTCGGGGCGGGATTGGCGATGATGCGGATGCTGCGGGAGGAAAGGGATACTTCGATGGCGACGGTGCTGGTGGTAGTGGGCGGGCTGTTTGTGGCCCTGTTGTGGTACCTTCCCCTGGAATCCACCACCACTTGGCCCCTCACCTTTACCGCCCTGGTGGTCGTGGCCTTCCATTGGACCGGGAAGCTGTTGGGGAAATGGGTCTCGGCCCAGGTTGCGAAGAGAGTGCTCGTCCTCTTGTGGGCGGTTTCCTTTCCGGTGATCTACATGCATATCCAACGCAGCCCAACATTGGTTTGGGAAGAGGTGACGCCATGGCTTCCCTGGGCGGGCCTGGTAGTAGCTGCCGGCCCGGCCGTCATCTGGTTGGTGAGCCGGGCGGGAAGGGAACAGGCGGCCGGATTGAACTTCCTGCTGGGCGCGGTGTCCATCTTCTCCTGGGTGGTCCAGTGGCCGATGGCCATTCGGATCCTGTTTCTGTTGCTCACGCTGTTTTCCCTGGCAACACCAACCTTCGCCGCCAGCCGCCAGGCGCGGAAGATGTTCTACTGGTCATGGCTCGGGGGAGGGGCGTGCACCCTTTACTTCTTTTTACTGGGGATTGGCTCAACTGATCTGGCCACTCGGGGCCACTTCTTGGGCGGCTTCAACCTAACACTGCTGCTGGCTTTGGGCGGGACCGCGCTGTCCTTTCCCGTAGGCCTGATGCTGGCACTGGGGAGAACCTCTTCCATGCCCATTTTCCGGCTGCTGTCCATTGCCTACATAGAGGTGCTGAGGGGGGTTCCTCTCATCACAGTCTTGTTCTTCGGCGATAAGGTGATACCCCGGTTCCTGCCACCGGGACTGGACTTTGCCGGAGAGGCTAAAGCCCTGTTGGCAATCACGGCCTTCTCTGCGGCTTATCTGGCCGAGAATGTGCGAGGTGGTTTGCAGTCGGTCTCCAAGGGTCAAACCGAGGCGGCCCGATCACTGGGGATGAGCACCGCCCAGATGACCATGCTCATCACCGTTCCCCAGGCGCTTCGGGCAGTGATACCCGCCCTTGTCGGGCAGGCCATCGCACTCTTCAAGGACACTTCCCTGGTGGCCATCATCGGGCTGGCTGATTTCTTACGAGTGGCCCGCGACATCGTGCCCAACCAGCCCGATTCTCTGGGGAGCATTCTCGAAAACCTGCTCTTGGCGGCCGTAATTTATTGGATTTTTGCTTTTAGCTTCAGTCGGGCGAGCCTACGACTGGAGAGACGACTAGGCGTAGGCACCCGCTAGTTTGAGGGAGTAGTGATGGAAAACGGAGCAGTCAGCCCGATAATCGTTTGCGAAAACGTGAAGAAGTGGTTCGGGGACTTCCAGGCCTTGCGAGGTGTAACCACTTCGATCGCCGAGGGCGAAGTGGTGGTGATCATCGGGCCTTCGGGATCGGGTAAATCCACCTTCATCCGCTGTCTGAATCGACTGGAGCAACATCAGGAGGGACGAATCGTGGTGGGCGGCACCGAGTTGACCTCCGACGTGCGCAACATAGAGCGTATCCGCTCGGAGGTGGGGATGGTGTTCCAGCAGTTCAACCTTTTTCCCCACCTCACCGTCCTGCACAACATCACGCTTGCCCAGGTTTGGGTGCGCAAGCGGACCCGCTCGGAGGCCGAGGAGCGGGCCTTGGCATTGCTGGAACGAGTGGGGATACCCGAACAGGCTCACAAGTATCCGGGGCAGCTCTCCGGCGGCCAGCAGCAGCGAGTAGCGATCGCCCGTTCGTTGGCCATGGATCCCAAGATCATGCTATTTGACGAGCCGACCTCCGCTCTCGACCCCGAGATGATCGTAGAAGTGCTGGAAGTCATGCGCGAACTGGCCCAGACCGGAATGACCATCCTGGCGGTCACCCACGAGATGGGCTTCGCCCGCGAAGTGGCCAACCGCATCCTGCTGTTCGATGAGGGCCAGATAATTGAGGAAGGCCATCCGGCGGACTTCTTCACCAACCCCCGCCACCCTCGTACCAAGCTATTCCTAAAACAAATCCTCAGCCACTGAGATGCTCTCCCACCCGTTAGTTCGAGCAGTGGACGGCAGCGCTAAGGATGGCTACGTTCTGTCTTCCAAAGCAACAGTGACTCAAAGGCGGTTGCGCCACCTCGCCAGTTCTATAGCTTCTGAAACGGATTCTTGATCCTCGGAGCCAGCGGGCTCTGCGGCTTTATGGCGTTTTTATTTCCCGGTCGTAAAGCTTGCTTAGAGCTTCAAGGAAGGAAAGCGGAAGGTGAGAAATCCTAGGAGCGGTAAGCTACCCGAGACGAGGAGAGGGTGGTGACGATGAAGGTGACGAAGAGTACGAACCAAGGGAGGAACAGATGAGCGACTCGATCAAGGGCTACATGGTCCGAGGCAAGAAGCGGGCGCCGAAGGTCTACGGAGTGGGCCGGGTGTGCGTCCAGCGGGGATGCGAGGTGAAGCTGAACCGCTACAACCGCCGCGAGTACTGCTACAACCACGCTCCCATTCGCTATCCGAGAGTCCGGGGACGAGTGCTTCCCGAAAACGCCTAGTCGTACCGAACGCAATGGTGAAGGCGGCCTTGGGCTGATCCCAAGGCCGCCTTTGGTTTAAGAGTCGGTCCTAGTCTTCGTCGCCGGCGGCCGCCATTTCCGCGATCTGCTGCACCACGTCCGCATTGGCCAGGGTGGTCACATCTCCAAGCTGCCGCTGTTCGGAGATGTCCTTGAGAAGGCGACGCATGATCTTCCCCGAGCGGGTCTTGGGAAGATCGTGGGTGAAGACGATCGACTTGGGGCTGGCGATCGGCCCGATCACCTGCCTGACGTGGGTCCGCAGTTCCCCTATCAACTGACTATCGCCGGTTTGGGTTCCCCGGAGGGTCACGAAGGCGGCGATGGCCTGCCCGGTGATCTCGTCCTTGCGCCCCACCACGGCCGCCTCGGCGACAGACGGATGGGAGACCAGGGCCGACTCGACCTCGGTGGTGGAGATGTTGTGCCCCGAGACCAACATGATGTCGTCCACCCGGCCCAGCAGCCAGTAGTAGCCCTCCTCGTCCCGTTTGCAGCCGTCCCCGGGGAAGTAACGGCCGGGGAAGCGTGACCAGTAAGTATCGACATAACGATCCGGGTCTCCGTAGATGGTGCGGGCCATGGAAGGCCAGGGCCGGTTGATCACCAGGTACCCACCCCCGCCCAGCGGGACCGAGGCGCCATCGTCGTCCACGACGTCCGCCGATATTCCGGGGAAGGGGAAGGTGGCCGAACCGGGCTTGGTGGTCACCACTCCCGGAAGGGAAGTGATCATGATGGCGCCGGTTTCGGTCTGCCACCAGGTGTCGACGATGGGACAGTTCTCCCCGCCGATGTTGCGGTGATACCACATCCAGGCTTCGGGGTTGATAGGCTCGCCCACCGTTCCCAGCACCCGCAACGAAGACATGTCGTGACGAGCGGGGTATTCATCACCCCATTTCATGAAGGCCCGGATGGCGGTGGGAGCGGTGTAGAAAATGGTGACGCCGTACTCCGCCACGATCGACCACAAACGATCCAAATCGGGATGGTTGGGGGCCCCCTCGTACATGACGCTGGTCGCTCGGTTGGCCAAGGGGCCGTAGACGATGTAGGAGTGGCCCGTCACCCATCCGATGTCCGCCGCGCACCAGTAGATGTCATCGTCAGGCTTGAGGTCGAAGACGTAGGAATGGGTGGTCATGACCGAGGTGAGATAGCCGCCCTGGGTGTGGACGATTCCCTTCGGTCGTCCGGTGGTGCCCGAGGTGTACAGGATGTAGAGGGGATGCTCGGCCCCCAGGCGAGCGGGCTCCAGCTCGGTGGGCTGTCCCTTGACCAGGTCATGCCACCAGTGATCCCGGCCTTCGGCCATGTCAACGCGGTTTTCGGTCCTGCGGACCACGACCACCGAGGAAACATCGGGACACCTCTCGAGTGCGACGTCGGTGTTGTCTTTCAGTGGGACCACGTTCCCGGCTCGCCAGGATCCGTCCTGGGTGATGACCACACGGGCGTCGGCGTCGAGGATCCGATCGGCCAGGGAGTCGGAAGAGAAACCCCCGAACACCACCGAGTGCACCGCCCCGAGCCGAGCGCAGGCCAGCATGGCCACCGGCAGTTCGGGGATCATGCCCATGTAGATGGCAATCCGATCTCCCTTCCTGACCCCCAGGCCCACCAAGGCATTGGCGAACTGGCATACCTGGTTGTAGAGGTCCCGGTAGGTGATGGTGAGAGTGTCGCCGGGCTCACCGACCCAGTGATATGCCACCTGGTCGCCGTGGTCGGTCAGATGGCGGTCCAGACAGTTATAGGACAGATTGACTTCCCCGTCCTCGAACCACTTGTAGAAGGGCGGATTCTCGTCGTTGAGAACCTGGGTGGGCTTAGTGAACCAGTCGATCCGTTCGAGAGCCTGGGTCCGCCAGAAATCGAGCCAGGCAGCGTCGGCCTCGGCGTGGACGCCCTCCCGGGCGTTGGCTTGGGCGGCGAATTCGGCGGAGGGAGGAAAGGTCCTCTCCTCGATCAGCAGGTTCTCCAGGGTTTCCGCCATGGTGCGCTCCTTTGTCGTTTCTTGACTCGCTCCCCGAACAGGGGCGCTGAATCCGTTGGATAGGCCGATGATTTCCCGATATGACCATGGTAGGTGACAAATCGGCCGGTCGCGTTGTTCCCACCCGTGAAGTAACAAGGCAAGTGTTTGTCAACTGCTGCCGGTCTTGGGATTACCACCAGTCCGATCGGTCTGCTTCATCCTCTCGGATCCGGCGCGTCTGCGCGTCAACTGCAACGACCCTCTCTTCCTGCCGCGCCATCTCCCGGGCGGTCCTGGTTTGCACATTTGCCACAGCCTGGTGGGTCCTGGCTTGCTGATCTGCCGTTGCCCGATTCACTTCTACCTGGAGGCCGGTGGCTACTCGGAGGCGCCCTTCATCAGGATCCGCCCGGTTGGCGCGACGAGCGGGCGGCCTCGTGGGCTCGTCGTGACCGCCTGTTCGCCTCCCGACGGGACGGAACAACAGGTAGACCGCAAGGAAAAGCAGCACTTGGACCAATGTGAACGTCATCGGCGGAACGCTAGAGATGCGGTGTGACAAAGAACGACCCGGGACGCCTGCGGCCTCCGGCGGGAGAGGGGCCGAGTTGTTGCCGCTAACGACGGAGGCTGGGATAGCGGTGGCGGAACCGTGAATGGAGCAATTCGCCGATCAATGCCAATATCGACAGAAGCTGCAACCAGTCTCCCAGCCTGACGTAAAGGGTCGGGCCCTGGTCCGCGGCTCTGGTCTGTGTCTCCCCGATCAGCAGCGCCTCTTCGGCGAGGGGGGTGCGGGGACCGGTTTCCCCGCCATGTGTTATGAGGGTGGACCGGCCTGTCACCGCCGTGTGGATCAAGGGCATGCCCAGTTCGGCGGCCCGCATGCTGGTGATGCCGATGAACTGGTCCGAGGCGACCGACCTGGGGTAGCTTTCCTGGCTGGTGGCGAGTATCAGCAGCCCGGCGCCTTCCCGGGCGTTCTCCCGGCCATAACGGGCGAATGATCCTTCGAAGGAGATCACCGAGCCGAAGAGACCGAAACCCAGGTCCCAAAGTACCGGACCGTCTCCGCGAACCATGTCGCGGGTAGGCAGGTCCGCATGGAGGTTCTCCACCCACTTGAACCAGGATCTGGCGGGGATGTATTCGCCGTAGGGAACCGGATGCTGTTTGTGATACTCACTGACGATCGTTCCCGTTTGGTCGAACACCACGTTGGCGTTGACCCAATCGGTGTCGTTCAGAGGCCGGTCCCCTCCGGCCAGCAGGACGGTGCCGATTCGGGCCGCTTCGGCGCCCATGGCCTCTCCCACCTCCGGAGCGTTGATGGGATCGGCCGTCCATGAACCGGTTGAACCCTCGGGCCAGATCACCAGGTCCACACTCCCTGGTTCCAGGGTGCGGGTTATCCGCAGATGGTTCTGATAGGTCTGGTAGCGTTCGTTGGCGCAGTGCGTTCCCGGACACGGGTTGTTGCCCTGCACCACGGCCACCCGGACCACCTCCCCTTCAACCTGGGGTGGCCACAGAGCGCCGCTCACCAGCAGGAAGACCACCGCCACCGCCACGCCTCCGGCGATGCGGGCGGAGGCCGCCAGTCGGAAGCGGCGGGAAGTCAGCAGGACCAGGGCGGCGGCGGCAGCGACCATCATTACCGTCCAGCCCGAGGCTCCGATCCAACGCGCTGCACCGCGGGGCGGCGCCCAGGCGCTCAGGGCATAGCCGGACATTCCCCATTCCAGTCCTCCCAGGGGCCACCGCACCCGGATCCATTCCATCAGCGACCATCCGCCCACCGCCCTGATAAACCATCGGGAAGCCGACAGATCGGTGGCCACGGCCATGAAGACGGCGTACAGAGTAGGCCAAACCGACAGGACCACCACGGGGGGTATGAGCGCGATGAATCCCAGTTCCCCCAGCCAGGGCATGAGGAACCCGAAAAAGCAGAGCCCGAACACGAAACCGGCCAGCACCGCCGACGGAACCGTTTGAAGTCGCCTGGTTTGCAAAAGGAACAGTGCGATGGCAGGGACGGCTATCCACCACCAGCCCCGAGGCGGGAAAGCCAGTGACAAAGCAACTCCGGCGACGGCCGAGAGCAGGATGGGAGGGACGCGTTCGGTCATGGATCCACCTTGTCCTGTCAGGCTACCCGGATGGCGAAACCAAGTATTCTGTGTCCAGTGAACAAGGCCCACATTGGAAGCGATCTGGAGCTGGCGCTGGCGGTTGCCCGCCACGCGGCGCGGCGGCTGAGGGAGGCCCTGGGCAAAAGCGCCGAAGTGGAATTCAAGGGGCAGGTGGACCCTGTCACCGAGGTGGATCGGAGGGTGGAAACCGAGATACGACAGATGTTGGAAGCCCAGCGTCCTGCCGACGCCATCGTGGGAGAGGAAGAGGGCGGGATTCTCTCTTCACAGGGACGGGCTTGGATCATCGATCCCCTGGACGGCACGGTCAACTTCATACACGGCTTGGCGCCGGTCAGCGTGTCGGTTGCGCTGTGGGAGAACCGATCTCCGATGGTGGGGGTGGTGATCGAGGCCATCCACCGGGAGGAATTCACCGCGGCGCGTGGCCAGGGAGCTTGGCGGGGCGGCCAGCCGATCGCGGTCAGTTCCAACGAACGACTCTCCCAGGCGCTGGTCGGCACCGGTTTCCCCTATGATCGGCAGGAGCGGGCCTTCGAGTACGCCGCATTGCTGGGGGCGGTTCTCGCCAAATGCCAGGGAGTTAGGCGGAGGGGATCGGCGGCTTTGGATCTCTGCTACGTGGCCGACGGCAGATTCGACGCCTTTTGGGAACAGGGACTGGCGATCTGGGACGTGGCTGCCGGGATTCTGATCGTTGAGGAGGCAGGGGGTAGGGTAACCGGTCTGGATGGAGGACAGGTCCCATTGGACGGATCGATGGTGGTTGCCACCAACGGCGTCATACATGACCCGTTCGGACAGGTGCTGGCCCGGGCGGTGAACTGATTAGAGCGAAGAGGGAGTGACTATGGGAGAATCCACAGCCCAGATATTCGATTACACCGGGATTACCGCGGAGCGGATCGAGGAAATCAGCGCAGCCGCCGTGGCGGATGCCGAACTCTTGCGGTCGCAGATTCTGGAAGCCGGACTTCCTCGCACCTTCCGGAACACCCTTGCTCCTCTCGAGAGGGTGGGGGAGGTGTTCAGCACAGCTTTTGGCGAGGCCGGGTTCATGGGCTATGTCCACACCGACCCGGAAGCCAGAACGGCGGGTCGCGCCTGCGCCGAGCGGCTCTCGAAGTGGCAAACAGAACTCATCTTCCACCCGGAGCTTTACCAGGCCGTGGAGGAATTCGCCGGCACCGAAGAGGCGGCTGCCCTGTCGGGAGAACGCGCCCGGTTGCTGGAGTTCGTTCGCAGGGATCTCAAGAAGGCGGGGCACCATCTTCCGGCCGAGTCCCAGGCGCGCGTCAAGGAACTCACCCAGCGTCTAATCGAACTTGGGGTTGCTTTCTCCCAGAACATCGCGGAATACGACGACGCTCTGGAGGTTTCCCGTGAGGACCTGGACGGGTTGCCGGCGTCTTATATCGATTCTCTTCCACCTGCCGAGGGGGAAGGGCGGCTTCGGGTGACGATGGCCTATCCCCATGTCGTGCCCTTCATGGAAAACGCTCATCGCCGGGACCTGCGCCAGAGCCTCATTAAGAAATTCAACAACCGGGCGGTGGACAGCAATCGGCCGATCCTGGAAGAGGCGGTGGCAATCCGCCTGGAAATAGCGTCCCTGTTCGATGAGCCTTCCTGGGCTCATCACCGCCTTTCCGAGCGGATGGCCAAAACACCGGAGACAGTGGAGCAGTTTTACGAATTGCTGCTGGCGCCGCTCCGTACCGCTGGTCGCCGCGAGCTCGATCGGATCACGGCAATGCTCGAAGCCGACAACGAGGAGGGCCCTGCCCAGGTGTGGGATTGGCGGTACTACGACAATCAGATCCGACGGACCGAGTACGGAGTAGACCAGATGGAGGTGGCGGGGTACTTTCCGCTTTTCCAGGTAGTGGAAGGGATGCTGGATCTCACCGGAGAAGTCTTCGGACTCCGATACCGAGGGGTGGATGCGCCGGTCTGGCACGAGGATGTGATTACGTATGAGGTCCTCGACCGGGCTTCGGGTGAGCCCATCGCCCACTTCCACATGGACCTGTTTCCCAGAGAGGGCAAGTTCAGTCATGCCGCGGCATTCCCCTTGGTGGGAGGGCGTTTACTGGAGGACGGGTCTTACCATCGGCCGCGTTCCTGCATAGTGGCCAATTTCACCCCGCCGCTCGAGGGAACACAGGCACTGCTGCAGCATTCGGAAGTGGTGACCCTCTTTCATGAATTCGGGCATATCCTCCACCAGATTCTCACTCGCGCCGAACTCGGGCGCTTCTCGGGATCCAGCACAGAGTGGGATTTCGTGGAGGCGATCAGTCAGATCATGGAGAATTGGACCTGGCAGCCTCAGATCTTGGCGCGGTTCGCCTTCCATCATGAAACCGGTGAACCCCTGCCCGCCGAACTCCTGGAGAGGCTCACCGGCGCCCAATTGTTGAATATTGCTATCTCAAAACTTCGCCAGGCGAGCTTCGGGCAGTTGGACATGGCTCTGCACGGCCCCGACCGTGACAAGGACATCGACGAGATACTGGATCGCACCACCAAGGTGTCGCTCTTTCCCCGGCAGGAAGGGACCTTTTCACCGGCCAGCTTCGGTCACCTCATGGGTGGATACGACGCTGGGTACTACGGCTATTTGTGGTCGGAGGTGTTCGGGGACGACATGTGGAGGCGTTTCGAGGAAGAGGGAATCACCAACCCGGCGGTGGGCATGGCTTACCGGCGGGAGGTATTGGAGGTGGGGGGCTCCCGCGACGCGATCGACACGCTCCGCGCCTTTCTGGGAAGGGAGCCCGACAACAGCGCCTTCCTTCGCAAACTCGGAATTGACGGGTAATCATCGCTTTGTCTCCAACCCCTAGAACTTGGCCGGGGGCCTGATCACTACTGCCCGTTGATCGCCTATGGTCGAGTCGGAGGCTCAGGACTCCAATTCGATGCCTCCGAACAGGCAGGTCCCGGTTATCGTGAGCCGGCCTGCGGCGGTGCCGGGAGACGGTGGGGAACGATCATCGTCGACGCCGCCGAATAAATTGGTGGTTCGAACATCAACGATCCAACCGTCGGGGACGCGAATCGAAACGCCGCCGAATACCGCCGTGACGTCCAGGGTGGCTTCGCCGGCGGCGAGGCCCGCGTCCAGCAGGTTTAACTTGGAACCACCGAACACGCAGGTAATCCGGCCGCCCGAGAAGTTGTGATCCGTGACTCTTCGTCTGTCTTCTCTGAAGACGGTGGTGACGTCCAATTCGCCCGGTACGGAATTGTCGTCAAGATAGGGTTCGGGCGCCTGTCGGGCCCTTTTCCTCTTCCGGCTCAACAGCATCTTTGCTCCCACCAGGATCAGGACCACCGGCCAGAACCGCCAGATGTCCCCAATGGTGTACTCCCAAACATCCTGTGTATCCAGGAGGAAGAACACGCCCAAGGCGATCAGCACCAGGCCCCCGAACCAGGAGCGGTTCCGTGCCATGTTCCAGAGTCCCACCGCGATCAGGATGGCGGGCCACCATCCACCCCACGGGATGTTCCAATCGGTGAGATTCTCCAAAAGGAACACGACACCGATGACGAGGAACGCCAATCCGACGACAACTCGGCGGCCTCGATCAGATTTTGCCATCTCTTCTCCTTGTCTCCTGTTTCTTCCGGCCGATGGTAGGGGAAGCAGAGCACAACATAATCGGGGGATGACCGCGCGGGCGGACTCGGGCAAGCGCCGTTCTCAACCCCTGCCTTTGCTTGAAGGCAGGCCAAAAAGAGTGGCAAAATCTTTTGTAAAGGTGTTTGACAAATAGGTTGTAGTGCACTTACACTGCAATTTCAAACCCACACGGGAGCCTCCGACCTCCCTTGCCAACGGCCTTTAGGAGCGAAAGGTATGGAAAGCCAGTGATCGAAGAGTCGGGTTCCGGCATGCTTCGACTCCGAAACGGTCAGGCCGTTTTCGACCACTTTGTCGAAGCCGGCAGCCAAACCATCTCCCGGGCCGAACTTGCCCGCCTGACCGGACTGTCAAAGCCCACGGTGAACGCGCTGGTGTCCGACCTGGAGAAGTCGGGAGTGGTGAAACTGATTCCCTCCGTCCAGACCCGCGGCCGGATCGGTAGGCCGGCGGCTTCTTACCAATTGGCGGCTGACGCGGCCATGGTGGTGGGTGTCGACATGGGAGCAACGAAGACCCTGGTGGGAGTCGCGGATCTGCTGGGAGAGGTGATAGCCGTGGAGCGGATCGAGACCGCACCCCACGCAAGGGCGGCGGTTGACGGGGTGGTGGCCACCACACGTCGTCTGCTGGAGGGCCTTGGGGAGCGGGCTTGCCGGCTCGAGGGCGCCTGTGTAGGAGTTCCGGGCGTCTACCGGCCCGAGTTGGACCGAGTGGAAATGGCGCCCAACCTGCCGGGGTTCGGGGATCTGGCGATCGCGGCGGAGTTGTCGAGGCAACTGGGGATTCCGGTGAGCATTGAAAACGACGTCAATCTGGCCACTGTGGGAGAGGCGAATGCCATGACCGGGGAGGGGGTAAGGGATTTTGCGGCCATCTCGATCGGAACCGGGATCGGTATGGGGATGGTCCTGGACGGGGAACTTTATAGAGGCGCCCATGGGGCGGCCGGCGAGATCGGGTCGGTAAAGCTTCCCCGGGTGGGCGGTGACGTGTTTCACGCTCTCACGCTGGAGGACGTGGCGTCGGCGCCGGCTATCCGCAAACTGTTTCACCGAGCGGTCGAGGCCGGGCATCGTACCGGTTTGAACGGTGACGTCGACGTGCCCGCCATTTTCTCCGCTTCGGCCCAGGGGGACGAGGCAGCGAGGGCGGCGCTTCGCATAGCGGCCGACTCGGTCGCTTTTGCAACGTCCTACTTCTGCTGGGTAAATGACCCCGCCCTGGTGGTGTTCGGGGGAGGCGTAGGCGCCAATCCCGTTTTTGTGGAGGCGGTAAGAGCGCGGATCGGACGCTACCTGACGGTGGTTCCGGAACTGGTGCCTTCCACTATCGGTGGACAAGCCGCATTTTTGGGGGCGGTCTCCACGGCGCTCTCCTCGGTGCACAAGTCGTTGGTCACCAGGCGACTGGGACGAAGGAGCGGGAGATGAAGAACGCGGCGGCCGTCATCGCCGCCGCGGTCGATGCCGACTCTCTGGTCGACCTGGTCCGGGATGCGGTGCGGATTCCCAGCATCACCGCGGATGAAGGGCGTTTCGCCGATTGGGTGAGAAGCCGGCTGGAAGAGGGTTGCTGGCACGAGGTCGATCAGGTGGAGGTGGAGCGGGGCCGCCCGAATGTGTATTCACGGGCAGGCGCCGGAGAGCATGGAACCCGGTCCCTGGTGCTGGCCGGGCACCTGGACACTGTCCATGCCGAAGACTGGACACAGGAGTGGAGAGGCTCTGATCGTGACGATCCGTTCGCCGGTCAGGTTGTCGACGGGGAGATTTGGGCGAGGGGAGTAACCGACCAGAAGGGAGGGATCTGCTCCATCATCGAAGCGGTTCGGGCGATCTATCGGGCCGGATACCGACTGAGGGGGTCGGTGATCGGATTGTTCGTATGCGATGAGGAGTCCGGCCAGCCGGGAAGCGGGGTCTCCCTGGGGATGCGAGCCGCAGTCAAGGAGCTCTTGGAAGGCTCTGGTAGCCCGCCCGACTTTGCGATCTACACAGAGCCCACCACCGGCGCCATCTACACCGCCCAGATGGGATTTCTGATAGCCGACATCACCCTGGTGGGCAAGTCTGCCTATTTTGGCAGGCCCGAACTGGGAGTGGACGCGCTGAAGGCAGGGCACGCCCTGCTCGGTGCTCTGTGGGATCACAACGAGACGCTGTCTACGGGAGAAGCCCACCACCTGCTGGGAGAGCGGTTCCTGCTGGTGACCACGGTCGGGTCGGGGGGTAACATCGCCGTGCCCGGAAAGTTCGAACTGTCGCTCATTCAAAAGTTCCTGCCCGGGGATGACCTCGATGCGGCGGCCACGGCCTTGCGGGAGATCACCGCCGGAGTCGCCGAAGAGCACGGGGTCTGTTCCGAGGTGGTCTTCTCCGCTCCGAGAGATCACTCGGTGGGGGGTACCCCCGATGAGATATCGGCTAATCATCCGGGTGTGCTTGAGTTGGCCGGCGCCATCGAAGCGACCGGCGGCCGGCAGGCGAGAATCGAAGGAGCGCCCTACTGGTCGGAGAAACCGATGCTTCGGTCGGCAGGCATTCCAGGCGTCTACTTCGCGGCAGGTGATATCGCCACCTGTCACACACCTTTTGAACGACTACCGATAGAGGATTTCGTGTCTTTGACCCGTGCCCTGGCCTACTTCGTGGCGTCGTGGTGCGGGGTGGAGAAGTCCGCAACCTAGGAGGAACCATGAAAGGAACCCGCAAATACAAACGCAATACATCCGCAAGGTGGCTCATAACCGGTCTGGTGGCAGTGCTCAGCCTGGTTGCGGCGGCTTGCGGCGACGATGCCGAGGGCGAAACCACTACTACCCGGGCCGCCGCCGAAGCCACCACTACCCAAGCACCTGCTACGACGGAAGCTCCTCCAGAGCCTGTGGCGCCGGTTACTCAGGGGCCTGGTGGTGAGGAGGCTACCGCGTCGGGTGAGATTGTTTTGAGTGGTGATGAGATTGCGCAGGTGCAGTCTGGGGGGTATACGGCGGCTTTGCTTTGGCATACGGCGGGTGCTTTCACCGATGCGGTGAGTCAGGGTGCTCGGGATGCTTTTGCCGAGTTGGGTATTGAGGTGATTGCCGAGACGAATGCTCAGTTTGATGCTGCTCAGCAGGCCAATGATGTGGAGACTGTGTTGGCGCAGGATCCTGATGTCATTATCAGTTTGGTGATTGATCCGGTGTCGGGCGCGGAGGCGTTCCGTCCTGCGGTCGAGGCCGGGGTGCAGTTGGTGTTCTTGAGCAATGTGCCCGAGGGCTATGTGCACGGTGTCGATTATGTGGGGGTGGTGACCGATGATCTGGCTGCGATGGGGATGGCGGCTGCGGATTTGTTGGCTGATGCGTTGGGCGGCTCCGGGGAGGTGGGTTTCATCTTTCATGATGCTGCCTATTACGTGACCAATCAGCGTGATCAGGCGTTCAAGACTTGGATCGAGCAGCGTTATCCGGGGATCGAGATCGTTTCTGAGCAGGGGTTGGCTGATCCGGCTGCTGCTGAGGAGATCGCGGCTACGTTGTTGACGCGCAATCCTGATCTTGATGGTATTTATGCGCCGTGGTCGGCTGGTCCGGCCGACGGGGTGTTGGCTGCTTTGCGGGCGGCTGGTGCTTCTGATGTGGCGGTGGTGACTTTGGATCTGGATACCAATGTTTCGTTGGACTTGGTGGAAGGCGGGAATGTGGTTGGTATCGCGGCGGATGAGGCGTATGCGCTGGGACGGACCATGGCGTTGGAGGGTGCTTACGGTCTGTTGGGCAAGGACGCTCCTCCGTTTACGGTGGTACCGGCGATCGCAGTGACCGCTGACAACATCGTGGATGCCTACCGCCGGTCACTGGCCACCGACCCACCTCCCGAAGTCATGGCCGCACTCGGCGAGTCCGTGCCTGTGGCGCCGGTTACTCAGGGGCCTGGTGGTGAGGAGGCTACCGCGTCGGGTGAGATTGTTTTGAGTGGTGATGAGATTGCGCAGGTGCAGTCTGGGGGGTATACGGCGGCTTTGCTTTGGCATACGGCGGGTGCTTTCACCGATGCGGTGAGTCAGGGTGCTCGGGATGCTTTTGCCGAGTTGGGTATTGAGGTGATTGCCGAGACGAATGCTCAGTTTGATGCTGCTCAGCAGGCCAATGATGTGGAGACTGTGTTGGCGCAGGATCCTGATGTCATTATCAGTTTGGTGATTGATCCGGTGTCGGGCGCGGAGGCGTTCCGTCCTGCGGTCGAGGCCGGGGTGCAGTTGGTGTTCTTGAGCAATGTGCCCGAGGGCTATGTGCACGGTGTCGATTATGTGGGGGTGGTGACCGATGATCTGGCTGCGATGGGGATGGCGGCTGCGGATTTGTTGGCTGATGCGTTGGGCGGCTCCGGGGAGGTGGGTTTCATCTTTCATGATGCTGCCTATTACGTGACCAATCAGCGTGATCAGGCGTTCAAGACTTGGATCGAGCAGCGTTATCCGGGGATCGAGATCGTTTCTGAGCAGGGGTTGGCTGATCCGGCTGCTGCTGAGGAGATCGCGGCTACGTTGTTGACGCGCAATCCTGATCTTGATGGTATTTATGCGCCGTGGTCGGCTGGTCCGGCCGACGGGGTGTTGGCTGCTTTGCGGGCGGCTGGTGCTTCTGATGTGGCGGTGGTGACTTTGGATCTGGATACCAATGTTTCGTTGGACTTGGTGGAAGGCGGGAATGTGGTTGGTATCGCGGCGGATGAGGCGTATGCGCTGGGACGGACCATGGCGTTGGAGGGTGCTTACGGTCTGTTGGGCAAGGACGCTCCTCCGTTTACGGTGGTACCGGCGATCGCAGTGACCGCTGACAACATCGTGGATGCCTACCGCCGGTCACTGGCCACCGACCCACCTCCCGAAGTCATGGCCGCACTCGGCGGATAACCTTCCATGAACAGCTGATCGCATAGGGAAACGGTCGCAAGAGATGAGAGCCCATGTCCTGGCCGGCGTCGCCACCCGGTTGAGGCAGGCATGGGCCAGACAGAGCGACGACGGCGGGTTTCGACGTTACGTGGTCTATTTGGCCTTCGTTTCGATTCTCGCCGTCTTCGCTCTCATGCTGTGGGACGATGGTTTCCTGAGTTGGTCGAATCTTTTGAACATCGGCCGCCAGGCAGCGCCGATCGCGGTCATGGCGGTGGGTATGGCCTTCGCCCTGGCCTCGGCGGAGATAGATCTTTCGATCGGATCGACCGTGGCGCTCTCCTCGTTGGTTGCCGCAGTAGTGGTCGGCGACCATGGATTCCTCATCGGAGCGCTGGCGGCGGTGGCCGTGGGTGCACTGGTGGGGCTGGCGAACGGCCTGATCACCGTCAAGATACGGATCCCATCCTTCCTGGTGACGCTGGGGATGCTGGGGATCATCAGCGGGATTGCCCGCAACATGAACAATCTGCAGTCGATGCCGATCAGAAACGACGCCTTCTCCGCCCTGTTCGGCGCCGGGTCGCTGGGTCCTGTCTCGTCTTTGGTGATCTGGACCGCGGTGGCCTTTGCCTTGGGCCACTTTGCACTGCACCATCTGCGGTGGGGAAGGCATGTGCTCGCCACGGGGGCCAATCGGGCGTCGGCCAAAGCGGCCGGCCTCAATACCGACCGGATTCGGATCAGCGCCCTGGTGGTCAGTTCGGTGGCTGCCTCCTTCGCCGGGGTGCTGCTGGCTGGGCGTCTGGCCATCGGCCGCCACGACCTGGGAGAGAACGATCTGCTCACCGTGATTGCCGCGGTGGTGATCGGTGGTACCAGTTTGTTCGGCGGACGCGCGTCCATCGCCGGCGCGGTGACGGGCGCCCTGATCATGGCGATGCTCAACAATGGATTGATTCTGATGGGCCTCGAGGTGGCGGACCAGTTGATCGCCCGGGGGCTCATCATCATTGTGGCGGTGGCTCTGAGCATGAGGGCGCCGTCGGAAAGCGTGGGTGACGATGTTCCTTGAATCTCTGATCGGAAGGAACCGGGCCTTTCTGGAGGCCGCGGTACGGCTTCACCAGGAAAACCGGATTCCGGCCAACAGTTATGTGCTTGACCTGGACGCGGTGGAGTCGAACGCTCGCCTCATGACAGCTGAGGCTCACCGCCGTGGCTTGACGGTGTATGCCATGAGCAAACAGGTCGGACGGGCCCCGGGAGCGCTTGACGCGATCACCAGGGGTGGGGCAGACGGTTATGTGGCGGTCGACATGGGATGCGCCCGGCCCATTGCCGCCAACGGACACGCAATCGGCAATCTCGGACATCTGGTGCAGATCCCGCGAGCCGAAGCGGCCGAGGCTGCGAGCCTGGCCCCGGAGTATTGGACCATCTTCTCCCGCAACAAGGCGGTTGAGGCTTCACGGGCAGTAGCAGCCCAGGGACGCAGGCAAAAGGTGCTATTGCGGATTTGGGAACAGGGCGATGTCTTCTATCCGGGCCACGAGGGCGGGTTTCACCTTGATGAACTCTGCCAGGCGATCGACTTCGTCAACGGTCTGCGGGGATTGCAATTCGCAGGACTCACCACCTTTCCGGCCCTGCTTTTTGACGGGGCGGCGAAAAAGGTGAACCCCACTGCCAATGTCGAAACGCTGGCTCGGGGGGTGGAGGCTGCTCTCGGCCACTTGGGCTCGGGCTTTGCCATCGAAGTCAACGCTCCCGGGACCACCTCCACGGCGGTGCTGGATGTGCTGGCAGAGGTTGGCGCCACCCAGGTGGAACCGGGGCACGGCCTAACCGGCACCACCCCTTTGCATGCGGTGGAGGAGCTTCCCGAACAGCCTGCAGTGCTGTACCTGACGGAGGTGGCCCACGTTCATCAGGGAGTGCCCCTGTGTTTTGGAGGGGGGTTCTATGTGGATCCGGTGTTCGAGCCTTATCCAACCACCGTTGTGGCTGCCGCCGGGCCAGAGGATGTGAGCCGGCAGCGGGTGCCGATCGACATGCCGGATCCGGCCGGTATCGACTATTACGCGCGGCTCCACCCGGAGGGTCGGGTGCTGCGGGAGGGCGACACCGTTATCGCCGGCTTCCGCATCCAGGCTTTCGTCACCCGCTCTCTGGTGGTGGGCGTGACCGGCGTCCGCGCCGGCGCCCCGGTGGTGGCCGGGATCTGGAATGTGGAAGGGGCGCCGGTCTCCTGGGGTGGCGGATGACGGCGCCTGCTCTCTCGGTGCGCAACATGTCCAAGTCGTTTCGGGCCGTGCAGGCCCTGGACGATGTGTCGTTGGACCTGCGCCCCGGTCGGGTTACGGGACTACTGGGAGACAACGGCGCCGGTAAGTCCACCCTGGTCAAATGCATCGCCGGGGTGTACCAGGCGGATGCGGGGACGATCAGTATTGATGGAGCCGTCCATCGGATCTCGTCTCCGGATGCGGCGCGCACCCTGGGCGTGGAGACCGTACATCAGAATCTTTCGCTGATAGACAGCCTGAATGTGGTGGAGAACCTGTTCTTGAACCGGGAATACACGCGGGGCGGTCGTTTCGGCGCCAGGATCGGCTTCTTGAACAAGAGGCGAATGCATAGAGAGTGCAAAGCGACCCTGGCCAGGCTCGACATTGCCATTCCCTCGATGCGCCGACCGGTTGGTCTGCTTTCGGGAGGACAGCGCCAGGCCATCGCGATCGGCCGGGCAGTGGCATGGGGACAACGGATCGTGCTCTTGGACGAACCCGCTGCCGCCCTGGGAGTGGAACAGGCGCAAAGGGTCATGGATCTCATTCTTTCCCTGCGAGACGCAAGGGTGGCTGTTCTGCTGATCACTCACAACATGGATCGCGTCACCGCAGTTTGTGACAATGCCGTAATTCTGCGTCAGGGCCGCAAGGCTGCCGAGGTTGAAGTCAGCCGGGTGAGCAAGGATGACTTGGTGGCCTTCATAACCGGGGCCAAATCTGATCAACAACCGGCCTGAAGGGACTGCTTCGCTCTACACCCATGACGAGAAGCTGTCTGTCGGAGGCGCCGCTCGGATGGAGGTAATCGTGGAACCGGATGGCGCCGGCGTTACGCGCACCGCGGCCGACCTGGTGCAGGAGTACCTGTGCGCCACGAGAGAGCCGGCCCTGGGCCTGGCCACCGGCGGGTCCGTTGCAGCCCTTTACCGCGAATTGGTGCTCCGATACCGGCAAGGCCGGTTGGATTTTGGCAGGGCGCGGGCCTTTTTGTTGGACGAGTATGTGGGGCTGGGGCGCTCGCATCCGCAGCGATACGCCAATGTCATTCTGAACCAGTTGGCAAGACATGTCGGCCTCGATCCTCATCGTGTTCGCGGACCCGACGGCGACGCTCCTGATTTGGCGGAGGAGTGTTCTCGCTACGAGCACCTGGTATGCGGCGCCGGAGTGGGATTGCAGATTCTCGGAGTCGGGCGCAACGGTCACCTGGCTTTCAACGAACCTGGCTCTTCCCTCGAGTCCCGTACGCGAGTGGTGGAGTTGGCCGAGACCACCAGGGCCGACAACGCCCGGTTCTTTCCCAGTCCCGCAAACGTGCCCTTCCTGGCCATCACCCAGGGTTTGGCCACCATCAGCCAAGCGGCGCATCTGTTGGTATTGGCCACCGGATCGAACAAGGCTGCAGCTGTGCGGGCAACGCTGGAGGGAACGGTCACTTCTGCTGTTCCGGCTTCGGCCCTGCGACTCCATCCACGAGTCACGTTGCTCTTGGATCCGCCGGCTGCCCGGCTAACTCGATTCGCTCTGCCCTGAGACTTCTCACAGGGACTGAATGGCGTCTAGCCGCTCGCCTCGGTGGTAGTCGTTGTCGGCTCTTCGGAGTCGGCCTCCTCCGATTCGGTTTCTTCGGAATCAACCGGGCCCGGCGCCGTCAGATCCCGGCTAACGATGAGGGCCGTTATCTCTTCGTCTCCGATGTACTCGGCGATGATCGCGTCGATGCCTTCTTTGAAGACCCCGAACGCGGCGTTGAGCCCCACCTGCGCCGCCTGACGCTGCTCGCCGGTGTCAGACGACTGCAACCCGGCCAACATCTCCATTGCAGATTCAGCGATCTGGCCAACTGCCGAGACGACGGTCAGGTGTTTTGGCGGGAAATCGCCGGTTGGGGGAACTGAAATAAGGTCGAAGTCAACCCGAGCCGTCTGGATACTCTCTGCGGCCGCTTCCATCGCCGCTTCGGTATCCGAGAAACTGACATCCGTCTCGGACCGGTTGTCCCAATCGTTGCTGATGCCGATGATCTCATTCACCAACCGACTGACTCCCACCTCCGCCGTAAGAAGCTGTTTGAGATAATTCCGGACCACTTCGGCGGGAAACGTGGATGCAGCAGCGGGTGGTTGGGTAGTGGTGGTCGTGGAAGGCTGAGTGGTGGTCGTGGGTGGTCGGGTGGTGGAAGTCGTGGCCAGGGGGGCGATGGTGGTGGGGGGAGCGGAGGTGGAGACCGTGGCCGCGGTGGTGGTACTGGAAGGTGGGGCCTCGACCGGATCCAGCAGGCATGAAGATCCGCCCAGAAAACTCAGGGAGAGGATGAGGAGCAAGACGGCAGGTTTACGCATGATCGGCACTATTCACATGGACAGCGGAAAGCCCCAGGCGCCTTCTTGGGCGGGCATTTCCCTGCTGGATTTGTAGGTTGGTTCCATGAGTCCGAATATACCCGCAGGGTCACCTGGAGCAAGGTAATAATGGGACTGGGAGAGTCTCTCTCGGCAGGCTTTCTTCCGGTTGGTGGTCCTTCCACCACCGACAAGTCCCCTTCCACGACTCCAAACAGGCGTTGTACAACTCAGATCACATGCCGAACACCTCGGTCAGGCGGCGATGCCGAGAGGACGAGGGCTCGACCGCAAAGCGCCGGGTCTGCACCGTCTGGGACATGAACCAAAGAGTCTCCCAGAGTTGTGACAACAATCACACGCCACCCAATCGTCAACCCGGGGGAACTCCATCCCGCAACAGACCTCAACTCGACCCCAGCGGCAGGACGTGACGGAATCCGGGTTCTCTCCGGGACCCCAGGCCGGCTGCCGGGAGGAGCTCGGTCATACCGGGTTATACTACCGCGTATATGAAAGTTGCGGTGTCGATTCCCGACGCGGTGTTTGAAGCGGCGGAACTACTGGCCAAGCGTCGTCGGTGTTCACGTTCGAGTTTGTACACGGAAGCCTTGGAAGGCTTGTTGGCAGTTGCTGACCGTGACGAGATCACTGCCCGTTTGGACGCTGTGTACCAAAGTGATCCTTCAGAGATCGGACCGCTAATGCTGGAGGCACAGCAACGGGCGCTGGACGACGATCATTGGTAATCCATAGAGGCGATATTTTCTGGGTCGATTTTCGCCCGCCGATTGGATCCCAACCGGGATACAGGCGCCCGGTTTTGGTTGTGTCGAGCGAGCAGTTCAACAGAAGCAGAATCGCTACGGTGGTGGCTGTTGTAATCACGTCCAATCTGCGTCTTGCCTACGCGCCGGGAAACGTCATGCTGCCGGCCGAGACCTCCGGCCTGGATCGGGATTCCGTTGCAAACGTGTCCCAGATAGTGACTCTCAACAAGAGTGATCTTTCTCAAAAAGAGGGCCGGGTCGATGACGCGATGATGCGGATGATCGAAAAGGGCTTGGAGTTGGTGCTGGGCCTATCGCCGAAGCGGGGACCACGGGTTCCTTAGCCCGGCTAAGGGTTGGCCGAGAGTCAAAGGCTCAGGTAACAGGAGAAACCGCCCGACTACTGTGGTAGGCGTCCCTCAGGGCAGTAGTTCGCAGGCCAGGTTGTTTTCATTGGTGTCGAGCAAGGCGACGTCGCCGTAAAAGGGGAAGTAGGCGTCGAACCACTCTTGAGCTTCGGCCTGGGTGGAGAAGTCACTGCAGTTTTTGGTATTGCCCGGGTCCGGCGGGGCCGTACCCAAGGTGGCGCCGGTGGCGGCAGAGGTACTGGAAGTGGTAGTGGTTTCCTCAGGTGTGGTGACCGGAAAGGAGTCATCGGCCCTGCTGGCTTCGAGCATCTCGATCCCTTCCTCTCCGGTGATGGCGGCCACTCGGTCGATTACTTGCCCAAAGAGGTCGAACGCAGTCAAAAACCCCGCCAGCACCGCCCTGCGTGCCTCGCCGGTGTCAGGTGAACGTAGCCCGTCAAGCATCTGCGGGGGGGAATCCACCAGGATGCCCACCGCTGAACTGGCCACGCGGTGCTCATCCCGAAGACCGAATTCGGAGGGCGCCTTTATCAGAACGAAGGTGTCCTGCAGGCTTTGGGCTCGGGCAACGGTCTCCTCCAAGGCGAGTTCGGTGTCCGAGAATGAGACCCCCGTTTGAGATCTGTTGTCCCAATCGTCGTTGATGTCCCTGACTTCCATCACAAACCGAGCTATTTCAGCTTGGGCGGCCAGCAATTGCTCCAGATAGTCGAGCGCCACCCGGACAGGGGAAGTTGTCGTGGTGGATTCGGGGACCGAGGAAGTGGTGGTGGTCGGCGGCAGGGTGGTGCTTGTGGCCGGGGAGGAATCGGTGGTGGATGTCGATTCGGCAAGGGTAGTGACCGGTGCGGTGATGGTGGGGGTGGGCGCCAGGGAGTCCTCGGGTTCGAAAAGCGCACATGAAGAAGCCCCACTCACGAGTAACGCCAACCAGGCGGGCCCCAGGATGTGGAGATAAGGAAAGCGACTGGAGAGGGTACGGTTAGATGGCAAGTCTTCCCATCCTGTCCTATGCGACTCCGGGATGCCACCACTGTGCCTCCACCCGCCCGATGGCGTCGGAAGCGGCGGCTGTTGTTGTGGTTTCATCGTCGGGACTTTGTAGTGCTCCGGTTCCTACATTTCCCACCATCGAGGCCACCTGCTCGATCGCGTCGGTGAAGATGTCGAAGACCGCTTCCAGCCGCACCAATGCCGCCCTGCGAGCCTCGCCGGTATCCGCGGACCGTAGTCCGTCCAGCATCTCCGAGACCATGTCGGGCATCCGGCCGACTGCCGTTGCGGCCATCCGATGTGCTTGTGAAAAGTCGACCCCCGACGGCGCTTCGATCGATGCGAAGGCCTCGACCAAATCCCGGGTGCGTTGTACGGCATCCTCCAAGGCGGCTTCAGTATCCGAATAAGAGACAGACCCTCCGGACCGATTGTCCCATTGGTCGTTTACAGAGCGGACCTGTTCCACCAGCGCCTTTACACCGGTCTCGGCCGAGAGGAGGTCTCGGAGATAATTCGAAGCGGCCTCGGTGGGAAAGGTCGTGGTGGTAGTGGTGGCCGGCGCAGCAGTGGTCGTTGTTCCAGGCTGGACCGTGGTGGTGGTTACCGTGGCGATGGTGGTTGCCTGGGCCGAAGTGGTGGTCGGTGTCCCCGCGGCGCCTGCTGAAGTGGTCTCTGGAGCATCTGCCGCATCAGGCGAACATGACGCTCCCAGGGCAGGGAGCAACATGATCGCAACAAGGACACAGGACTTTCGGAGTGTGACAGAGGAGGTATGCACCGCTCTCATTCTCTAAAACAGCTTCGCTCCTCCTGAAAATACTCACATGGACGCGCAGAAGATGGGATTGATCAAGTGGCAGGCGCCTACCGGGAGGTCTTACGTTTCCAGGCCTTGGACAGGTAGGGAATGGCTTCGGGGGTCTTGCAGGAGGTCTTTCCGTGGTCGACCTCGACTTTCCCTATCCGTCGCGCCGCCTGTATCGCCGCCCGACGCAAATGCGGGTTCCGACAGCCGATGGCAATCAAAGCGCCGTTCATGGAGTGCCGCACCCGGTTGGCTGCCCGCGAGATATAGTGTTCTATGTGAATCAAGCGGCCGCTGAAGTAGTCGTCGGGCAAGCCGCCCTTGGCGTCCAAGGCCTGGGAGGCTACCAGTGACCACCCGGTGGCGCCCACCCATTCATCTTCGGGGTCGGCAGTCCATTCCTGGGCGAAATCGTCTCTCAGGGAGGTTCGACCGACCAGCGACGCCAGGGCGTCGGCCAGAACGTAATTGTCGACATCCATGATCCTTTGGCGAATAATCTTGGCGGTGATCCGAGACGGATCATCCACCATGGTGGCCAAAACTCGCGCATCGTGGTTGCCGGACATCCACAGCTCTTGCGCCAATCGAGAATTGGGAGCCAGTCGTTTGGCAACTTTCCGCAGATTGGCGTAGCTGACTCCGAACAGCGGCGCCTGCACGCCATGACGAGGATAGACCTTGCGATTCTGGGCGGTCCCGAGCACTTCCAACTCGGCCAGTGTCTCGTCATAAAGGGCGGATGAAATGACAGCGGGCGACAGGGTGTCTCCTCCAATGGTTGGCCTCGGTCTCGGTCCAGTTTAAGGTCCACGCGAAAATCTATCTATCTGTGACGGGCCTAAGGCTGAAGCACGCTCTTACCATTCCAGAGAAGTGGCTGAAAGGAGCCTGATATGAGCAACTTGACCGCGGCGGCTGATGCCGTCCTTGACGGGGTGACATCGGGAAGCCCACGGGTACCCGGCGTCGTGGCTTTGGCAACCAACCGTGACGGCAATATCTACGAAGGCGCGAGAGGGGTCCGCTCTCTTGGCAACGGCGCGGCGATGACCACCGACACCATTTGCGCGATCTTCTCGACCACCAAGGCCATCGGTGGTACCGCCTGCCTGCAGTTGGTGGAGGAAGGCCGGCTCGACCTTGACGCACCGGCCAAGAACTACACCCCCGACATAGGGGAACTGCAGGTACTGGACGGTTTCGACGACAACGGGGACCCGATGCTCCGGCCCCCGAAACGTGATGTGACAACCAGGATGCTGCTCCTCCACACCGCAGGCCTGTCCTACTTTTTCTTCAACGAAACATACAATCGGTTGGCGCAGGACCACGGCCAGGTCAGCCCGGTCACCTCTTCCAAGGAATCCCTTATGACGCCCCTGCTTTTCGATCCGGGAGATCAGTGGGAGTACGGAACGAATATCGACTGGGCCGGTCAGGTGGTGGAAGGGATCACCGGCAAGCGCCTGGGCGAGGTGATGCAGGAGCGGATCTTCGAACCCCTGGGGATGGATTCCACGTCCTTTGACCTGAGCGATGAGATGCGGAGTCGGATGGCTTTGATACATCACCGGGGCGACGACGGAGAGTTGACGCCTCTCGACTTCGAGTTGCCGCCGGATCCCGAGGTGCACATGGCCGGTCACGGCTTGTACTCGACCGTTGAGGACTACATGAAGTTCATTCGTATGTGGCTGAACGACGGCATGGGTCCCGGCGGGCAGGTCCTCGCCAGGGAGACCGTGGAGATGGCAGTCCAGAACGGGTTGGGAGAGATGAAGATCAAGGGTCTTCCCGCAGTGGACCCGTTTCTCACCAACTACGCCGAGTTCTTCCCCGGCATGCCCAAGTCCTGGGCGTTGAGCTTCATGATCAATGACGAGGAGGCTCCGACCGGCCGGCCGGCGGGCGCTCTGGCCTGGGCGGGCCTGGCCAACCTCTACTACTGGATCGATCGCCAGAACGATGTTGGGGGTTTCTGGGCCACCCAGATCTTCCCGTTCGCCGATGGGACATCGGTTGGCGGTTTCATGGACTTCGAGACCGCGATCTACAACAACCTGTAGGGAGACCTGCACAAGCTCACATTGATTAAAGAGATGGCTCCCCAGGTCATGCCGGGAGCCATCTCCTCATAAAACCCTCTTGAGTTGTGGCCGACTGCGTCCCTGTGGGGAACCCGGCTAGCGGTAGCCGCCGCCTCGCCGGAGGCTGTCGAGCGTTACGGCGATGATCAGTATGGCGCCGCGGACTACCGACTGCCAGTAGATCTGCACTTGCAGGAGGATCAGTCCGTTCTGGACGACCCCGATTATCAACAGTCCCAGGAGGGTTCCCAAAAGGCCTCCCCGTCCTCCGCTCAGGGCGATGCCGCCCAGCAGTACTGCGGCGATGATGTCCAACTCGGCGCCGTTCAGGGCGCTTGGCAGGGCCGTTCCGCTCTGGGAAGTGAGCATCAGACCCGCCAACCCCGCCAGGCAGGCCTGGGCCACGTAGGTCCAGCCTCGCAGGCGGTCGACCCTGATGCCGACGTTGCGGCAAGCTTCGCTGTTTCCGCCCACGGCGTAGAGGTGATTGCCTGCCACGGTGAATCGCATGAAGCACATTCCCAGCACCACCACCGCCAGGAACAACCAGACGGTTATGGGGGCTCCCAGCCAGGACCCTCTTCCCAGTTCGCTCCACGCGTTGACCCCGATCACGATGTTGTCGCCGCCCGTGGAAACGAAGGCCAAGCCCCGATAGAAGAGCAGGGTTCCCAGGGTGGCGATGATCGGGTTGATTCTGAACTTGACGATCAACAGGGCATTGAACGCGCCCAGCACTCCTGCGGCGGCTACTCCCAACACACCAACCAGGACGCTGTTGACGTCCAGGGTGATCAGGCTGGCAGTGACCATACCCGCCACTGCCGCCACTGCCGCCATGGACAGGTCCAATCCTCCGGCGATCATCACCACCGTCAGACCGATAGCGATCAGACCTCTGATAGAAATGGCCTGTCCGATATTGATGAAGTTGCGGGTCGTGAAGAAAAACTCGGACTGCCAACTGAATAGGGCAATCATCAACAACAGGGTGATGAGCAGACCGATCAGCGTCCAGTTGTCCTGCCTCTTGAAAACCGAGATCATTGGCTTGCTCCGTTCTGGATGTGAGGTGGAATCACGCCGGTTATCCAGCCGATGATCTGGTTGGTGGTGGTAGAGGCCGACGGAACGTACGCCCACAGTTTTCCCTGTCTGAGCACGGCGATCCTATCGGTTATGTCCAGGATGTCGCTGAGGTCGTGAGTGATGACCACCACCGCTTTGCCCTGCTTGCGCATACTGGTGATCAGGTGATGGACCTGCTGGGTCTGCTCCACCCCCAGGGCGGCGGTTGGTTCGTCCAGCAGGAGGATGTTGCCGCCCATAGCGATGGCCCGGGAGAGAGCGACTGCTTGACGCTGTCCTCCCGACAGCAACTCCACGTCCACCTTCTGGGACGGCAGTCGTATGTTCAGATCTTCCAGCATAATGATGGCGTCCTTCTCCATCTTCCGGCGGTCCATGAACAAACCGAATCGGCGAGGCTCCCGTCCCAGGTAGATGTTGTGGGCCACCGACCTGGTTTCCACCAGCGCCAGGTCCTGGTACACGGTGGCTATCCCCAGTGCCTGGGCATCGGCGGGGTGATTGATTGTCACCGGCCGACCCTGGTATTCGAAAGATCCCTGATCAGCGTGGTAGTTGCCTGACAGGATCTTGATCAGGGTCGACTTGCCGGCGCCGTTGTCGCCCAGCAGACCTACCACCTCTCCTGGGTAAAGATCCAGGCTCACGTCGATGAGAGCTCGAACCTGTCCGAATGCTTTGGAGACATTCGACATAGCTATCAAAGGTTGTTGACTTTGTTTATCCATACCTCTCTACCGATAAGGAAGGGAGGTACTCGGCGTACGAACCGGGGCTCGAAACGCCGAGTCCTCTTTTGTTAGTTGGCTGTCTCTATCCGGGATAGAGGTCGAAGACGTTGTCCCGGGTTACGGGTGAGACCGAGGGTATTAGCCGTTCGGGAACGGTCTTTCCTTCGATCAGGTCGACGATGGCCGGCACCAGGTAGGTCCCGTAGCGCTCGGGGAAGTAGGAGATGGTGGCTTTGAACACAGACTCCTCGTCAGAGCGCTCCCGCAAATCCACCAGCGCCTCGTCGGAGGCGCCCAGGCTGGCAGCGGCCGCGTGACCCAGGTAGCCACTCTGCTCCAAAGCCAGCGCGCAGTCCACGCCGGGCTGGTCGCTGTGGCCGAAGCACAGCACGTGCTGTGCGCCGGGGTTGGCAGTCGCCCAGGTGGTCACGTTGGGAAGGGTGTCGGTCAGGCCCTCGGTGGGGATGTCGTGGATGTTCTCGTCCGGGATGTCGAACGATTCCCGCACGCCGTCTCGGGCGCCGTCGGCGCGGGCCTTGTGGACCGGCACATCCGGAGTCCACACCAACAGCAGATGGGTGTCCTCGGGCGCCCAACCCTGCTCTTGGGCGAAGCCGGCCAGATATCGGCCGGCCTCCAGCGCCGCGTTGTAGTTGTCCGGGCCGAAGGCCACGCATCCGGGGTGGGGTCCGTCGTAGGAGACACATGGAATCCCGGCGTCGTGGAAGATGCCGGCGATCAGTTCTTCGGTGCCGGCGATCCAGTTGGCGAAGATCACTCCGTCAACCTCTTGGGTTACCAGCAGGTTGGAGCACTCCACGGTCCGCTCCTGGTCGTAGGCGTTGTCGCAGTAGACGATCTCCACGCCCATCTCGGCGGCGATGGCGTTGATGTTGTCGGTCACGCTGTCCGTAAACGGGATACCCGACAGGCCGTCGCCGTAACCGATCCTGAACGCTCCGGAAGCTTCTCGAATCACGGCTTCGTACTCATCCTCCTCAGCCATGGCTGCTTCGTCCAGTTCGCCTCCCGGATACAGTTCCTCGACGTTGTCACGGGTGACAGGCTCCACCGAGGGGATGATCCTCTCGGGCAGGTCGGTGCGGTCTTCAATGAGATCGACGATGATGGGCACCAGATACTGTCCGTAACGCTCGGGGAAGTATGAGATAGTGGCCTTGAACACAGACTCGTCATTGCCACGCTCGCGCAGCTCCACGAGGGCTTCAGTGGATGCACCGGTTCCCGCGGCCGCGGCGTTGCCCAAGAAGCCGTTCTGTTCCAGGGCCAATCCGCAGTCGACGCCGGGCTGGTCGCTGTGGCCGAAGCACAGCACATGCTTGGCATCGGGGTTGGCGATCGACCAGGTGGTCACGTTGGGCAGTGTGTCGGTCAGGCCCTCGGTGGGAATGTCGTGGATGTTCTCGTCCGGGATGTTGAACGACTCCCGCACGCCGTCGGTGGCGCCGTCGGCCCGAGCCTTGTGGACCGGCACGTCCGGGGTCCACACGAGCAGCAGCTCAGTCTCTTCGGGCGCCCATCCCTGCTCAAGGGCGTACTGCGCCAGGAAGCGACCGGCGGCTACTCCGGCCTCGTAGTTGTCGGGGCCGAAGGCCACGCATCCGGGGTGGGGGCCGTCGTAGGAGACGCATGGAATCCCGGCATCGTGGAAGATATTGGAGATCAGTTCTTCGGTGCCGGCGATCCAGTTGGCGAAGATCACTCCGTCGACTTGTTGGGTTACCAGCAGGTTGGAGCATTCCACGGTCCGCTCCTGGTCGTAGGCGTTGTCGCAGTAGACGATCTCCACGCCCATCTCGGCGGCGATGGCGTTGATGTTGTCGGTCACGCTGTCGGTAAATGGAATTCCCGACAGTCCGTCACCGTAACCGATCTTCCACGGTTGTTCGGCCGGGCGGATCACGGCTTCGTAGGGGCCGGAAGGCGCCTCTGGCTCCTCCTCCATTACCTCATCTTCGGGGGCCTCTTCAACCGCGGCGGCCGTGGTCTCCGGGGCGGCGGTGGTGCCAGGAGCCTCATCCTCGTCTCCCCCGCAGGCGGCCACCAATAGGGCAATGACCGCCACTCCAACTATCAGCTTGCGTGACATTCTCAACCTTTCTCTCTTTCAACTGTGATGGTGACGAAAATGGTCTTCGTCAAACCGGAGTCAGGTACACCGCCGTATGACGGTATACCACCATTTCCGGTCAGAAAAATAGCCTAACCCCGCCTATCCCTCAAAAGCCAACCTTGACGTTCACTATTTTGGCCGCGAAATGCCTTCGGCATATTCGACCATGCTGGCGTTGACGGGATCTTCAAATTGAAATTCACCAGGTTGCAGAGTGGCGACATCAACAGGCTGTCCTCCCCGAATTACCTCCCGCACCCGGCGAATGTGGCTTATGTCAGAGAGGGGGTTTCCCTCCGTAATGAGAAGATCGGCCGCCTTCCCCTCCGCGAGAGTGCCGGTGAGGTGGTGCACGCCGAGGCGGCGACTTCCTTCCCGGGTGGCAGCCGTGAGGACTTGCGCCGGTGTGAGCCCGGACTTTGTCAACATCTGCAATTCGTCGTGGAGGCTGAAACCGGGGATCAAGTATGGCCAGGGCGCGTCGGTCCCCACGACGATGGGCACGCCGGCTTCATAGAACTTGGGGATGACCCTTTGGATCTCTGCAACCGCCGCCATTCGGCCCCGGGATCCTTGCGGATCGTGCCGGTGGGGGAAGGCATCCCAGCACTCACGAATCTTGTCGGGCACCCACCGCAGCCGCGGATCGGGCCGGGAGGCGAAGTGGCTGAGACGAGCCAGGCGATCCCAGACGATGACAGTGGGACATAGCGCCGTGTTCGCCTCGATCAGTGCTTTCGTTATGTCCTCCAGATCAGCCAGATGGGTGCCGTCGAGGGGGTGAATGATCCCGCTCAGGTGCTGAAGTTCGGCCACGCCCGCCCCGGCGGCTTCCAGCGCGTTCACCTCTCCCAGGTGGGCGACTACCGGCACCCCGTTTCTTCTCCCCGCTGCCACGGCCGCCTTGACCTGCTCCAGGTCCAGGTGAACGTAGAGCTTGATCTCGTTTACCCCGGCGGCGGCCAGCAGGTCGATCTTGGCGGCCACCGCCTCGGGATCGGCGTGGCCTTCTCCGAGGCGAGGCCAGTTGACGTGCTCACCGTCCAGAACCGGGCCGCAGCAGCGCACCCGGGGAGTCGGCCGGGGGTCGGCCGCAAGTCGGCTACGCAGCCCCAGTATCCAGTCAAGGTCGTTGCCGATGTCCCGCACCGTGGTCACACCGGCAGCCAGGAGAGCGGGAACCATCCACGAGGCCATGTGAATGTGGGCATCGATCAGCCCGGGCATGAGGGTGCATCCCGGAAAGACCATACGGTCGACGTCACCTGGCAGGGTCCTGGCATCCGCCACTCCTTCGATCTTGCTCCCTGATATCACCAGGGCCTTCCCCGATTGAGGCTCGGAATCCGGTGGATTCCACACCAGGTCTGGAACCAGCGCCAAGCGCGGTGAGCGTGGGTGTTGGGAGGGAGGAGATCGATGTTGCATGCAGTGGACCCGGTTGTCAGCGAGATTTACCCTACCGGATGAGGACCGCAGAAGCCAGCCTCGCCCTAGCCTTCTGAGACAATGACTGACGACCAACTCTCCTTGGGGGCGGGACTCTCGGGGCGCGGGGTGATAGTCACCGGCGCAGCCAGCGGGATCGGACGAGCGACTGCTCGTCTCGCCGCGGCTTGCGGGGCCCGGGTGTGTGGGGTGGACCTGAACGGTCCGGCCTTGCGGGCGGAGAAGGAGCAATGGGACGATCCCGGTCGTCATCTGGCAGTGGAGATCGACTTGACCGGCGACGATGCTCCTCACACGGTGGTTGAGACCGTGCTGGAGGAGTTCGGCGACCTGTGGGGACTGGTCCACTGCGCGGGAGTGCTGGTCCGCCGATCCAGCCCTGCCGAGGTGACCCGACAGGAATGGGATCTCCAGCACAGCGTGAACCTGAAAGCCTCCTTCTTCATCAACCAGGCAGTGGGCGAGGCGCTGAAAGCCCGCGGCGGGGGTGGGCGTATGATCACTCTCAGTTCGCAAGGGTGGTGGACGGGCGGAAGCCATGGTGCGGTGGTCTATTCCGCTTCGAAGGGGGGCATCGTCTCCATGTGCCGCGGTCTGTCCACCTCTTACGCTCCCCACGGGATCATGGTGAACTCCATCGCGCCCGGGGTGGTGGACACCCCCATGCTGGGGATTGGACTAACTGAGGCCGATCTCGAGGCGATCGCCGCCTCCTGCCCCATGGGAAGATTGGCGAGGCCTGAGGAGATCGCCCAGGTTGCGGTGTTCCTGCTGTCCGCCCATGCCAGCTACATCTCGGCCGCCACCATCAATGTCAGCGGTGGTCTGCTCTTTTACTGATCCGGTCGTCGGCCAACCGACAAATACATCAGCAGGGGAGGACCAACCTGGGATTCTTCCCTATAGTCGGGGCTGTTGGATTACAGATAGAGGACAAGTCAAGGAGGGCACTCATTACTGCTAAAAACACAAGTTTACGTGGAGGGGTAGGCCGGACCGACATAACCCCGCCCGTTCCCGCGGACCTGGTCGGATATGTACGCCGTTGGCGGCCTGCCATCGAGGTGCGATCTCCGCTGACGGCCACCGCCTTGGTGCTGGAGTCCGAGACCGAGCGAGTGGCGATACTGGGAATAGACCTGGCCATTCTCAACCCCGAATACGCCACCATGATCCGGGAGATGATCGCCGAAGCGATCGACACGCGCCCCGAGTCGGTACTGTTGAATGTGAGCCACACCCATGCCGGGCCGCACACCCCCGGGCGCGTGAAGCTGGGAGGCCTGCTGGATGAGATCAGGCCTTCCGAGCAGGCCTATGCGGAGATACTTCCACACCAGATGGTCTCCGCGGCCCTGATCGCTGCGGAGAACACGGTGCCGGTGAGAGTGGGTTCGACCAGCACCGAGGTGCAGGGATTGACGGTGAACCGCCGCGAGCGGGTGCAAGGCGTGGAGGGGACGGTCGGGTCGCTAAACACCATCCTGGGCTGGAATCCCGACGGTCCGATCGACCGGGATGCGGGGGTGATCAGGGTCGACCGCCAGGACGGTTCGCCCCTGGCGGTGGTGGTGAGTTTCGGCTGCCACCCGGTGGTGGTGGGGCCCGAGGACCCGGCTATCAACCCCGACTTCCCCTGGCCGCTGCGAGACGCCGTGGAAGAGGCCACCGGGGCGATGTGCGTGTTCCTGCAGGGCGCCGGTGGGAATGTCCTGCCCTTGCAGGCGTTCATACCCGACCCCGCCGCGGGGGTGGAGTTCGGCGAGAAACTGGCGGCGGAGGCGCTGCACGCCATGGCTGGCATCGAAACGTTTGAAACTGAAATCGAGCGCCATGATTACGGTTCGGTCACTCCCATCGTCCTCTACCGGGTGGTGAGGGCCGAGAACCAGCCTCCCCAGGAGTTGGCCGTGGCTTCCACCGTGGTGGACCTGCCGCTCAAGAGAGTGCCCTCGATCGAAGAAGTGCAGGCCGAGCGGGATCACTACCGAGGCAACCTGGAGAAAGCGAAAGAGGCAGGCCTCGGACCCGAGGAACTCAATCCCATCCAATACCACATCAGCTGGGCGGAAGCGGCGATCGCCCAGTTGGAGGAGGCCCCCTATGACCGGGTCCCGGCCTTCATTCAGGCGATCAGGATTGGAGACACCGCCATCGTTGCCATCCCCGGGGAAGCTTTTGCCGAGATCGCCCTGGCCATCAGGGACCGGTCCCCCACAGACCGGGCCAGCACTCTCTTCTCCGGATACTCCAACGGGGTTATTTCATACCTGCCCAGCGCCGCTGAGTACCCTCATGGTGGTTACGAGGTGGACTATGCCCACCATAGTTACGGTTTGATCGAACAGGTAGCCCCCGAGACGGAGGCGATCCTGGTTGAGGCAGGAGTGGCGATGCTCGAGGAGTTGTGGTAATGGTTCGGATGCGGATGAACCAGGCGGTGGCTGCCGCCCTGGGTGATGAGATGCGCGAAGACCCCAGCGTGGTGGTGTTCGGGGAAGACGTGGCGGCCGCCGGAGGGCCGTTCAAGACTTCGGACGGGCTGTTGGAGGAGTTCGGGCCCCTACGGGTTCGGGACACTCCCATCTCCGAGATGGGGTTCCTCGGCATGGCCGTAGGCGCCGCGGCCTCCGGTCTTCGCCCGGTGGCCGAAATCATGTTTATCGAGTTCTTGGGGGTGGCGCTCGACCAGGTGGTGACGGAAGCTGCCAAATTCCACTTCCTTTCGAACGGGGTGTTCACATGCCCGATGGTGGTGCGGGCTTCGATCGGCGCCGGCTTGGGTTTCGGGTGCCAGCACTCTCAGACGTTTGAGAACTGGATGAGTCATGCCCCTGGGCTGAAGATGGCGGTCGTGTCCGGACCCCAATCCGCCTACGGGTTAATGCGATCGGCCATCCGGGATCCCAATCCGGTGGTGGTGCTGGAACCGCGGGCTCTCTACGGTGGCCGCGCCCAGGTGACTATCGGGGAGGAGGGGATCATTCCGCTGGGGGAAATCGCCAGGGTCCGGGAAGGCGACGACGTGACCATCATCACCGCAGGGGCGATGCTGCGGGTGGCCATGGCCGCCGCCAAGGCTTCGGATGACTGGTCGGCGGAGGTGATCGACCTTCAAACTCTTATCCCCTGGGATCGTGAGGGAGTCGTTTCGGCAGTGCGGCGGACCGGTCGGTTGGTGATCGTGGAGGAAAGCCCCTACACCTCCGGTTGGGGGACGGAAATCTCCTCCTACGTCGGCTCGCGTTTGTTCGGCGAACTCAGGGCGCCGGTGCTTCGGGTCACATGCCCCGATGTTCCCGTGCCGTTCGGGAGAGAACTGGAGTTGCGCTACATGCCGAACAAGGAGTACGTAACAGAGCAGATCGATCAACTGATGGCCACCGGCCGGGTACCCGACCCCTGGTGGGTGGGAGAAGGGAGCAGCGTCTGATGGGCGACGGAACGAAGATGGAACGCCGTTTGGCTTTGGCTGACGACCGGGTGGCGCGCTACGAGCGGATGGTGGAGATACGCGCTTTCGAGGATCGGGTGCAGGGCCTCTTTGCCGAGGGACTGGTGCATGGCACTACTCATACCGCCCAGGGACAGGAAGCGGTGGCGGTGGGCATTGCCGCCGTGGCTCGCACCACCGATACGGTCACCTGCACCTACCGGGGACATGGCATGGGATTGGCCCTCGGAATGACCCCTGAGTTGATCCTGGGAGAGATCATGGGTCGGGAGATGGGATGCATCGGCGGCATCGCCGGTTCCATGCATCTCGTCGACCGGGAACTGGGCCTGCTTCCTACTTTCGCCATCATCGGCGCCGGTATTCCGGTGGCGGCGGGGGCGGCTCTGACCGCCCAGGTGAAGGGAACCGATGATGTGGCGATCGGAGTGTTCGGCGACGGGGCGTCCAATATCGGCGCCTTCCATGAAGGTCTGAACCTGGCCGCTATCTGGAATCTGCCGGTGGTGTTCATCTGCGAGAACAACCAGTACGGCGAGTACAGCCGGATCAACCTGACCACGCCCATCGACGATCTGGCCGACCGGGCCGTCTCCTACGGGATCCCTGGAGTCATGGTGGATGGGCAAGATCCCGACAAGACGGTGGTGGCGGTGAGCGATGCTCTGGAGAGGGCGCGGTCCGGCGAAGGTCCGACCCTGCTCGAGATGAAGACCTACCGTTACGCCGGGCACTCCCGGGCCGACAAGGCCGAGTACCGACCCGAGGGCGAGTTCGAGCGCTGGTACCAGCGGGATCCGATCAACACCTTCCGGGCAAGACTGGAATCAGAGGGCCTGCTGGCCGAAGGGCAGGCTGCCGAAATCGACCGGCAGGTGGCAGCCCGCATAGAGGCGGCGGTGGAGACCGTGAAAACAAGTCCCCCTGCCGGTGTCGATGCGATGTTCCGGAACATCTACGCGCCCGCATAGAAAGGATGTACTAACCGATGCAGTTTGAGGTGAAGATGCCCAGGCTGGGCGAGACAGTGGACGAAGTGGTGCTTCTGGAGTGGATGGTCGAGGTGGGCGACGAGGTGGAGGAGGACACCGAACTTGCCTTGGTCGAAACTGACAAGGTGGAGACCGAGGTGCCTTCTCCCGTGGCGGGAACCGTGATCGACATACTGGTGGAAGAGGACGCCGAAGTCGTCACCGGAGAGGTGATCTGCGTCATTGAGACGTAGCCGTCAGGCTTTGCCTCGGGGGTTGGGGATGGCGACGCAGGCGATTTCCACCCGCGACGCCGGGAGGCGATAGCCGAGCCTGATCCGTCGAGGGGCCCCGATCCCTCGGCGCGCGGGTGGAAATTGGCCCCTAAAGGCCGATTAGGGCGCCGGGGAGGGCGAATTCAACCCGGTCGGCGTGGAAAAAACCACCGTTGGCGCTCCGAAATTCCGCTCTGTGGGAATAGCATGAGGAGTGGCTAGTTGTCAAATCAGTGGACAACATTGTGGAAGGAGGTGGAAATGGAAGGTTTAGATACCTATTTCCGAATCTCAGAGCGCGGTTCCTCGGTAGGCACCGAGGTCCGCGCGGGCATCACCACATTCCTGGTGATGGCCTATATATTGTTCGTAAACGCCTTGATTCTCGGCGACGCGGGTCTCGATCCTGCTGCCGTGGCAGCCGGGACGGCGCTGGTAGCCGCCATCATGACGATCGCGATGGGGGTTTTCTCCAACTACCCGATCGCCATGGCGGCCGGTCTCGGGCTCAACGCAGTGGTGGCCTACAGCCTGACGGCCCAGGGCCTCTCGATAGAGGGAGCAATGGGCGTCATAGTTTGGGAGGGTGTCATAGTCACCGTCCTCGTCTTGTTTGGCCTGCGGGAAGCCGTGATGGCAGCTATACCGACCAGCCTCAAGTACTCGATCGGGGTGGGCATAGGCCTCTTCATCCTGTTCATCGGGTTGGTCAACGGCGGGCTGGTCCACGGAGAAGGGGGCACGATCGTAGAGTTCGTGTTTCCCACCGAAGCCGGTCAGGGGGTGACCTTGATCGGGGTACTGATCGGTGTGGTTCTGGTGGCGCGCAAGGTCAAGGGGGCGATGATCATCACGATCGTGGCAACCACCGTCGTGGCCCTGATTGCAGGGGTTGCCAGCGTGCCGGACAGTATCGCGGCATCCGTGAGCCTCGAGACCCTCTGGGGCTTCGACCTCGGCAACTCGTTTGCGGAACTCGGCTTCCTGTCAGCGATCTTGGCAATCTTCACGCTGATGCTTGCCGACTTCTTCGATACGATGGGCACCGCCACTGCCATCGTCGAGCAGGCAGGATTGACCGATGAGGAAGGCAAGATCCCTCGTCTCAAAAGCCTCCTGCTGGTGGACTCGCTCGGCGCCGCGCTCGGCGGCGTGGCCGGAGTCAGCTCGAACACGAGCTACATCGAGAGCTCGGCGGGGGTGGCAGAAGGAGGAAAGACCGGTCTCACGTCCGTGGTCACGGGGATACTCTTCCTGATCGCCATTGTCCTGTCGCCGCTGGCCGGGATCGTCCCGGCACAGGCGACTGCACCGGTGCTGATCCTCATCGGGTTCCTCATGGTCGGGTTGCTCAAGCACATCGACTTTACGGACATGGAAGAAGGATTGCCGGCGCTGCTGGCCATCATTCTCATGCCCTTGACGTACTCGATCACAGTCGGGATAGCGGCCGGGTTTGTGACGCACACGCTGATCAAGGTGGTGAGGGGCAAGTCGAGCGAGATTCACGTTTTGATGTGGATAGTCTCGATTGCCAGCCTGGTCTACTTTGCCAGCGACTGGATCGAGCTGTTCATCTAGCCCCGTCCGGTTAGTTATATGTACGAGAGAGCGCTTCCCGGCGCTCTCTCGTATTTCACATGCCGTGTATCCACCAGTAGCTGTATACAACGTTCCGGCAAATAGCGGACCTGCCAAAGGAGAACCTGGGAATGGATAGCTTCGTCCGGGGCCTTCCAAAGACCGAGTTGCACATTCACATCGAGGGGACGCTCGAGCCGGAGATGATGTTTGAGATGGGGGAGCGCAACGGTGTGGCGTTGCCTTTCGGGTCTGTCGAAGAGGTGAGAGCAGCCTACGAGTTCGACGATCTCCAGTCTTTCCTCGACATCTATTACCAAGCTGCCGAGGTACTGCAAACCGAGGATGACTTCGCCCGGTTGATGGCGGCCTACCTGAGAAAGGCGGCATCCGACGGGGTGCGGCATGCGGAGATCTTCTTCGACCCCCAGACGCACACCGAGCGCGGTATCGGCATCGGGACGGTTATTCGGGGATTGGCGCGTGGACAACAAGAAGTAGCGGATGTGTCCTCGACCCTGATCCTGTGTTTCCTGCGTCATCTGCCGCCTGAATCGGCTGTCGAGGTGTTCGAGCAAGCCCGACCGTTCCTCGATTACCTCCAGGGGGTAGGACTCGATTCGGGCGAGTTGGGCAATCCTCCCGAGTTGTTCGCCGAGGCCTACCGCCGCGCCGTCGAGGCAGGCTTGAGGCCGGTCGCCCACGCCGGCGAGGAGGGCCCGGCGGAATACATCTGGTCGGCTCTCGACGTATTAGGTGTGGAGCGGATCGACCACGGGGTGCGCGCCGGAGACGACCCGACCCTGGTGGACAGGTTGATTAGGGAGCAGATTCCCCTGACCGTGTGTCCCCTCTCGAACCAAAAGCTCCAGGTGTTTCCCGATCTTCGAGACCACAATCTCAAGGAGTTGATGGATGCCGGAGTGCTGGTCACCGTCAACTCCGACGATCCTTCCTACTTCGGTGGTTACGTCGGAGATAACTACCTCGGTATCGCATCGGCCCTGGATCTATCCCGTGACGATCTGATCCAGCTAGCCCGCAATTCGGTGACAGCCTCCTTCCTGCCCGAGGGTCGGAAAGAGGCTCTCCAGAGGGAGATCACCGACTACATCATCTCCTCTTGGCCTGGATCCACCCAAGGGTGAACTTGTTACCCGACAGAGCAAGAACGTCGTCCGGGCTCGCTCCTTTTCTGACATGCTTGAACGGAGCCTGCGCCGCTACCAGAACAGGGCCAGGAAGGCGGGCCAGGTCTGAATCCTGGGCCGCGTGAACGCAAGTCGATCTACCTTTTCGTAAAGCTTCTGGTCGGAGACCCTCACCGGGAACTGCTTTGCAAAGGTATCGTGCTCCCCCGTCGCATAACCGGACAACGCGTGGGTGCGTTTCTTTAGACACAGATGTGGTTGTGTACTACAATTCGGGTGAAGATGGCTGAACACGGGAGGTTGTCATAGTGAAAGCTGTTCAACGAACGGCGCTGCGGGAGGCAGGGTTTACCGAGGCTCAGACAAATGCCTTGGCCATAGCACTCGAGCCGTTTGCAACCAGGGAAGACCTGAGGAGCATGGTGGAAGAGTTGCGTCATGACGTGGAAGAGTTGCGTCATGACGTGGGGGTGTTGCGTCATGATATGGGAGTGTTGCGTAATGATTTGCGGTGGATGAAGTGGGTAGGTGGCGCTATCGGCGTAGCGGTGCTGACCGAAATGGTCAGTAGCCTCTTTCTTTGAAGCAAAGTCGGTTTCGAATCTGTCTGCGCTGTTTCCGTGCGTCTAGTACGCGCTTCGGCAGTCCGCTTTCTGCCGGAAGAGCGACTCTGGCGAATACGGCCCGAATATGACTTACCCTTACATCATGACGTCCCCGGCGTGACAGGCCGGGTGGCATTACCCAAGAGAGGTGGACCATGGAAGCTTTGTTGATTATCGGTCGGATTATGTTCTCGTTGATTTTCCTGGGGGCGGGGATAGGACACCTTGCTCAACCCGGCGCCACCGCCGGGTATGCGGCGTCGCGGGGAGTTCCTGCCGCCGGGTTGCTGGCCCGGGTCTCGGGTGTGCTCATCGCCGCAGGCGGTCTCGGGGTCATTTTGGGGGTGTGGATGGACCTGGCCGCGCTCGGACTGGCGGTGTACGTGTTGCTGGCCGCCTTCATGGTCCATCACTTCTGGTCCGACGAAGAGCCGACCAAGACCGCCGAGATGTCGATGTTCATGAAGAACCTATCTATCTGTGGTGCCGGACTGATCCTCTTCGCCATGTCCGCGACCGGCGCCGACATGGGCTGGGAACTGGGAACACGCCTGTTCAATCTCTGAGATACGCGTTCTTCGGACAGCGGTAGGAAGGATTGTCCGCCTATTATCAGCCGGAGGAATCGAACACGGGAGGCGGCAAAAGTGAAAGCAGTCCAACGGACGGCCCTGCGGGAGGCGGGATTCGCCGAGCCTCAGATGAATGCGTTGGCCATGGCTCTAGAGCCGCTGGCAACCAAGGAAGACTTAAAGGGCGTCGTAGAGGTGATTCGCTATGACCTGGAAGCGATTCGTAATGACTTGCGATGGATTAAAATGGGTAGGAGGAGCCGTCGGCATCGCGGTGCTGGCCGAACTGGTCGGCGGTCTCTTTTCTTAGAGGGGTTCGGATCCCGAACGGCGGCTAATAGGAAGCCGTGGGATCTTTGACCAGGCTCCTGTAGGATTCTGAAGGTGGGCACCAACCAATCCCCGCTAAAAGTTGCCGTAATCGGTGCCGGTTGGTGGGCGGTGGAGAACCACCTTCCCGTGCTGGCGTCCCGTCCCGACGTGGAAATCCGGGCTGTCTGTCGCAAGGGCGCTGCGGAAGTACAAGCGGTAGCAGAACGGTTCGGCGCGCCGGTGGCGACCGAAGATCATGAACTCCTGCCCTGGGACGAGCTGGATGCGGTGGTGGTTTCATCGCCGCACAGCCTTCACCACGAGCACACCATGGCCGCCCTGGACCAGGGACTGCATGTGATGTGCGAAAAGCCGCTGGCGATCACTGGCGCAGATGCCTTCGATATGGTTACTAGGGCGGACGAACAGGGGTTGGTGTTACTTGTTCCGCACGGATGGCAGTTCTTTCCCCAGGCTGCGGTTGCCCGTCAATGGATCAAAGCAGGTCGCATCGGCCGTTTGGAGCATGTCGTCGCCCAGATGGCGTCTCCCGCTCGGGGCCTTTTTTCCGGCGAAGAGGACTCTATCCCAGGCGCGGAGAGCCCACCCGAGCCATCCACCTGGGTGGGGAAGGAGGGCGGGTACGCCTACGGGCAACTGAGCCACCTCTACTCATTGGTGTTCTGGCTGACCGGCTTGGTTCCCACCGAGGTGATGGGGGCAGTCAGTCCCGGCCCGGCAGGAAGCGACATGTATGACGCCTTTCTGTCTACCACCCGCCAGGGTCCTCTCATCTCTGTGTCCGGAGGAGCGGGCGTGCCGACCTCCCAGCGGCATCACATGGAGGTGCGGGTATTCGGAACTGAAGGAGTGGTGATCGTGGACCTGGAGCGGGACCGCATAGAGGTGGTCCGTGAGGACGGAGACGACTACTCCTTTCCCCTGATGAGAGGCGCGGCCATCTATCCGGGGACGCTACCGGTGCACGCCTTCTGCGATCTGGCGTTGGGCTACCTCGACGCCGTAAACCACGGCGATGCGGTTGCGTCCGCCCTTGGCATTGCGGTGATCGAAGCGGCTCTTCGCTCTGCCCGCACCCGCCGCTCGGAGCCGGTTTCTGCTGCGCTCAGTGCAGCAGAAGCAAAGGGGATAAGACTGGATTAGCTGGGCCACCCTGCGAATACTCCTCGGTTCACGTCAAACCAGGCAATAACGCACGGCGACTCTTCTCTTTAGGATCTACTTGCCCGCCGTCTGCCTCCACGGACAACGCCGAACAACCGGCCACACCTGGATTGGAAGACGCAGGATTCGCTGAAAAAAATCTGTCTCGACCCGGCGAGGCAATGATTCTCAACCTAGCATGATCATTAAATGATCGGGTCATATGATGATCCGAGTAGTGAAGAATAGAAGGTGTGCAATGTCAATGGTTCTTCCTCCCGACGAACGCCCGCTCCTGGTCTGTCGCGTCGACTGTCCGCCCCCTCTCCAAGAGGAGCTTGACGGCTGGACTGCCTGGCACTTTGACGACTTCGGCCGTCACTACGCGGTGTTGGGGGCGTCCAGCTACAAGATCATTCGCGACTTTGATCCTGAGACAGGACTCCCCGCGGCATTTAACGCTTCCCAGGCCACCCGTTTCATTCCATACGTGGCCACCAATATTCCGGACATGCATGCTTGGATCGGAAGCGAGGTGGTAACAGGAGGGTTGGATGAGCCCACCTTGGAACGCGAGTCGCAGTATCCGTCACTGGAGCAGGAGCCGTTCAACGGGACCATGATGACCATTTCCAAGGTGATTGGAGCCTTGGGCAGGGATCAAGTGGGAAGCGGCGGCTGTGTTGTCGAACGCTTTGAAGTTGGTCCCGAACATGAAGAGGAGTTTGACGAGTGGCTTGATGGTCCACATCTCGCCAGCTACGCAGAACTGGACGGATGGGTGAGGATTCGCACCTTCCGGGGAGATCGGACAGCTGACTACGCCTTTCCCTGGAACCGTTACCTGGGTAAAGGAAATCGCATGCTCTGGTGCGAGTTGAAGGCGGACGTGGACCCCAAAGAGTTTGTTCGACGTCCCGAATACAACGAGATTCTGAAGGACTCGCTGCGATGGGATTCGGTGCTGCCTTACATCACCCGCGAAGCTTGCGAGGAATTCATCGTTCGCGACCTGTCGCAAATCCCTTCGGCAGTCTGACATTGGGGACACAGCTACCGACTAATGCCGGGTCATAATCACTGTCTCGTAGAACGGGGCAGTGCGAGAAACTGCTAAGGAAAGGAAGATCAAGCAATGAGATTAAGCAAGGAAATGGAGATAATCCGGCGGGCGAAGCAGGCCGGAATGTCCCGACGAGAGTTCATCCGGTTGGGCGGCACCGCGGCTGCCGCCGCGGCCTTCCTGGCGGCGTGTGGCGACGACACCGTCGAAACCACGGCCGCTGCCACCACGACGGCTGCCCCCGCCACCACGGCGGCGCCGGCCACTACCGCCGCGCCAACCACCACGGCGGCGCCCGACGCCGACGAGGTCGGCGGCGAGATCACCCTTTGGGCATGGGGCGCCGGCTTCGAAGGAGAGGTAATTCAACAGCGCATCGACTACTTCAACAGCAAGTATCCGAATGTGCAGGTCAACTGGGAGCCGCTGGCTGCCAACGGTTACGAGGAGTACCCACAACTTCTGGCCCGGTTTGCCGCTGGAAATGCGCCGGATGTCATGAGGATGCTCAACTTCCAGTTGACGCAGCTCACCGCTGAGGGTGAGGCGCTTCTCCAAGTGGACGACTACATCGCAAGGGACGCCGAAGAGTTGAATATGGGCGACTTTATCCCCACCACTGTTGAAGGCGCCAAGGTCGACGGAAAGATGTACGGACTGCCCGATAACACTGAGCCGTATGTCATTTACTACAACCGGGACGCCTTTAACGCGGCAGGACTGGAAGATCCGCAGGTGCTCTTCCAAAACGGCGAGTGGAACGAGGAAGCGTTCACAAATTCCATCGATACGCTGGTGGACAACGGGATGCGCTTCGGGGTGTCCTTCGAGTCTTGGAACTACGATACGTTCTGCTTCATGGGTGGAGGGACGATTCTCAACGAGAACCTGGAACCCACCATCCATCAGGGCGCCAGTCCCCAGATGCTCGGCTATTTCGCCAAGCTCATCGAAGACGGCAAGTCTCCCAATCCCGTGGTGGCTGGAGGAGCTCACTTGGAGGCCTTCCGCAACCAGCAGACCGGCATGTACCTCATGGGTCCGTGGTGGTACGGAGCCCTGGCGGGCACCCTGGATTTCGACTACGACGTGACCGCCCTCCCGAGTTTCAACGGAGTGCGGGCCGGGAAACTCGAGTTGGGAACCATCTCGATTTCCTCCCAGTCGAAGAATCCCGAAGCTGCATGGGCTTTCACCAAGACCATCACCGATACCAGAGGACTGGAGATATGGAGCCAGGTTGCCACGCCGACTCGTCGGAGCGCCTTGGAGGCCGCCGGTTTCAACGACGTGCAGTGGAAGAAGGACGCGGTCGCCATGGTAGAGGCCGGGACGTGGACGCCGTTCACCACGCAGGGCTTCGCGGTCGACACCGCATGCGCCGCCGCATTGGACCTGTTGTGGGCCGGTGAAGCCACCGCCGAGGAAGCGACCCAGGATGCGGCGAACAGAATCACGGAAGCACTGGCGTAACTAGCCTGGGTGACGACCATCACCAACCTAAAAACTGTCAGAGCGAATGCGGGGGACCCGCTGGTCGAGTCTCCCGCATTCAAGAAGCCAAGGGTGCGATGGAGGCGTAAAAGCACCCTGATTGCGTATGCCTTTCTGGCGCCATGGATCGTTGGTCTGGCAGTGTTTTACCTGGGGCCGGTGGCAACCTCGGCCGTTCTGTCGTTTACCGATTACAACATCATCTCGCCGGCGGAGTTCACCGGCTTCGACAACTACGAGAAGATGATCACCGATGGGGAATTCGTGCAAGCCCTGAAAGTGACCCTCTATTACACGGCCTTCTTCTTGTTGATGTACGTTGTCCTCTCGCTGTTCGTGGCCATTCTGGCCAACCGGCCGGGACGGGGAACCGCCCTGTTCCGGTTGATCGTCTTCCTTCCGTCTCTGATCCCGTTGTTCGCGGCCGCCGTCCTGTGGGGGTGGATATTCAACACCGACTTCGGGCTGATCAACTACCTGTTGGAGCAGGTGGGCCTCCCCCGGCAGGGGTTTTTCCAGGATCCCCAGCAGGCATTGCCCCTGGTGGGAATGCTGACCTTCTGGTCGATCGGATCGGCCTTTCTGGTCTATCTATCAGGGTTGCAGTCGATCCCTGTACACCTCTATGAGGCGATCACTGTCGACGGGGCGTCAGGCATCCGTCGGTTCTGGCACATCACCCTCCCGATGCTCAGCCCGGTCATCTTGTTCAATCTCATCATCGGAATCGTGCTTTCGTTCCAGGTTTTCGACATCGCCTGGGTCCTGACTGACGGCGGCCCGGCCAATCGCACGCTCTTTTGGGTGCTGTTGATTTTCCGCCGGGCCTTCCAAGACTTCCAAATGGGATATGCGTCGGCGCTGTCGTGGGTCCTGTTCATCGTCGTCGCGGGCGTGACCGGACTGATCTTTCGCACGTCCCGGTGGTGGGTCCACTACGAGGGAAGGGCCCAGTGACTGCCTCTGGAACGGCGCTTCGTCCGGTTCCCACCGGGAACCTGGCTCAACGTTTGCAGCGGCGGCGCAAGGCCCTGTGGTACCTGAGCATGGTGTTCATAGGTTTGGTCATGATCCTTCCCGTCTACTACATGATCTACCTGGCCTTCTCCGAACTCGGGAAGGAGTTCGTCTTCCCGCCCGGGTTCTTGCCGGACCCGATCAAATTCGAGAACGTGCTCAAGGCGCCGGAGGGTACGGCAACCCCTCTCTGGGGATACGCAAAGAACAGCCTCCTGTACGCGGGGCTGGGCACCCTGGGAGCGTTGGTTGCGGAGTCGATGGCAGGCTTTGCCCTGGCCCGGATGCGCTTTCCGGGCCGTAACGTCATTTTCGCCCTCACGGTGGGCATGCTGATCATGCCTTTCGTCGCCACCATCATCCCCAAGTTCCTGCTGTTCAGCAGAGTCGGGTTGGTGGACACCTACTGGGCACTGATCCTGCCCTGGTGGTTCGGAGGGTCGCCGTACGGGATATTCCTGATGCGCCAGTTCTTCCTGACCATTCCACGGGAATTCGATGAAGCCGCACTGATCGACGGCGCCGGGCCGTGGAGAACCATGTGGCTGGTGCTCATGCCCCAGGCGGTTCCGGTGCTGGTGGCCCTGGGCATGCTGCACTTCGCCTACTTCTGGAATGACCTGCTGGGGCCACTGGTGTTCTGCCAGACACGGGCCTGCAAGACCCTGCCCCAGGGCATCCTGGCCAACTACCAGGCGACCTGGGATCCGCAGTGGGCGATGTTCATGATGTCCACGGTGCTGATGGTGCTGCCGGTGGCGGTGGTGTTCATCCTGGCTCAACGGCGGTTCAAGCAGGGATTCTTGTTCTCGGGACTGGGGGGACGGTGATGCCGCTGCACCTCGGCGCCGTGCTCATTGCCCGGGCTTGGCCGCAACGGCACGCGCTCGAGGAGTTCGATCGGTGGCAGCAGACCAAGCATCTGGTCGACCTTGTGGCATTGCCGGGTGTCCGCCGGGTCAGCTACTACGCCACCCGGACGGCCGGCGTCCCCCAGGCCTGGCAGGGGAGCGGCAACCGGATGGCGGCTTACTGGGGCGAGGATCTGGAGGGGCTCAACCGTTGGATGTCCGATCCGGGCCTGGCGGAGGCCATCGAAGACGGCAGCCAATTCTTCGATTCGTTCAACGAGTTGGACGACAGCACCTACACGGGGAACGTCTACCAACTCGGACCCAGATGGCCGGGAGATCCGGAGCCATCGTTGCAGGGGTGTCTTCTAATGCAACGATTCGAAGTGACCGATCACGAGAAAGAAGAATTCGACGATTGGATCATCCGCAAGCACCTGCCGGCCCTGCGCAGCATCCCGGGATGGCGGTGGGTCCAATGGGGCAAGGCGGTGAGGGGTCTTCCCGTGCAGTACTACAACTCCCCGGGCAATCGGGTGGTGCTGGCGGAATTGGATCACCCGACGGCGCCTGATCTGACTTCCGGACCTGTAGACCGCGTCTTGGCCGATTCGCTCAGGTGGGATCGCCGCCTCAACTACATCCGCCGAGAGGTTGACGAGCGGGTCGCTTCTTTCGACAAACCTGTGGGGGCATCCGCATGAGTTTTGTAACCATGGAGAACGTTTGGAAGGTGTACCTCGACGGTACGGTGGCGGTCGAGAGCCTCGATCTCAGCGTCGAAGAGGGCGAATTGATGGTGCTGGTAGGACCGTCGGGTTGTGGAAAGTCATCCATTCTGAGGATGATCGCCGGCCTTGAGGAGATATCGGCGGGTTCGCTCTACATCGGAGGGGAACTGGTGAACGAGGTCTCTCCCGACAAGCGCAACATCGCCATGGTCTTCCAGAACTACGCGCTCTATCCCCATATGACGGTGGCCGAGAACATGGGGTTCAGCCTGAGGCTCCAGCACGTGGCCAGGGCCATCCGGGACCGGGTGGTGGGTGAGACCGCCAACGTGCTGAGCTTGAGCGAATTGTTGAAACGGCAGCCGGCGCAACTGAGCGGAGGCCAACGGCAAAGAGTGGCGATGGGACGCGCCATGGTGCGGGATCCGCGGGTCTTCCTCCTGGATGAGCCCCTCTCGAATCTCGACGCCAAGCTGCGCACGCAGATGCGAACGGAGGTGCGGGAACTGCAGCGCCGTCTCGGTGCGACCATGATCTATGTAACCCACGACCAGGTCGAAGCCATGACCATGGCCGACCGGATCGCGGTGCTGCGGCGGGGTGTGCTGCAACAGGTGGGGACACCCCGAGAGCTCTACTGGGAGCCCGCCAACCTTTTCGTGGCGGACTTCATCGGCTCACCCGCCATGAATCTGCTCCAGGGCACGCTGGAAGTTGACGGCGACCGAGTCAGCATTCTGTACGGCGAGGGATTGACATTCGAACTGCCCTCGCGGCTGCGGACCGGTCGGACGCGGTCCGATGCTCAGGGGAAGGAAGTAATCCTCGGTGTGCGGCCGGAGCACTTCGCCGTGGCCCACAACGGATCGGAACGGGGGATTCCCGTGAAGGTGCGGTTTTCCGAGGTACTGGGGTCGGAGACCCTGGTGCATGTCGATGTGCCCGCGCCAACCGTGGTGACCGAAGGGCTTCGCGAGATAGCCCAGGACATCGACGACACGGTGTTGAGTCAATTGGAGATGTCCAAGGAAAGCCGATTCGTCGTCAAGCTGAACGGAGACCGCCCGGTGGAATCGGGAGCGCAACTGCAGATCGTTCCCGACGAGGACTGCCGTCTTTACTTCTTCGATCCACAGTCGCCTGCAACGCCCGCCTGGTCGTTGAAACCCAAGGAGGATGATTTATGAGTGACTCGAAGCTCTCGAAGCTTGCTCTCGGCTGCTACCCGCTCGGCGGTGGGTATGGGAATCTGGAGTTGGAGACGGCACGAGCCACCGTGGATGCCGCCTTGGATGCCGGCTGGACGTTCTTCGACACGGCCGAGGGATATCTCGACTCCGAGGTGAGGCTGGGACAGTTCTTGGCAGGACGCCGTGATCAGGTGTTCCTGGCCACCAAGGTGTTTCCCAACGAGCCCTATACCTACGAAAACATGAGGGTCTCCTTGAACAACAGCTTGAGGAAACTGCGCACGGACCGGGTTGATCTTCTCCAGTTGCACGGTCCCCCGGACTGGGTGATCACCTTCGACGACGCGCCTTCAATGGCCGAGGTGGGAGAGTCCCTGGCTCGATTGGTAGAAAGCGGTGATGTCCTCAAAGTGGGGGTCTGCAACCTCCCCGTTTCTCTGATGGAGGAACTCTCCACCACTGTCCAACTCTTCTCCACCCAGAACCTGTGGTCGCTCTACGATCAGGTCGGCACGGACGACGGGATCCACCTGCCGGTGGGTGAGTCCATCATTCCCTGGTGCCGCGACAACAGTGTGCATGTCTTTGCCTTCAGTCCGCTGGCTCGAGGTCTGTTGGCCGACGGATTGTCGCCCGACCGCACCTTTCCGACCCACGACGAGCGGTATTACCTGCCCCGCTTCCAGCCCGACGTCTACCCCGACTGGGCGCGCCTTTCCAATCGGCTGGAGGGATGGGCGCGGGACAACGGTCGCACCCTGGTGCAGTTGGCGGTGGCTTGGACCCTGGCCACTCCCGGAGTCACTTCCACCCTGATCGGCGCGAAGACGCCGCGCCACATCGAGGCCATGGCCGGCGCCGATGAATGGGAGATGTCGGAGAGCGACCTGGCGGAAATCGACGACATCATCGCCACGCTCCCACCCAGAGCGGCCGCAGCCCTATCCATCGTCTGGGACCACTTTCCCGAAAATGCGGTCCGGGCCATGGCCGATCGTCGACACGGGCGGTAGCTGGAAACGCCACCCGTCACAGCCATGATCCGATAATTGTGTGTCAAGCGGATTGTCTATGTGACTCGGTATGGGGGATGTCTACCTTTGAGGGTGGCTCTCGCGTCAGCGAGGCCTTCTCCGTTACCCACCCTTTTCAGACTCGCGGCTGGACTCAAGCGTAACGTGTCATGCGGTGCGAGAGTGATAGTACTTCTGCGCATTGCCTACTTGACCTGGCGTTTCAATCTACTCTAACATTGTTAGAGTAGGTTATAGCCCGGGTGTTTGAGGTTCGTGTTCCGTTAGTACCCAATATGCCTGTGGGTCCTGCCGTGAGCTTCCCACCCACTTGACCAACCCAGCGGTCTGCAAGGTTTTGATGTGACGTAGAACGGTGGGTCGGGAATGGAAGGTGGCGGCCATGATCTCGCCCGTGGAGAGCCGGGTTGCTACCCGTAATAGCTGCAGCACTTGTCGAGCGGTCTGCGGCAGTGCTTCCTCCACACCCTTGACGGTGGTGCGGGCGAGCAAAGTAACGTGAACCGAGGATGATCTCTGTTCAAAAACGGGATCAACCAGGCCCTCCCTCCGCATCCGGTCGAACATGCGGCGTATTCCTTCTCCCAACTCTTGGCCGAACCGCATGTCTGCACATACGCGGGCTATATTGGGGTTCCGGGCGTACCGCATCACTTCACGAGGATCGGCGCTGTTGGCGAGACCAGGAAAGCGCCCCGGGCTGTGCACTTCGATTCGGTTGTCGAATATCTCGAATCGAATGTGGTCTCCGGACATGCTGTATGAGCGGTGCACGACCGCATTCACAAGCGCTTCGCTCCACACCTCGGTGGGGATGATCGGCACAGTCTCGAATCGGCCCCGGTGTCCGAAGGCTTCCCGGGAAGGCATGAGGCTCTTTATGGAACGACGGGCCTCTTCGATCTGACCGAGCAGAGACCCGTCAACCTGCCGATCAGTCTCCAGTTGCTGTCCGCGGCCGACCCCACGGGCATTGCCCCGGTATCTCAAGATACGCACCCGAGCCTGGGGGAACCAGGCTTGGGGCGTGATTCCGAATAGCAACACTGCGGCGACTGTGATCTGTCCGGCCCGGTCCACGAGTCCTCTTGCGGTAAGAAGTCGCTCTCCATTCCCGGATCCCAATGCCGAAGCCCAGGATGTCATGGCGCCGGGGTCCAGGTCGGCCTGGGAGGCGTCAGGTATCGGCGTTGCTTCGTAAATGCTCTGTCCCTTGTCATGCAGCAATTCCCGCCGCTGATCGAACCGGAGCTTTCGGGTTTCGTCGCCCACTCGAAGAAATACCTCGTCGGCGACCGTGGCATGAACCACGTTCGACTTCCTGATCCGGAATACCAACAGATGATCTCTCTGCCCGGATTGGTTGACACATGCCAGCAGTTCGGTGGAAATGGGGACCACAGGTACGGTGAAGTCGATTGCGGCCTGCTGCCAGGATGAAAGCAGCCTCGGACCGGAGTGGTAAATTCCGACGACGCAGCTCCTTTCGACTCCTTCAGAGCGGTCTTTGCTAAGACCAACCACCACGATTCCCCCGTCAGCATTGGCGAACGCCACCAGAGTGTTGGCCAGATCTCTCGCGGCGACACGCGGGCCTTTGCGCTCGAACCATTGGCTTTCGGGAACCTGGCAAAGCAACGTGCCGCATCGAGATTCGTCGGCGATTAGTGCTTGTTCAGCGGCGGCGGTGGTCACTAGGTCGGTGATCTCTCTCAAGAAAGCCAGTCTGGACAACTATACTATAAACTTTTTATAGTAGATTACACCAACCCCGTCCTTATGTGATGGTGCCTCCCAAGCCTCTATTACCTCGACGGATGGCGCCCCACATGTTCGTAACAAGCGACATCGAAGGCTCTCCCAAGGCGCCATCAGCCCTGCGAGACGGTGAAACGGTTGCTCATCACTGAACCAACTCAGGTCGATTCAGCCAGTGGGGCCAGACCGCGCTTTACGGTTGGTTGGCGGCCCCAGGGGTGGGGTTGTCAACGGTTTGAAAGTCGCCGGTGGCGTCGGGCAGGCGGGCGTAGCTGTGATCCGCGGGAGATTGGCCTTCGCTCCAGTCGACACTGGAGACGAGGGCGCCGTCCAGCAGCCAGATTCCCAGTTCCTCGTCTCCGCCCAAGGCGAAGCCGGGCCAGCCGTCCTTGTCCAACCTGAACTGCACGTACCCGCCCGGTTGGATGCTGGCGCCGACCGGGAAGGAGACCCGCTTGGCGGCGTCGGTGAGGCTGTCGGCCACCACAAAGCCGTCGAGCGACACCGGATGGGACAGCGGGTTGTGCAACTCGAACCAGTCCAGGGGGTCACCCTTGGCAGCCACCTCGTTGATGACCAGGCCGACCTGCGGAGGAGGGTCGGGGTCCGGTGCCTGCGGGACGTCGCCACCGGTCGACGGCGGACGCCCGAAAACGCCGGAGAAGGCGCCGGCCACCGTGGAGCCGGGCGTCGTCCCCGCCTTCGACAGTTCCAGTGTGCCCTCGGTGAAGGGCGAGAAGGCGTCCGGCGCCGCGGCTCCAGCCGGGATGGACCACGTCCCCCCGGCGATGGCGTCCTCGCCAATGAGCAGCCTGGCGCCCTCGGCCAAGCGATCGAGGTCCATGGTCAGCGTCATTCCGGTGAGGGAACCGTCGTCGTTGAACCTGATGACGGTGACGGACCCGGGCCTATCGACGTCCGGTAGCAGGCTGCTCTCCTCCGGGCTGGAGTGGCCGGCCAGAACTGCCATGCCCTCCCCCGAATCCTCGGAGCCGTTCAGCAGCAGGTTGCTGATCGTCCCCTCCCCCCAAGGCTCGGAACTCAGGTTGCTTCCCCAAGTCGTCTCGAAGACGATTTCCAGGGTGCCCGACCCGGCGTCCGGCGGGGCGGATGTCTCCGACTCGGGCCACTCGGGCGGACTGGGTATGAGGTCCGCCAGTATCTCGCCTCTCCGCTTCAGGATGAACTTGCGCACCCGCTCCGTGTCGGCGGAGGCCTCCTCTCTGGCCTCCGGTAGAGCGTGCCGCTGCACGATGGCGGCCATTTGGTCCACAACGGCCAGCAGTTCCTCCTCGTTCCAGGCGATGCCCAGGATCTCCTCCAGGCGGGCGGTGTATTTGCCCCGCCAATCGGGATGGTTGTAAAGGCGGTTGGGGATGGCCGTGAGGGCCAGCACCGACGGGGGCGGGTCGCTGATGTTGTCGAAGGGATTGGGGTCGTCCTTCAGGTGGAAGGTGTCGTCGACGCCCCACGGTATGAACACGAACGGCCCGTCTGGCTCACGGTAGAAGTGATAGTTGTTGCGGTTGCCGGCGTACCCGTCCCAGTGTCCCACCAGCACCTCCGTCGCCCAAAAGGAGAGGAACCGGTCCAGGTCCGCGATCTCGCCCAGCGCCTCCAGGCCGGCGTCGGACGGGTCCTGCAGGGCTGCCACCACCGCGTCTATGTCCGACCAGTCGGCAACGTCTTCGTTGGTCTTCTTCTCGATGGTGCCGCGAAACTCCGGCGTGAAGTCGCTTACCGTGCCTTCGTACAGGTTGCCCTCGGCGCTATCGAAGTGCCGGGACAGAAACGGCGCCTTGATTTCTTCGACATGGACGTACAGTCCCAGATCCTTCCCGTTCACCGACACGGTGGCGAAGTTGCAGCGCGGCGCGGGAATACCGGCGGCGGCGAACACCCGGTACGACAGGCAGGTGTTGACCATGGAGGGGTCCTGGATGCTGTTGTTCAGGGTCATCCGCTTCATGATCCCGCCGAGGGACCGGCCGTCCACGTACTTGTCGAACCGCAGCTTCAGGGACGGCTTGGTGTCGCTCTGGGAGCCGACGAACCCCTTCTTGCGAATCCCGATGTCGGTGTGGGTCTCGCCGTCCACGGTGACGGTGCCGGAAAACCAGGTGTAGATATCGGCAAAGGGCCGGGAGAGGCCGAATTCCTCGATCTCCGCCATCACGTCCTCCAGCGTCCGGGTCTGGTGGCGCAGGGTGTCCCAGTCCTCGCCGGCGATTTCGATGCTGATGTCCAGCACGCGGTCCAGGGCGAAGTAGGCATCGCCGGGGAAGGTGGTGGTGGCGCCAGAGGTGGTGGTGTCGGAGGTGTCCGCCACCGTTGAGGTGGTACCGGCAGGGGATACGTCGGCGTCGTCGGTCTCGTCCCCGCAGGCAACCGCAATCATCACGGCCGCCGCCAGCACCATGGTTAGTCGCCGGTACACAATCCTCAGGGTATCGGACCACGGTCCCAACCAGGTTATCCGGCCCGAAGCCGGACTCCGACCCGGGTTCGGCTCACCGCACGGCGCCCGGGGGAGCAGCTACCGGGGGACCCAGCTTTCAGAATAAGGGTCTTACCCCGAGTCGGCCAGGGCCTGGCGGATCTGGTCGCGGACGTAGATCGTCTCGCACAGGTTGTCGACCCTGTCGCAGCCCCACTTCTGCATCCACACGTACTCGGCGGCTATGAAGCCCTCATAGCCCTGATCGACCAGCCGACGAACCAGACGTTGGATGTCGATCGTTCCCTCATAGGAGATGGCCTGCATCACTTCCGGCGCCGCCTGGCGGACCTGGTGGTGCCTCGAGATCGGCAAGAGGGTCTCGATGCGCTCCTGGGAGATGCCCTGGTAGACGAAGTGGGCAAAGTCGAGGCAGACCTTCAGGCCTGGGACCTCTGCGACGAGTTGAGCCGTTACCTCGGGAGTCTCGGTGATGGAGCCGATGTGCGGCTCGAAACCCAGTTCCAGCCCTGCGTCCTGTGCCACCTCCACCCGCCAGGCCAGCTCCTCCACCGCCAAGTCCCAGTCGCGGGCTGGATCGCGATCCTGGAATGGACAGCCCGGCAGGATGGTCAATCCCGGAGACTCCAGCACCAGGGTGAACTCGATGAAGCGGCGGAAGTCCTCTCGGGCCTTGTCGCGAACCTCGGCGGACGGATTGTTCGGCGCCGCCGACTGCACGTCGAACACTGGCCTGAAGTCGGTGATCACGATGGGAAAGACGTCCGCCACCGCCAACCCGTGATCGTCGGCCATCGCCTTTATCCGTCGGCCGACGCCGGTGGGATCGGCGATGACGTCCTCGGCGGAATTGTTGGGATTTCCCGAGAAGACGGCAACGTCCACCGCGTCGAACTCCAGTCCCTTGATCAGGGCAAGGTTCACGTTGTACGGCAGGAGCGGGAAGGAATAGTCGGCGCAGGAAAGCCGCATGGCAGTCGTTCCTTTCGTCATCGGGATGTAGCGTGCTATTAAAGTTAGGCCGACCGATGAGTCGCCCCTCCCCAGACCGCCCACCTCGTATCGGCCAGTTGTCGGTTTACTTCGGACTCTTCGACGCGGCGATGCCCCCCGAGTTCCGCCGCGACCGGGAAGCACTGGCAAACCGCTTCACCGAGTTCCTTTCCGCCGGCGGGGACGTTGTCTTTCCCGGTCTGGTGGACTCCGAGGAAGCGGGACGCCGGGCGAATGACGTGTTTGCCGCCGAGCAGGTGGACGTGGTGGTGTTCGTTCCGGCCATGGCTGCCCCGCCCAGCTACGGCTGGGAGGCCATCTCCGGTCTGGGCATCCCGGTCATCTCGGTGGCGGCCCAGGAGCTCACCTCGATACCCGATGTGTACACCACCGAGGAGGGGACGCAGCGGAGCACCCTGGTGGGCCTGGTGATGTTCACCAACGTCATGGCCCGGGAGGGAAAGCCCATGGTGACATTGGTGGGGCGGTTGGAGTCGGAGGAATTCGCCGCGGAGGTGGCGCAGACCGTACGGGCGGCCGCCCTGGCGAAACGCCTGCAAGGTGCGCGGGTGGGCGCCATCGGGGCTCCGATCGGGGGGTATCTGGACGTGGAGGCCACCCCCGAGGAAGTCGACGGCTTGGGATTGGAGATGGTCTCGATATCGAGGGAGGAACTGAACGCGGCTTTTGCCGGAGCATCCCAGGAGAGCGTTGGGGAACTCGTTGACGGTCTGCGGGACAGATTCGATACCGACCGGACTCCCGACGAGACCCTTCAGCGGTCCGCCCGGCTGGCCGTAGCCCTTCGGGACATCTGCGAACGAAACGACCTGGTGGGGGGGACGGTGAACTGCCACGGCGACATGTTCCGCTGGAACCCGGAGGTGGGGATCACGGCCTGTCTGGGGGTGACCTGTCTGACCGAGGCGGGAACGCCCCTTTCCTGCACCGGCGACCTTCCCGCCGGTATCGCCCTGGTGATCGGGAAGGCCGTGGCGGGAGGGTCCCTGTACTGCGAGGTCTACGGGGTCGACTTCGAAGGAGACTGGGTGCTGCTGGCCAACGGCGGCGAGAGCGATGTCTCGATGGCCGATACATCCCGGCCGATCACCCTCCTGCCCGAGGACCACTACATGGGTGAGCAGGGTCCGGGCACCGCCATCGTGTTCTCCCTGCCCACCGGGCCCGCCACCCTGCTGAGCATGTCTCCCATCGCGGGGGCCGAGGGAGGTTGGGCGTTGGTGGTGGGCGAGGGGGAGATCATCGGTTCGCGGCACGAGTCGATCGAGGGCCCCAACGGGATGTTCCGCTTCTCCTCGGGTCCTGCGTCCGAGGCCTTCCAGCGGTTCTGCAACGCCGGCGCCACTCATCACAGCGCCCTGACCCCCGGCCACCACCTCCGGACGCTTCGGATGATGGCGGAGTGGATAGGCTTCGAGGTCCGGGCGGTCTGATACCGGCCTCTGCCCGGGGACTCTCCCCGCCAATTAACTCTCTTCCCCACCGAAGCGCCGGAGGGTCTGTGCTCTACCATTACCTAATAGGGTTTTCTTGCAGAAGCAGGGGCTGAGAGGTCCCGGAACAGGAGAAGTGATGCGCATATCCAAAGTAACTCCAATCTCGGTCGCCTATCCCGAGCCCAACGATTCGGGCGCCACCCGGCACCTCACCTTTTGCCGGATCGAGACCACCGATGGGACCGTGGGCTGGGGAGAGGCCATAACCATGTGGCCGGAGGCGTGCCGGGCCACCGAGCAGATCATCTCAGGGATGGGAGATCTCATCGTGGGAAGAGACGTGGCCGACAACATCGCCATCTGGCGGGAGTTGCGCAAACACGCCTGGTGGTATGGATATCGCGGCGGGATTTCTCACTTCGCCCTCTCGGCGATCGACCTGGCCCTGTGGGACCTGAAGGGGAAGGACCTGGGACAGTCGGTTCTCAAGATGATGGGCGGGCCCGTCCGGGAGTCGCTGCCGGCCATTGCCAGCACGCACGCCTTCCTGACCATGGACGAGGAGATCGAAAAACACGGACGGTGGGTGCAGGAAGACGGTTACCGGGGGGTGAAGATCGGATTGGGCAAGGCGGGGATAACCCGCCTGGGTTACGACGCCAACCGGGACATCGAATTCATGCGCCGTCTCCGGGAGGCGGTGGGCCCCGACGCCTGGATCATGCTGGACCGCGGCGTCAATTGCACCTGGGACCTGGAACACGCCATCCGACTGATCAACGCATGGGAAGAGTACGGATTGCGGTGGATGGAGGAGCCCTTCGAGCCCCGCGAATACATCAACTACCAGAGACTCCGAGTCGCCGTGAACACCATGCTGGCCTGGGGAGAGCGGGAGTGGGACGAGGACGGCTACCGCGAGGTGATCGGCACCGGCAACGCCGACGTGTTGGGAGTCGACCCCGGTCGCGTCGGGGGGATCACCGGCGCCCTGCGGATCATTCGCCTGGTGGAAGACGCAGGAGTGTGGTTCAACGCCCATGCGTGGAGCGGCGCACCGGTGACCGCCGCCAGCCTGGCGCTGTCGTTCAGCACGAACCGATGCCTGCTGTTCGAGTTCAAGCCCATCGAGAACCCGATGCAGCATGAACTGGTCACCAACCCCTTCGTCCATGATCGGGGCACCGTCGGCATCCCGCCGGAGCGACCCGGTCTGGGCATCGACGTGCAGGAGAAAGTGATCCAAAAGTATCGGCTGTGATCTTGGCGGCGTGCTGAGGTTCCGATTGGTTCCAACATGGCGCCGGGTCAGGCGCCGCAGACGACCTCTATGTAGGCGGTGATTTCTCGGAACGTGACCACCCCCAGGGCGCGATTGGTCTCATTGGTGAGCACCAGGTAACGATGGCCCAGCTCGGCCATGACGCCCAGGGCCTCGCTGATTGGCGTACCGGGGGCGGCGGCGGCGATCTGGTGGTTCATCCAGTCGCCCACGGGCTGGTCCTCAAGGTCCTCCACTCGGCAGGCGATCTTCCAGAAAATGTCGTACTCGGTCAACTCGCCGATCACCGCCCCTCGGTGGTTGACCACCGACACCAACCCGGTTTGCGCGGAGATCATGGCCTCGATGGCGACAGACAGAGAATCGTCGGCTGTGACCAGCAGCGGCTCGTGGGCGGACAGCCCGGTGAGGTCCACGAAGTGCAGATTGTGCTCCGGGGACAGGTCGGGGCCCAGGTCGCTTTGGGATTCCAGGAAGGCCGCCGCCATCCGAACCAGGTCATAATGGGTGACGCTGCCCAGAAGGTCGCCGTCGGGGCTGGTCACGGGCAGGTTCCGGAACCGGTGGGCGTTCATAAGGCGCAGCGCGTCGATGGCCGAGGCGTCGTGGTCGATCACCATCGGGTCAACGGTCATGAAGTTGTCAACCGGGGCGTCCCACATGTCGGGAGATCGCACCACATGGTTGGTGATGTCTCGCTCGGTGAAGATCCCGGCCAGCCCGCCTCCGTGGGTGACCACCGCGCACCCCGTGCGCTGGGCAGCCATGGCCGCCACCACCTTGCGAACCCGGCGGCCGCTGGGAACCAAGACGTTTGACGACAGCTTCATGCGCGACAGAGGCATTCTTTCGAAGTGCTGCACGATGTTGATGCTTGTCACGGTCATATCCTCCGTTTCCGGCGACGTTCTCTAGCCTAGCCCGAATTCGCCGTTTGGGCCGGGGCGGCCCGGTCGTTCAGCGGCGCATCACCTTGGGAGCGACGGTGCCGAACTCCGACGGAAGTTTCAACACGGTCACGCCGCATTCCCGCATGATCTGGACTTTCTCCGCCGCCGACTCCCCGACGGTCGACACGATGGCCCCGGCGTGGCCCATCTTACGACCCTTGGGGGCGGTGAGGCCTGCGATGTAGGCCACCACCGGTTTGTGCATGTGGTCCCGGGCGTACAGGGCCGGCTTGGGCCTCCTGCGGCCCTCCGATTTCGCCCACCATCACCACCGCTTCGGTCTGGTTGTCAAGCTCGAACAGCTTCAGGTGGTCGAGGAACGAGCTGCCATTAATGGGATCGCCGCCGATGCCGACACTGGTGCTGACCCCGATGCCGACCGCTTTGAGCTGAGATGCCGCCTCGTAGCCGAGCGTTCCCGACCGGCTGATGATTCCGATCGAGCCCCGCCGGTAGATGTGTCCGGGCATGATGCCCATCATGGCCCGGCCCGGGCTGATCACGCCGGCGCCGTTGGGGCCGATCAGGCGCATCCGGCGAGCGTGCCGGTAGCGGCGAAGGTAACGCTTGACTTTCAGCATGTCCTGGATGAGGTCGGCGGCGGCCTGGGAGCCTTCGCCGGTCGGTGCTGGCGGATCGGCTTGATGGGCCACACGGCTCGGCTTGACAACGTGTCGCGGGTGCTGGCCGCCTTGGACGAAGTGCTGGTGTAGATCCAGAGGAGGCGGATTTAGGCGGGTTGCATCGCGCCGCTCCTCCCACCGGGCGGTTGACTAAAGGGCGTCCGAGAAAGGGCCGGTTGTTCGGCGTCAGCGTTCCGTCTTGTACGGATTGAGGAGGTCGGTGAGGGTGTCGCCGAGGAGGGTGAAGACCAGCACCGTTATGAATATGGCGCTTCCCGCTCCCAACGCCAGGTAGGGATTGGTGGAGACCAGGGTCTTGCCGGCCAGCAGCATGGCGCCCCAGGACGGGGCGGGAGGCTGAGCGCCCAGACCCAGGAAACTGAGGGCGGCTTCGGTTAGCACCGCGGTGGCGAAGGTGAGAGTGAACTGCACCAGGATGATCGAGGTCAGGTTGGGCAGGAGCGACCGCTGCATCAGATATACATGACTGGCGCCCAAGGCTCTGCCCGCGGTGATGAATTCGCTCTCTTTGAGGGAGAGGGCCATTCCTCGCACCAGACGGGCGAAGCGGGGGATCTGGACTATCCCGATGGCAATGATGGTATTGCGCAGATTGGTTCCCAGCACCGCCACCATGGCCATGGCCAGGATGATGGGGGGAAACGCCAGCAAGCCGTCGGTGGTGCGCATCATTATGGTGTCGGTGAGCTTCCCGAAGTACCCGCTGACCACGCCCATCGGCACCCCGAACACCACCGCGATGGCGGTGGAGGCAAAGCCCACGTACAGGGAGACTCGCGACCCGTGGATGAGACGACTGAAGATGTCCCTTCCTATCGAGTCGGTGCCAAGCCAGAACTGTGCGGTGGGCAACTCGAAGGGATAGGCGACCACTTCGGTGGCGCCGTAAGGCGCCAGGAGATCGGCGAACAGCGCGGTCAGCACCAGTAGCGCCACCATGCTGAGCGTGAAGAGGTGGAGGGGATTGCGGACGATCCTCCTCCAGATCTTGCGTCTCTCCGAGAACTGTGCGGCAGATGTCATATCCGGGTTGGTCCTTGTGCGCTCATGAACGGGCGATCCTCGGGTCGAGCCAGGAATAGGTCAGGTCCACCAGCAGGTTGACGATCACGAAGGTGGCGGCCGAGACCAGCACGGCTATCTGAACCACGTCGAACGCCCGGGTGAGGATGGACTGGATCATAAGCCATCCCAACCCCGGCCAAATGAAGATCTGCTCGATAACCACCATCCCTCCCACCAGCAATCCGAAGTTGACGCCCACCTCGGTGACCAGCGGGATGGCGGCGTTCCGGAAGGCATGCCAGTAGTTGACCCGACGCTCCGTCAGGCCCTTGGCGCGGGCGGTGCGCACGTAGTCGGCGCTGAGCACTTCCAACATCCCTGCTCTCATGAACCGGGTCAGCCGGGCGGCGGTCACCGACGCGATGGTGAGCACCGGCATTATCAGTTGACTGAGGTGCTTGACGGGATCTTCTCCAAAGGGAACGTACCCCCCGGGAGGTAGAAGGGGGAACACTTCCGCCAGCAGGATGAGCAAGCCGATTCCCATCACATAGGTGGGCATGCTGAACCCCAGGGTGGTGAACACCCGGGCGATGTGGTCCACCCATGTCCCTTCCCGGATGGCCGAGATCATCCCCAGGGGCACGGCCACAATCACGGCCAGGAGTATGGAGAGAGCAGCCAGTTCCAAGGTTCTCCCCAAGGCGGGAAAGACCAGGCTGGACACCTCGGCGTAGCCGTGAGTAATCGACTTCCCGAAGTCGCCGCGGGCCAGGTTCCCCATCCAGCGCAGGTATTGGACGTGGGTGGGGTCGTTGAGGCCCAACTCCTCTCGGAGTGCTTCGTAGTCCTCCGGTGAGGCGTCGAGGCCGAGTGTCATGGCGGCGGGGTCGCCTGGGACCAGCCGGAAGATCACGAACACGGCGGTCGAGACGATCCACATGACCAGGATCCCGTGCAACAGGCGGCGGGCAACGTATCTGGTCATGATCGAGCGCTCCAGTGGCTTTCGGCGCCCGGGTAATGGCAGGCCACCAAGCTGTCGGAGACAGGCGCCAATGGGGGGTCCTGTTCGACGCAGAGTTGGTCGCCTCGCCAGCACCGGGTTCTGAACCGGCAGCCGGAGGGCGGATCGAGGGGATTGGGCAGGTCGCCGGTGAGAATTATCCGTTCCCGGGTCTGTCGACCCTGGGCGGCGGAGATGTCGGGGATCGCCGACAGGAGGGCGATCGTGTAGGGATGCTGGGGGGAGTTGAAAACCGCGTCCCGGGGGCCTTCTTCCACGATCCGGCCGAGGTACATGACCGCCACGCGATCGGAGACCTGGCCCACCACCGACAGATCGTGGGCGATGAACAGATACGCCAGGCCGAGTTCGGTTTGCAGGTCTTCCAGCAAGTTGAGAATCTGGGCCTGGATGGAGACGTCCAGCGCCGACACCGGTTCGTCCAGCACCAGAAGAGAGGGCTCCAGGGCCAGGGCTCGGGCGATGGCGATCCGCTGTCGCTGACCGCCGGAGAACTCGTGGGGGAACCGGCGCAGGGAGTCGGGTGGCAACTGGACCAGGGACAGCAGTTCCGGGATCTTTTTGCTGGCCACCTTTTTGGAGATGCCATGGATCCGGAAAGGCTCGTACAGGATCTGGCGGACTCTGAACCGGGGATTGAGGGAGGCGTAGGGATCCTGGAAGACGATCTGCATCTCCTGGCGCAGGGGACGCATCTGTTGGTGATCGAAGTGGGTGATGTCCTCTCCCGCGAAACTCACAGTTCCGGCAGAGGGTTCCAGCAGTCGGATGATGGTCCTTCCCAGGGTGGACTTGCCGCACCCCGACTCACCCACCAGCCCCAGAGTTTCACCAGGCTTGATGGACAGGGTGACGTCCTCCACCGCCACCAGGGTGGTGGCCTTCTGGGCGCCGCTGCGTCGGATGTGGTAACTGGTGGTGATGTCCCGGATGTCGAGAATCGGCTTCCGGGCGGCGGCGGTGTTCATGTTGCTCTCCCGGTGAGCCAGGATGCCGCCTCCTCGGTGAAGTGACAGGCTGCCTGGTGTCGGGTTCCCACTTCCAGCAGCCGCGGGGAGTCGGATCGGCAGACCGAACGCTCCCCTCCGACGGCGCACCGGGGATGGAAGGGGCATCCCGGGGGGACGTTGGCCATATCGGGAGGCTGGCCGGGAATGGAGTAGAGTTTCGTCCTCTTTTGCGTGATCGAAGGAATGGAAGCCAGCAGTCCGATCGTGTAGGGGTGCCGTGGCCGGGAGAAGATGTCGCCGATGCGCCCTTCCTCCACGATCCGACCGGCGTACATCACTATCACCCGGTCGGCAATCTGGGAGACCAGCCCCAGGTCGTGGGTGATCAGGATGGAAGCCGCCCCCGTCTCCTGGCGGGCTGCCTTGAGGGTTTCGATCACCTGCGCCTGGATGGTCACGTCCAGGGCGGTGGTGGGCTCGTCGGCGATCAGCAGCTTGGGCCGGTTGGCCATGGCCATGGCGATCATGGCCCGCTGGCGCATACCGCCCGAGTACTCGTGGGGAAACTGGTTGTAGCGCCGTTCCGGCTGCGGGATCCCCACCATGTCCAGCAATTCGATGCCGCGCCGGCGGTGATTGGACCTGGAATCGGAAGGATTGTGGGTCCACAGAGCTTCCCGCAGTTGCTCCCCCACCTTGATAACCGGGTTCAAAGAGGTCATGGGATCCTGGAACACCATGGAGATCTCCTGTCCCCGGATCGCGCGGAGGGCTTCCGTGGACAGGGGCAACAAGTCCTGCCCCTCGAAGAGAGCCCTTCCACCGGTTATCTCCCCGGGGGGTTTGGGGATGAGTCCCAGGATGCTCAGCACCGTCACCGTCTTGCCGGATCCGGACTCGCCGACTATTCCGAGGGTCTCCCCGGTGTTGAGGGAGAAACTCACGCCATTGACGGCATTGATCAACTGATCATGGGTGTTGAACCGGACTGAAAGGTTCTCGACGGTTAGCAACGGAACTGGCATCGGGATTGAAAGATACCTTGCTGGGCGAGGTTTGGGCGGTAGGAGAGGAGGGGCGGGGACGCCGAAGCGCCCCCGTTCTCCTCAGTTTGCGTTAGCGGAACCTAGTTCTCTGACAGGTAGACGTCGGTGAGGTACAGGGTTCCTTGAGTGTGCGAAATGAAGCCGTGGACATTGGGACTGTGGGGTATGGGGTTCAGTCGCCCTCCGAGGACGATCTGGGGTTGTTCCTCCATGGCCCACTCCTGCAACTGGTATATGGCTTCCTTGTACTCGATGTTGGAGGCGATGGATCGGGCACTGGCCAGCAACTCGAAGAACTCGGGCTTGTGGTCGATCCATCCCATGGTCTCAACGAAGAGCTTGTTGTAGGGATGGTTCAGCAAGTCGTACTCGTCCGGCTTGGGCACCATTGCGCACTGGGCCAGGTCGTACAGGCCAAGCTGGTCAGGATCATTCGTATGCGTGGGGAGCGTTCTGTCAACATAGGTCGCCACATCCATGATGTTCAGCTCGATCTGGATGTTCAAGCCGGTTTTCAGTTGCTCCTGAACGGCCTCGGCCAGCCAGGTGTGCTCGATGTTAGTAGCGCAAACTATCATCTCCCCGCCGTCGAAGCCGTCGGCATACCCCGCACTCGCGAGAAGGGCCTTCGCTCCCTCGACGTCAGGAGCGTTGTATGAGGCCGCGTCCGGGTTGAAGAACTGCGCGTTGCTCTCCATGGGGTTGGAAATAACCTGCATGTGGCCCAGCAGGGTTCGTTGCAGCGCAGGGCGATCAATCGCCATGCTGACCGCCTGGCGCACCAGGGGATTCGACCAGATGTCCCTGCGGGTGTTGACGTGGAAGTGATACAGGCCGGTGTTCCCCGATGGAGGACTGGCGATTACCATGCCCGCTTCGCTGAGGGCTGCCAACTCGGGCAACGGACCCTGGGCCAGCATGTGGACCTCGCCGGATCGAAGCTGAAGCGACTGGACGTTCTCATCAGGAACGGTGACGTACTCGATCCTGTCCAGGTAAGCCTCGCCCCAGTAGTCGGGGTTGCGCTCTATGACAACCTTTTGGTTTTTCTCCCAGGACACGAACCTGTACGGACCGGTGCCGGTAGGCGTCGCGTTCAAGTCGATGTCCTCGGCAGGCGATATATACACGTCGATCAGCGTGCTGTGCAATATGCGATCCGGCTCTGAGAGTCGAACCTCCACGGTGAGGTCGCCAGTCGCTACGACTTCCGCGACTCGAGTCAGCAAGGAAGCTGTCCTTCCCGCCCCGGGCTCCTGCGCGCGTTCGATTGAGCGAACAACGTCAACGGCGTCCAGATCCGAGCCGTCGTGAAAGACCACGTCCGGACGAATATGGAATTCATGCGTCAGACCGTCTTCTGAGACATTCCAGTGAGTGGCCAGCAAAGGCCTGATCTCGTAGGTGTTCAGGTCGAACTCAACCAGGGTTTCATACATGTTGGTGACGACGTTGCGGCCAGCTGTGGATCCGTACCGGTTGGGATGCATTTGGTTTGGATCGGCCGTTTGGGCGATGACGAGAGTCCCACCACGGGGAATCATCTCCTCTTCCATCGCCATGGTGGCTTCTTCCAACTCCTGTTCGGCCATGGCGGCTGCCTCTTCGGCTTCGGCTACCATCGCTTCGGCTTCGGCTGCCTTAGCTTCGGCTTCGGCTGCCTTAGCTTCGGCTTCGGCCAATGCTTCCATGGCTGCTTCGTCCCCTTCTTCGGCGGCCATCTTCGTGTCTTCCAGTTCCGCCATGGCCTCATCCAGGGCAGCTTGCGCCTCGGCAGCTTCCGCGGCCGCGGCCGCGGCTTCGGCCGAGGCGGTTTCGGCTGCCGCCTGTGCCTCGGCTGCCTGTGCTTCGGCTGCGGCGCGGGCTGCTGCTTCGGCTTCGGCTGCGGCCTCGGCTTCCGAAGTGTCCTCCCCACAGGCCGTTGCAACCAGGGCCAGAATGGCCAGCATCGCGAGTAGTTTCTTCATCTTGATCGCTCCTTTGTTGTCGGACATGTCCATCAGTATCGCGACTGTAATAGCTAGACTAGAACTCTTCAATAGTCACAACCATCTGAAAAGTAAAAGAATTCTTTGCAAAACCGTTAATAGCCCTGCCCCTTTGCCAGGTAAGACCTATAGAAGATGTTTAAGATGGGTAACGGCAAGCCTATGTCTGACTTTCTGAAGCGCCCCCGACTTCCCGCTGGCATTGACGGGTCTCGGCTTGATCTGTGGGAGGAGTTCCGGCGACGGCCCTTCGGCCAGCATTCACCTGATCTGCAGGCGCTGTTGGACTACATGCGGGGTGGTCCGATCACTGGCAAGTTTTTCCTGAAGCTGACCGGCCCTCATTCGGAGTGGACCCTGGCGCGGTTCAGCACCACCTACCCATTGACCACCGAAACTCTGCCCGAGCATGTCTTCACCACCATCGAAGACGCCGAGTATTTTGTGTTCCGCCGCCGCTGGGAGGAGATGTTCGGCGCCGACCCGGGAGCGGAGTCGTGAGCGTCAAGGCCGCGGTCATGGGATATGCGGACCGCCAGAGCCTGCGGCCGGGAGAGCGCATCGAGTTCAAGGTGAGCGCGTTGGGCCCGGAGACCTACCGGGCGGACATCGTGCGGTTGATCGCTCCGGAAGTGGGTCTGGGCGACGACTGCCCGGACTTCTGCGAGATTGAACTCCACACCGAGGTTTGCGGTGACTATCCCACGGAGTGGCAGCCCATGCATCCCGGTTCGGCGGTGCGGGTCCCGGGGGGTCTTCCCCTGGATGAGGGAGTGACCCTCAGCGCCAACATCTTTCCCACCTTGATCGAGGCGGGTCGGCAGGCCATCCTGGGAACCTACAGTCCCACCGACGATTCGGGCCTCAGCCTGATCCTGGAGGACGGGGCTCTCGCTCTGGTGGTGGGAAGCGGGGGGTCCACGGCCATCGTGACCAGTTCGATTACCCCGGTGGAGCACCGTTGGACGGCGGTGGCCGTCACCTATGAGCCTGACGCCGGCACGGTGGAATTCCATGCCCGGGGAATGGAGACCCATCGCCTCGAATCTTCACTGTCATCCCGGGAGAGGATGGAAGGGGCGGCGCCCGGAGCATCGGGAGGAAGCCACTTCCACATAGGGGCCGCCCGAGCCGTGGATGACCGCGGCGTGGAGCACACCGCGCTCTGTTTCAACGGCCGGGTCGAAAGGCCCCGGGTCTACGCCCGGTTGCTGGACCATGAAGACATCTCCCGTCTGTCGGCGGTGACCGGTCCGGCGCCGGTTGCAGGAGCGTATGCAGACTGGGACCTCTCCATCGGTATCGACACCGATTCGGTCACCGACGTGTCGGGCAACGGCCGTCACGGAGAGACGGTAAACCTGCCCACCCGCGCGGTGGGAGGCTCCAACTGGGCGGGTGAGACCGACAACTGGCAACTACGGACCGAGCAGTACGGCGCCATCCACTTCCACGACGACGACGTCGATGACGCCCGGTGGCGGACCAGTTTCGCCCTGGTGGTACCCGAGGACTGGAAGAGCGGATGCTATGCGGCCCGCCTTCGGGCCGACGACGCCGAGTTCTACGTGCCCTTCGTGGTGCGGCCGACTCCCGGCAAGGAGGCCGATGCGGTGTTGCTGCTGTCCACCGCCACCTACGGCGCCTACGCCAACCTGAGGCTTCGGGTCGTCTTCCCATGGAACGAGTTGATCCACGGTCGCCTGACGGTGCTGGACGACACCGATCTGCTGATGCTCCGGTTTCCCGAGATCGGCTCCTCCACCTACGACAGCCACACCGACGGGAGCACCGTTGTCTATGCCTCGATGCGGCGCCCGGTCACCAATTTCCGCCCCAAGGGCCGCATCTACAAGTTCTGCCAGGACATGCTGCTGGTCTCCTGGCTCGAGGAGGACGGATACGACTTCGACGTGATCACCGACGAGGACGTGCACCGCGAGGGCCTGTCTGCCCTGGAGCCCTATCGGGTGGTCATCACCAGTTCCCATCCCGAGTACTTCAGCACCCGGATGTTCGACGCCACCGAGGACCATGTCAGGCAGGGAGGACGGATGATGTACCTGGGAGGCAACGGCTGGTACTGGGTGATCGGTTATCACCCCACCCGCTCGGGAATAGTGGAGGTCCGCCGGCCCGACGCTCCCCGGCTGTGGGCGGCCGACGTCAGCCAGGGTCATCTCTCGTTCACCGGAGAGCGAGCCGGTACGTGGTCATGGGCGGGCCGTCCCCCCGAGACCTTCCTGGGAGTGTGTTTCATCACCCAGGGCTTCGACGAGTGTTCCTATTACCGACGCACCGAGGCCTCCGACGATGAGCGCGCTGCCTTCATTTTCGAGGGCGTCGACGACGAGCTCATCGGAGACTTCGGCCTGTTGATGGGAGGAGCGGCAGGATATGAGATCGACCGGGCGGACTACCTTATGGGGACCCCGCGGCATGCGCTGGTTTTGGCGTCGTCGGAGGGCCATTCCAACCTCTACGACTTGATGGTCACCTCACTGGTCGATACTTTGCCGCCCACCAATCCCGATGATCCCGACCGGATCCGTGCCGACATAGTGTTCTACGAGACCCCCGGTGGCGGTGCGGTGTTCTCGGTGGGCTCGATTGCCTGGTCGGGAAGCCTCAGCGCCGCACGGTACGACAACAACGTGGCGGCGGTCAGCCGTAACGTCCTCAACCGCTTCCTGGATCCCGAGCCCTTCCAGATGCCCGCCGAATGATCTCGGGCTTCGGATCCGAAGAAGCCGCCGATGGGTGGGGACAGGCATGACCGCACCGGACTGGTCGCTGGGCGCCGGTCTCCGGAACCAGGCGGTGCTGGTGACCGGAGCGGCGAGCGGCATCGGAAAGGCGACCGCCCGGACCATGGCGGCCCTGGGCGCCAGGGTGGCGGCATTGGACGTTCAGGAGACGGTGCGGGAAGTGGTGGGGGACTTGGAGGACCCCGGCCGGCACCTGCCGGTGGTCTACGATCTGGCTGACAGCGGGTCGATGCCGTCGTTGGTGGCCGACATCGAGGCGCGGCTGGGCCCGCTGTGGGCGCTGGCTCATGTGGCGGCCTACCTGCGGCGCAAGGAGTTGGGCGATGTGACCGAAGAGGACTGGGACGCTCAGCTGGATGTGAACCTGAAGGGTTCATTCTTTCTCAACAAGGCGGTTGGAGAGGCGATGATCGCCACCGGCAGAGGGGGGCGCATCATCAACTTCACGTCCGGAGCTTGGCTGAGCGGACCGGTGCATGGCAGCCACATCTACGTGGCCAGCAAGGGGGGTGTGGTCTCCATGACCCGGGGGTTTGCCCGGGCCTACGGGCCACATGACATTCTGGTGAACTGCGTGTCGCCCGGGCAGATAGACACCCCCATGCAGCACGTCGACAATATCCCCGAAATCGTGGCGGCCGGAATCGAGCAATGCCCACTGGGGCGGATGGGACAACCCGAGGAGTTGGCCAGGGTGGTGGCCTTCCTGGCTTCCGAACACGCCAGTTTCGTCAGTGGCGCCACCATCAACGTGAGCGGCGCGCTGACGATGTACTAGAGGGGTGGATCACTGAACACCGTTCAAACCGTTCTGGGACCCGTTTCTCCGGACGAGTTGGGTGTGACCCTGCCCCACGAGCATGTCTTCCTGGACCTCTACGAGATAACCATGAACTCCCATCTGATCCTCTGCGATCCCGAGGTTGCCCGGTACGAGTTGGGTTTCTTCAAGGAGTGCGGTGGGGGCACCATCGTCGATCAGACGGTGCACGGGCTGGGGCCGGATCCGGAGGCGCTCCGGGAGGTGGCCCGGGACGTGGGCATAAACATCATTGCGGGTACGGGCTTTTACTGGGAGAAGTTCCACCCGCCCTGGCTGAGGGACATGACCGACCGGGACATCGTGGCAATGCTGGTGAAAGACCTGACGGGAGGGTTCTACGGGACCGACATCCGGGCGGGGATCCTGGGCGAGATCGGGACTCACCATCGAAGGATCTCGGCCGCCGAGGAACGGGTGATCAGAGCTTGTGCGGTCGCCCAGCGGGAGACGAGCGTTCCCATCTCCACCCACGCGCTTTTCACCCGCATCGGCATGGAGCAGGTGCGACTGTTCGAAGATGCCGGGGCGAACCTCGACAAGTTGGTGATCGGCCACGTCGACACCACACCTGACGTGGACTACCACATCGAGCTTCTCCGGAGGGGAGTCTGGATCGCCTACGACGCCATCGGCCAGCTTGACAAGCAGACGGACGAGAGAAGGGCGGATGCCATAGTCCGGCTGATCGGCGCCGGGTACCGGGACCGGATTCTGCTGTCCACCGATGTGGGAAAGAGAGGGGCTATGAGATCGTACGGCGGAACAGGGTATGATCATGTGATCAACATCTTTCTGCCACTGCTACGGGAACGGGGCATCGAGGAAGAAGACTTGGACGCGCTCACCGTGGACAATCCCCGCCGCCTGTTCACCGGATAGCAGATGGACGGGATTCAGGACAGAAGCTATGAGGAGAGGAGTCGAGACTCTGTGAGCGGCGCAGATCGGCACCGCCCGGTAGAGGTGGTCCACTTCGGCCTGGGAACGGTGGGTCGGGCGGCCTTGCGTCTGTGCCGGACCCGGGAGTGGATTCGTTCGGTAGGGGCCGTGATAGGCGGGAAGTCTTCGGTGCGGGAAAGAATCGAGGCGGGAGAGGTCCCCGTAGATCTGCCTCTTTCGACCGATGCCGACTATTTGTTGGACCAACTGCGACCGGAGGTGGCTTTGATCGCCACCCGCTCTCCCGTGGCGGAGGTGAAAGCCGACATCCTGAGGTGCCTGCATCGGGGGGTGAGTGTCGTCACCTCGAGCGAGGAACTGTACTTTCCCGACGTCACCGACCCGTCGGCGACCAGAGAGATCGAAGCAGCCTGCCGCGCCGGGGGAGCGGCGGTGGTGGCCACCGGCATCAATCCCGGGTTCGTGTTCGATGTTCTCCCGGTGGTGATCGCCGGCTCTTCCTGGGACGTCCAGCGGTTGGCGGTGACCCGTGCGCTCGATTGCTCGGTGTTCGGGCGGACCATCCATCGCTCGCTGGGGGTGGGGTACAGTCCGGCCGGATTCGAGGAGGCCCGCCGGACAGGAGTCATCCGCGGTCACATCGGGTTCGAGGAGAGCGCCCGGGTCATCGCCAGGGTGATGGGCAGGGAACTCGACCGTTTCGAGGAGAATGTCCAGCCATTGATCGCCGAGCGACCCTATCAACTCGCCGAGTATGAGATCTCCCCCGGGGAGACGGCCGGGGTGGTTCAGGATGCGACCGGTTGGGTCGGGGAGCGTCCCTGGCTCCGTTTCGACCTGTCCCTTCACGTGGATCCGAAGTCGGTGGGTATTCAGACCCGTGATCACATCCGGATAGAGGGCGAGAACACCCTGGACGTAACCATCCAGCCCGGAACCACGTCGATTCTCACCACCTCGGCCCTGTTGGTCAACAGCATCCCGGCGGTGTTGTCCGCGCCCCCGGGCCTCTATACCGCCGCCGACCTCCTACCCACCGCACCCTGGTTGGGCGCCAGCCCTCCTCCGGGTTTACGGAGACGAACCCAAGGCTGACCGGCCCGGTAGTCGTGTTTTCCGGTGGTGGGGTCTGAGCGGCGCTTTCCGCTGCTTCCCAACAATCTGGCAAAAGAACCCGTGCAGGATGGTTGACTCTGTCACAGTGACGGATCATGTTGTTAGGGCCAAGCACCGAGGCGGTCCGCTCCGGCGTCGTTCGGACCGCAAGAAGGGATCACAGAGTCTGACGAAGCCCGGTCCGGGCTGTCCGAAAACCGTTCAACCCAAGGACAGGTGGAGGTGGGGGTGGGGACCCGAAGGGGGAAATTCGCGACAAATCGATCTGGTCGGTTTCACACCTTTTCGGCCAGTGTCCCGGTCTGTACCGGCCACGGATTCGACCCCACGCTGCCATTGGTGGGTTCGGGAACTGAGGTGTGTTCATACTATGTGGGGTGTCGCGGATGAGGTGGACGCTGCGAAAGTTTTAGTGTTTGTTTTCACAACTTAGTGATATGCGGGGTGTTTTGTCACACCCCCTGTGCATACTGTACACATGAAACACATGAACACACAACCCGCAGGCACAACAGCAGCCACCAATCGGGTGCGTCTGCTGGCACCCTCCCTGCCGGCGGCCGGGGCTACGTCCGAGCAGTTACGGCAGCGTATACAGTCCACCATCCGCGTCCAGAACCAGGCCGCCGCGGTCCGCGCCGAGGCGGTGTCGGAGTTGCGCCGCCGACAGGGGGCGGAGAAGGTGGAGACGATATTGCGAGAAGACGGGCTGTTGGGCCGTCGGAAGGCCCGAACGGAGGTGGAGACCGCCAAAGAATTGGAGGAACTGCCCAAGACGAGGGAGGGTTTCCAAAAGGGAGAGATCTCTGCTGACAACGCGCGTATCCTGGCGGGCGCTAACCAGAGGGGAACCATCAACGAGGACGAGTTGTTGGACGGTGCCCGTTCCCAGTCTCCTGACAAGTTCGCGGCCATGGTCCGCAAACACGAACAGGCCCGTGCCCAAGATGATGGTGTGTCGGAGTTGGAGCATCAGCGTTCCCGGCGGTTCGCGAAGATCACCACTGACCAGGATGACGGGATGACTGTTCTTTATGGGAGGTTCGACCCGGTCACGGGTGCTCGGGTCGAAACGGCGGTGTCTCACATGATGAACCAACTATGGCACAAAGAAGACCCTCGGGATCGGGCTACTGCGGGGCAGCGGATGGCCGACGCTATAGCCAAGCTCCTTACTCGGGAAGGAGAGGATGGTGGTTCCCAAGGCGTGCGGTTGTTGTTGATCGCCGATTACGACGCGGTCAGCCAACAGTTGGGCAGCCCTCGCTTGGAGAACGGAACCCCCCTGCCCGCCCGTACCCTGCGCCAGTTGGCCTGCGACGCGCAGGTCCTCCCGGCCATCTTTTCGGGTTCGTCGGTGCCGTTGGATTTGGGACGGGCCCGGCGGACGGCCAGCGGTTCCCAACGGGCCGCGCTGGTCGCCCGCGACAAACACTGTGTGGGTTGCGGCGCCAAGGCCTCCTGGTGTCAGGCCCACCACATTGTCCACTGGGCCGATCAGGGTTCCACGAACCTGGACAACATGTGTCTTCTGTGCAGCAGATGCCACCACAAAGTCCACGACAACGGGTGGACAGTTCACAAAACCCCCACCGGAACATACACCCTCCGCCGCCCACCAACCGACCGGCCGCCACGGCACCGTACGAACCGCTACCGCCGCCGATCCACACGCCGCCGATCCACGCGCCGCCGCCCCATTAAACAACGGAAATGATCGAACCCGCGTCTGTTTCTATGGCGTCTACCAGCCCGGTTTGCCACTCTCGATCCACGCCCATCCCCAATAGGGGTTCTGAAAGCATTTTGAACACCAGATCCAACACCCCCGCGCTATCTGCCCACCAACTCATACGCACATAAACAGCGCGCCATCTCTAACCGGGACGGCAACCCCGCCCCCGGTCGTCGAACACATCCGACAGGGCCCCGGTCACCCCATCGAGTCGGCGAAACGCCCAGATGCAGCCCCCACTTGGCCCATGACCCCCTCAACGCCCTCTCCCACCACCTTCAACGGGACCAGGCTCCTCACTTTGCCATTCTTCACCATGCGGGTGAACCTTCTGACTTGGTAGCTTCTAACCACGTATCTCAGAACCATCCCAGGTCAGAAGGCCACCTGCACCCCCTCCACACACCCCACCCCCACCATGAACAGTCGGGGCTATTCGTGGCAGACCGCGGTCGCCTCGATCTCGATCAGGTACCCCGGGTCCAGGAACTTGGAGACTTCAACCATAGTGGAGGCGGGCTTGATATGGCCGAAGATCTCGGCATGGGCCCGTCCGGCTTCCTCCCAGCGGGAGATGTCGGTGAGGAACATCCTGGTGCGCACCACGTTCTCGGCCGCGGCGCCCAGTTTGGCCAGGGCTCGCAGGATTATTTCCAGACAGGCCTTCGTCTGCCCGTACATGTCGTCGGGCGCGATCACCGATCCGTCCGGAGCGCCGGCGGTGGTGCCGGCCACTTCGATCAGGTTCCCGACTCGAACCGCCCGCGAGTAGCCCACCGGGTCCCACGGGCGGTTGGACGGCACCTGCTGTCTCGGTCCACTAAGCGTCAGGGGTTTTCCTAGTCGTCTTCGGCCGGGTAGACATCCACCGTAATAGGAAATTGGACGTCTTCGTGGGGACGGATCGTAACCGGAAAAGCCCCGATCCTGCGGATCGGCGTGTCGAGCACCACGTGGCTGGGTTCCAGTTGGAACCCGGTGTCCCTGCGCACCGCCTCCACCACATCCTTGGGGCCCACCGAGCCGTACAGGTTTCCGGCCTGGGAGGCGCGGGCGGCGATCACCACCATCTTGCCCACCAGTCGGGTGGCGATCTGTTCGGCCTGGCTCTTTCGCCGCATGTACTCGGCCAGTTTCGCCTGCTTGAGCGCTTGTATGTGGGCGATTGCCTTAGGGGTGGCCTTTATCGCCTTCTTGCGGGGAAGGAGGTAGTTACGTGCGTATCCGGGCGCCACTACTACCACTTCCCCCTTGTAGCCGAGTCCGGCGATGTCTTCGGTGAGGATCAGCCGGGTGCTCATAGGTTGGTATAGGGCAAAAGCGCCATCTCGCGGGCGTTCTTGATGGCTCGCGCCACCGCATTCTGATGCCGTTGGCAGTTTCCTGTCGAGCGTCTTCCCCGGATCTTGGCGCGGGAATCAGAGATGTATCTGCGGAGCAGCGTGATGTCCTTGTAGTCCACGTAGCGGATATTGTTGTCACAAAAGTAACAGGACCTCTTTTTGATTCTGCGATAGCTCGATCCCGAACGGGGACGTCTGCGAGGTGAAGATTTGCGTGCCATACCGCTTCTCTCCTAGAAAGGCTCTTCGTCGCTTTTGTAGCTGGTGGGCCGGGTGGGAGCGGCGGGAGGGCGGGAGGGACGCTGGACTCCCTCGTAATAACCACCTCCGGATTCGCGGGTTGTACGCCGCACGTCGGCGGTAGCAAATCGAAGCGCAGGTCCGATTTCCTCGATCCTGATTTCAATCACCGAACGGCGGTCGCCCTCTGGTGTCTCCCAACTGCGTTGCTGAAGACGGCCGGTGACGATGACCCTGGATCCTTTCTCAAGGGATTCGGCGACATTCTCGGCGTATTGACGCCAAACGGTTCCGCTGAAGAAGCTGGTCTCTTCCTGCCACTCGTTGTTCGGGTCGCGCCAACTACGATTGACCGCTATACGGATATTTGCCCGGGGGATTCCCGAAGCGGTGAACCTCAGTTCCGGATCCTCCACCAAATTGCCGACAACGGTTACCGCGTTGTAGTTTGTTGCCATTGCTCTTCTCTCTCTCGTTATTCAGGAACCCGACTCAAATCTCAGGACGGATGACCTTGTGACGGAGCACGTCGTCGGCCAAAGACAGCACTCGCCTCAAGGAGTCCACGGTCAATGGTTCCGATTCGAACCGGATGACGGTGTAGTAACCCTCGGAGACATGTTCGATTTTGTACGCCAACCGCCTCTTTCCCCACGGATCGATGGCTTGGTTGACGGCTCCCTGATTGGTGAGGAACTCCTCCAATTCCGAAACCTTGTCTCGGTATTGGGCCTCGGACATCTCCGGGCGATGGATGGTCATTAGCTCATACTGACGCAATTCGCGTCACCTCCTTTGGTCATCTGCCTCAAACGCAGAAGGCCCCTTCTCTGGGGCAGGACAGGCGCTAAGCGCATTTTGGGGCTTGTGAAACACCATTGTAGCGGAGATCGAAACCTAATAAATCCCGACGTTTCTCCCTTATGGCCGGGCAACGGTCTCGCCCAACATCAGAGATTCTCCAAACTGGACCTCGTCGAAGAACCCGGGAGCCGCCTCCAGGGCGTAACGGACTGGATTTTTCGAGGGGTAGGTGGGACAGGGATCCTGGGTGCAGGGAAGCATCGCCAACACCGCGAAGAGAGCGCCTTCCTCGTCAAAGTACCCGATATCGAGCGGTATCAGGGTGTTCTTCATCCAAAACGAGACAGGGAGGGGATCCTCCCAGGCAAACACCATCCCGTCCAGGTCGCCCAGCGATTCGACTCCCATCAGACCCCGGGTCCGCAGGGCGGTGGTGTCCGCCAACGCCAGCAGCAGAGACCGCTCGCCCAGTCGGGCGGTGATGATCATGAATCCTTCTACGTCTCCCGTGTCCGCACGGATGGTTGTCGGGGTGATGGTGGTGGTTGTGGTAGCTGGGAAAGAAGACGTGGTCGTGGATGGGACGGCAGTGGTGTCTGTGGCAGGCGGGGCCATGGTCGAGGATGTGGTGGTGACCGGCAGGGCAACAGTGGTGGACGTCGTCGGCGAACCGCCGTTCGGGGGTTCGGGGTGGGTGGCGTCCGTGGACACGGCGCCTCCACCCAGATCGTCTGCGACCCGGACCTCCCCACATGCCCAGGCCGCCAAAGCCAGGAAAACTACAAGGAAAAGACTTTTGCGGTGGAAGGCGTTTCCTCCAGCAGGGCTTCCTCGAGACCGGAGTCCACCCGGTATGTCTCTTTCTGGTCGGGGAAGTTCCCGGTCTTGACGTCGTGGCGAAAGCGGCGCAGCGCATCGGTGGCTACTTCCCGAAGATTGGCATATTGCCGCACGAACTTGGGATAGCGGCCGAACCCCATGCCGAGTAGGTCGTGGAACACCAGCACCTGGCCATCCGCCGAACGACCGGCGCCGATCCCGATGGTGGGAGTGGAGATGCGTTCGGTGACCACCGACGCCAACGCTTCCGGCACTCCTTCCAGAACCAGGGCGAATATGCCGGCCTCCTCCAGGGCCTCGGCTTCACGGATGATCTTTCGGGCCGTGTCGAGTCGCCGTCCCTGGACCCGGTAACCGCCCTCGGCGTGAATCGACTGGGGGGTCAGGCCCAAGTGGCCCATCACCGGTATCTCTGCCGCCAGCAGCCTCTCGATGTGAGGAATTCGCTCGGATCCCCCTTCGATCTTGACAGCCTCGGCCCCCGCCCGTACCAGGGTGGCGGCGTTGCGGACCGTTTCCTCGGGGGATATGTGAAAGCTCATCCAGGGCATGTCACCCACCACCAGTGAATGGGGCTTGGCCCGGGCGACGGCCGCCACATGATAGACCATCATTTCCAGACTGATCGAGAGGGTGGTTTCGAAACCGTGTACGACGTTTGCGGCGGAATCTCCCACCAGGATGATGTCAATGCCCGCCTCCGACGCCAGCTTGGCGCCGGGAAAGTCATAGGCTGTAACCATGGCGATCTTTTCGACGCCTTTGCGGGCTCGAATGACTGGGACAGTCACCTTTGCCATATTCTGCTCCTCTCTCCCCACCGCCAAGGGTTGGGGGATCGGCTCTTCAGGTTTGGGGTTGCCCGGTGTGGGGGTCAGCACGCTGCAATCGAGTCGACCGCCCCCTGGGGCCGGCTGCTCTCAATAATAAGCCGCCGCCTGGTGTCCATTACCGGGAATTGACGGAAAGGTTTATCGATACGCTCTGCTGTCGACTTTGGAGTGAGGACCGAGAGCCGCTACAGGTAAATGCCGAGGAGGATCACCACCAGGGTCAGGATCGTGACTGCCGTGAGCCTCCTTCCCCGTGCCGGTTCTTCGACCTGTGAGGTTCTGATCCTGCCGATCTTGAACACGGTGACGGCAATCAGCATCACCACGGGATGGAAGAGGTCATCCCAAGTCCCGTTGACGACCAACAGGATGATTCCCAGCAACGCCTGCACATCCAACAGAATGGAAGTAACGCTCACCAGGGCAGGGTGATGGGAGGAGTCCTTGCTCCATTTGACCAGTCCTATCACCACCATGGCGATCAGGGCGGCCAGCACCAGCCATCGCAGACCCGAATGTGTCTCTAACAAAAAATCCATGTCTCTGATGATATCTGCTATTGGGTTCTGTTTAGTCAGGATGGAACAACCGCGGCGGCATGATCCCGGTGGACACTGTTGGTACCCTGAGCCCGTGGGAATAGAGGATACGTTCCATCCCATCGGCATCCACGGTTCGGTAAACCCGAGCGCAGAAGACATCGACAGTGGAGGATCACATGCTGTTCGAGTTGAGGCAGTACCAGTGCAAATCGGGAAGACGCGACGAGTTCGTGCGCTATATGGAGGAAACGCTGATACCCTTCCAGGTCTCGCACGGAGTGGTTGTGGTGGGATCGTTCATAGATGAGGAAGACCCCAACGGTTACGTGTGGATCCGGCGTTTCGACTCCGATGAGGAACGTGAACGGATTTACCAAACGATTTACGGAAGTGACACATGGAATGAGGAGATACTGCCCGCCGTCGTAAAGATGGTCCACCGGGAACGTTCGGTGATCTCGCAGCTTCGCCCCACGCCGAAGTCAGTTGTCCGCTAGAGGTGGGCCTGGTCGGGGCACTTTCCGATGATCAGCCGTGGCTGAGTAGTTGGTCTCTCAACCAGACGATGTCCGCCTCCTGGCCTTCCGAGGGAGTCTCCACCACTGCCGGGGCGGCGGCGTCGCGGACCACTTCGGCCAAAAGTTCCGACGGGATTTCCCCATCCTTGAGATTGGCATGGCGATCCCTTCTCGAGTTGAAAGGATCACGGGAATTGTTGGCGTGCACCAAGTCGATTCTTCCGGTTGCGGCCAGGATGCGTTCCACTAGTCCTTCCAACGGTTCTCCCCCCGCCCAGGCATGACAGGTGTCGAGCACGAAACCCACCTCCAGGTCGCCTATCTCCTCCCACAGTCGCCGGATGTCCTCCAGTCGCCGGGCGGCGGCGAAGTTGCCGGAGGCGGTGTTCTCGATCAAGACCGGCACATCGGTGTCGAGTTGCACCAATGCCTTGCGCCACCGTTTGGCGCCTTCCCTCAAATCGCCTCCCCCCGTGACATGACCACCGTGAACCACCACTCCCGCCGCCGCGATCTGCGACGCTGCTTCGCAGGTTTCGGCCAGGATCCGCCGGCTCGGAATCCGTATCCTGCTCACCTTGGCCACCACATTCACCAGGTAGGGCGCATGTACATAGATGGGGATCGGGGAGCATGCCAGTTCCTCCGCGTCGTCTCTGGGAAGGGGCTTTTTCCAGCTTTGGGGGTTCGACAGAAAGAATTGGATCGCTTCGGCCCCAATCGCCCTGGCTTTTGCCAGGGGCGTCTTGTTGGACAGGTGCGCTCCGATCAGCAAGGGACTAGGCATTGTCCTCCACTTGGACCTGTTCGGTCAGACGGCTGAGGTATTGGTTGCTCACTGTGGACACTACTTCGGCGCGAACCGACCAGTCAGAAGCCAACACTCTCAAGATTCGGCTTCCCGTCCATCTCGCTCCCCACGGATCCCAGGGAAGGTCGTGTCCGAGGTAAATGGGATGCAGCACGATGGTCAGGCTTGACAACCGGCTCCCGTCATCGTTGGTCGGTTGCGCGAAGACACCTTCAATCCAGCGCCACGGTAGGAGATGGAGTGAGCGGAAAGGCCCGCGCAGCGCAAGGTGGAGACCGTCGGGCGCCACGATGAGGACCGGACGGAGTCGGATACCCGAGACTGTCCCCCAAACAATCAGAACCGCCCCGGCCGCCAATATGATCCCCGCCCACACCCGTTCCCGGGCCTCCAGGACCTCCTCTCCCTGGTAGACCCGCTCGGCCAACCCGGCGACCAGGCTGTTCCACACCAGCAGGTCCAAGGCCAGGGCCGCCAGGACCATGCCCGACAGGGCGATCAGCCAGCTTCGCCGGGAAGAGTTGTAGACGGTGATGGTTTCCATATTCTCCTGAAGGGGCGATTTACACGATACCCCGATGACTTTGGGAAGTTCCCGCGGTTCATCCGGCGATTGGCAAAAGCAAAGACGGAAGGATTAGCTTTGCAGGTGTGAAGCTGATACTCATCCGGCATGCCGAACCCGCTTGGACCCAGGGTGGGAGAATGGTGGGTAACCCTAACCTCACCGAATTGGGCAGGCGCCAGGCCCGGCGGCTGGCCGGGCGGTCCTGGTCGGGAGTGGATGAACTGTGGGTCTCGGAGTTGAGGCGCGCCCGGGAAACCGCCGCCCCTCTGGCGGAAAAGCTCGGTTTGACGCCGCAGGTTCGTTCCTGGATGAACGAGATAGGAGACCCGGTGGAATGGGACGGGATGCCGATCCGGCAGGTCGACGCCCGCATCTCCAAACTCGAACGGGCGCCTTCTCTCGAACGGCTCTGGAAAGGGGTGCGCCGGGGTGAGCCCTATCACAGCTTCCGGGAGAGAATTGCTTCCGGACTGCTACGGTCGCTGGGAGACTACGGGGTGCGAATGTTGGAACCCGATCAGCCTCGCCTCTGGCGACCCGGCCAGCGAAAGTCGATAGTGCTGGTGGCTCACGGCGGCACCAACGCGGTTGTCTACGAGACGCTGCTGGGGTGTGGACCCACGCCCATCGCCTGGCACAAGTTTCGCTCGCTGCACACCGCCGTGTCGGTACTTGGGACCTATCCCCTGGCCCATGCGACGATGTTTGCCCTGGAGAAATTCGGAGATGTCACCCACTTGGCGCCGGAGCAGGTGACCCAATAGCCTCAGCGTCCGTAGCGACGCTCCCGCCGCGAGAAGTCACGCAGCGCCCGAAGGTAGTCGACTCGCCGGAAGGCCGGCCAGTAGACGTCGGCGAAGACGAACTCGGCGTAGGCGGACTGCCAGAGCAGGAATCCCGAGAGACGGGACTCGCCGGAAGTCCGGATCAAAAGATCCGGATCGGGAAGGCCGGCGGAATACATGTGACGGGCCAGGCCTTCATGGTCGATTTGCTCAGCCAGTTGAACGGGATCTTTGACAGTGGTCCCGAGTTCGGCTACCAGGTTGCGGCAGGCGTCAACGATTTCCTGGCGCCCGCCATATCCCATGGCGATGGTCAGATTGCGGTTCTCGTCGCCCGGACCGGTCTGCTCCATGGCGATCTTGGCCGCGGTTGTCAACCCCGACGGCAGCAGATCGAGACTTCCGATGAAACGCAGTCCCATTCCGTGCTGCCGGCAACGTTTCGGAATGCGTTCGAAGAAGCTGATCAGCACTTCGTAGATGGGGGCGAGTTCGGCGGCCGAGCGACTGAGGTTGTCTTTTGACAAAGCCCAGGCGGTTATGGCCGGAATCTTGAGTTCCGCCGACCAGTCGACGAACTTCTCGAAGCGGCGCATCCCCTCCCAGTAGCTGTCCGTGTAGGCCGGTAACCCGCTCTGGCGGGCATAACGGCGATGGCCGTCGAGGATCACTCCCACATGCCGGGGAAAACGGGAGGCGTCCATCTGAGCCAAAAGGCGTCGCTCATATATGCGGTAGAGGAGGCTGGTGAAGGGTGTGGTCATGAACTGGCGGCAGGTCGGTTGCTTGTAAATCCTATCCTGAACCCTTCGGATCCCAACTGAAGAACCGGGTGGTCAGTACCAACCCGAGCACCAGCCAGGCGCCCATGATCGCCAGATTCTCCCAACCCAGGATCTGCCCGTCATGGAAGGGGTTGAACGAGTCGCCGAAAGGCTCCGCGAAATGCTTGAGCGGGAAAACGTCTCCCAGGACAAGCAGCCACCCTGGGGCATCGTCGAGGGGGATGAAAATCCCCGAGATGAAAGCCATTGGCAGAAAGACGGCATTGGCCACCGCCGGCACCGAGTCGGCGTTCTTGACAACTGCACATACCGACAGGCCGAGCGCCGAAAAGGTGGCCATGCCCAGTACGAACACCAGCAGGGCAACTCCCAGGTTGTCCCATAACATGACGAAGCCGAACAAAGCCCATGCCACCGAGAACATCACCACCACCGACACCAACGCGACCCACACCGCTGAGCCGATCCGCCCCCCCATGTAGATCCATGGTGGAAGCGGTGTGCCCCGCACCCGCTTGAGAATGCCCTGATCGCGGGCCAGGGCGGTGCCGATCGACAGGCTGGTGAAAGTTGCCGATCCGGCCGCGAAGACCGCCATGGCGGGCGCGAAGAATTGAGAGAACCGGTACCCCTCGGTCACCTCGGCGCTTCCAAAGAGCACACTGAACAACACCAGGAAGAAGACCGGGAGGGCCAAGGTGAAGAAAGCGGCCACCGGTGTTCTCCAAAAGGTGCGGTTCTGGCTGCGGATCTGTCGCCACAACAAGGGAAGGCCGGCTCGCACAGCGGTCATCCTTGCTGCTTTTCAATGTCCGCTTGGTCCATGATGTCGAGGTAGATGTCCTCCAGGCTGGGCCGGGTCACCGTCAGGCCGACCAATTCCACGCTCCCCTCGACAGCCCAGCGGGTGAGGGAGTACAGATCGGCGGTCGGCTGGGTGGTGTGGTACGTCACCTTGTTGTCCGTTATGGCGGGACCGTCGCGAAGAGCAGGGAGCCCGGCGGTATCGGCAATGCTGAATCGGACTGTGGTGACTGCCTGTGTCGAGCCCAAAGACTGGGGCGTTCCCTCAGCCACAATTCTTCCCTCGTTGAGAACCACTATCCGATCGGCCAGATGCTGAGCTTCGTCGAGGTAGTGGGTAGTCAGGAGAATGGTTTTACCCAGGGCGGTGAGCCCTTCCACCAATTCCCAGGACTTGCGGCGTGCAGCAGGGTCGAATCCGGTGGTGGGTTCGTCCAAGAACACCAGATCAGGATCTCCCACCAGTCCCAGGGCGAGGTCGAGTCGGCGACGCTGGCCGCCTGACAGAGTCTTGATCCGGGCATCGGCCTTTTCCTCCAGCCCAACCAGCGAGATGAGGTCATCGGCGGGGCGCCGACGGGAATAGGACATCCCGTACAGTTCGATCACTTCCCGCACAGTCAGAACCAGTTCGACGCCGGTTTCCTGGAGCACGATGCCGATCCGATCGCGGAAGGCCCGCCCGCCGGCGGCTGGACGAAAGCCGAGCACGTCGATTTCGCCGGAGTCGGCCTGCCGGTACCCCTCCATTATCTCGACTGCGGTGGTTTTCCCCGCTCCATTGGGTCCGAGCAACGCCAGAACCTCTCCTTCAGCCACCGAGAAACTCACCCCATCAAGCGCAGTCACATCGCCATATCTCTTCACCAGGTTCTTCACAGTTATGGCGGAGGGCACCGAACCCAGGATACACATCGGATGGGGGCTTCTTTTCGAGCGGGTTGGTTGATTTCTCCACTGGCAGGGGCATCTATCGGGTTCGCCATTGGGAAGCTAATTCCAAAGAAACAGAAGATAAGAAATATATTTATCAAATCTATTAGAAGTCTTACTAGTATAAAATCCAATGCAGGGGGTTTGGCGCACATGAAACCGGGGGAGATCCATCAGAGCCTGGCGACAACCAACCGATGGTGGAGCCATCCGGCAGAGTGGACCGGAGACGATCCTGATCTGCGCAACGCTGACAGGGCGCCCTTTCACTACAGAGCCGGGGTCCTCTCCGGCCTCACGCCCGGCGGATTATATGTGCTGCGAGGACCACGGCGGGTGGGAAAGTCGGTAGAGGTGAAGCGTGCCATCGTGGGCCTGCTATCCGACGGAGTCCACCCCCGTCGGATAGTGCATATGTCTATGGAAGGCTGGAGCGCCAACCGGTTACACCGTTTGGTCGACGCCGCCCAACAACTGACACTGGACGGTCCCCGCTATTGGTTTCTCGACGAGATCACCGGGATGATCGGAAGTTGGCCGCAAAGGATCAAATGGCTGAGGGACAACGATCCTCGCTTCCAAACCGATACGGTGGTTCTAACCGGCTCGTCCTCGGCAGATCTGCGGGAGGCGGTGGGTGTGCTGGCGGGACGGCGAGGCGCGGCCACGACTCCGGATCGGGTCTTGTTGCCGATGGGATTCCGAGATTTCGTGGCTCTGGTGGCAAACGGCAAGCTACCTGAGGAGATCGGACCTTTGCGGATCGATACCCTCGCCGAGCAGTTGCGCGAAGCGTGTTTCGAGTTGGCGCCCTGGCTGGGGATACTGGTCAATGCCTGGGAGATCTACCTTTGGGTGGGAGGCTTCCCTCTTGCTGTGTCGGGCTATCTACGCGAGCGTGAGGTCGATCCTGCTCTGTGGAGAGGACTGTGGGAAGTCATAAGTGGTGACGCTTTCCGAAGGGCTCGGCAATCCGACCTCCAGACCAAGAAGATGTTGCAACGTCTCGCCGCAGGTCTGGGATCCCCCGTCAACGTAGCACGAATCGCTCGGGCAACAGATGTGACACCAACCACCGCTCAACAACGAATCGACAATCTTCGGGAGGCGTTCGTGGTTTGGCCGTGTTACAAGGAAGAAGGATTGAGGCCGAGACTCCAGGCCCAGAAGAAGATCTATTTCACCGATCCGGTCTACCGCCTGCTTACGTCACAGACCACAGATCTGTCGGTCCTGTCCGAACAGCAATTGGGTATGGCCTTACTCCGCAGCTTGGAACGGGAGAATCCTGGTTCCTACGTCCACTTTGACCGGGTCTTGCATCATCGCACCAAGGCGGGCAGGGAGATCGACTTCGTGGGGCCGGACTTCGGGGACGTGGCAATAGAGTCCAAGTATGTTGATGATGATCCCTGGCGACACTCCGAGGGTCGCATCCTGAGAGCCTCTCCCTGGTTGGGTATCGTGGCCACCCGTAACCTGCTGGATCTGGATGACCGCCACACTTTGGCTGTCCCTGCCGCCATGATCGCTTGGCTGCTCGACACTCAGCGAAGCGAGTCGCCGATCCGATCCGCCGTCCCACCTGATTTAAGGAGTCAGTGGCCGCAAGCGGCATCTCCTTTCCGCGATGAGACCCCTGACGAAGAACCCCTGCCCGGATTCTCCGGCTCAGTCAATCCTCAACGGCACAGCCTTGGCCGAACCCCTCCGTCAGGATGGAGCGTCTGACCACAGACCAGGAGTTGGCGCTGCCTCCGATTCGTCCGAGCCCGCCTCAAGAAGAACAGCCTTCCTCAAGGAGGGACACGGGCAGCGGAACATATTTGGCCCGCAGATACTCGCCCAGGCTCTTGGCCTGCGGATCGGTGTGAGTGTTGGACGATACTCCCTCTCCCAGGAGTCCGCGTACCACGAAGTTGATCGCCCACAGGTTGGGAAGAATGTGCCGTTCCACCTTGAGGTCGGCGGCTTCGGACACCATTTTTCGGAAGCGTGAAACGGTTAGGAACTGGACAATCCACTCGAAGGCATCCGGGCTCTCTGCCCAAACCCCCACATTGGCGTCTCCGCCCTTGTCACCGGAACGAGCACCGGCAACCCTTCCCAGGGGGACCATCACCGTCTGTGCGCCGTGCCACCGCGAACTGTCCCTCGATTCGGCGGTGGAATCGGCGCCGGCCGGTGCAAGGCTGGTGTCTCCGCCGGCCCCGGCCTCGGGTGGCCGGTAGAGGGGAACTTCCCTCTCGCGGTCCCCCAAACGTACCTTCTGGAGGACCTCGGAAGCGTCCACGGCGGTCGGCCAGTAAACGGCGTAGGGAGAGGAGTCCTGCGGCGGAGCGGTCATGAAGAATCCCGGATAGTGCGCCAGCGCCAACTCCACGGCCGCCCGCGAGAAACGGCGGCCAACCTTTTTGGGATCGGCATCCTTGACTGTGATGCGAAGTTGCGACATAGCCGCCTCGTTGGTGGCGGGATCGGCATGGCCGGTGTCACTGAAAGTGACGGCCGCCTCCCCAAACTGTTCTGCTCCTCCCAGACTCTCCCACAAAGCCCTGGTGACCGACTCCGCCTTCCGATCGGCGTCCAAGCCGGTAATCATCATGGTGACGCTGTTGCGGTATCCACCCAGGTAGTTGAGAGCAACTTTCAAAGTGGAGGGAGGGGGTTCACCGCGGACTCCGGTGACCGCCACCCGGTCGGGTCCCTTCTGGGAGAGTTGGATGGTATCGAGACGGGCGGTTACATCGGGATTGTGATATCGCACCCCTCCCACCTCGTACAAGAGTTGGGCAGTGACGGTTCCCACCGACACAAGCCCTCCGGTTCCCGGGTGCTTGGTTATAACCGCCGAGCCGTCAGCCGCCAGCTCGGCGATGGGAAATCCCACCCGCTCGGGCATGGGCACCCGGTCGAAGAAGGCATAGTTTCCCCCGGTGCACTGTGCTCCGCATTCGATGATGTGCCCCGCCACCAGGGCGCCGGCCAGGGCGTCGTAGTCGTCCACTGCCCAGTCGAAGGCCCACATCCCCGGGCCGATCACCACTGCGGCGTCTGTTACCCGTCCCGTAACCACCACGTCGGCGCCCCGGGAAAGCGCCTGGGCAATGCCCGTTCCGCCCAGGTAGGCGTTGGCGGTGAGGGGTTTGATGCTCGACGGCAGGGGCTGTCCGGTATCGAAGTGGCGTAGCCCGTTCAGCTTCTGCAACTCCCCTACCCGCCCGGAAAGATCGTCTCCCGTTACACAGGCGATCCGCGGTTGCAGACCGAGACGATCGGCCAGTTCTCCCAACCGTTCCGCCATTCCCTCCGGGTTGAGTCCGCCGGCGTTGGACACCACTTTTATTCCCCGATCCAGGCAGGTTCCCAACACTTGTTCCATCTGTGTCAGAAAGGTGCGGACATACCCGCCCTTGGGATCCCGTCGCCGCAACCGCCAGAGGATCGCCATGGTCAGTTCGGCCAGATAGTCCCCGGTGAGAACATCGATGGGCCCTCCTTCCACCATCTCCCGGGCCGCGGCGAGCCGGTCACCGTAAAAGCCGGAACAATTGGCGATACGCAGGGCATTCACCGCATCTCCTGTCATCGTTGCGGGCTGTGTAGCGGAGCCTGCAGGCACAACTCCTCTACCTCCTCCGGCGTCTTGGCCAAAGCGGCGGTGAGTACCTCGTGGCCGCGGTCGGTTATCACCACGTCATCCTCGATTCTGACTCCGATTCCCAACAGTTCGGGGGGAATGGCATGGGTCACTTTGGGGGCTTCGTCCCGTAGTTCCCTGTGGCGGGCCGAAGCCGCCGGGTCAAGCATTTTCTCCCTGGCCCACTGGTCGGCATCGAATTGCAGCATCGTGAACTCCACCTCGGGGCGGGAGGGGTCGACATATATCCCCGGCTCGACCGTCAGGGCCATTCCCGGCTCCAGGCAGCGATCGGCGCCCTCAACCCGATAGGCCCCGGCATCATGGACATCCATCCCCAACCAGTGGGAGGTTCCATGCATGAAGAACTCCCGGTACAGGTTCATGTCCATCGCATCCTCGAAACCGGTGGGCAAAAGGCCCAACTCCACCATGCCTTCCACCAGGACACCCACAGCCGCCTCGTGTGGCGCCCGGATGTGACTTCCCGGTTGGCAGGCTGCGATCGCAGCCTCTTGGGCGTCCAGCACCACCTGGTAGACGCGAAGCTGCGGACCGGAATAAGAACCCGAGACCGGAAAGGTGCGGGTGATGTCGGATGTGAAGTGATGCAGTTCGCAGGCTGCGTCCACCAGCAGAAGCTCGCCGTCCTGCATCTGGCGGTTGCTGTTCACATAGTGGAGGATGCAGGCGTTCGGTCCGGAGGCGACGATGGACGGGTATCCGTCACGGGGAGAGCCTCCCATCCTCCACACGGTCTCCATGGCGGCCTGCACCTGATACTCCCAGCGGCCCGGCGCGGCAAAGCGCATAGCTTCCCGGTGGCCTTCCATGGTGAGATCACAGGCATCCCGTAGCCATTGGATTTCCTGGGAAGACTTGCGCAGTCGAAGCTCGGAGAGAAGCGGACGCAAATCGGAGAGGCGTCGGGGGAAGTCCACACCCAGGCGGGTGCGTAGCGCATGGGCCCGGTCCAGCAGGTTCATGACCTGTTTGGACCGGGCGGACGGGGCCAGAGACAACCATACCTCCGAACGTCCCTGCGCCAGTCCTGGTAAGCGTTTGTCGAAATCCGTCACCGGATAGGCGGCATCGGCGCCGTAGGTTTCCTTGGCGCCGTCCACTCCCGCCCGCGGTCCGTCCCATATTTCCCGTTGGCGATCTGCCGGCTGGACGAACAGCGTGAACTCTCCCCGGGGGTGCTCGGGAGCGATCACCGCTGCCGCATGCGGTTCGCCGAAGCCGGTGAGATAGAAGAAGTCGGAGTCCTGGCGGAAGATGTGCTCCACGTCGTTGTTGCGGGGACTCGGGACACCCGCCATCACCACTGCTAAACCTTCGGGGCCGACCATCTCGGCTAGTCGTCGCCGGTTACGGGCGAAAAGGTTGTCCATCCAAGTCCTTTTGGTTGTGACAAGACTGACCCTGAAGGATAAGGGGGATCGGGGGCGGGAGCACTACCCCTGGAGAGTCATCCCGAGGGGGAGACCAAGGCCAAATCCACCACCAGTGGTAAGTGATCGGAGCCCAGGTCAGGTCCCAGCCACCTGTCCGCCACCGCCAGATGCGGGGAGTGGAGGAGATGGTCGATGGGAACCCGGGTGAGGAGGTTGCCGTTTGTCGGGAAGCTGAGAGCAAGACCGAATCCGCGCTGGGAGTTGCGAAGGCCGGCGTCGGTTAGCGGCGCGAAGACATGGGACCAGGGAGTGGCGTTGAAGTCCCCGGTTATCACCGTCGGTCCCCTGGAGCCGCGCGCCCACTCTGCCGCGAATTCGAATTGCGCGTCCCGCAATGCTGTTCGCCGGGGATTGGTGGGCGCCAGCGGATGTATTCCGAGCAACGTGACTTCCCTGTCTCCCAAACCAACCACCACCTCCATTGCTCTGGCTTCCCTCTCCGCCCATCCGTGACTGATCACCTCCACGGGCCGGATTTTGGTGAGCGTCAGGGTGGAGAAGATGAGGTGGTCAGGGCGCGAGCGATGTTGGTGGTATTCAAACCCCTCCTCCGTGATGGCCTCTGACAGGGCTTCTTCCCAGAGCCGGTTGGCTTCATGGAGGAAGACCACGTCGGCAGCTGTTCGCCGGAGAAAATCGATCACCTGTCGGTACTCCTCGTTCTGTCCCTGGACGTTGAAGGAGACCACCCGCATGGTGGGCGATTGGGGAGGAATATCCTGCTTTCCCCAGAACAGCGGCGCCACATAGGCGGCGTTCAGCAATCCGAGAATCACCACCGCCCAGCCCAGTCGCCGCCATTTGCCCAGCAGGAGGGCGGCCCCCGCCGCCACCAGTCCCACCGCATAAAGGGGCCGAAAGCTGGTGGCGAGATCAAGAGGCCAGATCCATCTACCGAGAAAAGCGAGGAGGCTTACTGTGGCGACCAGCAAAGCCGGGATCGCTACCAGAATCACTGCTGTCGCCCCCGCCTCAGCTTGGATGGCGACTTCGGCTGCCGATGGACTCTTGGTTGCCAATCCAGGTGGAGTGTGAAATGAGAGTTCATCAAAACGGAAGCATCAAGCTTGTTTTGTTGAGTTGTTTGCTGCGGCCTCTTGCGTCCGGCATAACGAACGCCATCGACTCCCAGAACGCGGGGGAATGATTCATGACAAGGAAATGAGTCAGTTCGTGCACAACCAGATAGTCGATGAGTTCGGGGTCAAGCATCATGACCCGCCAGTTGAAACGCAGGGTTCCGTCCGAGGAGCAGCTGGCCCAGCGGCGTTTCTGATCACGGATCAGAATCCGAGGCTCTCGGTGGCCGGCTACAAACGGCAACCAGTAGTCAACCTGCTCGGGTAGGAATTCCTCGGCTTTCTGCCGGTACCACTCTATGAAGCCGTTGCTTATCAGCTCTCGCCGTTCTTCTTCACCCATTTGCGGTGGCGCGTCGAAGAGGAAGTGCCCGTCCTCAAAGCGGATCCAAGGCCTGATGAAACTGTCGGTGTCCACCACCAGTGGAAAGTCCTCACCCAGGTATGGCATGGTTTCTCCGGTTACGAACCGCTTGGGAGCGGGCCTATTTGTCAGGGCCTGTCGCTTCTTGAGTATCCAGGGTGCTTGCTTTCGGACCAGGTCCTCCAGTTCCTGATCAGGCGTGTGGGCAGGCGCCAGCACCCGTACCCTGTCGAGACTGATCTTGGTTTGAATCGTCTTCTTGCGGCGCTCGCTTCTAATCACCTCGTAGGTGATGGTGGTATCACCGTATTGGATGCTGTGGTTGTTCATTGGACCTCCCTTGCAGACCGCTAATGATCGATGTCTCTTCTATCTGTTTGTCCCCCAGGTGTGACACCATACAACTGTCGGCCGCCTCGGCGGGGCAGACAACCGTTTCGGAGGGTTAGATTCCCGCCATCCAGTCAGCAATGAAGGCGCCGATCTCCTCTCCGGAATCCTCCTGAATGAAATGGGTTCCCCGGACGGTCTTTTCGGTCTGATTGGGCCAGGACCTGCATATCTCCCGCTGCTTTCCGATCAGAATGGTTCCCGGCTTGGCGTTTATGAACAGCTTGGGCACATCGCTCTCCGCCAGCCATTCCGCATAGGCGGCGGCAATCTCCGTCACGTCGGACGGCTCGCCGTCGATCGGTATTTCCCGTGGCCAGGTGAGCGTGGGGCGGCGGGTCTCGCCACCTTCCGTGTAAGGCCGGCGATACTCGGCCATGACCTCCTCCGACAGAGGATCGAGTACCGAGGCGGGAAGGATCCTCTCCACGAATACGTTTTTGGTGATAACGATGGCTTCTCCGGCCGGCGACCGCATGGCTTGGAAAATGCCCCGGGCGGGGTCCGGCCAGTCGTCCCAGGAAACGGGACACACGATTGTCTCCATGTAGACCAGGCCCCGGACGGCATTCCGGTTGCGATTGGCCCAGTCGAAAGCCAACGCCCCTCCCCAGTCGTGACCCACCAGGGTCACGTTCTCGGTGGCGCCGACCGCCTCCAACCACGCGTCCAAGTACTGCCGATGTTCTACGAATCGATAGGATCCCGGACCCGAATCGTCCAGTTTGTCAGAGTCGCCCATTCCGATCAGGTCCGGCGCCAAGCAGCGACCCTGACCGGACACCGGTGGGATGACTTTGCGCCACAGATAAGAGGAAGTCGGGTTGCCGTGGAGGAATACGATCGGGTCACCTGCGCCGGCCTCGGTGTAGGCCATGCGCCTGCCCAGGACTTGTACATGTTTCTTGGTGGATGCGAAACTGCTCATAAGCCAAGCTTAGAAAGGAACGCCGCCGCGGTACGGTCGGACGGCGTCGACGGGGGCCTGTTTAACCTGGGGGGCATGGAACTGACACAGGCTCTCTACACCACCCGGGCAATGCGCCGGGTGCTACCCGATCCGATTCCCACCGACGTGATACAGGCCATGCTGGACGCGGCGATTCGCGCTCCCTCGGGGGGCAACGCCCAGAGCTGGCGGTTCGTGGTGGTGATCGATTCCAAGGTGAGGACCCGGTTGGGCGCCCTGTACCGGGAGGCGTTCGCCGTCTTACTGGACAAGGTGTACGGTGAACACCTGGACCGGGCCCGGCGGGAAGAAGACACCCAGACCCTCCGGATATTCGGCTCGGCCCAGTGGTTGGCCGACCACGCCGACCAGGTTCCCCTGTGGCTGGTCGTCTACGTCAGGGGAGACACCTCCGGCGCCTCCATCTACCCGGCGGTGTGGAGCGCCATGCTGGCGGCCCGCGGCCATGGGGTCGGCGCCTGCCTGACCACCATTTTGGGGGATTTCAAGGCCGAGGAGACCGATGAACTCCTGGGCGTACCCCCCAATCGAGGATGGAAACAGGCGGCGGCGGTGTCCTGTGGATACCCGAGGGGAAGATGGGGCCTGGCCCGCCGTAGTCCGGTCCACGAGGTGACCTTTCAAAACCGATGGGGCGACTCCGTTCCCTGGCGGCTTGAAGGTCCTCTATGGGAGGATCCCGATAGGTGACCTCGCGAGCGAAGAAGCTATGGGACACCAAGTCTCAAGAGCGTCTGGACGAACTTGAGCAGATTCATGCCGACATTCGAGGGTCGGGCCGAGGGCGTCGTTGGTACACGAGACAGCTCAATCTGAGCCTATTTGTCGCTCTCGTTGCCCAGTTCCAACTATATTGTCGAAACCTGCACGACGAGGCTGTCGAAGTCTATCTCTCCCATGCTGGCTCCCGTTGGTCTGGAGTCCTCGGAAGGCTATTGACACAGGGCCGCAAGCTCGACTGGCAGAACCCACGGGGGAGTGCACTGGGAAGCGACTTCGGACGACTGGGTTTTGGGATCATCCCTGCCCTTAAGGCAAGTGGCAAGATGGCCGCGAAAGACCTCGGTAGTTTGGAAATCCTCATCGACTTTCGTAATGCGGTGTCCCACGGGAACGATAAAGAGGTCCAGTCATTGGAGAAGGAAGGACGAATTAAAGCTACATTGCAATCGTATCGCCAATACAGGCGCATGACGATTAGGCTCACAGATAAAATGGACAGAGTGGTGGCAGATCAAATCGCCGCACAGTTAGGGATATCACCGCCGTGGTAAAGAAGAAGATGAAGGTTCCCGATTTGCTCTTTGGCGAGGAAGTCGAGGTTCCCTGGGGATTTGAATTCACCGTGCGGGGAACGGTGTATGAGGTTTACGGCTTTGACGATGATCTGCGCGTGGTGGTCCTTGTGACCCCGGAGTTGAGCGGACAGGTGGTGGACGAGCCCACCACCGTGGTGTGGCCCATATCCAGAGTCAAACGCATTACGCCGGTTTCGTGAATCCCGGTCCAAACTCACGGCTCTCCCATCCAGGTTCACCGGTGGGTCTGCTGAATCAGCGGGCGGGTGGGCGTTCACGCGACCTATAACGGGTACACCCCTCGCCGCATCCGTATTCCATGTTGGTGCAGCGACATGCCGCTACCTTGGTATCTCGCCGAACAGCTTCTCGTAGGTGGAGATGGCGGCCCGGTCGGTGAAGCCCGCCACATAGTCGACTGCCCGCACCCGGGCCGGATCGCTTTCCACCCCGAAGTCGGCGGGCAGGTCCTCGGGGCGCCGGATATAGTGCTCCACCAGCCGGGTTATCACTTCCACCGCCCATTTGTTTTCACGGATGCGGGCGGGGCTTTCGTAGACCCGTTCGAACATCATGGAACGGAACCGGGTCATCACCGCCAGCGCCTGGGGGTCCATGCTCACCACTCCCCTCCGGGCAGACTCGTCGATCACGGCGCGGGTCATGGCCGAGACCCACCGGTCGGGCTTTCCGAACCGTTCGATCATGGCGGTCGGTATGTCGCGGGGCGAGAGGGCATCATGTCTGAAGGCGTCGTCCAGGTCGTGGGTGAGGTAGGCGATACGATCCGCGAACCGGCACAGCAGGCCTTCGGGGGTGGCGGGTCCGGGATCGATGCGCCAGGTGTGAGTGCGGATACCGTCCAGGGTCTCGAAGGTGAGATTGAGGGGCTCCAATATGTTCAGGAGCCGGATCCCGTGGGCGGCATGATGCCATTGGCCCTCCTCGACGTAGGGAGATAGTGCCTCCTCTCCGACGTGTCCGAACGGCGAATGGCCGATGTCGTGCCCCAGGCAGATCGCCTCGGTGAGACTTTCGTTGAGCCCCAAAGCCACCGCCAGGGATCTCCCGACCTGGGCGACGTGGATGGTGTGGGTGAGGCGGGTGATCACATGGTCGCCGGGCGGGTCGGCAAAGACCTGGGTCTTGTTGCGGAGGCGCCGGAATGCCTTGGAAAAAAGCAGGCGATCGCGGTCGATCTGAAAAGCGGTGAGCAGATCGTCGTCCGGTTCGGGTAGGTTTCTGCCCCGGGAGTCGGATGAACGGGTGGCGGAGGGAGACAGCGCGGCTTCCGCCCGCTGGCGCTGCAGGCGGTCCCTTATGCGCAGCGGCGGCTCTTGGCCTGGTTCTGTCACGACTTGCCCTCCCCCGTCGGTGGCCTTTGGAGTTGCTTTTGGGTGCGGTCCCAGGGCATAGTGTCCGCGGTCGAATATACCATTCCAAGCAGATGGATTACCGGGCGCTTTATCGCAAATACCGGCCGCAAGTCTTCGGAGAGGTGATCGGCCAGGAACATGTGACCCGCACGCTGGTGCGAGAGGCTCGCGAGAGACGGGTGGCGCATGCCTATCTGTTCGCCGGTCCGCGAGGAACGGGAAAGACTTCCACCGCCCGGATCCTGGCCAAGGCAATCAACTGTGAGGATGCCCGCGAGGACGGCGAGCCCTGCGACCGATGTACCACGTGCCAGGCCATTTCCGCCGGCAGTTCCCTGGATGTCCAGGAATTGGACGCAGCCTCCCATAACTCGGTGGACAACATCAGAGAAATCCGGTTGCAGGTGACCATGGTTGCGGCCGGCCCCTCCGCCCACCGGGTCTTCATTCTCGACGAGGCGCACATGCTGTCCACTGCGGCCTGCAACGCGCTGTTGAAGACACTGGAGGAGCCCCCTCCCAACGTTCACTTCATTCTGGCTACCACCGAGCCCTACAAACTGCTTGACACCATTCGATCCCGTAGCCAACGTTTCGATTTCCATCCTGTGCCGGCGCCGGTACTCACCCGCCATTTGACGTGGGTCTCCGAACAGGAAGGCTATGAAGTGGGAGAGGGTGGCTTGGAGACCATCGCCCGCCATGCGGCGGGAAGCGTTCGAGATTCGCTGAGCCTGCTGGAGCAGGTGGCCGCGCTGGGTGACGGCCGGGTCGACACCGAGGGGGTGGAAAGGGCCTTGGGGGTGGCGGGGCAGGAGACGATGACGATCCTGGTACGGGCGGTGGCCGAGCGGGACGCACCGGCGGTGTTGTCGCTGGTGGCTCGTCTTGACAGCCGAGGGGTGAATCTTCGCTCTTTCATTTCCGACGGTATCGGTTTCTTCCGGGGGGTGTACCTCGCCCATCACCTTCCCGACCCCGGCGCAGTGTCCGATGAGCCACCCGAGGTCATTGAAGACTGGAAAGAGACGGCGAGGATCCTGCCGGTTGCCGACGTCAATCGGGTGGTGGACCAGTTGGGCGAAGCGTTGATCAAGATACGGGAAGGCCGGGAAGAACGGCTGATGCTCGAGATGGCGCTTCTTTGGATAGTACGGCCGGAAATTTCCATCCATCCGGCGGCTCTTTTGCGCAGGATCGAGGCGCTGGAAGCGAGGATCGAACAGGGCGGTGCCCTGCCGGTTTCCGGTGGTGGTCGTCCCCGGACCCCTCCGCCTGCGGCCGAGGCGCCGTCCGCAGCCAAGCCCAGACCACCTGAGCCCGGCGCTGCGACCCGGCCACCCTCGCAGCGCCAGGGACCGGTCCCGGCGGAGCCTCATCATGTTCCAACAGCCGGCCCCTCGCCGGCTCCTACTCCTGGAGCGGGGCCGCTTACCTTTCGGCGACTGGCCGAGTTATGGCCGCAGGTGGTGGCCGGCTTCAGCGGAATGGACTCCGCCCTGCTGCGTCCCACCCGCCCCGCGGCGCTGGAGGGGGAACGGCTGGTGGTGGACTGTGAGGTGATCTTCCGGCGTGACCGACTCCAGGAAAGAAACACGGCCACTCGGCTGAATGATGAGATCAAGAGGCTCACCGGCGAGAGGATCAGGGTGGAGTTCGTGGTACGGGACAAAGATGGGGTCTCACTGCCGGAACCGACATCGGACGGGTCCGATCCGCTACCGGCGCCTCCCGCCGAGCCACCACCGGACCCACCGCAGGTCCCCCAGACACCACCGGACGCCGCACCGCCGGACGACGACCGGCCCTCTGCTCCCAAGGACCCCGATGGCGCGAGTGAAGCGAATGGGGCTGCCAAGGCAAACACGGCTGAGAAAGAACCCGAAGCAGACCTGGAGGCGTTCTTTGAAGCCGCGGACATCTCGGTAACCGAAGTTAAGCACCCTTCCGGGCCCAGCCTCTTCTGAGTATCAGACCCAGGGGCTGCTCTTGGGATGCGGGCCGGTGCTCGAATCCCGAGTGGGTTCCTTGGGCTGGTTTGCGCTGCCGGTTGGGGAGGCAAGGGGTTAACTCATCTCCTCTTCTATGGTTCTCATAACCTCTTCCGCCATGAAACGTCGCTGTCTTCGCCGTCCCGGATCCATCTCCGTCAGGATTCCCAGGTCTTCCAGCAGCCCCAGCATTCGGATGCTTGTGGGTCGCTTGACTCCGAGCCTGGCCTCGACGCGACGAGTGTTGATAATCGGATTTGCCAGCAGAGAGTCGACGAGGAGTACAGCCTGGCTCCGTGTGGATTCGATGACGCGGGCCCGGTACGTCTCCCGTAGATCAATGAGACGCTCAGCTCGCCGGACGGCATCATTGGCCTGAGTCTTCACCCCGTCTAAATAGAAACGTAACCAGGCGTCCAAGTCTCCCCGCTCCCGTACGCCCTGCAGCATCGCGTAGTAGTCGTCTCGGTGTTTTTCGAAGTATGAGGACAGATAGAGCAGGGGTTGGGGAAGTCGATCCCGGATTACCAGGTGAAATACGATCAGCAACCGGCCCATCCGCCCGTTGCCATCGAGAAACGGATGGATCGTTTCGAATTGGTAGTGCAGCAACCCGCTTTGCACCAGCACCGGAATGGAACGATTCTCATGAACGAATCGCTCCCAGTCGGACAGCAGGTGACCGAGTTCGCTGGGAGGAGGTGGTACGAACGTGGCATTTACGATCGTTGATCCGGGCGGCCCTATCCAGTTTTGAGATGTCCGAATCTCTCCGGGGTTCCGCTCTCTTCCCCGCACTCCCATCAAAAGAGTGGCGTGCATATCACGGATGAGACGCAGACTGAAAGGAAGACTGTCGAGGTGGACAAGGCCTGCTTCCATCGCCAGGACGTAGTTCAATACCTCTTCGATGTCGGGGCTGTTGCCGTTTCCGTCTGCTTCCGCTTCCAGGATGCCCAGCAGGCTGGCTCGGGTGCCTTCGATCCGCGCTGAGGCGACGGCTTCCCGCAGTAGGTACGGTCGGATCAGAAGATGAGGGTTGGGAAGAAGGCGACCTGCACCGGCCAGACGCCCGAGCGCCGCCTCGGCGTCGGCTACGTGCAGGACGGTGTCGTGCGCCAAGTCGATGGAGTTGGGCAGAGGACTGGGATGATAAGCTGCATACCCTTTTTTGGGGACCAAGCGCACTCCACCGTAGATAGTGTCTTTGTACTGTTTGGGATCCACGAGGATCGAGAATAGCCGACTGTTACGGAAGTCGGGGTTTTCTGTTATAGTCGAGGTTCCACCGTTATGTTGTCGTTAGGGTGAGGGTGCGACTGTTACGGAAGTCGGGGTTTTCTGTTATAGTCGAGGTTCCACCGTTATGTTGTCGTTAGGGTGAGGGTGCGACTGTTACGGAAGTCGGGGTTTTCTGTTATAGTCGCCTTCGCCCGATCAGGTTCCCACAGATTGTCCCTATCGGTCAATACCCTGAAGAGGGTATGAAATTCGAGGCGCCGGTCCAGAAGGTGATAGACGAATTCGCCAGATTGCCGGGGATCGGGGCGAAGACCGCTCAGCGGCTGGCGTTCCATCTGATGTCGCTCCCCAAGGAAGCAGCCGAGCGTTTGGGGGAGGCGCTTTTGGAGATGACCGAAAAGGTGAAACACTGTGGCCGGTGCTTCAATCTCACCTCCGAGGAGTTGTGTTCCATATGTATGGATTCCCGAAGAGACCACACCGTGGTCTGCGTGGTGGAAAGGCCCCAGGACATTTCGGTGATCGAGCGCACCAACGAGTTTCGAGGCGGATACCACGTCTTGGGCGGCGCATTGTCGCCCCTGCGGGGGATAGGACCGGAGCAACTGCGAATCCCAGAATTGGAGAGCCGGATGGAGGCCGAGGGGATAGTGGAGTTGGTGATGGCCACCAATCCCACCCTGGAGGGAGACGCCACCGCTCTGTATCTGGCCCGCGTCTTCAAGTCGCGGGCCGTGATCATCACGCGCCTGGCGTCCGGGCTCCCCGTGGGAGGAGACCTCGACTATGCCGACGCGATAACCCTGGGCCGCGCGCTGGCAGGCCGTCAGCAAATGTAGAAGAGTCGGGTCCCTGAGTTCACCGGTGCAGGCTTTGCGGAGGATCGGTCAGCCCAGACGAGCGGTCATTTCTGTTCGCAGCCGGGCGGCCAGGAGAGACGAGTCGGCAGTTTGAAGTTCTCCCTCTTGCACCACCACCTGTCCGGCAACCACCACATGCCGCGGACGGCGGCCCGGATGGGCCCAGAGGAGCCCTTCCAGCGGATCGGCGACTCCGGCGTCTTCCGGCCCGGTGATGTCATAGCAGACCAGGTCGGCGCCAGCGCCGGGTTCCAGATGTCCCAGTTCCGGTCTGCCCAACCCGCGAGCCGATCCGGCGGTGGCCGCGCTCAATAATTCCAGGGCCGTGGGTGACCGGTCCGTCAGTCCTCCCACCTGCAGCGCCAGGCGAGCATCAGACAGCAGGTTGCCCGCGTCGTTGTACCCTCCCCCGCTGGTGCCCAGGCCTACGGTGATACCTGCATCGAGCAGGGCGCCCACTTGGCAGATCCCCAATCCCATGGGAATATCGAATCCGGGCGCGTGAGTGGCCGAGGCTCCCGATTCTGCGAGTCGGGCTCTCTCCGATGCCGTTATCTCGCAGAGATGGGCAATGGTGACATCGGGTTCGAGCCAACCCCAAGCTTCCAGTAGCTCCAGTGGGCGGTGCCCATAGCGGGCCGCGGCGCGGTCCACGTCGATCTGCTCGTTGGCCTGGGTGCGACGACGCAGACCCCACTGCCGGGCGGCTTCGGCGAAGACCGCGAAAGTCTGGGGACCGTCGGAATGGACCCCCGCCGGCCCGCAGGCGATCTGCAACATCCCATCGGGACTGAGCGGCGGATATCTCTCCATCACCGCTTCCATGCCCCTGGCGATCTGTGAAGGCGAATTCCCGGCCGACCCGTAACCGAACACCAGTCTGGCGCCCAACCGGTGGGTCTCCCCCACGGTGGCATCCACCAGATCCGCCGGCGCAACGCCCTCCGGCCAGGTGAAGTGATGGTCGGCCACGGTGGTTACCCCCGCCAACAGGCCCTCCGCCACTCCCACTGCCGCCGCGGCCGCGGCTAGGTCGGGATCGACCGACGCTTGCCGGTAGTAGCCGGCCATCGCGGTCAGCCAGTCGGCCATGGAGAGATGCCTGGTGCCTGCAAGAGTGCGGAAGGCCGATTGCAGCAGGTGATGATGGGCGTTGACCAGCCCGGGGATCACCACGCAGCCGGAGGCATCCAGGTATTGCGCGCCCGTCTCGCCGTCCGCAGGGATCCGGTCGGGGACCACTTCGGTGACCTGGCCGTCCTTGCACACCACCGAGGCGCCCCGCAGCCTTCGGAATCCGGTCCAGACCTCTTCCGCGTTGGCGACCACCAGCATCAGGACGATGGTAAGCACGGTTTAACATATCTGCAATGGCTGATCCTGCTTCCCGTCGACTGGAATTCCTGACCCTTCCCCAGGTGAGACAGAAGGTCGGGCCCTCATCTGTTCTGATGCTGCCGATCGGGTCGGTGGAGCAGCACGGACCTCATTTGCCCTTGACCACGGATCACCTGATAGCCTCCGAGGCGGCGGATGCGGTGGCGGGACGCTGCGGGGAGGAACTCGATGTGTGGCTGTTGCCCACTCTGGCCGTTTCCAAGGCCAACGAACATGCCTGGGCGCCCGGAACGCTGTGGCTGCAGGCCAGCACGCTTATGTCGGTGGTAAACGACATGGCGTCAGCGGCGGCCACCACCGGCGCCCAGCGCCTGGTATTCCTCAATTCTCACGGCGGCAACACCGCGCTGTTGGTGGTGGCATGTCGGGAGGTCCGCCTGTCCCAGGGGATGCAGACCTTTCTCCTTCATCCGTTTCTCCCCCCCGATCACGGCGGGAGGTCGACGAGCGCCCCGGTCGGCGAGTTGGGAATGGGGATCCACGGGGGTCATGACGAGACGTCGATGATGCTCCACCTCCGCCCGGACCTGGTCGACATGAGTTTGGCCAGCCGACGAGTTCCGGATCGACTGGCTGACAACCGGCATGTTCGATTCGGAGGGTCGGTGCCGTTCGGCTGGACTTCTGACGATTTCGGTCCGGACGGTCACATCGGCGATCCCACCGGCGCCACGGCCGAGCAGGGCAGAGACCTCTTCGAAGGGGCGGTGGAGATGCTCTGCGAGCAACTGGCCGAGATAGCGGTGTTCGATTTCGGAGTCGATTCACCCGGTTGACGCTGGGGGCGTTCAGAAGGTGGCGGGCCCGATCACCCCAGCGAGAGAAGCGTGGCCCATCCCGGCGCGGATCATGGAGGCGATTGCCCAGGTCAAAGGCGCCTGCTCCGAGGCGGGGCCGGAGTGCGTATAACTGTCAAGGGCGATGTCCGCCAGCACGTCCGTGTCCAGAAGAATCATCGAAGGTACTTGCGGGACAGCGCTTCATAACGCGGATCGTCCGCCCGGACTGCCGGACGAAACCGGCCTCGCCAAACGTGAGGCGAAAGACCGAGTTCCTTCACCTATCACCTCCCGGAGGAACTGCTCGACGAGCGAGGACAGGGAAATGCCCCGGGAGCGGGCGTACCGCTTTGCTACCGGAATGAAGTCGGCTTCCACGGTGATGTATACGGCAGGCCACACCGGGACCACCCCCGTCTCGGGGTCGGACCGTCCACCCCCTGGAAAGCTAAAATACGGGGAGCAGCGGCGGACGGAGCGTCCGCCGATAGCCCGCGACAGGACGAGTGGAGGCCCATGGAAACCGGAATCTTCCTCTTTGGAGCAGTGGAGATGGATGATGCGGGCGCAGGTCCGCCGATTCCCACCGATCGCCGCTACAGCCAAAAGGACATGTGGTATGCGGCTGAGCGGATGCTTGACATGGGGGTGGTGACCGAACAGAGCGGCTTCGATATCTTCTGGTTGACCGAGCACCACTTCCAGTACGAGGGATACGAGGTGATACCCAACGCGGTGCTGTTCGGGTCCGTGCTGGCCGAGCGGACCGAGACTCTTCGTATCGGGGCGTTGTTCAACATTGTCCCCCAGTGGAACCCCCTGCGATTCGCCGAGGACTTCGCCACGATGCATAACCTGTCAGGCGGCAGGGGGGTTCTGGGAGTGGGTCGAGGCACCGTGCCGCGAGAGGCGCAGACTCTCGGCTCCATGATCGGAAGTCATGACAATCCCGACAAGGCCGAAGCCGATCGGATCAACCGGGAGATATTCGACGAGACGATGGACGTGATCCTGGCGGCCTTCGAGAACGAGACATTCTCCTATCACGGGAAGCACTTTCGGTATCCCCCACCCGGGATCCCCGATCGGGGAGGGACGGTGCAGAAACTGACGCTGGTGCCCCGACCCCTGTATCCCTACGACACCTGGCAGGCCATCACTTCGCCACCCACGTTGGAGTATGTTCCCAGGCGGGGCTGGGGAGGGGTGTTCTGGCTCAAGCACCACCGGTTCACGGTCATGTGGTGGAATCGGTTTGCCGAATTGTTCGAAGAGGCGCAGGGTGAAGCGTTGGAACCTGGTGAAAGACGGATGCTGGTCCTAAACGTTCGGGTGGAGGATACTCACGAAAAGGCGTGGGAGGCGGTCCGTGCGGGCCACGACGAGTTCTGGAAATTCCTGGGGCCCTACGGATGGAGCCGAGGTTACATGGGGGAAGACGGCAGGCCTTCTCCGCCGGGACTGATTCCCACCCTCGAACAGTCGGTGGAACAGAAGACCTGGGTGATCGGGACCGCGGAGGAAGTCGCCGAGGGCATCTCCTTCTATGCCGAGGCGCTGGGTGGTCTTAATCACCTGACCCTTTTCCCGCAAATGCCCGGAGATACCTATGACCAGTGCGCTGAACAGATTCAACGTCTGGGCCGGGAAGTCCTACCCCTTCTATAGATAGCGGCGCCGCCAGATGCTCTTTCTCCTTCCAGTTGCGGCGATCTGATGGGTCATCAGGCCCTTGGGGAGTCCGGTCCGGTGGTAGCCGTGGTGAGCTACACCGATCGAGTCCCTTCCAAGTTGGCGGCCGTCGGAGAGGAAGCCATCTTGAAGGCGGCTTGCACACGGGAGAGGTTGGACGTCATCTTGCCGGAGGCTGAAGTCGCCCTGATCTGGAATTACAAATCGGGTCTCTTGAAGGAGTCGTGGCATCTCGCCCACAACGTGAGCTGGGTGCATGTGGCGGCGGCGGGAGTGGACGGACCCCTGTTTCCGGGCTTGATAGAGAGCCCCGCGGTGATGACCAACGCTGCCGGGGTATTCGACCATCCCATGGCGGAATGGACTCTCATGTTGATTCTCGCCTACGTGAAAGGGTTGTTCGACAACGTGGAGCATCAACGCCGGCGTCATTGGGCCTACCGGGAGGTGGGAGTATTGGAAGGGCGGAAGGCGCTGATCATCGGAGCGGGTGGGATCGGCCGGGACATCGCCCGGGTGTTGGGCACGATGGGAATAGATGTACGGGGGGTGGCGCGCAGCCGGCGCGAGGAAGATCCGGACTTCGGGACGATATATCCAGTCGAGGTTCTGAGTGATTTGCTTCCTTGGGCCGACTTCGTGATTGCGGCTCTTCCTCTGACTCCCCAAACCCTGGGGTTGCTGGGCGCCGAGCAGTTTTCGCAAATGAAGAAGACGGCCCGGTTCCTCAACGTGGGCCGCGGCGCCACCGTGGATGAAGAAGCCCTGATCCATGCCCTGCAGGCAGGGGTGATAGCCGGAGCGGCCTTGGATGTGTTCGCCACCGAGCCCCTTCCGCCCGACAGCCCCTTGTGGGATTTGCCCAATGTGTACGTGTCACCCCACATGTCGGGAAGCGGCTTCGAAGGGCGCCTGGCTGCTCAATTCCTCGACAATCTACGCCGTTGGAAGCAAGGCCGTCCGCTGCTCAACGTGGTCGACAAACGCCTGGGCTTCGTGCCCTACCGCGGCTAGGTGGGCTCTGGTCGGACGGGCGGGGGCAGGCCGATCAGATGGAACCTCGCGGAACAACCCACTCATGCGGTTGGCCGGTAACCGCAGCGATGCGTTCATAGTCGGCGTCGTAGTGGATAACCGTTAGATTGTTGACCTCTGCTACCGCGGCAATGAGCAGATCGGGCAGAGGGACCCTGTGTTGACCGCGTTGGGCCAACAGGTATTGAACTTCGATGGCTCGGTCGGTTGTCTCCTGGGTTATGGGATAGGAGGGAAGGGCTCGGCGTTGGGCGAGGAGGCTTTCATAGTCGGAGAGCGACCGGGCACTGTAAAGAACTTCGAGGTCGATTATGGGAGAAGTAGCTACGAGACCGTCCAATAACAGAGGCCCCAGTCGATCTGCTACGGGTTGTCGATCCAGCCGAGCCAGGGCACTCTTGTCCGCCAGCCACAATGGTGCTACCGCCATGCACCCGACATGATTTGATCATCACCCAGATCGATTCCCTCCCGGGTCACCAGTCGGCGCAGGTGGCGGCGGCGTAGTTCCGCGTTGATAAGTTCCCGAAGTGACGTGTTGACGGCCTCCTTTATGGTGACCGCTCCGATCAGTTCCCGCGCTTGGTCCAGCAAACTGTCATCGATGTCCACCAGCCTCTTGGTCATACCTGTCTAGTATATATAAACAATAGGAGTTTGTATATACAGATGACGGAGAGGCTGGTGGAGTGCAGCTGCTCACAGACTGCGGCCGCCTTCGATGACGATCACCTGGCCGGTGATAAAGGAGGACTTGTCTGAGCAGAGGAAGGCGATCAGGTCGGCGATCTCTTCAGGCTGGGCGGCCCTTTGCAGGGGAGTGCTCTTGACCAGCATTGCCTTCACCTCCGGCGGCATGGATCGGGTCATGGCCGTTTCGGTGAGGCCCGGTGCCACGGCGTTGCAGCGAACCTTCGGCGCCAGTTCACGGGCAAACGCCCTGGTCATGCCCACCAGACCTCCCTTGGACATGCCGTAGTTGAACTGGCCGAAGCTTCCCAGGTAAGCCCGGGAGGAAAGACTCACCACCGCCGATCCTTCCCCCAGGTGAGGGATCAGCCGCCGGGTGAGAAGATACGAGGCGCCAAGATTGACGCCTATCACCGACGTGAAATCTTCTCCGGTCATCTTCACCAACCGGACATCCCGGATGATCCCGGCATTGTTGATCAGCGCCGAGACTTCCCCACCTCGATGCAGCACTTCCTCGGCCACGCTTTCCCTTCCCTGCTCGGTGAAAAGGTCGGCCACCAGCCCGGTGGTGTCATCTCCACTGCCGAGGTCGGCGGCCGTTTCCATCACGGTGGGATCAAGATCCACCATCAAAGCGTGATATCCGTCCTCGACCAGTCGCGAGGAGATCGCCCTGCCGATACCCCGGGCTGCGCCGGTAACCACGGCGGTTGGTCTGGTCATGGGAGTGCTCTCGCCAGATGGGTTGAACCGAGGCGGATCAATTCTCCGGTGGTGCCCGGACGGTCGAGCAGCCGGGCGATCCAAGTGGCGACCACCTGTGGATCCGTGTGTTCATCCGTGGCCACCACGTTGGCCGGTATTCCCGCCCGGACGGTCTCCTGGGCGAGGTCACGCGCCGCCGAGAGCAGGCCGGTCGCCACCATGGCTTTGCCGGCGCCCCGTCTTCCCAGCAGATCGGCGCTGTCCACAACATAGACCACCGGCGCTCCTGCTCGGGCAGCTTCCCGGGAGAGCATGAACGCTTCCGTCATCTCGTCCAGTACCTCCTCCCAGTCATCACCCAGGGTCTGATCGGCCCAAAACACCAGACCCTGGGAGGATGTACCGGGCTCGACTCCAGCCCGGGCCAGCCGCTCCTGCCAGTCGGGAGCAGCCCGAAGATAACTTTGCATGACCCGTAAAGCTACCCTGCCGTCCGTGGGCCTGCAGACATTATCTTTTGAGAAGGAAACGCGGCCAATGTTGCTGTGGAGCCGCGGCGCGGATCGGGAGGGCTTTGACCGGAAGGGTTATGACTTTCAGGGCTACCGTCGGGGATCCCGGCGCTGTGATTAGATCGTGAAGGGATCGGCACAGCGGTCCTCTATCCGTTGATCGCCGCCCCCTCGGTTACCAATTCAGCGATCTCCGAGGATGTGGCGCCCAACCCGGCCAGCACCTCGGCAGTGTGTTCTCCCAAGGCTGGGGCCGGAGTGTTGGCCCGGACCGATTCGGAATTCACCCGGAAGGGTGAACCTGTTTGAGTCAACCTCCCCAGACGGGGATGAACTTCTTGGTAGAACATCTCCTGGCGCAGAGCTTGAGCGTCTTCCATGACTTCGGGGAGGGCGAGAACCTTGCCCACCGGCACTCCGGCGGCCTGGAACTCTTCCTGCCAGGCATCCACGTCCCCGGTTGCAAGAATGGCCCCGAGTTCGGCGGCGATTACCTCTCGGTGCTGCACGCGGTCGGGGTTGGTGGGGTACCGGTCCGCCAGATCGGGGCGGCCGATCACCTCGCACAGTCTCCGAAAGTGGGTGTCGGCCACTATCGCCACCGCCAGGTGTCCACCCTGCGCTTCGAACAGTTGGTTGGGCGCAGTGAAGGGAGATGCGGTCCCCATCCGGGGAGGTTGGCGCCCCTCCGCCACGGCGATGGCATTCCAGGTCGACTGGGCGGCGATCAATCCGTCCCGCAGGGATACCTCCACTCTCTTCCCCTCACCGGTTCGGGCCCGCTCCACCAGGGCGGCGGAGATGAGGAAGGCGATGTTGGTTCCCGCCAGAAAATCTCCGATGGTGGTAGCTGTCTTTTGGAGGGGGTCGTCGGCATGGCCGGCGATGGAGACCATCCCCGACTCGGCCTGAAAGATCAGGTCGATTCCCGGCCGGGCGGCGTCGGGGCCTTCGGTCCCGAAAGCCGACACCACCGCGTAGACGATGGCGGGGTTGGTTCTACGTACCTCGGATTCGCCCAGGCCGATTCGCTCCATCGCTCCCTGGCGCAGATTGTGCAGCAGAACGTCGGCGGCGCCGACCAGTTCGACCAGCCATCGCCGGGCCTTGGGATGGCGGGGATGAAGCGCCACCGACCGCTTGCCCCGGTTCATAGCCAGGTAGAAGGCCGACTCTCCGGCTACGAAGGGGGGAAAGGCCCGGGACAGATCGCCGCTGGGCAACTCGACCTTGATCACGTCCGCCCCCAGGTCGGCCAGGGCCATGCCGGCATAGGGCGCGCCCACCAGGTTGCCCATCTCCACCACCCTGATCCCCGACAGGGGACCGGACGGGATGGTCACACCCTTTCCACCACCAGCGCGATTCCCTGCCCGACGCCGATGCACATGGTGGCCAGTCCGTAGCGGCCTTCCCGTTTGCAAAGCTCATGTACCAAGGTGGTAAGAATGCGGGCGCCTGAACAGCCCAGCGGGTGGCCCAGCGCGATCGCTCCCCCGTTCACGTTCAATCGACCTGGATCCAGGCCCAATTCGTTGCGGCAGGCGGCCGCCTGGGCGGCGAAGGCCTCGTTCAACTCCACCAGATCGAGGTCCTCCACATCCAGCCCGGCCCGGGCCAGTGCCTTTTGCGAAGCGGGAACCGGTCCGATACCCATCAGGTCGGGGTGTACTCCGGCCGCCGCGGTCGAGACCAAGCGGGCCATGGGGGTCAGGCCCGCCTTCTCCAATCCGGCGGCGGTGGCCAGAATCATGGCGGCGGCCCCGTCGTTCATGGGCGAGGAGTTGCCAGCGGTGACGGTCCCACCCTCCCGGAACACCGGGCGAAGCCTGGCCAGGGCCTCCATGGAGGTATTGGCCCGAGGCCCCTCGTCCGAGGTGATGGTGGCGATGGTCCGTTTCTTGGGTCCCACCGCGGCTTCTATCGGGACGATCTCGTCATCGAATCGTCCAGCCTGCTGGGCGGCGATGGCTCGCCGATGGCTGGTGAGGGCGAAACGGTCCTGATCGGTGCGGGTGACTCCGTACTTGGAGGCGACCTCCTCGGCGGTCTCGCCCATGCTGATCGGCGAGTACATGGCTTGCATGCGAGGATTGACGAGCCGCCAACCCAATACCGTGTCCACTATCTGCGGCGCCCCCACCCCGTAGGCCCGTTCCGGTTTGGTGACCACGAACGGAGCGCGGCTCATCGATTCGGAGCCGCCGGCGATCATGATGTCCCCCCACCCCGCCGCCAGCGCCTGGGAGGCAGTGATGATGGCCTGCAGACCCGATCCGCACAGTCGGTTGACCGTTTGTCCGGCCGTCTCGATGCCCAATCCCGCCAGAAGGACCGCCATCCGCGCCACGTTGCGGTTGTCCTCGCCGGCCTGGTTGACCGCTCCCCACACCACATCCTCGATATCTCTTCCCTCAAGGCCCGGGTTGCGCTCCATAAGAGCCCCCACCACATGGGCAGCCAGGTCGTCCGGCCGCACGGCTGCCAGTTGCCCTCCGATCCGACCCATGGCAGTCCGACAGGCATCGGCGATGAAAACGTCAGTCATTGGTTTGTCCTTTACTTGCTATCCGGATGTATACGGGTCGATTGGCGCCGCCGGCCACAGCGCCCGCGATGTCCGGTGCGTAGGCTGATGGCAACTGCAAGGTGGCGGCAACTCCCCGATGGCCCCCGGAAGTAATCTGTATACGAGATGGGCCATTCGGGATCCCAGCCGTCGACTTGCAGGAAGGCCCGGTGGTGGGCGGGGCCTGACCGGTTGATCAACAGGATCAATCGGGGATTAGGGCCGGACATGCACAGAGGCCTTTCTTCAATCGGGGCCGTTCTCTCCCTGGATTATGGCGGAACAGGCGGCGTCCGGCGCCCCAAAAGGGACGTTCACCCGATTCGTTCTACAGGCGAGGGTGCGGGCGGATGAGCGTCGGCAGCCGGACGGCGGGCCTGGAACTGGTGGATCTGACTTTCCGGTATCCGGACGCATCCCGGCCGGCGGTTGACGGGTTCGATCTGGTGGTGAAACCTGGCGAACTGGTCTGCCTGTTGGGGCCTTCAGGATGCGGCAAGACAACGATCCTGAAAGCCATTGCCGGCTTGCTGAAGCCCACCCGGGGCGATATCCGGATGAACGGACGGTCTCTGGCGGGCATCCCAACGGAGAAACGCTCCACCGGGATGGTGTTCCAGAAACCTCAGTTGTTTCCTCATCTCACCGTGGGCGCCAACATCGGCTTCGGGCTGAGAATGCGCCGGGTCGATACGGTACAGATAAAGGCGCGAGTCCGGGAGATGCTGCACCTGGTGCAACTGGAGGGGATGGAAGATCGCCGGGTTACGGAGATCTCCGGTGGCCAGGCGCAGCGGGTGGCGTTGGCCAGGGCGTTGATCATTGAACCCCAAGTGTGGTTGCTGGACGAACCGCTCAGTCAGTTGGACGCCAACTTGCGGGAAGAGATGCGAGAATTGATCCGCTCCATCCAGAAAAAACTGGGAGTCACCACCTTGTTTGTTACTCACGATCAGGAGGAGGGAGTGGTGCTGGCCGATCGGATCGGTCTGGTTCTGCAGGGCCGCCTGCAGCAGATCGGCTCCCCTCCGGAACTCCTGGAGGCGCCGGCAACGGTGGAGGTTGCCAGGTTCTTCGGGGGCCACAACCAGATTCAGGGAAGAGTGGAGGGAGAATGGTTCAAATGCGACCTTGGACTGTTCCGGTTGAGCCGTCCGTTTATCTCTGGCCCGGGGGTCCTGGTTATCCGTCAGGAAGCGGTGGAAACGGGAGCGGGGGAGAACTCCTTCTCCGCCCGGGTGGACCGGGCCAGGTACATGGGAACGCATCAGCAGGTGAAGTTGGCGGCCGGGCGGTTCTCGGTGGTTGTGAAAACCGCCCCAAGCCATATCTTCCGGCCCGGCCAGACCATCCATGTGCGTTTCCCTCCTGATCGAATCTGGATAATTCCCAGCTCCGCCTAGTCGTCGCGCCGACAAACAGACTGGTGGTAGTCACCGCGGTGGGGAACACAACTTGGACCGCAGTGATGGGATCGCGGTAGTTCCCCTCAACGCTGGTCCTTGACATATCTGTCGGAACGCTGAAGAGCTGCCGATCCGGGCGCGTGTGCCAGGAGATATCGAAGGCCATATCGTGGGAGGGTTATGCTTGCCTCACGAGGTTTTCTTCCCATCAAGGAGTCACAATGAACAATGACTGGAGCGACCTTTCGCGTCGCCTGAGCGATCTGCTCGGACTTGAGCACGCACCTATCGCAATCACGTTTTCCGAGGCGCCGGTTGCTTCCTACAGCGGTATCGATCCCTTCGGGGGCCCCCTGTCGGAACCTACTCCGGACGGTCGGTCCGGCGCGGTTCCCGCTCCTTGCGTTTTTTGGATGCACGCCCACACCCGCACCTTTTTCACCACCCCGGACGATCATGGCAACTGCTCGGTGGGCGAATACACCCACGGGCTGGTGGAGGCCGGCGACATACTGAACCGAGAGGATGTGGGAACGCTCCTGGAGGTCGGTTGGGTGACTATGGAGGCGTTTGCGGGAGTGGCGGCCCTGGAGCGGCGCCCCAGTTCGATCCTTTACGGACCCCTGGCCGATACGCCGCACGACCCCGATGTCGTGTTGTTGAGACTTAGTCCTTATCAAGCCATGGAATTGGGCGACGCGGTCACTATCAATCTCAGCGGAAAACCGCAGTGTCAGATCCTTCCCATCGCCATTGACCAGGGCAAAGTTGCTCTGTCCATGGGATGTGCCCTGTCGAGGGCCCGCACTGGAATGGGTGACGACGAACTCACCTGCGCGGTTCCGCCCGGACAGCTTGCGGAGATAGTGGCGAACCTGGAAGGTGTGGTGGGCGCCGACAAGCAGGTGGTGGGCTACGCTCACGCCGACGCCGCTCGCTTCTAGAGACTCCGGCAGGTTCCTTTAGCGGGACAATTCCCGAAATAGGGGAGTGGGAAAGCGAGGAGTTACCCGTACTCCGGATAGCCACGCCTCCAAGGCTTCCGCTCGATCAGCTACGGCCGTGTCCCCGTCGGCGCCGATGTCCTCGGTGAGACGGTACACGACCCTTCCGTCGGGCCGCTGTCCCCAGCCGCCCACTACGCGGCCGCGCCACCAGACAGTGGGTCCGGCATTGCCGTTGCGGTCGAACAAGCCCTCCCGGCGATCCCCCAGGTACCAGTGGCGCTCTCGCCATCCCATCACGGTGGAATCGAGGCCGGGGAGAAAGGCCGCCCATGGGGTTGGGGTGGGGATTGGCTCGAGATCATCCGCCATGACCCATGCCGACCCGGTGTCGATCTCGACCTTGGCTAGATCCAAGGCGCGGAGGGCAGGTCGCAAATCCCGGAGGGTCCAACCCGTCCACCATCTGAGATCGGCTTCGGTCCCCGGTCCGTAGGCGCGTAGCCACCGTTCCACGAGACTCTTTCGGGCGACGGGCGGGTCCATGTCGGGAATGCCGCCGTGCAGCACGGTCTCCATGGCGGTCCAGCGATACTGGCCGCTGCGCCAGGTTCCCCGGGGACGGCCCCGAATGATGCGGCCCCGGGTTGCAAGAAGAAATAGCACCCGGGTGGAAACTCCTACCTTCCCGCCCCATTTCTTGCCTCTGCCGAAGGTAAGAGTTTGTTTCAGTTCCGGCACGTCTTCCCGCAGTTCGGTGGCCAGCGCCTCCCCATGCCGGATTATCGCTTCCACCGTAGAGTCTCCCACCCTTTCCAACCAACGCTCACCGTCGTCGGTGATCCCCTCCGCTTCCAGGTATCCCACCAATCGCCGTTGCTCGGCGGCCGCCAGCGGCAGGGCGCATCCATGGTGCAGCAGGGGAACCAGGTCACCGGAGACGGCGAAAAGGGTACGGCGCATGCCCAGAATCCGGAAGAGAGACGGTTCGGTGTAGAGGACCGTTTCCATGTCGGGGATGGTCAGGCCGTCCACTCTTGCCCACGAGGACAGGAACGGGGTGGCGGGGTCGCTGGTGTGGAGTCCGACCTGGTCGTGGGCGGCTTCGACGGGGGACCCCGCTCGGCTCTCGGGATGGAGGTGATGGCGGACGGCCAGCCGGGCGCGTCGCTCGTCGACACCGATCCGCCTGCTCACCATGGCTGGATCAGTCTATTCGAAGGCAGGTGGATCGGTCCTCCGTTGGTTTCATGATTGGTTTGTACCGGGCTGTGCGGCCCGGGACAAACCTTCTCGATGCGCGCCGGTTACCCCACCACCGGGACTTGCTGCATGGCCTCGGCCACCTTTTCATCGGGATACTCGTAGTCGGTCAGACCGCCGGCAAGATAGTTGTCGTAGGCGCTCATGTCGAAAGCTCCATGTCCGCACATGGCGGTGAGAATCACCTTCTCCTCGCCGCTTTCCCGGCACTCGTTGGCTACCCGGATGGCCGAAGCCAGCGCATGGGTGGGCTCCGGCGCGGGAACGATGCCCTCGGTGCGGGCGAACTGTACGCCAGCCGCGAAGCATTCATTCTGTCCAATGGCCTCCGCCTCGATCAGTCCCAGTTCGTAGATGTGGGAGAGCAGGGGAGACATACCGTGGTACCGCAGGCCCCCGGCATGGATCGGATCTGGAATGAACGAGTGACCCAGGGTGTGCATCTTGATGAGCGGCGTCATCCCGATGGTGTCGCCGAAGTCGTACCGGTACTCACCCTTGGTGAAGGAGGGACAGGAGGCCGGCTCCGAGGCGCGTATGGTCGGACTGATCCTTCCGGCCAGTTTCTCCCGCAGGAAGGGGAACATCAACCCTGAGAAATTGGAACCACCTCCGGTACAGCCAACGATCACATCGGGAGTGTCTCCGGCCATGGCCATCTGATCCAGAGCCTCCTCTCCGATGACGGTCTGGTGCAGGAGGACGTGATTGAGCACGCTCCCCAGCGAGTACTTGGCCTCTTCATTGGTGGCGGCTACCTCCACAGCTTCAGAAATTGCGATCCCCAGGCTTCCCGGAGAGTCGGGATCGGAACCCAGCACGGTCCGCCCGGCGTTGGTCACCTCCGAGGGTGACGGGTGGACCGTAGCGCCCCAAACTTCCATCATCGACTTGCGGTAGGGCTTCTGTTTGTAGGAGGCGCCCACCATCCAGACCTCGCAGTCGAGGCCGAAGATGGCGCACGCCAGCGACAGTGCCGAGCCCCACTGCCCGGCGCCGGTCTCGGTGGTCAGCTTCTTGACGCCCTCCTGGGCGTTGTAGAAGGCCTGCGCCACCGCCGTATTGGGCTTATGGGACCCGGCCGGGCTTCCCCCCTCGTACTTGTAGTAGATGCGAGCGGGCGTGTCGAGCGCCTTTTCAAGGCCGGTGGCCCTATAGAGAGGAGTGGGTCTCCACATGCGATAGACATCGATCACCTCTCCGGGGATGTCGATCCGGGAGTCCCCCGATACTTCCTGAAGGATAAGCGCCATGGGAAAGAGGGGCGCCAAGTCGGCAGGACCCACCGGCTCGTGGGTTCCGGGGTGCAGGACCGGCGGGGGCGGGGCCGGCAGGTCGGGGATGATGTTGTACCAACTGCTGGGAATCTGGGACTCGGCGAGAGTAAACTTCCTTTGAGCCATGGTCGGTCCTCGTTTCGTCTCGGGTTGCCTTCAACTGTGGCTGATAATAGAGAACCCCACAATGCAGGTGGACTGATGACTGTCACTGCTCCCCGATCGCTTCCCTGGACCAACAATCCCGACGCCGACCGGCTGTTGGCCACAGACCCGCTGGCTTTATTGATCGGCATGCTGTTGGACCAGCAATTCCCCATGGAAAGGGCATTCTTCGGTCCCTTCCTGCTTCAGGAGCGCTTGGGCCGCGCTTTGGAAGCGGGTGAGATCGCTGATTGGGACCCCGAAGAGATGTCGACGATTTTCCGGGGTCCGCCTGCCATCCATCGTTACCCGACCTCTATGGCCAAACGTACCCAGGCCCTTTGCCAAGCGCTGGTGAACAAATACGACGGGCAGACCGAACGCCTGTGGAACGAAGCGGCGAGCGGACGGGAGTTGTACAAGCGCCTTATGAGCCTTCCCGGTTTCGGGGAGATGAAGTCGCGGGTGTTCGTGGGTGTGCTGGGCAAGCGTATGGGAGTTCGGCCGCCTGGCTGGGAGGGGGAGGCGGCTCAGCGGCCGTCCATAGCCGACGTGGCGCGCTGGGAAGACGTGGCGGAGCTCCGAGCGATGAAGCGAGAGATGAAAAAGGCCGCCAGGGCCAAAGCTAAGAAGTAACTGCTCAGCGCTACCGCGAGAAAGCCGCCTATTCTCTCTAGCTATGAAGATTGATTTCTATTTCGACCCTGTCTGTCCGTGGTGCTGGATTACCAGCCGGTGGTTAACAGAGGTAGCTCCGCAACGCCCGGTCGACATTCGCTGGCGTACCTTCAGTCTTTACATCAAGAACCAGGGCCGTGAGCTCCCTGACGAGTATTGGGAGGTAACCGACTGGGGACGGGGAGCGCTGCGGATAGTGGAAGCAGCCCGCGCTGCCGAAGGCGAAGAGTTCGTGGGAGATTTCTACACCGAACTGGGGGCCCGCTTTCACCACGACGAGGAGTATTTGCCGGACTTGGCTGACAGCCTGGAAGCCATCGGTCGCTCTCCGGACTGGGCCGCCGCCGCCGACGACCGGCAGTGGGATTCGGCCATAGAGGAGTCCATGTCTGACGTGTTGGGCCTGCTGGGAGACGATATCGGAGTGCCGTCGATTGTGTTCGACGGCAAGTACGGCTACTTCGGGCCAGTGATCTCCCCGGCGCCAACCGGTGAGGCAGCCCTGAAACTATTCGACGGCTTTGCCGCCCTGGCCGCTCAACCGGGGATCTGGGAGGTAAAACGAGAGCGCACCGTAGGGCCAGTTTTCGGCCCCCGCCCCTGATCTGGGAAGCTATCCCCACCTCGAAGTCGATGTCAAGAACCAACTGCTGGCCATACGAAAGCTAAGATGTCCCACCTGAGTCGCGAAGAACGATCCGCCATGACCAAGATGGCGGCGCGCTTGGTCGACACGAACTGACCCCCCACCCGTTGTGGCTATGCAAATCTCCATGGCACCTGTTGCACATGTGGGCGAGATTGGGATTGACCATGGAAGAGCACCCTGTCTTATTGAAGAATGCCCTCCGAGCCGCGGCCAAGGAGGCGTTTGAGGACCCGACGGCGATGAAGGAACATCTTGAGGAGATACCTGATCCGTTCGCTCCCAACGTGGAAACCCTAACGGACGACGAGACACAGGAGATAGCAGAACTCGCCCAAACGTTCTACCCTGCTTTGGCGGCCATCTCAGGAGGCCCAGGCTACGAAACCGCACACCGAGCGGTCTATAAAGCCGCTCTAGCCTACGGTTTTCCATCCACTGCCGCCCACACCCTGGCCTCCGACGTTGCACATCGCATGGAGGTTCCTAGGTGACCACACCCGTCCGAGAGTCCGCTGACCATTGTCCAACTGCTAGGTGTATACGGTGAACGTCTGACGTCTGCCAGGACCGAAACGGTAGATGAAGAAGTCGACATCGAAAGCTACGACCTCGTGAACGCCCAACCGCTCCATGATCGCCCAACTTGTCCTGTCAACTATGGAGAAGTCCTGATCCGGAAAAGCCCGGCCGATCTCTGCCGCCACCTGCAGATCTGCGAGACCCGCCGGTTCGACCCGCGCAAGACCCCTTCCAATGTTTTCGATCAGCGTGTTGGCGGCGGCGCTGCTCTGTCTCCCAGCGACCAGTAGCCATGTCTCGACCAGTACATGATCGCTGGTCAACAGTTGACCCGAGAAGCTGCTGAGTAAAGCAGCAGCGCGTTCGTGGCTGGCATCGTCCGAATCCGCCGCTGCGTACCAGGCGGAGGTGTCGACGAAAACGGAGACTTCTCTCAGATTCTCTTCCGATCGGCGCGTTCAGCGACGGCGCTGTAAACGGCTGCGGAGCGTTCATTCGCGATGTCGCTGCCGCCGGAGGCGAAAAGTCCGATGATCGAAGCCAAATCGGCTTGGGGTCGCGGGGCGTCCAGATCTTGATCAACAAGACGCCGAATGTACTCGGCCATGCTGATGCCCAACTCGGTCGCTTTTCTTCTTACTTGGGCATGTTGCTCGGGACTGAGCGCGATCTGTGTTCTCATGCCGCTACATCATAACAGCAGATATGGGCCACCTACCACACCCCTGAACGGGGGCTCCCCCCAAATCGGAGCGATCTCTTCCCATAGTTTCATCGGTGATCCTGAAACCGCGGCAGGCAATGCGGGCTGGAAGAGTCTCTATCCAAATGCTGTGATCACCAGCAATCGAGATCGTCGAGCACGCCTACGGCGCCGTCTATCTCGAAACGCATGGAATAGGAGTCATGACTGAATCCATCCCAGATCCTCATCCATAGGGACCCGGTATTGGCGTTGCGTAGCCGTGAGACGAATTGCGTTGCGGTCTCTTCGGCGAAAACTGCGGATTCGAAGTCCTCGTCGCTCCACCACCACTCTGCGACGAGATCCTCCATGTTCGCAAACCGGTACTCCACTATCACGGACCCGTTATCGCCCACAGCACTCTGGATCAGCCAGTCCGTTACCACGAAGATGGAGTTCCAATTCGAGTTGGATACTCCGCACCGCACGATCAAAAAGGGAGATTCCTCCCACGAATACCCACTGTGTTCCGTTGCTGTAAGGTGGTAACCCTCATATTTGCCATCGATGCCTTCACCAGTGAAGTGGGCCCATTCGCCGATGTCGCCTGACAAGGAGGCCTCATCTGGTTCGGCGGCGCGGAGGTCCGGAAGGCGCTGTCGGATGGTGGTCTCCGCCACCGCGTAAGAGAGACCCTCGACTTCTACATCGACGATCTTTTGCACGACGAGACCGATCACCTGTCCGCATTCGTTGAGGAGTGGTCCCCCACTGTTGCCGGGATTGAGTGCAGCATCGGTGACGATCAGAGTGCCGAGATCGGCGCGGGACTCGGTGCGCGATAACACCCCGCTGGTGACGGATGGCTCAGACGCCACGTAGACGGGAAAGCCGACGCCGAACACCCGATGACCGGGACCGATGTCGGAAAGGTTTCCGAACCGAAGAGCCCGAATGCCGCTCCCCGAAGCCCGGAGCAGCGCCAAGTCGGCGGCGAGATTGCTCCCAACAACACTGGCGGTGAGGGAGTTTCCCCCGCGTCGGAGAGTAACGCTCTGCTGGCCTTTGATTACATGGGCGGCAGTGAGCCATTCATCGTTTCCGATGTAGAACGCCGTGCCGAGGCCATCGCCGGCGTGGACCTGGTATACCGCCTCGGACACACGGGCGGCATGATCGGGGAAGTCGCAAGCCGCTCTCCTGGGTGGCGCAGTTGTCGTAGTGGTGGTTGTGGTGGTCACGCTGGACGGTATCGGAGAATGGGAAGGCGCGCAGGTATCCGGCGCCACCGTCCGGCAAAGGAACAACACCATCTCTTCCCTGGACAGCGAAGTCCCGTACCCAAAGATCCCGGCTGCGACACCCCCGGTGATTCCCTGCTGATACGCCCATCCGATCGGGGCGCTTGCCCAATGGTCCGGATCGGTGGGAACGTCGTTGAAGGCATCGCTTCCGGCCGGACCCCCGGTCGGCGATCCTTTCGCCCGGTACAGAAAAGTCACCATCTGCTCGCGGGTGAGAGTTCCGGCGCCGCCGAACTGGGTGGCACTGGTCCCGCTGGTTATTCCCTGCTCGACCGCCCAACCGATGGAGAAATTCGCCCAATGGTCGGCCGGGATATCAGCGAACTTGTCGCTTCCCTGGGTCCCTGCACCGCAGGCGTCCGGATCGAAGGCCCGGCAGAGGAAGGTGACCATCTGATAACGGGTGAGGGTCTGCCCCATGCCGAACCGGTTGTTCCCCACCCCGGCGGTGATGGCGTTGGCCGCCGCCCACCCGATGGCGGTTTCAGCGATGTGACCCGGAGGCACATCCTCGAAGTCGGGCGCGGTCTGTCCCGCGGCAAAGCCGACGGTGAGCGACAGACCTGCCAGGGCGGCTGCCAGGCTCGCGATCATCCGCTTGGCGAGGCTCATCGCTTCATGCTCCGTTCTTCCTGCCTCATAGCCTGGCGCGGAGGTGGGACATTTCCAAGACGGATTGGGCACTTTAGAATGTCGGGAAGAATGTCTTCTCCTCCCACTATCGCCATTCTTGGCGCCGGGGCGATGGGGTCCGCCTTGGCCAGGGGTCTGTTGGGTAATGGCTGGCGTCCGGATGATCTGGTCCTGGCCGAAGTTGTGGCTGAGCGAGCCGTCCAGGTGCAGGCTGAGTTGGGGTGCAAGTGCGTCTCCGACCCGGCCGAGGCGGTCAGGGGTCGGCAGGCGGTGGTGGTGGCGGTCAAGCCCCAGGACATAGAAACTCTATTGGGGCAGGTGGCCGCCGCGATTACCACGGATCAGTTGGTGATTACCCTGGCTGCCGGGGTCCGCATCGAGACTCTGGAAGACGCCTTGGGGGATACTCCGGTGGTGCGAGTGATGCCCAACACACCGGCCCTATTGGGAAAGGGCATCGCAGGGCTGGCAGGCGGCGCACATGCGGAATCGAGCCATATGACCATGGCCCGGATGGTGATGGAAGCGGTGGGAGAGGTGGTGGAACTGGAGGAGGCTGACTTGGACGCGGTCACGGCAGTTTCCGGTTCCGGCCCCGCATATGTTTTTGCCCTGGCCGAGTCGATGACTGAAGCTGCTCTCAAGCTGGGCCTGTCTCCCGAGGTCGCAACCGAGTTGGTGAATTTCACTGTTTTGGGAGCGGGAGAGATGCTGGTACGCACCGGTCACAGCGCCGGTCATCTGCGTCGACAGGTGGCATCCCCGGGCGGCACGACGGCCGCTGCTCTGGCGGTTATGAAAGAAGGGGGATTCTCCGAGTTGGTGGTTAGGGCCCTGGAAGCCGCCAACGCCCGTTCCATCGAACTGGGTGGATGACGCAACCGGAAGGACCAGGTAGAGGACTCATGCAGGCGCCGGACTTCACCCTCTTGGACCAGGATCGGACCCTGGTCTCCCTATCGGACTTCTCCGGTCGGAGATTGGTGCTGTTCTTCTATCCGAAGGCCATGACGCCCGGTTGCACGGTGGAGGCGGGTGATTTTCGTGACAGCTACCAAGAATTACTGGATGCAGGCTTGGCGGTGGTGGGGATCAGTCCCGATCCGCCGGAGAGACTGGCGGAATTCCGTCGCCAAGAGAGTCTGCCTTTCCCCTTGCTGTCCGATGCCGATCACGAGGTGGCTGAGGCGTTTGGCGCCTGGGGCGCCAGGAAGCTGTATGGAAGAGAGACGGTGGGGCTCATCCGTTCCACCTTCGTGTTGGGTCCCGACGGTGAGATGGAAAGGGCCTTTCGGAATGTCCGGGCCAAAGGGCACGTAAGCCGCCTGAAGCGGGATCTGTTGGATCGCTAGGCCCCCCGTTTACTCATGGAGGTGGGTTGAGTATCCTTTGGCCGGACTAGCGGGGCAGTGACGTTCTAGAGGGCCCCGATTGACATCGAACGCGGGGAGCTGGATCAAAACATGAAAGCGTCAAAGGTTTTGTTTGCTCTGGGTGTGGTTTCGGCGGTTGGGGTGATGGCCCTTTGGTGGCTGGGGTCTGTGATGCACGCCGAGCCTCCCAGCGAGGTGGGTCGGGAGGTTTTCGGAAACATTCCTAGCGGCCTTGAAGCGGCTTTCTACGTCTCGATAGCCGCATTCCTGTGGCTGGCCTTCTATCTGTTCTCATTGCGGGCACGCAACTGGTCCCGCGGAGACAAGGAAAAACGGCTGGGTGAATGGAAGCAACGGATTCGCCATCTGGCGGATGGCCTGCGAATGAAAACCCTGCTGCGCGACACCGCCTCGGGGCTGATGCATTCGATGATCTACTACGGGTTCCTGGTGCTGCTGGCGGGGACCATCACCCTCGAGATCGATCACCTGATGCCCAAGTCCTTCAAATTCCTCCACGGCCCCTTCTACCTGGGGTATTCGGCGGTGCTGGACTTCTTCGCCCTGGTGTTCCTGGGCGGACTGGCGTGGGCGGTGTTCCGTCGCTACATGCGACCGCCTGCTCGTATCGCCTCCAAGACCCGTCCCGAGGACGCTTTGGTGTTGGGGCTGCTGATCCTGGTGGGCGTCACGGGGTTGATAACCGAGGCGGCCCGGATTGCGGTGGACGGCCAGCCTGACTTCGAGAGGTGGTCTTTTGTGGGATATCCACTCTCGTTCTGGATGCCGACCGCGCCGCAGTTGTTCCACCAAGTGGTGTGGGCGATACACGCCGCTTCTTTCCTGGCTTTCCTGGTGGTCCTCCCGGTGACCAAGCTGCGCCACGCGGTCACCTCGCCGGTGAACATGTTCCTTTCTCCCAAGGACCGGCCCAAGGGAGCCATGAAGTCCATGCCCAACCTCATGGAAGCCGAGGACCTGGAGACGGTCGGCGCCGGGGTGATAGGCGACTTCACCTGGAAGCAGTTGTTCGACACCGATGCATGTACGATCTGTGGCCGCTGCACCTCGGTGTGCCCGGCCAACATCACCGGCAAATCCCTCGACCCTCGGGAGATCGTGGTCAAATCCGGCGAGGTGCTCACCGCTTCGGGCCAACCGGTGGTGACCGCTCCCGTGGCCCTTCCGTCCGGAGTCACCATCGACACCGACAGTCTTTTCGAGCGGATCACGTCCGAAGAGGTATGGTCCTGCACTTCCTGCCGGGCTTGCGACGACATCTGCCCGGTCAACATCGAAATCCTGGACAAGATTCTCGACATGAGGCGCTACCTGACCCTGATGGAGGCCGAGTTTCCCTCGGAGTTGGCCAAAGCCTTCGTGTCGATGGAGAATCAGGGCAACCCATGGGGGCTGGGCAGGGAGCAGCGGGTGGAGTGGACCAGGCAACTGGATTTCCCCGTCAAGGTACTGGGTGTTGACGGGGTTGATTCCGCAGAGTACCTGTGGTTTGTGGGGTGTGCCGGTTCGTTCGATGACCGCAATCGGGCGGTGACGTTGTCGCTGGCCCGTCTCCTGCATCAGGCGGGACTCGACTTCGCGGTGCTCGGACGGCGGGAAATGTGCAACGGGGATCCGGCTCGTAGGGGCGGCAATGAGTTCGTCTACCAACAACTGGCGTTCGAGAACATCGAGACGATGGATTCCTTCGGAGTCAAGAAAGTCATAACCCAGTGCCCTCACTGCTTCAACACTCTGGCCAACGAGTACCCGCAACTGGGTGGAAACTACGAGGTCATCCACCACACGCAACTTTTGGCTGAACTGTTGCGAAGGGGAGTCCTGACCAGCTCCAACGGCGCGCCCAACGGACGTTCCGAACCCCGCCGGGTCACATATCACGATCCCTGCTATCTGGGTCGGCACAACGACATCTACCTGGCCCCCAGGGAAGTGGTGGCCGCTTCGGGAAATATCGAGATGGTCGAGATGCCTCGCCATGGCACCAAGGCCTTGTGCTGCGGGGCAGGCGGCGCCCGCTTCTGGATGGAAGAGAGGGTGGGCAAGAAGATCAACACAGAACGCACCGAGGAGGCATTGGCCACGGGTGCTTCCGAGGTGGCGGTCTCCTGTCCCTATTGCTATGTGATGCTGGACGACGGCGTCAAAGAGGCGGGTCGCGATTCCGACGTCCAGGTCAGGGATCTGGCAGAGATGTTGGCTGAAGTCGCCCTGGAACGAGATGCCGCCCGATAACGGGGCCAGGGTGGGACGCGCCGAGGAGCAGCGTAGACCGGCGACCCTCCCGATGAAGGTTGGCTATCAGGGAGAGGTCCATTCCTACAGTCACCAAGTGGCGAATGAACTCTTCCCGGATGTGGAGTTGTGTGGCTACCAGAGCTTTCCGGGGGCATTCTCGGCCATTCGAGAAGGAGATGTGGACCGTTTGGTGCTGCCCATCGAGAATTCCACTACCGGAAGTGTCCTTCCGGTGTTGAATCGTTTGGCAACCGGCGAATTCCACATCGTTGTCGAACACATGAAGGTGGCCAGCCATAGCCTGTTGGGGTTGGAGGGCGCCGATTTAGCCGACGTTCGTAAAGTGTTTTCCCACCCTGAAGCTCTTTCCCAAGCGGAGAGAACTATCTCCCGATGGGGCTGGGAAGGAATCCCCGTGCACGACACCGCCGGGGCGGTGCGGCTGGTTGCCTCCCGAGGGGATGCTCGGCAAGCTGCTCTGGCCCACATCAGCGCCTCGGCTCTGGGGTTGGTTGTCCTGTTGGAAAATGTGGTCGACCGGGCCGACAACACTACCCGGTTCGTCGTGCTGGCGCCCGGCGAGCCCTGCGTGTCCGAAGACGCCAATAAGACCTCGGTGGTCTTCGAGGTTCTTCACCGGCCCGGATCCCTGGCGCTGGCGCTAACCGAACTGGCCGCCCGGGGCGCCAACCTGACCCGGATTGAATCCCGTCCCTCCACCGAAGCGTGGCGTTACCGGTTCTTTGTCGATCTGATCCACTCGCCAGGGCCCGACGGGCTGGCCAAGGTGTTCAACCCTGACCTGGTGTCTGTGAGCAACCTGCGCATGCTGGGTAGCTACCGGGCTGCGCGATGACCGTTTCCCGGTCTGCTGCAGGAGAGTCACAAGGGGTTTGAGGGCGCGTTGAAGCGAAGCGGGCGGGGGCTTTCCCCACTGTAGGTCGTCAAGGTTTCCGATCAGGGCGTCGGGTTGCCTTTCCGCCCATACGCCAAGGTGAAATAGCACCTCGCTCTGCATGAGGTCGTTCGCTTCCAGGTGATTGACCACCAGCCACGGCTGTTGCCGTCTGTCCAGCCTGGCGAGAAACGAGGCTGCCCGGACGATCCCGGAGGGACTCGCCTCGCAAACCACCACCTTTTGGCCTGGCCACTGCTCGAATGACTCGACGCATGGACCGAGATCCACCACCGTGATCGGGTAGTCCCAAAGCCGGGACCAGCCGCCGGCCAGCATTCCCACTGCCGACCCGCCGGCTCTCTGAAGCAGCACGTCGATTCCGTGGAAGTCAACCGGCTCATAGGCATTGGTGGGTGGGGGAAGGCCCAGGCGGAGTCCGAGAGTGGGGGAGGGATCGGCTTCTATAAGCAAGCATGGACCTGTTCGCGCCGCCATCCAAGCCAGACCGAGGGCCACCTCGGTTCTTCCCGGCGCCCCTCGCGGTCCTCCAACCGCCACCACTGTCGGGCCTTCCTGCACACCCCGAGCCAAGTCCCGACCGGGGGAGTCGGCACGAAGGACGGTGGCCGCCCACTCCGGATCCGGCTGCTCCAGAACGTAATTGCATCCCCAATCCTCCAGGAGTTCGCAGTCCAGGGGGTGATAAGAGTCGCTGATTCCAATTACCACCAGACCCCTGTCCTGCCAGGCGCTTATCAAGCCGGGGGACAGCCAGGGAATCTCCGTTCCCACCAGCACCGCCCGGGCAGTTCCTCGGCGAAGGACCTGTTGAACTTGAGCGGGGTGGAAGGCCCGCTGGACGATCTTCAGGGACCCGGTTAACCTCGCCTGTTCCACCAGTTCCGATTCCCACCCCGGTCCCGCGGTGGTGACTACGCGAGGAATCATGTCAACTCGACCATCTCGATGGTGGAAAAGGGAATGATCACTCGCCGGGAGTCTCCCAGTTCCACATGATCCTGGCCGACTGCGAACGGAATCCCTTCACAGAGATGACCTCCCTGCACCCACAGTCTGATGGGCTGGCCTGCGTCCTCGGCGTCCAGCAGCCGATCCCGTAGGGTGGCCATACGCTGGATCTGGAGTAGGGCTGCTTCCTGTTCGTATTCCAAGGTCTCTTGGAAGCGCCTTCGAACCAGTTCTCGAAAGTCAACCAAGTCAGGGTGTTCGGATTCTTTGGACACCGCGAGCTACCTCCCACAACAGCAGTGGTCACAATGTGGTATCCGTGATGCTTGAGAGTCAACCCCCTGAGCCTGGTTTGTAAAAAACATTTCCCAAACTGGTTACCAGTATCCGGGCAAACCTGATACCGTGAGGAGAAAGGTTTCGAGATAGGAGGTCTATGCACGTATCACTTACGGTAAACGGCCGGCGGGCGGTGACGGATGTAGAACCGCGTACGCTGTTAGTGCATTTGTTACGAGAGGAGCTGGGCCTGACCGGCACCCATGTGGGCTGTGACACTTCATATTGTGGGGCCTGCACGGTGATCGTAGACGGAAAGACTGTCAAGTCATGCACCATGCTGGCCGTCCAGGCGCAGGGCGCCGAGGTGACCACCATTGAAGGGATGGCCGCCAACGGCGATCTCCATCCCGTTCAGGAAGGATTCTGGGAAAGGCATGGTCTCCAGTGCGGATTCTGCACTCCGGGGATGATCATGTCGGCGGTGGGCCTGCTGTCTGAAAACGAGTCTCCCACAGAAAATGAAATACGCCATGGGCTGGAAGGCAATCTGTGCCGATGCACCGGGTATCACAACATAGTTCGGGCTGTGGAATACGCGGCCGCCAGGATGCGAGGCGAGGAACCGCCGCCCCCTGAGTGGGAGGGAGGTTCGTCATGAGTACCACCAGCGTTTTGGGTGGAGTCGTCAAGCGCCGCGAAGATCCTGCTCTGATCAGGGGAACCGGACTTTATGTCGACGATCTCCAGTTGCCGGGGATGCTGCACACCGCCTTTGTGCGCAGCCCCTACGCCCATGCCTCAATAGAGTCGATCGACGCTTCCGACGCGCTGGCGATGGACGGGGTCCGGGCGGTGTACACCGCAGCGGACGTGGCCCATCTCGGCGACCTGGTTACGCAGGTGGCGGTAGGAAAACTGCGGCCGCTTTTGGCCGGCGGCCATGTCAACCATGTAGGCGAGGCGGTAGCCATGGTGGTGGCGGACAGCCGCTACGGGGCACGCGACGCCGCTGATGCGGTGGACGTGGACTACGAGCCCCTCGACCCGGTGATCGACCTGAAGGAAGCCGCTTCCGACGCCGCCTTGGTCCATAAGGACTTGGCTTCCAATGTCCTGCTCGCCTGGGAAGGCGGCCCCTGGGGTAGCGAGGAAGGCATAGCCGCCACCAAAGAGACCATCGGCGCCGCCAAGGCGCGGGACGACACGGTCACCGTATCGATGGAAATGGTGAATCAGCGACTATTGCCCATGCCAATGGAACCACGTTCGGTGGTGGCGGATTGGAATGCCGGTTACGGCCGGTTCACGGTGCATTCCTCCACCCAGATCCCACATGCCCTGGCAGGGGGGATCGCCGGGACCTTCGGCCTCTCCCTTACCGATGTTCGGTGCATAGCGCCGGAGGTGGGCGGCGGCTTCGGATGCAAGTTGAACGTCTACAACGACGAGATCCTGGTCTGTTTCGCCTCCCAGCAACTGGGCAGCCCGGTGAAGTTCACCGAAACCCGGCGAGACGCGGCCGGCTCCACCATCCATGGTCGGGGTTGGGTGGCGACTGCCTCTGTTACCGGTACCCGCGACGGAAAAGTCCTGGGATATGAACTCGACGGCATCGCCGACATGGGCGCTTACAGTCAGAACTTCACAGTGGCGATACCCTTCCTGGGTCTGTTCGTAGGGGCGGGCCAATACAACTTCCCCACCTACTGGAAGATGGCGTGCGTGCACACTCACACCATGACCACCGACGCTTACCGCGGCGCCGGTCGACCGGAGGCCGCCTACTACCTGGAGCGGGCGCTTGACGCCTTCGCCCGGGAAATCGGGGTGGATCCGTCCGAGGTGCGGAGACAGAACTACATTCCCGCCTCGGAATTCCCCGGGGCCGCCACTCATATCGGGTTCCCCATGGACACCGGCGACTACGAGAACAATCTCGACGCTCTCCTGGAGACGGCCGGCTATGAGGGCCTGAAGGCCGAGCGAGACCGGATGCGGGCCGAGGGACGACTGGTAGGACTGGGCCTGGCCACCTATGTGGAAGTGTGCGGATTTGGTCCTTCCGCTCTGGTGGACTTGGGATTCTCCTGGGCGTCCTACAAGATCCCTTCCGGATTCAACGGTTCCGGTTTGGTGCGGATCCAGGCTGACGGCACCGCCTCTGTGATCATTGGCACGGGCCCATCCGGGCAGGGCCATCAGACCACGTGGGCGCAGATCGTATCTCAGCAACTCGGAATCCCGGTGGAGAACATCCGGGTGACTCACGGTGACACCGCCGAGTCGCCGCTGGGTATCGGAACCTTCGGGTCCCGTTCCGCAGCGGTGGACGGGACGGCCACCTATGAGGCGGCCAACAAGGTAGCGGCCAAGGCCGCCAGGCTGGCAGCCCATCTGCTTGAAGCTTCCTCGGAGGACATCGTCTTCGCCGACGGGGGCGCCCATGTGGCCGGATCGCCTGATCAGACGGTTTCCTGGTCCGACATCGCCACCCTGGCCTACCAGCCTCATCGCCTGCCGGAAGGCATGGAGGGAGGCCTCGAGGCCCATGCGGTTTTCAGCCCCGGTAACGCCACCTGGCCGTTCGGATCCCACCTGGCTCTGGTGGAAGTGGATGGCGACACCGGCGACGTGAAGTTGCTTCGCTACATCGCCATGGACGACTGCGGGAATGTCATCAATCCGATGATCGTGGACGGACAGATTCACGGAGGGCTGGCGCAGGGAATCGGCCAGGCCATGTTCGAGGACGGCGACTATGAGGCGGATGGAAACCTCCTCAAGTGGTCGTTTGTCGAGTACCCCCTGCCGACCTCCGCTGATTTGCCCTCCTTCGAGTTGCATCGCACTGTTACTCCCACCGACATCAATCCGCTGGGTGTGAAGGGAATCGGCGAAGCCGGTACCATCGGCTCAGCGCAGACCGTGGTCAACGCGGTGGTCGACGCGCTTGCGCCCCTCGGGGTGACACATGTGGACATGCCCCTTCGCCCCAAGCGGGTGTGGGAGGCCATCCAGGCGGCCAAGACGAACGGGAGTGTGAGCTGATGTATCCCAGGTCATTCGAATACGTATCCCCGGGTTCGCTGGACGAGGCAACCTCGATCCTGGCTTCCACGGAAGGCGCCAAGGTGCTGGCCGGCGGCATGAGCCTCTTGCCCATCATGAAGTTGCGCCTCTATTCGCCCGACGTCTTGGTGGATATCGGACGGATCCCCGGTCTTTCCTCCATTGAGGATCAAGGCGATTACATCGGTGTGGGGGCATTGGTTCGCCACGCCGACACCGCGTCCGATCCATTGATTGCCGAGCATGCCGCAGCCCTTGCGACTGCCGCATCCTGGACGGGAGACGTTCAGGTACGCAACCAGGGCACCACCTGCGGTTCGATCGCCCATGCCGACATCGCCGCCGATCAGCCTTCGGCAGCCTTGGCTCTGGGGGCCACCATGGTGGCGTCTTCAAGCAATGGCACACGGGAGATCGCGGCCGCCGACTTCTTCGTGGACACGCTCACCACCGCCTTGGAATCGGATGAGATTCTCACCGAGATCCGCCTGCCCAAGCAGGGCGGAGGCTCAGCCTACGAGAAGCTGGGCCGTCGCGGCGGCCACACCGACTATGCGGTGGCGGGCGCCTCGGCTTGGGTGGATCTCTCCGATGGCGCGGTTAGCGGTGGCCGGGTTGCTCTGACCGGCGTGGGTCCCATGCCCACCCTGGCGGAAGGCGTCATGGAGACTCTGATCGGAACCGACGGTTCGGATGCGGCGGTGGCTGCTGCTGCCGAGCGAGCCTTGGAAGGCGTGACGGTACTGGAGGATCTCTTCGGAACCGTCGAGTACAAGTCGCACCTCGCCAAGGTAATGACCCGCAGGGCTCTGCAACAGGCAATCGCCGCAGCAACGTAAGAAACAAAGATCACTCTGCCGGAAGCGGGCGGAGAATGAAGAGAAAGGGTCGGGACCCGGAAAGGTCCCGACCCTTTACTGGCACACCAAGGACGGAGTGCGGACCGGCAGAGGAGAGAAATGGTCCACAGGGCAAGTCGAGAGCTACGGACTCTAGTCCCTACGGGCATGCTGGGTTTCGGATTCCCTGATGACAGCTTCGAAATGAACTTAGCCCTGAACCCGCACGTCATAGGAATTGATGCAGGCTCAACAGACTCTGGTCCACACAATCTGGGTGGGGGCATTGTGGAGGCAGCACGATCCACAACGTTTGACGACCTGAGCAGGATTCTGACTGCCAGCCGCTCACGGCGCATTCCCGTCGTTATCGGCTCCGCTGGAACGTCCGGGTCCGACTCTGGGGTTGAATGGATGCTTGATATCGCCCACCAAATTGCTCGTGAGAGTGGATGGAGCCTCCGCATCGCAACCGTTCGTTCAGAGCTGCACAAGGATTACATCAAGCGAAAACTCCGTGCCGGGAAGATAAGAAGTCTGGGGCCAGAGGAGAAACTTTCCGTCCAAACGATCGAAGAAACGACTCACATAGTCGGCCTAATGGGTGTCGAACAAATAGTGGAGGCACTCGATCTCGAACCAGATCTCGTGATCGCTGGCCGAAGCTGCGATGCCGCAATTTTTGCTTCTTTGGCGATTAGGGAAGGCTATCCCAAGGGCCTGGCTTGGCACATGGGTCAGATTCTCGAATGTGGTGCCATGTGTTCTGAGGCAGACCATGGTGCCGCCGAGCCCATGACGGGAATAATCAGGGAAGACCACTTCACGGTCGGCTCGCCCAAACACTCCATCGTCTGCTCACCCCGTTCTGTAGCCGCCCAAAGCTTTTATGAGGAATCAGACCCGGCCAGATTGAACTTGCCCGGTGGGCACGTCTGGATGGGAAACAGTGAATTCGAGCAAGCCCGGGATGGGTGGGTCAACATCTCCGGGAGTGAATGGCGCGAGAGTGATCGGTATGAAGTGCTCATCGAGGGTGCCACCCAGCGTGGATATCGTTCGATCACTATTGCCGGCGCACGAGATCCGTATTTCATATCCAATATTGATTTGATCCTCGACGCCGTCCACGAGACTACCGCCCAGCGGTTTAGTGACGACTTTGATCTCGATTTTGTAGTGTATGGACGAGATGGAGTGATGGGACATCTAGAACCCACCCCAATCCCCGCTCACGAAGTAGGCCTCCTCATCAGGGTTGTCGCTGAGTCGCAAACGCTGGCAGATACCATCGTTGCCTTCGTCCGGTCATCGATCGATCACTTCAAGTATCCTGGTATCAAGGCAACTGCGGCTAACTTGGCATACCCTCTTGCGCCGGGAACCCTATCGTGCGGGCCGGTCTATGAGTTCAGCGTGCATCACTTGATGACTCTCGACTCGCCAGATGAATGTTTTGAAGTAGATGTTGGGAGCTATGGCTGATATGAACACGACCCTGGGCGAGGTCGCAAGCGTCCTCAGAAGCAAGAATGCTGGGCCGTATTTGCTGACTCTTGATGTTTTTTTTGATAGCGCCGAGACGTTTAGTCAAGTGAAGATGTCGGGGATCATTACCGATTCTTTGATTTCGCGGTGCTACGGAATCGATAAGAGTGACGTAATCAACCTTGGATGGCACGATTCAGCTCGAGGCCTCAAGATAACAATGGTACGGCCAGCGGTTTCCGGTAGCCCCAGGGATCGGGACGTGTACGGTTGTCAGCAACACGCCCCGCTCCTCGGAGTTGAGATACCTACTGATTAGACACCGGACAGCAACAGGTTTCTACTCCGATCCCGACGGCAAGTTCTCAGCCCCGGAATGCTGATCGATTATCCGAGGTCAACAACAGGTTTCCATATTGATCGATGTTCACGTTGTAGCCGGGATGCACAACCGTCGTAGAATCCGGTTCTTCGATTATGGCTGGACCGATCAGTGAAATGCCCTGAGCAAGCTTGTAACGGTCGAATATGGGGCATTCAATGTATCCGCCGCTCTCGTCGAAATAGACAGATCGGGTTCCCTTGTGTGCAGATTCCGACCCAGTTCCGCTGTTCCCGATTTCTCTCAGTCTAGGCTTGCGAATGTCGCCGAGGGCACTCAAACGTATGTTGACGATCTCTACGGGTTCACCTGGGACGCTGAACCCGTAAACCCGATCATGCTCTTTGGCGAACTGGTCGAGGATCTGATCCAAGTCGCTATGAGTGAGGACGCTATCTGGGAGGTCGAGGGAGAGCTCATAGCTCTGACCGACATAGCGCATTTCAGCGTAACGTCGAACTTGAACATCCTCCTCCTTGACGCCTTCACGCCTAAGTAGGTCACGACCCTCTTCCTCCAACTCTCGAAAAAGCCCTTCGATGATCGTCAGATCAAGTCCCTCGACGTTCTGCAGAACCGTTCTTGAGAAGTCGTGCTTCAGATCAGTCACGAGAAGTCCCAACGCCGAGAAGATGCCAGGGCTAAGCGGCACGATGGTGTGAGAAAACCCGAGTTCGATAGCGATTCGTCCACTGTGCACAGGACCGGCTCCACCAAAGGCGACGAGAGCGAATTCGCGCGGGTCATATCCACGTTGTATGGAGATCAACCTCAGGGCATTCACCATTGCGGCATTGGCAATCTCCAAGATTCCGTAAGCTGCATCGATTAGGTCCATGCCTAACTGGGATGCCAGTCCTTCGATCGCCTCCGAAGCCCTATCGACGTCGAGCTTTATCTCGCCGCCGAGGAAGTACTCGGGGTTCAGCCGTCCGAGGACGAGGTTGGCATCAGTCACCGTCGGCTCCAGGCCGCCCCAGCCGTAGCACGCCGGGCCCGGGTCAGCGCCGGCGCTTTTTGGCCCTACCCTCAGTGCACCGCCTGAATCCACCCAAGCGATTGATCCGCCGCCGGCCCCGATCTCAACCAGGTCAATGACAGGAGTACGAATCGGATAGCCCGAGCCGCGACCGCTCCCCATTCCCGGTCGGGCGGTTGCGCCCACCTCGTAATCCTTTGTCACGTTCGGTACGCCATCCAGAATCAGGCCGACTTTTGCCGTGGTCCCGCCCATATCCAGCGAGATCATGTTGCTGAATCCGAGGGACTCTCCGAGGTAGGTCGCCGCCATGACTCCGGCGGCCGGCCCCGACTCCACCATGAATACCGGCTTCTCGGCCGCTACCTCGAACGTCTGCAGTCCCCCATTGCTTTGCATCACAAGGAGCTCACCTGTCATGCTTTCAGCTCGAAGGCGACTCTCGATACTCTCAAGATATCGCGAAACAACCGGGCGAATTCCAGCATTGATCGTTGTGGTACTGGCGCGGAAATACTCCCGAAATTCTGGTGCCACCTCGCTCGAAAGCGATACGGCCGTCTCCGGAAGCATGGATCGTAGTATTTCGCCAACGGTCACCTCATGAACTGGATTGATATGTGCATGAAGAAGACACACAGCGATTGACTCGACTTCCTCCTCCTTTATCTTTCGGGCCACTGATTCGACATCTTCCACATGAATTGGAACGACAACATTGCCCGAGGCATCGAGGCGCTCTCGTATCTCAAAGCACAAATAGCGCGGTACCAACGGTCGAAGTTTCTCAAACCCAAGGTCATACAGTACGGGGCGATTCTGCCGTCCAATCTCAAGCATATCCCTGAATCCATCCGTCGTGATAAACGCAGATCTCGCCAGGGTATTCTCAATAATTGCATTGGTAGCAACAGTCGTACCATGAACTAGATACGCTATAGAGCTTGGGTCCAGCTCATTGCGTTCCAATATCCGATTGGTCGCCTGCAGAAAACCAATCGATGGATCACGAGGAGTGGAAGTGACCTTGTCGATGAAAATCTCGCCAGTTGCTTCGTCAATCACGGTTGCATCTGTGAACGTGCCACCAATGTCAATTCCAATCCGGCTTGTCATGCTCGCCTTGCTCTCATCCAATCAGGTCGTGAAGGAAGCGTCCTCACTGCTTATCCACGTCACTGGTACTCCTAAGAACCCTGGTTTGCTCTTCGTCTATGACCAGATTCTTGGGATCAATCGCCACGCGGTAGACCTCTCGTGCTCTCTCGACACTGACTTTTCCGGCTCTTACGTCGGCAAGAACCCTGACCGGATCCCTCTCGTTCGGCGGGCCAAAGCCCCCACCGCCACAGGTTCGGTAACTGACGAGGTCCCCTGGCTTCAACTGCAAAGTTGACTTGGCGCCGACCGTGCTGGTCTCGCCTTCCGAGACGAGAAGGTACTCGGCCTTAGCTCCCGGAAGTCCTCCGAACAGCCCGTGTGGGCCCCAGCGATCCCGGTCGGCGAGGACTGTGAAGGACGCCTCATGATCGAGGAAAAGATAGTCACGTCGTAGCCCAAGTCCCCCCCTGTGTCTTCCCGCACCCTCTGAGTTCTCTACCAACTCATACCGAACGATCCTGACGGGGTAACTCGATTCGGTCTCCTCGATCGGAGCGTTCTCGGTGTTCTTTCCATGGCATTGGACTGCGTCGGGACCGTCACTCTTAGCCCTACCCCCGTAACCGCCGGCGAGCGTCTCAAGGAAGCAGTAATACTCGCCAGTACGAGGGTCCTCGCCGCCAAACCCGGCGTGGCAGATCATCCCCTCTGTCCCTGCGGGAATCATCTCAGGCAGTGCGGGAGACAACGCCTTGAAAATGATGTCAGTGAGTCTCATCTGAGTTTCCCATCCCCCCACTACGGGCGCAGGGTACACGCAATTCACTACGGACCCTGCGGGTGCGTTTATGCGTACTGCGCCGTAGAATCCCGCATTCACCGGCACATCGGGATCGGTCAATGCCTTGAGGACGTACGCACACGTCGCGAACGTCATCGCGAACGTAGCGTTCACTGGCGCTTTCCGCTGACGATCCGAGCCATCGAAATCAAAAAGCACACCGTCGTCATCGACGACAACCTTGACGGCAAGTCGAACAGGATCATCCGTGTATCCGTCAGTATCCACGTAGCCCTCTGCCGTGAAAACGCCACGCGGAAGCGCTCCCACCTCGACTCGAATACGCTGTTCCGTGTAGGACAGAAGCTGTTCGATCCCAGTCTCGACTACTTCAGGGCCGAAACGGTCCAGCAATGCCGTGAGCCTATGGATTCCAGCTTGATTCGAGGCGATCTGAGCACGAAAGTCGCCCGCGACCTCCCGCTTCGAGCGTATCTGAGACAGAATGAGTTGGAAGATCTCGTCAACGACCTCTCCGCTACGCACCAATTTCAGAGGCGGGATGATCACCCCCTCTTGGAATAACTCCGTAAATGCTCCGATACTGGATGGAGCTCCTCCGCCGACGTCAACGTGATGGGCGATGTTGGCTACATATCCGAGTCGACGATTCTTGTACCACACCGGAGAAATGAGGGTCACATCGTTCAGGTGTCCTCCACCGATGTAAGGGTGATTCAAGACGATGCTATCGCCAGGCCCAATGTTGTCAGCACCGTATTCGCGGATGGCGTTGGGCACCACTTCGACGGCCGATCCAAGGTGGGTCGGCTGGGCGAACGACTGAGCGACCACGCGAAGGTGCTCGTCATACAGGGCGCATGAGAAATCGGCTCTCGTCTTGATGTTCGTGGAATACGCGCTTCGCCTTACGGTGGCGCTCATTTCTTCGGTGATCTCGAGCAGGGCATTTCGAATCACCTCAAACCGAATCGGGTCCAGCCTCATATCAAGATCAATCACTTTGACTCTCCGGGCGATTGTGACTGCCGATTTAGTGTACCGGATCATCTCAGCGACGCCCCCCAGGCGCACCTCGACCGGCCTGTTCGACGCTCGTCCACGTCTCCGTACCCCCAGGCTGGGTTACAAAGGGGGATGTGCCCAAGAAATAATGCCCCTGCCAGGGAAGAATTGATAGACCCGGTTATATATTTGGAATTGGAGGTCGGCTGATCTGCCGACCCAGGTCACTTTTAAAGTCGAGTGCTGGCCCGACGAGCACCCGGCGGGAAGGATAAGCAATGAAGAATTTTAAAGTAGCCATTGCCTTTGTGGCTGTCTTGGCGTTGCTGGCTGCGGCCTGCGGCGACGACGGGGACGAAGCGGCAGATGCTGTTGCTGAGACGACGGCGGCCCCTGAAACGACGGCGGCCCCTGAGACGACGGCGGCCCCTGAGACGACGGCGGCCCCTGAGACAAGCGCCGATTCAGAGGCTCGGCAGGGAGGGACTCTCGTAGTAGCGCTGGAAGCAACGATTAGCACTCTCGATCCACATCGGAGTTCGGGAGGACAGACGCATGAAGTCAACGAGCAGATCTTTGAGAAGCTCATTACTGCCGATTACACCGCTCCAAACGATGGCGGCCCGCCCGAGATCGTGCCGCGGCTAGCCACCGAGTGGGAGTCGAGTACGGATGGCTTGGTCCACACATTCTCACTGCGCGAGGGTGTGACCTTCCATGATGGGACGCCCTTCAATGCGGAAGCCGTCGAATTCAATGTGCGCAGGGTGTGGGATCCAAGCTTCGATCATTACATCGGAGAAGGACTGTCAGGGCTTGCCGCGACAGTATTCCAGAATCTCGAGGCTGTCGAAGTCGTTGATGAATTCACCGTTCAGTTCGTCCTGTCAGCACCCTTCGGGTTCTTCATTGAGAAGTTCGCCACCACAACCGGTCTGGGTCATCCATGGATGATTAGCCCCGCAGCTGTTATTGAGTATGGCGAAGAGGTCGCGGATCATCCCGTTGGCACCGGTCCCTTCAAGTTCGTCGAGTGGGTAAGAGGACAGCACTTGACTCTGGAGGCAAACCGGGACTATTGGAGGACTCCCCATCCCTACGTGGATGAACTGATATTCCGACCGATTGAAGATGCGTCTGGTCGTGTCAACGCCCTGAGGGCCGGCGAAGTCGACATGATCCGTGTCGTGCCTCCGGATCAGATACCTGCGCTTGAAGGCGACGGTTTCAAGATTGCATCGGGCCCGACTCCGCATCTTTGGTACATAGAATTCCAGCACAGGCGGCCACCCTTCAACGATGCGAGAGTTCGACAAGCCGTCAATCTGGCGATCGACAGGGAGGGCATGGCGACGGACCTGCTTGTCGGTACGGTTGAGCCGGCTATCTGCTTCTGCTCCTCTACGTCGGCGACATTCAACCCTGTACCAGATTGGGCGGGGTATGAGTACGACCCGGAGCGAGCGCGCCAACTCCTTGCCGAAGCAGGCTATGAGGATGGGTTTGACGCGGTGTTCGAGACATCGACATCGGGATCCGGACAGATCTTGCCTGTACAGATGGCTGAATGGATTCAGCAAGACCTGGCCGCAATCGGCATAGATCTGGAGCTTCGTACTTACGAATGGAATACGTACGTTGGCCGGTGGTACACAGGTATGCCGGATGACGTCGATATGAACCAGATATCGTGGGGGGATAACTCCGACTACTGGCTGTATGAGTCCACGTCACCGTCTGCAGGTATCAACTCGGGAGGGCTGGTGGATGAGGAATTTGACTCGCTCTTGATAGCTGCCAATGAAGCTGCAAGTCAGGAAGAAGCCAGTGAATTCATCGAAGCAGCCGCTCGTAGAGGTCACGAACTTGCCTTCCATGCTCCCATCGTGTCAGATACTTTCCCTGTCGCGATGGCGGCGGAAGTCAACGGCTTCATTCGAGCCGGGGACTGGGTTGTGGACTACTCCATTGTGTGGCTTGACCGTTGATAGTTGACTCAAGTCTGTCTCGTAATCGCATGGGATGGGGCCTAGCTCCATCCCATGCGAGAGCGGTCATCCACAGTTGCTCAGGGGACCGGAGCATGGTGGCAATCCTCCGATGACAGAGGGTGCAGGTGGTTCCAGTTCAGCCCAGCGGGCACTTGATGAACCGGGGCCCTCTAAGCTAAACCACTTCTCCACGTTCTGTGGCAGCCTTGAGGAAACGACTGAGTTATCAGCGTGATAATACGAATGATAGGCAGGCGGGCGCTTGCTATCTTTCCGATGCTGGTCGGTATCTCGGTTGTCGGGTTCCTTCTCATGAAGCTAGTGCCAGGGGATCCAAGTTCCTTCCTTCTTGGTCCCTTTGCTGGACCAGAGGCTCGTGAAGCGCTGCTTAGGAGTCTGGGATGGGACCAGCCTTGGCCGGTACAGTATGTGAAATGGCTCGGTCTCTTCGTTCAAGGTGATTTTGGTACGTCTGTTAGATACCAGACACCCGTCTCAGAGATCTTCGGACAAGCAGTTGTAAACAGCGCGATCTTGGTTGCCTTGAGTTTTGCCATAGCGTTCCTTCTCGGCTTCTTTGGTGGGATCCTGGCAGCAGTGAAGCGCTTTTCTCCGGTTGACAGAATCATGACTACACTCGCTGTCGTACTGGCGAGTTCCCCGGTGTACTGGCTCGGCCTGGTTCTTGTGTGGATTTTCAGTGTAAGGCTGGGAATTTTCCCTGTGTCAGGGATGGGCACGGTGAGAGCCGAGTCAGACGTAGTGGACTTGCTCCACCACGCCGCTCTTCCATCAGTGACGGCTGCCCTGATTCCGATGGCAGTGATCTTCCGTTTGACGAGGTCCGAGCTAGCTCATGCATTGGATCAACCGTACATTCAGGCAGCGAGAGCAAGAGGTCTAAGCGAAGCCTCTATCGTGTTTCGTCACGGTGTTAGAAACATCGTGGCCCCCATCGCAAACGTGAGCGGTTTACAGCTTGGATTTATATTCACGGCCACTTTGTTCGTTGAGGTCGTCTTTGCATGGCCGGGTGTGGGCTTTCTCGTCTTTCAGGCGATTGCGGCGCGAGACATACCCGTCATCCAGACTGTGGTATTGTTCACCGGTCTCTTGTTCGTTGCGATCAGTCTCGTCAGCGACGTTATTCAAGGACTGGTCGACCCGCGAACGACGGCCTCGGTCGGTGCTGGAACGTGAAGCCATCAGTTTCAGAACACCGTCGAGCCTGAATTCGGCGAAGAGCAATGAGCAAAGAGGGAGATGTGCTGGAAGGAGCGGTAACTCGAGACAAAGGGACCCGGCAGCCTGATCCGCTCACGACAACGCAAACCGGACAGTTCAGACTCATTGTCCGGACGTTCGCCCGTGACCGGCTTGCACTTGCCGGCCTGATCCTCATTGTTGTTGTTGTGGCTGCTTCGTTCGGCGCCGGTCTCCTAACCCCCTACGACCCAAATGAAGCTCATAGAGAAGTCGGGCGTTATGCCCCTTTGGGAACCCCGGGCCATTTCTTGGGAACCGACGGACAGGCACGGGATGTGTTCACAAGGCTTCTCTGGGGGGGACGGGTTTCAATTCCGGTAGCAGTCATACCTGTTCTCGGCGCGTTGGCAGCCTCGCTCGCGATAGGGCTGATGGCAGCTTTTTCGGCAAGCTGGATTGGTGGTCTGGCGATGAGGGTCCTGGACGTGATGTTCGCGTTCCCTCCTGTGCTGCTGGCCATAGCAGTAGCGACAATCTTGACACCAGGCATGATGAACGTGATGCTTGCAATCGGCGTGGTATCCATCCCGTATTTGACCCGCGTGGTGTTTGTCGAGGCGGTTTCAGTTCGCGGTAGTGACTACTTGAGAGCAGCGCAGGTAGCCGGCACCCCTCGAAGGAGGAAGCTACTGCGGGAGGTGCTTCCCAATGTGATTCCGCCTGTCATCATTTACGCATCGACGGGAGTGGGAGGGATGATCGTCATGGCGGCTGGTCTCAGTTTTCTTGGGGTTGGTGTTCAACCTCCGACTTCCGACTGGGGAATCATGACCGCTGACGGACGAGTGGTTCTGCAGGAGCTGCCCCATATCGCAACCATTCCAGGGCTCTTGATCATTGTCGTAGCACTCGCTTTCAACGTTGTTGGAGACGGCCTCAGGGACGCTCTCGATCCGAGACATAGGACGAGGACGTGGACAACCGGATAAGCGAAACCACGGACTCTGTCGTATTGAGCAGATCATCAATGCTCGAAGACAATGGGGGCGGGGCCCTTCTCGAGGTCGACGATCTTCACACGCACTTCTTCTTACCGAATGGTGTCTTGAAGGCGGTTGACGGGATGAATCTGGAGGTTGAGCGCGGTGAAGTGGTTGCTGTTGTCGGGGAGTCAGGATCAGGCAAGAGCGTAACCGCATTGTCCATTCTTAGGCTCATTCCGCAGCATCAGGGTCGAATAGTCGACGGTCGGGTGATGTTCAAAGGACATGACCTGATGAAAAAGAGCAATAGAGAGATGCAAGAGATTCGAGGCAAGCAGATCGGGATGATCTTTCAAAACCCTTACGCCGCGCTAAATCCGGTAATTCGCCTTGGCGATCAGCTCATCGAAACAGCCAGGAAGCACCGAGCAGTGACTAAAGACGAGGGTCTGGAATTGAGCCTTGAACTACTATCGTACCTTGATCTTGAGGACCCGGAGCGGATTGTTAGGTTGCGCCCCTTTCAGGTAAGCGGAGGTATCAATCAGCGCATCATGCTCGCGCTTGCATTGATAGGTGAGCCGCAACTATTGATAGCTGACGAGCCAACGACGATGCTTGATTCGATCACTCAAGTCGAGATACTCGAGCTCATTGATCGGGTACAGCGTGAAACGAGGATGTCGGTTCTTCTAATAAGCCATGATCTCGGCGTCGTAGCTCAGGCATCTGATCGAGTGGTGGTGATGTACATGGGCCAGCGAGTGGAACAGGCATCAACTGGCGAGATTCTCACCTCTCCGAAGCACCCATACACAATCGCCCTTAGAGATTCCGTTCCTGATCTGGAGACTAAAGGGAAGCGACTCCCTCAAATTCAGGGTAGCCTACCCGATCCTCAGAATCTCCCTCGAGGTTGCAGATTCGCTCCGAGATGCCCGCATGCCATGGAGAGGTGCTTTCAATCCTCGCCTCCAGAATTCAGGCTAGCCGATGACACCCTAGTGAAGTGTTGGCTCTTTGAAACAGGTTCACCGGCATGAGTGAGCACTCGTCTCTCCTTCAGGTCACTGACGTATCAAAGGAGTTCCAAGGGTACAAGGGCCGCAACTTTGTCGCAGTCAAGAACGCCAATCTTCAAATACTGCGAGGCGAGACGTTCGGTCTCGTCGGGCAGTCGGGTGGCGGGAAGACCACTTTGGGATTGATGATCATGGGACTGGTCAGACCAACCTCCGGCGAGATCAGATACCGAGGCCAGCCGATCACGGGAGTCTCCGAAAAGGCATTGAGGCCACTCCGAAGAGAGATTCAGATGGTTTCGCAGAATCCGTTGGAGGCTTTGAATCCGGTCAAGACCGTTGGGCAGTCAATCGAGTTACCACTGATCAACTTCGGCTTCTCCCGGCAACATCGCCGGAAACGCGTTGCCGAAGTCTTGAACCTGGTTGGCCTCAAAAGTGCAGACGCAGACCGATACCCTCATGAATTCAGCGGCGGGCAAGCGCAGAGAATCTGCATTGCTAGAGCCCTGGTAATCAAGCCGCGGTTTGTTTTCCTGGACGAGCCGGTGTCGTCTCTGGATGTCTCGATCCAAGCGCAGGTTCTGAATCTGCTCATGGATCTCCAAGAGGAGCTCGGTTTGACCTATTTGTTCGTTGCACATGACATAGGCGTTGTCAGTTTCATCAGTGATCGGATAGCGGTGATGCAACGAGGGATAATATTGGAGTCTGGAGCCACAAGAGACGTCATATCCAATCCACAATCTGATTACACAAAAGCGCTTCTTGATAGTGTAGTCAACGTGCCAAAGAGAACCAGTCTCAGAGAGACTGGAGAGACTCTGCAAGACAACCGCGAGTGATTCGTGCTGTAAGGAAAACAGAATGCATGCCAGCGTTGCACAAGTGAATAGCATAAGATCGGAAAGACGGCCAGCTATCCATCTCGCCTGTGAAAGAGTAGGATGACACAGATGGACGGTCGTGACAGATTGCATGGGCGGCTGCGGCGTCCAGAGCTGGCCGAGGTACAGGAACTGGCGGCCTCTCAGTACATTCGCTTGTCCGCTAACGAGGCCGAATCCTATGTCGATCAGATCCGGAACATACTGTCGGAAATCGACCGAATTGATGACCTGGAGATTCCTTCAGTTCCAGTCAGATATCCTGAGCGCGAGATAGGCGCGCCGTCCGATAACGAGAGCGATCCGTTCAACGTATACATTCGGCGCTGTTTGGTGAGAGGCGCGGAATCGGGCAAGCTGTCAGGGAAACGAGTTGGTTTGAAAGACAACATTAAGCTCGCCGGCGTCCCGATGACCAACGGTTCACGGCTGATGGACGGGTATGTGCCATCGATGGACGCGACCGTCGTTGAGAGGATTCTTGATGCGGGCGGGACAATCGTGGGCAAACTGAATATGGATAGTTTCAGCTTCGGCGCGGGAGGAGAGTCCAGCGAATTTGGTCCAGCCAGGAACCCTCATGATCCAGCGCATTCCGCGGGAGGATCTTCGTCCGGGAGTGCGGCGGCGGTTGCGGCCGGGGAAGTTGACATCGCGCTTGGAGTAGACCAGGGGGGTAGCGCCCGTATTCCGGCCGCTTGGTGCGGTGTCGTGTCGATGAAGGCGACACATGGCTTGGTGCCGACCTTCGGCATCTCTTATGTGGACCACACGCTTGACCATGTTTGTCCCATAGCTTCAACTGTGAAGGATGCTGCTTTGGCACTTGAGGTGTTGGCCGGTGAAGATCCCCGAAGCCCAGTGGCTGTTCGGGTTCCATACGGATCTCAGGCATACAGTCAGGGCCTTGGGGAGAAGGGCGTCGGGAATCTTCGGATTGGCGTTCTAAGGGAATCGATGGATTGGCCAGACGGGGAATCGGACGTCAACTCGAGCGTCCGAGATGCTGTGGAGGGACTGAGGGATCATGGTGCGGAGGTGCACGAGATCTCCCTTCCGTGGTGGAAGCAATGCGAATCGGTGATACTGGCCATAATGACTCATTCGCTTGCTGCGATGGTCGATTCTGACCTCGAAGGATATTCCCGGCCTGGTATGTGTGATCCTGGTTGGCAGAACTTGTTTGGAAAGGCACGACGCGCTTCAGGCCGTCTTCTATCACCCCTCCTGATCGTACATCTAATTCTTGCCAAATATCTGCAGCAAGAGTATTGCAGTACCTATTTTTCGAAGGCCCAGAATCTTCGGCACTTTTGGTCCCGGCAACTGGACGATACGTTCAAGGAATACGATGTGCTTGTCACTCCTACGACACCGATGAAGGCTGTTCGGCTTCCTACCGTGGAGGAGTCGGAGGTCGGACAGGCGAAGCAACGCGGCCTGTTCCGCAATAATCTCAATACATGTCCTGCGAACTTGACGGGACATCCTGCAATAACAGTGCCGTGTGGTACGGGAGACAATGGCTTACCTATCGGGTTACAAATCATCGGTAGGCGTTTCGATGAGGATCTGTTGTTTAACGTTGCGTTTGAGGTAGAAAAGGCTGCTAATGATAGATCTTCTGGCGCCGGACTGGCCTAATGCAATTGGATCCAGCGACAAGCACGTACCTGGTGATTCAACCCCGTGGTTTCATCCTGTAGCTCCAGACCAATGAAAAGCAGCCGGCATATTACGACGGTGCTCGGTGAGATATCACCAGACGATCTTGGAGTGACATTGATGCATGAGCACGTGTTCTGCAGTTTGATTTCTGAGTATCGTGGTGATGGTTGGCTGAATGACGGTGCTCTGGCTGTGGAGGAGTTAAGCCGCTTCAAGAGTGCCGGAGGTCAAAGCCTTGTGGATCTCACTCTCCGGGGGATGGGCCGTCAACCACAGCAGGTCCAGCGGGTCAGTGAAGCGACGGGCTTGAATATCGTTGTGGGAACCGGGCTTTATAGGCACCCCTACCTGGACAGTGAATGGATTGACCGGAACAGCGTAGATCAGCTCGCTCGCTGGATGGTGGACGAAATAGAGGTCGGCATTGACGGTACAGGAATACGTGCGGGAATCATTGGTGAGATAGGTTGTGACGCATTCCTGACAGCTCATGAAGAACGCGTGTTCAGAGCAGCTGCCCGCGCTCACCGTCGAACCGGGGTAACCATAAGCACGCACGCCGCCCGCTGGCCGGTGGGTCATGTGCAACTTGATCTCCTTGAAGAAGAGGGAGTGAGTCCGTGTCGCGTCATCATCGGCCATTGCGATTCGGTGTCAGATGCCGGTTGGATGTCGTCAGATGATGCGATTGACTATCACGAATCGTTGGTACGCCGAGGTGCCTTCGTCTCCTTTGATCACTTTGGAACCACGGCTTCTTCGTTTGATGATATCAGGGCTCTTGAGTATGTGGTGTCCTTGATCGACAAAGGTTTCACGAGGCATATTCTGCTATCACAAGATGTCTGTTTTCAGAGCTCTCTGCGGGCTAGAGGCGGTAATGGTTATGATTACCTTCTGACCAGAATCGTTCCGCAGTTGCGTGAGCAGGGCGTCTCTGATGAAACTGTATCTACGATTCTCATAACGAATCCCAGGCAGGCTCTCACCGGCGACATCCAGTGATTGTAGGAGAAGCTTCACGTTGCCGAGGCCGGCCAAGGTAAATCTTGGCTGGGGAGGAGTTGGATTGGCTACCGCACCATGACACAGGGGGTTTCGTTGAGGAATCGGACCCATTGAACCCCACGAGGCCCCCGTAACACCACAAGAATGGACTCCACTGCTGCCCTCGTCGGCGCGTGAGATCCATAGACGGCGTGGTCACATTTTGATCGAAGCAATCTCGTTCAAGGAGGCACGACGGGAAACCGATGGGTGGGGAAGCCGCCATCTCCTGCGCAACAGGGCGCTAGCGAACCTGATTGCCTTGCTTTCGCACACGAACCGTGGTGAACAGATCGGACAGATCAGTTCTGAATGAGTACGCCCACATCCTGCGGTGTGAAGAATGGGGGGTTCGCAGAGATCCCCCGGGAACAACCGGTCACCAACCGGATCAGGATCCCTTCAAAACACGATCCCGAATGCGGAAATTGTGGCATCCCAGCGGATGGGTGTCTTCCCGTTCCGGTAACTGGCTTTGCACCGCTTCCCACACCGTCTCCACCACTTTTAGGATCAAGCGCACGCATAATTGGAGTCTCCACCAGTTGGGGGTTGTGATTACAACTCCGTATCAAAACGGAGTCAACACCTCAACTGGTGGATTTCCACCTACCCGCGCGGCCTCTTACTTTGCCTTAGTTCGTAACTGGTGCTTGAGGTAGGTCACGCGGAGGTTTGGTCACCGCTTTCTTTGAACATTTCCCCGATGGCGGCCACGCTGCCGAGGACACCGCTGGTGTCGAGGGGCAGGAACACTTTGGTGGCCTGACCGTCGGCAATCCCCTGCAGAGCTTCCAGATACCGGATAGCGATCAGGTCAGGGGTGGGGTCTCCCTGGTGGATAGCTGAGAACACCTTTTCGATCGCCTGTGCCTCACCTTCGGCCACCGTCAGCAGCTTGTACCGGTCGGCGTCGGCCACTGTCTTGATTGCCATGGCTTCGCCCTCGGCCTCCAGGATGGCGCTTTCCCGTACGCCTTCGGCCTTGAGGATTCGGGAGCGCTTGTCTCCCTCCGCCTCGGTTACCACCGCTCTTCTCTCTCGCTCCGCCTTCATCTGGCGGTGCATGGACTGGGTCACGTCGGCGGGAGGCTCGATCCGTTGAATCTCGACACGCACCACCCGGGTTCCCCATTTGTCGGTGGCGTCGTCGAGGATCTGACGCAGCTTGGTGTTTATCACCTCCCGGGAGGTGAGAGCGGAATCGAGGTCCAGATCGCCGACCACGTTTCTCAGGTTGGTCTGCGCCAACTTGGTGACCGCCACGATGAAGCGGCCCACGTTGTACTTCAGCTTGACGGGATCGGTGGCCTCGTAGTAGATCACCGCGTCAACGGTCACCACCACGTTGTCCTTGGTGATCACCTCCTGCGGGGGCACGTCCACCACCTGCTCGCGCATGTCCACTTTGATCATCCGCTTCACGAACGGCATGACCCATCGAAGCCCCGAGTCCACTGTTCTCTGATAGCGACCCAGCATTTCGATCAGTCCCTTTTCGTAGGGCCTGACCACCTTCAGTCCGGCGGCGGCGTACAAGATCAACACCAACGCGACCGCTCCGAACAGTCCTACGACGGCTAACTCCATGAATTCACTTCCTTCCTAGCTCCGACCGCGTTCAAGTCCTCGGACCTGCACCACGATCAGGTTGTCAAGACCGGGGAACCACTACGAGTCGGGTTCCCTCCACCCTGACTACCTCTATTGTGTCTCCTTTGGCTATGTTTTCCTGGCCGGGTTCGACGGTGGCTCGCCACTGTTCTCCGAAAATCCGCACCAGTCCTTCTCCTTGGATCTGGTCAATCTCCTCCAGTACCAGCCCGGTGGCGCCCTGCCAGCGATTGGCGCCTACTTGCGGCTGACCGCCCGAATCCTGCTTCCTGATGTACCTGTGCAGAATGGCCCATGACAGGAGGGAAACACCGAAGAACACGAGCCACTGGGCCAGGACGGACAGGCCGATCCACGACATGATCGCGGACGCCCCTGCGCCTACCACAAAGGGAAGCAGGAAAAACCCGGCTGTCAGCACCTCTCCGATTCCCATCACCGCGGCTAGACCCAACCAGAGCCATCTCCACAGTTCGCTATCCATGTTCTACTCCTCAGTTGGTTACGGGACGGCGCATCTTGGCAAGTTCGCGTGCCGTGTTGCCCTGATGCCTGCCAGCTTGAATTCTAGACCCCCGGCCTTTCTTATAGGATTTCAGAAAAAGCAGGTGACAACTGGGACCACTTTTCACAGCTACCTTCTAAGGTAAAGCCAATCGAATGACTAAGAGATACGTTTTCGCTTTTGACGAAGCCGATCCCGGCGACAGTGGTCTCCTGGGTGGCAAGGGCGCCGGTTTGGCCCGGATGATGGAGATGGGATTGGCGGTCCCTCCCGGGTTCGTCATCACCACCGCCGCCTGCCGGTACTTTCTGCGCAATGGCAGGGTTCCTTCCCGGCTTTGGGCTCAGGTGGAGTCGGCCTTGGCCAGGATAGAAGATCAGACCGGCCGCAGTTTGGGGGGAGTGGGAGGCCCTCCGCTTCTGCTGTCGGCTCGCTCCGGCGCCAAGATCTCCATGCCGGGGATGATGGACACGGTGCTCAACCTGGGCGCCAACCAAGCGGTGGTCTCCGAGTTGACCCTGTGGTCGGGCGATTCCCGGTTTGCCTGGGACGCCTACCGGAGGTTGATCCAGACTTATGGTGACGTGGTGTTGGGCGCCGACCGGGACGACTTCGAAGAGGTGATGACCAGCCTGCGGGAGCGCCGCAACGTAACCGAGGACTCTCGGCTCCCCACTTCGGACCTGGTCGATGCCGTCCGCCGATTCCGCATCCTGCTGGCAGCCCAGGATTCCGAGGTGCCCGTCGATCCATTGGAACAGGTACAGACTTCCGTGCTGGCGGTCTTCGAGTCCTGGAACTCTCCGCGGGCCTACAGCTACCGGCGGATCAACGACATTCCTCACGATCTGGGCACGGCCTGCACCATTCAAATGATGGTTTTCGGCAACCTGGGCGCCGACTCAGGCACCGGAGTGTTCTTCACTCGCGATCCTGCCACCGGACACAAGGAGATGTTCGGGGATTATCTGGCCAATGCCCAGGGCGAGGACGTGGTGGCGGGGATCCGGCAAACATCTCCTATTTCCTTTCTGGCCGAGGCTCAACCCGGCGTTCACGCCGAATTGAAAGGCGTCGGTGATTCCCTGGAGTCGGCCTACTCGGACATGTGCGACATCGAGTTCACCATAGAAAAGGGCAAGCTTTGGATCTTGCAGACCCGGGTGGGGAAACGATCCGCGGCGGCGGCCGTGCGGGCGGCGGTCGACATGGTGGAAGAGGGACTCATCGACCGTGAAACCGCCCTGATGCGAGTGGAACCCACCCAGTTGGAGCAGTTGCTGGTGCCGGGCATCAACGAAAAGAAGTCCCCGCCGCCGGCGTTTTTCGGGTTGGAGGCCTCGCCGGGAGCGGCAGTGGGCAAAGCCGTGTTCGACGTTGCCCGTGCAGTGGAATGGGCCGGCCAAGGCGTGCCGGTGATCCTGGTGCGCTGGGAGACCACTCCCGATGACATAGACGGTTTGTTTGCTTCGGAGGGTATTCTCACCAGCCACGGTGGGAAGACCAGCCATGCGGCAGTGGTGGCCCGCGCCATGGGAACACCTGCCGTAACCGGGGCCGCCGAGATACTGATAAACGCAGAGAAGGGGTTCTTCACCGCACCCGGCGGTTTGGTGGTCCGAGAGGGGGATACGATTGCCATCGACGGCACCACCGGGAGGGTGTTCATTGGAGAGGTCGAATTGGTGGCGCCTTCTCCTCCGGCCGAGCTGACCACTTTCTTGGAGTGGGCCGACCAGACTCGTCGTCTGGGTATCTGGGCCAACGCCGACACCGGCAAAGACGCCGCCCGTGCCGCAGAGTTGGGGGCGGAGGGTATCGGTTTGGCCCGCACCGAGCACATGTTCATGGGTGATCGACTACCCGTGGTGCGCCGGATCATCATGGACGAGGGGCGCATAAAAGCGTTGGCGAAGTTGGAGCAATTGCAGGCCGATGACTTCACAGCCCTGCTGGAAGCGATGGACGGTATGCCGGTGGTGGTCCGCCTCTTGGATCCCCCTCTGCATGAGTTCCTTCCAGACCGGTGGGATCTACGGGACCAATATGACGAACTCAGGGATCGGGGAGACTCCACCGAAGAGGTGGAGAGGATGATCGGTGTGGTCAAGAGTTGGGAGGAGACCAACCCCATGCTCGGACTTCGGGGTGTTCGACTGGGTTTGATCCGTCCTTCGCTCTACCGCGTGCAGATACGGGCGGCCTTACAGGCCATCCGGCGGCGTCTGGAAGCAGGTGGAAACCCCATGCTGGAGATAATGGTCCCGCTGGTGGTCGATCCCGCCGAGATGGAGCGAGTGGCGGCGATGCTTGCCGAGGAACAAGGCGCCTTCGGTGTGGATCAGAAGGTGAAGTTGGGCAACATGGTGGAGATCCCGCGAGCTGCGTTGCTGGCCGGTGACCTGGCCCGCATCTCCGAATTTTTCTCATTCGGCACCAACGACCTCACTCAGACCACCTTCGGCCTGAGTCGTGACGACGCCGAGGTGCGCTTTCTCAACACCTACCTGGCGGATGGCGTTCTGTCGCACAACCCTTTCCAATCGCTTGACGAGAGGGGCGTGGGACTGCTGGTGAAGTGGGCCACCGAACAGGGCAAGGCGGCCCGGCCGGACCTGTCAGTGGGACTGTGCGGGGAACACGGGGGCGATCCCGACAGCATCGACTTCTGCCATCGCGTGGGACTTGATTACGTGTCGATGAGCCCACCCCGCATCCCGGGTGCTCGGCTCGCCGCTGCCCAGGCGGCTATCCGCAGCGGCCGCAGTGCGGCTGCTGCGTCCTGAGCGATGGCCGAAGTCAGGCTCACCCCCGGGGGCGCGCCCCAAACCATCCTGCCCGATCCACCTTCGGAACTGGTTGACGCCCTCAACGCGGCGCCCGACCGGACGGCGCTGGTGGAGATGGCGGCCGCTCATCCCGACCTACCGGAGGCGTGGGCCGCGTTGGGGAAGCTCTGCGAATCAGAGGCAGGCAACCTGGGGGATCTCGTGGAGTCCTATGCCTACTACCGGATCGGGTATCACCGGGGTCTGGATGCCTTGAGGCACAATGGCTGGCGCGGTTCCGGGTACGTACGCTGGGCGCATCCCTCCAACCGAGGCTTTCTGGCCAGCCTGGACGGTTTGAGGAGAATGGCGCAGGCGATCGGGGAAGATGCCGAGTCAGACCGTTGCGCGGAGTTTCTGACGATGCTCGACCCTTCCTACCGGCCCTGATCCAGCCTCGGATGGTTGGCGGAGCTTTCGCTCCACGCCGGTAGCTCAACGAAAAGTATCCCGAATCGGTCTGTCGGCAGGCAAAGCCACCAGCGGAATAGGGTTCCCCCGGTTTGGTGGGGGAGCCAGACGGATTTTGTTCTCTGTGGCGAGGGGCGTTAGGTTATAGCCTTTAGAGTTGGTCGATCTTTTGTTAGGAGGGTCGGGTTTTGGATATGTTTCGCAGGGCGGGGAGGGGAGTCGTGGTGTTGGGGGTGTTGTTGTCTTTGGTGCCGTTGGGTTTTGGTGGGCTGGGCTGGGAGGGGGCCGGGTTTGGGGATGGGGTAGGTTTGCAGGCGGTTTCCGATGATGCTTGTCCGTCTCCTGATGATTTAACGCTTGTTCTGGCCTAAGCGAAGACGTGCGGAGAGTATCCTTCCAAACTCTCACCCAAGTACAACAATACTGTGCAAGGGCTACCACTAGAACGTTGGAGGCTGCGCGTATTTGTGGGGAGCAGGGTTAGGGAGGGGGTCCTTGGTTAGGGGTTGAGGCCTCGCTGGAATAGGTGGTGTAAGCGAATCGCCTATCCAGGAGGCCTCAATGAATGCTGATGTTATGCCGGTCCGGTTGCACCTGCGTGGTGTGCGGGTGACGAAGGTGGTGGTTGACACCGTGGGGGAGCTGGTGGTGGAGGTGGTCTCGGCGAAGAAGCTGTCGGAGTGTCCGCATTGTGGCCGGTCGTGCCGGCGGGTGCATGACCGCCGCCAGCGGCGAATCCGCGACCTGGAAGTGAGCGGACGTTTGACCGTGCTGTTATGGACGCAGCGACGGTACGTGTGCGACCGGTGCGAGAGGCGGCACATGGAAACCCACCCGGAGTTTGTGGGTGGTATAACGCGTCGGCTGGCCCGCCGGCTGGTCCAGGACGCCCAGGCCATGCCCATCCGGGCAGTGGCCCGCCGCCACCAGATCAGTTGGCATCTGATCATGGGTCTGGTCACCGACTGGTCCCATTTGATCCGAACCCGCCGCCGTCGCCAAAGGTGCCGGGTGCTGCTGATCGACGAAACATCGATCCGAAAACGTCACCGCTATGTCACCGTGGTCGCCAACGGCGACACCGGCGAGATCCTGTCCATGTTCCCCGGACGGTCCAAACAGGCGTTGAGCAGGTTCTTCATCGAGCAGGGACCCCGCTGGTGCCAGAACGTACAGGTCGTGGTCTCAGACGGTTCCCGTTCCTACCAGGCGGCCATCGTCCGCTACCTTCCTTCGGCCTGTCATGTCCTGGACCGGTTCCACGCCGCTCGCTGGTTCACCGACGGACTAACCCTGGTACGCCGGGACCTGCAACGCCGCCAACCCCCAGGCGTCAAACCCGCCTGGCACCCGGATCTGTTCCGCGCCCGGTACCTGCTCCTCAAAAGAAAGGCCAATATCACCCCCGAAGAGAAAAAACGTCTCCGACACCTATTCGAGGCGTACCCGCGTCTACGAGTGGCCTGGGACGCTCTCCAACAGCTCTACGGCCTCTACGAGGCCAAAGACCTCCCCACCGCGCTCGAGGCCCTCGAACGGTTCGTCACCCTCTACGAAACCGGGCACATACCCGAGTACTACCACACCGTAAACACCGTCCTCAACTGGTCCAACGAAATCCTCAACTGGCACCACGCCCGCCGTTCGAACGGACCCCTGGAAGGCATCAACAACCTCATCCAAACCCTCCGACGCACCGCCCACGGCTTCACCAACCCCCACAACTACGCCGCCCGAGCACTCCTCCTAACATGAACCCCACCACCCACCAGCCAGACCACCAATCCCAAAAAAACGCGCAGGGCCGAACGTTGGCGTGTGTACCAACTTTGAGGAATAATGAGTTGGTAAGCAAATACGCAATATTCTTTGTACAAAGACCAGGTAACAATCCTGCTTCTCCTCTGCCTGATCCTAATCTCGTTTGGGAAAACGGGAGCATTTGTACATTGCGGTTAGAAGTAGCAGTACACGAAGCAGGTCATATTTTTGGTCTCGATCATGCAACAATAAACCGAAATCAGAGCATCATGAACGGAACTGTTTTCACTAATGCTACAACAAACCGTCTATGTGGTCCCCAACCTATGGATATCGTAGCTTGGAAGGCACTTTACCAGTCAGACACTACACCATGACAATTTTTAGAAGGCAAAAGGTGCCAAAAGCAATGAGTAGTAGTCGAAGAGTGCTGATTGTTATGCTAGGCCTAATATGCGTTATTGCGCCGAGTTGCGGTACAGCATCAACAAACAACCCACCAGACTCCCAACCATCCATCACTACCGTAGCGCCGACCACCGATCCGCTAAATAACTCTCAGGATTCCACCACCACAACGGCACCGACAACAGATCAACAAGCCGTCACCACAACAGTTGTAACAACACATCAACAAGAACCCGCGCCAACTGTTCAAGAATATGAAAAGGATACAGAAGTTTTGTACCTGGAAGAGATCATTCCCCCCTGTGCTGCGGTAGACGGCAGTAGTCGTGACCCCTGCGCAGCGGGGACACTACCTGTCATAGTTCATCACGATGAGCTATCGGAAGAACCTAAGATTCACGCTCCTCCCCTTGAAACGATCCTGAACTACTGGAATGCAGTTCACTCTTTGTCGACCCATATTGTTCTCCGCGGGACAGTCCTACCAGACACAACCCGCTGTGAGATATTCGGAATCACTATACCAAAGTATGAAGAGGAGTGGGTCCGTGAGATGTTTTCCGACTGGAGCCAGTTGTTTTGTTTCGCTGATGTGAGGGTAAACGAGTATTTGCTGGGAACAGGCCCTCCCCAGTTGAGCGTGATAATGCGGATCGAAAATCCTCCCGGGCCTTCGTTGTTGGAAGAACAAGTAGCAGACGCATATGAAGGGGCCGAAGGAATACTGTTCCTCTCCACCGGCCACAGCCTCCAGTTGGAAGCATGGGAAATGGCGTTCTTCTGGGACGTTCAACAAATCGACAGCGAAACAAGAGTCATCGCCACCGACAAAGACGAATACCCCCAAACCCCCGAAAACCTCGCCCTGCTGGACAACACACTCGCCGACTTCCGAACCAAGATAACCAAAGCAGCCGCCACCAGAGCCGCCCACACCGGCGGACGGATCGGATTCGACCCCTCACTGCCGCTGTTGCTAACCGACGCCAACCAACTCAGCACCTACTACGGAGCGATCGGAGCCGTCTACGACAACCCGGAACAAGCACCAACCACCCCACCACCCGTCCCCGGAGCAGAACAGCCCCCCACACCACCCGCCAATACCGGGGAAAACCAACAACCCCAAACCCCACCCGCCCCCGGAGAAGACACCCAACCACCCGACTCCACCCCCTAACCCGTCAGGGCCGTTTATCGAGTAGGAGATCTCGAACACCCGACGCAGAGAGCAGACCTCGTATTGGAGACCGGCAACAGCAAACACCAGACCCCCTCCGAGATCTCAGTGCAGCGGGAAGACCATTTCAATTATCGCCAACAACTTGGCTCGGCGGGAGTAAACATGACTCCCGGGTCATCGGATTTTACGGAGGAGTGATGGTTGTGAGGAGTTGCCAGTTGGGCTTTCCGGCGTACAGGAGCGCTCGAGTTCGGTAGGTGGCAAAGCTTCGGAACCCGAATGCTCCTCGTTTGATCCGTTTGGTGAGATTGTTCAACCTTCTGTGGGTCCGTTCGTCACAGTGGAATGGCGCCACTTCGTGATCTGGGTAGCCCAACGAGCGATAGTACACCGGCCCTTTATCCAGAACAGGGTCTCGCCCCGCCCCTACCGCTTTCACCCGCCCGAACCGGGCAGTATCGGCTTCCAACAGAGCGTCGCCCCGCCGGACGACCGCACCGTTCACCGTATGCCAATCACACCCCAGGTTTTTCCCTGACCCGGTTGAGAGAGGCCCGGCGGGCCTTTCGTCCTCCCGCGATATCGGCCATCCTGACCGCGATGAGTCTCCGGGTCCCCGGGCGCCAAGGCAAGCACCGCCACGCCATCAACTCGAACACCAGCGACTTGACTATCTGGCTGGGCCGGCATCCCACCGCCCGGGCGGCATCGACCGCGGTTTTGGTTCCGCTGCTCAAGATTCGGATGTCCTCCTCAATGTCCAGTCCTTGGCATCTGTCCACGAAGCGGCGGGTTGCATCAGGCAGATTGGCTGGATCCGACACGCCTCTATACCTTATCAAACCGGCTGGGGTATTCTCGGAGACGTTCAGAGCCGGGATCGATTGAATAAGGAGCACCTATGAGGCGAACCATCGAGCATGTCAGGGAGTTCGCGGCTGCCGATCAGGGACTGGCGTTTGTTTCCTTTGCCCGGGCGAATGGGACGGTCCACTCCACTCTGATCAACGCCGGGGTGATGACCCATCCCGTCACCGGTGAAGAAGTGGTGGCGTTCGTGGTACGGGGAAACACGGTCAAACTCCGCCACTGGCGGCACACCCCCCAGGCCACCATCACCTTCCGGGCAGGATGGTCTTGGATCGGCGTGGAGGGCAGGGTAACCCAGGTCGGTCCGGATGATCCCATGGAAGGATTTGACGCCGCCGATCTGCCGGGACTGCTTAGGGACATATTCACGTCCGCAGGCGGTACCCATGAGGACTGGGACGAGTACGACCGCGTGATGGCTGCCGAACGCCGCTCAGGGGTGTTCATCCATCCGGCCAGGATCAGGGGGACGAATCTGGGCAGATAGGGGGCAGGAGATTCCACACCCGGTCAGGAGATCGACCAGGTCCCTTCCCTTCCGCCCACTGTCCAGCCGTCCGGTCCCTCCCCGACACGGTATGTCAGCCAGAGTCCGCAGGTCCCCCCGCACCAGAGGTTTGCTCCTACAGTTGCCCCCTCACCATCGAAATCCGCAGGAGCCAGCGTGACGATGACGCTGCCAGGTATCACCGGCTCCAGTACATCCTCTCGCACGAATGCGTCCGGGTTACTGACGAACTCAACCGGCCCAAGATGCTCGATAGCGGCGATGATTGCCCGTCGTTGCTCGTTGCTGAGAAGCCGCTCCGTCTGGCGGCTGTTCATCGCATCTCCGGCGTAGGGATCGAGGTAGTCCACTATCAGGATGCGGGTGAATCGGTGATGAGGGCCGAAGGTGTTGTCGATCTCCACCAGTTGGCGCGTCACCGCCGCGTAGATCTGGATCTCCGCAGCTGGGCGCTCCTCTTCGGTCAGACCACCGCTCCCACACGCCGGTAGGAGAAGGAGACCTACCAGGGCGAAGCCCAAAACCGACGGAGATGGTGTTCTCCACCTGGCCGACGTCTTCGCCGAGTTATCAATGGCACGCGGCTCCGCAGTGGCTTCTCGCACCGGAGGAACTTCACCCATATCCGGTCAGTATGGCGGCCGCGGTGAAAGCACCATGCCTGTTGAATGGGGGGGTGTGGTCTGTCTTGGACGACGCCGCATGTCCGATCAGGTATTTTCACTTTGGATGGCTCTGTTCGTGTCGCGCCGGGAGCGTCGCCTGTGGTCCTGGACGCTCGCCATTGTGGTGGCGATCTTTTCGACCCTGGGGGTGGCGGGGGCGATGGCCGAACAGCTTGCCGAAACCGGCCTTACCACGGTGGGCTTCGCCGGGGCGATGTTCCTGGTCGGGGTCACCGTGGTAGTCCAGGGGCTGAGGACCAAGCCGACCGGCGCCGAGATCGGCGTGGCGCTGGGGGTGGCGGTGGTCTATCTGATGGTGTTGCTTCGCATGGCGCTGGCGGAACGCAGCCACCTGATCGAATACGGGGTGGTGGCCTCCTTCATCTACGAGGCTTTGAAGGAGCGAGCCGGGCACGGTGGCAGGATCCCCGTCCCCTCCGTGCTGACGGTTCTGGCTACCGGGGTGGTGGGAGTGCTTGACGAATGCATTCAACTCTTGTTACCCAGCCGTCACTTCGACCCGGTCGACATGCTGTTCAATACCCTGGCAGGCCTGATGGCGGTGCTGGCGAGGGTGGCCCTGGCCCGAGCCAGACGCCGGAGATTTACCATCCCACCGGGATCGGGCTAGGAACCGCCGCGGAGACCTGGAGACGGGCAGCAACCCACCTGATACTCTGGCGGCCTATGGCTTCCGGTTTGGATTCTCGAAGAGCGGTGGTGACCGCCGGGGCGGGTGGTCTGGGGCTGGTGATCGCCAGTTCTTTGGCGGAAGCCGGGGCTACCACATTTGTGTGTGACATCGACGGGACCGCGGTGGCGGCTCTGCCCGCCTATCTCTACGGATGCACCGTGGACGTCGCAGACGCTGAGGCGGTAGCCGCCTGGCTTGATCCCATCGCAGCCGAAGGCGTTGACATCCTGGTGAACAACGCCGGCTCGGCGGGACCCACTGCCGCGGTGGAAGACGTTGATCCGGGGGAATGGCGAAGGTGCCTGGAAGTCTGTCTGTCAGCTCAGTTCTACTGCGCTCGGCGGGTGATTCCTGCCATGAAGCAGCGTGGTGGGGGCGCGATCGTGAACATCACCTCCACCGCAGGGTTGATGGGAATGCCCAATCGCACCCCTTACGTGGCCGCCAAGTTCGGGGTGGTCGGATTGACAAAGACTCTGGCGATGGAGTTGGGCCGGGACAACATCAGGGTGAACGCCATTGCTCCGGGGTCAATCACCGGCGAGCGGATGGACCGGGTGATCTCCGCCCACGCTGCCGCGGAAGGCATAACCGCCGGGGAGGCTCGTTCGGCGTACGTGCAGGGAACCTCGATGGCCACCTTCGTCACGCCCCAGGAAGTGGCGGACCTGGTGCTGTACCTGGTCGGCCGTTCCGGGCGCCGCATCAGTGGACAGGTGATCTCTGTCGACGGCCACACCGAGACCTTGTTTCCCCGCATTCCCGACAGATGAGGTTTCTGGGAGGAAGTCGTCCCGGACTCATACGGGCAGGCCGCAGGACGAAATCTCTGAAAGAGGGCTTGTAATCAGGGGCTTCCCTCGACCTGGACCCTGATGATGTCCACGCCGTGGAATTTCTGGTGGCGCACGGTGGAAGAGTAGTGGCGCAACAGTCGGAGCGAGAGATCATCGACTGATGAAATGGTGGCTTCATCGGTTAGGAACGCCAGCTGGTCCTCGATGTTCTCATGGCGTGTCGTAGCGACGAACTCAAGTTCCACCATCGTGCCCTGCGGCCGGGCGACCACGATGAGACGGGGAGTATCCATACCCTCGGTTTCTTCATTCTCCTCCGTCAGCAGGGTGGCGAGCGTTTCTTCGCCGGCTGACCGCAGCTGAAGCGTGGAGGCTTCGTTCCATGCCAGCCTGGATGCCAGTCGGGCCAGGAATTCGTCTATCGCCGGGAGCGACTCCATGGCCAGCGTCACCTCCAGGCGAGAGCGTCGGGTATTCATGGATTCGAGCAAAAGGGTCATCCCGATGGCGACGGTCGCCCCGATCGTGACACCGCTGCCGAGCAGGCTGCCCCACTCATCGCCCAGGAGGTCCCGCATGACAGAGTTTCCGTGGAGGCCCAATCCCAATGCACTCGCCAGCGCCACCACCAGCATGCGCTGGGGATTGAGGCCGTCGCGCAAGGTTGTCTTGCAGCCGTGGACGAAGAGAACGCCCATGGCGAGCATCAGGTAGGCGCCCAACACCGGTCTCGGGATCGTGAGCAGCGCAGCGGTGAACTTGGAGAAGAAGGCCAGTGCAACCGAGACGATCGCCACGCCGACGCCAACTCGACGAGCGGCGACGCCGGTTAGGTTGATCAGCGAGAGACTGTACGAGGAATTGGATATCGGAGGCAGCGTGCCGGCGATACCGGAGAGGAACATTCCGATGCCGTTGACGGTGACCATGCCCTGGATCCGACGGAAGTCAATGGCCCGCGGCTGTCGGCGGGAGCCCTGCTGAATCACCACACTGTCGCTGACTGTCTTGATCCCGAGCACCAGGGTGAGAATGGCGAGCGAGGGCAAGGCGATCCAAAACTCCGCGCCCGGAGTGAGATCCAAACTCAAGGTCGGCACCTGGGGTATGTCAAACCAGTTGGCATCCGCGATTCGGTCCGCATCAAGCACGCCGAATGCGGCAGCGACGGCGCATCCGGCCAGGATGCTGATGAACGGGGCGACCACGCGCCAACGTCCAGTGGTGCGTAGCGTCACAATCACCGAAACCAGCAGGGTTATACCGGCGATCACCGGGCCGGCGGCTGGCGGCGCGTCGGCCGGCAGGTCCCCGACGGTGTCGAAAGCAATGGGCAAAACGCTGACGGCAATCAGCATCGTCACCGTCCCCGAGACCGCCGGTGTGACGATACGCCGCAGCGTCGGCAACCACCAGGCCAGCGCCACTTGGATCAGGCTGCAAACAACCAGCAGGCTGGCGAACGTCGCCGGTCCGGCTCTGGAGATCGTCGCCACCATGACGGCGATGAACATCGCCCCGGGCCATGTGAGTACCACATGACCCGCGCCGAATCGCGGGAGTTGAAACGCTTGCAACATCGTGATAACAGCAGAGATCAGCATTGCGGCGAAGACGCCCCACGTCAGATAGCTGTCGTCGAGTCCCGAGGAGCGAATCGCGATCGCCACATGCATGACGGTCGGCGCCAGCACGAGCGCGGCGCCCTGGAATCCAACCAGCAATGCAATCGAGGGAGGACAGGTCTCCTCGGGCTCGAATCGTATGGGCTGTTCGGTGTTACTGGCTGTCAATGGTCAACCAATCGCTCCATCGGTTTCCAGCAGAAAGGGCCCATGCACAATAAACCTGGATGGCGAGCCATCTTGTAGCGCAAAACCCTCTTAGCCATCGCACCTGTACATCGTTGCGACCAAACCAAAACCATCAGACATTCCCTGAGCTATCCTTGGCAAATGTCCTCTCTCATCTTCTCGGATCGGCTCTCTCGGAACGTCGGGTCTGGAAGAAGGGCGGACTCTTAGAAGAATAGGACGCACCATGGACGCTTCACTGTTCCAACTCGAAGGCAAAAGGGCACTGGTTGTGGGAGGCGGCCCAAGGGCATAGGGGAGAGCACCGCCAGGCTCCTGGCCCGCGTGAACGTCCTTGAGGACGCCCAGGCGAAGGACATCGTGGAGCGGGCCGAGCGGGAACTTGGCGGCCTGGATCTGCTGGTTACGGTCGTCGGTCAAGCCTCCTTCAATCCGGTCCTCGACATGACGCCTGAGCAGTGGGATCGCGATCACCGCATGAACCTCCGCTACTTCTTTTCACCGCCAGGGAGGTCGCCCGATCGCTCATCGCTCGCGGCAAGCCCGGAGGCATTGTCTGCGTCTCCTCGGTGGGCCGGCCTGCAGTCGACCCCCAATCACGCCTCCTATGGCGCGGCCAAAGCCGGGCTTATCAATCTGGTGCGCAGCATGGCCGTCGAGTGGGCGCTCCACAACATCAGGGTCAATGCCATAGCTCCTGGCAGCATCATCACTCCACGCATCCCGGCGACTCCGGAAAGGGAGGAGCGCACCCGGCGAGGGCTCATTCCCACCAAACGCCTGGGCACGGCGGATGAGGTCGGCAAGGCTGCACTCTTCCTGCTCTCCGACCTGGCGAGCTACGTCACAGGACATACCCTGGTCGTTGACGGAGGCTGGATGGCTGCCTACCTCCTTGGTATTCCAGCGGTTCCCTCAGCGGGCTTCCTCGACGTCACCACTGGCGGCTAGCGTCAGGTCTGTTCCGCTCTGCTCTTTCCTGCCGAAAGTGGTCGGGTTTCACGCCTCTTCGATATGTCCTCAGGATGCCACATCAGCGGCCAGGTGATCTCCGTCGACCGCCACACCCAAACTTTCTATTCCCGTTCCTTGAACTAGTCCTGCCCGGTGGGTGCCCTTGAGACCTGCAGAGGTTTCCCAGGTACGTATAAGGTCGGCGAACGGACCGTCATGGCCGGCCAGGTCCTGGTAGCTGCCGTCTTCCACTACATGGCCGGCTTCCATGACCAGTACCCGGTCGGCGCGGCGGGCCGTCTGGAGGCGGTGAGCCACCACTATGGAGGTGCGGCCGGCCAGAAGAGTTTCCAGGGCCGTCTCGACTTGATTCTCCGTTTCCGGATCAAGGTTTGAGGTTGCTTCGTCCAAGATGACGATCGGCGGATTCACGACCAGCGCCCGGGTCAAGGCCACCAATTGTCGCTCTCCCGACGAGAGCCGGTTCCCCCGTTCCCGCATGGGTGTGTCCAGGCCTTCGGGGAGGCTGTCCACCCACTCGGAGATCCCGGCCGCCCGGCAGGCTTCCCACAACTTGTCGTCACTGATCTCCTCCTTTCCGAAACCCAGATTGAAACGCAGTGAATCTTCGAACAGGAAGCCTTCCTGGGGGACCAGGGCAACCGATCGACGCAGGTCCGCAAAGCTGAGATCGCGAAGATCGATGCCGTCGAGAGTGATCGAGCCGGCCTGTGGATCGTGGAAGCGGGTGAGCAATTTGACCAGGGTGCTCTTGCCCGATCCGGTGGCGCCGACCACCGCTACCCGCTGGCCGGTGGGGATCTGCAGGTCCATGTTGGTGATGATCTGTTCTCCGGGTTCGTAGCCGAACGTCACCTGGTGCAGGTCGATGTTTCCCTCCACCGGTGCGGAAAGGCGCCGGGGTTCGGTCGCCTCCTCAATGGCGGGCTGTTCATCGGCCAGTCCATACAGCTTGTAGAGGGCGGCTAGGGCGCCCTGCAGAAGGTTGTACACGTTGGCCAGTTGCACGATGGGCTCGAAGAACCAGTTGAGGTACAGCAGAAAGGCGATCAGCGACCCCAGCGTCATCTCTCCGTCGAGGACCCGGTTTCCTCCGATGAACAGGACCATCGCCAATCCTATGGCCCGCAGAACGTCCACTCTGGGAAAGTAGTTGACCACCGTCTTGGCGGCGTTCATGGCCTTTTGGTAGTACACCCTGTCTATGTCGGAGAATCGCTCTTCCTGCCGTTGTTCCTGCGCGTTGGCTTGAACTTCGCGAACCCCTGAGATGTTCTCCGACAGGGCGGCCAGCACCTTGGCGATCTGCCCCCGCCACTGCCGGTAGGCCTTCGCCGAATCACGCCCGAAGCGGTAGGAAGCGAACAGGAGAAAAGGCATGAGCAGCATCACCAGGCCGGCCAGGAAGGGATCGACCACGAACAGGGCCACCGACACTCCCACCACCATCAGGGTGCTGCCCACCACCGCCAAGGCGCCCTCGGAGGCAAAGATCTGCAGGGACTCGATATCGGAGGTAAGCCGGGAAACCAGCACTCCCGTCTTGGTCCTTCCGAAGAAGGCCATGTCCATTCTCAGCACATGAGCGTAGATCCTGGTGCGAAGATCCATCATGAACCTCTCGCCCATCCAGGCCACGGTGTAGAGCGTGATCCGAGTGGAGACGTACTGGGCAACCATTATCCCGGCGAACACCAGTGCCGCGGTGGTGATCACTGAAGTGTTCTGGGGGATGATCCCCCCGTCTACTCCTTCGCGGATCACCAGTGGTCCCGCCACTCGTGACAGTGTTGACACCAGGGCGGCCACCGCCGCTCCCGCGGCCGGCCAGGCCATGTAACGGGCCGACCGCGCCGCCCGGCGGAGGAGGTTCAACCGGTCGGGGATGGGGTCGTCTGTTCCGTAGCGAGCGTACATTATGGGTGAACCGGACTCGCTTCGGCCAGCAGTTCCCGGTAGCGGGGGACGGTGTCCCACAGTTGCTGGTGTTCGCCGAACGCCAGCACCCTTCCGCCCTCCAGGACAATGATCCGGTCGGCCAATAGCAGGGTCGAAGTGCGATGTGCGATCACGATAGTGGTTCTGTGTTGCATCGCCTCGATCAACTCGGCGTGAATGTGAGCTTCTGTAATGGCGTCCACCGCCGAAGTGGCGTCGTCGAGGATGAGGATGCGGGGATTTCCGACGATTGCTCTCGCCAGGGCCACCCGCTGACGCTGGCCCCCCGACAGGCTCAAACCCCTTTCGCCCACCACCGTGTCGTAGCCGTCCGGAAGGCCCTGTATGAATTCGTGAGCGTCGGCGATCCGGGCGGCGGCCACTATCCGGGAACGGTCGGCGTCGGGAGCGCCGAACGCGATGTTCTCCGCCACCGTGGCCGAGAACAGGAACGGTTCTTCGAAGGCGACGGCCACTTCCCGGCGCAATTCCGCCATGTCGAGAGCCCGGACATCCATCCCGTCGATCGACACGGCGCCCTCCTGGGGGTCGTAGAAGCGGGGGATCAGGTGGGCCAGGGTGGTCTTGCCGCATCCGGTGGCGCCGAACAGTGCCACACTGCTGCCCGCCGGGATGACCAGGTCGAGATCACCCAGCACCTTTTGTCCGTCGTAGGCGAAGGAGACCCCGTCGAATCGGATCTCTCCACCTCCCGGCGCCAAGCGAGTGGGGCGGTCGGGTCCCATGATGGATGGGGTGGTTTGCAGTAGCTCCACTATCCGGGCGCCGGCGGCCGAGCACCGGGGGAGTTCCGCGAAGAACCAGCCGGTCATGCGGATGGGGAAGGCGAGCACCACCAGGTACTGGGTGAACGCCACCAGGTCGCCGATGGTCATGTCGCCGTTCGCCACCCTGATCCCGCCCAGCCACAGGGCTGCCAGAGTAATTAGGGTGGGTATCAATTCGTACCAGGGCAGATAGAGCGATCGGAAGCGCGCCAGTCTCATCGACTTGGAAAAGATGTCAGCAGCGACCTGCTGGGCCCTTCGGGCTTCTCGCTCCTCCCTGCCGAATGCCTTCGTGACCGCGATTCCCGAGATACCCTCCTGGGCGAGTCTGCTCATCTCCGCCAGCGCCTGCTGCACTTCAAAGGAGATACCGGTGGTCTTTCGAGCGTACAGGATGGCAAATCCGACCATGACCGGCAGGGCCAATGCGGCCACCATGCCCATCACCGGATCCAGGACGAAGGCCATGACCACCACCATGGCCACGGTGATGATGTTGGCCAGGGTGATCGGCAGGATCATGTACACCAACCGAACCTGGGTGAGATCGGTGGAGGCGCGGGCCATCAGCGATCCTGCCGAGGAATGGTCGTAGAAGTCGAATCCCAGCCTCTGGATGGTGGAGAAGATTCGACCCCGCAGATCTATCTCATATCGGTAAGCCAGCTTGAAGGCGTACCAGCGCCGCCACGCGATGCTGGCCGCCCTCATCAGCCCGGCCAGCAACACGATCAACACCAGGGGAACGAGCAGGTTGGTTTGCCCCGCCTCGATTGCGTTGTCCACCACCAGCTTCTGCAGGTAGGGGTTCACAACGGTGACCGCCATCCACACCAGCGCCGCCAGGATGGAGAAGATCACCAGGCGCGGGTAACGGAGAAACCCTGAAATGATCAGCCGCAGCCCCTTCCACAGATCCGACCAGTCCCTGCGATTGTCCATCAGAGGGAGGCTAATGGGCGATGCCGGCCCGGTTCCACGGGATTGGAGGCGCCGCCCATGGCGGACTCAAGGGATCAGGAGGCCAGGCGGAAGCTCACCGTGCTGTCCTCCGCGTATGCATCTATCACCGAGTCCTGGGGCCATCGGGACTCAAGCAGCCTGATGGCCAACGGGTCGGCCAGCCGGCGCTGGATCACCCTTTTGAGCGGTCGTGCACCATATGCCGGGTCGTACCCTTCCTCGGCCAGGATGTCCTTGACCTCGTCGGAGACCCGAAGTCGGAGGCCGCGTCCGGCCAGCCGGCGGCCCAGGCGACGCAACTGGAGGTCGACGATCTTCGCCAAGTCCGTGCGGCTGAGCCGCCCGAAGACGACGATGTCGTCGACCCGGTTCAGGAATTCGGGGCGGAAGTGGCTACGCACCGCTCCCATCACCCGGCTTTCGATCACTTCGGTCGGGAGGCTGGGATCGATCAACTCGGACCCCAGGTTGGAGGTCATGATCAGCACCGAGTTGGTGAAGTCAACCGTGCGGCCCTGACCGTCGGTGAGGCGACCGTCGTCCAGCAATTGCAGCAAGGTATTGAAGATCTCCGGATGAGCCTTCTCCACCTCGTCCAGCAGGATCACCGTGTAGGGGCGCCTTCTGACCACTTCGGTCAGTTGACCCCCCTGGTCGTACCCGATGTAGCCGGGGGGAGCACCGATCAGGCGGCTCACCGAGTGCTTTTCGGAGTACTCGGACATGTCGATGCGCACCATGGCCCGCTCGTCGTCGAAGAGGAAGTCAGCCAGGGTGCGGGCCAACTCCGTCTTGCCCACCCCGGTAGGTCCCAGAAAGAGAAAGGACCCGACCGGACGGTTCGGATCGGACAGACCGGAACGGCTTCGCCTGATGGCGTTGGAGATGGCCTGCACCGCACGGTGCTGTCCCACCACCCGGGTGTGGAGATGGGTCTCCAGGTTGAGGAGCTTGGCAACCTCCCCCTCCAGCATCCGAGCCACCGGCACCCCCGTCCAGTGGGAGACCACCTGGGCAATGTCCTCTCCGGTCACCTCTTCCGACAGCATGCGGCCCGACGCGGCCAGCTTCTCCAGGTCCTCTTCCTTGCTGGTCAGCTCGGTCTCGAGGCCGACCAGCACTCCGTAGCGGAGTTCGGCGGCCCGGTGCAGATCACCGCGCCGCTCGGCCACCTCCGTCTCGGCCCGGGCGCTTTCGATCTGCTCCCTTATGGTGTGAATGGAGGTGATGGCATCCTTCTCCTGCTGCCAACGGGCCGTGAGTCCGCGCAGGTCTTCTCTGATGTCGGCCAGCTTCTGCTCCAGTTTCCGAAGGCGGGCCTTCGCCTTCTTGTCGGATTCCATCTTGAGGGCTTCCCGCTCAATTTCCAGCCGGGTAACCAGGCGGGCTAGCTTGTCGATCTCCTCGGGCATCGAGTCGATCTCGATCCGAAGCCGCGAGGCGGCCTCGTCGATGAGGTCGATGGCTTTGTCGGGGAGGTGACGTCCGGTGATGTAGCGGTCCGAAAGGGTGGCCGCCGCCACCAGCGCCGAATCGGTGATCCGCACTCCGTGATGCACTTCATAGCGCTCCTTCAGTCCTCTCAGGATGGCCACCGCGTCGGTGACCGAGGGAGCGGACACCCAGATAGGTTGGAAACGTCGCTCCAAGGCGGCGTCCTTTTCGATGTGCTGGCGGTGCTCGTCGGTGGTGGTGGCGCCGATCATGTGAAGTTCGCCCCGGGCCAGCATCGGCTTGAGCAGGTTGGAAGCATCCATGGCCCCCTCGGCGGCGCCGGCGCCCACGATGGTGTGCATCTCGTCGATGAAGGTGATTATCTCGCCGTCGGCGGCGGTGATCTCGGTGAGCACTGCCTTGAGTCGCTCTTCGAATTCACCGCGGTACTTGGCGCCTGCCACCATCGCTCCCATGTCCAGCGCCACGATGCGCTTGGTCTTGAGGCCTTCGGGAACGTCACCGTCGGCAATCCGTCGGGCCAGCCCTTCCACGATGGCAGTCTTGCCCACTCCCGGATCACCGATCAGTACCGGATTGTTCTTGGTGCGGCGCGAAAGGACCTGTATGACCCGGCGGATCTCGTCGTCCCGTCCGATCACCGGGTCGAGCTTCTGGCGGTGGGCCAAGCCGGTGAGATCCCGACCGAAGCGCTCCAACGCTCCGAAGGTGGCGTCAGGATCTTCTGTGGTGATGCGATGCGCTCCCCGCAGCTTGGCAAGGGCTTCGAGGATGTCATGGCGGGTGATGCCGTGACGACGAAGCAGATCTCCCACCCTGCCTTTGGTGTCTATCAGCGCCAGCAGCAGATGCTCCACCGACAGATAGTCGTCTTTGAACTCGGTTCTTACCCGATCGGCTGCCTTGAGGACCTTGGAGAATTCCCGGCTCGCCACCGGGTCGGTCCCTCCATAGGCACTGGGCAGTTCTTCCAGAAGTTCCTCGGTCTCCGCTCTCAGCACGGCAGGCTGGGCCCCGACCGAATCAAGCAGGGGCAGCATGAGACCCTCCGCCTGACTCAACAGCGCGGCCAGGAGGTGGGCAGGAGTGATCTCGGGATGCCGCATACGGGCTCCGATACCCTCGGCATCGATGATCGCTTGGCGGCTCTTGGCGGTGAGACGTTCAAACATCTCCGGCATGTGAATGTTGTCCCTTTCCATATCAGAAAATCTTAGTCTATCTATATCAACTGCTCGGTAAGGCCAGGTATTCCAACGATTCAGGCGCGTCCTCCCCGAATGCGGTCAGGGGGATCGGACCACCCGGAGGTCCGGTATTCGGATGAAGGCTTTATCCCGCGAAGCAAGGGGGCACCCCAGCATGATGGCCGTTGCCCCAATCCAGGCATCGGCCATCTGCATGCTCCCTCCCCTGGATCGCATTGTGCTGCGTAGCCGGGAACAGGTCTCTATGAGTTGGGGACTTGCCAGATCACAGCGTAATCATCCAAGTGTCTTGCCAGTTCGTTCCTGCGCCTCGCGCCCCACTTCTTCCAGTACGCGCCATACCAAAGTTCCTCCAGTGTTTGGAATGAGATGATTGCCCGTTGACCCTCGATGTGTCTTCTGAAATACCTACCGGTGTTGTCTCCATTGAAGATGTGTGACACAACGTTGGTATCCAGGACGATCAATCGCTGGGTTCCTCTTGCTCCACATCCCGCCCTTGGTGAATGGTGCGCATAAAGTCATCGACATCAAATGGCTCGCTGGCGGTGACGACCTTGTCCGGATCGAAGGTCTTGGGGTTCGGGTCATTCAGGAATGCTTCAAGATCGAAGGGTTGATGGTGCGATCGGGTTGCGGTTACCCGGTCTACCACAACCGTCTTCCAATCACCATGGGGGTCGAACCGACCGCTGCCCCTCACCTCCACATAGTCCGTCGCCAGCAGTCGCATCGTCTGATCCATCTCTTGATCGAACCGCAGCCGGACGATTTCGCCTGCATGGCTATGCAACTGCGCCGTATGTCTCTCCCAGTTCACCTCTTTGAGCCATCCCTGCAACAGGGCCGGGTGGTTATCTGGGGAAGGCTTCGCAATCCGGCGTCTTTGCCCGATCTCGACTCTTCTACGGTCGGTTCCGGTGCCCAGCCAGACGCGAGTCGTTGGTGACAGAGCAGATGAAATCGCGAAGAGTTTGTCAGTTACCACTCCCGGCAGAGTGGAGTTCTCGGCGCCGTCCCAATTCAGAAGGGCCTCAAGCGCCGCCGGCCCATGACCGGCTTCGCCGAAGATGTCCCCGGTGGGTGATTGCAATGACAATTCGACCACGAAAGACCCGGCGGCTGTGGAGATGAGTCGCAGATCGCTCTGGTCGTGAACCCAGTTGGGGAATCTCCCGGTCCTTTGTCGATAACCGCCCAGATGACCAACCAGGTGCTGCATGGCAACCTGGATCCCCTTCAGGGTGTCGGTGAAGCTGCGAACCGACACACCATTTTGGCTGATCTCCGGCCCCTCGAAGGTTACGGTAAGTGGGTCCGTGGCTGTGATCCCCCTTGGGGTGGGTGTGCTGGGCGATTCTAGTGGGCGGTTCGCCGCTGTGGCCCCAGGTGGAGCTGATTCTTGGGAGAGCCCGGCTTGATGGTTGTCGCAGCTTGCGTGGTGGCACAGACTCTCAGCAGGAATTCAACGATCCAATCTCTGAGGAGAGCCGCGTCCGGGACCTTGGCGAGAGAGGCCAAACCGGTGTCGGCGGTGGCTTCGGGGATGCGGGTTCCGCGTCTTGATTCGATGATGGCTCTGAGGTAGGGAACAGGTATTTCGGGATGGCCTCCCACTCCCAGGAAATGGTGTCCCAGGGTGAACATGGAGACGGGGCAATGGCCGGTGGAGGCCAGCAATCGAGCCTCGGTGGGGAGTCTGGTGATCTGGTCCTGGTAGCTGACCACAACCTGGTAGGAGTCGTGTCGGGGGACCATCCAGTCGGCTCGCCCGGTGACCTTCGTCTCCGCCACGCCCACTCCCCAGCCCGCAGCTCCCAGGGTGACCTCCCCGTCCAGTGCGTGGGCGATCATCTGCGACCCGAAGCACACTCCCACATGGGGCGACTTCTCTTCGTGCATGCGGCGCACGAACCCTTCGAACCATTTGATCCATGGTTCGTCGTCGGTCACCGACCACTTGGAGCCGGTGGAGATCCAGCCGTCGCATTCGCCGGGATGGTCGGGGTAGTCGCCGCTGAGAAGGTCGTAGGGACGCAACTGTATTTCCGAACGGCCCGAGAAAAGAGCGGTGAACATGTCCTGGTAGCTCCCAGCGATCGGGAGGAGCTCGGACAGGACGTGGTCGCACACCAAGAGTCCGATGCGCAATCTACGAGGGTTGGGTTCCGATGACACCGGGGCGGGTGGTCACTCCGGGGTAGGAAGGGCCTGGTCGGCAGAGCCACTTCCCAAACCTTCGGGGAACCAAAGCGTCCGTTGCGGGAAGGGAATCACGATTCCCGCCTCGTCCAGGGCCTTCTTCATCGCCCGACCCGCCCGGTCTCTGACCGCCCACAGCGATTTGCGATCGGAGGGGTGCCAATAGCGCACGTGAAAGTCGATGGAAGAACTGTTGAATTCCACGAATTCGACGGTCGCCGGGGGTGGGATCTCCACTCCGGGAACGTTGTCGATCGCCTCCTGCAACACCTGTTGGGCATGGTCGAGGTCCGTGTCGTACGTCACTCCGACCACCAGCGTCGTCCGGCGAAGAGGCGTCTCGGTGAAGTTCACCATGGGGCTTTTCCACACCATGGCGTTGGGGAGGTACACACGGTCGCCGTCGAAAGTGTCCATGGCCACGGCGCGCAGGGTCATGTCCTTCACATCCCCCTGGTAGCCGTTGGATTCCATCTCGTCTCCCACTTTGATGGGTCGTCGCATCAGCATCAGCACCCCGGCGATGAAGTTTTCCAGAATGTCCTGGAAGGCGAAGGCAATTGCCAGACCGGCCAGGCCCAGGGCGCCGACCAGGGGCCCGACCTCCAATTTGAGTATGGTCAGGGAGAAGTACAGCCCAACCACAACCGACAGGTAGACGACCGTCTTTCCCAGGACGATGGCGGCGAAAGGGGTCACATGGGTTTTCGCCAGACCTCTGCTCAGGGCACGCCGTATCAGGCGACCGCAGATGAGGGCCACCACGATGACTATCACCGCCACGAGCCATTCGTACCATCCGACGTGGTCCACCAGTGCGGTTACATCATCGGTCGGCTCCTGGGCCAGAATCTCAAAAGGCATCAGCCCTTAGGCTAAAGCAAGGGATTCAGATGGTGTGTCTTATCGGATGAAGTGGCCTGATCGAACTTTCAGCCTTGGCAGGCGACCAGTCCGGCTTGGTCGGAGAAGATGGCGTTGGCGTGCTGCAACTCTCTCACATAGCAGACGATCTCTCTCACCTGCTCCTCCGACACGCCCTCTACCGGATCCATGGCGCCGAAATTCCAGTGGTGTTGTCGGACTCCTTGGCGGACAGCCAAGAGAAAACTGATATCGGCATGATGGCCCGGTTCGTAGATGATGTGCACCAACGGCGGACCTTCTGTCGTTCCTCCTGCATCGGGACCATGACATTCCGAGCATTTGGCAGCGAAAACCTCCCGGCCCCGGTGAGCCGTCTCCGACAGGTCGGGCATGGTCACGACAACTTGGGAGTCGCTCCCGCCGGTAGATCCGTATTCGGGTTGGCCCTCCTCTCCACAGCCAACGGCCAGAAGGCACAGCAACCCGGCGGCCGAGAACCACATGAGCCTCGGTCGGGTCCCGCGGCTATTCATTATCACTTGAACGTTCCGGGTCAGGGCTTCTCTTCAGCGCAGCTCGCTGTTTGAAGAATTTGACCAGCCCGTAGATGATCATGACGGCGCCGATCCCGACGGAAATGAAGCTCAACTGGCTGGCAAGTTCCATTCTGTGATTCCTATCTTGGGACGGGGGTCGAGGACAAATCCTACGGGAAGCTGTTCGCCAAAGTCATGGTTGGCCGGTCACAACTTCCGAAAAGCCCGGCCCCGAAGGTCTTTCCAACTGGTCCATGGTGCACTCGAGGGCAGGTTTGTCCGGTCTCCACCGGTGGAACCGGGTGGCGTGACGGAAGCGGTTGTTCTGCAGTTGGTCGTAGCTGACTTCGATCACCACGCCAGGTTGGACCGGCGTCCACTCCATGCTCTTGGCGGTGGACCATCGGCTCTGGGCGCCCGGGGCCCTTGCTTCGGCATCGAAGGAATCGGGCGACCGGAGACCCTCGAACATGGTGAGCATCTCTACCCGGTCGGCATTGGGGAACCCGGAGCAATGACCTATGAAGTGCAAGGACCCTTCGTCGTTGTAGAGACCCAAGAGCAACGAGCCGATCTTGTCGCCGTCCTTGTGAACCCGGTATCCCCCCACCACGCAATCGACACTGCGACGGTGCTTGATCTTGATCATCCGTCTCTTACCGCTGAGATACCCCTCATCGAGCCGCTTGGCCACCACCCCGTCGCATCCCGCCGCCTCGTACTCGTGAAACCACCTTTGAGCCACCGAGCGGTCGGTGGTGGTAGGAGTGAGGTTCCAGGGAGAAACCAACCTGGTCGCCAACTGTTCCAGTCGCCCTCGGCGCACGGAAAAGGGCCGGTCCCGCAGATCTTCTCCTTCGGCGGCCAGCAGATCGAAGGCGACCAGTTGAGCCGGAATCTCTTCTGAGAGACGCTCTATCCGACTTCGGGCGGGATGTATTCGCATTTGCAGGGCGTCGAAATGGGTCATGTCGTCGTAAACGATTACCACTTCACCGTCCACCACGGTTCCCTCCGGCAGTTGCTCCAACGCCGGGTGGAGTTCGGGGAAGTAGCGGAGCAGGGGGCGTCGGTTGCGGGAGTCCAGGCGAGGCTCCGGGCCGCTCCAGGCCAGAGTCCGGAAACCGTCCCATTTGGGTTCGTAGGCGAACAATCCCCTGGGCCACCGCTCCCAAACACGAGCCTCCATGGTGGGCAGAGGGGGCGAGAATGGCCAATGGGTCATGGGTCGAAAGATTACGCCGATGAGAGTCGGCAATGGTGCATAGGTACACCTTGAGGAGTCAAGAGAACATGGAGACCAGGCTCCAGATGACCATCAAGGCGCCGGCCGCCATCATGAAGACCGCCCGCCGCGGGCGAAAGTCTCCTCTCTGACCGGGAGGGGGTCGTCCTTTGAGGTGCCGGAAGGTGGCCCAAACGTTCCCGGCCAGCAAGGCCAGCCCGATGGCTAGGATCATCTGTGTGACCAGGGTGTCCAGTCCAAGTATCTCAGCCATGCTCCGTCTCCGCCGATTTGCTTCCTTCCCCATGATGGCAGGGTCCCGGGGGATAATCTGAAATGGCCCGCCCGGCACAGATTCTGAGGGTCTTCACCGACGGAACCACCGGTGGGAATCATCTGGGGGTGGTGGCGGACACCGTGAATCTGGACGCCGGGCGCATGCAGGCCATCGCCACCGAACTCGGGTTCAGCGAAACGGTGTTCATTGATTGGCGGACCGGAAGGGCGCCGCATGTCCGCATCTTCACACCTGTGTCGGAGTTGCCCTTTGCCGGACATCCCCTGGTGGGGGCCGCCTGGCTGTTGCTCCGCGCCGGTCCGGGGGGAGTGGACCGGGTGACCTGCGAGGTAGGAGAGGTGAGCATATTCACCGAAGGCGCCGGGGTTTGGATCGAGCCTCCTTTCGCGCAGCCCGTCCGGACCCGGGAAGATCCCCCGACTCTCGGCTGGTGTTCTCCCATCCGGGCCTGGGAAGTGGAAATGCCGCTTCCCTATTCAGTGTGGGAAATGGATACTCCCGATGGCGTGGGCGCCCTCCGGGAGCCGCCGGCCGACTTGGGATTGACCCTGGTATGGGCATGGGAGTCTCCGCCGGATCGTGTGAAAGCCCGTTTCTTCGCTCCCGGAATGGGAGTGGTGGAGGATCCCGCCACCGGGAGCGCGGCGGTTGCCTTGGCGGCGGCGCTCCGTTCAGACGGAATGGCGTCGGGTAGGGTAAAGATTTCTCAGGGGGCGGAATTGGGCCAGCCGTCCCTGATAAACCTGAATTGGGAAGGAAACCGGTGCCGGATAGGGGGTACGGTTGTTAGGGATGGAGTCAGGGAGATGAAATGGTGACCGCCGTTATCCGGCCGAGAGTGGCATGCCGGCTGGAACGACGTAAACTACCGGCCTGTGGCTAGCGGAGGATCACGTCTGGCGGTGCTGGCCGCGCTGGTGGCGAACTCCACCATAGCCGTGGCCAAGTTCTTCGCCTTCTTCATCACCGGTTCGGCCGCCATGCTGGCCGAAGCCATCCACTCGGTGGCCGACTCCTCCAACCAGGGTCTGCTTCTGTACGGATCGAAGGCCTCCCGGCAGCCGGCCGACCTCAGCCATCCCTTCGGCAGGGGCAAGGAGATTTATTTCTGGAGTTTCCTGGTGGCGGTGATGCTGTTCTTCGGTGGGGGAGTCTGGGCTTTCCTGCACGGTTGGGAGGCGATAAGCCATGCCGAGCCGCTCGGCGATCTGAGAGCCAGCTTTATCGTGCTTGGGTTTGCGCTGGTGCTGGAGTCGATCAGTTTCGGGGTGGCGCTTCGCGAATTCAATCGCCATCGGGGCGCTACGCCGGTGTGGCGAGCAATACGAGAGTCCAAGGACGCTTCCTTGATCGTGATTCTCCTGGAGGACACCGCTGCCATGTTGGGTTTGATCTTTGCTCTGGTGGGCACCACCGCGGCCTGGGCCACTGGGGACTCCCGCTGGGACGGGGCGGCTTCTCTTTTGATCGGGCTCATGCTGGCGGTGGTGGCGGTGCTGTTGGCCGCTGAGATCAAGGCTTTGCTGATAGGCGAGGCGGCAGGCCGGCGTGACCGGGTGCTGATCCGCGCCGCGTTGCTGGAAATGGACGAGGTCGCCGCGGTGGGACGCCTTCTCACCATGCACATGGGACCCGACGATCTGCTGGTCAATGTCGAGGTTGACTTTGTGGACTCACTTGCAGCAGCACAGATTCCTGACGCCATTGCCAAGGCGGAAGGGGCAATTAGAGACCGGATTCCCGAAGCAGGGAATATATTTGTGGAACCTTATGACCAATAACGAGGCTGAGGCATCGGCGCCCGCTTCCTCCGCCAATCTGGGTCCCGGGTTTGATTGCCTGGCGATGGCGCTGGACATCAGGTGCCGGGTGAAGGCTCGACGCTCTCGAGACTGGGAGGTCCGACATATCGGCCCTCACACCCCCCCTGGGGGATCTTCCGACGCGGTGCTTGACGGTGCCCGGTCGGCGGTGGGGATCGAGCATCCGCTCAGTATGAAAGTGGACAACCGGATCCCGATCGGCAGCGGACTGGGTTCATCTGCCGCCGCCTATACGGCCGGCATGGTTGCTGCGTCTCGCTGTATGGAGGAGCCTGTCGACGCCGATCAGATTTATTGGAAAGTGGCGGCACTGGAGGGTCATCCCGACAACGCTGCGGCCACCGTGTTTGGTGGCCTGGTGCTGGTGGGCGCCGAGGGCAGGGTGCACCAGCTCCGATTGAGCCACAGGTACGGGCTTTTGGTGTTGGTTCCCACCTTCCGGCTGTTCACCAGTGAATCTCGCAGGGTGGTAGCGGGGACCTTCGATCTGGAGACGGTGATCGGCAGCCTGTCCAGGATGGGCGCCCTGGTGGTGGGCCTGACCACGGGCAGGTCTGACATGCTGAGTTCGGCCCTGGGCGATGAGATTCACGAATCCAGCCGGAACCGATTGCAGCCCCTGGTGGGCCATTTCATCGACGAGGCGCTGGTGGCGGGAGCGGTCTATGCCGCCTGGTCGGGGAGCGGTCCCTCGGTTCTGGTGCTCACCGAGTCGGAGGAGACCGACAGTGTGGCGGTAGGAATCCAGTCCTCTCTGAAAGATCAGGTGGACATACTCCGTCCCGAAGTGGCCGAGCAGGGCATCATTTGAACTGCCCGGTGGGAGATCCCGCCGGTCAAAAGGCTTGCCATCCCGTGAAATCCGTCAAAAAAACTGCGGGATGGTTTCCCCACGTTCCCAAGACGTGTTATTCTCAGGTAGACCCCACCTGCCAGGGTGGACTGATGGGGTGTTCCGATCGGCCAACGAGAAAGCCTATTATGGGTTCGCTTGTCAAAAAGCGTCGCAGAAAAATGTCCAAGCACAAGTATCGCAAGCGGCGCAAGGCGAATCGTCATAAGAACAAGAAGTAGTCGACTTCGATCCCAAGGGACGATGTTTCGATGATTCCACAGTTTGTGCCGTATTAGTTGAGAATCAGGTAGGCATGGCGCCCGATCCCCTCGATTTTCTGGATACGGCCGGTTTGTTGTCGGACTCCGAGCTACTGGTGGCCCAGACGGTGCGGGAGTTCGTAACAGACCAGGTGCTGGATGAGATAGGCGGATGGTGGGAGGCGGGAGAGCTTCCCATGGATCTTGTTCCTCAAATGGCCCGGATGGGGATGTTCGGCATGCACCTGAAGGGATACGGGTGTGCGGGTATGGGTGCGGTCGAATACGGGATGGCCGCCCTGGAGTTGGAGGCCGGAGATTCGGGGCTTCGCAGTTTCGTTTCCGTACAGGGGTCACTTTGCATGTTCCCCATCTGGAAGTACGGGTCCGAAGAGCAGAAACAGGAGTGGCTTCCCCGCATGGCCAAAGGCGAAGTAATAGGATGTTTCGGCTTGACCGAACCCGACGCGGGAAGTGATCCGGCTTCGATGCGCACAACGGCGCGGCAGGTGGGAGGAGACTGGATCATCGACGGCGCCAAGGCTTGGATAACCAACGGCGGAGTGGCCGACCTGGCGGTCATCTGGGCCAAGACGCGGGATGGCGTGCGCGGTTTCTTGGTGCCGACCGACGCGTCGGGATTCGAGGTGCACCCCATCGACCGCAAGGCGAGCATGAGGGCCTCTGTTACCTCCGCCCTGGTTCTCGACGGAGTGAGGGTTCCCGAGGAAATGATGCTGCCGGGCGTGGCTTCGATGAAAGGACCGTTGTCCTGTCTTACCGAGGCCCGCCTGGGGATTGTGTTCGGAGCGATGGGAGCGGCCCGGGCCTGTTATGAAGCGGCGCTCGATTACGCCTCAGAACGGATCCAATTCGCCGTGCCCATCTCCTCTTTTCAGCTGACGCAGGCCAAATTGGTGGAGATGATGGTGGCGGTGCAGCGGGGCACGCTGGTGGCGATCCGGATCGGCCGGCTTCGGGAGGACGGAAAACTGACGCCCCAGCAGGTCTCTTTCGGCAAGTACAACAATGTCCGCGACGCTCTGGAGGTGGCGCGTACGGCTCGTGGCATCCTGGGCGCCAACGGCATTACCCTTGACTATCCGATCATGCGGCACATGGCGAATCTGGAGACGGTGTACACCTACGAGGGAACCCACGAGATACACACCTTGATCCTCGGCGCCACCATCACCGGGATTCCGGCGTTTCATGCACCGCACGCCTCGGGAAGGAGACAATGATGGGAAACGGAACGGTGACTGTGGCGGAGTTGAAGGAGATGGTGGGCACCGAAGTTGGAGTCTCCGACTGGTTCACGGTGACCCAGGACCGTATTGACGATTTTGCCGACGCCACCTTGGACCACCAGTTCATTCACGTCGATCCGGCGCGGGCAGCGACCGAGTCTCCTTTCGGGGTCACCATCGCCCACGGTTTCCTGACGCTTTCTCTCCTCCCTCACCTTGGATCGGGTGTTAAATTGCTGCCGGAGGGCGCCAAAGTTGAGATCAACTACGGGACCGAAAAGGTGCGTTTTCTGGCGCCGGTTCCGGTGGACAGCCAGATCCGCGCCCGGGTTGCCCTGGCAGACGTGACCGAACGCCGTCCGGGTCAGTTTCTCATCAAGAGAACGATCACCGTGGAAATCAAGGGCGGCGATCGGCCGGCCCTGGTAGCCGAAACCCTGACCCTGGTCATTACCTGATGCTGAAACAGCGCGCAGGCCAGGACGAGGCAAGTATCTAGGAGGCCTTTTCCTCATCCCCGGTAGCTGTTCGCTGACGTACTACTTGCCCAAGGTGGCGGTCGTGCCAGGAAAGGATGTACTCGAAACGCTCCACGCGGTGGCGGGGCGCTCCGCTGCGGCTCAGTTCGTGGCCTTCGTCGGGAAATCGAATCATCTCCACATCGACCCCATTGCGCAGCAGAGCCGTGAAGAACTGTTCTGCCTGGCCGATCGGGCAACGTAGGTCGTTCTCGGAATGGATAACGAGGGTGGGGGTGGTAACCCGTCCCGCCGAAGCGAGGGGACTGGCATCCCACAACGCATGATGGTCGCCGGCCGTGGCCGGATACAGGTACAAACCCGAGAAGTCGCGGTTGATGTCCGAGGTTCCCCCGAAGGACTCCCAGTCGATCAGGGCCCGTTCCACGATCGCTGACTGGTAGCGATCATCCCGGGCGATCGCCCAAGCTGTGAGAAATCCTCCGTAGGAGCCCCCCATAATCCCCACACGGGACTGATCGAGGCGAGCGTCTCGCCGGATGGCTTCATCTATGACTGCGGTAATGTCCTCCATGTCGACCACGCCCCAGCCTGGGCCCGTGACGGCGCGTAACCACTCAAGACCTCGTCCCTCCGATCCGCGGGGGTTGGCGGCGACCACCGCGTAGCCTGCGGAGGCGTAGACCTGGAACTCGTCGAAAAAGTAGAAGCCGTACTCCGAAGCCGGGCCTCCGTGGATGTTGAGGAGCACCGGGTAGGGGCCTTCGCCATCGGGGACATACACCCATGCATCCACCTCAACTCCCGGTGCGCTCTCGGCCTGGAAGAACCCGGGACGTACCAATCCGCCGCCTGATCTGATCTCCCGGTTGAAAGAAGTGAGGCACCGCTCCTCCCCATCGGGGGTCCGCTCGTAAAGCTCACCCGGACAAGTGGGGTGGGTGGCGGTGAAGACCAGCCTATCCGAAGATGCCCTTGACAACCCGGTGATGTACCGGTCACCATCCAGTACGGTTGAAGGGTTACCTTCGTCGTCGAACGCCACTATGTGACCGCGGCCCCGATCCAGCACGCTGCAAAGAAAACCCTCATCCAGCCAGATCGGTGTTTCCAGGGCGGATGGGACGGCCAGACCGTTGATGCTCCGGCCGATGTGACCGGTTAGATCCACCGGCGGTTCGTCCAGGCGCCACAGGGAGAAGACGTAGGGATAATCGGGGGTGGGGTTACCTATCCCGTATAGAGTTCCGGCAGGATCGTAGTCGACCAGGTAGTAGCCGGAACGCTGGGCCCGCAGGGTCTCGGCGCCGCTTTCCAGGTCCACCTCCACCACCTCGACCCCCTCCTCAAGTAGTCGCGGGTTGTCACGGCGGGTGACCATCGCCACCCTGGCGCCGTCCGGAGACCACGCCAAGCCTGACTCGTTCTCCTCGGAGGTCCCCACCCGCCGGGGCGCCGTCTCGCCACCCGGTTCGACCAGGTAGGCGTAGCTACGGCGATCATGCAGCCATCCCTGGTTGTCCAATCGGGCTTCGAACCCGGTGATGCGCCGGGGACGCCGCGCCCGTTCATCCTCGTCGAGGTCTGCCCACTCCCCGAACCACTCCGTCGCCAGCACCACGAGGCGCGAACCGTCGGGAGACCAGACCGGCGCCCGCACTCCAAGCTCGAATGAGGTGACCACCCGGGCCTCTCCACCGTCGGAGGGCATGATGGCCAGTTGTTGCGGGTCGGTGCGTTCCGTTCCTTTTCTCAGGAAGGCCAGTGACCTGCCGTCCGGCGACCAGCGGGGCGCTGCATCTCCGGACCCGAAGGTCAACTGCCGCGCTTCGCCGTCCCAGAGCCACAGCGACGATCGGTAACGGTCCTCGTCGAGGTCGATGGTGGTAACCACAAATGCGATCCGCCGGCCGTCCGGATGGATCTGAGGATCGGATACGGAAGTAATGAGGGAAATTTCTGCCGGTTGCATCACATCCGAGCGTAGTGACTATCTGAAGATACGTTTCTCTCGATTCTCTGGCCGAAGCTGAGTGCAACTCGGTCGGAGGCGCGGGAGACCGATGGGACAGGGGGAAGAAGGAGGGTAGTTCCCCAGTTGCCGAGGTCGGTGTAGAGTAGCGTAAGGTTGCGTTGGGGGCTTCACCGCCCGAGGCAGAAGGAGCACCTTGCAGTACGGTTTCGTTATCGACCAGACGGCATGTATCGGCTGCCATGCCTGTACGGTGGCGTGCAAGACCGAACACGACGTTCCTCTCGGCGTGAACCGCACCTGGGTGAAGTACATCGAGTCGGGAACGTGGCCCGACACGAAGCGGTCGTTCTCGGTCATGCGCTGCAACCACTGCTCTGACGCCCCCTGTGTGTCGATCTGCCCTACCGGCGCACTCTTCCGCCGATCAGACGGCATCGTCGACTTCGACACCAGCCTGTGTATCGGCTGCAAGAGTTGCATGCAGGCGTGTCCCTACGACGCGCTGTACATCGATCCTGTGGACCATACCGCCCAAAAGTGCAACTACTGCGTGCACCGCGTGGAAGTGGGGCTGGAACCGGCCTGCGTGGTGGTATGTCCCGAGGGCGCCATAATCTCGGGCGACCTTGACGATCCCACCACGCCCATCTCGCGCCTCCTGCAAGCGGAGCAGTTGAGTCAGCGGTCCTTGGAGCAGGGTACGAGGCCGAACCTCTGGTACCGGGGTGTGGAGGAGGCGGGGATCGATCCCCTGGGCGCCGTCAACCCCGGGGACGGAGGGATCTGGGGTGACCCGGCGCCGTCGTTCATGACGGTCGACCTGACGCCGCCGACAGGGAAGAAAGCGAACGGAGGGCCAGGAAGCCGGTCGCAGTGGCGGAACGGAGGGACCGACGACCCTCCTCGAGTCGTGTACAACACCGACCACCCGATGCCGTGGGGATGGCGGGTGTCGAGTTACTTTCTCACCAAGGGGATCTCGGCAGGCATCGTGATGGCGCTTGCGCTCTCACTTCTTGATGGGGCTGACCCCCAGAGTGCGTTCGCCCGATGGGGCGCCCCGCTGATAGCCGGGATCTTTTTGGCGCTCACCGGCGTACTGCTGGTGGCGGACCTCAAACGGCCCGACCGTTTCCACTACCTGCTGACGAAAGGCAATGCCGGATCGTGGCTGGTGAAAGGCGCCTGGATCCTCTCGGCCCATGCGGTGATCCTGGGTTTGTGGTTCATTTTCGGTCTGGCCGGCGCGAGTTTCATTGCGGTGCTGATCTGGGCATCGGCGGCGGTCGGGCTCGGCGTGGCCGGCTACACCGCTTTCCTGTTCGGTCAAGCAGAGGGTCGGGACCTCTGGCAAAGTCCGACGCTTCTCTGGCACATGCTGGCCGGATCGCTGGCGGCGGGAGGCGGCGCGGGGCTGCTGGTTGCCGGGGTCTTCGATCTGGGAGCGTCGTCCCGGCGGACATTCGCTTGGGCGCTTGTCGCCGGAGCGGCGGCGCTGGCCCTCATCGCGGCGGTCGAACTCGCTTCACGGCATCCGACCCGCAACCACGCGGCGGGCATGCATCACCTGACAAAGGGCGCCCATGCCATCCAGTGGTGGCTGGGAGGACAGGTGATCGGGGTGGTGGTGCCACTGGTGCTGGGAACGGTGTTCCTGGCCGGATCAGGCGTTCCCCTGTGGGTGTCTCAACTGGGCGGGCTGGCCGCCCTGGTCGGGATCTGGTTCGCCGACGACGCGTTCGTCAGGGCGGGCCAGAGCGTGCCCCTGTCGTGAACGCGGCGAAGGATTCGGAGAACATGACCACCAAGCCGGACCAGCCCCCTTCGGACCGGATACCTCGGCTGGTCCCCGGGACAGGCCTGGTGTCTTTCCCACCCGCCGAAAGGTGGGATGATTGGGAGGAGTATGACGCCAAGGCGTGGCCCGATCGGGTGAAGCGTCGTTACCGCCTGGTGCCGACCACCTGTTTCAACTGCGAGGCCGGGTGCGGGCTGCTGGCCTATGTCGACAAGGACAACGGCCAGGTCCGGCGTTTTGAAGGCAACCCCGAACATCCCGGGTCGAGAGGTCGCAACTGCGCAAAGGGCCCGGCCACCCTGAACCAGATGTACGACCCCGAGCGGATCCTCCACCCGCTGCGCAGATCCGGGAAGCGAGGCGACGGCAAATGGGAGCAGGTCTCATGGGAGGAGGCGCTCGGGGATATAGCGTCGCGAATCCGGCGGGCGCTTCGAGAGGACCGTCACGACGAGATCATCTACCACGTGGGCCGGCCCGGCGAGGACGGGTTCATCGACCGGATCCTGCGGTCCTGGGGGGTGGACGGGCACAACAGCCACACCAACATCTGCTCGTCGGGGGCTCGCACCGGCTACGCCATGTGGATGGGCTACGACCGCCCTTCTGCGGACTTCGCCAACGCCCGGTTCATCCTCCTGCTGTCCGCTCAACTCGAGTCGGGTCACTATTTCAATCCCCACGCCCAGCGGATCATCGAGGCCCGCCAGCGCGGCGGGAAGGTGGCTACGATCGACCCGCGCCTCTCCAATACCGCCTCGATGTCCGACTACTGGCTCTCCCCCTGGCCCGGTACCGAGGCGGCGATGTTGCTGGCCATAGCCGCCCGCCTTCTGGAGTGGGACGCGGTTGATCACGACTTCGTGCGAAGGTGGGTCAACTGGGAAGACTCGCTTCAGGCCCGGGCGCCGCAGCGGCCCCGGACCTATGAGAGCTTTGTCGAGCTGTTGAGGCAGACCTATGCACCCTACACGATCGAGTACGCCGCCGAGGAGACCGGCGTCGACGCATGGCGGATCGAAGCCGTGGCAAGGGGCATCGCCGACGCCGGGTCCCGTTTTGCCTCTCACACGTGGAGAGCGGCCGGATCCGGCAACCTGGGAGGCTGGCAGGTGGCTCGGTGTCTCTTCTTCCTGCATGTCCTGACCGGATCGGTGGGGACGGAAGGCGGCACTTCCCCGAGTGCCTGGGACAAATTCAAGCCCGATCACTGGAACATGCCGCCGCCGGCCAATCGCTGGAACGAGTTGATCTGGCCGAACGAGTTCCCTCTCAGTCATTACGAGATGAGTTACCTGTTGCCCCACTTTCTCAAGGAGGGGAGGGGTCGTGTCGAGGTCTACTTCACCCGGGTCTACAACCCGGTGTGGACCAACCCCGACGGATTCACCTGGATCGAGGCTCTTACCGACCCCGACCGGGTCGGTCTCCACGTAGCGCTCACTCCTACCTGGTCGGAGTCAGCGTGGTTCGCCGACTACGTCCTGCCCATGGGGGTGGGCGCCGAGCGGCACGACACCCACTCCTACGAGACCCACGCCGCCCGGTGGCTGGGATTCCGCCAGCCGGTGCTGCGGGTGGCCGGAGAGCGGGACGGGCAGCAATACCAGCGCACCTACCAGGCCAACCCGGGAGAGGTGTGGGAGGAGAACGAATTCTGGATCGACCTGTCGTGGCGGATCGATCCCGATGGGTCGCTGGGGATCCGGCAATGGTACGAGTCTCCCAACGATCCGTCCCGTCCGGTCAGCGTTGACGAGTACTACGGGTGGATGTTCGACAACTCGGTTCCCGGACTGCCACGGGCAGCCGCCCGGCAAGGTCTCACCGCCCTCGAGTACATGCGCAAGTACGGCGCCTTCGAGATCGACCGCGATCGGTACCTTCTAAACGAAGCGGCAGTAGGCCCCGAGCAGCCCGGGGTGGAAGTCGACGGAGAGCGCAAGAGTGGCTTCACCTCCCCCTCCCGCCTCCTCGAATGGCACTCGGAGACGCTCGTGGACTGGAACTGGCCCGACGCGGCCATTCCCACCTACCTCAAGTCCCATGTCCACTGGCGGGATCTTGACTTGGAGGGGACCGAGCGCATCCTGCTTCCCATCTTCCGGCTCCCCACCCTGATCCACACCCGGTCGGGCAACGCCAAGTACCTGTACGAGATCAGCCATGGCCATCCGCTGTGGATGAACCCGATCGACGCCGATCAACTCGGATTCGCCACCGGCGACCTGGTGCGGATCAGCACCGATATCGGATACTTCGTCATGCGGGCCTGGAGAACCGAGGGTCTTCGTCCCGGGGTGGTGGCGGCCTCCCATCATATGGGACGCTGGCGTCTGGACCCCAAGATGGGAAACGAACGCTGGTCATCGGCCCTGGTGGACATAGGGCGCCGGGACGGCGGGTGGCTGTTGCGGCATAAGTCCGGCATCGAACCCTTCCGCTCGGACGATCCCGACAGCGAACGCATCTGGTGGCGGGACCCCGGCGTCCACCAGAACCTGGCTTTCCCCGTCCATCCCGACCCGGTGTCGGGCATGCACGCCTGGCACCAACGGGTCCGTCTTACACCGGCCGAACCCGAGGATCGGTACGGGGATGTCTTCGTCGACACCGAAAGGTCTCACCAGATCTATCGGGAGTGGATGGAGCGTACCCGTCCCGGACCAGGACCGGAAGGCCTGCGCCGTCCCCGCTGGCTCACCAGGCCACTGCCGCCCGTACCCGAGGCCTACCGGACCTGACCACCCCGCGAAACCTGCCGGCCAGGGCCTGAGAATGGTGCGCCCGGGCTTGGTGGACAGACCCTCGCCGATCACATGGGTCGGCGTCTCTTCGTTTTAGCGACGGCCGACTCGACCGGATCGGGTCAGTCAGACTTGGGAAAGCCCAGATCCACTCCCCGGTGAATGGGATCCGGCCATCGGGAGATCACCACCTTTTGACGGGTGTAGAAACTGATTCCTTCGGGCCCGTAGATGGCATGGCCGCCGAACAGCGACTCCTTCCAGCCTCCGAACGAATAGAAGCTGAGGGGTACGGGAATCGGCAGGTTGATGCCCACCATTCCCACCGTGATCTCCCTCTGGAATTTACGGGCGGCGCCGCCGTCGTTGGTGAACACTGCGGTCCCGTTTCCATACGGGTTGGCGTTTATCAGGTCAATTGCCTCCGTATAGCTGCCGGTCCGCACCACCGACAGCACCGGCCCGAAGATCTCGTCCTGGTAGATGGACATGTCCGGGCTTACCCCATCGAACAGGCAGGGTCCCAGGAAGAACCCGTCCTCGTATCCCTCCACGGCGAGGCTTCGTCCATCGGCCACCAGGTCGGCGCCCTCGGAAAGTCCCTGCTCGACGTATCCGGCCACCCTTTGGAGATGTTCGGCCGTGACCAGCGGGCCCATCTCGCTTTGGTCGTTGGCGCCCGGTCCCACGCGAAGTCGGTCGATCCGCTCGGTGACCCGGGGAATCAGCCGGTCGGCCGAGTCGCCCACCGTCACCACCACCGAGATCGCCATGCAGCGTTCCCCCGCCGATCCGTAGCCGGCGGAAACCGCCGCGTCGGCCGCCAGATCCATGTCGGCGTCGGGCAGCACCACCATGTGGTTCTTGGCGCCACCCAGAGCCTGCACCCGCTTTCCGTTGCGGGCTGCGGTCTCGTATATGTAGCGGGCGATGGGAGTGGAGCCCACGAAACTGACCGCCGCCACTTGCGGATGCTCCAGCAGTCCGTCCACTGCAACTTTGTCGCCATGCAGGACGTTGAGCACCCCGTCGGGCAGTCCTGCCTCTGCAAACAACTCGGCTGCCAGCATGGATGGAGAAGGGTCCTTTTCGGAGGGCTTGAGGACAAACGTGTTGCCGCAGGCGATCGCCACCGGGTACATCCACATTGGAACCATCACCGGGAAGTTGAAGGGGGTGACGCCTGTCACCACTCCCAGGGGCTGGCGGAACGAATAGGTGTCCACTCCGGTGGAGACCTGCTCGGAGATCTCCCCTTTCAGAAGTTGTGGGATGCCGCATACATATTCGATGACTTCCAAACCCCGCTGGACCTCTCCCAGGGCGTCATCCATGGTCTTGCCGTGCTCGGCGGTGATCAGCTTGGCGAGGTCGTAGCGGTGATCGCTCACCAATTGCCGGAAGGCGAAGAGAATCCTCTGGCGGCGCACCACCGGCGTGTCCCGCCATCCGGGGAAAGCGTCTGCGGCGCTGCGGACCGCCAACTCCACTTCGGTGGGGCCGCCCATGGCGACTTCGGATGTTTGATGGCCGCGCGCCGGGTCGAATACGGGTCCGGTCCGCTCCGGTGGGTCTTCCAGCAGCCGCCCACCGATCCAGTGTCTGATTACAGACATAGACAAATCCCTTCTTGCGCCGCCTGTCTACATTGGGGTCTTATGATATTGCCTGGTCAGCGGGGAAGGTTCGGCGATTAATCGGCAGGAACGACTTGAGGCCATAGCGCACGGGCTTTCGATCGGCGGTGTCAGCCGGCACATCTTCCTCTGTGCCGGACAGTCCAAACCCCGGTGCGCCACCCGGGAGGAGTCAGACCGGGTGTGGCGTCATCTCAAGCGCCGTTGCAAGGACGAAGGACTGACCACCGCCCCGCCTCTGTGGTCCCGCAACCCCTCTCAACCCGCCCGGCCCGAGCGTCCCGGAGATGGCCTGGTGCTGAGGAACAAGGTGGACTGCCTGCGGATCTGCGAAGATGGTCCCATCGCGGTGGTCTATCCGGAGGGAGTGTGGTACCGAGGAGTTACCACCGAGGTGTTGGACCTGATCATTGATCAACATCTGGTGGGAGGCAGGATCGTGGAGGAGTTCACCTTCGCCACCGCGCCGTTGGGCCGGTAAGCGCCTATTGTCGTTTCCACCGGCTTTGTTTGTAATCCTCAACCCAATGACGGTTGCTGCGCCACAAGCCGTCCTGGCCTCGGGTGGCGCGCAGGCGACCTCGTACCGCAGCAGCGCGTAATGCGGGGGCATTGAGGTCTGAGGTCGCCAAGGCGGCAAGGGGCACAAGACGTGACGGTCCGGCGACGGCCGGGAAGACGAATCGATTCAAACTGTCCAGGATCGCCCGTGCGAAGATCTGGCCGAGAGGCCTTGGATCGCCATCATCGGCCCGTGACAAAGCAGTCAGGTATTTCTCCCGGTCACGTTTGTAGATAACCATTGGCGGGTAGCCGAGACGCACCAGAATCAGGTTGAGGATTAGGCGGCCCGTGCGTCCGTTGCCATCAAGAAAGGGGTGGATCTGTTCGAACCGGCAATGTATCTTGGCTAGTTCCTCGGGAAAGGACTGAGGGCTGGTGTCGAGAGAATTAACAGCATGGATCCAGTTGTCGATCCCCGAATGCACCAGGGGGAAGGTGACGGGCTTCATCCCCCCGGGGAAGCGTCGTATCTCATGCTCGCGAAAACTCCCGGGCTTTTCACGGTCTGTTGCATCGGGATGCGGAGCAGTTTCCCAAACCGGGGTCATGGCGTGATAATGAACCTCTCTGAGTTCTGCCAGGGTAAGGAGATTCTCAGGTCGGGTTAGGCCGGTCGGGTTCATGGCCTGCCGGTAGACCCAGGAAGCGGCTTTGGCATATCCCTTTACCTCCAGGTATTCGCGTAACTCTTTGTCCCCCACCGCTTTTCCGTCGCGTAGGAGTGACTTCACCTGTTTCAACACCAAGGTGTTGCCTTCGATAGCGGTGGAGTGATGAGCTTCCGCATACCAGATGTCTTCCCATATTCCACTTGCCTCGTCGAGACTCGGTAATCCGCCCATGCGACCGTGCAGTTCGGCGATCTGTACGGCCAGACGATTGAACACCTCCGAGCGTGTCGGTCGACCCCAGGGCGGCGCGGGACTCTGATTTTGTTGAGTCATGCTCTTTTTTAGCGTACCGAATTATTTAACCTTGAGATGGGGGGTTTCCTATGGTGTTTTCTCCCCGTTTCTGATTTTGTTGAGTTGTGGCAGTTTTTATTGCACAAAACAATTTCTGGCGGGAAGGTCACTGGCCTGCAGCATCGGACTGGTTGAGTGTCAGATTCCCGGATCTCAATTACTCGGGATCCGGACTGTCCACTCGTGACCGGCAGGGCCGAGTAGGCGCCCCGCCTCCCCGGGACCCCAAGAGCAGGCCTGGTAGGGATGTGGGTGGATACCGGCCTCAAGCATCGGTGTGTAGAGACGCCAAGCCTCTTCCGCTTCATCCGAGCGGACGAACAGGGTCCGGTCTCCGGTCATCACATCGTAGAGCAGAGTCTCGTAGGCGTCGGGGAGACTCCCGAAAGCCTCTTCGTAGGCGAAAGCCAAGGACCTGGTGTCCAGCTGGGGGTGGTCGGATGGCTTCTGAACATCGAAGAGGAGATCAAACCCCTCGTGCGGCTGGAGCCTGAAATAGAGGACATTGCCCTGCCTGCCACTGCGCTCGAAGGATTTGAACAGCGCCACCGGCGGTTCGCGGAAGGTTACCGCTACCTGGGTGAGGCGGCTATGCATGCGTTTGCCGGTGCGCAGGTAGAAGGGAACACCCTGCCAGCGCCAACTGTCTATGAACACTCGGAGGGCGGCGTAGGTGGGGGTGGTCGAACCCTTGGCTACACCCTGTTCTTCCAGGTAACCTGCAACCGGCCTTCCCTCGGATTGACCGGCGGTGTATTGACCGAACACCACGTCGTCGGGGCTCAGGGGGCGGACCGACTGGAGTACCTTGACCTTTTCGTCCCTGATGGCTTCGGCGTCGAAGGAGACCGGCGGTTCCATCGCCACCAGGCTGAGCAACTGGGTCAGGTGATTCTGGACCATGTCTCGCAGGGCGCCCGACCGGTCGTAGTAGTTGGCCCGTTCACCGATTCCCACCGCCTCGGCCACCGTGATCTGGATGTTGTCGATGCGGTCCCGATTCCAGACCGACTCGAAAAGGGGATTGGCGAAGCGGAATACCAACAGGTTCTGCACGGTGGCCTTCCCCAGATAGTGATCGATACGGTAGATCTGGGGCTCGTCAAAACACCCGTGCAGTATCCCGTTCAACGCCATGGCCGATTCCAGGTCGACACCGAATGGTTTCTCCACGACCAAACGGGTCCATCCTGCGCTGTGGGCCAGACCCGATGCTCCCAAACCTCTTACCGTCGGGCCAATGGCGGCCGGCGGCAGGGCGAGATAAAAGGTACGGTTGCCGGAGAGGCCATGTGCCGCTTCGATACCTTTGATCCGACTCCGGAGGGCTTGGTAAGCCTGGGCCCCTCCGCTCCCGATCGACTGGAAGTACAAGACATCGTCGCACCAGGCAGCGGGATCGGCACACGCTTCGCCGAGTTGGGCCTGTCCGCGAGATACGTTTTCGACTGATGTTCGGGAAAGTGTCCGAAAGCTTTCGTCGTCCAGTTGCGAACGAGCTACTCCGAGAATCACGAAGCGGTCGGCGAGGTCGTACTGGCGGACCAGGTGGTAGAGGGCAGGGGCGAGCTTCTGCCGGAAAAGATCACCGGTGGCGCCGAACACCACGAGCAGGTGGCGATCCACCGCTCCGGCGCCCGCCAACGGTAAGGACTCCACTAGTTGTGCTTTCTGCGGATATTCGACACTTGATACAAAGCTGACACTGTGGAGTTTGGATTGATCAGAACGCTATGACCTGGTTGTGAGGCTTGTTGGGGCAAATGGTAGAACACGGTGGCGCTCAAACGGTGCTCGTTCGGAACAAGAGGAGGCTGGTGCTTGGCGGATGATGCGTCGGGTTGGCTTTTGGTGTCCGAAGTGCAGGGTTCCATCGACCTGCATCTGGCTCAGGTGCCACACCGTGGCTGTCTGTCGCCGGGCAGGTAGGCGGCCGCTACCTTTGTGAGGGTGCTTTCGCGTCGTTTGCTGGTGGGCACGGTGCTGGCCGTCACCATGGCAGCCGCCACCCTGGCGCCCATCGTGTTTGGTGTTCTCGCATCGGAGTTGATCTCTGCGCTGGGCATTGAACGGTGGCAGGTGGGGATGCTGGTGACCGCTTCGACCTTGGGGGGCGCCTTCCTCTCGGTCTGGCTGGGACGTTGGGCCGACATGGTGGGAGGCAGGCGGGCCACCATTGCCACCCTGACGGTGGCGGGTTTCTCCCTGCTTTTTATCGGAGCGGCGCCTGGCCTCGTTTTGATGTCGGTGGCGGCTTTCTTCGCCGGGGTCTCATCGGCGGGTTCCAATCCGGCCACCAACAAACTCATCGCCACCGAGTACCCGTCCGGAAGCCAGGGCCTGATAGTGGGAGTGAAGCAGTCGGGGGTACAGATAGGGGTATTCCTGGGGGGTTGGCTCCTACCGGTTTTCACGATCTGGTGGGGATGGAGGTGGGCGGTTGTGGCATTCGCGGTGTTTCCACTGCTACTGGCGGGCGTCTATTCGTTGGCGACTCCCCATGTAGAGCCGGTCGCCGGTGATGGGAGTGAAGTTGCGTCGGGTTATCTCCCCAGGTTGATCTATCGCCTGGCGGTGTACGGGTTTATGATGGGGACGGGCATGTCGGTGGTGCTCACCTACCTGCCGCTCTACGCGGAGGAGGTGTTCGGCATGAGCCGGGAACTCGGCGGTCTGGCGGTGGCGGTCACCGGCTTGGTGGGAATCGGGGCGCGGCTGGCGTGGGCGCAGGTGGCCGAGGGAAGGCTCGGCTCGGTGCCGAGCCTGAGGATCATTGCCCTGTTGGCGGTGGTAATGGGCGGTGTCCTCACCCTGGGGGACCAGTTGGGAAGCTGGTCCGTCTGGCTGGCGGCGGTGTTGACAGGTCTCAGCGGCAGCGCCTGGAATGCGGTGGGAATGCTGGCGATAATCCAGGCGCTCCCGACATCGTTGGCAGGCCGGGGCTCGGGGGTGGTGCTGTTCGGTTTCCTGGGAGGTCTCAGTCTGGGGGCGCCCCTGGTCGGATGGTCGGTGGACACCTGGGAAACCTACACGCCGGGTTGGATGGCGATTACCGTCCTGTTCGGGGTCGGGTACCTGGCAATAAACGTAGGTCGTCGATGACCCTCGGCCAGAACCCGCGGCGCCTTTCCAGATGGTTGCGGAGGTCTCGACTCAGGAGCGGATCATGACCGTTACGCCGTCCGCGAAGGGGAGGAGCACCGCTTCGAGGTCGGGAGAGGCAGCCACCGTGTAGTTGAGACGACGGATCCCCTCCGTGGCGTCGGTCCGGTCCTCGGGGTCGAGCACCCGACCCGACCACAGGGTGTTGTCCGCCACGATCACCCCACCCGGTCTGACCAACTGCTTCAGCGTTTCGATATACCGGGGATAGTTCGGTTTGTCGGCATCCAGGAATGCCAGGTCGAAGGGACCTTCCAGGTCGGCCAGAGTCTCGAGAGCCGGACCCAACAGCAGGGTGATCCGCTCCGCCACGCCGGCTTCCGTCCAGGCCTTCCGAGCCAGGGCGGTGTATTCGTCGGAGATGTCGCAGCACACGATCTCTCCGCCTTCCGGCAGGGCCTGGGCCATGAACAGAGACGACAGGCCGGTGAACGTGCCGATCTCCAGCACTCTCCTGGCCCCGATCAGCTTCACCAGCCAGGCCAGAAATGCGCCCTGTACGGGATCGACCTGCATCCGGGCCACATCCGGAAAGAGGGCGGCGGTCCGGTCCATCACCCGCCGACCCACCTCGCCCACCGGACTGGAGTGGGCGGCCGCATACCGGGCCAGGTCGGGGTGGGCGGTGAGATATCTCTCCATGGGAATGGTAGGTTAGATTATGGTAAGCGTGTTCTCTCCACGCTGGATTCGACACACGCAGAACACGATTGTGCGCGGGGGTGGCGGCGCCGGGTGTGCGCTGTTGCTGCTGTTGGTTGTTGCCTGTGCTTCCGATGGCGAGGAGTCGGCGGCTTCCACCACCCCGCCGGTCACCACTTCCACGACCGCGCCGCCGACCACCACCGATGCACGGCCAACCACCACTACCACCACGACCCTGCCGGACGATCTGACGGTGGTGGAAGTGGTGGTAAGGGAGGGCAGGGTGGTATCCGAGAGTCGGGTCGATGTCCCCCTCGGCAACCGGATCTCACTGGTATTCGACGCCGATGTCCGACTGCTGGTGCATATCCATGGCTACGACGAGGAGTTCCCCGTGGAAGCCGGTGTTCGGACCACTCATGAAATGGTGGGTGATCTGCCCGGAATCTTCGAGGTGGAGGACCATGTCACCCATCGTCATTTGCTCGAGTTGAAGGTGTCGCCCTGAGGTGGGAGGGATACTGGCCCACGGTATCGGCGGGCGCCTCGATCTGCCCATTCCCCTTCTCTATTTCACCCTGGCGGCGATAACGGTGCTGGTGGTCACTTTTGCCATGCTGTCGACCCGATGGCACGAACCGCGCCTGCAGGACCCCACCGGCGTCGTGTTCAGGGCGCCCCCCTGGGTAAGGCTGGCAGGAGGGATCTGTTCGATGGTGTCGGTGGGGCTGCTGGTCGTGATGGTGGTGAGCGGTTTCCTGGGATCGGACGACGCTCTGAAGAATCCGGCGCCGGTGATGGTATACGTGGGACTCTGGCTGGTCTTTCCCTTCATGTCCGCGCTGGTTGGTGACTTCTACCAGGTAGTCGCTCCGTGGCGGGTGCTTGCCCGCTGGCTGAAGATCGACCGGGACAGAGGACCGGGATTGGCCCAGCGCCTCGGCTACCGGCCGGCCGCGGTGGTGCTTTTGCTGTTCACCTGGTGGGAACTGGTCTCGCCGGTGGGCAGCATTCCGGCGTGGCTGGCGGCGATGGCGGTGGGGTACACGCTGTACATGCTGGTGACCGCCGGTGTGTGGGGTGCGCAGACGCAGTTGACCACCTGGGACGGATTCGGGGCGTACAACCACCTGGTGGGCGCGATCGGACCCATCGGCAGGAATCAGGACGGTGAACTGGTGAGGCGGGGATGGCTGAGAGGCCTGCCGGGGGTGGCCGAACGCCCGGGGCTGGACGTTCTGGCGGTGGTCCTGATCGGAGGAGTCACCTACGACGGCCTGACGGGGATTCCGTTCTGGCGTAACCAACTGGCCGGTCCCCTGGAGGACACGGTGTCCGGTCTCGGGCTGGGCTGGCAGTGGGCGGAAGTGGTCGTGGGGACCTTCGGACTGGTGGCGGTTGTCCTGATGGTCGGATGGGCCTACCACTTGGCGTGTGTCTTCTCGGTGGTGCTGTCGAATGCTGAAACCAGCGTTGCCCGGGCGCGGATCCGATTCGCTCACACCTTGGCGCCCATCGCCTTCGCCTACGCGTTTGCCCACTACTTCACTCTCGTCGTGTACGAGGGGCAGTTCTTCCTGGGCGCCATCAGCGACCCTTTCGACCTCGGCTGGGATCTGTTCGGACTCGCCGGGCAGGCAGTCGACTACACGTTGATCTCGCCCACTGCGGTCTGGTACATCCAGTTGGTGGCGGTTGTCGCGGGCCATGTGGGTGGGGTGATCCTGGCGCATGACCGGGCGCTGGTGGATTACCCGGGCGTCGACGCCGTACGATCCCAGTATGCGATGCTGGCTCTGATGGTGGTTTTGACGATGCTTGCCCTATTCATACTTACTGCCGGGTGATGGTGGCCGTTGCTCACATTCTGGGAGAGGGCGCCGTCGATGAGTTCGTTGCCTCCGGCCTGGTGCTGGTGGGCCTGGTGTGGCTATTGCGCCGTTCGGAGCGCAAAGCGCGCCGGCGGCGTCAGGAGATGGAAGAGAAATCCCGCGGATCACAGCAGTAATCCGGCCGGCGGATTCCTTGCCATCCGCCGGTGATCAGAGGGGTTACGTGGTCGTGTATCCTCAGTGGCGGATATGAGTGAGTACTTAGCGGCGGCGGCGGCGGTTCTCAACGCTCCGGAAGAACTGGTTCTGCGGTCGGCGGAAGCGAAGGCACAGGCTCTGGGGGGCACCGCCGATGATTATCTGGCGGCGTGGGGAGGAGGCAAGGCCGCTCCAGCGCCGGCTGCGCCCGTACCGGCTGCGCCCGTACCGGCTGCGCCCGCTGCGGCCCCGCCGCCGGCGGTCAAAGCCCCAGAACCTGTTCCGCAGACCTTCCCGGCGCCCGTCGAGGCACCCGCGGCGGCGGCAGTCGCCGTCCAGCCGGAAGTGACGGCGGCGGTCGTGGAAGAGCCTCCTGCACCGCCGGTGGATCCCGCGCCGCTTCGGGTTCGACGACGGCTGGGGGGCCGACTGGGAGCCATAACAGGTGCGGCGATGGGGCTGGTCAGCCTGGTGGCCCTGAGTCCCAGGCTGGCTGCACGCGCCGACACCCTGGGTGAGGAGGGACCTTTCTCTCCCTCCTTGATCCTGAGCCCCAACCAGGCGGTCATCGGGCTGGTGGTGCTGTTCGGTGTGTACGGGGTGATTGTGGCGCTGTTTACCACCGCGGCGGTGGGGTGGCATGGCCCAGGCATGAACATCGTGGAGGGCCGAGGTTCCATCCTGGTCGGAGGGATGCTGACGGGCTTTCTGATCGGAGGGGCTGCGGGCGGGGTAACCACCGGAATGTTCGGGACCCAGATTGCCGGCGCCGAGGAGGTGGAGGTGTCAGTTGTCGCCGGTCTGGCGGCGGTGGTTGCTGCCGGAGCTGTTCTGGGTTGGGCGGTGGGTCAGCTATCACAGGTATTGGGCATTCCCGAGGGGATGGCTGGCGCCGAGGGCGAGGAAGCCGAAGTGGTGAGGTTCCGATTGAAATCCGCCGTGGCCCTACCGGTCGTCGGAGTGGTGATCATTGCGGTGTTGGTGCTGCCGGCTGCCTATCTGTTCCTGAGTTTCCCTGGTTGGGCGCCCATCATGGGATCGGTGGTCGCCGCCAGCATTCTCACTTTCGCTGGTCTTTCAGCCTCCCGACCGGGGATGCGTGTCACCCGGGGAGAGTTCCTTCTGGCCGCTGCCGGGATTGGCGTGGTGGTTTTCATCCTCTTTGCGGTGCTCAATACGCAGGGAGCGGGCCACTCCGAATCGGAGGACGACCACGGCGTTGAGGCCGAGGCGATCGAGGCGGTCTTCTCCCACTGAGACTGGCGTCTCGTTCAGGCCGGGGATCGGGAAGATTGTCTTTTGCGGAGACAGAAGATCTGCTCGCTCCCGGGCGGTTGGATTAGGGACCAGGACGGAGCAGCAGAGTGGATTCGGCCAGGGACTCCACCGTGTCCCGGTCCCAGGGGAAGGGCTGCATCTCCCCGGCCGCCCAGGGTTCCAGGAGGTCGTCGTAGTGTGGGTGGTAGGCGTGGCCTGACTGACCGGGGACATGGATAGACAGAGACGAGTCGGGGTCCCCGAGGTCGACCACCATCCGGAACGACGGCACCCCCTCCGTCTCGTAGCCCTCCGGGGCGATCCACTGAGTGGCGTTGACGATCGCCGATCCTCCCGAGACATTGTTGCTGCGCCGGTTGAAGACGGCTTCGATCAGCGACACGCCCGATTCGCCCAGGCTGGAGTTGTTGAAGACACCGGTATGGATGTCGCCCCATCGCCAACGCTGCGGATCGTCGCCCATCAAGTCGGTCAACTCGCCATGGGCCTGTTCCAGGGCCTGATGCAGCACCAGGTCGCGGGTTTCCCGGAGTTCGGTTCCCGCCAGGTCCCACCAAGGATCGTCGGGGGATTCCACCAGGGCCTTCATCACCTCCACGAACCGGCTTCCACCGTGCGCCTCATGGCCTTCGGGAAGCTCGTCGAAGGTGAGAGCCAGGAGATGGCGCCAGGTGGCCGCATAGGCGGCAGCCGCCGGACTGTCGGAGTCCATTTGTCCTGGTCGCTCTCCCCGCATCCATCCGGTCAAGAGTTCTTGCATCACTGCCGCCTCCTGGCTTCGGGCCGGTAAGGCCGTCAATGCAGGGACCAGGAAGCCGGCGGCGGGATCCTGGTGGTCGAACTGTATTGCGCTCATCCCCGCGGTGTCCAGCGGGAGAGAGTCAACCAACAGCTCGTGGATGCGCCGGGCTCGGTACCCGTAGTGGAAGTCGCTGCCGATATGGCGGACCAGGTCGGGCCGGGCGAGGGGCTGGTTGGCGGCCACCACCATCCCGGAGGAGGGATTGAACAACCAGGGAAGGGTCTCGAAGGGCCAGAAGCCCTGCCAGTCGTATTCGCTCTCCCAACCCGGCGCCGGGTAGCGTCCGTCGCCTGTTCCCCGGATGGGGATCAGCCCCGTGGCCTGGTAGCCGATGTTGCCGTCCGCATCGGCGTAGACGATGCTAAGGGGCGCCATGTCGAAGAGCGCAGCCGCTGACCGGAACTCCTCCCAGTTCCGCGCCAGGACCATTCCCAGCACCGCGTCCATGTTGCGGGTGGTTTGCAGGGCGGTCCATGCCAGCGAAGCAGCGTAAGGGTCAGGTAGCTCCACCACTCCGTTACCTTCCAGTTCGTCAACGGGTTCGTATATCCCCGAGATCACCGGCCCGTGGTGGGTCTCTCGGATTGTGATTTCCACCGGATCGGCGTTGGCTACCTGGATGGTCTCGGGGCGGGTGGACATGGGAACCCACTTGCCGTCCACCTCGTACAGGAGCGGATCTTCGGGATGAACCCGCTCGATGAAGAGATCGGAGACATCCCCTCCCAGATTGGTGAATCCCCAGGCCAGAAAGCCGTTGTGCCCGATGGTGACCAGAGGTGTGCCCGGCAGGCTGAACCCCGCCACTTCCACCGGGCAGGAGGTGCTCACAGGCTGGCAGTGGAGACCAACCCGGTACCAGATGGAGGGGATCTGGGCCCCCAGATGGGGATCGTTGGCGAGGAGCGGCGCACCGGACACGGTGTGCTCACCCGAGACCACCCAGGAATTGGAGCCTCGGCCCCGATTGTCTCGGACGAGCCCGACCCGGTCGGCGCCCACGGGAAGGACTTCAGCCTCCTCCAGGGCGCCGGAGGCTTCCCGAACCGACGGGGAAGGCAGCGGTGCGCCGGTCGGCAGCGGCGGCGGCAGGTCCCATTCGGGGACGATCACCGGGTGGTCCTCGGGGTATGCCGGCCAAAGTTGGGAGACCCGTTCGGACGGAATCCATTCCGAGAGCACTGCTCGCTCGAGTTCGGAGACGATGTTGGTTCGAAGGTCCCAGGCCACCACCTTGGCGAAGGCCAGGGTGTCGGTGGGTTTCCACGGCGCCGGCCGGTAGTCGGGGTTCTGGATTCCCAGGAAGGCGTACTCCAGGCTGATCTCCCATTTCCCTCGGTCGACCAGGTAGGCGTTCACGCCTCGGGCATATGCGTCCAGCACGGTCTGCATACGGGGCGAGAGTGCCTGGTATTCACGGGCCGCCACCTGTTCCCATCCCAGGGTTCGCAGGAAGATGTCGGCTTCCACCTGGGCCTCGCCGAACATCTCAGCGGTGCGACCGGTGGCCACGTGCCGGTAGAAGTCCATCTGCCAGAAACGATCCTGGGCCTCCACGAAACCCTGCGCCATCGCCAGGTCCGAAAGGGTGGATGCGTAGATGTGAGGCGTCCCGTGACGGTCCCGGATCACGGTGGCCTCCCCAGCCAGGCCCGGCAGTTCTATCTCCCCGTCCACCTGGGGAAACGAGCGGCGGACCACCAGAAGTCCGGCGACGGCCACCAGAACTATGAGAAGCGCCGCCCACGGGCCGATGAGTCTCAGCAGGCGAAGCGGGAGAGGGCGGCGCCTTCTGGGAGGGGGCGGGGGATCGGTGGAAGCCCGGGGGTCCTTCAACTGTCGGCTTCCGCCGCGGGAGTCCGGCGCAGACGGCGCTCAATGGAGTCCCAGTCCCGCTCGGCGGCGATCCATTTGAACCAGATCACGACGATCGTTGCCCACAGTATCAAGCCGCCGCCCAGTTTCATTATCAACCCCGCCACCTGCAGATCAGTGACGCTCGATATTCCGAAGGAGGTTGCCGAGTCGACGTAGGAGGGATACAACGGTGTGCGGCTGAACGTCAGAAAAGATGCCGGCACGGTGGGGATGATGGAGTGCAGGAACAGGATGAACATCCGCAAGGGCGGGTTCAGCCGGGGAATCAGAGGGGTGGGACTCACCACGGGGAGCCATACCAGGACCGCCGTGGCGAATAGCCAGAGGTGGGCCAGGAAATGGAAAACACTCGAAGAGACCATCGCCTCCACGATGGGTCGCCAGTGGAGCCCGGCCAGGCTCAGGTGGAAAAGGAAGAAGGCGGGCAGTGGTCTGCTCATTTGACGTAGCACGGCCAGGGTCCGGGAAGATTGGAGAAGGTGTTCGGCCATCCACCGGGGGGTTCCCATCAGCATCAGCGGCGGGATGACCAGCGCCACCAGCATGTGTTCGATCATGTGGAGGCTGAAGAAGACCTGCTCCGCCAAATCATGGAAAGGCCAACTGGCGCTGGCAGCCAGGATCGCCAAGGCCCCGAACCACAACCCGCGTTGGCGGGACGTGGCGGCCGGCATATTGGGCGCCACCAGGGGGCGGACGCGCCATTCAGCGTGGAGAAAGATCACTCCCAGCGCCCCCACCACCGCCAGGACATCCCAGTGAGGATGCCAAGGTGGCAAGTTGTCAGCTTCCCAGCGCTATGACGCCGAAGGTCAGCAGCACCACCGCATACAGGGCCATGGCCAGGACGAATCCGGCGGTGAAGAACTTGGACAACGTCGAACTCTCGAAACGCAGGTGCATGTACCACCCAACCACGATCACGAATTTGAAGAGGGCCAGGATGATCAAAAGGGGCGCGTCCCAGCCGCCCATGTCCGCCGCCTCGTTCACATAGAACAGCGCCACTTCGATGATGGTCAACACCGCCAGCAGGACTGCAATCTTGACGTATTGGAGCGGGGTGGGATGGTGGTGTTCGCCGGGGTGGACGGCCATCCTCAACCCACTCCCGCCGGTGTGCCGGCCAACAGGTACACGACGGTGAAGATCACGATCCAGATTATGTCCACAAAGTGCCAGTACAGGCCCACCAACTCCAGGTTCAGACCGGAGGCTTCCGACAACTCGCCCTGGCGGCGGGAGATCCCGTAGAGGGTGAGCAGCATCAGGACTCCCAGCAGCACGTGAAAGCCGTGGAAACCGGTAAGAAGATAGAAAGCCGAGGCGGCCGGGTTGGTGGTGAGCTTCATTCCACCAACTGTGACGAACTCGGTGAATTCGAAGACCTGCCCGCCCAGGAAAACCGAGCCGAGCATGGCGGTGGCCAGAAGCCAGGTACGGGTGGCGTGCTGGTCGTGGCGGGCCAGGGCATTATGCGCCAGCACCATGGTCAGGGAACTCATCAGCAGGGCAAAGGAGGAGAATGAGGTGAACGGGATGTCGTATATCTCGGCCGGATAGGGTCGGGCAAAGCCGGGCTGTCCCTGGTACAGGAGATAGTTGGTGATGAGAGCGCCGAAGAACAGAAATTCGGAACTGAGAAACACCCACATCCCCAGCTTGCGGTGATCGATGCCGGTTGACTCGTGCTGGTCGTGATGATCCATGGTGGCCGCTGCGTCCATCAGGAGTGATCTCCGTAAGACGAATACCCGGCGCCTGACGGCTCGCCGGCGTGATCGTCGTCATGCTCGTCGTGTGGTTCTTCCAATGGTTCCATGCTCCAACCAAAGGCTGACGCAGCAACCACCAGCACCCCGACCAGGATCAGGAGTTTCCCCACCAAAGAGGTGTGGTAGATGATTCCCCATCCCACCAGGGGTATCCCCGCCGCCAGCATTATCGGGTAGTAAGAGGGAGCGGGAAGATGGATGGGGTGGGGCGGGTTGACCCCGGTTTCCACCAGGTCGGCCAGTGTCTCCTCCGCCTCCGGTCTTCGGACCGGCCTCCCCTCGGAATCTGCACTGTACTTTCGGTGCCAGAAGTCGTCCAAAGAGGTGATCGTGGGCGACACTCCGAAGTTGTACTCGGGTGTTGGATTGGGAGTTGTCCACTCGACGGTGCGGGCATCCCAAGGGTCGATTCCCGACGGCTCGCCGTGCTTTTTGGAACGCCACCAGTTGTACATGAAAACGAGCACACCGGCGCTGATGATGAAGGCTCCCACCGTGGCCACCAGGTTCCAGAAGTCGAATCCGGCCTCGGGCGGGTAGTAGGCGGTGCGGCGCACCATGCCCTGCAAACCCAGCCAGTGCATGGGAGCGAAAGTCAGGTTGAAGCCGGCGAACAATGTCCAAAAGTTGATTTTCCCCAGCCGTTCGCTGAGCATTCGTCCCGTGATCTTGGGAAACCAGTAGTAAAGACCGGAGAAGATACCGAACACCGCCCCTCCAAACAGCACATAGTGGAAGTGAGCGACGATGTAATAAGTATCGGTCTGCTGCCAGTCGGAGGGAACGACGGCATGGGTCACGCCTGATAGGCCTCCAATGACGAACATCGCCACGAACCCGATGGCAAAGAGCATGGAGGTGGTGAAATGTAATCGACCCCCCCACATGGTCCCCATCCAGTTGAAGATCTTCACGCCGGTGGGAACTGCGATCGTCATGGTGGAGAGGGCAAAGGCAGCCTGCGCCACCGGGCTGATGCCTGACGAGAACATGTGATGGGCCCAGACGCCGAATCCCATGAAGGCGATGGCTGCCCCGGCGATCACCACTGCTGCATAGCCGAAGAGGGGCTTGCGGCTGAATACCGGCAGGACCTCGGAGACGATCCCCATGGCCGGGAGGATCAGGATGTAGACCTCGGGATGGCCGAAGAGCCAAAAGAGATGCTGCCACAGGATGGGATCGCCGCCGGCCTCCGCCACGAAGAACAGACTTCCGAACTGGCGGTCGAAGGTAACCATGAACAGAGCGATGGCGATGATGGGAAGCGAGAAGAGCAGGAGAAGGGCCACCACCAGGCTCATCCACACGAACACCGGCATCCGCAGAAGCCGCATGCCCAGCGCTCGCATGTTGAATATGGTGACGATGAAATTGACCGACGAGATGAGAGACGCCAACCCCAGGAACTGGACGCCCAGCGCCCAGAAGTCCATGGCCGTGCCAGGGGAGTAGAACGGCCCGGCGTTGGGCTGGTACCCGAACCATCCTCCATCCGGCATTCCGCCGAGGATGGTGTTGTCGGCGGGGTCGAGGTTCCCAGGCACTCCCTCCACCCCGGCCGGCGCCGCCGGATCGCTGAATATGAGCACCGAATAGAGGAATATCCCCCCGAACAGGAAAATCCACCACGACAGGGCGTTCATCCGGGGAAAGGCCACGTCCCGGGCGCCGATCATCAATGGAAGCAGATAATTGATAAAGGCGGCCGAGATGGGCATGACGAACAGGAAAACCATGGTGGTGCCGTGCATCGTGAACGCGGCGTTGTATTCGGCGGCGGTGAGGAAGGTGCTGTCGGCGGCGGAGAGTTGGATGCGCAGCAGAAGGGCCTCGATTCCTCCCACCAGAAAGAAGATGAAAGCTGCGTACCCGTACATGATCCCGATCTTCTTGTGATCGGCGGTGGTGATCCATGACCAGAACCCGGTGGTGGACCGGGGCCTACGGAATATGGTCGTCGTGGGGCGCTCGGCGGTGGCGGTCATGTGAGAGTATCCGGCACAGAGACCATGAAGGGATTCTCCTTCCGGGCGGGTCGGGCAAGGGACAAGTTTACGGTCACTGCAGGGTATCCAGCCAGACGATCAGATCTTCTATCTCCTGGTGGGTCAGGTCGAGGTTGGGCATGAACGACCCGGGTTTGACCCCCGGCGGATTGGCCAGCCATTCGCGGAGACCGTCGGATCGGGATTGCCCTTCGCGTGGCAGGATCGCCCCGGCGAACACGTTCCGGGAGGCAAAGTGAGTGAGATTCGGGCCGTTGTAAAGGTCGTCGGCCACCAGATTGGTGCCCGCAGAATCGGACCCGTAGTCGACGGTGTGGCACTGGGTACAGCCTTGTTCCTGGAAGACCTTCAAACCGGCCGCGGCCGGAGTATCGGGTTCGGGCGGCACGGCAAGTTGTTGCTGAGCGGCGGCCCAGGCATCGAAGTCGGCCTGCGTCATCGAGACCACCCTGGCCCGCATCAACGAATGGGAGAGTCCGCAGAACTCGGCGCAATGTCCCCAATATTCGGCCGGCTCATCCGCCTTCAACTTGAGGGTGGTTTCCTGGCCGGGAACCAGGTAGCGCTTGCCCATCAGATGAGGGACCCAGTAGTTGTGAAGAACGTCCGCCGAAGTCATGTAGGCGCAGACTTCCCGGTCGACGGGAATCGCCAGGACGCTCCCCGTCTCGATTCCCAGGTCGGGGTACCGGTACTCGAACCACCACTGGTGTCCGATGATTTCCACCGGCATAGCGTCGTCGTCACATTCGGTCAACTCGAACACACCCTGCACCGTGGGGATGGCGATCACCGTCAGGATAAGGGCGGGAATGATGGTCCAAGTTATCTCCAGCTTGTTGTTCCCGTGGATCTGACGTGGCTCCTTGCGGCCTTTCCGATCCCGGAAGAGCAGGACGATGAGCAGTATTCCCCCCTCGACCACCACGAAGATCACCACCGCAATCCAGAACACCTGCCAGAAGATTGCGTCGATCCTCTCGGCGAAGGGCCCGGCCGGTTCGAAGGTGGTGAGGGGAGCGTCTTCGATCTCCACCAGGCTGCAGGCAGCCAGGCTGAAGATGGTTAACGAAAGAACCGTCCCCCACTTGACGAATGGTCGTGTAAGCCGCCTCACCTGCCGCCAGATCATATCGGTCGAATGATACGATCCGATGCTTCCGTTCCCAATCCGGCCGGGTAGCCGAACCAAGGCTGTGAGCGCTCACCACGACCTGGGTCATCCCGGCTTGCTACGCTGAAAACGAAGATGTTGAATGGCGACGCCCAGGCTTTGGTGAAGCTGGAAGATGTGGTCATGCACTATGCGGTCAGGATGGAGGGGATGGTTGGTGGTCGCCGCCAATTGAGAGCGGTGGACGGGGTTAGCTTTTCCATCTCCGAGGGCGAGGCCCTGGGACTGGTGGGGGAGTCCGGATGCGGCAAGACCACGGTGGCAAAGCTGATGATGCGCCTACTCACGCCCACCAGCGGCCGGGTGGTGTTCATGGGACGGGATATCACCGACTTGGGAAGACGGGAGATGCGACCGCTGCGTCGCCACATGCAGATCGTTTTCCAGGATCCCTTTGCTTCTCTCAATCCGGGCATGAAAGCCGGAGAGATCGTGGCCGAGCCCCTGGTGGTTCACGAAGGTCGACGTCCCGTGGCCGGAAGAGTCACAGAGCTGTTGGAATTGGTGGGATTGCACCCCGGGGACGCCAACAAGTATCCCCACGAGTTCTCCGGAGGGCAACGCCAGCGGATCAGTATTGCCCGTGCCCTGGCGCTTCGGCCGAAACTCTTGGTGTTGGACGAGCCCGTGTCGGCTTTGGATGTCTCCATCCAGGCCCAGATCATCAACCTCTTGATCGAATTGAAACAGAACCTGGGTCTGGCTTATCTCTTCATCGCTCACGATCTGTCCGTGGTGCGTCATGTGTGCGAGCGGGTGGCCGTCATGTACCTGGGAAGGATCGTGGAGTGGGGTGATCGCGAGGAGGTCTTCAATCGGCCCTGTCATCCGTACACGCAGGCCCTGGTTTCGGCGGTACCGGTTCCCGAGCCGGCCTCCCGAGCGGAACGTAGCCGCATCCTTCTTACGGGAGATGTGCCAAGCCCTCTCCATCCTCCCTCCGCTTGTAGATTCCGGACCCGGTGCTGGAAAGCGCAGGAACTCTGTTCTGAAGAAACGCCCTCGCTGGAACATCGCATAAATGGAAGCGGGAAAGCGGCCTGTCACTTTCCCGAGCAGTTGGAAACAGCCGCCACGCACCCATGATCCGACTGATCACCGCCCATCTGGAGGTAAGGGTGGACGAAAGCAGGGGCGCCGAGATCGTCTGGCTGGGGCGACCAGGGGGTCGCAATCGCTTGGCGTGGATCGACTCTGATTGGCCTTTACGCGCCTCGGCCGGGGCGTCCTATTACTCCTCCGACCTGGATTGGCTGTCGGAACACCGGGGTGGGTGGCAGGAGATGTTTCCCAATGCCGGCGCAGGTTGCACAGTGGATGGCATTACCCATCCTGTTCACGGCGAGGCATCCCTGGCGCCCTGGGAAGTTGTGGACTCTTCGGGTGAAGGTCAGGTCACCCTTCGATGCCATACTCACACTCCGCTGGTTCTTGTCCGGAAAATGAGGCTTGATCCCCAATGCCCCCGGCTCGACTTGGAGGAGGAGATTCACAACCCGTCAGGTATGGACTTTTCCTACCTGTGGGGTCACCATCCGGCATTCGAAGCGCCGCCGGGTACCCGGCTGTCGATGCAGGGACCCCGCTTGGAAGTTCCAGGGTTGGGCGTGCCCGAGGACGACCTGTCCCCGGGAGGCCCGTTTTCGTGGCCTTGGGCGCAGGGTAGAGAGGGTGAGCCGATCGATTTGAGCGAGATGCCACCCCAGGCTGTTGAGCGTTTGGCCTATCTCACCCATGTTCCCGAGGCGGCATGCCACATCCTGCGACCTGATACGGCAGATCGGTTGACCTTCGAATGGTCGGCGGACGCCTTCCCGTATGCCTGGTTGTGGATAAACCGGCATGCTTCGCGTTTTCCCTGGTTCGGCCGACTCAGTTCGATGGCGGTGGAGCCGGTGAACGCCTGGCCGGCCAATGGGCTGGCTGCCGCCATGGAACGGGGACAGGCGCCGGTGCTGCGGAGAGGGGAGACGCGCCAAGGCTGGTTGAAGGTGTCGATCAGCGATCTTTAGAGCAAGGAGGACATGATATGGCAAGTCAGGTGGACGTGTACAGCGCAGGACTCGACCATCCCGAGTGCGTGGCTATCGATCCGGACGGCCGGGTCTGGGCGGGCGGAGAAGCGGGCCAGGTGTATGTGATCGATCCCGAGTCGCGCCAACCAGAAGTGATCTGCCAGTTGAAGGCTATGGCTGCCGGCCTGGCGTTCGACCGCCATGGCTATTGCTACGTCTGCAGCCAGGACAACACCATCGTCAGGGTTTCCGCCTCCGGAGAGTGGGAGGTGTTCTGTGACTCGGTGGAGGGTCGTCCCCTGAGAGGACCCAATTTCCCGGCGTTCGGCCCCGACGGGAGCCTCTACGTATCGGGCTCCGGGGACTACCCGGGACCCACCGGCGAGATCTACCGCATCGATCCCACGGGGGACGCTCGTGTATTCCACTCCGGTCCCTTCTACTACGCCAACGGTTTGGCCATCGATCAGGACGCCAAGTACCTGTACGTGGCCCAGACCGCCACCGACGATGTGGTGCGGATTCCGCTCGACGGTTCGGGAGCCCCGCCGCAGCAGGTGTGTCTCCCCGGAGCGCTGCTGCCAATGCCGGACGGACTGGCCTTCGACGCCGATCAGAATCTGTACGTGACCTCCTTCGGCGCCAGTGCTCTAGAGCGCATACGTCCCGACGGGGCAGTCGAGCTGGTCGCCCAGGACGAGCGGGGCCTGACCATGAACCGGGTGACCAATTGCGCCTTCGGAGGCCCGGACCTCGGGCTATTGTTCCTGGCCAATCTGGGAGGATGGCACATTTCTGTGATGACCCCGGACACCCCCGGCCAACCCCTGTTCAAATAACCGGCACTTTCCTCCACCAAGGGGCTTGTGTTTGCGCAACATGCGAAACTGGCGGGCGTCCCTGATCGAAGAAGGCAATCGCGGTGTCCTCATTCACCCCCTCGGAACGATGGTGGCTATAGCGGGGACCACCTTCTTGCGGGATCCCCGCTTCCGTCACGGCTCTCCTGTGACGTTTGTCAATCACTTGGCGTTGAGGGAGTGGGCGCTGGAGTTTGCTCTATTCTCCGATCGCGTCCTGGTACCTCAAGGGCAGGGAGTGTCTTGGACCTTCCGGTCGCGGGGCCGGTCTCTTAGGGAAGGACAACCACCATTGCAAGTCTGGCCTTCCAAAAGACAAGGGGTGGTGGACAACCCTCCCCATCGCGGGATCCTTCTTACGGGTGATCCAGAGGTCGATGCTTTTTATTTGATTTCCTCTTTCTATGAATGGTTCGGGATCCCGGCGGCTGACCTTTCCGAAGCTAAAGAAGGCCGTGTCTCGGCAGAGGAAATCCTAAGGGTATAGCGAGGAAAGTCTCACGCGTGATACACTGTGGGGAATGGCGGAGGTGACAACTCGCGATCTGCGAAACAGTGGAGGCGTGGTGCTCGACCGTGTCCTCGCTGGCGAGCGTCTTACTGTAACCCGGTCCGGACGTCCCGTTGCCGAACTTCGACCTCTGCCCCGTAGAGGACCTGACCCAGCGACTTTGCTCGGTCGGTGGCGCCATTTGCCCCATCTTGATCCGGTAGCCCTGAGAGAGCACTTAGACGAAGCAATCGATCCATCCCTGTGACCTCTTCCAGCCGGGGCGTGGGCATCCTCGACACAAATACGGTCATCTTGCTCCCTCGCCTCTCGAACCCGGATCTGCTTCCCAAAAGACCCACGATTACTGCCATCACGCTCGCGGAACTCTCTGTCGGGCCTCTCGTTGCCGCCACTCTCACCGAACAAGCCGATCGTCAAGCCCACCTCCAACAGGCGGAGTCCGACTTTGACGCTCTACCTTTCGACCAAGCATCGGCCAGGGCTTTCGGTCGCGTGGCGGCGGACCTCCGCGCGGCCGGTCGAAAGACCTCCGCCCGAGCCTATGATGCTTTGATTGCAGCCGTAGCCGTCGCCAACGGCCTTCCTCTGTTCACGACCAACCCCGATGACTACCGCGGGATAAGTGAACTTACCGTGGTTGCTGTGCCCCATCCCGATCAACGGTAAGTAGAGCTGTTTACTTGAAAGACCTGGAGTCACCAATCGTCTAACCGCGCACTCGATGTCCGCCCGGATCGAACAGGGGAGTGGGCTGAACGATAGCGCTCCTCAGATCTCCGATGATCTCGATCTCAAGCGGCGTCGAAGGACGAGACAGGTCAGCCGGTACGTAACCCAAAGCCACTGAGCGGTTGACAGTGTGGGCATAACCGCCCGAGGTCACCCAGCCGACCACTTTCCCTTGGCGCCAGATCGGCTCGTCGCCCACCACGTCGGCGTCGTCGGCATCGACCACCATGGTCACAAGTCTTCGACTCGGACTCTTGTCCCATTCCAGTTGAGCGGCCTCGCGACCTATGAAATCACCTTTGTCGAGGGCCACGAAGCGGGACAGGCCGGCTTCGGCAGGACCGTAGATGGGCCGATACTCCCTGGCCCAGGAGCCATATCCCTTCTCCAGGCGCAAAGAATCGAGTGCCCGCAGCCCGAAGTCGCGGATGCCGTGGGACTCACCGGCTTCCTTCAGGAGTCCGTAGAGCCCGCGAAGGTTCTCGGGGCCGACCCAAATCTCGTATCCCAGGTCCCCGGTGTAGGTGAGCCGCCCGATCAGGGCGGGAATCATCCCGACATCCATGGCCTTGATGTCCATGAAACGGAAGGCGTCTGGTCCTACGTCGTGCTCTGTCACGGACGCCAGCACGTCCCGGGATGCCGGGCCGGCTATTGACAAACCGACCATGGTCTGCCCCAGGGGAGTCACCCTGACCGCCCCGTTTGAGGGAAGGTTCGAGAGGAACCAACGCATGTGGTAGTCCTCGGCCGGGCCCGAGCCGAAAATCAGAAAGTGGTCCCCCAGATTGGCGAGAGTGAAGTCACCTATCAGTTTTCCCTGATGGTTCAACATGGGACTGAGAGTGATCCGGCCCGGTGGCGGGACTCGGTTGGTCAGCATCCGGTCGAGCCACGACGGGGCTTCTTCTCCTTCCACCCGGTACTTGGCGAACCCCGAGGTCTCCGTTATGCCCACCCCGTTACGGACCGCCGCGCACTCGGCCGCCACCACCTCGAAGGCGTTGGAACGGCGGAAGGTGATCTCCTCCGTCGGCTCCTTTTCCGGGTCTTGGAACCAGAGTGCGACTTCCAAGCCGAAGGAGGCCCCCCACACCGCATTGGATTGCGTATAAAGATCGTATAGGGGACTGGTGTGAAGCGGGCGGGCGGCGGGGAGTTCCTCGTTGGGAAAGGTGATCTTGAAACGACGGGAATAGTTCTCCCTCACCTTGGCGTTGGTGTATTCCATGGTGGCCCAGTCTCCGAACCGGGAGACGTCCATCGCCCAGATGTCGAAGCCGGGGTCTCCTTCGGTTATCCAGTTGGCCAGCGCCAAACCAACCCCGCCCCCCTGGCAGAAACCGGCCATAACCCCAACGGCCAGCCAGAAGTTTCGAAGACCTTTCACCAGACCGATGCAGGGGTTGCCATCGGGGGAGAACACGAATGGACCGTGTACCGCGGTCCTGATGCCGGCTTCGGACAGGGCGGGGTAACGGGCCAGTCCGACTTCCAGTTCAGGGGCTATCCGATCCAACTGTGGCGGCAATAACTGCCTCCCGAATGACCAGGGCGTCTTCCGGGGCGACCACGGCCTGTGGTCCTGTTCATAGGTGCCCATCAGAATGCCGCCGGATTCCTCTCGCATATAGATCTCGCCGCCGAAGTCGACCACGATCGGAAGTTCTGTGGCCGCGGACCTCCGGTATTCGGTCACGGCCGGGACCGGTTCGGTGACGATGTACTGATGAGCCATGGCAAGGAGGGGAAGTTCCAGCCCGACCATCCGTCCCACCTCCCGGCCCCACAGACCCCCGGCGTTCACCACGTGCTCGGTGTGGATGCTTCCCCGACTGGTACGGACGTCCCATGTGCCGTCCGGACGCTGCGAAAGGGCCTCGACCATCGTGTGACGCATCACGTTGGCCCCTCTGATCTGGGCTGCCTTGGCGTAGGCCGACGTAACCCCCGTGGGATCGACATGACCCTCGTGCTTCCCCCACATGGCCCCCAGAAAGTGAGAAGGGTCCATGAGCGGGAATATCTCGGCCGCTTCCCGCGCCGAGATGAGTTCGGTCTCCATCCCCACGTACCTCCCCCGGGCATGCGCCATCTTCAGCCAGTCCATCCACTCCGGGGAATCAGCCAGTTGTAAACCTCCGGTCATGTGGATACCGCAGTCCTGTCCGGACTCCCTCTCCAGTTCGGGGTACAGTTCCACGGTATATCGCTGCAGATCGGCCAGGTAGACGTTCCCGTTGATGGTGTGGATCTCTCCGGCGGCGTGCCAGGAAGATCCCGCCGCCAACTCAAGACGCTCTACCAGTGTCACATCGGTCCAGCCGGCCCTGGCCAGGTGATAGAGGACCGAGCAGCCGACCACGCCCCCGCCTATCACTACCACCCGGGCCTCAGATTTCAAGTGGAAACCTCTTGCAGAAACCGGTTACCCTCCAAGCGGGCTACCCGGCAGAAAGTCCTTGGAGAGTTCGGGCATGCCTTTGATGAGGCCTACCCCCAGCATTATGAACCAGACGTTTCCCAGCACTATGGCCACGGCGAAAATCCAAAAGAAGATGTCAACCAGGCCTGCAAACGGACTGATGACAGTTACGAACACCAGTGATACAAAACAACACAGGACCATCAGCAGCGACACGACTATGTAGTAGTTGGACCGGATTCTGAACAAAAGGCCCACGCCAATCCCCATCAGCCCCAGCAGTACGGCATAGAAACCCATGAGGCTGATCCCGTTCTCCGTGGCCAGCACTGTTATGGCTACCAGGTTCAGGAGTTGGGATTGATCGGGACCGGCGCCGGCGCCCAGGCCATTTTCCAAAGTGTGGACAGCCGCATAGACCATTCCCCTCTCGATAACGACGATGACGGTCCCTACCGCCAGGGACATCACACCGAATCTGGTGATGGTGTCGCCGGCGCCTTCACCCTGCGCTGCTCGTCGAAGAACGAATATCCCATATAACTGCATTATGGACCCGAGAGCACTCAGGGTCATCGTGAAGAAACTGAGCGAGGCCCCTTCGTGCAGGACCCGGCTCCACTCGATGTAATCAGTTGTGTCCACCCGGTCGACCAGGGCGGCACCGGGGGTCAACGCATAGGTGCCGAGGATCAGAACGGCGCTGATGATCAGAAAGAAGCCTCCGATCCTGTTCTGGGGGGTCGTTACCACGTTGGTTCCTCCTGGAAGACAGGGTGTGCTGCCATATGAAAGAGAAAAGCTACCACATCGGCCTACCCTGATATATTCCGGTCAAGGCATCTTGTTCGCCATTGCCGGAGAGATAGGACGGGGAAACTCTCTGCCATTGACAGGTAGGAGTGCTCTACGCCTCGTCTTTCATCCCGCGGGATTAGGGAGTACGTATTTGGACGGTTACGCCGCCGTCCACCACCAGGGTGTGGCCGGTGATGAAACCGGCGTCATCTCCGGCCAGGAATGCCACCGCCCCCGCGATGTCGGCGGGTTTTCCTCGTCGGCCCAGCGCATGAAGGGCGGAAACCGAGGCGGCGAATTCTTCCGGATTGTCCACGCGGGCCAGCACTCTCTCCCAGGCGGCGGTGTCGATGAACCCCGGAGCGACGGCGTTCACCCGGATTCCCTTCGGTCCCAGTTCCAAGGCCAAGGTTCTGGTGAGACCGATTACTCCGGACTTGGAAGCCGTGTAGGCGCCGTAATCGGGGAAGGTGTACCAGGCCATGACCGAGGCTATGTTGACGATGCTGCCTCCTCCGGAGCGCTCCATGAGGTCGGCGGCTGCCTGGGCTGAAAAAGCGACACTACGAAGATCGACTGCCAGGCACCTGTCCCATGCGGCGACGGTCATCTCCCAAAGGGGCTCGTTGTAGTCCAGTCCGGCGTTGTTGACCAGCACATGCAGAGCATCCCACCGGTCGGCGACTGCCGCCACTATCTGCGGGAAGGCGTCGGGTTCGCCGATGTCCGATTCGAGGAAGAATGCTTCCCCACCGACATCATTTATGTGGTTGACCACCTCTTCGCCCCCCTCAACGTTGATGTCGACCACCGCCACTCGGTAACCATCCGCCGCCAACCGGAAGGCGCATTCTCTCCCTATACCGGCGGCGCCGCCGGTGACGACCGCCACTGCATGTTTCATTATCTGATCGGTTCTCCTTTCGATCTCGGATCGATCACGTCTCTTAGCCCGTCGCCCAGGAGGTTGGTAGCGAACACTGTTATGGCCAGCGCCACGCCGGGGAAAAACGCCGTCCACCACGAAAGGGCAAGGAATTGGCGTCCGTCCTGGATCATTGTTCCCCACTCCGCGGTGGGTGGTGGAATACCCAGTCCCAGAAAGCTCAGCGCCGCTCCGGCCAGGATGGCCCCGGCCACGTGAATGGTCATCATCACCAGGATGGGCGGGAACACCCGGTAGATGATATGGCGGAACATCACCCGTCGGTCGCTGGCGCCGATCGCCACGGCGGTCTGCACGAAAGGGGCCTCCTTGGCCTGGATTACCTGGCCGCGGGCCATGCGGATATAGAACGGGATCCCCGACAGCCCCAGGGCCAGGGAGACGCTCCATAACCCCGGTCCCAACACTGCCACCACCGTCAGCGCCAAGAGGATGGGAGGAAACGCCAGGGCGAGATCCACGAAGCGAGTCATCAGCAAGTCGGCCCACCTCCCGTAGTAACCGAGGACCATTCCCGCCGTGGTTCCGATGAGTGAGGAGATCAACATGGGCACCACCCCCATGATCAGCGAGGGTCGGGCTCCGTGGATCACCCGGCTGAACACGTCCCGCCCCAGTTGGTCGGTGCCCATCCAATGTTCGCCGCTGGGGGGTTGCAGAGCGTTGACCGGGTCGGTGTCGACCGGATCGAAGGGCGCCAGCCAGTCTGCGAAAACGGCTGCGATCAACACCAATGCGAAGAGCGTTCCACCCACTACCACCGAACGATGGGATATGAGTCTCCTCCATACCCCGACAGTGGTCTCGGTCAGGGGAGCGGGCGTGGGAGCGGCGTCAAGCATCTGTCAGGTCGTTCCCAGTTTGACTCGCGGATCCAGGACCCGGTAGAAGATATCCACGATCACGTTGATCAAAACGAAAATGGAGGCCAGGATGAGAATGGATCCTTGCAGAACTGCCAGTTCCCGTTGCAGGATGCTGTCCACCACCAGTTTCCCGACACCTTGGCGTCCGAACAGTGTCTCTATCACCACCGAAGCACCCAGCAGGTTCCCTATCTGCAGCCCGATCATCGTCACAACCGGCACCAGGGCATTGCGCAAGCCGTGTCTCCAGGTCACCCGTGAGTCCGAGGCGCCCTTGGCGCGGGCGGTGGTGATGTAATCCTGTTCCAGGGACTCGATCAGGCTGCTTCTCACCAGGCGGGCAAGAATGGCTGCTTCGGCCAGGCCCAGAGTGAGTGCAGGTAGCACCAACCCGTCGAACCCTCCGGAACTGAGGACCGGAAACCATCCCAGGTTGACCGCGAACAGGATTATCAACATCAGCCCCAGCCAGAACTGGGGGATGGACAGTCCCAGCACCGCGGTCCCCATGGCCGCCGTGTCAACCAGGGTGTTGCGGCGCCGGGCGGCAAGCACCCCCAAGGGGACTCCGATTACCAGCGCGACAATCATGGCCGCCCCCACCAGGATGAGGGTGGAGGGGATCTGGGCGCCGATCAGTCCGATCACCGAACGGCCGGATATCGAGCGGCCCAGGTCGCCCTGCACCAGTCCCGCCAGATAGTCACCCAATTGAACGATGACGGGCCGGTTGAGTCCCAGGGCCTCCCGCATCATCTCCTGCTGCTCGGGGGAGAATTTTGCTCCGGCCGACATCTGGGCGGAGACGGCGTCCCCCGGTATGAACTGCATGAGCAGGAAGATCAGGGTGGCGACGCCGACCAGCACGGGGATGGTCAGAGCCAGCCGACCGACTATGTATCTCAGCACTTTTTTCTAATCAGTCCCATCCCGGACAGGCCCCGGGCGGCAAAGGTTGGCGCCTCTGCCGCCCTGGTGTCTTCTGTGCGACACCAAGCCTGTCGGATTTCGATCATTGCTACTGGCTCAGGGATGCTCCTGCGAAGTACTTGTAGAAACCGGTGCCGTCCACCGAGAACCCGCTCAGGGCGTCGGAGAACGCCGTGAAGAAGTGCAACTCGATGATGGGGACCATGTAGGCCTGATCCATCATGTAGCGCTGGAATTCGGAGAGGATCTCGGCGCGCTTGCCGATGTTGGTCTCCACGGAGGCGGCTTCCAGGAGGGCGTCCACTTGCGGGTCATCGATGTGCCCGACGTTGATGTTGCCGGGGCCGATTGACGTGGAGTGGAAATCCCGGTAAATGGTGGCCGGGGAGCCGAACACGTCACCCATCGATGGGAGTGCGAACTGGGTCTCACCGGTCACCGTGTAGTAGCCGCCACCCTCGTGGGTGATGACTTCGGCGTCGAAGCCGATGTCATTCAACTGGGCCTGCAGAAGGTCGACCCACGGGTTCCAGCTGGCATTCTCGATGATCTTGACGCTCAGCGTTTCATCACCCTTGCGGCGGATACCGTCATCACCCAATGCCCAGCCGGCCTCCTCGAGCAATTCGACGGAGCGAGCGGGATCAAGCGGGTAGTAGGTCTCCACGATCGGGTCGTACTCGGCAAAGTCGCTGGAAAGCGGACCGTACGCGGCCGGCGCCCGTCCGAAGAACACTGCCTGGACGATGGCGTCCTGGTCAACCGCGTGCAAGATCGCCTGGCGCACCCGGATGTCCGAGGTGGGCGAGATGTTGGGGTTGATGGCGTTGGCCTGCGGCATGCCGGGCAGGGAGAAGCCTTCCACCGTTATGCCGTCGAACGCCTCCAGGGGGGCGATGTTCTGGAAGGGAACCAAGTCCAAGAAGTGTATCTCGCCGGTGGAGAGAGCAGCGGTGCGGGCCTGCTCGTCCGGTATGTACCGGAAGATCACCCGCTCGACCCGGGCCGGACCGGTGGTCCCGTAGAAAGAGAAGGCGCCCCAGGTCCAGTCGGGGTTGCGCACCATGGAGATGTGACTTCCTTCCACCCACTCCTCGAAGACGAACGGACCGGTGCCGATCGGCTGCCGGCCGGCGTCGTCGCCGAGCGCTTCCACTGCCGCCGCATTGGTGATGGCGGCGCCGGGAGCTGCCAGGTCGATGAGGATGTCGGGCACGGGCTTGGAGAAGACCAACTTCACCGTGTTGTCGTCTATGACCTCGGTGTCCTGGTAGTTGGTGGCGAGCAACGCGGTCTGCGATCCGGAGACGTCGCCCTTCAGCCGGTCAAAGTGAGCCTTGACCACTTCGGCGTTCAGGGGATCACCGTTGTGGAAAGTAACTCCCTCTCGCAGTGTGAAGGTGATCTCGGTGGCGTCGGCGCTCTGGCTCCAATGGGTGGCCAATCCGGGATGGATCTGCATTCCTTGCCCCAGGATGACCAGCGTTTCATAGATCTGGGCTACAACCGCCATATCGTTGACGGACAGGGCTGCGAAGGCATCAAGCTGTAAGGGTTCCTGGTTGGTGCCGAAGACGACGGTTCCTCCGCCCATCAACTCCTCGATCTGCATCTGGGCTTCGTCGACCTGCTTCTGCGATTCCTCGGCCTCCATTTGTGCTTCTTCGGCAGCCTGGGCGGCTTCCATGGCCGCCATTTCGGCTTCCTCTGCTGCTTTCATCGCCTCGTCCAAGGCTGCCTGGGCCTCTTCGCCACCAGCTGCGGCCTCAGCCTGGGCCTCCTCCAAGGCCATTTGCGCTGCTTCAGCCTCAGCCTGGGCTGCGTCCAAGGCTGCTTGAGCGGCTTCGGCTTCGGCCTGTGCCTCTTCGGCTTGGGCTTGTGCTTGTGCCGCCTGGGCTTGTGCTGCTGCAGCTTCGGCCGCCGCTTCGTCGGCCGCGCTGTCGTCGCCGCAGGCGGTGGCGATCAGCGTCAAAGCGATAATGATGCCGAGCAGTGCGCGGCCGGATAGTCTCTTCATCTTCCTCTCCTGTTCATTAGGGAAGCAAGGGCTAGTTCATCGGGCGGGCGCGGGCCGGCGCCACCACGACCATGGTTCCCCAAGATACCCCGACATTTGTGGTCAGGCAACCGAAACCCGATGTTGAAATGGGCCGGCGAGAGGTAAACTCAGTGAAGAGACGCGTCTGACTAGTCTGTTATCCATGGCTATTGTCTACTCAACCTACGAAGCCAAGGCACGGTTCTCCGAGTTACTGAGACTGGTGCGGGAAGGTCAGACGGTCACCGTCTCCTACCGGGGAGAACCTGTCGCCGAGGTGAGACCAATCCGGCAGGCGCCCAAAAGCATCCTCGAGCGACTCGATGATCTGCAGCGCCGCGGTATTGTGGTTCCCTCCCAAGGGGGCCGGGCGCCCCTTCATCCGGTGGTACGCCGGGAGGGCGCCCTTGACCGTTTCCTGGCTGAGCGTGATGGATGAGTGTTGCATACATCGACACCTCGGCTGTGGTGGCTGTCGCCTTTCATGAGCCGGGTGCCCGCGCCGTTTCCGGTATGCTGGTTAAGTTTTCTCGTCTCATCTCTTCGAATCTCTTGGAAGCCGAATTGCGCGCCGCTTTCGCTCGAGAAGATGTCCAAGTTGAGGACCGTCTTCTGTCTGGGATCGATTGGGTCTTACCGGATCGACCGCTCTCTTCCGAATACAGGGCGATATTGAGTGTGGGCCGCCTGCGGGGCGCCGACCTGTGGCATTTGGCCACCGCCCTATATATCAGTAGAGAGCCCGCTCGCATCTCGTTCATTACCCTCGACAAAGCTCAACAGGCGGTAGCCGCAAGGCTTGGATTCAATTCCCCGACGATGTCTCCGCAGTGAAGTCTACGCGGTTTCGGCGAGGAAGTGGCAGGCGCTGCTTTGCCCACCGCCCAGCGAAACCAATTCCGGGACCTGATCTCGGCAAGGTTCCCGCCCTCCCGATAGGGAGCATCGGGCGTGGAAAGCGCATCCGGCGGGTCGTGCGGCCAGGGTTGGTGGAACTCCCGGGATCGGCTGCAGGTGTTCCAATTTTCCATCCAGTCTGGGAAGACTGGTGAACAGTCCAATGGTGTAGGGGTGGCGAGGCCGGTGGAAAATGGTCTCCACTGTTCCGGTTTCCACAATCCTTCCGGCATACATGACAGCCACCCTGTCCGCCACTTCAGCGATCACCCCCAGATCATGTGTGACCAGGATCATCGACGCGCCGGCCGCTCCGCAACCGGCAGCCAGCACTTCCAGGACCTGAGCCTGAATGGTGACGTCCAAGGCAGTGGTGGGTTCATCGGCAATCAGGACAGAAGGCTGATTGGCGATGGCTACGGCGATGACTACCCGCTGCCTCATGCCCCCCGACAACTCGTGGGGAAACTGGCGATAGCGTTGGCGAGGATGGGGGATACCCACCAGATCGAGTAGTTCAACGGCCCTTTCCCGGGCCTCGGAGCGAGAGGACCCATGAATTCTGAGCGCCTCGGTGATCTGGCGCCCCACCCGCATCACCGGATTGAGTGAGGTCATGGGATCCTGGAAGACCATGGCGATTTCTTTGCCGCGGACTTCTTCCAACTCTCCATCGGAGAACGTCAGCAGATCCTGGCCTTTGTAGAGGACCCGGCCGCCATCGATTCGGGCGTTGTCGGGAAGGAGTCCCACTAATGAGGAGACCGTGACGGTTTTTCCCGATCCGGATTCCCCCACCACCCCCAGGATGTCACCCGGTTGCAGGGCGAAACTGACGTCTTCGATAGCAGGGAGCACCCCGGAGTGGGTTTCGAATGAGATCGACAGGTTCCGCACCTCCAGAAGGGGCTGCTTGTCCACGGATGAGGTGTGGGGTGCGGACGGTCCGGACACGGCCTACTTCAGCCCACCGCTGTCCGCCAGGTCCGTCAGGAGCATGGCTGCCTCCCTCTCCAGAATGGACGCCGCCTCCGACGTGTAAGCCGTCGCCCAGTTTGGTTCGTAACCTCCCCGTTCGAACTCCTCGGCAGTGGGAACGTACCCGGTGTGGCCGTTCGAGTATCCCGCCATGTGGGTGTATTCGAAGGGGGAGGCATCCCTTACCCGCACTCCGATCTCTGCGAAGGGCTCGCCGGGAAAGCCCAACAGTGCCACCGAGTCGATCCTTATTCCGTGCACCGTGGTGGGCAGGTGGGTTCTCCCTCTGACCAGCTTCGCCCAAATCGAGCTGATGATGACCCGCCGGGCGCGGTATCGAGCTTCCATCACCTGTTCCTCCGGCGCCCCGGTCCTCTCCAACTCCAGGAAGCGTCGGGAGAGGCTGTCCGCATGGGCTTCCGCCAGGTCGGGATCCTCGGTGGGGCGGACGGGCATCTCTATGTTCCGTTCCGCGACCCTGACCAAGGGCTCCCGGTCCGGAAGCGGCTCATCCACCCAGATACCCAGCGGGGCGCCCGACTCGACGATGCCGGCGAACCTTCTTCGGGTGGGACGGGTGCGGATGCCGGTGAAAACCTTGGCCGCCTCGGCGCCCAGCATGGTCCCCATCCGCTCGGCGGCGCCCAGGTCGCCGGTCAGAGCTTCAGTGGTCATCATGTTCCCCGCGCACCCCTGCAGGTAGAGACAGGCCGCGCCGGTCAACTCCTCGACCACCCGTTTGGCCACCCCGGGGAAGTCGGGGCTGAGCAGACGATTCTGATAGGCCAGGACGATCGGATGAGCGGCGTAGCAAACCAAAGCGGCGAGAGGGTTCTCGTCGAGATCGTCAAAACGCACCACCATTACCCGGCGGTCGGCGAAGCCGTCGACATTCTGTCCCACCACCAGTTCGCCGGTTGGCGCCCGGAGTCTGCGGTTTACTGCGATGTCGCTCTCACCCCACCCCGCGGCCAGCCGGGCGGGCCGCAGAGCAGCCTTGGCCTGACGGGTTGCGCCCAGGGTCTGCGACCAGACTGTCTCCCGGTAGCCCGGCACCAACTCGTGGCCTCCCCGGCCCGCACGGGATCCCATCAAGTCCGACCAAACCGGTCCGGCATGGGTGTGGGTGTAAGAGACCCTTACATTCCTGGGGTCGATGCCCAGCACCCCGGCCACGTCACTCCGGATGCGATCGGAATCCTTCACCGTTACATCCCCCAAGTCGTAGTCCAAAATGGCGAAGGTCTGGGTCTCACCCTCCACCACCAGCACGGTTATGAACAGGTCCAGGTGCACGCCCTCGGCCCGATGGTGAGTCTGCGCTCCCCAGCCGGCGTGTTCGATCCCGATCGGCGGCGTGATGACCGCGCGGCCTACTCCTACTCTCATGCTGCTACTCCCACACTGCCTCGGTCAATCGGTTGGGGCCACTACTCAACGGCACGCAATGCCCTTTCGTAGGGATGGGAAGGAGGATACCGAGCGGCGTCCGTTCATTGCCGTGGCGGCCAGTCGAGCTTCTTGGCAGTCAACCCCCCGTCCACTTTGAGGGTTTCACCTGTAATGAAACCGGCGCGAGGCGAGAGCAGAAACGCGATCGCTTCGGCCACATCGGTGGCGGCGCCGAAACGCAGTTGGGCGTGGAGCGCGTCCGCGGCGGGCTTGGACAACCTGCCGCTCTCGATCGCCTCCCGCGCCAGGGGCGTGTCGATGAACCCGGGCGCCACCGCGTTGACCCGGATACCCAGGTGGGCCCACTCGGTGGCCAGGGTTCTGGTGAGGGCGCTCACCCCTGCCTTGGCGGCCGCGTACGGAACCCGGAGCGGCCAGCCGAAGAACTCCGCCACCGATGAGAGATTGACCATTGCCCCACCCTGGTGCGCCATCATGTGTCTTCCGGCTGCCTGGCACCAGTAGAAGGTCCCAGACAGGTTGATGTCGAGCACTTTCTTCCAGTCTTCGGGAGTGAAGTCAGCACTCGCGCAACCCAGTTGGATCCCTGCGCAGTTCACCAGGCTCCGCACCGGAGTGTTCCAGTCTTCGATCTCCCGCATGGCCCGGCTGACGCTCTCCGGCCGTGAGACATCGCACAGCACCTCCAGCACCCGATCGGGCCCGTACTTATCGATGAGCGGGGAAGCGTGGTCGGGTCGGAGGTCGACCGCCGCGCACAAGGTGTGGGGATTCTCCTCCAGAAGGGTGGCCGCCACCGCCGATCCGATACCTCCGGCAGATCCGGTTACGATGGCGACCCCGGAGGAGGGATCATTGCTCACGGCGTGGTTGTCCCGTCAGCCAGCCAGCGAACCTCTGAGCCGGGAGGGGCGTAGAACCACAGCACGGTCATGCCGTCGGGTCCCGAGTGGGTCTGGTGGGGACTGTTGGAAGGTGTGAAAAGGACGGTTCCCTTCTCCATTGGATGTGGCTCCCCGTCGATGTCCACCCAGCCCGATCCCGAAAGAATCACGGCCACTTCCTCCGCCTCGTGGGAATGGGGGACGGTTGCAAAGTCCGGGGGTAACGAGGAGGTCCCCATCACTATCTTGGCCGAGTTGCCCAGTTCGGGAGATGCCTTGACCGCCATTGCCCGGCCCTCGATCAGCCGACCGTCTCCCTCTCGGCCTGCCAGGGTGTTCTCGATCGCCTCGGTCAGCTCCGAGAGCGTCCATTTGGGAACGTCGCTCATCCTGTCTCTCCGCTATATATGTCGTTAGGTGTGTTTTTGAGGCTAGTTGTCAGGGAGGAGAGAAGAGGCGACATGACGGGGCCTGTTTTGGGTCCACTGTTGATGTTGCCTTGCCGGCGGATCAACGGCTTTCGTCATCGGGTAGCCTCATAGGGTGATGGCGACGATCGCCTACCCACCCATTCCGGTATGGGAAATCGGGCCCTTGAGGTTTTCCCTGCACGGAGTTTTCGCCGCGGTGGGTTTCTTCGCGGGTTTTTGGTTGGTGGCCCGCATGCTGGAAGCAAGAGGTTTCGATCCGGCCGGATTCCACTCGTTGGCGGTCTGGATACTGGTGGGAGGGCTGCTGGGGGCCCGCCTTCTCACCGCGCCTGCCGCCCTACTGGACGGAGCGGGGTTGGAGGCGCTCAACCCGGTGGTGGGCAACTACTCGATCATGGGAGGATTCGTGGGGGGAATAGTGGTGGGAGTTTGGAGAATTCGCCGTCTCAATCTTCCTCTCCTGCCGATTCTTGACTTGGCGGCCTTCGGCCTGGCAGCGGGCACCTTCGTGGGTCGGATTGGCGACCTCGCCATAGTTGAGCATCTTGGCCGGGCAACTGAAGCCGCCTGGGGCTATGAAGTGCGACCCGGCTATGACCTGGCGCCCCAGCACAACGGGTTGGAATGTACGGTGGCAGAGGCAGGCCCGGATGGAGTCTGCGGGATCTACCACCATGTCGCCTTGTATGACATGCTGGGCGCCGGGGTGCTCCTGCTGGTGCTGTGGCTGGTATACGGAAAAGCGCCGTTGCGGTACGGCCAGGTGTTTTCTTTGTGGGTCGTGTGGTACGGCCTCCAGAGGTTTGTGCTGGACTCGCTCAGGTTTGGGATGGGAGACGCCACGCTCGGAGGATTCACCTGGAATCAGGTAAGCGCACTCGGTGGTGCGGTGGTGGGGTTGGCTCTCTGGATGTGGTTTGGCAAGCGCCGGCCAAGGGTTTCCTCCGAGGTGGATGAGGGTATGGGGGCCGTGTCCACGGGTACTTCCGAAGAGAACTCACCAGTGGAGGACCATTTGCGCCATCCGCCCGATGCGGAGTAAGATTTTCTTGGGATGTTGGCAGAAGGGTTTGACCGCTATTTCGTCTTTACCGGGCCCCGGCTCCGGTGGGCATAGCGCGGACCAATAACCGGCAAGCGCCTGACCCGGAGCCCGGCTCCGGGTTTTCTTTTGCCCGAGGCCGGTTCCCGACATAAACAAGCTAAGAGGTGTGGCAGTGGAGAGACAAGCAACCAGGGAAAGCCGATCAAAACGCACCGTGGTAAAGGTGGGGGAGACCAGAATCGGACGCGATCCGTTTCCGGTGATAGCCGGACCCTGCGCAGTGGAAAGCGAAGAACAGATCAACACGGTGGCGGAAACCGTGGCCGACAATGGGGCTTCGATCTTGCGGGCGGCGACTTACCGGCAGGGTCACTCTCCCTACTTCTTCCGTGGTTTGAGACTTGAGGGAGCGAAACTCCTGGCCGAGGCGGGAAGGCGGGTGGACTTGCCTGTGGCAATGCCGATTATGGAAGAGCGGGAATTGGAGGAGGCGGGCGATCTGGTGGATCTGCTGGAGATTCACCACGGGTCCATGCAGAATTTCGAGTTGCTGAGGGTGGCCGGTCGATCCCAGAAGCCGGTGATGCTTCGTCGCGGCTCCTCTGCGACACTCGACGAATTCCTGTGGGCGGTCGAGTACCTGATGGCCGAGGGTAACGACCAGGTTATTTTGGTGGAGCGAGGCATCCGCACATTCGGAGCGGGCCATCGCGACACGCTTGACATCACCGCAGTCCCGCAATTGAAGGAGATCTCCCACCTTCCGGTGCTGGTTGATCCGAGTCACGCTTCCGGGGGCGCTGAGCGAGTTCCACCATTGGCGCTGGCGGCCCAGGGAGTGGGTTCGGACGGGCTGATCGTCGAAGTCCATCCCGAGCCTGCCAAGGCGAAGACCGAGGGCCCTCGTCAGTTAGACCTAGTGGAGTTCGCCGAGTTGATGGTGCAGTTGGGAATCAGCCGGCTTCGTTCGAGGATCGATCTGGTGGATCGGGAGATCGTGCGACTGCTGGCCCGCAGGCAGCGGCTTTCGCTCAAGATCGGCCGCGCCAAGGCCGATCGGGGTTGGCCGGTTCAAAGTTCCCGGCGAGAAACGGTGTTGTTGGACGCGGTGCGTGAGGAAGCTGTCTTGAACGAACTCGACCCGGACCAGATCGAGGAACTGTTCAATGTGGTGCTGGAAGGATCGCGCCAGGCTCAACAGGATATGCGTTCGGATGGGTGAGGCTGACTAACGCTCTTCACAGGATCGCCCGGGTCGGCTAGCATTTTCACCGGGTCGGCTTCGGATGCGGTCGGCCAAGCCACGGCCCCGTCGTCCAGCGGCCTAGGACGCCGGCCTTTCAAGCCGGTAACGCGGGTTCAAATCCCGTCGGGGCTACCGCTGCTGCGAGAGCGTCCAAGCGGGGACGGTCTATTCCGACGCAGTTGTAACGTAGTGGGTTCCTCGCTTGGTGCCTCGCATTTCCAAAACGCCCGCCCCGAGGAGTTCTTTCAGCAGACCCAGCGCTTGAAAACGGGAAACCCCTAGTCGTGAACGCAGGGACCGGTTCGTTACGGGACCCTCTCTTGCCATTTTTAGCACCTCGGACCTCATTTCGCTTTTGTTCAGGGGTACCCGGGAAGGGGGCGTTATCGTGCGAGCGAGACGGTACCGTGCTCCTCCTTTGATGCCGTCTTGTTCCAGGAAGCCCGCATCGCGTAGCCTGTGAAGGCTCTGGCGGGCATTGTGGCTATCAACATCGAGCAACCGTCTAGTGTAGGCGTTGGTTAACTCGGCACCGCGGGCGGCCTCGACCAGGACGCGCCGATCTACTGCTCTGAGTTGGCCCCGGGCCTCCTGTTCTCGTACCCATGCCCGTTCTTCTGGAGCTACGGGACTCTCGATGGGCAGGCGGACCGTCACATGACCGGTTGTTTCTTCGGCAAAGACAGGCTCGGCTCTGAGGTCTGCAGCCATTTCGTCGAAGATGACCCGTATGCCACGACCAGCATCCTCGGCCATGCGAAAGTGGCGCAACGTTTGGATAACGACCCTGTTCCTTGCGGAATGCGATGTTCGGAGGTTGTCTATGGTTATTGGGTCTATTAGGCCACCAGGGGAGGTGACCTCAACTCCTTGAGGTGTCACGTGGACTTCGACTGCCGACCCTGACAGCTGGTAGTCACGATGGGCGACGGCATTGGCCAAGGCCTCTCTTACTGCCCTGGTGGGAAGGCGGGGCAATTCGTAGGCATTGAGACCTACCACAACGAAGTCAATACCGATCTGCTCCACTATCCAGGATGTTGCTTCTCGCACCTGGTGGGCAGGGGTCCCTGATATTACGACTCGCCGGTCGTACTCCTGGGCCCCCTGTTGGTAACGAAAAAGCTCAATGTAACATTTACCGAGGGATTGTGGTGCTTCTGGGACAAGGTAGAGGGCACCGGCATGGGTCAAGGCGACATCGTGACCCTGCTGCATGGCCAACCGGCGTTGGATCAGGACATCCGAGAGGGCTGCTCCGTGCTTTGGCCCGATTTCCAGAGCTGTGCATAACTCAATGGCGAGAGTGGGGTCGACATCATCAATAGACCACCGTGATGGTCCGCTGTCAAACCCTAGAAGTGATCGTTGGTTCATCAAGCGCCGGAGATGTTCTCCCTTGAGTGCCAGGTTCTGCTTTCCCCTGCGGACCAAAGGCCTGCCGTCCGAGGTTTGAGCGATGCCCTGCCGCCGGTCTGCAACGGAGATGACCGTAAGGCGGACCTCCCCTACCAAGACCTCATTCAGCTTGACCTGTCCTGGCGACTCGATCTCGTTGATGGTCTCCCAGAGGTCCTTCTCTAGCCCCGCATCGAGGGGCTTGTCGATAGGCTGTCCTTGTCTATTGACTCCGATCATGATCACCCCGCCCTCGGCGTTGGAAAAGGCCACAATGGCCTCTTGGATCGGCTTGCGGCTTGATCCCGACTTCCACTCCACATGCTGGCCCTCGTCAGGGAACTGCTCTGCGAACTCTTCCGCAGTCATGAAGAGCGTTTGGTCTATGCGCTCAACCCATCGCCAAATATATGCAGGACTTCTCACGAGAGCCCATCCTAGCCGCCCGCTACTATAATTGCATCATAAAAAGGGTTCAAAAGCGGGATTTTCTTTGTCAATTTTCTTGGATATGTTGCCTTTCTTCAAATCCAGGCATCAATTATTGCGCAAGAGTTATGTGGCACTTGTGGTAATGTAGAGCCTCTTCCCCTTTTATTTTTAAATCTAACATATTTCTTCTATTTTCCTTGGAACTCAAACATTTCGTTGAGAACGATTGGAGTCCTCGAAGAAGAAATTGGAGGGCTTTACATGACGCCTTTCGGTACTAGAGTCCTGGATGTCTCCCTAGATGTCAGTACCGCTTTACAACCGTTTCTTGGCCGTGCTGGTCCTGATGGCCCTGCTGGTGGTGGTGGCTTTGATGTTCCGGCCCGTGAGGCGGGCGGCGTTGGGGCTGGGAATGGGAGAATCGTGGCGATGGCTGGCGTTTGGGGTAGCGGCGCTGGCCACGGCCGGGAGTCTGGGTTTTTCGGAGGTGATCGGCTATGAACCGTGCGAGTTGTGCTGGTACCAGCGGATCGCCATGTATCCGATGGTGGTGATCTTCGGGGTGGACTTGATGAGAAGCGGGGCGAGGACCCGCCGTTACGCGTTGCCGTTGGCCGCGGTCGGATTGGTCATCAGCATCTATCACTATGTGCTGCAGGTGTTTCCCGCCGCGGGGGCCGGAGTGTGCGGGACGGGAGTGTCATGTTCGGCCCGCTATGTCGAAGAGTTCGGGTTCGTCTCGATCCCGTTCATGGCCGGGGTGTCATTCGCCCTGATTATCGCTATTCTTCTGACCTTGGGTCGACCGGTTGTGACAGGAGTGCAAGCTGATGACGGCTAGAGGGCAGAAGGCCAGGAACCAAAGAAAGTGGTTGATTATCGGAGGGGTGGCGGCGGCCGTTCTGATTGCCGGCCTGGTGGCTGTCTTCACGGTTACCGGCGCCGAACCAGAGCCGGTGCAGGTTACGGTGACCGGGGATCCCATTCCGATCCTGGCAGGAAATGCTCCCGTGGGGCAGGACATCGCCTTCGGTTGGGATTCTCCGACCTTGGCCGGGTCGGACTGGATTGGCAACCCCGTGACTATCGATCCCGCTGACGGGCGTCCCAAACTGATCGTGTTCCTGGCGCACTGGTGTCCTCACTGCCAGGCAGAGGTTCCCCAAGTCCAGGCATGGCTCAACGAGACCGGCGGCAATCCAAATGTCGACATCTACGGTGTGGCAACTTCGATCAACCGCTCCCGTCCCAACTGGCCTCCGAGCGACTGGTTGGAACGAGAGGGTTGGACTCCGCCCACCGTGATGGACAGGAACAACAAGGCGGCCACGGCGTTTGGCCTGTCGGCCTTTCCCTATTGGGTGGCCGTGAACCCAGAAGGCAAGGTTGTGTATCGCATCGCCGCAGGGATTGGCATCGAAGGGTTGCTTAGCCTCCAGCATCTGGCGCAGCAGACCATGGAGGAGTTGCAAGGCTTAATATCGCAGAACCAGAGTTGATCTGGCCGGATACCTCAGCGCTGGTCGTCGAGACTATTGATTTTGGCTAGGCGTCGCAGGTAGGAATTCTTGCGGATCAGTCTGCTGTCGAGGAAGGTCTTGGCCAGTTCCTCGGCGAGAGCGGGACCGATCACTCGGCTTCCCAGGCAGAGCAGGTTCATATCGTCGTGCTCGACCGCCTGCCGGGCGGAATAGGTGTCGTGGGCGATCGACGCCCGGATGCCCTTGACCTTGTTTGCGGCCATGGACGCTCCCACCCCGGAGCCGCAAATCATGATTCCCCGTTCGGCTCTTCCCTCCACAACAGCATGGGCGACGGCCACCGCGTAATCGGGATAGTCAACCGAATCAGAGGTATGGGCGCCCAGATCGAAAACGGTGTGACCCTGGCTGGTGAGGAAGCCGGTGAGTTGTTGTTTCAGAGAAAATCCTGCATGGTCGGCGCCGATCGCCACCCTCATAAGTCTCTCCTGTCGGGAAGGCTTTCTAAGAGAGGCTAACGGCCGAGCAACGGATTTCTGAGCAACTGGACCGGCGAGGCGCGAGAGTGCTCCGATTCCGGCGGCTCATCTTCGTACAATCAATGTCGTGACCGATGAGATTGTTGTGGAGGGTGGGGTTCCCTTGCGAGGATCGGTGGGCGTGGTGGGGGCTAAGAACGCGGTGCTCCAGCAGATCATCAGCACCCTGCTGTGTGCGGGATGGCACCGTCTTTCCAATGTACCGGACATAGCGGATGTGCGAGCTTTGATACTCGTGCTGGAACATCTGGGCGTCAAGTCCGAGCTTTCAGGGAGGGACTTGGCCATGGTCGTACCCGAGCGTGTCAGTGTGAAGGCGCCGCTCGAGTTGGTCCGGACCATGCGGGCTTCCATCTTGTTGTTGGGACCGCTCTTGACCCGGTTCGGTGAGGCCCAGATCCCTCTGCCCGGCGGGGACGACCTGGGCGCCCGTCCGGTGGACATGCATTTGAACGGCCTCCGGAAAATGGGCGCCAAGTTGGACCTGGTGCATGGAGTGCTGGTGGGAAAGGCGCCGAGGGGTCTTACCGGACAGGAGATGGAATTGCCTTTCCCGAGTGTCGGCGCCACCCAGAATCTGATGATGGCTGCGGTTATGGCCAAGGGGGAGTCGGCCATTATCAATGCGGCCCGCGAACCTGAAATAATAGATTTGGGCAACCAGTTGAAGAAGATGGGCGCCCGGCTTACGGGTTTGGGAAGCCCCATAATTCGTGTCAAAGGCACCAGGAAGTTGCAGCCGGCGGCGCACCGGGTGCTGCCTGATCGGATTGCGGCGGGCACGTATGCAATGGCGGGGGCGATCACCGGGGGGGAGGTAACCATCACCGGATGTGAACCCTCCCATCTTCGTATGGAACTGGCCAAGCTGGAGGCGGCCGGCTGCGAGGTCGAGAGGGGGGAGGGATGGCTCCGTCTGGCAGGCCCTGCGCGTCCTCTGTCAGTGGATTTCGCAACCCTTCCCTATCCGGGTTTTCACACGGATCTTCATCCTCAGATGGTATCGGTGCTCTCGGTTGCCGACGGCACCGCGGTCATCACCGAGAACCTCTATGACGGACGCTTCCGGTACGTTGGGGAATTGGCTCGCATGGGCGCTGACATCTACACCGAGTGGCAGCATGCGGTGGTGCGAGGCGTGGAAAGACTGTCGGGATGCCCGGTTGTGGCGACCGACATACGGGCAGGAGCGGCCCTGGTAATCGCCGGTCTGGCGGCCGACGGCGTCACCTCCATTGCAGGGGTGGAACACATTGACCGCGGATATGCTGATCTGGTGGCCGATTTGACAGGTTTGGGCGCATCCATTGAGCGAAGGGATTCCGAGGACGGCGGGCTACGGCTATTCGGCTGGTAACTTTCGGAATGATCCGTTTACGATGCGGGTTGTAGGTACTAAGAGGCTGAGATGACCGAGACAATCCTGGAACTTCCCAAGCGAGCGCCCGATTCCAAGAAGACGTCCGCTCCCCGCATCGATTTGAGTCTTCTCCAATCTGCGCTCGACTACATCCGTCCGGCAGTGCAGGCGGATGGAGGGGACCTCATTCTGCTGGGAGTGGAGGACGGAGTGGTGAACATCCAGATGGTGGGCGCTTGCGGAGGGTGTCCGCTGTCGATGATGACTCTCAAGGCGGGGATCGAGCGGATCCTCAAGGCCAAGGTGCCGGGAGTCCTCTCGGTCCAAGCCGAGGCCTAGGCGGCGATTGGCTTTAGTGGGCATCCATCGCCCGGAACTTTCCCGTCTGTTGGACGATCTTCGCAGAGGCGATCGTCGCGCCCTGGCTCGGGCCATAACCCTGGTGGAGAACCACCTGCCCGCCCACCCCGGTATAAGAGAGATGTGGGAGTCTGCTCTGGTGGAAGACCACCGTTCTGCGCGCCTGGTGGGTATCACCGGCCCCCCGGGGGCGGGGAAGAGCACCCTGGTCTCTTCTCTGGTGGAATGCATTCGGGAGGCAGGTCTGACGGTGGGAGTGGTAGCTGTGGATCCGGCCAGTCCACTCACCGGAGGGGCCATGCTGGGGGACCGGATTCGCATGCAGCACCATTTCACGGATCCAGGGGTGTTCATCCGTTCCATGTCCACCCGCGGTCATCTTGGCGGAGTGGCCAGGGCGACGCAGGCGGTCACCGAGTTGCTGGCTTTGGCAGGATTCGGCGTGGTGTTGGTGGAGACGGTGGGAGTGGGGCAGTCGGAAGTGGAGGTGATGCGGGTGACCCCCACGGTGGTGGTGGTCGTGAATCCCGGCATGGGAGATTCGGTGCAAGCGGACAAGGCCGGTCTGTTTGAAATAGGAGGGGTCTTTTGCGTCAACAAAGCCGACCAGGACGGCGCCGACCGGGTGGTGAGGGTGCTCCGCCAGATGCTCTCTATGGGCTATCGCCCCGGTCCCGCCCCGCAAGTGCTCAAGACCATCGCCACCGAAGGTGAGGGCGTTCCTCGACTTTGGGAAGCTATTGTTTCCTACGGCGACCGCCTCTCAGCCGGGACACAATGAGGTTGCGCCGTCAAGTCCCCAACGACTTGGGCGCCGCTCGTCCGGTACAAATGAGGGGTTACCCGGCCGGGATCAGGTCCATAAGGCGGAGGTGAAAGCCAGGCTCAGCGCTACCCCCATCTGTAACCGGGACGTAGCTTTGAGGACGCTGATCAATGCCACACCGTGGGCGCCCGCCAATACGGCTCGCAAAGGGACAGCAGCCAAAGGCGCCAGCACGAGTGTGACCAGGGTTGCCGGCGGGGTTATGCCCAAGGCGGCGGCGCCGGCTGTCGCCACGAAGGAGACTCCCACCAGTACCGCATAGAAGATCCTGGAGCGAGGCGCCCCCATCATCACCGCCAGGGTCCGCTTTCCCGCTCTGGCGTCGGTCTTGATGTCCCTCAGGTTGTTGGCGACCAGGATGGCGGATGCCATCGTCCCCATCGGGATTGCCAGCGCCCAGGCGGCGGCCGGAGCGGTCATGTCGTGCACGAATCTGGTACCCACCGTGGCCACCAACCCGAAGAAGACAAATACGAACAATTCGCCCATTCCCCGATATCCGTACGGCAGGGGCCCACCCACATAGGTGAACATGGCCAGCACGGAAAGCAGGCCTACCCACACCAGTATCCACCCGGCGATCAGGACCAGGTACAAACCCGCCAAAAGCGCAACCGCCACCGATGCCCAGGCCGCGATCCACATGTTCCGGGGAGAGATGACGCCTTCGGCCACCATCCGGCGGGGGCCTACCCGGTCGGCGGTGTCGGCTCTTCGGGCTGCGTCGGAGACGTCGTTGGCGAAATTGGCCGCTACCTGGATAGCCACTCCCACAACCAGGGTCATCCAGAAAGCGTCCCATCTGAATACCCCGTCCCCGACGGCCAATCCGGTCCCTACCGTGACCGGCGCCACCGAAGCCCACAGAGTATGAGGCCGGGCGGCGGTTTTCCAGGCTTGGAAACGGGTCAACCGGGAAGAGGAGCTGCTAATAGTGCCAGGGGAATTCATCGAAGCGGGGTCGCCGCTTCTCCAAGAAAGCGTCTCTTCCCTCCGCCGCCTCGTCGGTGCCGTAGCCCAACCGGGTGGCTTCCCCGGCAAATATCTGTTGACCGACCAGGCCGTCATCTATGAGGTTGAAGGCATATTTGAGCATCCTCTGGGCAGTCGGGCTCTTGGAGGTGATGATCCGGGCCCACTCCAGAGCAACCTCCTCCAACCGCTGGTGAGGTATGACATCGTTCACCATCCCCATCTGCTTGGCTTCTTCGGCCCGATAGTCCATACCCAGGAAAAAGAGCTCCCGTGCCCGCTTCTGGCCGATCATCCTGGTCAGGTAAGCCGATCCGTAGCCGGCGTCGTAGCTGGCCACATCGGGATCGGTCTGCTTGAAGATGGCGTGTTCGGCACAGGCCAGAGTGAGATCGCATACCACATGCAAGCTGTGTCCTCCGCCCACAGCCCACCCCGGAACCACCGCCATCACAACTTTCGGCATAAACCTGATAATGCGCTGTGCCTCGAGGATGTGAAGTCTCCCCAGGCGAGCGGGATCGATGGATGGGCTATCCTCCCCGCCGGCGTACTTGTATCCGTCCCGCCCCCTTATCCGCTGGTCTCCGCCGGAGCAGAACGCCCACCCCCCGTCCCGAGGAGAGGGTCCGTTGCCGGTGAGCAGCACGCAACCGACGCGGCTCCACTGCCGGGCGTGCTCCAAGGCGGTGATCAACTCGTCAACGGTGTGGGGCCGGAAAGCGTTCCGCACTTCGGGACGATCGAAGGCAATTCGCACCGCTGCAGTCCCAACCGCGCGGTGATACGTGATATCTGTGAAAGAAAAGCCCGGTACAATTTCCCAGGCTGAGGGGTCATAATGCTCCGAAACCACGTCAAAGACGAGGTTACTTCGGAGACCACCCGGCGATCAATTAGATGACGACCCCCGCCAGGAGGGCCGCGATGCAGATTCTGATGGCAGACAGGTTTCCCGAGGCGTTCCTGCCGCAAATAGAGAAGCTTGGCTTCCAGTGCCACCTCCGCCCCGATCTCAAGGACTCGGCGCTGCGGGAGGCTCTGGCAGGTATGCATGTTTTGCTGGTGCGTTCCACCAGGATCACCGACCACACATTGGAGTGCGCCACCGATCTGGGGTGGATCATCCGCGCCGGCGCCGGCTACAACACCATCGATTGCGAGGCCGCCGCCCGCCGGGCCATATGGGTGTCCAATGTTCCGGGTCGCAACTCGATTGCGGTAGCGGAATTGACCGTGGGTCTGATCCTCGCTGTCGACCGACGCATACCGGACAACGTGATCGCTATCCGCCAAAAACAATGGCGCAAGAAGGACTTCTCCAAGTCCCGCGGGCTGCTGGGCAAGACACTGGGCATCGTGGGAATGGGCCGGATCGGTATCGAGGTGGCCAGACGGGCCCATGGGTTCGGTCTGAAACTGCTGGCCGTGGAGAAAACCCGTTCGCTGGAGATGAGGGAGCAGATGGACGAGTTGGGGGTGACCTCGGTTTCCCGACTGGAGGACCTGTTCGCTGCCTCGGACATAGTCACTCTCCACGTACCGGCCACCCCGGCCACGGCAGGTATGGTCTCCGACGACTTGCTGTCCCGAATGAAGCCGGGCAGCTTTTTGATCAACACCTCCCGGGCCACGGTCATCGATGAAGCAGCCCTCCTCCGGGCCCTTGATCGACAGGACCTGTGGGCGGGAGTAGATGTATTCGCCGACGAGCCGGCTTCGGCGGGGGAGTCTTGGGACTCTCAACTCGTGAGTCATCCCCGGGTATACACGACCCACCATATCGGGGCGTCCACCCTCCAGGCACAGGACTCCATTGCATCAGAAGTGGTGAATATGTTGGGGGATTATGCCCGAGGCCGGGTGCGCAACGTTGTGAATCTGGGAGTCCTCCCTCCCAGTGGGACTTTTCTCACGATTCGTCACATCGATCGGGTGGGAGTGCTGTCCGCAGTCCTGACGGCCATCCGATCATTGGGGCTCAACGTCCAGAACATGAGCAACCAAATCTTCAGTGGTGCCGGAAGCGCGGTGGCGGTTATACAGGTTCAAGGAAATGCGCCGGACAACCTGGTCTCCGAGTTGGAGAGCTTGCCCCACATTATGGGAGTGGCAGCCCACCACAGCGGAGACTCGGGATGAATGCCTGGCTGAGGCCGGCCCAGGCTCGGCTGGTCTCTCCCGAGTATGCATGGCGGGTGGTTTCTCCCGATTACGACGCCCTCACGCCCTACGAGCGCTACCGGTGGGCTTCGGAAAACCCCGACTCGTTCTTCAACGCCTTTACTCCTTCGGTTAGCTGGCCCAACCGCTCCTTCCGCCAACTGGTGAAACAGGCGGCCGATTACCTGGACGGTCAACTCCAAAAGGGCGCCTTCGGTCCGTTGCTGGAGGGCCTGTTCATCTATCGGATCACTGACAAGGAGCACCAACAGACCGGAGTGGTGGGAGACGCCCCGGTGGCAGCCATGCCCCGACGGCTGATTCCTCACGAGACAACCCGCACCGATCGGGAGGAAGAACTGTACAACTACATGGCGGAAGTGCCGTACAGTTCAAACCCGATGAAGTTGGGTTACCAGCCTCGGGAGGGTATCCACCGGATAGTGGAGACGATCTGTCGAGAGACACCCGACGTGTCGGTCACGCTTGAGGACGGCGCTCAACACCAGGTCTGGGTGGTACCCGAACACGCGGCAGCGGGACTGCTGGGGGAGTTTGCCCAGGTTCCCAAGGCTTACATTGTGGACGGCCACCACCGGGCCGCCGCCTCGGTCCGTCATGCAGATCGGTGCGGGGCCGACGAGAGGCATCCGGCCGGAAGGATGCTGGTCGTGGCTGTCCCGACCAACCAGCTTCGGATTGACCCCTATCACCGTTGGATGTCCGAAGAGGTGTCGGCGGAGCACTTGGAGGGAAAGCTCGGGGGGGTGAGGACCGAGGCGCGGGCGGCGCGCCGAGGGGAGGCGGTAGCGGTGACCGCTGAAGGTTGCTGGTCGATCGCATTGTCACCCCGGCAAGGCGAGATGGACGCCGCCGCCCTCTACCGAACGGTACTGAATCCACTGATGGGAGTAACGGACGAGCGAACCGATTCACGGATGGACTTCATCGCGGACCGGGAAGGCCTAAAGAAAGTCATCGACCGGGTGGCAGAACACGGCGGCGTCGGGTTCATGTTGGCGCCCGCCTCCATACGCCAGGTGATCCACGCCGCTGACCGTCAGGAGGCGCTTCCTCCCAAGGCCACCTTCTTCGTTCCCAAGCCCCGATCAGGTTTTTTCTTATCCCCTCGACACGGAGACGTGCTTCCTGATTAGGAAGCAACCGAGAGCTGAGCGCCGGTCACAGTTGTTCCCACAAGCCTCTCGCGGCCATATCAATGACGGTCCATGCCATTGTGACCGCACCGTCGAAAATGGCTCGATGTCCTTCTGCGGTGATGGTCTGCCGGGTGAAGCCGGGCTGGTGATTGCCGATCGGAGCGCAATTGAGGGAGAGCATGGGGTGGATTGAGGGGACCTCGAGGGAAACGTTGCCCATATCGGTGGAGCCGGCTTCCGAGGGGGAGAGGTCGGCGCCGCGACCGAGAGGCCTCCCCAGAGCTTCGGAGTTGGCGGCATACAACTCTGTCAGCAGGGGATTGCTGATCAACTCGGTGTATCCGTGGCCCAAGGTCTCGACCTCGACCCGGCATCCGGTGGCCGTAGCCGCAGCCTCGAAGCAGGACACTACTCGCCCTTTCAACACCTCCAGTCGCTCGAATTCCAGGGATCTCACATACCACTTGGACCGGGTTAGGGCCGGGACGATGTTGGGCGCCTGGCCCCCCTCGGTGATGATGCCGTGAATCTTGTCGGTGGGCAGTATGTGCTGGCGGAGGGTGGAGAGGTTGACGTAAGCCTGAACGAATGCGTCGAGGGCATTCAGACCTCGGTGGGGATATGCGGAGGCGTGGGCTTCCTTGCCGTGGTACGTCACGTCCAGTTGGGTGATGGCGAGAAAGGGAGCATCCACCACATCCCGGGGTGAGGGATGGATCATCATGGCCGCCGAAGCCCCCGCGAATGCCTGGGCGTTGATCAGATCCACCTTCCCGCCATAGGCTTCCTCGGCCGGCGTGCCCAGCACGGTGAGCCGAAAGCCGAGCGACTCGACCAGGGGACGCAGAGCCAATCCGGCGCCCACCGCGGCCGAGGCGATGATGTTGTGACCGCAGGCATGGCCGATATCGGGGAGTGCGTCATATTCGCAGCAGATAATCAATTCTGGACCTTCGGTTCCGGCCCGGGCCGCGAAGGCGGTCTCCAGGCCGTAGGCGGGATACTCCACCGAGAACCCGTATCCCTCCAGCACTTGCGCGATCCGCCGGGAGGAGTCGTGTTCTTGATAGGCCAGTTCGGGATGGTCATACATCCAGCGGTTCAAGTTTTCCAGACGAGGTTGCTCATCAGCGACTCGTTCTTTGGCTTGTTCCTTCAGGACGGCAAGTGCCTGCTCGCTCATGACTGCAGTCTCCTCTCTGGTTTCGGGGAGGCTAAGGTGCTGGTCTATCGCTGTCCAGCCAGATTACCAAGGAGACCGGATCCGCTCTCTGTCTCACTGCTTCGGGGTGGGCTAACCTCGGTTCGGTGGGAGCGATTTGATGGATTTGTCGGAGATGGGACTTTCCGGGCTGAAGCCCTCGGTCGAGTTCGCCTTTCTGGCCGATGCAGTCCAGGTGGTGGGAGGAAAGCTGTTCGCCCTGGGGGGTGGTTGGGATCAGTTGCTGGTCAGCCGTTTTCCGACTCGGCACTCGTCGATGGGTATAGGAATGCGCATCACCTTTCCATGGGGTTGGGACAAGTCTCCGGTGAGTATGGGAGTCGATCTCCAGGACGAGGACGGAAGGAGCATCCTGGGAAAACGGATGCCGCACCGCAAACTTCCGGTCAAGTCACCTCCCGGATTCTCGCCAGGTTCCGTATTCGGATATCCGATGGCATTCACTTTCAACTCCCTGCCTTTCGAGGCGGCCGGTGACTATTCATTTGTGATCTATTTGGATGATGAGCCTGTGCATCGCCTGAGATTCACGGTGCGGGAGCGCAAGAGACGCTCGCCCCGCCAATGAATGCCGGGGGAGCGGCTGGAATAGAGGCGGTGCTGTTTGATCTGGGGGGCGTGGTCTTCGACTCTCCGTTGCACAGGATCGCGGCCTTCGAGGAGGACCAGGGTCTTGCGGCAGGTACGGTGGGGCAGATCGTGACGGCTGCGGGCAGTGATGGCGCCTGGGCTCGCCATGAACGGGGAGAGATCGACTACGAGGTCTTCGTCAAGTTCTTGCGAGAAGAAGCTCGAGAATGGGGAGTGGACCTGGACGTTGCGGAGATGATGAGGCGAATCGAATCCGACATCGGGACTCGGCCTCAGATGTTGGAAGCGGTCCGCCGCCTGCGGCGCAACGGCGTCGCGGTAGCCGCTGTCACCAACAATTGGAAGGGGTTGATGACACCTGCGGTGGATCGGCATTTCGACGTTGTCGTCGAGTCCTATTTGGAGGGAGTGCGCAAACCCGAGCCGGAAATCTACCGGCGAACTCTCGCCCGGCTGAGAGTGGCGCCGCGCCAGGCAGCGATGCTGGATGATATAGGCGCCAACCTCAAGACCGCCCGGAACATGGGCATGTCGACCATCAAGGTGACTGACCCCGACGCCGCCTTGGAAGAACTGGGAGCGCTGGTGGGGCTTTCGCTTCTCTAGGAAAGGAATGCCTTTCAAATGACTCTTCCTCCACTGCCCATCGCATACCGGGACCAGTTCTGCGAACCTGCGGGTTTCATGAATTCGGCAGCCATATCGACAGTTTCCCGACTTGTACAGAGCCGAGTGGCCGCCTACGAAACGGACTTGTGTTCCGGGACCAAGAATCTGAGCATCCTGCTGATGGAGGCTATGCAGCAGGGCCGGCAGGCAATCGCCGAGCTTTTGAATGTGGAGGCGTCCAGGGTGGGCATAACCCACAGCACCGGAGCGGCTCTATTCCATGTGGCTTTCGGCTTGAGGGGCGGAAACGTGGTGGCGCCGGCGGCCGAGTTCCCCACCAACCTCTACCCGTGGATCCGCGCCAGGGAAGCGGGTTTGGTCGATGAGGTGCGACGGGTCCCGCTGCCGGACCATCGTCTCACCGTGGACCACCTGCGGCCTTTCATCGACCCCTCCACCAGGGTGGTGGCCGTCAGTCATGTGGATTTTGCCACCGGGTACCGGACGGACCTGGGGAAACTGCGTGAAGCCTTCCCGGCGCCGTTGCTGGTGGTGGACGCCATCCAGTCTCTGGGAGCTTTCGAGGTGGACGCCACCGCCGCCGACGTGGTGGCCGCCGGCAGCCACAAGTGGCTGAGAGCGGGATTCGGCGGAGCGGCCATGATCGCGTCTGATCGCGCCATGGAGCGCTTGGAGACCACTCTCACCGGATGGCTGGGGGTGGTCGATCCCTTGGACTTCGAGGCTCCACCTCCCCATCTTCCCTCTCCCACCGCCTCCCGCTACCAGATGAGCAGTGAGCCGGTGATGGGGGCGGTGGCGCTGCGTGCCGCCTGCGAAGTGATCGAGATGGCCGGTCTGGAAGCTGTCAGCCGGCACATCTCGGCAGCGATGGACCGTCTGGAAGAAGAACTGGGCAGGTCGGGATGCCAATTGCGGAGACCATGGAAGAGTGACGAGGAGAGGGCGGGGATTCTCACCTTCCAAGTCCCGGGACAGGCATCGGCGCCGATGGTGGAGTCACTCCGTGAACGAGGAGTGGTGCTGGCCGATCGAGCCGGATGGCTGAGAGCCTCCCCCCATGCCACCACCACCGAAGAGTCGGTGGCCAGACTCCTGGAGGTGCTGTCATCCTTCCTGCGCCGATAGGGAACAGCGCGCACCCTCCCGTGTGGCGATCGTCGAGCAACCGGCGCATTTCCCTCTTGAAAGCCTTTTGGTTTCCGGTCGACCGATCGGAGCAACCGGCAAACCTACAATTCGATTCGAGCGCATCATGAGCCATCCAAAGCCTGATCTCGCCGATCCCAGCACGTGGCCGTTCGACGACTACGACTACTGGCTGGAGAACCATCGCGAGCCGGAGGTGGATATGGAGGATCCCCTGCCCACCGTGGACGACGCGGTGCGCTTGGCCGCGGAGGTTGCCCAAAAGGCCAAGGAGGTTTACAGCGAGAGGCTGGGTCGGGTGTGGCTGCACGGTTCCCGGGCCCGGGGTGATCACCTGCCCCAATCCGACCTCGACCTCGTGTTGGAAAGAGACCGCCTGGAAGAGGGGTTCAGCCATATCGACGACGAGTTGCTGCGGTATCAGCAGGAACTGTTGCTCGACCGGATGGTGTGGGTGCAGACCTGGTTTATCGAGCATGGTCGATGGGACCGTCTTGACGATTACCAGCTAAAAGGGGTCCGACCGTACGCCATCCGGGTGCTGTGATGAACAACGGTGAGACCGCCTGGACGCAGATGAGAAGAGCGCTGTCCTTCCTGGAGTATGCGGACGACGATCTCCACTCCGGACGCTGGGCGCGCGCTATCTCCAGTTCCTACTACGCAACCTTCCACGCGGCCAAGGCAGTCCTGGCCTGGACCACAGCCACAGCCAAGACCCATGGCGGGGTGAAACGGTTGTTCTCAAAACACGCGGTGAAGCATTCGGATTTTCCCTCCGAGGTGGCCGGAACGTTGGGCCGGTTGGAGCAAATGCGCTTGACCGCCGACTACGACGCGGTGGAATGGGAGACCTTCACCATAAAGCAGGCCAGAGATGCCACCGACGAGGCGCGGTCCTTTGTCGAGGAAGCCGAGAAGTGGCTGCAGCGTAGGGAGGGGATGTGAGGGTTAGCCCGTCTTGACGGTTCATCCGTTGCTATCTACAGCAGGGTAGGGCGGCAGCTCTGAGACAACGTCCGAAGTCGCCTTTACCAACTCTGCCATGAACTCGGCGAGTTTCTGAGCGGTAAGGTGTTGTTCTGTTTCTTCGCTATTCCATCCGCCCTCAAGACTCCGGATCAGCTTGGCGGCTTTTCGATCGGGTTTGTGATCTTCCTTGAGGGACAGATTTGTGGGGAGGCGGTCCTGGAATTCTTGGAGATAGCTCTGATTTCCTTTTGCGTTGGGCCCATCTACATACAGATCCACGTATGTTTTATGCTTGTTGCTTCTAATCACCCAAGTTGTGTAGGTTGCCAAGGGTACCTTCACAGATGCCCAATGGCTCTTCGGTATCGACGTGTACTGCCAAACATCGAAAGATCGACAGGCTGCCGCAACCTGAGGAAGGATCAAGCCCCAGTAGGCCGCTAATTTCCTGTCCTGGACCGAATCGGCTTGACGAGCGGCTTTCGCCCGCTGTGACAGTTCCGACGGCCCCACAATCTGGGTAAACATCGGCGCGGGCCGTGAGTTGTCAATCTTTATGGCTTCGACCTGAAACAGGTAGGCGTCGATGTTGGCATTGTCGTTGAGCCACTGGATGGCCTTGGCATGTTCAGGACGCGCCTTTCCGGCAATCCAGATCACTTTGTCTGCCTGGTATGCGGCCAGGTACGTCAGCAATTTGCCGAGATGATCGTGGTCGGTGCCTTCCAGTTGGTTTTCGATGACCACCTTGCCGGGCTCGCCGCGATCGGTGCTGGAGTCACCCACGATATCCACCGAGAATCCGCCGGCGGCCGCCTCGCGCTCGATTGAGTCGGGATCTATGTCGAAGGGCAGGTTCTCGTTGAGCAGGTCGATATTCCCGGCTAACCAAGGGGTGAAGTCGTTGGCTTCGTGGGGCCAGACGGTGCGTAGGGCCACCCGCTCCATCTGACCCAGTTCGATTCGCTCTCCCATGGTCGGGCCAGTTTAGATAGCTACGGCGTCGTCCAATTCGGCGACCTGTTCGGCTAATTCCGGGAGCGGAAGGGAGTCGCTCACTGTTGCCTGCTCCGGTACGGAGGCGGTGGGGACCGGGTGGTCGGCGACCCAGATCACCCTTCGCACCCCTGCTTCCGCAACGGCTTGCGCCCACTGCTCGAAGAGTTCACGGGCGTCGGATGCAAAGGAAATCTCCCGGCCGTCGTGGGCGGCCTGGCAGACCAGGACCGCGGTGTGGCAGCGAAGGCAGGCGCCTGACACGTGCGAGGTATCCGAGACATCACCCAACGCCACCTTGATGCCCCGCTCCTTGAGCCGCGCTCCATGCGAAGGCTCGGAGACAAATGCTCTCACTTCCCGATCGGGACCGGCCACCCGGTCGATGATCCGCTCCCCGATGGCAGTGTCGGCCCCGACCACGATCACCGGCATCCCGATGGCTCCCTACCGAAGGTCTTCTGGCTGTTCAATCCGGTATCCGGGTTTTTGACATAGGCGATTTCCGTTAGGTTAATGGTTTCCTGGCATCGGGGGGCCTTTGGAGAAATCAGGTCTAGTCAACAAACCGGGTCACCGCTTCCATCATGACGCCTGCGGGGTGGGATTGATCGCGGCCCGCAATAGAACGCCTTCCTTCGGGATGACCAGGTTGGCGGTGGAATGCCTGGTGCGGCTCGATCATCGCGGCGCCAGGACCGCCGACGGCACGGGCGACGGCGCCGGCATTTTGACCCAGGTTCCCCACCGTTTGCTGAGAAGGCATCTGACCGGCATCGGAATCTCCCCACCCGAACGCCTGGGTGTGGTCATGGCATTTCTCCCTGCACGCGATACCGAGGCCGGGGAGGAGGTCGTCACGGACGCCCTGGCGCAGGAGGGCATTTCCTTCCTGGCGTGGCGTTCCGTTCCCAACGATCCCGAGGTGCTCAGCCCTCGCGCCCGAGGTTTGATGCCGGTGATTCGCCAGGCTCTGGTGGAGGTCCCCGAGTATCTCGATTCGGAGGAATTCGAGAGGAGGATGCTGCTGGCCAGAAAGCGCATGGAGAGGGAGGGTGAGGGCCTCGAATCCTTCTCGATTCCCAGCGCCTCGGCCGGTACCGTGGTCTACAAGGGCCTTTTCACCGCCAAGCGGATCAGTGATTTCTACTGGGATCTGATGGATCCCGACTTTGAGACCTCGTTCGCCATCTTTCACCAGCGGTACTCGACCAACACCTCTCCTGCCTGGGAGATCGCCCAGCCCTTCCGGTCTCTGGCTCACAACGGGGAGATCAACACCATCTCGGCTAACCGGAGTTGGATCAAGGGGCGGGAACGCAACGCAAGATCGGAGATCTGGGGAGACCGGTTGAAGGACCTCCGGCCATTCGTGCAGGCCGGCCTCTCGGACTCCGCCAGCCTGGACAACGTATTCGAGATACTGTTGCGCTCCGGTCGGTCGTTGGCTCATGTCAAGGAAATGCTCATTCCGCCCGCCCTGGATCGATCCTTCACCCTCAAGTCCGAGATCCAGGACTTCTACGAATACCACGCCTCTCTGACGGAACCCTGGGACGGCCCGGCAGCGGTGGCGGTCACTGACGGGATCTCGCTTCTGGCCGGAATGGACCGCAACGGATTGCGTCCGGCTCGTTGGACGATCACTCCCGACATTCTGATAGTGGCTTCGGAAGCAGGCGTATGCCCCGCCGAAGAGGCAAAGGCGGAGCGGACCGGGCAACTGGGACCGGGAGAGGCTCTGCTCTTTGATGGGCGCAGTGGCGAGATCCGTTTCAGCGACGAGATACGCTCTGAATTGTCACAACTCCACCCCTACGGGGAGTGGACCCAGCACCAAACTCTGTACGTCCAAAAGCCATTCTCGGCCCAGGTCCGCTTCGAGTTGGAACATGAGCGGCTGTGCCGGGTTTTCGGATACACCGCCGAAGAGCGGCGCTTGATTCTCACTGAGATGGCACTGGGGAAGAGCCCTCTTGGATCCATGGGCAATGACACTCCTCTGGCTGCCTTCTCGGGACGTCCCCGCCGGCTGAGCCACTATTTCCATCAACTCTTCGCCCAGGTGACCAATCCCCCCATGGACCCCATCCGGGAGAAGGCGGTGATGTCGCAACGCACCTATCTGGGAGGACGGGGGTCGTTCCTGGAAGATACCTACCGGCCATTTGCCCGCATAGAGCTGATGTCCCCGGTGCTTTCCCTGGCCGAGTTGGAGACTGTGGTCAGATCAGGCGATTCTCGTCTTTTCTCTCATTGGATTCCATGCGTTTGGCCGGTTACCGAGGGCCGGGGGGGGATGAAACGAAGGTTGGACGAGATCTGCGAGGAGGCGGTGCAGGCGACCGAACAGGGGGCCAGCATCATTGTCCTTTCCGATCGGGAGGTGGATGCAGACCATGCCCCCACTCCCATGATGCTGGCGGTGGGGGCGGTCCACAAACGCCTGATAGAGACAGGGCTTCGGCTGCAGGTCTCCATAGTGGCCGTGTCCGGGGAAACCCGGGACAGTCACGATCTGGCCTGCCTGGTGGCTTACGGCGCCTCGGCCGTGAACCCGTACCTGGCTATTCGTGAGGTCATGCAGATGGCCCGTGACCGGGTGTTGAAGGTGAATCCGGTGGAAGCCCAGGAGAATTACCGAAACGCTTTGCAGAACGGTCTGTTGAAGGTGATGTCCAAGATGGGGATCTGCACGGTTTCGGCATACCGGGGAGGCGAATTGTTCGAAGCCCTGGGTCTGGATGCGGAGGTGTTGGAATACGCCTTTCCCAACACGCCCAGCAGGCTTTCGGGCCGCAGCTTCGATCACCTCGCTTGGAATGTGCTCAGATTGCACTCGCAGTACGGGTCGGGAGTGGAGGCGCCGGGCGGTTTCTACAAACAGCGGGGCCGGGGAGAGTTCCATGTAACGAGCCCCAGCGTGGTGCTGGCCCTGCAAAAGGCCGCCCGGGCAGGGGACCATCACAATTGGGATCGCTACCTGCAAACCATCCAGCGCAGACCGGTAACTCACATACGGGACTTGCTCACCTTCGTGGAACGAACTCCGGTGCTGCTGTCGGAAGTCGAGCCGGCCGAGGAGATCATGCGCCGCTTCGTCACCTCGGCGATGTCTCACGGCGCGCTTTCCAAGGAAGCGCACGAAGCCTTGGCCCAGGCGATGACCCTGATCGGCGGGAATTCCAACTCCGGAGAAGGAGGGGAAGGCACCGACCGGTACGACACGCCTCGCAACTCTTCGATCAAGCAGGTCGCCAGCGGTCGGTTCGGGGTTACGCCCGGTTATCTCCACTCCGCCAGCGAACTGCAGATCAAGATGGCGCAGGGTTCCAAGCCCGGGGAAGGAGGCCAGCTACCCGGCCATAAGGTATCTCCGGAGATTGCCCGCCTGCGCCACACCAAACCGGGGGTGACTCTCATCTCCCCTCCGCCACACCACGACATCTATTCCATCGAAGATCTTGCCCAACTCATCTACGACCTGAAGACCTTCAAGCCGTCGGTGAGGGTCTCGGTAAAGCTGGTGTCCGAGCCTGGTGTGGGGACCATTGCCGCCGGAGTGGTCAAAGCCCAAGCCGATGTGGTGCTCATCTCCGGCGCCGAGGGAGGAACCGGCGCCTCGCCGCTTGAATCCATAAAGCACGCGGGTTCTCCCTGGGAACTGGGATTGGCGGAAGCACATCAGACATTGATGGCCAACGGACTGCGGGAAGGAGTACGGTTGGAGACCGATGGAGGGTTGCGGACCGGACGGGATGTGGTGATCGCCGCCTTGCTGGGAGCTGATCGCTTCGGGTTCGGGACTTTGCCTCTACTGGCGTTGGGCTGCAAGATGGTGCGGCAGTGCCATCTGAACACCTGTCCGGTGGGTATAGCCACCCAACGAGAAGATCTGCGGGCCAAGTACACCGGGAAGGTGGAGCAGGTGGTGGCGGTCTTCGAGCTATTGGCCGAGGAAGTGAGGCGTTACCTGGCCCTATTGGGCGCTCGACGCCTGGGGGAAGTGGTCGGACGGTCGGATCTGCTGGCACCGGTGGACCATTCCCTGGCTGCCAGTCTCGGCCCTCTGCTGGTGCGATCCGATGCTCGGCGACGACATCCGGGATTCCGGGTGTTCAGAGTTTCCAATCTGTCCCGGCGGCTGGCCGAGGAGGCCGAGGAGGCAATCGAGACTGCCACCCCGATTCGCCTCTCCTACCCCATCTCCAATACGGATCGAACGGTTGGGGCTCGCCTGTCGGGGATGGTGACCGACCGGTGGGGAGAGAAGGGTTTGGAGGAGGACTGTGTCTCGGTGACACTTTCGGGAACGGCGGGACAGAGTTTCGGTGCATGGCTGGCGCCGGGCATCTCCCTACGACTGGACGGAGTGGCCAACGATTACGTGGGCAAGGGTATGGGAGGCGGCAGGATTGTAGTGGCGCCGCGGCGCAGCCCACACCATCCCGACGCCTCGGTCCACGCCGCCGGCAATGCCGTGTTGTACGGCGCCACCGGAGGGATGCTGTTCATTTCGGGAACCGTGGGACAGCGGTTTGCGGTCCGGAATTCGGGAGGAACCGCGGTGGTGGAGGGCTGCTCTGACCACGGATGCGAATACATGACCGGGGGGAGGGTAGTGATTCTCGGTCCGGTCGGAGGCAACTTCGCGGCGGGAATGACCGGGGGGGTGAGTTACGTATGGGATCCGGAATTCCGGCTTCAGGGTTTTTTGGCCGATACCTCTCCGGCGGTGCGCCGACCAACCAGCCAGGACCAGGAAAACATTCGTGACCTGGTACTGCTCCATCTCCAACACACCAACAGCCCGGTTGCAAGGCAGGTCTTGGAATGGTGGTCGCGAGAGGCAAGTCGTTTCTGGGTCTTGGAGGCCGCCCGCCGGGTCCCGCTCGGTCCCACGCAGCCACTGGTGGCGTCGGTCCGTCCCTGAGCAGGGAATTCGCGGATGCGACATCTCCCGCGGGGTGGTACCATTTGAAAGACCAACGGTCATTGGTGAAAGAGGTGAGTGGTGGCAACCGTCGATATTGATTTGGGCGCCTACAAGCTGGGATGGCATGATTCCGAGGAAGACTATGTCTTCAAGCCCCAGAAGGGGCTGTCGGAGGAGATCATCCGACAGATGTCGGCCATGAAAGAAGAGCCGGAGTGGATGCTTAAATTCCGGTTGCGGGCCTACAAGCGATTCCAGGCCAGGCCTATTCCCACTTGGGGTGGGGGAGGCTTGCTCGACGAGATCGACTTTGACAACATCTACTACTACGTCAAACCCACCGAGGAGCAGGCCGACACTTGGGACATGGTTCCCGAGGAGATCAAGGACACCTATGAGAAGTTGGGGATTCCGGAGGCGGAGCGTAAGTTCCTGGCCGGGGTGACCGCTCAGTACGAGTCGGAGGTCGTGTACCACCGCAACCGGGACGACCTTGAGGAAATGGGTGTGCTGTTCTGCGACATGGACACCGCGGTCCGCGAATACCCCGACCTGGTGCGAAAGTACTTCGGGACAGTCATTCCGCCCAACGACAATAAGTTCGCTGCCCTCAATTCGGCGGTTTGGTCGGGCGGTTCTTTCATCTACGTGCCCCCGGGTGTGCATGTGGAACAACCGCTTCAGGCCTATTTCCGCATCAACTCCGAGAACATGGGCCAATTCGAGCGGACCCTGATCATTGTTGACGAGGGCGCCTACTGCCACTACGTGGAAGGTTGCTCGGCGCCGCTGTACACCACCGATTCGCTCCACTCGGCAGTGGTGGAGATCGTGGTGCTGCGCGGAGGCCGGTGTCGCTACACCACCATCCAGAACTGGTCGAACAACGTGTTCAACCTGGTCACCAAACGAGCCGCCGCCTACGCCGACGCCACCATGGAATGGGTCGACGGCAATTTAGGATCGAGGCTTACTATGAAGTATCCGGCGGTCTGGTTGATGGAGCCGGGCGCCCACGGGGAGGTACTGTCGATCGCCTTCGCCAATTCGGGCCAGCACCAGGATGCGGGGGCCAAGATGGTGCATGTCGCCCCCGACACCACGTCCACCATCGTTTCCAAATCCATCTCCCGGGCCGGCGGCCGGGCGGGATACCGGGGGCTGGTCAGAGTGGAACCGGGAGCGGAGCGGTCGAAGAGCTTCGTCCGCTGCGATGCCCTGATCCTGGACGAAGAGTCACGCTCCGACACCTATCCGTACATGGAGATCGAGGAAAACGACGCCGAAATCGGCCACGAAGCGACCGTCTCCAAGGTGGGGGAGGAGCAGTTGTTCTATTTGATGAGCCGAGGGCTCACCGAGGACCAGGCCACATCGATGGTGGTGGCCGGGTTCATCGAACCGATCGTGAAGGAACTCCCCATGGAGTATGCGGTCGAGATGAACCGGCTCATCGAGTTGAACATGGTGGAGGCAGGCGCCATCGGCTGACCGGGGCGGGATTCAGGCCGAGTGACGGTGGCGGTTGTCACGTCCGCTCAGCAGGTTGAGCAACGCCACAAACAGTGCTGCGCCGAGAATCGCCCAGATCACCGGGAAGTCCGCCACCTCCCACAGGGTGGGCCATCCCAGCAGGCCAGCCAGCCAGGAACCCAGCAGGGAACCGATCCAGCCCAGGGCGATGGATGCCCAGCAGCCCGTCGATTGACGACCGGCCAGCCGGGCGCCGATCGCCCCGGCCAACGCCGCGATCACTACCGACAGCAGGAAACCGAACATGGGACATACCTTAACCCAACGGGTACCTAATCTCGGCCAATAGAGATGTCTTGGCGCAGGCTCTGGGTCCGCAGGTTGCTTACCTTGATGACGCTGGGGTGGGTTCTGTGGATGCTGTGGCTGATCTTTGACGACGACCAGCCCTTCGTTCTCTATGTACTGGACCGCGACGGCCTGGGATTGGGGGATGTCACCGTACTCCGTGACGGGGAGGTGGTGAAAGTCACCGACCTTGAGGGATCGGTTGAGCTCGATTGGGCGCCGCACGGGCGGCGGTATGTGCTGGTGTCCCCCGGCCACCTACCGAAAACGGTTACGGTGGCCGGCCCGCCCCAGGACTCGATGGTGGTCCATCTCCGACCGAGAACGCTGCGGGGCAGGGTGACGGACTCGAATCTGGTTCCGGTGGAGGGAGCTCTGGTCAGCGCCGGATCGACCAGGACTTTCACGGACGCGGACGGTTATTTCTTGTTGGAGAAGGTGGAGGAGGGTGAGGTGGAAGTGACCCGTCCGGCTTGGATCCCCACCTCCTACCAATGGGACGGGGGTCCCGGTGACGCACAGTTGACAATCGAACCCCTGGTAATCAGAGCGGCTCATGTTTCGGGAGAAGTTGCCGGAGACCGGCTGAAGTGGGACGCGATGGTCAGGTTGGTGCAAGATTCGGAACTGAACGGTGTGATGCTGGACATCAAGGACGAAACGGGACAGGTCTTTTATAACTCTCAAGTGGAATTGGTCCGGCAGGTGAGGGCCGTGAATCCTCAATACGACCTGGCCGGGCTTGCGGATCAACTGGAACGGTTGGACATCTATTTGATCGGGAGAATCGTGGCTTTCCAAGACCCCATCGCCAGCATCAGAGCGCCCACCAGCGCAGTGTGGGACTCATACCTGGGGCAGCCGTACCGACAGGGTGATCAGTATTTTTTGGATCCCACAGATTCTCAAGCTCGCGCCTATGCCTTGGCCTTGGCTGTGGAGGTGTGTGAACTGGGGGTGGATGAGATCCAGTTCGACTACATTCGCTTCCCCGACTCCCGGCGGCCATCCGCCACTTTCGATGGACCGATCGACCCCGATTCCCGGGTGGAGACCATCACTTCCTTCCTGGAGGAGGCCCGCGCCCTGCTCTGGCCGATGGGTTGTGCAGTGGCGGCCGACATCTTCGGGTTCCTGACTACCGTGCCCGATGACGGCGGAATCGGGCAACAGTGGGAGAGAATCACCGAGGTGTTGGATGTCGTGTCTCCCATGTTGTACCCCAGCCACTACGACGATGGGTGGTATGGATTCGACCGGCCCAATGATCATCCGGGCGGTGTGGTGAAGTCCGCCCTCGAGGACGCGGTGGCGAGGATGCACACCGCAGTGGTCATCCGTCCCTGGCTCCAGGACTTCGGTCATCGGGACGACCAGGTTCGGTCTTCGATCAACGCGGCGGAGGATTTCGATCTCGGCTGGATGCTGTGGAATCCGGTCAGCGAGGTGTCGGTGGGAGCGCTCAAGTCCAATAGTGAAGAGACCGGCGGCTGAGTACCGTCCCGCCTGTTCTGGTGGGGATAGCCCTGATCTCAGGTTGACTTGGCGGCGATCACTCGCCGAATTCGGGTAGCACCCACTCGGCCAACCATTCCAACTGTTGCATGTAGCCGCTGAATCCCAGTCGGACATCGAGGATTACCATCTCAAGGCCCAACTCAGCGAAGGTTTCGATGGAGCGCAAACAGTCGGACCGGTCTCCCGCCACCAACAGTCCATCCAGGTCGTCGACAGTGTCGAACCCCCCCGAGGCAGGAGTCACCCAATGTCGGGCGCCCGCCGAACTGACACCCAGAGCCTTGATGTCTATGGAGTCCCTGGCCCGGCGCCGATCCGGGTCAGCCAGCACCAGAGGGATGGTTCCCAGCAGGATCTGCTTTTGCTGTTCTTCGCACAGTCGGTCAATGTATGCGAGTCGATCTTTCAAGGTGTCGATGGGAATCCGACCCGGAATCCATCCGTCCGTGAGGGTGACCGCTCGTCGCGCGGCTGCGCGGGTGCTGCCCCCGTAAAGAAAGGGGATGGGCGCCAAGGGCTTGGGTCTGAGGGTGAAGTCCTGGAACTGGAAGATCTCTCCTTTATAGGAGACGTTGTCTTCTTGCCAGACCCGCCGACAGATATCCAGAGTTTCGCCGAGAATGGGGATACGACGATCCTTGTCGAGCCCCGCGGCCGCGAATTCGGCCTCGTTGCTGCCAAGTCCCATCCCGGCCATAACCCGTCCGTTGGAGAGAAAACTGAGTGTTGCCAGGTTCTGGGCTAGTTTCAGGGGCCAGCGGATCGGAATCAGCACCGCGGTTCCCAGCATCATCCGGGCGGTGACCGAGGAAAGGGCCGCCAAAGTCAAAAGCGGCTCCAAGAAGGTCCGGTCTTCTCCTTCCATTTCGTGAGGCTTCCACACCAGGTGATCGCGAACCCACAGCGAATGAAAACCCATCTGTTCTATTACTGGTGCGTTGTCAATCAGCGTTTCCCTGGATGTCCACTGGCCGAAGTGCGGCGCCAGCACACCGAATTTCATTAGCTCTCTCCTCGATATTCCCAGGCCCTCAGATCGAGGGGTCGTCCACTAATGAATCGGTCAAGACCGAGGCTGTAGGTAGAGGCCCGGGTGCATATCGGCAGGTCGGTCGGTGGCCGGTTTCTGGGGGACCCCGGCGATGTACCGACCGTATCCAGGCTCTGCGGTTACCTCGCCGTCCCGGAAGATGACCGCTCCACGCAACATGGTCATCACGGGCTTGCCTATAAAGTCGCGCCCGTGGTATGGAGTCCAGTTGCTCTTGCACTCCATCTGCCCGTCTTGAGGCTGGTAGGCCAGATCGGGATCGACGATGACCAGATCGGCGTCCGATCCGGGTTGCAGCGCCCCCTTCCGTGGATAGAGGCCCAGGATCCGGGCGGGCGCCTCGGTCAGGGCGTGCACCAGCCGACTCAGACGAAGGTTTCCGGCCTGTACGTCCGACAGCATCAAAGAGAACAGGTGCTCGTAGTGCGGTGATCCGAACGGCCCGATCAACGGATCCTCCTCCATGAGGGTTAGGTCTTCCAGCAGGTGCGGAGCGTGATCAGAGTCGATGATGTCGATGACGCCGCTGTCCAGCGCTTCCCAGATGGCGGCCATCCGATCGGGGTCGGTGGTGACGGCGCCCCCCGGAATGGCCCGGGCCCCCTGGCGCTGGATGTCTTCTTCCCGCAGGTGGAAGTACTTGGGGTCGGTGGCGACCGTGACAGGAACCCCGTCGGCCTTGGCCTGGGCAAGGAGGCGCAGGCTGCCGGGAGCATGGGTGTGGACCACCTGCATCCGCATGCCGGTTTCTCTTTGCACCTCCAGCAGGATTGCCACCGCCAGCCGCCAAACGACGTCCCGGGTATAGACATCGCTGAAAGTAAAGATGTCTCCCGGTTTGCCTTTGGCAACTTCCCGGTGATAGAGGCTCTCGAAGAGGGTCTGGGCGAAGGGATGCACCACGCACAGCAAACCCGTCTCCGCAATGGCCTCAAAGGTCTCCAGCAATCGGGCGGGGTCGGCGATTGCAAGCCGCGGATCGTGAGGGTATCCGCCAGTGACCTGGAAGAACTTGAAGCCGGTCGCTCCTGCCTTGGCCATTTTGGGGATCTCTTCCAACTGGGTCGGGCCGACGAAGTGACCCCAGTCGACTACGCACAATTCGTCGGCCACCGCCCGCTTCTCTTCGAACAGTTCCACGGTCACGGTGGGGGGTTCAACATTGGGCATATCCACAAAGGTGGTGTAGCCTCCGGCCGCCGCCGCCCGAGAGGCGGTGAGAAAGTCCTCTTTCTGCTCGTACCCGGGAGAGCGGGTATGGGCGTGAAGATCGATGAGCCCGGGGAGTACCCACTTTCCTTGCGCGTCCATCTCCCGGTCAGCCGAGACAGGACTGGAAGGATCCAATAACGCGGCGACCTTTTCTCCTGAAATCAGCAGGTCGGCCTTCATTCCTCCAGAAGACGTCTGGATCGTCCCGCCCCTGATTCTGGTGGTTGTTTCGGTCATCTGCGCTGCTGTCCTTTCTTGTGCGGAATGCCGACGGGTGGGATTCCCGCAAGTGTTACACGCAAAGCTCTACCTGCTCAAACGTCTCGAAGGGTAACTATCAGCGTCCTTCTTTGTCAATACCCTCGTATCAAGCCAGTGTGACCTACCGTTGCAATCGTACCGGTATCACTCCCGGCGGAGCGGCGGCAACTGACCGATGATTCCTGCCAGGAGGGCGGCGCGGGAGACGAGACTGTCAAGTTGGATATATTCGTTGCGGGTCATCAGGTCGCCGCCCACCGGGCCCAGCCCATCCAAGGTGGCGGCTGACGGGCTACGAAAGGAGACGCTGCCCGCTGCCGCCGACTCGAAGGCATCGATTCGGATAGACAGGTCCCTTCCCACCCGTTCCGCAATGGAAAGCAGCAGTTCGGTACCGTGGTCTGGCCGGACCCCCGGTCGATGATTGTGGGCTAGCAGTTCCACCGTGACTCCGCAGTCCTGTTCCACGGTCCGGGCAAGGGAGCGCATGCGGGAGGTCACAGCCTCCCAATATTCGGGACCGCGAGTCCGGATGTCCACCACTGCCGAGGCGTGAGCGGGGGTAATGCTGCGCCGTCGACCTGCCTTGGCCATTGTCACCGTGATGTAGGTGCCTTCCTCCTCATTGGTGAGACGATTGAATCCGATGACCAGTCTTGCCAGGCCGTCGAGGGCGTTGCGGCCCTGGGCGTGGGCGGACCCGGTGTGCGATTCCCGTCCTCTCAGGATCAGTCTGCCCACGCCGATGTGTCCGCGCCCGGACATGAGCTTGCCGCCCTGGCGGGCACACTCCAGACCCAGGCACCAGTCCGCTCCCACTCCCGCCTTTTCGACGGTCTGGCGGGACCCGAGACTGCCGGCTTGTTCATCTCCGGATAGGACAACGGCGACATCGGGTAGACCTACCTCCAGGTGGCGCAGGGCCTGCAAGGCGGCGACCATCACCACCAGCCCTCCCTTCATGTCCGCCACCCCCGGGCCGAACACCTTTCCACCCTCGATTCGAAAGCCGCCGCCGGTCGGACTACCGGGCGGGAAGGCCGTGTCAAGATCTCCCAGCAGGAGAAGCCGGCCATGTTGCTCTCCCCTCCGAAATCCTGAGTGGGTGGCCCCCAATTGGCTGTATGGGATACTGGGCGACATCAGCTCCGCCAGCCAATCGAGGGACTCGGGAAGGGGACGCTGAGCAACCTCCGTGAAACAGAACCCGAGGGGGCTCAATTGCTCGATAACCAAAGAGGCGACTCTGGCTACCCCGGCGGGTTGAGCGGCGTGACTCTCGGTGACAACCAACTGCCCGAGCAATTCCACCAATGCGGTCTGGCGCTTCTCCAGCCAGGCTTGGGCCAACGGTCCTATCTTCATTCCTGCCCAGATTACGTGAGGTGCCCGAATGTAGAATCCGCTCGGACATCAAACAGGAGTGGCTGAATGGCAAAAGCGACAGAGTTCGGAGTCCGGCTTCCGGTGGCAGGACCCTTGGCGAATACCGCGGACATCCGACGGTCGGCCGTGCGTTGCGAGGAGTTGGGCTACGACGCGGTTTGGGTGCACGACTTTTTGGCTTGGACCACCTTTCAGGATCGCTACCACGTCTCTTGCGGTTCCCGCGAGGCAGTGGAAGCTGCTGACTCTCCTCCCGTTTTTTTCGAATCGCTGACCAACATGGCTTTCTTGGCGGGGGTCACCAATCGGATCCGCATCGGAGTAGCGGTCCTGTGTCTTCCCTACCGGAATCCCCTGGTAGCGGCTAAGCAAGTTGCCAACATCGACCAACTGAGCAACGGTCGCGTGATTTTTGGGATCGGCACCGGAGCCCCCAAGAGCACCCACAATGTCGATTTTGAGGTGCTGGGAATTCCCCGTAAGACGAAATATCACGTTACGAGGGACTACCTGCGGGCTATGAAGACCATCTGGACCGAGGACTATCCCTCTTACCAGGGTGAGTACTTCAGTTTTCCCGAGACCGAGATCTGGCCGAAGCCGGCGCAAAAGCCTTACCCTCCGATCTGGACCGGTGGCCACGGACCCACCGCCATGGACATAACCGCCGAGTTTTCGACCGGGTGGATCCCGCCCTGGATCCCACCTGATGAGTACCCGGGTCGTATTCGAAACCTGGACAGGCTTGCTGTTGAGAAGGGGCGGGGAGGAACCGAATTCGATATCGCTACCGAAGTGTATGTTTCCCTGGCCGAAACCAGACAGGAGGCGGTCTCCAGCGCCCAGAAGACCCTCGGGGTCCTGACCGAAGGGTTTGATCACACGGCCACCCAAGAGGCCATCCAAGCAGCGGGATTGATCGGAAGCGCCGACGACGTTGGCGAGAAGATCGGTCGTTACGTGGAAGCAGGCGTCAACCACTACGAGATGAAGTTCGTCTATCACACGGTTGATCATCTGCTTGAACAACTCGAACACTTTGCTGCGGCGGTGGCGCCTGCCTTCCGCTAGCCGGGGAGGCGATACCTGGCGGCATAACCCGGAAAGAATGCCTTACTCATGAAGACGTTGAGCTTTCCTTCCCCTGCCGGAGTTACCCTGGCGGCGGACCTGTATCTTCCCTCCGGAGACCCGCCTCCCAGTGGGCATCCGGTGGTGGTGGTGTGTCTGGGATGGGGGAGCGTCAAGGAACTGATGCCCCAGTGGGGGGATGCTCTATCTTGTGCGGGCTTGGCGGTGTTGATCCCTGACTACCGGGGATTCGGCGCCAGCGGTGGGGAACGGGGCCGCTGCTTTCCTGACGAGCACGTTGACGACATCCGGGCGGTGATGGGCTATGTGGAGAGAAGGTCTGACCTGGACACCGGACGACTGGCATTGCTGGGGGTGAGTTACGGCGGGGCCGTGGCGGTGGCGGCAGGGGTTGACAGTCGCTGTCGGACCGTCATCTCGGTGGTGGGTTATGGAAGTGGGGAACGTCACCTTGCGGCGGTGCGGACACCGGAGCAATGGAAAGTCTTTAGCGGCCGGCTGGCAGAGGACCGCCGCCGTAGATGCGACGGAATCCCCAGTGAGATGGTGGACCCTGATGAGATACTGCTCCGGGACCGAGAAGCCCGAGAGTGGCGACAGCGGGTGGAGCGACAGTACCCCCACATGGCGTTTGTCACCACCCTGGAGTCGGCCGAGAAGATAGTAGCCTTCAGTCCCGAGCTAACCCTGCCTTACGAGCCGTCCAAGCCTGTCATGTTTATCCATGCCGGAGGAGATGCGATGATTCCAGTGGAAGAATCACGACGTATGTGGCAGAGATCGAGAGAACCCAAGCGATTGGTGATTATCCCTGGCATCGGTCACCATGAAGTACATCATGGTGACGCCTTTCGGCAGGTCATTACCGAGGTGAGCGACTGGTTGGAACGCTACCTGACCGCAGGTTCCGATGGCTGTTAGGTTCGCGACTCGTTTCGGGCTTGTGCTCCCCCATTTCGGCGCCGATCCGCAGGTATCCGAGATGCTGGAGGTGGCGCAGTTGGCAGAGGAGGCTGGATTCGACTCCCTGTGGGTACGGGACCGCTTGGCGGCGGGGGCCCCGCACGGATTGCTGCTTGAGGCGGGCGGCACTACTTTTTTCGAGCCCCTCCTGAGCCTGGCCGCGGTGGCCGCGGTAACCCGACGGATCACTTTGGGTACGGCGGTGTTACTGCCCAACCGCCATCCCCTGCGTGTGGTGCAGGAGGTTGGGACCCTCTGGCGCCTGGCCGAGGGCCGGTTGGCGATTGGACTGGGGCTAGGCGTGGGGCCGAAGAACTTTCAATCGCTGGGGTTGAGCTATGGGAGCAGAGTGGAATTGTTCGAAGAGACAGTGAAGGCTTTGCGGGACGCCACTTCGGCCAGTGCCGAGGTGGAGATCGATCCGGTGCCTGGCGAGCAACTGATGCTCTACTACGGGGGTGTAAGTCGAGCGGCGGTGCGCCGGGCCTTCGAGCACACCGACGGATGGATAGCCGGACGTCTTCCTCGCGATACGTTTTTGGCGCGTATGGAATTGGCCGGTCGTTACCGCGCCAAGACGGGGCGCCGTCTGGATGTCGCCAGCATGCCTATCACTCTGGTCGACTCGGGAGATGGGAGGCATCTGGATGCCGCCCGGGCGGCTGTCAGCATGCTGGCCCGCAGTGCCGAGGGCGCCACCGATTGGATCAAGCCGCCTTCGGGTCGGTTCGAAACCGTCGAGGATCTGGCCGGTCTGCTGATCACCGGCTCTCCGGCGCAATGCGCGGAACAGACAGCCGAGATGCTCAAGTCCGGCGTGAAACATCTGATCTTTGATCTTCGACTTGTGTTCGCTGACTGCCACCGACAGGTAACCATGTTGGCGGAGGAAGTGCTCCCGGCGCTTCGTTGACGACATCTATAACTGCAAGGATTGACTCCCTGTTTTTGAGGCCCGCTGTGAGATCAGGTGCTAGGGTTGCCGAAAAGATGCCGGCGAATGGCGAAAGCTGGATCCGGTCGGTAATAACTATTTATGCGGAAAGGTTTCTATATGAATCGTCTAAGGACACTTCTTGCGGCGTTGGCAGTCCTGGCACTGATCGCGGCCGCTTGCGCAGACCCCTCCACTGACGAAGCAGCAGATGACGGAGGGGTGGATCAAGTCTTCTTCATTCTCGACTGGGTACCCAAGGGCCAGACGTCTCCCTTCTACGTGGCATTGGACAAGGGATTTTGGGCCGAGCGCAACATTGCGGTGCAGATCACCCGTGGCTACGGGTCCGGTGACACCTCTGCCCGTATCGGACTGGGCGAGGGTGACTTCGGGTTTGCCGGAGTTGGCGCAGTGATGCGTACCATCAGTGAAGGGTTGCCGTTGGTTGAGATCGCAGCCATCGCCTCCACCGCCCCCACCGCGGTGTATGCGGGGCCTGACGCTGGAGTGAGTGGTGACGACCCCTCCAGCTTGGTGGGTCTGCGGGGCGCGGTTGACGCTGGTGATGAGAATGACCAGTTGTTCAAGGCCTTTGCCGGCTCGGTGGGGATCAGCTACGACGACATCGATTGGCAGTACGTAGACGGCGCCGGAATCGGCTCCATAGCCACCGGACAGGCCGACTTCGTCATGGACTGGATCACCAACCTGCCCGAGTGGTGGCTGGCCGATCCGCCGATCGAGCCCGACACTTACTGGGTGGGCCGCGCCGTGGACATCTACGGCAACGGTCTCATCACCCGTCCCGAGATGCTGGAAAGCAATCGTGATCTTGTCAGGCGGTTCATCGAGGGCGCTCTGGCCGGGTACGAGTACGTGATCGAAGGCGGCGTAAGCGCTCACAACGAGTCCATCGACGCTCTCTTCAAGTACAACCCTGAGTTGGAGGAGCAGCCCAATGCCCGTGAGTTCCACCTCGGTAACCTGCAGTTGTTCCTCACGCTGATGCTCACCGAGGATGTTCGGGACGACGGAATCGGCTACTTTGATCCGGACAAGAAGCAGCGAAGCCTCGACTTCATCAACGACTACCTGCTGGATGCGCCTTTGACCCTTGATCAGGCGTTTATCTCCGATCTGATCATCGACAGCGGTGACGTGCCTATCGACGACTTCGACGCGGCCCGCGACGCGCTCGCCACCGTGCTGGGCAGGTCTAATCCGCTCACCCCATTCCTGGGCTGAGCGAGGTTCATTAGGTAAAGGTTGTCCGGAACCTGCTTGGTAGTGGGTTCCGGACAACCTCCCTTGTAAGAAATACTCTCGGATGGGTATAGAACTCCAGGATCTGGGTAAGGTTTTCCAAACCACCGATCTCACAGTGGAGGCTCTGCGGGACATCTCTGTAACGGTCTCCGACAGCGAATTCGTAAGCATCATCGGACCTAGCGGATGTGGTAAGAGCACCTTGTTGCGCTTGGTCTCAGGTCTGATTCCGCCGACCCAAGGTACGGTGTCCATTGATGGTGTTCCGGTTCAGGGTCCCGCGGGAAACATCGGTTTCGTCTTCCAGGCCCCCACCTTGCTGAAGTGGCGCACCGTGTTCAAGAACGTGATGTTCCCCTACGAGGTGCTGGCTTCCCAGAAGCGAGCGATCATGTCTCGCCAGGAGTACGAGAACCGGGCCGAACTGTTGCTGAAAATGGTCGGGATCGAGGACTTCCGCGACGCCTATCCCAAGCAACTCTCCGGCGGGATGCAGCAGCGGGTGTCCATTTGCCGGGCGCTTCTCCATGACCCGACCCTCCTTTTGATGGATGAACCGTTCGGCGCATTGGACGAGTTCACGCGGGAGCGTATGAACGAAGAGTTGATGCGTATCTGGAGGGAGACCCAGAAGACCGTGCTGTTCGTGACCCACCACATTCCGGAGGCGGTGTTTCTATCGGATCGGATCCTGGTGCTTTCGGCCCGCCCTGGCACCATTCTTGGAGAGATTGTTGTGGATCTTCCCCGCCCACGCATCGCTGAGATGCGCGACAGCGTTGCATTCCTGGAGCAGGTGGTGATCACCCGCCGGATGATCGGCACAGCCGATGGAGGTGAGAACTCCAAGGGGTCCTTGTGAGTTCCCGAGTGAGCGAGACGGCTGCCGAAGCGGTAGCCCCTGTTCTGGGCAGCAAGACGGGGCGTATCCGTCGGTTCCTCGATCCCATTGTCTTTGCCCTTTTCTTCATAGCAGCTTGGCAGGCATTCATCTGGATCACCGGGTTCCATTCGGTTGTACTGCCGCCGCCTTCGAAAGTATGGGGGGTGCTATGGAACCAGGGAGATTTCTTGGTTGGCAACATGCTCACCACCGCGGTAACCATCGGCTGGGGGTTCTTTCTGGGAGGGGTGATGGGGTTCGTGTCCGGGGTGCTGATCAACCACTTTGAAGGGGTGAAAAGAGCGATCCACCCCATCCTGGTGTCCCTTTATGTGATCCCCAAGGCGGTGTTCATACCGCTTTTCATCCTTTGGTGGGGGGTGGGGTTCGAATACAAACTGGTGGTCACGGTCCTTCTTGCATTCTTCCCGGTGACCGAGAACACTATCACCGGACTGAACGGCGTGGAACTTGAAATGGTGGAACTCACCCGGTCACTGCGGGGTAGCAGGTGGTTTGGATTCCGGAAAGTCTCATTGCCGTTCGCCCTGCCTTTTGTGCTGGCCGGGCTGCGCATTGCGCTCACCGAGTCGTTCATCGGGGGAGTGCTGAGTGAGATACTGGTTCCGGGTAGCACTGGCATCGGTTCCCGGATCGTGGAGGCGGCTGCGTTTTCCAACACCGAGTTCATTATCGCCTCCATCATGGTGATCGCCGCCTTCGGGGTTGTCAGCTACTTTTCGTTTCTCTGGCTGGAGCGGAGGTTGACGTTTTGGGTGTAGAAAACAACCTCGCCCCTGGCCGGTCGGCCTGGCGATTGGAGAGGGCCGGTCGGCGCCTCCTGTATCACTGGCCGTTGCTGGCGGTGCTGGTAGGGATCGTCGTTTTCTGGATCGTGATGATCGAATGGCGGGATTTCCATCCGATCGTGCTGCCCCCACCCGAATCGGTTGTTGAAGCGCTGATCGAGAACCGGGTCGAGTACGTGGAGGCGGGGTTCGTCACTTTCTATGAGATGATTCTTGGTTTCATGGCCGGCGGAGCACTGGGGTTCTTCTCAGCGATCGGGATCTTTTATTCACCCTTCTTGCGGCGCTCCCTCTATCCGTTGTTGTTGGGGTTCCGAATCGTTCCCAAAGTGGCTTTCGTCCCGCTGTTCCTGGTCTGGTTCGGTATCGGTGTGGGCGTGAAGGTGGCCCTGGCCAGCTTCGCGATCTTCTTTCTCATCCTTATCCAGACCGGTCTGGGCCTGGCTGGCGTGGATCCGGCGCTGGTCGAGCTGGGCCGGTCGCTTAGGATGAGCGAGTTTGCCCTGTTGCGTCGGATCCGTTTACCGGCTGCCCTTCCTGCCATCATGGTGGGGGTGAAGCTGGGGATTACCTACGCTCTCACCAACGTCGTGGTAGCCGAAATGGTGGTGGCTACCGAGGGACTGGGTTTTCTGGTGGTGGAGGCCCGGTCCTTTATCAAGACCCACGAGATGATTGCCGCCATCTTCGTGGTTGCCTTTATCGGCCTCATAGTGTTCGCCGCTGGTTTGTGGGTGGAGCGCAAGACGGTCTTCTGGTACATGGAGGCTGACCAGTAGGTAGAGGACCGCGTGGGCGGGCCGGTTTAGGACCGGGGTAGGGCCTTGATCGCCAAGGAGAGGGGCGCGGGACGGGTACAGGTGCTTTCCACGTCAACATGGGCGCCGGATTCCGCTGCCTCCGCAATGGACAGGGCGATGTCCAGCACATGGTAGGCGACTTCGGCTGCTACCCGATGGGGACGGTCGTCGATGATCCCTCGGGCGAGGTCCTCTACCCCGATACCTCGCAGTCCGGGGATGGGCTCTGAGGACCGGAAAGTCGTCCAAGGCACGTTGCGTTCCAGATCGAGCATGGCCTTCTCCTCCTCGCCGTACTGCCTTATTTGGGGGGTTCCCGACCACAGATCGGGATCGGTCGTGCTGAGGGTGCCCTTGGTCCCGTACACCTCTATGAAAGGCAGCCGGGTGGCCTGGACGTCGAACGTGGCGAGTAGGGGTCCGCTGATGCCGGACTCGAACTCGAGGATCGAAGTGATGTAGGTGGGAGTTTCCACTTTGATCCGGGCGCCGTACTGCTCCGGCGAGGTAATCATCCGCTCCCCGAAGGTGATCCGGGAAATGGCTGCCACCCTGGCCATGGGACCGAGAAGATTGATGAGGGCGGTCAGGTAATAGGGACCCACATCCAGCATCGGGCCCCCCGCCGGTCCATAGAAGAACGCCGGGCTTGGGTGAAAATGCTCCACTCCGTTGGACAAGAAGAAAGTGCCCATCCCCACCGGGGACCCGATCCAGCCGTCGTCGAGCAGTTTGCGGGAAGTCTGGAGGCCGCTGCCCAGGAAGGTGTCCGGGGCGCATGCCAGCCTGACGTCATTGTGGGCAGCCAAGTCGAGAAGATGCCTCGCCTGTTCCCGAGTCGGCGCCAGGGGCTTCTCCGAGAACACATGCTTTCCCGCTTCCAGAGCAGTCTGGGAGATTCCATAGTGCACTAGGGGTGGGGTGATATTGAGAACGATTTCGACCAGTGGGTCGCTCAGCAATTCTTCCAAGGTCCGATAAATCCGCGGGACACCGAAAGCCGCTGCCCGTTGGCGGGATTGGTTCTGGTCGACGTCGAAGCATCCCACCACCTCGATGGACGGCAGTGTCTTGAATCCCTCCAGGTACTGGAGGCTGACATGGCCGCAGCCCACGATCCCAACCCCGACCCTGCGAATCATCGACGGATCCCCTTTGCCCGGGCCAAGAAGTTGTCGAGGACATTGCGGGTGACCTTTGCCACATTGCTGTTGCCGTCCTGGGTGGCGAGGAACGGGATCCAGTTCATCGAACCAACGGAGAAGACGCATCCGCCCTTGGGCCGTTCGATCAGCACCATGTCGGCCCGCACATCCGGGTCTCGGGCCGAGCCGAAGAAGTTATTCGTTTGCATGATGTCCTCGATGGCGCGCTGGAACTGTCCGTGGCGGCCTGAAGAAGTGGCCAGCAATTTAGTCTGGATCGGGGTACCCAATGCATAGTCCATTCGGTCAATTTCATCGCCTGCCGCTCCCATCAATGCCCCGCCGAGTCCGCTGTCGAACCCACCGATTATCTCATCCTTCCCTATCCCTTCGAAGACGAAGGCGACGTTGTTGTCGAACGAGTCGGGACATCGCCGATAGCCGGCGGAGGTGCCCCAACCCATGGCGGTGAATCCCACGCCCACCAGCCTTTGCGGAGCCGTGCCCCGGTGCCGCCAGAGTCCTCCGACTCTGTCCTCGAAACTGAGCCATTCCTCCCCCACCTCCGACGTCCAGTCCCGTGATCCGGCAAAGCCGCGTCGCATTTCGATGACCCCCGGCATATCGGGATGGGTGGCGGTTACCCAGAAGAGACCGTTTCCTCCCAGGTACATCAGGCGCCCCCCGCACTCCAGCCAGTCTTCCACTGCTGCCATCCAATTGGGAGATACGTATTCAGGGTGACTTCCGGTGATCACCACCGAGTAGGAGGAGAGTAGATCGACTCCGTATGTATCCAGGTCCTCATCGGTAATCACATCGAATCGGTGGCCCTCGGATCGCAGCCACCGGAGAAGAGTGATGTCGGTGGAGAAGTGGCGAGGACCTCTGGTCCCCCACCAGTGGTATTCCGATGCGAAGGTTACGATGGGGCGGTTGCGGGTGGCGTAGCAGATGCCACTGGCATCAGCGTGCAGGTTGTAGACCGAGGCGCCCAGATCAGGGCGTTCGGCCAGAAAGCTGTCGAAGGGATTCGACTCGTCGTAGGGGTGCATACCCACATCGGCGTGTGCTTCCTCGATGGCCACCGAGTCGGGATTGGGGTCCGGCCGGAGGTTCCCGTAGGCCAGATATGTGAAGGTGGGCATCAATACGGCTATATCAGGCTTGTCAGTTCTGCTGTGGACAAAGAACGGCAGTTCTGCCGAAGTCCCCCTGCTTTCGATCTGCATGGCATAGGCGCCGGGTTCCAGGTCCCGGGGAAGAGCGACGACCGCCGATACGTCCCAGTTCTTATCACCCACGTCATCACTATGGAAGTGGATGGCGTTTCGATGCACCGCCTGCTCCGTTAGTGACTGACGCCAGCTCCAGGAGTGGCCTTTCATCCGCAGGGCGGGAAGGTTGACGGTCCGACCGTGGCGATCCCCCGGACCGCGGTCGGGTACCCGGGTGGTGGCCTGCATCCGGGCGAAATCCCAGCATCCGATCACAGCAGCGCCTGGGACGTTGGCATGGCGTCCGCCCTCGTCCGGGGATCCTTCCACCCAGGACCGGTAGATAGCAGGCTGTTCGATCTTGCCGTCGTAGCAGCGGTCTACGGAAAAAGTACCGGCCGTGTCCTGGCCTCCAACCGCAGCTATGGTGATAGGACCATCAATGACAAGCGGCGTATTCTCCGGGGCTTGGTGGACAACCGCGGTTTCTTCCGAAGACTGCCGGCCGAGTTCTTCGACCTCGATAGCCTGTCGCCCGGTGGCCGTGTCGAATCCGGCGAAGATCCGATACCAGATCCTTTCCGAAAGAGCTACTTCGGAAACGACTTTCCATCGGCGCCGGGCCCAGGATAGGTTGAAACAGGGACGGCCGGCTACATCAAGCGCCAGGGTCACGCCCTCGTTGGTGTTTGAGTCCCGCCAGTTCACCAGTGTCTGCTCTTCGCCGCGCCGGGGAAGGGTGGGCCAAACCCAAAGCCGCACGCTCACCTGTGTCAGGTGTTCAGGACCGGCGGCGGGGACGAAAACCATGGATCCGACGGGTGACGGCGGCTGGCTTCCCGGGATCTGATCCTGACCGATTGACGGTACTCCTTCTCCTGGTGAATCGAGGGATATCAGATTGAAGGAGAACGGATGAGCCTCGGTGTCGAGATGCATGCGAACCTCGTCACCGGGCATGTAGGACCATTGGTCAAGATACCCGCAAACCGCCACGGTCTTCTCTCCTTTCAGATCTGGTTCAACCGGCGGGCAAAGTGTTTACTTCCGGTCAGAATCAGGGGCCACTGGGGTTGGCGCCTCCGCCTTCCTCCTCCTCTTCCAAGGCTTCCGCCAGCGCCGATCGGGTTACGGCTCTCTCCCTCCTTTCTTCGGAGAATTGGTTGAGGGCCACGGCGCCGATCAGGAGGGCGCCTATCACGACATTGGTCCACGTCACTTCGAATCCGATGGCTATCAGGCCTGATCGGATCGAGCCGATCAGGAATACGGCCAACAGGACCCCCCCAATGGGCGCCACCCCCCCGGTGAACAGCACACCACCCAACAGGACAGCTGTCAACACCTGCAATTCATAACCGATGCCGGCGGTGGGAGCGGCGGTCCCGAATCGGCTGGCGCTCAACGTGGAGGCCAGGCCCACCAGGATGCCGTTGACGATGAACACGCCGATCACATACTTTCGGATCGGAATTCCCACTGACGCGGCCGCCCTGACGTTGGAGCCCACTGCCAGCAAACGACGGCCGATGTCAATCCGGTTTGCAAAGGCGAAGGCCAGCAAAGCCAGACCGATGAAAATCAGGACGTTGACCGGAATGGCGAAGAACTGACCCCGACCCACCGTCCGGAATTCCTGTGGAACCCCTGCCACCGTTCTGCCTCTGGTGATCAGTATGACCACCCCGGCATACAGAGTCAGGGCGCCCAGGGTCACGACGATGGGAGACACCGCCAAACGGTGGACCATCACACCATTGATCCCGCCCAGGACGGCCCCCATCAGTGGTCCCAGCAAGAGCGCCAACGGCCAAGGCACACCGGCGGCGGCCGCCATGGATGCCACCACCCCGCATAGGGAAAACATCGAGCCGATCGAGATATCGATATTGCCCGAGGCCACCACGAAGGCGGATCCCAACGCTCCGATGCCCAATGACACCAATTGAATTGCTAGCACCCGGATGTTGGAAGGGGTTAGATAGTGGCTGGCCTGTAACTGCACGACGGTGACCACAATGATCAACCCCAGCGCGAGCGCGCTACTCCGACCTACCCTGGTAGGCACAGTTCCCTCATTCTTTATGACCCATCATGGCGGCCAGAAGTTTATCTCTGCGAATGGCGCTGGCCGGTTCATCGAGCGTGATCCTTCCCTGGAACATGGTTACCAGGCGATCACTGACGTTGAGAACGTGATCGAGGTTGTGGGAGATGATCACCACCCCGATCCCGCGTTCGACCATCCGCCTGATGCTCTTCAGAATGGTGTTCGCCTGACGGATTCCCAGTGCCGCGGTCGGTTCGTCCATCAGCACCAGGCGGGGGTCTCCCCGCAGAGACCGGGCAATGGCAATGGCCTGCCGCTGCCCGCCGGAAAGCCGTTCGACCTTGGTTGCGCTGTGCGGTACGGATGCGCCCATACTTGCCAAGAGGTCCTTGGTTTCATTGCGGATCCGGCGACGATCCATCCAACCGATCGGCCCGAAACGCCACTTGGGTGTTTCGGCGTTTAGGAAGACGTTGCCAGGGACATCCAGTTCATCGCACAGATCCAGGTTCTGGGCGACCGTGGCGATTCCGACTCGGCGAGCATTACGAACCGACCACTCTTTCACTCGGTCGCCATGCACGCGGATCTCACCGATGTCGGGCGCCAACTCTCCGTTCATGACCCGCAGCAGCGTGGTCTTTCCCGCTCCGTTGTCTCCTACCAGCCCTAAGCATTCGCCGGCTCTCAACGAGAGGCTCACCCCGTGGAGTGCCCGTACTCGCTCGTAGAATTTTGATATACCGGAGACACTGATGATGGTGGACCCGCTGTCTGCCGAATCCACCATCATCGTAAGCTATCCAGTCCTTTCGGGTTCTCTAATTACTCGGGGTGGTTTGGGGTTCGTCCCGGTATTCGATCACACTGTCGATCAGATCCTCAACATACTGGGGGTACTCGCCGGAACTGTCCAGATCCTGGAGCAGCTGTTGGATGTCTGCCAGGTTGTTGGGGTCCACCACTTGGCCGAGCATGTACACGGTGGGTGGTCTGGTCTCGCCTCTGGCGCAAGCTAGGGCATCCCGGAACATCTGGATCGAGGCCAGGTTGTTCTTGGAGTACATGTAAGCAGCCTGCAGTGGGGTGTCGCCTCGGGCCAGCACCTCGAGGCCGGCTTCGGAGACGTTGGTCACCGCTAGGAACACCTGTTCGGGATCGTCCAGGCCCTGTTCCGCCAGGGCCGCCAGTCCGGCCACTCCCGAGTCGATCTCTGGAGCGAACCAGATCCGGGCGTCAGGGTTGGCGGCTGCCATGTTGGCGAAGGCGGCGGCAATCGCCTCAGGACCCATCGCCTGAGCCTCGGCCACCACCTCGGCGCCGGGGACGACACTCTTCACGCCGTCGACAAAGCCGTTGCTCCGGGCCAGGATTGGCGGGTTGTCAGGACGTGCGATCAAGGCGATCTTGGGCGAGTCGTAACCGCGGGCGGCTGCCCACTCGCCAGCGTGAACACCTACCCCGTAGCCGCCCTGGTAGTTGTCCTCGTTCCAGTTCTGCGCTCCGGTCAGAGGAGTCTGGGACTCGTTGAGCACGCAAACGCCTCTCGATGCCGCTTCCACCTGGAAGTCGAGGAAGGGCTCAGGGTTGATGTACTCCATGATGATCGCGTCAACGCCCGATTCCAGTAGGGCATAGGCGTCATCGAGCATCTGTACCTCATTGACTTCCTTGGTGGGGGCGCTGTCCACTATCACCAGTTCGGCGCCCTGCCGGTCCGCCTCATGCTGGAAGTAGCGATACTGCTCCACATAGAACGGATGGGTTGCGATGAGCGCCGGCACCCCAACCACAATCGGATCCTCGGGCCCGGGGGTGGTTTGGGGTTCGTCCCGGTATTCGATCACACTGTCGATCAGATCCTCAACATACTGGGGGTACTCGCCGGAACTGTCCAGATCCTGGAGCAGCTGTTGGATGTCTGCCAGGTTGTTGGGGTCCACCACTTGGCCGAGCATGTACACGGTGGGTGGTCTGGTCTCGCCTCTGGCGCAAGCTAGGGCATCCCGGAACATCTGGATCGAGGCCAGGTTGTTCTTGGAGTACATGTAAGCAGCCTGCAGTGGGGTGTCGCCTCGGGCCAGCACCTCGAGGCCGGCTTCGGAGACGTTGGTCACCGCTAGGAACACCTGTTCGGGATCGTCCAGGCCCTGTTCCGCCAGGGCCGCCAGTCCGGCCACTCCCGAGTCGATCTCTGGAGCGAACCAGATCCGGGCGTCAGGGTTGGCGGCTGCCATGTTGGCGAAGGCGGCGGCAATCGCCTCAGGACCCATCGCCTGAGCCTCGGCCACCACCTCGGCGCCGGGGACGACACTCTTCACGCCGTCGACAAAGCCGTTGCTCCGGGCCAGGATTGGCGGGTTGTCAGGACGTGCGATCAAGGCGATCTTGGGCGAGTCGTAACCGCGGGCGGCTGCCCACTCGCCAGCGTGAACACCTACCCCGTAGCCGCCCTGGTAGTTGTCCTCGTTCCAGTTCTGCGCTCCGGTCAGAGGAGTCTGGGACTCGTTGAGCACGCAAACGCCTCTCGATGCCGCTTCCACCTGGAAGTCGAGGAAGGGCTCAGGGTTGATGTACTCCATGATGATCGCGTCAACGCCCGATTCCAGTAGGGCATAGGCGTCATCGAGCATCTGTACCTCATTGACTTCCTTGGTGGGGGCGCTGTCCACTATCACCAGTTCGGCGCCCTGCCGGTCCGCCTCATGCTGGAAGTAGCGATACTGCTCCACATAGAACGGATGGGTTGCGATGAGCGCCGGCACCCCAACCACAATCGGATCCTCGGGTGCGTCAGTAGGCGCTGGCGCAGCAACCGCAGTGGTGGTGGTGGCTTCCTCTGCCTCACCGCAGGCTGCGGCCACCAACCCCAGGACTAGGAGTCCCGTCAACAGGATATTGGTACGTAATCTCATGGGCAATTCTCCATTCACTCGGCTCTTACAAGTTCGGCGCTTCGGACTCCCGTTGAGCGGGAGGTTACATCACTAAAACTCCGGTGAGACTCTCAAACAGCCATTTGTTTGGTGATGGGTTTTGGCTTTCACAGGAGCATTTGACCCCATCGATCTAAGATAAGTTGTCTAATCATCGCATCTAGGTGGTGGCCTTTGACTGGAATCGGAATGATCGGAATGGGTCTGATGGGATCCAAACACTGCCAGGCAATCCTGAGTGCCGCCACTCGTTTTGATGAATTGCGTTCTGATCCTCCCCGCCTGGTTGTTTGTGTGGATGAGTCCCTCGATCAGGTGGAAAGAGCCAGAGCTCTATACGGGTTCGAGCGGGGCGCCACTTCCTGGCAGGAGGTGATCGAGGCCGATGATGTGGACCTGGTGATGATCTGTTCCCCAAACGCCACCCACGCCCGGTTTGCTCAAGCCGCCGGCGAGGCGGGAAAGAATGTTTTCTGCGAGAAACCGGTGGGCCGCTCACCTGAGGAGACCCGTCGTATTGCTGAATCGGCTTCCCGAAACGGTGTCCGGTCCATGGTGGGCTATGTCTATCGATGGGCGCCGATGGCGAGATATGCTCAACAGTTGGTGGCGGAGGGCGCGATCGGCGAGGTGACCCATTATCGAGGTCGTTTTCTAGTGGGATACGGCAAAGACCCGGCCACGCCCCTGTCCTGGCGGTTCGATGGAGACGCGGCGGGGTTCGGGGCGCTGGGCGACCTGATGTCTCATGTGCTGGACATGTCCCACTTCATCGCCGGAAAGGTCCATGAGGTGGTGGCCGACACGCACACCTTTATCAGGGAGCGCCCAGTACCCGACCGCTCGGATAGTCATGTATTCGGCGCTCAAGCCACTGCCACCAGGGGCCCCGTTACCAACGATGACTACGCGACAGCCCTGATCCGTCTGAGCAACGGCGGGCGAGGGTATCTGGAAGCCTGTCGGATAATCAACGGTCCCGTTTGCCGGATGGCTTTTGATGTGCACGGAACCGAGGGGGCCGTCTCATGGAATCTGGAGCGCATGAACGAACTGGTGGTCATGCATGATTCCCATCCCGATAGCGAGCGGACCATTCTGAGCGGCCCCCGCCACCCGGGACAGGCGGGTTTCTGGCCCGGTCCCGGGGTGGGCATCGGCTACGAGGACATAGTCAGTATCCAGGCCGCGGCTATGATCCGCCACATGGAGACCGGGGAGGGCTGGGTTCCCACCTTCGAAGACGCCCGATATGTTGCTAACGCACAGGAAGCGATAATGAACTCGTCGACCAGACGCGGATGGGAAAGGATCCCCGACTGATTGTGGCTGCGGGGAACGAACCACTGCGCTGGGGTCTAATGAGCACGGCGCGAATCAACGACCGCATTGTCGAGGCGGTGGCCATGTCCGGGCGTTCGGTTGTCACCGCCATTGCCAGCCGGGACGAAGAACGGGCACGTACCTATGCACGGTCAATGGGGATTCCCCTTTCCTTTGGCAGCTATGACCGGATGCTTGCCTCCGACGAGGTGGATGTGGTGTACGTCTCCCTGCCCAACTGGCTGCATGTCCCTTGGGGAGTGAAAGCGGCAAGATCGGGTAAGCACGCACTGATCGAGAAGCCCATCGCTATTTATCCGGGTGAGGTTGAACGGCTGGTGCAGGCTGTCGAGGAGAATGAGGTGATCATCCAGGAAGCGTCGATGATGCGTTTCCACCCCCAGACCGCACTCCTTAGCCGGTTGGTATCGGAGGGAGTGATCGGAGTCCCCCGGTGGGCCCAGGGGACCTTCAGCTTCACTTTGCTGTACACCGATGACATCCGGCTCGATTCGAGGGGTGGAGGGTCGGTATGGGATCTGGGCTGCTATCCGGTCACCCTGTTCCAGGCCGTCTTGCAGAGACGACCCGTCGAGGTGGAGGGATTCATTAGAAGAGCGGGACAATCGGCGGACCTGACCTTTGCTGCCCAGATCCACTATGAAGGGGGAGTGATGGGACAATTCGTCACCAGCATGGAATCGCTGCCCTCCTGGTCGGGCGAGTTTGTCGGCTCCCGAGGCCGCATCCGTGTCTCATACCCCTGGCTCAGCCAGGTGGAACTCGCTTCCACGGTGGAGGTGGTCACCCATATGTCGGAGGTGGTCGGCCTTTCCAAGTCCGGGGACGACAACCGGGCGTTTGGTGACGAGGCTGATAATCAATCCACCAGCTATCACACCTTCGAAGGCACCAACGCCTATTTTGAAGAAGTAAAGGCCATGGAGAGAATGATTCTCGACGCCGAGCCGATGATTTTCCCGCTCCAGGAGAGCGCGGTGAACATGGCCACCATCCGCGCTCTGATCGAGTCGGCGGACCGTCGAAAGGCGGTGACAGTAGATGAGTGACAACGGCCTGTTCGGGCACCTCACCAGGTTGCAGCATGTGAACATCCCGTCGACTGACCTGGCCAGATCCAGAGAGTTCTATCTGGAAAAGCTCGGCCTGCCCGAACTCCCCCGTCCGCCGTTCGAATCCCCTGGTGTCTGGGTTGGCGCCGGACCTGAGAACGCTATCCACATCAGCAAGGTTCCGGCCCTGGGGCCGAATCCCAACAATCACTTGGCCTTGGAGGTGGAGAATTTGGATGATCTTGTGAAGGTTCTCACAGCTCGAGGAGTGGATTGTCGCCTTCCTCCGCATGTGGCCGCCGCCGGACGCCAGGCGTTTCTCAGCGATCCGGACGGCAACATGATCGAGTTGAACCAGCCGCCGGGCCAGACCGGGTAACAGGGATCATCGGAGATTGATCGGCGCCGCGGTGAATGACTGTGCCCCCGGGGAGGTCCGCATCGAAATTCCTGCCGAGGCGCCCGCCGAGGTGCTCGCTTTCAATAACGCCTTGGGCCTGGCCTTCGCGCATCTTCCCAAGATCTATGAGGTGGGCCCGGCGGTTGCCCGACAGGCCCGAGAGGAGGGAAAGTCTGTGTTCGGCGCCTTGGTCTATTCGGAACGGGCTTGCGAAAAGACAGTGGAGGGGCCGTCGGGTCCGGTCCGTTTCCGGGTGATACCACCTGCCGGCGAATCCCGGGGGGTCTTTCTGCACATTCACGGCGGCGGATGGGTATTGGGCGGCGCCCATCACCACGACCCGATGCTGGAGAGACTGGCCGACGCGACCGGTCTGACGGTGGTCTCCACCTATTACCGGTTGGCGCCCGAGAACCCCTATCCGGCCGGACCGGACGACTGCGAGGCGGCCGCGTTATGGCTGTACAACAATTCTCTCCGGGCCTTTGGCGCAGAGTTGGTGGCCATCGGGGGCGAGTCGGCGGGGGCTCATCTTGCCGCAGTCACCTGTCTTCGCCTCCGGGACCGTCACGGGCTCCAGCCCTTCCAAGCCGCCCTCCTGGCCTACGGCGCATACGACCTGCGGGGCACGCCCTCGGTGCGAGAAGCGGGGGAGGAGACACTGATCCTCACCACCGGCGTAATCCGGTGGTTCACCGAGCAGTTCGCCGGGCGACAGGACCTGTCCGGCCCCGACATCTCCCCGATTTTCGCCGATCTGGCGGGACTGCCCCCTGCCTTATTCACCGTGGGGACCGTCGATCCGCTGTTCGATGACTCGCTTTTCATGTTCAGCCGGTGGCGTAAGGCCGGAAACGGGGCGGAACTGGCTATCTGGCCAGAGGGAATCCATGCTTTTGACTACTTCGACACCGAGTACGGCCGGGCGGCCCGAGATTGGATGCACACCTTCTTGAACCGAATTCTTGGCTGAAATCGCCTTTAATATCGGGAGGACGTAGCAAACAGAGGAGAACGGAATGGATCTCTTGAGTGGAGTAAGGGCACAGACGGTCAGCACCGATCGTCTCGAGACTTTCGTGTACGAGTCCGGCCCCGAAGATGGAATCCCGGTGGTGATGATTCACGGCAACCTTTCCACTGGACGTTTCTTTGAACACCTTTGGTCCGGTGCGCCCGAGCGCTACCGGTTCATTGCCCCCGATATGCGGTCGTTCGGGCGTTCGGAACCGAAACCCATCGAAGCAACTCGGGGCTTGAGGGACTGGGCGGACGACACCCACGCACTGGTGCAAGCGCTGGGGATCCAGCGGCCTGTCCATCTGGTGGGCTGGTCGACCGGCGGCTCGGCGATCGCCGCTTACGCAAGGGATCGGCAAGTTGCCTCTCTGACGATGATCGATCCGGTGTCTCCCTATGGGTTCGGCGCCTGCCAACGGGACGGGACTCCCTGCTATACCGACTGGGCAGGTTCGGGGGGAGGAACCGGCAATCCGGATTTCACCGCTCGCCTGGCGGCGGGAGACCGATCGACCGAGGACATGGTCTCGCCCCGCAACGTTATGAATTCCTCCTACTGGGCGCCCACTCATCGCGAGCCTCCCGAAAGGGAAGAGGTGTTGTTGGACGAGGTCTTGCTATCGGTCACCGGCGATGACGGGTATCCCGGCGACTTCACTCCGTCGGGAAACTGGCCGGGGGTGGCGCCCGGCAGGCGGGGCATTCTGAACGCGCTGTCCGGCAAGTACAGCGATTGGTCGGACATCGTCGACGTCGACCCCAAGCCTCCGGTGCTTTGGACTCATGGCTCTGCCGACATTGTGGTCGCCGATGGTTCGGCCTGGGAGATGGGGACTCTCGGGCAGGCGGGATTCGTTCCCGGCTGGCCGGGTGCGGAGGCGTTTCCTCCCCAGTTGATGGTGTCCCAGATACGCGATGTCTTGGAGCAGTACCAAGCGGCAGGTGGCCGGGTGGTTATGGAGATGTTCGAAGGATCAGGTCATGGCCCGCAATTCGACGCGGCTCAGGCCTGGTCGGAAGCCTTCTTCGATTTTCTGGCGTCGGTAGAGTAGCAGTCCGGCTTCCCGCGCTACTCGGTGCCGCGGAAATTGCTTTCGTCTATCTGACCGCTCACAATCCAGATGACCCTCTTTGTGATGGCCGGGTCCACCTCCTTGCGATGTTTGGCCAACTGCTTTGAGAATCGGTGCTCATCCACGGCGGCCTCGTCGGCGTAGAGCTCGAACAGGGCGTAACGATTGGGGTTGCGGGCATCTACGAACACGTCGAAGACCAGGCAGCCCTCCTCGCCGTTCAGAGTGGCTTCGGAGTGATTCAGCATGTTGCCATGAAACTTGTCCCGCTGGGCGGGATCGATGTCCAATTCGACGTAGTAACCAATTTCTTTCATAGTCATTCCCTTCTCATGTTGCCGGCTTCACGTCCGCTTGCCGACCGCCCGGGATTCCAGAAGCCGATCAACACATCGAGTACCTGGCGTGATCAGAGTTTGTCAGATGAGAAGTCGAATTCGTCCATGTTCGGGCCATGGCCGAGCATCGCCCAGCCTCCATCCACATAGATGATCTGGCCGGTGATCATCTCAGCGGCGTCGCTGGTAAGGAAAGTCACCACTCCCACATAATCGTCGGGCGTCATCACCCGACCGAGCGGCGTCACCCTGGACCAGTCGTCAGCGTAGCCTTCGCTGTACCGGAGGTTGCGGGCGGTGAGAGTGGCGCCCGGCGCTACTGCGTTCACCCTGACACCGGGGGCCAGATCCAGGGCCAACTGCCTGGTCATGGATTCCAGGCCACCCTTGGCCATGGTGTACGCGCCGTGGAAAGGCATGATCGCCTCCACCGCGATGCTTGAGATGTTGACTATCGATCCCCCTTCACTGTCGTTCATGATCTCCGAAGCCTTCAGAGACAGGAAGAAGGGACCCTTCAGCACCGTATTGACCACGTCGTCAAAGTCCACCTCGGTAGTTTCGTGAATGGGTCCGAAGCGGGTGCGCGCCGCGTTGTTCACCAGGATGTCAAGTCTTCCGAAGCGCTCCGCCACCTCATCCACCGCGGCCAAACACCGGTTGAGGTCGGCGAGTTCCAGTTGTACCGGGCAGGCGTCGCCGCCTGCATCGGTTATGGCTGCGACGGTCTGCTCGGCCCCGTCGGCGTCGGTGTGGTACCCGATGGCCACCGAGGCGCCATGCCGGGCCAGTCCTATGGCGATCCCCTCTCCAATTCCCTTGCTCGCTCCGGTTACGAAGGCTGTCTTTCCTGCATGGCTGGGGGTACCCATGAAGAGATTATATTACCGGACAACCAGCGGACCGGTCAGGCTCGGATGGACTCCAAATAAACCAGGGAAGTTGCCAGGTGTTCTTCCATGGCGGCTCGGGCGCCCTCCACATCACGGTTGGTAACGGTCTTCATGATGCGTTCATGTTCGGGGAGGCTCCGCATGATGCGATGGTCGGGCCGGGCCAGAGGTCGCATGGCAGTTTGAAGCGCCTTCTGCAAAGGTTCCAGCATCTTGCCGAGCACCACGTTTCCGGTTGCCTTGAATATGGCCGAATGGAAGCTCGCGTCGGTTTTGAGATAGTTCCTCTCATCCAGTGGATTGACCACGGCGGACTTGGCGGCGATCTCCAAGTTTTCGAAGGCATCCTTGATAACTTGGAGTTCCTCGTCCGACGCCCGCTGGGCGGCCAGCGCCACTGCTTCCACTTCCAAAATCCGGCGGGCTTCCAAGAAATCTCCCAGAACCCGGTTGCTGCGGGCGGTGGCCAGGGTGATATCAAGGACATCGGCGTCAAGGATGTCCCATTGCTCGGACGGTTGGACAACCGCTCCCACCCCGTGCGTGACTTTGACCAAGCCCCGCTCCTCGAGAGCCCGCACCGACTCCCGGATGGTGCCCCTGCTGGCCCCGAAGCGCTCCGTCAGATCATTCTCCTTGGGAAGCCGCTCTCCTTCGGAGTATCGACCCGAAATGATATCTCCCATCAGGACGCGCATCGCATCCCTGCTCAGCCTCGACATGAGGTTCCTTTCTCTGCTGACACCTGGCCCGAACCGGATATTAGACGGATGAAAAGGTTTTCCAGCCGCCGGTATTCACGCTCCTGCGTAGTAAAACCTCTGGGACTCGCGACCCTTGAGGTGCAATTCGGCAATCTGGCGCATCTCGGCCTTTTCGGACTCTTCGGCAATACCCACATCCCACCAGGCCCCCCCGCCGGGCAGCATCCGGTAGGGCTCCACGGGGCAAACGATCACCACGGGGAGTGCGGTCCGGCGAGCTTCGGCAAGGGCATCTTCGAGGTCATCGACATCGGGAGCATGGAATACCCGGCAGCCAAGACTCTGAGCGTTGAGAACGAAGTCGACGGGAAGGACGCTGCCGGTGAGACGTTGCGTGTCGTCCTCCCGATACCGCAGTTCAGTGCCGAACAGAACGCCGGTCGTGCCCTCCTGAAGGGCTCTGATGGATTGGTACCCGTCGTTGGTGACCAGGATCACCGTAACTTTGATTCCTTCTTGAACAGCCGAGACTATCTCTGGATTGGACAACAGCCACCCTCCCTCACCCTGGATAACGTATACCTCGGTGTCCCCCGGTCGAGCCATCTTGTATCCCATGGCCCCGGGCACCTCGTGGCCCATGCAGGAATAGCCGAACTCGAGATGCACCTCGGTCCCGTTCGAGTGATCCCACATCTTGTGCACGTCGGCCGGTGGGGATCCCGCCGCCGCCACCATCACATCCCCCGGTTGGGCCTGGCCGTTCACGGTCCGTAACACTTCACCCTGGCTCATGATCTGTCCCGGTGGACGTTCCAAGTGGTGGTCCATCAGGTCGGCCCAGACTCGGCCCTCGGCTGTGGTCTGGGTTCGGTACTCGTCGCTCGCTGTCCAGCCGGCTTGTTCCAGAATCTCGCCGAGCCTCTCCACCGACAGTTTGGCGTCGGCCACAATCGGTGCACCGCCCAGTTTGTAGGCGTCGCGGCCGGCGACATTTATACCGACAAACCGCACTCCGCGGTTTTGGAAGAGAGAGTTGGAAGCGGTGGTGAAGTCCTGCAGCCTGGTTCCTACGCAGATCACCAGGTCGGCGCGCGACGCCATGGCATTGGCGCCACCAGTGCCCGTGACTCCCACCGCGCCCAAGTGATACGGTCCCGCCGGAACAGACGCCTTTCCGGCAAAGGTCTCACCCACCGGCACCCCGAAACGCTCAGAGAACTCCGCTACCGTGGCGCCCGCCCGCGAGTAGCGAATCCCGCCACCGGCGATCAGGAACGGTCGTTCGGAAGCCCGGATCAACTCGGCAGCCCGGGCGATCTGCTCTTCGGCCGGGGGCCTGCGAGGTATGTGCCACACCCGTGGTTCGAAAAAGCGTACCGGAAAGTCCCACGCTTCTCCTTCTGTGTCCTGGTGGAAAGAGATCGTCACTGCTCCCGTATCGGCTTGATCGGTCAACACTCGGCAGGCCTCGGGAAGCGCGGTGAGAAGATGCTCGGGATAGCTGACCCGATCAAAGAACCGTGATACCGGCCGGAAGGAGTCGTTCACCGTGATATCCCCGCCCATCAGGTCCTCGATCTGCTGGAGCACTGGCCCTTGGCGCCGCCGAACGAAAGTGTCGGCCGGCAACAGCAGCACCGGTAACCGGTTGGAGGTGGCAGTGGCCGCACCCGTGACCATGTTGGTGGCGCCGGGACCGATGGAGGCGGCACAGGCGAAGGTAGAAAGACGGTCTTTCGCCTTGGCGTAGCCCATGGCCTGATGCACCGCCGACTGCTCGTTCTTGGCCTGATAGAACGCGAGGTCGTGACCGTACTCCTCGAGCGCCTGCCCCAGTCCCACCACGTTGCCGTGTCCGAAGAGCCCGAATATCCCCCGGAACAGGCGCTCCCGCTCACCGTCGAATTCTGTCCATTGGGCCTGAAGGAATTTCACGATGGCTTGGGCAGTGGTAAGCCGGATCGTCCTGTCCATATCTTTGCCGTTCATCATCTTCCTGTTTCCTTTCTCCTCCGGATCTCATTTTTCCTAACCGGGATGGATCACCACCGTCTTGGACTCGGTCATCTCTTCAATGGCGTACTTGGGCCCCTCCTTGCCGATCCCGCTTCCCTTCAGCCCACCGTATGGCATAGGGTCTACCCGCCACAGCGGGCCCCAGTTAATGTGCACGTTTCCTGCGTCCACCTCCCGGGCGAAACGGACGGCGGCGCCGATATCGCGGGTGAACACTCCTGCCCCCAATCCGTAGGAGGTCTGGTTGCACAGGGCTATAGCCTCATCGATACTGTCGACCGGAACAACGCCCACGGCCGGACCGAACAGTTCCTCGGAAAAGAGAGTCGTGTCCCGCGGAACATCCGCCACCACGGTGGCTTGGTGCAATGCGCCGTTCACTTCCCCGCCCACCACTACTCTGGCGCCCTTGGATTCGGCGTCGGCTATAACTCTGCGTACCCGATCGGCCTCTCCGGAACTTATCATCGGACCCATGTCGGTGCTCTCGTCGATTGGATCACCGGGCTGAATCGCTGAGAATTGATCCCCCAGGGCATCCAGAAAGTCCTGATAGGAACGACGCTCCACCAGCACCCGCTGGGCAGAGATACACACCTGTCCGGCGTTGACCGTACCGGCTTTGGCCGTTGCCGAGGCAGCCAGGTCCAGATCAGCGTCAGGGAGGACCACCACGGGACAATTGGCGCCCAATTCGAGCAGGAGCCTCTTCACCCCTGCGACTTCGGTAATGCTCTTACCCACCGCCGCGCTGCCGGTAAAACTGACCACCCTGACCCGATCGTCGGTGGATAGCCGGGCGCCCACCTCCCCGCCGGGTCCGGTGATGCACTGAACGGCGCCTTCGGGAAAGCCGATGTCCAGCAGAAGGCTCATGAAGGCAAGAGCGCTGAGGGGCGTGTAGGAGGCCGGCTTCACAATCACCGGGTTTCCTGCTGCCAGTGCAGGCCCTACCTTGTGGGCGACCAGCAGGAGGGGATAGTTGAAGGGAGTGATGGCGGCCACCACCCCGGCGGGCTGGCGAAGCGTGAAACCCAAGCGTCCTTCACCTCCCGGGCTGCCGTCGAGTGGGAGCACCTCACCCTCGATACGGCGAGCTTCACCTGCGCAATAGCGGAGCAAGGCGCCTAATCGCCCGGCTTCTCCACGCGCCTCGGTGACAGTCTTTCCCTGCTCGGCGACCACCAGCCCGGCCAGATACTCGGTGGCTTCGTCGCATTTGAGAGCGGCTCTTTCCAGCAGGTCGGCCCGTTGGTGGGCGCTGAGTGCTCTCATCGGTTTGGCGGCCGCAGCCGCCGCCGTCAAAGTGGCTTCGATATCCTGCTCTGTGACCGAGGAGATCTCTGCGACCACCTCTCTGTTATAGGGATTCAAGACGCCCATCGGGGTGCCTCGCGGCGCTTGGCCGGCGGAGAGCCGGGGATCCTGCAGAGTTTCAATCATATTTGAAGCCTAGGGGTGCCCATCAGGCTTACAGCCCAAGGGCCCGCAAGTATTCGAAGGTCCGCCAGGCGGCAGGAAAGGGTTTGTCCGGTGGTGCGGGATACATGTCTTGTTCCACGGTGGCATGACCTTCGAAACCGGCGTCTTTCAAGGCTTTGGCCATCTCCGCAAAGTCGATCACCCCGTACACCGGCTCGCAGAACACGCCCATCTCGACTGCCTTGGCAAAGGTGATTCCCTCTCGGCGGACCCGTTGCAGAATCTCCCCATCCACGTTCTTGAGATGGAAGTATTCGGTGCGGTCGGCGTGTTTCTTATAGAACCCGACCGCGTCTCCCCCTAGATAGGCATGATGGCCGGTGTCCAGACACAGGGCGATCAGTCCCGGGTCGGTGTCAGCCAGGAATCGCTCGATCTGGTCCTCGGTTTCTACGTGGGTCTCTGCGTGAGGGTGGAACACGGCTCTGAGCCCGTGGTCTGCCGCGATCCCGGCAATTCGATGGGTGGTGTCAATCAGGGCTCGCCATTGGTCGTCGGTCAGCGTGTCGCTTCGTAATATCTCTCCGGTGAACAGGTCCGAGTAGGTACCGGCGATTACGATCAGGTACCCTGCCCCGACCGAGACCAGGGATTCGCAGGCGCCGGTGGTCTCCGCTTCCAGTGCGGGCCAATGATCCGGATCGTCCAGGAATCCCATGGTGAAGGTGCCAGAGACCCTCAAGCCGCGGCCAGCCAACTCTTTTCGCAGAATCTCGGTATCGGTTGGAAGGTATCCGTAAGGGCCAAGTTCAATCCATTCGTATCCCACTGCACTGATCTCATCAAGGCACCGCTCCCACGGCATCTGGCGCGGGTCGTCGGGAAACCAGATACCCCAAGAGTTGGGTGCGGTTCCAAGTTTTAGTCTTGAGTCGCCCATCGTTCACCTCCTTGGTGCTACAGGGGTTTGGAGGAATTCAAGCAAGTTGTCTATGCATTGGTTCAGCATCAACCGGATGGATTTTCTGCTGAGCCCGGCAATGTGCGGAGACACGACGGTGTTGGGTAGCTGGAGCAGGGGGGAATCCTGTGGCGGTTCCTTCACGAAGACATCCAATCCGGCGCCGGCTACTCGCCCGGACCGGATCGCTTCGGCCAGGGCTTCCTCATCCACGATGGGTCCCCGAGCGGTGTTGATGAGAATCAATCCGGGTCGGGCTATCGCCAGCTGGCGGTTGCCGATCATGTTGCGGGTGGCCGGGGTCAAAGGACAGTGGATTGTGATGATCTCGCTCCACTTCATCAACTCCTCAAGGGTGACGAGCGGATAGGGAGAGGCATTGGTGATCTGGGGATCGCACACTCGGATGTCCACTTCAAAGCCCGCCAAGCGCCGGGCAACCGTTTTCCCGATTCGACCGTACCCGATCAGCCCGACACGAGCCCCGGTCAGTTCTCCGCCGGCAAGTCGGCCTGCCCTGTCCCACAAGCCCCTGCGCACCGCCGCATCGTTGTCCACCAGGCGCCGTACCACCGTCAGAATCAATGCCATTGTATGGTCGGCGCAGGAGTTGTGATTGGCGCCGGGCGTAGTGACGATTTTTACCCCTGCCTCCCCGGCGGCCTCGGTGTCGATGTTGTCCAAACCCACGCCGGTTCTCGCTACCACCCTCAGCATCGGAGAAGCGGCGAACACTTCTGCGGTGAACGGGTCGCCGCTGACAATGGCCCCCACGGACCCCGCCAACAGGTTGATCAGGTCGTCAGGACTCCGCCTTCCGTCGTAAGGGGCGTACCGGACGCGGTATCCGGCCGATTCAATCCGCCCAGCCATGGACGGATCGTCGGGGCGGAAACCGGGCGAGGTGATGAGGATGACCGGTCGGGCAGTCACGATGGGCCTGGGCGGTGGCGGTCGTCGGTAAGTTCCGCGTCGAAAACCCCGATGCCCCACAGGATCATTCCTGGGCCCGAGAGGATGAGAATGAAAGGAATTATCAGCCTCTTGAATGAAAACGCACTGCCGGGTTCCTGCGAAGGTTCCCGGTTGAGATCGGTTTTGCCAGGCCGGGAGACGATGGTGTACAGCAGCAAGCCGATACCGGTCCCCAGCCATATCAGGCCGATCCATCCACCGCTGTCCATTTTGATCTCCTACTAACGGATGTCTAATGATAGGATGTCCTTTCCTATACTCGCCCTTGATGATGTCAGTAGTCGCCGGGGGTATTGACGGAGAGGTTGGGGACTCTTCCTCCCTGCTGAGCGAGAGGAGTTGGTATGGCGCGATTAGGAGCTTCGATAACCGACTATCTGGGGCAGGTCGACCCCGATGAATATCTCAGGGAGTGTGCAGACCAGGGTTATCGGTCGGCGCCCTGCCCGGTCATCGACCCTGAGGACACCGAAGTTGTGCGACATGTCCGCCGGGAGTTCGCCAGGGCGGACGTGGTCATTTCGGAGGTGGCGGCCTGGGTTAACCCCATGGATCCCGATCCTGGCCTGAGAAAGGCGGCCCGAGCCGAAATCACACAAGCCATGGCATTGGCAGACGAGTTGGGGGCAGCGTGCTGCACTACGGTCTCTGGAGCTTTGGCGTCTGCTGACACGCCCGACTCCCACGTAGGGCATCATCCGGACAATTTCACTGCCGACGCCGTTGACGCGGTGATCGAGTGGATTCGCGATGTTCTGGCAGCAGTGAAACCCACCCAGAGTTTCCTGACACTGGAGATGTGTCCTTGGGCGATTGTGGACTGCCCCGAGGTTTATATTGATGTTCTGGATCGGGTGGATGACCCAGGGCTCGCCGTCCATCTCGACCCTGCCAACCACATGACTTCTCCTCGCGCTCTGTTCAACTCCGGGGCGGTGATCGAGGATCTTTTCGATCAATTGGGCAAGTGGACCAAGGCCTGCCATGCGAAGGACGTCACCTTCGTGGGGAGTCCTTCCATTGTGGCGATGAAAGAGGTGCCACCCGGCACCGGATACCTGGATTACGATGCCTTTCTCCGTTGCATGTCACGGCTCGACGGCAATGTCCCTCTGATAATGGAACACCTGCCTGACCGGGAGACATACGCTCGAAGCGGCGCCCGTATCAGGGAAGTGGCCGATGTCCATGGAGTCGCTCTGTAGAACCCGACCGTAAATCTCTCCAACGTGACATGCACTTTCACGGATCTCTGACACTGCGGATGGGGCGACGCCGGGAAAGGGGTGGACTTGAGACCTGAGGCGCAACAAAGGAGGAATGCATTGGTAGACCTTGCAGGGGCCTTGGCCGAATGCCGCAGATGTGAACGGCTGGTGGCATGGCGGGAGAAAGTAGCCAGGGAAAAGAGAGCCGCCTATCGCGACGAGACCTACTGGGGACGTCCGGTGCCCGGCTTCGGAGATCCGGATGCGCGGCTGGTCTTGGTGGGTCTGGCGCCGGCCGCCCACGGCGCCAACCGCACGGGGCGCATGTTCACCGGTGACCGGTCCGGGGATTGGCTGTACCGGGCGCTGCACAAGGCGGGGTTTGCCAATCAGGCCCACTCGACGGGGATTGATGACGGGTTGAGTCTTCGGGACGTTTGGGTGACTGCCTCGGTGCACTGCGCGCCGCCGCAAAACCGTCCGCTCGCTGCGGAGACCGCCAACTGCTCTGACTGGTTGATCGGAGAGTTGAACGAGCTGAAGCGGATGGCAGTGATAGTGGCCTTGGGGGGACTCTCTCACGCCAATCTGCTGCGCCAGGGGCCCCGTTTGGGTTGGTCGGTCCCCCGGCCGCGGCCAGCGTTCGGCCATGGGACGGTGACACCATTGGAGGGTGGTCCCACCCTGGTCTCCTCTTATCACCCCAGCCAGCAGAACACTTTCACGGGGCGTTTGACGGAGCAGATGTTTGACAGGGTGTTTGCGGTGGTTCGTAGGCTGCTGCAAGGAACAGCCGGATAAGCATAATTAGCAATACCCGTTTCTTGTAAATGGCGGATTCCCGATAGCATTCGTGCTCGGAACTGCAGGAAAGATCCTTCAAATCATGCTTAGTCTCGACAACCGAACCCTTGAGCGGTTGAACTCCGAAGCACCCTCGACCTTGACCTCCCAACGCCGAAGGGCGCTGGAGGAGTACCGTCGGCTGGGGATGCCCTCCTCGAAGGAGGAGAACTGGAAATACGTGGAACTGGGGTTCGACCTGGACGAGATGGGTCTGCCCAGTGGCCCGGGGGATCCCCTCCCTGAGAATGAGTTCGTGGCGGCGTTGAGTAACCAGGCGGGCTCAGCGGTGATGGTGGATGGGCGACTGGTGGAGGTTGACAACGACTCGGAAGCCTGGCTCGGATCGGCGATCGAGGCAGGCGGGACCGGCTCTGCCCTTGACCTTCTGGCCGCCGACACCGACAAGTTCGCCGCCGCCGCTCTGGCGTTCTCGGTGGATGACATCACCCTGCGCATCCCCCGGAACAGGGCGGTGGACTCGCCGTTTGTGATCGACATCCAATCCACCTGCCCGAATACGGTTACCTTTCCGAATCTGAGCATCCGCGCCGAGGAGAACTCCGAGGCCACCGTGGTGGTGCTGTTCCGGTCACCGGAGGGAGTGTCAAGTGTTCTCGTGCCCAGCCTGCAGGCTACGGTGGGGCATGGAGCTCGTCTTTCCGTAACCACAGTGGGTCTCATGGGATCCGAGGGAGCAAACGTCATGCATCATCGGTCGAAGATAGGTCGGGACGCCACTTTGCGGATCGGAGAGATCGGCTTGGGAGGCCGGCTGGCCCGGATGGATTTGCGCACCTCACTGGCGGGAAGGGGAGGAAGCGTTGAGGTAGTGGGTCTCTACTACGGGGAGATGCGACAGGTGCTGGATTACCGGCTGGTGGTTAACCATGTGGGTCCTTCCACCAGTTCGGATGTGTTCCTGAAGGGAGGAGTGCAGGACCATGCCCAGTCGATCTTCACCGGCCTGTTGAGAATTGAGGAAGATGCGGCGGGCTCGTCGGCGTTCGAGACCAACCGCAACCTGGTGTTTTCCGATGGGGCAAAGGCCAACTCGGTACCCAACCTGGAGATCCTGTGCAACGACGTCATCTGCGGACACGGGTCGAGCGTGGGGCCACTGGAGACCGAGCCGCTGTTTTACCTGATGAGTCGGGGCATCAGCAAGGCGCGGGCCGAGCGAGTCCTTGTGCGAGGGTTCTTTGAGGAGGCGATCGGCCGCCTGCCGCTCGACGACCTCGACGAACCGGCCCGCCAGGCCGTCAACCGGCGTTTCGCCCTGGCCCAGGAAGGGGGAAGAGTCTGATGGCCTGGGTCAAAGTGGCCGGACTGGCGGATATGGAGGAGGGGCAAGGCGTGAGGATCTGCCACCAGGGTCGGGTGGTGGCGGTGTTCCTGGCCGAAGGGGAGTTGTACGCGGTTGATGATCGATGCACCCACGCCGAGGCTTCGCTGTCGGAGGGAGAGGTGTTCGACACCGAAGTGGAGTGCCCCCTGCACGGCGCCGTTTTTGATCTGGTCACCGGGGAAGCATTGACCTTTCCGGCCACTCGACCGGTCGCCACCTATCCCACCCGGGTGGAGGACGGAAGAGTGCAGGTGCAAGTACCTGAAGACGGACCGGGGGCAGTCTGATGGGCGTAGCTCTGAAGGTGCAGGGCTTGCGGGCCTCGGTGGGGTCGGTCGAGATTCTTCGCGGTGTCGACCTGGAGATTCCCTTTGGACAGATGCATGCCCTGATGGGCCCCAACGGTTCGGGAAAGAGTACGTTGTGTCATGTCCTGTCCGGTCATCCCGACTTCGTTGCGGAAGGCAAAGCCTGGGTGGACGGTGAAGAGATTCTGGAGTTGGATGCGGATCAACGGGCCCGGCTCGGTTTGGTCCAGGCTTTCCAGAACCCGGTGGCGGTTCCCGGCGTGGAGTTGGAAGAAATCATGAAGGAGGCGGCCGAGGAGCGAGGCATGGATCCGGAAGAGACCGATCGGCGGATAGCCGAGGCTTCCAGGCGCTTCGATATGGATTCTTTTTTGGGGCGGTCGGTTAACGATGATCTCTCGGGGGGAGAGAAGAAGCGCTCGGAGATATTCCAGATCTCGGTTCTGTCACCCAAGGCGGCTCTGTTGGATGAGACCGATTCAGGTCTGGATATCGACATGGTCCGAACGGTGGCCGCCGCGGTGGAGGAGATGCGTCGCCCTGACATGGGTGTACTGATGATCACCCACCACTCTCGGATTCTCAGCTTTGTAAAGCCCGACCGGGTGCATGTCATGATGGGGGGAAAGATCGTCACCTCCGGGGGGCCGGCTCTGGCCCAGGAATTAGAGCAATCCGGCTATGAGGGTTTGCGAAAACGACTGGGGATATCTTCTCCCGGCGTTGATACGACCACCAAGCCTGCTTTCGACTCCTTTACCGACCTTCCCTTTATCGACTGACCGCCGCGCCTCGGTTTCCCGGATACTGGGATAGAACTCGCACCACAGGATGGTGATCGGCGGGGGTTTGCGGGTACCGCCCCCGTGATGGCTGTGGACGTCCGCCGGCAAGGATGGATCTTGGTTCCCGCCGGTTCAATGCTTGGAAAGTTGCAATCGTCGCGGCAGAATAGGGAACCAAGGTGAAACGTTTCTTCAGGGTTGACCATAGGTATGAGTTGCCGGTAATGACGATTGAGGTGTGACGATGGCCCTACCAAGCGAAGGCCAACATGTCCGATACGAGCCACATGAGGACCCGCCGCTTGCGGTAGCCGTCGGCGCCGGCCTGCAAGCCGCGGCAATAATCGTGACGCCGGTGGTTTTGACTGTTGTGATTGTGGCCCGGATCGCCCAGCAGCCCGAGAGCTACATTTCGTGGGCTGTCTTTGCCGCACTGGTCATCAGCGGACTCACCACCGCTGTTCAGGCCAAGCGGATCGGACGGATCGGATCCGGGCATGTGCTGATCATGGGAACGTCCGGCGCCTTCATAGCGGTGTGCGTGGCGGCTCTGGTAACAGGTGGACCTTCCATGATGGCCGGTCTCATCGTCGTGTCTTCGCTTTTTCAATTCCTGATGGCCAATCGGCTTTCCCTGTTGCGCAGGGTCTTTACTCCTGTTGTCTCCGGCACGGTGATCATGCTTATCGCTGCCACAGTGGTGCCCGTCGTTTTTGACACTCTGACCGACGTTCCGGCTGACGTATCCTCGGGTGCTGCTCCCCTTGCGGCGATCGCCACTCTGTTGACCGTTGGGGGGCTGGTATTGCGTGCCCCGCCGGCCTGGAGGCTTTGGTCGCCGGTGATAGGGATTGCGGTAGGTTGCGCGGTGGCGGTGCCGTTTGGCATCTATGACGTACAACCGATCTTGGATGCCCCCTGGGTGGGCGTGCCCATCTCGTCCTGGCCGGGATTCGACTTTACTCCAGATGCGGAATTCTGGGCACTGGCGCCGGCATTCGTGGTGGTTACCCTGGTCGGGGCGATCGAAACCCTGGGCGACGGCGTCGCTATCCAAAGGGTGTCGCGACGCAATCCTGTGGCTACCGACTTTCGGGTGGTTCAGGGCGCCCTCAACGCGGACGGTGTCGGGAATCTGCTGTCCGGCATTGCGGGGACCCTTCCCAACACAACCTATTCAACCAGCATCTCGCTCGCCGAGGTCACGGGAATCGCCGCCCGACGAGTGGGTGTCGTCATTGGTGCGATCTTTGTCGGGGTGGCGTTCTTTCCCAAGATCGGGGCGTTGCTGATTTCGATTCCACCACCGGTGGCAGCCGCCTACATCGTTGTGTTGGTGGGGATGCTGTTTGTCCAGGGGATGAAGATCATTGTCCAAGACGGGGTCGATCATCGCAAGGCAGTCGTTGCAGGACTGTCGTTTTGGATGGGTGTGGGTTTCCAGAACGAATGGATCTTTCCGGATCTGTTGGGCGAAGGATTCCTGGGGGTGCTATTCGGCAACGGGATGACTGCCGGCGCGATAGTGGCGATCGCGATGATGTTGTTCATGGAGGCGACCGGTCCTAAACGGAAACGGTTGGAAACGGAGCTCGAGTGGGGAGCTTTGCCGAAGTTGGAGGCGTTGTTGCGCGACTTCGGCGCCGGATGCCGGTGGGATTCCGCTTCTGTGGAGCGGCTGGTACTGGTGGGAGAGGAAACTCTGTCAAGCCTTCTGTCAGAAGAAAGCGATCCTCAGCATAAGCCCCGCCACATGGTGGTAGGTGTCCGCTTGGGAGGGGAAGGCGCCGAGTTGGAGTTCCTGTGCGCCTCCGGGCGGGAGAATCTGGAGGATCGGCTGTCGTTTATGGGAGAACCGCCCGACATACCCGACAGCCGGGAGATGTCGTTCCGGTTGCTGCGGCACTACGCTTCTTCGGTGCGTCATCAAAAATATCATGATGTCGACATCGTCACTGTTAATGTGGCGGGATCCCGTGGATAGCTCTATTTGGTTCTCTCCTGCGGCCCCGTGGCCTATGCCGCCCTTACCTCACCCTGGGTAACTGCCTGCAGCACCGATTAATGCAAAGAACTGGTCGGTCGGATTCCCAGACGGTGGGCGCCCAGCGCTCCGAATGCCTCGACAGTTCTTGACCATGAACCCTTCAAAGCGGCTTGGCGCCAACGTTCCAGGTCTGGATCGAGCAGCCGGTCGGCCACCGGCACGACCTGCATTACGGTACGGTCCACCCAGGTGGGGGTGTAGGTCATGTCCCTAACCGCCAAGCCATCGGGACTGTCATCGATTACCACATGCAGGATGGCGCCATCCCCGCTTGATGGTGTACAGCACGTGGGAGTCTGGTTGGAGAGAAAGTTCCCCAGTCCGTAGACCACCCACATGTCATCGATCCGATCGACGGGCTGGATGACATGGGCGTGATGGCCTATCACAAGGTCCACCGTCCCCTTCTCGGCAATCGCCTGGGCGACCTGGCGTTGTCGGGAGTCGGGCATACGTCGGTACTCGGTCCCCCAGTGCAGGGAGACGATGATGAACTCTGCCCCCTCATTCCGGGCAGTCGCCGCGTCGGCGGCGATGCTCTCCACGTCGATGAGGTTGACCCACCAGTCCTCTCCCCTGGGCAGCTTCAATCCGTTCAAACCATGGGTGTAGGACAAGTGAGCCAGGTGAATGCCGTTGACCTGATAATGGGCGGCGCCCGGGGATTGTGGGCCGGTGGCCGTCCCGGCGAAGCCCAGACCGTGTTCCTCCATGGCGCCGATGGTTTGCGCCACCCCGGCGGTGCCTTGGTCCATGGAGTGATTGGAAGCCAGAGAACACCCGTCCCATCCGGTCTGGGCTATCGCTTCCACCAACTCCGATGGGGTGCGAAATCGCGGGTAGCCCCGCGGGCTTTGCGACGAAATGACAGTTTCCAGGTGACAAATGGCCAGGTCGGCGGCCTGCAGCTTCGGAGCGACCTGCTCGAACATCGGCGAGAAGTCGTATTGGCGGTCACGGTACGTTTCCGTTGGTTGGTACATCTCCGGGGGTTGAACGATGGATGCCAGGCTTGCGGGGTCATGGGCGGTTCGAGCGTAATGTCGGGCGAACCTGATGACCCGTAGATGCGGCAGAATGTCGCCGGTGAAGGCTAGCTCAACCCGGCGGGACGACGGGGTGGAGGACGGCGCCTCTCGCTCTTCAGCAGGGGACGTTCCGCACAGCATGAGGACCGCAAGGGCCAGAGCACCCACGGCCATGCACCTCCGAGGGGACCGTGTCGAGGGTCTCAGTTGAACGGGACGTTCGACCATCGCAGTCTCATATGTGAGCAAATTACCGGCTCCAGGGCCACTTTGCCCCGATATGGACCCGAGATTTGTCTTCAAGTTGCCCAGTGGCCCTGAAACGGGCTGCATCTTCACCACCGCGGGTATGTAGCCTGCTGTGCGACAGACACTTTTTAGCACGATGACCACAGGGGCGGCGCCGGGCAACGGAGACCGCCTGCCGAAACCGACACAAGGGGAGTGAAGCCATGGAGTACCGGTCCGAGAGAGACTCGATGGGGGAGGTGCTGGTTCCCGCCGAGGCCTATTACGGCGCTTCCACCCAGCGGGCGGTGGAGAATTTTCCCATCTCCGGCACGGGGTTCGAGAGACGGTTCATCTGGGCGCTGGGTCTGATCAAGAGATCGGTGGCGGAGGCTGCGTCGGAGGAGGGGCATCTCGACTCCCGGATCGCCGGTGCAGTGAAGCAGGCAGCTTCGGAAGTCATGGAGGGCAACTGGGACGATCACTTTCCGGTGGATGTCTTCCAGACCGGTTCAGGCACTTCCACCAACATCAATGCCAACGAGGTGATCGCCGGCCGAGCCACCGAATTACTGGGAGGACCTCGACAGGAACGACTGGTGCATCCCAACGATCACGTCAACTTCGGACAGTCGTCCAACGACGTCATCCCCACCGCAATTCATGTGGCGGCGGCCGCGGCCATTCATGAGTCCCTGCTCCCTTCCTTGGAGACATTGTCGAATTCACTGACCTCCAAGTCGGATGAGTTCTCCGGGCTGGTGAAGTCGGGTCGTACCCATTTGATGGACGCCACTCCGGTGACCTTGGGACAGGAGTTTTCCGGCTACGCGGCAGCAGTGAGCAAGGGCGCGCGGAGGGTGAGGAAGGTTCTGCCGGAGTTGGAGGAGTTACCTCTGGGTGGCACGGCGGTGGGCACCGGGATCAACTGTCCCGATGGTCTGGCGGCTGCCGCCATCTCGATGATTGCCGAAAACTCGGGGATACCTTTCACTGAGGCGGCCAATCACTTCGAGGCACAGGCCGGAAAGGATGCGACCGTCAATGCTTCGGGATCTTTGAAGACGGTGGCTGTGTCCCTGTTCAAGATCGCCAACGATCTGCGTTGGTTGTCGTCGGGGCCCGTCACCGGGATTGCCGAGATACGCCTACCGGCGCTGCAGCCGGGATCTTCGATCATGCCCGCCAAGGTCAATCCGGTGATTCCTGAGATGGTCATGCAGGTGGTGGCACAGGTGATCGGCAATGATTCAGCCATCACCTGGGCGGGCGCCAACGGCAATTTCGAGTTGAACGTGATGATGCCGGTTATCGCCCGCAATCTCCTCGAGTCCATAAGGCTGCTGGCCAACGCCGCCCGGGGGCTGGCCCGAAAGTGCGTGGACGGGATCGAGGCCGACTCGGAAAGAGCGAGGAGGTTGGTCGAACGAAATGTGATAGTTGTCACTGCGCTCAATCCCCACATCGGCTATGACGCCGGGGCTTCGGTCGCCAAGGAAGCCTTCGCCACCGGTCGCACCGTCCGGGAGGTCGCCCTGGAACGCGGCCTACTGACCGAAAGGGAATTGGACGAGATGCTCGACTTGCAGAAGATGACCGAGGGAGGTCTTTCCTAGCTGTCTCCCAGAGCCTGCTCCAAGGTTATCCAGGGCAGGGTGGCGCATTTGATCCTGACCGGATAGCGTCTCACCCCGGCCAGGGCGATCAGGTCGCCGAGGTCTGCATAACCGTTTTCGCTGGAGTCGGCGGGCGCCTGCATCAGCCCGTGGAACCGATTCGACAGACCCAGCACATCCGGGATGGGATGACCGGAAACGGCCTCACCCATCAAAGAGGCGCTTGACTGGCTGATCGAACAACCCTTTCCGGTCACGGAGATGGCGCTGACCCGTCCCTCCCGCAGTTGCAATTGGACTTTCACCTCGTCACCGCACAGGGGGTTGGCGCCTTCGGATGACACGTCGGGATCGGACAGGGGAGTCCGGTAACGTGGATTACGGTAGTGATCCAAGATCACTTGGCGGTAGACCTCTTGCAGAGCCATTTCTCTATAGGTTAGAAAAGCTGATCGGCCCTGTTGCTAGCGAAAGGATTCGTACCCTTGCGACTCGAGCTGGGCGGTTAGTTCCGCGCCACCTGTCTTTACCAGTTTTCCTCTTACCAATACGTGTACGTAATGGGGGATGACGTAGTCCAGCAGACGCTGGAAGTGGGTGATTATCAGAAACCCCCGTTCGGGGCCGATCATGCGTTTGACTCCGTCGGACACCGTACGCAGCGCGTCAATATCCAGACCGGAGTCGGTTTCGTCCATGATCGCCAGTTTGGGTTCGAGCACGGTCATCTGCAGTATCTCGTTCCGTTTACGCTCCCCACCCGAAAAGCCTTCGTTGAGATAGCGGTCTGCGAAGTTACCGGGAATGCCGAGTTGAGCCATGGCGTCCATCACCTTGAGGCGAAGCTCGATTATCGAATAATCGATCCCGGTGCGATTGGAAAGAGCCTGGCGGAGGAACTGCACGACAGGCACGCCGGGGATCTCGGTGGGATGCTGGAAAGCCATGAAGATCCCCCGGTTGGCCCGCTTGTCGGGTGCGTCCCCGGTGATGTCCTCTCCGTCGAAATAGATCGCCCCGTCCGTTACCTGCAACCCCGGGTGGCCCATCAGCACTGAAGCCAGGGTGGTCTTGCCGGACCCGTTGGGGCCCATCACCGCATGGATCTCGTTGTAGTGGACGTCCAGGTCGATGCCGCGGAGGATGGCTGTGTCATCGGCCGACACATGAAGGTTCTCAATGCGGAGCAGAGGGGTTTCGGACACGATCAACACACTAATGAAGAGAAGAGAGCAATGAAAAACCCGTTTATGAACGCCTCAAAATATTGCAAAGGCCCATTCAGGCGTTATTGTCCGACCCATGACCGATTTGTCTGTACGGAAAGCGGGTGAGGAGCCCAAGATTCCTCCCTTTCCGGCCGCCTTGTTGGGGTACCAGCGCAGAGCTGTCGATCGGTACCTGAAGGGCCTCATTGAATCCAAGGCTACGGGGTCACAAGTACTTGGATTGCGTCCCGACGCCATTCTCCCCGCCGAAAATTTGAACCGCTACCAGGACTTGGGGAGGGAGATAGGAGAACTCCTTTCGGCCGTTCAGCAAACAGCGACCGCGATTAAGGAACAGGCGGAAATGGACGCCGCCCAGTGGCGGGGAGAAGCCACCATCGAAGTGCAAAAGAGAATTGCCGAGGCGCAGACCGCCGCCGAGGAACTGCGGGCAGCTGCCTGGGAAGTCTCCACTCAGATGATCGTCCAGATCCAAGAGGTGGAGAGGGACGCGTATCGAAGCATACGAAAGCACTCCCAGGAGGTCCTCGCCGAGGCCGAGAACGAATCTCACCGTATCCGAGAGGACGCCCGACGTAGAGCAGAAGCTATTCGAAGCAACGCTCACGTGGAGTCACTGGAGGTGGAGGAGCGGACGAGAAACCTCTGCGATCAGATGATTGAGTCCGCCGAACAGCAGGTCTCCGCCATTCAGGAACGAGTATTGGCCCTTGAGCGTCATCGCGACCAACTTCTGGAAGAGATCGGGGGGATTCGTTCGGGGGTGGCGCCTATTGGAGTGAAGCTGGTTGACCAGACCGGTGGCCTAATCTACCCGTCCACTCCCGCCGAGGAGGCGCCCAGCCATGTGACTCCTCAACACGAAATGTCGGGACTGGTGAAAGTCATCTCTCCAACCGGAGAGTCTGAGGACGTCTCTCCCCAAGACTCCCCTGGCAAGACCTCTGAACAAACCACCACGGGTTCCACCGAGGAGAAAGTGAAAGAAGAGCCGACAAAGCAACTCGACAGTCCTGTCCACCCGGACTTTGAAGATCTCTTCGCGTCCCTTCGCGAGATATCCGTTCCTGTGCCCGGGCCTGCTGTCGGGGGTACAGAGGCATCCCGACCTCCGATGGTGACCCACATGGGAAAGGACGAGGCCGTCGAATTGAGGGAGGCGATGTTGCTTCCCATCTCCAACCAGTTTGTCCGCCTTTTCAAGAGGCTGCTGACCGAGGAGCAGAATCGAGTACTGGAAGGGATAAGAACCAGCCAGTTGAACTGGGGTGAGGAGGAAGTCAGCAATCGACTGCGGTCTCATCTGGAGATGCTGGCCGAACAGAGTTGGCAGGCGGGCCACGGCGCCGCGGAGCGGATGGCCGGCCGGAGCATTCCCAGGCCAGGCATGGCTTTGGAGGAAGAACCAGGCTTTACTTCCCGGTTGGTGGCCGATGTGAATGAGGCCATAGACCTCCAGGGTGAGGAGGGCGACACCCCGAGGAGCCTGATGGTGTCCCGGATGTTCCGGGTCTGGAGGAGCGAAAGATTGGAACGCCACTTGCAGGAACTGAGCGAAAAGTATTACGAGCAGGGCTTGGCGGAATCCCTGGAAGCGGTGGGCGCCTCCAAATGACTGATTGAAATGAGCGGTTCTCTGTCCAACACGGAGGCAGGCAAGATCGGGTCGTGACCATCTTTGGCGTTGTCGGCATTGATCGTGTTACGCAGCCGTTTTTGGTTTATCGACTCCCTCCCGCATAGCTTTGCGCCATTGCTAAGGTGGGTGAGGGTTGGTCCGCAGGTTGCTATCGGGGTTCTTGGTCGTCGTGGCGTTGGTCGCCTGTGTCGAGGCGGAAGAGTCGGTGCAAGTCCCGAACCGGTCCTCTGCGGGGGCCGAGCAGCAATCAAAGACAGGACCAGAGGCGGGGGTGACAGACTCTCCCGGCTCCGTTGCCGGTGAGGGAGTCGTAGAACAGGAAGAACTGGCGGAGCAGGTTGCAGGGGAACAGGATCTTCTCCTGGTAACTGGTTCCGGAGGGGAAGTGACGGTGATGAGACCTGATGGAAGGCCGGTCCGAGCGCTTCGAGCCTCCACTGGAATCGGAGGACCGAGCCTGCAGCCCACCTGGGCGCCGGTCTCGTTGAAGGGTCGTCACCGGGTGGCATGGACCGAACTCGCCGAGGACGGGACGTTTCACATCACGCTGGCCGATGTGGTGGACGGCAGCATGACAAGACACGAGTCGCCGATAGCCCCTTTCTACTACTACTGGAGTCCTGATGCCACACTGCTGGGGTTCTTGGGTCAGAATGCTTTTTCCCCGTTGCAGATGGGGGTGGTGGACGTACAACGTGACACATTGGAATTGGTTGGCGAAGGCCGGCCTTTCTACTTCGATTGGCGAGCCGATTCCAAGGCCATCGTGACTCACGTCGGCGATGTCCTGTCGCTACTTACCCATGACGACGAGGTGTGGTCGACAGAGGTTCTGCCGGTAAGACCGGGGCTTTTCCAAGCGCCGGCCTGGATTTCCCCGGATCGGATTCTGGTTACTACATCCAATACACCCGGCGGCGTCGAGGTGGGTATGAGAGCAATCCCCGGCGTCCAGGGCGATCCATCCGGGCAACGCCTGATTGTCAGTAATTTGGATGGTCGTTCCATCAGCACTTTGGCTGATCTGGAGGGGGCGGCAGCCTTTGAGCCAGACCCTGACGGATCAAGGGTGGCGTTCACCGATTTCGACGGTCCGCTGATGGTATTGGACATAGCGGAAGGAGTCTCGTCGCCGGTTTCCGAAGGAAGAGTTGCCGCGTTCCAGTGGAGCCCTGACGGAAGTCGGCTCTTGCTGATGGAGGTGGACCCCGAGGCGCAGCTATTGGTGCCCAAGGTTTGGGATGGAAGCGACACACTGGTGTTCCCCCCATTTTTCCCCACCCGGGTGTTCCTTCTTCAATACCTGCCGTTTTGGGATCAATACTCCCGAAGTCTTACCCTCTGGGCGCCGTCCGGAGAGGCCTTCACTCATCCGGCTGCAAATGCGGACGGGGATCGGATCATGGTACAGCACTTGAGTGAAGCAGGGCCCGTCGAGGTAAGCAGAGGCGTCTTTGCCAGCTGGTCTCCCTCTCCGGTCTCGGTCGCCCCGCAGCCATAATCGGGGCCCTGAACCAGGGCCCCACCCCCACCGCCGCCAAACCGGTTGGAACGAGGTGTGGCCAGGCTGGCGCCAGCCGGGTGGATTACCTCGTGTGAGAAGCCGAGGAACGGCAAGGAAGAGACGCCCTCACCGATGGAACCGTTTCGGTGGAGGACGCTCGGATTGATCCCGCTTAGGTGGAACCTGCCAAAGCGGTGATTGTCGATGCGAACAGTGTGCAGTTGGGGGTGTGACACTAAGGAACAAAAGCCGTAAAAGATCCAACCACGAATGCTTCTTGATCAGCTACGGTGTGCTCGGTTGGCTAGGGCGTGTTCATGTTTCGGAGGGTGTTGTGGATGGGGGCGAAGGTGTTGAGGGCGAGGATATGTCGAGTTTTCGAATCGGGAGAGGTTTTCGTCGGTAGCTCTTGGTTTCCTGAGAAGTCGTTCTACTGGTTAGGTCTTGTGTCCGTTTGCTGTGGGGATGACGAGCCCTTCTGGCCGGGCGGGGTGGTCAACCCCTTGGAGCAGGTGGTCCTTGTTTTGTTGGGTGTCCGCATGTGGGTGAAGACTTGTTCTGGTTTGCTTGGCGACAGGGAGGAACCTCCGATCGGGAGGGCCGGTTCTGTCACCAAGCGCCCGGTGGGTCGGGTGTCTTGCGGCAACCGTTTGGTGGACTCTTGCGGAAAAGTTTTAGTGTTTGTTTTCACAACTTGGTGATGTTTTGTCACACCCTCTGTGCATACTGTAGACATGAAACAAACAGTCAACAGTCGGCGGTCCGCCAACCTGGCCAAGTTGCTGTCACCCACCATGCCGGTCGTGGATGCGTCGGTTGAAGAACTGAAACAGCGTATCCAGTCCACCATCCGTGTCCAGAACCAAGTGGCGGCGGTCCGCGCCCAGGCGGTGTCGGAGTTGCGCCGCCGCCAGGGGACGGAGAAGGTGGAGACGATTTTGCGGGAAGACGGTCTGTTGGGCCGTCGGAAGGCACGGTCGGAGGTGGAGACCGCCAAAGAATTGGAGGAGCTGCCCAAGACGCGGGAGGGTTTCCTAAAGGGAGAGATCTCTGCTGACAACGCGCGTATCCTGGCGGGCGCCAACCAGAGGGGAACCATCATCGAGGACGAATTGTTGGACGGTGCCCGTTCCCAGTCTCCTGACAAGTTCGCGGCTACGGTACGCAAACACGAACAGAAGCGTTCAGAGGATGATGGTGTTTCCAAGTTGGAGCATCAGCGTTCCCGCCGGTTCGCGAGGATCACCACCGACCAGGACGACGGGATGACCGTCCTGTACGGGCGTTTCGACCCGGTCACCGGCGCCCGGGTGGAGACGGCGGTGTCTCACATGATGAAACAACTATGGCACCAAGAAGACCCCACCGAGCGGGCTACTGCGGGTCAGCGGATGGCCGACGCCATAGCCGAACTGGTCACCCGCCAAGGAAAAGACGGTCGATCGCAGGGCGTGCGGTTGTTGTTGATCGCCGACTACGACACGGTCAGCCAACAGTTGGGCAACCCTCGCCTCGAGAACGGAACCCCCCTCCCCGCCCGTACGCTACGCCAGTTGGCCTGCGACGCTCAGATACTCCCCGCCGTCTTCTCGGGTTCGTCGGTGCCGTTGGATTTGGGACGGGCGCGGCGGACGGCCAGCGGTTCCCAACGGGCCGCGCTGGTCGCCCGGGACAAACACTGCATCGGGTGCGGCGCCAAGGCCTCCTGGTGCCAGGCGCATCACATCGTCCACACTCATACTTATAGGCGTGTCCGGGCCGGGCAAGTCTGACTCAATCGTTAACCGACCTGTTGTCTTGTGCCAGATCTGTCGGCTTGTTCCGGCCCGGACACAAGCACCTCCCGAAGGGGGGCGGGGTGACTTGATAGGAGCTTTGATTTCTCCGCCACCGCGAGTGTTCCGTCCGCTGCTCCCCTTTTTCGGGCAGGTCGAAAGAAGCGTACCTCGAAAGAGGGGAGGATGAACATGAAGAACCGGGCTGATATCTATGGTGGGGTTGACACCCATCGTGATATGCATGTCGCAGCAGTGGTGGACACCACCGGTCGAGTCCTGGGAACGGCTTCGTTTCCGACCGATACGATCGGCTACCAACAACTACACGATTGGTTCAGGTCATTGGGAAGGGCACTCCGAGTAGGAGTGGAAGGCACCGGAAGCTACGGTGCCGGCCTGACCCGTTATCTGACCCGGGTCGGTATCGAGGTGGTGGAAGTCAACCGTCCCAATCGCCAACTGCGCCGACAGAAGGGCAAGAGCGACACCGTGGACGCTGAAGCCGCCGCCCGCGCCGCTGCCAACGGTATGGCCACTGCTCTGCCCAAGACCGCCGACGGGCCAGTAGAAGCGATACGGATGTTGCGGGTCACCCGCCGCTCGGCGGTCAAAGCCCGCACCCAGGCCGCCAACCAACTGCACGCCCTGGTGGTAACCGCTCCCGAGCAGGTAAAACACCAACTGGTGGGCAAACCCATCCGTACCAGGGTCAGGATCTGCGCCGCGTTCCGTCCCGCCGACGACCACACCACTGTCGCCTACACCAAGAAAACTCTCCGTCACCTCGCCCGCCGCTACCAGACACTCACCGCAGAGATCCGAGAACTAAACACCGAAATCGAACGTCTCTGCGTCCGGGTCAACCCAGCACTCATCGCCGCGGCCGGGGTGGGCCCGGACGCAGCAGCCGCGTTACTGATAGCATCCGGCGACAATCCCCACCGCTTGCGCTCAGAAGCATCCTTTGCGGCGCCAGTCCCGTCCAGGCCTCCTCAGGACAGACCGTACGGCACCGCCTCAACCGCGGCGGGAACCGCCAAGCCAACAACGCCCTCTGGCGTATCGCCATCACCCGCATGCGCATCAACCAACCCACCCAGGAGTACGTCCGAAAACGCCAATCCGACGGCAAAACCCGCCGCGAAATCATCCGTTGCCTCAAACGCCACATAGCTCGAGAGATCTACCACCTACTCACCAACCCCCCACCAACACCCGACACCGCCCAGCTCCGCACCCAACGACAACACCACCAGATCACCCTCACCCACGCCGCCACAGCACTCCGCATCCACCCCACCCTCCTCTCAAAACTGGAAAAAGGCCAACACCACGACCACCAACTCGCCACCACCTACCAACACTGGCTCACCACCCAAAACCCGATTTGGAAAAAATAGGAGCATCTGGCAAGACGGGGGTCCCACGAACCTGGACAACATGTGTCTTTTGTGCAGCAGATGCCACCACAAAGTCCACGACAATGACTGGACAGTACACAAAACCCCAACCGGCGAATACACCCTCCGCCGCCCATCAAGCATCGCCTGGCGACCACGGCACCGTACCCCCAACCGCTACCGCCGCCGATCCACGCGCCGACGCCCGATCAAACAGAGAAAATGACCGAACCCGCGTCCTGTCTCTATGGTTCCTGCCAGCCCGTTTTTGCCACTCTTGATCCACGCCCATCCCCAATGGTGTCCCTGGAAGCACTTTGAACACCAGATACAACACCCCGCTAATTGTTTACCGGCTCAAACGGTCATAAACAGCGCGCCACCTCCCAAACCGGGACGGCAACCCCCGCCACCTGCCGCCATACTCCCGTCACCTGCCAAACAGCGTTCAACACCTTACAGATTCAACAAGCCTGCCCATGCACCCTGACACCGCAAAACAAACCGCTATCCGTCCACTGAATCCCAACATCTCCACCGCTACACCACCCAGGCGTGAAACACGCCCTAATCCCAGCCCAGTTGGTGCAGTCGCTTTTCCGAGAGACCCAGGTAATGTCCCAGTTCGTGCAGCAAGGTCCGGCGGATCTCTTCTTCGGTCTCGGTCCGAGAAAGCCCCAGGTCCAGATGAGCCAACCGGTAAATGCGAATCTCGTCGGGCAGGACTCCCCAATAGTCCGCAGCGCGGTCCAGCAGTGAGACCCCGACATATTCACCCAGCAACTCATCCCCACAATCTGCCTTCCTCTCCTCTGGAGGAGGGGCGTCCATGGCCACCACCACCACGTTGTCCATCAACGAGTTCACCCATTCGGGTAGTTCGGCCAGTGCCCGGTCTATCACCTGCTCGAAGTCGTCCCTGCGCATTTGTGGGTTCTCAATACAGCGCAAGCACCGCTTCGATTTCCACTACCGCTCGGGGGTCGGCCAATCCGCTGATCACAAGCAGGGTGTTGACCGGATAGTCGCCGTCGGGGTACCACTCCGAAAACACTTGGTTCCGTCCCTGGTAGAAACCCTGTAGGGCGGTCGCTGTCACGTAGGTTCGCAGGGAGGCGATGTCTGATGGGGAGGCGCCCAAGGATCCGACTAAGGCGTTGAGATTGGAAAGGGCGTCCCGGGTCTGAGCGGCAGGGCCTTGCGCCATCGTTCCGTCTTTCCGACGACCGGTCTGTCCTGCCAGCCAGGCCAGGGAGGCGCCGGGAGGAGCTCGGGACACCAGTGAATACGGGCCGGTTGGGCGGCTTACTCCCGGCGGATTGCTTTTCCACAGCATGACGACGTTGGCAGGAATCTACCAGCCGAAGTTCCGTCTTTCCAGATCTGCTAAGATTGGATCCAATCTGACAAATGCTCCCATAGGAGGTCTCCACCAAGATGACAACCCGCACTCGTACCGCCACCAGTCACTACGAAGTCCAGAAAAAGCGCAGATCCGACGAACTGGAGTACTGGCGAGAGAACCGCCTGCACGTCGTCAGAGGCTCGGAAGTGGTCATGCATCCCACCCCCCGGGGAATTGACCGGGGAGTGCTGGTGGGGCTGGACGGGGACCGGCCGAGTCTGGTGCTGGACGCCCACCGCCATGACATGGCGCCGGGTGTGGTCTCCACGGTTCATCGTCACTCCTGGGACGCCATCATGTTCGTAACCGATGGTCGAGGATGGACGGAAGTCAACGGGCGGCGATACGACTGGAGGGCCTGGGACACCGTGTACCTACCCGCCTGGGCATGGCACCGCCACGGAAACGAAGGGGATTCCACCGCCTCATACGTCACCTTCGGCTCCGAACCCTTGGCGGAATTGGTGGGCATGGCCATCATCGAAGAAGGGGGCGATGCTCCTTTTGGTGATCTCCCGCCCTCGCTGACGGTGGCTGCCCCGGGGATGGGTTCGGATCCCTACACGCGACGAATCGAGCGTTTGGCCCGCCGCCAGGAGGCCTTTTCGGAGACTCGCATCATGACCGCTTTTGACGACATCCCTTTCCGGGTGACTCCCCGCGGGGCTCGAAGCGGGTTTCTGGTGGACCGGAGTCTCGGATACAACACTGGTGGCCTCACCGCGGTTATACACCAATTGGCGCCGGGTCTCTACCAGTCTCGCCATCGTCACGGGGGAGAGGCTTGGCTCTACTGCACTACCGGCCAGGGGTACAGCGTCATTGATGATGAACGCTATGACTGGGGTCCCGGTGACATGGCCGTGGTCGACCACTGGGCCTGGCACCAGCATTTCAATGCCTCCGATACCCAGATAGCCGCCATTATCCGGGTTCACAACTTCGACAGTCTCTACATGGGCATGCGGGCGTTGCTGGACCCCTTGCCTCTCTTCGAGGAACCTCCCAAACTGGATGCTCCCGATCTCGCCGACATGGAATGGCCCCCTGCCGACGCCGGTCGACCGCAGTGATCGGAAGGGCCGACACGGCGAGGGAAAACCTCCGCCAAGACCGGTACGGATTCCTGCGCTGGCGACTCCTCCCTCAACCGGGCTGGGAGCAGTGGTGGGACCGGATCGTGGTTCCTGGGGGAATCAAGCAGCGGTTGGACGACTACACCCGGCAGGCGATCCGTCTGCGGGCCAGGTTCACGCAGGTGGGAATGCCGCTGCACGGCTTGGTTCTTCTCTACGGTCCGCCAGGAACCGGGAAGACCTCCCTCGCCAAGGGCCTGGCCAACCGTTTGGGTCAGCATCGCGGCCAGATCATCTTCGCCGAGGTGGATGCCCACGCCATGCCGTCGCAGATGTTGGGGGAGAGCCAACGCAATGTGGCGAATCTGCTCGAGAAGTCAATTCCGGAGTTGGCCGCCAAGGAACTGCCGGTGGTGGTGTTGATCGACGAGGTGACCTCGGTGGCGGTCAACCGGCAGATGGCGATGGGAGGCACCGATCCGGTGGATGTGATCCGCGCCACTGACGCCGCGCTCCAGGGGTTGGACCGTCTGGCCTCCGATCATCCCAACGTCCTGCTGGTTGCCACCTCCAACCTGGAGGGGGCCATCGATGAGGCGGTCCTGAGCCGGGTGGATCTGGCGGTCGAGATCGCGGTTCCCGACCGGGGTGCGAGAGTGCAAATCCTGTCGGACAGCCTGTCCGAACTGGCTTCGGTATTCAACTCCCGGGGCGCCGCCGTGGATGTGGACCAGAGTGAACTAAGTGACTTGGCGTCGGATCTGGCAGGACTGTCCGGTCGGCGGCTGCGCAAGCTGGTGTTCGAAGCCGTGCTGATTGCCGGGGAGTCCGGTCAGACCGGATTGACCGTCGAACATCTTCGAATGGCAACGGATCGTTCGGTCTCCGGGATTGGGCGATGATGACGGCGGTGGTCGGCAAGGTGCTGGATCGCATCGACCAGTCCCGGGAGGATCTCGCAGAATTGGCGCTGCGGCTGGGCAACACCTACGGCCCGCTGGGAAACGAGGAGCCGACCGCCCGAGCAGTACACGAGTGGTACCGGGAAAACGGGATGGAAAGCCATCTGGTCCCCATGATCGAAGGTCGGGCCTGCGCAGTGGGACGAGTGCCGGGGGCGGGAGGAGGAAAGTCTCTGATCTTCAATGCTCACCTCGACACGGAAGCATCGGGGCCCGATTTCGATCTACTGATGGAAGCGCCGGATCCCAACCGGGTTGGCGCCCGCCGGGAAGGGGACCGCATATACGGACACACCGTCCAGAACGATCGGGGTTGCATGGCCGTGCAGATGATCGCCGGAAGGGCGCTGCTCGGCGCGGGAGCGCCTCTGCGGGGAGACCTGCTGCTCAAGTCGGCGGCAGGGGAGACCGGATCGGCCCCGGTGGACGAATACCAGGGGCTGCGTTACGAGTCGAAGGGGTTCGGCACCAACTGGCTGCTGGAACACGGCTACGCCGCCGACTACGCCGTCATTGCCGAGACCACCGATTTTTCCGCATCGTGGGTTCAATGCGGCGCCGCATACTTCAAAATCACCGTTCGGGGCCGGAACATGTACACCCCGCGCCTGCAAAGACCGGCCGATTTTTCCGCCCATCCCAACGCCATCGTGCGGGCCGCGGCCCTGATCGGTGCGCTGGAGGAGTGGGCGATTGAGTATGAGAAGTCCCGGACAGTGGAAACTGCATGCGGCATGATGCGGCCCAAGTCCCAGATAGGGGCTATCAGAGGCGGGATCCCATGGCGGCCCAACCGCTCCTCCACCTATGCCGCCCTTTACATGGATGTGCGGACCCGTCCCGGAGACGACATCTCCGAGATAACTGCTTCCCTCCGCAACGCCATCTCCGCCACCGGGTTGGAGGCCGAACTTCGGCTGATCATGTTCAAGCCCGGCTACGCCGCCTCCCAAGCTGCAATAGACCCGCTGTTGCGCGCCATCGCCGATTCGCACCGGTTCGTTCGGGGAGTGGATATGCCCGAACGCGCCGAATCGGCGGTGGTCTCGATGTGGCGAGATACCAACGTGTACAACCGGGTTGGAATTCCCGCCCTCACTTTCGGACCCAGCCGCGGGCAGGCTGCCGTGCAGGGGACCGGTTACATGCATCTGGACAATATGTTGGAGGGAGCCAAAATCTACGCTCTTACCGCCCTTTCTATCTGTGCCGGGGTTTCGCCCCCCTTGTGACTTCGTCTTCTCCGGTCAGATCACCGCTTCGGTATGAGTGGATGGCCCATCTGGGTGGAATGGCGGTCATCACCGGGGTTCAACTGATCTCTCCCGCCCTTCCCGCCCTCGCCGAACGATTCGCCCTTTCAGAGTCCGAAGTCTCTTTGGTGATCAGCATCTATTTGGTCCCCGCCGCCTTGGCGTCGGTGCCGGCGGGGTTTCTGGCCGACCGGTTCGGAAGACGGTGGGTCTTCGGCGCCGGCCTGTGTCTGTTCGGCCTGGCGGGGGTGCTTCTGCCTGTGGTGGCGCAAGAGTCCTTCGGAGCCCTACTGGTAATCAGGTTCATGCAGGGATTGGGATTCGCGCCGGCCTTTCCCCTCACCATCACCATCCTGGGCGATCTGTACAAGGGTCCGAGACTGGTTGGCGCGCTGGGACGGCGGTCGGTTCTGATGTCGGTGGCCGACGGCGGCTATCCCATCCTGGGCGGGATCCTGGTGGGCCTTTCCTGGCTGGCGCCATGGTATCTGCAGGCTCTGGCTCTTCCGATCGGTCTGGTGGTGCTGTTGACCTTTCGGGACTGGGTGCCGCTGGGCAGTCGGGGTGGCATGGGCGGTATGCGATGGCTCTGGCGCTCGGTGCGTTCCAAGGGCATCCTGTCCCTCCACTACGTGGGTTTTCTCCGGTTCTTCGTCAAGTTCGCTTTGCTCTCCTACCTCCCGCTGCTGCTGGTGATATCCCGGGACATGACAGCAGCCCAAGCCGGTCTGATACTGGGCACGGCCGCTCTGTGCGGGACCTTGGGAGCAGCCATGAGCGCAGTGTTGGCCCGCCTCGGCCCGGCGTCCCGGTGGGTCATTGCGGGAATGGTCGTGCAGGGCCTGGGATTGGTGGTGATGGCCTTTGCGACCCGACTCTGGGTTCTGATGACGGTTGCGGTGATTTACGGGCTGGCCGACGGCGTCCTGGGCACGTTTGTCAACGCTTACCTGGCGTCGGCCACCGACCCTGAGCACCGGGCCAGTCTGGTGGCCGCCAATGGGGCCATTAAGAATTTTGGAAAGCTCCTAGCGCCCATCCTGTTGGGGATGATGGTGTTGGTGATGCCTCTGTCGGTGGGGTTCGCGATTGTGGCGGTCGTGTTGGTCGTCTCGGCCCCGACGGCCGGCCCTCTCCGAGCCTACGACTCCAGGATTTCAAGGTGAGAGGGCCTTTTACGGCCCTGGCCCCGCCGAATAGGATACAATAGCCAATTTGAATCGCAGGCCGGGCGACGGCCTCCAAGTTGGACAAGGAAGAAAACAAGTAAACGAGCAAAGGAGAGAACAGTGCGAAAAAGATCTTGGCTATCGGCCTTGGTCGTGCTTATGGCCTTGGCGTTGATCACGGCTGCCTGTGGCGATGATGACGAAGTCGCTGAAACGACCCAGGCGCCGACAACCACGGCGCCGCCGGCGGAGACTCCTGCGGAGGAACCTGCCGATGAACCGGCTGAAGAGCCCGCCGCAGAGCCCGAGGACATGGGCTGGGCGCCGAGTGGTGATGTGACGTGGATTGTGCCTTATAACCCTGGTGGTGGTTTTGATACTTACAGTCGGGGTTTGGCGCAGGTGTTGTCCGAGGGTGGTTTCCTGCCTGATGGTGTGACGGTGGTGGTGGAGAACATCACTCCGATCCAGCAGGGGGTTGCTGCGATGTTCAATGGTGATCCTGATGGTCACACGATGGGTATTTTGCCGATGCCGGCTGCGATTGCCCAGGAGTTGATCAATCCGGAGATTTCTCCGTGGTCGACCGGGGAGTTCACGGTGTTGGGTTCCATTGAGGAGAATGCCTACGTGTTGTATGTGGCTGCTGATGGTCCTTATCAGTCGATTGATGATTTGATGGGGGCTTCGGGGTTGAATTCGTTGACGGTGGAGCGTGGTTCTTCGTCTTCGATCGCCAATGTGGTTGCCAGTGGCGCGTTGGGTTTGGATGCTCAGATCAACTTCGGCGCGGAGGGTTCTGAGGAGGCTGCGACTGCTTTGATCCGGGGTGATGTTGATTACATCGTTTATGGGACTACCGATTTGGTTGGTTTCATGGATTCTGGTGATTTGCGGGCGTTGTTGTTCCTGGGTACCGAGGATCAGCGTCCGGAGGCTTTGACCTGGTTGGCTGATGTTCCGAGCATCGCCGATGTCGGTTATCCGGAGGCTGCCGGTTCGGTGACCGAGTTGCGTGCGGTGGTGATGCCGCCCGGCCTGGACGACGAAGTAGCCGAATACTGGAGGAACACCCTGTACGAGGCGATGACTTCCGACGATTTCGCCGCCTGGTCAGAAGAGGCCGGCCGGCCCATCATCCCCCGCGATGCGGAATCGGCCCGTGGCGTGATGGCCGCCCAGGTCGACACCATGAGAGCTCTCGATCCCGACCTGGTGGCGCAGTTGCGCTCCGAAGGAGCCGCGGCTGCTCCGAGTTGGGCGCCGAGTGGTGATGTGACGTGGATTGTGCCTTATAACCCTGGTGGTGGTTTTGATACTTACAGTCGGGGTTTGGCGCAGGTGTTGTCCGAGGGTGGTTTCCTGCCTGATGGTGTGACGGTGGTGGTGGAGAACATCACTCCGATCCAGCAGGGGGTTGCTGCGATGTTCAATGGTGATCCTGATGGTCACACGATGGGTATTTTGCCGATGCCGGCTGCGATTGCCCAGGAGTTGATCAATCCGGAGATTTCTCCGTGGTCGACCGGGGAGTTCACGGTGTTGGGTTCCATTGAGGAGAATGCCTACGTGTTGTATGTGGCTGCTGATGGTCCTTATCAGTCGATTGATGATTTGATGGGGGCTTCGGGGTTGAATTCGTTGACGGTGGAGCGTGGTTCTTCGTCTTCGATCGCCAATGTGGTTGCCAGTGGCGCGTTGGGTTTGGATGCTCAGATCAACTTCGGCGCGGAGGGTTCTGAGGAGGCTGCGACTGCTTTGATCCGGGGTGATGTTGATTACATCGTTTATGGGACTACCGATTTGGTTGGTTTCATGGATTCTGGTGATTTGCGGGCGTTGTTGTTCCTGGGTACCGAGGATCAGCGTCCGGAGGCTTTGACCTGGTTGGCTGATGTTCCGAGCATCGCCGATGTCGGTTATCCGGAGGCTGCCGGTTCGGTGACCGAGTTGCGTGCGGTGGTGATGCCGCCCGGCCTGGACGACGAAGTAGCCGAATACTGGAAGCGGACTTTGATCACCGCCATGATGTCGGATGATTTCGCCGCCTGGTCAGAAGAAGCAGGCCGGCCCATCATCCCGCGTGGCGCCGAGTCCGCCAAGAACGTGATGGCCGCCCAGGTCGACACGATGAAGGCCCTGGATCCCGATCTGGTGGCGCAGTTGCGCTCCGAGGGATAACCGAATAACGAAGTAGAGGTGTTGCCGAGGAGATGGCCGGGCCTGCAAACCCGGTCGTCTCCTCCACACCCGATGAGACAAGATCCGAGAGTAAATGACACTTCTTGAGGGACTGACCTCCGCCGCCGATCTCCTGCTCAGTTGGCCGTTGCTGTTGTTCTTTTTGCTGGGAACGCTCAACGGCCTGGTATTTGGCATCCTTCCCGGCTTGAGCGGGTCGGTGGGAATCGCATTGATGATCCCTCTCACCTTCGGGATCGACATTTCGGAGGCGATCGTGTTGTTTACCGCCGCCCTGTCCGGGCAGACTTTCGCAGGTTCCATCACGGCCATACTGCTGAACACACCCGGGACCGCGCCCAATGCGGCCACTACCTTCGATGGCTATCAACTCTCCCGCCAGGGTAAGGCCGGGTATGCCCTGGGGATATCGGCCATGGCGTCGTCGCTCGGTTCCCTGGTGGGCGTGGTAGTGCTGGTGGGTTTGCTGCCGGCGGTGAGAGTGTTCATACTCTCCTTCTCCTACCCCGAATTCATGCTGCTGGCATTGATGGGCCTGGCCGCCATCGCCGCGGCTTCCCGGGGGTCGCTCATCAAAGGGCTGATCGCCGGAGGGGTGGGAGTCATGCTGTCCTTCGTGGGACTGGGATCGTGGGGTCAGCGATATGTATTCAACTCTTTGAGCCTGATTGACGGGGTGGACGTGATTGCGGTGTTGATCGGGCTGTTCGCCATCTCCGAGGTGGTGCGACTTCTGAAGCAGAACCGCCCCATCTCCCGGGTCGGGGACATGCCGCTTGACCGCTCGCAGGTCTGGCAGGGTATGTGGTACGTAATCAAAAAGCCGTTCCTGCTGATCCGCAGCGCCCTGGTGGGCACCGGTCTGGGGATCGTCCCGGCGGTGGGAGGGACGGTTGCATCCTTCATGGCCTACTACCAGGCTATGCACACCACCAAGGACGGCAAGTTCGGGCAGGGCGATCCCAGAGGCGTGCTGGCGCCCGAAGCCGCCAACGACGGAAAGGACGCCGGTGCGGCGCTTCCCACCCTGGCCTTCGGTCTGCCGGGCAGCTCCGACTGGGCGATCATCCTGGGCGCCATGGTGCTCTACGGGGTGGTGCCGGGACCGAATCTGTTGCGGGAGCGCCCCGATATCGTCTGGATTGCCATCATCGTCATCCTGGCCGCATCCTGGGTCACCTCGGCGATCGGTATAGCTGCTTCCCGCTGGCTGGTGCCGGTAACCAAGGTGCGGCCGTCCCTCCTGGCGCCGATCGTGGCGGTTTTGGCGCTGGTGGGGTCATTCGGACTGGAGCGGCAGTTCGTGGATGTCATATTCACCGTGGGGTTCGGCATCCTGGGCTATTACATGAAGATCCACCGGATGCCGGTGGTGCCGCTCATCCTGGGTCTGTTGCTGGGAGCCGAAGCCGAGCGTTCCTTTCACCTTTCGATGAACCTCTTTGATCAGGGTTTGCTGGTGTTTCTCACCCGGCCCATCTCCCTGGTCCTGCTGGCGGTGACCGCCTCTCTCCTGATCGGGTCGGTCTGGTCGGTGGCCCGGCGGCGCAAGAAGCTGGGCGGCGAGGCGGAGGTGGCGATCGCCCCCGCCGAGATGGGACTGGTGGCGTTCATCGGGGCGGTGATGCTGGCCGCCACTCTTTTCTCTTACACGTTCCCCGCCAACGAAGGGCGACTGTTTCCCCAAGTGGTGGGTTGGGGGACGGTGGCCCTGGTGTTGATTTTCCTGGTGGTGGCCCGAAACCCCGCCCTGCGGTCCCGTTGGGGATATTTCATCAGTGAGGAGCTGATCCATTTTGACAGGGGTCAGCAGGAGGAGGCGGAAGAGCCGGTCGTTGCCGAGATCGAATCGGACGACGATCAAGCTCGACGGGAGCGGGCCCTGTTGCTGTCGCTGTTCGGCTTCCTGGCGGTCGCTTGGCTGGCTGGGCTCAACCTGGTGGCGGTGCCGCTGTACGTCCTGGCCTTGATGAGATGGTTCGGGCGGGAGAAGTGGCGGACCTCGGTCATCGCGGCGCTGGTCACCACGGTCTTGATCTGGTTCATGATCAACTTCATTCTGAGTTCTCCCATTCACTGGGGTCTGCTGCTTGAGCCCCTTTTCTGATGCCCGCGCAGGAGTTTCGCCGCGAAGTGGTTGTCAATCTGAGCCGTCCCAGAATGTGGGAAGTGCTGTTGGATGTGGAGACGGTGGCCGGTTGGGTGGGTTTGATCGGTGAGGTGAGAGAGGTTGTTCCTCTTTCACACTATGTGGCGGTGCTCCAGGACCGGGTGGGTCCCTTTCGATTGAGGGCCGACCTGGCAATCCTCGTCAAGGAAATGGATCGGGGGTCGAAGGTGGTGCTGGAGGCGGAAGGCGAGGATCGCCAGGTCCGTTCCCGGATAAAGGTGAATCTGACCCTCCGTCTGTTCGACACCCCGGAGGACGCCACGGCCTTGCGGCTTCAGGGTCGCTACGAGGTCACCGGACGGGTGGCGACTCTGGGCGCCTCGCTCATCAGGCACAAGGCCGAGACCATTTTAAACGAGTTCTGCGCCAGGGCGGCGAAGGCGGCCTAGCGTGGGTGTTCTCCCCCCTTTCCGGCTGTTGCGGCCCCGCACGGTCTCCCAGGCGCTGGCGTGGCTGGACTACGACCGGATGGCGTACGCGGGCGGCACGGAGTTGCTGCTGGCCATGAAGGAGGGTTTGCTGCGTCCCACCCACCTGGTGGATCTCAAGGGGATCGAGGGGATCGGCTCGGTGGAGGAATCCGGCGGCGAGGTGTCGATCGGGGCCCTGGTGACTCATACGCAGGCCGCCGATCATCCTGTCGTGCGGGACCGGATACCCGGATTGGCCCCGGTGCTCCGCAGGGTCGGCAACCCCAGGGTGCGATCCACCGGTACCCTGGCCGGCAACCTGTGTTTTGCCGAGCCCCGCTCCGACGTGGCCGCGGCGCTGATCGCCCTGGGGGGTGAAGTGGAGATCGCTTCCGAAGGGGGCCGAAGGCGGATGCCGGTGGAGGATTTCGTGCTGGGTCCTTACACCACCGCATTGGAACCCGGACAAATGCTCACCCGGATCCTTGTTCCGATACGCCCCGATCTGCGGTTCGTATATCTAAAACATCAGACCGCCGAGCGGCCCGCCCTGGGAGTGGCGCTGGCCGCCGGTTCGCATGTCTGCACGGTGGTGGGCGCGGTGGGCCTCAGCCCGCAGGTCTTCAAGTTGGGTTCGGTCTCCGATCTCGACCCAGGCGACATCGCGGGCCGGGTGGAGGTGATCGGGGACCTCACCGGGTCGGAGGAGTACAAAAGGCACCTGGTGGAGGTGTACCTGGGTCGGGCGGTCGACAGCATGGAGCGTGACCGATGATCGGGGTGGAGACGGTCGAGATAACCCCGATGGTCAACGGGCGGGAGATGGTCGTTTCCGTGCCGGTGAGAATGACACTGGCCGAGATGCTGCGGGACCGGTTGGACCTGTTCGGCGTGAAGCTCAGTTGCGAGATGCAGGTGTGCGGGGTGTGTACCGTTCTGGTCGACGACCAACCGGTGTCCTCCTGCACCCTCCTGGCGGCCGACGTGGATCGAAGACGGGTACTGACCATTGAAGGTCTGGCGGACGGGGAGCAACTTCATCCCATCCAGCAGGCCTTCGTGGACCACTTTGCGTTGCAATGCGGCTTCTGCACCCCGGGATTCATATTGATGACCAAGCATCTGCTGGAGCGTTCGCCGGACCCGGGCCCCGATGAGATCGTTGAACACTTCGATGGGAATCTGTGTCGCTGCACCGGCTACGCGCCGATCATCGAGGCGGTGGCGGATGCGGCCGGCCGTCTGCGGGCCAATCCCTCATGATCTCTCCCCCCCGGCTGGACGCGGTCCCCAAGGTGACCGGCAGGGCGCGTTACGCGGTGGATTTCCGAGCCCCGAACATGCTTTATTCGTCATTGGTCCGATCAGAACGGGCTCATGCCATGCTGGAAGGCATCGACGCTTCGGCGGCGCTGGCCACCGAGGGGGTGGTGGCGGTTATCACCGGCTACGACCTCGCTCCGCTCTTCCCCCGCTTCGGTCACATCATCGCAGACCATCCCATCCTGGCGATCGACAAGGTGCGTTACCTTGGCGAACCGGTGGCGCTGGTGCTGGCTGAGGATCGGTACGCCGCTTCGGACGGCGCGGAGTCGGTGCAGGTCGCCTACCGGGAACTGGCGGCGGTGATGGATCCCGAGCAGGCCTTGGCGGAGGATGCTCCCCTGCTCCACACCACCGATTACGGGGTGGGTGACCGTTCCTTCGAGGAGGCTCACTCGGAGTCTCGCTCCGACAACGTCTGCCACCGGGTGGAGCTTTCATGGGGAGACGTGGATCAGGCTTTGTCCGAAGCCGACCTGGTGGTGGAGACCTCTACCTCTTATCCCAAGCTGTACGGCTATGCGATGGAGCCCTACAACGCTCTTGCCCGTTTCGAGGACGGGTATCTGAAGGTGATCACCACCGCTCAGCATCCGTTCATGGTCCGGGACGATCTGGCCCGGGTGTTCTCCCTGCCGCTCAGCCATGTTCGGGTCACCTCACCCTATGTGGGCGGCGGCTACGGCACCAAGTCCTACACCAAGGTCGAACCGCTGGCGGCGGTGGGCGCCTGGTACACCGGTCGACCGGTGAAGGTGGAACTCGACGCTACCGGCTCGATCCTCACTACCCGCGCCGACTCGGCTCAGGTCACCATCCGGTCCGGATTCAAGGCCGACGGCGTGCTTTTGGCCCGCGATGTTCGGTTGACCCTGGACACCGGCGCCTACGCCGACAACGGGCCGTTGGTGCTTTCCAAGGCCTCTAATCGCTCCTTCGGTCCCTACCGGAACGAAAACGTGCGGGTGAGCGGCACCGCGGTGTACACCAATACGGTTCCGTCTTCCTCCTATCGGGGATTCGGCGCCCCGCAGGTCAGCCTGGCGTCCGAGCTCAACATGGATCAGGCTGCCCAGCAACTGGGTGTCGACCCCGTCCAGTTGCGTCGCCGCAATCTCATTCCACCCGGCGAGCGTCACTATCCGGGCAAACGCCCGATGGACGCCGATCTGGTGTCCGACCTCGACCTTCTGGCGGAGGCGCTGGGCTGGGGGGACCCGGTGGAGGAGCGCCAGGGAATCGGGTTCGGGGTGACCGCCTCCGACGCGGGGGCCTACCCGGTCTCCACCGCCACGGTCAAGATTCTCCCCGACGGTTCGGTGCTGGTGTCGACCGGCTCGTCGGAGATGGGGCAGGGGAGCAGAACGGCGCTGGCCGTGATCGCCTCCCGGGAGTTGGGAGTTGCCTTGGAGAGGGTGGCCATAGCCCAATCCGACACGCACGCCACTCCTTATGAACGGACCTCTGGAGCGAGCCGTACCACCACCCTCACCGGCCTGGCCGTCCAGAGGGCCTGTTCGGAACTGTTGTCGCGTCTGGAGACGGCAGCTGCGGAACTTCGGGGAGGTCCGCTCACCGAAGTAAAGGCGGCTGAAGGGATGGTGGTAGGGCCGTGGGGCGATCTCACTTTCGGAGAGGTGGTGCAGGGTTGGTTCGGCGGCCGGCTGGGAGAGCTGTCGGCCACCGGGGTGGTGCGCCGGGTGGGAGAGTTGGAAGAGCTTCCTCCCTTCTGGGAGATCGGGGTGTCGGGGGTGAAAGTGCGTGTCGACTCCGACACCGGCCAGGTGACCTGTCTGCGCATGGTTACGGTGGCCGACGTCGGCCATGCCATTCATCCGGAGATGCTCAAGGGGCAGGATGTGGGAGCGGCCACCCAGGGGCTGGGTGCGGCGCTCTATGAAGAATTGGTGTACGACGGCCCGCAGTTGGTCAACTCCAACCTGGTGGAGTACCGGGTTCCCCGCGCCGGGGACATGCCCACCCAGATCGTGACCATCGTGGCGGAGCGTGGTGACGGGGTGGGTCCCTACGGCGCCAAAGGGGGAGGGGAGGGAACTCTGAATCCCATAGGGGGAGCCACCGCCGCCGCGGTCGGCCGGGCGGTGGGCCGCTGGCCGGACCGGCTGCCACTCACTCCGGAACGAGTGTGGAGATTGATGAGAGGAGACGGAAGCTGATGGATGTGAGCAGGCTGGAGCCGTGGGTGGCGGAGGCGCGCCGCCGCTACCGGACCGCCGAGGATATGGTCACCGGAGTTCTCCGGGAGGCGATCGTCACCGGCGCGTTCAGTCCCGGAGAGCGACTTCCCCAGGATCAGCTGGCCGAGTTGTTGATGGTCAGCCGTATGCCCATCCGTGCCGCCCTGCGCCAACTGGACTCCGAAGGGCTGGTGGTCAACATTCCCCATCGCGGCGCCAAGGTGCGGGAATTGTCACCTGCCGAGTTGCGTGAGTTGTACGAACTGCGGGTGGTGGTGGAGTGTTTTGCATTGCGCCGGTCGGTGGGGGAGGCCGTTCCCACGGACCTTCTGGAGTTGGGGGAACTGGCCGAAAGCTGCGAAGAAGCCGAGGAAGGAGATGAGTGGATCCGACAGAGGTGCGCCTTCTACCGGCGGCTTTACACCATTGGCAACGGAGTCAGGGTGGTGGATACCATCATGGCGCTTCGCGCCGAAGTGAGCCGGTACTTGTTGCGGAAGAGGTTCTGTCCCGGGTGGCACCGAGAATTGCTGGATATTCTGGCCAAGGGCGATGCCGAAGAGGCTGCCAAGTCCCTCGAGGACCATCTGATGGAGGTGCTGGAGTCGATGGAAGAGGAGATCAGCGCCGCCAATGGGTGGAACGGAGCAGGGGACCGGGAGGAAGGATGAGAAAGGAGCAGGTTGCTTTCTACAGCCACGGGGAGAGAGTGGTGGGTACCCTGCACCTGCCCGATTCGAGCGGGAGCCGTCCAGGTCCGGCCATAGTTCAGGGACCGGGCTGGATGGGTTTGCGCACCGCCGGGCTGTACGGTCCCTACCACCAGGCCTTTGTGTCGGCGGGAATGGCGGTCCTGATCATCGACTACCGGGGGTTCGGCGATTCGGGAGGCGATCTGATGGCCTTCTCCCCGGCGCGACAACTGGAAGATCTGATCAATGCGGTGACCTATCTCACCACTCGCCCCGAGGTGGATGCCGATCGGATCGGCGCATTCGGGTCGGGAGGGACGGGGGGCGGCAATGCGGTTTGCCTGGCTGCATCGGATGCGAGGGTGAGGAGCGTGGTCTCCCAGGTTCCGGTTGCCGACGGTCGCGACTGGCTGCGGAGAATGCGACGGGGCTACGAGTGGCAGGAATTCTTGGAGCGGATACAAACCGACAGGGCCAAGAGGGTGATCACCGGCCAGGGGGAGTTGGTCCATCCCCAAGAGATCATGATTCCAACTCCTGAACGGAGGGCCACCAGCATAAAAAAGGACGTCGATTCCCGGGTTCCCGTTCGCCTGCCCCTGGCGGCGGCGGAGGGGATCATGGCCTACCAACCGGTCGAGATGGTTGATCGGATCTCTCCCCGGCCGTTGCTGATCGTGGCGGTGGAAAACGATCCGGTCACCCCCACCGATCACGCCCGGGCGCTCTACGACCGGGCCGGTCCGCCCAAGAAACTGATTGTTCAGCGGCACACCACCCATTACGCCGCCTACCGGCAATACGGCAGGACGATCATTCCCCACATAGTGGGCTGGTTTCGAAAAGGTCTGGGGACGGCCAGGATAAAGGCTGTCGAAGCAACCACGGACAAAGAGGAGCACATGATTATCGAGGAGATCGAATGAACATCAACAGAGTCATCAGAGGCGCCGCGGTGGTCAGGGAGGGTTGTCTGCAGGAGATGGACATTATGGTGGCCGGGGAGCGGATCTCCGGGCTGGCCGTGCCGGGTGCCATCGCGCCCCCCTTTTCCGCTGAGGTGGTGGAGGCTGACGGATTGTGGGCTTTGCCGGGGGGAGTCGATGTCCATGTCCACTTGCGGGAACCCGGTTATACCCACAAGGAGGACATCGAGACCGCCACCCGCGCCGCGGCGGCCGGCGGCTACACCACCGTGTTGGGGATGCCCAACCTGAAGCCGCCCACCATGACCGCCGACGATCTCCGGGAGACTTTGAAGTTGTACGACCGAAAGAGCCTGGTGGACTACAACCACAATCCCGCCGCCAAGCAAAAAGAGGAACTGGCGGAGATGGCGACAATGGGGATCGCCGCCTACAAGATCTACATGGTCGCCGATACCGGCCGGTCGTATCCGCATCCTGCCGCCATCGGGGTTCATGATCACGGACATCTCTTGGAAGCGATGCAGACCGTGGCCGAAACCGGTCTGATTTTGATGGTCCATCCTCATGACCAACGCATAGAAGAAGTGGTGGAGCAGCGTTTCTGGGATGCGGGGGACCGATCCCCCGAGGCGTATGCACGCACTCTGATGACCGGAGACGGGATGCTGTGGGACACCGCTTCCGCTCTCCTGATCCGCATGGCCGAGGCCACCGGCTGTCGATTGCACATTGTGCACACCACCACCACCCGCCAGATCGAGATGATCCGAGCGGCGCGCCGGCGCGGCGTGGCGGTTACCTGCGAGGCGAATCATTGGACACTGTTTCTCGCCACCTGGGAGTTGGTGAAGGAGTTGGGTCCCTACGTGCTTTCGTATTGGGTTCCCCCCCATCACCAGGAAGCGGTGTGGAGAGCCCTGGCCGATGGGTCCATCGACATGGTCGCCTCCGATCACGCTCCCCACACCAGGGAGGAGAAGGACGTCGGCTACCGGGACATGTGGGCCGCTCACACCGGAACCCCCGGGATCCAATACCAGTTGCCTCTCCTGATCGACGCCCACCATCAGGGCCGGATCTCCCTGGCCCGGCTGGTGGAGGTGGTGGCGGGCGCCCCCGCCCGGCTGTTCGGTCTCTCCGGAAAGGGCCGGATCGAGCCGGGCGCCGACGCCGACCTGGTCCTGGTCGATCCTCACAGGGAGTGGACGATCACCAACGAGTCGGTGCTTTCCAAGATCGACTGGACTCCCTATCACGGACGAACAATTAGGGGAGCGGTGCGGCGCACGATGGTGCGGGGGACCGACGTCTACGTCGATGGAGAAGTTGTAGGGACCCCAGGCTTTGGTCGCCAAGCTGTTCCCGACGCCCCCAATAGGAGTTGAACCATGAATTTCGGATTGTTGCTGCCCCACTTCGGTCGTCACATCGACCGCGACATGCTCTGGGACGGGGCGAGGAGAGCAGAGGAACTGGGCTTTGACTCCCTGTGGGTCAGAGACCATCTGATGTTCGAGCCCCATGGAGAATTCGAGGCGCCCAACAGGTCTTTTCTGGAGCCCTTAACGGTGCTGACGTCGGTGGGGGCAGTCACTTCCTCGATCATGCTGGGAACAGCAACCCTGATTCCCTATCGTCATCCGCTGGTGGTTGCCGCCACCCTTGCTTCGGTCGATTCGCTGGTCGGCAATGGCCGCCTGATCACCGCCTGGGGGGCCGGCGGCTATGACTTCGAATTCGAAGCCGTTGGGATCACCGGCGTATTCCGACCCGAGTTGGTGGAGTCCAATGCGCGGATCCTGGCCAAGATTCTCTCCGAGGACCACGTCACCTACCAGGACAGGCACTACCGGTTCGAGAACGCCACCATCCGCCCCCATCCCGCCACTCCCATTCCCTTCTGGTACGGAGGGGCCACTCCCGCCTCGGCTCGCCGAGCCGCCACCTATTGCAGCGGCTGGATGCCGGGACGGATCACCCTTCCCACCATCGCCAAGCGGGTGGCCCAGATGCAAGGGCTCACCCGGGAGAACGGACGTCCCATGCCGACGGTCGCCTGCATACCGCCCACCAGCATCGCCGAGACCACCGAGGAGGCCATGGCCGGGACGTCGCTCGAAGGACTTCTCGCCTGGGCCAACACCCGCGGCAAATGGTGGGTCAAGCCTCCTTCGGGTCGCTTCGAGACCGCCGAGGACATCGAAGGTTCCCTGATCGCAGGAACCCCGGACGAGGTGGTAACCGCCACCGCCAAGTTCGAAGACGTGGGCGTCGACCACCTGGTCTTCGACCTGCGTCTCTCCTTCGACCGATGGCTTCAGAGCATCGACCTGCTGGGCAGAGAGGTGATCCCCCGCCTTCGATAAGGGCCGTTCGTTCGCCACCCTCGAATGCGTGGACTGGTACCCGTCTACCGCAGATTCCTCGAACCCATAGAAGACATCCCACCCGCCCGAAAAGGAAACCAACTACTGTAATAATAGACTTGTACCACAAACCGGAGAACTACTCACACAAAACACCGGTAAACCCGGGGCGGTCCAGTTGAGAGGATTCCTAGCTAGTGATAAGTCTGTCAAGTAACGGAATAGGTCGGGATCTGGCCTCGCATAGGCTAAACGCCTGCGTGGTGCTGCGTGGAGGCCGGCCGTTTGACCTACTCGACCAAATGGCAGACATACCACCGGAAACATAGGGGAGGATTGCTCCAAATGCTCCGCTTGGCCGAAGAACTGCTGCTGTTGCTCTTGGACGACCGGACCGGTGACTTTTCCAACCTGCCCGACCGGACCTTGGGCTACGCACTGGCCGGGGTGGCGCTGATGGATCTGGCCCTGGAGGGCCGGATCGACACGGACACCGACTCGCTCACCCTGACCGACCCGACGCCGGTGGGCGACGACCTGCTGGACCCCATCCTGGCCGATATCGCCGAGGAACTCAACGCCCGGCCCGACGCGCTCCCGACCGTCTTCTGGATCAGACGCATCGCGGAACGGGCGCACGAACTGCGGGACAACGCCCTGGCGCGACTGGCGGACAGGGGCATCCTGGACGCCGACGACGGGCTGACGATGTTTGCCCTCTCCCGCCTGACGGCGCGCGCCAGGCGGTACCCCCGGGCGGAGGGGGAGTCAGAACGGGAAATTCATGCCCGAGTTATGGGCGTCCTGTTCGGCAGCGACATACCGTCGCCGGAGGACGCCATGATCGTCGGGCTGGCTCATGCGTGCGGCGCCTTCCGGCAGATGCTGACCACAGCGGAGTATGAGGAAGTGGAGGGCCGAATAGAGCTTGTCGCCAGGCTGGACCTGATCGGGCAGTCGGTGACGGGCGCCATCCGCAACCTGAGCCTGGCGGAGTCCCATACCCTGACCCGGGTCATCCGGGACCAGGGCGGCGGCTGGCCGCGGGCCTCCGGGGGACTGCCCTTGGTCGGCCACGCTCTCCGGCTGAGCGGCGACCTCCGCGCCTTCTTCACCGAGCAGTATCTCCGACACGGCCCGGTGTTCGAGGTCAGCGCCTTCGGAAGAAAAATGGTGGTGCTGGCGGGGCAAGAAGCCAATTTATTCATGAGACGGGAGGGAAAGTCCCATCTGCGAAACCGGGAGCTTTTCGCCGGGTTCTCCCATGAAGTGGGTGCGGCCAACGTCGTGACGGGCATGGACGGAGCGGACCATCGCCGCCTGCGCCAGACCATGCGCTCCGGCTACTCCCGGGCCCACTATCTGCGGAAGATGTCCGACGCCGTCGCTGTCGTGGAGCGCGAGCTGTCACAGTTACCGTTGCAACGGCCCATAGCCGGTTATCACACCATGCAGCGCATCATGACCGAGCAGATAAGCGTGGTTTCGGCCGGCACCTCCTCCGACGGCTACCTGGAGGACGCCGTCACTTTCATCGAAATGCTGGAGTTGGTTCATCTGGCTCAGCGGCGCCCGAAGTTCATGCTGCGGACTCCGCGGTTCAGACGGGCGCGGCAGCGCTTGGAAGAGCTCTTCGAGAAGGTACTGGCGTCCCACGAGCCAGAGTTGCGGGAAGGCGCCCAGCGGGACCTGGTGGACGACCTGCTGGAACTCCGTCGTTCCTCTCCCGACTTCATGCCGGACACGGACCTGTTCATCAACGTGATGGGACCCTTTCTGGTTGGCGTAGACACGGTGTCCGGCTCCGTCTCATTCATGCTCTACGCCCTGCTGAAGCACCCCAGCCTGCTGGAGCGGGTGCGGGCCGAGGCCGACGGGCTGTTCGCCGGCGCCGGGCCGGACCCGGAGAAGCTCCGCGGGATGACGGTAACCCAGGGGGTCATCCTGGAAACCCTGCGAATGTATCCCATAGTGCCGGCCCTGAAGCGCACCGTGACCAACTCCTTCGACTTCGCGGGGTACCGGATCCCCGCCGGGACCCAAGTGCTCATGGCAGTGGCCGTCCCGCACTACCTGCCGGAGTTCTTTTCCGACCCGCAGCGCTTTGACATTGACCGCTATTCGCCCGAGCGCCGGGAAAACATCCGGCCTGGAGCTTTCGCTCCCTTCGGGCTGGGCCACCACAGTTGCCTGGGACAGGGTTTCGCCCAGGCGCAGATGCTCCTCACAATCGCCACCATGCTGCACCGGGCGGAAATAGCGTTGGATCCGCCGGATTACCGGCTGAAGATCAGCCATGCGCCGGTGCCCAGCCCGGACCGCAATTTCAGGTTCCGGCTACTGCGAAGACGACGGGGGGGGGGGGTGATTGAGCGCCATATCCACTCCGAACGCCAGGTCGCAGCGTCTCTACGACCTGGACGCCCTGCGGGCCGTGGCCATGTTCCTGGGCGTGGTACTGCACGGCTCCATCTTCGTGCTGCCTGCCCCCCAGCACCTGTGGCCGATTCACGACCCGGCCGCCACCGGCGACCCGACCTACAAGGTGGTCATCGACTTCATCCACGGCTTCAGAATGCCGGTGTTCTTCCTGCTCAGCGGCTTCTTCAGCGCCCTGCTCTGGCAACGGCGCGGCCTGCGCGCCCTGGCGGTACAGCGCCTGAAGCGCGTCGGGATTCCCTTCATCGTATCCTGCCTCACCATCCTCCCCCTCAGCGTTTGGCTGCTCCAGCTCATCGCCGGCCGGGTGGAGCCCTACGACTTCCCGCCGTGGGCGCTGCCCCTGATCTGGCTGTTCGGCACCCTGGGGCATCTCTGGTTCCTGTGGTACCTGCTGCTGCTGATGGGCTGCTTCCTAGCGGCGGCGCGGGCCGGACTTCAGTTCCTGCATCCCGCTTGGTGGCTTATGATACCCCTCTCCCTGGGGACTTCGCTCCTGATGGTTGATCCGGTCTACGGGCCGGACACCGCCGTAACCATCGTCCCGAGGCCGGCCCTGTTTTTCCACTACGCCTGCTTCTTCGTATTGGGGGCCTTCTTTTACCGGCGCGGCATGACCGTCCGCCGCCGGTGGGCCGCGGCCCTGCCGCCTGCCGCACTAACCTTCTGGGCCGGCTATTACCTGCTGGAAAAATACCTGGCGCCCTTTGGCGGGGACAGTGCCGAGGCCGGGACGGCTTTCCTGTTCAGGAACAACCTGACCCTCTTCGCCGCGCTGCTGGAGGCCGCTTTCGCCTGGCTGATGTGTTTCGGGCTGATGGGGCTTTTCCGCTGGGCGGCGTCCAGGGAAAGTTTTGCCGTGCGCTATCTTTCCGATGCGTCCTATTGGATGTACCTGATTCATCTGCCGCTGGTGGTCATCGCCCAGCACCTGGTGTTGAATCTGCCCATCCACTACCACCTGAAGTTCCTGCTGGTGGTGGCCGGGGCCAGCGTGGCCCTGCTGGCAACCTATCAACTGGCCGTGCGATACACCATCATTGGCCGGACGCTGAACGGGCCACGGACCCGCCGCCGGCCCGGCTCGGCAACCCGGGCGGTCCAGCCTCCGCCAGCCAGAGGGCCACGGATGAGAGGGACTCGTGCCGACCAAGTGCCGGCTACACGGAGGCCTTCGTAGAGAGAGCCGTCAGCTGGGATGAAACCCAGGGATGTGGGGACAACCGGCGCCTGATTGCGACTCCATCACGGGCTCTCCGGGGAGAGATGCCCTGGTCATGAGGCCGGCAGGGACCGGAGGAGGGGGCCAGGCATTCGGCCCTGCGCGTTGTCGTGGGTTGGGGTCTGCACGGGGTTGTCCAACCGGTATCTCACCGTCCCCCGTGATGACGATCATCCCCCCGTGATGACGATGCCCTGGCCGAGTCGGTGGTCGGCCTGTACAAAACCGAACTGATCCGCAACAAAGGACCCTGGCGAGACCTCGACCACGTCGAGAATCGCCACCCTCGAAATGCGTGGACTGGTACACCTCCACCGAAGACTCCTCGAACCAATCGGAGACACACCGACCCGCCGAAAAGGAGGCCAACCACTACAGTAAACCACCACCAACAACCGGAGAACTACTCACACAAAACACTCTCCGATGAACTCGGGGCGTTCACACCCGATCTGTGGATTGAGGCTGAATGACCCAGGATCGCCTTTTACCCAGATTCCGCGGGACGGGATCGCTTCTAATCTGGGCAGGCTCTTCTGTCGAGTACTGCGGCTTGTATCTCGTCCGCTATCGAATCCAGGTTCTGGTGTTCCCAGAATCTCAGAACCCGCCAACCGCCTTCGGTCAGCTGCTGGGTATGAAAACGATCCCGCTCGACATTGGATTGGAGTTTGGCCGCCCACCACTCTCGGTTGGTCTTGGGCGAAGAGCGATGGTCAGGACAGGAGTGCCAGAAGCACCCGTCCAGGTAGACAGCGATCCGGAGGCGAGGAAAAGCTATGTCCGGTTTGGAGCGGGTGAGATGGGGGATGGGGAAGTTCACCCGATATCGCAGTCCCCGAGCGTGGAGGATACGACGTACTTTCAGTTCCAGCGGTGTGTCGGATCTCGGGGTGTTCTTCATACGTCGGCGGACCGCAGCCGAGACGGCGGATGGAGTTCGGGAGGACACCTGGCTATCGGGGCCGGTCAGCCGCCAGCAACGACAAGGCGGCGGCATAGCCGAGGGGCATGGGAACCGCGTTGCCTATCCACTGAGCGACCCTGGTGCGAGAAGGGGGCTTTCGAGAATTGGTGACAAAGCAGTAGGTGTTCGGAAACCCCTGGATGCGGGCCCCTTCCCGGAGGGTCAGAGTTCGGCGTCGGGTCGGATGCACGTATCTCCCTCTGCCCGGTGACAGGAACCCAGTAGTGAGAGTGGGGGCGGGATGTTCTTCCCGCATCCTTCCATACACCGACCGGTAGCTGGTTCCGTTTCTGTGGCTGGGAGGACGTTCGGGGGGCGGCAGTTCGTAGCGGTCGTTGTCGAACAGCCAGTCAATCCGGGAGCGGTTCTCGTCGCTGAGTTCGGCAGGCTGGTCCAAGAAATGCGGGCCGGTCGCATCCTGAAGGTCTTTGATCGCCCACATGAGTGACCGTGGTCGGTCCTCGGCCAACATCTCGGCGATGATGCCCAGAGGGATCGGCTGTTCATTCCGATGAGCCACCATGAAAAAACGCTGGCGGGTCTGTGGCCATCCCATGGCGTCGGCGGCCAGAATGCCGGACTCCACCCGGTAGCCGGCCGATTCGAAGAGGGCGCGGGCGGTTTCCACCACCTGGGAACGGTCCCGTACCACTGCCGGGACGTTCTCGATGATTGCCATGCGGGCGTCGACGGCGGCAGTGAATGCGGGAACCGTCATATAGAGCTCGTTGCGCTTGTCTGTGCGGCGGGTGTGATTGTTGAGATTGGAATGACCCTGGCAAGGAGGACCGGCCATAATCAGGTCGATGCTTGCCAGCCTTTCGTTGATGTCCGGGTTTACGATTTCCGGTTCATAGACGAACGATGCCCTTTTGGCCCACTCCTCTACTCTAAAGTCGATCAGGGCGGTCACCGACTCGGTGGATCGAAACCGGGTGCTGTGGTTTGCGGCGTAGACATCGGCGGCCTCTTCGTCCAGATCGCAAATCAGCTCCGACACTAGAGCCGATCCCATCTCCGCTGCCAGTTGTTTGACACCCAGAGCCAGCCCTCCGATCCCGCAAAAGAGATCGACGGCACGAAGGACCCCCCGGCTGGGATTACGCGGTCGGGGCCTCGTTCCCTCTAGATAGGACCTCCACCAGTCACCCTTCGCATTGACGGTTTCGCTTGTTCCCCCTGGGAGGGATGCGCCGGAGAGGTCGATCCGCGACTCTATGTCCAGCACCCCCGTTCGCAGGGTGTGGATCAGTTCTCGGTCCCTCCGTACATAGGACTCCGGCTGGAAGCTACTTGCGGTGTCCTTGAAAACCGGGTCCGGCTGGTGCAGCGTCATGTGGAGGGCTTCGTTTCGCCGGTTACTTCCCGGCGGAGTTCCCATATCAAATCGTGCGCCTCGTCCTCGGTGTATTGGTTTAGCAGGACGTTGGTCCAGGTCCGATTGAGGGCTCTGGCCAGAGCGCGTACGTCGCTGGTCAGCATTCGATGATCGCATTGCATCTTCACCAGGGCACGGGTTACTGCCGGAACCGTGCCGGTTCTGGTTCTCAGTATGTGGCTTCGCCAGAAATCGGTGGATTGGGGGACGGCGCCGGCAAGGTGGGCGTGCTCCAAGCCACCCAAAGCGGCTACTCGCAAGTACATTCGGGTGAGAACGCACTCGGTGGAGTTTCTGCCGTTGATGTACTTCATGTGGTTCCCTCTTTCGAAGGCTCCCTGCTCTCTCCAGGATATGAAATTCCAGAAGAACCGCAGACTGAGGTATCTCCAGAAACTCGGATCATCCAGTATCGCTACCGGCACATCTTGCAGGGACTCGAAGAGGATTGGCGAAAGTTTGCCTTCAACCAGATCGCGATCCTTTTTCTCGGTGTGCCCGACCCATTCCTGGTGAAATCGCCGTGACGCAGCACTGATTCTTTCCATATCGATGTCCTCTCCCGTTCCGAGCCATTTCGCCATGATGTCCACGGCCGGGGTGTGGCCGGCCAGCATTTCCTCGGCCGTCTCCCGACAGTCGGAGAGAGTCAATGTCGGATATCTCATGATGTTCCTTCCCGCAAGGTGGACAAGAACTGTTTGCGGATGCCGATCTCCGCTTCGGCCATGGCTATCAGTTTTTGTGGATCGTCCGTCACCAGTCGCATGAGATGCTCCTGCTCCGACGGAGTGGTGGGCTTGGCGATCAGGCGAAGCACTCGCCCCAGGAGCGTCCCCTCCAGGTCGCTCCAGGTCTTGTCGCTGTCAGGTTCGGACCGGGAGGCCGAGGCATGGATGACGGCGGTTAAGAAATCACATGCCAGTTGGAACTGAACGGCGGCGCCGGCGGAGGATTTCTTGTGAATATTCAGCAGGTCGAGCAGGTCCTTGTCCACAAAGAACCTGGGAGGATCCTGATCTTCGTAAGATTCCAGGGGATTGTGGCCTTCCATGTGGAGGTAACGCATGGTTCCGGGCGGAAGTTTGTGCTCTTTGCGGTCTTCTGGGGTGAGCGGTTCTGGCCTGAAGAGGCGATGGGACAGTTTGGTGGTTATGCGAAAGATGGCGCGGGCCAGCCAAGTGCCCTTGCGCCAAGGTTGGAGAGGTTGCGCGCCTATCGTCCGGTTCAGCAACAGATAGGTGGTGACCACTGCGCCGTTCACACCAGCGGTCAGAGCCCGCGGTCGGGGCGGCCGGTGCAGGTTCACGGTTGCAGGCAGGGAATCCAGATCTGAAAGTGGGCGATCGAAGACTACGTCACTGATCTTCAAGTAGGGACTGTTGATTGTGACTAGGAGAGAAAGAGCGGAGAGGTCAAGTCCGGCCTGGGAGACTCCTCCAGTCAAGTCTGCCCGGAATTGGTCCAGGGACTTTTCCTCGCTTCCCCAGTGGAGAACCGCTGTCTGTTGACCGAACCAGAGGGAGTCTTCCTGAAAAGTTATGCTGGATCCCGCTCGGCAGGTGTGTTCGCCAAACCCGACGGTGACATGGTCCAGTATCTGACCGAGATCGATGCCCTCGAAAGGGCGGATCTCCCGTATTTCTCGATTCAAGAGGAGCTGCCTTCGACGATTTCCGCCTCAGCGTACAGCCGACCCGACCACTCGGACCGATAAGCATCGGTGGTGTATTCGAAAACCCCTCGCTCGTGCTTAACCAGCTCTCCGAGGAAAACTCCTGGTCTCTTCCGATCCTCCACGAATCCCGGATGCGGCGTTATTGAAGTTTCAACGGCTTCTCCGGGCTTCCCGTCCTCTAGGAATCTGTAGCGAATCGATACCGCTACCTTCGCCTTCTCCTCTTGGCAGTGTTCGCTGAGAGAGACTTTCACTGTCCCCTGCAGTGAAATGGCGCCTCCATCCGCCTCCTGCAATCTGTGGTCGAGATTGATGGTGACCGGTCGAGGCGGAGGCGGGGGAGGAGGAGGTGGCCCGGTCTTGTGGCCTGCCATCAATCTCCTCATGATCCTGTCGAAATGGGGAAGTTCAATGTGCTCGGAAGGGCGTTCAGGTGGTTGGAGCTGTTTGCGAAAGTTACGGAGGCGCCTTTTGATACCTTGCTTTATTTTTCGGGCCAGTTGGTAGGCTTCAGGGGGGACGGAGGAATCTCCCTCAGCCTTGGTCTGCCACAGATCGTGGGCGCTGGGCTCGGTGCCGCTGAGCAGCTCATCAACCTGATCGTGGGCTACAAAGGCACCGCGGGCGAAAGGGGCTGTTTGCCTCACCGACAGATACTCAACCACCATCCGCGGCTTTCGCATCAAAGCTATGATGCTTCGGTGCTCAATGGAGGGGTCATCTCCAGGGCCGGGAAAGGACCAGCCGTCGGGATCGGATACCAAACCCAGGATGCCTGCCTCGGAACCAGTTCTTATTGGATGTCTCCTGCCCATGCTAGGTACGGCGGTGGCGCCCGTGGCGATTTCATATGCGCCGATAAAGGTGTTCAAGTCAGGGTCTTTACGGGGACGGGGATAGAGACGTTTCCCATCTTCGGTGCGAACGTAGGCGTTGAACCTGAGAGAGTGATCGGCGAGGGCTGGCCACCAATATCGTTCAATGGCTCTGACGAGGTCGATTGCGCATACTCTCGGCTCAACGAGCAGAAAGCTGGTTCCGGTACCTCTTTCCCGCGTTCCCGAAGGGGAGCGGATTGTCATTCCGAGAGACTTGGCTATCTGGTCGGCCTCGCGGTTAACGAAGGGTTCCGCATAGCCTGAATCCCCTACTCTTCCGAGACGGGCGAAGCCGGTGTAGCTCTGACTGTTCTTTTCATGCCGGGCCCAGTAGGTCATGCCGAGCAGGCGTCTGGTCACCCCGGGGTCGTCGGGCCGTTCCTTGAAGCAGGTGTAGGCCACCACCGTCCTGATAGCCGAGCTCTGGATCATCCCGGCCTTGCCGTAGCCGAAGGTCCCGCCCGATCCCCCACTCTTCTTGGTGTATCCCACGCTCACCATGCCCAGCCACAACTTAGAGCGGTCGTGCTGCCACGGTCCGTACATGCCTGTACTTCCCTTTTCCTCTATTAGCAGATAGGGAAGTACAGCTTTCGTGTCAGCCAGTCGATCGAGACAGGTCTTCTCCGCCAGCCCCACGGTTTTGGGTTCCATTCCGCGCAGATGCTCGGACAGTTCGGCCAACCCGAGGTTCTCTGTCAGGGAACGGCGTTCCCGGCCCTCAGCCCTCCTGAAAGAAAACCCTATCTGGAAGTCGGGGGGGGGGCTTGGATGCCATCGCGCAGTTCGAGCGCCGCGTCCCAAGCGTTCTGAACGACTTCTCTGGCCAGGTAGACAGCTTGGAGCGGGGGAGGATTGACTGCCAAGACTCCGGGTGTATCAACCGGCTCATTTCGGAAGAGCTTGGATAGATCTCCGGAAACACCACTACGGTTGGGATCGGGCGTTTCCCAGGTCCAGCGGCGCACGATAGGCAATTCTAGTCAGAAGTCCTTTACTATAGAAAAGGATCCTTGTTAGGGTCGTCGTTGGTGACTTCTTATTGCTTTGGACCTGGATATGTTGCTGTTCCGCGATGGAGTCGGCCAAGGCGAAGAACTGGCCGGTGCTCTCCCTGCTCGGATGTGAGATATGCAATCCCCGACCTCTCACAGAAACGGGCCCCGTCTCACCGCGGGCCAAATCAGTTACCCGCCCGTCCAACAGGCCTGTCACATTTTAGGACTATGTGGATCACGCCGTGGATATGGGACAACTTTGCGCAAATGACCCGATCTGCGAGGATATGGTTGGGGATTTCGTCGATGTTCCAGTGAGATAGCCTCTCCAGTAAATGGGAACGGTAAACCCGAGAGAAAACCGCAGTATTGAGGAGCGCCTCGAATTCGACACAACCGAGGGAACCAACGTCGTTCCAGTTATCCCTGTTCGCATGTCTGAAGCAGGGCTCCTGGTAGATGGACCTGCGATAGCAAGGGAGCCGGGGCATCGTCGTCTGTGGTCGCGGTTCCGAAGACATCAGCAATCGAGAACATCCGGCACTGCGCGTCGTGGTGGGATGGGGGTCTGCACTGGTTGACGCTCGTTGACGAAGCCTGATATCAAAACCGGGTTGCGCTCCTCCCGCCGATCACCCTGTGTGACCGGTTGCTTCAGGTGGCCGGGGTGATCAGCTGGTAGGTGATGGTTTGATCGAAACCGGTGGCGGAGAAGATGGTGGTCGTCTCACCGGTTTCGTTGGGAATGGTCATATGGGTGGTTACTTCTCCCGAGACTTGGTAGTCGCCCTCCAGCACCAGACCTGCATCCGAGTCGAACCGGGTCACGGCTACGGCGGTGGTGGGAGAGGCGCTTACCAGCATGGTCAGTTCCGAAATGGCTTCTTGGCCTTCTCGGGCTTCTTCGCTGTCGAGTTCGTCAGTGAAAGCCCCGAACATTTCCTTGAGGAATTCGGTCATGTCCCACTCGAACGCCTCGGTCCGGTATTGGCTCTCCACCACCAGGATGGAGCTTTCTCCCTCTGTATCCACCTCCACCAGGCGGTGCTCCGCAGTGGTGACGATCATCCCCATGTCGGCCGGTCCCTCCTGCTCGGTTCGCTCGGTCCAGGTGTCGCCGATGCCTACCGGATGATCGGGGAAGGCGGGGCCGAACGGCCTGCTGAGTTCCTGGCTCCCTATCGAGTTGGCGGATAGAAAGCTCTCTCCGCCGAATAACTCGTCAAGTTCTTCACTGGCAATCTCCAGCACGTTGCCCTGTTGATCCACCACCACCGTGATGTCGATGGGCGTCTCGAACCCGGGCGCCCCGCTGTCGGGAGAGCTGGGTACGGTGATTCCGCCCATCTGCATCTTGTTTGCGACCAGGGCCAAATCCGACAGGATCCGGATGCTGGTGGTGCCCTCCTCCGGACCGGGACCGGTCTGGTAGCTAATGGTGCCCTCCAGCGTGCTGGAGATCCGGATGGGTCCGGGAGGATCTTCTTCGGGTGATCCGCTTTCCACTGTCACGTCGGCCTCTTGCTGGATCGACATCCGGTATGACACTTCACCGGAAGCCGGATAGCGGTAGGAGACCACCCTCGGCTCGAATTCCGGAGCAGCCGTGGTGGTGGTTGTGGGGGGAGGGGCGGTGGTAGAGGTGGTTTCCGGCGGAGAAGTGGTGGTAGTGGTGCGAGCCGATGCAGTGGCGCCAGCGGTGGTCTCAGTGGCGGCGGTGGTCGGGGATGTTGCAGGCGGCTGATTGGAGGAAGAATCTTCCCCGCATGCGGCTGCCGACAGGGATACTGCGCACAGCACCACAAGAGACAAACGATACGAGAAACGGTGACGGAGTCGGCTCATGTCCTCCCAGGATATAGATGGTCGGTGCTGTGCCGACTGGTATTGGAGGCGGTGGATGGTGTGGCGGCGGGTGGTCGTCTGCTCTGCCGGCCTGTTCTCCTGCTGTTTACCGTCAACCGAAGTAGTCAGGCTCTTGGCCGGGGATCCACTTGATGTTGCATCCGATGGAAGGCTTCTGGATTGCGGGCGCCTCCCGGTCGGCCAGCACGGCGTCCACCGCGGCGCGCAGGTCTTTGCCGGTTACCGGGATGCGGTTGGAGGGCCGGGAATCATCGAATTGACCCCGGTAGACCAAGTCCCGATCCGCGTCGAACACGAAGAAGTCAGGTGTGCAGGCCGCCGTGTAGGACTTGGCGACCTCCTGGGTTTCGTCGTAAAGGTAGGGAAAGGCATATCCCATCCTGCGGGCCATGGCCGCCAGTTTGTCCGGGGCGTCACCGGGGTACTTCTTCGCGTCGTTGGCGCTGATTCCCACGATGGAAACGTCGCTTCCCCGGTAGTCGTTCCCGAATCTGACCAATCCTCTCTGGATGTGGATGACAAACGGGCAATGGTTGCAGATGAACATCACCACCAGGGCTTTCCCATCGCAGTCGGAAAGAGATACCGTATCTCCGCTGACGGTGTCGGTGAGAGAGAAGTTCGGCGCTGGGGTTCCGAGAGGAAGCATGGTCGAGAGGGTGTCTACCACAATTATTCTCCGTTCTGATCTTGCAGGCTCCTGAACACCCAAGATTAGACCGCTCGGTAGCCTTGTCAATCGATGCCGGAACTGCCTGACGTGGCCTTGTATCTGCGGGCGCTGGAACCGCGGATCGTGGGAAAGCCGGTTACCGGGTTTCTGGTTCGATCCATGTCGGTTCTCAGAACCTACCAACCTCCTTACGACCAAGTGGTGGGAAAGACCGTGGTGGGCCTGAGGCGCATCGGCAAACGCATCGTGTGGGAGTTCGATCAGGACCATTTGTACCTGGTCATCCACCTGATGGTGGCCGGAAGGCTGCGGTGGCATGATCGGGAAGGTGTGAAGCCTCCCGGCAAAGTGGGATTGGCGGCCTGGGGCTTTCCCGGATCGACCCTGGTCCTGACCGAGCAGGGGTCCAAACGCCGGGCCGGAATATGGGTGTTATCGGGCGAGGAAAACCTGATGGCCGAAGACCGGGGAGGACTGGAGCCCCTGGACGTTTCGACCGATCAGTTCAGCCACGCCACAAGAAGCAGAAACCACACGCTCAAGCGAGCCTTGACCAGCCAGGCTATTTTCTCGGGGATCGGCAACGCCTACTCCGACGAGATACTGTGGGAGGCGCGACTGTCGCCCGTCAAGATGACATCGCGGCTCAGCGATGACGAGGTGGAACGGCTTCACCGGGCGGTGGTGAAGGTCCTCACTCTCTGGACGGAGCGTTTGGCCGCGGAGACCGGGGAGAAATGGCCGACCAAGGTGACCGCCTTCCGCCCGGAGATGGCGGTGCACGGCAAGTACGGGAAACCCTGTCCCCGGTGTGGAGCGCCCGTACAGAGAATCGTCTATGCCAGCAACGAGACCAACTACTGCGCCTCCTGCCAGACGGGAGGGAAACTCTTGGCCGATCGCTCGCTGTCCCGGCTACTCAAAAAGGACTGGCCCAGAACCCTGGAGGAGTTGGAGGAAATGCGAGGCGGCTGATGGGGACCTTGTATACAGGTTGGGCGTTCGTAGCCCTTGTGGCTGACCTATATTGAGGGAAATGAGACACCTTGAGGACGCCGAACTGCGGATCGCCGACCTGAACCGCGCTTTGGCCGAGGAGGGTGATCCGGCCCGGGTCCGGTATATGACCAGTGGCCCCTCCTGGTACGAAGATGACGACGGGTGGCGCATTGTCGCGTTCTGGGAGTTGCCCGAACCGGAAGAGTCGGTGTGGCCTACAGGGATGCTATGGGAGTATCGGCATCGGGTTCAGGATCTGTTCGAGGGTCCCGATGTAACAGTGGAGAGCTATTTCCGCACCAAAGAGGAGCTTGAAAGCGGCAAGTATCACACTGGTTGGCCCATTCCTGAACTGGCCTGACTCTGGCAGATCCCATTGTCTGCTCCTACTCCCGAAGAGTTGCTGGATGTAGCCAGAGATCTCAGAAATCTGGTCCCGCCCGAAGCGAACCGACCGTACACAGCCCATCTCCGGCGGGCCATTTCAACCGCTTACTACGCCGTATTTTGCGCCTTGCGTGTAGAGATCGGCAAATCATATCCTGGTGATCTTGATCGAGTGGCGAGTCGACTTGTCAGTCACAGTTCGGCACGCGATGTCTTGGCAAACCTCCAGAGGAAGGGCGGAGACGGTTCGTTGCTTTTCATCTGGTTGCCTGATCGGCCTGTATGCGATCCTGATCTGGTTCTGTTCGCACAGACCTTTGAGCTTTTACTCAAAGAGAGGGAAAGTGCTGACTACGACTATCTGTGGCCGGCCTCCAAAAGGACGCGGAAGATGCGAGCAACTTGGCTGAGGAAGCGATTCAACAGCTTGAGCGGGCGACAGCAAATGCTCCTGTGCAGGTCCGGGCTATCTGCCTGGCGGTCATAGCTGATTCCCGGAGCCGCAAGAGGATGAAGTTTTAGCCTGGAAGTACCTACCCCACGCGGGGACGTGACCCTTTGAAGATCAGGCCGCCGGAAGTGATATTATTCGTTGGGTAAGACCAGTGGAATTATCTTTGTCCGTGCCCATCCGACTCAGCGGAGTGACCAAGAGCTACGGCAAGGCAAGGGGAGTGGTGGACCTCGACTTGGAAGTGCGACCCGGGGAGATCCTCGGATATCTTGGTCCCAACGGCGCCGGCAAGACCACCACCATCCGGATGCTGGTGGACCTGATACGACCGCAAGAGGGAAAAGTGGAGGTGCTGGGAGGTTCGCCTACCGACCCGGCCGTCAGGCGTCGGATCGGGTACCTGCCGGGAGAGGTGGAGTTCTATACCCGCATGTCGGGTCGCGACTTTCTCACCTACATCGGGAACCTGCGGGGCGAGGGCGGATCTGCCTTCGCCAGCCATCTTTCGGAGAGGATCGACCTCGATCTCTCCCGACGGATAAGCGATCTCTCCAAGGGGAACCGTCAGAAACTGGCGCTGGTGCAGGCGCTGATGCACCAGCCGGAATTGGTGGTACTGGATGAACCCACCTCCGGACTCGACCCGCTGGTGCAGCAGGAGGTCTACAGACTCTTGGATGAGATCCGGGCCGAAGGGGTGACCGTCTTCTTCTCCTCCCATGTCCTTTCCGAGGTGGAGAGGGTGGCCGACCGGGTGGGAATCATCCGGGAGGGAGAATTGGTAGAGGTCGAAGAACTGGAGGCTCTTCGGCAGAAGGCGGTCCGCACGTTCGAGGTCGTATTCGACGACGCGCCAAGTGTTGCCCAGTTCGAACAACTGGCCGGTGTCCGCTCCGCCAGCCTGCACGGCAACGTTCTTCACTGTCAGGTGATCGGTAGCATCGACGAGTTGCTCAAAACGGTGGCCGGCCACACGGTTCGCAACCTGGTCAGTCACGGAGCGGACTTGGAGGCGTTGTTCTTGGACTACTACCGGGGAGAGGAGAACTGAACATGCTCAAGAACGTGACTCTCAAGACTCTGCGAGACCGCCGCCGTTCGCTCTTTTGGTGGGTGGTGGGCATCTTCGGCTACATGATTGGAATTGGGGCGATCTATCCCATCGTGCGAGAAAACCAGGACCAGTTCAGTGCATTGCTTGAGACATATCCAGACGAATTGCTGGCGATAATGGGCGTGGGAGGAGAGGAAAGCCTGTTCGATCCCGTGGGCTTCATGCGGGCGGAAGCCTTTGGATGGATCGTACCCCTGGTATTTGCCATCTACGGCGCGGTGCAGGGGGCTCGAGCCGTGGCCGGGGAGGAGGAGGCCGGCACCATCGACCTGGTGATGGCCACGCCGCTGTCCAGATTCGGGCTGGTCTGGCAGAAGTGGTTGGCGCTGGTGCTGGCCGAATTGGTGTTGGGTCTGGCCTTGTTGGTCTCGTTGGCGTTGGACAATGTGCTGTTCGGGATGGACATTCCTTTGGGCAACAGCGCAGCCGGCTGCTTTATGGCGGTCCTGCTGGGGGTGTTCTTCGGATCCTTGGCGCTGGCCGTGGGCGCAGGTACGGGTCTGCGCGGTTTGTCGGTGGGGGTGGTTACCTTGGTGGCGGCAGGTAGTTATCTGCTCAACTCACTGGGCGGGCTGGTGGAGGGTCTCGATACTCTGCAGCCACTCTCGCCCTTCTACTACTACGACGCCTCCAACCCGCTGCGTCACGGTCTTGACGCCCAGCACGCCCTTGTCCTGGCAGGTCTCGCCGTCGTCCTGATGGGTATGGGTTTGCTGGCGGTCCGCCGACGGGATCTGGGCATCGGCGGAATCCGGTTGCCGATTCCCCGTATCGGAAAGGCGGCCGGTTGAGTATCTCCCGCGGGATCGAGAGGTGGATCGGGTCCACCCGGCGCAGATGGCCGTCAGCACTCTCGACAGACACCGCAGTGTGAAAAAAGCAAGCTCGGATGCTTCCATTCCGTCACAGGGACAACTCATATTGATAGAAGCCAAACACCGAGACTTTTCGTTCCGGCGTCGTTCGAACAGGTCGAGGGATCAACTCGCTTAAGAAGAAGCTCTGTTCCACGCTGGGCTAAGTCTGCTCAACCCATGGAAAGGCGGTGGCGGGGGTGGGAGCCCGTAAGGGCGGATTTTCGCGACCCGGATTTTCGCGATATTGCGTTGGCGGATCCACCGGTTGTGCGGGAAGCAAGCACTTCCTCGGTGTTCACCCGCCCATCGCTGCCCGGTGGGTAGGATTTCGGCAATGCCACCCTTCGCCAAGGGCACCGAGTCGGCCCGGCCGGTCGATCCCGCAGGTCGTATTACCAGTCTCGATCTGATCCGGGGAGTGGCGGTGTTGGGCATTCTTGTTATGAACGTCGTTTCGTTCGGGCTGGGACCCGGTCCCTATTTCAACCTCTCCGCCGGGGGATCCCACACCGGGTTCGACTGGTTGATAGGGGGGTTCGGCGAGATTTTCGTGGACCCTGTTGGCGATCACTGAAAGTTCCCAGTCTCGATCACTGAAAGTTCCCACCTCCTGGGGGTAAATGCCCGTTGTTGGGTAGGGCTCTCTCCAAGCTAAGGGATTGTCACATTTCCTAGCTGTGGAGAGGAGCCCTGCCCTTTATGTTGGTACTGGAGGAGTGCGTGGAAGTTCATGCTTTGAGGAGGCGGGGGTGGTCGATCTCGGCTATCGCCCGTCATGTTGGTAAGAGCCGCCGTACCGTGCGAGCGTATCTGTCGGGCGATCGGGTGCCCGGTCAGCGTGCCCGGGCGGGGGCGGATCTGTTTGATGAGTTCGAGGCGTATGTGCGGCAGCGGTTGTCTGATGATCCGCATGTGTGGGGGTCGGCGTTGTTCGACGAGGTGGTGGCTTTGGGCTATGAGCAGAGCTACCCGACGTTCGTGCGGAAGGTCCGTCTTCGGGGCCTGCGGCCGTTGTGTGGCGCCTGTGCGGGTACCAGGGGCCGGGCCACGGCGATCATCGATCATCCACCGGGTGAGGAGTGCCAGTGGGACTGGGTGGAGTTACGTGACACGCCGTGGGGAGCCACCGCTCATGTGCTGGTGGGTGTGCTGTCGCACTCGGGCGCTTTTCGGGCGTGGATCACGTCCCGCCAGGACCAACCCCATTTGGTGGAGGGTCTTGACCAGGTGTTGAGACGACTGGAGGGTACCCCGCGGCGGTGGAGGGTGGATCGGATGGCGACCGTGGTCGCCGCCACCGGTCGTATCCAGCCGTCGTTCGTTGGGGTAGCCAAACATTATGGGGTGGTTGTTGACCCGTGCCCACCGCGCCGTCCTCAACGGAAAGGCGTGGTGGAAAAGGCCATCCACTATGTCTCTCAGCGGTGGTGGCGCACCGCAGCGGTGACCAGCATCGCCGAAGCACAGCACAGTCTGGACAGATTCTGCCAGACCGTGGGCGATCTTCGCCCACGGGGTGAGAGCACGGTGGGTGAGCTGGCCAAGACCGAGCCTCTCCTCGAGCTGCCCCTGGTGGCTTACCCGGCAGAAGGGACTTTGGAGCGCAGGGTGACATCCAACGGGCTGGTATCGGTACGCGGTAACCGATACTCGGTGCCACCAGGGGTGATAGGAACCCAGGTCACCGTCCGATGGAGGCTCGGTGACCCCACTATCAGCATGTTCTCGGCCAGTGGCCGGCTGGTCGCTACCCACCAGCAGGCACCCCGCGGTATGGGACGGGTGGTTCGGCTACCCGAACACACCGCCGCTTTGGAGAACGTGGTCCTAGCCGAGTTCACCACCAAACCACCCTGCAAACCCAAACCCAACCGTCCGCCATCAGACGCGGCTTTGGCTATCGCCGCCGGTATCGGAGACCTGTACACCGAAACGGTGATCGATCTGGAGGTGTACCAGCGGCACATCGACCAACAAAACCGAAAAGCGGGGCTGTGATGAACCAATCGGTGTACCAACAGCTGCGAGGCCATCTGGCCTACCTCAACCTACCCGCCGCCGCCGAGGCGCTCCCCACCCACCTCGAACAGGCACGAACCAACCGTGAAAGCCACACCGAGTTCCTTGAAGGTCTACTTCGAGTAGAAGTCGAGACCACCGAACAGCGGCGATGGGAAACCCGTCTCAAACTGGCGAACTTCCCCACCAGATGGCAACTGGAAGACTTCGACTTCACCGCCCAACCCAGCGTCGACGAGAAACTGGTAAGAGAGCTGGTTACCGGGGCCTACCTGGCCGATGCCTCCAACGTTTTGTTCATCGGACCGCCCGGCGTGGGCAAAACCATGCTGGCGGTCATCCTGGGCCGCGCCGCGGTAGACACCGGTCACAAGGTGTACTACACCACCGCTGCGGACCTGGCGGCGCGGTGCCGCAAAGCCGCCCTACAAGGACGATGGGCCCAAACGTTGCGGTTCTTCAACACCCCCAAAGTGTTGATCATCGACGAACTGGGCTATCTGCCCATGCCGGCAGAAGACGCCGCCACCCTGTTCCAGGTCATCTCCAGACGGTACGGAAAAGGGTCGATCATTCTCACCACCAACCTCGGTGTCGCGTCGTGGGGAGAGATCTTCTCCGACCACACCATCGCCGCCGCCATGCTCGACCGGCTGCTCCACAAAAGCGTGGTGTTCACCATCACCGGCGACAGCTACCGCCTGAGAAGCTACCAAGCCCAAGCCCGAAAACACCGACCGAAAGGAGACCTGCTAGCCTAAAACCACCCAACCCAGGGTGGGAACTTTCGCTGATCGACTCTGGGTACTTTCGATGATCGTCATCAACCAGAAGTTCATGGGGCTCTTCTCGGTGCTCTTCGGGGCCGGTATCGTCCTGTTCTGCGACCGGGCATCCGGGAGAACCAAACGCCCGGAGGCTCTCAGCCTCTGGCGCAATCTTCTCCTATTGGGGATAGGCGCTGTTCACTTTCTGATGTGGGACGGTGACATTCTGATCGGCTACGCACTCGTCTCCCCGGTGATCATTCTCTTACGCAACCGGTCTACCCGGACCCTGCTTGTCCTTGGCGGTTCCTTGGTGCTGTTGTCGCCCCTTTCCGCGGTGTTGCTCCAGTCCTCCCTCCCGGGTGACGGCAGTGGGCTGGGAGCATTGTGGAACGCCTCGGGGGAGATGACCGACGCGGCCCAGTTCTTCATCCTTGCGGATTTTCTGTCCCGCGCGGTGGGGATGATGTTGATCGGCGTGGCGCTCTACCGCAACGGAGTGCTGACGGGCGCACGCCCATCGGCCTTCTATCGGCGGTCGGCCGCCGTCGGTTTGGGAGTGGGACTGCCGATGGCGGCTTTGGGGCTGGCCTGGGTGGTGATCGAAGACTTCTCACCTCAAGTGGCCCTGATCGGGACCATTCCCAATACGCTGGGCACGGTTCCGGCGGTGATCGGCTATCTCAGTCTCATAGTTCTCTGGAACCGCCGCCCGGAGACTTCCCTTCACAGGCGTTTGCGTGCGGCGGGGCGGATGGCGCTGACCAACTATCTGGCCCAGACCATCTTGGGAGTCCTGGTCCTGGGGCAGCTACTGGTCGACGTTTCCCTGACCCGGACCATGCTGGCTGCATTCGTCGTGGTCGTGTGGCTGCTGCAGGTCTGGTGGTCCTCTGCCTGGCTCGATCGCTTCCGCTTCGGTCCGGCCGAATGGATGTGGAGGGTGGCTACCTACCGACGGTTCCAGCCCCTGCGTAGGCAAGAATCCACCAGAGCCTGACGATCAGGTACTGGCCAGTTCCTCGATCAGATCATTGCGAATCTGGTTGGCCAAGGGTCTGCTTTGGCGGCTGTCCTTTCTGGTGAGGGCAATTGGAGGCATCACCGTCACGCTCACCGGCCCTCCTTTGATCACCCACGACTGAGGAGGCCAGATGGCGCCGGTACCGGAGACTGCAACCGGCAGCACCGGACAGCCCACCTGGGAGGCGATGAAGAAGGCGCCGTATTTGAACGGCAGCATTTTTCCGGTGAGGCTGCGGGTCCCTTCGGGGAAGATCACCAGGGACCGCCCCTCCGACACCAGTAACCGGGTGCTGCGAATGATGGACGCCAGTTCCTTGCGTCCCATGTCCCGGTCCAGGGGCACCATTCCCACTCCCCGCATGGCAGCGCCCAACAACGGGAAGTCGAGCACTTCCTTCTTGGACAGGAACCTGATGGGAATGGGCAGGGCATTGACCAGAGTCATAATGTCGATGTTGGAGCGATGGTTGGCTACCACGATGTAGGAGGTGTCCCTCTCGATGTTCTCCAGCCCCCTTACTTCCAACCGGATACCCGACACTGTGACCCAAAGCCTGCCGAAGCCGCTCAAGATACGCTCCCCGAACGGGCCTCTGGGTCGGATCGCCGAGGAGATGACCGCCGCCAGGGCAAGGCCCACGGTGCCGAGTCCGGCCACCAGGTAAGTGATCAGGCTGCGAAGGGTGGTCCACGCCGTTCTCATCGATCTAAGGCTAAACCCCCTAAGTCGCTACCTTGTGCGATGTGAGACGCACGGATACCAAGTCCTTTTTTCGGACCAGGGCGCGGGGGCAGTCTGCACCTACAGGAGGCGAGTCCCAGCGAGTGTGTGAACATGTGACAGAGTGGCTTGGCGCCCGAACGCCCGCTCCCACGCTGGTGTGGATCGCCATGCCCGGCGAACTGGATCTCAGCCCGGTGGTGGAGGCCCTTCCCCAGATAGAGTGGCTAACCACCCGTACGCCGTCATCGGGGCCCTTGACCGTGCATTCCTATCACTCCCGAAACGAACTTCATCGCTTCGGGTTTCGCCAGCCCGTGGCTACATCTCCGCTGGTATCTGCAGAGGACATCGGAGTCGTGCTGGCGCCTGGCCTGGTATTCGACCGCCGGGGGGGAAGGCTCGGCTGGGGAAAGGGCTACTACGACCGCCTACTGGCCCTGCTGGCCCCCGGCGTCCCGCGAGTCGGCGTTACCCTCGAACGCCTCCTGGTCGATCTGGTTCCCCAAGAGCCCCACGACATCCCCATGACCCATCTCGTCACCGACCTGGGAGAACGACGACTCGACTCGCCCGGTTAAAGGCGCCCCTGCTTGGAACTGTGACATTGGTGTTTTTTCCGGCCTTGCCGCGGAATGGCAAAAAAGCGGGCCGTTGCGGGGTTGATTTGTGTCCCACCGATGGTTCATACTGACAGCAAGCAAACACCGAGACGGTCCGTCCCGGCGTCGTTCGGACCGCATCGAGGGATCACATGGTCTTATCAATGGGAACTGTTCCGGCTCCGCCGGGCAGCCTGACCCGAGCCTGGACAGAACCCATTTGACCCGAGGAAAGGTGGAGGCGGGGGAGGGCCCGGTAACGGGAGGGTTCTCGGCTGATTTTTCCGTCGTTGATTATCGCCAAGTGGTAACTATATAAACGAGGACGGGGTGGTCGTCCGACTCTCGCCGTGCTGCTGAACGCTGAGGCGGTGCTGTCCTACACGACTCCGACGGCTTCGACGATCCAGCGGCCTATCTCGGAGGTGGAGGCGCCCATCCGGGGTCCCCCCATCGCTCCCAATTCCGGCAGGACTCCGGCGGCCGCCTCCTCTATTTTCACAGCCGCCTCTTTCTCTCCCAGGTAATCCAGGCACATGGCGGCGGTGAGTACTGCTGCCACCGGGTTGGCCCATCCGGTGCCCACAATGTCGGGGGCGCTTCCGTGAACAGGCTCGAACAGGGAGGGAAAATCGCCGGTGGGATTGAGATTGCCGCTCGCCGCCAAGCCGATCCCGCCGGCTATGGCCGCTCCCAGATCAGTGAGGATGTCGCCGAAGATGTTGTCGGTCACCATCACGTCGAAACGCTGGGGACTTTGGATGAGGTGTATGCAGGCTGCATCGGCATGCACGTAATCCACCTCCACCTCCGGATACTCGACTGCCACCTCGTCCGTGGTCCGTTGCCACAGGTCCCCGGCGTAATTGAGTACGTTGGTCTTGTGACACATGGTCAGTCGACGGTCCCGACTCATGGCCCGCTCGAAGGCATAGCGGACTATGCGTTCGGTTCCTCTCCGGGTATTGACCGAGTTTTGATTGGCAATCTCGTGGGCAGTTCCCTTGTGGAGGAACCCGCCGCTTCCCGAGTACAGACCCTCGGTGTTTTCTCTCATCACTTCCAAGTCGCACTGTTCCGGAGCAAGGCCGGCTATCGCGCTGGGAACCCCCGGGTAAAGCTTGACAGGCCGAAAATTCACGTAGAGATCGAAGTCGAACCGCAACCTCAGCAACAGTCCCCTCTCCAGGATGCCGGGCGCTACCTGGGGGGTTCCCACCGCGCCCAGAAGTATCGCGTCGTGCTCGGCAAGTTCGTCCTGAACCGAATCGGGCAACACCTCCCCGGTGCCGAGGTAACGCCGGCTGCCCAAGTCGTAGTCGGTGAGATCGATCTTGAATCCGAATCTGGCCGATGCCGCCTCCAGGGCGCTCACCGCACAGGCTGTGACCTCCGGGCCGATCCCGTCACCGGCGATCACTGCCAACCGGTAGCTATTCATAGTGAGACCCTCCCGGTTACAGCAGTTCCTCGGCGATGTCGCCGAAGATCCCTGGACGCTGTGGCGCCTCCGCCAAACCATAGACCGGTCTTTCCTGCAGGTCCCTGTGCCGGGGTATTGGCGGTTTGCTCTTTGCGGCAGGGGATTGAGGCGGAGGCTGGCGGGTGAAGTTCAGTTCGAGCCCCAATTCGTTCGCCAGCGCCAGGAGGCTTGATACTCGCATGTCCACCGCACAGTTCTCGATGCGGGAGATCTGCGCTTGGGTAAGACCCGATCTCTGGCTCAGTTCCCGCTGGCTCAACCCCAGACCGCAGCGCGCCTCCTGCAGTATCTTTGCTATACGCGAGTTCCCTTGGCTCATACCAATACAAGATAGCATATACACTCGGTCCGTTCACGCTCATAACAACCCTTTGTTAACGATACAGTTTTAGATATCGAGAGTCGACAATGGGGACGGGGGGTACCTTCACTTTGCACCGATGGCTCTGTTCAAGGCATCAACGAAGGCCTCTGCCGAACCCTCCACCACGTCGGTGGAGACGCCCTTTCCCGAAAAGGTGTTGTCGCCCACTCGGACCACCACATTCACCTCCGCCATGGCGTCGGCGCCGGAGGTGATCGGCACCACCCGGTAGTCGACCAGGCGGGCTTTGACGCCAAAGCACTGCCTGATTGCCGAAAAGGCCGCGTGGACCATTCCCCCGCCGTGTCCCGTGTATTCGGATAAGACCCCTGCTCGGGACAGCGTCACCACCGCGGTGGGAGTGGTGTCATGTCCGCCGGAGACATTGATTCCCACCATCTCGACTTCGGCAGCCGGCAATCCGGACGGTCCGGATGTTGCAATAGCCCGCAGCTCCTCTTCGCCGATCTCCAGTTTCCGGTCGGCCATGGCCTTGAACTTGGCGAATGCCTGGTTGAATTCGTCCTCTTCCAAAGAGATTTCCAGGTTCTTCAGAGCGTCGGCGAATCCGGCCCGGCCCGAGTGCTTGCCAAGCACGATCTGGGCGCCCCGCTGACCGATGGCCTCGGCGCTCATGATTTCATAGGTTTCGCGGTCCCGGAGCACTCCGTGCTGGTGGATGCCGGACTCGTGGGCGAAGGCGTTGCGTCCCACCACCGCCTTATTGAATTGCACGGGATAGCCGGTGAGTTGTGAGACCAACCGGGAAGTGTCGAAGATCTGGGTGGTGTCCGCTCCGACCTCGACACCGAACACGTCTTGGCGTGTCTTGACAGCCATGATGATCTCCTCGATAGAGGTGTTGCCTGCTCGTTCCCCTATGCCGTTTATGGCCCCTTCTATCTGTCGGGCGCCCGCCGAGATGGCGGACAGGGAATTGGCCACCGCCAGGCCCAGGTCATTGTGGCAGTGAACGGAGATGGTGACGTCCCTTCGGTCACCGCGCACCTCCGCGTAGATCCTTTTCATCAGGTCGATGAAGTCGGCCGGTGTGGCGTATCCGACGGTATCGGGGATGTTGATGGTGGTGGCGCCCGCTTCCACCGCCGCCCGGCACACATCAACCAGGAACCGATATTCGGAACGGGTGGCGTCCTGGGGCGAGAACTCCACGTCGTCGGTGTAACGGCGCGCCCGTCGGACCCCTTCGATCGAGGCTTGTAGCACCTCCGAGGGGGTCATGCGCAGCATCCGTTCCATGTGGATTGGAGAGGTGGACATGAAGACGTGGATCCGGGCGCGGTCGGCATGTCGCAGTGCATCCCAGGCTTGGTCGATGTCACCGGGATGAGCGCGGGCCAGGCTGGCGATTACCGGCCCCTTCACTTCGGTGGCGATTCTGGACACCGCCTGGAAATCGCCTGACGATGACGCGGCGAACCCGGCCTCCAGGACATCCACTTGCAGGCGGGCCAGTTGATGGGCGATGGTGACTTTTTCGTCGGGAGTCAGTGCGATTCCGGGGGCTTGTTCCCCGTCACGCAGGGTCGTGTCGAAGATGATCAATCGGTCGGACATGTCTTCGGGGCTCCTGGTTGTCTAGTGGCGTGCTGAGCTAAGTGGTGTGAAGGCCGGGCCGGCGGGAACCGCCGCCCGGCCGGGTCAGCGCCAGACAACCGCGGCGTCGAACCGTCGAAGAGCAAACGTGAATCATCCCGGTGTCTTGGGATCCAGGAAGGGCATCATCTGCCTCAGTTCCCGTCCGATCTGCTCGATAGGATGAGACTGGTTGGCGGCCCGCTGCTCCAACAGGAAGGGTGCTCCTTCCCGGGCTTGGGCCATCCACTCCCGGGCGAAAGCGCCGGATTGGATCTCGGCCAGAACCCGCTTCATTTCGGCGCGGCTCTCGTCGGTGATGATCCGAGCGCCCCGGGTGTAGTCGCCGTATTCGGCGGTGTCGGAGATCGAATAGCGCATCCAGGAGAGTCCTCCCTCATACAGGAGGTCCACGATGAGCTTCAGTTCGTGAAGAGTCTCGAAGTAAGCCGACTCGGGTTCGTAGCCGGCTTCCACCAGGGTTTCATAAGAGGCCTTGATCAACTGCGACACGCCGCCGCACAGGATTACCTGCTCCCCGAACAGATCGGTCTCGGTTTCCTCCCGGAAAGTCGTTTGCAGCACGCCCGCCCTGGCCCCTCCGATTCCCCACGAGTAGGACATTCCCAGATCGAAAGCCCCGCCGGTGGCGTCCTGGTGGATAGCCAGCAGACAGGGAACCCCCGATCCTTCGGTATAGGTGCGACGCACCAGGTGACCCGGCCCCTTGGGCGCCACCATCAGCACGTCCAGTTCCTCCGATGGCACGATCTCTCCGAAGTGGATGTTGAAACCGTGGGCGAACAGCAAAGCATTTCCAGGCGCCATCCGTTCGGCGATCCGCTGGTTGTAGAAGTCGGCCATCAGTTGGTCGGGGACCAGCATGGTCACCACGTCGGCCCACTCGGCGGCATCGGGAGGATCCATGACCTCCAACCCGTCCGACCGCGCCTGCGCTCTCCGGGCCGAACCGGGTCGAAGCCCCACCACCACGTCGACTCCCGACTCCGAAAGATTGAGGGCATGGGCATGGCCCTGGCTGCCGTAACCGATCACGGCCACCTTGCGCCCCTTGATTACCCCCGGATCTGCATCCTTGTCATAGAAGATCTCAGCCATTTAGCTTCTCACCGCCTATCCGACCGCCCTCATGCGGGAGGGCTTGCTCTTGGCGGCCCGCCCGATGGCAATCCGCCCCGACTTGACCAACTCCACCACCCCGAAAGGCCGCAGGAGTTCTATCAGATCATTCAGTTTGGCTGGTCGGCCGGTCACCTCGAAGGTGAGGGTGTTGAAGCCCACATCAACCACGTTCGCTTTGAAGATGTTGGCCACCTCGATGGCTTCGGTCCGGGCGACGCCGATGGCCGAGACGCGGATCAGCATGGTCTCACGCTCCACCGCGGCGGAGGGCTCGAGTTCGAAGATCTTGACCACGTTGATCAGCTTGTGGAGTTGCTTCTTGACCTGTTCGATCTTTTCGGATTCCACCACCACGGTGATCCGGGAAAGGCCACGGTCAATGGTCGGACCCACTGCCAGGGAGTGGATGTTGAATCCCCTGCGGGCCAGAGTGGAAGAAACCCTGGCCAGCACGCCCGGGCGGTTTTCAACGACCAGGCTCAGAGTGTGTCGGGGTACGGGTGACTCTCTGGGCATGGTCAATCTCCGGAATCCGGACCCAGGATCACCTGGTCGTTGGAGCCGCCGGCCGGAACCATCGGGAAAACCATCTCCTCGCGGTCGACCACCATTTCCACCACCACCGGGCGGTCGTCGATCGACAACGACTTCTCCAAAGTGGGTTCCACCTCTTCGGGCGCCTCCGCCCGCAGTCCTATGCAGCCCATTCCCTCTGCCAACTTCACGTAGTCCACTACATCGGAGTTCAGCAGGCTGGAAGAGAGGCGACTTCCGTAAAAGAGTTTCTGCCACTGCTTCACCATTCCGTGGGCGTCGTTGTTAAAGACGACCACCTTGACGGGAATCCGGTAGGCGGCGGCGACTATCAGTTCCTGGAAGGTCATCTGGAAGCAACCGTCGCCGTCCACGGCGTAAACCAGCTCGTTCGGCATTCCGGCTTTGGCGCCGATTGCCGCCGGAACCGCAAATCCCATGGTCCCCAGGCCGCCCGAGTTGATCCAGCGTCGCGGCTGGTCGAACTTCCAGAACTGGGAGGCCCACATCTGGTGCTGTCCGACGCCCGCCACCAGGATGGCGTCTCCACCGGTGAGTCTTGCCAGTTCCTCGATTATGAACTGGGGCTTGATCGGGCCATCCGGCTGCTGGTCGTAAAACAGGGGGTATTTGTCCTGCCAACCGCGGAGGGTATCGATCCACTCCTGGTTGGCGAGGGGCGGTCGGTCACCCCAGGCCTTGATGAACTGGTTCAGAACCCGCTGGGCGTCCGCCACGATGGGAACGTCAGGCTGCCGAACCTTTCCTATCTCCGCCGGGTCTATGTCAGCGTGGATGACTTTGGCGTCCACTGCGAAGTGCTGGGGGTCACCGGTGACCCGGTCGTCGAATCGCACTCCCACCGCCACCAGGATGTCGCATTTTTGCATGGAGGTTATGGCGGTGTAGTTGCCGTGCATTCCCGGCATCCCCAGGCAGAGCGGGTGGTCGTCAGATATGGCGCCCCTTCCCATCAGCGTGGTCACCACCGGTATGTTGGCCATCTCCGCGAAGCGGGTGAGGGCTTCCGACGCTTCGGCCTTGATGATTCCTCCCCCCACGTAGAGCACCGGCCGTTCACTGCGGGCCAGCAGCTCAACAGCCTCTTTGACTCTTCGGGGGTGACCGTCCATGGTGGGTTTGTAACCGGGGAGATCCAGGTCTTCCGGTGGGCGCCACTCGGTTTCCTGGTTGAGCACGTCCTTGGGCAGATCGATCAATACCGGTCCGGGTCGACCGGATGAGGCCAGATGGAAGGCTTGGTGGACCACGGTCGGGATGTCGTCGGGATCGGTAACGAAGTAGTTGTGCTTGGTGGCGGGCATGGTGATCCCGACGGTGTACGCCTCTTGGAAGGCGTCATTGCCCACCGCGTGAGTGGGCACCTGTCCGGTGATGGCCACCATGGGAACCGAGTCCATCAGCGCATCCGCCAGGGGCGTCACCAGGTTGGTGGCGCCCGGACCCGAAGTGGCCATGCACACCCCCACCCGACCGGTGGCCCATGCGTACCCGGCCGCCATGTGACCGGCGCCCTGCTCGTGGCGGGCCATGACGTGGCGGATAGGGCTGAAATAGAGAGGGTCGTAGGCGGGAAGGATGGCGCCGCCCGGAATACCGAATATCAGGTCGACACCCTCGTGCTCCAGCGAGGAGATTATTGATTGCGCTCCGGTTGTTTTCGTCATGGTGGTCGGCTTTCGTGAGGCTACCAAAAAGAAATCCCTCCTTGTGGAGGGATTCAGCGCACACGGGTTTGCGTGTGCGCTACTCGAGTACCAGCAACAGGCCCATATGTCTCATTGATTGCACATTATGGTATGTCTTGGGCAAACTCGCAACTCAGAGAGCAAAAGTCCCGGGGTTTCATTTATCTTTAAAGGGATATGACGCGGGCGTTGTTCCATGAAGTACGGACCTGAAGACTTTCAGGCAGCCTCGGAGTGGGCGCTGTTGGCCGTGAAAGCCATGTCTGCAGAGCAGGTACCTCACAACCTGCGAAAGATACGCGCCTCTTCGAACCGTCGGTTGACGCCAGTGCAAACGCGAACTCTCTACCGTGAACTGAACAAGAACGAGCAACTTCGCCAAAGCACCCTGGAAGTCTTGGAGACGTCGGCTGGAGAAGCTGGGCCGCTGTCTACAGATCACGACCCGCGTCTGACGGCGTCACGCCTTTTTCTGGCCCGCCCGGACGGATGGGAAAGAGATGTCGGGCGCCTTGTGACCGAGGCCAAGCTGGAAGATACCGGTGAGGAGGCGAGGATCCTGCGGCGCCGACTCGATGAGGCGCGGTTGGAGATAGACAAACTCAAGAAACAGGCGAAGAAGTCGCAGCGGGCGTCCTCCGCTCGACTCCGGCGCGATACTCGACAACTCCGCCGCGATCTGGAGCGTTCCAAGAGAAGGAGTCGAGATTTGGAGAGCGAGCTTTCCAAACAGCGGCAGGCGAATCGTGACCTCGACAAGGAGTTGGAGGCAGCCTTCGACGAACTGGATTTGGCCGATGCGCGGGTGAAGGAATTGCGCAGGTTGGTGGGAAAGGAGCGGTCCTCCCATTCATCCTCGCCGAGCACCGGCCATGATGGGCGGGTAGACGGGCTGAGCCGCAATCCCCTGGAAACTGCTCGGATGCTGGATCAGATGGTGAGCTTTTGGGAAATGGGACAGGGCTTCGACTCCCATCCGGTCGCCTCGTCTCCCCGATTGGAGGTTCCGGCGGGGATCGATCCCAAGTCGGGCGATGCGGTGCGATGGGTTTACGACCACGCTCCCCGGCTCACCCTGGTGGTGGACGGGTGGAATGCCGCCTATCACTGGCAATATCACCAGAACCCTTCCAAAGATCCCGACCAGAGAACTATCGAGTTTCTTACCAACAGGCTGGACAGGCTGGCCAGATACTCGGTGGGAAAACACCGGGTGAGCTTCTATCTGGATTCGGAACACGCCAAGGGATGGAACGCTGAAGGTGACAACCGATTCAAGAACGGCTCCCTTACCGGTCGCTACGTGGAGGATGCCGACAACGCCATCGTTGCCGAGGCTGCTCAGCGAGCCGACCAGCCGGTGGTGGTGATCACCAATGACCAGGAACTGACCGATCGCTGCCGGGCGCACGGGGCGGTGGTGCTGGATTCGAAGGCTTTGGCGGAGTGGATGGCGTACTCATCGGTCTGAGCCACCGGCTTCTGGCCCGGGGCCTCGAATACGGTCTGGACCGGGTGGGAGTCTGTTCGGCGGACCCCTTTGCCGATACCCGGTTGGTGATCCGCTCTCGAAAGACCGAGGGTCTGTCGGCCCGGCTGGGATTCACCTTCACCGATCCGGACGTGTCCACCGATATAAGACGGTCTTTTCCCTGGGCCGAGCGTCTGGTGGTGGGGATACGTGCCTACCTACCGGCCGCCGGCGATCCCGGTGAAGGCTCGGCGGGGCGGGGTCGGGTGGCCCGCTTTGCGGTGGCCGACTCCTATCTGCCTCTTCGAGCCGGTCTGGGCGCCGTTGCTTCGGAGTTGCGCAACTCCGGTTTCCGGGCGGAAGTGCTGGCGGACGACTCAAGGCTGGTGGACCGAGCAGCGGCGGTGCGAGCCGGGGTGGGGTGGTGGGGAAAGAGCACCATGGTGCTGGCCCCGGGCGCGGGACCCTGGTTTCTCATCGGATCCGTGGTGACCGACGCCCGCCTGCCGACCTCGCAGCCGATGGAACGAACCTGCGGAACCTGTACCGCCTGTCTGCCGGCCTGTCCCACCGGGGCTCTGATTGCGCCGGGGGTGCTGGACGCCCGGTTGTGCCTGGCGGCGCTGGCGCAGAGCCCGGGAGTCATTCCCCGAGACCTGCGGCCCTTCATGGAGGATCGAATCTACGGATGCGACGAATGCCTGGCCGCCTGCCCTCCGGGTGGTCGGTTGATGGACAGGGCTGTTGCATCCCGCGGATCGGTCGATCTGGTGGAACTTCTGCGCAGAGCCGACCGGGAACTCCTGGATGAATTCACTCACTTCTATATGCCCTCTCGCCGTCCTCGCGTCCTGCGGCGCAATGCGCTGGTGGCGCTGGGAAACACCGGAACCGCCGATCACCTGGGAATAGTGGGCGGCTATTTGGGTCATCCCGATTGGCTGTTGCGGCTTCACGCGGTGTGGGCGGTACACAATCTGGGTGTAAGGTTTTCTCTTCGTTGGGCGGCTCTGTTCCTGCGTCACGCCGCCTCCCGGGAGAAGTCACCGGAGGTGAGGGAGGAATTGGCCCTGGCCGGGGTGGATGTGTGAAAACAACAGGGGAACCCTACGCCCAGTTGGGCTACGGCGTTTTTGGCTAAAGCAACGAGGAGGGGAAGTTGGTAACCAGGGTTCGCTAGTTTTCCTTCATGATGAAGATTGATTCCCGGCTTGTCCTCCTCGCCATCTTGGTAGCGGCCGCCATAGCGGTGGGATGGAGCATGGTGGGAGACCGGGACTCGGAAGCGCCCGTCGTGTCGGAGACTGTCACCGCTGCTTCCCCGTCGGCCACCGCCGCTTCGCAAGACGGCGCTGCCGGATCCGATCCCACCGTTACGACGGTTGCACCCACCACCGCGCCGACCACCACCACTGCCGCCCCCACCACTACCACCACCATTGCTACTCCGGAGGTGCTGCAAGAAGTGCATTCCCGACTGGTGGACATCGACGGGTGGTTGCAGTCGGAGGTGGAGAGTCTTGAGGAGTTGCGTGGACAGGTAGTGATCGTGGAGTTCTGGACTTTCGGGTGCTACAACTGCAAGAACCGCATACCCTACACCCAGGAGATCTACGCCAAACACCGTGATCGGGGTCTCGAAATCGTCGGTATCCATTCCCCGGAATTCAAATTCGAAGAGGATGTGGAGAACATCAAGGAGGCAATGGTTGATTTGGGAGTCACGTGGCCGGTGGTGCTCGACACCAGGCGGAAGACGTTCTGGGAGTGGCAGACGGGCGGTCGAGCCTACTGGCCGCGCACCTACGTGCTGGACCGGGACGGCAGAGTGCGGTTCGACCACATCGGGGAGGGCAAGTACCAGGAGCTGGAGCAGACCGTAATCTTCTTGCTCGATGAGGAGATGTGAGCCTCTTCGCGGAGGGGATCCGCTCGAGTCTGCTGCCCTGTTCCTATTCCGTGCTGCTGGTCGGCTTGGCGCTGGTAGTGCTCAGGAAGAAGGAGCGGATAGGGGCGTTGGGGGTTTTTGCTTCTTTCACGATCCTTTCGGCGTGGATCAGGGCTGCGGGTATTTCGAACCTGCTCGCCGGGCGGGCGGCAACCACCCTGCTGGTGGTGGGGGGATTGGCGCTGGCGCTGTTGGTGAATCACCGGCGGGCCGGCCTGGCGGCGGCTGCCCTGATCGGGACGTTCGCCGGCGCCACCTGGCTGCCATGTGTGGGGAAGGAACTGGGAACGGTGCTCACCCTCGCCCAGGATGAACCGGCCACCGCTGCATTGCTTTTGGGTGTGTATCTGATCGGGGTCATGGTCCCCCTGGTGGCCGTGGTGGCCCTGCTTGCCTACGTTCCGGTCGCCGGCCGATGGGCGGACAGCAAGGGAGTCGCAGTCGTCGCCAAATCGGCGATGGCCGCAGTGGCGGTCCTGGTGCTAATCGATTACTACGACACGCTGCTCTCCACCCTGGCCCGGTGGTCGGTGGTTTGAAGAGGACATTCGGTTCTGGATTTGGATGGATGAGCCCCCGTGGAGGGACCTCCGCCCTGGAGGACGCTTATTATCGGGATATGTCTCTCAAGATTCATTCCCAGGACGTAACCGAAGGACCGGCCCGCGCGGGAGCGCGGGCCATGTTGCGGGCGGTAGGCCTATCCGACGAGGACTTCACCAAGCCACAGGTAGGGGTGGTTTCAGCGGGTAACGAAGTGACCCCCTGCAATGTCACAGGTCCGGTCCTTGCCGAGCGGGCAAAGGAAGGAGTTCGAGTCGGAGGGGGAGTGGGACTCTCCTTTGCCACCATTGCGGTCTCCGACGGCATCTCAATGGGTCACGAGGGGATGCGGGCCTCCCTGGTTTCCCGGGAAGTGATCGCCGATTCGGTGGAGTTGGTGACTCACGCCGAACGCTTCGACGCCCTGGTGACCATCGCCGGTTGCGACAAATCCCTTCCCGGGATGCTGATGGCTGCCGCCCGGTCGAATCTCCCTGCGGTGTTTCTGTACGGTGGCTCCAGTTTGCCTGGCCGCTATCGGGGTCGGGATATTTCCATCGTGGATGTTTTCGAGGGCATCGGCGCCGAGTCGCAGGGGAGAATCAGCTCCCAGGACCTTGACGAGATCGAGCGCAACGCCTGTCCGGGCGCCGGTTCCTGCGCGGGGATGTTCACCGCCAACACCATGGCCTCGGTGGGCGAAGCGATCGGGATGTCGCTTCCCGGCTCGGCCTCCGTCCCGGCGGTTGACACCCGTCTGGAGGTGTACGCCCGAAAAAGCGGCGAAGCGGTGATGAACCTGCTCGAGCAGGGTATACGCCCTCGCCAGATAATGACCCGTCCTGCTTTCGAAAATGCCATCGCCACCGTTATGGCCCTGGGGGGATCCACCAACGCGGTCCTGCATCTCATGGCTCTGGCCCACGAAGCCGGGGTGGAACTGGAACTGGAGGACTTCGACCGGATCAGCCGTCGCACGCCTCACATCGGCGACATGAAGCCCTTTGGCGCCTATCACATGGTGGACATTGACTACATCGGCGGTGTCCCGGCGGTGTTGCGGGTTCTTTGGGATGAAGGGTTTCTACACGGTGACTGTCTGACGGTCACGGGCAGGACCATGGCCGAGAACCTCAAGGACGTGACGGCGCCCAGCGGTCAGAGGGTATTGCGTCCGGTGTCGGCGCCGATCGCCGCCGAGGGAGGCATTGCGGTGCTCCGTGGTTCCCTGGCGCCAAGGGGAGCGGTGGTAAAAGTGGCCGGGGTGGCTCTCGAGGTGTTTGAAGGCCCGGCCCGGGTATTCAATGGGGAGCAGGGCGCTCTGGCGGAGCTCTTTGCCGGAAACATCAACCCGGGGGAGGTGGTGGTCATCCGCACAGAGGGTCCGCGGGGCGGGCCGGGTATGAGGGAGATGCTGGCCATCACTGCCGCCATCAAGGGCGCCGGCCTGGGCAAAGACGTCCTGTTGATCACCGATGGACGCTTCTCCGGCGGCACCACCGGTCTGTGTATCGGTCATGTGGCCCCCGAGTCGGAGGTGGGAGGCCCGATCGGCCTGGTGGAGGAAGGCGACCGGGTCAGGGTGGATGTGGCTGCGCGGCGTTTGGACCTGCTGGTGGCAGAAGATGTACTGGAAAAACGACGGGCGGGCTGGAAGCCGGCCCCGGTTCGCTATCCGTCCGGCGCCCTCGCCAAATACGCCAATCTGGTGGGTGGAGCAGAGAACGGAGCGGTCACCAACCACTTTTAGCAGCTTTGTTGTTGGTATCGGACATCCATGGCCGCTTCGACGCCTTGGCGGAGGTGGCTTCCCGGGGCGAACCTCTCCTGGTGCTGGGCGACCTCATCAACCTGGTCGATTACCGGACGGGGGAGGGCATCTTCGCCCAGATTCTCGGTATCGAATTCGCCAGGAAAATCGCCTTCTCCAGGGGGCGTTCCCGGTTTGAGGAAATGAGGGCGCTGTGGGCGGAAAGGGTGGGCGACCGGTACGAATGGTTCCGCACCGAGCTGGTCGAGGAGGTCAAGGAACAGTACCGATTGACGGCGAAGGCCCTGGCGGGGGCGGAATCCTATGTCACTTACGGAAATGTGGACCGGCCGGAGATGCTGCGTGACTGTCTGCCCGACTCTGCCCGGTTCGTGGACGGGGAGGTGGTGATTATCGAAGATTTCCGGGTGGGTTTCGCCGGCGGCGGGCTCACTACTCCCATGAACGCTTCCGGGGAGGTCTCGGATGAGGAGATGGCCGAAAAATTGGCTGCTTTGGGTGAGGTGGACATCCTTTGCACTCACTTGGCGCCGGCCATACCGGCGCTGCACTTCGACGTGGTGACGGGAAAACCGGAACGGGCCTCCCGACCGATTCTGGAGTACGTGCTGCAAGTCCGCCCCCGTTATCACTTCTTCGGTGACGTCCACCAACCTCAGGCCCACCAATGGCGGGTGGGGTCCACTCTGTGCCGGAATGTAGGATATTTTCGGGCCACCCGTCGGCCGGTGAAGGTCACGCCCGACGGGATCATAGAAGGCCGCCGGGCGGAGGTTTCCCATGGATAGAGTGATCAAAACGGCGGCCGGACTGGTGGCCGCGGGGCCGCAACTTGCCAAATTGGTGACGAGACTGGCCCGTGATCCCAGGGTCCCCGTTCGGGCCAAACGCCTGGCCGCCGGTTTGGCCGTGTACGCAGTGCTTCCCATTGACCTGATTCCGGATCTGATACCGGTAATTGGCGTGGTTGACGACCTGCTGGCCTTGGTGGTGGCTCTGGCGATACTGGTCGAGTCGTCCCCCAAGGATGTGGTGGCCGAACACTGGGACGGGACGCCGGAGGCACTGGGAAGGATCCTCCTGGGGGTGGGTCTGTTGATGGACTTCATGCCCGGACGGATACGGTGGGTGATTCGAAGGCTGGTGGGAGAGTGATCGCCCCCCTATGAATATCCCGGTCTGGACAGTGCTCCCCCTGTTCCAGTCGTCGCCCCGGGAACTGATCGGCATGGTTAGCGCCGTGGAATCGTTGGGCCTGACCGGAGTGGTCGCCACCGATCATCTGGCCGGCTGGCGGAATCCGGCGGGTCCGGTGTTGGAGGCCACAACGGTGCTGGGCATGGTGGGGGCCGTTGCGGAATGTCGGGTGGGTTCCCTGGTGCTGCAGACCGCCCTTCGACGGCCCTCCTACACAGCCGATGTGGTCGAGACCCTGGCCGCCATCAGCCGGGCCTCGCCCCTGATCGGCCTGGGTGTCGGAGACTCCCGCTCGCGCCGGGAAGTCCAAACCCTTGGAATCGAATTGCCTCCCCTACCGGAGCGGATTGCTCGCTTGAAGGAGACGATCGCCACGATCCGATCCCGCACTCCTCACGTCGAGATATGGGTAGGCGGATGGCGTCCCGAACTGCGGGAAGTGGCCGCTGAATACGCGGACGGATGGAACGCATGGGGCGGAGAGTCGGCAGCCTTCAGGACTGCCGTCGATCAGGTGAAGAGCATGAACCCCGGTCTGCTGATCAGTTGGGGGGCTGTTTTGGACACCAACCAAGATGCCGACTCTCTACGCAGGACCTTGATTCGGAGAGTAGAGGCCGGCGCCGAAACGCTGGTGGTGGCGCTCACTCCCCCCCGGGTCGCAACTTTCCGCAGGTGGGCCCCGCTACTGTTCGGTCATACTTGCTTCCAAACCGCGCCGGGTTCTTATTAACCTTCGGTGACAATGGACTTCCGACGCGTTCACAACCTCCCGCCCTATGTGTTCGCTCAGGTTGATCAAGCCAAGATCGCCGCTCGGCGGGCAGGCGAAGATGTGGTGGATCTGGGATTCGGAAATCCCGATATCCCATCACCTCCTTTTGTGGTGGAGAAACTGGTGGAAGCGGCCCGCAAAGGCAAGAATCACCGTTACTCCGCATCCCGGGGCCTTCCCAACCTGCGACAGGCCATCGCCGATCGCTACCTTCGCCGTTTCGGTGTGCAACTGGATCCCGAGACCCAGGCGGTGGCCACCATCGGCGCCAAGGAGGGCCTGTCCCACCTGTTGTGGACCCTGGTCGATTCGGGAGACACCACTGTGGTTCCCGAGCCTTCCTATCCGATCCACATTTATGCTCCGGTGCTGGCCGGTTCGGATGTGGTCCGTCTTCCCGTGACGTCGGAATCCGAATATTTTGAAAGGCTGGACGATCTGTTCCGGTCCTCTTGGCCCAAGCCCAGGGTGATCATCGTCTCCTTCCCACACAATCCCACCACCACCTGCGTGGAACTGCCCTTCTTCGAGCGGTTGGTGGCCTTCGCTCACCACCATGGAGTATTCCTGGTCCATGACTTCGCTTACGCCGACATTCACTTCGACGGGTACCGGCCACCTTCCCTCCTGCAGGTGGAAGGGGCCGATGAGGTGGGGGTCGAACTGTACAGCCTGACCAAGGGACATTCCATGGCCGGATGGAGGATGGGATTCGTGATCGGCAACGCTGCGGCCGTGGCCGCCCTGGCCAAGCTCAAGTCCTATCTCGACTACGGCACATTCCAGCCCATCCAGATCGCATCCATCGTTGCTGTCAATTTCGGTGATGAGCATGTGGAGAGAGTCAGGTCCCTCTACATCGAGCGTCGCGACACATTGGTGGACGGCCTGAACAACTCCGGGTGGAAGGTGCTGCGACCCCAGGGCACCATGTTCGTGTGGGCGCCCATTCCCGAGCCGTACCTGGAGATGGGATCGGTGGAATTCTCGCTGCACCTGTTGCGGCACGGCAAAGTGGCGGTCAGTCCCGGTATCGGATTCGGCCCCACCGGGAACGGACACGTTCGCTTTGCATTGGTGGAAAACCGTCAGCGGATCGCTCAGGCGGTGACCAGTTTGCGCCGCACTCTCGAACTTCTCTAGCCGTGGCTTTCCCCGACGGTATCGCTGACTTTCGATCCGACACCGTTACCCGACCCACTGCCCGGATGCGACGGGCCATGGCGGAATCAGCGGTGGGAGACGATGTCTACCATGACGATCCCACCGTCAACGCCCTGGAGGAAGAGGCGGCGTCGGTGATGGGCAAGGAGGCGGCCCTGTTCACTCCCACTGGGACCATGGGCAACCAACTGGCGATAATGCTGCAGACCAAGCGGGGAGAGGATGTGCTGTGTGACGCCGGGGCGCATCTGCGCAACATCGAAGCGGGCGCCGGTTCGGCTCTGTCGGGAGTGGCCTTTCGGTCGGTGGATGCCCCTGCGGGGAGGATCACTCCTTCCCACGTCGACCAGGCCATGGAACTGGCCGGCCGGATCTTTCCCCGGATCGGCCTGATGGTGTGGGAAAACACCCACAATCTCTCGGGAGGGCGAGTGGTGCCCATTGATGTGATGACCGAAACCAACCGCACCGCCCGCAAGTACGACCTCTCGATCCATCTCGACGGAGCGCGGGTCTTCAATGCGGCGGTGGCTGCCGACGTTGCCCCGGGCCGGATAGCCGAGGGGGTGGACACCGTGCAGTTTTGCTTTTCGAAGGGCTTGGGGGCGCCGGTGGGTTCGATCCTGTGCGGTCCAGCGGACCTCATCGCCGAGGGACGGTATCTGCGCAAGAGACTGGGAGGGGCAATGAGGCAGGTGGGTGTCCTAGCGGCGCCGGCCCGCATAGCCCTGCGGGACTGGACCCGCCTGTCGGCCGATCACCGGGTGGCCGCCCGGATGGCCGCCGGTCTGGCCGATCGCCATCCCGGGGCGGTGGATCCTGCGATAGTTGACACAAATATGGTGAGAGTGAAGATAGGCAAGCTGCGGGGTGAATGGGCGACCATCCGATCGCGGCTGAAGGAATCAGGCATCCTGGTCAATAATCCTTTTGCCGGCGCCTTGAGGCTGGTCACTCATCGGGACGTCGACGACGCCGACGTGGACCGGTTGCTTGCGGCATTTGCCGCTGCTTGAGCGGGTAACCCCCCTCCCATCCGAACGGTCATATCCCCAATGCCGAGTTTTGCCGTTCTCTTTCCCGGCCAGGGAAGCCAATTCTTGGGCATGGGCGCCGAACTCTTCGAAGCCCGGCCGGATCTGCTGGGCGAGCATGTCGACGAGTTGTTGGGATGGTCGCTTCGGCGCCTCTGCCTGGAGGGACCCGAGCAGTTACTGGTCCGGACCGAACGGGCGCAGCCCGCTCTCTTCTGTCTCTCCTATGTTCTCTGGCTGGAGTTTGCCAACCGGTTCTCCGGTTCACCGGCGGCGGCCGCCGGACATTCCCTCGGGGAGTACACCGCCTTGGCGGCCGCCGGGGTGTTGAAGTTCGAAGAGGCGCTGTCCCTGGTGGCCGCTCGAGGTCGGGCCATGGCCGAAGCGGCGGACGCCGAACAGTCGGGAATGATGGCGGTCATGGGAATCAGCGCCGAGCGGGCGGAGGAGATTGCCCGGGCTCGCCGCCGGGAGGGAGGACGATTGGTGGTGGCCAATCTCAACGCTCCCGGACAGGTCGTGATGGCGGGCGGCGCTTCTGATCTGGAGTGGCTGGAGTCGGGGGCGCGGCGCCTGCGACTTCGCAGGATGGTGCGGTTGGGGGTGGCGGGCGCCTTTCATTCGGAATTCATGGCGCCGGCAGCCCGGCAGGTCGCCGCGGCTCTGGACTCTGTCCGGCCCGCCTCGCCTCGCTTCCCGGTGTATTCCAACGTCACCGCCGAGCCGGTGCAACGGGACAATGTTTCCGAGACTCTGGTGGCTCAGGTGTGTTCGCCGGTCAGGTTCCACCAGAGCCTGGAGGCCATGGCCGGTCGGGGCGTGGAGGTCTTCGTTCACATCGGTCCGAGGAAGGTAACCGCCGGCTTGGCGAGGCGCACCATCCGGTCTGCTACCGTGCTGGTGGTAAATGATCTCGCCGGGGCGGCGAAGGCGGCGGAATCTTTATCTAGCATGGAGTTTTCGTGAGGAGAACGATTTATGCCTAGGGCTGTTATCACCGGATGGGGCAGGTGTGTCCCTCCCACAGTGTTGAGCAATGCCGATCTCGAGGGGATGATGGACACCTCCGACGAGTGGATAACGGTTCGTTCCGGGATCAAGGAACGGCGCATAAGTCATGTTGAACCGTCAGAGATGGCAGCGGTCGCCAGTCGGCATGCCCTGGCCGCGGCCGGACTGCAAGTCGAGGACATCGACCTGATCGTGCTGGCCTCCTGCACGTCGGATTCCATTGTTCCCGCTACCGCGGCTCATGTTCACCGGCTGCTGGATGCACCGGTCCCAACTGCGGCCTTCGACCTCAACGCCAACTGTTCGGGGTTTGTCTATTCGCTGATCACCGCCTCCAAGATGATCGAGTCCGGGATGTACTCACGGGTGCTGGTGGCCGCCGCCGAGCGCCTCAGCGCCCTCATCGACTTCACTGACCGTTCCACCGCGGTCCTGTTCGGCGACGCAGCGGGAGCAGTGGTGCTGGAATCCACGGAGGAGGACCACGGTCTTCTTTCCGGCTGCATGCAGATGGACTCCGCCGCTCTCAACTACCTGGAAGTGCAAGAGGACGGCCTCCACCGAATGCCGCAGCGTCATCTGGAGGCCGTCTACGGTGGAATCTCCATGAACGGCCGGGAGGTATTCCGGCGAGCGGTGGTGGCGATGGGTGACCTCTCGGTGCGGGCGGTCACCGAGGCGGGTCTGGACCTGGACGACGTGGATCTGCTCATCCCCCATCAAGCCAACATGCGGATCATCGACGCCACCGCCCGGCGACTCAAGCTTCCTTCCCGCAAGGTCTACACTAACATCCACGCCTACGGGAACACTTCGGCCGCCACCATTCCGGTCGCCCTCACCGAGGCGTTGGAACAGGGTTACATCTCACCGGGATCGCACATCGTATTCGCTGCGTTCGGCGGTGGGTTGACCTCCGCCGCAGCCTTGATGCGGTGGGGAGGGCGAACCGAACCGCTGGAGCGAAGCGATGCGACACTCGTTCCGACCGAGCGGAGTCTGATGGATCTGCTGGACGCCAATTTTCGGGTGTACGGGATGCCGGAGAAGCTGAAGTGAGTCGGGTCGCCCTGGTTACGGGAGGGTCACGGGGGATAGGTCGCGCCATCTGCATGGAGTTGGCAGAGCGCGGTAATCGAGTGGCGGTGAACTACGCTCACCGGTCCGATGCGGCACAGGAGGTAGTTGAGGCCATAGGCGCCATGGGAGGAGAGGCTGCGGCCTTCGGCGCCGACGTGTCGGACGCCGATCAGGTGAGCGAACTGATGAAGCAGGTGAACACTTCGCTGGGTATGGTGGGGGTCCTGGTCAACAACGCCGGGATCACCAGGGACGGGTTGCTGGCTCGCATGCGACCGGAGCACTTCGATCAGGTGATTGCGGTCAATCTTCGATCTGCTTACCTGTGCACGAGGGCCGTGTTGCGAGGGATGTTGCGCGCCCGATGGGGGAGAGTGGTGTGCATAAGCTCGGTGGCCGGGGTGAGCGGCAACCCGGGCCAGGCAAACTACGCCGCCTCCAAGGCGGGGCTGATCGGGTTCGCCAAGTCGGTGGCCCGGGAGGTGGGCTCACGGGGAATAACCGTGAATGTGGTGGCGCCCGGCTTCATCGCTACCGACATGACCGCTTCCCTGGGTGAATCCACCGCCGAGACGATGGCTTCCGGGGCGGCGCTGGGCAGGGTGGGTGAGCCTTCTGAAGTAGCAAAAGTGGTGGGATTCCTGGGCTCTGACGACGCCTCCTTTGTCACCGGGCAGGTTTGGCAGGTGGACGGGGGATTGGCGCTGTGAAAAGAGTCTTTACCGCCCGAAGCAATAGAAAGGAAAGCTATGAGCAACGACATCGATAGCAGGCTCATCAGAGTTCTGGTGGAAGAACTGGATTTGGAAGAGGACAAACTGGTCCCGGAGGCCAATTTCGAAGAAGACCTGGATGTCGATTCGCTTGGTGTCGTGGAATTGCTGATGGCGCTGGAGGACGAGTTCGGAGTGGAGATCCCCGATGAGGAGGCGGAGCAGATCACCACTGTGGGTGAGGCCGCCTCGCTGATACACCAGAAACTGGGGGGCTGACCCCTTCGACTGCACCGCCGGGACTGCCGGGGCGGTTTGGAGAAGTTTCTACCTGGTGGGCTACGGACGCACCACCTGCATCGGCATTCCGGGCCGCCGCCCGAGCCCATCTCCGGCAATTACCTCGGGGTGAGAGGGAAGGCGGTTTGAAGCTGGCATTGGAGACGTCGTTTTGAACCGCAAGCTCGCCCACTTCATCGAGGCTGTTGAAACTTTCGACGCCGTTTGCCGGCAGGTCCCTCCAGATGCATGGGACAACGACTCGCCGTGCAAGGGGTGGACGGCCCGAGATGTCGTGGCTCATCAATGCGGGGTGCTGGACGCCTTGGTGCATATCGCCCGGACCGGTGAGATGACACGCCCGGTCAACCCCGAGCCGCCCGATGATCCGCCGGCCCGATGGGAGGAGACCCGCGACGGGGTGCTGGCCGCCCTTGGCCGACCGGGCGTCATGGACCGGGAGGACAAGTACTGGTTCGGACCCATGGACATGGCGACGTTTGTTTCCTATGTCCAGTGGGATCCCCTGACCCATGCCTGGGATGTGGGTGTCGCCACCGGCGTGTCGCCGAACCTGCCTCCCCATCTGTGCCGGATCAGTTACCGACTGGTGAGCGGCATGGCCGACCGGGCTCGCCGATGGCGTCTGATCGGAGATCCCGTAGAGGTGCCGGAGGACGCTTCCATCGTGGATCGGTACCTGGGGCTGGTCGGCCGCCGGCCTCTTTGAACTTTCCGCCGCTTCGGCTTACGGGGACTGGACCAAGTCACCAACTCAGGGCGTAGGAGGGGCGACGAGGATCTGCTCCGGCCTCCAGGATCCCTGAATCGGGATCACGCCGGGTCACGATGGCGCCCTCCCCGCACACTTGTGATCTGGCTACCCTGTGGCCCAGCTGCGCCAGGGCTTCGGCCGTGTCTTCGGGAAAGCCGGGTTCCAACGACAGCCGCCCGGGAAAGTAGTGATGTGGGTAGAAAGAGTCGGGGACGCTGTCGGTGGCAAACCGGGGCGCCTCGACCGCTTCTTGGGGATTCATACCGAAAACGAACGTGTTGAGCATCAGTTGGAGGTTTGCCTGCGTCTGGTGGTCGCCCCCGGGACAGCCGAAGGTCATCAGCGGCACACCGTTCTTCGCCGCTATGTAGCTGACCAGAGTGGTTCTGGGTCGCTTCCCGGGCCGGACTGCGTTCGGGTGACCTTTCAGAAGGTTGAATGTCTCGATTCGCGTGCTGAGAGCGCAGCCGAGTTCCGGAAAGAAGACGGACTTTTCCAACGCGCCTCCGCTGGGAGTGGCGCAGGCCAGGTTTCCGTCGGAGTCGATGACGGCCAGATGGGTTGTTCCCGATCTGTGACGCGGGCTCTCGGTTGATCCAGCCGGAGGAGAGTCCGCCACGATCTCCGATTGGCCGGGCCGGTCGGAGTATGCCCAGGCATCACCTGCGGGGGGCATCTCCGCAGTGGCCCTGGCCGGGTCGATCATGGCGGCCCGGCAGGCGCCGTATTGCTTTGACACGAGGGTGTCCACGGGCACGACAGCGTGGTCGGGATCTCCGTAGAATGCCTGGCGGTCGGAGAGAGCGTATTTGAGAGTTTCCGTGACCGTGTGGATGTAGTCGGGTGTGTTGTGACCCATCGCTTTCAGATTGAAGTGTTCCAGCATGTCGAGCGCCTGCAGGAGTACCGCCGCCTGTGACCAGGTCCTCTGACCGTATATGCGGTGGCCGGCGAAAGTTGTGGACAACGGCTCTTCGAACTGCGACCGGTAGCCGGCCAGGTCGCCGTCGGCCAGGATCCCACTCACGCTCCGTGAGGATTCCACGATCAGCCTGGCCACTCTGCCTCGATAGAACTCCTGCATCCCGGCGCGCAGTCTCTCGGATCGGACGCCGGTGCAGGCTGCTTCCGCCGTCACCAGTGATCTCAGGGTGTTCGCCAAACCGGGTTGTACCAAAAGCGTCCCTTCTTCGGGCTGTCGGCCGCGGTCGTAGAGGATCTCAAGGCCGCCGGGAGGAAACAGTTCGAACTGACTGGATATGGACCGTGATCTCAAATGGTTGATCATGTACCGGTAGCGTGGGATCCCCCGGTCCGCATATTCAATGGCCGGCGCCACCACCTCTCCCAGGCTCTTGGTCCCATGGCGTTCGAGCATCGATATGGTGGCGTGGACGACGCCCGGCACGGTGAAAGACAGTGGCGCCTGGTTTCCGGGTCCGGTGGGGATGGCTTCCAGTCCCTTGGACAGGTAGAAGTCAAGGGTGGCCTGTTTAGGGGCGACTCCCTGGCCGCTCAGGGATACCAGGTCCTGCGACCGGCTGTCATAGAGCATGAAGACGCCTTCGGTGGCCAGGGAGAAGGCGGCGGTGGGTTCCACCACGGCAGCAGCGAAAACCCCGGCCGCCAGGGCGTCAAAGGCATTGCCTCCCGACAGCATCATTCGCATACCCGCCATAGAGGTCAGGTAATGACCGCTTGCGATAACCCCGCGGGTTCCTGATATGACCGGACGGCCGGTCGGTGATCGTTCCATATATCCGGTGAGGGACGGTAGTTCGGCGGAGAATACTGCGGGGGACCGGCGACATCCGGCCCGGTTCGGTTGGGCCGGATGTCCATGTTCATCGCCCATGCATGGAAAGCTTCGCAACTTCATCGAGGCCGTCAACACCTTCGATGCCGTCTGCCGGAAGGTGTCGCCGTCGGCCTGGGACAACGATTCGCCCTGTGAGGGCTGGACGGCGCGCGATGTCGTGGCCCATCAGTGCGCGGTGCTCGACGCCCTCGCTCGGATCGCCCGAACCGGCGAGTGGAACAGACCTGTCAAAGTCGAACCTCCGACCGATCCGCTTGCCCGATGGGAACGAACGAGGGAAGCGGTACTGGCGGCGCTTCGCCGACCCGGGGTGATGGAGCGAGAGGACAAGTACTGGTTCGGGCGGATGGACATGGCCACCTTCGTGTCCTACGTGCAGTGGGATCCTCTGACTCACGCCTGGGACGTCGGAAAGGCGACCGGTGTCGACACAAACCTTCCGCCCGAACTGTGCGAGATCAGTTACGAGTTGATCGGAGAGAGGGCGGATTGGTTCCGCCGAACCGGTCGGATCGGACCGGCGGTTCAAGTCTCTGACGACGCATCGATCGTCGATCGTTATCTGGCGCTGGTGGGGAGACGACCTTTGAGTCAGCCGACCAGAAGTTGAGCCAGCAACCCGCCCACTGCGGCCACCGCGAACACATAGACGCCAAAGGCGACCAGGACTCCTTTGCCGGCCAGCTTTGCCAGGATCACGAACTCGGGGATGTTGAAACCGGCGCCGGAGATGGTTAGAGCAACGATCGCTCCGATCCCGATCCCGGCTGATCGGAGAGCGTCGGCGATGGGGATGAAGACTTCGGTGTTGACGTAGAACAGCGTCCCGACCGCCGCCGCGGCCGGTATCGCCGCGTCCCCTGCCAGAACGGGAACCCGGGTAACGGTTTCGGCGGGCAAAAGTGCCGTGATTGCCAGGCCGATTCCCACTCCCACCACCAGCAGGGGCGCCATGGTGAGCAACAGTTTCCGGGAGGCTCTCCAGGCCGGTCGCCATTCTGCCCGCCAGCCTTGCCAGTGCCCGGCGTCTGTAGCCTCGGCCCCTCCGGCCAGGGTGGGAAGTGGTTTCATGAACCGTTCCAGACCATTTTTCTCCGCCACCAGCGCCAGACCCAGGGCCGCCGCGAACGTCACTCCCAGGTATAGGAGGGCTGCTTTCCAGCCCACGATGATCATGAGCGCTCCGAACAGAATAGGGTCCAGCACCGGCGCTGCCATGACGAAAGCCACATACCCGGCGGCTGTGACCCCCGCCTGTCGGAAGGCGACCAGCACCGGTATGGTCGAGTAGGTGCAAAAAGGGGTGATGAAACCCACGGCGATGCCCCGCAAAGCGGCGACCATCGGCGTGGCGCCCATCAGGGTCTTAAGCCGGGTGTTTCCCAACCGCCTTTGCGACATGTTCAACAAGAACGACACTCCGATGAACAGCGCGAGAAGCTCCACGAAGAGCCAGGCGGCCTCGCCGATCATCTCGAGTGACGCCGCGCCGTGTGGAGTCGAGGCAGCCTAGCCCAACAGGGTGGGGGCTGAAGGGAAGGTGACGGGCTCGATGAGAGTCGGGTCATTGTTGATCACCTTGTTGACCCTGCGCGACACCGGGTGGGCTTCCCATTCCCGGATGTCGGGGTGTTCCAGGAGGCTCTGGGCGGCAATAGGGTCGTCCAGGTCGGGGTCCAGCCACGGTGACCAGCGCTGCGGCGGGAGGGCGATGGGCATCCGATGATGAACGGAAGCGATCGGCCCTTCAGACTCTCCGGTGATGATGGCGCAGGACACCAGCCACTCTTCGTTGACGGGGTGGCGTCTCACCGACCACAGACCGGCAAATGCCAGGGGTTGTTGGTCGGAGCGGAAGATCCAGTGGGGGATGTGACCGTCCGACCGGGCGGTCCACTCGTAGAAGCCGTCGGCTGGGATCAGGCACCGCCGGTTGGCCATGCTCTTTCGGAACAAGGGTTTTCGGGCTGCTGTCTCTGAGCGTGCATTGATGTGGAACGTCTTGAGGTCCGGGGTCCAGTGGGGAATCAGGCCCCACCGCATGGCTTCCAGGCGGGTTGTCCCTTTGCGGTGGCGAACCGCATAGACGGGATCGGTCGGCGCCACGTTCCAACTGGGTGAGAGCGGCTCTTCGATTATCTCCTCGGCTTCGAGATAGTCGCCGTATTCGTAGGGGTCTCGCGCCTGGCCGAACCTGCCGCACATGCCGGTTAGTGTAAGAAGCCACCCGATAGAGGAGTTCCCCCTAATGGCCACTTTGGAAGAGTTCTGCACCATCACCGCCGGTCTTCGCCCCCGGATGCTGGGCAAGACCCCCTCCGGCGTCCGGCTCGATTTTGCTTTCGAGGGAACCGCGGAGAGTCCCCACTGGGAGGGGTCCCGGCCCGTGTCGGGAGTCGACTACGCCACGGTCCGCTCCGACGGGAATCTCAACCTGGACATCAGGGGCGTGATCGGAGAGGGACGCAAGACAGTCTCATACCGGGCCATGGGGGTGAGCGTCATGAAATCCAAGACCGAAGCCCTGCCCCGTGAACTCCTGACCTTCGAGACCTCCGACGAAGACCTGTCCTGGCTCAACACCGCCATCGGCGTGGCTGTCGGACAGGGCAAAGGCCTTGATCTGACCTTGACCGTCTACATAGTGAAGGACTGATGTGAGCCGCCCAATCTGCAGGTCTCCCCGGACTGTCGGTGGGTTGGTTCCGGCGCGGGGGCATAGCCTCAGGGGGTGTTCCTAGCCTCGGCGGTGGCTGTGGCGTTGTCGGTGCCGGCTTCTATTGGGATGGGACTTGAGGTGCGGAACGGGGTGGATCGTGGAGATTCTTCCGGACTGGCTGTTGAATCGAGCGCGGAGGGGGCAGTGGTCAGTGAGTACGTGACATCCGATGCGTTGGTTTTGTCTGATAACGGGGACCGGATCGGGTTCGTTCACTTTGAAGAAGGAAACTCCCTCCAGGAACAGGGCTGATCCGCCCAACAGTCCCTCGATGATCCTGCGGGGTTCAACTCCTTTCACATGGTGATCATTAATCCCCCCTACCAGCGGCCCCGCGGCGGACAGAATGTCATTGACGTGGCCGGGGTGACCGAGGAGGCGGGCCGGATTGAGGGGGATGCGAGATCCCTGACCGACCTGGCGGTTTTGGGGAATGGCCGGCGCTGTTACTTCGCAGAAGGTCGGGTGATCTCTTGCATCTTGCCTACGAAGAATTCCGAGGTCGTCAACACCTGGGTGGCTTCCTCCTCTGTCCAGTTTCCCCTGGCAAAGCGGTAGGCCGCCTCGTTACGCATAGCCAACAGCGGTTCAAGGACATCTTCCATGCCGGACGGCAGAGCACCGCCGGCTACCAGATCATCTATTTTCTGTCGAACGCTGTCGTGGCTCTTGGATTTGATCCCCTGATGAAACAGTATTGCCTTGGCTGCGTAAAACGCGGCGTCGTAACTTTCGCGGATGCATCTGATGTATTCTCCCCACTTGATGAACTTTGCGCCCACCTCAGGGAATCCAATGACCGTTTCTGCAGCTTGGCCACGAATTCCTCATGCATCCAGACGTTTTCCCTCCCGTCTTACGAAGTAATGGAAATCGTCGTCGCTTGACTCAAGCTCTCGAAGCGTGGTGGGATGCCCGTCAATGCAGACCCTGTGAGTAAGGCGGATGGGTTTCGCCACAGAGTACAGCAGGTTCAATTCCGCGCCGATCGCGCCTTCCTCGTGGAGGACAACCAGGAGGTCCACATCGGAGTCGGGGCGGTGAGTTCCAAGCGCCCGAGACCCAAAAAGCCAGACCTGCGCCAAACGTTTCCCGAACACACGATGGTAGCCATCCACCGCTTCGGCGATAGCCTTTTGCACTGTCTCTTCTGACGGCGACCCACGGAGCGGCGATTTAACAGATGCGTTGACAGACGGTTCCATCTGTGAAAACGAGCATAGCAAAACCGGCGGGAAAGGTTGAGGGTGGTGGGCGAGGGCGGTGAGGGGGTGGTGGGCCATGTGGGATTGCACATGCTGGGGCGTTTCGCCGATTCGATGGGGGTGACCGGGGCACTGTCGGATGTGTTCGACGGCCGGGGGTGGTTCATGATCGGGGCGGGATGTTGTGTCATCGGAGTGCTGATGTTGACCGGCGGCAGACAGGCCTGTTCGGACATCGAGTGTCTACGCGCCCAGCCGGGCCTGTTCGGTCCGGTGGCGTCGTACTCCACCCTGTTTTCAGACGATGCGCGGCATCGAGGAACAGGCCCAAGCGGGGTTGGCCGCTGCTGTGAGCCGGGTGCGGAAACAAATATCGGAAAAGGTCGTCGGTTACCAACCGAACCGAGGAGTTGATCATGGATGTGGACGCGTCTTTGCACCAAGTGCATGTGAGCGGCGCGCATGGAGCGTTTGGCCCGAGTTGGGGATTACCCGGGGGTGCTCCACTCAACCTGTTCGTTTTTGTCCCGATGGTGGTGTTACCCGTGGGGAGATGGCGGCGTTTTTGATGCGGGCCTTTGATATCCCACCGGGTTCGCGGACGTGAGGGCGGACAGTTGGTACGCGGCCGACGTGGACGCCCTGGCCGCGGCCGGGGTCACGGTGGGCTGTTCCGCTCAACCGCTGCGTTTCTGTCCCGACCAGCTGGTGACCCGTGGACAGATGGCAACGTTCCTGGCCAGAGCAACAGGCCTGGTCGAGACGCCTTCTCCCTGAACCCTGCTGTCACTCGGTTCGGCCCAGACCGGCCGAACCGCGGTCTATGTCGAGCGGAAATCGGGCTTCCGTTTTTCCTTGAAGGCGGAGACTCCCTCCAGGAACAGGGCTGATCCGCCCAGCAGCCCCTGGCTGGCGGCTTCGGCGGCCAGTCCCTTGGCAACGGCCACCGAGGAGGTCTGATAGAGGAGTTTTCGGTTGGCGGCGTAGGCGGAGGTGGGCCCGTCGCAAAGCCGCTTCGCCCACTCCATGGCTTCTGACAGCGCTTCTCCTCCGGCTGAAACCCGGTGGCAGAGTCCGATGTCCGAGGACTCTTGCGCTCCCACTTTCCTGCCGGACATGGTGATCTCGATTGCCCGGCCCAGCCCCACCATCTGGGGTAGATACCAGGCGGTTCCCGAGTCGGGAGTGAGACCCAGGTGAATGAAGGCGCTCATGAAATAGGACCCGGGGTCCATCACCCGCACGTCACAACTCAGGGCTATCCCCATTCCTGCCCCGGCCGCCGGTCCGTTCACCGCCGCCACCGTAGGCACCGGGGACTCGTGAAAGGCGTCGATCATGGGATGGAAGTGCTGGTGAAGGATGGCTTCCAGGTCCCCGGCCTTTTCCATCTCCTCGGTCAGTTCCAGCAGATCCGCTCCCGCGCAGAAGGCTCGTCCTTCTCCGGTTACAACCGCGGCGCGGGCCTCTTTCCCGGCCCGTTGTACAGCCTCGGTGATTTCCCGGGCCATCGTCAGGGTGATGGCGTTGTAGCGGGCAGGGCGCCGAAGAGTCACGACGGCCACCTCCCCCACCAACTCATATCCGCATTGCATTAGCCGAGACCCTTTCCCTTCGACGTGGCTTCCACGGTAGCGAAGCGCCATGGGAATTCCTATTGGTGGGCCTGCCTGCAACGTATTCTGGAGTCCAGGACGAACTTGTATACGCTCACCTCTTAGCATGTCTTCCCGATGTTCATTCTGCACCCGGCTCCCCGGCGCCGGTTCCTATGTGGTAGCCGGACCCAAGGGGGTTGGCATATGCGACCTGTGCGCGGTAACCGTCAACACGGTCGCCCAGGAGGCGCTGCGACCCCATGGCACCGAAAGACTGGTCACCGGCATCAGACATCTGATGACCAACGACCCCGCCTGGGGGGGCCCGCTGGGCATCATCGACGACGCGGCCGTCGCCATCCGAAAGGGGAAGGTGGCCTGGGTGGGCGCGGAGCGGGAAATACCGCGCCAACTCGAGGAGCTGCCGCGACTGGATTGCGGGGGCCGGGTGGCAGTGCCGGGTTTTGTGGACGCATTCTGCCAGGTGGCGGGAACCGCGGGTGGGCCGGCGCCGCCCGACGAGTCATCGCCGATTGAGATGGCCACCGAATGGGCCGGGCGATTGCTGGCCGGTGGCGCCACGTGTCTTCTGGTTTCGGTCAGGACCCGTGGCGATACCGAGGAGGACAGGGAGCGGATCGCTACCGCAAACATGCTCAAACAAGAGCTTCCCTTGAAGGTCGTGACCAGTTGGGCGGTGGGGCCGGATGCCGGCATCTCCCCCTTTGACGGGGAGGGAAAAGGGATTCTCCGAGATGTCGCCCAGTACCTTTCGGGGCTGTCGATCGTGGTGGGAACCGAAGGGTTTTCTCCCAGCGAGGCTCGCAAGGTTTGCTCTTCGATGGGGTCGGTGCGAAAGCGGGTGAGGCTGCACGGTGATCCGGACATACCGGCCGACGCGGTCCGCTCGATGCGCCCGCTGGCGGTCCAGGACATGACCCAATTGGACGACTGGACTCTGCAGGCGCTGCGATCCAACGGTGGGGCCGTTGTCGTACAGCCCATGTCGAACTTCGGAGGGCGGCTACCGATCCGGAGCCTGAGGAGTCGGGGTATCACGGTTGCTTTGGGTACGGGTTGTCTGCCCGGTGAACGGTCCGTCACGTCGATGCCCTTTTTGGCCTGGGTGGCTTCGGAAGCGGCTGACATCCCGATCGAGACGGCGCTGTGGTGCGCCACCTACGGGGGCGCTCAGGCACTGGGTGACAAGGCAAGAGGACTGATCCGCCGGGGAGCGGTCGGCGATATGGCAATTCTGGATGTTGCCGACTTCCACGAGTTGGCCAACCATCCCGACCTGCCCATGGTGTGGGAACTGATACTGGAGGGAGACCTGACCGCAGTGGGTCAAACCGGATGAATTGGAAATCCGATCCCTCCCCGCTGGCGATCTCTCATCGAGGAGGAGCGGGTTTGTGGCCGGAGAACACCATGGAAGCCTTCTCCAGAACGGTGGAGATGGGGTATCGGTGGATTGAGACCGACATCCATGTGACGGCGGACGGGGTGGTGGTGTGCCTTCACGATCCCACCCTGGAACGCACCACCGATGGCGAGGGAGAGGTGGCGAGGCTGCCCTGGAAAGAGGTGCGGGAACTCGACGCCGGATACACCCATCATCCGGACCAGGGTTTTCCCTTCCGGGGCCAAGGTGTCCGGATACCTTCCCTGGAAGAGGTGGCCTCCTCCTTTCCGGACCTGCGAATGGTGCTGGAGTTGAAGGCCGATCACACCGAAGCGGCCCTGTTGCGACTGATTCGACGGTTGAAGCTCGGCGACCGGGTGATAATCGCATCTTTCTCCGATGCTCGATTGGCCCGCGTGCGGGAACTGTACGACGGAGATATAGCCACGTCCACCGGCGAAAAAGAGGTTGCCCGCTTGGTCAAGGCGGCCTGGCTGGGGAGACGGGCGCGTACCGACCATGCAGCTCTGCAGATCCCGACCCGGTCCGGTCTCGCGCCGCTCGTCACCCGGCGAACGGTCAAGGCCTACCATCGCATGGGACTGCAGGTGCATGTGTGGACGATCGACCACCCCCGTCGCATGGAGCGTCTGCTGGACCGGGGAGTGGACGGCATCATGACCGACCGCCCCGATCTGCTGAAGGAGGTGTTCACCAAAAGAGGAATCTGGGGACAGTGACTCCCGGTTCCTACTACGACTCCGATCAGCCCCGCCGGCTGGTCATCTCCGAGATCAACAATCTCCGCCGCTATCGGGGGCTGCTGCGGCTGCTGGTGAGAAGGGACCTTACGGTTCGCTACAAGCGGTCCATGCTGGGAGTGTGGTGGACGCTTCTCAACCCCCTGCTGACCGTGGCTGTCATGTGGGCGGTGTTCAGCACCATTTTCCGCTTCGAGATACCGGGGGGAGTTCCCTACGTGGTGTACGTGCTGTCGGGAGTGATGCTGATCACGTTTTTCTCCCAGGGGGTGGTGGCGTCGGGATCGTCCATCGTGGGCTCGGCGGGGATTCTGTCCAAGGTGTACGTACCGGCGGAGGTATTCGCGGTGGCGCCCGCTCTCGCCGCCCTGGTGAATTTCGGCATCAACATCCTCCTGCTGCTGGTGGTGCAGTTGATAGCCGGGGTGGGCATTCCCCTCACCGCATTGCTGGCGCCGATTCCCCTGCTCTTTTTGGTCATGTTCGTGGCCGGCATGGGGATGATGGTGGCGTCCCTGGCAGTGGCGTATCGGGATGTCCTGGACATAGTCGGGGTGCTGCTCACCCTCACCATGTACGCCACCCCCGGCTTCTACCCGGTGACCATCGTCCCGGATCGATTCCTGTTCCTGATCCACGTCAATCCGCTCTATTCATACCTGGAAGTGTTCCGGGGACTGATCTACGGAGGCGGTTTCGCTCCGGGATGGATGTGGGCGGTGATGGTGTTCACGGCCTGCGCCGCCTTGTTGGGGGGCGCTTGGACCTTCTCCCGATCGTGGCGACGGCTGGCGGTGTTGGTATGACGTCGCCGGCGGTTGACTGTCGACAGGTCTCTTTGGTCTATCCACTGGTCAGGGACCGTCCCGGCTCATTCAAGGAACAGGTCATCCGCTCTCTGCGCGGAAAGATCGAAGTGGATGAACTGAGGGCCATCCGGGATCTTTCTCTCCAGGTCGAGTACGGCGAAGTGCTGGGAGTGATCGGCGACAACGGCGCCGGGAAGTCAACTCTCATGAAAATCGTCGCCCGGGTGCTCCCCCCGACAGAAGGAAGAGTTATTGTCAGAGGTCTGGTGGCACCGCTCATCGAGTTGGGAGCGGGGTTCAATCCCGAGTTGACCGCCACCGAAAACGTGATCATGTACGGGGCTATCCTGGGTCGTTCTCCTCACCAGATGGCAGAGAGAGCGGATGCCATCATCGACTGGGCCGGGTTGTCAGAATTCGCCGATGTGGCGGTGCGGGCCTTTTCATCAGGGATGTTGGCCCGCCTGGGTTTCTCCATCGTCACCGACATCAACCCCGATGTGTTGCTGGTGGATGAAATCCTCAGCGTGGGTGATCAGAGCTTTCGAGAGAGGTCTCGGGAACGGGTGGGCAGTGTCATGGAGCGGGGCGCGGCAACGATTCTGGTGTCACACGACATGCAGATGGTGGAGGATCTGGCATCCCGCGCAATATGGCTGGACAGGGGGAGGATCCGCAAGGAAGGAACGCCGGAAGATGTGATCGCGGCCTACACCGGCGGCGGAGTTTAGAGCAAGTGGGCGAAGCCGGCCGGCGCGCCTTCGGGGACGGGCAGCAACGGCGCCCGACAGCGTCCTGCCCGCAGGCCCACCATCTCGGCCGCCGCCTTGACTCCGGGAATCCCGTAGCGGGCCACCCCATCGTTGGCGGCGGTCAGCCGATGCTGTTTCTTCATGTCTCCGGGAGGATTCTCCAACGCGGCGGTCACTACTTCCAGGCCCAACTGCGGGACGTAGTTGGCGGCCGCCAGTATGACACCGTACACCCCTGCCGCCAGGGTCAGGTTGACGGAATAGGCCGAGCCATTGTACAGGGCGAAGTTGTCCGGTAGTCCGGCCAGCATCCGCTGGATGCGGACGGCGTCCCCGCTGGAGTCCTTCATGCCCACCACATTCGGGTGTCGGGCCAACTCCCAGACGGTCTCCAACGGGATCGAATAGGCAGTTACCACCGGCACCGAATAGAGGAACACCGGAAGGGGGGACTCATCTGCGACTTCTGTGAAGAAGGCCGCAACAAAGTTGGTGCGATTTCGGGACAAAGTGGTGGGGGTCAGCACCAAGGCGGCGTCGGCGCCGCCCTCGGCCGCCTCGGCGATCTGGCGCCGGGCCGCTCGATTGGTCTCGGCGTTGATGCCGCACAGGAGAAAGGTGTTATCGCCGACACTGTCTCGGGAGGCGGCGGTCAGTCGCAATCTCTCACCGGGTTCGAGAAGGGGCCCCTCACCGGTGGAGCCGGCCAACACGAAACCTTCGTATCCCAACCCGGCCAGCACCGACAGGTTGTGACGATGGGCTTGGAGATCAAGTTCTTGCCGATCATCGAAAGGAGTGATAATGGCAGGCATGGCCCTTGGCAGTGAATTCATCAGGCTCGGATGATAGCCCTTTGGCGGCCGGTAGCCTTAACCCGGTTGCCGATTAAGGAGAAGAGTTGAAGTTTGCCTGGCTATGCAGCCACGAGTCCTACCAGCCGGAAGTACTGGTGGATCAAGCAGTTCGAGCGGAGGAAGCCGGATTCGACATGATCCTGGGGTCGGATCACTTCCATCCCTGGGTCGACGACAACTGCGCGTCAGGTTTCGTGTGGTCCTGGCTGGGGGCGGTGGCGGCTCGGACCGACGCGGAACTCGCCACTTCCGTTACCTGTCCTCTCTATCACTATCACCCCGCCTTGGTGGCCCAGGCGGCCGCCACCGTGGACAGGTTGACAGGAGGAAAATTCGTTCTGGGAGTGGGTACCGGGGAGAACATCAACGAGGGACCGATGGGGTTCAAATTCGGGGATTACCGGGAACGCATCAGGAGAATGCGCGAAGCACTGGAGATCATGCATCGGCTGCTGGAGGGCGAGAAACTGGACTTTGAGGGCGACTGGTACATCACCGACAAGGCCAGGCTCTACAGCCCGCCGCCCCGCAAGACGCCTATCTGGATGGCGGCCGGAGGCCCTCAGTCCGCCACGTTCGCCGGAAGGCGGGCGGATGGCTTGATCACCAGCGTGAAAGCGCCTGCCGACACCCTTGAGAGGGTGATCGGACCATTCCGGGCCTCCGCTGAGAAGTGGGGACGGCCTGGAACGCTCATGACCACCCGCTGGTGCGTGCTGGCCGGTGACGAATCCGAAGCCTGGGAAGCCCTGGGCAGCATGAGGGGCTTGCGGGCGCCCGGAAGGCTGCAGGCTGTCGACCCGATGGTCCTTCGGGAGCGGGCGGACTCCATGGACCGCGATGAAGTTCTGGGTAAGTACACAATGGCGGCCGGCGTGGAAGATCTGATCGATGTCTACCGCCCGTTGGTGACCGAGATCGGCGCCGACTACGTCGCCATCCAGATCGCCTCCACCAACCCCGACCGCACCCTGGAAATAGTCGAAAAGGAAGTCCTACCCGAACTGCGGGCGGTGGCCGATTCGTAGCCACCCCGGCTCGTCCGGCGGTCAGCGGGGCCGGATGTCGGGAATGTTCCATCCGCGCCGGATGGGACCAAATCCCGTGAACCTCCCTTTCCAGGGACAGTGTCCCTGTTTTGGTATACATTTTCGGGGATGGCATCCCTGTTTTGGTATACCCTCGGCCTGTGATTCTGTACTGGCTTGACGGCGGATCGGTATAGGTTGACCCTGCCGCTCTGTCCGTAAGTCAGGGTACGGCGGGAGTCCTCTCCCGATCACGGCGGGGAGAGTATGCTGAAAGGGCATGAGCGAGGGTGACGGGATGGATCCGCGTTTCGACCGTCGGCTCTACACGGTGAGCGACGCCGCCCGGTACATTGGCATGAGTCCTACGACCCTTTCGGCTTGGACAAGGGAGAGGTCCGGTCGGAGGAAGCCTCGGTCCGGCGGTGGGGAGAGGCCGGTAGTGACCGCATTGGAAGCACGAAAGGGTGATCGTCGGCGGATTCCTTTCATAGGACTGATCGAGGCGACGGTTGTGCAGGCCTTCCGGCAGACCGGCCTTCCGATGCAGCGTATTCGTCGCGCCCTTCGGGTGCTTTCGGAGAGAGGCGAACTGGAACATGCTCTGGCTTCGAAGGGCTTGTTCACCGACGGCGCCGAGGTGCTGTACGACTACGCCTCCTATTCCGGCGATCCCCAGCTTCGTCTGCTCACCGTGGTACACACCGGCCGGCGGGTCTTTCACGAAGTTATATTGGAGTACGTGCGGAGAATCGATTTCGGAGACAACTGGGCGACCGGCTTGATTATCCCCATCACCAAGCGGGAACTTCTGAGGGTCCGTCCTGATGTGGCCGGTGGAGACCCGCTGTTCATGAACGGCGGGGCGCCGCTGTCAGCGGTGTACTCCCGGTATCGAGCCGGCGAGCCCATCGGTTCCATAGCAGCCGACTTCGAAGTCCCCGCTGACGATATCGCCGAGAGCATCCGTGCCGTCTGGCCGCGATCCGAAGCAGCCTGATCCCGACACCGCGATCTTTTTCCTGGACCGTTCGGTAGGTAAGAACACTGTGGCCGCCGCGCTCCGGGAACAGGGTGTCGACGTGCGGCATATGGGAGAGATCTACCCTTCTGACGGCCAATTCATCTCTGATCCCGAATGGACACTTCGTTGTGATCAGGAAGGCTGGGTGGCAAGCACCAAGGACGGTCGTATCGTTGGTGACCACTGGGAGGCTATCGAGTCGGCGGGGCTTCGTCTCTTCGTTTTCCCCAACGCGAACCTGACCGGAGAGGAAATGGGTGCCCGAATCAGGAACAACTGGAGTCGTATCTTGGCCCACCTCCGCAAACCGGGACCATATGCGTACGCGATACTGCCCCGCGGTCTCGACAGACGGTGGCCTGCCAAAGGTTGAGCACCGGCAGTTTCAGCTTATCCGTGTTCGAGCAGCGCGCAGGGCGTCGGCCATGGCCCCGGTGCCGGAAAAGGTGACGGTGAGGGTCTGGGTTGCCCGGGTCATCGCCGTGTACAGCAGCCTCTTTTGGGCATCGATCCTGCTGGAGACATCTTCATCCCTCACCCATATGTGGTTGGCGGCTCCTATGATCACATGGGGAAACTCGAGACCCTTGAAGAGATGAAGAGTGGCCATCCGTACCGCGTCTCGGACAAAGGCTGACTTATCCTTGTTCCGGAAAGGCCGCCGGGCGTTGAACCAGCGCACTCCACTCTTCTGAAGTTCTTGCCGCACGTAATGTCTCTGCCGTTTGTGACCTGACAACACCACTATGTCTCTTGGTTCTACTCCTGCGTCAAGCCTCTCTTTCACCTGGCGAGCTATCTCCGTGGTTTCAGCCCTCAGGTCTGCGCATTCCAGAAGGAGCGGTCTCGGCCCGCTCCGTTCGGCCGCCTCGGGCAGCACCAGCGTCTCGAGATCGTTGGCGACGGCCCGGCTTGGGGTCCGGTTGGGGCCCACCAATATATCGACGGCTGGCTCAAGTATCTCACGGGTGTTGCGGTAGTTTCGCCGGAGAATGGTGGAGCGTCCGCGGGCGGTCATTCCCGGCGGGTTCCAGGTCATCCGTCTCCGGTAGATGTTCTGAGCGCTGTCCAGCGCCATCACGAAATGGTCCTTGTCCGACTTGAGCATTGCGTGGGCCAGTTCGAGATGGGAGGGTTCCAGGTCCTGTGCCTCATCAACCAGGACCAAGTCGTATTTGTCAGAATCGCTCAGGTCTTCGGCATTGTTCTTGGCATCGATTCGTCTCTGCCGCCACTTCTCTTCATCTGGCAGATTCGGTGGCGAACCTCCGGCAGGCTCCTCTACCAGTTCGTATGCCAAGGCGTCCACCGTCTTGACCTTGATATTGGAGGTGCCCGCCACCTCCTTCTTCAACGCGGCAAACAATGGCCGGTTGAAGCACAATAACAGGATGTGGGTCGACGGGAAGTGCTCGGCGAAGTATCTGGCGCGATAGGTGAGTACCAGGGTCTTGCCGCTTCCCGCCACGCCGCGGATGATCCGATAGCCGGGTCCGAGCGACATCGCCAGCCGCTCTTGCCGTCTGTCGAGCACCGCGATGGCTTGGTCGGGATCAGAAAGGGAGGGTGGATCGAATAGCAGCCGTCCCTGGTCGGCGTCCTGATCATCTTTGATGACGATCCTGGGATTGACCGCCGCACGAACAACCTTTTCGTTCTCCTCCGTCAACGATGGAGATTTCCCTCCCAGGATGCGGCGAAGGGCCATCCCCAGATTCTTCGGCTGGAAGTCCTCCCTCGATAGCAGGGGAGTGTTGCGGCCAGCGGAGGCAACTCTGGCTCGGGGGACCTCCGGCAAGGCGATCGCATGCCTGATGGGAAGTTCACTGATTCGAGAAGTGCCGGAGATGTGAATCCGCTGAGAAAGCCCTTCTGCTCTCGTCTTTACATCGCTCTGGATATGGGCAAGGTCGAGCTTGCGGCGTAAAGCCAGCACTCCCCTGCGGGCCAGGGAGCGAGGGGAAGGCGCTTCCAGAACGGCGATTCCAGATGCCGGATCGAATACCACCAGGTAGGGATCCTGGTCCGTTGGAGAGGACACCTGGTCGAAATCGATTTCAAACTCCGAGGCCAAGGTGACGCGATCACCGGTCCCGGTTCTCTCCAGCCACACTGTCACCTCCTCCGGCAAGAAATCGCGCAAGGCCCGGGCAACGGTCTGCAGGCGGGCGGGCAGATCGTTGCGACTGGGAATGTTCTGAGGTATCAGGAAGGCCATCTATTCTCCGGTTGCCGAGTCTGCCGGGACGAGGGTGGTATATACGGTCCCGTTGAACTTGGCCCGCCTCTCTGTCAACACCTCTTTTTCGATCAGGGTATTGATGATGTCGTCGGTCTTCTTTGTTCCCAAGTAAGAGAGTTGTCCGTGCGTCGGGTGTTGCTGCAGAGAGTCTGGTAGGGGAAGACCGCCGGTTTCTCCGGTGAGCGCCCGGACCATGTTTCTTCTGGAAGTGTTGTTGCCCTCCACATCCCTGACCAGTTGCAGGATGGTGTCGCGGGCCGGGATGGATGCTATCAGGCGCTCATGGGTGACTTCACTTTCGCTCCACGGTCGAGGCAGGTCAGGCGTACATGCATCGCAACCTCCGCAGGTATCGGGAGGCTTCACTCCGAGATATTCCAACAGCGCCGCCCGTCGGCACAGATGGCTGCCTCGGGCCCAGTTTCTGGCTTTTCGAGCCATTTTTTCAACTGCCGAGCGGCGACTTTCGACCAGACGTTCCACCTCCCTCCAGTTCGGTTCGACATCAGGAAATTTCTCCAGCGTCCAAGCACGTCGCCAGGCCCAAAAACCGAGGATGTCCTTTTGGCGAAGCTCGAACAGATCGGTCTCGATGAGCGCCGGGTCGCGGTCCAGATGCTTCTGCCAGGTCTCCGCGTGATATACCTCACTGCCGATATGGTCGAGGGTACGTAGGATTCTTCGGGCGCGCTCCGCCAACTCGGGCTCGGTTTCGCTCAGTATCTCGATCATCTGCGGAGTATCAGCCACCGTGGTGATCCTGCCCTCGTGGATGATGTCGGGGCGCCGGCGGAGCACCCCCTGCTTTTCGAGATGGCTTACCGCCAGCGCCAATCCCTGCCGGTCCGATTCTCGGTCGTCCCTGCCATTCTCGCCAAACCGATCCGGATCAACGAGGTTGATGCCCGCCGCCAGATTCGACCACAGGTCTCTTGTCTTCTCAACATCGATTGCCGATGACCGGGCGAAGAACCCATGGATCCGGCAGTCCCGGGGGGTCACCAACAGTACCGCGGCGCCTTTGTCGGGTCCCACCCCGTCGGAGGCGCCTCTCGCCACCCGGCCGGTTTCCTGGATGTACTCCTCGATGGAGGAGGGCATCTCCAGATGCAGGATCAGGGCGATATCGGGCTTGTCGATGCCCATGCCGAAGGCCTTGGTGGCTACCACCACGTCGATCTCTCCGTGCCGGAAAGCATCCTCCACATGCTGGCGTTCCGGCTGTTCCATTCCGCCGTGGTATGGCCGTACCACATGTCCGCCGGAGCGCAGCAGGCCGGCCAGGCGAAGGGAGTCCCTTTGAGTGGGCACGTAAATGATGGAACTGGCCTGCCGGAAACTCTCGACAATCTGCACCACCCGCAGGTCGCGGTCCCTGAAGTTTCTGCATCTTTCCACGTAGTAACGGATCTCCGGACGATCGGGGTGACGAACCACCGGAGAGGAATTCAAGTCAAGCTGCAGCAGTTCTCTGATCTCGTCGCGGACCCGTGGTGTTGCAGTGGCCGTAGTGGCCAGGATGGGAAGGCGACGGGAGATCAACTGTGCCAAGGCGCGGGGAATGGCGGCATACTCCGTTCGGAAGGAATGTCCCCACTGTGATATGCAGTGTGCCTCGTCGACCGCCACTCGCGCCCACTCGACCTGCTGCGCCCGGTGAATGAACGAAGGTGACCACAGGCGCTCCGGGCTGACGTAGAGAAGCTTGTACAGGCCATTGTCGGCGCCTCGCAGAATCTCGGCCTGTTCGCTTTGTGACACGCCGCTGTGGATGGTTGCCACCTGGGTGATGCGACGAGAGCGAAGGTGTTCGGTCTGGTCGTTCATCAGGGCGGTGAGCGGGGAGATCACCAGGGTCACGCCGGGAGAGAGCAGCGCCGGGATCTGGTAGGTGATCGACTTTCCCGATCCGGTGGGAAGCACCGCCAGCACGTCTTCTCCCCGCATGAAACGGAGCATGGTGTCCATCTGACCGGGTCTCCACTGCTCGAATCCGAATCGTTCTCGCACCTGCTCCAGCCGTTCACGGATGACAGCCTCGTCAGACAGGTCATCCCGGGTGAGGCCGAGGTCTGTCAGGTCGGCCCAGGGATCGGCGCTCGGGATCGAGAAGAGACGCTCCCGCATGGTTTCGTCGAAAGTGACGTCAGCGAGATGGTCGGCGATCTCCCGGTATGCGAGGTCAGGCGAATCGGCAGGTTTGAACGTAGGTGGCCCCGGCAAGGTTCGCAGGACATGGTCCCGGTAGGGTGTCGGCCGACGCAGGCGGTTGTCGAGCACCACGGTTACGCCCCGGTCGTCGGCAGTCCTGATCAACCGGCCCACACCCTGGGCAAAGCGAAGCGCCGCCCGCGGGACCATGTAATCGGCGAACGGGTCTCCTCCCCGGCGTTCCATCAACTCCATGCGAGCACCGACAATCGGATCGGCGGGGGAGTCGAAGGGGACCTTCTCGATGGCCAGCAGGCTCAGGTTCTCGCCGGGAAGGTCGATCCCCTCCCAGAAGGACCGGAGCGCGAGCAGGCTGGTCGCGCGTTCGGTTCGCATCCGCTCCACCAGGGCGGGAGAGGGAGCGTCGCCCTGGGACAGGAGGGGGAGGCCCTCGGCCTCCAGAAGGGGTCGGGCATGGTCCCGCACGTACTCCATCCGGGCGCGGGCGGTCATCAACGCCATTGCCCGGCCACCGGTGAGGGTGAAAAGGCGGGGTATCTCCGAGGCGGTCGAGTTGCGGAACTCCTCGATCGACCGGTGCCTTGGTGAAGGCAGGTAGTCGGTGAGGAGCACCAGGTGGTTCTCCCGCATCCGAGTGAAAGGGCTGTCGAGAGACTCGGTCCGAACTGCATCGAGCCCGAGTCTGGAGATGATGTGATCGAATCCGCCGTTCACGCTGAGCGTGGCGGAGGTGAGTACGAAAGCGGTGAGAGATTGCCACAGTTCCCTTAGATAGCTGTCCACCGAAACCGGCACCCTTCTCAGTGTCCAACGCCATTCCCCGTCTGCGAATCTGACCTGGCCGATGTTGATCCACTCCTCGGGATCCCATGCACCCAGCACTTGGCGAATCACCCAAGTGGCTTCCCTGGCCTGACGTCCAAGACGGGCTATCTCCGACTCCAATCGACGGTGGCGATAGCGACCACGGAGCTCTCGGGGTACGGTGATCTTGTTAAGCGCATCGACGATTTCCCCGAGCGCTCTGACTAGCTTCGAGCCGGCTCGTATTACCGGCCGGTAGTTGACCCGCCGGGTATCGATCCCTGGCCTGATCCGATAGGACATCGGATAGCGGCCAGCTTCTTCCTGGAGCACGCCGGTCCGGCTGCGCAGGAAGTCCACCAGCGGGCGGCGGAAGGCATCCACGGCCTCCCTTGCCGCGCTCGAAGCCTGGCGCAGACGTTGGGATTCGGACTGGAGAGAGCGACCGGCGGCCGCGGTTAGGCGCCGGGCGGTACCCCGGCGGCGGATCGGATCCCACAGCGCCGAGCACAAGGTGTGCAGGAAGTCGTCATCGACTTCCTTCGATAGGGCGCCGGTGGCTGAGTCCTCCAAGTTGTGAGCCTCGTCCACGATCAGAAATTCCGGTGGATCGATCCAGTCCTCTTTCAGGATCAGCAGCGCGTGGTTGAGGATCGCCACCTGAGCGTTTCCCACCTCATCGCGTGCCCGGCGATGGAAATCGAGCCGCTCCAGAGGATGATTGGGCGTGCCAGGTGGATCCTCGATGCGGAGCAGCCTGCGCAGCGTGCGAAGCTCTGGGACATGAGTCTCGATCGCCCAGGTACGCAGGTCGTCCCAGTCGCCGGTGGGGGTTGAGGCCACCCAACCGCAGAGGATCGTCAATGCGAGGATCATCGAAGCATCGCGGTGGGCTTCCGCAGGCGAGGCGAGGCTATCCGCTTGGCTCTCCAAGGCGTCCAGTTCGGCGGCGAGCGACTCCAGGCTGATATAGCTGTCTCTTCCCTTGAGCAGAACCGACTGGAACTCGCCCAAGTCATCCTGCAGTTCTTCCAGCGTGGATAGGATCTGGTTCTGGAGAACCTTGGAATGCGGGGCAACGATGACAGTGCGTCCCGAGGCACGGGCGTACTCGATGGCCGGCACCAGATAAGCGAGAGTCTTTCCGGTGCCAGTCGGAGCTTCTATGAGGAGTTGGGGCGAGTGTGTCTGGGATAGGGTTTTGGCGCATCGCTCAGCCATCGCGATCTGTTGTTTTCGCGGCTGGCGGGCTTTCCCCATTAGCGCTCCGCTCTCTTCGAACATCCCGATGAGGGCGGGGATGTCGAAGTTGCCGGTGGTCGGTGCCTCACGCCGGGCACGGGACGGGGACACCACTTCTTCGAGGGGTACCCGCCTCAAGTGGGGCCGGAGAAAAGTCGACCAAGGATGGGCACCCGTTCCCAGGATCCATCGCTGGAGGTTGAAGACGGGCCGATCCTGGTCGAGGCAACGGATCATTTCCGCCAGCACTCGGTGAGTCAGTCGGGCATCGTCGAGGGCGCGGTGAAACCGGCGCGGTTCGGCGCCGAGGAGGACGGCGGCCAAGTCGTCCAGGGTGCGGCCCGGTGGGGGAGTTGTTCCGTCCGAACTGCGGACCATGCTTTTTCCCGCCCGGGGAAAGAGCACATGGGCCAGTTCCAGGGTGTCGAGTCTGGGTGTAAGCGAGGTCTCGATCTCCAGTTTTGAGGAAACGGAGTCCAGCAGCGGGAAGTCGTAGCCGAAGCCGTTATGTGCGATCAGGGGATGGTTGGCCGCGAATCCATAGAAATCCCGGAGGGCGTGTTCCGGGTGCGGCGCCCCTCGCAGGTTGTTTTCGTTGATGCCGGTCAGTTGCCGTGAGTGATCTCCCAAAGGACGCGTAGGGCGGACCAGGGTCTGGAACCGGTCAAGCTCTCTTCCTCCCGAGACAAGGACGGCGCCGATCTCGATGATCTCGTGCTCCCGCCGATCGGCCCGGTCGGCGATGGTCTCCAAATCGAATACCACATAGCCGTCCACGTCCTCGGTCGTCGGATGAGATGACCGGCTGCTCGCGTGGTCGGGCTCATCAACCATCCTTTGCCAGTGTAAAAGATGTCCTTCTCGGTATGAAGCTCCGCCGGGTGACGATGAGTGAGGTGCTTCACCACTGTCAGATATTGCCGGCCGGGATCTGGCATGACTCTCGGATCGGTTCCGTCGGGGCTGTGGGTGGTTCACCGACATTGGAGCTCTCGATCAGCAGATCCCTGTTGGGAGTGAAGCCGGAGGCCGTACCCTCCCTCTTCCACGCGACTGCTCAGGCTGTTCTCGACACTCTCCGGAGTCTCACACCGTCCGGGACACCCTTGATTTTGACTAGAATAGGATTGACAGAGTCAACTATTCATGTGAGGAGAGCAAAGTGTCTTCAACCGAGGAACGAGTCAAAGCGCTGGTCGCTGCGAACCTGGAAGTGGACGGTCAACCATTGGGTGGTTCTCTGAACCTGGAAGTCAGCCTGGTGGATCATGGAGTGTCGTCTTTGGATCTGGTGGCGTTTGCCAAGGTGGTCGCCCAGGACTTTGGCGTGACCTTCAGCACCGAAGACTGCGCGAGTATCAACACCATCCAGGGTCTCATAGATTTCTTGGACGGCTGAGACGGGAAGTCTCGATAACTAAGAGGAACGCCCATCAACCGGTTTATGAGGGGCTGAAGGGGGGGCGGTGGGTTGCCGAGTCGGAGGAAGCGCGGACTCCGTCGACGACCCTTGGTGGCGTCTCCTCAAATTGACCGGTCGCCTTGAGATCAATCATGTGAGCCTGGTGCCACACTCGTCCCACGAGGAAAGAGCCTGGGACTGGTTGAGTGACGAAGAACGGCGGCGGTGGGAGAGGTTCTTGCGTTCAGGTCCCCGGCGCCGTTTTGCTCTGTGCCGGGCCGCGCTGCGGGCGGTTCTCTGCTCCCGGTTGGGTTGTGACAACCGGGATCTCGCTTTCGAAGTCTCCGAATATGGAAAGCCCTTTGCTCTGTTGCGAGGAGAGAGAGCACCCATCGGATTCAACGTAAGCCACAGCGGAAACCACGGGCTCATTGCGCTGGCCGAACAGGGAAGGGTGGGGGTTGACGTGGAGGAGCGAAAGTGCCGGGGGGACCTGGACGACCTGGCTGAAACTGTTTTCGGAGCGGAAGAGCGGGCCCTTGTTGCCGAGTTGCAGGGAGAAGCCAAGCTCCGTACTTTCTACGATTTCTGGACTGTCAAGGAAGCCTTGGCCAAAGCCTTGGGCACGGGCCTCCATACGGACTTTGCACGGTTTCAGGTACCACCGGGGATGCGTGGAGGCGAGCGGACCGGCCTCTTCCGGTTTCCCCATCTGTCAGACGTGATTTGGGAGGTGGAGAATCTCGGTAGCAGACAGACTGCTATGGCCGTGGCTCTTGAAGTGGATCCCAAAGGGACAGGTAGGTTAACCCCCGGAGTCGCTCACTCCGGATGGGAGCAAGACGGTCAACCTTTCCGGTCGAAGCCGGGGAGGAGGCGCCGGCATCAAACCCGGGGCTGACTCGCCGGCGATTCAACGACTGGTTGACGGGTCTTCACGGTCAAGATCCCAACAGGCCCGATAGTGGGGTAGGACAAGGGCATCCCGGCAGAACCCTGGGCCGGGTACCCCCTGGACTATCTTTGGCTGCACGCTTTTTCACTTGCCGGGAGGCGAGGTGACGATCGGTACCAAGAGGACTATGCGACAGATAGGCGGTGGCTTTTGTCAGGCCGCATAGACGAGGGGATCCGCTACGAACCGGAAGAGCGTTGCTCTCTCTGGCTGGCCGCCGGGGTGGGGATACAGGGCGTGGTGACCGTGCTGGCGATAATCGTCCTGGTGGCGGTCTTCACTGTCCTGGCAGCAGATCAGGGCCGCCAATACCTGGAATGGTCTGTTTTTGCAGCGTTGGTTATCAGCGGAGTGGTCTCCGTGTTGCAAGCGGCCCGGATCGGGCGACTGGGTGGAGGTCATGTGCTCATTTCGGGAGTAACACCCAACTACATCCCGATCTCTGTCCTGGCGCTGGAGGTGGGAGGTCCCGAGGTGTTGGCCGGCCTTATCGTTCTGTCGGCGCTCTTTTACCTGGTAGTGGCGGCGTGGCTCCCGCTGCTGCGCCGAATCATCACTCCGGTTGTTGCCGGCACGGTGTTGATGCTGATCGCCACCATGATCCTCCCCGTAGCCGTTGATCGTCTTGTAGAAGTGCCTGTGGGAGCATCACAGGGCGCCGGCCTCGGTGTGGTGGCAGTGACGCTGGCTGTCACCACCGTCCTGGTGCTCCGGGCTACCGGGACCTGGCGGATGTGGTCCCTGCTGATCGGGATCGCGGTGGGGGGTCTGGCCGCTGTTCCGTTTGGACTGTACGAACTGGAGCGAGTTTCGGGGGCGCCTTGGTTTGGGATTCCCGAGGGAGGCCTCCCCGGACTGGATCTGACCTTGACCGCCGAGGCATGGGCGCTGGCGCCGATGTTTCTGATCGTCACTCTCGTGCAGGCCATCAAGAACATCGGCGACAACATGGCCGCTCAGCAGGTATCCTATCGCAGGCACAGGGCGATAGATTTCCGTTCGGTCCAGGGGGCTATCTACGCGAACGGGGTCGGGATACTGCTCTCGGGGCTGGCCGGGGCTCCGCCCTCGTCCTCCTATTCGTCGTCGACTGTCTCGCTGGTGCGTCTCACGGGGGTGGCTGCTCGTCGGGTGGGATATGCGATGGGAGTGATCCTCGTGGGACTGGCTTTGTTCCCCAAGGCGACGGCGGTTTTGTTGGGGATACCGACTCCGGTGATGGGAGCAGTATTGCTAACCGTGACCGGTCTGCTTTTCATGGAAGGTTTGCGTGCCGTGTCCCAGGGCGGCCTCGATCCCCGGAACATCCTGCTGGTGGGAATGGCCTATGCCGTGGGCGTGGGCATGGAGCAGCGGAACATTCTGGAGGGGCTCGTGGCGCAGCCATGGGATTCGCTGCTCGGCGACGGCCTCACCCTGGGCACCGCCACCGCCGTGGGACTGTCGTTGTTTCTCAGGGCAACCAGTCCGCGACCGAGGCGCCTGGAGGCGGTCCTGGACGCCTCCGCTTTTCCTGCCATCGACTCTTTCCTTGAAGAGATGGCCCGCGAGAAGGGCTGGGACAACTCTTCTGTCCAGCGGCTGCGCTCGGCTGGTGAGGAGACGCTCTCCAGTTTGCTGCAACCCGGCAACACATACGAGAACCAGGAGACCCCGCGGCTGATCGTGGTGGCGTATCTCGACGAAAAGTCCGTAGAGATGGAGTTCATGGCGGTCTTGGAACAGGAAAACCTGGAGGACCGCCTTGCCCATCTGGCCGAAGAGGACCAGGAATGGGATGAAAGAGAGCTTTCATTTCGCCTTCTTCGCCACCACGCTTCCAGTGTCCGGCATCAGAAATACCAAGGCATAGACATAGTTACGGTGAAGGTTGAGAGTTCCTAATTCCTGAGTGGGGGCCGGTTCTATTTGTCCCGCCGACGGGAATGAAACTCAATCCACTCCGATAGTTTCGAGAAACTCCCTCAGGGCAGAGGCGCAGGCCTGCGGTTGTTCGAGCTGAAGGAAGTGGGTGGCGTCCGGAAGGAAGTCGTAGTCGACAGTGAGTATGTCGCTCAGGTCAAGCGTTGGCAGAAAGGAGAAGGGGAGTGTGGGGTCCGCTCCGAATACCTTGGTAGGGGATTGCAACCTGTCGAAATCAACCATCACCGAGAATACTCCGGCGTATTCGACAATCCTCGCTTCGTATTCCCTGGGGCACCGAAGTTCGTAATCGTGGCCGTCCGTTCTTCGACGCAGGGTCGTCGCCGCCATGAGCTCCAAGACTCCTGGGACGACGCTGGAGAACATCGGGACGAATCGAAGGATGTAGGAAAAGTCCTCTTTGTCCGGGAAGCGCTCGGAACGATGGCGAGTCAGGAAGGCGTTGCGTGTGGCTGCCGCTTCCATTTCCTCGTAGCTCCTGCCTGGTTTGCAGAGAGGCGGATCGAACAGCATACGTCCGGAGAACGCGCTTCCATTGGTGGGGGACAAGAGTGAAATCAAGGCTGAAACGGAGTGGAACACCCCTACCTTGGGTTTCGCTCCGAAGTGTCGATCGATAGCCTCCATGACGAGTTCGTGGTCATTGACGAATGTTGGGACATTGTGCTTTTCGATGGTTCCCACCGGGTTCCACCCATGGTTTCTGAGGTCATAGATGATCAGGTCGTAGTCGTCGACCAAGAGAGACCAGAACGGGTAATAGAGGTCGCTGGCGAGGCCGTTGCCGTGGCTGAGCACCAGCCGAGGCCCCTCCGGGTTGCCGTGACGGCGAAGGACGATGACTCCATCTCCCTCCAATCTCACCCTACGAACCGAGAGTGGCTCAGGTACCTGCCAGACGGGATCTTGATCAGAAGTCAAATGGCTTGTCATAGTACCCTTTGGCTCATCCACATGAGGTCCCTCCGCCGGTTATCCTGGCCCGCTCGGGGTGTCGACCCGGAAGCGGCGCCGTTCGAAGGTGGGTTTGTCGCCGGAGTCCTTCCGTACTTCTCCGGTCCGGGCTCATCTCGGGGACGCGGCAGGGTGGGCGCCACCACCGGAGCGGCCGACCCGTCGGACGATTCGGCCCGGTCGGATGGCTTTCGCCTTCGGCTGCCGCTGGTAATGATCGCTTGTAGGTATTTTGAGAGAGACAACCTGAGTACGGGGACAGGTGCCTTATGACGCTGAGAGAGTCTTCCGGCCCATCCAGACGATCCGTCGCCTCTTTCGTGGCCGAAGAACGGGACATGTCTTCGAGCGGAGAGCCGATCGCGATCGTGGGCATGGCGTGCCGGTTCCCCGGCGCGCCCGATCTGGCGGCCTTCTGGCGGCTTCTGGAAAGGGGCGGGAACGCGGTGACAGAAGGAGTCCCCGGCTCGGGGGTGGGGCGAGTGGGCGAGCTCTATCCGGATGCCGAAGTCCAGAGCGAGGCCTGCCGTTTCGGAGCTTTCATCGAGGGGATCGACCTGTTCGACGCTGAGTTCTTTCGCATCTCGCCGGTGGAGGCGCAACTCCTGGACCCTCAACAGAGGTTGATGTTGGAGACCAGTTGGCAGGCCCTGGAAGATGCGGGCATGGACCCGGAACGATTGAAGGGAAGCCGCACCGGGGTCTACATCGGCATCAGCAACATGGACTACCGGCTCCTGAACCTGGATTCCAGCCAGACCGCCGAGGCTGCCACCAGCCTGTACGCCGTGAGCGGCACCTCCCTGAACACCGCGGCCGGGCGGGTCGCCTTTGCCCTGGGCCTGGAAGGGCCCGCCATGGCGGTGGACACCGCCTGCTCCTCGTCGCTGGTGGCGGTGCACCAGGCGGTCTCGGCCCTGCAGCGGGACGAGGCGAGTGTGATCCTGGCCGGTGGAGTGCAGGCGGTCCTCAACGGTCGTCTGACCGAGTTGCGGGCCAATGCCCGGATGTTGTCCCCGGATGGAAAATGCAAGGCCTTCGACGCCTCGGCCAACGGCTTCGTCCGTGGGGAGGGCTGCGGAATAGTGGTGCTGAAGAGGCTCAGGGATGCAGAGGCTGACGGCGACCGGATCTGGGGAGTGATCCTGGGATCCGCCCTCAACCAGGACGGCACGAGTGCCGGGTTCACGGTACCCAGCGAACGGGCCCAGGCAGAGGTGATCACCGAAGCGCTGCGCCGGGCCGGGGTCGCTCCCTGGCAGGTGGACTACCTGGAGGCTCACGGAACGGGCACCGAGGTTGGCGACCCGATCGAGTTGAACTCCGCCGGCGCCGTGTACGGCCAGGGCAGGGAACCGGACCGGCCCCTGCTGGTCGGCTCGGTCAAGACGAACATCGGCCACTTGGAACCGGCGGCCGGAGTCGCCGGTCTGATGAAGGTCATCCTGTCGATGCAGCATGGGACAGTGCCCAAGCATTTGCACTTCCGGGACCCGAACCCCGGCGTGGCCTGGGACGCCCTCCCGTTGCAGATAGCCACTGAATGCACCGACTGGCCGGTGCATACCGACCGTCCTCCCCGGGCGGGCATCAGCGCCTACGGGTGGTCGGGAACCAACGCCCACGTGGTTGTCGAAGGATATGGGGAGCCGGTACGTGGCTCGGACCAAGGAGGGAGACCGTCAGGACCTGCGGGCCTCTATCGCGACATTGCCGTGTCTCTACCCAATTCGGGCGCCGGGATGGCGCCCTCCCCGGACGAAGTCGCAGACCGCCCGGCGCGGCTCCTGCCCCTCTCGGCCAAGTCGGAGGTCGCCTTGCGTGAGTTGGCGGACCGCTACCTGTCCTGGTTGGATGAGCAGGCAGACGCCCCATCAGCCAATGGATCCGCCGCCGACCTGCACCCCGGTGACATGACGTGGACCGCCGCAGAGGGTCGCGGGCACTTCGACTTCCGGGCCGGAGTGGTCTTCCGGGACATGGCTTCCCTGCGAGCCGGTTTGAAGGCAGTCGCCGGGATGGAATCTCCATCTTCCCCGCGGAATGCCCGGAGGGTGGCCTTCGCCTTCACGGGGCAGGGCGCCCAGTGGCAGGGTATGGGCCAATCCCTCTATCGCAGCGAACCGGTCGCCCGGGCCGTTCTGGACCGATGCGACCAACTGATCCGACAAGAGCGGGGAGTGTCACTGCTGGATGTCATGTTCGGCAGGCCCGCCGCGGCAGGTGACCTGCACGACCCGGCGTGGACCCAGCCGGCCATCTATGCCCTGCAGTGCGCCCTCTCCGCTCTCTGGGAGAGCGTGGGGATCAGGCCCGAGGTGGTGCTGGGACATAGCCTGGGCGAGATTGCGGCCGCGCATGCCGCCGGAGTCTTCACCCTTGAAGAGGGACTCCGGTTCGCCTCCACCAGGGGGACGCTGATGGCGGCCCTTCCCAGCGCCGGGGCGATGGCCGCGGTGTTCGCCCCCGAACGCCGGGTGAAGGCGGAGGTGGCCGAATGGAATGAAGCCCGCGGCGCCGCCGACCTTTGCGTTGCGGTGGACAACGGCGCTCACCAGGTGATCAGCGGTCCGGCCGCGCAAGTGCACGCCTTTTCGGACCGCATGGAGGAGGCGGGTGTGAAGGTACGACGGCTGGCGCCCAGCCCCGCCTACCACAGCCCGCTGGTGGAACCGGCCCTCGACGACCTGGAGGCATTCTTCGCGGACGTGGCCGTCTCTTCGGCCGGAATCCCGCTGGTCAGCAACGTGACGGGAAGGGTGGTGGAGCCCGGCATGGCGATGGATGGGGCTTACTGGCGCCGTCAGGCCGGTGAGCCGGTCGCCTTCCGAAGCTCCGTGGAGACGCTGGCCGCCCTGGGCGTGGATGCGGTTATCGAGCTTGGGCCCCACGCGGTGCTCGGGCCCCTGGTTTCGGTCAACTGGCCCCAGAACCCGGGGAACCTTGAGGGCCCTGCGGTGCTGGTCAGTCTGCTGCGGCCTTCCTGGGACGGGTCGGAGCCCGAGAGGGCCGATGCCTTCCTGCAGGCGGTGGCTGGAGCCTACGAGGGGGGCCTGCCCGTCTCCTTTGAGGGACTGTTCGCCGGGGAGTCCCGGCGCCGGGTGGCCCTGCCCGGATATCCCTTCCAGCGACGGCGCCACTGGGTGCCGAAGGCGGGGAGGCGGAGACGGGGCGACGCCCACCCCCTGCTGGGTGTCAGGCACGAGTCCCCGCGCGGCGAGATCATGTTCGAGACGGAGATGTCTCCGTCGGATCCCGGGTGGCTGTCCGACCACCAGGTCTACGGGCGGGTGGTGATGCCCGGCGCGGTCTACGGGGCCATGGCCGCCTCCGCGTCAGTGGCCGACGGGCGCGGACCGGCAGCAGTCGAGGACCTGCAACTACATAACCCGCTGGTATTTCCGTCCCACGACGCGGGCAGCGAGGCGGAAGTCCCGGGTCGGCAGGTGCAAGTGCTCCTGGACAAGGTGGATGGCGCCCAGCCCCGGGGATTCGAGATCTTTAGCAGGGGGCCTAACGAAGAGGGTTGGACGATTCACGCCGAGGGCAGGCTGGTCCCCATCGATGGGCGCTTGGATGGTCGGGACCGGACCGACCCGGGCGTCTTGAGGGCCGGGATGCAGATCCAGGACCTGCGCGCCTATTACCGGGCCAAGGAGGCGACCGGGATTGACTTCGGCCCGCGCTTTAGGTCCCTGGAAGCTCTGTGGGGACGACCGGGGGAGGCGGTCGGCGAGGTTGTCCTGACAGAACCCGGGGAAGCAGGAGGCTCGCAGATACACCCGCTGTTGCTGGACGGGTGCTTCCAGGTGCTGTCGGCAGCCCGCGACCTGGCCGGTGTCGGGACCGGCGCCACCTACCTGCCTTTCGCCTGGGAGCGACTGTGGTTGAACGGTCCCCTTCCTGACCGGTTGGTCTGCCATGCTCGCATGAGAGACTCCGACCGGACTGCCGATGCCCAGGCGGGGGAACAGCCGGAAACCCTGACAGGGGACTTGATTTTCTACGATCACCAGGGTGCGGTCCTCGGCGGACTGGAGGGATACACCGTAAAGCGGGCCACCCGGGCGGCGCTCCTCTCGGCCTCGGAGGAACTGGGGGAGATGCTCTACGAGGTGGCCTGGCGTGAACGCCCACTGGCCGGTGGGCTGGTGTCGGCCGAAGCTCTGACCGGGCCGGCGGCGGTGAGTGAAAACACGAGCCCGTTTGCAGACTATCTGTCGAGCGAGGGTGTGGCGATGGAGGACCGCGCCATGCTCCTCAACGACCTGGAGTGTCTCTCCCGCTCATACGCTCTCGCCGCCCTGGAAGAGTTGGGCTGGCGACGGCGCCGCGGCGAGGCGGTCGAGCCCGAGACTCTCCGAGATCTTTTGGGGATCGAACCGGAACACACCAGGTTGGTGGGACGATTGCTCCGGCTGGTGAGGGACGCCGGACTGCTCAGTGGACCCGATGATGAGGGGAGATACATCGTAGAAGTCGACACCGGGGGACCCTTGGGGGATGAAGCACTGGCCGACTCCGAGGCCTTTGCAGACAGGGTGGCGGAACGGCACCCCCATGGCCTCAACGAGTTGGGCCTGGTAAGGAGGAGCGGCATCGCCCTGGCGGGCGGGCTTTGCGGGACCGTCGACATCCTGGAGGTCCTCTTTCGCAGCGAGGGACCGGGGGTAACCGAGTACTACTTCGCCGCCCCCGCCTCCCGGGCGTCCAACCGGCTCCTGGCCGACGCGGTTGCCCAGGTGGCGAAGGACTGGCCGGAGGATCGACCCCTGCGGGTGATCGAGGTCGGAGCGGGCACGGGTTCGGCCACGTCGGTGGTGTTGGCGGAACTCCCGGACGCGTGTGACTACATGTTCACCGACATCTCGGCCGGCTTCTTTGCGGAAGCAGAAAGCCGGTTTGCAGATTCGCCGATACCGATGGAGTACCGACCGCTGGACATTGAAAGGGCGCCGTCCGCCCAGGAATTCGAACCTCATGCCTACGACCTGATCATTGCGGCGAACGTGCTCCACGCCACTCGCGATCTGGATGAGACCCTGACCAACTGCCTCGAGTTGCTGGCGCCCTCCGGCCAGTTGATCGCGCTGGAGAACATGCGGGGTCGCGGCTGGCAGGACATCACCTTCGGACTGCTGGATGGCTGGTGGCGGTTCGCCGACGACTGCCGACCGGATCACGCCATGGCTCTGCCCTCGGTTTGGCGTCAGGCTCTGGTGGATGCGGGCTATGACGAGGTGAGTTTCCTGGGGATCGAGGGAGTCGAAGAGGGCGGGCCCTTTGGCTCCAGCGTCTTTCTCGCGCAGGGTCCGGCGGAAGTCGCCCTACCCGCCGGATTGTGGGTGATGTGCTCGGCGGGCGACGATGTGAGCCTTGAGATGGCGAGAGAACTGGCGAGAAGGAACCAGACCGTGGTTGTGGCCGATTCGACTCTGCCACCCGGTCCGCCCGAGGGCGAGCGGAAGGTTGTTAGGAGGGCCGTGGTGGCCGACAGCCGGGAGTCGTGGCGGGACCTTCTCGATGAACTCCCCGAAGACATTCCGTTCCGGGGTGTGGTGCACCTGGGCGCCCTCCGGGGGCACGGACCGCAGGCTTCCGTGGCACAACTGCGGGAGGACACCACGGATGCCGGGGGCAGCGCCCTGGCCCTGGTGCAGGCCCTGCTGGACGCCGATGTCGCTCCGGAGAACGGTCTCTGGTTCATCACATTGGGTGCTCAGGCGCTGGAACGGGACTACATGCGCGATTGCGTCGGAGAACCGGCCGGGGCCGTCCTGTGGGGCTTCGGCAGAGCGGTGGCCAGAGAAGCATCCCACCTTCTCCCGCGCATGCTGGACATCGACCCCGCCGATCCGGCCCCTATCACCCGTCTGGTCGACGAACTCATGTATGCCGACCAGGAAACCCAGGTCGCTCTCCGGGACGGCGACCGACTGGCCGCCCGCCTGATCCGAACCGGGGCCTCCAGAACCCGCGTGGACCTGCCGGAAGACCCGGCTTGGCGTCTCATGCCCGACGCGGAGGGAATGCTGGAAGGACTCTCCGCCCAGCCTGCACCGAGGCGGCCCCTGGGACCGGGGCAGGTCCGGGTGGCGGTGGAAGCAGTCGGGGTTAACTTCCTGGACGTACTGCTGAGCATGGGCGTGGTGGATTCGGCAGAGCCCCTGCTGGGCGAGGAATTCTGCGGGGGAATAGTGGAGACCGCCCCGGACGTCACCGATTTCGCGGTGGGCGACCGCGTGGCCGGACTCTCCTTCGGCACCTTCTCACCCGAGGTGGTGACGCAGGTGGAGTTGGTGGCGCAGGCACCGCGTGGTGTCTCGGCCGCCGCCCTGGCGACCATCCCGTCGGCCTTCGTGAGCGCCGGGCTGAGCTTCGAGATGGCCGGGTTGAAGGCCGGTGCCCGTGTGCTCATCCACACCGCCTCGGGTGGGGTGGGACTGGCGGCGGTGCAGTTGGCGCAGGCCGCAGGCTGGGAGGTGTTCGCCACGGCCAGCGCCCCCAAGCAAGCGTATTTGCGGTCTGTGGGGATCGAGCATGTCTTCGACAGTCGAACAACCGACTTCGGGCGGGGAGTCCTGGATGCAACGGGCGGCGACGGAGTGGACATGGTGCTGAACAGCCTCACCGGCCCCGGGTTCATCGAGGCCAGCCTGTCCTGTCTGGCCCCCGGAGGAAGTTTCGTGGAGATGGGACGCCGGGACATATGGAGCCCCGAGGAGATGGCGGAGTCCCGCCCCGATGTCTCCTACTCCATCCTGGAACTGGACTGGCTGAAGAAGAACGAACCGGCCCACCCGGGCGCGGTGCTCCGCGACGTGATGGAGAGGATCACCACCGGCGCCTTGGCCCCGCTGGCCCACACCCGGTGGCCGATCGCCGAGGCCCCGGCCGCCATGGACTTCATGCGCTCAGCACGCCACATCGGTAAGAACGTGCTGGTGATGCCACCCCTGGCCGGCGGTCGGTTGCGGCCCAACGGCACCTACCTGGTCACCGGCGGCCTGGGAGGTATCGGCATGGAAGTGGCCAAGTGGCTGGCAGGCCATGGTGCGGGCGTGATTGTCCTGAACGGTCGTAGGCCCCCCGACCCCGCCGCCCGGAGAGCGATCAAGGCTCTCGAGCGCCAAGGCGCCGATGTACGGGTGGAGTTGGCCGACGTGACCCAGGCTTCGGCCGTGGATGAGATGCTGGCCCGTCTGGACGCCCAAGCCCCTCCCCTGGCGGGCGTCATCCACAGCGTGGGCGTGCTGTCCGACGGCGCCCTCGGTAACCAGACCTGGGAACGTTTTGAACGGGTGTTGTGGCCCAAGGTTTTGGGAGCCTGGCATCTGCACCGGGCCACCTCGGACCGCGACCTGGACCTGTTCGTTCTGTTCAGCAGCATCACCGGGGTACTGGGTAAATCGGGCCAGGCCAATCACGCCGCGGCCAATACCTTCCTGGACCAACTGGCCGCATACCGAAGGTCCCTGGGACTCCCCGGTCAGGCCATCGCGTGGGGCGCCTGGTCGGAGTTGGGAGAAGCCGAGGAGCAGAGAGAACGGATCGAGCGGCAACTCGAAGCGCAGGGTACCGGCTGGATCAGTCCTGAACAGGGTCTTGACGCCTTTCACGAACTGGTCCGCCGGGACTTGACCTCCTCCATGGTGGGAGCGGTGGACTGGCCGGTCTTCACCGAGAACTATGAAGGCGCTCCCAGCTTTTTCGAAGACCTGCTCCCCGGAGGGCTGGAGTCCGGGGAGGATGACGGGGCGGCCTCCGGTCCAACCGACGTGCTTTCGGAATTGAGACATGGGGCGCCTGCGGATTGGGAAGGGTTGCTGGTCTCCTTCCTGCAGCGGGAGTTGCAGGCGGTGCTGAGGCTTCCGTCGGTCCCCGCCCCGGCGGTTGGTTTCTTCGACCTGGGAATGGACTCGTTGATGTCGGTGGAGTTCCGCAACCGGCTGAACCGGTCCCTGTCCGGGGAGTTCGTACTGTCGAGCACCGCGGTGTTCGACTACCCCAGCCTCGACAGCCTGGCCGGCCACCTGCTCGAGGAACTCACCCCGACCATGGCATCCGATACCCCCGACGCCACCAGGGAATCTCCCGTTCCGGACCGCCCTCCTCAGGCGCCACGCGACGAGGACGACATAGCCGTCGTGGGTATGGCCTGCCGCTTCCCCGGCGCCTCGGATCTCCCGGCCTTCTGGCGTCTCCTGGAATCAGGCGAAAACGCGGTGACCGATGGACGGACGGATGGCGGCCCCTGGAGCGGCGTTACCGGAGACCCTGCCGCAGGCGATGCGGTCTATCGGCGCGGAGGCTTCGTGGAGGGAATCGACTACTTCGACTCCAGGTTTTTCCGCATCTCCCCCATCGAGGCGCAATTGATGGATCCGCAGCAACGGATGCTTCTCGAAACCGCCTGGCAAGCCTTGGAGGACGCCGCAATGGACCCCGAGCAGCTGAGGGGCAGCCGCACCGGCGTCTATGCCGGGGTGGGCAGCCCCGAATACCGGGACGTGATCGCGGCCGGCGGCAGGGAAGACAGTTACCTGGGGACCGCTCCCAGCGTGGCGGTCGGCCGCGTCGCATTCGCGCTGGGCCTGGAGGGACCAGCCATGCCGGTGGACATGGCCTGCGCCTCCTCCCTGGCAGCGGTGCACCAGGCGGTGGCGGCTCTGCAGGGAGGGGATGTGGACCTGGCCTTGGTGGGCGGGGTGAACGCAACGTTGTCCCAGGCTTTTGTCAGATTCCACCTGGACATCGGCATGCTGTCCGCCACGGGGCGGTGTCGCGCCTTCGACGCCGCGGCCGACGGCTTCGTCCGGGGGGAGGGCTGCGGGGTGGTGGTCCTGAAGCGGCTCGGCGAGGCGGAGGCCGACGGCGACCGTATATGGGCGGTGATACGAGGGTCTGCGGTCAACCAGAACGGAGCCAGCGCCGCACTGACGGTGCCGAACGGCCCGGCCCAGGAGCGCGTGATGACAGAAGCCCTTGCCCGGGCCGGAGTCTCCCCGTCCGACGTCGACTACCTGGAGGCGCATGCGGTCGGCTCCCAACTGGGCGACCCGATCGAGTTGAATGCGGTGGGGGCGGTTTACGGCGCCCAGCGCGACCCGCGACGTCCGCTGCTGATCGGATCGGTGAAATCGAACATCGGGCACATTGAATGGGCGGCAGGGATCGCCGCCTTCATCAAGACGGTCCTATCCCTGAATAAGGGAGTGATACCGGAGAGTCTTCATCTCGAAACCCCGAATCCGAACGTCGAATGGGACCGGATACCGGTGCGGCTTACGTCCAGCAGGACGGACTGGCCTACGGTCTCCGACCGCCCGCCTCTGGCGGGTATCAATGCCTCCGGACTCTCGGGAACCAATGCGCATGTCCTGGTGGAGGGCTACAGGGCGTCGGCGGGTGTTCCCGCGGAAAGTAACGGCGCATCTTTGCCAACCGGTGCTCCCAAGCCGATACCTGTGTCGCTTCCGGGACCGGTTGACGACCTTTCGATCTCCGGGCCAAGACCGCCGGAGCGAACCGTTCGTCTATTGCCGCTCTCCGGGAAGTCCGAGGGTGCGCTCCGGGAACTGGCGGAGCGGTACCTGGGGTGGCTCGACGGCGACGAGGGGCCCGCCTCCGATGCGACCCTGTCCGACTTGGCCTGGACTGCGGGCGTGGGCCGCGGTCACTTCCCGCACCGCGCCTGTCTTCCATTCGGCGACGTCGAACAACTTCGGAAGCGACTGCATGGGTTGGCGGGCGCCGATGGGACACCGACGCCGCAAGCTCTCCACCGGGCGACCAGAGTTGCATTCGCGTACCCCGGACAGGACAGCCGACGGATTGGCATGGCAGAGGCGCTGTACCGCAGCGAGCCGGTGGCGCGGGCAGTGCTGGACCGGTGCGACGAACTGATTCGTCAAGACCGGGGGTTCTCGCTGCTTGATGTGATGTTCCGTCGCACCGGGGTCAACCAGGACCCGAACGATCCGGCGTGGGTCCTGCCGGCTGTCTATGCGCTCGGCTGCGCCCTGACCGCGCAGTGGGCGAGCGTAGGCATACGGCCCAGTGCGGTGGTGGGCAACGGTCCAGGAGCGCTGGCGGCAGGGCAGGTGGCCGGAGTATTCAGCCTTGAGGAAGGTCTGCGACTCGCGGCGGCATTGGGCAACCTCAAGAAGACGTGGTCGGAGCAGGGCGGGCAGGATACGCTCGGAAGCCCGCAGACGGCGCTCGCCGACGTTACGGTCTCCGCGCCTACCGTCGCCCTGGTCGGCAGCGCGACTGGACGGCTGGTGGATTCCGTTGGCGCCCTTGACCTCAACCACTGGCTCAGGCAGGCCGAGGAACCCGTGGACTTTTCCGGCTGTGCAGAGACTTTGGCCCAGCTTGGAGCGGATGTGGTAGTGGGGATCGGTTCCGCCCCGGGGCTGGGCCGACCGATTGTTGACGCTTGGCCGGAGGCCGCCGGGCCGCCGGTCGTGATTTCCGCGCTGGCGAGTCCGTCCGGCGACAAAGAATCGCCGGACTCCGATGGCGGGTTCGCGAGAGCAGTGGCTGGTGCATACGAGGCCGGGCTGGACGTCTCTTTTGCCGGATTGTTTGCCGGAGAGTCCCGGCGTCGAATTTCTATCCCGACTTACGCCTTCCAACGCAGGCGACACTGGATCTAACCCGGAATCAGGACAGCGCGGTCCCCAGCCTTGCCGCGTCCTCGGTGCGCGCCCGATGCAGTCGAGGCTAAGAGCTTCGGCGGTTCTTGAGCTTGGCCTTCACGTAGTCGCGGTTCATCATGGCTATGAAGTCGATGGAGATCTGCTTGGGGCAGGCCGCTTCGCACTCTCCGTGGTTGGTGCAGGAACCGAAGAACTGCTCCATGGTGTCCACCATGCGCTCGGTCCGCAGGTAGCGCTCGGCGCTTCCCTGGGGGAGCAGGTTGAGATGGGATGCCTTGGCGGCTGTGAACAGTTGGGCGGCGGAGTTGGGACACACCGCCACGCAGGCGCCGCATCCGATGCATGCGGCCGCGTCGAAGGCGGTCTCGGCTATCTCCTTGGGCACCGGGGTGAGGTTGGCCTCGGGAGCGGCGCCGGTGGCCACCGTGATGAATCCCCCGGCCTCGATGATCCGGTCGAAGGCCGAGCGGTCCACCATCAGGTCGCGGATAATCTCGAAGGCGGCGGCTCTCCAGGGTTCGACCGTGATCGTGTCGCCGTCGGAGAAGCTTCTCATGTGGAGTTGGCAGGTGGCGGTGGCCGCCTGCGGGCCGTGCGCCCTCCCGTTGATCATCACCCCGCAGGCGCCGCAAATCCCCTCCCGGCAGTCCGAGTCGAAGGTGATCGGCTCGATGTCCTCCAGGGTGAGCCGTTCGTTCAGCACATCCAGCATCTCCAGAAACGACATCTCCTCCGAGATATCGGAAACCTGGTAGGTCTCGAACCTGCCCCGGTCCGATGGACCGGCCTGCCGCCAAACCCGCAATGTGATGTTCACTTGTAACTCCGGGTGCTCAACTTGACGTTGCGGAACTCCAGGGGCTCTTCCTGCAGTTGTGGCCGGGCCGGATCGCCGGTCCAGAACCAGGCGGATACGGTGGCGAAGTTCTGGTCGTCGCGAACCGCTTCGCCCTGGGCCGTTTGATGTTCTTCCCGAAAGTGTCCCCCGCATGACTCCTCGCGCTGACGGGCGTCGACGCACATCGCCATGGCCAATTCGAAGAAATCTTCCAGTCGAGCCGCCTTTTCCAGGGTCTGGTTGACGCTTTCCCCGTCGCCGGGGACCCGGGCCGAGGCTCGGAACTCCTCGTACAGGTCGGGCAACTCCGCCATGGCCTGGTCGAGGCCCCGGCGGCTTCTGGACATCCCGCAGTGGTCCCACACCACCCGTCCCAGCCGACGGTGGAAGTCGTCGACCGTTCGATTTCCCCTCATGGAAAGCAGCCGGGAGATCCGGTCCCGCAGTTCCGACTCGGTGCGGATGAAGGCCTCGTCCGAAGTCGAAGGCGGGTCCTCGTTCAGGAAGTCGGCCAGGTAATCACCGATGGTGTAGGGGAGCACGAAGTAGCCGTCGGCCAGTCCCTGCATGAGAGCCGAGGCACCCAGCCGGTTGGCGCCGTGGTCGGAGAAGTTGCCTTCTCCCAGGGCGTAAAGACCCGGAATGGTGGTCATCAGGTTGTAGTCCACCCACAACCCGCCCATCGTGTAGTGAGGAGCGGGATAGATGCGCATCGGCGCCTGATAGGGGTCCTCGTCGGTGATCCGGTTGTACATCTGCATCAGGTTGTCATAGCGGGCGGCGATAGCCGAGCGGCCCAGCCGCCCGATCGCATCCCGGAAGTCCAGGTAGACGCCGTTCTTCCTCGCACCCACCCCATGGCCCGCGTCCACCATTCGCTTGGCGGCCCGTGACGCCACATCTCTGGGCACCAGATTCCCGAACGAGGGATAGATTCTCTCCAGGTAATAGTCCCGGTCCTCGTCCGGAATCCGGTCGGGGGGTCGGTCGTCGTCTGCAGACTTCGGCACCCATACCCGTCCGTCGTTGCGCAGGGACTCCGACATCAGGGTCAGCTTGGACTGAAACTCTTCTGCGGCGGGAATGCAAGTGGGGTGAATCTGGGTGTAGCACGGGTTTGCGAAGGCTGCTCCGCGGCGATGGGCCCGCCAGATGGCCGTGACGTTGCAGGTCATGGCATTGGTGGACAGGTAATAGACGTTGGAGTAACCGCCGGTGCACAGGACCACCGCGTGGGCCGAGTGAGAACTGATCTCCCCGGTGAGAAGATCCCTCACGACTACCCCCACGGCCCGACCTTCCTTCATCACCACGTCCATGAACTCGGTGCGCACCCACAGTTTCACGGCGCCGAGTCCGACCTGGCGCGCCATGGCCTGGTAGGCCCCCAGCAGCAATTGCTGTCCGGTCTGGCCGCGGGAATAGAAGGTGCGGGAGACCTGGGCCCCGCCGAAGGAGCGGTTGTCCAGCAATCCCCCGTACTCGCGGGCGAAGGGAACACCCTGGGCTGTCGCTTGGTCGATGATGTTGAGGGACAGTTGGGCCAACCGGTAGACGTTGGCTTCCCGGGAGCGGAAATCGCCGCCCTTGATGGTGTCGTAGAACAGCCGGTCGACCGAGTCGCCGTCGTTCCGATAGTTCTTTGCGGCGTTGATCCCTCCCTGGGCGGCGATGGAGTGTGCCCGGCGGGGGGTGTCGTGGAAGGTGAAGACATCCACCCGGTAGCCGAGTTCCGCCAGGGTTGCCGCGGCCGATGCCCCGGCCAGGCCTGAACCGATCACGATGATCTTGAAGCGGCGTTTGTTGGCGGGGTTGACCAGGTTGACGGAGAAGCGGTGGTTGTCCCAGGAGTCGGCCAGAGAGCCGTTGGGAACCTTGGGGTCCAGCACCGTGGCGGTCATCCCACCATCCCCGTCCACACTGCCACCGGAATGCTCACGTTGCCGATCACGATCACCGCCGAAAAGGCCTGGGCGAACCACCGCCGCCAGCGTGCGTAGGCGGGATGAGCCAGGCCCAGACTTTGAAAGAGAGACCAGGCGCCGTGGTAGATGTGAATCCCCAGCAGCACGTTGGCCACGATGTAAAGGACTGCCACTCCTCCCCGGGAAAGTGAACCGATCAGATTGGCCTCCACCGCCCCGGCCTCCCAGCCCTCCGGCGCCATCGGGACTAATCCCCAGGTGAGATCGGCCAGATGCCAGAACAGAAAGATGGCGACGATGACGCCGCTCCACCGCATAGTGCGGGAGGCGTAGCCGGCCACCGCGTAGTCGCGTGGACCCTGATAGGTGACGTTGGCTCTGCGATTGAGCATGGTGAGGCTGGCCGCGGCATGAATATGAAGCAGAAAAGCCACCACCAACCCGGTACGGAAGATCCACAGGGTCACTGTCTTCGGCAACAGCGGGTAAAGCAACTCTCTGAGGAAGTGGGCATAGGAGTCAAGCTGCCCGTCACCCAGGTAAACCTTCAGATTGCCGATCATGTGACCCAGAACGAATGCCAGCAGCGCTATGCCGGTTATTGCCATGACCCACTTCTTTCCCACCGCGGACCGGTAGAACTCGAGAGGCCACGGTCGTCGGTGGGCAGCAGAGACGGAGTCGGAAGTCATCTAACCGATGTGGTGCATGGGCTGATCCACCGATTGTAAACAGAACGCGCCCTCCTCTGGGAGCGAATCGGTCTCCATTTGACATTTTGTATGAGTCCGTATATATTCCGTCGGTGTAATTACATCGTTGTAATAAAATGACCGATGGGACGATGGTAAACCCCCATTGGGACCTGCAGAATCGAGAAAGGGAAGGACGATGCGACGTAGCTTGATAGAGGCCTTGGCGAGCGTGCCGCTTGACTGGCAGAACTATGCCAACTGCCTGGGAGCGGATGCTGACTTGTTCTTTCCGGAGCGCGGCTCGTCCACCCGCAAGGCGAAGGCCATTTGCGGGGAGTGCGAGGTGCAGATCGAGTGTCTCGATTACGCATTGGACAACGGCGAGCGTTTCGGCATCTGGGGCGGATTGTCGGAGAGGGAACGGCGTCGGGTGCGGCACGACCGGGCGAGGAGAACAGCAGTCGCCTCCTGATGGCGCCCCTAAAATCAGGTGGGCCACGAGGTTAGGGGGATAACTTGGAAGTCCTGTTCGGTTTCGGCGTCCTGTTGCTTGCTCTGGCAGGCCTCATCATCCTGCTGGTGCGCTTGTTCCGCCGCTTTCGATCCGGGGCGCGGTCCTCGGACGCGGAGGCCGATCCGTTGGCGCCCATGCCGAACCTGGAGGATCTGTCTGTCTCCGGAGACATGGCCCGGGTGACCTTCGCCGTGCCGATGGTGGGCAAGGATCCCGTCCTGCTGGAACTGTTGAGCTATTACGCCCTGGAGGCGGTACGCCGAGCTCGCCGGCGCCTTCCCCTGGCGAGCCTGGAAGGGGTGGAAGTCTTTGTCTCCCACCGGGGCCAGTTGAAGAAGGTGGGGAAGGTTGACTTTGATGAGCCTGGACATCTCCCCGAAGATATGCCCGTCCCCGAGATCGCCAGGCTTTCGGAGGTGATGGACGACCCGTTGGACAGCGACTTTCAGGCGCCGAAAGGTTCAAAGCCTCCGGCCAGCCACGCGGACGGTGAAAAGCTGGCGCCCCTGGGATCCTTTCTGAAAATCTCAGCCAAGGCAGAGACCGCCCTGCGTCTGCAGGGTATAGATCCTCGCGACATGAGCGCCGGTGAGTTGGTGCGCGGCATTCTGGCGCTGCGGGGCTACACCGTCTCTCCCGGCAAGGACGCCCACACCCATCACGCCCGAAAAGGTTCCGCCACCGTGTTCTTGAGGGAGGTCCCCCACGCCCGGGGCGGATATCCCGAGCTGTCCGAAAGGGAGATAAACCGCTTCGTGATGGATATGGTGGGTTCCCGCATGGCAAGGGGGATGCTGGTGACCGAGAAGTACGGGCCCTTCTCGGTGTACAAAATGGAACGGCGGAATCATAAGATCCGGTTTGTTACGCGGGAACGGCTCCAGAAAGCCATAGATGCGTTAGCCTTGGGGTAACTGCTCCGCGTTCGGCGTGGAGAAGACCAACAAAGGAGAAAGACGTTGTTTGGTTTGAAACCCTTGGAACTCGGGATAATCGTACTGATCCTGCTGCTGCTCTTCGGCGCCTCCAAGCTTCCCAAGCTGGCGCGGTCGTTGGGATCGTCCGCCCGCGAGTTCCGGAAGGGAGTCGAGGAGGGCGCCAACGCCAAGGCAGGCGATTCCTCGGACGCCGCCGAGGCCGGCGAGGACTCTTAGAACTTCAACCGCTCGAGAACTCCCCGCAGGTCAGATTTGCTGGAGAGCCCCCTCGTAGCTTTCGAAATCGCGGGGAGTCGTGATTGAATCCGTGGTGATGACTTCCCTCACCACCCGGTCGGAGTCAATCACGTAGGTGGCGCGTTGCGCCACGCCCAACGTGTCGTTGAAACACCCGTACAGTTGGGCAACCTGCCCGTGGGGCCAGAAATCGGAGAGGATGGGGAAATTAAAACCTTGCTCCTCAGCCCACTTCTTGTTGGAGTAACGGGTATCACAGGTTAGAACCACCACTTGGACTCCCGATTCCGACAGTTTGGCGAGGTTATCCCGGATCTCGCACAGTTCCCCCTCGCAAATGCCGGTGAATGGGAAGGGAATGAACACCAGCAAGGTCTTGCCCCTGGGCAGGCCGTCCAGGGTCACTTCATTGCCATCTTGATCTTTCAGAGAGAAGGGGGGAGCAATAGAGCCAACTTCTGCTGCCATTTTGGTCTCCTGGTGTCGGGGCGGCTGCTTTACGGAGTAAAGCCTACCGGCCTACCAGGGGGGATCGTCCAGCAGGACCCGGGCCGCCCAGCCGACCGGATCCTCTACTTCTCGGGTGGTGGGCAACCCATCCGGTTGCCAGACGCGTTCAGCAGCCATCGGCCCGAACCGCTCCTCCACCTGGACCAGGAATCCCTTCCCCCTCTCGATGTCATCCTCGGTAACGGTTACCAGCATTCCAGCCTGGTTGGCGCCCTCCTCCAGCCGCAGGTTGAGGTCCCGCTCACTGAATATCCCGTGAAGGTCGGGCAGCATCCCCGACCCCGCTTTTTCGACGAGGCGCCGCGACATGGCGGCCGTAACTCCCAGGAACGCCTGGAGGTTCTCGCGGGCCGGTCCGGCGGAGGAAGAGTCGAACAGTCCCGCCTCATGCACGTCGAGATCCAGTTCGAATAGCGCCGACGGGTCGGTGATCGATCCCAGTTGTCCCATCAGGGACTCCGGCGCCAGTCGCACCGTCGCCGCGTAATTGTCATTGAGGGTGCGGTAGGAATCCGTGACGTGGGGAAGAGAGAACACCGCTCGATGGGCTGTCTCGTACAGGGCCGCCCACAAACGCACCTGCCGTCCGTCCACCGAAAGCTCGTCGGCCAAGTCGTCGATCACCGTGGCCACCAGCAGGGTGCGATTGGAAGAGACGGCGGGAAGACCCGTTTCGCATGATGCAACCACCCGACCCGCCATCAGCCCAGTCCAAGCTCCGAGTTGGGCGCCCGCCATCACCGGTCCCAATGGCGCAAGCATTTCCCAGCGCTGCCCTTGAGCGCTGTCTCTCATTTGCGCGGCAAACGGCGCCGCCCACTGACCGAGTTCCTCGACCATCGCATCTCCCCACTCCCGGGGGCCGAGCGGCACAACCGCCGAAGCCGGAGGAAAACTGAAGGGAGCGGTTTCGGAGATCCGGTACTCGGCCAGTCTCACCAATTCCACGAGTTCCTCGGTAGTCCAAGGGTTGAGCAGTTGAGACTCCCCGGCAAGATGACGGGAGATCTCCCGGGCCAGGTCCAGGTTGACCGGTCCCGGTTGGCTGAACATTCTCATCAACCGGGAAAAGAGATCTTCGCTCACCCTGTCGATTCTATGGTGGTCGGCGGTGATTCTTCTGAACCTTTGCTTCGGATTAAACCCTCCAGTTGCACGCTTGGGCGCCGGCGGCGGCTAATTTCATCACTACTTGTGTCGGAAAGTTCTCCCACCCCCCGGATCGAGATCGTCGAGGCGCCCATTGACGTGGCGGGTCTGCTGGAAGAGGTGAGCCGTCCCGATGCGGGGGCGGTGGCCCTCTTCCTGGGCACGGTGCGCAACCATTCTCCCCAGCGCCGGGGTGTCACCCATCTTGAGTATGAGGTTTACCGATCCCAGGTGTGCGAAAGAATCGGAGAGATTGCCGCCGAGGCGTTGGAACGTTGGCCGGTATTGGCGGTGGCGGTCGAGCACCGGGTGGGCCGGGTGGATGTTGGTGGAGTGGCAGTGGCCGTGGCGGTGTCAAGTGCTCATCGGGCGGAGGCATTCGCCGCAGCCCGCTATCTGATTGATGAACTGAAGGAGAGAGCGCCTATCTGGAAGAAGGAACATTGGGATGCAGGCGCAGAATGGTCGTTGGGTTCCTGAAGGCTTGGTGGCCGGATCGGCCATCCGTTCGAATCGATTTGATATTCTGTTAAAACCTTGCCGCATCTTGGAAGGAGCATCGGGGTGACTGTCGTAATGGAGCAAAGCCAAGACCTACCGGCCACCGGACAGGGAACCAGAACAGTCGCCTCATTGGTGCGAGACAGGGCTCTTCGGTCTCCGGACCTGGTGGCGCTGCGAGAAAAGGACTACGGGATCTGGCAGGAGATCACCTGGGGGGAGTATTGGGAGAGCGTGTTGCTGGCCGCTCACGGCCTTCTGGCGTTGGGCGTGGAAGTGGGGGATCGGGTCTCGATTCACTCCGAGGACCGTCCCGAATGGGTGATCCTCGATATTGCCGCAGTGGCGGTTCGGGCCGTAACGGTAGGCCTGTACCCGACCAATCCGGCCGCCGAGGTGCAGTATCTCCTGTCGGATTCAGGGGCGAGGGTCCATCTGGCCGAAGACCAGGAACAAGCAGACAAGCTGATGGAAGTGATCGACACTCTCCCCAACGTGGAGAAGATAATCCATGCCGAACCACGCGGCTTCCGGGCGTACCGGGACGATCCCCGGTTCATCTTCTGGGAGGCCTTCCTGGAGTTGGGTCGCAGGCACCGGGCAGAGAATCCCGGGGCGGTTACGAGGCGCATGGAGGAAGCCCGTGCAGATGACATAATGACACTGGTTTATACGTCCGGCACCACCGGCCCTCCCAAGGGGGCGATGCTGGACAACGCCAACGTGGAGTATTGCTTTGATGAACTCATCAATGCCGATTCCCGGATGCCGGGCGACATGGGACCCAACGATTCCGATGAAATCCTTACCTACCTTCCGCTCTGCCATGTGGCGGAGCGGATATTCTCGACGTGGACCTCGGCGGCATGTGGCACCACCCTCAACTTTGCCGAGTCGATCGAGACGGTCCAGGATAACCTGCGGGAAGTTCAGCCCACCCTGTTCTTCGCGGTTCCGCGAATCTGGGAGAAACTCCATGCGGCTGTGATCATCAAGAGCAAGGACGCCACCTGGCTCAAGCGGGTCTTCATGTCCTTGGGCAACGCCATGGCCGGGATCATCGGTCGGCAGAGAGTGAGAAACGGCGGCAAGCACACTCTCTTCAGCCGCATCTTTTACATGGTCGGATACCCGTTGGTATTTCGTGCACTGCGGGAAAGGATCGGCCTGCGCCGCGTCCGGTGGGCGGGGACCGGCGCGGCGCCCATCGCTCCGGAAGTGATCGAGTTCTTTCACGGGTTGGGGGTGAACGTCTACGAGTTGTACGGCATGACGGAGAATGCGGCGGTGGCGACCAACAACTTCCACGGGCGCATGAAACTGGGCACGGTGGGAGAGCCATATCCGGGGATAGGCCTGCGGATCGATCCGGAGACGGGGGAGATTCAGACCAAGCATCCCGGGGTGTTCCGGGGATACTGGAACAAGCCGGAGAAGACGGCTGGGGCTTTCACCGAGGACGGGTGGTTGCGCACCGGAGACGTGGGCGAATGGGTGGAGGGGACTCATGTCAAGATCGTCGACCGGATCAAGCACATAATCATCACGTCGGGGGGAAAGAACATCTCTCCCTCGGAAATCGAGAACAGCCTCAAGACCTCTCCGTTCGTAAAGGAAGCGATGGTGATCGGCGATGGGAAGAACTACCTCACCGCGCTGATCGGCATCGAATTCGACACGGTCGGCGATTGGGCAACCCGTCGAAACATTCCTTATACCACCTACCGTGATCTCGGCGAGAAACCCGAGGTGGTGAAACTGATCCAGGGCGTTATCAAAGAGACCAACGCCAAGTTCGCCAGAGTCGAGAACGTTCGGCAATTCAGGATGCTCCCCAAGGAACTCGACCATGAGGACGGCGAATTGACCGCTACCCAGAAGCTGAAGCGGGAGTCGATGGAGGAAATGTTCGGAGAACTGGTTGTCGATATGTATGCGGGCCGCAAGTAGATGATTTCGGTCCTGCCGGCTGAGCAGAGCGGACTCTGATGTCGGCTGAATTGTTGGCCGTCGGGTTGCTGGCCCAATCCGATCACAGCCAATTGGCGGGCGCCATCGTCAGCGGCCTTTCACTGGGAACCATCTACGCGCTGCTGGCGATGGGATTCGTCATCATCTTCAAAGCCACGCAGGTGGTGAATTTCGCACACGGCGCCTTGGCGACGGTGGGAGCTTTCATCACGGCGGGAGTGGCGGTTGAGCTCAACTTCCCCGGCCGCTTTCTCGACCTGCCTCCCCTGGTGGGGTGGTCCATTTCCGTTCTGACCGCCCTGGTGCTGTCGGCCGTCATGGGCGTCCTGCTCGAGAGAGTCTTCCTACGTCCCATGGTGGGAGAGGATTTGTTCTCCGTTGCCATAGTCACCCTGGGCATGAATGTGATCCTCATGACCATCGTGACCGACTACATCGGACCCGATCCTCGTTCCATGGCCGACCCTTGGGGAGACGCCGTAGCCGACCTGGGGTTCGTGATCATTGCACACACGGAGATAGCTCAGTTTGTAGTAGCCCTTGTCCTGGTGGTGTTGGTGGCCCTGTTCTTCCGGTCCCGCACCGGCATCGCCATGCGTGCCACGGCTTTCGACCAGGAGGCGGCGCGGGCCCAGGGGATCAAGGTCGGAGCGATTTTTGCCATCGCCTGGGCTATCGGGGCGGTGCTGGCCACGGTGGGAGGCATTTTCGGATCCGTGTACCCCCGTCGAGTCGGGGTCTACTCGGACACCGCCCTCCTGGCGTTCCGAGCATTCCCCGCCATCATTCTGGGTGGCCTTGACTCTGTGGTAGGCGCCGTGGTCGGGGGGTTGGCGGTGGGAGTAGCCGAGGCTTTAGCGGGCAGTTATCTCAACCATCCCTGGTTCGGGACCGGATTCAGCGGCATCGTTCCATACCTGTTGATGGTGGGGGTGTTGTTCATCCGTCCCTACGGCATCTTCGGCACCGAGGAGATCAGGCGAGTATGAGAGGCCGTCCGCACCTTCACACGTCCTACTCAGCCGATCAGGCGTTGATGCCCACGGTCACCAAGAAGGTGGTGCTGGCGGTCTTCCTGGTTCTGGCGGCATTGGCCCCCATCGCTTCCAGCATTCCCTTCTATCCGGACTTCCTGGGTCACAACGATTGGATGAAGCTGCTGTCCCATGTGGCCATTTTCGGCATCGGGGCGTTGGGAATCAACCTGCTCACCGGGGTGGCGGGCCAGGTTTCCCTGGGGCATGCCTTCTTCATGGGACTCGGCGCCTACGTGGCGGTGGTCTTCGGGGCCCCTCCCGGCGATTTGTGGGGGTTGGGTTTACCCATGTGGATATGGCTTCCCATGGCTGGGATCATCCCGGCGATAGTGGGACTGTTGGTCGGGCCGGCCGCGGTACGGGTCCGGGGTCTCTATCTGGCCTTCGCCACTCTGGGACTGGTATTCATCGGGGAATGGGCGTGGCGCAATCTTAAGTTTGTTACCGGCGGAGCTTTTGCCGGTCGTAAGTTTCCCGCATTCCAGTGGAGAGTGTGGAAGGAGGAGGAACCGATAGCGGACTTCTCCTCCGATGGGGTGTGGTTGGGGTTTGAGATCTCCGAGGAGGCCAAGGTCTATCTGTTGATGCTGGGATTCCTGGTGGTGGCGACACTGGTGGCCAAGAACCTGCAACGCACCAGGACCGGTCGGGCATTCCAAGCCATCCGGGACCGCGACATTGCCGCGGAGGTGATGGGAGTTGACGAATTCCGCTACAAGCTGACGGCCTTCGGCATTTCATCAGCCTTCGCCGGGGTGGCCGGCGCCCTGTTTGCCTCCTTCGTGGGACGTCAGATCCCCGAGACCTGGGACCTGTTCCTGTCGGTGGAGTTCATAGCCATCATCCTGATCGGAGGGGCCGGTACGGTGTCCGGGGCGTTGATGGGCACCGCCTTCGTGATCATCCTGCCCCGGTTGGTCCAGGATTTCACCGAGTGGCTTTCCGCAGTGATCGAAGGCGGGGAGGGCGCCCTGGCCACCGTTGCGGACGTGGTGGTGTCAATCTCGCCCGATGACGGAGGTGTGATCAACACGATCCCGGGGGTGGGTCCCGGCTTGTCGGTCTTTCAACTCAACCAGGTCCTTTTCGGGCTGCTGATCATCCTGTTCATGATTTTCGAACCGCTCGGCCTGTACGGGATCTGGTTACGAGTGCGAAACTACTGGAAAGGCTGGCCTTTTACCTATTGATAAGAGTTTTAGTGGATAGTTTTCCCAGGTAGCTTCTATTGTTCAGTGTCACCAGGGAAGCGAAGCAACCGGAAGAAGGAGAAGATATGAAGAACAAACTCAAGTGGCTGGCCGTGGTCATGGCAATGACCCTGATAGCGGCCGCCTGCGGTGGAGATGAGGATGAAGCGGAAGCTCCGGCGACCACGGAAACTCCGGCGACCACCGAAGCTCCAGCCACCACGGCTGCTCCCGATGAGGAGCCCATGGACGATGAAGAACATATGGACGATGAAGAGCATATGGACGATGAAGAGCATATGGACGATGAAGAACATATGCACGATGAAGAACATATGGACGATGAAGAGCATATGGACGATGAAGAACAAATGGACATGATGATCGCCACCGATGTCGGGGTGGATCTGGAGGCCGGTGTTATCAAAGTGGGGATGCTTTCCGACCTGACCGGCGCCTTCGGCGGCCTGGTGGGATTGGTGGTGGCAGGCGTCAACGCCTACTGGGCCGATGTCAACGCCCATGGCGGCATCCACGGAATGCAGGTTGAATTGGTGTACCGGGACACGGTGTATTCGGTGGACAACCATGTCCAGTTCTACGAGGAACTGAAGGACGAGGTGGTTGCCTTCGGTCACTCCACCGGGTCTCCCCATACTGTCGCAATTCGTGAGGACCTCGAAGCGGACGGCATTCTTGCCATCCCGCTCACCTGGTACTCCGGATGGTCGGATCCGGCGCTGAATGCCAACCTCCTCTCTCACGGCACCCCCTATTGCATCGAGGCCATGAACATGATCGGCTATATGCACGACATCCTGGTCGCCCAGGGAGTCGACAGCCCGACCATGGCAGTGGCGTCCTTCCCGGGTGACTATGGACTGGACTCGGCCGAAGGCGCCAAGCTCGGCGCTGCGGCGCTTGGCATGGAAGTGGTCTACGACGGCTCGGGTAGCGTCATTCCCGGCCAGGACAATGCCCCCATCGGCAATGCAATCGCCCAGAGCGGCGCAGACATTGTCTGGGTGACGGCCAACGCCGCCACCCTCACCGAGGTCTACGGCGCGGCTATCTCCCAGGGCTTCGAGGCTTTGTGGTCGGGCGCCGCTCCGGTTTGGAGTCCCGCTCTGGTGGCCCCTGATTCTCCCATCAAGGACGCCATCGCCCGTGACTTCTACGGATCCATTTACTTCTCGCCAATAATCGAGAACAATCCCGGAACGGAGTTCTTGAGGGAACTGATGGCCACCTACGCACCTGAAGTTCCTCTCATCGACTACGTCGTGGAGGGTTTCGTAGAGGCCATGATCCTTCACGAAGTTCTGAATGTTGCCTACGCCAACGGCGACATGACCCAGAGCGGAATGGTGGTTGCGGCCAAGAGCATCGAGGAGATCGACTTCCGCGGCCTCGCCCCCAGCGAGAGCTACGTGGGCGGCCCGAATGAGCGTCTGCAGCGTCAGATCTGGATTACCCGCCCCGATCCGGAGGCATTGGCGGCCGGCACGTCGCCCACCGGCATCAGTGTGATCGAGAGGGCATTCACCCACCCGATAGCTGCTGATTACGTATTCGAAGAGGCTTGCTACAAGCTCTCATAGTCACATAGCGGCCCTGGGCCGGCCCACCTCATGCGGGTGGGCCGGCCCGAGCCGATCCAAGTCGAGAGTTAGGCCATGCTTGAAGTTTCCAACCTGGAAGTTGTCTATAACGACGTTGTCCTCGTGCTTCGAGGCGTTTCCCTTGAAGCGCCGGAAGGACAGATAGTCGCCCTGTTGGGCGCCAACGGCGCCGGAAAGACCACCACCGCCCGGGCGATAACCGGTCTGCTTGATGTTCATGAAGGCGACATCACCAAGGGCGTCATTCGCTTCGAGGGCAAAGACATAACACATGTCTTGCCGTCGGACAGGGTGCGAATGGGGATCAGCCAGGTTATGGAGGGCCGCCGCATCTTTGCGGAGTTGACGGTGGACGAGAACCTGGCGGCCGGAGCCTACATAAACCGGGATCGAACGTCCATCCGGGAAGCCCATAACCGGGTGATGACATTGTTTCCCGCCCTGGCAGAGCGGCGAAAGCAGGTTGCCGGGTATATGTCCGGTGGCGAGCAGCAAATGCTCGCTATTGGCAGGGCGCTTATGCAATCGCCCAAACTGATGATCCTCGATGAGCCCTCTCTGGGTTTGGCCCCCTTGCTGGTACAAAGGATCGCCGAGATCATCGTAGAGATAAACCGGTTGGGCACCGCAGTGCTGCTGATCGAGCAGAACGCCCATATGGCGCTGTCCATTGCCAATCACGGCTACGTGATGGAAAACGGCAAGATGGTGATGGACGGCGGGGCCTCCAAACTCCAGGACGACGAAGATGTACAGGAGTTCTACCTCGGGCTCCACGCCGGTCAGCGCAAGTCGTTTCGGGATGTCAAGCACTACAAGCGCCGGAAGCGGTGGCTTTCATGAGCGCCGCCAACGGCACCCCTCTCTTGGAAGTAACCGATGTCAGCCTGTCATTCAAAGGCCTGATCGCGTTGCAGGAAGTGTCATTTCATGTCAACGAAGGAGAATTGTTTTCCATCATTGGCCCCAATGGCGCCGGCAAGACTTCGATCTTCAACTGCATCAACCAGGTTTACAAACCTCAGCAGGGGTCGATCTTGTGGAAGGGTGAATCGCTGATGGGTCTGAAACCGAACCAGACCGCCGAGCGGGGGATCGCCCGGACCTTTCAGAACATCGAACTCTTCGCCCACATGACGGTGATGGAGAACATTCTCTCAGGCCGCCACATCCGCATGAGTCACGGGTGGGTGGCCGGGTCACTGTGGATGGGTCGGGCCAAGCGGGAAGAGATGGAGAACCGCTTCAAAGTGGAGGACATCATCGACTTCCTGGAGATAGAACAGTGGCGAAAGTATCCGGTGGGACTGCTTCCCTACGGGGTCCAGAAGCGGGTGGAGCTGGGCCGGGCGCTGGCCATGGAGCCCGAACTCTTGCTGCTGGACGAGCCGGTGGCGGGCATGAACCTGGAGGAGACCGAGGACATGGCCCGGTTCATCCTGGACATCCAGGACGAGCTGGAAATCACCATGATCCTGGTGGAGCACGATATGAGCCTGGTGATGGATATTGCCGACCGGGTGATGGTGCTTGACTTCGGCAGAAAGATCGCGGAAGGTTTGCCCGAGGAAATCCAGACCAACATGGATGTGATCAGCGCCTACCTCGGCACGACGGGTGAAGCATCCATACCGCAGTTCGGTTGATTCAAGGGAACAAAGAAACCTCGACGCCGGATGGGCGAGGACCGTCGGCGTGACAGGTCCACAGGTAGTAGGAATCTATGACGCTGACGGAGGCTGGGGGGGAAAACTGGGTTATGTCCTGGGAGTCATTGTGGGAGGAAAGCACTGTTCGTTGTGCGACATCACCCACGGATGGAATCCATGGGGACGAAGCGAGTGGAAGCGGGTCTATGCCCGAGTCCCTTTCAAAATGCAGTTGATCCATCGAGACCGGGCCAACCCTGCCCAACTGACGGCCGCCGGCGTCCTGCCTGCGGTGATTGCGCAGGAGAAAGGCAGGTGGCGGAGGCTGGTCGGTCCCGAGGAACTGGAAAGCTGCGCCGGAGACCCGAACCGCCTTATGGCTCTCATCGAACTCGACTTCGACTCGAAGTAGGTTTGGTTGTTCAAGCGGGAAGGCCTTCCTCAAACCAGGAGTATCCTGATCTTCTCTATCGTCTCTCCGACCACTTGCCTTGGGGCTCTGCATTCCAGACGGGCTCCTCTCGCCCGCCAGTCCAGGCTTTTGATTTGATCGGATAGGACCACTCCTCGGATGCGGCTCGAGGAGCTGAGGAGAACCTCGAACGGGTAGCCCTTGACCCTGGAGGTAATGGGGCAGAGGAGCGCCAGGCCAGTCTTGTGATTGTAAGCCTTCGGGCTTAAAACCAGGGCCGGTCGACGGCCGGCTTGTTCATGACCTGCCTGCGGGCTGAAGCGCAACCATACAATGTCCCCTCTGTCCGGAACGTATCCCCTCAGCGACATGCCTATACCCTCCTGCCGGCCACTGCTACCAGATTTCAGCGCCTTGCGGTGGGCCGGTCTCTGTTTCGGGGTGCAAAATGCCCGGTGCCACCGAGGACAGCATTTCATCCAGATCGTAGGATGTCTTGCGCAACACGACATGGTTTCCGTCCGGCAGGATCTCTACGGGGGAACCCTCCTGCACGCCCCATTGCTCGGCGATGGGCTTGGGTATGCGAATCGCCAAGCTGCCGCCCCATCTGGAAATGTGTGTTCGCGTTCCCATCCGCAACCTCCTATGAGATATACATTATATATCTATAGGAGGGTTGGGCTAGCACAAGTGACCTGTTTGTCCTTGCAAAAGCCCGAGTTTCTAGGTGTTGCGGTTGGTGAGGCGCCAGGCGGCGGGGAGCAGCAGACCGGCTGCGTAGGCCTTGATCACGTCGCCCACGATGAAGGGCGCCACGCCCTTTTCCAGGGCCGTGACCAGATCCATATCCGCAGCGGCCATCAGCCCGATCACACCGAAGACGTAAATGACCAGGCTTCCGGTCAGAAAGGCGGTGACCGCCGAGATCACGCGACGGTCGTGATGACGCTCGGCCAACTTGCCCACCAGTGCGGCGGCGATCACGAACCCGAACAGATAGCCGCCGCTGGCGCCGAACAGCACCTCGGTTCCCGAAGCTCCGCCGGCGTAGAAGGGCATGAAGGTTCCCAGCGCCAGGTAGAGCAATTGGCTGGCCCCCCCGGCCCACATGCCCAGGGTTGCTCCGGTCAGAAGCACCGCGAAAGTCTGGCCGGTAATAGGGACCGGTGTGAATGGAAGCCTGATAGTGAATTGGGCGAAGAGGGCTGTCAAGAGGGCGAACGCGACCACCTGGATGACCCAGACCGCCGCCGCTGACATGGTACGGGTGGGCAACCGAACCCTGGCAGCCAGAACTTCATGATGGGGAGTGAAAAACGCCATTGCCCGCTCCTTTCGAAGGTTGGTGTTGACGTGGGTTTGACCTGTCGTTTCGAATTCAGGTTACCGGGTGAAAGTCCTGGACTCTTGCTCACGAATGGGATATACGCTTTGGAGGGAAACGAATGACAGATCCTCCCGATTTCTTGACAGATCCTCCCGATTCTTCCTCCGCCCCTCCTTCGCGCCGGCCTCGGTGGCTCTCGTTGCTGTGGACGGCAGTGGCCCTGGCGGTACTGGCGCCTCTGGGTTGGTTGATAAATCTGCCTTACTTTTCGGCCTCGGCCGGTCCCACCGGCGATGCGGTGGACGCGGTGATCGTACAGGAGGGTTTCCGGACATTCCAGCCGGAGGGAGAGCTGCTGCTCCTCACCGTGAGTTTGCAGCCGGTCAATCTTTACGAAGCGACCGTGGCGTTCTTTGACCGTAGGATCGACCTGATCGAGAAGGAGTTGCTCCGGCCCCAGGGCGAGACGAACGAGGAGGCTCGCCAGCGGAGTCTTCGGGCGATGGAACGGTCCAAGGACATCGCGGTAGCCGTGGCGCTCGCCGAACTGGGGTTGGAGCAGGACCTGGCCGCGGGAGTGGAGGTGGTGGGGGTATTTCGGGAGGCGCCGGCCTCCGAAACCCTGGCCGACGGTGACCTGCTGGTGGAGATGGAATCGCAACCGATCCGGACGGTGGGGGACATCCGTACGATTCTGGAGAGCCGCACGCCGGGGGAGGAGGTGCAGGTGACGGTGATTCGGGGATCGGAACGGATACCGCTCAGTTTCGCCCTGCACTCCAATCCCGACTCGCCTGAGCGCGCCATGGTGGGCATCAGCGCATCGACCGCTTATCCCATCGAGATTGACTCCGCCAACTATGGCGGCCCCTCTGCGGGGATGATCTATACCCTGGCGGTGATAGATCTTCTGGAGGAGGGAAACCTCACCGACGGTAGGGTGGTGGCCGGCACCGGAACCATCGGTATGGACGGATCGGTGGGGGCCATCGGAGGTATCCGCCAGAAGCTGGTGGCGGCTGAGGCGGCCGGCGCCGATGTGGTGCTGGTGCCAACGGACAACTACGCTGAAGCAACCACTGCCCCGGTGGATGTTGAGATCGTGGCGGTCGAAACGATCTCCGACGCGGTAAGTTATCTTCGGGAAGGCAAGGCAGGGACAAAAGAGACACAATGAACTTTTCTTTCACAGAGGAACAAGAGGAACTGCGTCGCTACACGCGACAGTGGTTGGACCGCAACTGTGCGATGGAAACAGTGCGCCGACTCATGGACACAGAGCGCGGCTACGAACCTCGGCACTGGGAGGCGATTGCAGAGATGGGTTGGCTGGCGATGGCCATTCCCGAGGAGTGGGGCGGTGCAGGTTTCAGCTTCCTCGAGTTGTTCGTGCTGCTGGAGGAGCAGGGAAGGACGCTGTTCTGCTCTCCTTTCCTTTCCACGGTGGTGATGGCGGCGGGGGTGGTGGAGGAGGCTGGTGACGAGGAGCAGAAGCGCAGGATACTCCCGGCGATTGCAGGGGGTGAGTTGATCGCCACGGTGGCGTTCAGCGAGCCGAACGGCCGGTGGGACTCCGAGGGAGTGACCGCTTCGGCCAGGCCCCGTCCCGGGGGAGGCTGGACATTGAACGGGACCAAGAGTTTCGTCCTCGACGGGCATGTCGCCGATCTGGTGGTGGTGGCGGCCCGCACCGGTCGGGGTGTTTCCTTGTTCCTGGTCCCCGGTGAGGCAAAAGGCATGGATCGCAGGCGGCTGGACACAATGGACCAGACCCGAAAGCAGGCCCGGATCGAACTGCGAGACGTCGGGTTGGGCGCCGGGGCACTGTTGGGCGCCGATGGGGAGGGATGGCCGATTCTGGAGAGGATGATGCAGAAAGCAGTGGTGGCGCTTTCGGCGGAACAGGTGGGCGGTGCCCAGGCGTGCCTGGAGATGGCGGTCTCCTACGCTAAGGTCAGGAAACAATTCGGCCGTCCGATCGGCTCTTTTCAAGCCATCAAACACAAGTGCGCCGATATGCTGGCCCAGGTGGAGTCGGCCCGCTCTGCCGCCTATTACGCCGGCTGGGCGGTGAGCGAGGACAACGAGGAGCGGCCTTTGATGGCCAGTCTCGCCAAGTCGTATTGCTCGGAGGCCTACTTCGCCTCGGCGGCGGAGAACATCCAGATCCACGGCGGTATCGGTTTCACCTGGGAACATGACGCTCACCTGTATTTCAAGCGGGCAAAGAGTTCCGAATTGCTGTTCGGGGACCCTTCGCTGCACCGGGAGAAGATCGCGGATCAACTGGGTCTTTAGCCCGCGATTCGCCGATGTCCGGATTCACCACAGTCGCCCTGGGCGGGTTGCTGGGCGCGGTCTTTCTTGCCTTGGTGGCAATCCTGCTGTGGCAGGAAGCCAAGCGCCGCCGGGCGTCAGGGGGGGCTGTCTATGTTGTCTCCGATGCGCTGGACCACATAAAGAGCAGTCTGGCGTCCGACATACGGCAGCGGTTGGGGAATGCCGGCATTCAGCGCATCGTCGAATGGGAGATCTACTACCTGCAGGGCTTGGCCCAAAAGAACCGTCGCCAACCGGTGGAAACGGTGGCGGGGGGTTCGCAATCCTCGATCGACTACATCCGCGAGCAGATTGCCAAGCGGCACGGCATCGAGATACCCTCAGATGACATCCGCGCAGTGTTGGAATTGGAAGCCGAGTACCTGCACAGCATCGGGGCGGTAGGGCAAAGGATCGGCCCCCTGGAGGAGTTGGCGGAAGAGGAGAGAGGTTGAGACATGAGAGTCAGATGCGGCGCCTGCCGCTCCAGCGTCACGATTGCCCGTCCCGGCCGCTTTTCATGCCCGCATTGTGGGGCGATGAACCAGGTAAAGGGACCCGCGCCCGGTCCGGGAGGCCCCCCGCCGCCCGCCGGGGCGCCGCGCCCGGTACCCGGACCACCGCGCGGGTACCCGGGGGTTGAACCTGCCGGACCTCCGCCGCCTCCCCCGCCCGAGGCGCCCTCTCCCCGCATCCGTTGCCCCCAATGTTTGTTCAGCTTCATAGTGGGCCCGATCCAGACCGCCATCTGCCCCAACTGCCGGGCAGAGGTCCCGGTGTCGGGCGTCCACTGATGGAGTTGGGCGTCTCCCTGGTGGATCCACGCCTTTCTTCCCGGCAACTCACCGACGTCGTCGTGCGGGCCGAGCAACTCGGCTACCGGGCCGCTTGGACCAACGAGTCGGTCCACCGGGAGGCTTTCTCCACTTTGGCCGGGTGGGCGGCGGTCACCTCCCGAATCCGTCTGGCCACCGGGGTGGCGCCGGTGTACGTCCGTTCCCCCCTGGCGGCGATGATGGGCGCCGCGACCGTCGCCATGGCGGCCGGACCGGGCCGCATGGTGCTGGGAATCGGCTCGGGACGCCGGTCAGTTGCCCGTTGCCATTTTGGTTTCGACCTGTCTTCACCGCTGGAGGCGGTCTCCGATTATCTGAAGATCATCCGAGAACTCCGCCACCACCGAAGCGTCATCCACCACGGCAAGGTGTTCTCGGTGGAAGGAGCAAAGCTCGGGTTGCTCGCCGCCGGTCCGATCTGGACCGTGGTCGGCGCCCTGGGACCGCGCATGTTGGAATTGGCGGTAACCGAGGCCGACGGCGTGTTGCTCAACTGGTCGACGGCGGCTCATCTGCGTTCCACGGCCAAGTGGATACGCGAATTCGACCGGGGAGCGTCTTTTTTCCACATTGCCGCCTATGTTCGGGTGGCCGTCTCCTCCGACCCCGAAGCAGCCCGGCAGGCACTGGTGAAAGAACTGGGTTACTACCTTCGGCAACCGGCCTACCGGCGGCATGTCCACCGGCAAGGGCTGGATCCCGACGATGTCTCCACGGCGGCCGACCACCTGGGAATCGCCGGCAATGCGAAGGAGTGCCGAGCCGGCCTGGACGCCTACCGTTCCTCGGGGTTGGACGAGTTGGTGATCCGCCCGGTTCCGGTGGGGGAGGAGGGGATCGGAGCTGCCGTGGAGGCGATGGCGCCTTCCTAGAAATAGAGCCTTAAAAACCAGATGACACCAGCGATCAATATGGCCAGACCAACGGCTGCCGAGGCAATAATCAGATACCGGGTGGGCACCCGGCCAATGATATTGGGGGGAGTAGATAAAATCATCAGCATGACGTACCCTGTTTTGTCCAATGAGTGACTCCGAGTTCGACGTCCTGGTCCTGGGAGGGGGTCCGGGAGGATACGCCACCGCTCTCTACGCCCGCAACTTCGGGCTGTCGGTGGGACTGGTGGAGCAGGAAAAGCCCGGGGGGACCTGCCTGCTGCGGGGATGCATCCCGGCCAAGCAGTGGCTGCAGGTGGCGGAGGTGTTCACCACCGTAAAGAAAGCCGGGGACTTCGGGGTGCTGTCGTCCCAACCCGAGTTGGACTGGCCGGCGGCCCTGGCTCGCAAGGACCGGGTGGTCAACCAGTTGGTGTCCGGCCTTTCAGGTCTGCTCCGCCGAAGGGGGGTGAAGGTCGTCTCGGGTCGTGGGAGGCTTGCCGGGCCCGGGCGAGTGGAGGTGGAAGGGCGGGTATCACTTGGAGGCAGGGCGGTGGTCCTGGCAACCGGATCGCACGCCCGCACCATCCCCGGCTGGGAGATCGACGGCGAGCGAATAGTGACTTCCGATCATGCGGTGGACTGGGCTTCCCGGCCAGACCGGGTGGCAATCATCGGCGGCGGGGTGATCGGCTGCGAATTCGCATCACTTTTGGTGGATGTGGGTACGCAGGTGCATGTGTTCGAACTGGAGAAGCAGCTCATACCGGGGGGAGACACCGACGCCTCTCGCCAGTTGATGAGACAACTGGCCAAGCGGGGCGTGGAATTCTATTTGAAGACCGGGGTGGGTCCCGCCGAAACCACCGACAGCGGCGTCAAAGTCTCCTTTCGGGACCGCAGTGTTGAAGTGGATGTGGCGCTGGTGGCGGTGGGAAGGGGCCCCAACACCGATGGAGTGGGGTTGGAGACGGTGCGGGCCGAAGTGGACCGGGGCTACGTCAAGGCCGATCCGGAAACCATGGAGACCGCCGAGCCCGGCCTGTTTGCGGTGGGGGATATCGTCGCCGGGACTCCCCAATTGGCACACGCGGCTTTTGCCGAGGGCATTGCGGCGGCCACCTACATCGCCACCGGAGAACCGGCGCCGGTCGATTACCGGGTGATTCCCAGAGTCACCTATACCCATCCGGAGGTGGCGGAGGTCGGCATCACCGCCGCCGAGGCCAAGGCGCAGGGGATGGAGGTTGAGATCACCAAGCATCCTTTTGGCGGTGTGGGACGGGCTCTCATCATCGGCCAGAGCCAGGGTATGGTGAAGGTGGTGGCAGAAAAGGACGGTCCTCTGGTGGGAGCGGCGGTGGTGGGTCCGCAGGCCGGGGAGATGATCCACGAACTTATGTACGCGGTGGGCTGGGAAGCGCTTCCGGACGAGGCCGCCGCGTTCATTCACGCCCATCCCACGCTGTCGGAGGCCGTGGGAGAGACGTTGTTGTCAGCCACGGGCCGCAGCCTGCACTGACGGAAAGGAATCCTGATGACCACCACCATCCCCATGCCACAGTTGGGGGAAACCATCACCGAGGGAACCCTCCTGCGGTGGGCAAAGCAGGTGGGTGACGCCATTTCCCAGGGCGAGGTGGTTCTGGAGATTTCCACCGACAAGGTGGACACCGAAGTCCCGTCGCCGGTGTCAGGCGTGATGTTGGAGATACTGGTGGAGGAGGGAGAGACGGTGGAGGTGGGAACCGACCTCTGTGTGGTGGGGGATTCCGAAGCGCAGGTTCCGGAGGAGGCGCCTGCTCCCCGGGTCGTCTCCGAACCTGTTGAAAAAACGCCGGCGGCAGAGGTTCCGCCGCAGGAGTCGCCCGCCGCGCCGGCGCCGGAGAGTTCCCAGGGAACCAGGGGCCGTTCCAAACGCCTGTCCCCGGTGGTTCGTCGCCTGGTGCGCCGGCACGGGTTGGACATTGAAATGATCGCAGGCACCGGCCAGGGAGGCAGGGTCACCCGCCGGGACGTGGAAGCGTATCTGGGGACAGTTCCCAGGCCATCGGCGCCGGCGCCTGCTCCCCGACCCGCAGTTGTGTCGCGGCCGGCGGTCGAGCCGGCAACCCCGCCTCCGGCGCCTGCACCGGTCCCTGCGGTAGCCCCCGCCCCTGAGGAGAGAACGGATCTGAGCAGGCTGCGGGTCCGGATCGGAGAGAACATGATCCGTTCCCGGCGGACCGCCGCTCACGTGTGGAGCGCCATGGAGGTTGACTACGAACCGGTGGCGGAGGTGCGCGCCGCCCACAAGGAGCGTTTCAAGCGAGATCATGGGTTTTCGCTCACCTACCTGCCCTTTGTCTGCCGGGCCGCCATTGACGCTCTGCGGGCGTACCCGGTGGTGAACAGTTCCTTCTATCTGGAGGAGCGCAAAGCCGAATACCACGATCGGGTGCACCTGGGGATAGCGGTCGATCTCGACCAGCAGGGTCTGGTGGTGGTGACCATCAGGGACGCCGAGGATCTGCGGCTTGCCGGACTCGCCAGGCACATCCGGCAACTGGCCGCGGCCGCCCGCAATCGACAGTTGGGGCCCGATCAGATGACCGGTTCCACCTTCACCATCACCAATCCCGGACCGTTCGGGTCGTACATGTCAGCGCCGATCATCAACGTTCCCAACGTCGCCATCCTCTCCACCGACACGGTCGCCAAGCGGCCGGTGGTGGTGACCACCTCCGACGGCCGGGACGCCCTGGCCATCCGTCACACGGGATTCTTGGGGTTCTCGTGGGATCACCGGGCTTTCGACGGGTCGACGGCAGTCCTCTTCCTGCAGCGTGTTAAACACAATCTGGAGACTTGGGACTGGGAGCAGGAACTGAAGTGACCCCGCCCGGCCGGAGTTCCGCCCTTCGCGTGCGATGGCTGGGTCGACTTCCCTATGCAGAGGCCTGGGATCTCCAGCGAGCCGTCTGGGAACGTCGGAGCGGAGGGTCGACCGCAGACGACTACCTGTTGCTGCTGGAGCATCCCCACGTCTACACGGTGGGACGGAGGGGGGACGGTTCCCATCTGCTGATCGGTCCCGACCGGCTCTCGGAGGTGGGAGCGGAGTTCTTCCGGGTTGATCGGGGAGGGGACATCACCTATCACGGTCCCGGACAATTGGTGGGGTATCCACTGGTAGGCGTCAAACCCGGTCGGGTGACAGACTATGTTCGCTCCTTGGAGAGGGCTTTGATCCTGACCCTCTCCGATCTGGGAGTGAGTTCATGGCGGGAGAGGGGTTTGACCGGGGTATGGACCGAGCGTGGAAAGGTGGCGGCCATCGGGGTACGTGTCTCCCGGCGGGTCTCCATGCACGGTTTCGCCCTGAATCTGCATCCGCAAATGGACTATTTCGACTATATCAATCCCTGCGGAATCACCAGCCGTCCGGTTACCTCGGTGACTGAGTTGGCAGGTCATCGAGTTTCGATCGAGGAGGCGGTGGAAGCTTTCATTCCTCGTTTTGTCGAAGTCTTCGGGTACCCCGAGGCGGAAACCCAGTTGGCGGCCTTCGCCCGTGGCCAGGGCCGGACCAAAGAGTTCGAAGTGGACAGGTTGCTGCGGGAGGGAACCTTCTCTCCCGACCGGCCGGCGCCTGCCGTCTCCCGGCGGTCCAGGAGATTGCCGGGCGAACCGCCGCGCCCCCCGTGGCTGAGGGTGACCGCCCGGATGGACCCCGAGTACCTGGAACTGAAGAAACTGATGCGATCCTTGGACCTGAACACGGTGTGCGAGGAGGCGGGGTGTCCCAACATCTACGAATGCTGGGGGATGGGGACCGCCACCCTGATGATCCTCGGTGATCGATGCACCCGCGCCTGCGGGTTCTGCAACGTCACCACCGGCCGCCCGGTGGGGCTTGACCTGGAGGAACCGTACCGGGCTGCCGAGGCCGTCTCCCGGATGGGCCTCAGTCATGCGGTGATCACTTCGGTGAATCGTGACGACCTTGCCGATGGGAGGCTCCTCGGTGTTTGCCGCCACCATCCGGGAAACCCGCGCCGTGTCTCCCCGGACTGATATCGAGGTGCTGATCCCCGACTTCAAAGGCGACCGCCAAGCGCTCGCCACGGTCATGGAGCAGCACCCCGACGTTCTCAACCACAACACCGAGACGGTGGTGCGTTTGCAACGGGAGATCCGCACCTCTGCCAATTACGGGCGATCGCTGGCGCTCTTGGCGCGGGCCAAGCGTCTCTACCCGGAGGGTCTGGTGAAGTCCGGCCTGATCGTGGGGATGGGGGAGACGCGCGCCGAGGTCATGGGCGCATTGGCGGATCTGCGGGCGGTGGGCGTCGACATCGTCACCATCGGGCAGTACCTGCGGCCCACTCCCCGGCACCGGCCGGTGCATCGCTACGTGCATCCCGACGAGTTCGAGGAATATCGGGCCTTCGGCGAGAGAGTAGGCATTCCGCACGTGGAGTCGGGACCGTTGGTTCGCTCCAGCTATCACGCCAAGAGCGCCAAGCAGTCGGTCGCTCCGCCGTCGGTGGGGAGGACGCCGGTGGTGATCGGTCGTCGCTCTCCGGTTAGCGTCTCCTCATAATCGCCGAACGGGTCTAAGCTACATGATTGCGGCGCGGGTGGGGTCATCGAGACTGTTCCCACATTGACGAGCTTTACCTTGGAAAACGATCGAAAAGACACAAGGCAGCGCTGGAGTTTGCGTCTCGCGGCTGGTCTGAGCGCAGTGTTTTTGCTGGTCGGGACAGCTATTCCCGTGCCGGCGGCGGAGTATCCCGGCGAGCCGCTGCGGATGGGTAGTCGAGGGCAGGCGGTCCGGGCGTGGCAGGCGGCGCTGGGGATTGCGGCCGACGGAAACTTCGGCGAGCAGACCAGGGAAGCCACCATCGCATGGCAGAACCGCAACGGTTTGACAGCAGACGGAATCGTGGGGCCCGCCTCCTGGAAAATCATGTTTCCCGACGCCACTATCGACCCCGACGACGTGAGGATAACCATCGCAGGCGCGGGCTACGGCCACGGAGTGGGCCTCACGCAGTACGGCGCCAAGGGGATGTCTCAGCAGGGTTACACGTCCACCCAGATTCTGGAGCACTTCTACCAGGGGTCATCTGTCGAGGACCTTTCCGACGCCATCCCCGGCTCCTGGGTGGTCACCGAGTCGATGCCGATCTGGGTGGGGATGAGACAGAATCGCACCGAGTTCACCTTCGTGGTCAGCACCGGGCGGGTAAGGGTCTGTTTCGATGGGGATTACAACTCCTATCCGCTGCTGGTGGCCGGGGCCTCGCCGGATCGTGACAACACTTTCACCGGTCTCCTGATTACCAGGTTGGCGGACCTGGGATATTTGCAGGGAGCGCCTGAGACCTTCAACGAAACGGTCCGGGAGGCGGTGATCTCCTTCCAGGCGGCCCAGGGCCTGGAAGCGGACGGAGTGGTGGGGGGAGGTACCTGGCAGGCTCTTGTCCAGGGAAGCGGTCTCTCCGATTGCGCCGGGGCCTACTACCTGAACAGCGGGGAGGAGTTGGTGGTGACGGCCCAGGGGGACGGGTCCTGTTCCACCAATCTGGTGGGAGCGGTCTCGCAGTGCCGATTGAGCATTCAGGATCTGTCCGATGACAACCGGGTGGGTCTGCGGGGCCTCAATTACGGGGGCGAGATGACCCAATTCGTTCACGGTCGCATCCGAGTACGCCCCAAAGGCGCAAGAATGCACTTTTCCATGCAAATGGACATAGAGGACTACGTGGCGGGTATCGCCGAGATCCCCACCGCCTGGATGGATGCGGCCTTGGAGGCCCAGGCGATAGCGGCCCGGTCGTATGCGATTTATGCCATGCTGCGACGGGGTTCGGAGTCTTCTTTCAGTGATTCCCGGAAATCGGCCTGTTGGTGTCATGTGGTCAGCGACACCCGGGATCAGGTGTACGCGGGATGGAACAGGCAGATACAGAACGGCGGACGGTGGGAACTGGTGGGAGCGCGTCCCACCGCCGGCATGGTCGTGACCCATCCCGAGGAGGAACTCACGGTGGTCCAGGCCTTCTACTCTTCCTCCAGCGGAGGGGCCACAGAGGACTCCTCGGCGCTGTGGGGAACCGCCGGGCGGCCCTACCTCGTCTCGGTGGAGGATCCGTGGTCGATCGATCCGGCGGTCAACCCCGGCGCCTCCTGGTCCAAGAGCCTTTCGCTGTCTCAGTTGCTCGGAATCTATGACTTGGACGGCCGGTTCGATGACGTCATCTCGGTCACTACGGTTCCCTACCCGTGGGGAAGCGCCCAGTTCGTGAAAGTGGAGGGAATTCGAGGAGGGAGCAAAGTAGTCGAAAGGGGCTCGGCTTCGACCCTCAAGTCCTCTTTGCGGTTGAGATCGAGGTACTTTGAGATCGACTATCTGGCCGACTGGTGGGCCCCGCCCCCGGCGCCCACCGGGGTGGAGGTAGCAGGTGGGAGGGCAGCCACGGTCAGCTGGGCGCCGGTTCCGTCGCGGTTCGCTCCGGAGAACTACACGGTGAGCGTCAGTCCCGCCCATGCCGATCCGATCACGGTGGAGGCTTCGCAGACCAGCGCAGTGTTCAGCGGCCTGAGCGCGGGAGTGGAGTACAGCTTCACGGTGACCGCCACCAATCAAGTCGGAACCGGTCCGTCCTCGGCGGCGACCGCGCCCAAGGTGGTGATCCCTGAGAATCCTTACCCCGGGGCGTCTCTTCGGGAAGGAGACCGCGGCGAGTCGGTGCGGGTCTGGCAGGGGGCACTCGGGATTACCGCCGACGGTGACTTCGGTCCGGCGACCACCGCCGCCACCCGTCAGTGGCAGCAGGCCAACGGTCTGGCTGTCGACGGGATCGTGGGGGAGGAGTCCTGGAACAAGATGTTCTCCTCGCCCCCGTCCGCCGAGACCCCCGATGAAACGGAGACCGAGGACGAGACGGAACCGGACCCCGAGCCGGAGGAGACCGGGTCGGACGTTCCCAGCTATCCGGGTTTCCTGTTGAGGGTGGGTAGCCAGGGCAAGTGGGTGAGGACCTGGCAGTCCGCCCTGGGGCTGCGCGCCGACGGCTATTTCGGATCGGACACGGCCCGGGCCACCCGGGAGTGGCAGCAGGCCAATGGTCTGGCGCCCGACGGGATAGTCGGCATGAAGAGTTGGCAGGCCATGTTTCCCGGCGCCGGGGTGGAACGACCCACGCCTCCGCCTGCTGTCGGAGATGAAGGCGATGATCTCCCGGAGCAGGAACCGGGCGCGGGGGTTCCCCCCTATCCGGGTAGCTCTCTCAAGGTCGGTTCGCAGGGTGCCGACGTGATCGTCTGGCAGCGGGCCCTGGGAATTGCGGCGGATGGGTATTTCGGTCCGGCCACCTTGTCCGCTACCAAGGCTTGGCAGTACCGCCAGGGCCTGGTCGCCGACGGAGTCGTAGGCCTCAGTTCCTGGCTGAAGATGTTCCCCGGCGCAAAAGTGCAGGAGGGTGGTCCCCCGGCGCCGGAGGAAGGCGACGGCGACGGGCCGGCCGCTGAAGCGCCCCCCTATCCCGGCAGCCCCCTGAGAATGGGATCGCGCGGCGCCGACGTCGTGACATGGCAACGCGCCCTGGGCATAGCGGCAGACGGCTACTTCGGTCCCCAGACCGCCGGCGCCACCAGGACCTGGCAACAGGCCAACGGTTTGGAGGCCGACGGAATAGTGGGTCTCGACTCCTGGCGCCGCATGTTCACCGGAGCAGGCCCATCAGACTCTTCCCCGGTGAATCGAACCTCCTCGGCGCTGCTGGAAGAGGGGGACACGGGCCCCAGTGTGGAGAAGTGGCAGCGGGCTCTGGGGATCGAGGTAACGGGGGTGTTCGACGCCGATACGGTGGCTCGCACCAAGGCTTGGCAGCGCGAGCAGGGGATCGCCGCCGACGGCAAGGTCACCCAGACATCCTGGGATCGCATGTTCTCCGACGAAGTCGTCGCCCCTGTCGATAACTGCCCTCTCCCCCAGGTGTTGGAATCGGAATCGGGGTGCACCGGCCCCAGGGTGGAGAGATGGCAGCGGGCTCTGGGGATCGAGGTTACGGGGGTGTTCGACGCCGATACGGAGGCGCACACCAAGGCTTGGCAGCGCGGTCAGGGGATCGCCGCCGACGGCAGGGTAACCGAAACATCTTGGTACCGTATGTTTCCTGATGAGGAATGAATCTTTAGCGGTAGCGGTGGTCAAAGGTCTGGCCATGGATGCGGTCCAGCGGGCCAACTCCGGCCATCCGGGAATGCCGATGGGAATGGCCGACATAGCAGTGACGCTTTGGTCTCGTTTTATCAAGGTGGATCCTGATTGTCCGACCTGGCCGGACCGGGACCGCTTCGTGCTCTCCAACGGTCACGGCTCGATGCTGCTCTACGCCATGTTGCATCTGTCCGGTTTCCCGATCTCGATGCAGGACCTGAAGAACTTCCGGCAATGGGGGTTCCCCACCGCCGGCCATCCCGAGCGGGAGCCGGAGTTGGGCATCGAGACCACCACCGGACCCCTTGGCCAGGGCTTCGCCAACGGAGTGGGGATGGCCATAGCCGAGGAACATCTTCGCGCCCGGCTGGGGGCCGATCAGGTGGACCATCACACCTACGGTTTCGTATCCGACGGTGACCTCATGGAGGGAGTGGCGGCCGAAGCGGCGTCTCTGGCCGGGCATCTGGGCTTGGGGAAACTGATCTACTTCTACGATGACAACCGTATCTCGATCGACGGCACAACCGATATCACGTTCTCCGAAGATGTCGGCGCCCGGTTCAACGCGCTCGGTTGGCACACCTTGTCGGTCGACGGCCACGACCGGGAGGCGGTGGCGGAGGCGACCCTGCAGGCTCTGAACACTGACGAACAACCGTCACTGATCATCTGCCGGACCCACATCGGGGCGGGTTCTCCCAACAAGGTGGACACTCCCGGGGCTCACGGAGCGCCGCTGGGCGCCGAAGAGGTGAGACTGGCCAAGGAGAACATCGGGATACCGCCGGAGGAGGACTTCTGGGTGCCGGCGGAGGTTTACAGCTTCATGTCGGATGCTATGGGGCGGGGAAGGGCCGCCCGCCGGGAATGGGAGAGTCGGGAACGCTCCGCCGATTGGCACACCCTTCATACCCACCAACCGGTGAGGCTGGATTCCCCGGAGTTCGAGCCGGGCGCTGGCGTCGCTACCCGGAATGTGTCGGGAAAGCTCTTCGGCCAGATCGGTGAGAAGGCGCCCGGTCTGATCGGGGGAGCGGCCGATCTGGCCGAGTCCACCAAGACGGTGCTGCCCGGCGATCGGGGATTCTCCCGCACCAATCGCCTGGGCCGGAACATGCATTTCGGTGTCAGGGAGCACGGAATGGGAGGAATCGTCAACGGCATGGCTCTGCATGGTGGCCTGCGGCCCTACGGATCCACCTTCTTCGTCTTCACCGACTACATGCGTCCTTCCATCCGGCTTTCGGCCCTGATGGAACTTCCCTGCATCTGGGTGATGACCCATGACTCCGTCATGTTGGGAGAGGACGGTCCCACCCATCAGCCCGTTGAGCATCTCGCCAGCCTGCGGGCCATGCCCGGGCTGTGGGTCATCCGGCCGGCCGACGCCACCGAGTCGGTGGAGGCATGGGAGATGGCTCTCAACCGGACCGAGGGTCCCACCGTGCTGGTGTTCAGCCGCCAGGGACTACCGGTGCTTGATCGATCGGCCGCCGACGGGGGACCGGCGCAGGGCGGGTACGTGCTCCGTCCCGGCGAAGACGTGGTGATCGTTGCAACCGGATCGGAGGTCTCGTTGGCATTGGACGCCGCAGAATTGCTTGAACCCCAGGGGGTCTCTGCCAAAATTGTCAGCCTTCCCTGCTGGGAGGCCTTCGAAGAGCAGGATGACTCCTATCGAGAACATGTCCTCGGCGACGGCATTCCCCGGGTGTCGGTGGAGGCAGGCGCCACCTACGGCTGGGAACGGATCGTCGGTTCGGAGGGTTTGGCTATCGGAATCGACCGGTTCGGAGCTTCGGCGCCTTACAAGGTGCTGGCCCGGAATTTCGGCTTCGACCCCCAGACCGTTGCCGAGCGAGTGTTGTCCCATCTCTCCGACTAGCGATCGGTGATCCCTGCCGGCGCAACTTTCGGTCCTGCCGCTTTCATGGCTGCCTGGGCCGGTGGATTGGCTCTCACCCTGCCCCTGGCGGTCCGGTGGAAGGTGGCCAAGCGGGGCTACCAGATGCTGGGAGGGGGGGCCTCGGCGCTTCTGATGATCTATCCGGCCCTTCGTTCCTGGTGGGCGGCGGCAGGATTGGTCCTGGTGGCGGCGGCGGTTTTGAGATCGGGGAGGAGCGGGTATTCCTCCCTGGTCATCCCCGGCGCCGTCCTGGCGCTGTTCTCTTCGGCTCTGATCGCGGGCTGGGTTGCCGCCATTGCCGCCGGCGCGGCGCTGGGAGGGATCACCTCCACCATGCTTTTGGGCCACTGGTTCCTGGTTGACCCCACCCTGCCTCGTTGGGCGGTGCGGCGCCTCGACCTTCTGGCCGGCGCCGGACTGGTCCTGAGCTTGACGGCCGGGTGGCTGAACGGAGCTGCTCCCTATGACGGGGGCGCCTTGGGGTGGGCCCTTGCCGCGTTGGCGCTGGTGAGCGCAGCGTTGGTGGCGGGAACTTGGTTCGCTCTGGGTGAGACCGGTTACTCGGGTGTGATGGCGGCAACCGGCCTCTCCTACCTGGGTGTCGTTACGGTAGCCGGCGTGGTGTTTCTCAACCACTTGATGGTTTAGAGGATTAGGGTGTGTTCACGTGAACCGCCCCGGATTCATCGGAGAATGTTTTGTGTGAGTAATTCTCCGGTTGTTGGTGGTTGTTGTCTGTGGTGGTGGACCTCTTTTTTCGGCGGGTGGGATGTCTCCGATGGGTTCGAGGAGTCTGCGGTGGTTATGTGGAGTCGGCGTTGACCTGTTTGACCGGGTGGCGGACGGACTACACTCGGAAATGTGACGCCGACCGGTGGTTCTTCGGGTTCCGACCGGCCTCCTCCTTGGCTCAATCGCTGGTTGGGCACGGTCGCTTTGGCGGTGTTGGGGATTGCGGCGGTGGTGTGGGTGATGAGAGAGTTAACCGCCCTTTTGGTGATGGTCTTCGTCGCCCTGTTCCTGGCGGTGGGGCTTGTTCCGGCGGTGGACTGGCTGGAGAAGAAAGGATGGGGTCGCCGATGGGCGACCGCTGCGGTCTTTGCGGTGGCCCTGGTGCTGATAGTGGTGTTTTTGGCTACCCTGCTGCCTCTTTTGATCAGCCAGGCTGCGGAGATCGCCGTCAAATTGCCCGACTATCTGGCCACCGTGGAGGATTGGCTGGGACAGTACCTGAACGTCGATCTGGACGGCGCCATCCGTTCCCAACTGACGGATATCGGGGCGCTTATCGAGCAGTACGGGGGCCGACTGACCGAAGGGGCGCTGGCGGTGGGTGGCACTTTGGCGACCGCGGTCTTCCAGGTGATGACCGTTTTGCTGTTTGCCTTCTACATCGTGGCGGACACGCCCAGGATGCTGCGCCTGGTGCTTTCGCTCTTCTCCGCCCGCCGTCAACACCTCCTGCTGCGGATCTGGGAGGTCTCCATAGAAAAGACCGGCGGGTATATCTATTCGAGGTTGATTCTGGCAGGGCTGTCGGCGGTGATCACCACCGTGACGCTGGCCCTGCTCTCGGTGCCCTATCCGGTGGCGCTGGGAATCTGGATGGGGGTGATATCCCAGTTTTTGCCCGTGATCGGCACCTATGTCGGGGGAGCGCTCCCGGTCTTCATCGCCCTGGTCGAGAACCCGATCACCGCCCTGTGGGTCCTGATTCTGATCGTCGCCTACCAGCAGATCGAAAACCTGATCATCTCTCCCCGGGTCACCTCCCGCACCATGGCCGTCCACCCGGCGGTCTCGGTGGGGGCGGTGATCGCCGGCGGATACCTGATGGGAGCGGTGGGAGCGGTCCTGTCGCTGCCGGTGGTCGCCATAGTGCAGTCCTTGATCTCCACCTCGCTTCGACACCATGAACTGGTAGTGGAGATAGAGGACAGCACCGGCCGGGAGGAATAGACCGACCATCGGACACCCGCCCCACCCCCTCGAACAGGCCCGGGCCCGGCCGATTAGGGGCGAAAACCACCGCCGGCGCCGATCAGCGCCAAGGTCGACACGAGCCTCAAAACAATGCCGGGCACACTCCACGGTGCCCGGCACACCCCGGACACCGGATCCGAACAGGTTCGTCGGGTACGGTTGGTTCGCTCCGCCGCCGGTGGGGTTCGGTCTTCATGATTCCTTCACATTCGTTGGTTTACGCTCCCTTTTCGTCGCTGAGAAAGGAGACATCTATGAGCAGACGAATGCGAATGGCCGCCGCCGCGGCCGGCCTGTTGATTGTCGGGGTGGCCGGCGGGATTCTGATGGGCGGCCGGGCGGGAGACAACGACGGTGAGATGGTCGGGAACACCGGTTTCGTGAACCGGGTGGTGGAGAATCTCGGAATGGACAAGGATGTGGTTCGGGACGCCGTCGACGGGGCGAAACAGGACGAGGAAGACGGTGGGAAAGGGACGTTTGCCTCCCGGCTGGCCGAGAACCTCGACCTCGAGGAGTCACAGGTTCGAAACGCTTTGGACCGGGCGAAGCGGGAGACACTCCGAGAGCGGGTCCGCGCCAATCCGGGGTCGGACCTCGGATAGGGATTCGATGTGTCCGACGAAAGGCCGACGAGATCTTGAAGCCTTCAGGTGATCGGCCCGAGGAGCCCGGCATCCACCGGGAATGGCAGTATTCTGGGACTGCCGGAAGGTTGAAGGCGGGTTGCACGGTTCTGATCATCGAGGACGACGAGCACACCACCGAACTGGTGCGCATGTACCTGGCTCGGGACGGTCACAGGGTGGTGGCGGCGGCTGACGGCTCCGAGGGCCTGGAGGTCGCCGCCGCCGCCCGTCCGGATCTGGTGGTGCTCGACCTGATGCTTCCGGGACTGGACGGGATGGAAGTGTGTCGAAGGCTCCGAGAGACCACGGATGTGCCGGTGATCATGTTGACTGCCCGCGTGGACGAGGCCGACCGGCTGGCCGGACTCGATCTCGGCGCAGACGACTACGTCACCAAGCCGTTCAGCCCCCGGGAGTTGGCGGCGAGGGTCCGGGCGGTGTTGAGACGGGTCTCCCGTGAAGCGGGTCTGAGCAGACCGGGGAAGATGCGGCGAGGGGAGGTTACCGTTCACCTGGGTTCCCGCCGGGTTCGCGTGGGGGAGCGTTCCGTGGCGCTCACCCCCACCGAGTTCCATATTCTGGTGGTGCTGATCCGCGAACCGGAGCGGGTGTTCACCCGCGAGGAAATTATCGATGAGGTATTCGGTTACGACTTCTTCGGCTTCGACCGCACGGTGGATGCGCATGTGTCGAACCTCCGGCGCAAGTTGCGGGGTGACGGGGAAGCGGCCGGTTGTATCGGGACGGTCTACGGTGTCGGGTACAGATTCGACCGCCTTTAGGCTTCCCGGAGCCCGGAGGGGGTCATGATCCGCAGAGTCCCGGCCAGTCTCTGGTTCAGGCTGGTAGTCGGTTTCGCGGTGACGCTTTTTGCGACGTTGCTCGGTGTCGGTCTCTACCTGAACCGGGTGGCCACCCGGGAGACAACCCTCTTCGATACGGACACCGGGGAGATCCGGGCGGCTCGTGTGGAAGAAATCGTGTCCGGGTATCTGCGGGGCCGGTCGGGGCAGGTCCACCTCCAGGACGCCGTGGAGAGCGCCGGCCGGCTGTACGGCTGGCGGATCGTGGTCCTCAACCGGGACGGGACGCCCTTGGCGGACTCTCACGTCGCGGCGGCCCGGCAGGAGATAGGCGAAACGCCCGGCAGCAGGAACATACCCGTCGTGGACGAAGGACGAAAGGTGGCCTCGCTGCTGGTGGAGAGCCTCCCCCAACCCGAGGAAGGAACCGAACCGACCGCTTCCCGGATCGCTGCCTCCCTGAACCGGTCTCTACTCTACGCAGGTCTGGTCGGCGGCCTGGGCGGTATCGCGCTGGTCGCGCTCGTATCGGGCCGGATGCTCGGACCGGTGCGCCGGCTGAGCGACGCGGCCCGGCGCCTGGGGCGGGGTGACCTGAACCAACGGGTACCCTCCCCCGGACGAGACGAACTCGGTGAACTGGGGCGAAGCTTCAACACGATGGCCTCCCGGCTCCAACGCGCCGAGCAACGGCGCCGCGACCTGATAGCGGACGTGACCCACGAACTGAGAACGCCCCTCTCGAACATCCAGGGATACCTGGAAGCGGTGAAGGACGGCCTGATCGAACCCGACCCCGGAACTATCGATACCATCGCCGGCCAGACATCGCTGCTCTCCCGCCTGGTGGAGGACCTGAAAGTGCTGGCGCTGGCGGAAACCGGTTCACTGAGGCTGGATCGGCGGCACATGTCGCTCCTGCCGATAGTGCACGCCGCGATCGAGTCATTCGCTCCCCGCGCGCTGGCGAAGGACATCGAACTGACCATTGAGGCGCCCTCCCACCTGCCGGCGGTCGAGATCGACCCCGAACGTCTCGCCCAGGTAACCGCCAACCTGGTCGAGAACGCCATCGTCCAAACACCCGAAGGGGGCACAGTGCGCCTTGTGGTGGAAGCCGGGCCAACCCTGGTCAGGGTCACCGTCGAGGACACCGGACCCGGTATCCCACCCGACGACCTGAAACGCGTCTTCGACCGCTTCTATCGGGTGGACCCGTCCCGCACCCGGTCGACGGGCGGCGCGGGCCTCGGACTCACCGTAGCCAAACAACTCGTCGAAGCCCACGACGGCGCCGTCCAGGCTCGGAGCACCCCCGGAATCGGCAGCCAGTTCACCTACGAACTCCCCGTGGGTCGACGAGACGCCTGAAAGAATGGGCGACGTCGAGGGCACGCGCGCCCATCCGAAGCTCTGGCCTTCCGTTCCTCCCGGACCCGGACTCCTCCCGGTAACGGAAAGGCTAGGGGACGCTAAGGTGGATGACAGCATGCATTGCTACGGAGGATGCGGATGAGTGCAAAGGTGAACCAGAGGTAGAGGATTTGGAGAGTGTAGGGGGTTCGAGTTTTTCAAGGCGGAAGAGGTCAGCGTCCGGGCGGGTGGCGTTCCTGGTGGGTGTCGCGGTGCTGTGCCTGTCGGCGGTTGTGCCTGTCGGTCTGCAGACACCCGTCCGGGCGTCCGGGGCGGCGGTTCGGGCTGTTACCGGAACGCCGGGCGCCGACGGGGTGGGTGACAGTTTCTTTCCCAAGCTGGGCAACGGCGGTTATGACGTAGCCCACTACCACATAGATATGGACATCGACATTTCCGACTTTTCGGTGGTGGCGGTCACCACCGTCACCGCCACCGCCACCCAGGACCTGTCGGCGTTCAACTTAGACTTCAGCGGCTTGACCGTTAGCGCGGTGACCGTGGACGGCGCCGCGGCCGGGTTCTCCCGCAGCGGCACCGAGTTGACCGTCACCCCGTCCGCGCCCCTGGCTGATGAGAGCGAGTTCACCGTTGCGGTCAGCTATTCGGGAACGCCTTCTCCGACGCCCGACCCCGCCGCTACTCACACCGACGGTGTCGGCTGGCAGACCCGCAGAGGCGCTTCCTATCCCTTGGGGGTTATCTTCGTCGCCAGTCAGCCGTCGGGGGCTATGACTTGGTTCCCGTGCAACAATCACCCGTCCGACAAGGCGACGTTCGAGTTCGAGATCACGGTTCCCGACACGGTTACGGCGGCTGCCACCGGAGTTCGCGAGAGCGAAGTCACCGCAGACGGCTTCACCACTTCCGTGTGGAAGATGGAGGATCCCATGGCCACCTACCTGGCGGCGGTGTATGTGGGCGACTTCCTGCGCCAGGAGGTCCGGGCCGGGGGCGATCCCCTGATTCGCAACTACGTTCACCGCGGCAAGTCGGCGCCGGGACTCTCCGTCGTGTCGGAGGCGCTGGCTCTTTTCGAGGGGATTCTGGGCGACTTTCCCTTCGACGTCTACGGGGGGATCGTCATGCCCTTCGACCTCGGATACGCCTTGGAGAACCAGACCCTGACTCTTTTCGGCGCCGATACCGTCGACGACGCTTTTATCGTGGCGCACGAACTGGCGCACGAGTGGTTCGGCAACTCCTCCTCGGTGGGGGACTGGAGCGATATCTGGCTGCACGAGGGCTTCGCCACATATTTGCACTACACGTACCTGGCCGAAAAACACAGCGTCAGTATGGATTTCTATATGGGCAGGAACAGGAACCTGGCCGTCAGAGCCAACGCGCAGCCGCCGAAAAAGATCTCCGTCTCCCAGATGTTCAACTGGTTTTCGGTGTATCTTCGCGGCGCTCTCACCTTGCACGCTCTGCACAGGGAGGTGGGTGACACGGTGTTCTTCCAAGTCCTCAGGGCCACGCACGATCGAACGGCGGGCGGCAACGTCAGCACGGAGAAGTTTCTGGGCATCGTGGAGGAACTTGCCGACCGGAAGGCCGTGGCAGTGGTGAACAGTTGGCTCAACAGCGCCGCGGTCCCCAGGCTGAACGAGGCGCCCCGGTTCCCGGCTGCGGAGACGGGGCGGCGCGGCGTGGCCGAAGGGACCCCGGCGGGACGGGACATCGGAGTTCCCTTCACGGCTGTGGACCCCGACGAGGACGAACTGGTCTACACGGTATCGGGAAGGGACGCCGACCACTTCGAGTTCGACGCCGCGGCGGGGCAGTTGAGAACCAGGAACCCTCTCGACCACGAGCAGGATGCCAGCTACATGTTCATCGTCCGGGTCGCCGACCACAGGAACGACAGCAACCAGTACAACACGAGCATCGACGACACGATTACCGTCACCATCGATGTCATCAACGTCGAAGAGCCGGGTGTCATCGCTCTCTCCACGAAGGAACCGAGAGCGAATACCACCGTCAGAGCCGTCCTCGCCGATCCCGACGGTGGAATCTCGGGAGTCAGATGGAAGTGGGAGACTTCGGAAGACCCGAACGGGCCCTGGACCGAGATCACCGGCGCCTCCGGTAATGGGCACACACCGGCCGAACAGGATGTCGGCGGCTATCTTCGCGTGAGCGCCTCCTACACCGACCGGCATGGACCTGACAAGACGGCCGGTCCGGTCGCGAGCAACCGGATACTGCCCGCCAGAACCGGTGGAGGCGGGGGTGGCGGTAACGGGGGCGGTAACGGGGGTGGTGGTGGCGGTGGTGGCGGTGGCGGTGGTGGTGGTGGTGGCGGTGGTGGCGGTGGAGGCGTCGCCCCTGGAGAGGGCGGGGAGGAACCGCCGCCTCCCGCGTCGGAACTGTTCACCGACGTGGTCCCAGGGGTGTGGTACGAACCAGCCGTCACATGGATGATTCTCCACGAGATCACCTCGGGCTGCGCCTCGGGGATGTTCTGCCCCGAAAGCGAACTTACCCGCCGGCAATTCGTCACATTCCTGTGGAGGGCCGCAGGTCGACCCGCCCCGACCTACAGAGGATCGGAGGCCTTCGCCGACGTAACAGAAGGCGAGTACGCCGACGAGGCCGTGGGCTGGGCGGTTTCCAACGGAGTCACGGTGGGATGCACCGCCGGGAAGTTCGGCGATCCGGACTGGCGGTTCTGCCCCGCGGACCCGGTCACCCGAGGTCAGATGGCGACTCTCCTTTACCGACATGTGGATGCCGACTATGAAGGAAGACCCCCTACCTACACGGATGTCGAACCCGGCAGGGTACACACCCGCGGCATCGTCTGGCTGACCGACTTCCAGGTAGTACCCGGGTGCGGGCCGAACCTGTTCTGCCCCGACCGCCACGCCGCCCGGGCAGAAGCAGCCTTGTTCATCAACGGGGTGGCCATCCGGCCGCACATCTGGGGCGAGGGCAACACCGCCCTGCTGCCGGACTGAGACCCCGACGGGTTGCACCTCGATCGTTTGCGCAAACCGAAGAGGCAACGCTGTCGCGATCAGCCATGAGGAAAGCCCTTTGATTGCCCGGCGGCCCCGGGGACTTCAACTCAACGGGCGAAACGCCCTCTCTCCTCCCGCCGCCCCGTCTTGTGCGGGTCGATCTCCCTCCTCGGGGGTTGCCGTTCGACCAAGCGGTCCCGGCTCTCGAGTCTGCGGCCGGTGCTGATGGTGAGTCACTCAGGGATGTTCTCCGACTCTGTTTTGTCCGGATGAGAAACTGACCCGTCAGCAGTTCGTGACGTTTTTGTGGAGAGCGGCCGGTAAACCCGCCGGTGAGTACACGGGATTCGAAGCGTTCTCCGATGTCGAGGAGGGGGTGTATTCGGACCGGGCGATCGGGTGGGCGGTGGCAGAGGAGATCACCTTGGGATGCACACAGGGGTCTTTCGGTACCGAGGACTGGAGGTTCTGTCCCCAACAGCCGGTCACCCGCGGTCAGATGGCTACTCTGTTGTACCGGCACACCGAAGCCGACTACGTTGGCGCTCCGCCTTCCTATACCGATGTGGCGCCCGACAGTTTCTACACGCCCGGTGTGTCCTGGTCGACCGATTTCGAAGTGGTGCCCGGTTGCGGTCCCGACGTGTTCTGCCCGGACCGGCCCGCCACCCGCGCCGAGGCGGCCCTGTTCATCAACGGAGTGGCCATCCGCCCCCACATCTGGGGCGAAGGAAACACCAGCTTCATACCCCAGCCACAATAAAGCCGCCTAAACCTTGGAAAAGGTTCGACCCACTGCCTGTTACTGCCCGCGGAGCATCACACGAACGTTCGTGATCTTCTGAAAATCCGGTAGGTTGGCTACGCCCTGTGTGGTGCGGCCGGGCCGATACCATTGGGTGCAGAATGCTCGGAAGGACCGCCGCGTGATCCGTACCCTCTTCGCTGTGACATCTGTTGTCCTGGTGGTTGCCGCCTGCGCCGGAGACGACCGCAATGCCGAGGTGGACGCCTCCTCCGCCGCGCCGTCCACCGCCACGACATCGACGGCGGCGAAAAGCCCCTCGACGCCGTCCACCACGACCACCATCGTTCAGCCCGCAGAACCCTCCACCACCACCTCCAAAGTGATCGAAGAAAGCCCCGCACCCACCACGACCACCACGACTGCAACCACTGCCTTCGAGATATCCGACGACGTGCCCGACATCGAGATGTTCGACGTTGCCACCGGCTCGCTGGTCAGCCTGCGGTCGGTGGTGAAGGGGGAGAAGCCGCTGATGTTCTGGTTTTGGTCCCCTTTCTGAGAGACGTGCCAGGAGGAAGCTCCGGCCATCGAGCAGTTCGCTCGGGAAAATGCCCACCGCCTCACCGTGGTCGGTGTCGGCGCCATCGGCACACTGGAGGTCGCCCAGGAGTTGGTGGCCTCCAAGGGTGTCACCTTCACGGCGCTGTGGAGCGACTCACGCGACGCCTGGGATCATTACGACATGGACAGCACCTCCGATTTCCTGCTTCTGGACCGCTTCGGCGCCCGGCTCACCGAGGCGGCGCCCTACGACTCGGACCTCGTGGAGGAACTGCTGGACGAGTTGTTCTGATGTCGATCACCCGGCCCGGGGCGTGACCGCGTGACTATTCTCTTGCCAGTATTCACCGATGAACAAATGTGACCGTATCCGACCCGGCCCGCGGAAGCGGGGGAGACGTCGCCGTCGGTCGGGGGCGCCGCTGATGACGGTGGTGGTATTGCTGGCGGCGGCGGTCGCCACGGCGCCTGTGAGTGCCGCCGAGGGGTTCTCCGACGTGGACTCCGGCAATGTGCACGCACCGGCTGTCACGGCCTTGGCCGAGCGGGGAGTGTTCGCGGGCACCGAATGCGGCGACGGCCTGTTCTGCCCCGACGACCCGATCGAGCGGTCGGTGATGGCGGTGTGGCTGATCCGGGCGCTGGGCGCCAGCCCGGATGCCGACTCGTCCCGCTTCGCCGACGTGGAAGCCTCGGAGTGGTGGTCGCCCTTCGCCGAGGAACTGGCCGACCGCGGGATCACCAGGGGGTGCGCGACCGGCCCTCTCCGCTACTGCCCGGACAGTCCGGTCACCCGCGCCCAGATGGCCAGCTTCCTGGTGCGGGCCTTCGAACTGGAAAGCGCCGGGGCGGCCGGATTCGCCGACACGGAAGGCAGCGGTCACCGACAGGATATCGACGCCCTGGCCGCGGCGGGGATCACCAGGGGGTGCGCGACCGGTCCCCTCCGTTACTGTCCGGACAGTGCGGTCACCCGCGCCCAGATGGCCACCTTCCTGCATCGGGCGCTGCTCCGACAGGAGCAGACGACCCCGATCAGCGACGACGTACCCGACGTGGACCTCACCGACCTGTCCACCGCAGACACTGTCAACCTCCGGTCCCTCGTAACCGGCGACAAGGCGGTGCTGCTCTGGTTCTGGGCCGAGTGGTGACCGAGGTGCCGGGGCCATGCCCCCGAAGTCGAGCAGTTCGCTCGGGACAACGCCGACAGAGTCACCGTGATAGGTATCACCCCCGCAAACTGGGGAAGCACCAGAGCAGCCGAAGCCTTCGTGGCCCGCTATCGCCTGACCTTCGTCAATCTGTGGGACAACTCCGACGCCGCCTGGCGACACTACGGCAGCCCGTACACCTCCCAGTTCTGGTTGTTGGACCACAACGGCGACCGGATCGGTGACCGTGCCCGTGTTTTTTCAGCCTCCACGGTCCGGGGACTGTTGCGCTCCTTGGAGTGATGATCAGCATATCGGAAGCCGGCCACTGCCGGCCGGTCGCCGACGCCGCACACTCCGTCCCATAGTCGCCACGCGGACCACACCCTGCTCTGGCATATCGAAGAACCGGGTCGCGAAACAAAGGGGACGGTGGGGGTTGACTCTGTCACAGGTCCCATGGCACATTGAGAGGGTCGAAACACCTCCCGGTCCGTTCCGACGTCGCACGGGCCGCACAGGCGCTTCTGTGGACAGAGGGGTCATATTTCTTTCGGACGCGGGTCTCCCGGCGGGACCGGTCGGTTCGCGCTCGGTCCCTGGTTGGTTGGCGGCGGGGGAGGGCCCGAAGAGAGAAAAGACGGCCCGGGTTTTCGCGGGATAGGGGTTGGTTTCGCGGTCTCGCTCTGATCGGGAGCGACCTATCCGACTCTTGTGGTCAGGCGATGGCGCGTAAATGCGAAAGCGCAGGTCACAGGCCTGCATGGAAAGGGCTTTGCCACGGTCTAAGCCCGAATCTGCCACGGTCTGAGCGCAAATCTGCCACGGTCTTGATCCCCCCTCACCAGCACCTCACCGCCGCTCGGGCATTGAGGATGCTCAACCATCCGCCGGGTGGAACTGAAGCCAACCAGCACCAGATCACCCTCACCACCCGACGCACGCCCCTCCAAGCCCGGATACTCGCCGCTATCGGAGTCAACACCCGCACCTGGGACAAAGCCACCATCGCCTAATCCCCATCGGCTCCAAAAATCCCGAATGTAGTGGAAATACCCTTCACGCGTATGCCCTCTGACCTGGGAAAACACCAAACCACCCGCCAAATTCGGGTCTGGGTTACGCAACCGACCGCGGCAGATGTAACGGCCGCGTGGATGGACTGGGAAGAAGCAACCCGTTTCTGTCACGGTTATGAAACAGAAACGAGCCGTTGGTCAGCCCGGCTTTGTCAGTACAGTTCGTAAATGTATCGCCGGGGGTCCCGGTCAAACTCAACCAAGGAGGCGTACTGGTTGATCAATGCATCCGCGATGACCCGATTGGGAGCGTTCTTGATCTGCACCCATATCAATTTCGGTGGACACCCGAGGGTTTTGCTGATGGGCACAAATCGCTGTCCTTGGATGTGACAACAAAATCGAACCTTCTGGCGTGTAGCCATATATCCTCATCAGGGCATCTCTCTCCCAACCCCCTCGAGAAGGACATGACTGGACCCAGGGTAGAGGTGTCCTACCATCCCGACCAGTTTCCGGGAGAGGTTCTGGTCAAAAAGCAGTCTCATTTGTGGGGAGGAACCCTCGGGATAACAGTTTCGTCGCTCACGTAGTCGTAACAGGCCAAGATGTCGTCCATGCTAAGTTCTGGGAAGTCGCTGAGCAGTTCCTCGTGGGTCATACCACCAGCGAGGTTTTCGAATATGTCAAACACGGTCATTCGGCTGTCGCGAATGCAGGGTTTCCCTGACCGTCGGCGCGGGTCAAAGGTGATGATGTCTTCGTGATTCACAACCCTATATGCCACTTGTCCCTCCGACGCTCCTCGGCCCAAATCAATAATAGGACGAAGTGGCCGTTCCCCGGCTCGTCCACGTTGGTGATGCTCAGCGTTACGCCGATCGAATCCGCGGCTCCGGAGGGGTCGGCCGCGGTGATGGTAAAACGGTACGTGCTCTTTGCCTCGTGGTTCAGAGCGGACCTGGTCTGAAGTTGGCCCGTTGCCGCCACCACCGCGAAGGCGCCGGCGTCGGCGCCGCTGATCCGGTATGTCAAGGGATCGTTGTCAGCGTCCTGCGCCCCGACCGCAGCGCCGATGTTCACACCGGGCCCGGTGTTCTCCGCCACGCTCCTGGCGCCCGACTCGGTGGACGGGAACACAGGGGCTTGGTTGGTCTGGGCCAGTGACGCCGAGGTCGCACCGAACATGGTGGCGGGCAAGGCGCAGAGAGCCAGGACGACAGCCCACCGGGGAAACGCCGGCGGGCCTCGACCTGCGGGTGTCCGCGAGCCGGCATGGATGGACGACTCGCCTCTATTCACCTGCCTGCAGGCTCCCTGTTAGTCGATTTCGCGGCGGTCCTCATCCGTCGATTTAGTTTCTGTACGCCTGCATCCCCTTGTGCATATCTATCTAAGCCATGATCTTATACTGTCGGTTTGTATGGTTTCTGTGCGCGACTCTGCGACGGGGGGGATCGGTGGGAGGTGATTTCGGCGGTTCGGTCAGGGGCGAGCGTTTGAGGGTGGGCAGGGGACTTGTGGTTTGGGCCGCCTTGCTGTTCGAACGCGTGTCACGTCCTCGAGACCGCGGTGGCTTTACGGTTCGAGGGGTCGCTCGGTGACGAGGCGCTCTCTTGTGCGGATCGGCGTCGGCGCCACGCTGTTGGTCTTCCTGTTGGGCGGCGCTTCTTGGTGGTTCTCGGCCTCGCAGAAGTCGGGGCGGTCGACGGGTGGTGTGTCGGTGTCGGCCGATGCGGCGGCGGGGACGGCGGCGTCTGTTTCCTTCGAGTCGGCCGGGGTGCCCGAGATCGAGCCGCTGATTGTGGCGGGCGACCTGGACGACGCATCGGCCGCGTTGCAGGAGGGTGAGAGAGCGGTGTTGCAGGTGGGTGAGAAAGTCGATCCCGGCGTTGATGAAGAGGGAGAGAAAGAGGCGCCGGCGCCGGTGGAGCCGGGACCGGCGTCGGGGGAGTCCTATACGTGGCATGACGGTGACCGCGCCCTGGTGGTGCGGTTGCAGCCCGACTTGGTGGTCCGGTCCGAGGGCGAGGGTATTTCCCGGGATGACATCGTGCCGGTCGGCGACCAGGGTGACTTCGCGGCGGTGCAGGGCGAGGCCGATGGCGTTGAGGTGGAGCCCCGCAAGGACCGGCCGGTGTTTCGTTCCGACGAGGGCGAGTTGATGGCGTTGCCGGGCGGTGTGGTGCTGGTGCTCGACCCCGGTTGGGACGAGGCGGCGGTGGACGCGTTTTTCGAGCGCAACGGCATCGCGTCTCGCCGCACGACGGCTCTCGATTACGTGACGAACGGGTTCTTCATCGAGACCGAGCCTGGTTTCGCGTCGTTGAACCTGGCGAACGCGCTGGTCGGCCAGGACGGTGTGGTGTTGTCCAGCCCGAATTGGTGGAAAGAAGTCGTCGCCGATTAGGCCGGCCTCTGTGTCTGACGTGTCGTTGAGTGGGTGGCGGGTTTGCCTCTGGGTGCTGTTGTTGCCGGCGTCGGCGGCGTTTTTGTGGCTGTTGGTGGGTGGCGCTCGGGCACAGTCGGTGGCTGCTCCGACGATCGACCATGTGGCGCCGGGTGACACGGGGCTGACGGTGGCCTGGACGGCGCCTGCGGGGGCGTCGGGGGTGGTGGCCTATGACGTGCGTCATATCCTGACCAGCGCCACCGACAAGTCCGATGCCAACTGGACGGTGGTGGACGAGGCGTGGACCGAGGGGTCTCTCCGGGTGATCCTGACCGGGTTGACCAATGGTGTCTCCTATGACGTGCAGGTGCGGGCCACCACTGCCGGTGTGGACGGCGCCTGGTCGAGCACGACCACGGGGACCCCGGCGGAGCCGGGCGATACACATGCGACAGCGGTCAGGTTCGTGGCGGAGCTGCCGGTGCGGGGCGTGCTGGGTCCGAACGACGACGTGGACTATTTCCGGTTCGACGTCTCCGGCACGGCCATCCGCGAGTACTACGTCTTCACTACGGGAGATACCGATACCTACGGCGAGTTGTACAACCAGAGCGGTGACCGCCTGAAGTGGTCCAATGACGCGTTTTTTGCGTCGGGTCCGTACAATTTGATGATGACCGGTCGGCTTTCGCCGGGTGCATACTATGTCAGGGTGGAGGCGGGCCGTACCGGTGAGCAGGGTCCGTACACGCTGCACCTCGGTTTCCTGGCGGAGACCACCGGTTTGGCCAACGCCACGCCCGTCGGCCTCGGCGAGGTCGCACGCGGCGTCTTCAGCCGCGCCGGCGGCGCCGGCGTCACGGGAGATGTCGACTACTTCAAGCTGGTACTGTCGCAGGCCGCCGACGTGGCGGTGCGAGGCGGCGGGCTGGTGTCCGACACGACGGGCGCGATTCTGAATTCGAGCGGCGCCGAGATCGTCACCAGCGACGACGGGTGGCTGTGGCCCAACACCAGGCAGTTCGCCATGCGGACCCGACTGGCGGCCGGGACCTGGTACATACGGATCGAGCCATGGGTGAATCCGGTCGTACGGACCTTCGGCTTTCCGGCTCCGACCGGTTTCTACAACCTGTACGTGGACGCGGCGCCGGAGCCGGGCGGCACGACGACCGCGGCGGCCCGCCTGAGGCTGGGGGACACCGGCGGCGGCAAGATCGACCCGGCCGGCGACGTCGACTTGTTCCGCATCGACCTCGACTCATCGGCGCGGGTGCGGATCTCGGCGGCGAGCCGCGATGTCGACATCGACTTCGAACTGGCGGACCACAACGGCATGACGCTTGCCAACCATGTCTACGATGTCACTGTCGTCAACAGGAGTTCGGTAACTGTGGCGTACTACAACGTTCTCAGCGGCGGGTTGGCGGCGGGAACCTATTATGTGCGGGTCAGCGCCGAGGATCCGACCGCCACCGGTTCGTACCTGGTGCTGTTCTCGGACGACAGGGGCTATGATCGTCTCCTGCGTCACTGCCCGCAGGCGCCGGCCGGCATCGACGATCCCCTGTTCGGGTGCCAGTGGCATCTGGGCAACGACGGCGGCCTGGGAGGCGTGGCGGGCGAGGACATCAACCTGGGCACGGCGTGGAGCACGACCATGGGCGCCGGCGTCAACGTGGCGGTGGTCGACAGTAGACTCGACCCGTTCCATGAGGACCTGAGCGACAACGTGCTGCCGTCGCGCAATCACAGCTACGGTCCGGTCGGCCCGGTGGATAGACACGGTACTGCGGTGGCCGGTCTGATCGCGGCGCGCGACAACCAACTCGGCATGCGGGGGGTGGCGCCCCGGGCGAGCATCTACGGCTATGACCTGCTATCGGAGTTCAGCCTGGCGAACGCGGCCGACGCCATGGCGCGGGGACGGGTCACCACGTCGGTCTCCAACAACAGCTGGGGAACCAGCAGCGGTCCCTATGTCGGCCGCTCCTCCCGGCTGCTGGATCTGGCCATCGAGTCGGGACTGCGGGAGGGCGACGGCGGTAAGGGGGTGGTGTACGTCATATCCGCGGGCAACGACCACGGACAGAGCGGATGGGCGTCGCTGGAGGAAATGGAAACCCATCACGGTTTCACCACGGTCTGCGCGGTGGACGCGTTCGGTGAGAGGGCGAGCTATTCCGAGCAGGGACCCAACCTGTGGGTGTGCGCTCCGTCCGGGGTTCGGGCATCCAAGATTCGCCCGGACATGGCCACCACGTACAACTACAACCGCTACAGCGATGACTTCAGCGGCACGAGCGCCGCCGCGCCGGTGGTGTCGGGGGTGGTTGCGCTGGTGCGGGCCGCGGGCCCCACGCTGACCTGGCGGGACGTGAAACTGATCCTGGCGGAGACGGCCCGCAAGAACGACGCCTCGGACAGCGGCTGGCAGCGGGCGGGCCGCAGACGCGGCGGTGGTGGATCGACTCAGTTTTACGAGTACAGCCACAAGTACGGTTTCGGGGTGGTGGACGCCGAGGCGGCGGTGCAACTGGCTGCCGGCTGGACGAATCTGCCGCCCATGCGCACCGCCGCCGTGACCTCGACCGGCGGGACCGTGTCGGTTCCCGACAACGGAACGAGGGTTTCCCGGAGCGTGAAGATCGACACGCCGATCGATTTCGTGGAGCATGTGGAGTTGGACGCGTCGTTCCAGGCGCGGGCGTTCCGGGACCTGGAGGTGGAGTTGGTGTCGCCGTCGGGCTCGGTGTCGGTGCTGTCGAAACCCGCGGCGGACCAGTCTTGCCCGCAGTCGGGCGTCGGAGAGTGTGCTTTGGTGTCGCCGTTTCGGTTCGGCTCTGCCCGGCACCTGGGAGAGGACCCGTCGGGAACGTGGACCCTGCGGATGCGGGACCTGCGGTCGGGCGGTCCGGTGTCGAGGCTGGATGGGTGGACGTTGACCGTGTACGGGCACCGTTCCGGGCCGGGGGCGCCTCCGTTGGGTGGGGTGGCGCCGGGCGACGGTTCGTTGACCGTGTCGTGGAGCGCTCCGTCCGATGCGGGATCTTCTGCGCTGACCGGCTATGACGTGCGTCACATCCGCAACGCCGCCACCGACAAGTCCGACGGGCAGTGGACGGTGGCGGCGGACGCGGCGACGGCCGGTACGAACAGTTACACGATCACCGCACTCACCAACGGTATCCGCCGCGACGTGCAGGTGCGGGCCAAGAACAGCACCCGCTCCGGGGTGTGGTCGGTGACCGCGGCGGGGACGCCGGGCGCTTCCAACGGTGTGCCGTTCTTCACCGACGGCGAGTCCGCCACCCGTACCGTGGAGGAGAACACCGATCCGGGCGTCGACATCGGCTCGGCGGTGGGGGCCCGCGACCCCGACGGCGACACGCTCTCCTACACGTTGGACAGTTCAGGTGCGGCCTGGTTCGACATCGTGGCGTCCACCGGCCAGTTGCAGACCAAGGCCCCGCTCGACCACGAGACGCGGGGAAGCTATTCGGTGACGGTCTCGGTGCGGGACCAAAAGGACGACGACAACGTGGCTGACACCGCGGTCGACGACACCGTCACCGTCACCGTGGCAGTCGGCGACGTGAACGAGCCTCCGGTGGTGAGCGGGCCGGTCCGCTCTGAGGTTGCGGAGGGCAGCCGTAGCCTGGTGGGCGACTATTCGGCCGTCGACCCGGAGGGCTCTTCGGTCTTTTGGTCGTTGTCCGGCGATGACGCCGCCCTTTTCGTCATAACCAACAGGAGCGGCCTGTTGTTCTTGGACTTCGTGACGCCGCCTGATTTCGAGTCTCCTGCCGATTCTGATGGTGACAATGTTTACGACGTGACGGTAGAGGCGTTCGACGGTGCGGTGACGGGGATGTTGGACGTGGAGGTGACGGTCACCAACGTGAACGAGACCCCGGTTCTGACCGGCCCGTCGACGGTCGAGGTCGACGAGGGAACCGCCACGACCGTGGCCGTTGCCACCTTCACTGTCACCGACCCTGACAACGACCCCATTACGTGGCTGCTCTGGGGCGAGGACCGGGACGATTTCAGCGTTTCCAATAGTGGTGAGTTGAGCTTCCGGGCGGTGCCTGATTTCGAGAACCCCGCCGACCGCAACCGTGACAATGTCTATTGGGTGACGGTTCGGGTGTCCGACGGGTCGGTCACCGTTTCGCGGCAGGCTAGGGTGAGGGTGCGCAACACCGACGAGGCCGGCTCGGTCACGCTCTCGCTGCTGCATCCCCAGGTCGGTACGCGGATCGGGGCTTCGCTTTCCGATCCCGACGGCGGCGTGACGTCGGTTGCCTGGCAGTGGCAGTCGTCGTCCAACCAGCAGAACTGGACGGCGATCGCCGGGGCGACCGGGAGGAACTACACGCCGGTGGCGGCCGACGAGGGCCGGTGGCTGCGAGCGCGGGCGGGCTATCGGGACGGTGAGGGGTCCGGCAAGACCGCCGCCGCCGCGTCGGCGTCGGCCACCCGGGCCGCTCCCCAGGTGAACCGACCGCCCACGTTCGGCCAAGGCAGCGTGCAGCGCAGCGTCGCGGAGAACACGCCCGCCGGTCAGTCCGTCGGCGCCGCGGTTACGGCTAGCGACCCCGACAACGATCTGCTCACCTACGCTCTCGACCGCAGCGGCCGCGCGTTTTTCGATATCGATCCGAATACCGGGGAGCTTTTGACCAAGGCGCCGCTCAACCACGAGACCCGCGGTTCGCACAACGTGCGGGTGACCGCCAGGGACCCGTCCGGGGCCGCCGCTTCTGTCACTGTGAACATAGAAGTGGTCGACGTCGACGAGGACGGGACGCTCACATTGCCGACCAGGCAGTTGAGCGAGGGTCAGACGCTGTCAGCGACGCTCCGGGAGCCCGACACCGGCGTACGCGACCGGGTGTGGCTGTGGGAACAGTCCACCGACCGGAACAACTGGACGACCATCAGCGGCGCTACCGGGTCGAGCCTGCGGCTGACCGCCGATCACGTCGGCGACTGGTTGCGGGTCACGGTCACCTACACCGACACGCACGGCGCGGGCAAGACACTGGAAGCCGAAACGCCCAACAGGGTACAGGCGCGAACCACCGGCGGAGGAGGTGGGTCCCACCGGCGGCGGAGGAGGTGGTGGAGGAGGAGGAGGAGGCGGTGGAGGGGGCGGTGGAGGAGGTGGTGGAGGAGGTGGTGGAGGAGGTGGTGGGGGTGGTCCGGTTGATGATGGTGGTGGGTTGGACGTAGCGCCTCCCCGCGCTTCCGAGTTGTTCGAGGACGTTCCCGAAGGGGTGTGGTACGAGTCGGCGGTGTCGTGGATGATCCTCCACGAGGTCACCCAGGGATGTTCTCCGACCCTGTTTTGTCCGGATGAGAAACTGACCCGTCAGCAGTTCGTGACGTTTTTGTGGAGAGCGGCCGGTAAACCCTCGGGTGAGTACACGGGATCGGAAGCGTTCTCCGATGTCGAGGAGGGGGTGTATTCGGACCGGGCGATCGGGTGGGCGGTGGCAGAGGAGATCACCTTGGGATGCACACAGGGTTCGTTCGGTACCGAGGACTGGAGGTTCTGTCCCCAACAGCCGGTCACCCGCGGTCAGATGGCCACACTCCTCTACCGGCACACCGAAGCCGACTACGTTGGCGCTCCGCCTTCCTACACCGATGTGGCGCCCGACAGTTTCTACACGCCCAGTGTGTCCTGGTTGACCGACTTCCAGGTGGTGCCCGGATGCCACCCCACCCGCTTCTGCCCAGAGCGGCCCGCCACCCGCGCCGAGGCCGCCCTGTTCATCAACGGAGTGGCCATCCGCCCCCACATCTGGGGCGAGGGAAACACCAGCTTCATACCCGCCCCCGGCTAGACGGGCGCTTCCAGGGGTAGTGGTCGCATGCCGTAGGAAAGGGGGCAGGGAGTCGTGGCCATGCCGACACCGGGCTATTTGATGAGGTCGAAAATGTCCTGGATTGCCAGACTGAACCACTGCTCATAAATCCCCGGTTGGTCGTAGAATGTGACTCGTAAAGCCATTGCAGGCAGGGAGCCTCAAGATGACGATGCCGACACGCCGACCCCGAGAGGAGACAGCCCGTCTTGGCGAAGAGATATACGAGCGGGATATCCGGTCTCAGGTCGAGAAGACCCATCGCGGGAAGATAGTCGCCATCGACGTGGACAGCGGTAACTATGCCATCGGCGACATGGTCGTTACCGCAGCAAAGCGTCTGCGGGAGCAACGCCCGGACGCCGATGTCTGGTCTGTGCGGGTGGGATACCGCACGCTGCGCAGCTTCCGGGGCGGTTCCTTGCGGAGGACGGGGTGATATAGGGTTTCGTGAACGCCAGGTATGAGCCGGTGATCTCGATTCCCTTGCAAGGCCCATCGGGGCTGGCGCAGGAGATCGAAGCCGTGGTAGATACAGGCTACAACGGTTATATAACCTTGCCGCCTGGGCTGGTGGCGGAGTTGGGGCTGACTCTTCAAAGCGAAGGGTGGGCGATGCTGGCGAACGGCAGTGTCGAGACATTTGACATTTACGGTGTCACGATGCTTTGGGGCGGCCAACCGAGACATGTCGATGCTGACGCGGTGGGACCGACGCCGCTTGCGGGCATGCTCTTGCTGGACAGGCATGACTTGAGCATCCAGGTTCGGGAAGGGGGCCGCGTCGAGAGCGGTGCTGTTGGCGTTCTATCTTGACTAACCCCAAGGGTGGTTCCGGTACAATGAGGGGTGGAGGGGCAGGTTGGTCATGTTGACAGGCTGTTTTGAGGCGGCGCGCACAGGAGCAGATGCGGTGGGAGTTGTTGATACAGGATTTGTTCCTACTTTGGCGGAGGCGGAGCGGGCTGCGAAGGTGGTGGCCGGGGAGGGCGCGGGAAGGGTGTTGTTGTTCGGCTCGGTTGTCCGTGGTGAGGCTCACCGTCACAGTGACATTGACCTGATGGTGATTTACGACGATCTCGATTATGCGGTGCGGGAGGATATGAAAGTCGAACTGGAGAGGTTGGCGCGTGCTGAGGTCGGTTGCCCTGTGAACGTTCATCTCACTGATCGTCCGGAGTGGAAGATGCGCACCGAGCAGGTGGTGACCTCTTTTGAGAGCAGGGTGAAGGGCCATGCGCTGCTGTTGGTGGACAGGGAACCGGGAGAGGTCGATTGGGACAAGGAGATGGTGATGGCAACAAGCGACGATGAAGAAGCGGTGAAGCGGCTGCGCCAGGTAGCGAACGCGTTGGAGGGCATTGAGACCGGTTTCGTGCCCACCTTTTCCCAGCGGCTGCGGGAGGAGTCCGGTCACCAGATGGCGGCGTTCGCTTCATACGAAAGGCGGCTCGCCCGAGGTTGCGCTGCGGGGCATCTTGCTGTGGAGACATCGGTGAAGGCCCTGATCCATCTAACGTCTTCGCCGGAGGCTCAGCCGTGGGGTCACCAGATAGACAATCTTCTCCCTCAGCTCCCCGAGCCGCACAGGAGCGAGATCGAATCCCGTCTGGATCGGGCGGGAGTTGATGAGCTTCAGCGCTGGCAGGAACAGGCCCGGTACGAACGGTTTGTTCCCGGCACTGCCGACGTGTTCACGGAGATAGCCGAAGCGGCCTGTGAGGTGGCTCTGTACACAGTTGACCAATTTGACTCGGGCTTGGGCATCGCGGACGAGGTCCGGAGTTCGGTGTCGGCTATAGAACAGGCCTTGGCCCGCCGCGACCTCTACACCGGCCGAGAGCGGGAGGGCACGGTTGAACGGTCGATCCGTAGGCCCCTGGCGTAGTTCATATATCCACCATATGCCGTGGAACGCGGTTGCGGAGGCGCCACCCTGGGTGGGGTTTTCGAAATAGCATTCGTGTGTGAAACAACACGAGAAGGCTGCTGAGTATTGCGTTCGGGGGATGGTGAATCACCCAACTCGATCTCGAACGGCACGGTGGACGCACCGGTCGAGGGGGGTCATGGCCGGAGTCCTCAGAAGCGTTCGACCCACTGCCTGTGACTACCCGCGGGCATTACACGAAGTTCGTGTTATCTTCAGCGGAGAAAAACATTGCGGAATGTGACTATCACGCTTGACGAAGAAACTGCGCGGTGGGCCCGTGTTGAGGCGGCAAAGCTTGGTACCAGCGTTTCCCGTCTCGTAGGCGAAATGCTGGAGGAACACATGAAGAGCGCGGCGACATATGAACGGGCCCGGCGGTCGTATTCCAATCGCTCGCCCGTTCCCCTGAAGGCAAGTGAGGGCTCCTATCCCACGAGAAGCGAGACTCACTCAAGGTGACGGTGTTCGTCGATACCAATGTTCTGGTCTATGCCCGGGGAGGTGAGCGAGCCGGAGAAACAGCCTATCGCACGAGAGTGGATCGATCGTCTGTGGAGCACGAGACAGGGCCGCTTGAGTGTGCAGGTTCTCAACGAGTACTACGTAACAGTTGCTCTCAAACTCCACCCGGGGATGTCTATTGGGGATGCACAAGCGTACATCAGGGATCTGAAGAGTTGGGACCCCATGCCCGTCGACTCAGCATTGATGAACCGCGCCTGGGCGGTGGAAAGCCGATTCGATCTGCAGTACGGGGACGCTTTAATTGTCGCCTCCGCTCAGCAATTCGGCTGCAGCCACCTTCTCAGCGAAGATCTGCAAGATGGTCAAGACCTCGACGGAGTGCTGGTAGTGAATCCCTTTACCCACCAACCCGACAGGCTTCTTTCCGGTTGATTGGGCCGCAATGGAGGAGGGCCGAATTCGGCCCTCGGAGCCCCGCAGGTGGCGCAAGCCCCGAATGGTGTTCGTGCCGCAATGGAGGAGGGCCGAATTCGGCCCTCGGAGGGGCTCCCCACTTGAACACATCCTCATCGAGACCGCAGCCGCAATGGAGGAGGGCCGAATTCGGCCCTCGGAGAAGCACATACCGACCGGGGGCGCCGAAGGGCGCCCCCGCCGCAATGGAGGAGGGCCGAATTCGGCCCTCGGAGTAGGACTGTCCGAGGTGAAGTGAAAGTGATCACCATCGCCGCAATGGAGGAGGGCCGAATTCGGCCCTCGGAGGAGAGTCTGGTGTGGGTGTTGGACCTGGCCAGGCAGCCGCAATGGAGGAGGGCCGAATTCGGCCCTCGGAGGGCTCGCACTTTATTTGGGCGCTGACCTGGGGTTTAGCGTTACCTTTGCGAGCACTTGGTTCGGCGGCTGATTTTGAGCAGCTGTTATTCGGTTGTCAAGGTGCTTTAATCCTACATCTATCAGGCATTCGAGCGGTTCTTGGGAGTGGTGGTCGGACCTTACCTCTCGCATCAGATAATTACCGGTCCGCTGGTGGGCAATGGGTTGGATTGTCCCATGAAAGAGAAGCATCTCGTGCCGCGTTCTTGTGGCTGCCCGAGGTCGACGATGGCAATGGAATCAATGGTGTGATGGATAATGCTCCCCAATTCAGTGCGCAACTCCATTAGTTCCATAAAATCAAGATCACAGACGAAAACTGAGTATTGCAGGGACCAGCCAAACGCTTTCATAGTCTTGTGCACCCGGCGTAGACGTTTGTCGTCTCTGATGTCATAAGCTACCAGGTATCGTTTTCGTCCTCTCGCCACGCGTCACCTCGTCATGAATGGAACGTATTCGGGTATTTCGCCAAGAAGGTAGGCGCCGAGCATCCTGGCCTGAACTTCGAAGACTCGGCGACAAGTTATCCGGTACTTGTAGGTGGGGTGCGTCACCTGTTGGTCGAGTCGGCGTTCGTAGGCTTTGATGAAGGTTCTCCGTCCCTGGCTGGTCAGTGCTACACCCTGGGCACGTATGACGAAGCCGCTTCTTCTTATCTCTTCATTGTTGATGAGGGTCAAGACGACCGATTCGGCAACAAGAGGTCGAAACTCCTCGGCCAAATCAAGCGCTAGGGCTGGCCGACCGAATCTGGGACGATGGTAGACGCCGAGATATGGGTCGAAGCCCACTGCGAGGGCTGTGGCTGTGAAGTCTTTGACCAGCATCGAATACCCAAAGGACAGCAGACAATTGACAGGATCACGCGGTGGTCGGCGGTTTCGGCTGTGAAAGTCAAAGGTGCCCAAGCTGTCGTTCTTGAGCATCGCGGCAAACCGGGAGAAGTACAGGCGGGCGGCGGTGCCTTCGATCCCCAGCAGAGATTCGATTGAGGGAGCTGATCTGGCTTGGCCGGCGAGAGTGTTGAGTTGGGCGAGAACGCGATCAACATCTACTCGGGAGTTACGTCGAAGAATTGTACGGGAGTTTCGGATCTTGCCTTCGATCATGCGTTGCGCAATGGGCAGTCCCGCCTGGGAGGCAATGGCTACTTGGCGTCGTCGCAGTTCGACGTGTTTCGACGGCAAGCCGTGGGCGATGCCCTGGAACCAGCCTCCCCATGAGAACCAGCAGACCGGCGTTTCTCGCATGAAGGCTGCCCGCATGAACTGGGAACTGATCTGGACATTGCCGTAGACCGATACCTGGGAGACATCGATCATGCGGACGGCCTTGATCCGCTCGTAGCTCTTGGACACCACCGCTCTGCCTCCCCTGATACCGATCCTCGCTCCCTGCTCTGTCACATACAAAGGACGGGCTGAAGGATCGCGGGGAACGAGGCGACGAGGCCGTTTGGCGGAGCGCTTTGTGTGCAGGTTGGTCTCGTCCGGGAGGCAGATGCCCACCAGCGAACACCTCGGACATTTCGGGCTATCGACCAATGGAGGTGGAGGTTCGGATTTCGAAGCGACCTGGCGCAACTCCTCGACAAGTTGGAGGGTCTTGGATATGAGTTGGTCATCGAAGGGAATTGTGACTCGCTGACGGATCTCTGCGAAGTAGATCTCTCCCTCAGAACAGTCGTAACCGTTGTCACGAAGCAAGAGACCGATCGCGCACAACTGAACGAGCTCTGGTGACCATGCGGGGCCATGCTTGGGCGGTCGACCCCGCTTAACCTCTACAGGAGTCACTTGGCCGTTCCCTCCCTCGATGATGTCTGCTTTGGCGATCAGCCCCAATCTTTCCGACCCCAACATCACAGACCGGGCCTTGCGCACGGGGTCTTCTTCCTCCGGTCCTGCGATCCGACCTCCCCCTGGATCAACGTTCCGATGCACATAACGACCTTCCACCGTGTCGGGGTTGTCCACAAATCGAGACTGGACCCACTCCAAATAGAAAAGCCGCGGACAGTATTCGAACTCGTTGACCATCCGAGCCGGAACCAAGGCCGGTACGTCAGACATGGTCGTTTATGTTATGACCAGGGTATCAATCAGGTCTGAACAAACCCAGACCGAAATGTGATAGATGCCCCAGTGCCAGAGGGCCCTCAATGGGACGGTTGAAGACGAGACGAAGTGATCTCGCTGGCCGCGGTCGGCTGGAATAACCTCCTTGTGGACGGGCCCGCCGGAATCTGCGCCATTCTGGTCTTTTCAATTCTTGGAAGCGGATGGGTTCGGGATATCCCCGATATCCGAGTTCCCGCTTCAAGTCAGAAGTCAAGTGAGCCTTCCTCTTCTCGTCATCCATCCATTTGGCGCACGACTTTCCGGGAATGTATGGGGTTTGCGACGCCCAGACATCCGATATACCTGTGAATTCGGGAAGGGCCAACTGCGTTGAAGCAAGTACCTCCAAGCCCAGCCGATATGTGCCGAGCCGACGCAAATGTTCTGGAGCGGACAGTCGACGAAGGCGGGTGACTCCGGCGATTTCTCGTTCCCCGAGGCCTCCGGGAGCCCAGATGGCCAGGGTGTCGATGCGTCCGTCGTTGGTGGATGAGAATGCAAGGTAGTGCGCGTGCTGGTGTTGGTCATCGCGAGGTCCTGTTTCCGTTCGACCAGATAGGACATCGGATGGTTCCTTCGTCCGACTAATGACCGCTTGGCGAAGAAGGTGGCATACGGCCACGGTTTCCGCAACCGGCGGCCTCCCGGTGTCGGGGAGGTGCCAGCGAGCAGCTGTGATTGCAGAGCGTGGTCTTGGTGTAGAGGTTCTTGGTGGTGAGGAACGGCTGTCAGCGATTGTGTACTGGACCCAACGAGTCTTGGCTGGGTCTTGATGCCTTGACTTCCGGAGTTCGGTTGGACTTTGGCACAAATCCGCAAAGGAGAAGGTTGGTGTGGGGACCAAGAGACGCAGGACTTCGCCCTCCGCCCTGCCAGGGAAGCAACGAATGGATGCGGATTCGTTCTCGTAGCCATTCTCGAGCAGTCGGGCGTGGCAAACAGAATCAGCTCGGCCGAGATAAGGTATGGCGCTGACCAGGGTGGAAAGCAATCCACGGTCTTCTTGGTTGACAACATTGGCGAACTCGACGATCAGGTCTTGGTCAGGGTGGATAGAAAGGAACGGGTCAAGGGCAAGAGATCGGTTCTTGCCGGGATTGTTCATGCCGTGCTTGTAACTTGGCATGTAGTGGCGCGTGTGCGCCGATCCTGCTGGAGGTAGCCAATACGCGGGAGGCTCGGCCATCAGGCGGTTCAGCAAATCCATTACACGGCTTTCCTCCAGGCACCACAGCCGGGTCTTCCAAACAGAAACAATGGCCCTGAGAATTCGCCAAGGCGACGGCGGCCATTCGACCCTGCCCTCGTTTACGCTGGCGTCCCAAGGCGTGGCGTGATAGCGGCCCAGCGGAAAACGAAGGGCCACCCGGGTTGTCATGCTCTACCCTTCGGGTTCCATACCACCTCAGTGACGGTTTCGGTATCGCGCAGTTCTCGGCACTCTTCTGCTAGGTGGGCAATCTTTTCTGCCAGCCGAGATGGGTTTGACAGGGATTCAGGCAGATCGCTCTCCACACTGAAAGAGCAGGCGGTACGCAGTCGCATCTGTTCAGATGCCAGGCTCGCCAGTTCCCATCTTGCCACGGTTTCGAGTATCTCGACCGCTGTAGCGCTTAATCCATAAGATGCCAGCAGACCGATGTCCAGTGCTGTGCGTAGCCAGATCCTGGCTGCCGTGTACTCGACGCGGTGAAACGGCACCATTCCATATCCCTCAGCCGCACCTCCCGTAGTCCCGGTCACCTTATGCCTGACATCGTCGGTTTTGACTCCCCCGGAGTGAGCCTCCCGGACATCCTCGGCCTCGATAAAGGCAGTAGTCGCTCTTGCAATCTTTGGCTGATGGGGCCACTTTCCGACCGCGAAGAAGACCCCGTGGATAAGGTTGAGTGGGTCGAGTCGAAAGATGGTCCGGGCAACTCGACTGGTGTCAACCGGTCGGTCTTGAACGAGTCCGAAGTCCTCCTCGAGGACTTTGAGAAAGTCCTTCGAGCCCTTCTTGGAGTTGCGGATAAAGGCGGAAGCGAGACGATGGGCTTCGGTCCGGCTCGAAGTCAGATACTCACCGCTGTCGTTGACGACTCTCACCCACGGAAGCCCCGCGAGTTGTTCTACAGGATGATTGTCGAGGTCATTCCAACCCTGCGCTTCCAAGTGATTGGCCATCGACTGTGCGGATTCGACCAACAGCATCTTGGTGGTCTGCCCGTTAGGTCTTGGCTGGTCGTACAGAGCCGCTCCCAGATCGGGGAACCCGGTCGGTTGGAAACGTCCGCTTGGCTCGGAACGAAGCGACAGATGGTGTATCTCCTGTTGTGTCATTTTGTTTCTCCTTCGGATGGACGTGGGGGACAAACGTTCCTGATAGCGTGTTCAACGGTGCGGGGAGAGATGGGAATCAATAGAGAGGCGAGAAGCCTGTCGGGCGAAGGGACACGAATGAATCTGGGTCGCACCGCAGGACTGAATCCTGCCGCCCGTAGCCGAACGATCGCCTCTCGCAGCACGGCTTGGACGTTCCCTGCTCGTAGTTTTTGTGGCCAGGTGAGCGAAGGAAGCAGATAGCGTTTTTCTTGCTCACCGGTATCTTCGCTGGGGACCTTGACAGGCCGTGCGTGGTAGAAGGGTGCCAGCAGCGCTCTCGCAACTGAGATGTCCCTTGGCTGATCCCCTGGATCGGCTTTGAAGGATGGGGGATATGCCAGCAGAGAGGCCACAGAAAGAAGTCGCCGGAGTCGCCGGCCGTCCAGAGGGTTGTTGAGGAAGGCCGACAGGTCAGCCGGGCCTAGCGGTCCTGCGTGGTCGAAGGCCACCAGCGATCCAGACCCCACTGCAGGAGCATCCTCTTGGGGCTGGCGGGTCCGAGAGAGCATAGAGCGTGTAACGACTGCGGCTGCTAAGCCCTCAATTACGGTCCTTGACCCAAGATAGTCGGGAGGTCGGTCAGCCCATTCGGGAGGCTTCCATGGATCCTTATGAAGCTTGACCGGCCGGAGCAATGCGCTAGCGGATCCGCTTCGCTGCTCGGGCTCCGTCAGCCTTCTTCCCCCTGGTGGGCGGTCGGCTTGAGTAGCGATTGCCGCCGCCAGTCGCCACTCGAAAGTATTGTCTTCCAGCGCCTCGGCCCATCGTCCTGTGTCAAGCGGTGGCAGGGGAAACCCAACACCCTCTCGCAGGTCGGGATTGCGACTGATGGTCTGTTCCAAGGAGGCGAGTTCTGTTAGGAATTCTTGTAGCGGTTCAGGTCTGTCAGGTTTACGAACAACCTCCATCTGGGCGGCGTCGATACGGCGCAGTGCGGATCTTGCAGCGCCGGGCGGGGACTGTCTGCGGACACGATTCACCCAGTGATCAGTTTCTCCAAGAAGGCTGACGCGGTCTGCTGGCTGAGCGGCAACGTCAAAAGTACCAACCGGGACTGCGAGTGGCGACTGCCCAAAGCGTTCGGCGATGACGTATCTCTCGAAGCTGCCTAGTCCCCGGTCAACACCGAGAGTGGTCAAAGCCTTGGCAGCATCCAAGCCATGGGCCGCATGTCTTCCGTTCCACGAGATCCGCCCTTCTGCGATCACGCGGCGCAATTCCGGTACTGTGAGAGGGCGTTTCCAAAGTGGCGCCCAGAACTCACCTTTCACGTTCTCGCCTTCGGCGGACGTGTAACCCGCCGGACTACTCGGTACGGTGAACGGGGTGGTAGCCATCCCGCGGGAGCCGCCGAACCTGCGTGCTATTCCGGAAGTGAACAGCAAAGTTCCTTCTAAGCCCAAAACGAAACTCCACAAGTTCTCCACGCTCTCAGCACTTCCGAAGGCGGAGGAGTTCATGGTTCCTGCGGCTCCTGGTGAAAACTGTCCCACTGGCTTTTTATCCAACCGGGGATGACCTTCGTCAAACAGGGAGTGGCTGAGCAGTTTTGCGCTCCGTTTTCGATGCCTCGGGTCTAGTAGAAAGGAAAGGGCCTCCATGTAGTTTGTTGCGAGATCCAGCCTTCCGAGATTTCCGCCGGTCCCCAGCAACAGCGGGTATTGAGGTTTCTTCTCGTCGGCGATCACCACAGTTGCATCTAACCAATCGAGCGCCTCGTCAGGAAAGAGAGATCGACATCGAGCAAGGAAGGTGCTCTTGTCAACTTTGAGAATGTATTTGTCATTCTTTCCGACTTGCTTCTCCCACCGCTCCTCGATCCATCCCGATGCCATTCCTTCACCCCACGCACGCCGTGCCTCTTCTATCGCGAACCGGAATGGTGCAAATCGAGAGCTGTCGTTTGATTCGATCTTGGCAACGGCCCTTTCGCCCTTTTCACACTTCAAAGTTCTGAAACCACCGCCGCCGTTCCAAGGTGAGAGCATCGGTGTAGGTTTATAGCTTTCCAGGAAGAATCCCTGTATGGCGTCGCGGGCTAGGTCACTGTTGATGTGGAGAGTGGAGTCCTTCCAAAAAGACAAAAGCTCAGACGAGCATTGCTTATGGAGAATGCTCAGAATCCCTAATCCTCGTAGGTATGAGAGCAAGGGAGTAGAACGACAACCGGTCAAGGCGATGAGACTCAAGACAGTGCCCTCCCCGGGTTAGCACTGGCTCGCCAATCGGCCATCCTCACCAGCATCTCCAGAAATGCCAGACGGAAGGGTCCCAGATCGGACCGATCGCGGAGTGTGAGCATCCGAGCGGTGTAACTGGGGGCAAGACCATCGCCGTTGCCCAAGCCTACGTCTGCGAGACAAACCTCGCCCCCGCGGGTCTTCCCGCCGGGTATCTCCACGGCTGGCACGTAGTCGCCATCCACCACCCCGAGCGCGATGTCTCGGGCTCTCTTGTTCGGCGGGGGCCGTTCGTCTTCCAATCGACGGACCCCCAACCGGACTCGGCCATGGTGTCCTGCTGCTAAGAAAACCACTAGGTCAGGTTCAGCTACGTCTTCAAGAAGGAATCGTTCGGGGCCAAGCAGCATCAAGGCGGAGACAAGACCGTGCCGGAAGTGTCTCTGGGAGTATCTCAAGGTCCGTTTGTTTCCTCCTTTGGCGAGCACCGCTTCCTCCTCCGGGAGAGGATCAGAGTCTGCCCGTGTCTTCCTGATAGCGTCTTGGAAAACTTGATGTGCCTTGCCGAGGTCGTGATATCTGGCAGCCAACCGTGCCGCCTGAACGGCATTGGTAGGTACGTCAAGGGATCCGAATTCGTCTATTATTTCTACGAAGGATGATTCGGTGTCCGCCAAATGATCCCGGAGTGTCAACCACGGGACTCGGGAGAAGGCGCTTGCCGGATCATCGCCTATAGCCGAATCATGCTGATCGGCCAACACTTTATCGCCGGAGACCGGCGTAACAGGTTTGGAGGAACGGTCCCAGCCCAGTTCGGATCCATAACCGCCGGTGGCTACGTCAAGGACAACCGTCAAATTAGGTCGTATGTCACGGGCCAAGATTTGCGACCAGCGGCGTTCGCCCCGGGCTAGCGGATCTGCTACAAAGGCACGCGCTTTTTTATTGCTGACGAATCTCCGTAACTCTCCTATAGGTACACGGCAGATCTCTGTGGCGGAGGGTCCGGTATCAGGCGACGGATGGTTGTCGTCGGTGACCGTGCGCCAGAGCACCATCACGTCACGATCAGCGGTGTCGCGAATGAACCGCCCGACGTCAATGTCGTTGCCGGTCAGGTCTGGCAAGGTGTCGAACAACTCAACAAGGTCACGTCTGCGGAGAGTGGGAACCGGATCGAGGTTCGTTTGGACAGTCTTTGCCGACAGCGATGTCGGTGTAACCGTGTCTGGGAGGCTGGTCAGCACTCTCTCGGCAGTGTCGAGTTCATCTTGGTTGTAGGGATGAGCAGTCTTAGGTCGCATCCACAACATCTGGGCGTCCACTGTTTCGCCTGTTCTGTTGCAGCGTCCCGCTCTTTGCACGAGGGATGACCAAGGCGCCAGATCGGTGAGGAGGGTTGCAGATGAGATGTCCAGGCCGGCTTCCACGACCTGGGTGGCAATCACAATGCGTCCCGATAATGGGATATCAGCCAGGATCCGGCTTAGCGCAGCTTGGCGGTCTCCTTGGCGAAATCGTGAATGAATCAGTACCACCTCAGCGTCTGTCTTCATTCTCCTGAGTGCCTTATAAGAGTCCTGTGCGCGCCTCACATTGTTCGCAACCACCAGTGTCAAAGTGTCGGGTCGGTGATTGTCATAGGCGAGGCGGGCTACATCTATAGGTTTTGGTGCGTGTCCAACATCTCGGATTTGACGCGGCGCGTCAGATCGTTTGGTCAATGTCTCCCAGGAGCGATCCTCTTCGCCGAGTTCCACAATGCGGCCTACCTCCGGTGCATCAACGGTCTTAAGCGCATTGAAGTTCACTGTTGCCGACATCCACATGGTGCTCGTGGGCTGAGCGGTGCCGAAGATCTCGCGAAAGGCTTGAATTTGACGCCCGGTCGACACGGCTGCATCCATCAGTTGGATCTCATCGAATACCCACTGGCACCCGGAGTTGAAGGCGCCGAAAGAGATGGGCCAATTCCATCGGTTGTCTGCGAATCCGCGGTTGAGAGCCCGTGAGAGAAGCATGTCCATCGTGCCTATGAACACGGCATCACGCTCTGGATTGAGTCTCCACTCTTGATCACTCCAGGCGGCTCCGCCCATCACGCGGTGGACTCCCAGTTCTTCCTGGCCGAGACCAAGGGCTTCCCGCCACTTGACGAACCGATTGAAGGTTTGGTCGACAAGTGTGCGCATGGGAAGGGCGTAAACCAGCCATCTAGGGGTTGTCCCCCGGGCGGCGTGCCTCCGGAGCCACAGCCAACTAAGCCCCGCGGCTTCCGTTTTCCCACATCCCGTATCCACTCGCAACACTTCGGGCAATCCTTCGTGGGCGAGACGCGATTGGTAGGGATAGGGATTGTGGCTTGTCGCCTGCCGGAAAAAACCGCTGAAATCCATTACTTACCTCCACCAGTGGGAGCAAGGCCCACTTTCTTAGGGACGGGTGTCGTTGGATAGCATCTTCGGGTACGCATTTCTGTCGTTGGCTTAGTGTAGATAGAGGGGTGTGACACCTTGCCATTGGCGTTTTTAGTTGGAGGTCTCTGACTGAAGCAGATAGAGCACATGGGGACATTCCCGCTGCCCCAAGCGTCAACGGGTTCTCCTTTGGTCTTGTGAGCGCGCCATTCCCAATAGTCATGTTGCTTTCCTCCAGCGATGATCCACGGTGTGATGAGACCCATGTCGCCTTGATTATAGGCACTCTGGTCCCATACAGCCAACTATCAGCAACTGTACTCACGGGAAGCCAAAAGAGGCAGGACCTGGCGAGGGTCCCGGCAGGTTGAGCATACATCCAGCTATCAGGCCGCAATGGAGGCCAGGTCCCGCCTTGTCGGAGGATACCGCAATTGCCACTTGACAAGTGTCAGGACAGGGAGAAGCGTGTTGCCTCAGCCTGGAGGCCTTTTGGCAGGTCCAACGCGCACCACCCCGACATTCATCTGCGGGGGAGGGGGAGATTGGTGTGGTGTATTGTTCGGCGCAAAGCATTATGACCAACGACCTGACCGACGAGGGTGTGGAGGCAATCCTGCAACGTGGTTCCCCTGCCTCATGGCCGGACTCCCACAGTGATGAGTTGAAGATACCCTTCGGTCGCCACCGGGATAACATCTGGATCATCGGGGATATCGTCTCTCCCATGCCTGTCGAGTGGTTCGAAGGGAGTGTTGATGGGGACGAGGACTTGTTTAGCCCACTGACGAGTGGTTAAGTCAAGAGGAATGCCGAGGGATTGCACTATGGAGCGTTCGGTGGAGTTGCGCTCCATCGCCTGGGTTGTTTCACCACTGACACTTCCTCCTGATCCCCTCCTGAGTCGGAGATGGCCAGTGCGCCTCTGGCGAATGGAGCAAGTGGGATGAACGGGACCGCTGATGGAGGGCGGCAGGGGGTGGCAAAGAGCCAATCTGTCACAGGGCCAAGGTTATGCTGAGCCTATGGTGTCCAGTCGAGATCAGGAGGGGAAACCGTATGACAACTGAAGCCGCTGTCTTTTCTGGAAGTGAGGCGACCCAAGGGGCGACGCGCACCTTGTTCCAATCAAAAAAGCGTGAGGTGCGGAATGGCGCTGCTACGAACGAGCTTGTTCTGAGCGCCTATGTGGGTGGGAACGAACATGTCTTTCCTCGAGTGATGGGCTTGTACGTAAGTCCCGGAAGTGTGGTGGCTGATGTCACCTACGGCAAGGGTGTGTTCTGGAAGAACATACCGGCCGACCGCTATACGCTCCTGGCCACGGACATCCAGGACGGGGTGGACTGCCGGGATCTCCCTTATGCGGATGAAGAGATCGACTGTGTGGTTCTCGATCCCCCTTACATGCACTCACCTGGGGGTACTGCCCATCGCTCTCATACGCCCTTTGAGACCTACTACAGGAATAACGGGTCGGGAGGACAGACTCGTCGGAAATATCACGAAGCCGTTTTGGACCTGTACCTCGACGCTGCGCGGGAAGCGTATCGTGTGTTGCGCGAGAGGGGCGTTTTCATCGTCAAGTGCCAAGATCAGGTTTGTTCCAACCGGCAGCGCTTCACCCATGTCGAGATTATGGAGGCGTGTGGCGAGATGGGGTTCGTCGCGGAAGACCTGTTTGTTGTTGTGCGGAACAATCGACCGGGGGTCAGCCGCGTGGTTCGCCAGGTGCATGCCCGCAAGAACCACTCCTATTTCTTGGTGTTCTGGAAGCGCGGGGCCAAGGGGTCACTGTGGGAAGCTCCCGGCTGAGTCCTGTCGACCTCATGGTGAAGGTCATCAAGGATCACACACCAGAGTCGATCTGGACGGATTCGCCTTTCATGGGTTATCGCCTGGTTGGGAACACCAATCGCGGCGAAATCGGAGAGGATTTTATTCGCCGATACTTGAAGGGGGCCGGTATCGGGGTCGGAAACGGTTCGCGCGTCACTCCAACCGATCTGCGGATCGCCGGAGAGAGGTTTGAGGTAAAGACCGCATCGTTGGGAGCGAACGCGACCTTCCAATTCAACCATGTCCGACTCGACAAGCAATACCGATATCTGCTGTGTCTGGGGATTTGCCCTCATCGCATCGTGTTCAACGCATGGCGCAAGGGTGCTCTTTCAGAAGGAGAGGCCGGGAAGCTCGTCCGTATGGCGGAGGGACAGAGCACTACACACAAACTGACGAAGAAGCTGGCTGATATGAGGCCGATCGAGGAACTGCCCCTGTGGATTCGGGAAGAAGTAATCGAGAATGGTTAGCCGGAGACCAGCTTTTCGATGAGGGTGACCGAACGGAGTGAGGCTGTGCCGTCTCCGTAGGGGGTGGGGGTATTGGCTAAGCGGCGGTGGGTGCAGTCCAGGGTTTCCGTTATCTGGGTGATGGCCTCGTTCACTCCGTCGCCAGGCTTGCGGAGTATGGCGAAGGTGCCCAGGACTTCGGGGCGTTCGGTGGAGTTGCGGACGACCACCATGGGGCGTTTGACTACTGATACCTCTTCCTGAACTCCGCCCGAGTCGGAGACTGCCAGGGCGCATTCGGCGAGGAGGGAGAGGAACTCTGGGTAGGGGAGGGGTCCACTACTCGCAGCCGGTCGAGGAGCGGCTGCAGTCCGAACGAGGCGGCGCGGTGACGGCTGCGCGGGTGGAGCGGCAGCACGACCGGCAGGGAAAGTCCGGCCAGATCGGAGAGGATGGTTTTCCAAGTCCGGGGATGGTCGACGTTCTCGGGGCGATGGAAGGTGGAGAGGATGAACCCGTTGGGATTCAGACCGTGGCGGTTCAGGATCCGAGCACGCTGGTCGGGAAGTGGAAGTAGCGACTCCAGCGCCTCCACCACCGGGTTGCCGGTGACCGCCACCCGGTCGCCCGCTATCCCCTCCCTGGCCAGGTTGGAGGCCGATGTCTCGGTGGGCGCCAGGCACAGGTCGGAGAGATGGTCGCACACCACCCGGTTGTGTTCTTCGGGCATGGCCCGGTCGTAGCTGCGCAGTCCCGCCTCCACATGCACCAGCAGAGTCTCGGTGGCGTTGGCGGCCAGTGAGCCGGCCAGCACCGCGTTGGTGTCTCCCTGCACCACCACCGCCCGCGGAGGGTCATTCAGGAAAAGACGGGTGAGGCGGGAGGTGGCCTCTCCGATCTGGATGCCCCGGGGCTCCCCTCCAACCTCGAGGAAGTGGGTCGGGAGGGGCAGGTCGAAGGCCCTGAAAAACGCCGCAGAGAGGTTGGCGTCGTAGTGCTGTCCGGTGTGGATCACCCGGGCGGCGGGTCCCAGCAGTTTGATGATGTGGGCCAGCTTGATGATTTCCGGACGGGTGCCGAGCACGATGGCGACGGCGCCGGGAGGCAGATCAGCGGTCATTGCGGATTTCGCGAGATCCATTCGTGTTCAAGCAGCGAAAACACCTCGTGGTCCATCCATTTTCCTCTCACCATGATCTCCTCCCGGGCGATCCCCTCATAGGAGAATCCCAGTTTCTCGGCCACCCGGCGGCTGGAGTGATTGCCGACCGCGATTCTCATCAGGATACGATGGAGGCCCAATTCCTCGAATCCCAACGGCAGCAGGGCGCCGGCAGCCTCGGTGGCCACCCCCATTCCGGTCAGGTCGCTTCTTACCCAGTAACCGAGCTCACCGCTTCGCTGAATGCGGGAGGTGTACCAGATCCCCACGCCGCCCACCAGCCTGTCCGGCCGGTCTTTCATACTCACCGAGAAGTCAAAAGCTCGTCCGCGGCGCCACGACCGGCTGGAACTCCTGATGAATGTGCGGGCCTCCGCAAGTCCGTAGAGTCCCTGGGCCCAGGGCAACCATCGACTCAGTTCGGGAAGCGATTGCCCCACCGCCTCAGAGAGCGGGCGGGCGTCGCCGGAACGGAACCGGCGCAGCCAGAGTCGCTCAGTGGGGACCGCCGGAGGCATCGAATGAAAGTAGTTGGTCAAGGGGTTTCGGTTGTCTGTTCCTTCGTGCCATGATGGAGGGCATGTGGGACCGCCTTCACTATTCCATGGCTGATCCGATCCTTCCCGAGGGAGACGTGGCGGCGGTGCTGGCTCTTATTTTCGCGGATGAGGAGGGAATTCTACGACTGGTGCTCACCAAGCGGTCCCGCACCCTCAACAGCCACGCCGGCCAGCTTGCCTTTCCGGGAGGCAAACCCCATCCCGAGGACACCGGTCCGGTGGATACCGCGCTTCGGGAGACCCATGAAGAGGTGGGTATCCATCCCTCCCAAGTGGAGGTCCTGGGTTTTCTGCCGTTGATTCGCACGGTGCGCTTCGCCCTGCCGATGCTGGGGATGGTGGCCCGGCTTGAGGAAGAACCGCTGTTTATCCCCTCGCCCGATGAGGTGGAGAAGGTCCTGACTCCATCCCTGGATAGCCTGGCCGATCCCGGCAGTTGGCTCGACCGGAGTTGGGCCGGCGTGCCGCTTTGGTTCATGGATGTCGACGGCGAGTGGCTGTGGGGCGCCACCGCCTATCTGGTGCGGGTGCTGGTGGGATTGCCCATTGCTCGGCGACCTGCGGCACGTGACTCGTTGATCTGAGACGGAGTGTCACGAATTCAGTTGTAAATTGTTGGTGCATCACCAGAATTCTTGGTACAATATCACCTTGAACCGCCTAGATCTCCTGACGGTGACTAGGCCCAGCAAAGACCCGCCTCGAGGCGGGTCTTTGTGCATCACGTCCACCGGGTCTTTGTGCATCACGTCCACTTTTTGGGCTTGGGGATTCGTCCCCCTGATTTGGTGAACACCGGGTCTGGCAGTTGGGATCTCCTCAAGTGTCTGACCTTCAATATGCGCTTGTCTGAACTGAGAAGACGGCGAGGCTGATCTGATTGCTGATGAGGGTTAACGGTTATTACCTTGACCCCCTCGCCTTCGGCAAAGTCGACAGGCGTCTGGAGATCGCTGTCGTTGGATAACACGAGGGCAACGTCCATCAGGCGATGGCATGCATCCCGAACCAGATGGGCACCGAGTGAGAAGTCTGAACGCTTTTCCTCGAATTGCACCACTTGCACGAATCTATTGAGGTCTTTCGCTAACGGGAGCCGTTTCTTTCGCCGTTTGAACTGCCCGAAGTGCACTTCAACCTCAGAGTGAGCAACCAGTGCTCGAATGTAGTCATCCTACCGTTGCGAAAGGCCTGGATTGTCATGTCGACCTTGGACCCGCGAGGTGAAATACTTGACTTATCGATTCTGTGGCCTCTCAGAAGTATCTCTGCGAGGGCTCTGTGGTCGATCCACTTCAGAGAGGTTCCCTTTACGGCCCCGAGTAGAAGTTGAATCCGTCAACGTATACGACAACCCGCGGCTGAGGCTTTTGGGTCATGCATGTCGCATCCTTGCCGCCACACCGGTTGAATCTACAGTCATCCAGAGTCGAATGCAGCTCCCAATCGCAGCAGACCCACCGTCAGACCGTCGGAAAGCGCCTCCCAGGAGGCTTCGATCATGTTGGGATGGACCCCTACCGTGCCCCAGGAGGTGGCGCCGTCGGTGGTCTCGATCAGGACCCGAACCGTGGCGCTGGTGCCGTCGGAGGAGTCAAGTACCCGGACCCGGTAGTCGATGAGGCGGAGCAGTTCCAATTGGGGAAAGGCGGAGATCAGCGAGGAGCGGAGCGCCAAGTCGAGCGCGTGGACCGGACCCACCCCGGCGCCGGTGGTGCGGTGACGTTCTCCTCCCACTTCCACCACCACTTCGGCCCGGGAGACAACTTCCCCGTGGCCGTTGTCGCGGTGGATGGAAACCGAGAAACCTCCGGCCGAAAAGAGATCCCGGTGCAAGCCGAGGGTGCGTCTCACCAATAACTCGAATGATCCGTCCGCCGCCTCGAACTGGTATCCCCGGTGTTCCATTTCCTTCACCCGTTCCAGCACCTGTGCGGCGGATTCCTGGTCGAGGGTGAGCCCCAGTGCGGCGGCCCTTCGGATGACCGCCGCTCTTCCCGCCTGCTCGGAGATGACCATCCGTGTGGCGTTGCCGACCAGATCGGGCCGGGTGTGCTCGTAGGCGTCGGGACGCCGGGCCAGAGCCGAGGTGTGAAGTCCTGCCTTGTGGGTGAAGGCCGACGACCCCACATAGGGCCGATGGGGGTCCAGGGTGACGTTTACCACCTCGGCGATGTGGTGGGAGATGGAAGAAATCCGGGAAAGCCGCCTGCGGTCCACTACCGGCGCTCCCATCTTCAGAACCAGATCGGGAATGATCGTGGAGAGGTCGGCGTTGCCAGTCCTCTCTCCGTAGCCGTTGATGCATCCCTGCACCTGTCTGACCCCTAGGGCGGCGGCCCCCAGGGAGGAAGCGACCGCGCATCCGGCGTCGTTGTGGAAGTGGACGCCCAATGCTTCCACCGGCAAAGACTTGTCGAGTTCGGAGATGATCCGGTTGATCTCGGTGGGCAATACACCGCCGTTGGTGTCGCACAGGACCAGCCGCTCGGCGCCCGCCTCCCACGCGGTGGTGATCACCGCCAGGGCATAGCGGGGGTTGGCCCGGTAGCCGTCGAAGAAGTGTTCGGCGTCGAAGAACACCCGGCGTCCTTTCGATTTGAGATACTCCACCGATTCACCGGCCATGCGGATGCCTTCGTCCAGATCGCAGCGCAACGCCTCCCGGACGTGGTAGTCCCAGGACTTGCCCACGATGCAGATCACTTCGGTCCCGGCTTCCAGCAGGTGACGCAGTTGCGGATCGGATTCCACTTGGCGGGAAGGACGGCGGGTCGATCCGAAAGCGGTGAGCCGGCTGTTGGACAGGGACAGTTCGGTTTTGGCCCGGACGAAGAACTCGTTGTCCTTGGGCAGGGCGCCCGGCCATCCACCCTCTATGTAGTGGACCCCCAGCGAATCGAGGAGCGAGGCGATTCGCAGCTTGTCGGAGACAGTGAGGGAAATACCCTCCTGCTGGGCGCCGTCGCGCAGAGTGGTGTCGTAGATCTCGAGCTCTGGATGGAGGGTGGGGGCCATGGGTTCTGTCCTGGTCGGGGCAATGAAAAAGCCCTCTGCCGGGGCAGAGGGCTGGGGCGCAGGCTTGGGCGGCCGACGCCTATGGGTCGATAATGATGGAGTGGATGCCGATCTGTGTCACGGTGTTCATTATGGCAGAACCATATCGGCTCGTCAACTGGTTAGGATGAGCGCTGTTCCGAAATGTTCATAGGCGAAAAGAAGGTTTTTTCGGGTATCCAGCCCACCGGCGAGCTCCATCTGGGGAATCTGGTTGGCGCATTGCGCAACTGGGCGCAGATGCAGGACGACTACGAGACCTACTACTGCGTGGTGGATCTGCATGCCATGACCATCCCCTATGATCCGGCGGCGTTCCATGCCGCCCGCCTGGAGACCGCCAAGCTGGTGATGGCCTCCGGCATAGACCCGAAGCGGTCGGTGTTCTATTTCCAGTCCCAGGTGCCGCAGCACTCCGAACTGGCCTGGGTGCTCTCCACCATCACGGGGATCGGCCAGTTGAACCGGATGACGCAGTACAAGGAAAAGGCCGACCGCAGCGGACAGAATCTGGGTCTGTTGTCCTATCCGGTGCTGATGGCGGCCGACATCCTAATCCACAAGGTACATGCGGTGCCGGTGGGGGAGGACCAGCGCCAGCACCTCGAGTTGACCCGCGATCTGGTGGAACGGTTCAATCACCGTTTCGGGAGGGTCTTTCCGGTTCCCGAGCGGATCACCCCCCAGGTGGGGGCGCGGGTGATGTCACTGCAGGACCCCACGTCCAAGATGTCCAAAAGCGATCCCGACGTGCGGTCACGGTTGTTGCTCACTGATTCGGCGGACCAGATCCGGCGCAAGATCCGATCGGCGGTCACCGATTCGGAGCGGACGGTGGCCTATGAGTGGAAAATCAAGCCGGGGATCTCCAACCTGCTGGAATTGTTCTCGGTCGCCACCGGCCGTGCGGTGGAGGAACTGGCCGCCGAACACCGGGATGCCGGATACGGTCGGTTCAAGATGGCCGTTGCGGAGGCTCTGGTGGAGTACTTGACGCCGGTCAGGGAGCGCTACGAAGGGATGGACAACGCCGAGGTGTCCCGCCTGATGGCGGAAGGAGCGGCGGAGGCCCGCCGCCGCGCCGAGATTTCCATGGCCACGGTCTGGGAGGCGGTGGGACTGTCCGCCTGACGGCGCCAGGGCTTGGACCCACCGATATATGTTGCTATACCGGTGGCGTTGGTTCATTTAGCGGCGGGCCTGGCCCATCGAAAATCATGGCCCTTGCAGGTTCAACAAGAAACTGCTATTCAGATTCGGGACCGCTCCACTCGCTCAAAGCCGGCCACTGCGACACTCTCTCGTAGCCTGCGCGAAGGTCTTCGATCACCATCCTCTGTGCTTGAACTATCTGATAAGTAGCTTCCGCTCTGCGTTGTCCCACCAGAAAGAGGTTGGCCAGGATAGTTCCGAGAACCCCTAATCCGGCTCCGGCTACCGCGGAGATTCCTAACATCCAGGGCTCATCCATAGGTCAACAAATCCCTCAGAGTGGGCTTTGGTCGCGGTCGGGGCCGGAGAGGCCTGCCTGATTTGAGGTGCTTTCTCAACATTTCCAGCACCGTCGTGAAGTCCTCCTCGGAAAGCCCCAACTCCAACCTTGCCTCCTCGTGAGAAATGTAGGGGCGCTGGGAAGCGATGTCAGCCAGGTCGAACATGAGATTGCGGTCCATGCTGTGAAAGCCTATAACACCGGGGTGCGTAGGTCAACCCTCGCGGCTTTCTTTCACAACTCCCTGGAGTCAGACGTTGGTCGGGCTACAGAGGATCTTGGAGGTTTACCAGAAGAAGTGTTCCCGGTGTTGATTCGGACGTGTCCGGTCCGTGGAGCAAGTCATCCGGCAGGTGGAGACCACAGGAGGGTGTCGGGCCAGAACTGGCTCCAGGCGAACCAGAAGGCTTGATGGGAGGCAATCTCGGACCCGTCGGAGACCGCAACGGCCCGGAGTCCGTCACCGTCCTTGATCAGTTTCACGCCCTCGGCGATCACGTCCCCGCCGGAGTCGATCACCGACAGGGCGGTCTGGCGGGGAAAGGCGATGGTGGTCCCTTCCCCCAGTTCCACCCCCACCACCAGATCCTGAACGCCCAGGCGGGTGTCCACGTCGCCGACCGGGAAAATGGGGCCGTGGTCGTCCCTGCCTCTCAGCGGGTCCATGGGGTAGCTTCGTCCCAGCCCGCCGTCCTCCGCCAGGATGGTGGTGTCCGGATGCGCCTGCTTCCAGGCGCCCCAGGTGGATGACACGACCGTGGCCTGGGGAAGCCGCACGCCCGCCTCCCGTAACGGTCCGGACACGGCCTCGCCGGTGAAGGTGTCGAACACCGACTTGGTGTTGAGGTCGTACATGACTTTGTTGGATCTGCTCAGCAGTCCCGAGGTGCGTAGAACCGGGGTTTCGACGCCCTCCGGCACCTGGTCGGTGAAGTAGGCCTGCGCCGAGCCGCACAAGGTGCAGTAGGGCATCCCGATTCGCCTACCCCCCAAGGTGTCGTTGACCATCTCGTGGATTTCCATCTGGTTCTTGGGATAGGCCCGGGATTCGCCGTTGATGGTGACTCCGAACACCACGCCGTCGTCGGGATACCAACCGCCGTCCTCGGCAGGGGTCACCGGGGGATCATCCAGGGAGGGGATGCATCCTCTCGGACAGTCGGTGGTCGCTCCCAGGGGCCGATCGTCGATGAATACCCCTCCCCAACTCAACCACCGCCAGTCGATGGTGGCGTCCGGATCGCTGAAGAAAGGTGCCCAGCCCGGCTCGACCAGTGTGAAGAGGCGTCCTTTGTATTCTCGGTACTCGGGGAAGTCCGGAAGGTCCCAGGCTATGAGCAGGTCGGTGGCGTCCTTCCACAGGTCCAGGGTTCCCCCACGCAGAACATCGGCGCCCAGCAGGTCCTGGAGGCGGGCCCCCAGCAATTCGTGGAGTTCCACGCTGTTGGCGAAGCGCAGCACGTCGGAAAGGACCCAGGCACTTCTGATGTCCCCGTGGGAAGCCACCGCTATCAACTCCTCCCGCCCGATCCTCCGCTCGGCTTCCAGCAAGCCGAAAAACGCTTCGAGATCGGAACGCAGTTCATCGGAGATCGGACCTTGCGGAAACTCGGGAGGCGGTGGGAAGGTGTCGCCGCTGCTCGACACAAGGGCGGCGGACGGTACCGCTTCGGTGACCCCGGCCGCGCTGGTGGTGGTCGCCGGTTCTGTTGCAGGGGTGGTGGTCTCCTCCGCGCCTATGGCGGAGACGTCGGGTACGGTGGTTTCAGATAGCGCCTGGGTGGTGGCCTGGGAATATGTAGACGTGGTTGCCGCAGTGGTGGTGACTGCGGCTTGGGTGGCGCTGACCTCGGACGTGGTCGGTGGGGTGGCGTCGCCGCCGCATGCCCACAGGATCGGCAGGATCAAAGCCAGGGTGATGATTTTTCGATGAATGTTGGCTTCCCGGTATGGGTTTCTTTCCATGCTACGGAGGATTTGAAAGCATAGGATTGGTGTAAAGGACAAGCTACCGGCGCCCCGCCTTGTGGGGTGCTCTTGATCGGTGTCGGCTTGATGAGGGAGATGAGTCAACGAATAGAGACTGGGACAGCGACCAACTGTCCCCTGAGCGCGGTAGGCTGAGAAGGTGGACGTGGAGGTTGACACAACCGGAAGGGAGGTTGCCATGTCGGACTTGGAAAACCAACTTAGTGAGCAGTCGAAATGGTTGGAGGACCAGTTCCAATTTATCGGCCAGTATTTCGAGTGGTTCGAAACCCAGTTCATCGAGATTCGCAAGGATGTCGGGGGTTTGAAGGAGGATGTCGGGGGTTTGAAGGAGGACGTTGGGGGTTTGAAGGAGGATGTCGGGGATCTCAAACAGGACATCAGGGGTTTCGAACAGGAAGTGGACGCTCGATTCGAGGGCTTGGAGGAACGCCTTACGGAAAGGATCGACAACTTGGAGGCAGGCCTCGACCAGCGACTCCGGGTTGCCGAAGGGATTATCTTGTAGGAAGGCGCCGGCGGGTCCAGGCGGACCGGGCAGCGCTCCGTTTGATATACCCGGCAACATCATCTGCTCAGAGGGGAGGCCTTTTGTGGCAAATGATGTCAAGCCGTGCATCTGGCCGGCCGCCATCGTGGCGCCGCCAGTCGGCTCTCCTGCCGGACCGACAGGAACGGCCCACCGGACAACTCTTGAGAAAAGCGAGTGGCGGGGTTTTGTCACTGTGCCTTGGTAGCCTTCGGGGACAGGCGGATTTTGGGGCAATCTCGATGACCTTCCAGCGTTCAATACGAATAAGAGGCGCGGCGCTCTCGCGGTGGATGTGCCGCAGGGTGGGCGGAGCGTAGATGGCGGTCGACATCGGCATCGGCAAGACTGCCCGACGGGTTTACGGGCTGGATGAGATAGCGATCGTTCCCACTCGCCGCACCAGAGACTCGGACGACGTCGATCTGGGTTGGCAACTGGACGCCTACCCGTTCTCGGTTCCCATGATGGGCGCCGCCATGGACTCGACCATGAGTCCGGCGACGGTGATCGAGGTGGGGAGGCTCGGCGGTCTGGGAGTCCTCAACCTCCAGGGGCTTTGGGCCCGCTATCAGGATCCGACCCCGATCTACGAGGAGATCGTCTCGGTGTCGGCCGATTGCGCCACGGCTTTGCTGCAAGAGGTCTATCGGGAGCCCGTCAAGGGATTTCTCATCGGCGAGCGTATCCAACAGATCAGGGATTCGGGATTCGTCGCGGCCGCCAGCCTCACGCCGCAGAACACCCTCCAATACGCCCATCTCGCCGCGGAGGCGGGACTTGATCTGCTGGTCATCCAGGGGACGGTGGTCTCTGCTGAACACGTCTCGATTCACACCGAGCCGCTGAACCTCAAAAAGTTCATCGCGGAGTACCCGGTCCCCGTGGTGGTGGGGGGATGCTCGTCGTATTCCATGGCTTTGCATCTGATGCGCACCGGAGCGGTGGGCGTGCTGGTGGGCGTCGGTCCCGGGGCGGCCAGCGTCACCCGAAAAGTTCTGGGCGTGGGGGTGTCCCAGGCCACCTCCATCGCCGACGCGGCGGGCGCCCGGGTCCATTACCTGCTGGAGACGGGGCGCTACGTGCACGTCATCGCCGACGGCGGCATGAGGACCGGCGGTGAGATAGCCAAGGCGATCGCCTGCGGGGCCGATGCAGTGATGCTGGGCTCTCCCCTGGCGGCAGCCGGCGAGGCGCCCGGACGGGGATTCCATTGGGGCATGCACTCCTTCCATCCTTCCCTCCCCCGGGGTGTCCGCATCGAGATCCCCACCCGCGGCAGCCTGCGGGAGGTCATGTTGGGACCGGCCACGGAAAGCGACGGCTTCACCAATCTGTTCGGGGGGCTTCGTAGGGCGATGTCCACCACCGGATACTCCAACGTCCTGGAATTCCAGAAGGCAGAGGTGGCGGTGGCGCCTTCCTTTCTTTATGAGGGCAAGCAGATGCAGCGGGCACAACAGGTGGGGATGGATTGACCTCTTCCACCGACAATGTGCTGGTGGTGGATCTGGGGGCCCAGTACGCCCGCTTGATCGCCCGCCGCATCCGGGAGGCGCAGGTTCACTCCGAGATAGTGCCGGCGCGGATCACCGCATCGGAGGCGATGGCCCGCTCGCCCTCGGGCATCGTATTGTCGGGCGGACCTGCGTCGGTCTATTCTCCGGACGCCGTCTCCATCGATCCGGGCCTGCTGTCGTTGGGAGTGCCGGTGCTGGGCATCTGCTACGGACACCAACTAATCGCCGATCTGATGGGAGGCAGGGTGGCGGCCACCGGCGGGGGGGAGTTCGGAAACACCATTATGGAGACCGACTCTCCTTCCCTTCTCCTGGGAGACTTCCCACCGGTCTCCGGTGTCTGGATGAGCCATCGGGATGCGGTGGTGGCCCCGCCCCCCGGTTTCACGGTGACCGCCCGCACCCCCGGCGCTTCGGTGGCCGCCATGGAGAACCGGGACCTGGATCTGTACGGGGTGCAATTCCACCCGGAGGTGACCCATACCCCGATGGGGATGGACGTGTTGCGAAGGTTCCTCCACGGGGCCTGCGGGGCACAGGCCTCCTGGACGGCCGAATCGATCATCCGACGAGAAGTAGAGAACATCGGCCGACAGATCGGCGGGTCCCGGGCGGTGTGCGGGCTGTCGGGCGGGGTCGATTCGGCGGTGGCCGCAGCCCTGGTGCACCGGGCGATCGGCGATCGTCTCACCTGCGTGTTCGTGGATCATGGACTGCTGCGCCAGGGCGAGCCGCAACAGGTGGAAGAAGTGTTCGGCGACAACTTCTCGACCAACCTGATCCATGTCAAGGCGCAGTCCAGGTTTCTGGACGCCCTGGCGGGAGTGACCGACCCAGAGACCAAACGAAAAATCATCGGGGAGACCTTCATCAAGGTATTCGAGGAGGTCTCCGATCGCCTTCCCGAGTGCCGTTTCCTGGTGCAGGGGACCCTTTATCCCGATGTGATCGAATCGGGAGGAGGGGATGCAGCCGTCATCAAGAGCCATCACAACGTGGGTGGCCTTCCCGAGCACATGCGGCTTGAGCTGGTGGAACCGCTTCGGGACCTCTTCAAAGACGAAGTGCGGGCGGTGGGAGAACAGTTGGGTCTGCCCGAGGAAATTGTCTGGCGTCATCCGTTCCCGGGGCCGGGGTTGGCAATTCGCATCATCGGTGAGGTGACCGCCGAGCGGCTCGACCTGCTCCGCCGGGCCGACACGATCGTCATCGACGAGATACGCCGGGCGGGCCTGTACCGCGACCTGTGGCAGGTGTTCGGGGTCCTACCGGCCATACGATCGGTGGGTGTCCAGGGGGATGGACGCACCTACGCCTATCCATTGGTGGTGCGGGCGGTGGAAAGCGACGAGGCGATGACCGCCGACTGGGCGCGGCTTCCCTACGAGGTGCTTTCGGCCATCTCCCAGCGGGTGATCGGGGAAGTGGAGGGGATCAACCGGGTGCTCTACGATGTCTCGTCCAAGCCTCCCGCCACCATCGAATGGGAATGAGATGATTGTCTCGCATCCACTGCTTGAGGAACTGAACACCGAACAGCAGGAGGCGGTGGCGATCGCCGGCGGGCCGGTGATGGTGGTGGCGGGAGCAGGATCGGGCAAGACCCGGGTGCTCACTCATCGCATTGCCTACCTCATCCGGGAAATGGGGGTTCGACCCGAGTCGATCCTGGCCATCACTTTCACCAACAAGGCTGCCAGCGAAATGCGGGAGAGAGTAGGGGGACTGTTGGGGGCCACGTTGAACAACATGTGGGTTTCCACCTTCCATTCGGCCTGTGCCCGCATACTCCGCCGGGAAGCTCACGTGTTCGGCTACCGGTCGAATTTCTCCATATACGATCGCTCGGATTCGTTGCGCCTGGTCAAGCACTGCCTCAACGACCTGGGACTCGACGCCGGCCGGCTGTCTCCCCGAGGGCTGTTGAACAAGATCAGCGGCGCCAAGAACGACCTGGTGGACTACGAGACCTTCCTGGACCGGACAGAAGGTCCCGTCGAGGTGGCGGAGGTCTACAAGCTCTACCAGCAGCGTCTGCTGCAGATGTCGGCAATGGACTTCGACGATTTGCTCATGGTGACCGTGGAGTTGTTCGGAGCGGTTCCCGAAGTGCTGGAGAAGTACCGCAACATCTTCCGTCACGTGCTGGTCGACGAGTACCAGGACACCAATCGCGCCCAGTATCTGTTGGTCAGGGACCTGGCGAGAGGGCATCGCAGCCTTTTCGTGGTGGGGGACAGCGATCAGTCCATCTATGCCTTCCGAGGAGCCGACTACCGGAACTTTGACCGCTTTGACGAGGACTTCCCCGAAGCCCGGCGGGTGATCCTCAACCGCAACTACCGGTCCACTTCCACCATCCTGGACGCCGCCAACGAGGTGATCAGCGCCAATCTTCGTTCCGATCCCAAGGATCTGTGGTGTGACCAGGGACAGGGAGACCGGATAACAGTTCATCAAGGGGCCGGAGCAGTCCGAGAGTCGCGTTTTGTCGCCAACCGGGCCAGAGCGTTGATGGCTGAGGGCTACAACCCTGCGGATATGGCGGTTTTCTACCGGACCAACGCCCAGTCGCGCGCTTTCGAAGAAGCATTGCGCCGAGCCAAGGTGCCATACCAGGTGGTGGGAGCGGTGGCTTTCTACCAGCGCCGGGAGGTGAAGGACGTGGTCGCCTACCTGCAGGTGGTGGCCAATCCCGACGACGGGGTGGCCCTGCGACGGATCATCAACACTCCCCGCCGGGGTATTGGCCGGACCTCCCTGGGACATATGGAGAGGTTCGTCTCCACGGAAGAGGTGAGTCTGCGGGAGGCCTTGGACAGAGCCGATGAGATAAACGGGATCTCGACCAGGGCGCGGAAGGGAGTAAAGGAACTGTCCGACCTGTTGGCCCGGATCAGAGACCACCTGGAGTCGCACGGTGTGGGCCGGGCCTCGGAAAGCGCCATTTTCGACACCGGACTGGCAGAGATGGCCACGGCCGAGGGAGGGATCGAGGCGGAGGCCCGTTCCGACAACCTTGCCGAGCTTTCCCGGGTGGCGTATGAATTCGACGCCAACCTCGAGGAGGATCTGCTTCCGATGGAGCAGTTGGGTCGCTTCCTGGAAGGTGCCTCACTGGTGTCGGATACCGACAACCTGGATGAGGGCGCCGGGGCCGTGGCGCTGATGACGGTTCACAGCGCCAAGGGACTGGAGTTCCCGGTGGTGTTCGTGGTCGGTATGCAGGACGGATTGTTTCCCCACGATCGCAGTATTTCGGATCCCGACCAACTGGAGGAGGAACGGCGACTTTTCTACGTGGCTATCACCCGCTCCATGGAGAGACTTCACCTCAGTTGGGACGACACGCGGATGGTGGGCGGGTTTCCCTATCCGCAAATCCCGAGCCGGTTCCTGCGCGAGATCCCCGACCACTTGGTGGACAACGTCGGCAGGCCGGTTTTCCGGGCCGGCGGTCGGGCAAGAGTCGGACCGACAGGTCTGCCAGCCTCCGGGGCAGCGGTCCGATCGACGAGGGGCATCGTCCGACGGTCCGGGTTCGAAGTGGGGGACCGGGTGCGTCACCCCGAATGGGGAACGGGTCGAGTGCTGACCATCTCCGGCCGGGGGGCCCGCGCCGCGGCCACCATCTTCTTCCCGGGTCTCAAGGAACGGCGGGAACTGATGCTCACCGCGGTGGAGAAGGTGAGCGGCTTCGGTCCCTAGACCGGCGACTCGGTCACTTACTCTTCACCGGAATTTGACGGGTCCATTATTCTCGCTCCGGGCACCTCGATCTCGCTGCTGCGGAACCAGACTCCTACCGGGAGGTCAGCCGGCAGGTAGCGAAGGTCGGGGATGATCGCTTCGCCGTCGGCGCCGACGAATCCCACTTCGGTCCGGCCACCGGCAACGGGCCGCGCCCGGATCCTCCCGATTGAATCTTCCTGCACCTCGACACCCCCGCTCACGTGCCACCTTCCCGCAGGTGCGTCGACACGCAGGAATCGCTGGGTCGGCAGGGCTTGCCGGCCGTCGGCAAACTCGACGCCGTGCTCGATGCGGCCGTCCTCGCCCAACCGGGCGACTATGCGGAGCCGGTGGGACTCGGGGCCGGATACCGGTGCCGGAAGCGTCTCGGGACGCAGCAGCCTGCGAAGTTGGGAACTGTGGTTGATCTGGAGGCGTTGGAGGAAGCGCAGGTTCGCCGCGCCGGCCTTCTCCACCGCGCACAGTGCACTGTCCACTGCCAACCCGTGAACAGGCCGGATCGTACGCATTTCGGCGTCGAGAGCGAGCAACTGGTCAACGTCGGCGGCGTCGGCGGCCTGGAGCGCGTCGCGTAGTGCATCGGCTCCCGGGTTGCAGGCCTGGTCTGCCATCATCTTCCGGACGTCGGCATCCTTCCATCCCTCATCGGCGGCCCGGGCCGCGGTGACGATCCCTCCAGCCGTCACCGCCGCCGCGACGACGCTTTCGGCATAGGAGACCTGGGAGTGTGTTTCGAGTGCTTCCTCGAACGACAGCGTGGCGCCATTGTCGATCCGCTGCTGGAGCGAGCGCCAGGATGAGGCCATCCAGGCGAACTCGGAAGATGCCGCAGCGGCTACCTGGAGCACGGAGTCCTCGATCGCGATCGGATTGAGCGCCTCGTCGGCGGCCAGGGAATCGATCATCCCCAATGCGCGGGCAGCAGAAGCGTATCGCTGTCCGAACGCCTTGAGCAACGTGTTGGTCGACAGGTTCGCCACGGTGACCGGGGCCGGGTCCCCCTCCTCCGACAGCGCTGCGATCCCCGGCCGCTCGAACACGTCGTCCAAGACCTGGGTTAGCACCCCCGCCGCATAGATCGCTCTAAGCCGAACCTGCGGATCTACGTTTGCGTCCGGGTCGGTGGCAGTGCTCACCTCTGTCGTAACCTTCCCGTCGCCATCAGCTTTGGCGGCCACTATGTACCTGGCGCCGTCTACGCGTACGTCTACGGGCTCGAAGGTCGGACCGCTCAGAACAATCAGGTTCTGCCACAGGCCGTGGAACCCGATTTCTTCACCCGTCCTGTCGTAGGTCACGACTGCCACGAACAGCCACGTGGGGCCGGACCGATGGAAACTGACCTCGAACGGAGCGATGTCGCTGATCAAAGTGCTGCCCGCGCTCGCCGTACCGGACCCGGAGTGATAAGCGACTCCGGCTTGCCAATGCCCTCCAACAGGGCCGAGGCGCTCGAACACGCGGGGTCCGACCACGTACAGCACGGCGTAGCCGCCCGCGGCGAGATCGCCCCCAACGTTCCCGGCGCGGTAGTGGACAAGGAAGGGATCGCCCGCGACCACCTCCGCGGGAACCTGCGCCTGCTCGATCTTCAACTGGGCGCGCTTGCGTTCCGCCTGCTCGTCAACCAGGTGGACAGTGAGGTCGAAGTCGGCTCGCAGGGGTTGGTAATCGCGCTCAAGGTAGGTGGTCGCCTCGATGAAGTAGCCACCGGCGGGCAGATATTTTTCTATGCGAGAGTTACGGAACTCCCCGCCATCGTCGTTGGCTCCGATTATTCCACCCGATAGTGACGCCAAGGACAACACGGGATCGCCGTTCTCCGATGTCAGATCGATACGCACGCGACCGCCCTGCTCAAGGTTGAACGTGTAACCGTGAGCAGGGTGCTCCACGACGAAGCGCGACCCGCACGTATCAAGCGTCCAGGATCCGGATGCGGTCAGATCGGCGCCCGCTTCCAGGGTGCCGAGATGCACCGGCTCGCAACCGGAAACGTAGCTGACGGAGATGGCGAAGTCCGCAGGTCCCCGGCTCCTGCCGCCGGCAGTCGTTGCCTCGATCACATACGTACCGGGTAGCAGGTCTTGCTCAACGCGGGCATCGATTGTGGCTCCGCCGTCGTCGTTGTCTGCGAGGCGACTTCCGTCCTCCGCCAGCAGGTAGAGGTATGGATCGCCCCCTGCCGATGTCAGGTCGATCCTGACCCGTCCTGCCGTAGCGACTCGGAACCGATAAGTGTGGGCGTCACTGTCAGAGCGGAACTGTGAATCGCAGTCTGTGTTCGTCCAACGCCCGATCGCCTCCAACCTGTTGCTGCTCAGCGTTCCGAGGTCTATGACCTCGCAGTCTGTGGACTCCTGCCCAGACACGGTTCCCGATCCCGGGAGGGCAAATAGACTCGCCATGAGGGTGAAGGCGATGCACGCCCGGGCCAGTCTGCGCACGCCGGGCCTACCGACGAGGACTCGTCTCATCTCAAACTCCTCCTGTTTCGGACCGCTGTCAGACAGGTGCCCTGTGCCGACCGAGAGCCTTGACGATCAGGGCGCTGAGAGCAACCAGCGAAATACTCTGTTCGATCAAAACTAAACACTAGCGCGACTGATTCAAACTATCTGAACGATACAACCTTGCCGAAAGGTAACGACTCTGCTGACCTCCGGCACCAAATCAAAAGGATTTACATACCAAAGTGGCGGCGCCAAGCCATCAGCCCCGGTATCGCCAGTTCTTCTTGGGAGGCGTGGAGAGAACAGCACGGGCGATGTTCTCCGGCGTGTCGGGGATCGGCGGACGCCGCGGTCCAAGCCAACAATTGGATTACGGAGGAGGCGGCGGGATTCAGGCGCGCTGCTGTGGAAACCGCTTTCCCGTCTACAATTGCTCACTTGTAGCCATCCGACCCCCGAGGATGCTTCACGTGACGCGGAGTCCGCCACCGATCCGCCCCTATTCGATGTTGGCCCTGCTGTGCCTGGCGGTTGTCCTGGTGTTCCCGGCATGCAGTGACGGTGCGGCGCCCACTACTGCGCCCACTTCCACCACCACCCTGCCTTCGACCACGACCACGACCACGACCACGACCACGCCACCGCCGACCTCCACTGTCCCGCCGACTACTACCACTGTTCCGCCGACCACCACCACGCCGGATGCGTCTGACGGGGTCGGCGATCTGGCAATCGACCGTGACTCGGTTTGGCAAGATGTGTTCGACGCCCTGACCTTCACTGAGCAGTCCTCTGTTCGCGAAGCGGTTGGAGCAGAGTTGGATTGGGTGTTGGAGCAGGCGATCCACAAGTATGAGTTAAGTGATCAGGAGATGGTGTTTTTCCGGAACCTCCCTGCCCGGCTGGTCAGGGCAGTATTCCTGGCGGGCATGACATTGGGACTGGAGGATGAAGGATTGGAGGTGAGTGAGGAGCAGGAAGCCTGCTTGCGGGAGGTCGTTGCCCAGATGGACGTGGTCACCCTGCTCTCCGTCATGGATACGGAGGCCGAAGCCTCTGACGACGCCGCCCAGTTGGAGGCGGCCGCCCAGCTCCTGGAAATGGCGGCAGGCGTGGTGAGATGCTTACCGGGACTGCTCGATGACGACTTGGCCGATTGGGACGATGTCGATGAGGACGACTTTGCGGATGGGTTTCTCGATCCCACCCGCGAAGAGGCAGTGGCTTCGGTGGTGTTGGGGGAGGCGGTGCGGGGGGTGGTGGACCATGAGGGGGATATGGACTTCTTCTTGTTCGAGGCGGTGGAGGACGAGTTGTACGAGATCGACGTGGCCTTGGGCACCCTGTACGATTCGGCGGTGGCGGTCTATGCGGTTGACGGGACGGAGTTGGCCTACAACGACGACCGGGTGGATTCTGAGACTTCTCTGGCATCGCGGCTGGTTTGGAGAGCGCCGGCCTCTGGAGAGTTCGTAGTGGGTGTGTCGAGTTTCGACAGGTTCGGTTTGGGTTCTTACATACTCATGGTGTCGGTTTCCGATATCGTGGACGATTTCGCCAGTGCAGCTGAGGTGGTGTTGGGGGAGTCGGTGGAGGGTGTGTTGGACTATGAGGGGGATGTGGATGTATTCGTCTTCGAGGCGACCGAAGGGGAGGTGTATGAGGCAGAGGTGGGGTTGGGTTCTCTCTCCGATTCAATGGTGAAGGTATATGACGAGTATTGGACGCCGTACGCTTTCAATGATGACGGATGGGATGACTCCCCAGCCTCTCGTGCTGTGTGGACGGCGGCGGAATCCGGGGACTTCTATGTAGAGGTGTCCGGCTACCCCGAGGGCTCCTACATGCTGACAGTGGGGATCTCCGATGTCGTGGATGACTTCTCGAATAGGTTGGAGGGTGCGGCTTCGGTGGTATTGGGGGAATCGGTCGAGGGGGTGCTGGACTATCGGGGGGACTTGGACTATTTCGTGTTCGAGGCGGTGGAAGGGGAGTTGTATGAGGTGGAGATGGCCGCGGGCACTCTCTCTGCTCCATTTCTTACGATCTTTGACGAGGACGGGTTTTACTCGGCTGCCAACGATGAACGTCTCGTATGGAGGGCAACGGCGACCGGGAAGTTCTATTTAGAAGCGGCCAGTAACGGGGAGGATGAGGGCTCGTACACCCTGAAAGTGGCGGTCTCCGAATAGAGTCTGCTCGGACTATCGCCGCCCAACCGATACGAGGAAAGGGTTCAGATCAGGCGAGTTCAACGTATTTGGCTCTAATGTGGGTTTGCAGTTCCACGAAGGACTCAGCGAAACTGCGCACTCCCTGTGTTTCCAGGATTTGCACCACGTCCCGGTAGTCGATTCCCACTGCCTCCAGTTCCGCCAGCAGACTCCGCGACTGCGCGGTCTCTTCGGGCCCGAAAATTTGGGGCCGCCGGGCGCCGTGGTCGGCATAGGCCTCGATGGTGGACAGGGGTAGCGTGTTGACGGTGTGGGGGGACACGAGGGTGTCCACGTACAGGGTGTCGGGGTAGGCCGGGTTCTTGGTGGAGGTGGAGGCCCACAGGGGACGCTGTATTCGTGCGCCACGGGCTGCCAGCCGGTCCCAGCGGTCGCCGGAGAACACCGAGAGGAATTCCCCGTACGCCGCCCGGGCGTTGGCCACCGCCGCCTTGCCTCGTAAGGCCAGCGCCTTGGGGTCGCCTCGATGTTCCAGGCGCCGGTCCACCTCGGTATCCACCCTGGAGACGAAGAAAGACGCCACCGAAGAAACCTCCCGCAGGTTCCCACCCACCTGCCAGTAGTCCTCGAGGCCTGCCAGGTAGGCGTCCATAACCTTGCGGTACCTGGCCAGCGAGAAGATCAGGGTCACGTTCACCGAGATACCCTCGCCGGTCAGTTGGCGGATGGCCGGGATGCCCTCCGGGGTTGCGGGCACCTTCACCAGCAGGTTGGGTCGACTCACCCGTTTTACCCACTCCCGCGCCTCGGCCACCGTGGCAGGGGTGTCCGCCGCCAATACCGGTGAGACCTCTACGGAGACAAAGCCGTCCGCCCCGCCGGTCGCGCGGTGAACAGGCCCCAAAACGTCACAGGCGTCGGTGATGTCCCGGGTGATCAATTCGGCGTAGGTTTCGTCGGGATCCGAACCCTGTCGGATCAGACGAGCCATCTCCCGGTCATAGTCGTTGCTCTTGGTGATCGCCGCGGCGAAGATGGACGGATTGGACGTAACCCCGGTTATATGCTGCTGGCGCACCCGGCGGGAGAGCTCCCCGCTGTCCAGCATCGCCCGGGAGATCTGATCGGCCCAGATGCTTTGCCCGGCCAGGGTGAGGGCGTGGAGGGGAAGAACTGACATGGGATTGATGGTAATGGCGGCTCTACCCTTGGACGGATGAGAAGACGCGTCTTGATTGCCAAAGCAGGTCTGGACGGCCATGATCGAGGGGCCAAGGTGGTGGCCCGCGCTCTTCGCGACGGGGGACACGAGGTGATCTACACGGGACTTCACCAGACCCCCGGGCAAGTGGTGGCGGCGGCTGTCCAGGAGGATGTGGACGCCATCGGGCTCTCTGTGATGTCCGGGGCGTACATGTCGATTTTCCCTCCCATTCTCGATTTGCTGGCATCCTCGGGCGCCGACCACATCGTGGTTTTCGGGGGAGGCGTGATTCCCGCAGAAGATGTGGAACGACTTCTGGACATGGGGGTGGCCCGAATTTTTGCCCCGGGGGCGTCCTTGGGGGAGATCATCGAATGGGTCGACAATCACCTGTAGGGGATCTTGAGGACGAGGAACCTGTCAGCCTGGATCCACCGGTGGGTTTGGTGGTGTGGGGTGGTGAAATGCTGTGAAGTGCCTCTCTGACCTGGGAGAATAGCTGTTACCAAACACGGCTATTTGCCCTGGCAGAGGAGGCACTTCTTGTGAAAATGATAACCAGGTTGGACGGGTTGGAGGTGAGGTTCGACGAGGGGTCGTTGGTGGCCGACGCGGGTCTGCTACTGGCCGGGAGTTTTTTGTCCCGGTTGGGTGTGGAACAGTTGGTGGACGACACCGTGAACATTCCCGGCAAACAGGGCGGCGCCCGTCCGGGCCGCAAGATACTGTCGTTGGTGGCGTCGATGCTGCTGGGCGGCACCCATATCGATCATGCCGATCGGCTGCGGTCTGCAGCCACCCGTAGGGTGCTGCCGTTTCGGGTGATGGCCCCTTTTCACGCTGGGAACGTTTCTTCGTTCTTTCACATGGGGTCATGTCTGCCAGTTGAACAAAGCCTTGGGACTGCTGCTGGCCCGGGTGTGGTCCCAGCCGGGCATCGGCCCGGGCGACCGTCGGTTGATTATTGATGTGGACTCCACCATCTGCGAGGTTCACGGCAAGAAAAAGGAAGGCGCCGTCTACGGTCACACCGGTGTGTTGGGATACCATCCGCTGACGGCGATCGTGTCCGACACCGGCGAGATTGTTCATCATCGCCTGCGGAAAGGATCCTCGCAGAGAGGAAACACCCGGTTCATAGTCGAGACGGTCAACCGGGTGAGACGGGCCGGAGCGACCGGTACGATCACCGTCCGGGCGGACAAGGGCTTTTGGTCGGGTAAGACCGTGCAGAAACTGGAGTCCATGGGAGCGGAGTGGTTTATCGGTGTTCGACGATATCCCAACGTCAAACGTGCCATAGAGAACATAGACAACGATGATTGGGTGGACATCGGCTACACCCCGGACGGTCAGGCGCAGGTGGCCGAGACCACTATCACCACCAAGATCGACAAAGAAGAACACACCCTGCGGGTGGTGGTCAGACGCACCCGCCTCACCGACCGCCAACACCCCCAGTTGCCGATCTGGTCCGACTGGCGACACCACGCGTTCGCCACCAGCAACCGTGTCCTCGAAGCGGTGGAAGCCGACAGTATGTACCGCCGTCATGCCTGTGTGGAACTGGGCATCCGCGACCTCAAACATCACGCCGGACTGGCCCACTGCCCATCAGGGCGGTTCTTCGCCAACGCTGCCTGGACGGCCGCCGCGGTGGCGGCTCACAACCTGTACCGGTGGATCAACCACCACACCAAAACACCAAAGGGAAAGCTCACCTGCGGTCGCACGGTCCGCACCCGCCTTTTCAACCTGCCCGGAAGAATCGTCAACCACAGCCACAAACTCCTCCTGCGACTACCCACCCGCTGGCCATGGGCAAACGCCTACCGAACCGCTCTCAACAGCATCCGCACCCTGCCACAACTCTGCTGAACAACCCCGCCAGCAACCCAAACCCTCTATCAGGACTGCATCACTCCGGCTGCCGCATACCCCAAAAGCCCCCCACCGGGCCGTTTACACCCCGCAACCCCACCGACAGACCCCGACCACCGTCCAAAGAACAAAACCCGCCCGCCAAAACACCAAAAACAAGCCCGATCACACCAACCACACCCACCCAAACCACCCGATCGGTGGATTGAGGGTCAGAGAACCATCCCCCGGCCGGGGCTACCATATTCGCCTTGTGAACATTCATGAGCACCAGGCCAAGGAACTGCTGGCCTCTTACGGGGTAGCCGTACCTGCGGGCAGGGCGGCCTTCACTCCTCGAGAGGCGGCCGATGCCTCTGTGGCCCTCCTGGAACAGACCGGCGGTCATTTGGTAGTGATCAAAGCGCAGATCCACGCCGGCGGAAGGGGGAAGGGTAGCTTCAAGGAATATCCTGATGCGGGGATCGGTGGGGTGAATGTCGTGGCCTCGGGGCAGCAACATCTTATGCGCAAGCGGATGCTGGGACTGGCCGAGAAGATGCTGGGATCCACGCTGGTCACCGTACAGACCGGGCCCGCCGGCAAGGTGGTGAACCGCCTGCTGGTGGAAGCCGGTGTGAGTATCGCCCAAGAGCTTTACCTGGCCGTCCAACTCGACCGCAAGGTCTCCCGCCCGGTCATTCTGGCTTCCACCGAAGGGGGAGTGGAGATCGAGAAGGTGGCGGCCGAGTCTCCCGAGAAGCTGGTGACCGAGACCATCGATCCAGCGGTGGGGATCCGCCCTTTCCAGTTGCGGCGCCTCGCCAACCGCCTCGGTCTTTCCGGCAAGGCGGCTTCCTCGTACACCACACTGGTGGCAAAAGTGGTGGAAGCGGCTGCAGATCTGGACACCGAGCTGCTGGAGATCAACCCCCTGGTGATTACCTCCTCCGGAGAAGCCTTGGCGCTCGATGCCAAAGTGTCCTTCGAGGACAACGCCCTCTACCGCCATCCGAAAGTGGCACAGATGCGGGACGAGAGCGAGGAGGCGTCTGCGGAGACGACTTCCCGCAAGGCCGGGCTCAACTACGTGAAACTCGATGGGGAGATCGGATGTATGGTGAACGGCGCGGGACTGGCCATGGCCACCATGGACATCGTCCAACATTACGGTGGCACTCCCGCCAACTTTCTGGATGTGGGGGGTGACACCGACGCCGAACGGGTGGCCACCGGGTTCCGGATCATCACCGCTGATCCGAATGTGAAGGGAATCTTTGTCAACATCTTCGGAGGGATCGTCCATTGCGACGTGATAGCCGAGGGCGTGCTGGCCGCCACGCGGCAGGTGGGGCTCTCGGTGCCGTTGGTGGTGAGGCTCGAGGGAACCAACGTCGATCTGGGACGCAGAATGATCGCCGAATCGGGGCTGGACGTCATCTCCGCAACCGACATGGCGGATGGGGCTCGCCGGATAGTGGAGTCGTGTCGATGAGCATTCTTTGCAACCGGGACACGAGACTCCTGATCCAGGGCTTGGGCAGAGCCGGACAGTTTCACACCCGGCAGATAATCGCCTACGGAACCCAGGTGGTGGGCGGTGTTCATCCCCGCCGGGCCGGAGAGACCCACAGTTTCTCCGGAAAGACCGATCACAGCGGGGTTCCGGGGAGACCCGACGCCTTCGAGGTGGACCTGCCCCTCTTCTCGGGGGTGAGCGAAGCGGTGGACGCCACCGGCGCCAACTCCAGCCTGATATTCGTCCCGCCTCCCTTTGCGGCCGATTCGATCATGGAGGCGGCCGATGCCGGTGTGGAACTGATCGTTTGCATCACCGAAGGAGTGCCGGTCAATGACATGGTGACCGTCAAGAGCTACCTGCAGTCGCGAACCTCCCGCTTGCTGGGGCCCAATTGCCCGGGGGTGATAACTCCGGGAGAGTGCAAGTTGGGGATAATGCCCGGTTACATCCACAACCCCGGAAAAGTGGGGGTGATCAGCCGCTCGGGAACCCTCACCTACGAGGCCGTGTATCAGCTCACCAACCTCGGTCTGGGGCAGACCACCGCCCTGGGCATCGGGGGCGATCCGGTGAACGGCACCAGTTTCGTGGACGCCCTGCGTCTGTTCGAGGCCGACCCGGCCACCGAGGGGGTGCTGATGATCGGTGAAATCGGCGGTCCGGCCGAGGAAGAAGCCGCGGACTTCGTTCGCTCGGAGATGACCAAGCCGGTGGCGGGGTTCATCGCCGGGCTCACCGCCCCACCGGGAAAGCGCATGGGCCATGCCGGGGCGATCATCTCCGGCGGGCAGGGGACCGCGCAGAGCAAAATCGAGGCCTTCCGACGGGCCGGAATCGAGATAGCTCCGACTCCCCCCGACATGGGCTCGGCCATGCTGGCCGCACTCCGCCGGTAGTCGGAACACCCTTCACCCGGCACGCCGCCCTGGGGTTACTCTTGAATGTCATGGCACCCTTGGTCGGGCTTACCGAGCACCGAGAGGTACGGCCTTGAAACTGGTGATGGTGGCGGCGGGAAAGGTGGCCCGCAACGTTCTGGGTCGATTGGGTGACCGCTGGGAGGTCACCCTGATCGACCCCAGGGACTCCGCCCTGCAGATGGCGCGCCGCGTCAGAGAGGTCGAGACCGTTCAGGGCGACGGTTCCAGCCGAGTGGTGCTCCGCATGGCCGGTTTGAAGGATGCCGAGGCTCTGATAGCCGCCAGCAGGGAAGACGAAGTGAACCTGGAGGCATGCCGGTACGCCCGGAAACTGGGTGTTCCCCGAATCATCGCCGTGGCGGACGCCTCCGATCAGATGTCGTCCTACCGGGAGTTGGGAGCGAAGGTGGTGTGGGCCGACAACCTTACGGCCCGGCACGTTGAAATCAACCTTGACGGTCGCCGTACTCAGTCAGCCGCTTTCGCCAACGGACTGGCCGAGGCGATGGAGTTTCGCATTTCCCACGATTCTCCGCTGCAAGGGGTGACCGTCCGCTCGCTGGGTCTGCGGTCCTGGCTGGTGGCGACTGTGCTGAGAGACCAGCGCCTGATCATTCCCCACGGCAACACAGTGCTGGAGGAGGGAGATCTGGTCACAGTGGTGGGCGCATCCGAGGACTATGCGGACATGGTGGAGACATTCACCGCCGGACACGCCCGGTTCCCCCTTGATTACGGGCTCTCGGTGGCGGTGGCCCTGGCCGCTACGCCTTCCGATGACGCGGTGCTGGCCGAGGCTGCCCACTTCGTGAAATTCACGGCCGCCGACTCCATCCTGGCTTTGTTTCCTCCACTGGACCGCAGGGAGCCCGGGGAGGTCGAAGCGTTGCGCCGCAGGATGGACCAGTGGCGAGTGCGGCACGAGAGCATCGAGATAACCTTCATGGTCTCACCGGGCGTCGGCCCGGAAGCAGTGTTCGATGTTGCCTCCTCGGAGTCGGTTGGCGTGGTGGTGGCGCCTCGGCCGCCGAGCCGGCGCAAAGTGGTGAGGCTGGTTGAACTGAGCCGTTCACGAAGAACCCCTCTGTTGATAGCCTCAGGACGTTTTCCATATTCGGGTCCCATGGTGCTGCTCAGCGGTGAAGAAGAAGAGGAGTATCTGGGCGCCCGGGAGGCGATCGACATGGCCGCTCACTCGGGAACCGCTTTGCAAACCGTGGGGGTCCTGCCTCCCCAATTCCTACCGGGGGAGAAGACGCGTCACGACATCCGGGTACAGATCAGTCGGGTCCGGGAGGAAGCTTCCGTACAGGGGGTCACCATCCGTCGTCGTATCCAGCGGGGCAACCCGGTGCGGGTGGTGGATGAACTCTCCAGGAATTCACTGGTGGTGATGAGTATTGGAGGTCATCCCTACAGTTATCTTCGTCCGGGGATCGCGGGTCTGATGGCTGCCACTGTGGACTCTTCAGTCATCCTGGTACCCGCCCGGAACTGACTTACGGTGGAGTCAACCGACGCAACCACCCTGATTCTGGTGGGCTTGGCAGCCCTGGCCCTGCCGTTGGCCGCCCGGCGGCTGCGCCTGCCCCCGGTGGTGTTGGAGATTCTCTTCGGGGTGCTGGTCGGTCCCGTGCTACAGATCGTTGTCTCGACACCGCTGTTGGAGTCTCTTGCCCAACTGGGCTTTCTGATGTTGATGCTTCTCACCGGTTTCGAGATCAACGTCGGGTTTTTCCAGCGGCAGGGAATAGGTCCGATCCTGGTGGGTCTGCTGGGGTTCGCCGCCACCCTCACGGCTTCCTGGTTGGCAAGCAGGATCCTGGGCGTCGAGCCTTTCATGGTCATGGTGCTGGCCACGACCTCCGTTGGCCTGGTGGTGCCCAGCCTCCGCTCGGCCGGGGTGGCCTCCCGTCCCATCGGCCAGGACATCCTTCTGGGCGCGCTCCTCGCTGACTTCCTGACCTTGCTGGGAGTTACCGTGATAGCCCTGCTGGTGATGGGGGACGCCGAATGGCGGTTGTTGGGCATCCCGGGGTTCTTCCTGGTCGCCGCCGTGGTCCTGTTGGGCATCAGGCGGGCGGCATGGTGGCATCCGGACCGGTTCGCCGCCCTATTCGCCGCCGAGGACACCGAGGAGATGGGTATCCGCGCCACCCTGGCTTTGCTGTTCGTGTTCGTGGGGGTGGCCAGCCTGCTGGGAATTGAAGCTGTGCTGGCCGCCTTCCTGTCGGGAGGCATCATCGCGGTGGTGTTCCGTGAACGAGGGGCGCTCGACCGGAAACTGTCGGGATTCTCCTACGGTTTCCTGATTCCGATCTTCTTCATCGACGTGGGCATCCGGTTCGACCTGACGGCGGTCACCGACGTGGAAGCCCTGCTGTTCACCGCCAAATTGGTGGTCGCAGCCTTTGCGGTGAAAACCGCCTCCGCGCTGGTTCTCTTCCTCCGGGGCCACAAGGTTCGATCGGTTGCCGCGGCCGCCGCCCTCTTGTCCGCCCGTCTGTCGCTGATCATCGTGGTGGCGGAGATAGGACGCCACCTGGGCCTTCTCACCAGGTCACAGGAGAGCAGCATCATCCTGCTGGCCATCGTCACCACCACCGTGGCGCCCACCCTGTTCCGGTGGCTGATGCCGGCCTCCACCGGAGAGACAAGCATTCCTCAGGGGGAGCCCGAGTAGCCGGATACCAGGCCGCCGTCTCGGGTGTTGCCCGGCTGGGAAGGGGGCGCTTGCGTTCGGTTTCTTGCGGGGAGTCCTCAATAGCCGGGGATGACGGTTTAGTTGCCCGGACCGTACAAGCCGTACTGGAGGCGGGGGTCGCCGGGGATGGCGTCGCACCGAACTTGATATGTTTCCCCGATCCAGCGGGAGCGGGCGATCAGGTTTCGGCCGACCTCCAGGCGCCCGGGTTCCCAGTGCCGCAGAGCCGCCTTCACGTTGCCCGGCTTCTCGGCAATGCAATCGCGTAGAGCAAAGGCGTCGTCACAGGCCTTGGCGGTGCCTGCCGCCGCATGGGGGCGTACCGCAAAGGCGGCATCCCCGATCACGCACACCCTTCCGCGGGCCATCCGCGGCGAGGCCACGTCGAAAATCACCTGGATAAAGAGATCCTCGGCGCCGTCCACCACCTCCCTCACCACCGGCGCCATGGTTTCCAACGCCTCCTGTCGGACCCGGGACAGAATATCGGGCCGGACGAAGCCGGGGGGCACCGACCAGGGGCGCCTCACGCCTTCGGTATCGGTCAGCAGGTCATCCAGTGCAGCGCCTTCGGGGCAGTTGTAGTACCAGACCAGGTTCATGAGGCGTTCTCCGGGCGCCAGGCTTCCGGTCTGGCTTGGGATGGCATAAGCCAGGGAGTGCCCGTTGGGCATCAGGCAGTAGACCATGGCGTTGGTGGTCTCATCGGCGGCCGCCGGACTGAGATCCGTTTCGGGAATGGTCCCTCGCCAGGCGACGTACCCGGCGTAGGAAGGGGAGACGTTCGGGTTGAGGATCGACCTTGCCAGCGAGTTGATCCCGTCGGCCGCCACCAGCAGATCGGTGACGACTGATTCACCGTCGGCGAACCTCACCTGGACCTCGTCCTCGGTCTGAGAGAACCCGGTCACCTCTTTGCGCAGGTGATAGCGATCTTCTCCGAAGTCCGACAGAAGGCCCCGGTAAATGGTGTTCCAAGAACTGATCAGGGAACCGAGGGGTTTCTTGGACAACACCCGACCGCTTCGGTCAAGGAAGGTCCACCAGTAGGGTGCGATCGAGACTTGCCTGGTATCGAGCGGGCTGTGCTCGTCGAAGTATCGATAGGTGTGAGGGAGCAGGATGATGCCTGCTCCCCGATCCTGGAGCGCCTCGGAGGAACGCTCGTAGATGTCCACCTGGCATCCCAGGTCACGCAGCAGCAAACCGGCGGTCAGCCCGCCGATCGACCCTCCCATGACCGCCACCCTGGGCCATCGGCTGGCGGTCAAGTCAAGCAGATCTCCCGAAGGTGGCGATCCGGTCCACCTTGCAGATGAACAGAACCCTGCGCTCGTTGATCGACGGGTCACGCAGACCGTAAGGAGGCTCGGCGCCGGTGTACTTGGTCCAGATCCTGTCCAGTTGAGCGGTGACCATCGCGCCCTCGTCGGGATCGTCCTCGGAGACCTCCCGCTCCACGGTGCACTTCATGCTCATCCAGTGGTAAGGGTTCGCCGGATTCATCAGCATGACGGTGATCTGGGGGTTGGCCCTGATCCAGGAGGTCTTCTTGCGATGGGCCGCCACGTTGACCAGCACCCGACTGGCGTCGCCGTCATAGTCAAACCACATTGCAGACAGGTTGGGACGACCGTCCCCGCCCATCACCGCCATCACCGAGGTGACCTGCCCGTCCATCAGCTGTTTGTGGTCGGGATCGACATCGTTCAACCCGCCGATCCGGACCCGGTCACCTACTGAAAACTGGTTCGGCTGGAGTCCGTCGGCGACATCAAGAAACCTGGCCACGGTTATAGACATTGGGAGTGCTCCTCTCTGGGGTTTCGGGTTCAGAATACCCTAGCCGCGGGTCGTCTCGATCACGGGCCGGTAGGCGGTGGGATCTATGCGGGCGTCGATCAGGCGAGGCCGGGGTCCATCCAGCGCCGCGGTCAGCTGCGAGTGGTTCTCGGCTACCACGCCTTCCATTCCGCAGGCGCGGGCGATGGCCGCAAAGTCGCTGGTCAGATAACGTACGGCGTCCCGCCCGCCCTGGCCGGGAAGTTGCTTGAGCTCGATCAGGGTGAGGGCGGCATCGTTGAAGACCACCACCACTACCTGTGCGTGGGTCCTGGCCAGGGTTTCCAACTCGGACAGCACGTAACCCAGGCCACCGTCGCCGGTGAGACAGACCGCTGGTCTCAGAGGATTGGCCATAGCGGCGCCCAGGGCGGCGGGGAGTGCATATCCCATGGTGGACAGTCCGTTGGAGATCAGGACCTGCCGGGGCCTGGTCGCCGGCAGCAAGGGCATCGCCACCAGAAAGTGGGCGCCGGCGTCCAGGGTAACCGTCGCTCCTCCGTGGCCGGCGGACCACTTCTGAACTTCTTGCACCACTTGATGGGGAGTGAATCCGGGCCCGTCCTCCCACAGTGATCGGCGAGCGGCGCGCCACGCCATTTGGCCGGCGCCTTCGTCCCAGGAATTGTCGGCCAGATGGGCGGCCAGGGACTCCAAAATCGCGCCGACCGGACCCTGGACTTCGGCCTGTCCCGGAAAGAAACGGCGAGGTTGAGGCCAGGGGTTCAATTCAATGACCGGCGCATCGTATCGGAAGGGCCGGGGAAGGGGTTCCACCGGGTCCACCCCCACCGCCAGCACCAGGTCGCTTTTTTGCAGGAGGGGCGCCTCCAGAAGGGAACTGGTGAACAGGCCTCCGAATTCGGGGGTGGTCTCGTCGATCAGGCCCTTGGCATGGTAGGTGGTGAGAGCCGGGCAACCCGTGCCGGCCACCACCCGTCGCACCTCTTCGATCCAGGGAAGAGCGCCGGCGCCCACGATCAGCAGGGGATGTTCCGCCATACGGGCCAGGCGCCTTACGGATTCGGGAGGGGTGAGCCCGGCGGAAAGAGCGGGCGGATCCGGAGGTATGTCTCCGGGGACGGTGCTGTCCATGTCCAGATGAACGGCGCCCTGGGGGTGGGCCGTAGCCAGCCGCACCGCCGCTTCCGACGCCCGCGCCGTGTTGGAGTGTCCCGCCGTGCCGCTCCATTTGGTGACCGGTCCCATCAGGGCGGGTTGATCGAACTCCTGGTGCCCGACCCAGGAGCGGTCGGGCGCCGCCACGGTGTCCCCCACCAGCACCAGGGGCTGCTTGTCCAAGGTGGCCTGTGCCATCCCGTTGACGGCCGAAGCCACCCCCGGGCCCCTGGTCACCACCACCGCTCCCACCGTTTCGGTCAGCAGCCCGTAGGTGGAGGCGGCGATGCAGGCGGCAGTCTCGGTGTGGCAGAGGACGAAGGGGATGCCTTCTTCCGAGGCGGCGCCCACCTTGTGGAGGTTGGGGCCGCCGCCCGGCACTCCGAACAGTCGCCGGGTTCCTCCTGCTATGAGGCCGGAGACGATCCGGCGAGCCACTGGCGTGGACATCGGTTAGTCGTACAACTCCACGGTGATGAAGCGGATCTCGGTGTCCCCGGCGTTCTCGAAATCATGGATCACCGACTCGGAAGGGGTGTGGGGCAAAAAGCTGGTGTCGCCCTCCTCGTATTGACGGATGTGATACACTCCGTCGGCGGTGCGCTGCTTGCCGATGCCACCCTTGACGACCGTCCAGAAATAGTGACGGTCGTGAAGGTGGAACCCGCCCCTCTCCCCGGGCTGGAGGCGCACTTCCCACACCCCCACCTCGTCGTTGCGGAAGAGAAGCTTGGTTCCGATGTGACGGTTGCCTTCCTCGGCTGCGGTCAGTTCCTCTGAGAAGTCCTGGGTGTGATATTGGCCTTTTTCGATTATTTCCACCATGCCGGACAAGGCTAGTTGGTCTTCGAAGAACTCAGGGTCGGAGCAACCGGCGGGCGATGACCTTCAGAGCCAGTACTTCTTCGGCCCCCTCGAAAATGGAGAGAACCCGGGCGTCGACGAAGAGCCGCGAGACCGGGTATTCCTCGGCGTAACCGTACCCTCCGAACATCTGCATGGCGTCCCGGGTGATCTGCTCGGCCGATCGGCAAGCCAGGGCTTTCACCATGGAAGCCTGGGTCTGGCCGCGGGGCTGGTCGAGATACCCGGCTACCTGGTAGGCGAATGCCCGGTGGGAGGTGATCCGCGCCGCCATCTCCCCCAGGCGTTCCCGGGTGAGCGAGTACCTGTCGAGAGCTTTCCCGAACACCTTCCGACCTGCCGTGTAATTGCGAGCCTCCTCGAATGCCGCCTCCATCAGACCCAGGGCCCGTCCGGCGGTCTGCAGCCTCCCGGTGGCAAAAGCCTGCATTTGCAGGTGAAACCCCCTTCCCATGCCTTCCTCCTCTCCGATCAGCGCGGACGAGGGAACCACCCAGTCTTCGAACAGCAACTCGAAGCTGTGCATTCCCCGGTAGCCGATGGTGGGAATGGCGCGGCCCGACAAGCGCCCTCCTCCCGGCTGGGTGAGAGTGAAGGAGTGGCCGGAGCGGGCCGGCTTCTCCACCACGAACAGTGAAAGCCCGCGATGGCCTCGATCCGGATCGGGGTGGGTGCGAACCAACACCATTAGCAGTTCGGCCCGTCCGGCGAAGGTGGACCACATCTTGGCGCCGTTAATCATCCAGGTGGCGCCGTCCCGCCGGGCGGTGGTGGTAACCGAAGCCACGTCGGATCCGAAGTCGGGTTCGGTGACACAGATCGCCACCATCTTCTCGCCGGAGGCGATGGCTGGAAGCCAACGTTCTTTCTGTGCCCTGGTCCCGCCTCCGGTCAGCGCCCGGGCCAGCATCTCGGGACGGGTGATGAGTGATCCGCCGATTGCCAGTGAGGCCCGGCTCAGTTCCTCGGTGGCCACCACCATGGCCAGATGGGGAGGGTGATCTTCATCCAGGGATCCCCCGTAACGTTGTGGAATGGACAAACCGAACACCCCCAGATCGGCCAGCCCCGATATCACCTCCTCGGGGACATCCAGGTCTTGGCGGTGGACCTGTTCGGCGTGGGGAACGATGACCTCCCGTCCGAACCGGCGGAACTCGCGGCGGGCCAGCGTCAACTCCGGCCCGAGGCCCGGATCCGGCGGCTGCTCCGCTTCGGCCAGGGTTGGATCGGAGAGCTCGCCGACGCAGGTAACCAGTTGCCTGATGTCGGGGTCCGCCAGCCACCGGCCGCGCAGGCCCTCCAATTCCCCGAAACGAGCGATGCGTTCGCGGCCGGAGCGGACCAGCAGGGCGGCGGCCAGCAGGCCGGTGGCCGGTCCCATCCTTTGCTCGGCTACAGCCCGTTCCACCACTCGCAGCTCGGAGGCTTCCGAAGCCAGGAATGCCACCTGGTAGGCGAGGCTCTGGCAGCCGTCCAGACCTTGGGGATGAGCGGCCGAGACGTCTTTCACCGTGGCGACCGCGGCTGCGGTTGTGTTCTCCAGGGCCTCGGCGGCCGCGGAGATTGCGGAGGTGTTGCGTTCGTTCAAACCAGGCTAAAAATCGTAGGATGGTGGTAATGGGATCCCAAAAGACCGGCCAGATCGCAACGCAGGGGATACTAAACGGAATGCGGGTGGTCGAATTGTCCGCCTTCGTGGCGGTTCCGCTGGCCGGTTTGACCCTGTCGTCCCTGGGCGCCGACGTCATCAGGGTCGATCCGCCGGGGGGAGGACTCGATTACGGACGTTGGCCGGTGACCGCCGAGGGAAGGAGTCTCTACTGGGCCGGGCTCAATGCCGGGAAGCGTTCGGTGAACCTCGACCTGCGATCGGAGCAGGGAAGATCGACATTGATTGAATTGATCACCGCGGCGGGGGAAGATGCGGGGATCTTCATCACCAACCTGTCACCCCGATGGCTTTCCTACGAGCGGCTCTCCGGCATCCGTCCCGACCTGATCATGGTTGCCCTGCGGGGAAACCCTGACGGGTCGGTGGCGGTGGACTACACCGTCAACGCGGCGATGGGGTACCCGGCGGTGACGGGCCCGGCGGACGCCGGACCGGTCAATCATGTGCTGCCGGCATGGGACGTCATCGCCGGGAACATGGTGGCCAGTGCCGTATTGGCTGCTGAGCGGAAGCGTTTCCGGACCGGGGAGGGGCAACTGGTGCGGCTCTCCCTGACCGATGTGGCCCTTCACACCGTTTCTGCCCTGGGACATATCGGGGAGGTAGTGGTCAACCGGGATGATCGAGACTCCCACGGCAATTACGTGTTTGGCGCCTACGGTCGTGACTTTTCCACTTCTGACGGCAGAAGGCTCATGGTGGTGGTGATCACGGACCGCCAGTGGCATGACCTGGTCGAAGCCACCGGGTCGAAAGAGCACATGGCGCGGATAGAGAGCGACGCCGGGCTCGACCTGGGTAAGGAGGGTGACAGGTTCCGGGCCCGCCATGAGATCTCCGCCGTGTTGGAACCCTGGTTCGCTTCCCGGACCCTGGAGGAAGCGGGGAGATTCCTGACCCGGCGCCGCCTGTGCTGGGGGCCCTACCAGACCTTCCGGCAACTGGTTGACGAAGACCCCCGCTGTTCGTTGCAGAATCCTCTGTTCGGGGAGGTCGGCCATGCGGGAGTGGGGGAGTATTTGGCCGCCTCGCATCCCCTGGAGTTCGGAGGATGGAGGGTTCCTCCCCGGCCGGCGCCCCGGATGGGACAGAACACGGAAGAAGTCCTGTCGGAGATTCTTGGTGAGCCGACGCCACAGAACGTCGAAAGGTAGCCCCCCACCCAACGTCTCTCCTGCCCCTTTCTTGACGCCGGGTGATGATCGAACTGTCCCATGGCGTCGACTCGAATAGAAACGTATAAGCCTTTTTCGGTGGCCGCGGTGTAAATTGGTTTGTAAAACTTCGCGATACATGGCGTTTTTGCCCAACCTGGCCTAAATCTCCTTCGAAACGACGGGGTCTGGCCTGGCGGGTTGCGTTGTGGACCGAAGGGTGGCGCCGACCTCATCGGGAAACCGGGCCGGACACAACGAAGCGGGCGCTGCTCCACGCCACGCTGCCTACCCTTGGAGCAGGACGGCAAGGACCCTTGCGGAGGTTGGTCCCATCGTGGTCGGATTTCGGCTGGAGAGAGCCCTTCTCTCAGTCTCGGACAAGCGGGGAATCGTTGAATTCGCTCGCGGTCTGGAAGGAATGGGAGCGGAGATCGTATCATCAGGGGGGACTGCCGGCGCCCTCAGGACAGCGGGAGTGGAAGTCATTCCAATAGAATGCGTGACCGGATTCCCCGAGATGCTGGACGGTCGGGTCAAGACTCTTCATCCCCACATTCACGGGGGAATTCTTGCCGATCCGGATGACCCCGCCCATCGGGACGATTTGCTCCGGTTCGGAATTGCTCCCTTCCAGTTGGTGGTCTGCAACCTCTATCCCTTTGGCGAGCGTCCCGGGGTGGAGCAGATCGACATCGGAGGCGTGACATTACTGAGGGCCGCGGCCAAGAACCATGCGCATGTGGCGGTGGTCTCCTCGCCATCCCAATATGGGGAGGTTACGGACGCCTTGAACTCCCAGGGGTTGGATCAGGCGTTCCGCCGACGGCTGGCAGTGGAGGCTTTCGCTCATACCGCCTCCTACGACGCCGCCATCGCCGGTTGGATCGGGCGTGCCCAAGCCCTTCCGGATCCCCTGGTGATCACCTTGCGGCGCAAGCAGATGACCCGCTACGGGGAAAACCCCCACCAGCGGGGAGCGTTGTACGTCCCCGAGCGGGGCGGGTTCTGGGGAAGCTCGGTCCGGCGCATCCAGGGAAAAGCGATGTCCTACAACAATTACGCCGACGCCGAGGCAGCGGTAAGGCTGGCAGCCGATCTGGAGGAGTCGGGTTGTGTGATAGTGAAACACGCCAACCCCTGCGGGGTGGGAACCGGCGGCGATGCTGCTGAAGCCTTCGCCCGGGCCTGGGAGGGGGACCCGTTATCGGCCTTCGGTGGAGTGGTCGCATTCAATCGTCCGGTCGGCGCCGTGGCGGCGCGGGCTTTGATCGAGGTGTTCGTGGAGGTGGTTGCAACCCCCCGGGTGGCGCCGGAGGCCGCCGAAATACTTTCCCAAAAACCCAACATGCGGGTTCTGGAGATGCCGCTTCGGTGGGAAAACGAGAGAGAGGTGCGGTCTTTGGGACCCGACTTCCTGGTGCAGACTCCCGACCGGACGGAGGTGTTCTCCGAGGAGTGGCAGGTGGTGTCCCAAGTGGCCCCTGACGCCCGCCGGCGGTCTGATCTTCGCTTGGCCTGGGTGGTGGCGGCCCATGCAAAGTCGAATGCGGTGGTGCTCTGCAAAGACGGCCGATCGGTGGGGGTGGGCGCCGGCCATCAGAGTCGGGTGGGAGCGGCCAACCATGCTGTTTTGACCGCCGGAGACCGCGCCGAAGGTGCGGTGGCGGCCTCCGACGGGTTTTTCCCTTTTAGAGACAGTATTGACGCCCTAGCATCTGTAGGCGTGGTTGCAGTCGTTTCACCCCGAGGATCGATGCGCGACGCGGAGGTAATCGCTTCCGCCGACCAACATGGGATGGCGCTTGTACTTACCGGACGAAGGCACTTCCGGCACTGATGACTGCCTTGGTGCTAAGCGGACGGACCGTGGCTGCGGCGGTGATGGAGGAGGTGGCCGCCGAGGTGGAGGTTTTGGCGGCTGCAGGCCATGTTCCCGGCCTGGCAACCGTGTTGGTGGGCGACGACCCCGCTTCTCACACCTACGTGCGGGCCAAGCGCCGCGATGCCGCCAAGGTTGGGATTCGCTCCATCCATCATCAACTGGAAGCGGACTCCTCTCAGAATCAGATAGAGGAACTGGTGAACAGCCTCAGCGCCGATCCGAGAGTGGACGGCATCCTGGTGCAATTGCCTCTACCCAGGGGATTGGACGAGGGCAGGGTGGTGGGCTGCATCGACCCCCGCAAGGACGTGGATGGGCTTCACAACGAGAATCTGGGTCGCCTGGTGGCCGAATTGTCCGGTCCCCGGCCCTGTACCCCAGCGGGCGTGATGCGCATTCTCAACCACTACGACCTTCCCGTTTCCGGGCGTCGGGCAGTGGTAATAGGCCGAAGTTTTCTGGTGGGAAAGCCGTTGGCTCTGCTGATGGCCACCAAGGGCGCCGACGCCACGGTAACCATCGCCCATTCTCGCACCGTTGAGTTGGAAGCGCTCTCTCGAGAAGCTGACATTCTGGTGGCGGCGGTGGGAAGGCCCAAGATGGTGAAAGCCTCCTGGGTGAAGCCGGGTGCGGTCGTGATCGACGTGGGTATCAACCGCACCGAGGAGGGGCTGGTGGGGGATGTGGACTTCTCCGAGGTCAGCAAGGTAGCCTCGGCGGTCACCCCGGTGCCGGGTGGAGTCGGCTTGATGACGAGGGCGATGTTGATGTCCAACACGGTGACGGCTGCCCGTGGGAACATTTCCGGATTGGGCGGGGTTTTATAGAGAAGATATTCTTTGAGCCGAGATACACATGCTGACCTTTAGAGACCTACTGATACGAGCAAAAGCCCAGATCAGGGAAGTGATGCCGGCCGACGTGGAACCGCGGCTGGGCGATCCGGATTTGCTGCTGCTGGATGTCCGGGAGCATGAAGAGTACGAGCAGGGCGCCATCCCCGGCGCCCATCTGATCCCCAGGGGACTGCTGGAGTCTTCCATTCCCATGCAGGCGCCCGATCCCGACACCGAAATAGTGGTGTATTGCGCAGGAGGCGCCCGATCAGCGCTGGCCGCGCTGTCGTTGCAGCAGTTGGGGTACAGCAACGTCGTCTCCATGGACGGAGGGTTCGGGCTGTGGAAGGCCGAGGGCCGTCCGTGGTCGGAGCCGGTGACGCTGTCGTCGGATCAAAAGGTGCGGTACAGCCGTCACACCATGTTGCCGGAAGTCGGGGAGGAAGGCCAGGCCAGGCTGTTGAGTTCCCGGGTGCTCATGGTGGGCGCCGGTGGCCTGGGTTCTCCCGCCGCTCTGTATCTGGCGGCGGCCGGGGTGGGGACGCTGGGGGTGGTCGACTTCGATGTGGTGGACGCCTCCAATCTCCAGCGACAGATTCTGCACAACATGGACCGGCTCGGCCATCCCAAGGTGGAGTCGGCGAGAGAGACCCTCACCGCACTTAATCCGGATGTCAAAGTCGAGCCGTACGGGCAGCGCCTCGCCGCTCAGAATGTACTGGAAATCATGTCCGGATACGATCTGGTGGTGGACGGAGGGGACAATTTTCCCACTCGGTACCTGGTGAACGATGCTTCGCTTCACCTCCGTGTCCCGGTCGTCCACGGCGCCATCTTCCGCTTCGAGGGGCAGACCAGTGTCTTTTACCCCTATCAGGGCCCCTGCTACCGTTGCCTGTTCCCGCAGCCTCCCCCGCCCGAACTCGCCCCATCGTGCGCGGAAGCGGGTGTGCTGGGTGTATTGCCGGGGATCATCGGTTCCATCGAGGCGATGGAGGCCATCAAGATACTGTTGGGCATCGGTGAGCCGCTGGTCGGAAAGCTTCTCACCTACGATGCTCTCACAGAGGATTTCCGAACGTTGAAACTGCGCCGCAACCCCGACTGTGTGGCATGCGCCGACGAGAGTCGCCCCCCGGCGATCGTCGAGTACGACCAGTACTGTATGCCCGCCGGGTCGGTGTCCAGGACCGTCTGACCGACTCGGCCTCCCGCCCTGCGGGATATTTCCAATGTCTGACGAGCATTCAACGATCCATGTTCCCGAATCCATCCACCAGGTGATGGTCTCCCATGCCCGCCGGTGTTACCCCGAGGAAGCTTGCGGATTGTTGGCCGCAGACCCCGACGGTCGGTTGACGAAGGCCTATCCTCTCACCAACATCGCCCATTCCCCGATCAACTATGTAATAGATCCGGCCGAGCACTTCGGGGCGCTGCGCCATGCGGAGTCGAAGGGATGGGAGTTGGTGGGTGTGTTCCACTCCCACACCCATTCGCCCGCCTATCCATCTCCCACCGACGTGGCCCTGGCGGTCGAGCCGGACTGGTTGTACGTGCTGGTTGGGATGGAGAGGATGGATACCCTTTCGGTCCGGGGATTTCGAATCCGGGACCACCAGATTGCCGAGACCACCCTCAGCTTCAACTCCCGCCCCTAGGAGGAAAGTCACATGACGCACACCATTCGCCTGCCCACCATTCTTCGCGTTCACGCCGGAGGGGACGCTTCCGTGAGCGCCCGCGGCGCCACAGTGGGAGAAGCCTTCGCCGATGTGGGTAAGCGGTACCCGGGTCTGGCCCGTCAACTCCTGGATCCGGACGGTTCGGTGCCGGTATTCGTCAATGTCTTTCTCAACGACGAAGACATCCGGTACCTGCAGGGTCTGAACACCCCTACCCTGCAACCCTCGGAGATCATCATCCTTCCCTCGGTGGCGGGTGGTTGACGTCCTGGCGCCGGTGTCGCCGGGCCTTTCCCGTACTCCCCTGGTCCGTCTGGAGGCGCTCTCCCCTCCGGGGGTCGATATCTTTGCCAAGTTGGAGTGGGCCTCGCCGACGGGCTCCATAAAGGACCGGATTGCAGTGGCCATGTTGGAAAGGGCTCGTTCCGAGGGACGGCTGACCTCCCGAACACGCCTCTTGGAGCCCTCCTCGGGTAACACCGGAATCGCCCTGGCGCGACTGGCCTTCATGTGGAAGATTCCGTTCACGGTGGTCATGGCGGAAGGGGCCAGCGAAGAGCGGATCCAAACCTTGCGGACCTTCGGAGCAGAGATTGTTTTTTCACCCGGTGAGGAAGGATCCAACGGGGCTGTGCGAAGGGCCGGGGAGATCGCGGCCTCGGGCGATTATTTGATGCTGAACCAGTACGAGAATCCGGCCAATGCGGAGGCGCACTATCGGGGAACCGGCCGGGAGATAGTGGAGGAACTAGACCGGGTGGACGCCTTCGTGGCAGGGCTGGGAACCGGGGGGACCCTGATGGGCGCAGGAGAAGCCATCAGGGAATCCTTCCCCCGTGCTCAGGTGGCGGCGGCCGAGCCGCCCATGGGAGAGTTGATCACCGGCCTCCGCTCGATCGACGCCGGTTACATACCCCCGATCTTCGATCCCGACCGGATCGATCGGCGGATCCTGGTACGCCTCGCCCCAACTATCGAGCACACCCGCATGCTGCTGTCCGCCGAGGGAATGTTCGCAGGTCCCTCCTGCGGGGCAGCCCTGGCGGTGGCGTTGCGCATAGCCAGAGAGATCCGCTCCGGGACGGTGGTAACAGTTTTCCCCGACGCCGGTTGGAAATACCTCTCCACCGGCATCTACACCGGATCCATCGGAGAGGCAGTGGAGAGGGCCACCAACCAGATTCTCTGGTAGTTAAGGGTTCGTGGCCACACTGGACCCTGGTCCGGCCTCGTCGCGGTAGCCGTGATTACGATCTGCAACGCCGGGGGTGGCTCTTCATAGGAACCTGTCACACCGCACGATTACGACGTTCACGGTTATTGGTAGACAGCTTCGTGTTGCCGGGGCTGACTTGGTCTATCCTTTCGCATTGGCTGACACAGCTGGAAGATCACTCAAATGAGCAACGAGGACTCTCTCGCCACGATCCTGCTCGTGAGCCGGATTCACGCCGAAGGGATGCGGCCCCTGACGGCAGCCGAGTACTGGAGACTCTTGGATACCGACTTACGGCCGGGCATTCTCTTAGGTCAGACCGAGGCGGAGTTGGTGGACAATCACGGCCTATCCAGGGATCTGGCGGCCAGGATCGTTGCTCTGTTGGATCGGGTCAGGGCCATCGCTTTCGAATTGGAGCAACTCGAACATGCCGGCATCTGGACGGTGACGCGCTTTGATGATCATTATCCGCGGCGCCTGCTTGATCGACTCCGTTCCAAGGCACCCGCCCTTCTTCATGCCGCCGGTGCCCTCGAGTTACTCGATCAGCCCGGGATTGGAGTGGTGGGTAGCCGCGATGTATCCCAGGAGGGAGCGGAAGTGGCCGAGGATGTTGCTGCCAGGGCGGTTGAGTTGGGACTATCGATGATCTCGGGCGGAGCGCGTGGGGTGGATCAACTGGCTATGAACGCGGCGTTCCAAGCTGGCGGAAATGTGATCGGCGTCCTTGCAGACTCACTCGTGCGCAAGCTGAGAAGTCGAGATGTACGAATAGCGATTCACGACGACCGCGCGGTCATGTGCACCCCTTACAGTCCCAGGGCGCCGTTTCGGGTTTGGAACGCCATGGGGCGCAACAAGATCATTTACGCGTTGTCCGAGATCACATTGGTGGTGACGAGCGTGCCTGAAAAGGGAGGTACGTGGTCGGGTGCGACCGAAGCTCTGAAGAAAGGGTTTGGCCGGGTGGGCGTCTGGAGGGGACCCGGGGAAGGTCCTGGAAATGCCAGGCTGCAGGAGTTGGGCGCTGAGCCCCTCAGGGCTATAGATGACCTCCAGGAGATGATCGAGCAGCCGGACGATGCTGCTGAGGAGGGTGTGGAAACCCTCGGTAGGGCGGAGTCGCAAGGACGGCTGTTCTCCCCGTCCTGAGCAGGGGTCGCCCACACAACCATCTGCCGAGCCAACCGGGAGTATTACTTCCGGTAAACGGCTGGAAGGAGTTTCAGATCGCCGCCAGCAGACCGCCGCCGGCCGCGGTGAGAAGTACCACCATCCAGGAGGGGACTTTCCAGAAAGCCAGTAGAGCGAAGGCGACCAGGGCAAGGCCAAGATCCGGCGGCTCACGGATGGCGTTGGTCCACAGGGGATCGTAGAGAGCCATCAGCAGAATTCCGATGACCGCGGCGTTCACGCCGCGCAAGGCCGCCTGGATTCCGGCATGCTTCCGTAGCGCGGCGAAGAAGGGCAGGGTGGCCAGAACCATCAAAAGGGATGGGAGGTATAGAGCCACCAATGCCAGGGCGGCGCCCCCTATTCCGTTGGGCTGGGGGGTCATCACCGCACCCAAATATGATGAGAACGTGAACACCGGACCGGGGATCGCCTGTGCTGCGCCGAACCCGGCGATGAAGAGATCCTCCTCCACCCAGCCCGGCGCCACCACTTCCGCTTCCAGCAGGGGCAGGACCACCGGACCCCCGCCGAACACCAGTGCCCCGGCGCCGTAGAAGGCGTCGGTGACATCGACGAACTCGGCTTCGGTTGCCTGGCGGGCGATCGGAAGAGCTGCGAGCAGACCGAAGAAGACGGCGGCGGCCGCCAGGCCCGAGCGCCTGCTGAAGGCGGGAAGGCGAGTCCGGTCTCCAGCCGCGCCCTGATCTCGACAGAATCGCCAGCCCAGGATTGCTCCCGCCACGATCACCAACAGGGCGGTGATTCGGGTTGAGGAGGGGAAGGCTATCAGAGCCACGGCCGCGGCAACGGCCAGGGAACTGCGAAAAGGGTCGGGGGCCAGCTTGGACCACAACTTCCACACCGCCAGCGCCACCACCGGCACGGCTACCACCACTAGACCGTGAATCCACCCCTCCGCCCGGTCGCCGATGGTGGCGGCGCCCAGGCCCACGGAGGTGAGAAGGATCGCCGAGGGGAGGGTGAATCCCAGCCACGCGGCAAGGCCTCCGCCCAGCCCTCCCCGCACCATGCCGATGGCGAATCCCAGCTGGGAGCTGGCTGCCCCGGGGAAGGCCTGGGAGAGAGCCAGGAGGTCGGCAAAGGTACCTTCGTCCACCCAACGCCGTCGCTGCACGTACTCGTCGTGGAAATACCCGAAATGCGCCACCGGTCCCCCGAAGGAGGTGAGACCCAGGCGCAGCGCCACCCAAAAGACCTCCCAGAACCTGCCCTTGCCGGGTGGGGCATTGCTGCGTTCGCTGCTCACCGGCTTCCAAGTTACCAGCCGCGAACCCATTGCGCTCGGAAGGGAATAGCTAATATCCTTAGCTAAGCCTGTGAAGGGTCGATCCGGACAGGGAGGTTACGGCCGTGCGGGTGAATATGCATGAAGCGAAATCGCAGTTGTCGCGGTTGGGACGGTTGGTGTGGGCCGGAGAGGAAGTAGTGATCTGTCGAGACGGCAAACCGTACCTGCGTCTGACGGTTTATGAACCGGCTTCCCGGGTTCCCGGCCTATGGAAGGGCAAGGTGTGGATAGCGCCCGACTTTGACGAAACGCCGCCCGAGGTGATCGATGCCTTCGAAGGAGTTGAAGAAACGGGCACGAGGTGAGGCGACTTCTACTGGACACCCATGTGGTGTTGTGGTGGCTGTCCGACGATCGGAGGCTCGGTGCGCAGGCGCGCCGTTTGATCGCGAATGCGGGCAACCATGTGGCGGTAAGCGCGGCGAGCGTATGGGAGATGGCCATCAAAAGCTGCATCGGAAAACTGTCCGTGCCCGACGATGTAACAGGGGCGGTCGTGGATTGTGGTTTTGCGCCCCTGGCGATCACCATGGAGCATGCGGCCCGGGTAGGAGAACTTCCATTGGTCCATCGGGATCCCTTTGATCGGATGCTGATCGCGCAGGCGCAGGTGGAAAGACTCGAATTGATTACCCGTGACGCCGGCCTGGGTGAATACCAGGTGAACCTCACAATCGTGTAGGGTGCTTCGACCAGGTGGGAGACTCTTCAGAACTCCCTGTTCACCACAAAATGCGCCAGATCCAGCATCTCCTGGGCAGGGCCGGGCTCGATTGCCGCATTTGACAATGCCTGAGCGGCGCTGTGCAGGCGCTGTTGGGCGGCAGCGGCGGTGGCTTCCCTTCCTCCAGCCTGTTCGACCAGATTGGCGGCCCTGGCCAGATCCGCCTCGTCCAGATGGTCTGTGGCGTACAGCGTCGCAAGTTCTTCTCCGGCCGGGGTCCCCGAACAGAGGGCAACCGTCACCGGAATCGACATCTTGCGCTCTCGCAGATCGTTGCCGGCTGGTTTGCCGGTCACCGCCGGATCGCCCCAGATGCCCAGCAGGTCGTCCAAGGCCTGAAAGCCCAGTCCCAGTTCCATTCCGAAACTGCGCAGCGCCTCGACGGTCTGTTCCGGGGCGCCTGCCAGAATAGCCCCCACCGCCCCTGCATGGGCCAGGAGAGCTCCCGTCTTGCGTGACACCATCTCCCAGCAGTCCTGCACGCTGAGGTTGTCTCCCACCGCGAAAGACATGTCCATGTACTGCCCTGCGATCATCGCCATGGTCGCCCGGGTCAGATCGGCCGCCGCGGCGGAGCGAGCAGCAGTGGGGTCGTCCAGCAACACCTCCAGAGCCAGACCCATCATGGCGTCGCCCACGATGATGGCGTCGCCGACCCCGAATACCTTCCACATCGTGGCGCGGTGCCTGCGCTCCGCATCATCATCTACGATGTCGTCGTGGACTAGGGAGAAATTGTGGACCAGTTCCACCGCCACCGCTCCGGGGAGGGCGATTTCCGCCGCGGCGCCCACCGCCTCGCCGGACAGGAGAGCCAGGGTGGGTCGTACCCCCTTGCCGGAACGCCCCGGCGAGAGGATGCGGCCTTTGGCGTCAACCCAGCCGAAGTGATAGCGGGCGGGCATCGCTAGGCCCGGCGAGAGACGGTCGACGGCGGCCTGCAGGGCGGGCTGTACCAGGATGGCGGTCCTTTCCAGGACTTGCGGTATGCCTCGCTTCCGGTTCATGCGGCGGCTCGGGCGCCCGCGGCGAAGGCCGCCGCCAAACGACCCGCCCTGGTACCGCTGCGCACCGCCCCCTCCATGGTGGCCGGCCAACCGGTGTCGCACCAGGCGCCTGCCAGAAATATCCCCTCGACAGCGCAGCGGGCACCGGCCCGTAGTCGATGGGTGCCCGGACCGCCGTAGAAGGTCGCCTTGTGCTCCCGGGTGACGATCGACTCGGTCACGGTGGCATCGGCCGCGGCAGGTAACAGGCGGGCGACTTCCCCGCTGAAGTGCGCCACCAACTCCGCCGAGTTCCGTCCTATGTATGACCGGGCCGCCGACAGGGAGATGGACAGGCACTGGCGGCCGTCGTCCAGACCGGCGCCTTCAGTGCGGTCGAACACATACTGAACGTCGCTTCCCACCGCTGCGAACATAGACAAACCAGTCACCGGGCGATCATAGACCAGGTGCACGTTGACGATCGGTGACACGCCCAGTTCCGGCAGCCGGTCCTGCTGGTGGATGCTACGGGGCGGTAACAGGGCGCCAACTGCATCATGGGGCACCGCCACCACCACCGAGTCGGCCTCCATGTCGTGGCCGTTCACCTGTACTTCCAATCGTCCCGAAGGGCCGGTCAGCACCCCGGTGACGGCGGCGCCCGTCCTCACCTCGGCGCCGGTTTTCTCCAGGGTCCGTCGAGCGGCGTCGCCGTGCAGAGCGGAGAGCGGTACTCTTGCCCAGCCGATGTCGGCTGCCGCCGCCCCGGTGAGGAGTCCGGTCACGAATACCTTGGCAGCCAGTTTCAGAGATGCCTGAGCGGCTGTCACGTTGACCGTGGGCAGCACCACCAGGTTCCAGAAGGTGTCGACAGCGGTGGTGTCCTGCCCGTGGGCGGCCAGCCATTCACCGAAACCGACTTCATCCAGGGAGGGATCGTCGGGATCCAGTCGGCGGAGTGCCCATCCGGCCCGCAACACCCCCAGTCTTTGGCGGAGGGCCAAATGAGGATAGGTGAGAAGCGCCGGGGCCAGATGCAGAGGAGCGGGACCGGCGGTCCGCCGGATGGAGCCGGGTCGTCCGTCGGGGCGCAGCACGGGAATGTCGAGCCGTCTCTGCAAAAAGACATCCTCCGCTGAGCCGATCCGTTCCAGAAAGGCCAGGTAGGCGGTGCAGCAGCGCAGGAAAACATGCTGACCGTTGTCGAACCATATGCCCCTGCGCCGAAATGACCAGGTGGCGCCGCCCAGGCGGGGACGTCGCTCCAGTACAGTGACCGCCGCCCCTTGATCGGCTGCCTCCAAGCCGGCCGCCAACCCGGCCAGGCCCCCTCCCACCACCACTACCTGTTTCGGATTGCCGCTCAAGGTCTCAGTCCGGACAGGCTGCGCGCCACCACCAGGGCTTTTTCCCAGACGGGAAGACTGACTCGCCCCGTCAAGGGTCGGGTGGGTTGGGAGACGATGCGTTGCAGCACCCGTCGGTAGATCCCCGCCATCGCGGCGGTACAGGCGCGGCTGCGGTGATCGAGGTATTCCAGGAGAACCAGCCCTCGATCAAACCAGGTGGCAGCCTGTACCCCCACTTGTTGGACCAGTTCCCCGACCTTCTCGGGAGGGGCCCATTGGCCGGGAGTGATGCCGAAGCGGTCTCTTTCCTGCTCGGGGAGGTAGATGCGTCCCATCTGTTGGTCCTCCACTATGTCACGCAGCATGTTGGTTAGTTGGAGAGCCACTCCCAGGTCGTCGGCCATTCGCCGGGTCTCGTCATCGGCCGCAGGGCCGCCACGGCCTTCCTTGGTCCCGAAGACTCCCAGCGAAAGACGACCCACCGACCCTGCCACCAGCCGGCAGTAATGCACCGTGTCGTTCATTGTCGCGTACGTCACGCCTCTCACGTCCTGCTCGCACCCTTCCACTATTTCGTGCAAGGCGGCCAAGGGAATGGGATAACGGCCGGCGGCGTGGGCTATGGCCACCGTCACCGGATCGGCGGGTTTGGGAATCGCGCCCGTTTCCAGCTCGTCGATGGTGGAGTGAACCTGTGCCAGGGCCCTCAGTTTGCGGTCGGCGGGCCAGCCGCCGTCTCCAATGTCATCTATGCGGCGGGACATGGCGTAAAGGGCCGCCATCGCCCGGCGCTTGGGGCGTGGGAGCAGCCGGATGCCATAGGAGAAGTTGCGGGCGTTTACCCAGGTGATCCGCTCGCATTCCCGGTAGGCGGACTCGGGGTTGATCATCTCAACCATTCCGCCCCCGAGTGACGGCTTTGAGGTACAGGTGGACGTAACGGCGCAGCAATCTCATTGATCCGGCCTTTCGCGTCCCGCCGAGTATCTCGAAGCCGGCCGCTCCGATGGCGTCAAGTCCCGCCAGGCCTCCCGCTACGAAGCCGGCGACGGCAAGACGAGCATATCCGCGAAGCGACGCCGCCAACCACCGTCCCCTTTCAAGCATCTCTCGGGCGCGGGCTGCCTCGTACTCCACCAGGCGCCTGAGGTCAGGTCCCGCCTCCGGGGCCGTCAGATCCTCGAACGTGCACCCAAATCGATTCATATCGTCGGCCGGCAGGTAGACCCGGCCGGCACGGGCGTCTTCGCCCACATCCTGGAGGTGCTCCAGCACCTGTAACCCACTGCACACGGCGTCGGAAGCAGCCAGACGATCGGGCGTGGCCGACTCGAAGACCGCCAGCACCAGTTGGCCCACCGGATTGGCGGACAGTTCGCAGTACTCCATCAATTCTTCCCAGTTGGCATAGGCTGCCTTGTGCTGATCCAAGCGGTTCGCAGCCAGCAATCTGTCAAACGGCGTTCGGGGCAATCCGAAACGGGACACCGTGGGCGCCAGTCGGCGGAAGACCGGATGGGCGGGCGCCCCGGCGAACAGAGCGTCCAACTCGCCCTCCAGCCAGTCCAGCGCCGCCGAGCGATCTCCGGGATACTCGTCTCCGAGGTTGTCGGCGAGTCGCGCATAGCCGTAGATGGCCCTCAGGTGACCTTGGAGGTGGGTCGGCAGCACTCTCAGGGCAACCGGAAAATTCTCCAGTGCCGCGCGGGCCATGACGACGTCCGGTTCTGCAGTGTCGGCAAGAGTCTCGACGGGCGCGCCCGGGTCTTCTGCCGAGGGAGTTTCCACCGCGGGATTTAGATTGGCTGGTCTCTGATTGAACACCGCACCCCTCACCCTGGCAGATGCTGTGGGCTGTATCGAAGGTCGCTCTCTGAGAGCACCAACAACAATAGTGGAAGGGGCGGCCGGGCCAGGGCCTGGCGAGATCTCCGGCAGTGGAGGGCGCCTCCTTGCGCCAAGGCTGCGTTACTTTGCCGGCGTTCCTCCGGTCGGCAAGCTTCGACAGTCCCGCCGGTCCATATATTCTGAGCCGAAAGGTTCGGCGCATCGGGGGTCACGGCGGCTTCGAGGTTTTGTTTTGACGGTTCACCGGGCGCCTGACCCAAAGGTTGAAATGAAGATCTCGATCATCACCATCTTTCCCGGCTACTTTCCACAGGCTCTTGAGGTGGGGATCCTGGGCCGGGCGCGGGGGTCTGGGCTGCTGGAGGTGAATCTGATCGACCTGAGGGACTACGCGGAGGGGGGACACCGGGCGGTGGACGACGCTCCCTTCGGCGGCGGGCCGGGGATGGTGATGATGCCTGCGCCGTTGGCTCGGGCGCTGGATCCGTTGGAAGGCGCCCACCGAGTGCTGTTTGCCCCCGTGGGTAAGCGTCTGGACCAGTCCATGTTGGACCGGTGGTCGAAGCTGGAGCATCTCGTTTTGGTCTGCGGACGCTACGAGGGAGTGGACGAGCGGATTGCCGAACACTTCATCGATGAGGAGGTGTCGGTGGGTGACGTCGTGCTGGCGGGAGGAGAGGTGGCGGCTCTGCTGGTGTTGGAAGGCGTCGTGCGTTTGCTGCCCGAGGCAGTGGGTAATCCCTGCTCGGTGGTGTTCGAGTCTTTCCGGGGCGGTCTGCTGGAAGAACCGGTTTACACTCGGCCGGCGACCTTCAGGGGATGGTCGGTTCCTCATGTGCTTCTCTCGGGGGACCACCAGCGAATAGCCGATTGGAGGCAGGCTCAGCGGGAGGAGCGTACCCGCACCCGGCGTCCCGACTTGTGGCAAGGGAAATAAGCCTACGAAATGGTGATAGAATGGTGTTTGACGGTACGTCCCCACTTTCTCTTCACCCAGATATCACAGGTTGCACCATGAATGACATCCAGATGCTTGAACAAGAATATCTTCGGGAGGATGTACCCGAATTCAGGCCGGGAGACACGGTAAGGGTTCATGTGAGGGTGATGGAAGCCGGCCGGGAGAGAATCCAGGTCTTCGAGGGAGTGGTGATGGGACGAAGCGGAGGAGGACTGCAGGAGACCTTCACGGTTCGCAAGATCAGTTTCGGGATAGGGGTGGAGCGCATCTTCCCGATTCACGCCCCAATCGTCAGCAGGATCGAAGTACGCCGCAAGGGACTGGTCCGCAGAGCAAAACTGCATTACCTGCGGGGTCGTTCCGGCAAGTCGGCGCGTATCAAAGAGAGACGCGACTGACCAACCTTCCACCTGAGAGTCCTCTCACAACTCCGGGAAAGGGACCGTCGGAGGGGCAGTCCGCCAGCGATGGTCTTCCAGTTTCGACACGGCGCCGGAGGCGTCCGCTGCGGTCGGCGGTGGTGGAGATGGCCGTTTTGCTGGTGGGGGCGGTCATTCTGGCGGTGTTGATCAAGTCTCTGCTGATCCAACCTTTCGAAATCCCTTCCTCGTCCATGCACCCCACCCTCCAGGTGGGAGATCGGGTTATGGTCTCCAAAATAAGCTATCTGTTCGGCGAACCCGGTCGGGGAGACGTGGTGGTTTTCTCGCCCCCGGGCCGTTTCCAACCAGATCGCAATGTCTTTGAAGTTGTCTGGCACGAGGTCCGGGAGGCGTTTGGCTGGTACGACATTTCCGAGGCGGATCTAATCAAAAGGGTTGTTGCCACGGGAGGGGATCGAGTCGAGATTCGCAGGGACGAGGTTTGGGTCAACGGTGACCTCTTGCATGAACCTTACCTGGGATCCTCCACCCAGGAGGAGATGTTCACCTTGGAAGTAGAGGAGGACCATCTTTTTCTGATGGGGGACCACCGCAGCAAATCCTCGGACAGCAGGGTCTTTGGAACGGTTCCCGAGGACAATGTGGTGGGCAAGGCCGTCTTCCGAATCTGGCCGTTTAATCGTCTGGGCGGTATCTAAGAGAGTTCCCTGGGCAAGGCTCCGGCGAGCCGGATGCCACGTGGGAGAAGGGTCGCCGGAAGTTCGTTCTCGTAAACTACCTGTCCATGGCCCTTCCGATAAGACGAGCTTGTCGGCGCAGGCCCGTGAGAGTCCGCCGGATCCTGTCGGTCGCCATGGTCTTCGCAGTGGCTACAGTGGTTGCTTTCGCCGTCTCCCCCGGCTCCGCCCGGGCTCGGTCTGACGCGAGTGGTGCGGTTGCGGGGTCAGCGGAGCACATCGTTGTTCAGAACGTCGGTACGAGGACGACCTGCCAGGCATCGACTTTGGGGGCCTTCAAGCTGCTGTGTGACCTCTATGACCTGATAACCAGTCACTACTTAGGTACCGACACAGCCGCGCAGATGGCCTCGGACGCCGCCAAGGCCGTTCGCAACGCGGGGTTGGCGGCAATCACCGGGCCTCCTCCTGCCTGCCCGCTTCCGTCTTCGGAGTTCGAACAGGTTTGCAAGGAGATCGACAAAGCCGCCGACACGGCCGCCGCCGTGTGGGCTGCCGCCAAGGGAATCGTGAACGGGCTGAACCTGGGTTCCAACTTTTGGTTCACTCCCGCGGAATACCAGGTCTGGCGCGAGGGACGACAAGGCAAGCAGTCCAGATTCGGATTCGAGGCCGGTCTTCTGGACGGCGATGTTCCCTGCACCGCGCTATCTAACACGTGCCGACCGGTCGTTTTCGAGGTCCATCCAGGGAGCCCGGCCGAGACTGGAGGGCTGATGGTGGGCGACGTTCTGGTGGGGTGGAGCGCGCCGCTCTCGTCGTCGCTGAGTTGCTCGCGTTTGTTCACCATGGACCGAGTTGCGGTCGGCGCCACGGTGGACTTCCAGGTCAAAAGGGGTTCCACCACCTCGACCGTTACGCTCCAAGCGGCCACTGTCTCGGCGCCGGTCGCCCGGGGCCATGTCGTCGACTCGAAAATCGGTTACTTGCGACTGGATGCCTTCTCCGACCCCGCGCCCGCTCAAGTCGAGTCGGTGTTGCAAGATCTGCTCAATGGAGGCGTCACCAGGTTGGTCTTGGACCTGCGCGACAATCCGGGAGGGCTGGTGAGCGCATCGGTTCGAGTCGCCAACTTCTTCCTGGACGCCGACACGGTGGTGGCGAGATTTTATAGGGAAGGCAGTCAGAATGATCAGAGAACCACCGAACCCCCACTGGCGGCCGATCCCGATCTTCTGCAGATGGTGGTGGTAGCGAATGGGAGGAGCGCGTCCGGTTCGGAAGTAGTGATAGGCGCCCTGTCGGATCACGATCGGGCGACCTTGGTGGGAAAGGCGACTTACGGCAAGTTCACCGGTCAGGTGGATGTCCAACTCAAGGACGAGAACAACAACCCGGTGGGGGTGGTGTTTCTGACGACGTCCCGATGGACGACTCCACTGGGGCGAAGCGCGCAGGGAGGACTTCGCCCCGATGCGGATTTGGATCTGCCCCTGTGCCTGCATCCCGACGAGGTGGCCCGGCGGGCGGTGAGGGTCGCCGACCGGCCACCGGTGATAAGCGGTCCGGGCAACCTGGCCTATGTGCAGGGCCGAACCGACGCCGTTGCCGCCTACACGGCGCGGGATCCGGAAGGGCGATCGGTCGTATGGTCCCTGGGAGGTCCGGATGTGGATGATCTCAGCATTACGCAGACGGGTGTTTTGACTTTCGTCTACCCGCCCGACCGGGATTACCCCGACGATGCCGACGGGGACAATGTCTATCGGGTGACGTTGCAGGTCTCGGACGGTTTCAACGTCGCCACCCGGGATGTGACGGTCAGGGTCACCACCCGACCTCCCCCTCCGCCGACCAACAATGGCGGCGGCGGAGGCAATGGCGGCGGCGGAGGCAATGGCGGCGGAGGCAATGGCGGTGGTGGTGGGCCTGGTGATGGTGGTGGCGGGCCTGGTGATGGTGGTGGCGGGGTGGATGTGGCGCCTGTGCGTGCTTCTGATCTGTTCGAGGATGTCCGGTCGGGGGTGTGGTACGAGTCGGCGGTGTCGTGGATGATCTCCCAGGAGATCACCCGCGGTTGTTCTGCGACCATGTTCTGTCCCGACGAGAACCTCACCCGTGAACAGTTCGTGACGTTTTTGTGGAGAGCGGCCGGTCAGCCGGCGTCCGAGTATTCGGGTTCCGATGCGTTTGCCGACGTCGAGGAGGGGGTCTATTCCGATCAGGCGATCGGATGGGCGGTTTCTGCGGGGGTGACCAGGGGATGCACGGAGGGATCTCTTGGTGACGAGGGCTGGAAGTTCTGCCCCGGGCAGTCGGTTACCCGTGGTCAGATGGCCGCCTTGCTGTACCGGCACACCGAGGCCGTGTATGTGGCGCCGGTCAGGTACGAGGACGTGGATCCGGACAGCTTCTACGCGGACGGCGTGGCGTGGTTGCACGATTTTGAGGTGGTGTCGGGTTGTGGGAGTAATGTTTTCTGTCCCGACCGGGACGCCACCCGGGCGGAGGCGGCGGCGTTCATCAACGGGGTGGCGATCCGTCCCTACATTTGGGGCCCGGGCAACCAATCATTCATACCCTCCCTCAGCTGAAACGGGGCGAAGGTACGGGGGGCTGACAGCCGTCCCGTCAAACCCCAAAAGGATTCCGGCTGCTTGTCACACGGACGCCGCATCCTGGTGAAGATGATCAGTGCAAAGGGCCGTCCGCCTCGCAAAACAACCGGCGAGATGGCCGAGACCCTGGCGGTCCGCTTCCTGGAAGGCAGGGGGTATCCGGTGCTCGCCCGTAATCTGAGGGTCGGCAGGGGGGAGATAGATATCCTGGCCCGGATCGACGGCGAGAGGACGGTTGTGGAAGTGAGGAGTCGATGGGCGTTGGGCGTGAAGTGGCCCACCGATCCGCTGGAGGCCTTCGACGCGGCCAAGGCGCAGCAGGTCAAAAGACTTGCTTCCCTGCCTCCGGCCCGGACATCAAGGGTCGACCTGATCGCGGTCCGCTTCCACGATCGGGGGGTGGAGCTTCACTGGACGCCGCGGGTGGTTTGACTTTAGCCGGCGAACAACGCCCACAGAACCGCCGCGATTATCACCGCCAAGGCGGCGGCCACCATAACGATGTCAGCGGTGGTCTTGCGGTGAGGTCGGAAAGGATTGAAGCCCATCTTTGTTCCCAAGGTAGCGCCGCCCTTTACTCTATGGGAGTTATGTGGCTGGAAATTGAAGATCGGGGACCGGTGCGGTGGCTATGGCTGAATCGGCCTCATCGCCGCAACGCCATACCTCCGCAGGGATGGAGAGAGTTGCAGCAGGCATTCGGGGAATTCGAGCGGTCGGCGCAGCGGGTGCTGGTGATATCGGGACGAGATGGGGACTTTTGCGCCGGCGCCGATCTCGACCCTTCGGCCGGTCCTCGTTTCAGGGGAGTGGTGAACGCCCGGAGCCGCATGAAGGTGGTGGGGGAGACCGCGCTGGCTTTGCACAGGTTGAGCAAGCCCACGGTGGCGGCGGTGGACGGGGTGGCGGTCGGCGCCGGGATGAGTCTTGCCCTGGGATGCGACGTGGTGGTCGCCACCCATAGGGCCCGGTTCTCGGCCATCTTCGCCCGGAGGGGACTTTCCTTGGACATGGGGCTTAGTTGGCTGCTTCCCCGGTTGGCCGGCGTCCAGTTCGCCAAGGAGGTGGCGCTGTCCGCACGGATGGTCTCCGCCGCCGAAGCGAAGGCGAGGAATCTGGTTTGGGATGTCGTTGATGAAGAACATCTTGAGGGGCGCGCATCGCTTTTGGCGGAAGGCTTTGCCCGGGGGGCGCCCGTGGCGCAGATGTTCATCAAACAGGGATTGAATCGATCCTGGGAACTCTCTTTGGAGGAGGCGACGGCCTGGGAGGGACAGGCCCAGTCGATCTGTCTGGGCACCGACGATCACCGGGAAGGGGTGGAAGCCTTCCTGGAGAAGCGGCCTCCCCGTTTCAGAGGTTGTTGACCAGGCCGGCCTGGATCTGCGGCGGCCTGTGATTTAAGCTGCTGACTCGCGCAAAAACCCTATCCAGCCACATTGACAATTGTGCAGAGCCCTGCGCAAGGTGGGGTGATGAACACCATGATTCTCTCGGCGGCGATGATCGGGGTGGCGCCACGACCGGTGAGCGTGGAAGTGCACTTGGGCAGGACGAATTCCAAGTTCGGTCTGGTGGGCCTGCCTGACACGGCGGTGAGAGAGGCCCAATTCCGGGTAAAGGCGGCCATGGCGTCATCGGGATACGAGATGCCCCGCAGCGAAGTGACAGTGAACCTGGCGCCTGCGGATCTCCCAAAGGCCGGCTCAGCCTTTGATCTGCCCATTGCGCTGGGAGTGCTGCTGGCCGACGGGAAGACTTCGATGGGACATCCGGGGGTGGTGGCGGTGGGCGAGTTGGCCCTGGACGGTCGGGTACGACCCTCCAGGGGCGTCCTGGCGGCTGCCATGGTGGCCGGCCGGAGAGGTATACCCTGCCTGGTTCCCCGAGAAGTCATGTCGGAGGCGGCCCTGGTGCCCGAGGTGGAATTGTTCGGGGTGGAAAGGCTGTCAGACGCCTTGCGAGCCCTGGAGGGGAGCGTCGAACCGGCCGCGCCTTTATCGAGCAAGGTTCAGGTTGCGCCACTCCAGGACATGGCGGATGTCCGCGGGCAGGAACTGGCGAGGCGGGGGCTGGAGATCGCCGCGGCCGGTCGTCACCATCTGCTCATGTCGGGTCCTCCCGGCATGGGAAAGACGATGTTGGCCAAGCGACTGCCGGGAATTCTTCCTCCGATGACCAAGTCCGAGGAGTTGGAGTCGGCTTGCGTGTGGGCGGCCGGTCACCGCGGACGACCGGTCTCGGTCCGACCTTTCCGGGCGCCCCATCACACCATCTCGCTGGTGGGACTTCTGGGAGGCGGCAGCGGCATTCCGGTGCCGGGAGATTTGTCGCTGGCCCACCATGGCGTGCTCTTTCTGGATGAATTGGGGGAATATCCCGGCCATCTCATCGATGCTCTCCGCCAGCCTCTGGAGGAGGGGACGGTGACCATCACTCGCCGGGGGATTTCCACCACGTTTCCATGCCGGACCCTGGTGGTGGCGGCAACCAATCCATGTCCCTGTGGGTGGAAGAACGACACAGTCAAGCAGTGTCGGTGCTCACCGGCGGCGGCGGGGCGCTACCGGCGGCGTCTGTCGGGACCCTTGCTGGACCGCTTCGACATCCGGGTGTTCCTGGGACGAATCGAAACCGAAGAATTGACCGGTGCGCCCGGTGAAAGCAGCGCAGCAGTGAGGGATCGGGTGGAAAAGGCGCGGAAGATGCAGTACCCCCGAGGTGTGCTCAACGGAGATCTGTCCTCATCCGATCTTGATGCCCTGCCGTGGGAAAAGGGCGCCCGACGGGTGCTCTCCCATAACCTCGACCGGGGCAATCTCACCGGAAGGGGCTACGACCGGGTCCGACGGGTTTCGAGGACACTTGCCGACCTGGAAGGATCCGAACAGGTACGAGATGTCCATGTTCTGGAAGCCCTTTCCTATCGGGCAAGCATTTGAGCGTGCCGCCGGGTCCCGGGCCCTACTTTCACCACCGTCTGCGGCTGGCCTATTCAGGTTTGCACCCCCAGAGAATCCACGCGCTGGTGGAAAGGACCGGTGACCCGGCAGGAGCAGTACGGATGATCGAAACCGGGCGGGTCAAAACCAAACCGGCCGCTCAACAAGCGGTGAGTGTCCCTGCCGAGCAGCGCATCGAAGAACTGCAGTCGGCTGATGTGAGGGTGGTTCTGTTGGGCGCCGAGGAGTATCCGCCCTGGCTGGCCACCATCCCGGACCCGCCTGATTTGTTGTTTGTCAGAGGAAGGCTGCCGGTGCGGGCGGCAGTTGCGGTGGTGGGATCGCGGCGGGCCACCCGCTACGGACTGAATCTGGCCAAAACGATGGGCGCCGCGATGGGACGGCGAGGAGTGACAGTGGTGAGTGGATTGGCCCGAGGGATAGACGGAGCGGTTCACAGGGGAGTAGTGGATGCCGGCGGATGGGCAGTGGCGGTCTTGGGTTCGGGTCCCGACCGATGGTATCCGGTCAGCAATCGAAACCTGGGGGAGGCGTTGCTGGAAGGCGGCGGTGGGGTGGTTACCGAATACCCTCCCGGAACAGTCCCCGCGCCATGGCGATTCCCGGTCCGCAACCGGATCATCACCGGCATGTCGCGGGTGGTGTTGGTGGTGGAGGCGGCCGTCGGGGGCGGGGCCCTGATCAGTGCGCGGTTGGGGCTGGAACAGGGCCGGGACGTGTTGGCTGTCCCGGGCGATATCGACCGGGCGACGTCCCGGGGTTGCAACGAACTGATCCGCGACGGCGCCATGCCGGTGCTGGGGACTGCGGAACTGCTGGAATTCCTGGAGATGGAAGGACTCCTCGGCGTCGCCGACCAGGATGTCGGGCGACTGCCTCTCGCCTCCGGGGAGCGCAAGGGCGATGAGCTGGAAGAGTCCATCGGGGAGTCGGGCGCCACCGTGGAGACATTGATCGAGCGGCTGGGGTGGCCCCTGTCCCAATTGCTGGTGAAAATCGGCCAACTGGAGTCCGAGGGCCGGGTGGTCAGGGAAGGTGGGACGATTCGCCTCAATGGTTGAATGACAGGCCGAGTAGCTTGGCCTCGCTTCCGCCTAACTGGTCGGTGGCAATCGGCGCCACGACCGGAAAATCCCTGCCTGAGGACACCGGGATTTCATAGCATGAGAGAATGGCCCCGATCCCATCCCTTCCCCAGTGGGCGGAGGACGCCGCCCGGCGCTACCTGAGTTGGCTACGCATGGGTCGGCGACTGTCCTCTCACACCGTGAACGCCTATCGGAGGGATATCACCCAGTTCCTGGCCTTCTGCGACAAGCTGGGACGGGGCTCGGTGGGTGAGATAGATCGGGGTGACCTTCGTCGGTTCTTCGCATCATTACACACTCGGGGCTATTCCCGATCAACGGTGGTCCGCAAAGGGTCATCGCTTCGTTCCTTCTTCGGCCATCTCCACCAGCAGGGAGATATCCCGGCCAACCCGGTGGGTGCTCTGCCGTCTCCCAAGGCTCAGAACCGTCTGCCCGTAGCCCTTCCTCAAAGCCAACTGGCGCAGGCTATCGAATCAGTGGATGGGACCGCCCCGGTCGACCTGCGAGACCGGGCTCTCTTGGAACTGGCTTACGGAGCGGGGCTGCGGGTGTCCGAATTGGCTGCCCTCACCGTTTCCGGGGTGCAGGGGAGGGACCTGGTCCTGGTTTCGGGAAAGGGAGACAAGGATAGGACGGCGCCGATCGGCATCCCGGCGCAGCGAGCTATAGAGAGGTGGCTGACGGAGGGTCGCCCGGCCTTGGCGGGCGAGTCTGCCGGGGAGGCGCTTTTTGTCGGAGTGCGAGGGGGCCGGATGGATCCCCGGCAAATCCGGCGGGTGGTGCGTTCTCGATTGGGTAGCTTCCCCCACGCTCTCCGCCATTCGTTCGCAACCCATCTTCTTGAGGGGGGCGCCGACCTGCGCAGCGTCCAGGAACTGCTGGGACACGCCAATCTGGGGACCACCCAGATCTATACCAGCGTCAGTCATCGCCACCTGCGAGCCACTCATCACCGCACTCATCCCCGGGCCTGAAAAGAGCGAGAAGGTAGCTTTTCCGGTGGTAGTATGCCCTGGTTTCTTTGGACTTATCCCCTTCCCTAAACTTGGTGCTCAACGTCACAGGCCCGTTCCGTCCACTGGTCGGGAAAGGTCCAGCCGACCTTCCTGTGGGGCGGGCGCTCCTATTTGGGCGCAGAGCGGAGGAAAACCGGTCAACGGGTCGAGGAAAAACCAGGAAGGAGCTCTCTATGACATCTACCACGATGCGGGACCTGATTGACGCGGGTCTCCATTTCGGCCACGAGACACGCCGGTGGAACCCGAAGATGAAACCCTATCTTTACACCCAGTCCAACGGCATCCACATCATCGATCTTCGGCAAACGGTCGTCTTATTGGATGAGGCCCTTGTCTTCGTGCGGAACGCAGTGGCCAACGGAGGGAAGATACTCTTCATAGGCACGAAGAAGCAGGCCAGGAACAGCATTGCCCAGCACGCCGAGTCAGTAGAGATGCCATATGTCAACTTTCGGTGGCTGGGAGGCATGTTGACCAATTTCCAGACCATCCGCCAACGCATTTCCTACATGAAGGAACTGGAGGCGGAGGAGAACAGTGGTGAGATGCAATCACGTCCCAAGAAGGAACGCCTTCGCCTCAGAAGGGACCTGCAGAAGCTCCGCCAAAGCCTGGGAGGGGTGCGCGATCTCGATGAGCTTCCCGCCGGGGTCTTCGTGATAGATGTCAACGCCGAGGAAACTGCTGTACGCGAAGCCACCCGGCTGGGGATTCCGATTGTGGCGCTGGTGGACTCCAACTGCAATCCCGAACCCATAACCCATGTGATCCCGGGCAACGATGACGCCATTCGAGCGGCCGAACTGATCTGTTCCATGGTCTCCAACGCCTGTTCGGAGGGACGAGAGATGGAGAAGAAAAAGAAGAAAAAGAAGAAGGGTGGTTCACCGGCAACGTCGGGTTCCCGGACTCCGAGAGGCAGGTAAATATGGCGAACTTCACAGCTAAGGACGTCCAACGCCTGCGCCGGCGCGCCGGAGTTGGAATGATGGATGCCAAGAAGGCTCTGGTGGAGACGGACGGGGACATGGACAAGGCCCATGATCTTCTTCGGGAGAGAGGTTTGGCCCAAGCGGCCAAACGGTCGGGTCGGGAAGCCAACGAAGGGACCATCGGTAATTACCTGCACCATCAATCGGGCCATCCGGTGATGGGTGTGCTGGTCGAGTTGGCCTGCGAAACCGACTTCGTCGCCAAGAGCCCCGAATTCAATGAGGTGGCCAACGACATCGCCATGCACGTTTCCTGGGCGGCGCCCCGTTGGATTACCAGGGAAGAAGTTCCCGAAGACGTCCTGGCTCATGAGAGTGACCTGATCGCCAGGGCGGCCCGGACCGAAGGCAAACCGGACCGGATCATTCCCAGGATCGTGCAGGGACGCATGGAGAAGTTCTTCGTTGAAAACGTCCTGAACGACCAGGTGTTCGTCAATGCCCAGAAGTTCGAGGGAACGGTGGGCGCTCTCGTGACCGGCTTGGCGGCCAAGATGGGCGAGAATATCCAGATACGCCGGGTGTCTCGGGTAGCGGTGGGCGAGCAGGACTCCTAGATGTCTTCCCGTAGGGTTCTCCTCAAGCTTTCGGGGGAGGCCTTTTGCGAACGAGGAGGCGGGTTCGGGATCGATCCGAGCAGGGTTGCCGATGTCGCCCGGGAGATCAGCCAGGCTCGGGCGGAAGGGATCCAAGTCTCGGTGGTGGTGGGCGGCGGCAACATTTTCAGGGGTACTGCCCTGGCGGCCCGCGGTCTGGATCCGGCCACCGCAGACTACATGGGGATGCTTGCCACGGTGATGAACGGGTTGGCGCTCCGGGACGCCCTGGAAAAGTGTGGTATGACCACACGCGTGATGAGCGCCATCGCTATGCGGCAGGTGAGCGAGCCTTATATTCGTCTCCGGGCGGTTCGCCACTTGGAGAAAGGGCGCATAGTGGTGTTCGTGGCCGGAACCGGCAACCCGTTCTTTACCACCGACACCACCGCCGCGCTGCGGGCGGTGGAGATCGGAGCTGAGGTGGTCCTGAAAGCAAGCAAGGTCGAGGGGGTGTACAGCGCCGATCCCAATATGGATGATTCCGCGCGCCTTCTGGAGTCCGCCTCTTACATGGATGTCATCTCCGAGGACCTCAGAGTCATGGATATGACCGCCATTACCCTGTGTCGGGAGCATCAACTGCCTATTGTGGTATTTGACATGACCAGGCCGGGCAATGTGTATCGAGCATTGATGGGAGAACGGCTCGGCACCGAGGTGAGTTAGGGAAGAACGATGATTGAAGAGGTCTTGGAAGAAGCCGGACTGATGATGGAAGACTCGGTGGAGTACGTTACCGGGCAGTTCGCCATCGTCCGGACCGGCCGGGCCAACCCTCAGATCGTGCAGAACCTGCGAGTCAATTACTACGGGGCCTCCCTTCCCCTTCAGCAGTTGGCCAATTTCACAGTGCCCGACCCGCGCCTTCTGGTCATCCATCCCTATGACCGAAGCGCCATCGCCGATATAGAAAAGGCGCTGCACGCTTCGGATCTGGGGATAAATCCATCCAACGACGGCGCGGTGATCCGGCTGGCCTTCCCTCCCCTCACCGAGGAGCGCCGGATCGAGTTGATTCGTATTGTCAGACGGCAGGCCGAGGACGGCAGGGTGTCGGTCAGGAACGCCAGGCGCAGGGCGAAGTCGGACCTCGAAGCCCTCAAGGGGTTATGCTCCGATGATGACCTGCGGCGCGCCGAGAAAGTGCTGCAGGATTTGACCGACCGGACCATAAAACAGGTGGACACATTGCTCAAGCGCAAAGAAGCGGAATTACTGGAGGTTTAGGAGGGAATGGCGCCGCCCGATAAGACTTGGGTTCCCGACTGGGAGCCGGATGAGGAGACCAACCCTGAGCTGAGGCGGATTCCGGTTGCGGAGGAGGCCCCGGCCGAAGAGAGCGGGGAGGTTCTGCCCGACGACATGTTCGACTCCCGTACCTCCCAGCATCAGGCCCTGGCCGAGGAGGTGATGGAGGCCAATGCCAAAGAACATCGCCAGCAGGCGGTAGCGGCCGCCATCCCGGGAGTCGATTCGGGAATCCTGGGCTTCGAAGATGTGACCGGCAGGAGTTCAATGGCCACAGAAGAAGTGGAAGCGGCGGAGCAGGCACACTCCTTGGATCTGGTGAAGCGGACGATCAGCGCCGTTGTGTTGGTGGCGGTAGTGGTGCTCGCCCTGTATTTGGGAGGGTCGTGGCTGTCCGGATTGTTCGCGGTGGTCATGTTGGTGGGACTGGTCGAGTTCTATATGGCCCTCCGTTCGGCCGGATACCGACCCATTGCGCTTATAGGTCTGCTGGGTGTGCTGGCAGCCGGTGTTGTGGCGCATGTGGCTGGATTGTCCGCGGTCGGCGGGGTGTTGGTGGGGGCGGTCGGCCTGATCCTGCTCTTCTACGTGGCGGCCGGACGCCGTCTGGCACTGGAGAACTCCACGCTGACCGTACTGGGAATGGTCTGGGTCTCGTTGCTGTGCTATGGAGTAGTGATCGGCCAAGCCGCCGATGGGGTGGTGCTGCTGGTGTGGGTGCTGTTGTTGAACTCGATGTTCGACACGGCAGCCTATGTGGTGGGTCGGTCCTTCGGCACCCGGCAGCTTTCTCCGTCGTTGTCCGAGAAGAAGACTGTACAGGGTTTGGTGGGTGGGGTCGTAGGCGCTTTTGCACTGGCGGCCATCCTTTCGACGTTGCCTCAGTTGTCGATTCTCTCTCTCTTCCCGGCTCTCTATCTGGCGGGTGTGATCTCGATTCTCGCTCCGCTCGGAGATGCCGTTGAATCGGCTGTGAAGCGTTCTCTCGACGTAAAGGACATGAGTTCTTTCATTCCCGGCCACGGCGGGATTCTTGATCGCATAGATGGTCTGTTGCTGGTGCTGCCCGGCGCCTACTATCTCTTTTCTCTTCTCGACCTGCTATAGGATCGGCGTTACCTCCCGTACTTGGTAATCTCCGACTTGTCTAGCCGGGAGGTTTTCTGATGGTCGGTGCCTTGGTGGTGGTGCTGGGCATCGTTTTCTTTGTAACGGTGCACGAACTGGGACACTTCCTGGCTGCCCGTTTTACCGGCATGAAGGCCACCGAAATGTTCTTCGGGTTCGGACCGAGGCTTTGGTCGGTGAAGAAGGGAGAAACCGAGTACGGTTTCCGCCTGCTCCCTTTCGGAGGGTTCGTCAAGATTGCCGGCATGGGGCCGTTCAGCGACCAGGAGGTCGCTCCGGAACGTTCGTATCAACACAAGAAGACCTGGCAGCAGATCACGGTGGCGCTGAGCGGAGTGGCGCTGAATTTCCTGATGGCCTTTGTGATACTGGTTGGGCTGTTCATGCTGGAAGGGGTTTCCGACTTCACCAACCGGGTGATGCTGGTAGTGGGAGAGATGGACGACGGAACGCCCACTCCGGCGCGACAGGCCGGTATCGAAGTGGGAGATGTGATTCTGCAAGTCGACGGGATCGCCACCGACCGGTGGGAAGACACTGCTGCTTTGTTGAGGGGCCGTCCCGACCAACCGGTGTCGATAACGGTGAGCCGCGAAGGGCAGATCTTGGAAGTGGAGGCGATCCTGGCTGCTCGTCTCGCGGAGGACGGGATCGAGCAGGGTTTCTTGGGAATCGGACCGGCATTGGAGACCCGTACTCTCCGATTGTGGGAGGCGATGACCACCGCCGCCGATGACATAGCGGAAGCGGTAGGTCTGACTTTCAGGGCGGTGGGGGAGTTGGTCAGCCCTTCCTCCCTGGCGGAATTGGCAGGCGGGATGTTCGGCGGAGAGGTTTCCGAGACCAACCGCCCGGTCAGCCCCATCGGACTGGCCAATATCGGCGCCCAGATCGGTGAGCGCGGGGTCGTCAACGTGGTGAGATTGTTAGCATATCTGAATGTCGTTCTAGGTGTCTTCAACATGATCCCCGCTTATCCATTGGACGGAGGCCATGTCGCAGTGGCCCTCTATGAGAAGGTGTTCCGGAGAAGGGCCCGTCCCAAGGTGCTGATTTCCATCGCGGCGGTGGTGACGGTGTTGGTGGTCTTCTTGGGAGTGGCCGCCCTGGTGCTGGACGTGATCAACCCCATCAGGCTGTGAAAGACGCCCGGCTTTTCAAGCGCCCCAGGAGGCGCACCCGCCCCATCATGGTGGGAACGGTGAAAGTGGGCGGTGACGCCCCGGTGAGCGTCCAGTCCATGACCACCACCAAGACCCATGATGTGGACGGCACCTTGGCGCAGGTGTATGCCCTGGCCGGGGCGGGGGCCGACTTGGTGAGAATCACCTGCAACACCGTGGAAGCCGCCCAGGGCCTGGCGGAGATCGTTCCACGCAGTCCCGTGCCGATCATTGCCGACATTCACTTCCAGTACCGGCTGGCTCTGGCCGCCCTGGAAAGCGGGGTGTGCGGGTTGCGTCTGAATCCGGGCAACATCCGCCGCCCGAGCCACATAAAGGAGGTGGCGCGGGCCGCCTCGCAGCGGCAGGTGCCGATCCGGGTGGGAGTGAATGCCGGGTCCCTCGACAGGGACATCCTCAACCGTCATGGGGACGCCACTCCCGAGGCGCTGCTGGAGTCGGCGTTGCTGGAGATCAAATACCTTGAGGAAGTCGACTTCTATGACATCAAGATTTCGGTCAAACATTCCCATGTCCCCACCATGGTCGAGTCCTACCGCCTGCTGGCGGAGAAAGTCGAATATCCCCTTCACCTGGGGGTGACCGAGGCCGGTCCCCCGCCGGGTGGCCTGATCAAGTCGGTGGCGGGCATCGCCACCCTGTTGCTGGAGGGAATCGGAGACACTATTCGGTTCTCTCTGACCGCCGATCCGGTCATCGAAGCCGAGTCGGGACGCAGGTTGCTGGAATATCTGGACCTTCGGGAACGCCGGAGTCTCGATCTGATCGCCTGCCCGTCGTGCGGGCGGGCAGAGGTCGATGTGATCGAGGTCGCCCAGGTTGCCCAGGAGGCCTTGGAATCGGAGAACCTTCCCATCCAGGTGGCGGTGATGGGATGCGTGGTGAACGGTCCCGGAGAAGCCCGGTCCGCCGATCTGGGAATCGCGGCGGGCCGGGGCCGGGGGCATCTGTTCATCAAAGGCAAAGTGGTGAGAGTGGTGCCGGAATCGCAGATGGTGGATGCCTTGGTGGAAGAAGGTCGTCGCCTGGTGGAAGAGGGAGTGGAAGCCCGGCTGGCGGCGGCCGACCTCACTGCCGCCGCCCAGGCGGAGGCAGACCGGCGCCAGTTGCTCCAGATACGTCCCGACGCCAATTCCAGCGAACAGCGCCGGCAGAAGGTGGCGGTGGTGGCGCGGGGGAACCGCCGGTAGACTTTCGAGGCGGCAACCCGTCGAGGAGTGAACATTTGAGCGCGGGGATTTCGGGCAAGGTAGCGTTGATCACCGGGGCAAGTCGAGGCATCGGTTTGGCGGTGGCCGCTGAAATGTTGGATGGAGGGGCGGCTGGAGTAACGATCACCTCCCGGAGGGCCGACAACCTGGCGGAGGCCGCGTCGCAACTGGTTGAGGGCGGCAGGGACGCCGGCAAGATACTGGCGTCCGTCGCCCGCGCCGACCACGATGACCACGCCGGCCGGGCAGTGATGGAGACAATCGAACGATTCGGCAGTTGCGATATCTTGGTGAACAATGCCGGAACCAATCCTGGAGCGGGAGATCTGATGAGCGTCGCCCAGGAAGCCGTGGACAAGACCTGGGCGGTCAACCAGCGGGCGCCGTTGGTGTGGACCAGGGCGGCGTGGGCGGGGTGGATGCGCGAGCATGGTGGGTGCGTGGTGAACGTGGCGTCGATCGGGGGAGTGCGTCCCACCCCAATCCTGGGCGCCTACAACATTTCCAAGGCGGCCATGATCTACATGACCCACCAGTTGGCCATGGAACTGGCGCCGCAGGTGCGAGTCAACGCGGTTGCTCCCGCGGTGATCAAGACCCGGCTATCCGCTCTGTTGTGGCAATCGGATCCGGAGGGAACCGCACGTCGTCATCCCATGCAAAGGCTGGGAGAGCCTGAGGATGTTGCGAAAGCAGTTGCCTTCCTCTGCTCGGAGGAGGCTTCCTGGATAACGGGAGTGATCCTTCCGGTGGACGGGGGAATGTTGGGCGCGTCTGCGGGGATGGGGTAGTGGCCCATCCCGCTTTCGACCCCGATCTTGCACTCTCGTATCTGGAGGGTCGGCGTTCCCCGGCTCCTTTGTTTGCCGAGGCGGCCAGGCTGCGGGATGAGGGTAAGGGCAGGATCGTCACCTACAGCCGAAAGGTCTTCATTCCTCTGACCACTCTCTGTCGCGACTCCTGCACTTACTGCACCTTCGCCCAGCCACCAGGGGGAGGGGGAATGTTCATGCCTCCCGAGCAGGTGCTGGCGGTGGCGCAGGCGGGAGAGGCGTACCGCTGCACTGAGGCGCTATTCACTCTGGGTGACCGGCCCGAGCAACGTTGGCCGGCAGCGCGACGCTTCCTGGACGAACAGGAGTGCGATAACACGATCGAATACACGAGGCGGATGACAGAGATGGTTAACCGGGAGACCGCTCTGTTCCCTCATGCCAATCCCGGCGTGATGACCCTGACCCAGATGGAGACCCTGCGTCCTTCCAATCCATCCATGGGCCTGATGCTGGAGAACATCTCGGACCGGCTCACCCAACCGGGCATGCCGCACCACAACTGTCCGGACAAAGTACCTTCGGTGAGGGTGAAGGTCATAGAGGATGCAGGACTGCTGCGGGTTCCGTTCACCACCGGCATCCTGGTGGGTATTGGGGAGAATGCCGGGGAGATAATCGATTCTCTGGTGGCTTTGGCATCACTGGCCAAAGCGGGAGGCCACATCCAAGAGGTGATCATCCAGAATTTCCGGGCCAAATACAATACCCCCATGCGGGCCAACGCCGAACCCATTCCGTCCTGGTTCATGCGGGTGGTGGCCCTGGCCCGTTGGATAATGGGGGCCGAGATGAATGTCCAGGTGCCTCCCAATCTGACCGAACGCTACGAGATGTATCTGCAGGCGGGCATCAACGACTGGGGCGGGGTCTCTCCCCTGACTATCGATTGGGTGAATCCGGAGGCGCCGTGGCCTCATTTGGAGTCCCTGCGCCGCCGCACTGAAGCAGCCGGTTTTCAACTGCTTCCCCGGCTGCCGGTCTATCCTTCCTACTTGTCCGACCGTTGGATCGATCCGACTCTGCTGCCCAAGGCTTTGGATGCCGTCGACTCTCAGGGGTATGCCCTGGCTCCGCAGGTCGAGTTGGGCGACCGTCCGGTCGGTGTAGCTGTTTCGTGAGCCTGTCTTATCTGGGGGTAGCCTGACAAAATGATGCCGAGTAGATCCGAGACCATCACATTCTTGCGGGTCCGACCTGCGGAGGTGGCTACCGATGCCGTGGCCGAGGCTCGTTCCCGGGAGGGGACCACCACCCTGGAGATGGATTCTCCGGAAGTCAACGATCTACGAGCCGCCCACAAGGCGGCGGTCCTCGTTGCTGCTCGCCACGCAGACTCATCGCAGGCGCCTTGGATCGTAGAACCGCCCGAGGCGCTGCATCTGGCGAAGCTGAAGACGCCGGGATGGTTGATCACCGTGATCGACCGCGGCAGCGAAGAGATGGTGTTGGATGCTCTGGCTCGCAGCGAAGCCGCTTTCCTGCGCACGGCCAGAAGCGATGTGAAAACAGCAGCCGGTCTCTGTGATTTGCCGGGGGTGAATGCCAAAGTTTCGGTGTTCGTCGATGACGTGGAGCAGGCGGTGGGGGCCGTTTCAGAAGGAGCGCGGGACCTGCTGCTGCGAGACTGGGATGCCGAGGGGATCGGGGAACTACGTCACAATTTGGCGCCGCTCGCCCTGGTGGAACGAACCGCCCTGCCGCCTGGCTTGGAAATCGATACCGTCCGTGAAACCCTGTCTAGAAGTGCTTTCCGGGCGTGGCTCCAGCAGGTGGACGCCGCGGGAGCGGCTCGTCCCCGGTACGGGTGGGCCCCGGGACGGGCGGAGCCGGCCCCCGTTCCTTCCCAACGGTTTTCGGCGCAGTGGCCGGATTCGTGGTGGGTCGGTTCGGAGGGACCGGAAGAATTGGAAGGCGCCGCGCAGTTGCGCCCCATCCTGGAACGCTCCCTGGAGGGATCGCCGCCCACCCTGGCGGAGACCGAGATGCTGTTCGGGGCGCGTGGCGACCAGATGGAAGCGGTGGCCTGGACGGCCGACCGACTGCGCCGGCGGGCGGTCGGGGATTTGGTGACGTATGTCGTCAACCGGAATATCAACTACACCAACATGTGCTACTTCCGGTGCGGTTTCTGCGCTTTTTCGAAAGGACCGCGCAGCCTCAACCTGCGGGGAGACCCGTATCTGATGTCCATTGCCGAGGTCGTTCGCAGAGCCAAAGAGGCCTGGGACCGCGGGGCTACCGAGGTGACTCTCCAAGGAGGCATCCATCCGGAGTTCACCGGCGACTTCTATGTGGCCGTGACCGAAGCGATCAAGGCGGAATTGCCCCGGATGCACATTCACGGGTTTACCCCCTTGGAGGTGTGGCAGGGAGCGGAGACTTGCGGGTCGACGGTGAAGGACTTTCTGATCCGCCTCAGGGACGCCGGTCTGGGTACTCTTCCCGGCACCGCCGCCGAGATCCTGGACGACGATGTTCGGCGGTTTTTGTGCCCGGACAAGATCCGTACTTCCCAGTGGGCGAAGGTGATGCTGATCGCCCATGAACTGGGGCTGAAATCCACCGCCACCATCATGTTCGGGCACATCGACCACCACCGTTCCTGGGCCAAGCACCTGGACGTGATCCGGCGGATCCAGCGGCGCACGGGTGGTTTCACCGAGTTGGTGCCGCTTCCTTTCGTTCACATGGGCGCCCCGATCTGGCTGAACGGCAAGGCCCGTCCCGGGCCGACCTGGGACGAGGTGGTGCTGATCCATGCGGTGGGACGGATTGCCCTGGACGGCTTGGTGCCCAATATCCAGGCTTCCTGGGTGAAGCTGGGGTTGGACGGGGCCGGTCGTCTTCTGGACGCGGGATGCAACGACCTGGGCGGCACCCTGATGGGGGAGATCATTACCCGTTCGGCGGGCGCAGCCCATGGGCAGGAGATGGAACCAAGCGATTTCGAGAGGACAATCACCGCCATCGGCCGACAGGTGGGTCGCCGGGACACCGAGTACCGTCTCTCTCTGACTGCCTAGAAGCGGGCCATTGTGGCTTCCTATTACGAGAGTATCCCCGATCACCTGGCCACCTGGATCAAGGCCCAATCGATGTTCTTCGTGGCCACTTCCCCCTCGGGAGACGGCGGACACATCAATCTTTCTCCCAAGGGCTTGGATACCTTCCGGATAGTCGATCCCCGGACGGTGGCCTATCTCGATCTGGTGGGCAGCGGAGCGGAGACCATTGCGCATCTGCGCCAGAACGGGCGGATAGTGGTGATGTTCTGCGGGTTCGATCAGCCCCGGAGGATCCTGCGGATCTGGGGAGAGGGCGGGGCGTTGTACCCGGGGATGGAGGAGCACTCACAGTTGGCGGCAGCGTTCCCCGAGATCCCGGGTTCCCGGTCCATAATCAGGGTGGAGATAGCGAAGGTGGGAACTTCCTGTGGGGGCGGGGTGCCGCTGATGGAGGTTGTCTCCCAGCGTGACTTTCTGCCCACCTGGGCGGATAAGAAGGGCCCCGACGCCATGTGGGAGTACCAGAAAAAGCACAACACCCACAGCCTGGACGGTCTCCCCGCCATGGACTTTGCATAGCTGCTTTACCTCCTGCGGTTGTTCCTGGCGCTCCCTTCCCGAGCGAGAAAGGGATCACATCCCACTGTATATAACCTTTTCCCATCATTTATTATGATGTGGTAAGCTCCTTGTATGAGTGGGTCATACAATGTAATAGTGGGAAACAAGGGAAGGATTGTCGTGCCGGCGGAGGCGCGCCGACGCGCCGGATTTGCCGAGGGGACAGCGTTGGTGATGTTGGAGACCCCGGGTGGTCTGGTGTTGATGACACGGGAACAACTCCGTGACCGGGTCCGCAGAGACTTGGCCGGTCTGGATTTGGTAGGCGAGCTTTTGGCGGATCGGCGCCGGGAGGCCGAGCGGGAGAATCGGGAGACTGAGCAGGAGAACACAGGATGAGTGTGGTGCTCGATGCATCGGCGATCATGGCATTTCTGCAGGTCGAGGAGGGTGCCGATGTGGTGGAGGAGGCGCTGGTGGGCAATCCGCGATGTGGGGCTGCCAATTGGTCTGAGGTGGCCCAGAAGGTAATGGCCGCCGGTCGCGACTGGCCGCTGGCTCGGGCATTGCTTTTCAGCCATGGGGTCCGGATCGAGCCGGTCAGCGCCGATGACGCCGAATGGGCCGCCCGCCGCTGGAGGCCCGGAGAAAATCTGTCCTTGGCTGACCGGCTTTGCCTGGCGCTTGGCGAACGCCTCGGTTTGGACGTTCTTACCGCTGACCGGTCATGGGGTTCGACCGGCCGGGTATGCCAGATCCGTTGACGGCTAAGCCGAGCGGATGCCCGATGTAGCGTATCCCGGTTTCTCCGATGCGTTTGGCGATGACCGCGATGGCTCGAGGGTTGTTGTCGATCATCACGAAGCTGCGGTTGAGTTGCCGTGCCACGGCGCCCGTGGTTCCCGATCCGGCGAAGAAATCCAATACCCGGTCGCCTTCCTGCGACGAGGCCATCACGATCCTGCGTAGCACTCCTTCCGGCTTCTGAGTGGCATAGCCGGTTTTTTCTCTGCCGTTGGTGGCCACGATCGTGTGCCACCACACGTCGGTGGGGAGTTTGCCCCGAGCCGCCTTCTCCTTGGAAACCAGGCCGGGCGCCATGTAGGGGATCCTCTCGATGGCATTCTGGTCGAAGAAGTACAAGTCGGGATCTTTCGCATAGACCAGGATGGTGTCATGTTTGGCGGGCCATTTTCTCTTGGACCGCCCGCCGAAGTCGTATGCCCAGATGATCTCGTTTATGAAGCACTCCCGGCCGAAGATCTGGTCCAGCAGCACCTTGCAGTAGTGGGCTTCCCGGTAATCGATGTGGAAATACAGGGTGCCGTCATGGGTGAGTAGCCGATGGGCCTGTCGGAGTCTCGGCTCTATAAAGTCCAGGTAGTCGTCGAAGATGTCCACATAGGAGGTTGAGCCGAGTCGGACGGTCCGGTAACGCCGGCCTTGGAACCCGGTGCGATCTCCTTGGTCGCTGCGGGCGGTTTTCAGCGTCTCCCTTCGCTGGATCTTCCCGCTGTTGAACGGCGGATCGATGTATATGAGCCGAAAGGACTCGGCGGGCAACCGGGGCAGGATCTCCGCGTTGTCCGCACAGAACACCCAGTTGGCGTGTCCTTCCAGATCGATGGGCGAGTCGACCATAGTCATGTTGAAACTAGCGGGACGGGTGGTCGCAGGATGACTTCTCCGGGATCGGGTGTCATCCAGCATCGGGGGTGTCGCGAAAAATCCTGGCCGATTGGAGTTGATTCTGTCCCATCCCCATCGCATGCTTGTATGTAGCTGAAACACCTGAAAGGATCCGATTCGACGTCGTCGGTCCGAGCCAGGGATCATAAGAGTCAACACGCCTCTTGGGCTTGATCCAACGCGTCTTGATCAACGGCAAGGTGGCGGCGGGGGCGGGCCCTGAGTGAAGAGCATCTTCCAGATTTCACAAGTTAGAGCTGCTTTTCGCGGGGAATGGGGTAGCGGCTGTTGAGAAGAGAGTTTGGCAAATCAAGCACGGCTCTCATTGACCTGGGGTGGTCGACCCTTGAGGATGGTGGGCTTCTTCATTTTCTTTGTTTGATAAGGCGTTTGCGGGTGGGTGGGCGGCGGTAGCGGTTGGTGCGGTGTCGTGGAGGCCGGTCGGTGGGTGGGCGGCGGAGGGTGTATTTGCCGGTTGGGGTTTTGCGTACCGTCCAGTGTTGGTCGTGGACTTTGTGGTGGCATCTGCTGCACAGAAGACACATGTTGTCCAGGTCGGTGGCACCCCCGTCTTGCCAGTGGACGATGTGATGCGCCTGGCACCAGGAGGCTTTGGCGCCGCATCCGATGCAGTGTTTGTCCCGGGCGACCAGCGCGGCCCGCTGGGAACCACTGGCCGTCCGCCGGGCCCTACCCAAATCCAACGGTACCGACGGTCCCGAGAATACGGCGGGGAGTATCTGAGCGTCGCACGCCAACTGTCGCAGGGTACGGGCGGGCAGGGGGGTTCCGTTCTCGAGGCGAGGATTGCCCAACTGTTGGCTGATCGTGTCGTAGTCGGCGATCACCAACAATCGCACGCCCTGGGAACCACCGTCTTCTCCTTCCCGAGTAAGGAGCTTGGCTATGGCGTCGGCCATCCGCTGACCCGCAGTAGCCCGATCGGTGGGGTCTTCTTTGTGCCATAGTTGTTTCATCATGTGAGACACCGCCGTCTCGACCCGGGCACCGGTGACCGGGTCGAACCTCCCGTAAAGGACGGTCATTCCGTCGTCTTGGTCGGTGGTGATCTTGGCGAACCGGCGGGAACGCTGATGCTCCAACTTCGAAACACCATCATCTCGGGAGCGTTGTTGTTCGTGTTTGCGTACCATGCGGGCGAACTTGTCAGGAGACTGGGAACGGGCACCGTCCAACAATTCGTCCTCGTTGATGGTTCCCCTCTGGTTGGCGCCCGCCAGGATACGGGCGTTGTCAGCAGAGATCTCTCCCTTTTGGAAACCTTCCCGCGTCTTGGGCAGTTCCTCCAATTCTTTGGCGGTCTCCACCTCCGACCGGGCCTTCCGACGGCCCAACAGACCGTCCTCTCGCAATATCGTTTCCACCTTCTCTGTTCCCTGCCGGCGGCGCAGTTCCGACACTGCTTGGGTGCGGACCGCCGCCGCTTGGTTCTGGGCGCGGATGGTGGACTGTATACGCTGTTTCAGTTCTTCAACCGACGCATCCACGACCGGCATGGTGGGCGCCAGCAACTTGGCCAGGTTGGCGGACCGCCGGCGGTTGACTGCTTGTTTCATGTGTACAGTATGCACAGAGGGTGTGACAAAACACCCCGCATATTGCTAAGTTGTGAAAACAAACACTAAAATACCGAAAAATCTCACCCCAGAGGTCTACGGCTACCGAAAAGCACCCACCGGGCGCCAGCAAAGAAACCGGCCTCGCGGTCGGTTTGCGTTACTCGCTTTTCATCACCTTCCCCTCATCCACAACACTCTCCGAAACGTGGACACGCCCTAGTCTCCGTTAGGAAAGTTCGAATCCGGTTTACTGCCTTGGAGACCATCATGCTCTCATCCAAGACCCTCCTGCTCCGCAATGCAGACCGATTGGTGACCATGGATGATGACGACACCGAGATGGTGGATGGAGGGCTTTTTGCCAGGGATGGGTGGATCGAGCAGGTGGGCTCCACCTCCAGCCTCCCCGACACCGCCGATGAGGTGATCGACTGCCGGGGGCAGGTGGTGATTCCCGGACTGGTGAACACCCATCACCACTTCTTCCAAACTCTTACCCGCGCCATGGCCCAGGATGCTGAATTGTTTGACTGGCTGGTGGAGTTGTACCCCGTGTGGTCCGATCTGACACCCGACCACGTCCGGGTCTCCACTGTCACCGCCTTGGCGGAGTTGGCGCTGTCGGGTTGTACCACTGCCTTCGATCACCATTACTTCTGGCCCAACGGCTCGACCCTGGAGGATCAGGTAGAAGCGGCCGAGAAGGTGGGGATCCGCTTCCACGTCTCCCGGGGTTCAATGAGCGTGGGTCGCTCCCAGGGCGGCCTCCCGCCCGATGAGTGGGTGGAGGACGAGGAGGCCATTCTGGCCGACTGCACCCGGGTGGTGTCCCGGTATCACGACTCTTCACCGGGCGCCATGACTCAGGTGGTGATTGCTCCCTGTTCGCCTTTCACGGTGAGTCCCGATCTGATGCGGGAATCCGCCGCCTTGGCTCGCTCCCTGGGCGTGAGACTCCACACGCATCTCGCCGAGACTCTTGACGAGGAGCGGTACTGCCAGGAGTTGTACGGGATGAAACCGGTGGAGTACGCCGAGCATGTGGATTGGCTGGGCGATGATGTCTGGTTTGCCCACGCCGTCCATGTCTCGGAACGGGACATCTCGGTCATGGCGGTCACCAAGACGGGCGTCGGTCACTGTCCGACCTCCAACATGCGCCTGTCCTCCGGCGCCGCTCCTCTGATGCGGTACTTGGAAAGTGGCGTGCCGGTGGGCTTGGGAGTGGACGGATCGGCGTCCAACGATTCCTCGCATATGTTGGCGGAAGCTCGTCAGGCGTTGCTTGCTGCCCGGTTGGCGCGGGCCATAGAGGGCTCGAAGGCGCCGATGCTGACCGCTCGATCGGCGTTGCGAGTGGCTACCAGGGGAGGCGCCGAGGTGTTGGGAAGGACTGATATCGGGTCACTTGAAGCAGGTAAGGCTGCCGACATCGCCTGTTTTCGCACCGATGGCCTGGCCATGGCAGGCGCCCACGATCCGGTGGCTGCTCTGGTGCTCTCCGGCCCCTATCAAGCCGATCGGCTAATAGTCCACGGCCGAACCGTGGTGGTGGAAGGACAGTTGGTGGATTTGGAGATGGGGCCACACCTTGAAACCCACCGCCGGCTGGCTCTTCATCTAACCAAGTAGATGGTTCCCTGGCTCAACGCCCTTCTTAGGGAGGAGCGATGACTTTATAGCCCATGGTCCTGAGTTGTTCAATAGCAGGATCGGGTCTGCGGTTCACAGCAGCCTCCTTTAATTGGACGGCGTGGAATGAGTCCCGAGTTCTATCCAGCAACTCTTTCCATTATCTCGGGAATCTGTCGCGAACTCCTCCACTACTTGCGCGAACTCGCGAGCCGGCTTCTCGACGTTTACAATCTTTGCGATTCCTGCTACTCCCTTACCATCAGCCAGGTCAGCCTGGTCCGTTCGGTCTCAAACTCGTCGGCTTCGGCTTGCTCTCTCAATCCCTCGAAGGTATAGCCTGATTGCTCAAGAACCTCACGCATTCTCTGCTTGTAATCAGCGTGGGTCAGCAACACGATGTCGGGGACAAGCAGGCTCGTGTTCGGAGTGGCCATTCGGGTTGTTCCTTTCAGCATCTATCTGACGCAGAGTGCCAAGGGGGATGTGACAGGTTGGCTGACCCACAGCCTCGGGATTTCGAGAGGGCCTGTTTGCCATGCAACTATGCCGACTCTGCCCGGCGGCGGTGCCACTTTTCCCACAGGGCCAGCATTGACGGCAACACCAGTATCGCGGCGATGAGGGACAGTCCGACCGCGTAGACCGTTACCTGACCCATCTGCTGGAAGGGCGTGAGCCTGGAACTGATCAGGATCCCGAATCCGGCCATAGTGGTGAAAGCGGATCCTGCCAGTGCCCCGCCCGTGTGGCGAGATGTCGAGCGCAGAGCGTCATTGAGGTGCTCGAAGCGGGCCCGATCCTCCCCGAATCGACGGGCGATATGGATCGTGTACGGTACCCCGATTCCGATTGACAGGGCGGACAGGGTGGCAGTTACCGGTCCGAAGGGAATGCCGGTGGCGTACATCAGTCCATAGGTCCAGAACACGACCAGAGCCACAGGGACCATGGTGATCACCCCAAGGAACGGTCGGCGATTTTCGAACCAGAAGCTGATCATCAGCACCAGGGTGGCAACGATCAGCGTAATGAGCAGCGATGTTGTTTGCGAATCGGCCAACTCTTTGACGATCAGATTGGTGATGATCTCGGTGGAGGTCGCTATCACGCTGATCCCCAGGTCGGACACCTCCGAGAAGTTCTCCAGAAGGTCGAGCCGCAGTTGTATCGCCCCGGTCTCGCCGGCCTGGGTTCCGATGTCGAAGAGCAGGGCGTCGTAGCCTGACCCGCTCCGATGGAGAACTCTCCCGGCCTCGTCGGGGGCCGCCTCGTACACGGCGTCCCAGACAGCGGTGACGTCCGCATCGGGGGGACCCTGCAGATCGTCACCCAGATTGGCGGCCCGTGCGGCGGAGGCGACTATCTCCGAAGGCGGACCCTGGGGGCCTCCTCTGCTGAGCGAGTTGAGCATGGAAATCGGAGAGGTGACCGACGCGAAAGAGCCCGCGGGTGTCTGGAACACCAGTACGTTCTCTACGTCCGCCAATCCCGTATTGGCCGCCACCAGGGCGTTGTGAATCCGCGGTGTTGAAAGGTCCTCTCCCTCGATGAGCACGCTGGTGGATTCGCCCAAGCCTCCTCCGAATTCCTCCTGGAGGATTTCCAGAGCCCGGATTCCGGGAGCGTCGCCGGGCAGGAAGTCGGTGAATGAAAACCTGGTTTCCAGCTTGGAGAGTCCCCACACTCCCAGGCCCCCGAACACCAGGGCGACCAGAACCACGAGAACGGGAATCTTCTCCGCCAGTACCGAAGTCCGAGCTATCAGGGAAGGCAGGAAGCGTTCGGAGGAAGCCTTCATGCCCGCTACTGGCAGAGAGCCTTTGGATTCGACGTGGTGGTCCACTTTCCTGGCCAGGATCAGTACCCGCAGGAAGGCCCAGGAAAGCTTCCCTCTTCTCTCCGTTCGCCGATCAAGTATCTTGCGGGCCGCCGGAAAGAAGGTGAGCGTCAGGCCGAACGAGGCAAAAATTCCGATGGCCGCCAGGATCCCGAAGTCCTTCAATGCCGGTACCGGGTTGAAAATGTTGGTGAGAAAACCGATAGCGGTGGTGACGGTGGCCAGGACCAGGGCTATTCCCACGGTTCCGATGGCCGTGCGAGCGGCGCCGTCCAGGTCCTGCCCGCGGCCTATCTCCTCTCGATAGCGGGAGGTGATGTGGATTCCGTAATCGACGCCCAATCCGATCAGGAGGATGGGAATGATCTGGGTCACGTTGTTGAAGGAAGCGATGACTCCGGCCCGTTCCAGCAACACCCCGATGCCCTGCATGAATGTTATGGCGGCGAAGATGGTGAAAAGAGTGAGGAGAGTATCGGCGAGGGTTCGGCGTCCCGACTGGATCAAAGCGCCCTTCCCGGCCGGCTTGAGCCAGTACACGAAACAAAGAATGACCAAGATGATCAGGGCGGCCATCCCGAACAGTCGTCCGATCTCGCTGCCGGCATCCCCGGAGTCTTCGAACAGCAGGTTGAAGCTGAAAGGAATGACCTCCAACCCATCGGGAGTGGGTATGGTTCGCAGGGCTTCCGCCACCTCCGAGTCGTTCGCTATGGCCTGATCGAATGCCTCTTCCTCGATCCCCACCGGCACCTTGGTGAACACCAGGATCAGGCCTGCCTGGGCCGTCGCCGCGGACGGGTCGCCGTTCTGGCTGACCAGGGAGGCGAACCGCGGGTTGGCCCGCGGTCCCGTCGTTGCCTCGATGTAGAGATTCTTCACGTCTTCATCGCTGGCTACCGTAACGCCCTTGCGGGTCGCCTGGGTTATGGCCGGATCGAGGTAGCTGAACGAGGCGCCCCTTCCCGGCACGAAGGAGAGGTTGTCGGACAGGGCCTCGCCGGCCAAGGCGGAATTGATGGCGGTCACCACCTCGTAGGCATCCTTGGTGAAGACGTTGCCTTCTTCCTTGCGAATAATCACCTGAAGGACGCTCTCCTGGGTGTCGTCGGCGCCGAACAACTCGCTGATTCTGTCAGAGGCCAGCAGTTCCGGGTTGTCAGGGGAAAGACCCTCGTTGCCCTGGCCTATCTCGACCTGAGTGGCCAGAGCTCCGAAAACTCCGAAGAGAACCAGCGTGGTTGTCACCACCGCCCAAGGCGCTGTGGACACCAAGAACGCGAACGCCTTGACGAGTGCTCTCATCGAACCTTGACTCCTTCCGGCCACCATCGCGGGGGTACGTGACTGCTCACGTACCGAGACTATGGTGATTTTCGCTCTATATTGAATTGGATATATGGCAAGAGAGCGTCGCTGAAGGGTCCTTTACCTTCTGGTCCGGGTCGTGATAAACTGAGTGGATAATTTGAGGAGCCGACTACAAACCACAGATAGTTTCTGCGTCGCGCTTTTCGGCCGTTTTTCTGATGTTTTCCGTGTGATCGGGGAAGTGGAATGGCCGCGACGGTGACTGCTACGCTCTCCAGTTCCCAGAGGCAGTTGTTCGGTGGTGTTTACGATGACGAGCCTGCCCACGACGTTCATACTGAACTCGAGGGTTCCGGGGACCTGGAGTTGGTTGACGATATTTCGTCGGAGCAGATTGGTCAAGATCCCGACCCGGCGCAGTACAACGAGAACGGATATGTGGAGATCGAGCCGTCAGGTTTCGTGGACTCCTACAGCCCTCCGGCAATAGAGGGGGACTTTCGGGGCAAGCACATCGTCACCGTCGAGCAATTCGGCCGGGATGACCTGAGGGTTCTTTTCGAGGCGGCTTCCACCTTGAAAAAACGGATCAGGTCCGGAGACAGGGGGGTGGTGGAGATCGCCACCGGTCAGGTCCTGGCGTTGCTGTTTTTCGAGTCCAGCACCCGGACCGACATGTCTTTTCAAGCCGCCATGCTCAGATTGGGCGGCAAGGTGATCGGCGCCTCCAATGGCATCCAGTTTTCTTCCGTTTACAAGGGGGAGGACCTTCCCGACACCGTCAGAGCGGCGGGATGCTACGCAGACGTGATCGCCCTGCGACACCCGCAGGTGGGGGCGTCCTACCTCGCCGCCCACTACCTGGATTTGCTGGCCGAAAAGATTGGTCGGCGGTCGGTGGTGATCAGCGCCGGCGATGGCGTCGGGGAACATCCGACTCAGGCTCTCTTGGACCTGTTCACAATTCTGGAGTCCAAGGGAACGGTCGACGGGCTGGCCATCACGATGGTGGGGGATCTGAAACATGGCCGAACCGTTCACTCTCTGGCCAAGTTGCTGGCCACCTACGGGGCCAGGGAAACCAAGGTCAATTTCGTCTCGCCGCACTCATTGATGATGCCGACCGCCATCGTCCGGCGTTTGAAGGAAGCGAACATATCGGTGAGGGAGACCGCCGGCTTGGATGACGTGTTGGGCACATCGGAGGTGATCTACTGGACCAGGGTGCAGGAGGAGCGATTCGCCGATCCAGCCGACTACGATCAGGTCAAAGCGGGCTTCATAATGACCCCCGGCATCATGGATAGAGCCCGCAGGGACGCCATCTTGATGCACCCTCTGCCTCGCAAGCATGAGATGGGAGGCCCCAGCGACCACGATTTGCTGGATGCTGACCCCCGTTCGGCCTATTTCCAGCAGATGGAGAATGGAATGCTGGTAAGGATGGCACTGTTGGCCAAGCTCCTCAAAGGGGTTCACATATAGCGCCTGCACCAAGTTCGCCGCGGGCCGGCGGATGGCGTCGCGAGGGTGGCTTGAGAACCGGGGGATAACATGGGAACGGTGATCACCGAATTCCTGCTTCCCGACATCGGCGATGGGTTGACCGAAGCCGAAGTAGTGCGGTGGCTGGTGCAGGAGGGTGCCCAGGTCGACCGGGACGAGCCGCTGGTCGAGGTGGAGACCGACAAGGCGGTGGTGGTGATACCCTCCCCGGTGGCCGGGACCGTCCTCCGTCACGGGGCCGGGCAGGGTGAGACCATGGCGGTGGGGGCGGTGCTGGCTACGATCGCCTCACCCGGGGAGGAACCCTCCGATTCCGCCCCGCCCGGAGGGCCGCGGCGCCAAGAGCCTCGCCAACCGGAAAAATACCCGGCCGCGGGGACCCGGGAGGAGACTGCGGAAGTGAAAGCCCTGCCGGTGGTGCGTCGCCTCGCCCGGCAAAAGGGAGTTGACCTGGGGGCGGTACGCGGTTCCGGCCCGGGAGGTCGGATCACCCGGGAAGATGTCCTGGCTGCAGCCCGCCCGAGCAGAACTCCGCCTGCTGTCAGGCAACCACCCTCACCCCCACCGGCGACCGAGGGTGATGAACGACGGCCGCTCACCAGGCTGCAAAAGACCATCGCTGCCAATATGAGACGTTCGTGGTCGGAGATTCCGCACGTGACCACCTTCGACGAGGTGGACGCCACCCGGCTGATGGGGGCTCGGAAAGCTCTGGCGGGGCGGCATGGTTCGCCGGTGGCGGTCGACGCCATGGTTATAGCCGCGATTATCCCGGCTCTCCGTCGGTATCCCGAGTTCAACTCCACCCTGGACGGCGGCTTTTTGTCGGTTCATTCCGCGTGTCACGTCGGAGTGGCGATCAACGCTGCGGATGGCCTGCTGGTCGGGGTGGTGCGCGACGCGGAACGAATGTCGATCATGCAGTTGGCGGTCGCAACCGCAAGTCTGGCGGAACGGGGCAAAGCCCGTACCCTCGGTTTGAGCGAACTCACCGGCCAGACCTTCACAGTCAGCAACATCGGCGCGCTGGGAGGTGGTTTCGGGACTCCCATAGTCCCACCCGACAACACGGCCATCCTGGCAGTGGGGAAAGTCACCGACCAACCGCGGGTGGAAGGTGGAGAGGTGGTGGTGAGACCGATGATGCCCCTTTCACTCTCTTTCGATCACCGGGTCATCGATGGGGCGTTGAGCCGGCGCTTCATGGATATGGTGATAGAGAATCTTTCGGAACCGGCCCTTTTCCTAGCCTGAGGAGACTATGACTGAATACCTGATAACCGGACCTGCTACTTCCCATAGTGCGGAGGTCCTGACCACCGAAGCCGCATCTCTCGTCGCCGATGTCCATCGGGAATTCGACGCCCGTCGTCGGCAGTTGCTCGACATGAGGATGGAGCGGCAAGAAGACTTCGACCGCGGCGTTCGGCCCGACTTCCTGCCGGAGACGCGTTCTGTTCGCGAAGGGGAATGGATGGTGGATCCGGTCCCGGCCACCCTGGCTGATCGCAGGGTGGAAATAACCGGACCGGTTGACGCCAAGATGGTGATCAACGCCCTCAATTCGGGCGCCAAGATGTTCATGGCCGACTTCGAGGACGCCACGTCGCCCACCTGGGAAAACCTGGTGGAGGGTCAGTACAACCTGCTGGAAGCGCAACTGGGCACCCTGAAGCTGGACACCCCCCGCAAGTCCTACCAACTGGCGGAGGACACGGCCACCCTGCTGGTGCGACCCAGGGGGTGGCACCTTCCCGAGAAACACTTCCAGGTGGATGGCCGGCCGGTTTCCGGCGCTCTGTTCGACTTTACTCTCTACATGTATCACGGCGGTCGCGCCGCCCTGGAAATGGGCAGTGGTCCGTTCTTCTACCTTCCCAAACTGGAGTCACATCTGGAGGCGCGTCTGTGGAACGACGTGATCTGCTACATATCGGAGCGGTTGGGGATTCCAGTGGGCACGGTCAAGGTCACGGTGCTGATCGAAACCATCACGGCTGCCTTCGAGATGGAAGAAATCCTCTATGAACTGCGAAACCACTCCGCAGGGCTGAATGCCGGCCGGTGGGACTACATATTCAGCTTCATCAAGAAGTTTCGCAACCATGCCGCCTACGTTCTGCCCGACCGGTCCCAGGTCACCATGACCGCGCCGTTCATGGACGCCTACACCGAATTGGGGGTGGCGACCTGTCACCGTCGCGGCGCTCATGCCATGGGCGGAATGGCGGCTTTCATCCCCAATCGCCGCGATCCGGAAGTGACCGAGAAGGCTTTGGCGGCGGTGGCGGCCGACAAACGGCGGGAAGCCGAGGCCGGCTGCGACGGCACCTGGGTGGCCCATCCCGATCTGATTCCGGTTGCGATGGATGAATTCGATCGGGTCCTGGGAGACCGTCCCAATCAGCTGGATCGACAGCGAGATGATGTGGATGTCACGGCAGAAGATCTGTTGAACCCGCAGATCGAGGGTGGCGCCATAACCGAGGACGGGGTCAGGACCAACGTTTCGGTGGGCATCCGGTACATGGCCGCATGGCTGACCGGCCGAGGGGCCGCCGCGATAGACAATCTGATGGAGGACGCAGCCACTGCTGAAATCTCCCGTTCCCAGATCTGGCAGTGGGTGCGTCACGGGGCTTGTCTTGACAGCGGCAGGGCGGTGACGGCGACGATGGTGCGGGACATCGCGTCGGAGGAGTTGTCCCGAATCCGGGAAACCGTCGGTGAGGACAGCTACCGGGCAGGCCGTTTTCAGCGGGCCTGGGAGATATTCTCCGAGGTGGCCCTGGAGGACGAGTTCGTAGAGTTCCTCACCCTACCCGCCTATCCCGACCTCTAATTCTTTCGTAGGATTCTGCCATGGCTCGATTCAGTGAAGCTCTGCGCTACCACTCCCATCCCCGACCGGGGAAGCTGGAGGTCAGGGCGACGAAGGCCACCCTGACCCAGGCGGACCTGAGTCTTGCCTACACGCCGGGGGTGGCCGAGCCGTGCCTGGCCATTCACGAGAATCCCCGGGAAGCCTTCGAGTACACCAATCGGGGAAACCTGGTGGCGGTGGTCACCAACGGCACGGCGGTGCTGGGGCTGGGCAACATCGGGAGTCTGGCCTCCAAGCCGGTGATGGAAGGAAAAGGCGTGCTGTTCAAGAGGTTCGCCGATATCGACGTCTATGACCTGGAGATCGACTCCGAGGATCCCGAGGATGTCATCCGCTTCTGCGAGTTGCTGGCGCCCACGGTGGGAGGTATCAACCTGGAGGACATCCGGGCGCCCGACTGCTTCTACATAGAGGAGGAACTGCGCCGGCGACTGGACATCCCGGTCTTCCATGACGACCAGCACGGCACGGCGATCATCGCCGGTGCGGGCCTGATCAACGCCGCCCTGCTGAGCGGGCGGCGCATCGAGGACATGAAAGTTGTGATCCTCGGCGCAGGCGCGGCGGGAGTGGCTACCGCCCACTTCCTGTTCCGGCTGGGTTTCGACCCCCAACGGCTGTTGATGGTCGATTCACGGGGGGTGCTGGATTCGTCCCGTACCGACCTCGATCGCTCCAAGAAGGAGTTCGCCCGTGACACCGACGCCCGGACCCTGACCGAGGCGCTGGTGGGCGCCGACGCTCTGATCGGTCTGGCCCTGGGCGGGTTGGTCAAACCCCACATGCTGGAGCCCATGAACCCCGAGCCGGTGGTATTCGCCCTGGCCAACCCCGACCCGGAGATCCCGTATCACGACGCCAAACGGGTTCGGCCGGATGCCTTTGTCGGCACCGGGCGCAGCGACTTTCCCAACCAGGTGAACAACGTCCTGGGATTTCCCTTCATCTTCCGGGGAGCGCTGGATGTCCGCGCCAGGGCCGTCAGCGAGGGAATGAAAGTGGCCGCCGCCCAAGCACTGGCGGTGCTGGCCAGGGAACCGGTTGCCGAGGCTGTTCTGGAGGCCTATCAGTTGAAGGAACTGTCCTTCGGCCCCGATTACCTTATTCCCAAGCCCTTCGACCCGCGAGTACTGACCACTGTGGCCCCGGCAGTAGCAGTTGCTGCCACGGAAGAGGGCCTGGCTCGGCTGCCCTGCAATATCGAGGAGTATCGCCAGCAATTGAGCGCAAGGCTCCGGCCTTCGCAGGGTTTGATCCAGGCCGTCACCATCCGGGCGCGCCAGTACCCGGCCCGGGTGGTGTTCCCCTATGGTGACGATGTTCGCCTGGTACGGACCGCCCGAAGGGTCCTGGATGAGCGAATCGGTCATCCGGTGCTGTTGGCCGATCGGGGGGTTGTCACTGAACTCTCGCAGGAGTTGGGTATCTCCCTCGATGGAATTAGGGTTGTCGATCCGATAAGCCAAGCTACCGAACGCGACCGTTACGCCACCAGGCTGCTGGAGTTGAGAGGTCACCGGGGCGTGTCGCGGGTCCACGCCGCCCGGATGGTCTTTGACCCCAATGTGTTCGCCGCGTTGATGGTGGAGTCGGGTGATGCCGACGTGTTGGTGGGGGGCCTTACCACCTTTTTCCCCGAAACGGTGCGACCGGCTCTGCAGATCATCAAGGTCAGGGAAGGTCGTTCGATCGCCAGTGCCCTCTACGTCGTTGTGACCGGCCGGGCCGCCTATTTCTTTGCTGACTGCGCGGTCAATATCTCACCCTCCGCCGGTGAGTTGGCCGAGATAGCCGCCTCGGCGGTGGAAGTAGCCCAGCACCAGTTCGGACGGGACCCCCGGGTGGCCTTCATCAGCTATTCGGACTTCGGGTCTGCTGCCGGTGACGAGCCGGCGCGGGTGCGCCAAGCCGTGGAATTGTTCCGTGATCGATGGCCGGAAACGCCGGTTGACGGGGAGATGCAGGCCGACACGGCGGTGGTGGAAGCTCTGCTGTCCGATCGGCGACCCGGAGGGCCCCTGAAGTTCCCGGCCAACATCCTGGTATTCCCCAACCTCACCGCCGCCAACAGCGCCTACAAATTGCTGGAACGGTTGGGCGACGCCGAGGTGATCGGGCCAATCCTGACCGGCCTCTCCCGATCGGTGCAGGTGCTGCAGAGAGACGCTTCGGTGGCCGAGATAGTCAATCTCACCGCCTACGCGGTGGCCGACGCTCACCGACTGAGGTTGGAGTAGGCGGTAACAAGCGTTCGAACCGGGAGGGTTGACTGTCGAGTACCCGCTAATCTGAGGTTCGGGTTCGAAACTCCTAGAGACGCCATGAGCAAGACTTTCCATATAACCAGGGTTACCGCCAGAAACTTCCGCAGCATCGCCCGGACCTCATTCGATCTTGATCCCTTCACTGTGCTGGTCGGACCCAATGCTTCTGGCAAGAGCAATGCCATGGACATTCTACGATTCGTGAGAGATGCCCTGCGTTTCGACTTGGAGGCGGCTATTTCGATGCGGGGGGGCATCAAATCCATCAGATACAGGACGAGGGGGGGAAGACCACCTGATATGGAAATTGGTGTACGTGCACAGGGCGGTACCTTTGCCTTTGAATACGGTTTTGTCATAGCAGCAGACCAGAGGAAAGGCTATAGGGTAAAACGAGAATTGCTGGGCATACGCCAGAAGCAAGGAATCCCTTTTACGATACGAATAACAGAAGGCGAGGGTGAGTTGTTGTCACCCCGGGAACCCTCACAAGGTCTTGGTGTCAAGTTTGAGACAAATAACCTGTCCTTGCGGCTTCTGACTTTGCCCATTTGGAAGAGTTCACAAGTAGGCGAGGATGACGAGACCATCAACAGGGCGACCTTCTGGCTCAACAGGGGGCTTAGAGATATGCATTTCTATCATATCTTCCCCAAAGATATCAGAGAACCTCAGAAACTCTCCTCAGATCTTCCATTGGCTGAGTACGGAGAAAACCTGGCTTCAGTGTTAAAGTATATGAGCAGAAGGTATCCGAAAGCTTTAGAGAGGCTTAGACTTGCCCTCTCACATTTGGTTTCTCACATATCGGATGTAAGAGTGTCATCCACGGGAGGCTATCTCGTAACTCGATTGCAACATGTGAATGGTGGAGAACCCAAAAAGTGGTTCGACCTATCCCAAGAGTCGGATGGCACGTTGCGATTGCTCGGACTCTTGGTTGCTCTGTATCAGCAACCTGTTCCTGGTGTTATCGGCATAGAGGAACCGGAATTTGCTATTCACCCCGGGGCACTGACCGCACTGGGAGAGATATTGGAAGAAGCGGCATTGACATCGCAGATACTGATTACTACGCACAGTCCCGAACTAATAGACGAAGTACCTGTCGACAGTGTACGGGTTGTGGATTCGACAGAGGGCGCCACGACCATCGGAAGAGTGTCGATCCATCAGGTTGAGGCCGTGCGCGAAAAACTGTTTCTTCCGGGTGAACTGCATCGCATGGAAGGATTGCAGATGGCTGCTCCGTCGGGTGGCTGAGACTTCCACCATTATTCCCATCGTGGAGGGGAAAGGGGAATTGTCGGCTACTCCTGCCCTGCTGCGAAGAATACTCCATCAGACCGGAATTTGGCGGGTCGGGGGGTTTGGTGGGTGGTGATTGGTGTGTTGACCTGGGGTTTTGTGTTGTGAGGGGCCGGTTCTGTAGGGTGTTGTAGTGGCGACATTGTGTTGGTGGGATGGGGTGCGGTCTGCTAGTATTGTGGGGTATGTTCGTTAAGACGACCCGCCGTCGGAGGGGCGACAAGGTGTACGAGTACTTGTCGTTGGTGGAATCGGTACGCAAAGGAACGAAAACCGGTCACCGGACCCTTCTTCGCCTGGGAGAAGTCACCGCGTTGCGCGAAACCGGACAGTTGGGACGCATCATTTCGGCGTTGGAACGCCACCTGCACAAACAACGGGTCGATATCGACGCGTTGGCGGCCGAGCAGGCACCGGCAGTGGGAGGGGTAGCAGCCGCAGCCGCGGTGTGGGACCAACTGGGTTTGGGCGGGTTCTTCTCCGATGTGGGCGCCAAGCGCGGTGCAGGGGTTTTGGAGCATGCAGTGTTCGCGATGGTGGCCAACCGGCTGGTGGATCCTTGTTCCAAACGTCGCCTGCCCGAATGGACAACCGATGACGTGGTCATGCCAGCCGGGTGGTCGGCGCCGTCGCTTGACCAGTACTACCGTGCCCTGGACGCGGTGGCCGATGTCAAACCGGAGACCGAGGAGCATCTGTATCGACGGTTGTGCAATTTGACCAACCTCGGGCTGCGGCTGGTGTGCTATGACCTGACGTCCACCTATTTCGAAGGTTCCACCCACAAAACCGAAGCGTTCCCGTCGCGGGTGTTCGGGTACTCGCGGGATCATCGCCCGGACCGACCACAGATCGTGATCGGTCTGTTATGCACACAGGATGGGATCCCCATCGCCCATCATGTGTTCGCGGGCAACACCAACGACGCGTCCACCCTATCAGAGGTGTTGGGTGATCTGGCCAAACGGTTCGCGGTGGGCAGGATCTGTGTGGTAGCGGACCGGGGTCTCATGTCAGGCGCCAATCTGGAAACGGTCGCCCGGGCCGGGTACGATCATCTGTTGGCCACCCGGCTACGCCGCGACCGGGTCACTGCCCAGGCGTTGGCCGCTGTCGACCGGGACACGGTATGGGTGGAGCTGTCCCAGCCCGGCAGCAGAGCGGCGGATATCGTCCTCTCAGACGGTACCCGCACTGTGGTGGTCGAGTCCGACGCTCGTGCTCGGCGGGACACACAACGCACCGCCGAGATCATCAAGACTGCCGAAACCCGGTTGTTGGCGCTGGAACGTCGTGTCCGCGCGGGTGGGGTCAAAGACCCCGCCAAGATCGGGAGAGCCGCCCAGCGAATCCTCAACACAGGTCGGGTCGCCCGGTTGTTCGATCTGGAGATCGGCCCGGGTCGTTTTGTCTACCGCTACAACGAAGACAACCATGCCTATGAAAAACTGCTGGCGGGTCGCTACGTGCTCACCACCAGTCTCACACCCGCCCAGGCCGACACCACCCAAGTCGTGGCCGCCTACCGGCAACTCCAAAAGGTCGAGAACAGGTTCCGGGTCCTCAAAGACTTCCTACGACTGCGACCGGTACGACACTGGACCGAAAAACGGGTCCGCGGGCACGTGGCAGTCTGTGTTTACGCCGCCCTCATGGAAACGCTCATCACCCGCGCTCTCACCCAAGCCGATGTACGCGATCCCGACCTCGACCACCAACACCTCACCGCCAACCGGGCGCTAAGGATGCTCAACCGCATCCGCCGGGTGAACCTGACCGCAAACAAGCACCACATCACGCTCACCACCCGACGCACCCCCCTCCAAACACGGGCACTCGCCGCTATCGGAGTCGACACCCGCACCTGGGACAAAGCCACCATCACCCAACCCTAAAGGGTCCAAACCCCCCAATGTAGTGGAAACACTATCCACGCGTATGCCCCCTGACCAGGCAAAACACCAAACCACCCGCCAAATTCGGGTCAGAGGATGTCCAGATTCGACGTGGTGGTGCAAAAGGCGCAGGGCGGAAGAGGAGAAGGAGATCTGATCAGGAACCTGCGAATCCACTTGGCGTACGCCCTCATGAAAAGGTGCGATGCCATTCTCGTGATGTTGGATGCGGATGAGGACTGCCCGATGTACTTGGCTCGTCGCCTTGCCAAGGATGCTCTGAATAGTGATATTGCCGTTCCAGTGGCCGTTGTATGTGCCAAAGCGGAATACGAGGCATGGATCATCGCCAGTTTGGCGGGCGAGCACGGAGACCGGATCGGAGATTATCTTGGCCTTGGGGGATCAATGGTGCCCCAAGTGAAGTCGAAGGTCTGCGTGATGCCAAGGGCTGGATCAGCCGGCACATGCCCAGGGACCGTGCCTACAAGCCGACTCAGGATCAAGGGAAACTGACGCATTACATCGCTATTGACTGGGTATTCAGAGAATCAAGATCTTTCCGTCGGCTCTGCCATGCCGTGGAAGAGTTGGTCTACGCGATGGGTCAGGGAGAGATTGGTTTGGTTACGCCAAGGCCATCCTGATCCGGGGGGAAAGGCGGTTCTGCCATAATGTAGGTGGTAGGGGCGAGGACTGGATTGGCGGTAGAGAGGCTGGGCTCAAGTGGCAATCTTGGATCACAACCTGATACGCAAGCATCTCGACAACGGGGAATTCGGTGTTCTCTTTCGCCGGCGTCTGGGATGGGACAACCCGCCCGAAGGCCTCTCCCAAGGCGTACCGTTACGTGAAAACAACTCTCTGAACGGCCCGCCGGCCACTCAGATTCAGAGGAACGCCCGAGCGGTGGCCGAAAAGCGCGGGGTGATGGTGTGGGTCGTCGACTGCCCCGAGATCCCCTCCCGCGCCGCGCAGTATCGGGCAACCCGACAGCTTCGAAAATGGGCGACCGATTTGTTGGTGGTGTTCAATGCGGGCGAGGAGCAACGGTGGCTCTGGCCTGAGCAGCGTCCGTCCGGCACGGGATGGCGGCTGGTGGATCACGCCTACCGGAAGGGCGGGGGCAACGACGCGCTGCTGCAGCGGCTTGATCGTGTGAGGTTCGAGATCAAGGAGAGCCGGACGCTGACCGGCCCCAAGGTGCTGGACCGGGTGCGCCAGTCGTTCAACGTCGAGAAGGTGACCAAGCGTTTCTACACCGAGTTCAAGAAATATCATCGCAACCTGACCGAGCGGATCGAGGGAATTCCCGTAGGGCGAGCTCGCGATCGTCGATGGTACGCGTCGGTGCTGCTGAATCGGCTCATGTTCATCTACTTCATCCAGCGCAAGGAATTCATGAACGGTGACTCGCATTACCTGAGGACAAGCCTGGCCAAGGTTCGCAAATGTTTCGGAGAGGACAGGTTCTACGCCTATTACCGCGATTTCCTGTTGCCGCTGTTCCACGAGGGATTGGGCTCACCGCCCGACGAGCGAGTTTGGGACGATCCGGTGATTGAGCGGATCATCGGCGAGGTGCCCTTCGTGAACGGTGGGATTTTCGAGGAGCACCAACTGGAGCGGGACTACGACATCCAAATCGCCGACGCCGCCTTCGAGACGCTGTTCGATTTCTTCGACCGCTGGCGCTGGCATCTGGACGAGCGTCCCTCGGGTGCGCACAACGAGATCAATCCCGACATTCTGGGTTTCATCTTCGAGCAGTACGTCAACTACACCGACAAGGGCCAGAGGGAGAAGGGCGCCTACTACACCAAGCCGGATGTAACCGGCTACATGTGCACCTACACCATTATCCCGGCGGTGGTGGATCGGCTGATCGCCGCCGGACTGGAAGATCCTTGCGTCCTGTTGCCCGGATCTGAGGATCGCTACCTTCACGCCAGCCTGGGCTACGGCCGGAATGTGGAACTGCCGGAGGGTTATTTGCCGCCCGGTGAGTTCCCTGACGAGTCTCTCGATATAGCTCTGCCGGGGGAGCGGTGGTGTGATGTGACACATCGGCGAGCCCGGTACCGGGAACTGGTTGACTTGGTGGACGGGGGTGGTGTGGCGAACATCGACGAGGCTATAACCGCCAATCTGGACTTGGCCGGTCTGATGGAGGACTACTTCGATCTGCTCGCCACCCCTGAGGAATGCCAGACCGCCTTCGACGTGCTCCGCTCGCTCACGGTGTGTGACCCGACATGCGGGTCGGGCGCCTTCTTGCTCTCCGCTCTGGATGTGCTTGAGCCGATGTACACCGCGGTCTACAACCGAGCAGACGAGATTTGCTCTCTCTCTCTCTCTCTCTCTCTCTCTCTCTTCGTAGAAAACCATTAGAACACGCTAAACATCCCGTCTCGTTTCTGACTGACGCGACTTCGCATCCCAACGACCGGTACTGGTTGCTCAAGACCATCTGCCTGAACAATCTGTTCGGCCTTGACCTGATGGGCGAGGCCGCCGAGATCGCCAAACTCAGGCTGTTTCTGAAACTGGTCGCCCAATTGGACAACGTATCACAGATAGAGCCGTTGCCTGATCTGGACTTCAATATCAAGTCGGGGAACCTTCTGGTGGGCATTGCCGATCGGGGTGACGCTGAAAGGCGGTTCGGCACCGTCTTGGGTTTGCATCCGGCCGAACAGGCTGCTAAACGAGCGGCTGATGCATATGACGAGTTCGCCTCGGCTCAGCTTTCTGGTACAGCAGGCGTGGGAGTAGTGGGAAAGCAACGGCTTATATCCCAGATCGGACATGTGACCGGCCTGGCTGACATTGCCTTGTTCGACATGTGCCCCGATCGTTATTTCGACTCTTGGAGGAACTCCCACAGCCCGTTCCACTGGTTTGCAGAGTTCCCCTCCGTCTGGCGTCACGGTGGATTCGACGTGATCGTAGGCAATCCACCGTATGTGAGGACCAAGGCCGTGACAGAGTACACCTGGCGAGGATACACCACTCAGAAATGTCCTGACCTTTATGCCGTCTGTGTTGAGCGGGCCTCCATGCTGCTGAACTATCACGGTCGTATGGCCATGATTGTTATGCACTCGCTGTGCTTCAACAAAGGGTTCGCGCCACTGAGGAAGCATCTGACTGGACACTTTCCATCACTATGGGTGTCCTCTTACTCTCGCATCCCCGATGGACTCTTCAGCGGCTCGGCCAGAGTACGCAACACAATCGTCGTTGCTGGGCATAGTGGCAAGGTAGGGTTTCTCGCGTCCCGTTGCCTGCGATGGCTCAAGGAAAAACGTCCCAGTTTGTTCGCTGGACTGGAATACACCCAGCCGGAAGCGAACTTGATGAGTTGTGGTAGAACCGAGCAGTGGCCTTTTGTCGATTCTGATGTTGTCTCCTCAGCCTTTGCAAGGATGGTCCGTGGTAGACCTCCGCTGGAGGACGTGTTGGCCAAACGATCCAATATTGAACTGGGTTACAAGAAAGTCGCTCACTACATGCTGGGAGTTTATCCGTCGCCGCCGCCGATTATCGACTCCGAAGGAAGGGTGACGGTTTCACCACACAACGGATGGTTCTACTTCGAGAGCGAAGACCACAGGGACTTGGTGTTGATGGTATTGGCCGGAAGATGGGCCTATTTGTGGTGGGCGATGTTTGGAGACGACTTCAATGTCACACGGAGCCTGTTGTCGGCGGTTCCGTGTGACATTGAAGGTTTGCTTTATGCATCTCCGTGTGACATGGAAGTCGAAAGTATAGTCAGCCGGCTTTTGGAGTTAGCGGGCATTCTGAAGAGGGAAATGCCCAAACACCTCGCCTGGAAGATGAATTCGGGGATAAAAGTGGGCCGGTACAACATGCGGAAGTTGCGTTACATAACAGACGAAGCCGATCTGTTGCTGGCTAGGGCGTGGGGCATCGAAAATGCCTACGAGGCGGCGGGCAACCTGCGCGATCGGATGACTTTCGGTAGCAGAGACTGACCCATGCCCCGCATCCTCGACAATCTCACTGCCGATGACGGTGACTGCCAGATGGAGGCGGCCCTATCCGACACCCTGGCCACTTCCCGTTCCCTGGATGCGGCCGTCGGTTATTTCAACCTTCGCGGCTGGAGATTGATCGCCGACCGAGTGTCCGCTCTATCCGGCGAGCTGGACAAGCCAAAAGCCCGGGTGCTGGTCGGGATGACCGAGAATCCGAAAGACGAGATGCGCCGCCTGATGAGCACCCGGCCTCCGCCCGAGCCGGACAGCGAGACCATCGCCGGTCGGCTCGACGAAACCGTGGACGAGTTCCGCGCCCAGTTGGAGGTGGGTCTGCCCACTGCCGCTGACGAGGCGGCTCTGCGAAAGCTCCGACGTCAGATCGGTGGCGGGGAGGTGGACGTACGTCTCTATCTGGCCAATCGTCTCCACGCCAAGCTGTATCTGGCCCATCGCGACGACGTCCCGGTCCCCAGGGTGGGCTATGTCGGATCCTCCAATCTCACCCGGGCGGGCCTGCGGGAGCAGGGGGAACTCAATGTGGACGTGACCGACATCACGTCCACTGAGAAGCTGGCTACCTGGTTCGAGGAACGGTGGAACGACCCGTTCACTGTCCCGGTCAACCCGGAACTGGTGGAGCTTTTGGACCAGTCGTGGGCGGGGGCCGCTCCGCTCGACCCGTATCTGGTCTATCTGAAGATGGCCTACCACCTGTCCCGGGAAGCACGGGAGGGACTGATCCGGTTCGGCCTGCCTGCTTCGATGGCGGATCAACTGCTGAAGTTCCAAGAGGCGGCGGTGAAGATCGCCGCCCGGATCGTCACCGACCGCGGCGGGGTGATGATCGGCGACGTGGTGGGTCTGGGTAAGACGATGGTGGCCACCGCCATCGCCCGCCTTCTCCAAGAGGACCACGGCTCGGAGACGCTGATCGTATGTCCGAAGAACCTGACGCCCATGTGGGAGTCCTACCGGCGGGAATACAGGCTCCACGGCGAGGTGATGTCCCTGTCGATGGTTGCCACGAAGCTAAAGCAGATGCCTCGGCACCGGTTGGTGGTGATTGACGAGTCCCACAACCTCCGCAACCCCAAGCGCCAGGACCACCAGGCGCTGCGCAGATACATATCCGACAACGACTCGAAGGTGGTGTTGCTGTCGGCCACTCCGTACAACAAGAGCCTGGAGGACCTGGACGGCCAACTCTCGCTGTTCCTCGACGATCGCGTTGATCTCAGGATTCGGCCGGAACTGGCCATCGCAGAGACGGGCGAGGACCAGTTCGCAATCGAATGCGAGGGGCGCACCACGTCTCTGGCCGCCTTCCGGCTGTCCGAGCACGTGGAGGACTGGCAGTCGCTGATGTCCCAATTCATGGTCCGCCGCACCCGCCGGTTCATCGAGGACAACTACGCGGAGACCGACCGGACGGGGCGGAAATACCTGACCTTCGGGGATCGCAGCCGGTTCTATTTCCCCGAGCGGGTGCCGCGTCCCATCGAGCGGGAGGTCTCCACCCACGATCCGGCCGCCGAGATGCTGTCCGACGCCACCCTCAATGCAGTGAGGTCGCTCCGGCGGCCTCGCTACGCCTGGCACCGCTACCTGACCGGCGCGCCCCCGTTGGATGCCGCCGAAGCCAAGCTGATCGCCGACCTGAAAGCCGCCCGGGGCACCGCGGCCGGGTTCAACCGGGTGTTCATGTTCAAACGGCTGTCCTCATCCGGCCCGGCGTTCCTCCTCACCCTGCGACGGCATCTCCTGCGTGACCGTGTGGCGCTCCACGCCGCAGAGGGCGGTCGGTCGGTTCCGGTCGGCTCGGTGGACAAGGTGATCTGGGATGACGATCTCGGTACTGAGGACGATGGCCTGTTCAACGCCTCCGATCTCGGTTTGTCCCCGGCGGAGGCCTACCGGAGGCTGACCTCGAATCCTCCCAGAAATCTGCGATGGCTCCGCGCCGGGCATCTCAACGCCGAATTCCGCGAGCACCTCTCCCATGACATCGAGATCATTGAGGGAATGCTCGGCCGGTTCGGACGATGGGAGCAGTCCGCCGACGGCAAGATCGCCACCCTGGCCGACCTCGTCCTGGACCGGCACGCCGGAGAGAAGGTGCTGGTGTTCACCGAGTACAGCGACACCGCCTCCTATGTGGTCCGGTCGCTCGAACAACGAGGCGTGCAGGCGATCGCCATGGTGACCGGCCAAGTCGGGAGCGCCAGCGAGTTGGCTCGCCGGTTCTCTCCCGGCTCCCATCGGGGAGTGGTGGGATTGGAGGAGGGCGATGAGGAGTTGCGGGTGCTGGTCTCAACGGATGTGCTGTCGGAGGGGCAGAACCTCCAGGATGCCCGGGTCGTCGTCAATTACGACCTGCCGTGGGCAATAGTGAAGCTCGTTCAGCGGGCCGGCCGGGTGGACCGGATCGGCCAAGCCGCCGAGCAGGTGGTGCTCTACACCTTGCTCCCGTCCGATTCGGTCGAGGACGAAATAACCTTGCGCGGACGTATCCGCGATCGCTTGGAGGAGAACGCCCGGCTTCTGGGATCGGACGAGCAGTTTCTCGGCGACGAAAGGGAGCGGGAGATGATCACGGGTCTCTTCGACGAGCACTCCGACTGGGATCTGGGAGATGGGGAGGATGTCGATCCGGTATCGATGGCCTATGAGATATGGCGGACCGCCGAACAGGAGCATCCCGAGTTGACGAGACGAGTGGAGACCATGCCGAACGTGGTCTACGCCACCCTGCCCGCCGCCTCGGACGGCGACCGGAATCCCCGTCGGCCGGGAGTGCTGGTCCACTCCCAGACGGTGACCGGGTCGGACTCCTTCGCCTTCGTGCGCCGGTCGGGGGAGGCCCGCCGGATCAGTCCGCAGGAAGCGTTGCGGACAGCCCGGTGCCAGCCCGACAGTCCGGCGCGCCCGCCGTTGCCGGATCACCACGACCTGGTGGCCGCGGCCTTCGCCGGGCCGCTGACCACCCCGCCGGAGAAGGTGGCCGTGAAGCCCACCGGAGTGCGTGGCCGGTGTTACGACAAGCTGAAAGCCCACATGTCCAATCCGCAGCTCAATCTGCTGATCACCGATGACGACCTGAACGCCGCGCTGGAAGACCTACGCCGGTTCCCGCTGCTGGAGGGGGCAACCCAGACCCTCGCCAAGGCGCTCCGAGAGCGCAAGCCCCCGGACCTCGCTCACCTGATCGTCAGTCTCCACCGGGACGGGCTGCTCTCCGCCTACCCGGACACCGGGTTCGCCCGACTCGAACCCCGTGTGATCTGCTCCATGGGACTCAGCCCGGACAACTGACCCGAGTTTGGCGGGTGGTGTGGTGTTTTGCCTGGTCAGGGGGCATGCGCGTGGATAGTGTTTCCACTACATTTGGGGGTTTGGACCCCTTTTTAGGGTTGGGTGATGGTGGCTTTGTCCCAGGTGCGGGTGTCGACTCCGACGGCGGTGAGGGTCCGGGTTTGTAGTGGGGTGCGTCGGGTGGTGAGGGTGATCTGGTGTTTGTTGGTGGTCAGGTTCACCCGGCGGATGCGGTTGAGCATCCTTAGTGCCCGGTTGGCGGTGAGGTGTTGGTGGTTGAGGTCGGGATCCCGTACATCGGCTGTGGTGAGAGCGCGGGTGATGAGCGTTTTGCATGAGGGCGGCGTAAACACAGACTGCCTTCGTGCCCGCGGACCCGTTGTTCGGTCCAGTGTCTTACCGGTCGCAGTCGTAGGAAGTCTTTGAGGACCCGGACTGGTCTCGACTGTTTGCAACTGCCGGTAGGCGGCCACGATTTGGGTGGTGTCGGCTTGGGCGGTGGTGAGACTGGTGGTGAGCACGTAGCGACCGGCCAGCAGCTTTTCATAGTCATGGTTGTCTTCGTTGTAGTGGTAGAGAAATGGGTCATCGGAATTTAGGGGGGAGTTGGGGAATCCGCCGTATGTGAGGGGGGTCCTCCATAATCGGGTTCCGGAACTTCGCCAACTACCGGATCAGAGCCCTCCTCTACGCCGGCAAACCCAACTGGAACCTCCTCCCAACCATCACTCCCCACTGAATTCCGAAGTGCCAGTTTTGTGCTGTCGGGTGAGGATGAGCGCCGGGCCTCGCCTTTCTTTGGCTGTTCTATACTGTCGGTCTATATGGTTGTTTACTGTCGGTTTGTATGGTTGTTGTGCGGCGAACCGCACGACGGCACCGGTTATGTGACGAACGGGTTTCTTCATCGAGACCGAGTCGGGTTTGGCGTCGCCGAATCCGGCGAAGGCGCTGGTCGGCAGGACGGTGTCGAGTTGCCCAGCCCGAATTGGTGGAAAAAGGCGGTCACCGATTGAGCCGGTTTCTGTCTGACGTGTCGTCGAGTGTGTGGCGGGCTTGCCTCTGGGCGCTGTTGTTGTCGGCCTCGGTGGCGGTGTTGTGGCTGCCGGTGGGTGGCGGCGCTCGGGCCCAGTCGGTGGTCGCTCCAACGATCGCGCATGTGGCGCCGGGTGACACGGAGTCGAGGGTGGCTTGGACGGCGCCTGCGGGGGCGTCCGGGGTGGTGGCCTATGACGTGCGCCATATTCTGATCGGGTTGACCAATGGTGTTTCCTATGACGTGTCGGGGGTCGGGAACAGCCTCCCCTCCGGGGAGTGGTCGGCTACCGCTTTGGGGACGCCGGGCGATGCCAACGGTAGGCCGTTCTTCACCGAAGGCGACTTCGCCACCCGTACCGTGCCGGAGAACACCGGCCCGGGCGTCGACGTCGGCGCGGTGGTGGGGGCCAGCGACCCCGACGACGATCCGCTTTCCTACAGGTTGGACAGCTTGGGCAAGGCCTTGTTCGATATGGTGGCGTCCACCGGCCAGTTGCAGACGAAGGTCTCGTTCGACTACGAGACGAGGAGGGTTTACTATGCGAGGGTTTTCGTGACAGACGAAAAGGGGGACGACGGCACGGCCGACACTATGGTCGACGATGTGATCATTTTGACTGTCGAGGTCACCGACGTGAACGAGCCTCCGATGGTGAGCGGACCGGTCCGCCCTGACGTTGCGGAGGGCCGCCGGGTCGTGGGCAGCGGCTATTCGGCCACCGACCCCGAGGGATCCACACCCTCTTGGTCGTTGTCCGGCGACGACGCCGCCCGTTTCGTCACGACCGTCACGAACGGTCTGTACCACCTGACCTTCGCGATGCCGCCCGATTTTGAGTCTCCGTCCGACGCTGATGGTGACAATGTTTACGAGGTGACGGTGGAGGCGTCCGACGGTGCGTTGGTGGGGACGCTGGACGTGGAGGTGATGGTCACCGACGTGAACGAGGTACCGAGCGGAGGTGGTGGGGGCGGTCCCACCGGCGGCGGTGGTGGTGGGGGTGGTCCGGTTGATGATGGTGGTGGTGGGTTGGAGGTGGCGCCTCCGCGGGCTTCCGAGTTGTTCGAGGACGTTCCCGAAGGGGTGTGGTACGAGTCGGCGGTGTCGTGGATGATTCTGCACGAGGTCACCCAGGGATGTTCTCCGACCCTGTTCTGTCCGGATGAGAAACTGACCCGTCAGCAGTTCGTGACGTTTTTGTGGAGAGCGGCCGGTAAACCCTCGGGTGAGTACACGGGATCGGAAGCGTTCTCCGATGTTGAGGAGGGGGTGTATTCGGACCGGGCGATCGGGTGGGCGGTGGCAGAGGAGATCACCTTGGGATGCACACAGGGTTCGTTCGGTACCGAGGACTGGAGGTTCTGTCCCACCGACCCGGTCACCCGCGGTCAGATGGCCACTCTGTTGTACCGGCACACCGAAGCCGACTACGTTGGCGCTCCGCCTTCCTATACCGATGTGGCGCCCGACAGTTTCTACACGCCCGGTGTGTCCTGGTTGACCGATTTCGAAGTGGTGCCCGGTTGCGGTCCCGACGTGTTCTGCCCAGAGCGGCCCGCTACCCGCGCCGAGGCCGCCCTGTTCATCAACGGAGTGGCCATCCGCCCCCACATCTGGGGCGAAGGAAACACCAGCTTCATACCCGCCCCCGGCTAGACGGTCGCTTCCAAGGGGGAGGACAGAATCCTCGCCGGAGACCCAAAGAGGGTCTGGGAAAAAACCCGGCTACTGGATCGAGCCGGTGTGCACCACTACCACTACCGAAGGCCGTTGGCGCCATCACAGGCGATGGGGCCGGTACTGGCAGCGTGGAACCACCACAACCCACTGCACCAAGCGTGAGTGGGTGCCTGCGCGCACCATCTTCTACATGGTGACTGTCCCGGCCACGACGGTAACCAGAACCGAGTGGATCGGTGGCTACTACCAGGAGAACCGCGTGTGGGTGCCTGGCTACTACCAGACTCACAGCCGCTGGGTCGCGGGCTGCTACCGATAACGATCCACGGGGCCGCTGGAGCGGCGCCGAGATTCCAAGGCTCGGCCTGGCGGGTTCGATTCCCGCCCCTCGTGCTGCAAAGCAACAGGATTCCGAGGTGGCCGTCTACGTAGCGAGGCCGTTGCTATGGGCGCCACCGAGGTGACCAATGAAGGAGTTGGGCCGGACTTCCCCACCGGTCATCAAGGTAGGCCGAATACCCGGTCTCCGGGAATGGGTAACCGGGATCGTCACCGGTAGGCTCAGTGCAGATGCTCGCGAACCAGGTCTGTTTCAATGTCGAACCGGGCGGTTATTCCAACTGCAGGGAGACTGCATAGCCCCCTCGGAGGAGTTAGCTGCGGACCTGTATCCGGCCCGTAATCCACTCGATTCCCCGGTCGGGACGAGGTTGTCGCCCACCCCGGAGACCCTGGAAGAATTGGCGAAGATGGCCGATTCGCTGTTCGTTCAGATGCCCACCGAGGAGCAAGTGCATTTTCTGAACGTGATCGCCGTGGAAAAGGCAGTCAGGGTCTTCAAACGGCTGGACCCCGCGCTGAGAAGTTTTCTGTTGGATCGGATTCCTTCCGAAAGGAGGAAGGCTCTGGATGCCCACTGGGGTGACCAGACCGGGGTGACGCTATCCGCCTGACCTTTTCCCGGTCCGCATTCAAACATGGCTACACGAGGGGGGATATAGAATCCGTACTGTATTTCCCTATCGGGGGAGCCACTGATCACCCGCGGAAAGGCAGGCGAACGGTGATCGGCTTCAGCCTGGACAACAATCCGATTGTGGTGATGATCGACTAGGAACGTGAGCTTGTTCTTCACGTGTCCCGATTCGAGAAGAAACACGAGTGGATGCTATGGAGACGGTGGGAGGATACTCTTGAGAACTTCAGATGATTCTCCACCAGGGGACGGCGAGGACGTCGGGCGTTATCCATTCCAGGGTTTCTCCGGTGTGGAGCAGTAGACCGGTCCTGGCCTTCTCGGCGTACTGGGTGCGGAAGGTGCGCAGATGTGTGGCGTGCCGCAGGCGGGGCCGCTTGGTGGATTTGACTTCGATCGGCAGCAGGCTGTCCCGCGTTTCGATTACTAAGTCGACTTCCTCGCCGGTGGTGGCGCGCCAGTGGAAGATCTCGGCGCGGCTGGTGCGGCTGTCACGCCAGCTCAGCAGATCCTGCAGGACGAGGTTCTCCAGGTGCGCTCCCCGCGGCGTCTCCTCCCCGCAGATGTGCATTGCCAACCCGGTGTCGGCCCAAAAGACCTTGGGTGCCTTGATCAGTCGCTTGGTCCGGTTGACTGCGTATGCCGGCAGTCGCACCAGCAGATAGGACATCTCCAGAAGATTCAGGTACCGGTGCGCAGTGGGCTGGGACAGGGCGGCGTCGCGACCGAGTTTCGACTGGTTGAGCAGTTGGCCGGTGCGTAGTCCGGCGACCCTCATCAGGCGCCGGAAGTCGGGCAGGGCGGCAATGGAGGAGAGCCTCTGCAAGTCCCGCTCCAGGTAGGTGCGGAGATAGCCGTCGAACCAGATCGCCCTCTGACGGTCCGAGTCGAGGTGGAGCGCCGGATCGGGGAAACCGCCCCGGCGGGCAAGGGCGCGCCAGTCGTCCGGCCGATCCGGGTGGGCCGCCACCAGGTCTGCCCAGTCCCGGTCCTCGGCGTGGAGCAACTCTTCCCAGATTCCTCCTCGCCCTTCGCCCCCCTGCTCCCGGCGGGTCATCGGCCACAACGTCAGGTATCCGGCGCGGCCGGCCAGAGACTCTGAGACCTTACGCATCAGCAGCAGGTTGGCCGATCCGGTCAGCAGGAACCTTCCGGGTTGCCGATCCTCGTCGATCACCTGTTTGACCGCGTGCAACAGGCCCGGTTCACGTTGCACCTCGTCGAGGGTCACCGGCTGGCGGCCTTCCAGGAGAACTCGCGGATCGCGACGCGCAAAATGCAGCACGTCCAAGTCGTCCAGCGAGTGGAAACGACGTTTGTCCGGTGTCAGCTGTTTGGCCAGGGTGGTCTTTCCCGTTTGCCGGGCGCCGGTCACCACCACCGCGGGCATCACCCCGAGTTGGTCGGCAAGAGCGGACTGAACCAGGCGCGGTAGCGTAGGTCTATTCACCAGCAGAATGATAATCATTCATCCTGTAGATAATCCAACAAAAAGCGGACGACTGGGAAGGGGGATCCAGGCTGTTCCTGCTCAGGGAGACGACTCGGGCCGAGGGGGCGGCACAGGAGTCCAAGGGGTGGGTCGCCGGGGACTCGAACCCCGAACCTGCGGGTTAAGAGCCCGTTGCTCTGCCAATTGAGCTAGCGACCCGAACTCCATGATAGTGGGTCGGAATCGGCCCGTGGTTGTATAAAGAACTGGCGCGGTGTCACTGTTTTGTGCCAAAATGGGACACTACGGGCTGTGGCGCAGCTTGGCAGCGCGCCTGCTTTGGGAGCAGGAGGTCGTCGGTTCAAATCCGACCAGCCCGACGGGACGCAAAATGCCGATGATCGTCAAGGCAGGGGGCCGCTACCCTTGTCGTGGTGTTACTGGCGGGTGTAGCTCAATGGTAGAGCCCCAGCCTTCCAAGCTGGTGGTGAGGGTTCGATTCCCTTCACCCGCTCTGAGGGACTTCCCTTGGTGAGCGCCAGAGCCCCCGTAGCTCAGAGGACAGAGCAGGAGCCTTCTAAGCTCTTGGCCGGGGGTTCGAATCCTCCCGGGGGCGCCGGGGAGGTCCCCCTGCATGGCGACCGTAGCTCAGTCAGGTTAGAGCGCCAGGTTGTGGCCCTGGAGGACGGGGGTTCAAGTCCCCTCGGTCGTCCCACATATCTCGTCGCGAGGTCCGGATGAACGAAGAACCTATCTTGTGAACTTCGACGTTGCTTTCGCTGATGTCGGTCCCTTCGAGAAGATGGTCTCCTTCGAGATCTCTTCAGTGGACCTGAACCACGCCATGAACCGGGCTTCCCGCCGGATTTCCCGCGAAGTCAACTTCCCGGGATTCCGTCCCGGGCGAGCTCCCCGCCGATTGGTGGAGCGCCGCGTCGGCGTCGAGCGGTTGAAGGCCGACGCCTTGGATGACCTGGTTCCCGCCCGGGTCGGCGCGGTGCTGGCCCAGACCGAGATCTCTCCGGTGGTGCCACCTTTATTGGAGTCGGTTACGGACACCGTGAACGGCGCGGTGAAGGTAGAGGTGAGAGTGACCACTTGGCCTCGACTCGAATCGGTGCCGACCTACCGCGGCAGGCAGATCCAGGTTCCGGCGCTTCCTCCGGTCTCCGAGGAGGTGGATGACCGCTTGACGCAGCTTCGCCACATGTATGCGCCGCTGCAGACGGTGGAGCGCCCTGTAGAGGAGGGAGATTTCGTGATCATCGACATGACCGTGAAAGAGGGTGAGCAACTCATCGAGTCTCTTGCCCTGGACGGCTTCAGCTATGAAGTTGGCTCAGAGAGGCTGACCCCCCACATCGATGAAAGCCTGCTGGGGCGGCAGGCGGGTGAGGAGATCCAAGTCTCCGCTCCCCTGCCTCATTGGCTCTATCCCGACCGCCAACTCGAGGACGGGTCGGCGCAGGAGGAGGAGTGGTGGTCGGACGATGACCCCGAGGATGGGTACGACGGGCTCTATGAGATCCGGGTTGCCGAGGTGCAGTCCCGTCTATTGCCGGAACTGGACGACGAGTGGGCGTCGGAGTACACCGGCTACGACTCCCTGGAAGAGTTGCGGGAAGAAATGCGGGAAGAGGTGGAAGAGCAACGCAATGCCGCCCAATGGGAGATGTTGGTTGCTGAAACCGTGAAGGAGATGACCGACGATCTTGGAATGGACCTGCCGGAGCGATTGGAATCGGCGCAGACGGAGTTGCTGTTCCGCAACCACCTCGATTCGCTGGAGAGATCCAAAACGGACTACGAGACCTACCTGGAGCGCACCGGTCTCAGCCATGAGCAGTTCCTAGAGGGCCTGAGAAGTCGGGCGGTGGCCGGATTGAAGGCCCGGATTCTCATAGAGGGGGTGATCGAATCCGAGGGTTTGGTGGTGGATGACATGCAGGTATTGGATGCCCTGCGCCAGATAGCCCAGGATGCCGAGGATCCGGAGGAGCTCCGGCGGGAGGTGGAAAAAGGTGTCCACACCGAACAGATCCGAGCTGATATGCTCAGATCCAGGGCACAGGCTCTCATGGCCATGCAGGTGCAGCCCGTAGACCCCCAGGGCCGGCCGGTGCGGATTGAAGCACCCGCCTGGGTGAAAGCGTGGTTCAGCCCTGCGACCGTGCCGACCGAGATTTTGGAACCAGGGGCCGAGGTGGGAGAGGCCCTCTATGAAGCGGAGATAATTGATGAACCATATCCTGACTGAGCCACCCTTCTCGACCCCTCGCTTTGGAGGCTATGTCCCGGTCCCTCATGTGACGGAACAGACCAGCAGGGGAGAACGAACCTCGGACATTTACAGTCGGCTGCTCAAGGATCGCATAGTTTTCCTTGGCACTCCCATCGACGACACCGTGGCCAATCTGATCATGGCCCAGATGCTGCACCTGGAGAGCGAGGACCCCGACAAGGACATCTTCTTGTACATAAACTCGCCCGGTGGGCAGATGACGTCCCTTTTTGCCCTGTACGACACCATGCAGTATGTGAGGCCGGACATCAGCACCGTCTGTATGGGCATGGCTGCCTCGGCCGCAGCGGTGTTGCTGGCGGGGGGCGCCAAGGGAAAACGGTATGCGCTTCCCCACGCCCGGGTAATGCTGCACCAGCCCCACGGCGGAGCTTCGGGCCAGGCCACCGACATCGAGATCCAGGCCCGGTTGATACTGCAGATGAGGGAGCAGACCAACAACATCCTTTCCCGGCACACCGGCCAGCCCTTGGAGAAGGTGGCCAAGGACACCGACCGGGACTTTTGGATGATGGCTGACGAGGCAGCAGACTATGGAGTGATCGATCGGGTCCTCAGCCGCCAGACCCTCTCCGCAGTGGGTAACTAGGTTTCCGATGGCTCGGGAAGGAACGGATCTTCTCAAGTGCAGCTTTTGCGGGCAGTCTCAAAAGCAGGTCTTGAAGTTGATCGCCGGTCCGGGCGTATACATCTGCAACGAATGCATCGATCTGTGCAACGAGATCATCGAGGAGGAGACATCCTCTGACGGATACCGGGTGGAGGAACTTCCCAATCCCGCCGACATCTACAAATACCTCGATTCCTACGTGGTCGGCCAAGAGACAGCGAAGCGCTCTCTGGCGGTGGCGGTCTACAACCACTACAAACGTTTGCGTCTGGCCGCTCGCACCCACTCGGAGGTCGAGGTGGAGAAGTCCAATGTGTTGCTGGTGGGGCCGACCGGGTCGGGCAAGACGCTGCTGGCCCGGACCCTCGCTCGCCAACTGAACGTCCCCATTGCCATAACCGACGCCACTGCTCTGACCGAGGCCGGCTATGTGGGAGAGGATGTGGAAAACATCCTGCTCAGGCTGGTGCAGGCCGCCGACTATGACATAAAACTGGCGCAGACCGGGATCGTCTATATCGATGAGATCGACAAGGTGGCTCGCAAGTCGGACAACCCGTCCATTACCCGCGACGTCTCCGGAGAGGGAGTCCAGCAGGCTTTGCTGAAGATTCTGGAGGGCACGGTTGCCTCGGTGCCTCCCCAGGGAGGACGCAAACATCCGCACCAGGAGTTTCTGCAACTGGACACCACCGACGTGTTGTTTATCTGCGGCGGCGCGTTCGATGGTTTGGAGGACATCATCAGCCGCCGGGTGGGAAGCGGTTCGGTGGGATTCGGGGCTGACATAAAGTCCCGCTCTGACCAGGACAACGGAGACCTGCTGCGCCAGGTGGTCCCGGCCGATCTGATCAAATACGGTCTGATTCCCGAGTTCATCGGCCGTCTGCCGGTGTTGAGCGCCGTCCATCCCCTTGATGTGGACGACCTGGTGAAAATCCTGCAGGAGCCTCGCAACGCCCTGGTCAAGCAATATCGTCACCTCCTGGATCTGGACGATGTGGAACTGATATTCACTCCCCAGGCGTTGAACGAGATAGCCGAGCAGGCTGTTGCCCGCGGAACCGGGGCCCGGGGCCTGCGGGCGATAATGGAAGACCTGTTGCGCGACCTGATGTTCCAGGCGCCCACCCGTGCGGACATGCGTAGGGTGGTGGTGGACCATTTGATGGTGAGGGAGGGAAATGTGGCTTCTATCAGGGACGCTCGGTCCAGCAAACGCCAGCGGGAACAGACCGCCTGAGTCGCTTGGGCGACCATGGAAACATCCCTTGATCAAATGAAGTCCGCCTATGATCCGGCAGAGATCGAACCCCGCTGGTATTCCCGCTGGGAACAGGCCGGAGTGTTCAAACCCGAGTACCGGCCGGGAGGCGAGCCTTTCTGCGTCGTCATTCCCCCTCCCAATGTGACAGGGTCGCTCCACATGGGCCACGCTCTCAATCACGCTATCCACGATGTGATAGCGCGCCGTCTCAGGATGCAAGGACATGCCGTGCTATGGCTACCCGGCACGGACCACGCCGGGATCGCCACCCAGAATGTCGTGGAAAAGTCGCTGGCGAAAAAAGGGCTGAACCGGTTTGATCTGGGCAGGGAGGCATTCATCGACCAGGTTTGGGAATGGAAAGATGTATACGGGTGGCGGATAACCCAGCAAATCCGGAGAATGGGCAACTCCTGTGACTGGACGCGGGAGCGATTTACCCTGGACGAAGGTCTGTCCAAGGCCGTCCTGGAAGTGTTTGTCCGACTCTACGAGGACGGTCTGATCTACCGGGGCAAGCGGATCATCAATTGGTGCCCGCGGTGCGAGACTGCTCTGGCGGAGATAGAAGTCGAGCATCAACCCGAAGATGGGGAGTTGGTGCAAATCTCCTATCCGTTCGTGGACGGATCGGGAGAAGTGACGGTGGCGACCACGCGGGCCGAGACCATGCTCGGGGACACCGGCGTGGCCGTGCATCCCGACGACGATCGGTTTCGGAACATGGTCGGCAAAACCGTCAGGCTGCCCTTGGTGGGGAGATTGATTCCTGTCGTGGCTGATCGGGAGGTGGATCCCCGGTTTGGAACCGGGGCAGTGAAAGTTACCCCCGCCCATGACCCCCTCGACTTTGACATTGGGGAGCGACACGGTTTGGAGAGTGTCCTGGTGCTGGACGACAAGGCGGTGATCACCGAGGCCGGCGGCCGATTTGCGGGACTGGACCGTTTTGCGGCACGGGAAGCCGTGATAGCTGCTTTGAAGGCAGAAGGCGCCTTGGTCGGCAGGGTGCCTTACCACCATTCGGTGGGCCTCTGTTACCGCTGCGACACGGTCGTCGAGCCTCTTTTGTCCACCCAATGGTTTGTCAAGGTTGCCGAACTGGCCGGTCCGGCGATCGAGGCGATCAGGTCGGCCGACAACCGTTTCATCCCCGCCCACTGGAAAAAAAGCTACTTCCATTGGATGGAGAATCTGCGGGATTGGTGTATCTCCCGCCAGATATGGTGGGGCCACCGGATTCCCGCCTGGTACTGCGCTTACGGACATATCACCGTGGCCCGTTCGTCACCGCCGGTTTGCCAGGTGTGCGGGGTCGGCGATCTCACCCAGGACGCCGATGTCCTGGACACATGGTTCTCGTCGGCGTTGTGGCCGTTCTCGACCTTGGGATGGCCGGAGGAAACCGAGGATCTGGCCAGGTTCTATCCGAACATGGTCCTGATCACCGGTTTCGACATCATCTACTTCTGGGTGGCCCGCATGATGAAGATGGGGCTGAGGTTCATGGGAGATGTGCCGTTCCGGGAGACGGTCATCCACGGCTTGGTACGGGACAGCACCGGACGCAAGATGTCCAAGTCGTTGGGAAACACCATCGACCCCCTGGTGGTAGCGGAGAAGTACGGCGCCGATCCTCTTCGCTTGGCGCTGATCCAGGCAGCCAATCCGGGGCAGGACGTGCCGCTCGATATGGAATGGGTGGAAGGGGCCCGGCGGTTCGGGAACAAACTGTGGAACGCGGTGCGCTACACGCTCCGGCATGTGCCGGCCGGAAGCGTTCCCTCCAGCGGCGGTTACCCTGCCCGTCCCGGTCCGGTGGATCGCTGGATACTGGCCGGCCTGGGTGGAGTCACCGCCCGATTCGACGAGCTATCCGATGGATATCGCTTCTCCGACGCCTACGGACTCTTGTACAACTTTGCCTGGGCGGAGGTGTTCGACTGGTACCTGGAGATGTCGAAAGTGGCCCTGGCCGGGGCCGAAGAAGCCGAAGTAACCCGGCAGACACTGGGGGTGGTGATGCGGGACCTTCTCAAGCTCTTCCATCCCGCCATCCCGTTCCTGACGGAAGAACTGTGGTTTCACTTGGTGGGTGAGGAATATGTGGCCGGCGCCGATTGGCCGCGGGTTCCCGCCTACGATCAAGTTCCCCAGATGGAAGACCTGAAGGGTCTCATCTCGGGAGTGCGTCAATTCCGGGCCGCCCAGGGCTTGAGCCTTCGAAAGACCCTGCCTATGGGTATCACCGGCTTTCCCCCGGGGTGGGTGACCGATCTGCTGGAAAAGATGGCCGGCCTACGGATCGACGAATGGACGGAGACGCCGGGCGCCGGTCATACCCATGTGCCGGGCGGTCACTGGGACGGCTTCATCCCGCTGGACGGGCTGGTGGACCCCGTAGCCGAGCGCCGGCGTATTGATCGGGCGATCGCTCGTCTGCAGATCCGGGTTTCCCGATCTTCGGCCAAGTTGGACAATCCGAATTTCGTGGCGCGTGCTCCTGCGGCGGTGGTCGAGCAGGAACGCGGCAAACTGACTGAGGCAACCGAACGCTTGGGCGCTCTTCGTCGCCAAAGAGAGGCCCTGTAGACCGTGGACTACTCAGAAGCGGTCGCCTATCTCTTCTCTCACATAGGTCTGGGGAAGAAATTCGGTCTGGAACCCATGCGCGCCGTCATGGCTCGCATGGGAGATCCCCACAGGCGACGACGGGTGATACACGTTGCGGGCACCAACGGAAAGACCTCCACCTCCCGAATGGCCGGGCAAGTGTTGCTGACGCAGAGCTACCGCGCCGGGGTCTTCACTTCTCCCCACCTCCAGCAGGTTGAAGAGAGGATTGCAGTGGACGGACGGCCCGTTTCGCGCAGTCACTTTGCACAGGCCTTGTCCGAGGTGGCCGAGGCCGTTGTGGATGAAGTGGCAGATGGCGGCAGGCCTCTCACCTATTTCGAGTTGACCACCGCAGCCGCCTTTGCTCACTTCATCCGGGCACAGGTGGACGCCATGGTCTTGGAGGTAGGTCTGGGTGGAAGGTTGGACGCCACCAACGTTGTCTCCGCAGAAGTAGCGGTGGTCACCGGTCTGGGATTCGACCACACCGAGTATCTGGGAGACACCATTCCCCAGATCGCCGAGGAGAAACTGGGCATTGTCGGGCCCGGCGCCAGGCTGGTGTGCGGCGCTATCCCGTCCGAAGCCGCACCGGTGGTGGAGAGGAAAGTGCGTTCAGTGGGGGCCGACGTTATGTGGCTGGGCAAGGACTTCGGTGTCAGGTCGGTCATTCCCAGGTCAGAGGGCGGGTGGACGGTTTCCGTGGACGGATTGTACGGATCCTATGAGAATCTGCGGTTGCCCCTGCGAGGTCGCTACCAGGTGCGGAACCTGGCCGTGGCGATAGCGGCGGCCGAATCATGGTTGGATCACGGTCTGGATGCCGACCGGCTTCGGGCCGGGTTGTCCGCAGTGTCGGCGCCGGGAAGAATGGAACTGGTCGACTACGAGTCGGCGCCTCTTCTTCTGGACGGGGCTCACAACCCCGAGGCTTGTCTGGTTCTGGCCAAGTCGCTCCTGGAGGAATTCGGAGAGAGAAAGTGGGTGGGCGTGCTGGGAGTGATGAGCGACAAGGACTTGGAATCGATGATTGCCGGATTGGCGCCGCATTTGACCGAAGTTGTGGCTTCCCGGTCGGATTCGCCTCGCGCCTTGCATCCGAGCCAACTCGCTGAACGGATCAAAGCGGTGTGTGACTTGCAAGTGGTGGAATACCCGGACCCGTCCGAGGCAATTCGTCAGGCGCGGCGCATCGCCGGGGAGGGTGGCCGGGTTCTGGTGACGGGTTCGCTCTACCTGGTCGGGGAGGTGCGGACGTTGCTGGGATTGTAGGGAGGATGACCTAATCTTGGCGGAAAGGCCGGAGTAGCTCAGCCAGGCAGAGCAGCTCACTCGTAATGAGCAGGCCAGGGGTTCGAATCCCCTCTCCGGCTCAATAGAATCTTTCGGTATGGCTTGTGAACAAACGTTTGTAATGGTCAAGCCCGATGGGGTGTCCCGTGGTTTGGTGGGCGAGATAATTCGTCGCCTGGAGCGAAAGGGCCTGCGTCTGGTAAAAGCGCGTCTGCAGACCGTCGACGACAGTTTGGCCGGTGAACATTACGCAGAGCACCGGGAACGTCCGTTCTTTGGGGAGTTGATTGCTTTTATCACCGGAGGGCCGGTCATGGCGATGGTGTGGGAAGGAGAGTCGGCGGTGTCGGTGGCGAGGTTGATAATGGGCCCGACCAATCCGGCTACCGCCCCTCCCGGCACCATTCGTGGGGACTTCGGCTTGGAGACGACCCGGAATCTCGTGCATGGTTCCGATTCTCCGACCAGCGCCAGTCGGGAAATAGCTCTATGGTTCGGTTAGCATTCTAAAGAGTTCGCTTAGGTTGCGCTCGGAGATGAGATGTTCTCCATGATTTTGGGCAGCCAGGCTATGGCAATAGATCTCGGAACTGCCAATACCCTGGTTTATTTACGCGGCAAAGGGGTGGTGCTGGGAGAGCCTTCAGTAGTAGCCATAGATTCGCGCTCGGGTGAACTTCTGGCAGTGGGCGCCGAAGCCAAACACATGATCGGCAGAACCCCCGCGCAGATCAAAGCCATTCGACCGCTGCGAGACGGGGTGATCGCCGATTTCGACATCACCGCCCGGATGATTCGATACTTTGTCAAGAAGGTCCAGCCCCGCTGGTTCTACCGCCCCGAAATCGTGGTGTGCGTGCCTTCGGAGAGCAGCACCGTGGAACGGAGGGCGGCGGAGGATGCGGCTTTCAAGGCGGGGGCCCGCCGTGCCTATGTAATTGAAGAGAGCATGGCGGCCGCCATTGGCGAAGATCTTCCCGTTTCCGAGGCAAAAGGCTCGATGGTGGTGGATATAGGGGGCGGTACCACTGAAATCGGCGTTCTGTCACTGGGAGGGGTGGTGGCCGGCCGGAGTATCCGCACCGCGGGATATGCCATGGACCAGGCGATAATCGAGTGGATCCAATATGAGAAGGGCCTACGGATCGGAACAAGAACCGCAGAGGACCTCAAAATCGCCATCGGCTCCGCCTGGCCCCGAGAGAACCGGATGGCCGAGATCCAGGGACATAATCTTCACACCGGTCAGCCCGACAAAGTGGTGGTGACGACCTCGGAAATCCGGGAGGCGATCAAACAACCGGTGGATGAGATAGTGGATACCGTTAGGAAGAGCCTGACGGTGGTCAACCCGGACATAGCTTCCGACATCATAGGTCAGGGAATTGTGGTGACCGGAGGCGGCGCCTTGCTGCCCGGTTTGAAAGATCTCCTGGAAAAGGAGATCAAGATCAAAGTCAGGGTGTCTGCCAATCCGTTGCTGTCCGTGGTATTGGGCGCCGGCAAATGCCTGGAAGAGCGGCAGTCGTTCAAGAACGTGCTTTCTATCACGTCCAGCGTTTGAACCCAGCGACGGGCTGGTCGTGTACGAGTTCAGGTCCAGAGGCCGGACCATGGTGCTAACCGTCCTGCTGCTGGTATCGGTCCTGTCGGCTACCTTGGAAGTTAGAGCAGGAGGGTGGGGAGTGATGCGAGTCGGAGTGGGCAGTTTGCTGGTTCCCTTGCAAAGAGTGGCGACCGAAATCTTCGATCCCATGGTCGACACGGTGGAAGGCTTGGTGGGGATCGCAACCCTGCGCTCCCAAAACGAGGCATTGCGCGCCGAGTTGGCCGAGGCTCTGGCCGAGATGGCGGCGGTGGAAGATCAACTGGCGCGACTGGAGTCATTGGAACGGCTGGCGGGTTTGGATCTGCCCGACGTGGAGCAGGCGAGGACCCTGGCCAATGTCGTCGGGCGACAGGTGGGGTTCGAATTCCATTTGAGGATCGACAAAGGCTTGGAAGACGGGGTGATTGGCGGGAATCCGGTCCTGGATGAAAACGGGTACCTGCTGGGGAGGATCGGCGCTTCAGCCCAGGATTTCGCCACCGTGATACCTATTACGGCCGATGTTGAGGGGCTGACGGTGCTGGTGGCGGGCAGCGTGGGAATTCTCCGACCTCGGGTCGGGTCGGACATTCTCAGCCTGGAGATCATCGACCGTCCCCCGATAGTGGCCGAAGGCGAGGAGGTGGTCACATCGCAGCTGTCAGTGAACTTTCCACCCGGTCTGCCGGTGGGGGCCTTGCAGGGTGAAGCGGAAGTTGTGGGGTCAGTCCTGCGTGGTTCGGTGAAGCCCTTTGCGGATCCCCAGCGGGTGAGAGCGGTACTGGTGGTGTCATGGCCCCCCGGTCCCAATGAGTAGTCGTTTTCGCTCTCGCCGTTACCGGGCCCGGAGGGAATCGGCTCGGACCCTGACCGGGTCGGTGTCGCGCCGTGCTTCTTTCTTTCCCTTGCAACGTTCTATCCGTTGGGGGCGGGGACTTGCCTGGTCGGGGGTGGTCGTGGTGGCAGTCGTCCTGCAGACTTCGGTGATGGGAAGGATCCAGATTGCCGGGGTGTCTCCGGATCTGGTGATGGTGGTGATAGCCTATGGCGCTTTTCGGATCAGAGACACCGGGGTTCTCTTCCTGGGGTTCTTGGGTGGACTGTTGCTTGACGCGTCGGGGACCGCGGTGTTGGGACTGTGGTCCTTCTCTATGACAGTGGTGGCGTGGGGCGCCATGCTCACCCGCGAACAGGGAGGGCGGGGAGTTTCGGTGAACGCTTTGCGCATGTTGCTCTTGACCCTGGCCGGCATTGTTGCCCATACGGTGATCAGCATTGCCTTTGGAGAGTGGTCTCTGGCTCTCTGGGAGGCTCTGCGACGGATAACTCTGACGCCGGTGCTAAATTTCCTCGTCGCCATGGCGTTGTTCCCCCTGTCCAGCCGACTGTGGGTGCCATCTCTGAAATGAAGAGGCCTTATCGGATAGCTGTGGTGGCGGGTTTCTTCGCCCTGCTGTTCGGATTCTTGGGGATCCGCCTTTGGTTCCTGCAGGTGGGTGAGGGAGTGGCGGCGGCAGCCATCGTTGAAGAGGAGGGGCTGGTCTCGGTGAAGACGCCGGCGCCGCGTGGGGATATCCGGGATCGCAACGGGCAACTGCTGGTGACCAGTCGAATCGTTCCAATGGTGGTGCTGGACAGGCAACTGCTGCAGTCCTCACAGAAAGAGGAGGCGATTGCGCGTTTGGCTGCGCGCCTGGATATACCGTCCGAGTGGATAGCTGCTCTTTATGACGAGGCGGGAGTCAACCAGCGGTTTCCGCTGGCGGTGGTTGATGCGGTGACCGCCTACCAATTGCAAGAACAATTGCGTTCCTTTCCGGGCGTGGTGGTGGAGAACTATCCGGAGAGGGTCTATCTGACGGGTGGCACGATGTCCCACGTGATAGGACATCTGGGTTACCCTTCCGACGAGGACTTGCAGCAGCGACCCTTTCTGGATCCCAACGTTCGAATCGGCAAGCTGGGGGTGGAGGGCTTCTATGACGAGTGGCTGCAAGGGATATCCGGCGAACGTGTCTATCGGGTCAATCGAGCCGGGAGGATCACAGAGGAGCGGGCTGAGGTTCCACCCGCCTCGGGAGCGACCGTCTACCTAACTGTTGACGAACGTCTCCAGAGGGTGGTGGAGAACGCCCTGTTGGAGGGGATTGAACTCTCCAACCTGATCAAGGATGAGGAGAGGGAACTGCCTTTGGCGGAGGGGGAAACCCGGGCGGCCCTCAATCCCACCGAGCGGGCCACAGCGGTGGTGATGGACGTCACCAACGGAGAGGTTCTGGCCCTGGCCAGCTCTCCCGACTTCGATCCCCAGCAGTTCGTGTGGGGAATCGATCAATTCGAATTTGCCCGACTTTCGGATGAGAAAGCCTTCCTCAACCTGGCGGTGGGTGGACTCTATCCGCCGGCTTCCACTTTCAAAGCCATTACGTACACGGCGGCCCTTCTCAACAACATACCCTTTGCGGCGGCCATCGAGGGAGTGGACAGCGTCAACCGGAGAATCAACTGTGATGGGGAACTGGTACTGACCGAGATCGAGGAAGGAAGTCCCCAGGTCTTTCGCGACTGGTACTACCCGCGGGCATTGGGATGGCTCGACATTCACGGCGCATTCGAACATTCCTGCAACATCTACTTTTACAACCTGGCTCTGGGAGTCTGGCGCAATTGGCGCAACACCGATCGAGAGAATGTTCTTCAGGAAACGGCCCGCTCCATAGGCTATGGTTCCTTCACGGGGGTGGATCTCTCCGGTGATCAGGCCGGCATAGTACCCGACCGGGATCTATTCGAAAGCTGGAAACGGACTCAACTCGAGGACCCCGCCGCCCCTGTTCGATTGGACCCGGCTCGTCTCGCCCTGGCCAGTCCCTGGCTGGGGGGCGATCTGATGAACCTGGCGATCGGACAGGGTGACATGCTTGCATCCCCCCTGCAGGTGGCTGTCTCCTACGGCGCGCTGGCCAATGGCGGGACGGTGTGGACTCCACGCGTGGTGAGTCAAGTACGTTCACCGGATGGGGAATTGTTGTGGGCAGCCATCCCCGACGCCAGAAACCAGATCGACCTTCCCGAATCGATTGTCGCCTCCCTGCTGTCCGACATGAACCGGGTGGTGGTCAGCGGTACCGCCCGGCGGGCCTTTTCGGGGTTCGGACCATCGTTGAATCAGGTGGGAGGCAAGACCGGAACCGGCCAGTCCTCGGCCAACCGGGACAGTCACGCCTGGTTTGTGGGGGTGGCGCCGGTCAACAGCCCCAAATGGGTGGTAGTGGTGCTGGTGGATGAAGGCGGCTCTGGCGGCAGGGTTGCGGCGCCCATGGGCCGGTACATTATGCAGCATCTGATGGGAGAAGAGTTGGATCCGATCGAGGCGGGGGAGGCGACCGACTGATGGCGCTTCTTCCCCGACGGCAGGGCGGATGGTGGATCGGAAGGGGCGAGAGTGTTTCCCGGCCCGACCTGGGTCTGGTGGGTGCGGTAGTGGTGTTGTCGGGATTCGGTTTGCTGATGATCTATTCGGCTACCAGGGCCGCTTTGCAACGTCGGGAACTGTTGCCGTCGGCATCCACCGAGCGCCAGATGGTTTTCATGCTGATTGGCTTGGCGGTCATGTTTGTGCTCAGTTATCTCGACTACCGGGACTATCGGTTTCTGGGGCCCGTCCTGTATGTCGTCTGCCTGGCGGCTTTGGGGGTGGCGTTTCTGTTCGATCCGGTGAATGGGGTGCAAAGATGGATCAGTTTTGGGCCGATCAACATCCAACCCGCCGAATTTACGAAGCTGGTGTTGGTCATGGTGCTGGCTTCCCTGCTGAGCAGCGATCCTGACGAATCGTCCCAGCAACTGTCATGGAGGAGAGTCTTGTATGCGGTGATTCTGTCGGTATGTCCCATGGTGCTGATCTTCCTGCAGCCGGATCTGGGCACCATGATGGCGTATCCGCCAATCCTCCTACTGATGCTATTTGTGGCCGGTGCTACGAGGGCCCAATTGGCGACTATCGTGCTCACTGCTGTCGGGTCGGTGCTGGCTGTTTGGCGGCTCGGGTTCTTGGCGGGTCATCAGATCGATCGGCTACGGGTGTTCGTCGATCCCGATTTGGATCCGCAGGGTCTCGGCTGGAGTATCAGGCAGGCCAGACTGGCCATTTCTTCCGGTCAGCTGACCGGCCAAGGTCTTTTCGAGGGTGCCATTACCAACCAGGGATTGGTTCCCGAACAAGAAAGCGACTTCATTTTCACCGCGGTGGGCGAGCAGATGGGCTTCGTGGGCGGCTCGCTGGTGTTGGTGGCGTTTTGCTTTGTGATGTGGCGACTTCTCCGCATTGCGGTCTCCGCTGCCGATCAATACGGATCGCTAATCGCGACAGGAGTGGCGGCGATGGTAATGTTTCACGTCTTCATCAGCGTCGGGATGACCCTGGGATTGGTGCCCATTACCGGCCTTCCTCTCCCCTTTCTGAGTCAGGGAGGGTCTTTCTATTTGACGGTTACGGCAGGAATTGGAATCTGCTTGGCGATCTGGAAACTCCGACCCAGCGCCTGGTTGGGTGGAATGTCCAGGGGCGGCGCCGGCATCACGGGATAGGACCGGCCATTTCGGGGCCATTTCCTGCTCGTTCGCTCAATAGATTTCGTTTTGTGTTCAGGATCGCTTAAAATGGCAAAAGCAAGTGGGCGCGGCCGAGAAGGCTCCGCCCCACCGAGACAGAAGCTTGGGGTCGTTCTCTTTGATCTTGCCTGTGGGGGTGGTGTTCAGCCGGGGATAGGGGAGAGAAGCTGAGCCGGAGAGAGAGGCGCCGATTCCCATTGATGATTGCACAAAGGAGGGTTGTTTATGGGTTGGTTAAAGCGCCGCCGAACGGAGGTGATCCGCCGGGTCGGTGGTGACTATGTTGAAGAGCGGAGAAAACGTCAGGTAAATGGATCGGAAGTAGAGATCCGTCGCTTGGCGTCCAGGGATCTGCCCAAGCCCAAGTCCGCTCCCAGAAAGAAGAAGAAAAGCGAGTCTCGCCCGTCCGGTTCTCAAAAGACCCGCCCCGGCATTTCCACCAGTCGAGGGGCGGCGCCGGCTCGGGGTCGAGGGGTCGGCGCCCAGTCCGGGGGTAAAGCATCCAAGGTCCCGACCAAGACCTTGCGCAGCAAGATTCTGGTTAGCGTGCGGGAGGAGACCAGGGTGGCCATTATGGAGGGCTCCGATTTGGTGGAGTACTACTCGGAGAGTCCCGAGGGTGGTTCCCTGGTGGGCAATGTCTATCTGGCCGTGGTTCGCAATGTTCTCCCAGGGATGGAAGCCGCGTTCGTGGACATCGGCGAGGGCAAGAACGGCGTGCTTTACGCTGATGACGTGTATGTCGATCCCGGGCGGTTCGGCAAAGGTGTCCGGCCGCGGGTGGAACAGGTTATCTCGGAGGGTGATGAATTGGTGGTTCAGGTCAGACGGGATGCCATGGGGACCAAGGGTCCCCGTTTGCGGGGTCACATTTCGTTGGCAGGCCGTTTCCTGGTCCTGCAGCCGGGTCTTTCCAACGTGGCCATCTCCCAAAAACTGTCCAGGGCGGAACGCTCGAGGTTACGACAGGTGGTGTCGGATTTGGTGCCATCCGGATTCGGAGTGATAGTCCGCACCGCCGCACGGCTGGCCACGGCCAAGGAGATCAAGTCGGAGGTGGACAAGCTCGCCAAGCAATGGAGGAGTATTAGCGAAGAGGCCGCCAAAGGTGGAGGGCCGAAGTTGCTTTACCAGGATTCGGACCTGTTGATCAGAGTGATTCGGGAGCACCTGTCGTCGGAGACTCGGCGGGTGGAAATCGATGATGCCAAGGCCCACAAGCGGGTTGTGAAATATCTCCGTTCCGCTGATCCAGACCTGGTTTCCCGGGTCCGGTGCTATGACAATCCCATCGCTCTGTTCGAGAGGTTTCATGTTGACGATCAGGTCAAGAAGGCGTTGAAGCGAAGAGTGCCACTACCTTCGGGGGGTCATTTGGTGTTTGACACCACGGAGGCTTTGACGGTGGTTGACGTCAACACGGGACGGTTCGTGGGCCGTTCCAATCTGGAAGACACCATTTTGCAGAACAACCTGGAGGCCGCCGAGGAAATCGGCCGCCAGTTGAGGTTGAGGGACATCGGGGGCATCATCGTGGTGGATTTCATCGATATGAGCCGAGAGGCCAATCAGCGTAAGGTGCTGAATCGCCTGAAACAGGTGCTGGCCCGTGACAAGACCAGAACGGAGGCGTTTGAAGTCTCCCGCCTGGGTTTGGTGGAGATGACCCGCAAGAATGTATCGGCAGGGCTGCTGGAGTCGTTTTCGAAGTCGTGCGACCACTGTGGCGGGCAGGGTCTGATAGTCCAGGACCCAACCATGTCGTCGCCGCCGCGGGTAGCGGCCGGTATTTGACCTTGGCAATATGGGTTCCCATTACATAGAATGACTGTTTCAGCATGTATGCAGTAATTGACAGCGGTGGAAAACAGGCCAGGGTCGCTCCGGGCGACGTGGTGAGTGTGGAACTGCTGAAATCCGATTCCGATCAGGTCAGTTTCACTCCGGTTCTGGTGGTGGATGCTGAAGGGCAGGTGCTTACCGGGTCTGCCTTGCAGGGCGCCACGGTTTCAGCACGTCTCCTGGGTGAGGTGAAAGGGCCTAAGATACGCATCTTCAAATACAAGTCGAAGACCGGCTATCGGCGCCGGATGGGCCACCGCCAGAAGTATTCCCAGATCGAGATCCTCGATATCGACTTGCCGGACAAGTCTTGGAAGGAGAGCCGAGATGTCTAAAACCAAAGCAGGAGGCTCCAGCCGAAACGGACGCGAATCGCACTCCAAGCGGCTGGGTCCCAAAGTGTTCGACGGGCAGTCGGTCCATTCCGGGGCGGTGCTGGTCAGACAGCGGGGGACCCGTATCCATCCTGGCCTGAATGTTGGCCGGGGTAGTGACGACACGCTGTACGCACGCGCCTCCGGCGTGGTCAAGTACGGCATGCGGAACCGTCGCCGCCTGGTGAGTGTGCTGACCGACTGATTATCTCCTCTGGCCGGTCGCGATGTTCGTTGACTCGGTCAGGGTGCATCTTCGCGCCGGGGACGGGGGAAACGGCATGGTGAGTTTCGAGCGTCGCAGGGGAAAGCCGCGCGGCAAGCCGAGGGGGGGCTCGGGGGGCAGGGGTGGAGATGTGATCCTGCGTGCCGATCCCTCGGTCGGGACTTTGTTCCGTTATCAGCGCAGTCCGCACCATGTGGCTGGGAACGGTGCCAATGGCGATGATCGTCTTCGGGAAGGGCGGAGAGGCGATCCGTTGGTATTGTCGGCGCCATTGGGAACTTCGGTATACGACGAGGCCGGTGTGCTGCTGGCTGATCTGGTGGCGGAGGGTCAGCAGGTGGTGTTGCTGCGGGGCGGCAGAGGCGGGCGGGGAAACGCAGCCCTGGTCGGCCACCGGCATCGAGTACCGGCAGTGAGCGAGAGGGGAGAGCAAGGGATGGGGAGTTGGTTCCGCCTGGAAATGAAACTGCAGGCTGACGCGGCCCTGGTAGGGTTCCCCAACGCCGGGAAGAGCACCCTGCTGTCGAGGGTATCCGCCGCCCGCCCCAAGATCGCCGACTACCCATTCACCACCCTCGCCCCCAACCTGGGAGTGGTGGGGATTGATGATGACGATTTCACCATGGCTGACGTTCCCGGATTGATACGGGGGGCCGCTGAAGGTCGGGGTCTGGGCCACACTTTCCTGCGTCATGTGGAGAGAGCGTCGGTGCTGGTGATCCTGCTCGACCCGTCGCCGATGGCCGAGGTCGGACCCGGGGTCCAGCTGGAAGCGCTGTTGGGTGAACTGGAAAGGTATTCGGGTCCGCTGGTCGAACGACCCCGGGTGGTTGCGGTCAACAAGGCCGACCTTCCCGAGGCTGCAGAGGCGTCGGCGGCGATCCCGGGATCCTTTCTGATCTCGGCGGTAACCGGGCAGGGTCTGACTTCCTTCCTGCGCCGGGTGAAGGAACTGGTTGGCGGGGTGCGGGACACCGCCGCCCCCCGCGAAGGGTTCATTTTGCATCGTCCCCACCAGCGGGGGTTCGTCGTTTCCCGCACGGATGCAGGGTGGTCGGTGACGGGAACTGCCGCAGAGAGAGCGGTGGCTCTGGGAGACCTGGACACTCCGGAAGCGGCCCGATTGGCTTCCACCCGGCTGGACAGGATCGGGGTGAGCCGGGCTCTGCGGGAGGCGGGCGCCCGCCACGGGGACGCGGTGCTGATCGGCGGAGTCGAACTGCAATTCCAGGATCCCGATGTCGGAGGGTGGGAGTGAGGAAGCCTCTGCGCAGGGGAGGCGTCCTGGTTATAAAGATCGGCTCTTCCAGCCTGGTCCGGGTGGAAGAGGGGCTTGACTCGGTCGCCCTGGAAAGAGTGGTCGAACAGGTGACCAACGCCCTGTCCTCGGGACACCCCACGGTTCTGGTCACCTCGGGGGCGGTGGCGGCGGGAATGCCGGCCCTCGGTCTTTCCGCCCGGCCGACCGATCTGGCCGGATTGCAGGTGGCGGCGGCCGTGGGCCAGGGCCGGCTGATGGGCCTTTATACGGCGGAATTCGCCAAACGGGGACTGGTAGCCGGCCAGGTGCTATTGACCAGGGGGGTGTTGGCCGACCGGACCCCCTATCTCAACGCTCGCATGGCCCTGCAGGGAATGCTGGATCGAGGGATCGTTCCGGTGGTCAATGAAAACGACAGTGTGGGAGTGGAAGAGTTGCGAGTGGGGGACAATGACCGCCTGTCAGCGTTGGTGTCCCACCTGGTGTCGGCCGATTTGTTGATCCTGCTGACCGATACGCCCGGTCTCTACACGGCCGATCCTTCCTCTCGGGACGCGGAATTGATGGACGAACTCTCTTCGGATGATCCAAGACTCGATTCCATTGCGCGTCTACCCGGAGGACAGCTTGGATCGGGAGGAGTGTTCAGCAAAGTGGCGGCTGCCCGCATGGCGGCCTTTTCCGGTATCCCCACCGTGGTTGCCTCCTCCTCCCAACCGCAGGTAGTGGCCCGGATCTGCCGAGGGGACCCGACCGGCACCTGGGTGAATCCCAAATCCCGCAAACTCAGCGCCCGCAAGCTCTGGATAGCCTTCGGCTTGGAGAACCGGGGACGGGTCACGGTGGACGAGGGCGCGGCGCGAGCCATCACTCGCCTCAAGAAGAGTCTCCTGCCGGTGGGAGTGCGGGACCTGGACGGGAACTTCGACGCCAAGGAGGCGGTGGAAGTGCTGGACCCGGGCGGGAGGATAATCGCCAAGGGGATCGCCAGGATCGCGGCCTCCGAGTGCCGCCGTCTGCAACGCAGCGGCCAACCCACCGTGGAACTCATCCATCGCGACGACTTGGTTGTGCTGGTCTAGTGGTAGCCAATCTGCCAAAGCCCCGGCGGCATCCGTGTTGTGAAGATCGGCGTCAGCCTACGTGATGAAGATGGCAACTACCTGGACGACTACGCAACAACCCACGGTATGTCCTCGCGCCTCGGTAGTGCATCGGGCGATCCGGCGCTCGCGAGCATTCGAGCTTGCAGATCACAGTGGATGCCCTGCCGGTCGACCTGGTGGGTCTGCTCGACGATGCCCTGCGCCCGCATCTGCATCTGTAGGCCCCACTCCCGGCTATTTCCGCCAGACGGAAGGGACGAACAGCACCAGGATGGGCAGTATCTCCAGCCTTCCCACGATCATCAGCAGAGAAAGAAGCCATTTGCCGGGTGCGGACACCGCCGCGTAATTGGCCGTGGGGCCCACTTCGCCCAGTCCCGGCCCGATGTTTCCCAGGCTGGCCACCACCGCCGATACGGATGTGACCAGATCCGAGGACCCGAAGGCCATCTCTACGGTGGTGAACACCACCATCCCCGCGCACAGGAGGAAGACGTACAGGGCGAAGAACGAGAAAATTCCCCTGATCATGTTGATGGTCAGGGGTCGGCGGTCGAGTCGTATCAGGAACATTCCCTTGGGGTGGATAACGCTGCGCAATTCGGTGAAAGCCGTGTTGACCAGCACTTTGAGTCGGAAGCTCTTTATGCCCCCGGCGGTGGATCCCGCCATCCCCCCCAGGGTCATCAGAATGAGCAGCAGGACCTGTAGTGGGGGCACCCACAGTCCGAAGTCGGCGGTGCTGTACCCGGTAGTAGTCACCATCGACACGGCGGTGAAGGTTCCGTCCCTCACGGCCTGTTCCCATTCGGTACCCTGGTTGGCAAGGGCGATCGCCAGCCATGCCGCCGCGGCCAGCACCACCACGAGATAGACCCTGAATTCTTCCTGCCGCAGATACTCGGTGGGACGCAGCAGCGCCCGGTAGTGGAGAGAGAAGGAGATGCCGGCCAGAGTCATGAAGATGATGATCACCCATTGGGTATAGGCGCCGAATTCGGCGATGGAGGTGGCTTCGGTGCCGAATCCCCCGGTGGACATGGTGGTGAGAGAGTGATTGACAGCCTGAAAGAGGTTCATGTCGCCCGCCCACAGCAGCAACAGGACTTCCAGGCAGGTCAGCATGACGTACACCATCCACAGGCGCTTGGCGGTGTCCTGGAATCGGGGAGTGAGGCGATCGGGATTGGCGCCGGGAGACTCGGCCCGGGCCAGTTCCACTCCGCCCACTCCCAGCAGCGGAAGGACGGCGACGAACATCACGATGATGCCCATTCCTCCCAGCCATTGGGTCAGGGACCGCCAGAAAAGTATGCCGTGGGCCATCTGACCGGGATCTGCCAACAGGGACGCGCCGGTGGTCGTGAAACCCGAAACTGTCTCGAAAAAAGCGTCGGTCACATTGGGAATAGCGCCGGTGAACAGGTAGGGGAGAGTCCCAAAGGCCGACATCATCAGCCAGGCGATACCCACTCCCGCGAATCCTGCCCGGGTGGTCAAAGTGCTGGGCGTCTCCACCGACCACCACAGCAGTCCTCCTACGGACGCAGTTATTGCGGCGGCGGCGCTGATTGCCCTGGCATCGGAGAATTCGCTGTAGAGCATGCAGACGCCTGCGGCAACGAACATCATCAGACCCACCGCCAGAAGGGTGACTCCGGTGACCAGCAGAAGGGAGGCCAGCATTCCACGGCGACCCAGCCAGCCCACCGCCGCGGTCAATCTCACGTATCTTCTCCGTAAAAGAGATTCTCGATCTCGGTTATGTGATCGGGGAGCGTGAACACGACAATCCGATCCCTGGGCCGGATGACGGTGTCTCCGCGAGGCAGGATGGGAGTCATTCTCCGGACGATTCCCCCCACTATCGAACCTTTGGGGATATTGATGTCCATCAGCCGGCAGCCTGCCGCAGGACTGTCCTGCGCCACATCCAATTCGATTGCCTCGGCATCGGAGTCGCTGAAAGTGACGACCGAGTGCACCACCCCTCGACGGACATATCTGAGGATGGTGCTGGCGGCCAGCAGTCGAGGGGAAACGGCGCCATCGATTCCGCGCCCCTCCAGCAGGCCCACATAGTGGGGATTGGTGAGATTGGCCACTGCCATCGGGACTCCCAACGCCTTTCCCACCAGGCAGACCAGGGTGTTGGCGCCGTCTTCCTCGGAGAGCGCCAGCAGGGCATCCCGTTCTCCCAGATCCAGTCCCCCCAAGGTATCGGGATCGGCCGGGTCGTCACAGATCGCCAAGACCTTGGGATCGGCGTCGGCCACGGACCGGCAGAACATGTGGTCGTCACTGATGAACACCACCGAAAGCCATGCCTCCCGCATTTTGCGAATCGCCACTCTCGCCAGCCGGGAGTCACCGGTTATCACCACCCGGTTGGCCAGGCGGGTTCTTATCCCCAGCAATTTGGCGGCGAACCGCACGTCGCGGGGCGTCACCATCATCAGGACGTGGTCGCCGGCCTGAATCTCGGTGGCGCTCTTGGCGACCATGGTGTCCCCGTCTCTGATGATTGCCACCACCAGAAAGTCCCGTTTCTTGTAAACGGCTGCCACCTGTCGCATAGGCCTGCCCAGAAGGGGAGAATCCGGTTGGGCGATGCCGCCCACCAGAATCAATCTCCCGCCGGCGAACTCCCAATGTTCCGACATGCCGCTCAGTCGCACCAGTCTCACCAGTTCGTCGCCGGTGGCCTCATCGGGGTCTATCACCACCTTCACCCCCATGTTGCGGAGTCCCGATCGCAGACTCGAGTCGGAGATCCGGGCCACTGTTTGCCTGATCCCCAGGTTGGTGGCCGAGTGGCAGGCCAGGGCATTCACTCCGTCCTGGTCGGTGACCGCGATCAGCAGATCCACCGGGTCTCCGACAGCCATTATGGCCTTCTTGAGCACTCCCTGGCTGGCGCCGTTGCCGATGATGGACAACACGTCCAACTGGGAGTTGAGAGTGTCAGATAGTTGTGGGTCTCTTTCGACGATTACAACGTTCTGGCCGTCGGATGAGAAACGCTCGGCCAAGTAGCTGCCGACCGCTCCGGCCCCCACGATAATGATCTTCATTGCTATTGATCCCAAGAATACCGAGATGGCGGAGGGGACAATCGGTCGCAATTGTTGTGAACCGTCGGCCCAGTTGTAAACTCGGTGACTCCTCGTCACAGGGGGAGACCCCCATTCCTGATCCACTCGAATCTGCACAGAAAATAGCTGCCGCCCTGGCAAACCAGGGTTACCTGGCCTCCGAGCGGATCTCCCAGGTCGTGTATCTGGCCGGCCGCCTGAACAAGCCGGTGCTGGCGGAAGGCCCCGCCGGGGTGGGAAAGACCGAATTGGCCAAGGCCGTGGCCGCCGCCACCGGTCGGAAGTTGGTGCGACTGCAGTGCTACGAGGGACTGGACGAATCCAAGGCGCTCTACGAGTGGAACTATCGAAAGCAGTTGCTGCGCATCTCTGCCGACCCTTCATCGCAGTGGAGCCAGATGGAAGAAGACATATTCTCCGAGGGCTTCTTGCTGTCGCGCCCCCTGTTGACGGCTATCTCCTCGTCAGATCCGGTGGTGCTTTTGGTCGACGAACTGGACCGGGTCGAGATGGAGACCGAGGCTTTGCTGTTGGAAGTTCTGTCGGAGTTCCAGATCACTATCCCCGAGTTGGGCACGGTCCGGGCCGGGTCCCAGCCCCTGGTGATCCTGACTTCCAACAACACCCGCGAACTATCCGAAGCGCTTCGGCGTCGCTGCCTGTTCCTGCACATTCCCTACCCCAGTCCCGAGCGAGAGAAGGCTATCCTGCTTGCCCGGTGCCCGGACCTTCCCGATGCCCTGGCGTCCTCGATCGCCCAGGTTGCCCGCAGCCTGCGTGGTATGGCTCTCAAGAAACCTCCCTCGGTATCCGAGACCATCGACTGGGCCAGGACGCTTTTGACCTTGGGAGTCGAGAGGATCGACCGAGAATTCTTCTCGGATACAGCCCACGTTCTACTCAAGTATCAGGCCGATATCGAACTGGCCTGCAAGGAACTTGCTGCGGGAGAGTGAGAGTCGGTGCTGAGTCTCCTCACCGACTTCGTGGAGGAACTGCGCACCGCGGGAGTCCCCGTGTCAATGGTGGAAACCATCGACGCCATGGAGGCGGTGCCGATGATCGATCTGGCGGACCGTTCGGCCCTGAAGACGGCATTGAGCGCCACAATGGTGAAATCCGCCCGACATCTGGAGGCGTTCGACACCGCCTTCGAGGTGTTCTTCGCTTCCGACCGTCCTCCACCCCCGGACGAACAGGAATCTCCTCCCCCGACCATGCCGTCGGAGGGTTCTTCGCAGGGGGGATCGGCGGGTGGATCCGGATCGCTGGCTGAGGCTTTGGCCGCGGCGCTGGGCAGCCAGGACTGGGGGGCTCTGAGCCGCCTGGTGAAACAGGCGGTGGAAGAGTTGGCCGGCATGACATCGGGACGGCCGGTGGGAGGCGCCTATTACTTGTATCGCACCCTGCGGCGCCTGGACCTCGACATGATGAGAGAGATGCTGGTGCAGATGATGGAAATGCAGGGGTCCCATCCCGGCTTGAATGAGGGGGCGCTGGCGGATCGTCTCCGCGCCGAAGAGATCGATGACCTGATGGAAAGGTTGAGAAGGGAGTTGATGGCGGAGATCCGTCGTCGTCTGGTTGCCGACCGGGGGAGACAGCCCGTGGCTGCCACTCTGAGGACCCCGCCGCTCGAAGAGGTCGATCTCATGCACGCTTCGGAATCACAACTGCGCCGGATCGAAAAGTTGATAGGACCGCTCACCCGCAAGTTGGCCGCACGGTTGGCCCGCCGCGACTTGCACCGTTACCAGGGCCGTCTGGACTTCCGCCGTACCCTTCGGGCTTCTCTTGGTTCCGGTGGCGTGCCGCTGGACCTTCGCTTTCGCGCCAAGCGGAGATTCCGTCCGGAGATCTTCCTGCTGTGCGATGTCTCTGGTTCCATGGCGACCTTTGCCCGCTTCACTCTTCAGTTCACCTACGCCATGTCGGCTCGGTTCTCCGGATTGCGGGCATTTGCCTTCGTGGACGGTGTTGATGAAATCACCCAACTCCTGTCGCCCGGTCTGCGTTTTGGGGTGGTGGCCCAGCGAATCTTCGCGGAAGCCGAGGTGGTGGAACTGGACGGCCATTCCGACTATGGGAACGCGTTGTCCCGGTTTTGGGATCGCTACGGGGGCGAACTGACTGCCCGGTCCACGGTGATCATCGCCGGGGACGCCCGTAACAACTACAGGGACTTTGATGACGAGGCGCTTGCCGGGGCGGCGAACACCGCCGAGGCGATCTACTGGCTGAATCCCGAGCCTCGAGCCTATTGGAACACCGGAGACTCCCTGATGTCCAGGATGGGGGCGTATTGCACCGAGGTGTACGAGGTGAGGAATCTCTCCCAGTTGGAAGGCTTTGTCGGCAAGCTCGCCGACCACCGTCGCAAGCCACCCGCTCGGTGGGTCAACCGGCCAGTTGCGCCAAGCGTTCGATAAGGTCGACCACCCGATTCGAGTATCCCCACTCGTTGTCGTACCAGGCCAGGACCTTTACCAGGTTGGAACCCAGCACCTCGGTACCCCCGGCGTCGAACACGCTGGAATGGGGATTGCCGATTATGTCGGAGGAAACCACCGGCGCCTCGGTGTATTCGACTATTCCGCGATAGGGACCCGCCGCTTCCTCCCGGACTGTTTCGTTGATTTCCTCGACGGTGACTTCCTCGGACAGTTCCACCACCAGGTCCACAATGGAGCCGTCGGCCACAGGTACCCGCATCGCCATTCCGTCGAGCTTTCCCTCCAACGCGGGAATGACCTTGCCCACCGCTTTGGCCGCTCCGGTGGTGGTGGGGATGATGTTCTCGGTGGCCGCCCGGCTGCGCCGCAGGTCTCGGTGGGGAACGTCGGCGAGTCGCTGATCATTGGTGTAGGCGTGAACGGTGGTCATCAGTCCCCGCTTGATTCGGTAGTGGTCATTGAGGATCTTGGCAATGGGGGCTAGGCAGTTGGTGGTGCAGGAGGCGTTGGAAACGAGGGCGGCATCCGGTCCCAGCAGGTGATCGTTCACTCCCAGGACCACGGTCAGGTCCAGGGGATCTTTGGGAGGTACCGTGAGAACCACCCGCTTGGCCCCGGCCTCCAGGTGCCTGGTCAGGGCCTCACGGGTTCGAAAGACCCCGGTGGACTCCACCACCACGTCGACCCCGAGTTCGGTCCACGGCAGTCTGGCCGGATCGCGTTCGCACAGCATGTGGATCCGATAACCGCCCACCGCCATTACTCCGGCTGACAGGTTGACTTCTTCCTCCAAGGGCCCCATCACCGAGTCGTAGCGCAACAGATAGGCCAACACGTCGTCGTCGGCAAGGTCGTTGACGGCCACCACCTCCAGGTCGGGGAGAGGGCGCTCGATCAGGATGCGCAGCACCGACCGCCCGATCCTGCCGAACCCGTTGATGGCCACTCTGAATTTCATGAGCCGCTCATCCTCTCCAGTACCTCCACGATGCGCTCCGAATACCCCCAACCGTTGTTGTACCAGGTCACCGTCTTGGCCAGGTGGTCGCCGATAACCATGGTGGCCAGGCTGTCAAACACCGCCGATACTGAGGCGCCGGTTACGTCGGAAGAGACGATGGGATCGGTGGTGTACTCGACGATTCCCCGGTAGCGGGTCTCACAGGCCTGGTGGACAGCCAGGTTCACTTGATCGACATCCACCGGGGTCTCCAATTCGGCCACCAGATCGACGGTTGAACCGTCCACCACCGGGACATTGAGGGCCAGCGAACCCAGTTTCCCTGCGAATTCGGGTCGGGCGGCCACCAGTATCTCCACGGTGTTGGTGGGCGAGGGAATGATGTTGTCCGCCGCGGCCCGGCTGGAACGAAATCCGGAGGTCGGCACATCCGCCAGGCGCTGAGCGTTGGTCATGGCATGGACGCTGGTGAAAAAGCCCCGCTGCAATCCGAAGTTGTCGGCCAGGGTCCAAAGAATGGGCGCCAGCGCGTTGGATGTGTTGGAACCAAGGGAGATCACCTGCGTGTCGGGCTCAAGGAGATGGTCGTTCACTCCTCGCAAGAGAATCGGGATCTCACCCGGAACCTGGGGCGTTGAGGCCAGGACGACGCCCCGGGCGCCGGCGGCGATGTGGCGACGGCACTCTTGCATGGTGTGATGGCGTCCGGTGGATTGCACGACCAGTGACACGCCCAGGTCACGCCAGTCCGCATCTCCGGCGTCACGGGCAGCGATTAGGGGCGTGGACTTTTCACCAACCAATAGGGCGCCGTCCTGGTAGGTGACCGGTTCGGGAAACCTGCCATAGATGGAGTCATAGCGCAGCAGATAGGCCAAACCCACCGGGTCGGCCACATCCGCAACGGCGCCCACTTCCAGGGAGGGATGGCCTCTCAACAACCGAAAGACATTGCGACCCACTCTGCCGAAGCCCATCAGAGCCACTTTGGTTTTTTGCAACGATTTCCCTCCGCCGGGTGTCTCCTGCCCTCAGAAAATTACCACATCCCGTTCAAATATCACCATCGAAATCTTTCGCGGTCCGGCAGGAAACCGCCGTGACGCTTGAATCTCGCAAACGCGCCTTGCATCCTGAAGGGGTGAGGGCATTTCGGTACGAGACCGTTGGAAGACGAGCGGCATGGTTGCTGCTCATGTTGGTGGCGCTTCCTGCCCCGGCTCGCACGGAGACCGACTGCCGACCGGCGCTCAGGCCACCGGTGCCGGGGATGATCCTTCGATCTTTCGCTCCAGCCGATCGCGGAGGCCATTGGGGAGTGGACCTGGCGTCGTCGGAGGCGGCGGTGGTGCGGGCGCCGGTATCGGGCAGGGTGACCTACGCCGGAAGTGTCGCCGGAATCCGATCAGTGACCGTCGCTCCCCTGCCGGAGGTGAGAGTGAGCATCTCCTATCTATCGGAAATATGGGTGACGCGCGGGCAGCGGTTGAAAGTCGGCCAGCCCCTGGGACGGTCGGGCATCGATCACGGAATCTCCGCCGTACATCTCTCGTTACGGGTAAAGGGTCGGTATCAGGATCCCCGCCCTGCTCTGAACTGCGGACCAGGACCCGGACCGAACGGAGGGCGCCTGAAGCTTCTTCCCCACGGATCGGGCGCCCACCCGCGTGTGGATCACTGACGGCAGCCTGCATTGATCGTGCCGGATGAGCCGGGCTAAGGTAGCAAATGTGAGGAGAGCATTGTTGGGTGGCACCTTCGATCCCCCCCACCTGGCTCATCTGGTGTTGGCGGAAGCCGCCCATTGCCAACTCGGGGTCTCGGCGGTGGAATTCATACCGACCGGAAACCCGTGGTGGAAGTTACAGCCGCCTCCTTCCGCAGCACATCACCGGTTGGAGATGATCAGACGGGCTACGGCGGGTATTCCCTATTGGAAGGTCAACGATTGCGAGGTGCGCCGGGACGGTCCCAGCTACATGGCGGACACCTTACAGACCTTCGACTCCCGAGATGAGGTCTATCTGGTGCTGGGCGCCGACGCGGCCATCGGAATCCGCGAGTGGATGCGTTGGAGGGAAGTTGTCGAACGGGTCCGCCTAGTGGTGGCCGCGCGGCCGGGAACCGATCTGCAGCGGGTCGAGCAGGCGGTCGGACACTCACCTACCTGGCTGGAGATCCCCCGGCTGGACATTAGCTCCGAGCAGATCAGGCGCCTGTGCCGGGCAGGTCAAAGCATCCGGTTTCTGGTTCCGGAACCGGTCCTGGAATACATCGCCGAAAACCGGCTCTACTCCTGAGGGGATGGCTTATGATGAGGATCACATTCGATCACCAGGGGGTGGTTTAGTAGAGACTCTGGAAGCTACTCGGCTCGCAGCCGACGTTTTGGCGGAGAAGAACGCCTCTGACATCGTGTTGCTGCAGGTGGGAGAGGCGATGGGCATCACCGAGGTGTTCGTGATCGCCACCGGTCGTTCCCGGCCCCACATCCAAAGCCTCGCCGAGGAGCTGAAGATCCGTTTTGGGGAGCACGGACGGCAGCGTTTCGGGGAGGAAGGGTTGGCGCAGTCCGAGTGGGTGTTGCTGGATTACGGTGATTTCATCGTGCACATCTTCTCTCCCGAGCATCGTCTCTACTACGGACTGGAACGTCTGTGGGGTGACGCGCCCCAGGTTCCCTGGACCCGGCCCGCCGCCCAAACCGCATCCGAGCTCAAATCGGCCTGATATATACTCCTGGGAGCCGGGGGCTGTAGCTCAGCTTGGAAGAGCGCTTGCATGGCATGCAAGAGGTCACGGGTTCAAGTCCCGTCAGCTCCACAGAAATAGGCCCATCTATCTGGTATCAATTGTTGGGTTGCTACCCAAATTCCAGCGGCCCTCAGCCCTCAGCCGGGACCTGAATCCCTTCCGCTCCTCACAGAGTCGCGTCCCCTCCGTTTGTTTTCCAGGCCGACATCCTTGTCGGGTCGGGTGAGCACGTACCACCAAGCCAAGGCTGCCGCCGCGACCAGGATCACCCGAAGAGTGGTGTTGGTGGTCAGTATCACCGCGGAGGCCGTGATGGCGATGAGGGCGACGGTTTTGGCACGTACGGTTGGACCTGCCTGGTAGCTGCGGGTATCTTGCCGAACAGGGGATTGGTTGCGAAGCCACATCTCAAAACGCCGGGAGGACCGGGCGAAGAAAAGCAGCGCCAATATCACGAAGTCGACGGTCGAGATCCCCGGGAGCCGGCTTATGAAGCCGAACCCCAAACATGTAAACCGAGGATGAGATAGATCAAACGCAACAGGGGAAAGCGGGCCAACTGTGCACGGCGCCAAGGTTTACGATCGGTTGCCTAATAAATCAAAGGCACTTTGTGTTGTTCCGTTATTGGTCTTCCTGTTTGGTCTCCCACGCCGTCCGGAGACAGCGTTTTCCGGTGTGTGTCCCTACAGGAAGGCATTCAGTGAGGATTGGCCGCCCAAAGTGCGCTCAAGCCGGGACTGGGAGGCGGGGTCCCGGACACCTGTGAGAACAAAGATCGGTCGAACCGATTAGCTCTCCGACGCGCGCCCCGGGGTGGCGAGGAGAGCCTCGTACAGTGAAACGTGCGGGGCCTCCGCCAGCACACTGCCGGTGAGGGGTCGGCCATGCGCGCGACGGAAAATGTCAGACTGCATCCAAGCCTCGAAGGCCTCGCGCGACTCCCAGGTGGAGTGCGAGATGTACTCTCCCGGCTCGTCGCTCCGCAGGAGCAGGAACATCTCAAAACCAGGAGCGTCTGCGATGAAGGACTCCCGTTCGCTCCAACGGCGTTCGAACTCCTCCTCTTGTCCGGGCAGAACGCGAAACCGGTTCATTGCGATCAGCATGTTGGTTTCCCCTGGCTTGTCGGCGGGTTCAATTCTGCGGGCTTGTGCATGCCTTCAACATGGTTGCCCCCCATTCGGCCTTGCGAGTTGGAGTATACCCAAGGCTGTTCACCGGGTCTTGCTCTCAACAGGCGGGCCAGGTCTTCATAGACACAGCTTGCCATGCTTCTGTGTATACGTTGGCCCCTGGGTCCTGTGGGGATCGGTCAACTTCATCTGCTCCAGCAGATCGGCGCCCGCACGGTCAGGAGGCGAACAGCGACAGTCCGACATAAAACGGGCATATCCTGGTTCTTAAACGGACCGGACAGTGGTGGTTCCCGGGTCTGGTCGGTAGGATTCCGGGCGGATGACGGCATCGTATCGGGATCGTTATGTGGACCTTCTGCGCTCGTTCTCGCTGGTGGTGGTGGTGATATGGCACTGGGTGTTCACGATTCTGGTGGTCTCGCCGGAGACGGTGTCGCCTTCCAACCCGATCGGCTTCACCCGTGGTCTGTGGGTGGCCACCTGGGTGCTGCAGGTGATGCCGGTGTTCTTCTTCGTGGGCGGGTACACGCACCACCGGTCCTTCCGCAACTACACCCGCGGCACGTCCCGCCGGTTCCTCAGACGCCGGATGGGAAGGCTGCTTGCGCCGGCGGCAGGTCTGGTGGCGGTTTGGCTGGTCATCGGTTGGGTGTTGGAGATCACCCTCAATCCGGCCTGGGTCTGGTCGGCCGTGATCCTGGTGCTGTCACCGCTGTGGTTCCTCATTGTGTACATCGTGATCGTCCTCATCGCTCCGATCGCGGTGCGGGTTCATCGGCGGTGGGGAGAGATTGCCCCGGTGTGGCTGCTGGGACTTGCGGGTGTGCTGGACGTGCTCCGTTTCACCCACGGTCAGGGCTGGGCGGCCTGGGTCAACTTCCTGGTTATCTGGGGACTGGCCCACCAGCTCGGGTTTTTCTACGAACGGCTGGTGGCCGCGCCTCCCCGCACCGGCTGGATGATGTTCTGGGCCGGCCTCTTTGCCCTCGTCGCCCTTACCAACATGGGCTTCTACCCGCGTTCCCTGGTGGGTGTACCCGGAGAGCGGTTCTCCAACATGGGACCGCCCACCCTTGCAATTGTCGCCCTGACGTTCCTGCAGGTGGGGCTGGTGCTGGTGATCCGACCCAAGGTGCTGGCCTGGCTGGAGAGGGGCTCGCTGAAGCAACGGGTGGTGGGTTGGATCAACGAGCACGCCATGCCCCTGTACCTCTTCCACTCCACCGGAATGGCCGTAATGGTGGCGATCCTGTACGGCTTCGGCTACGTGCCGCCTGCCGAACCCACCCTCCAATGGTGGCTGACCAGACCCCTGTGGCTGATCGGCCCCGCCATGGCTACCTGGCCCCTCCTGGTTCTCTACCAGGTGACCAAACGCTCGCCGGTAACCGCCATTCCCAAGGCGGCCGACTAAGCGGGGGTCTGCTCTTGCGGACCGCAGACCGCCGGCAACCCGTATCCTGCCTCAGTCCTTGAGAAGAGATTCTCTACATCCTGGAGGGCAGTATCTTTCGTGAAGTTGGAAGGTTATGATCTGGAGACACTGCAGAATGGGAGTTCATAAGGTGAAGGCGGTGCATGACATGGGCGGCACGCACAGCGAGGCGCCCATCGACCGTTCGGAGCGCCCGCTGATGGAGTGGGAACTGCGGACCAGCGCCCTGGTGGATGTGCTCTGTGAAAAACGAGTGATCAACCCGGACCAATTGCGCCGCGGCATCGAGTCGATCCCGGCCGACAAGTATCAGGTCCTGTCCTATTACGAGCGGTGGGCGGCGTCGCTGGAGTTGCTCTTGGTCGAGAAAGGGCTTCTCACCCCCGGGGAGATCGATGCGCGCACGGCTGCGGTCGGGGAGAGGTGGGGCTGAGTTGGGGGATTTTCGTCCCGGAGACGCAGTGAGGGTCCTGTCCTCCATGGTCGAGACTCATCACCGGACCCCCGGGTACGTGAAGGGCAAAGTGGGACGGATCAATGCCCTGTCGGGGAGCTTCTACGATCCTGAGACTCGGGCCTACGGAGGGAGTGGAATCCCCAAACGAGAGCTCTACCTGGTTGAGTTCGACATGAGGAGTCTTTGGGGAAATCGGTATCGGGGGAGGGAAGGCGACAGTTTGCTGGTCGATCTGTACGAGCAGTGGCTGGAACCGGCAACCGAGTCGAACTGATACCGAGGCTGGAAATGGACTCAGATCACCAGCACCCTCACGGAGACCACGACGATCACGATCATCGGAGAGTGGACGAGGACATCCAATTGAGCGAACCCGCCCGGCGTCTGTTGGCCATGGAGGAGCTTTTGGTGGAGAAAGGGGTGATTCACCGCCACGACGTGCAAAGGCTGATGGACCTGACGGCCGCCATGTCGCCGGTGGACGGCGCCAGGGTGGTGGCGCGGGCGTGGACCGACCCGGCTTTCAAGGATCGTCTGCTGGAAGACCCGCGGGTTGCTCTGGCGGAGTTGGGATACCCGCTCGTCTCCGGCGCCAAACTGGCCGTGGTCGAGAATACCGAGCAGGTGCATCATCTGGTGGTATGCACCCTCTGCTCGTGCTACCCCAGATCACTGCTCGGACCTCCGCCCGAGTGGTACAAGAGCTTCGCCTACCGGTCCAGGGCAGTCGTGGACCCTCGGGGCGTCATGGGAGAATTCGGTCTCGAGTTGGGAGATGAAGTCGTGGTCCGGGTGGTTGACAGCGCCGCCGATCTTCGGTACATGGTGCTGCCTGTGCGTCCCGAGGGAACGGACGGCATGACAGAAGCGGAGTTGGCGGCGCTGGTCACCCGCGACAGCCTGGTCGGGGTCGGCGTGGCCAACTCGCCGGCGTCCGGCGTCTGACGCCCCTCCGACCAACCGGTCCCAACCCGGTGATGTTGCTTGCCCAGGGTGTCCGGCGGTCTCTTCCGCTCCGGTCCGGTGGAGAATGTGAGGGGAACCAAGGATAGGGATTTACTTGACACCGAAGGCTTCGTGTGTATAGAGTAAGTCTCGGAGGGTGGCCATGGCATGGTCATGAATACAGATTTGCTCGACAGGTGGATGCCTGTCTATTATTAGCTATTGCTCTGTTTCTGCACGCCTGTTTCTAAGGAGGACCGCGTCTTGTCTGCGCGCCTGCCCGAGCGTTTTTCTTTCTCCCGTATCCCGCCGGCCCACGACCTTCCCGACCTGATAGCCATACAACGAGATTCCTTCAATTGGTTCCTCAACGAAGGAATCGATGAGGTCTTCCAAGAGATTTCGCCCATCGAAGACGTAACCGGCCAGTTGATCCTGATGCTGGCCGACCACACGTTCGGTGAACCCTCCGCTTCGGTAGAGGAGTGTAAATCCCAGGACAAGACCTACGGTCGACCCCTTACGGTGATAGGCCGGTTCCTGAACCGGCACACCGGAGAGATCAAAGAGGAAAAGATCTATCTGGGCGACTTCCCGATGATGACTCCCAAAGGGGTGTTCGTAATCAACGGTACCGAGCGGGTGATCGTCTCCCAGTTAGTCCGTTCGCCGGGCGTGTATTTCAACCGCACCGCGGACAAGAACTCCGACGCCTACTTCTACAGCGCCAAAGTGATTCCCGGCCGGGGTGCGTGGTTGGAAATGGACACCGACCGCAAGAACACCATCGGTGTGCGGGTGGACCGCAAGCGGCGCCAGTACATGTCTTCCTTCCTTCGGGCTATCGGGGTGAAAGTTCCGGGTACCGAGCGGGTAATCGAGACAGATGAGGAGATCCTGGAGATTTTCGAGGGGGCGGAATCTGTTAGGAACACCTTGGAGAAGGACACCGTACCCCCCAATCGCGATGCGGCTCTTATCGACCTGTATCGCAAGCTCCGTCCCGGTGAGCCCGCCTCGGCCGAATCTGCTCTGGGACTGATCAACAACTGGTTCCGCAATCCGAAGAGGTATGACCTCAGTCGGGTCGGACGATACAAGCTGGCTCAGAAATTCAACGACGAGGCGCCTGTCGATTATCGAGACGTCTCGCAGAACGGCGCCGGGCGCAACCTTCAGTTGCTCCGGGACGAGGACATAATCGACACCCTTCGTTACGTGGTGGCGCTGCATGCGAGACAGCCGACCATGACCACCCACCGCGGCGTGGAGGTGCCGGTGTTGACCGATGACATCGACCACTTCGGGAATCGTCGGGTCCGCACGGTGGGTGAGTTGGTCCAGAACCAGTTGAGGATCGGCTTGGCGCGGCTGGAGAGGGTGGTCAAGGAGCGCATGTCCACCAAGGATCACCACTCGATAACTCCCCGAATCCTCATCAACAGCCGACCGGTGACCGCTGCCATCATGGAGTTCTTCGGCACGTCCCAGTTGAGCCAGTTCATGGATCAACCCAACGCCCTGGCCGGTCTGACCCATCGCCGCCGACTGTCGGCATTGGGCCCGGGGGGACTCTCGCGGGAGAGGGCCGGCTTCGAGGTGAGAGACGTGCACCCGTCACACTACGGCAGGATGTGTCCCATCGAGACGCCGGAAGGTCCCAACATCGGATTGATCGGCTCGCTGGCCACCTATGCCAGGGTCAACCAGTACGGCTTCATCGAGACACCCTATCGCAAGGTGGAAGACGCCAGAGTAATGGACACGGTCGATTATCTGGCCGCCACCGAGGAAGAGCGCTTTGTGATCGCCCAGGCCAACACCCCCATCAACGAGGACGGTTCCTTTGTCAACGACACCGTTCTGGTCCGGCGTGCGGGCGGTGAAGTTGACCGGGTTCTGCCCACCGAAGTCCACTACATGGACGTCTCCCCCAAGCAAATCGTGTCTCTCTCCACGTCCCTGATTCCCTTCCTGGAGCACGACGACGCCAACCGGGCGTTGATGGGATCCAACATGCAACGCCAGGCGGTTCCTCTTCTCCGCTCGGAAGCGCCCTTGGTCGGCACCGGTATGGAAGAGGTTGCGGCGCGGGATTCCGGAGACATGGTCGCTTCACCGGTGAGCGGGCAGGTGGTGGAAATAACCGGCCAGGAAGTAGTGATCCGGGAGGACAACGGCAAGCTGCACAATATGAAGCTGGACAAGTTCACTCGCTCCAACCAGGGGACCTGCATCAACCACAAGCCGGTGGTGCGGGAAGGCGACGCGGTGGAAAGGGGCGATTTGCTTGCTGACGGTTCATCGACCAGCCATGGCGAGTTGGCGTTGGGCAAGAATCTGCTGGTGGCCTTCATGCCCTGGCAGGGTTACAACTTCGAGGACGCCATCGTGCTGTCGGAACGGCTTGTCAAAGAGGACATCCTCACCTCGATCCATATCGAGCAATTGGAGACCGAGGCGCGGGAAACCAAATTGGGTGACGAAGAAATCACCCGGGACATTCCCAACGTCCCCGATGAAGTCTTGGCTCATCTCGATGAGAGCGGGATCATCCGGGTGGGCGCGGAGGTCAGTCCCAACGACTATCTGGTCGGCAAGGTCACTCCCAAGGGAGAGACGGAATTGACGCCCGAGGAGCGTCTTTTGCGCGCCATTTTCGGAGAGAAGGCCAGGGAAGTACGGGACAGTTCCCTGAAGGTGAAACACGGACAGGGGGGCAAGGTCATCGATGTGAAGGTGTTGCGCCGCGTCGAGGGCGAAAACCTCAAGTCCGGCGTCAATGAGCAAGTGCGCGTGTATGTGGCGCAACAGCGCAAGATCTCCGAAGGAGACAAGCTGGCCGGCCGCCACGGCAACAAGGGAGTGATCGCCAAGATCCTGCCCGAGGAGGACATGCCTTTCCTGGCGGACGGGACCCCCGTCGACATAGTGCTCTCTCCTCTCGGGGTTCCCTCTCGCATGAACCTCGGCCAGGTCATGGAGACCCATCTTGGATGGGTGGCCGCGTCCGGATGGAAGAACTTCTCCGAGTCGGGTAGCCCGCTGCCCTCCTCCGGTGACCCTTGGAGCCGCCTGGCCACGCCGGTCTTCGACGGAGCGCGGGAAGAGGAGATTCTGAAGCTGTTGCGAGGCGCCCTGCCCAACGCCGACGGCAAGAAACTGATCGACCGCACCGGCAAGGCGAATCTGTACGACGGTCGGACCGGAGAAGCCTTCGACAAACCCATCACCGTGGGGTACATATACATGCTGAAGCTGGTCCATCTGGTGGACGACAAGATCCACGCCCGCTCGACCGGACCGTACTCCCTGATCACCCAGCAGCCGCTGGGAGGAAAGGCCCAGTTCGGCGGACAGCGCTTCGGCGAGATGGAGGTTTGGGCCCTGGAGGCCTACGGCGCCGCCTACGCCCTGCAAGAGTTTCTCACCATCAAGTCCGACGATGTCCGGGGTCGCATCCGCGTCTACGAGGCGATCGTGAGGGGCGACAATCCCCCGGAGCCGGGCGTGCCGGAGAGTTTCCGGGTGCTGGTCAAGGAAATGCAGAGCCTGGGACTGAGCGTGGAGATGCTCTCCGCCGGTGAGCGCGTGGACCTTCGTGAAACAGACGAGGACGCTTACCGCACCACCAGCATGCTGGACGGGATCGATATCTCCCGTCCCGAGAGACCTGAAGAAGCCAGCCCCGTATCTTCGTACTTTTAGAAGACGGCCTGATTGGAGAGATAGCCAATGACAATGACTGAATCCAAATTCCACGCCGCCAATCACCGGATCGCTTTCGACGAAGTACAGATAGGCCTGGCCTCCAGCGATCAGATTCGCTCTTGGTCTTTCGGCGAGGTGAAGAAACCGGAGACCATCAACCACCGCACCCTGAAGCCTGAGCGGGACGGTCTGTTCGACGAGCGGATCTTCGGTCCGCAGCGGGACTGGGAGTGCTATTGCGGAAAATACAAGCGGGTCAGGTACAAGAGCCTGGTCTGCGAGAAGTGCAATGTGGAAGTTACCCGCTCCAAAGTTCGCCGGGAGAGAATGGGACACATCGATCTGGCCGCTCCTGTGGCTCATATCTGGTTTTTCAAAGGTGTTCCTTCCCGACTCGGGTATCTGTTGGACATCTCGCTTCGGGACTTGGAGAAGATCATCTACTTCGCCGCCCATGTGGTCACTTCGGTGGATCGGACCCGTCTGATCCGGGATCTCCCCGAATTGGAAAAGGACTACCTGGAGGAGATCGGAGAGACCAGAGAGGCCTTTGAGGAGTGGCGCGGCAACCGGCTGGAGACCCTTGAGATCGAGTTGGCCCGCATGGAGGAAGGCGGCGCCAAGGCTGCTGAGATTCGGGCTGCCGACAAGCTGGCGCAGACTCAGATCGCCGACCGGCAGCGGAGGATGGAGGACGAATGCGAACTGGCTTCCGAGGCCTATGAGACCATTCGCCGTCTGCAGGTGAAGGATCTGGTCGAGTACGAACAGCTGTGGAAGGCCATGCAGTACAGCTATGGGGATTATTTCGAAGGAGGGATGGGCGCCGAGGCGATTCGCGACCTGCTGGCCAACATGGATCTGGACGCCGAGATGGAAAAACTCCGAGAGGACATGGAGTCCAATTCGGCACAGCGTCGCCAGCGGGCCACGCTCCGGATGAAAGTGGTGCGCCCCTTTGCGGAAGGGTTGAACAATCCCACCAACATGGTTCTTCACACCCTGCCGGTGATTCCCCCCGATCTTCGACCGATGGTGCAATTGGACGGAGGGCGCTTCGCCACTTCCGACCTCAACGATCTGTATCGACGGGTTATCAACCGCAACAACCGGCTGAAGCGACTGCTGGAGTACGGCGCTCCCGAGATCATCGTCAATAACGAAAAGCGGATGTTGCAGGAGGCGGTGGACGCCCTGTTCGACAACGGTCGCCGCGGCCGCGCCGTGACCGGCCAGGGGACACGGGCTCTGAAGTCTCTTTCCGACATGATCAAGGGGAAGGCCGGCCGCTTCCGCCAAAACCTGCTGGGAAAGCGGGTCGACTATTCGGGCCGTTCGGTAATAGTGGTGGGACCCCAGCTCCAGTTGCATCAGTGCGGACTGCCCAAGGAGATGGCGCTGGAACTCTTCAAGCCTTTCGTGATGAAGGGGCTGGTCGACACCGACAAGGCGCCGAATATCAAGTCTGCCAAGAGAATGGTGGAGCAACAACGCGATGAGGTATGGGATGTGCTGTCAACCGCCATCTCCGAGCATCCGGTACTCCTGAACCGCGCTCCCACTCTTCATCGACTGGGCATCCAGGCCTTCGAGCCGGTCCTGGTGGAAGGCAAGGCAATCCAGATTCACCCCCTGGTCTGTGAAGCCTTCAACGCCGACTTCGACGGAGACCAGATGGCTGTGCATCTGCCGATCTCGCCGGAGGCCCAGGCAGAGTCTCGCATCCTGATGCTGTCCCGCAACAATGTGCTCTCACCGGCTTCGGGTCGTCCCATCGTCACGCCCAGCCAGGACATGGTGATCGGGATCTACTACCTCACCGAACTGGAGCCTGACGTGACCGGCGCCGGACGGGTGTTCGGCTCGGTGGACGAGGCGATCATGGCATACGAACTCGGCGATCTGAACCTGCATGCTCCCATCAAAGTGCGGCTCGGTGACTTGGCGGGTAGTAAGGAGCGTCACGAAGAACTGGAAGACGAGTTGGCAGGTTTGATCGGTCCGGATTGGATTTCCGGCGATGCGCTGGCGGAGACCACTGTGGGTCGGGTCATGCTGAACACCGCGTTTCCCGCCTCCTTCCCCTTTGTGAATGCGCCGGTTATCAAGTCCGGAATTCGCAGGCTGGTCGAGGTGGCGATCAACCGCTATGCCCGCTCCCAGGTGGTGGACACGCTGGACAGACTCAAGGAATTGGGATTCCGATACGCCACTGTCGCCGGTCTCACCATCGGTTTGGAGGATGTCAAGACGCCCAGGGAGAAGAAGAGCATCCTGAGGCGACATGCCCGCAAGGCCGCAAAGGTCCAGGACCTCTACGAGAAAGGCGTGATCCTCGACAGCGAGCGCCGCTCCGAACTCATCGAGATCTGGAGCGAGGCCACCGAGGAAGTCAAGAATGAGATGGAGAAGACCCTCAAGGCCGAGAGATTCAATCCTCTGGAAATGATGGTCGGCTCGGGGGCGAGGGGCAACACCATGCAGGTACGCCAGATCGCCGGTATGAGAGGATTGGTGGCCAATCCCCGGGGTGACATCATCCCCAGTCCCATCACCTCCAACTTCCGGGAAGGTCTGTCGGTTCTCGAGTACTTCATCTCCACCCACGGCGCCCGCAAGGGTCTGGCGGACACCGCCCTGCGGACGAGAGACGCGGGATACCTGACCCGCAAGCTGGTGGATGTCTCCCAGGAAGTCCTGGTCAGGGAAAAGGAATGCGGAAGCGACCGGGGAGTGTGGTTCGATGTCGTCGAGGTGGTCGATCAGGGGTCTTCGGGGCTACCCGAAGGTAAGACTCATGACGAGTTATTGACTCCGGTCCGCCACCTGCGCAGCCACATCTTCGGAAGAATCCTGGCCGAGCCGGTCAGGATCGGGCGGAAGGTGGCGACCACCGACCGTGGACACAAGTTGGCGGCTGGGCGCCTGATCGATTCCGACGCCATGGGAACCATCGTCGGCCACGCGACGGAGATCAGGAGAGTGAAAGTGCGGTCGGTGCTCACCTGCGACACCCGCGCTTCCGTCTGTCAGCTTTGCTACGGAATGAGCCTGGCCACCGGGAAGATGGTCGAAGAAGGGGCGGCGGTGGGAATCATGGCCGCTCAGTCCATCGGCGAGCCCGGAACCCAGCTCACCATGAGGACCTTCCACACCGGGGGTGTGGCCGGATCGGACATCACCCAGGGTCTGCCCCGGGTTCTCGAGCTTTTTGAAGCGAGAAGTCCCAAGGGCAAGGCTCTTCTGTCACCGATCAGCGGGTCGGTGGAAGTGATCGCCGACGGGGGCCGCCGTATCCGCGTCACCGGCAAGGAAGTCGGCAGTCCCAGCGAGGTCGAGATACCGCTTTCCCGCCATTCGCGGGTGAGGGTGGACAATTCCAGTTCGGTGTTGGCCGGGGATCCTCTCACCGATGGGCCGCTCGATCCCAAGGAGGTGTTGATATACCGGGGTGTCAGAGACGCTCAGCAGTACCTGGTCAATGAGGTGCAGAGGGTCTACCAGTCCCAAGGTGTCGAGATCCATGACAAACACATCGAATTGGTGGTCCGCCAAATGCTGCGCCGGGTGAGGATCGTCAAGACCAACGATTCGAGTTTTTTGCCCGCTGAACTGGTGGACGGACAGGTCTTCCTGGAAGAGAACCAGCAACTGTTGGAGGAAGGTAGGACTCCGGCTACCGGTCGTCCGGAGCTGATGGGTATCACCAAGGCTTCGCTGGCTACCGAATCCTGGCTGTCGGCCGCCTCGTTCCAGGAGACTGCCCGGGTGCTGACCGATGCGGCCATCTTCGCCAAGTCAGATTACATGAAGGGCCTCAAGGAGAATGTGATCATCGGCAAACTCGTGCCGGCGGGTACGGGCGCGGTCCAGTACCACGACCACATTCCCGATGTGCTGGGTTACGAACGCCCGACTGCTTCGGAGGAACTGGAGTTCGGTTCTGCGATGACTCCTTCGGAACTGGGTGGCTCGTTCAATCCGGTTGACGATCTGACCCGCGGACTGGGTGTCAGCGAGGATATATTGAGTGCGGTGTTTTCCGGTTCTTCCCCGGACAACGGCGCCCCGGCCAATAGCGGGTTATCCGCCGACGGAGAAGAGTCCGCCAAGCAAGGTTGAAGGCGCCTGCCGGGGGATCAGATTCGGTGAGGACTCACGGTTGGCGGACCCGGCCCGGCCCGCCGACCAATCCGATGGCAATTCCCAATCCGTTGGACAGTTGCATGATGGCTGCGGCCGCCCATTGTCGCGGCCTGGCGCCGGTGACAATCCCCAGATAGCCCAGCCAGACCGCGGTCGGGAGAGGAAAGAGCCACCACCATCCCCGGATGGGTGCCATCACCAGCGAGAGACTCAGGCCCAGTATCAGGCCGATGGGAGCAAGGGGACGGAGACTGGGAAATGCGCGGTTGGCGTACAACATCTCCGCCTTGCCCTTGCCGTACAGGTAGAACTGCTTCCACAGTTTGGCCGGCGTTGAACGAGTCCGGTATCGAGAGGAGATGGCGGGATCCAGCACCACGCTTCCTCCCTGTTTTCTCAACCGGTAGGCCAGATCGGTGTCCTCGGCCACTCCACTGGGAAACCTTCTGTATCTCAGTTCCAGCAGGCGCTTGCGTCGGATGGCGCCCAGATAGACGGTATCGGCCGGGCGCCGGACGCGGACCCGCCGATAGGGGGCGGGTCCCACTATCCAGGGGTTGCCCATTGCTGCAGCCACTGCCCGGCCAAAAGGAGTTTCCCCCACCGGACACATCGGTCCTCCCACCAGGTCGGCGCCGGTTTGTTCTAGGGCTTCCACGTTCCGGCTGAGGTAGTCGGACCTGTAAACGGTATGGGCGTCCGCTCGGACGGCGACTTCTCCGGTCGCCGACCGCAGCGCCAGGTTGAGGCTCTCGGTTAGGTCCCTCGGTCCATCCGGGGAGAGGATCACTGTCAGGTGGGGCAAATTCCCACTCCAAGAGTGCAGCGTGGGTACGGTTCCGTCCGATGAGCCGCCATCCACCGCCACGAGCTCCCACTCGCCCGGGTAGGTCTGGCGTCGCAGCGATTCCATCACTTCGTCCAATCCTGACTCCTCGTTGAGCAGGGGCATGAGAACGGAGACGCTGGGCCACTGATTGGTCACGGGGTAATTGAACCATAGCCGTATGACGCGTCTCGTTGGCTGGACAACCTGCTCGAAGGCTTAGCATTCGTTTTCTATGCGCAGCAGGTTCGTTCTGTCGATGGTGGTGATCGATCTGGTCCTATTGGTGGGATCGGTCGGGTTTTCATCGTTGATTCTGTACGGGACTCCTCTGCCCTGGGAGGCCCCGCAGGTCGGTCCGCAGGTGCTTCCCATGTTGGGATTCGTGCTGCTGGCCGCGGCGGGCGCCTCTACGGTCCTTTTGTCCATGTCGAGACCTGGGGTGCCGCGTCCCAGCTACGGCAGGGGCATGACGATGGTGGTGATCACCCTGTCCGCCGTGGCGCTCATGGTGTTGGCCACCCGAATATATTTTTCTCGCTCCCTCTTGCTGGTGACCATGGCGATGTGGGTTGTCGGCGTTGTGGCCCACCGGGTGGTGCGGCGCCGCCGTCCGTGGATCGAGCCGATGGTCGTGTTCTCTTCCGATCTGCAGATGGTGGGGGAACTGCAACTGGCGCCGCACGCCGAGGTACGGGCGGTGATAGATCCCTCATCCCATCCCGACCACCGGCCCCTGGATCCGGGGATCACCCTGGTGGTGGACATGGCGGCCACCCTTTCCCCCGAAGTGGCGCGGCTGGTGTCCGGGCATGATCTGGCCGGCCGGGTTGTGAAACCGTTGGCTTCCGTTTACGAGGAGCACACCGAACGGGTCCCGCTACCGCGCCTGGTGGAGGACTGGCAGATGACGACCACTCTGCACCGGGTGCGGAAGTGGTTGTGGGGAAAGCGGCTGTTCGATCTGGCGGCGGTGATCCTGACGTTGCCCATCTGGGTCGTCGTGGCCGGGGTGGTGGCCCTGGCGGTTAGGATGTCCTCCCCCGGTCCGGTGCTGTTCCGCCAGGTCAGAGTGGGAAGGGGGGGACGGCCGTTCACCATCTATAAGTTCCGGACCATGCGCAGCGACGCCGAAGCCGACGGTCCCCGATTCGCCGAAGTTGACGACCCTCGCCTGGTCCGGGGAGGCGGGTTCTTGCGCCGGTACCGTCTGGATGAGATTCCCCAACTGTGGAACGTGTTGATCGGGGATATGAGTCTGGTGGGACCCCGCGCCGAACAAGCGCCCTTCGTCGAAGAGTTTTCTCGAGAGATACCTTTTTATTCGCTTCGACATCTCCTGAGACCGGGCGTAACCGGTTGGGCGCAGATCAACTCTGCTTATGCGGCCGATCTGGAAGGCACGGAGCGAAAACTCACCTACGACCTTTACTACATAAAGCACGTCTCCCCGATCTTGGACCTGCGTACCCTGTGGTCGTCGATCTGGACCGTCATCACCGGCTCGGGGTCCCGATGAACGAAAGCCGGCGGCCGACCGGGCGCTCCGCCGAACGCGGCACCTCCATGATGGTGGTGGGCGCCGTGGCGGGAGGGTTGGCCGCCTACCTGTTCCATGCCATAGGGGGAAGGGGCCTGGGCGCGGACGCCTACGCTCCCATCGGCGTGATGTGGACCGCGGCTTTCATCACTGTTACGGTGCTTTATCTGCCTCTTGAACAGTGGGTTACCCGGGAAGTCACCGAAAGCAGGAATCCCATGTTGGGCGGGCGGAGATTGGTCTTGGTAGTGGTGGGGGTGGCGGTAGCGGCCTCCGCCGTTTCAACAGGGTGGGCGCTTCCCTCCCTGACCGACCAGGTTGCAACCCATGTATGGCAGATGGTGCTGTTGATTCTCGGATACGGGTGCTTCTGGATCGGGAAAGGAGTGCTCCAGGGCAGGGGAAGATACGGCCGCGTGGGTTGGATGCTCTGTACGGAAGGTTTGGTGAGGCTGGTGGTGCTGTGGGTGGTGCTGGTCACCGGAGGAGGGGCGGTGGGGCTTGGATGGGCGATGGCGGCTGCGCCCTGGGTGGTGTTCGTATTCGGTTTCTGGCGAGGACGGAGTCTGGATCATCCCCCCGCGGCCGGCCGGGTCTTCATGCAGCAATATGTGTTGGGGGCGGCGGCTGCCCATCTCCTGGTGGCGGCTGCCCCGCTGGCTGTCACCTATATGGGGGGCGCCGCCGCCCAGGTGAGCATGGTCTTTATTGTTTTCGTTCTGTTCAGAGCCCCGCTCACTCTGATGTACAGCCTGCAGGGCCGGGTCCTCCCTCCATTGGTGCGAATGGTCGGCCGGGGTGAGGGTGAATCGCTGCGCAGGCTGGGAGGAAGATTGTGGACGGGATCCGTGGGACTGGCGTTGCTGGCCGCTTTGCTGGGGTATCTGGTGGGACCGGAGGCGGTGGGATTGTTGATGGGCTCGGACTTTGCTCCTCCGGCGGTGATGACCGCCCTGGTGGCAGGGGGGACCGTCATGGCGGCCGGTGTCCAACTCATGGCCCAAATCCTGGTGGCGGGATCGAGGACCGGCCGCCTGGCTACCGCCTGGGTGGTGGGATTGGCAGCCGCCGTCTTCGTCGTTTGGTTGAGCCCTTCAGGACCGGTGATGGCCGTGGCCACCGGGTTCTGTACAGGCGAAGCCATCGCTCTGATCGTGGTGGGGAGGATGGCCCTGTCCCGTTCGACTCTTCGCTTGTCCGGTTCTACTGTTCCCAGCGGCGATGATCGGAGCGTAGATAGGGGCTGAGCTGTGTGACCATGGACGAAGGCAGCAGGGGCACCCGCGACGGTATGCGGATGAGGTCTCCCCTCACCTCAACCAGACCGGCCGACAGCAGGACTCGCAGATAGAAGGGCTCCTGCACGGGTTTGTGCCGCAGTCCGGCCACGAATAGTTCCAGCAAGTCTCTGATCGCTCCCTTTCCTATCGCAGCCGCCCAGAAGCGGCGGACGTATTCGTGCCCTGGAGAGAACCCCTCCAAAGGGGGATGGAAGAGGTCGACTGAAAAGGAACGGGTGCGTGGAAAGCGGTTGACCGGCCGGTCGACCACCGGGGTTATACGGGGTACGGTTGTCACTGTCATGTGTTATATGATGCTCTTAAACGATATTCGATAGACGACATGGCGAACAGATTATTTCGCGTTGTACAAGAAAAAACCGCGAGGCGCGGGCGCAGTGCGATCGTTCAGCCTGAATCGGAGGTTTCGGGTTCAGGCGGCGGTTGCTCACCGTTGGAGAGAGTGATGATTACCTCGGCGCCGGTGGATATCTCGGCGCCGGGTGGGGGCTCGGTTCCGATCACTTGCTCGGCTTCCAACTCGGGATGTGGTGCATAGGTGACATTGGGGACCAAAGAGATGCCGGTCTCTTCCTGGAGTCGTTGAATATCCGCCAAGACTTCGGCGATGGTGAGTCCGGTCCAGTCGGGGAGAGCGACGCTGCTGGGAGCTTCGCCGCTGGAAAGGGTTATGGTCACCTGGTCACCGGAAGTTATCTCGGCGCCGGGCTGGGGTTGGGTGCCGATTACCTGGTCGGACGCCAGTTCCGAGTGGGGGGCGTAGGTGATGTCCAGGATGATCAGCAGGTCGCTTTCCTGTTCCAGCCGCCGAACGTCATCGAGGACCTCCGTGATCGTCAGTCCCGTCCAGTCGGGCAAGGGTGCGGTTGGAGGTGTTCCGGTGGACACCTTCAGGGTCACGGGGTCGGCATGGAGGGCGGTAGCGCCGGGCAGAGGCTGCTGGGTGAGGACTTCTCCGGTGGGCGCCGAGGAGGCGACGTCGACGATCTCCCAGTTGAGGCGTGATCCGACCAGTGCGGTCTGGGCCGACCTCAGGTCGAGCCCGACCACCTGCGGCACCGATGTGGACGGTCGCAGCTGGTAACGAGCCAAGCCGGGAGGATCGGGCGGGAACCCGGTCACCTCTACGTCTTGAAGCATGACGTCCATGAATTCCGCCCAGATCGGGGCGGGAACCGAGCCTCCGTACACTCGCCTGTGGCTCTCGCCTCCGATCACCACGTTCTCGAGAGGTATTTGATTGTGCTCGTAGCCGACCCACACCGCGGTGGTGTGGGTCGGGACGAACCCCACATACCAGGCATCCCGGAATCCCTGATGGGTACCCGTCTTTCCTCCCTGCGGACGCCCGATTCCCGCCCGGGCCGCCGTCCCCTCCGGAGTCGGAACCTTGGCGAGCGGTATGCGTGCGGCGGCGAAAGCAGCCGGATCCCCGTTGCTCTGGTACTCCACCTCGTGCTCATACAGGATGCGGTTGTCCGGCGAGACCACCCGGGAAATAATGTAGGGTGCCGCCCACAATCCGTTGGTGGCGAAATTGGAGTAGGCCGAGGCCATCTCCAACGGGCTGACCGCTCCGGTGCCCAACACGATGGACAGCACAGTCGGGAGTTCGGACTGTATCCCCAACCGGTGGGCAACTTCCGCCACCTTGGCCGGTCCGATCATGTCAGAGAGTTGGGCGTAGACGGTGTTGATGGAAGCACTGGTGGCGTCGGCCAGGGTGAGGACCCCATAGTCTCGGGTTCCCACGTTGCGAACCGTCCATATGTCGGAGTCTTCCACACAGACCGTGGGGCACTGGATTTCCACCGTCGGCGGAGCGGGTATGGCAGTCCCCAGGGAGATGTTGCGTTCCAGGGCGCCGAGCAGGGCGAAGGGTTTCATGCTGGAACCCGGATTGCGCCGGCCCTGGATGGCCAGGTCGAACTGAATGAAGTCAAAGGGCAGACCGGAGGCCATCACCTTGACCGCCCCGGTGTAGTTGTCCACCGTCACGATCGATCCGGTGGGGGAGCAGGAGTGCTCGGTGGCGTAGGTCTCCAGGTAGGACAGGGGATCGGAGGGGAACAAAGCTTGACACAGCACGACGTTCTGTTGATATTCGGGGAGAGGCATCCAATGCTCCAGGACCCGGTAGGCCTCCCTTTGCAGGGCCAGATCCACGGTCGTCTCGATGCGAAGTCCCCCGCCTCCCTGACACTCGGGGTTGTCGGCGGCGCAACCGAAGATAGCCTTTTTTCGCTGTTCGGGCGTGTCTCCCAGGAAGGAAAAGCGGGGATGGTAGAGGAGTTGGCGGTTCACCTCCGCCACCACATGATCGGCCTCTCCCCGGAATGGGATGTGTTCCGCGATCTGCAGGGGAGAATTCTTCGCCTCCTCGGCTTCTTCGGGGTCGATCCACTCGTTTTGCGCCATCTGGTCGATAATCAGGTTGCGACGGTCTTCAACCCGGTCGGGGCGCGCCCGAGGGTTGTAGAAGGTGGGATTTCGAATCAGCACCGCCAGCGTGGCCGCCTCCTCGAGGGTGATCTTCTCCAGAGGCTTGGCGAAGAACTCCCGGGCGGCGGCGCTCACTCCGTATGCCCCCGATCCGAAGTAGACCGAGTTGAGGTAGAACTCCAAGATCTGGTCTTTTTCGTAGGTTCTCTCCAGGTCGGTGGAGACGAAGGCTTCCCGGATTTTGCGTTCGATGGTTATCTCGTCTCCCACAAAGTGGTTCTTCGCCACCTGCTGGGTGATGGTGGAGCCCCCCAGGTTGGTTTGGTACAGAAAGTTGTAAACAGCCGTCCGGGCGATGGCGGTGAAGTCGACGCCGTCGTGCTCATAGAAGTCGTCGTCCTCGGCCGCCAGGACGGCATAGATCACTATCTGGGGGATTTGTGCTATGGGTACGGGTTCCGACACTCGACCGTCGTGCAACTCGGCCAGCAGTTCCCCGTCGGCGGCATACACCCGGGAGACCCTGGAAAGGTCGGGTAGGGTCAGATCTATCTTGGAGACATCGGGATCGAGCCTTTCCCGGACCTCCTCGAACAGCCCGAATACGGCCGTCACGCCCAGGAATGCAAAGAGCACTCCCCACCCGGCGGTGATGACCATGATCGCCAGCAGGCCGGCCAGCGACGGCATCCAGCGGTCCCTTCGGTCCTGGGACTCGGCGCGGTGGAATGGTGAGGGGCGCAACATAGGTAAAACAGTGGGGAATGGGTACGATTCCCCTTACAACCGCGAGCATATAGGGTTTATGGACAAAACCGTCACCACCCCCGGCGGAATAGTCACCGAAGAGGTCTACACCGATCCGGTGGACGTTGCACGACTGGGCTTGCCCGGGGAATACCCCTTCACCCGCGGGCCTTATCCCTCCATGTATCGACGCCGTCACTGGACCATGCGGCAATACGCGGGGTTCGGCACCGCCGAGACCTCCAATCAAAGATTCCACGCGCTGTTGGCGGCAGGACAGACCGGGCTGTCCGTGGCTTTCGATCTGCCCACCCAGATGGGCCTGGATTCCGATCACCCGCTGGCCCGGGGCGAAGTAGGTCGAGTGGGAGTCGCCATCGACACGCTGGATGACATGAAGCGGCTGTTGCGGGGCATCCCCCTGGAGAAGGTGTCCACCTCCATGACTATCAACTCGACCGCTCCCATCCTGCTCCTGTTCTATGAGTTGGTAGCCGAATCACAGGGAGTGGCCCCCCGGTCTCTGCGGGGGACCGTGCAGAATGACATGCTGAAGGAGTACATAGCCCGGGGCACCTATATCTATCCCCCGGGCCCCTCAATGAGGCTGGTCACCGATCTGATTGCCTACGCCGCGGATCGTCTCCCTCATTGGAACCCCATCTCCGTCTCCGGATACCACATCCGGGAAGCGGGGGCGACGGCTGCCGAAGAACTCGCTTTTACCATCGCCAACGGCGCCGCCTACGTCCGGGCGGCGATGGACGCAGGGTTGGCGGTGGACGACTTCGCTCCCCGCATCTCGTTCTTTTGGAACAGCCACAGTCATCTTTTCGAGGAGGCGGCCAAGTTCCGGGCGGCGCGCCGGATCTGGGCCCGAGTGATGAAGGAGGTTTTCGGCGCTCGGGCGCCGGCGTCCCAGCGTATGCGCTTTCACGCCCAGACCGCCGGAAGCAGTCTTACTGCCCTGCAACCGGAGAACAACATCGTCCGCACCACCGTCCAGGCGCTGGCGGCGGTGCTGGGAGGCACGCAGTCCCTGCACACCAACGGCTTCGACGAGGCTCTGAGCCTGCCCACCCGGCATTCCGCCACCCTGGCTCTGCGTACTCAGCAGATCCTTGCTTTCGAATCCGGAACCACCGACACGGTTGATCCTTTGGCCGGCTCCTTCTACGTGGAGGCTTTGACCGAGGCCTTGGAAGATGAAGCCACTCTGTTGTTGGAAGAGATCGAGGGTATGGGCGGCGCCGTCAAGGCTGTGGGGTGGATGCAGTCCCGGATCGAGGAGTCGGCATACCGGGCTGCCCGGGGTATCGAGGAGGGTTCGATTAAAGTGGTGGGCGTGAACAAGTTCAAAGACGAAGAATCCGCGGAACCCTCCATCAGCAGGGCCGATCCACAACTGGAGGTCTCTCAACTGCGGCGACTTGCGGACCATCGCGCCGGCCGCGACCAGCGGGCGGTGGGGGGCGCACTGCGTACCTTGAAACGGGAGGCGGGCGGGGATGCGAATCTGCTGCATCCCATGAGGGGCGCCTTGGCGGCGGGTGCCACCCTGGGGGAGGTTTCCGGTGTCCTGCGTAGTGTTTTCGGCGCGCACCGGCTGAACTGATGAACCGATTCCTGAGTTCTGCCGGTCCCACTTTCGTGATCGTGGGAGGCGGTCCCGGGGGCGTGATGGCCGCCACCACGGCGGCTTCTTTGGGCGCCCGGGTGATCCTGGTGGAGGATTCAGTGGTGGGAGGGGGCGCTCACCTGTGGGATTGCATACCCTCCAAGACCATGGCGGCGACGGCCGCCACCAAGGATCTGGTCGACCGGGCTGAGCGCCTGGGATTGGTGGGCGCCTCTGCAGACGTGGACCAGAAGCGGCTCTCGGAACGGATCAAGAACATCTGGAGTGACATCAATATTGGATTCTTGGAGTTGCTGCTCTCCCAGGATGTCCGCATCATCAGAGGCCGGGGACGTTTGATCGGTTCGGATCGGGTGGCGGTCAATACCGCAGAGGGAACCATGGAGTTTGGGTTCGACTTCTGCGTCGTCTCCACCGGCTCAGCACCCCGGGTTCCCGATTGGGCGCCGGTGGACGGAAAGCGAGTGCTGACCACTCGTCACGCATACGACATGAAGGAAGCGCCCGAACACCTGGTGATAGTGGGTTCAGGCGTCACGGGCGTGGAATTCACCCACATCTTCAAGTCTTTGGGCAGCGAAATAACTTTGATCGTCAGTCAGCAGCAGATACTTCCCCATCGTGATCCGGAAGTGGCGTCGGTGCTGCAGAACGACTTTCTCAAAAGAGGGGTGAAGCTGGTCATCGGCGCTTACGCCAGTGGCATAGAAGTCACCGACGACGGAGTGTTGGTGGAGTGCGACGACGGGCGGCGGGTGCTGGGCAGTCATGTGTTGCTGGCGGTGGGTTCTTATCCTCTCACCCGGGGGATCGGCCTGGAGGAAGTGGGGATAGAACTCAGCCGCAGCGGGCACATACGGGTGGATTCCTTCCAGCGCACCAGTCTTGCCAATGTGTACGCCGCCGGGGACTGCACGGGCCGGATGCCCCTTTCCTCCGTTGCCTCTCTGCAGGGCCGCAAGATTGCGCTCCACGCCCTGGGATACCCGGTTACTCCCCTTGATTATTCGAATGTGGCGGCTGCAGTGTTCACCTCCCCCGAGATCGCCTCGGTGGGGCTGGAGGACGTGACCGCCGCCGCCAAGGGCCGCAAGGTCCGCACCACCAAGGTGCCCTTTGCCGCCAATCCTCGCAGTGTCCTGGAGGGAAAGGAAGAGGGATTCGTCAAGGTCATCTCCGATCCGGCGACCCGGGTGGTGCTGGGGGGAACCATCGTCGGCCACCGGGCCTCCGATTTGATCGGCATCATTGCTTTGGCAGTTCAGGCGGACGTCACCACCGACAACCTGTTGGAAGCCCTGATGGTGCATCCCTCACTGTCGGAGAGCATCAGCGAAGCCGCCGAGTAGGCCACTGTCCGCGGCCAGTGAAGGGGGCGCGGAACCGGCGGAATGGGAAAAAACGATGACTGCCGCGGTTGCAATTGTCGCAGGGCCCGCCCCATATTGGTATGACCGTATCACCTCCGGGTCTGATCAGACGTCGCTCGGACCACTGGAAGGGATCATATCCGGAAACCGAATCCGCGGCCACAGTGGCTGATTCGCGTTCCCGTACCGGCAGGGTGGTAGGTGGGGGAGGGGCCCCGGAGGACGAAGTGTCGGGACGCATTTTCGCGAGATAGTGATTGCGAGGATGGTTTTCCTCCGAGGACGACCACATGAAAGGGGACGATGAGCGTTGGCCGACCGGCTTGATTGGGGATCTGCTGCGGCTATCGGGAAGCGTCGAGCGGTATTCGCTCCTGCGTTCATCTTGCGCATGGGTCTTCCATCAGGGGTAGAGTTGCAGCCCATGGATCGTCGCATCTTCGGCATTGAAAGTGAATACGGTGTCACCTTCACCCTGAGGGGGCAGCGGCGGCTGAGTCCCGACGAGGTGGCGAGATACCTGTTCAGGAGGGTGGTGAGTTGGGGACGCTCCTCCAATGTCTTCTTGGAGAACGGCGCCCGGCTGTACCTGGATGTCGGCTCCCACCCCGAATACGCCACGCCCGAGTGCGACTCCATAGAAGATGTGATCGTCTATGACCGGGCGGGAGAGCGGTTCTTGGAGAGTCTTATCAACTCGGCGGAGGAGCGTCTTTCCGCAGAGGGGGTCAAGGGCCAGATCTTCTTGTTCAAGAACAACACGGACTCGGCAGGCAACAGCTACGGCTGCCACGAGAACTATTTGATCACCCGCGCCAAGGACTTCGAGCAGACGGTGAACATCCTCCTCCCCTTCCTGGTGACCAGACAGATCTTCCTGGGGGCCGGAAAGCTCCATCAGAGCACCAGGCAGGTCACCTATTCGATAGCCCAGCGGGCAGATCACATCTGGGAGGGAATCTCGTCGGCCACCACCCGCAGCCGACCGATCATCAACACCCGCGACGAGCCCCACGCCGACGCTGAGCAGTACCGTCGACTGCACCTCATCGCCGGTGACTCCAACATGAGCGAGTACGCCACATTCGTCAAGATCGGGACGATGCTGGCGCTTCTGCAGATGATCGAGAGCGACGCGATGTTCAGGGACCTGACACTGGAAAACCCCATCAAGGCGATTCGTCAGATCTCCCATGATCTGACTTGCTCCACCAATGTCCGGCTTCAAAACGGCCGACTGATGTCCGCCCTGGACATCCAATGGGAGTACTTCGATCGGGTCACCAGGTACGCTCAACAGCCCGGTTTCCCGCCCGAAGTGCAGCGGGCGGTCGACCGTTGGGAGCACCTGTTGACCGGCTTGGAGAAGGATCCGCTCAGTCTCGACCGAGAGGTGGACTGGGTTATAAAGCACCGGTTGCTGGAGGAGTACCGAGAGCGGAGAGGGGTCTCCGAAAAAGACGCCAGACTGGCCCTGGTCGACCTTTCCTACCACGACGTGGACACCAGCCGCGGTCTGTATTACGTCTTGGAGAGGCACGGCCTGGTTGACAAGGTCGTCACCGACGAACAGGTATCGAGGGCGCAGACCAGGCCGCCTCAGACCACCCGGGCCAGGCTGCGGGGAGCGTTCATCAAAGCGGCCAAGGCCCGGCGCCGGGACTTTACGGTGGACTGGATGCACCTCAAACTGAATGACCAGACCCAACAGACCATGTTGTGCAAAGACCCTTTCCGCTCCCACGATGAACGGATCGAGCGGTTCATCGACTCGCTCTGAGAGGAGGTTTCAGTGAAAAAAAGGGAACGGCTTCTGAATCTGCTCTGTTTGCTCTGGTCAAGCAAACGCAGGTTCACTCGCGAGGATATATTTCGTCGGATGGCCCCCTACCGAAGTTACGCCAATCCCGAGACTGCCCGAAGGACCTTCGAGAGAGACAAAAAGACCCTGCGGCAGGCTGGTTTCGAGATTCGGACCAGTCAGCCGGATGAGGGACCGGCCACCTATACGCTCGCCCAGCCGAACAACGCCCTGGGGGAGATGGAGCTGTCCGACTCCGAGCGGATGGCGTTGGCGGTTTCGGTGGCGATGGTGAAACTGGGCGGCGCCTTTTCAGTGGATCGCACCCTGGTCAAGCTGGGCGCCGGGTCGGTGGGGGGGATGTCGACCATGAACCTGGATGTGGGTGACCTGGAGACCGAAAAGGTGCATGACCTGCTGAGAGCCGTACAGTTGCGCTCCCACATATTCTTCAACTACAAGGGGAGGCGGCGTCGGCAGGTGGAGCCGTTGCGGATTGTCAGCCGACGCGGACATTGGTATGTGCAGGCGCGGGAAGACGAGATCGTCAAGACTTTCAGGATCGACCGGCTCAGCGGCCTGTACGTTTCTTCCCGAGAGGACATGTATGACCTCACGCCCTTCCCCGAGGGGCCGAACATTCTGACCGCCGAGCCATGGGAGTTCGGGGAGGAAGAGGCGGTGGAGACCACCGTCCGTTTCGACGCCGACGCAGCCTGGTACGTGCGGCCTCGCCTTCCCTCCTCGGTCAGGATCAGGGAGGAGAGCGACGGTTCCCTGACGGTGCATGCCACGGTCACCAACCGGGCCGCCTTCTTCTTCTGGATTCTGGACTTCGGGCCGGACGGAGAAATCGTGGCGCCCGATTCGATGCGACGGAGTCTGATCGAATGGGTAGAGGAGTCTCGGGCGGGAGGAGGCTCATGACATACGTGCAGCCTTTGGGAGGGCTGGGGCGGCTCTTGATGGTGATCCCCTGGCTGATAAAGGAGAGGGAGGCGCCTATCGGGGAGATGGAAAGGCGTTTCGCCATCAAGCCGGAGCAACTTGTGAAAGATATGGCGGCGCTCAACGAGGTTGACTTCTTCGTCAGTCCCGAGCAGCGTTTCTCGGTGGAGATAACCGGCGAACGCGTCAAGGTGCTGGAGGCGCCCGACTTTCCCTCCACTCCCGGGTTTCTTCCCTTTGAGGCCCTGGCCTGCCTGGTAGCGGGCAAGGCCGCCCTGGAGATGAACCCGGATGCGTCCGATCTGAGTTCGGCGGTGGAGAAACTGGAAAGGGCCATGATCCCCCACGATGCCAGGGCGCTGCGGATCCTGTCCGGAACCGGGGTTCCCTGGGTGAACGAGTTGCGGGAGTGGGCGATGGCGCGCCGAGTGGTCCGGTTGCGGTATCGATCCACCGACAAGGGGGAACTCTCCGACCGGGAGGTGGAACCCTGGCAGGTGTACCAATGGATGGGTACCTGGTACCTGTGGGGATACAGCCGCACCAAGCACGAGCCCCGCCGTTACCGGGTGGACGGCATCCAACGGGCCAAACCCATCCGGAAGATCTTCCGTCCCCCGCGGCGGGTCCCCCCTCCGCCCACCACCTACCGTCCGTCGCCCGGTGACCACCGGGTCGTCTTTTCGATCCGTCCTCAGGCGCGTTGGATCACAGAGCTCTACTCCATGGAGATACTTTCCGAGGATGAGGACGGGCTGCTCCATGCCGAGTTCTACACACGGGATCCGCGGGTGGCCGCCCGCCTGGCGCTGCAACTGGGCCCCGATTTGCGGATCGTGGAAGGTGACGCGGCCCGCATGATGCTGACCGAGCAGGCCACCGCAGTGCTGGCTCGTTACGGAGAGCGGGCCGGCTGACGGCGCTTTCGATCCGTACTGTCCGGTGGATGGGGCGATAGGACATGGAGTCGTTGTGACCGTCGCCGCAGGGTAATCAGCGGATTGCCCTTACCACTTCGACCAACGGCTCATTTAGCATGGAGACGGCGGCGTCGGGTTGGTCACGGTAACGTCGAGTTGATCCCATTGGTCGACCCGGACGACGGCCTCCCTATCGAGATAGGTCAAACAATCGTCGGAGTCGTCGACTATCCCTCGGATGCGGACTGGTATTGGATCCACCTGCGGGAGGATGAGACGGTGAGAATCAGCACCGACTCCATCACGGTGGACACCGTCGTCTTTGTCAACGGCGCCGACGACTGGCTGGAGTCGTTTGAATTCGATGACGACAGCGGCGAGGGACTGTTCGGGTTCAACGCCGAACTGGTTTATCAGGCGCCGCGCACCGGCGAGTTTCTGATCGCGGTGGCGGAGGTGTGGGGCGAACAAGTCGGCGGTTACTACCTGACCGTGGAAAGAGTCTCCGATAGCGGGTGAATGACGCCCGGCCCACAGGAGGATTCTGCTCCGCGGTCTTGCCGTACAGGGAGCGGGCTTTCGGGTCATTCGCTGACGGGCTAGGATTTCCAACATGAGCGTTATGTCCCGATTGCGTAAGTCCCTGCCGGATGGGGTTGATCCCTCTCGGCTCCCCCCCGGCCAGTACAACACCAAGCGGTTTCCGGTGCTGCATGTGGGATACACCCCCAAAGTGAAGCTGGACAAGTGGGACTTCAAAGTGGAAGGCCTGGTCAAGAACCCTCTTACCTGGTCATACGAGGAGATGACCTCCCTTCCGCAAGCCGAGAGGGTGTGCGACATCCATTGCGTCACCAAATGGTCGAAGTTCGACACTCGGTGGGAGGGAGTAGCCGTCACCGATGTGCTGTCGCAGTTGGAACTTCTGCCCGAGGCCACCCACGTGCTGGTCCTGGCCGAGCACGGCTTCACTTCCAACCTGTCACTGGAGGACTTTTCCAGGCCAGAGAACCTCTTTGCCACCAGATTCGACGGGAAGCCGTTGGCGCCCGATCATGGATGGCCGATGAGACTGGTGGTTCCGCATCTGTATTTTTGGAAGTCTGCCAAGTGGGTGCGGGGCATTCGGTTCATCGACGCCGACCAACCGGGATTCTGGGAGAGGAACGGCTATCACATGCGGGGAGACCCCTGGGCCGAGGAGCGCTACTGGGGCGACTGATCCCTCACCCGGGATCGGACGACTAGATGTCCGCCAGGGCAGGCCGCCGGTCGAACCAGGGCCGGGCCTCCTCCAGTTGGGCTGCCAGCATCAGGAGAGTGGTCTCGTCACCGTAGCGGCCCAGAAAATGCACTCCCACCGGCACTCCGGTGGAGTCTTGGTGCAGGGGAACCGACATGGCGGGCTGTCCGGTCATGTTGGCCACGGAACAAAACGGGCTGAACCTTCCGATTCGAGACCGGAAGCGGTCGGTGTCTTCCGAATCGGTGTCGAAGGTGCCCAGCGGTGGGGGAGGCGACGCGGCGGTGGGAGTGAGCCACGCATGTCGGGTCGAGAAGAAGTCGGAGACCTCCCTGCCCACCCGGTGGATGGTGGCCAGTGCTTCCAGGTACTCCACCGCATCGGTCCGGTCGCCATGCTCGACCCGTTCTCTGATTCCGGCTTCCAAGTCGTCGGTTCGGGGGCGCCGACCCAGTTTCCGGGCGCGGTCCGCCACGGTTCGGGCGACGTTTGAGTTGACCACCGTCGTGTAGGCCAGACCTGCTTCGAGCAGGCTCCAACGGGGTGAGGCTTCCTCGACGATGTGCCCCATGTTCTCGCACAGTGCGGCGGTCTCTTCAACCGCCCGTCTGCACTCCGGATGCACCTCATGACCGCGGGGGGTGTGAACGGAATAACCGATTCGCAACCTGCCCGGGTCGGCCCCGACACCGGAGAGAAACGATCTCCGCGGCGGCGGCGGGTAATAGGGTGCGCCGGGATCGGGCCCGGAGGTGAGATCCAGCAGCAGCGCCGAGTCCCGAACCGACAGGGTGACGGCGTGCTCCACGCTCAGACCCCCCCAGCCCTCTCCCTGGTCCGGTCCGGCGGGGTTGCGGCCCCGGGTGGGTTTCAGTCCGAACAGTCCGCAACAACTGGCCGGAATCCGGATCGATCCCCCTCCGTCGGTGGCGTGGGCCAGGGGGAGCACCCGGGCGGCCACCAGCGCCGCCGCCCCACCGCTGGAACCACCCGGGATGAGGCCGGTGTCCCAGGGATTGCACGCCGGACCACCGAATCGGGGTTCGGTGGCAAGATTGCACCCCAATTCGGGAGTCTTGGTCTTTCCGAAGACCACCAATCCCGCCGCCAGATGCCGTCGGACCGTCTCGGTGGAGTAGTCGGACACCGACCCGGAGAAGAACCGGCTTCCCTGGGTGGTCGGCGTGCCCGGATACTGTGCCCGCAGGTCTTTGAGGACAAAAGGCGTTCCTCCAAAGGGTCCCCGGGTTCTTCCCGCGGCAATTTGGCGACGTGCCTGGTCCTCCATGTCCAGCACCATGGCGCCCAGAACCGGATCAACTTCCCCGGCCCGTCGAAGAGCCTCATCCAGCACTTCGGTGGGATGCACTTGTCCGCCGGCGATCAACTCGGCCAGTCCGATCCCGTCGTAACGCAGATACTCGGCGCCCAGGGTCACTTCTCACCTGCCAGGTTGATGGCCTCCAAACAGTGTTCCCACCCCTTCCGGTCATTAAGGCCCCCGGTGAGGGGAAAGACCATGACTTCGCACCAGGAGGCCAGATCCGACAGTCGAGTCGCCACATCCTCAACCGAGCCGTGCACCACCAATTCATTCACCAGGGCGCCGGGCAGCGGTCCGTCCCCCGGCGGGTACCCGGCTTTGGTGAACATCTCCCGGTAATACTGGAATCGCGTGTACATGGCGATATGCTGCTGAGCGGCTTGTTTTACCGCACGGGTGTCCTCGCTGACCAGGGTTGGCACGCACAGGACGACTGGAGGCGAGTTCCGATTCATGGAAGCGGCGCCGCTGTTCAGGGCCTGCAGACCCGTGCTCTTCACATAGCGGGGCGGGCACACCCAGGTGATGGCGCCTTCTGTTACCTCTCCGCAGAACCGGAAAGCGCCCTCTCCAAGGGCCGAGGCGAGCACCGGAGTTGGAAGGGGATCGGGGATACTTCCCTTGGCTCTCAGGAATTCTCCCCGGAAATCCACCCTGCCTGTCCTGAACAGAGTGCGCAGGACGTTCACATACTCCCGCAGATGCCTGAGGGGACGGCGAAAGTCGGCGCCGTAGGGAGACATGGCGGCGGCGGTGCTGGGACCAACCCCCAGACGGATCCGGCCCGGGGCCAGGGATTCCAGGGCCTTGACCTGCTGCGCCAAAGCCAGGGGGTGGCGGGGCCAGATCGGGATCACGGCGGTTCCCAGTTGAACCCGAGACGTGGTCTGGGAGGCGGCCGCCATGATCGTGAGAGCGTCCGGCCGAAGCCGTCCGGCCGTGAGCCATACGGTGTCGACTCGGGCATGATCGGCCTTTTTGATCATTTCCAGGGTGGCAGAAGTCTCATCAGGTTGGACGACCATTCCGATCGAAGTTCCGTTCGGCCGGGTGGGAGGCATCCTTCGAGATTACCTGTGGAGGCGCCCTCGAAGGTGGCGGTAGATTGACTGCAATGCCGGCAGGGTTGTCCCGATACCGATACACAGGAGGGCCTCTGTGGTGGGTGTGGATGATCGGCTTGGCGATCTTGTGGATGGTGATGACGGCGGCGCCCGCCGGCGCGACGGTCGCCGAGTCGGATCTGGTGTGGATCGTCGAGGACGAGGTGGTTTCGGAGGATCTGTACGCGGTGGGAAACGAGGTCCGTATTGCTGGCCGCGTGGAGGGGGATCTGGTGGCGGTGGCGACGGATCGGTTGTTGGTGGAGGGAGTGGTGACCGGATCGGTTACCGCCCTGGCTTCCCGGCTGGTGATCAAGGGCGAGGTAGGTGGGTCGGTGGTTGCCGGGGCAGCCGATGTGACCGTCACCGGCCAGGTGGGAGGTGATGTGGTGGTGGGAACGCTGGACCTTCAAGTGAATGGAGCAGTGGGAAGAGACATTCTGGCCGCTGCCTGGTCGGGTAGTGCGGCAGGGGAGGTCGGGAGGGATTTGAGAGGTCTCTTCCGGTACCTGGACCTCGGCGGGGAGATCGGAGGAGACGTGGAGATCCGGGCGAGTCGGCTCGGCGCCGGGGAGCGGCTGTCCGTTCGGGGAGACATGGACTACCAGGCTGCGCGCCTGTCCGGGCAGGAGTACTTGGAGAGCAACGTGGCAGGTACACTGGTCAACCGCCGAGCGCTTCCACCCAACATACGGATACGGGCCTTTCGACTGATGGCCATCCTGTTCGCGTCGCTGCTGGTCTTGGTCGCAGGGTTGGTTGTCGTGCGTCTGGCGTCCTCTCTGGTCGAGGCAGCCGCGCAGCGGGCGATCAAAAAGCCTTGGCGCAGTCTCGGTAAGGGCCTGATCGTCGCCGTGTCGCCCCTGGTGGGCCTGGCAGCGATGTTGATGGTCGTGGTATGGCTTCCGCTCTACATCTGGGGGCCGTTGCTGATAGGTGGAGTTCCGTTTCTGGCCATTGCGGCGGGAGGTTGGTTGCTGGCGTTGCTTGTCTCCCATATACCGGTGGCGGTGGCTACGGGACGAATGCTTGGTAAGGTCTTAGGCCGCGAATGGGATACTGCAGTGGCCTATACGGTCGGTGCGGTTGCCTATTTGTCAGCATTGCAGATTCCGGTGTTGGGGTTGCCGTTGGTAGCGACCGCTACGGTCCTGGGAGCAGGGGGGTGGATGGGAAAAGGACGCCGAAGTTCTGCGATTCACCCCCAGTCCCAGGGTCGTATTCGAAAGCGAGAGGATTTGGCATCGACGGGGGATCCCCGTCTTTCGGAATGACTCTGCAGCGTCGGCGGCGAGCCGCCTTGCACATGTCTTGTCAGCTGGCGGCCAACAGATTCTTCAGTTCATCGCAGAGGCGGTCGGTGTCGTCCTGGTCCACTCCGATGTGGGTCACGATTCGGATCCGCCGTTCCCCGAAGGCGCCCACCAGGCAACCCCGGGAGAGCAACCGGTCGGCAAGTTCGGCGGCGGTGGGGCCGTGCGGGGATATGTCGAAGATCACGATGTTGGTGTCGGCCGGCAGGACGTTTTCCACCAGTGGCAGGTCTTCCAATGTCGACGCGATCTGGGCGGCGTGTCGGTGATCGTCCGCCAGTCGCTCCACGTTGTGATCGAGAGCGTAGAGGCAGAGGGCCGCCATGAATCCGGACTGTCGCAGGCCCCCCCCCAACAGCTGCCTGAGGCGCCAGGCTCGCTGGATGAATCCCTCGGAACCGACCAGGAGAGCGCCGAAGGGACAACCCAGGCCCTTGGTGAAGCAGATGGTGACGGAATCGTATCCGTGGGCGTAGTCCGCGGCCGAGATGCCGGTTTTGACCACCGCGTTCATCAGGCGAGCGCCATCCAGGTGGGTGGCGATCCCCGCCTCGGCCGCCACTGCGGCCACCTCCCTCAACCTCTGCAGCGGCCAGACTGCGCCACCACCGAAGTTGGCAGTCTGCTCAACCACCACCAGTGAGGTCTCGGGAATGTACAGGTTGCCCTTGGGTCGCAAAGCGGCCGTGACCTGCTCGGGACTGAACATGCCGTTGTGGCCGTCCACCATGTGGGTCTGCACTCCTGCCAGAAGACCGGGGCCGCCGCCCTCGAAGTTCAATATGTGCGAGGACCTTTCACATATCATTTCCTCCCCCCGGCGGCAATGAATCGCAACGGCTATCTCGTTGGCCATGGTTGCCGAAGGCATGAATAGGGCGTCTTCCTTGCCGAGAAGCTCAGCCGTCCGCTCCAAAAGCCTGGTCGTCGTCGGGTCCTCCCCCTTTTGCTCGTCGCCGAGAGGTGCGTCCATTGCGGCTTCTCGCATCTCCCGGGAAGGCATGGATTTGGTGTCGCTATAGAAGTCGGCGATACCCGGCGGCAACGGGCCTGCCTTCTTACCTCCGAAGGTACCTGCCATTTTCTACTCCCTTTCTCGAGGCTCCGTCACCGCATGATCTTGCCAGAGCGCAGTTTACCGGTTCGGGAACCCACACTCGGTTGAGAGAGGACCAAGGCGGGCGCGATCATTGAAATCGTTGCCGCGGAGGGCACGAACCTTCCCGGCACGGAGGCGGAAGCCTAGAGTGCTGAACATGCTGAGGACCCCGTTCTGTCAGAGGGGGGTGAGAAGAGTCTCCAACTCCGCGCACAGGCGATCGGTGTCATCCTGATCGACTCCCAGGTGGGTCACGATTCGTATCCGCCTCTCGCCGAAGGCGCCAACTGCGAAGCCCCGGGAGAGCAACTCGGCGACCAGTTCGGCTGAAGTCGGACCCTGTGGGGAAATGGTGAAAATCACGATATTGGTGTCTGCCGGCAGAACGGTGTCCACCAGCTCCAGGCCTTCCAGGAACGATGCAATCTGATCGGCGCGGCGATGATCGTCCGCCAATCGCTCCACGTAGTGATCGAGGGCGTACAGGCAGAGGGCCGCCATGAACCCGGACTGTCGCAGTCCTCCTCCGATGAGTTGCCGAAGGCGCCAGGCCCGCTGGATGAACTCCTCGGAGCCGGCCAGCGCCGCCCCGAACGGACTGCCGAGTCCCTTCGAGAAGCAGAGGGTGACGGAGTCATAGCCCTCTGAATACTCACTGGCCGAGATGCCGGTCTTGACCACCGCGTTCATCAATCGAGCCCCGTCCAGATGAGTGGCGATTCCGGCCTCGGCGGCTACGTCGGCCACCTCTCTCATTTGCTGCAGGGGCCAGATCGCGCCGCCTCCCATGTTGGCGGTCTGCTCCACGGACACCATCGAGGTCTCGGGAATGTACAGGTTGCCCTTGGGTCGCAGAGCTGCGACAACCTGCTCGGGGCCGAACATGCCGTTGTGACCGTCCACCATGTGGGTCTGCACTCCCGCCAAAAGTCCCGGGCCGCCGGCTTCGAAGTTGACTATGTGCGAGTTGCGTTCGCAGATGATCTCGTCGCCGGGGCGGCAATGGACCGCAATGGCGATCTCGTTGGCCATGGTTGCCGCCGGCATGAACAGCGCGTCCTCCTTGCCGAGCAGTTCGGCCGTTCGCTCCAACAGCCTGGTCGTGGTCGGATCTTCGCCCTTCTGCTCGTCGCCCAGGGGTGCGTCCAGCGCTGCTTCCCGCATCTCGCGGGGAGGTATCGACTTGCCGTCACTGTAGAAATCAGCGGTGCCCGGCGGCAATGGGGTTGCTTTCTTTCCTCCGTAGGTGCCCGCCATTTCTTGGCCGCCTTTCTGCGATAGGGGTCACTACATATGCCTTGTCCATAGCATCATACGGGGATTCGATGGTCGTCGTCCATCCCCGGATTGCTTTTGGGCGGCTCTCGGCCAAGCACTCCTCGGTCTCTCTAGACCATCGGCCACGGCGACGGGAACCCGATTCCCGTTACTTTTCGTATCCGTTTGCCGACGTTCTCAACCTGCCGTATCAACTCCCATAGATCATCCACAAACCGCGGCTTGCCTGCCTCCACCACCACCCTGCCTTCGACAATCACCGTATCTACCGAATCGCCGGTGCTCGAGTACACAAGATTCCGGACCGGATCAATCAAGGAACGCCACTCGGGGCGTCGGGTGTCGAAAAGAACCAGATCACCTTTCCTGCCCACCTCAATGGCGCCCAACGAATCGCGGGCCTGCAAGGCAGCGGCGCCGGTTCGGGTTGCCAGCTCAAGTGCCGTCTCGGCCGGTATGAGGCGCCGATCACCGCGAACGTCCTTGTAAACGGTTGCCGCCAGGTTCATGCAGCGCACCATGTCCGAGAAGTTGGAACTGTTGACAGAGTCCGTTCCCAGGGATACCGGTACGCCCGCGTCCAACAACTCGGGAAGTCTTCCCCCTCTACCGGTGTTGGCGCCGCCTTTCATCACTGTGCTGGGACAGATCACGACCCCTGCCCCGGATCCGGCAATGAGTTCTATTTCGAGTTCGGTCAGGTTCATGCAGTGAGAGAGCACAATGTTGGGAGCAAGAATCCCCAGCTCCGCAAGTCGCTCGGTCGGCGTAGGTCCTGTCTCCCCGGCGCCGCCCGAGTGATGGAGCGTCAGGGCGGTGCCGTATCGATCGGCGATCTTCTTGGCGCCGACCAGAAGCTCAGGAGTACAGAAGTTGAGGGAAAACGGCATGGCCCAGGCCCGCACCCGTCCTGACAGGCATCCATCCAGTTCCTTGACAGAAGCCTCCAAGCGTTCCAGGGCATCGCGTGTGTCATAGACCGGAAGATTCAACTCGTTCTCCCGATCCTGGACCTGTTCACCGGTCACCACCCGGCATCCGGCCTTCTCATAGGCAGCCAGGCACGCCTCCGGGTGTTTGGTGGTGCCCGGATCGACGAAGGTCGTGGTTCCCGTCCGGAGCAGTTCCGCCAAGCCGAGCAATGTGGTCAGGTACTCTTCCTCCTCGTTCATCACCGATTGCATGGCGAACACATGCTTCAACCGGTTGGGGACGTCATCGGGGAAGATGCCGCGGACAGAATGGGCATAGCTGATGTGCATGTGTCCATTCACGAACCCGGGGGTGACGACCATGCCGGTTGCGTCGATGGTCCGCTCCGCTTGGACCCCGCCCAATTCGTGGGCTTTGCCGACGTGGGTGATCTGTCCATCTCGGACCACGACCGAGCCGTTTCGGATGATCCGCCTTCCGTCATCGACGGTTATGACGAATCCAGCCTTGTCGATCTTGAGGCTCGAACCCGTCACGCTGTTTTCCCTTCGCCCCGGCTCCCAGCTCCCCTGATTCCCGGCATGAATCGCCGCGAGACGGAAGTGGCCTGCAATCTGCGTTTCAACGCAGCCGTTCCCCGATCAACGTCTGGCTCCCTGCTTCGCCAACTCTCCCGTGTTCACCAGGTTTCGCGCCGACAGATACTCGGGGTCATCATAACGGTTGAGAAGAAACAACTCCGAGTAGTCGGGGAGGTCGCTGCCGGCGATATAGCAGCCGACCAGTTCAGCGGCGCCCGTGCAAATCATCACCCCGTATCCCGACATCCCCGTAACCAGATAGAACCCCTCGGGGCCTGCCGGTCCGATAAGGGGAAGGTTCTCCGGCGTTTTCATCACCCATCCGCCGTCAACCACCGAGTAGGGCAAGTGATGACGATAACGGCTCAGAGAGGGCATCATCGTGGCCATTCCGCGCATGACCGCCTCGGGAAACATGAAGTCCGGCGCCGGCGCAGGCCAGGTTGGCCGATCTTGAACGACGGGCCGGTAATTCCAGAGAGCTTCGAAAAAGGGTGAGTCGGCCCCTCCCTCCGGCCGACCGAAGACCGGCGTGGCGATCTCCTCCAGCAACTCGTTGAACCCTGCACCGGTCAGGGCAGATCTCTCTTCGTCACTCCAGTCGATAGTTACAGGATCGGTCCACAGGAGCATTGGAGCGTCACGGGGAAACGCTCCGAGGTGGTCCCTGAATGACACCTTGTGGTGAAGCGATGCGTGCAGGGGCAGTTCCACTCCCACCAGGCGCGCCAACTGAGGCGACATCGGCCCGGCGGCATTGATCACGGCCGGTGTCGAAATTCGCTGGCCTGACCGTAGTAAGGCGCTTGACACCTTTCCCCGTACGGTCCTTATGTCAACCACCTCATCTAGGACAACCTCTGCTCCGTGGCGCCTTGCCTCCTCCAGCATGAAGGCCCCCAGTTGCTGGGCGCTGAGCCATCCCCCTCGTCGAACGAACAAAGCACCCATTGCTCTGTCGCTCAGGTAAGGAAACCGGCTCAGCAAAGCTTCGGGAGTCTGGTAGATGTCGAATCCCCTCTCTTCCCCGGGGGGGTCGCCAGGCTGCCGGTTGATTCGCACGGGTCCTGCGCCGAACTCCGAACTCGCCTGCGCCGCCCTCGTGAGGGATGCCAATTGCTCAGGATCACCGGTTAGGAACAGGTATCCCCTCCGTGACATGTTGAAGAAGTTGTTTGATTGGTACTTGAGGACCTCGAGAATGTCAATGGAGCGATTGGTCAGGTCAACCATCGGCCTGTTGGGGAAAAAGTTGCGATAGCACTCCGATGACTTGTCGGAGGTGAGCGACAGTGGAGGACGGGGATCAACGACAGTCACTTTGTCCACGCCCCGTGTCGCTGCCAACTCGTAGCAAGTGGCGACACCCGCGATACCGGCGCCAACCACAACCGCCCCAGCTTGCTGCGCCATTCTTACTGCTTCCCGAAAGTTTCGCCTGCGGCCACCTGCAGGACGGCATAGACCGCTGCCGGTTGATCGATCATCGGTTGGAACACACTTGCCATCGCAGACTCACGCGCTCAAACGATACTTGGGTCCACTCCCGAGGCGTCCGCAGCAGCGGCTGTTTGACTGCAAGTCGTCTGGTTACTGTCAACCGTCGAGAAGCCAACGGGTGATGCTTGCACTCTCTGTGGTTGCCTTGGTTCAGGGTGTCACTGAGGTGTCGTCAAAAGGAAATAGTTGCAATCGCTTGCGATAGCGACAATTGCCAATTAGTGTTTTCTGAAAGCTGTAGATGCTCTATGGGAGCAGTGTGGCGAAAGGAAAGGTCTTTCGCCATTGACCATCAAAGACCCCCTGTGCCAAGCGGGGATTAGAAAGGAGTAGCAAGAACATGAACAGAATCAGACGAGGAGGCGGAAGATGGCTGGCGTTGGTAGCGGTGCTTGCACTGGTGCTGGCCGCCTGCGGGCAGGATGACCCCGCCCCGACCACCGAGGCGCCGCCAGCCACCGAGGCGCCGACCACCACGGCGGCGCCGACCACCACGGCGGCGCCGACCACCACTGCCGCGCCGGAGCCGGAGAGTGTTGGAATAGTGATCGGTCTGGGCACGGAGCCCGGATCACTCGATCCTCAAGCCGTTGACCAGTTCGCCATGTTCAACATCAATGACAACGTCTTCGACAAACTGGTGACACGTAATGCCGCTGGCGACCTGGTGCCTGGAGTAGCTACTGACACGGGAACTCCCATAGACGACACCACCTGGCAATACACGGTGCAAGAAGGGGTCACCTTCCACAACGGAGAGCCTCTCAATGCCGATGCCGTGGTGCACAGCGTCCTTCGCATTATCGATCCGGACTATCCGACACCGCTCAAGGACAACCTCGGAACGCTGGTGGGTGCGGAGAAGGTGGACGAGCACACGGTGAACATTCTCACCAGCGGTCCTGATCCGCTAATTCCGACCAGGATGACCCTGCTGTACCTGGTTCCTCCCGAAGCATCCCAAGGCGAGGACTTTGGAGAGAATCCGGTGGGATCAGGTCCCTACAGGTTCGTATCCTGGGAGCGCGGCATTGCCGTCGAACTGGAGGCGAACCCCGACTACCGGGGTGACGCTCCGTCCGTAACCAATGCGCGGTACGTGTTCATCGAGGAATACGGGACGCGTCTTGCCGGGGTCCTCAACGACGAGATCGACCTCATGGTCGACCTGCTGCCCGAGGACGCTGGAAGGGTGGCGCAATCTTGGAGCACTCCCACCGGGCTGAAGCAGTTCATCGTGTCCTTGAACGCTCGCGCCGGCAGTCCTGTTGAGGACGTGCGCGTCCGGCAGGCTCTCAACTATGCGGTGGACAAGGAGGCAATTGCCGAGGGACTGTTCTCGGGAATCGCTGAAATCCTCCAGGGGCAGATGCTGAATCCCAACTGGTTCGGATTCAATCCCGACCTCGACCCCTATCCGTACGATCCCGACCGCGCCCGCGCTTTGCTGGAGGATGCCGGCGCCACCGGGCTGGAAATCCAACTTGTCTCCCTGGTGGGCAACTCGCTGCTCGACCGCGAGACCACCGAGGCGGTGGCGGCCTTCTGGAGCGAGGTGGGTGTGAACGCCGAGATATTCATACCCGAGTTCTCCGAGTACATCGACCGCCTCATAGATCGCGAAAGTCGTCCCGACGCCATATTCGTACCGCATGACAACATCCTGTTCGACGGTGACCGGACGCTGTCGGCCTATTACCACTCTCAGGGTTGCTGCGGTTCCATGGACCCGTCAGAAGCGGATGATTGGATTGACAGCGGAAGAACGGAGATCGACCAGGCCGAACGGCTGCGGCTCTACCAGGCTGTCGGTCAGCAGGGACACGACGAGGCATGGTATGTCTGGCTGGTCAGCATTCCCAACGTCTTTGCCGGGACAGACCGGATCGACTGGTCCGCCCGCGCCGACGGTTTGATCCACCTGGTGGACATAGCAGTCTCATAGGAACCGACTCATTCGACACCGGGCGTATCATCGGAACGGGTGACGCGCCCGGTGTCGAAGCAATGAGACTGGAGTAGCCATGGGCCGGTACCTGCTGAAGCGCCTGTCCCAAGCGTTGCTGGTAGTGGTCTCGGTCATGGTGGTCGTGTTCATCGTGACGCGGCTCATCGGAGACCCGGTGGCGGTGATGCTGCCGCTGGAGGCCACGGAGGAGAATCGAGCAGTCCTGGAAGCCCAACTCGGTCTGGACAGACCGATCCTGGTCCAACTGGGCGATTACATTGCGGACGCGGTCCAACTGGATCTGGGCGACTCTCTGTGGCAACGACGCCCGGCCATCGACATCGTTCTGGAGCGATTGCCCCCGACCATTCTCCTGGTTGGGGCCGGCTTCGCCCTGGGGGTCCTGCTTGGCGCTGTGATCGGGGTGGTCTCCGGAATGCGGCCTGGCGGGTGGGTGGATCGGGCTGCCGTAACCCTGGGTCTGCTCGGGGTTTCGCTCCCCCAGTTCTGGATCGGGTTGGTGTTGATCGTCTTCTTCAGTGTGGGTCTGGGGTGGTTTCCGACCTCCGGTTCGGGCGGCATCGAGTATCTGGTGCTTCCGGCGTTTGTGCTCGCCCTGCCGATAGTGGGACGTATCGCCCTGGTCACCAGGTCTTCGATGATCGACGAATTGAACGCCCAGCACGTCAAGGACGCCACTGCCCGGGGAGTTTCCCGGGCTCGCATCGTGATAGTCCATGCCTTCAAAGGCGCCGGAATCGCCACCATCACTATCGCAGGTTGGGAGTTGATCGGAGCGCTGGCCGGTGGAGCGGTGGTGGTCGAGACGGTGTACGCCTGGCCGGGGATCGGCTTCACCGCCATGCAGGCTATCGAGCGGCACGACATCATCCTCGTTCAGGCTGTGGTGTTCGTGGTGGCGATCATGGTGGTCACGATCAACGTCATTGTGGATGTGACCTACACGATGCTCGATCCCCGAGTCAAGTTCGATCGGGTGTCATGAGTTCGGTCTCCTCCGGCGCTCGGGACCACCGCCGGCGATCGGCGGCATGGCTCATGCGGATTGTTCGTGATCCCACCGCCCTGTTCGGAGTCCTTGTCCTGGTGTTGCTGGTTTCGACCGCCCTCTTCGCCCCCTTGATCGCTCCGCTCGACCCCAACAAGCAAGATCTGGGCGCCCGCCTGCTCCCTCCCTTCTATGCCGAGGGCGGCTCGTTCGAGCACATCCTCGGCACGGATCAACTTGGTCGGGACGTGTTTTCCCGGATCATCCACGGCGCCAGGATTTCCCTGACCATCCCCCTGGTGGCGGTCACCATGGCCGGGGTTTTCGGGACCGCGGTGGGCCTGCTGGCCGGCTACCGGGGCGGAAGGACCGACTCGGTGATCATGCGCGTCGTCGACACGCTTTTCTCCTTCCCAGGCCTTCTCCTGGCGTTGACGATCCTGGCAGTGGTGGGGCCGAGTTTCTGGACGCTGGCGATCGTGCTTTCACTCCGGATTTGGATGGTGTTCGCCAGGATGACCCGGGGCCTCGTGCTCTCTGCGCGAGAAGCTGAGTACGTGGAGGCGGCGGAACTGATCGGCGCGTCGCCGGTCCGCATCATGATGCGCCACATCGCCCCCAACCTCACCGCGCCGTTGCTGACCTTGGCGGTGCTCGAGTCGGCCCATGTGATCCTGTCGGAGGCCGCCCTCTCGTTTCTTGGGTTGGGCATCCAACCACCCCAGACGTCGTGGGGATTGGACGTGGCGATCGGTCGACAGTACGTCTTCTCCGCTCCCTGGTTGATCATCTTTCCCGGACTGGCGATAGCGGTGGCGGTGCTGGGTATCAATCTCCTGGCCAGTTGGCTCAGAGTGGCGGCCGATCCCGAGGAAAGCGCCAAGCGGTTCGCGGCGGCAGCCGACGCCCCTGTCGGTTAGTCGGGATGGGCAGGGACCACCACCTCCTTGAGGTCCGTGATCTCAAAGTGGTATTTCCGGCTCGGGGCGGCACGGTCCAGGCTGTCCGGGACGTCTCCTTCACCGTCGATCCGGGCGAATCACTGGGGATCGTCGGCGAGTCCGGGTCGGGCAAGAGCACCATCGCGCGAGCAGCCCTCGGGTTGATCGAATTGCCGGGCAGGATAGTCAGGGGGGAGGTTCTGTGGAAAGGCCGTTCGCTGCGGGACAAGAGGATCGCCCGCCGGATTCGCGGCCGGGAAATCAGCATGGTGTCCCAAGACCCCATGGCGTCGATGAACCCCATCCTCACGGTCGGCACGCAGATGACCGAGGTCATGACCCGGCATCTGGGCCTCAGCAGGGCGCAAGCCCGCACTGCAGCAGCCGATCTGCTGGAGAAGGTGGGGATTCCCGACCCGAAGCGCCGTCTCGGACAGTACCCGTTCGAGTTCTCCGGAGGCATGCAGCAGCGGGTGGTGATTGCCATAGCGCTCTCCTGCGATCCCATGATGCTGATCGCCGACGAGCCGACCACGGCTCTCGACGTGACCACCCAGGCGCAGATCCTCGATCTGATCTTCACACTCCAGAGGGACCTGGGCCTGGCCCTCCTGCTGATCACTCACGACCTCGGAGTGGTAGCCGGGGCCTGCGACCTTCTCAAAGTCCTTTACGCGGGAGAGATCGTCGAGTCAGGAACGGCCGACCAGTTGTTTCATCGGCCCCATCATCCGTACACCGCCGCTCTCTTGGGTTCAACACCTCGCCTCGATGTGAAGGCGGAGCGCCTGGTGGCGATCGAGGGCCAGCCTCCCGATCTTCGCCTCGATCATATCGGCTGCAGCTTCGCCCCTCGATGTCCCTACTCGACGGGCCGGTGTGAGTCAGCCTCTCCAAGTCTGGGGACATCTTCGGAGGGACGGGCATTTGCCTGCTGGCATCCTCTCGATCATCGACTGGGTTCGGCCCCTGACCGGAAGCATGGACATGGCTAGTCCTCTGCTCGAAGTTGAAGGGCTGACAGTCACATACAACGTCGGCCGCGAGGGCTTCTGGGGTCAACGCCAAACGCGTCTCACGGCGGTTGACGACATCAGCTTCTCGATCCAGCGGGGCGAGACGTTCGGCCTGGTGGGGGAATCGGGCTCCGGCAAAACCACAACCGGGCGCGCCATTCTCGGAAAGGTGCCCATCACCTCCGGCCGTGTCAGATTTGCCGGGCGCGACATCACCGGTGTGGAAGGCCGGGAGCGGCGGTCGATACGCCGCAACATGCAGTTGATTCCCCAGAATCCCTATGGAAGCCTCAATCCTCGTATGAAAGTGCGGGACCTGATCGCCGAACCCCTGGTGGTACACCGGCAGTTCACGAGCGCCAGGCGAGCCACGGAACGAGTGGTGGAACTCCTCGAATTGACGGGGATGAACCCGCACGACATGCACAAGTATCCCCATGCCTTCAGCGGGGGACAACGTCAAAGAATCGTCATTGCGCGGGCGCTGGCTCTCAACCCGGATCTGATAGTCGCCGACGAGCCGGTGTCCGCCCTGGACGTTTCTATCCAAGCCCAAGTCGTCAACTTGCTGCAGGATCTGCAGGGCCGGCTCAATCTCACCTACGTCTTCATAGCACACGACTTGGCCGTTGTGCGTCACATCTCCCACCGCATAGGGATCATGTATGCAGGGAAGCTGGTTGAGGTTGCGAATTCCGAGAGTGTTTACCGGACTCCCATCCACCCTTACACCGAGGCCCTGCTCTCTTCCGTTCCGATCCCGGATCCGCGGATCCAGCGCGGCCGAGCGGGGGAGGTGATCCAGGGCGAGCCGCCGGACCCGATACACCCGCCCGCCGGTTGCCGGTTTCACACCAGGTGCCCTTTGGCTGAGCCGCGCTGCCGTGAGGCGCCGCCGCCCCTGGAAGTGAAGACACCTCGACACGAGGCAGCCTGTTGGCTGCGATAGCCGCTCGGCCGGTTCGTGCCGGACCCGGGTCCGGTCACCCCAGGGGTGGGAACCCCTCGGCTCGGCGATGAAACGGCTGGGTCCCTCCTACAACGGGCTCCTCACCGCTTTCACGATTTCCAATGTGGGCAACGGGGTGCTGATTGCGGCGCTCCCGTTGTTGGTGGCATCCAGCACCCGGAACCCGCTGGCGATTAGTGGACTGATGGTGGCCGCCGGGATTCCCTGGCTGTTGATCGGGCCTTTCTCGGGGGCGATCGTGGATAGAGTGGATCGTCGGAGCGCGATGGTTCTGGCTGAAGCGGGTCGGGTGGCAATCATGGGTGCAGCGACCCTCTATGTTTTCGGAGGCGGTGACTCGATCATTGCCCTGTATGCGCTGCTGATCGTCGTCGGGGTCGGTGAGACCTTCTTCGACGCCGCCGGTCTTGCTCTGGTCCCCGGTTTGGTGACTTCTGTTCAGTTGGACGCCGCCAACAGTCGGCTGTTTGGAGCTCAGACCCTGGCTCAACGGTTCATAGGACCCCCGCTGGGCGGGTGGCTCTTTGCCTTCGCAGCCTGGGTGCCTCTTGGCGTGGACGCATTGAGCTTCTTGGCGGCCGCCCTAGTGGCATTGTGGCTTCCAAGGGGCGCCGTCCGGGAACGGTCGCAACGTCCCGGCGGCGGGTTGATGACCGAGACGATCGAAGGCATCCAGTGGGTGTGGCGGGACTCCGTCTTGCGGGCATTCGTTGTCGGATCGGGATCCCTTCACTTCGCAAACGGAGCGGGCCTGTCCGTCCTTGTTTTGGTGGCCCAGGACCGCTACCGACTCACGGGCTTCGGCTTCGGGCTGACCCTTAGCGCGTTGGCTGTCGGGTTCATCCTCGGTTATATCGCTGCGCCTTCGGTTGCCGCCAAGTTTCCCCGCGCGAGGATTTGCGTGGTCTCAGTGGTCGGTGCGGCATCCGGTTTCCTACTGGTGGCGGGATCGAGTCTCGCCATGGTAGGCGGGTTGGGACTGGCTCTGGTCGGAGCTTCCGGCGCTCAGTTGAGTGTTGTGGCCATCTCCTATCGCCAAGCGGCGGTGCCGGACCGGATTCTCGGACGGGTGATGGCTGGTTTCCTGTTCGTCGGACACGGAGCGACTCCGGTCGGCGCCCTGGTCGGGGGACTGGTGGCTGCATGGGCGGGAGTCGGCTACACGTATGTTGCTGCGGCGCTGTCCATGGCAGTGGTGGCGCCCTACCTGTGGATCGCTTTGAAGGACAAGGAACTCGATCCCGGTCGCCTGGGAGGGGAGTCAACGGACTCGTAGCCGGCCTCCCCTCATCACGGCGGGCCGCCGGGGGGACCGTAATGGCGGAGTCCTTCTTGGAGGTTCTGGGGGGTGTCCACCGAGAACCATGATCGGCCGTCTTCCCCCCAGGACCTCCACACCGGCGCCGCGACGACGGTTCCCCGCAACCGGGGGATGACCGGTTGCAGAGACTGCTGCGTTCGGGCTGCCTCCTCCAGCAGGGGAAGGGATCGCGCCGGATAGGCGCCGCAGGTCACCTGGTAGTGGCGGTCCATCGGAACGGCGGGCTGGGGATGGACATCCAAGATGGCAGCCAGGGTGGCGGGCCGGACCCAGGGTTGGTCGACACCAACCACCAGCACGGACCGTCCGCCTGCCTTTATCAGGCCGGTGACGATGCCGGCGCTCGGTCCCCGGCGGCCTGCCACGGCGTCCGGTACCGAGCGAATGCCCTCCGCGGTCTCCCGGCCGACCACCAGCACCTCGGAAACCACCTGCGACAGGGCCGCGAACACCCAGTCCAACATGGTGCGCCCCTCCAGGATCGTCCGAGCCTTGTCCGAGCCCATCCGCCGGGATCGACCGCCGGCCAGGATCACTCCCAGGGTCTCCGGGGAGGGGGTGCGAGGTGGGGACGGGGAGAGATTCAATGTCGGGGAAGGTGAGCCAATACAATCGCAGGGAGTGAAGCAACAGGTTACCGATCCGGATCTCTCTGGCCTACGGCGCCGATTGCTATACGTTCTCTTCGCCGGCACGACCATGGGATGGGTCGGCTTCATTGCCACCCTGACGGTGGCCACGGTGGCAGCCCGTTCCCTGACCGGATCAACGGTCTTGGCGGGTATTCCACTGGCGGCCGGGGCTTTGGGACAGGCGTTGGGTACCAACCTGTTCGGGAGGTTGAGCGCCAGCCGCGGTCGTCGGTTCATCATGCTGATGGGCCCGCCGCTCTCCGCTCTGGGAGCAGCATTGGAAATGGTGGGGGTGGTGGCGGGTCGGTACTGGCTGTTGGTTGCCGGAGCGGTGTTCGTGGGTGTCGGCCTGGGCTCCCAGCACCTGTCCCGGTACGTCGCCGCCGAGTTGGCTGAGGAACGGCGCCGGGGACTGACGATGGGGATCCTGGTGTGGTCCGGGGCCATCGGCGCGGTGGTGGGGGCCAATATGGTGGAAGGGGTAGGCCAGATGGTGGAGGGCAGCCTGGGTACGCAGTACGCCGGGGCTTTTCTGCTGGCGGCAGTGGCGTTTCTTCTCACCTGGTTGCTGTTCTGGTGGGCCCTTCGTCCGGATCCTTCGAGGGTGGCGGTGACCGCCCAAGCGGCGGTCCCAAGCGGAGGAGGCCGCACGGTGGGCGCGGCGCTGAGACTGCCGGCCGTGCAGGTGGCCATTCTGGCCTTGATTTCAGCCCAAGTGGTGATGGTGACGGTGATGACGGCCACGCCTCTTCGCATTGAGGACGCGGGGTACGGTCTGAACACAGTCGGAGTGGTGATCTCCACTCACACAGCGGGAATGTTCGTCTTCGCACCCTTGGTAGGAAAGTTGGTCGACCGCATAGGTTTTCTGCCGGTCCTGGGCATCGGATTATTCGTTACCTGGGTCTCTCTGCTCCTATCGGGGATCGCCCCGTATGACGGGTACGGGATGTTGAACGCCGGGCTGTTTCTGTTGGGACTGGGTTGGAGCTTTTCCTTCGTGGCAGGTAGTTCCATGTTGTTTGCTGCTGCTCCGGGTGACATCCGCCAAGTGGTGGAGGGGTGGGCGGATTCGGTGACACACATCATGGTTATGACCGGCAGTGCCGCCGCGGGAGTCCTCATGAGCGCCATCGGGTTCGGTCTGCTGAACCTGGTGGCGGCTGTGTTCTTGCTGGCAATCCTCTTGCTGGTCTCTATCGCCCCCAGCCTTCGGACCGAGCTTGCGGCCCGACCATAGAATCGCAGGGGAGTGAAGCGTCAGGTTGCCGATCTCGAGTTCACTGCAGTTCGGCGTCGTTTGGTTTATGTGCTCTTTGCGGGAGCGATGCTGGGCTGGATTGCATTCGTATCCACCCTCACGGTCGCCACCGTGGCGGCCCGTTCCCTGACGGGGTCGACCACTCTTGCCGGACTTCCCCTGGCAGCCGGAGCGCTGGGTCAGGCCTTGGGCACCAACCTGCTCGGACGGTTGAGCGCTCGGCGCGGTCGCCGATTCATTATGTTGATCGGACCTCCGGTGTCAGCCATAGGCGCCGCATTGGAGTTGGCAGGTGTGGTCTGGGATCGGTATTGGATGTTGGTGGGAGGAGCGGTGTTCGTGGGCATGGGGGTGGGCGCCATCCATCTGGCCCGGTACGCCGCAGCTGAATTGTCCGACGATCAGAGCCGTGGACGGGCGGTGGGGATCCTGGTTTGGTCGGGTACTGCCGGATCCCTGGTGGGGGCCAATCTTGTGGATGGCGTCGGCAAGATTGTGGAGGGCGCGCTGGGCACACCCTACGCCGGCGCATTCCTCCTGGCAGTTGTGGCCTTCCTTCTCTCCTGGCTCACGTTCTGGATAGCGCTGCGTCCCGATCCCTCGGCAGTGGCAGTGACGGCAGAGGTGGCGCCCACTGCCGGAAGCGGGGGCTCCGTGGGTTCAGCCCTCATGCGACCCTCGGTCCAATTGTCCATTCTGGCTTTGCTGTCAGCGCAGGGGGCGATGGTGCTGGTGATGACCGCCACGCCGCTTCGCATCGAAGACGCAGGGTATGGCCTGAACATCGTGGGAGTGGTCTTTTCTTTCCACGCGGTGGGGATGTTCGCTTTCGCTCCGTTGGTTGGAAAGATCGTCGATCGTATGGGAAAACTGCCTGCACTGGGTCTCGGCGCCGTATTGACCTGGACATCGCTGTTTCTCTCCGGGACCGCTCCTTACGAGGGCTATTGGATGCTGAGCGCCGGGCTGTTTCTTCTGGGGTTGGGTTGGAGTTTTTCCTTTATAGCGGGTAGTTCCATGTTGTTTGCCGCGGCGCCCGCCGATGTCCGCCAGGTTGTGGAGGGATGGGCGGATTCGGCGATCTGGACGATGGTCATGGTGGGGAGCGTGGTGACGGGAATCCTGATGAACGCTATTGGCTACGGTCTTCTCAACCTGGTGGCGGCGGGCCCTCCCCTGGTGATTGTCCTGCTGGTACTGGCCACCCCGAGACTGAGAGCGGAACTTGCGGGCTAGGTTGCCGAGCCGTGTGAACTGCGGAAGCAACCCGGCCGGTCGAACGGGCATATAGGTGTTCGGGTGGTTCACTTCTCCGAACCGGCCCAGGGATGGCTTTACTGCTTTCGGGATGGATGTGGCTTCTCACGCTGGGTAGCGGGGCAAATTGCCTTGATGCACTCCAGACCGGTTCAGCCTGTGTAGGCAAGGGCCTATCGCTGTCCTATCGACCTCGACCAGTTGCTCCCGGTATCGGATGATCAGGCGGAGGAACAAGGGGTGGTGCCGCAGGAACATTCCAAGATCAGGCAATCTTGGAATGTCTTACGGCATCGCGGTACTGCTCATCGGTCAAGCCCCACATTGCCTTTATCGATTCCGTGGGCTCACCGGCTGCTACGGCCTCGACAATGTCATATACGCGGAGTCGGCGCCCCTTGAACGTGGGCTCTCCCGAGGCGTATTCAGGATCCAACACCACGTGCTCAGCCAAATGAAAGCGAATCACGGTGCCGCCGGCGTCGTATTCGGCTTCCTGCTGGAATCGGCGCACTGCCATCGAGGGCAGTACCATCTGTCCCGAACGTATTACGAACCACAACGGCCTATCGAGGTTCGTTTCGTCTTGGACTCGTTGCACCAGTTCGCATCCTTCGACATCGAGGAAGGGCCTGGCGGTAGCCAGTGGATGTGCCGTTCCGAAAGTTTCCCGGAGGGCCTCAATGGCTGGGCGCATCCGGAAGATGTTGATGCCGGCGGTCCTGTACTCTGAAATCAGGCGAGTCTCCACAAACTCGCCCCAGGTAACGATCGTCGATCCCGTCGGTTGATGTCTGACGATGGGTTCATACCGTCTGCCAAGCCGTTCGTAGCCATCAATCCAACGCTTCGATGTGCCTCGAGACAGTTCCAGAATCCGGTCGACCTGACCTACTCCGTAGACTTCGCGATCAAGCAGCGACGCTACGTTGTCCATGGCGTGATCCTGCCGTTTGCCGTCATTCGTCCCCTTCACAGTTCATGTGATGAGGATGCTAACCGACAACTGTCCCGCCGCCCGGCCGGCCTGGCATGGGTCCCTTCAGCAATTGTCCGGGTGAAGGTTACGGCTGTCCGGGTGAAGGTTACGGCGCCGCCGTCCTTGGCGCCCGGTCGCCCGGTCATGGGAGTTTTTGCAGTGCTACCGGTTGAGACGCCTCCCTCTAATCGGATCGGGCTCGACTTGTGGACAGACGATATCCCCACCAGATAAGAGAAGCGGCGGCGAGCAGGGAGACCGAGAAGGCGGAGGACTCGTTGAGAAAGCCCAGGATGGTGCCCCCGGCGGCGGCTGCCAGGACTCCCGCCACAATGGCCAGGTTCGCCAACGCCCGCCTCCGATTGGACTTGCGGAACCGGACGGCCCCCCACAGAGCGGCCGTCACCAGCACCAGGGTTCCCATGCCTCCGGCAATCGCCGCCAGCAGACGGGGACCGAACCCCGCCTCGGCAATGGACGGGAAGATGTCGGAGGGAATTCCACCCTCGGGCAGGGCTCGATGAAATGGCGTGACGCTCACCAGCGTGGTCGCAATGGCGGAGAAGCCGAACAGACCCACCGTCATAATGTGCCCTGCTCTGCGGCCCACCGAGAGAAAGACCGATCCCAGCGCCAGGAACGGGATGTTGAGAACTGCGCCGAACAGGAAGAAAACCCGGTAGTTGAACCCGTGCCATCCCCATCCCAGGGCAGAGAACAAAGCCCAAACGGCCAGTGAGAACATGGCCATTCCCGCCGTGTAGGCTGACAGGTGCGGTCGCGGGCGCCGGCGCAGGTCACGGGCAAGGTCCAGGGTGGCGGCGGTTGAGACTACTGCAGCGGTGACAGCAAAACCCAGGGCGAGGAGATTGCCCACGCGGGAGATGCTATCAGGCGAGAAGGAGAATTCTTAATGAGCGGACCAAGGCCCTGGCCGGGAGTACCGGATGTCACCGTGGAGCGGGACGTTCCAGCTCGGATGCGAGACGGAACCGTTCTTTACGCGGATGTCTATCGTCCGGCGACCGACGCCCTGCTGCCGGTGCTGCTGATGCGCTCTCCCTACGACAAGCGCAACGCCACCTCGCCCTTTGGCCATGCCCACCCCATCTGGTACGCCTCGCAGGGATACGTGGTGGTGATCCAGGACTGCAGGGGCAGAGCGACCTCGGAAGGCGAGTTCTATCCCTATCTTTACGAGTCCTCGGACGGGTTTGACACCGTCGAATGGGCAGCGCGTCTCCCCGGCGTCGACGGCCGGGTGGGTATGTGGGGGTTTTCCTATGTGGGCGCCACCCAGATGCTGGCCGCGGTCCAGCGTCCGCCCAGCCTGACTGCCATCGCCCCCGCCTTCACCGCCTCCCAGTACTACGAGGGATGGACCTACAACGGCGGCGCCCTTTCTTTGGCCTTCATCCTCTACTGGGCCAATCTCCTGGCTTTGGATACTGCCCAGCGAGCCGGCGACCGGTCCGCCTTCGAAGCGCTGGGAACCTCTCTGGCTGAGGCGCCCGGGTGGTATTGGTTCACCCCTCTTCGGGATTACCCGCCTCTGTCCGACGGATACGCCCCCTGGTTCTACGACTGGCTCGAGCACTGCACCTATGACGACTACTGGAAGAGGTGGTCGATTGACGAGGACTACAGCCGGATAACCGTTCCCTCCTTGCATGTGGGAGGTTTGTACGACGTGTTCGTCTCCGGCACGGTCCGCAACTTTTCGGGTCTGCGGGCCGAAGCCGGCGCCGAGACGGCCCGCAGTGGCCAGAAACTGCTGCTGGGACCGTGGACCCACATGCCTTGGAGTCCCCTGGGATCGTCGGAGGGCCGCCCGCCCGACACGATCGAAATCGACGACTGGCACCTGCGATGGTTCGATCAGATGATCAAGGGAAGGGACACGGGGGTGCTGGACAGTCCGGTCACCGCCCATCTGTACAACGGAGGATGGAGGCACTATGACGACTGGCCTCCGTCGGGAGTGGAGTACCAGGACTGGTTCATTCACTCCGCAGGACGGGCGAACTCCAAGTTTGGAGATGGGGTGCTGAGCCGTCGAGGACCCGGAGAGGAGCCTGCTGATCTGTACGTCTACGATCCGGCCCTTCCCTCGCCCAGCCAGGGCGGTCACTCTTGTTGTTTCGACACGATCACTCCGATGGGACCCGCTGACCAGCATGCTTCCGAGACGTCCCGTATGGTTCTGGTCTACACCTCCGATCCCCTCCCACGAGAGATGACGTTGCTGGGAGATGTAGCCGTTACCCTGTGGGCTGCCACCACCGCCGCGGACACCGACTGGACCGCCAGATTGTGTGCAGTGGATGCCGAAGGCGTCTCCATCAATCTGCAGGAGGGAATCATCCGGGCGCGCTACCGGGAATCGCTGTCCGATCCCACCCCTATCCGGCCTGACCGGGTCTACCAGTACCGGATCGACCTGGGTCCGGTGGCGGCTGCGGTAAAGGCCGGACACCGGCTGCGACTGGTCTTGGGGAGCTCGGACTTTCCCCAGTGGGACCGTAACATGAACACTGGCGGCCCTCTGTTCGCCGAGCCCTCCAACGCCGGTATGCCCGCCACCCAGACCGTTCTCCACAACCTTTCTCATCCCACCCGTATAACTCTCCCCGTCCTGGAAGGATAAGATGTCCCGCAGTATCAGGGCCGAAGCCCGCCGACCAGCCCAGGATCAAAGTTCGCGCCCTGGGAACCGAGCCCGCTTTACCGGGAAAAACGTTTTCGTAACCGGAGCGGGCAGCGGTTTCGGACGCCGTACCGCCGAGCGTTTCGCCTCCGAGGGGGCGGCCAACCTGTACCTGGTGGATCGCCGCCCCGAACGATTGGAGACCGCGGCGCCCGCCATAGCCGAACTCGGCGCCAACCCGGTCCCGATCTGTGTTGATCTCGGTGAGACCGCCGGATGCGAAGATGCGATCGAGCAGGCCCTGGCGGTCGATCCCCGCCTGGACGTGTTGGTCTCCAACGCGGCGGCCTGGGTGCAGGTGCCTTTCATCGAAATGAGCAACGACGACTGGCGGCGGGTGATGTCGGTCAATCTCGACGCCTATTTCACCCTTTCCCAGCGGGCCGCCCAGGCAATGAAACAGACCGGTGGCGGGGTGATCCTGTTCACCTCCTCCATCAGCGCTCTGGGACATGGACGGAACTTCACCGCCTACTGCGTGGCAAAGGCGGCGATCATTTCACTGGCCAAAGCCATCGCCGTAGAACTGGCGCCATGGAAGATCCGGGCCAATTGCGTCAGCCCCGGCCCGGCCGACACCCAGCAGTCGGTCGACATCGCCGGGGAGGAACTGATGGACAAGTGGCGGGCGGAGGGCTTCCCGGTGGTACCCATGAATCGGCTGGCGGCCGTTGACGACATCGCCTCGGCCTTCCTGTATCTGGCCTCCGACGACGCCAGATACGTAAGCGGAGTCAACCTGGTGGTGGACGGCGCCTACACCGCCCAGGTGTACGACCTTCCCAAGAGCTAGGTGGTTAGTTCCAAGGTTTAGTGGTCGTATGCGATAGGGCCCACCTTTTGGGGGTTTAGTACCCGTTGCCGGGTAGATTCTTCTCTCCGTTGGCTTCGAACATCGACCCCAGCTGCACTAGAACACCGTTATTCACTGTTGTTGTGAAGATTGGCCTTCTAGTGAAAATCGATCAGTGGTATTGAATACGCCGTAACTTTGTGGGCCCTGCGCGTTTTTTTGGGATTGGTGGTCTGGCTGGTGGGTGGTGGGGTTCATGTTAGGAGGAGTGCTCGGGCGGCGTAGTTGTGGTGGTTGGTGAAGCCGTGGGCGGTGCGTCGGAGGGTTTGGATGAGGTTGTTGATGCCTTCCAGGGGTCCGTTGGAGCGGCGGGCGTGGTGCCAGATGAGGATTTCTTTTGACCAGTTGAGGACGGTGGTGACGGTGTGGTAGTACTCGGGTATGTGTCCGGTTTCGTAGAGGGTGACGAACCGTTCGAGGGCCTCGAGCGCGGTGGGGAGGTCTTTGGCCTCGTAGAGGCCGTAGAGTTGTTGGAGAGCGTTGTTGGCGATCACTGAAATTCCCCAGTCTCGATCACTGAAATTCCCCACCCTCTGGGAGCAAATACCCGTTGTTGGGTAGGGCTCTCTCCAAGCTAGGCGATTGTCATGTCACTAGCTGTGGAGAGGAGCCCTATCCCCTTATGTTGGTACTGGAGGAGTGCGTGGAAGTTCATGCTTTGAGGAGGCGGGGGTGGTCGATCTCGGCTATTGCTCGTCATTTGGGAAGAGACCGGAAAACGATACGGGCGTATCTGTCGGACGGGCGAGCCCCGGGCGAGCGTGCCCGGGCAGAGACGGATCTGTTTGATGAGTTCGAGGCGTATGTGCGGCAGCGGTTGTCTGATGATCCGCATGTGTGGGGGTCGGCGCTGTTCGACGAGGTGGTGGCTTTGGGCTATGAGCAGAGCTATGTGACGTTTGTGCGGAAGGTCCGTCTTCGGGGCCTGCGGCCGTTGTGTGGCGCCTGTGCGGGTACCAGGGGCCGGGCCACGGCGATTATTGATCATCCACCGGGTGAGGAGTGCCAGTGGGACTGGGTGGAACTACGTGACGCCCCGTGGGGAGCCACCGCTCATGTGCTGGTGGGAGTGCTGTCGCACTCGGGCCGGTTTCGGGCGTGGATCACGTCCCGCCAGGACCAACCCCATTTGGTGGAGGGTCTCGACCAGGTGTTGAGACGACTGGAGGGTACCCCGCGGCGGTGGAGGGTGGATCGGATGGCTACCGTGGTGGCGGCCAGTGGTCGTATCCAGCCGTCGTTCGTTGGGGTAGCCAAACACTACGGGGTGGCTGTCGATCCGTGCCCACCGCGCCGTCCCCAACGGAAAGGCGTGGTGGAAAAGGCCATCCACTATGTCTCTCAGCGGTGGTGGCGCACCGCAGCGGTGACCAGCATCGCCGAAGCACAGCACAGCCTGGACAGCTTCTGCCAGACCGTGGGCGATCTTCGCCCACGGCGGGAGAGCACGGTGGGCGAGCTGGCCGATAACGAGCCTCTCCTCGAGCTTCCTGCGGTGCCTTACCCGGCAGAAGGGATCCTGGAGCGCAGGGTGACATCCAACGGGCTGGTATCGGTACGCGGTAACCGATACTCGGTGCCACCAGGGGTGATAGGAACCCAGGTCACCGTCCGTTGGAGGCTCGGTGACCCCACCATCAGCATGTTCTCGGCCAGTGGCCGGCTGGTCGCTACCCACCAGCAGGCACCCCGCGGTATGGGACGGGTGGTTCGGCTACCCGAGCACACCGCTGCTTTGGAGAACGTGGTCCTGGCCGAGTTCACCACCAAACCACCGTGCAAACCCAAACCCAACCGTCCGCCATCGGACGCGGCTTTGGCTATCGCCGCCGGTATCGGAGACCTGTACACAGAAACGGTGATCGATCTGGAGGTGTACCAGCGGCACATCGACCAACAAAACCGAAAAGCGGGTCTGTGATGAACCAATCGGTGTACCAACAACTACGAGGCCATCTGGCCTACCTCAACCTACCCGCCGCGGCCGAGGCGCTCCCCACCCACCTCGAACAGGCACGAACCAACCGTGAAAGCCACACCGAGTTCCTTGAAGGTCTACTTCGAGTAGAAGTAGAGACCACCGAACAGCGGCGATGGGAAACCCGTCTCAAACTGGCCAACTTCCCCACCCGCTGGAAACTGGAAGACTTCGACTTCACCGCCCAACCCAGCATCGACGAGAAACTGGTACGAGAACTCGCCACCGGGGCCTACCTGGCCGACGCCACCAACGTTTTGTTCATCGGACCGCCCGGCGTGGGCAAAACCATGCTGGCGGTCATCCTGGGCCGCGCCGCGGTAGACACCGGACACAAGGTGTACTACACCACCGCAGCCGACCTGGCGGCGCGGTGCCGCAAAGCCGCCCTACAAGGACGATGGGCCCAAACGTTGCGGTTCTTCAACACCCCCAAAGTGTTGATCATCGACGAACTGGGCTATCTGCCCATGCCGGCAGAAGACGCCGCCACCCTGTTCCAGGTCATCTCCAGACGGTACGGAAAAGGGTCGATCATTCTCACCACCAACCTCGGTGTCGCGTCGTGGGGAGAGATCTTCTCCGACCACACCATCGCCGCCGCCATGCTCGACCGACTGCTCCACAAAAGCGTGGTGTTCACCATCACCGGCGACAGCTACCGCCTCAGAAGCTACCAAGCCCAAGCCCGAAAACACCGACCGAAAGGAGACCTGCTAGCCTAAAACCACCCAACCCAGGGTGGGAACTTTCGCTGATCGACTCTGGGGACTTTCGATGATCGTCATCAGCGTCCCAGGCGACCCGTAGACGCGGGTACGCCTCGAACAGTTGTTTGAGGCGTTTTTTCTCTTCGGGGGTGATATTGGCCTTTCTTTTGAGGAGCAGGTACCGGGCGCGGAACAGATCCGGGTGCCAGGCGGGTTTGACGCCGGGGGGCTGGCGGCGTTGCAGGTCCCGGCGTACCAGGGTCAGATCCTTCGGTGATACCGGCGGGCGGCGTGGAACCGGTCCAGGACATGACAGGCCGAAGGCAGGTAGCGGACGATGGCTGCCTGGTAGGAACGGGAACCGTCTGAGACCACGACCTGTACGTTCTGGCGCCAGTGGGGTCCCTGCTCGATGAAGAACCTGCTCAACGCCTGTTTGGACCGTCCGGGGAACATGGACAGGATCTCGCCGGTGTCGCCGTTGACAACAACGGTTACATAGCGGTGGCGTTTGCGGATCGATGTTTCGTCGATCAGCAGCACCCGGCATCTTTGGCGACGGCGGCGGGTTCGGATCAAATGGGACCAGTCGGTGACCAGGCCCATGATCAGGTGCCAACTGATCTGGTGGCGGCGGGCCACTGCCCGCATTGGGCATGGCCTGGGCGTCCTGGACCAGCCGGCGGGCCAGCCGGCGCGTTATACCACCCACAAACTGGGGGTGGGTTTCCATGTGCCGTTTGGTGCACCGGTCGCATACGTACCGTCGCCTGGGTCCATAACAGCACGGTCAAACGTCCGCTCACTTCCAGGTCGCGGATTCGCCGCTGGCGGCGGTCGTGCACCCGCCGGCACGACCGGCCACAATGCGGGCACTCGGACAGCTTCTTCGCCGAGACCACCTCCACCACCAGCTCCCCGACGGTGTCAACCACCACCTTGGTCACCCGTACACCACGCAGGTGCAACCGGACCGGCATAACATCAGCATTCATTGAGGCCTCCTGGACTAGGCGTTTTTGTTTCACCACCTAATTCCAGCGAGGCCTCAACCCCTAACCAAGGACCCCCTCCCTAACCCTGCTCCCCACAAATACGCGCAGCCTCACTTTGTGGGAGACGATCCTGTCGCATGTGCAGGATTGCTTCGGGCATGAGATCCTCAAATAGGGCCGGTTGCTATGGGGACACCGGAGAGTTCCCAGGAGGCGCCACCAGGGAGTTGGGCCCGCCGCGGATTCTCTGTCTGGACCTACCCGGCGGGGCGTTGGCAGTGTCGGGACCGGCAATGGCCGGCAGTGACGAAGCGCGGGCTATCGGATAGAATATCACCCGGCCAGGAGCACTGCCGTTTCGGCGATGATCTCGGCGGCCAGGGCGGTGTCCTCTATCTCCACCCACTCTTCGTCGGAGTGGGCCTGGTCTATGGAGCCGGGTCCGAAGACCACGGACGGAATGCCTTGGGGGGCGAACCAGGCGCCGTCCGTTCCGTAGGGAACACCGATGGGCTGACCCGGATCACCGAGGATCGACTGGCGGGCGGTCTGCAGAGCCCTCACCAAGGGGTGGTCTAACGGGGTGTCCAGTGGCCCCATGTCCAAGGAGGACTTGTGCAGGCGAGTCTCGATTCCGCTCTCCGCCAAACCGGCCAGCAGTTCTTCGATGTCGGCCAGGATCTCATTGGAGTCCTCTCCGGGATTGACGCGACGGTCCATGCTGATCACGCACTGCGCCGGAACGATATTGAGCGCCGTGCCTCCACGGATCAGCGAGGTGTTGATGGTCGGGCTTCCCACCAGCGGATGGCTGATCTCTGTCAACGTCGGGATGTATCGGTCCTCCAGGGCGTCCAGCACCCTGGACATGTTGTGTATGGCGTTCACCCCCAAATGGGGTTTGGAGGAGTGGGCGGGTGAGCCCACTGTCTCGATCTCGAAACGGAGCACTCCCTTGTGGGCGGTGGCCAACTCCAAGCCGGTGGGTTCCCCCACGATGGCCATGTCCATGTCGGATCGCTCCTCGCACAGCGCCATCGCTCCGGTGCCGGAGACCTCTTCATCGATCCCTCCGACGAACAGGATGGAACTGCGCTCGCTGGGATCGAGACCGCGTATCATGTGCAACGCCTCCACCATGGCGACCAGCGAGCCCTTGGTGTCGCAGGCGCCGCGTCCGTGTACTCGCGTACCTTCCACCACCGCTTGGGGCCAGGCCTTGCCCGAGGGCGTCACCGTGTCGAGGTGGGCTTGCCACATCACCAGCGGTGCGCCGGTGGCCCCCTCCAGGCTGACTAGGATGTTGTCCCGCCCGCCGGGATGGACAGTCTGACGGCTGGGGTTCATTCCCTCCGCCTCGAAGTAGTCGAACAGGGCCGAAGCCAGCTCGGCTTCACCGGGTCCCCCGTCAAGGGCGGGATTCACCGAGTGGATGCTGACAAATTGCTCAAGAAGAGAACGGATACGGGACCGGTCGGCGACACCTTGGAACCTGGACATTGCCATGATGCTAATGGGGGATCAAGACCTGACCTTCTCGCATATCTTCCGGTTCGGGGGTAGTTTTGCCTTACATGAGACTCTTGGTCGTGGAGGACGAGGTCGATCTGGCCAATGCCGTGGCGCGGGGGTTGCGTCGCAGCCGTTACGCGGTGGATGTGGCCCATACGCTGGAGGACGCTTTGCTGAGATTGGTCTCGGCCGGGTATGACCTGGTGATCCTGGATTGGAACATGCCGGACGGAAAGGGAGTAGATTTCTGCCGCCGGTTGGTGGACGGGTCGATCGCCACTTTCGAGGACCGACCACGGGTGTTGATGCTGACCGCCCGAGATGCGGTGGAGGACCGGGTGAAAGGCCTTGACTCGGGAGCGGATGACTATCTGGTGAAGCCCTTCGCCTTCGCCGAGTTGTTGGCCAGGGTGAGGGCCATCCTGCGCCGGGACGAAGATACCAGCCCCGTGCTGGTGGTGGGAGATCTGCAACTGGACACGGCCCGCTTCGAGGTCTTTCGCGGGGCGCAGCCCGTACGGTTGACGGCCAAGGAGTTTTCCTTGTTGGAGTATCTGATGACCAGGGCAGGCGTGGTTCTTTCCCAGGAGACTCTCTTGGAGCATGTGTGGGACGAGGCGGCCGATCCTTTCACCAACACCGTGAGGATGACCCTCTCCAACCTCCGCAAGAAACTGGGAAAACCCCCTGTCATCCACACCGTGCCGGGGCGGGGATATGTGTTGGGCGCCGATTCTTCTCCGATAACCGCGTTATGAAGCTTCCGCCGGTCTTCTCTTCCATCAGGTTCCGTCTGTCGGTGCTTTCTTCTCTGGTGGTATTCGTGTTGGGATCGGCGGCCGTCATCTCCATCTTCTTTGTGATCCGCCACGGGTTGCGAACCGACCGGGTAATGGGACTGGTGCTCACTCCCGGCGAAACCGTCGTACGCGGGGGAGTTCGCTACATCATTCCCCAGCTGGAAATGCGACAGTTCCAGACGGTGGAGACGGTCCTGCGGGAGCGAATCCTGGAGGACATAACCGGCCTCATCCTGTGGGGACTGGTCTGGCTTTTTCTGGTCAGCCTGGTGATGGGTTGGTTTCTGGCCGGCCGCAGCCTGCGTCCCATCGGCCAGATCGCCGAAGTGGCCGAGAACATCCAGGCCCAGGATCTCAGCCGGCGGATCAACCTTTCGGGGCCCGACGACGAGCTCACCCGGCTGGCCGGCACTTTCGACGCCATGCTCGATCGGCTGAGTGGATCCTTTCGGCTTCAACAGCAGTTCCTGGCTTCCACTTCTCATGATCTTCGCAACCCTCTGGCCGTGATCCGTTCCAACCTGGAGGTGAGCCTGGCCGACCCCGCCGCCACGGCCGAGGACTGGAGGGAGACCGGGGAGGTAGTCTCCCGCGCCGCTCGCAAGATGTCGGGGATGATCGATCGTCTGCTGGAAGCAGCCCGCTGGGAGGTTGGGTTCCACAGGTTTTCCGAGTTGGACCTGGCTGATCTGGTTGCTTCCACGGCTCAGGCGGTGACTGCATTGGCGGAGGAGAGGGACCTGCGGGTGCAGGTGAGAACCCAACCGGCTACCGTGTCCGGGGATGCGTTGGCTCTTGCCCGCATTCTGGAGAATCTGCTCGACAACGCCATCACAGCTTCTCCGCCAGGCACTTTGATCGAACTGGATTGCGGTGAAAGGGACGGATGGGCGTGGATGACGGTGGCCGACCGGGGTCCGGGCCTTGATCCGAGTCTGATCTCGGGGGACTCCCACGTCGGAGGGGGTCTGGGTCTGGCCATCGCCCGTCATCTGGTCGAGTCCCACCGCGGAGAACTGGCTACCTTCCAAAGAGAGAGCGGCGGGGCCGCGATGGTGGTGTGGATACCTTCCCTGAATCCTTCGGGGGACGAGGCCCCGGTTGATATCAATCCGCTTGACAGGCCTCAATAGGGGTTTACGGTCTTTTTACCGTAAACTTGGGCAAGATAGGTTTGTTATGACAGAAACTCCACCCTCCGAAGATTCTCCGAGGAATCAGTCTTCCAGGCCCGTGGAAGGTTCCCTCGAAGATTCTCTCACACTCAGCGACCGGAGCATCACACCGGGCGACGATTCAGAGAGTGAATCGGACCGAGAAACCGGCGCCGAGGGACTTGACGGGAGGGCCGCCTCAACCAAGGTAGAAGAACCCTCTCCTCAACTGTCTGACGGCCAAGATGCCGAACATGATCAAGAGGCGGGGGCGAGCGGCAGTCCTATGACACACGCCGCGGACGTCTCGCTGTTCTCGTCCTCCATCGACGAGCAAACGCCATCTCCCGGGAAGAGGAGAGCCTTTCAGGAAATAGGATGGAAGATGATGGCCGTGGCCGGAATTGTGCTGCTGGCGGCAGGTTTCGTCGCCGGTGTCTTCTTTCCCGAAGCGGCGCCCGAGCAGGAGGTAGCGGTGGCCACCACGGCAACAACCGTGCCTGCCGTCGAGACTCCCACCACTACCACCTCAGCTGTTCCCACTACCTCTGCATCTACTACTTCACCTCCCACTTCCGCTCCGTCGACCACTGTCCAAGTCGAGCCAGTGATCGTTCCGCCGCCCGATCTGGTCGTCACCGACGAGCCTGTCTCGGATGTGGCCAACCGTCTGGTGCCCTCGGTCGTTCACCTGGAAATCGGCAGTGAGAACGTATTCGAGCAGGGGGCGGGTAGCGGGGTGGTCTTCGACAGCAACGGTTATATCCTCACCGCTGCCCACGTGGTGGAGACAGTTGTGAATGACGGCGCAGAATTGACTGTGCGTCTTTCCAGCGGCGACCGGATGCCCGGGGAGGTGGTCGGGACCGATCCGGAAAGCGATGTGGCGGTCGTGAAGGTGCAGCGTTCAGGTCTGATACCGGCCGAGCTTGCACTGCAGGACCAGCCGAGAGTGGGCCAAATGGTGGTGGCCGTGGGCAGTCCGTGGGGATTGGAGTCCTCGGTCACCTCCGGGGTGATCAGCGCCGTCGACCGCATAGTGGAGGGAAGGCTTTTGCACCAAAGCGACGCGGTGTTGTATCCGGGGAACTCGGGTGGTGCCCTGGCGGACCGTTACGGTCGGCTGATCGGCATCAACGTCTCGATTTTCACAGACTCGACCACTTTGGAAGCGATCGAATTTCAGGGGGTGGGGTTTGCGGTCCCCATCGACGTCGCCTACCGGGTGGCGCAGGCTCTCATCGCCGGAGAACCCGTCCACGTCGCCTTCCTGGGAGTCAGCGGACGCGACACCCTGGGCGATGCTGGCGTGGAAATAATGGAGATCTTCCCCGGTTCCGGGGCGGAGAGGGCGGGGTTGCAGGTGGGCGACATCGTAGTGGCGGTTGGTGGTCAACCGGTGACCGGGATCTCGGATCTGGCTGCCCGCATCAGGCATCTGGTGCCCGGGGACGTGATTGTCCTGGATGTCCGTCGTGGGGACGAGGAGTTGCTCCTGGCAGCCACCCTCCTGGCGCGAAGTGACGTGCTGTCCGACGAATCCGGCGAACAGTCCCCTGAGGAGGAATCCGAGGGAGAATAAGCCCAGCTGCGGGTGGCGGTTCCGCGGATCGCTCCTCCATTGAGAATGCTATAGTTCGGCATGTCCGCCGAGAGACAACGGCGGTTCGTCCCGGATGCAGCGAAGTTCGGTTGAAGTCCGACGCTGTCCCGCAACTGTCAAGCCCCGAGAGAGGGGATGAGCCAGGACGCCTGGTTCCGGGATGACGGATGAACCTCGGATGAAGGTGTAGTTCGTCGGCGGGGTTCCCCGTCTGACACTCTTCTCCTTCATCCTCCTCAACAAGGAGGATGTTTATGTATGCGAACACCCCACCCAGGGGTGGAAGGTGGCTGGTGCTGCTGGCGTTGTCGGCACTGGCCTTGGGCGCCTGCGGAAGTGAGGGCTCTTCTGCAGTCGAGTCCGGCGTCACCACGGAAGCTCCCACCACTACCGCGACGGCCCCGACCACCACTGCGGTCCCAACCACGACGGCCCCGCCGACCACCACCACGGCGGCGCCGCCCACTACAACTACAACCACGGCGGCGCCGACCGTCACCACGGAAGCTCCCACCACGACGGCGCTGACCACTACAACCACGCAGGCGCCTCCCGCTTTTCCGGTGGATGTGAGGGATTCGCAAGGCACAGTTACCATCTCTGCTCGGCCGGAGCGAATTGTCTCCCTGTCGGGGTCGACCACCGAGATGCTTTTCGCGATCGGCGCCGGTTCTCAGGTGGTGGCGGTTGACAGCTATTCCTATTACCCGCCCGAGGCGCCGGTCACGGACCTGTCCTCATTCAGTCCCAATGTCGAAGCCATCACCGCTTTCGATCCCGACCTGGTGGTCGTATTCTATGACCCGGGCGACCTGATGTCGTCGCTGGGGACACTGGGGATCCCGGCGCTAATGATGCAATCGGCAAGCTCTCTCGACGATGTCTGGCATCAGATTGAACAACTCGGAATCGCCACCGGCCATCGGATGGAGGCCGATGACCTGATAGCTTCGATGCAGCACCGGATCGAGGAGATAGTGGCCGACCTTCCGGAGGTGTCATTCACCTATTACTACGAACTGGATCAGAACCTCTACTCCGCGACCTCCGCCACCTTCATCGGACAGGTCCTGGGCCTGCTCGGTCTTGAGAACATTGCCGACCCTGCCGATGAGCAGGGCTACGGGTATCCCCAGCTCTCTTCGGAGTACATCGTCGATGTGGATCCCGATATGATTTTTTTGGCGGACACCTTGTGCTGCGGGCAGAATCTGGAGACCGTTTCCGAGCGCCCCGGATGGTCGGCGCTCACGGCGGTGACCAATGGGGCGGTGGTGGAGCTCAATGATGACATCGCCTCCCGGTGGGGTCCGCGGATTGTGGACCTCCTGGAGGTAGCCGCGGTCGCAGTGGTTGAGTTGGCAGCCCGGGGTTGAGCGCCTTGACGCCACCAGCGTTGGTCCAGCCGTCCCGGGTGGGACCGGGGAGACTGATGCTGGCGGTGGCGCTGGGAGCGACGGTGCTGGGGGTTGCTCTCATGGTCGGACCGGCCGGGTTGGATATGGGAGGAGTAGTCGCCGCCCTGCTGGACCGATTTCCGTTACTGGAAGTGGAGAGTTCCCTGACGGACCGTGAGTTGGCCATCCTGTGGGAGATTCGTCTGCCACGGGCGGTCATGGGCATCCTGGTCGGAGCTACCCTGGCTTCAGCCGGCGCCGCCTACCAGGGAGTCTTCCGCAATCCCCTGGCCGATCCGTATCTGCTGGGGGTGGCGGCCGGCGCCGGTCTGGGCGCCACGGTGGCCATTCTGCTGCGCGCCAGGGGTTTTCCCAACATGCCATTGGCCCCGCTTGCTTTCGTTGGTGCGGTGATGGGTGTGGCGCTTTCCTACGGACTGTCCCGGACCAGGGGCAGGGAGCGCCGATCGGCTACCACCCTGGTGCTGGCGGGAGTGGCGGTGGCGTCCTTTCTGACCGCGGTTCAGACTTTTCTTCAGCTGACCAATGTCACGACCCTGCGGGAGGTCTACAGCTGGATACTGGGTCGTCTGGTGACGGTGGGATGGGGCGACCTGTACGCGGTGCTGCCCTACATGCTGGTCAGCTGGCTGGTGTTGCTGGCATTCCGCAGAGCCCTCGACGTGATGGCCGTGGGAGACGACGAGGCGGCTGCCCTGGGGTTGTCGCCCCGCACCGTAAGACTGATCGTGATCGCGGCGGCCACCCTGGGGGCGGCGGCGGCCGTGTCGGCCAGCGGGCTGATCGCTTTTGTGGGGATCATCGTTCCTCACACGGTCCGGTTGCTGGCCGGTTGGAGCTACAGGGTGATCATTCCGCTGTCGCTCCTGGTGGGAGGCGCCTTTCTTGCCGCCGCTGATCTGGTGGCCCGCACCGTGGTGTCTCCTGCCGAGTTGCCCATCGGGGTGGTGACCGCCTTCCTGGGCGGTCCTTTCTTTCTGATGGTTCTGCGGACCTCTGGAGATCTGGAGTGACCGGTCTGCAGGTGCGGAACGTCTCGGTGGTCCTGGGAGAAGCCCAGGTCGTTGACTCGGTGACCCTCTCGGTTGAGGAAGGGGAGTGGCTGGGACTGATCGGTCCCAACGGAGCAGGCAAGACCACCTTGCTGAGGGCCATCACCGGCGCCACGGTCACCGACACCGGGGAGGTGAACTACAGGGGAAGGGATTTGAGCCGACTCGGCGCTCGCCAAAGAGCCAAGTTGATGGCGGTGGTCCCTCAAAACCCGGTGGTTCCCTGGGGGATGGGGGTCAGTGATTACGTCCTGCTGGGTCGAACTTCCCATGTCGGATGGCTCGGTCGGGAGACCCGTACCGACTTGGAGATCGCTCACCGGTCCCTACAAGCCCTGGGCCTGGAGAAACTGTCCCGACGCAGGCTCGATGAACTGTCCGGGGGTGAGTTGCAGAGAGCGGTTCTGGCCCGCGCCCTGACCCAGGACGCTCCACTGCTCATTCTGGATGAGCCGACCTCTTCTCTCGATATCGGTCACGGACAGCAGATGATGGAAAGGGTCGACCGTCTCAGACATGAACAGCGCCTGACGGTGATCAGCGCCTTGCACGACCTGACCTTGGCGGCACAGTTTTGCGACCGTTTGGTGATGATGTCGGGAGGGAAGGCGATCCTGGATGGGCCTCCCCGTTCCGTGATCACCGAAGGCGCTTTGCGCGACCACTATGGAGCGCAGGTGCGGGTCCTTTCGGGCCCGGAGTTCGGAGTGGTGGTGATCCCCCTTCGAACCGGCGCTGAGGCCGAGGAGGAAAAAATGATGGGGACCGCCGGCGTTTTATAGGATTTGCCGAAAGGAGAACGGAAATGACCATACAGGAAAGGCCGCCCACCGAAGGCCCTTCGATCGGATCGGGTCGGGCGCCGTCATTGGTGCTGGTTCACACCGGTCACGGCAAGGGAAAGAGTACCGCCGCGTTCGGAACCATGCTGCGGGCGGTTTCGAGAGGATGGAAGGTGGCGGTGGTGCAGTTCCTCAAATCGGGTAAGTGGAAAGTTGGGGAGGAGAAGGTCGGACGCAGTCTGGGCGTGGACTGGTGGGCCTTGGGGGATGGTTTCACCTGGGACTCTGAGAACATGTCCGAGACCGAAGCAGTGGCGCGAGAAGCTTGGTCCTTTACCCGTCGGCTGGTCTCGGCAGGGACCCACCGGATGGTGGTGCTCGACGAAGTGACCTACCCCCTCAACTGGGGATGGATCGACGAGAGTGAGATGCTGGAGATGATCCGCAGTCGACCTTCCCATGTCACCGTCATACTCACCGGGCGCGATGCTCCCGACTCCCTGATCGAAGCAGCCGACACGGTCACCGAGATGGTCAAAGTCAAACACGCATTCGATCGGGGAATCAGGGCCCGTCGAGGGATTGATTTCTAAATGTGATAGAACTTTGGTTGGTTCGGCATGGCGAGACCGACTGGAATCGCGACTTTTTGCTTCAGGGCTGGGTTGACACACCCCTCAACAGCACCGGACGCGATCAAGCCCGGGAGTTGGCCGACAGGCTGGCAGGTCGGACATTCACCGGGGTGTGGAGTTCCGACCTTTCCAGGGCCGTCGACACCGCCCGACTGGCCTTCGGCGAGCCCACCCGGGACGCCGCTTTGCGAGAACTCGATTTTGGCGACATCCAGGGGCTGAATTGGCAGGGGCTGGCGCCGCAGATGCGGAGAAAGATGATCGCTTTCGACGGGTTCGCCGCGCCCGGGGGAGAGTCGAACCAGCAGATGAAGGAAAGAGTGGTGAAGTTTCTGGGAGGGCTGGCGGACGGAGTGCATCTCATATTCACTCATGGCGGGGTTATCCGCATGCTGCGCCGCATGTGCGATGATGACCGTTTCCCCCAGCAGTGTGAGATAGCCAGATTGGATTGGACCAACCGACGCGCTCTCGAGTTGGACTGAGCCCAAGCCGCGGAGTGCGAATTCCTGCCGCAACGCGGTGATTAATCTCAGAGGAGAGTGCGGGAACCAGTGACCACCGGACGATGGACGATCCCTGACCTGGCCATGATCGCCCTGGCCGGTCTGGTAGGTTCGATCCTGCCGGTTATTCTCGGTGCGGGGACCGATGTGATCCTGCTCCTGGTGGGTCAGTTCGTGTTTACCGCCGCAGCGCTGTGGTTGGTGGGAAAGGCCCGCGGGAGAGACTTTCAGCACCTCGGGTTCGTGGTGGAGGTCCGGGACGGGCTGATGCTTTTTCTGGGGGCAGGACTGCAGATTCTCTTCGCCATCCTGTTCCTGCCCCTGGCGATGCTGGTGGGATTGGAGAGCGAGCCACAGTCTCTGGCCGGCGAAATCGCCGGCGCCTCGGGGACTTACCGACGGCTGGCGCTGTTACTGCTGGTGGGCCTAATGGGTCCCATTCTGGAGGAACTGATGTTTCGAGGGGTTCTGATCGTGGCCCTGGTCGGTCGATTCAAGGCGAAGGGGGTGATCATCGGTTCGTCCGCCGCCTTCTCGGCTTTCCACATAGTTGGAGTCTCCACGGTTCAGCCACTGGAGTCCAGTGTGGTGCTGGTTCCCCAGTTGTTCCTGTTCGGAGCGGTGTTGGCCTACCTTCGAATCATGAGAGAACGACTGGGGCCGGCAATCTTCGCCCATGCCGGATTCAATCTGCTGAGCCTGTCGGTACTTCTCTTCTTTCCCGAGTTGCTGTAAAATCAGAAGTCAAACGCCGGCAGCCGTCGTTCCAGCAACGCTTCATAGGGATCCTCCACCCGCAATGACGGGCGTTCTGCACGAATATCGTCCCAAACTGCACGCATTTCCGGAGTGGCGCGATATCGGCGGCCTCGTTTCTCCCCAATGGCCTTCAGGAGACCGGCTCGGTGCATAGCCAGCAGGTCACGGGTTCCTGTCATATCGCTGATTTCCTCGGATAGTGATTTGTTGACGATTTTGACGTAGAGCGACCGCCAGAGAGTGCGGCCACGGGCAGCATCTTCGAGTGCTCCGACAACCCGGTCCGGGAGTCTGTGCCGGGTGGCGAGATCCTGGCACCGGGTGGAAAGCGCTTCGAACTGCTCCGTCCGCCTCTGCAAAGTACGGGCTTGCCGATAGTGGGCCGTGAGGCAAAATTTGATCCAGGGGCCGGTACTTAGCTCTGGCTCCCATCTACCGTGATGGACTGTGCTCAATGCCCTGTAGTAACTAGGGGTGTTACGTCCCAGGTACTCCTCGATACTCGAGAAGACCGTGTCCAGGATGCCTTCCGATGCGAGGACAAGAGTCTGAACACAGCGAGCCATCCTCCCATTACCGTCGCTCCAAGGGTGGACCATTACGAGGTTCAGGTGCGCCATGGCGGCGGTGACCATGGTTGGATGGGTGCTTTGGTTGATAGCGTCAAGGGTTTCTGTCACTAACTCCTCCACCAAATCCCGGCTCGGGGCGGTGTATACCACCTGCCCGGTTTCGTCGGTGACGTAAATCGGACCAGGCCGCCACTGGCCCGGATTCTTTTTTAGGTTGTATTTCATGATCATGAAGTGCAGGCCTAAGAGGATCGAGCGGTCAATTCTCTGATCGGATTTTGCCAACTGCATCACGTAAGTCATAGCGTCGCGGTAGCCGGCTATGGCGTGCCGGGTCTCTTGGCGGGTGTCCATGGGTTCCTCTTCTTCGATCACGGCAGCCACGTCCTCGGCGGTTGCGTGGTAGCCCTCGATGGAATTGGAACCTTGAACTGCTCGGGCAAAGGATGCCCGGCGTAGGGTTCCATACCATCGGCGTGGGTAGTGGAGGCGGAAGCGGAGCGTCTTACGGAGTGCGGCAATGGATTCCAGCACTTGCTGGTCGGCGTCTGTCAGGTCGGGTGGTTGATAAATCTTTGACATGTCAATTATTAATGGTCTTATGGATAGTCTGCGTCTATAAATTATAGATGCAATTAGATGGTAGGTAACTAACACGCCAGGTTAGGACCTCCGGGCTTATAGGTGAGGCCAGCCGATGGACCGCGCATTAGGGGCGGCCAACCGGTCCAATGCGGCAGAACCCCACGTTTCAAGGACCTGTGGGCGGCGGCACGCCTTTTCGAATTTGGTAGCTTCCTTTCGATGGAGGAGAGCGGACTGCGCCCAGGACAGCCGGGCGCGGGCGCGGGGCGGCCGTTGGCGAAGAAGGGGACCCTGCTGGCGGTGGGGGCGGTGATGCTGTTCGGCTGTTTCGCGGTGGTGGCCATCGATGTGCTTCAATACCACACTTCCGCGGAGTTGACCTTCCGGAATTCGATCATCTCGGGGGTGGTGCTGGGGGTGGCCGCCGCCCGCAGGGGTGGGCTCCGTCCTCAGGGCCGCCTGGGAATCCTGTTAGGAATGGGCGGCTGCGTGGCGGCGATGGCGCTGTTGTTCTTCACGGCTCTCGAGAGGCTGGGCGCCGGACCGGCAATCACCCTTCAGTTCATCACGGTGCTGGTGGTGATGGTGTGGACCCAGGCGGTGCGGAAGGCACGGATTCCCACGGTTGCCTGGGTGGCCGGGGCGGTGACCGTACTGGGGATATCCTTGGTGGTGGAGGCCTGGGTCTGGGAAACGGTGGATGTGGTGGGGATCACGACGGGGGCGGGGTCTGCGGTTTTTCTGGCAGGGTACCTGCTGTTGGCCGATCGTGCGGCAGAACACCTTTCCCCCTGGACCATCTCTGCCTACGCGATGGGAATCGCGGCATTGTTGGTGCTGCCGATTTCCGGGATAGGACCCATGGATCTGCCGGCATCCCACTGGTGGTCGGTCCTGGCCCTCGGTGTGGTCGGAACCGCGGTGCCGGTGGTGTTGGAGGTGGCCGCGGTGCGCCACGCCGGGCCGGGGCCGGTGGGAATGATCATCCTCACCCAGCCGGTGGTGGGCAGCGTCGCCGCCTGGTTCCTCGTGGGACAGATCCTCAGCCCGATACAGGTAGTGGGCATCGGGATCTCCCTGGCCGCAGTGCTACTGGTGCAACTAAAAGTCACCGAGGCTCTGGCATAGCGTCAACCTGGGATCAGGTACCCGACCGCCATCCTGACATGTGTTCCCCCCGGACTATGTGAGTCCTCCGCCGAGGGCGCCACCGGCCATCAGGGCATCGGGGCTTTGGTATGCAATAGGTGATGGCCGCTTGCACCAGGTTGGTAACTTCTCTTTGATGAGCGTGGGCCGAATTGACGAGGGCAAACCCGGCCCGGGTTTCGTGAGACCCCAGGCGCGGAGGGGGACCCTGCTGGCGATTGTGGTGGTATTGCTGTTCGGTTACTTCGCGGTGGTGGTGATCCAACTGCTCGACTATCACAGATCCATCGAGTTGGCCCAGCGCCACCAGGCGATCGCCGGGCTGGTGCTGCTGGTGGCGGCCCTGCGAAAGGGGCGCCTCCATCCACGCGGCCGTCTCGGAACGCTGGTCATTACGGGCTGCGCCATGGCGGTGATGGCAATGCTGCTCTTTACCGGCCTGGAGAGATTGGGGGCCGGTCCGGCCATGACCCTGCAGTTCGTAGCGGTGCTGGCGGTGATGGTCTGGGCGCAGGTGATAGGAGGGGTCCGAGTGCCGTTGGTTGCCTGGCTGGCGGGGCTGGTCACCATGCTGGGCATCTGCATGGTGGTGGAGGCTTGGGTATGGGAACGGGTGGACCTGATAGGGATAGCCGCGGGGGTGGGGTCAGCGCTGTTCCTGGGCGCCTACTTTCTATTGGTCGACCACCTGGCAGAGCAACTCCCGCCGCTCACCATCGCCACCTATGCCTTGTTGACAGCCGCTTTGTTCCTGACGCCCGGCGCCGGGTTGGGTCCCCTGGATCTGCCGGTCCCCCAGTGGTGGTGGCTGCTGGCCCTGGGCGTGATGGGGACGGCTGTCCCGATGTTGCTGGAGGTGATCGCCATCCGCCTGGCGGGTCCGGGTCCGGTGGGGATGATCCTGCTCACCCAGCCGGTGGTGGGAGGGGTGGCGGCCTGGATCATGCTGGGACAAGCCTTGTCCCCGGGCCAGATCTTGGGGATCGCCGTTTCGCTGGCGGGGATCCTGTTGGTCCAGATCAAGTTGGCCGAGGCGCGTTCGTAGCTCGACCACCGGTTCGTCAGCCGGGATCAGGTCCCTGATCGCCATCCCGACATGTATTCCCGTTGCTCCCCGGTCAACTCCTCCAGCCGTCCCCCCAGCGCCTCGATCTTGATGCGGGCCACCATCTGGTCTATATCGGTCGGCAGCACGTAGACCTGGGGCGTCAGGGAACCGTGGTTCGCGACCAGCCAACGCAGCGCCAGGACCTGGTTGGCGAAGGATAGGTCCATGACGTCGGCGGGGTGCCCTTCGGCTGCTCCCAGGTTGGCCAGACGGCCCTCCGCTACCAGAAACAGTCGACGCCCGTCATCCATTCGGAACTCCTCCAGGTTGGGACGAACCGTTCGTCGCTCCGCCGCCTGGTCGGCCAGAGCCTTGACGTCGATCTCCACGTCGAAATGGCCGGCGTTGGCCAGAATCGCCCCGTCCTTCATCAGGTCAAGGTGACTCTCGGCCAGAACGTGCCGGTTGCCGGTCACGGTGATAAAGATATCCCCCTCCGCGGCGGCCTGCTGAGCCGTGAGGACCCGGTAACCGTCCATCAGGGCGCGCAGCGCTCTGACCGCGTCCACTTCCACCACGATCACCCGGGCGCCCAGGCCGTCTGCCCGGATGGCCACGCCCTGTCCGCAGTGGCCGTAGCCCACTACCACCACCGTGGAACCGGCCACCAGCAGGTTGGTGGAGCGGATAATCCCGTCCAGGGTCGACTGACCGGTGCCGTAGTAGTTGTCGAACAGATGCTTGGTGGCGGAATCGTTCACCGCCACCACCGGAATCCGCAGGGCGCCTTCCCGGGACATGGCCCGCAGACGATTTACCCCGGTGGTGGTCTCTTCCGTGGCCCCCATAGGCGAGAGTTCGGGATGGCGGCGATGAAGGGCGGAGATCACGTCACCTCCGTCGTCCACCAACAGATGGGGCCTGCGGCTTAGCACCTCCTCGATGTGGCGGTGGTAGCGGTCCGCGTCCTCTCCGCGGATGGCCATCACCTCCATCCCCTCGGCTGCCAGTGCGGCGGCCACGTCGTCCTGGGTGGAGAGAGGATTGGATGCGCACAGAGAGATTTCAGCCCCGGCGTCTGCCAGAGCGAGCATCAGATTGGCGGTCTCGGAGGTCACATGCAGGCAGGCGCCCACTCTCAAGCCGTCGAGCGGACGGTCATCTGAGAGTTGTTTCCGGACAGCGCCGAGCACCGGCATCCGGCTGGCGGCCCACTCCACCCTCATCCGACCCTGTGGCGCCAGCCCGGGATCGGCCAGGTCAGAAGGCATGCGTACCGGAGTTCGGATCGGACGAGATCTGCATGAGTTCCTTGAGACGGTCGATCAACTTCACTGTCATGGGATCGGCGCCTGAGCGTCGGGCCAGTTCCCAGGAAAAGAGATCCCCCATGGACACCAGGCTGATCAGCCGCGCCAGTGGTGATATTCCTTGGGTCCAAACCCCTCCCACCCAGGTGACCCGGTCGGCGGTGAGTCTCTCCAGTAGTTCGAATCCACGGGATACGCCGGGATGTTCGTCACTGTCTCGCAGTGCGATGATGCCCACCCGCCGGCGCGCCAGTCCCTGGGGAAGATCCCAACCGACTATCTCGTTGTGAGTGGCCTCCGGCAGGACTCCGATAAAGGCGGACCGCTTGGCGTTTTCGTTGGTCTGCGTCTTCCATCGGTAGGCGGCCACCCGGGTGAGCGGCGCAGACCCGTAGATACCCACCATCCTGCCTCCCATGGCTGCCGCCAACTCCGAGGCAAGACCCATACCCTCCCCCTTGGGACCGGAAAGGCTGTCGGCTATCTGTGCGGCTTCTTCAAGAGCAGGTGTGCAGTCCTCGATGATCCCGGCCTGGTCGGCCACTCTCAGCAGCGCCGACAGTCCGAATCCCAGGGCTGACCGGGGCTGGTACCCCCCTGGTATCAACACCAGTTGATGCCCGGCCAGCGCGGCTCGTTCCGCCAACTCGCCTCCGGAGGTGATGGCAGTCACCCACAGCCCCAGGTCCCGGGCCGACTTCCAGGCGGAAAGCGTTTCGGCCGTGTTTCCCGAGTAGGAGACCACCACCACCGAGGGCCGCAGGTTGGCCGCCCACCGGGGCAGTCCGTAGTTCTTGTGAACCGTGGTGCGCCAGCCCTCGGCGGCCGCCACAGCCTGCAGGAAGTCTCCGCTGATACCCGATCCCCCCATTCCGCACACCAGGAGTTCTCTTTCCTTCGTCTTGACCGGCTCCAGCGCCAGGTCTGCACCCCAGCGCAACTGGGCGCCCAGGGCGGTCATCTGGAATCTCATCTCCGCCAGCCGGGAGTGGCTTTTAGTCATCTACCACTGTCATTATGGGAACGCCGTCGGCATTTATCAAGTAGGACCGTTCGCAACGGTCGCAGAGGAGCGTGGTTTCCTGCTCGACCAGGAGCAGTTTCTCCTTGCACACCGGGCATGCCAGGATGGCCGGCAGTTGCGGATCGATGAGGCCCATTCAGGGCTGGACCAGGCTGCGCACCTGGGAAACCAACCGGTCCACCGCAGGTTGGTCGGGTCCCTCCACGTTCAGCCGGAGGAAGGGCTCGGTGTTGGAGGGGCGCAGGTTGAACCACCGGTCGGGCCAGGAGACGGTCAGGCCGTCCAGCCGGTCCTGTTCGACCGATGAAAACGCCTCCGCAACCTTGGCCAGGGACCCGGAGCGGTTCGCTACCGCCAGATTGATCTCACCCGAGGCATGGTAGGGCGCCACATCGCTGTGCAGTTGCGACAGGGGTCGTTTCTGCTCGGAGAGAATGCGCAGCAGGGCCAGGGTGGCCAACATGCCCGAGTCTGCCCGGTAATGGGCGGCGAAATAGTAGTGCCCGGAATGTTCTCCGCCGAACAAAGCTCCGGTCTCGGCCATCATCTGCTTCATAAAGGAATGTCCCACCCGAGACCGGACGGGGACGCCCCCGCCGGCGATGATGGCTTCGGGAACCGACCGGGAACAGATCAGATTATGGACCACCTTGGCGCCCGGTTGGGAGGCGAGGAAGGAGCGGGCGATCAAGGTGGTGACCGCGCTTCCCGACATCGGTGCTCCCCGGTCATCGACGAAAAAAGCCCGGTCCGCGTCTCCATCGAAAGCCACTCCCAGGTCGGCGCCCACCGCTCGGACCTCTTTGACCAGGTCGGTGAGGTTGGCGGGATCTATGGGGTCGGGCGGATGGTTGGGGAAAGTCCCGTCGGGAGTTAGATACAGTCCCGTCACTGTGACCGGCAGGCGGGAAAACACCGGTCCCACCACGGTGGCGGCCATGCCGTTCCCGCCGTCCACCACCACCCGCAGGGGGCCTATCTGGTCGGGACTCACGACGGAGAGCACATGGTCCACATACCCTTCGGTGACGTCGCAGACCGAAACCCGGCCGTGGTTGGCGGAGGCGCCCGGATCGGTCATGGCCAGGCGGCGGATCTCGCCCAGCCCCGAGTCGGCCCCGACCGGGGATGCGCCCGGCAGGCACAGCTTGATTCCGTTCCATTGCGGCGGATTGTGGGAGGCGGTCACCATTGCTCCGGCCACCGACCGGGCCCCGGACACGTAGTAGAGCACCTCGGTGGCTACTTCTCCCAGGTCCAGAACGTCTACGCCGGCCGAGGTGACGCCTCCGATGAAGGCGCCGGCCAAACCGGGTGAACTGCTTCGGCAATCACGTCCGACCGCCACCGCATCGCCACCGGCGAACCGGGCGAACGCCGCGCCGATCCGGCGGGCGTGATCGGGAGTGAAGTCACCGGCCGCGACATCTCCCCTGATGTCGTAGGCCTTGAACAGCCCTTCTATCTCCTTGCTCCTTCCCTGTTGGTCTTCGAGGTGGCGGTTGCCCATCCCGCCAGTCGCTTTCTTGCCCGGGGAACGCCCAGGACAGCCAGCCCGGCCAGCGTCAGAGCCCAACCCAGCCACTCGGCCCAGGTGTTCTGAAACTCCAGCACTACCTGTTTTTGGGTCGGGATCACCAGCATCAGGGACGGAGCGGCCAGATAGGGTCCTTCGGCGCCGGTGGCGTTCCAATTGGGGAAGTAGGAGACCTTGACCAGATGGGGAACTCCCACAGCCTCGGTTTCGAAGGAGATCCGGTGATCCTCCACCACAATGTTGCTGACCGACCCCATTCGTTCGGGGAGGATCACAGGCCGTAGCAGGGAGGGATCGGAGACGGACGCCCAGCCGTATTCGGGAGGGGCCTCCTCCACCACCCACAGATCGGCGTTGTTCAGGGTCTCGAACCAGGCCAGGGAGAAATTGAAGAAGTCCGGTTCCCCATCCGGGCTCTCTTCGAAGACCGATGGCTGGAATCGGGCTATCTCCACCAGCCGGGTCGGTGGCGCCTCGTATATGTGAAAGGGTCCGGCCACCCCCACCTCCCGCAGTTCAGGGTATTTGGCGGCCTCCTCGGTGGCCTCCGGTGTGAAGGAGATGTAGTAGCGCACGCCGAACATGTCGAGATGTCGCAGTCCCCGGTCCATGGCGAGATTGTGATATCGCAGCCCCGGCACCGGATTGGAGCCCTGCTTGCTCATCTCCGAAATGGTGATGAAGATAAAAGGCATACTCATCGAGGACTCAAAGAACAGTCCCTCCATGGAGGGATGACTCCACTCCGACCAGTAGGGGATGAGCATGGGAGCCATGGGAGTCCCGTACTGGTCTATATCCCGGTTGTTCTCCCACAGCACCCGTCCCGGTTCCAGCCCAGCCACCAGGGTGTTCATGTCGCGGTATTCGGTCCAGCCCGCCTTGGCCTCGTAGCCGGAGTAGTTCCACCTCGACCAGCCGGCCAGGTAGGAGACCCCGGCCAGCGACCCCGCTCCCACCCCCACCGCCAATACGGCCGCCACCAGGCTTTTCACCGGAATAATCTGCTGGCGGATATACAGCACTGTCACCACTGCGATCGCTACCAGCACCGTCCCGAACACGATCGGCCACCTGCCTCTCGAATCGGTGGCGGGAATCAGTATGCCGGCCACCAACGCCACCGAAGCCACGGTGGTGATGGCTGCGGCCGCGGGAGAGGCGGACCGGGGCAGGCGCCGGGCGAGCACTACCACCAGGGCGCCCACCGCCACCATGGCGAAGAACACCACCCCGAAGTACCAGTAGGGAAGAAGCCGCCCGTTGTAGAGCTTCCACCGGTCGTCCAGGAACAATTCCGGGAACTGGCGAGTGAGTCTTATCGGCAGGGGAAAGTAGACAATGGGCGCCGCTGTGGCTATCAGCAGGGGAACGATCTTCCAGACCTCGCCGGTTCGCCGGGCGCGCCGCAGCGCCCAGACCAGGCCGATCAGAGCCAGTGGAAGCAGTACCCAGATCTCGGTGGGAAAGAATTCCCGCCACTTGGTGAGAGGGCTCCAGGCCAGATCGGAGCTGTATCCCAGGTTGGCGAGGAACGGAACCGACCAAAAGCCCGTCAGCGCAAAAGCCCAGGCCGAGACAACTATCAGAGGGCGGCGGCCTCTTTTGATAGTCAGGAAGGCCACAGTGCCCAATACCAACACCAGGGTGGTCAGCAGGTGGCACAGGACAGTGATACAGAACACCGCGGCCGTTCTGGGGAGAAGCCGGGATTCGCCGTCTATCACCCGGATCAACAGTCCCAGATAGATGAAGCCCAGACTGAAGGACCAGGCGTAGGTGAACTCCCCGGCCAGGGTGGAGGCTACGTTCCCCCCGTAGATGGTGAAGCTTTCCATCAGGGCGTAGACGGTTCCGCCTGCGGCGGCCACCAGGGCTACCAGACGCTGGAACCCCAGGGCCTTGGACAGGAAGTAAACCGCTGGGGGCAGCAGAAGCAAACCTCCCACGGTGACCAGCTTGAAGGCCACCCCGTAGGGCAGCACCAGATCCAGAAGGACGATGACCAGCGAGGGCAGCGGAAAATAGAAGTAGAAGAGAGGGAAACCCGCGAACCAGGCATTTGACCACCCCAGCAAGCGACCGGAAGGCAACAACACATCCCGCATGGCGGCCGGTCCCAGCACATGAGCGCCCATGTCGCCGCCGGAGGGAGTGTTGTCCACAAACAACAGGTGAGGGCTGAGCACGGCCAGCACCATGGCGGAAAGGACCGCCAGCACCCAACCCGGGTACCAGTAAACAGAGAGCCGTCTCATCGGGGATGCGGGGGGCGTCGGCCCGGTCCGCCGATTTTTAAGCGGCTCCCGACTCCTTGGCGGATTGGAACATCTCGGTGACGTTGCGACGGTCGAATAGCGTCCATTTTATGGGAGGCGCAAGACGATCGGCGTGTTCCCGACAAAGGGCCGATAGCACATCATGTGGCGCCGAAATGCCTATGTCCCACAGCCAGACCCGATGGTTCTGGTAATCGATAGCCATCCACGCCGAGGCAACTTTTCCACACCGATAGCAGTTTGGGGCCATAGCCAACCCACTTTAAGGCGTTACTGCAGGTAAACAAAGGATTTCCAACGCTTCAGCAACCGAACGGAAGGCATCCCCTCCCACACCCGACCCACTCCATCTTCATCCACCGCGGCGGTGGTCGGGACCCGGTCGATCCCATGGTATGCAAACGGTTGCGGCGACTCCGTCCACTTGATCTCACGGAATCCCTTTGGTCCCAGGACCTCGATCAGTCGTTCCCGGACGGGATCGCATCCGGGGCACCTGCGGGAGGTGAACAACACGACTCCCGGATCCAGGCCTGCCATGGCGCGGCGCCGGGGACGTCGGCGGTCCACCGTCCTCGCCACCAAGGCAACCGCCAAAGCAACAACCAGCGCTACGAGGGGAACCAGCCATCCGAGCGTTTCGCTGTCAAACATCGGTGGTTTCCGGTTTCCGGGCCGAGGCAAAAATCCTGTCTCGCAGCGTCCTCAACCCCCGGCTCACCGATACCGGGTAAGGCGCGGGTTCGATCAGGTCAAGGTACTCGGGAGAAAGCCGGGCAATGTCCTCTCGGCGTCTCTTCCGCGCAGCCTCAAGGCTTTCGGGCCCGGCCGGCTTGCCTTCTGCTCCCCACACCTCCTCCATAAGATGCTCACAGCTGCCAGGCGCTCCATCGCTTGGTCTCTCGTCCGCCAGGGTGACCAGATCTCCTGCTGCGGCGCCGTCCGGACGGTAGCGGCGCCACAGGCCCTTGCGTCCGGGGATGGCGCTTTTGGCCAGGTCGTCGGTGAGCTTGAAGGCCGGTCTCCAGTCCCGGTCCTGGCGGATGGCGGCCAATTTGTAAACCCCGTCGAGGCTGGGAGACCCATGGGAGGTGACCAGTCGGGTCCCTACCCCGTACACCAGCCGACCGATCATCCGATCCGGGTATTCTGAACGTCGCGCCAGTTCATCGGTTATTCGGGCGATGGCAAGTTCATCCAGCCGGTCCGACAGAACGATGGTCGCATCTTCGAAGCCTGCGCGGTCCAGCATCAGAGCCGCCGCCAGCGCCAGGGGGGCCGGGTCTCCCGAATCGAGGCGAATCCCGACCGGTCGATGTCCCTTGCGACGCAGCTCTTCAAACACCGTTATGGCATTGGGAACACCTGACTCCAAGGTGTCGATGGTATCCACCAAAAGCACGCAGTCGTCGGGATAGATCCGGGCAAAAGCGCGGAAGGCCTCGAGTTCGCTCCCTCCCAGGGCTATGAAAGCCTGTACCAATGAGTGGGCATGGGTACCCTTTGCCTGTAGCCCGGCCTTGTGGGAGGCGCCGACATTCGACGAGAAGTCCGCTCCACCCACCAGCGCCGCCTCGGTGGCCAGGTTGGCGCCCATTCCCGCCGAGCGGCGCATCCCGAATTCGAGAACCGTTCCCGATCGCGCCGCCCGCTTGACCCGGGCGGCCTTGGTGGCGATCAGGGTGGCGAAGTTGCGGTGGTTCAGCAGGGCGGTCTCCAAGAGTTGTCCCAGCACCACAGGTCCCTCCACCACTGTGATAGGGGTATGGGGGTGAACTACCCGGCCATCGGGAACAGCCCGGATGCGGAGGCGGCGGAAGTCCCCGTGTTCCTCCAGCCAGTCAAGGAAGTCTTTGCCGAACAGCGCGGCGCCCGAGCCCGACCGCATCGCGGCGAGGGTGCAGCGTTCCGAGTCGCCGAAGCGGAAGGTCGCCACCCGGTCCAGCAGGGACTCGAGGCCGGCCGAGACGCAATAACCGGCCCGATGATCTCCGTAGGAGGGGTAGGTACGGAAATAATGTTCGTAACAGGCTCGGTAATCAGCGATCCCGTAGCTGACATAGACCTGGGCCATGGTCAATTGATACAGGTCGGTGAACAGAGCACCGCGTTGGAGAGAAGGCGCCATTTTCTCACAGAGATTACGCACAACCTTGGGGCGCAACAGACATCGACCGGCAGAAGGGCGCAGGTCTTTAACGGGCAGTCCAGTGGGTAATGCCCGCGCCCTGGATTTTGGGCCGCTACGGTACTCCCCATGAGCGCTGTTCTTTCGGTCATCAATGGCCTTGTGTTCAACGGCGTCTCCCTGTCGCCGACCGAGCATCAGGTCCACATGGAGGGAGGGAAGGTGGTCGGCCTCCACGGTCCTCCGCCCGATGGCGCCCGGGTCATCGATGCCCGTGGGCGCCTGGTCACACCGGGATTGATAGACGCACACTTTCACGCCTACGGGATCGGCTTCGAAATGATTGAAGTCGAGCGGCTGCCCATGAGCTATGTCGCCCACAAGGCGGCCCGGCGGCTTGAAGCGGTTCTTCGCCGGGGATTCACCACCGTGCGGGATCCGTCGGGGGGCGACATAGGGCTGCGCATGGCCCTTGACCAGGGTCTTATCCCTGGGCCCCGTTACCTGTACACCGGTCCGGCGCTCACCCAGACCGGCGGTCACGGGGATCCCCGCCCCGAACATCTGCTTGCCGAGCACTCCTGTGGTTACTTGAGCGAGATCGTGGATGGAATCGGGAACCTTCGTAGAGCCGTACGAGAGCGTTTCCGTACCGGCGCGCATGCCATAAAGATCTTTACCTCGGGTGGAGTGATGTCTCCCACCGATCCCATCCGGCTGGTGCAATACGACCCCGAGGAGGTCCGGGCGGTGTGTGCCGAGGCTGCCCGTCGGGAGTCATACGTCGCCGCCCACGCCTACTCGCCGGAAGCCATCGTTCACTCTGTGGCGAACGGTGTGAGAACCATTGAACACGGGAACCTGCTGGATGCCGATTCCGCCTCCCGCATGGCTGAACACGGCGCTTTCCTGGTGCCCACCCTGATCACCTATGACGCCATGCGGAGGAGAGGAGATGCTTTGGGGCTGCCGGAGGTGTCGCGTCGGAAGAATCTTGAAGTAATGGAGGCGGGCCTGGCTTCGGTCGAGATTGCCCGCCGTGCGGGAGTTCCCGTCGGCCTGGGAACCGATTTGATCGCTGACCTGGAGGACGATCAACTCCAGGAGTTTCGCCTCCGTTGCGAGGTGGAGGATGTCGGGGAGGTTCTGCGGTCTGCCACTTCGGTGAATGCCAAGATAATCCAACGTTCCGATCTGGGAGCGATCCGGGTCGGAGCTACCGCCGACCTCGTGGTTCTAGCGGGAGACCCGTTCAAAAGGCCCGACGTACTTTGGAATCCGGACCGAACAGTTGTCAAATCGGGAACAGTGGTCCAAACCTGATCGACGCAATGCGATTACCTCTCATCGAAGTGGGATCAGTCAGTTAGGCGTATCCTCCCCTGTTGGCCCTTTACATGACGGAATTTCCATGCTCGGTTCCACCACAGAGGGAATAAGGCGCTACAGCGTCCAAGTGTCCAGGACAACCGTGAACCCCAACTGTCACCGCATCTTCTTGGGAGGAAGGGCAGTTCGCTCGTACATACCGCTTTCCTCGGCGATCTCGACCATGTGATCCAGGGAAGACCGGCGCTCCGTGGAGCGGCGCTGCCGAAATTCAAGCACATCTGTGAGCAATACCCGCCGGTGGCGTCCGGGTTGTTCGAACTTGATCTCGCCGGACTCCAGCAGTTTGACAAAGGTCGGTCGACTGATGCCGAGCAGATCAGCTGCCTGCTGGGTCGTAAGGCGTTGGTGGATGGGCGCCACTATCACTGCTTGACCCGCGGCCATCGCTTCGACCACACTGCTTAGCACTTCAAAGACTTCTTGGGGAAGAACAAGGTGAGGTCCTTCGGGCGGTGAAAGCGTAATCGGTCCCTGATGACGGCGGAATAGGGCCATGAGTTCATCCAAGGGCTCTTCAGGCGGTAAGACCGGACGTTCGCGTAGTGCAGCCATTTGGTGATGCTCCTTTCGCCGACGCCCATCATAAGATGCAAAACGAAAAAAACGTAAGCGTTTTTTGTATTCCGCATGGTGCACGAGGGTCGAAAAAACGCCGAAGTCATCGGCCCGCCCTCCGGGAGTCATTCGAGAAAGCGCCACTGTGGACCTAGTGGCACCAACCGGCAACCCCTTCGACCGGCCGGAAGCACGGTGGACCTCCCGACGGACCGTGATCCCGTCGGGGAAGGTCGCCTCTACCTGACCTCCGGTATAGCTGCCGCTCGAACCGCCGCGCCCATCCCATCCACCCTGCTGTATTCTTATTCACAACGACTGATGAATACTGTTGGACCCGCGAGGCGCCATGGACTGTTTACCTGATCGCCTCCACCTTATTCCATCCCTGCATCGCCGCATCAGGCGGCATCCGGCCATTCGGGTGGGCTGAAATCAGATGACGTTTCCCTACAGTGACGAGTCAATCCGTGCCCGCCTGCGGCTCGGTGAGGATAGCGGATGGGAGTTCAAGGAAGTCGAGTTCCACGGCGATCACCCGGCGTCATGGCATCGTAACGCCTGGGCCGACGAGGTTGCCGCTTTCGCCAACGCCGGGGGTGGGGTTCTTCTCATCGGCGTCACGGATGCAGGCGTGGTGTCGGGCATGTCACGCGGTCGCCTCGACGAAGTAGAGCGACTGGTCGGGGAGGTCTGCCGGGATTCCTTCAAGCCCGCCGTCCGAGTGGCCATATACCGCGGGGAACTGGACGACAGATACTTCCTGCTCGTCGAGATTCCCAAAGGACATGCCCAGTACGACAGCCCCGGCGGCAGTTACATTCGTGTCGGCAGCTCAAAGCAGCCGATGACGCCCGACGAGCGGATGCGCCTGGCGCAGCGAAGAGGCCAAGCCCGGTTCATCGGCGTCGACGAGCAGACGGTGGCCGACACCGGTTTTGACACACTTGACAAAAGGCTGTGGAAGCCGCTGCTGAGCGTAGAGAGCCTGGCGGACCCTGTGTTGGGACTGGAGAAGCTGGGTTTCTTTGCGACGGACGAGCGTGGCGTGGCGCGAGCCACTGTTGCCGGCGTGTTGGCGTGCACAGAGGACCCTGAGCGCTTTCTTCCGCATGCCGTCATCAACGCCGTGCGTTACCGCGGAACAGATCGCGCCTCCGGGCAGATAGACGCCCAGGAGATAGGAGGTCCGATCGATCGACAGATCAAGCAGGCTGTCACATTCGTGAAACGCAACATGCGGGTGGGCGCCCGCAAGGATCCCGCCCGTGAGGACCTGCCCGAATACAGCATGCGGGCCTTGTTCGAGGGCGTGGTCAACGCGGTAGCGCACCGCGATTACTCGATGGGCGGCAGCCGTGTGCGTCTCGCTGTCTTCTCCGACCGGCTGGAGCTCTGCTCGCCAGGATCTCTTCCCAACAATCTGACCATCGACAGCATGGCGGAACGCCAATCCACAAGGAACAGCGTGCTTGCTTCTGTGCTCGGTCGAATGAACGCAGGTGGCATGGAAGGCGCCGAAGGCAGACGGTTTTTCATGGAGCGCCGCGGTGACGGAGTCCCGATCATCCGCCGCGAGACGAAGGCTCTCACCGGGAAGGAACCGCGGTTCCGGCTCATCGACGACTCGGAACTATGTCTCACGATTCCGGCTGCGGAGACCGATTTCGGACCGGCGACCGTCACTATCACCGTTCGTCGGAACCAGGCGCCGCTTGCGGGAGCGGACGTTGTGGCGTTGTTCCCCAACGGGACATGGAAGCGCGGGTCCACGGACTCAGAGGGAGAGACACACCTCGACCTGCACGCCGTGCATCTGCCGATGACGGTATTCGCAGCCGCCCCGGGCTGTGCCGCCCGTGTCGAGCCCGAGTGGATTCCGGCGCAACGGCCGCTCGCCGTCGATCTGACGCCTCTACCCGCTGGCGGATCGGTCGTGTTCCCAGAAGCCACGGGTCACATCCCCGGCCTCGCCGGCCGGCTGAATCCTATCCTCGACACCGGTAATCGCACCTACCTCTACGCGACCAACATTGCCATAAACGGTGGACGGATCCAGCCGGTCTCATTCGTACCCGGAGAAGAGGACCTGCACATGATGGACGCCGATGGTGCAGAGTTCCTTGTGCAGGTGGTGGCCATCACGGGACGTTCGTCAATCCTCGAATATCGCCCCGTCTCCCGCACGTAGAAGACGATCACGCGAACAAGAGCCGTGGATCCGGCCTTACTCAGGCTCACCTGAATCCGTGGGAGAGGTTTCAGGTTGACCAAGTCTCTCAGCGAACGGTTGCGGAGTTCGGGTCGGATCAGATGAGCGGGCAGGAGCAGGTCGGACCACGGGCCATTGCCTCGGGTTCGGCAGCCTTGATCACCAACATCCCCCCTCGGGCAAGTGACGGTTTTCAGCCCTCCGGGGCAGGCGGTTTTTCCAACCTTCGTTTCCCTCCGGATAGATCGGCAGGCATCCTCCATTGGGTGGGTGGTATGAGGATATGCCGGTTACGCTGGGGATTGATGAGGAGACCAGTGTTGAACACTTCCGACATCGACTCGCACGATCCCGCATGGCTTGAAGAAACCGAGCGGATAGAGTCGGAGATGGTCGCCGAGTTCGACGAACATGGCCCTTTTACCCCCGGGGACACGCTGTTCGCCACCGGACATTACAAGGAAGACCGGCTGGTGTGGTTCGATTTCCTGACTGCCGCTTTGGACGACATCATGAGAGAATGCGCTATTCCCGAGGAGCAGAGGGAGCAACGGAGGTTGCGGTACCGTAGTTTCACGGAGGACTTCCTTCGACACTGCGACGGAGCGGAGAAGACGCTTCCCCTGCTTGACGACCAGGAGGGAAAGCACTCCTACGTCCTCAGATTCGCCCCGCCATGACCGAGCGCTATGTGGTGCTGCCCCGCGGCGTCAACGTCGGGCGGCACAATCGGGTTCCGATGGCGGAGTTGCGGTCGAAGCTGGCCGAGGAAGGGTACTCTCGGATAGTCACCGTCCTGCAAAGCGGGAACTTAATCGTTTCGGTCGAGTCGCGCAGTCCGAACGAAGTAACTTGTGCGGTTCAGCGGTTGCTCAGCGAAAAGTTCGGCGTCAACGTTCCCTGCGTTGTCCGCACGGCGGACCAAGTTCGCGCGGTGCTGGAGCGCAATCCGTTGCGGGAGGTTGTCACCGACCCGGCTCGTTACCTGGTGAACTTCCTCTCCGAGCGACCCGATCCCCAAGCGGTGAAGGCTTTGCTGGAAGAGGAGCACAGTCCGCAGGCCATCGCCATCGAAGGCACCGAGGCATACATCTGGACTCCCCATAGCGTCAGAACGATGACCCTGTCATATGCGTACCTCCAAAAGAGACTCAACGTGGTCGCCACCGCCCGCAACTGGAGAACTCTTCAGAGGATCGTCGCCAAGCTCTGATCTCCGGCCCCCCGGACAGGAATTGGAGGTTGAAGGTCGGCACGGGAGTGGTTACTCTTCTGTTTTGAGATCATGACCGCAGCTTCCCCCAAGACCGCACTGGTGGTGGTGGATGTCCAGAACGACTTCGCCGATCCGCAGGGTTCGTTGTACGTGCGGGGGGCGGGTTCAGTGGTGGCAGCGGTTAACCGGTTGGTGAATAGCGCCGTCGCCCAGGGTTGGGCGGTGTTCTACACCCAGGACTGGCATCCGGAGACCACGCCCCATTTCGCCAAGGACGGTGGGATATGGCCGGTCCACTGCGTGGGAGGATCCACCGGAGCGGCCTTCCATCCCGATCTGGTGGTGAGAGGGGTGTCCGTGAAGAAGGGCGGCGCCGGCGAGGACGGCTATTCGGGATTCACCATGCGGGATCTGGTGGAAGGCAGGGACCGGCCCACCGAACTGGATTCGCTTCTGCGCCGGGACGGGGTCACCCGGGTGGTGGTGGTCGGTCTGGCGTTGGACTATTGCGTGAAGGACACTGCCCTGGACGCGGTCCGGTTGGGATACGAAGTGGAGGTGCCCCTGGGCGCCACCGCGCCGGTCAATCTGTCTCCCGACGACGGGAACCGGGCTATCGCTGCGCTTCGCGGGGCCGGGGTCTCGGTTACCGGCTGAGGGACTCGCCTCGACGCAGAAGGAGTCGGCGGTAGGTCTTCCACAGCGGATTCTCGGCGGGCCGCAAGGTGGGAAAGAGTATCACGTCCCGGATGTGGGCGCGATTGGTCAGCAGCATCACCAAGCGGTCGACTCCCAGGCCCAGGCCTCCGGTGGGAGGCATTCCGTAACCAAGTGCCAGCACGAAGTCCTCGTCGACGGGATGCAACTCCGGATCGTCCGCACCCAGGAGAGCAGCCTGGTTCTCGAATCGGGAAAGTTGGTCGACCGGGTCGTTTAGCTCCGAGAAGGCATTGGCGAACTCCACCCCGGCGATGAACAGTTCGAAGCGTTCGGTGAGTCGGGGATCGCCGGGGCACCGGCGCGCCAGGGGAGAGACTTCCAGGGGGTAATCCGTTACGAAGGTGGGTTCCAGCAGTTCGGGAACGGCCAGGCGGTCGAATATTTCGTAGATGATCCGCCCGCTGGTCCACTCTTCCGCTGTATTCAGCCCCCGTTTCTCCGCCTGTCCCTGCAGGGAGTCGGGGGGTATGTCCAGGGTGACCTCTTCTCCCATCACTTCGCTCACCAACTCCAGCATGGGTACTTCCCGGTAGGGTGGTTCCAGGGAGAGGGGGGTTTCCAGCATGGGCCGTGTCCCGGCAGCGTCGGCGCCGGGCCCCCCGGCCACTGTGGTGGTTCCCGTGGCTTTGACGGCCACCGCCGGAATCACCTCCTCGACCAGTCTCATCACGTCCCGGTAGTCGCAGAAAGCCTGGTAGGACTCCAGCATGGTGAACTCGGGGTTGTGGGAGGAGTCCACCCCTTCGTTGCGAAAGATCCGGCCGATCTCGAACACCCGCTCGAACCCCCCGATGATCAGCCGCTTGAGGTACAGTTCGGTGGCGATCCTCATGTACAGCTCTATGTCCAGGGCGTTGTGATGGGTCAGGAACGGCCGGGCGGCTGCTCCGGCCGCCCGGGAGGTGAGGATGGGAGTGTCGACCTCCATGAACCCGCGCTGATGGAACTGGTTGCGAAGTTCGGACACCACCGCCGAGCGGATCTCGAAGGTCCGCCGACTCTGTGGGTTGACCACCAGGTCCAGGTGTCGACGCCGGGAGCGTTGCTCGACGTCCCGCAAGCCTTTCCACTTGTCGGGCAGCGGCGCCAAACATTTGGCGAGAAGGTCGATCTGCTTCACGTCGATGGATAGTTCCCCGCGCCGGGTGGTGATCACTTCGCCGGTGGCGCCCACCCAGTCGCCGAGGTCGAGGCGGGATATCACCTCCTGAGACTCGGGTTGCAGGCCGGACTGCGATACGAAGAGTTGCAGATCGGCTCTCTGATCGGAGAAGGTGATGAACACGAGTCGTCCGAAATTGCGGATCAACCGGACTCGCCCAGCCACCGACACCACTTTCCCGGTGCGCGCATCGGGCGCCAGGGTTCCGTACCGGTCCCTGATCTGTGAGGCGGTGTGGGTTCGATCAAACCGGGTCGGCCACGGTTCGATGTTCCGGGAGGCGAGGCTCTCCAAACCGTCGAGGCGTTCTTCGAGGACCCTTCCCCACAGCCCTGCACTGCCAGGCTCGGGGCGATCCGGTCCTTGGTCGTCCATCAGGCATCAACCTAACAGGGCAACCGAGCAGAAAAGAAAGATCACTCCTCCCCGCCGAAAAGTAACCGACCCGCCCCCGGGAGGGGAGGGAGGGCGGGCCGGTATGTGCCTGCCGCCCCGGGAGGGGTGGAGGGCGGTCAGGCTGCCCACCGGCCTTCCGGGAGGGGACGGGGAAAGCCGGCAGGAGGTCTGTTGTTGTGGAATCGAATAATAATCAGTTCGGAGAAGCTATGTCAACTGAATAGTACTTAAGAATTCAACTCCAATACCACCAGCAAACCCCGCAGGGTCAGATCGTCCTCTATGTGAGTAATGGTTTCGCAAACCGGCCCGATCAGGCGAGCCAGGCCGCCGGTTGCCACCACCGGCAAGGCCCCCAGACGTTGTTCGGTGCAGATCCTTCTCACCAGACCGTCCACCAGACCGGCCCATCCGAACACCAGGCCGCTCTGCACCGCTTCGGTGGTGTTGCGCCCGGTGGCCTGCCTGGGTGCAGTCAACTCCACCCTGCGAAGGGCGGATGCGGCGGCGGCCAGGGCGTCTCCCGCCACCTGCACTCCGGGAGCGATGGCGCCCCCACAGTAGGCGCCCGATGAGTCGATCACATCCACGGTGGTGGCTGTTCCGAAATCCACCACCAAGACCGGAGCGCCGAACCGCTCTACTGCTCCGATGGCGTTCACCACCCGGTCGGCGCCCACTTCCCGAGGATTGTCGATCCGGATCTGGATGCCGGTACGCACTCCCGGTCCAACCACTGTCACCGGGCCGTTTACCAATTCCGTCAGGACGGGCCGGATGGCGGAGACGGCGGTGGGCACCACGCTGGAGAGCGCCGCGCCGAGCAGGGGCAGCGGGACTTCGGACAGCAGGCCGCTGAGAAGGATGCGGTATTCGTCGGCGGTGCGGGATACATCGGTGGAAATCCGCCAGCGATGCTCCAGTGACCGGCCTCGATAGGCCCCGATGACGGTCTGGGTGTTGCCGATGTCCACGGCTAGGAGCATGCTCACCTGTAGAGAAGACTAGGCGCCCGCAAAAAGATGCCCCGGTCCACCTTCAGCCCGGTAGGGCCCCGGTCGAAGAATAGGTTGTCGATCAGTCTCACTTTGCCCACCTCTGCGGCCACCGCCAGAAAGGATGGACGGTCGAGAGTTCGGAGCAGGGAGGCGTCGCGTTGATCGGCCAATTCCATGTACTCCCAGTCCAACCTGCCACCAGTTCCTCTAACCAGGCACCGGAGACGATCCATTGACCGCTCTCCCTCTTCCACCGCCAGCGCCGCTCTCTCGAGTCCGCGGCTTATCTCGAGGGCGGTATCCCGGTGCCCGGGCTCAATCAGGAAGTTTCGGCTGGACAGGGCCAGTCCGTCCATCTCGCGCACGGTGGGGCAACCGACAATCTCGATGGGAAAGCACAGATCGCGGGCGAGTCGGCGGATCGTGGCCAGTTGCTGGGCGTCCTTTCGTCCGAAGTAGGCTCGGTCGGCCCCCAGTCCGGCCAGCAGTTTCGCCACCACCAGCGCCACTCCCTGGAAGTGACCGGGTCGGTGCTCTCCCTCCATTGACGAAGCCACCGCTCCCGGCTCTATGGTTATGGACTCACCCGGCTTGTACACTTCTTCGGTGGGTGGGGCGAACAGCACGTCCACCCCTGCCTCGGCGGCCATGTGACGATCTCGGTCGAAGCTGCGGGGGTAGGCGTCAAAGTCGGAGGATTGGTTGAACTGTCGGGGATTGACGTACAGGGACATCATCACCACCTGACACTCCTGCCGCGCCTTGCCGATCAGCGACAGGTGGCCTTCATGCAGAAACCCCATGGTGGGAACCAGACCGATCGTGCCTTCCGTTGCCCCGCGAGCATGGCGAGCCGCCGACCGGGCGCCGGCAAAGCTGTGGACCAGTCTCATGGCGCCGCCGGGGCCTCGAATAGTTCCAGAATCTCTGCGGCCCTTTCCCCGGCGCCTGCCCGCGATGCCGCCAACCCGCCGAGCGCTCGATACTGCCGGGCAATGCTGGGCGACACTGCTGCTGCGGCTCGCAGATGGCCGGCGATGGTGTCGCCATCGCCCCGGACCACCGGTCCGGTGAGCGAACGGTCGGGTCCCAATCGGAAACAGTTCTGCATCACCTGCCCGGCCAGGGGTTTGGCGTGCTGCAGGGGCACGCCGGCGGCTTCGAACAGATCGGCGGCTAAACCCAGGGCGGTGGCGAGTCCCAGGGCGACGGTGGCGGCGCCGGCATGGTAGAGGGGTTTCAGGTGGTCATCCAGTACAAAAGTGGCGATGCCCAGGCTTTGGGCGAAAGCGTCCAGCCTCCTCGCCGCTGTCTCGGCGCCGGCGGTCACCGCCGCGGTGGCTCCGGCCAGGGAAAGCGCGCCCAATTGGGGAGAGGGGAGGGTTTGAAGGGGATGAAGACACCCGACTTCCATGCCGGTCCTCTCCAGTGCTTCCAGGCGGGTGATGGAAACGAATCCTGACAGGTGGGCTGCCGTCTGGGCGGGTGGCGGGTCGGATGCCAGGTGACGGGCAGTCTGTTCGATAACGTCGTCGGGGGTGGCCACCAGCAACAAGTCGCACGGCAACAATTCCCGGTGGTCCTCGACCCTGGTGCTTTCCAATTCCGGTGGGGTCTTCCCGGAAGGACCGGGAACGGTCTGGACCGTGTGTCCCGCCGACCGGCTGGCGATCGCCAAGGCGCCGCCGGCCCGCCCCGGTCCGATTACCGCCAGTCTGAGGGGGGTGTTCACTCTCCGCCCAGGTAATTGGGAATCAGCGCCCTTCCCTGGGCGCCGAGTGGGCGGCCCAGGATCTGTTCGATGATGGTCACCGCCTGCACCGGGCTCGGCACCAGTCCCGTGTCCACCAAAAAGCCGCTCATCAGGCCCCCCAGGTTTTCGTCGATCACTTCCCCATGCACCAATACCCTGGAGTCGGGGTTGCCCAACAACTCCCGCAGCTTGTCGAACAGGTGGGTACGTTCCTCCTCCTCCACCTCGGTGCTGATCGGGACTCGATGAGCCTCGAATCCCGAATCCCGGTACACCTTGATGTTCTGGTTGTTGCTCAACAGGCTCACCACGTCGGTGATACCCGCCTCCTTCTGCAACCAGAGCACCTCCTGCTGGCGGCGCACCTTGCGATGGGCCGCTCCCAACCCGCCCAGTCTTTCGCTGACCGCCAGGCGGGAATTGATAATCCACCTGAAACCGCGAGGTTTGAGTACGCCGGCCGGCATTTCCCGCTTAGGAAGGAAGGGGCTTTTCGCCGCGAGTGGCTGCCGCCACCCTTTTCCTGCCGGGGTCGCCCCCGTTCACTCCGGGTGGTGGCAGAAGGCGCATCTCAGGAGTGTCGGTAGCCTGCCACTTGGGCACGTCGAACAACACCTTTGCGATGTCTTCCACATCAAGGGTCTCCTGCTCCATCAGAGCCTCCACCATCCGGTCGAGCGCCGGTCGGTGCGCTTCCAGGATTTGCCGGGCCTCGGAGTGCGCGACCCGGATCAGCTTGCGGACTTCGGCGTCGATGTCCGCGGCCAACTGATCCGAGTAGTCCGGCTGGCGGGTGTAGTCGCGGCCCAAAAAGACTTCGCCGCCGGGCTTGCCGTACTGCATCGGGCCCAGTTCGTCGCTCATCCCGTATTCCATCACCATCCGCCGGGCTATGGCAGTGGCCTTTTCAATGTCGTTGGTCGCTCCGGTGGTGGGGTCGGCGTAGATGAGTTCCTCGGCGCTTCTTCCTCCCAGCAGCATGGCCAGTTGGTCCAGCAACTCCGAACGCTTCACCAGGTACTTGTCCCGGGTGGGAAGGGCCAGGGTGTGACCCAGGGAACGCCCGCGGGCCACGATCGTCACCTTGTGAACCGGGTCGGCCATGGGGAGGGCCCAACCGACCAGCGCGTGCCCGGTTTCGTGAAAGGCGATCAGTCGCTTCTCGTCTCCGGACATGACCCGGGCCTTGCGTTCCGGACCGGCGATGACCCGATCGATGGCCTCCTCCATTTCCTCCATTCCAACCTGGTCATTGTTGCGACGAGCAGCCAGAAGGGCCGCTTCGTTGATCAGATTGGCCAGATCCGCCCCGGTGAACCCGGGAGTGCGCCGCGCCAGGACTTCGAGATCGATCTCCGGTTTGAGAGGCTTGCCCCGGGAGTGAACCTTCAAAATGGCTTCCCGCCCCCTGATGTCGGGTGCGTCGATCACGATCTGGCGGTCAAAGCGCCCCGGCCGGAGCAGAGCCGGATCCAGAATGTCGGGACGGTTGGTAGCGGCGATCACTATCACCCCGGTGTTGGTGTCGAAGCCATCCAGTTCCACCAGGAGTTGGTTGAGGGTCTGTTCACGTTCGTCATGACCACCGCCCAGGCCGGCGCCTCGATGGCGGCCCACCGCGTCGATCTCGTCTATGAAGATGATGGCCGGACTGTTCTGCTTGGCCTGCTCGAAAAGGTCTCGGACCCTGCTGGCCCCCACCCCCACGAACATCTCCACGAAGTCCGATCCGGAGATGGAGAAGAAAGGCCTCCCGGCCTCCCCGGCCACCGCCTTGGCCAGAAGCGTCTTGCCGGTCCCGGGAGGACCGAACAACAGCACACCCTTGGGGATCTTGGCGCCCATCGCCCGGAACTTGTCGGCGTCGGCCAGGAAGTCTCGGATCTCTCCCAGTTCCTCGATGGCCTCCTCCAAACCGGCCACGTCCTCGAAAGTGACGTCAGGGTTGTCTTTCTTCACCATCTTGGCTCGGGTCTTGCCGAACTGCATGATGCGGTTGCCCGATCTTTGCATCTGCATGAATATGAAGATCATGAAGCCGATCAGAAGCAGCCACGGAAGCATCCCCACCAGCACGCTCCAAGGTCCGGGCGGCTCGTGGTCGGTGTCGTAGGGAACGCCCCGTTCCTCGAGGATTTCGGCCAGTTGTCCTTCATAGCCCTCGGGGTACTTGGCTACGAAGTCGTACTGTCCCGGTGGGGCGGTCGACCCTTCGTAGCGGCCCCTCGCTTCCAGGGAGCGGGTGAGGATAAGGACCGATTCGATGCGGCTTTCCTGCACGGCGTCCAGGAATTCACCGGTGGTTATCTCTTGGGAAGGATCGTCGTCGCTGCCGAAGTTTTGGAAGAGCAGCGCCATTGTGACGATAAGCAGGCCATAAACCAGGAGAATGCGGATACTGCGACGCAAGGTGTGTTCCTTAGGAGACGATCAATTCGGGCAGGGAAAGACAGCAGTTAGGAATCATGGTAGGCCGACTCATGTACTAAGAGGAAGTTTAAATCTAGGCTTGACACAAAATACCCACGTAGGGCAGGTTCCGGTACTTTCCGTCGTAGTCCAATCCGTAACCGACCACGAATTCCGGCCCGATTCTGAATCCTACGTATTTCACGTCGACGGGAACCCGTTGGATGCCCTCTTTGTACAGGAGGGCGGCTATCTCGAGGGAGGCCGGCCCTCGGACCCGAAGACTCTTGATCAAATAGTTGAGAGTCAGCCCGGAGTCGACTATGTCTTCGCAGATCAGGACGTGTCGTCCCGCGATTTCCTGGTCCAGGTCCTTTAGGACCCGGACCGCTCCGGACGTCTTGGTGGCGGCGCCGTAGGATGAGACCGCCATGTAGTCGAACTGTGCCGGGAGACGGATCCGGCGGACCAGGTCGGACATCACCATGAACGTCCCCTTCAACACCCCCACTATCAACAGGTCCTGGCCGGCGTAGTCAGCGGTGATGCGCTCGCCCATGTCCTGCAGCCGGGCGGCTATCTGATCACCGGTTAGGAATGGCTGTATCGAATCCATCGACCCCAATACACATTAGCCGTCTGTGGTGAAAAGGAGCCTGTCGCCGCGGCGGGTAACGATCACACCTTTACCCAATTCGGTCCGGGACGTCCTGCCCCGGGCAACGTCCAATACGCGCTGCACCTCGGCGGCGGTCCCACCGTGTGGACCCCGAACCATTCGCAATGCTCGCCGCACGACCCTCGACGAGATGGGCTGCGACAGCTCGGCCAGGCTCGTGCAGCGAATCTGCGGCCAACCGTTCCGTGAGACTCCCACCGGGACTGCTGCGGCGACTTCCTCCAGGTAGGCAAGATCGGCGGCGGCCAGTTCCGACAGTCTCAGCAGACCTTGACGTAATCTGGGTTGATAGTCCGCCTCCAGTAGGGGAATCAAACGACGCCGGAGACGGTTACGCAGGTACCGGGGATCATCGTTTTGCGGGTCGTCCTCCCAGGGGAGACCGGCCAGGGTCGCCACCTCTCGGGTCTCGGAACGCCACACCCCCAGCAGGGGGCGGTGAAACCGGCCCCTGCGTGGCGGGATGCCTGCCATGCCGTCCAGACCAGCGCCGCGCAGCAGGTTGTGGAGCACTGTTTCGACCTGGTCGTCGGCGGTGTGTGCGGTTATCACCACCTCCTCGGAGATGGAGTTTTCGGCCAACGCCCGGTAGCGGGCGGTGCGCAAGGCATCCTCCGACCGGCCCGTTTGGCGGTCAATGAACACTTCGTCCAGTTCCAAACCCAGATGTCGGGAGACGGCTTGGGCTGCATTGGCCATGCGTTGAGAATCGGGGAGACCGTGGTTTACATGGACGGCGCGGCAAACGCGGCTGGTTCGGAGGGCCAGCCAGGCGGCCGCTGCCGAGTCTGCGCCCCCTGACAGGGCGATCACCAACGGGGAGGTGGGAAACTCCACTCGGGCGGAAATGTCGGCGGCCAACCGGTCCAGTCGCCGGGTTCGGGTGACCGGGATGGCGTCCTCATCCATCAAGGACGGGGCCGAGGGGGTGTCAACCAACTGACTTATATCGGGACTTGACCACTTTGGTGAAGTAGAGCACCACCGTAACAACACAGAAGATCAGGGCCATGGCCAGGCAGGTCGGCACCAGATAGCGGTATGTCCAATCGCGCACCGTCTCGGCAGGGGCGGTTTCCTCCACCACCACGGCCGGGACGATCTCCGCCGGTTCCTCCGGCGTCTCCTGAGCCGGGGCGGGAAGCGCCAATGCCAGGATCACCGTAGCTGCCGAAGCCAGGAGGATCCACCGCCGCCAGTTCATGACCACCATAGATTACCCGACTCTATCTCAGACCCAGGCGTCTGGTCTCCAGGGCCAACCTTCCCCTCAGACGCTCCATAAAAACATCAGGCACCTCCTCTTTGAGGTGGTGCCTGATGGTGTAGCGAACGCGACGCTCCACGATTTCTATGTTCTTACAGGGCGGACAGTACTCGAAATGCTGCACCAGGCGATGCTCGGTCTCGACCTCCAACTCTCCGTCCACGTAGCGGTACAGGTAGGTTATCACCTGGCGGCACTCTCTAGACATGTGGAACCTTCGTTGGGGTGAGTCCCCGTTTACTCGCATACTCCCACAACGCTTTTCGCAGGGCATTTCTTCCCCGGTGCAGTCGGGACATGACGGTGCCCATCGGCACCTCGAGCGTTTGGGCTATTTCTTTGTAGGACAGACCCTCCACGTCGGCCAGCAAGACGGGGATCCGATAGATGACCGGCAGGTCCTCGATAGCCTCCACGATGTCGGACTCGAAGATCTGTTCGATCAATTGGTCTTCGGGCGCCCGGGACCAGGACCGGACCTGCTCGTAGGCGTTGGATCGGTAGGCCGTGACTTCACCCCCCTCGTCCAACTCTGTCTCCCGGGGACGCCGGGAACGCCGGCGGTACTCGTTTATGAAAGTGTTGGTGAGAATGCGCATCAGCCAGGCTCTCAAGTTGGTCCCTTCCCGGAATGTGTGATAGCCGCGGTAGGCGCGCAACAGGGCTTCCTGCACCAGGTCCTCGGCGTCGGAGCGGTTGCGCGCCAGTCGCAGGGCCATGCCGTAGAGCTGTGGAAGCAACTCCACCACATCCTGTTCAAACGTCGCACGGTCCGCCATAAACCCAAACGGTAGCAAACCTGGGGAGGTAGGCAGTCAGCCTTCCGTGTCAGAAGGCCGCTGAACCATGGCGGGGGTGAATCTCGGTGCGGAGACACTCCGGCGTGGCCGACCGGTCGGGGAAATGGCTATTTCGGGGGACGCTGACCTGGCGTGAAAGACTCTGGTAAGAACCTCACCTCTTCCAACTGGTCCAGCACTCCCCCCAGGCCGGTGATTGATTCCACCACGGCATCGGGACGGGGAGACGACGGCGGGTGTTTTGTCACTCCGCTGAGGGCCAGCACCGAATACCAGCCTGCGTTGGCGGCCAGTTGCAAGTCCGTCTCGGGCCGATCACCCACCATCAACACGGTGTCAGTGGATATCCCCTCTCTTATCAACTGGATCATGGGTTCCTCGGGTTTTCCGGCCGCTACGGCCTTTTGGCCGGTGGCGTATTCCACGGCCGCCACTATTGAACCTGCCGCCGGCCAGATCCCCTCGTCGGTGGGGAAGTTGCGATCGGTGTTGGTGGCGATCAGTCCGGCGCCGGCCCAAACTGCCTGGCACGCGTCGCGGAGTAGTTCATATGAGAGTTGGGGTGCGAAGCCCACCACCACAGCTTTTGCCTCCCTCCAGTCATCCACCACCGGCGCTGCGATGCCTTCCAGGGCTTCAACAATGCCCGGTCCACCCAGAACAAAGGAGGCGGGGCGCTCCTCTGTCAGGAGGCGCGCAGCGGCCATGGCCGAGGTGAAGACCTGCCCTATCCGGGCCGGGTAACCGGTTGTGTGTCGGATTTTTTCAGCGGTGGCCGCTTTGGTGCGGCTGGAATTGTTGGTGCAGAACAGCACCTCATAACCTCGCCGCTCGATCTCGGTCAGGGTTTGAGCAGCTCCCCGAACGCCCTCCCGTCCCAGGTATACGACTCCGTCGAGGTCGAATAGCACGGTTCCCCGGCCGATGCTCACAAGATCTCCAGAAGTGAGAACATGGTGGGGACCAACGGATAATCCGAGACCTGATCCAAGGGAACCCATCGGATGTCTGCCGCGTCGTCGCCGGCCTGCAGTTCTCCGCCGACCACTTCGGCCCAGAAGTCGACCAGGGCAAAGTGCCAGGCAGGGGGCCGGCCGGGACCCACAGCCTCTCCTACCCACGCCACGGGACCGATTTTCACCTCCAGCCCGGTCTCCTCTCGGGCTTCACGTTTCGCTGCGTCCTCCCAGGTTTCCCCCCAGTGGACCTTGCCGCCCGGCACTGCCCACAGCCCGGCTCCCGCCCCCCGTCCCCGCTGGACCATCAACAGTTTCCTCCGGTCATCCACGATTACCACTCCCACTCCGGGTATGGGGCTGCGATCCGGTAGGTGAGCGATCATGGACGGAAGCTTCAGAAACCCCGGCTCCGGCCGGGAAGGTAAGGCGAAGGACGCAGCGTCAGTAGCAGTCGTTGCATATCTTGGACCGGGGAGAGGCTCTCTGGGTCACCCTCTTCACCAGAAAACAAGATTCGCACAGAAATTCGTTGAACCGAATGGCATGGTCGTCGGGGTTGATGGAAAGCTCCTCGCGGCGCATGCCGGCAACCTCCTTCGCCTGCTCAGAGGTGAATACCTTGCCCGACACGCCTGCTTCCACCATCTTGAGTTCTTCGACCAACAGACCGGAGAGCTCATCGTCGTCCTCGTCTTCGTCGTCTTCGTCCTCCAATAGAGGATCGTCGTCGGCGAACGGGTCTTCCCACCCGAACTCTTCCTTGAGGTCGCGGTCGTCCTCATATTCTTTTTCGAAAGTCTTGGAGAGTCTCACAGCGACAGGCGCCTCCTGCTCGTAAAACGGTTCGACCCCTGGAATCGGTGCGGAAGTATAGAGCGCGTGTTTCGCATCGCGACGGAATTACTTGTCGTTTCATGCAGGGGGCCGAATGCCGTCGGTATTTCCGCGCCCGGCGGCCCTAGGAGGCTGCTGATTTATTCGGGTGGGTGAGATGCTTGGTTTGGGGGGTGGGGTGTGGGATAATTTTGGGGTATGTTGGGTGTTGAACGTTTTGATCGAGAGTTGTTGGACGCGATGGCGGTGTGTGGTGATCTGGTTCCGGAGGGGTCGGTTTACCGGTTTTTGGCCGAGCATCGAACTGGGGTGTTCCCGGATGGGTTGTTCGAGGATTTGTTCGGGCCGAAGGGTCGTCCGTCGGTTCCGGGGTCGGTGGTGGCGACGGTGATGGTGTTACAGGCTTTGGAGGGCCTGTCCGATCGGGAGGCTATCGGTCGGTTGCGGTGTGATATTCGTTGGAAAGCCGCAGCGGGATTGTCGCTGGTGGATGGGGGGTTTCATCCCACGGTGTTGACGCTGTGGCGGGCGAGACTACGCAAAAGTGAGAGACCGGAGCGGATCTTCGACGCGGTTAGGAAGGTGGTGGACGAAACGGGGATTTTGAGAGGTCGTCGCAGGCGGGTGTTGGACTCTACGATTTTGGATGATGCGGTGGTCACGCAGGACACGGTGACGATGATCTGTGCCCAGATTCGCAAGGTTCGCCGTTTGATATCCCAGGCGCGGCAGGTGGTGTTGTCTCGTGATTATGAACAGGCCGGTAAGCCGTCGTGTGATTGGTAGGATCCGCAGAGTCGTTCCAACCTGATCGACGGTCTGGTCTCCGACGGGCAGGCGGTGTTGGACGCGGTCAAAGATGTTGATTTGGATGCTGGGCAGTCGGAGGCGGTGGGGTTGTTGGGGGTGGTGGTCGGCCAGGATGTGGAACCGGACCCCGACCGGGAGGGCAGATGGCGTATCGCTCGGCGGGTGGCTTCGGATCGGACGATCTCGGTGGTCGACCCGCAGGCTCGTCACGGACGCAAAACATCGTCGCAGCGTCGCGACGGTTACAAGGCTCACATAGCGGCCGAACCGGAGACGGAGATCATCACCGTCGTTGAGGTCACCGCTGCGAACACCCCCGACGGGGAGACCGGCGCGAGAATGCTGCAAAAAGACAAACCAGCTGGCACGGACGACACCCACGAACCGGCTGGCATGGATGATCCGGCTGGTGTGGACGATCCGGCTGGGGTGGAGGTCATCGCTGATTCGGCGTACGGGTCGGGCGAGGTCCGCGCCAAGTTGGAAAAGGCCGGGTATACCACCACTGTGAAACCGATACCTTTGCGTCGTAACCATCGGTTGGGCAGTGACCAGTTCACCCGGGACGATTTCGAGGTGGATCACGACCGAAAACAGATCACCTGCCCGGCCGGGATAACGGTGAACATCAGCCCCAAAGGCTGGGCACGGTTCGCAAAACACTGCACCGATTGTGGTTTGCGGAGTCGTTGCACCACCAACCGACGGGGACGCCAGATGCAGATCCACCCCCATGACCGGTTACTGGTCCAAGCCCGCCGAAAATGGAAAGATCCCCCCACCAAACACCGGTACAACAAGTACCGGCCGACGGTCGAGCGGCTGATCGCTCACTTGGTTGCCAACGGCCACCGCAAACTCCGCTACCGGGGCACCACCCGAAACCGACAACAACTACACACCCGCGCAGCGGCGATCAACCTGCGCAGGCTCATCAACCTCGGACTGCACCCCACCAACACCGAAAGGGGCCACCAACCCGATCTAAAACCCGGGGAACCCCACCAGAGAACAATCAAACACTGGAGAACACCGGCCACCACCCCCCAGAACCGGCGCGCCCACCGCGCCGCTTTCGAGATCAAGCCCAGTGACCCACCACCACCCCAACACCAATACTCAGCAGCCTCCTAGAGGGGCAGATGAGGGGCCACCACACCGCGGTCTATCCGGCGGAGGGCGGCGCGGGCCGAACCTGAAATCGGGGGGAAAGCATCCCGAAGCTGTTTCAACAGGTCCACCAGTTGACGGGCGGTCCTGACGAAGTCTCCAGGGGTTTGCCCGCTGTCCACCATCTCGAAAAGGGAGGCGCCGCCTGCCCATCGGTACATGTCGGCGACGCACCCCGGCTCGGGGAATGGTGAGGGATCGATGCGCCGTTTCGATTCTGCCCGGTTTAGCCTTTCCGTCAAGTCAACCAGTCTCTCCCAGCGGCCGGCCAGTTCGGAGGTGGGCCAAGGCGAGGAGGGAGGAGAGGTGTTGCGGGGGTCGTAGACGAAGACCGACCCTAAAGCGGCGGTTTCTTCAGGGCTCAGGTCGTCGAACAGACCGTTGATCACTGATTCCGATATCAGTAGGTCCCTTTCGTTGTAGACCAGCCGAAGGCGTTCTCCGGCACGGGTGACATTCCATCCCGACAGGTAGCCCCACTCTTCCATCAGTCCCTTGACCGACGCGAAGCGACCCTCCAGTCCCATGGTGGCCCAGGCGCCGTCCCTTTGGAGTTGCTTGAGCCGTCGGCGGGTTCGAATCGCCCTGCGGGCCTTGCGCAGGTGGAAGTCGAGATCAGGGCAACCGGCTACCGGATGTTCATCCAGCCTGGGTCCCCGTCCCGATCGGGGGAAGGAAGTGTTCTTGCGGGACAGGCGACGGAGCCGGGCGGCCATCTCCCGGTTGAGGGCGCGGTTATCGGAGTGGCGTCGTTTGGGTACGGCCAGATGCCCTACCCGCACCGTCCCCGCCACCAACTCTCGGGCGCCCATCGAGAAGGCCGCGCCCGACTCCGAGACGGCCAGCACCCGAGGGGCCTTGGAGCGTCGTGCGATCCGGCGCATAACCACGTAACGGCCGGACCGGCGACCGGAGGGGACTTCCAAGACGTCCCCGATTCGCAAAGTGTTGAAAAGCCCGCCGGCGTTGGCGCTCCCTTTGCGAAGCAGTTCCAGGTAGTCGAAAACCGAACCTCTCTCGCACATACTGTCGCGCTCTTCCTGTTCCAGCCGCTTGGAAAGTTTGTCCGCCAAGCGCTTCTCGGTTTCGAGTCTGGAGACCTGCTGAAAGTTGGCGAACGAGGCCGAAAGCAGATCCGAAGCCAGTTCGGCGGGATAGTTGGCAACCAAGTTGGCAACCATGTTGTAGGTGATGCGGAAGCTTGACACCAGCGGATGAGCGCCCGTACCTGCTGCTTTCACTACTTCCTGGAAGGGCACGTAGCGGGAGTAGAGCACCACTGCGAAACCCTCGGTGTCTATTCCCCGTCGACCGGCCCGGCCGGTGAGTTGCGTGTAGTCCCCCGGCGCCAAAGCCTCATGGGTCTCCCCGGTGAATTTGGTGAGTGATTCCAGTACCACCGTGCGAGCCGGCATGTTTATACCCAGCGCCAGGGTTTCGGTGGCAAAAACGACTCCAAGCAGTCCGGCGGCGAACAGTTCTTCCGTTGCCTCCTTGAATGCCGGAACCATTCCGGCGTGATGAGCCGCCACCCCGGATTCGAGGCGATCCAACCACTCCGCGTAGTTGAGAGCCTGCAGGTCCATGTCGGAGAGATGGGCGGTGTGGGACTCGGCTGTGGAGCGGATCGTTCGGCGGTTCTCGGGGGAGGTGAGCCGGATGCCGGCGTTGGTAACTGTGGAGGCGGCTGCCTCGCAACCCGCCCGCGAAAAGATGAAATAGATGGCGGGAAGAAGACCATCGGTGGCCAGGGCATCCACCACCTGGGCCCGGCGTGGCGCCGAGAATCTCCTACGGTTGCGCCCGCCGGCCAGAAGGGACATGATTCTCGGATTGGGCTTTCTTCTTCCCTCCATCTGCACGAACATGGGAAGGAGTCGAAAGTGCTGAGGGCCGAAGCGATCACGCAGCGCATAGAAGTCCCGTAGTGGCACCGGTCGTCGGGTGGCCCGTACCAGCCGGGTCTTTCCCCTGCGTTGGCGGACCCATCCGGCGAACTCGGAGGTGTTGGAAACCGTTGCCGAGAGGCACACCATCTGCAGCCGCGGCGGAGCGTGAATGATGATCTCCTCCCACACCGCCCCTCGCGAACGGTCGGCCAGGTAATGCACTTCATCCAAAATGGCCACCCCGACACCCGACAGCCGGTCGGGGTCGGTGTAGAGCATGTTACGCAGCACCTCGGCTGTCATCACCACTACCGGCGCTTCCCCTCGGATGGCGTTGTCCCCGGTAAGGAGACCTACTCTTTCGCTGCCGTAGTGGGAGCACAGATCGTTGTACTTCTGGTTGGAAAGAGCCTTGATGGGTGTCGTGTAGAAAGCCCGCAACCCCTGGGCCAAAGCCAGGTGGATGGCGGCTTCCGCCACCAGTGTCTTACCGGCGCCGGTGGGGGCCGTCACCACCACATTGAACCCTTTCTCCAGCGCCTCCGCCGCCTCGGTCTGGAAAGAGTCGGGTTCGAAAGGCAGACGATCCAGGAATTGGCGGCTGATCGGCGCCTGGTTCATTTTCTGAGCACTAGCCGCACCAGCCAGTAGGTGATTTCGTAGAACGCATACAGCGGTACGGACAGCATGGCCAGGGTGAGCACATCTCCGGTGGGGGTGATGATCGCCGCTCCGGTCACCACCAACAGCACGGCCCACCTCCTTCCACGGGCCAACTGCTTGGAAGTGACGAGGTTGGCGGCGGCGGCGGTGAACAGGAAGACCGGGTAGAGAAAGGAGATCCCGAACGCCAGCAGAAAACGGATGGCGAATGAGAAATAGTCGGTGAGGCGGAGATTGTTCGCCACGTCCTCGAAGATGCCCAGCAGGAAGGCAAGACCGCGACCCATCGTCTGGTAGCCCACCGCCACCCCGGCGCAGAACAGAATCGTGCAGGAGAGCACGATTGGTATCGCCCACTTCTTCTCCCGGCGAGTGAGAGCGGGAGTAATGAACATCCAGACCTGGTAGATGACCACCGGGCTGGCAAGAATTGCTCCGCCGAAGAAAGCAATCTTCATTAGCACGGAGAACTCCTCGGTGGGCGCCAGCACCTGCAAGGTGTTCTCTTCGCCGGGAAAGGCGCGGTCGTAGGGGAGTTGAAGGAGGTCCTTTATCCAGACGCCAAAGATAAGGGCGACAATCGCGCCGATCAGGACGGCCGCCGCCGACTTGACCAACCTCCACCGCAATTCGTTGAGGTGGGAAAGAAGCGGCTGGCGACTTTCGTCGCTCATGACCGCTGATCCGGCTCTGTGGTTTCAGGAGATCCTTCCGCAGGCGCCTGATCGGCGCCGGCCGAGGCCGGATCGCCGGGGATAGAAGCGTTGGCCGGTTCGGCTTTGTCGGGTTCGTCGGTTTCCTCGGGGGGTGAGTCCTCACCTGACGGGTCAACTGACCGGGCAGAACGCTCGCTTCCCGCCTTGGTGTCGGTCGGACTGGCCAGCGGGGGAGGGGACCGCAGTGCCTTTTCAGATTCGGAAAAGGAGGTTCGCAGTTCCTTGCCGGCGTCTTTGGTGGTCGTCATCACCTCTTTGGCGGCCTCCCGCACTTCTTCCACTGCCAGTTCTTTTTCTATGCCCTCCCGAAGCTCCCGGGCAGCAACCCGGAACTCGGCCATCATCTTGCCGGCCCTGCGCGCCATGGCGGGCAGACGATGGGGGCCGAATACCACCATCGCCACCAGCAGGATTACCAGAACTTCATTCCACTCAGGCATGGATTCCCAATGCTATAGGTTTTGAAAGTCCCCGTCGGGCGTCGGAGCCGATACGCAGGGTGTTTGTGGGTGGGCCGCAGGTCAGCCGTAAGAGGGGGAGGATGCGCTTTTCGGTAGGGCGTGAAAGCTACCGTCCCGACCAAACCGCGGTTCGTTTCTCCACAAAGGCTCGGATGCCCTCCTGGGCGTCCTCGGTGAGCAGGGTTGCGGTGAGCCCGCCGGCCAGGTAATCCAGCCCCGCGTCTATTCCCAGGTCGGTGACCATCCAGAAGGCGTCCTTTCCCAGTTGCAGGGCAGCCGGACTCTGGGAGGTCAGGGCCTTGGCGGTTTCCGACACCGCATGGTCGAGTTGGTCGGGCTGTACAACCCGGGAGACCGCTCCCAGCGTCACTGCCTCGGCGGGGGTCAGCAACCTCCCGGTCATCATCATTTCGAGCAGCGCCCGGCGAGGAATGGTTCGAGCCAGGACGGCTGAGATGAGCATCGGCCAGACCCCGACTCTCACTTCGGGAGTTCCCAGCTTGGCGTCTTCGACGCAGATGACTATGTCGCAGGCGCACATCAGACCGAAACCTCCTCCCAGGGCGTGGCCGTTCACTCTGGCTATGGTGGGCTTTCCTCCCCGGATCATCAGCCGGAAGAGGTCTGCCAGCGCGCCTCGTTCACGGTGCATCCCCACTGGAGAGTCGAATATCCCCCCGTCCAGGTCGGCGCCCGCGCAGAACGACCGGTCTCCGGCCCCGGTGTAGACCAGCACCCTCACTGCGGGGTCCTCCAAGGCTTGGCGGGTATGGGACAGCAGTCCTTCCAGGGTCTTCACCGATAGCGGGTTTCGACGACGAGGCTGGTTGATGGTGAGGGTGGCCCGCCCTTCGCTCACTTCATAACGAACCATGGTGTCCCCTTCCGGTAGACATTGCGGAGAATAGGCCTTCAGTATGCCTCGCCGAGGGTTCCGATGATGAAACAGACTCGGGGGCAGGAGAGCAGCCACCCTCCAAATATCAGGCGCGCCCTGGCTGCAGCGATGGGTCAGAAGGTTCGCAGCGGCAGTATTGTCCAGCGAAACAGGAGGCGTCAACCTCTATGGAGCAATTTTAGAGGATATTTGCATATTGTGCGGTGGGCAAGAGGGTCTTTTCTCGACAGGGAAGAGAAGACTGGTTGGCCTTGGTCCCGGCCGCAGTACCCTTCACTGCAGTGGATAAGGGGAAAAGGACAAAGGCGGTTGGGCGCGCCTCGGCCCCAGCCGCAGCTACTGAATACCGCCGTGAAAGGCGATTTGGAGGTAACCGGGGCAAATGGCTTTGATAATGCTGATCCGGCACGGCCGGACATCGGGCAACTCTTCGGGCCGGTTTATCGGTCAGTACGACGAGCCTCTGGATGAGGAGGGAAGGCGGCAGGCCGGCCTGCTGGCGCCCCGCTTGACGCGGTTCGAACCGGATCGGGCGATATCGAGCGATCTGAAGCGATGCACCCAGACTATGGCGCCTTTCGCGGCCGCATCGGGGATGCGGATCGAGACCGATCCGGGGTTGCGGGAAGTGGGTGATGGAGAGTGGACCAACATGAGTCCGGAGCGACTTTGGGAGGGGTGGCCGGACTTGATGGAGCGCTACGCGAAAGGAGAGGACGTGCCTCGTCCGGGCGGAGAACGATGGTCTGACGTCCGCCGCCGGGTGCTGGCGTCCTTGTCACGAATTGTTGGCGAGATGACGCCCGAGGAGAAGGTGGTTATCTGCACCCATGCCGGTCCCTCCATGCTGATCTCCGCTTGGGTAACGGGAACGGATCTTCCGGGCAACATCTTCCTGGGGCCGCTTCATCCTCCTGCCAACGCTTCCATCACCATTCTCGATCCTCACAGGCCGGCCTTGATCACTTATAACGAAACCTGCCACTTGTCACCGAGAGGCCGCTTTCGGGAAGATCGCCGCTCGGGAGCAGCCCTGGTTCGGGAGTAACCCCGTCGGCGAGTCGACAGTTCAGCCGCCCTTGATTCCGGCGGCCAATCCGGCCCATTCTTCTTCGGTGAAGATGGCGTCTCCGGCCATGCTGTAGATGCCTACCCGTTGGACCCTCCCCCGGTAACGGGAGACGATCCCGTCGGCGAGTTCTTCCAGAGGTGCTACCACCGCTACCTCATGAACCACCTCGTCGGGGATGACGTCCGCTATCTGTCGCCACTCTCCCCGTTTGGTCATGGCATTCAGGGTGGGACCGAAGTCCCATCCGTGGCAATCGAGGATGGGAGCGTAGCTGGGGGTGGAGGCGTAGAAAGCGATTTGCTGCTTCACAGGTCGCACCAGACGTTCCATCTCCTCTTCGTCCCGGCCGGTCACGACGAACACCGGTGTGGCCAACTCCACGTCGTCAACGGTGCGTCCGTTCTCCTCGGCGCCTTTGGCAATGGCGGGCAGCACCACATTGTCAAGGTACTTGGCGGTGTGGAAAGGATGGACGTGGAAACCGTCACAAACCTCCCCGGCCAGCTTGCTGAGCAGGGGTCCGACTCCGGCGATGTAGATGGGAATCCGGGGCAACTGGTTGGGGCCGGGATTGAAGAAGGGCGTCATCAGCGTGAGTTGGTAGAAATCCCCCTTGTATCTCAGTCTGGTGCCGTTCTGGAAGCAATCCCACACCGCCCTGACCGCTGCAATGTAGTCCCGCAGCCGGGCGGTGGGGTGAGACCATTCAGTGGAGAAGCGCCGGGTGATGTGTGGCTTTATCTGGGTCCCCAGGCCCAACAGGAATTTGCCGCCCGCCACGATCTGCATGTCCCAGGCGAGTTGTGCCATCACCATGGGTGATCGGGGAAACGCCAGTGTTATGGCCGGGCCCACTTGCAGGCCGGGTTCGGCCTGGGAAGCCAGACACATCGAGAGAAAAGGCTCGTGGCTGGTTTCGGCGGTGAAGAAACCATGGTATCCGATCCGGGCAGCCCGGTGGGCGAACTCTGCAGCTGCCGTGGGCGGCAGGTTGGGAAAGTAGTAGTCGAACTTCATAGTCAGTGCCTATTATCTCCGGTCGGTTGCGCCACTCCTGACATTAGACTGATTGTTCCTATGAGAAGAGCATTGAAACTAGCGGTGGTCGTAGGCGGAATCGGTGCGCTGGCCTGGGGTATGCGCAAGCGGTTCCGCATCGCGATCGGTAGGGGCGAAGCCGCCGATCCCGACTTTCACATCATTGATCCAGTGTCGGAGTCAACCACCGACGAGATGCCCGCCGAGGAGATCTCCGACGACGTCGGTGAGGATGACGGTTCTCAAACCTCCTCCGACGATGATCCCCTTCCCCCGTCCGGCGTCTCCAACGGCGGAAGTTGATTCCAGGCCCGACCGGTGGTGGAAGGGCATCAATCGGATCAGCGCAGATTGACATCTCAGCCTGCTCAGGCGTTCTCCCCCTATCTGACGGATCCTGACGACCTGCGCCAGGTGGTCGGCGCCGATGAACCGGCTTTCCGCTCCCGGCAACTCCGGGAGTGGCTGTACCGCAACCCGGTGCTCCACGCCCGGGACATGACCAACCTGCCGACCGGTCTCCGCCGCGGTCTGGCGGAGAGCCTGTGGCCGTTCCTAGTCGAACAGCACCAGGTCGCCGACCGGGGGGCAACCTACAAATGGTTGTTCAGGATGCCCGACGGAGCGGCGATAGAAGCGGTGGCCATGGGATATGGAAGCCGTACCACTCTGTGCGTGTCATCCCAGGCGGGTTGTGCACTGGCTTGCACCTTCTGCGCCACGGGACAGTTCGGTTTCGACAGGCATCTGCAGGCCGGAGAGATCGTGGCCCAACTGGCCTATGCAAACGCCTTCCTTCGTTCTCACCCTCTTAGGAATTCTCCTCCCAGGGTGACCAATGTGGTGTTCATGGGGATGGGCGAACCACTGGCCAACTATCCGCGGCTGCGGGAGGCAATCAGGTTGATGGTGGAGGAAGTGGGAATCTCGGCCCGGTCTCTGACCGTGTCGACGGTGGGGGTTGTTCCCGGAATCCGGCGCCTGGCCGACGATCCCTGGCCGGTGAAACTGGCGGTGAGTCTCCATGCTTCCGACGACGATCTGCGTTCGAGGTTGGTCCCGCTCAATCGGCGTTACCCCCTGTCCGAAATCGAGAAGGCTGCTGCTTACTACTTCGGGAAGAAGCGCAGGAGGGTGTCCTTGGAATGGACCATGATCAAAGACGTAAACGATGGTCGCTTCCAGGCTGAGGGGTTGGCAGCGATAGCCCGGCGTCTGCGGGCCCATGTCAATCTGATCGCATTGAACCCCACTCCACTCAGCCCTGATCTGCCTTCCTCTCCGGTAGTGATCGACAGGTTCGCCGCGGCTCTGCGAGCGATGGGGGTGAACGTGACAGTCAGGGATACGCGGGGGACCCAGATCGACGCCGCCTGCGGCCAACTGCGGGTCAAGAGTTCGCCGGGCAGAGCCGCCGACTCATCGAGGCGCGGGGCTCTCAAGCTCACCCGCTAGGCCTTGTTATTGTGGCGGTTATGGACAGCGAGACTGCAACAACTCCCGAACTGGTCGAGGTCAGACCTGACGAGCGGTTTGACGAGGCTCGCCTCGCCCATTATCTACGAGGTCGGCTTCCCGGCAGTGAAGGGCCTCTGACTGTTCAGCAGTTTGCCAGGGGAAAGGCCAACCTGACCTATCTGCTCCGCTACGGAGAGTCGGGCGCAACAGTGACCGAATACGTTCTCCGCCGTCCGCCCCTTGGGCCGGTCGCTCCCGGTTCGCACGACATGGGGCGTGAATTCCGGGTGCTGTCCACCTTATGGAGTGCCTTTCCTCTGGCGGCGCGGGCTTTTCTGTTCTGCGACGACGAGTCGATAATCGGCGCTCCCTTCTTTGTTATGGAGCGTCGCCGGGGAGTGGTGGTGCAAGGATCGGTCCCGCCCGTATTCGGAAGCGGCGAGGACGCCCGCAGCAATCGAAAGCTGTCGGAAGTTGTGATAGACACTCTGGCCCAGTTCCACGCGGTGAACCCGTCCGAGGCCGGTCTGGATGGGTTGGGCTGGCCGGAAGGGTTCATCGATCGCCAGTTGGGAGGTTGGATAGGACGTTGGCACAAGGCGAGGAGTGAACCCAATCCGCTGGTTGAAGAGTTGGCCGAGTGGTTGGAGAAGACCAAGCCCCATTCCCCGCCCGCCACCTTGCTTCACAACGACTGGCGATTGGACAACATGGCCGTGGATCCTGATGATCCGGGGCTGTGCGTGGCAGTCTACGACTGGGACATGTGTACCCGTGGAGATCCTTTTGCGGATGTGGGCACGCTCATGGGTTGCTGGTTCGACCCTGATGAGGACTCCATTTTTCTTGATCCGATGCCGACCAGAACACCTGGTTTCATGACCCGCCGCGAAGCCATCTCCCGGTACGGAGAGAAGTCGGGCCGCGATATCTCGGGCATGCATTGGTATGTGGTGTTCGGCACCTTCAAAATGGGCGTGATTCTCCAACAGATATATATACGCTGGCTGAGAGGCCAAACCCAGGACGAGCGCTTTGCCACAATGGGGAAGGACGCGGCCCGGCTATTCGAATTGGCCGCGGCGCGCAGATCGCCATAGGGTTCCGTCCGGGTAGCCGACCCGGGCCGTTATCCCGAAGGAGGCCCCGTTCTCCTGCTTGTGCCTTGCCCCGACAGGTGTTCGTCCGCGTTCTCTATCCATCGTTAAACAACTTCTGGAGGGGATAGGCATTCTTCTTGGAATCGGTTTCGCCGAAACCTGGTCAAGGCTGGCCGGCTGTCAGCGAGTCGGAGCGAAGCGTGTAGGAGAGAAAACCTATCGCAAGCCGAGACTCTGGCTCTCACTATGGTGAACAGTGAGGGCCAGCGTGATGATTTACTTTCGTATATCATATCCGAGGGTATATCGCATCGAGAATAGAAATTGGTACCTTTGTAATATTTACGTGCTAAGGTTTGTCTGATGAAACGGAACCTTTCTGAGAAGAAGGAAGTTGTAGCGGCTTGGCTCAATAGATTGCCCAATGCCGGCGTGGGAATCGCGGTGGATTACCAGCAGTCCTACGGGCTGAGTTATGTGGACGCCAAGGCTCTGGAACTTCTTTACGGGGCGCCATTGGGCCCTCGTCAACTTGCCGAGAAACTGCAGATGAGTCCGGCAGGAATTACCAAGCTGGTTGATCGGCTCGAGCGACGAGGTTTGGTGAAACGCCGTCGCCATCCTGCCGATCGGCGTCGTTCGCTGGTATTCATTACCGACAAGGCCTTGGTGTCCAGCTTTCAACGGGAGCAGGTCAGGGAGCTGATAGATAGGGCTGTTGATGACGCTACTGAGAATCAGTTGGAGGTCCTGTACGAATTCTTGCAAGAACTCGGCCAGGAACTGGTGAGTGAGGGCTTGATCAAGTCGTAATTGTCTTTTGGGGCTGACCCGGTAGCCTCACCACTTGTGGACATTCTGGCGGTTTCCGGGCCTTCGCGAAAGTGTGCTGAAGCCGGCGCTTCTCTGGCCCGCGCCGGTGGAAACGCGGTTGATGCCGCTCTTTCGGCGATGATGGTGGCCCTGGTCACCGAGATAGCAGTCATCGGCCCTGGCGCCGGAGGTTTTGTTACGGTGGGTGGTCCCCGCCATTCCCCGCTCGTCTATGACGGGGCGATGGCCATGCCGGGGCTGGGATTGGATCCGGACCGTTTGGGAAGGGGAGGCGTCGGAGTCCACATTGGCTACGGAGGAGGAGTGGAGACCATAGTGGGGCCCGCCAGCGTGGCGGTACCGGGAGGATGGGCGGCGATGGGAGCGGTCTGGCGGGATCACGGCCTTGCTCCCTGGAGGGAGATAGTGGCGCCCGCTCTCGACCACGCCCGGCGCGGGTTCCCCCTGGGATCGGTGGCCGACTACTACCTGAACTACTCCTTCGACCCTATTTTCTCGCTGGATCCCCGGTCGAGAGCAGCCCTCCACAACGGGAATAGGCGACGCAGGACCGGTGAACTGATCTGGGTGCGAGGATTGGCCGATGCGTTGTCGGCTATCTCGGCGGAGGGAGTTGATGTGCTCTACAGGGGAGAACTGGGACAGGACATTTCCCGCGACCTTCTTGATCGGGGAGGGATCATCACTCGCCGCGACCTGCGGGAATACCAGGTGCAAAAGAGGTCGCCGATACTCCTTCCCATGGGCGATTGGACGGTTGCGCTCAATCCACCGCCGGCGGTGGGAGGCGTGGCTCTGGCGGGCATGCTCGCCCGAGTGGGACATCAGCCGCCCCTTTCGTCCAAGCGCCTGGTGGAGGCCCAGTTGGAAGTGCTGGGCGATCGTCGTTCGTTGGTGGACGACGCCGATGACTGGCGGGAGGGAGTCGGAAAGATGTCGTTGCGAATGTTGGCCGGTCTGGGGTCTGCGTCCACGGTAAACATCTCGGCGGTGGACTCTTCCGGCCTGGCCTGTGCAGTCACTCTGTCGTGTGGATACGGATCCGGGGTGATCGCCGGAGGAAGCGGGATGTGGATGAACAATTCGCTGGGCGAGATTGAATTGACAGGGGGGAGGTTTCACGGTCAGCCTCCCGGAGAACGTCTCATGTCGAACATGGCCCCTTCAGTCTTGTGGAACGACTCCGGAGAGGTAGTGGCGGCCGGGTCGCCCGGCGCCGATCGCATCACCACTGCTTTGCAGTCCACCCTCCTGTCGGTAATCGTGGAAGGATCCTCGCTGGTGGAAGCAGTGGAACGCCATCGGGCTCACGTCGAGCGCACCCCACAAGGCTGGCGCCTGTGTCATGAAGAGGGTTTTCCGTTTAATGGTCTGGAGATGTCCCGGCGTGTCTTCGCAGGACGTCACATGTTCTTTGGTGGAGTCAGCGCAGCTTCTCTTGGGCCGGACGGGTCCATGGAGGCGGTGGCGGATTCTCGGCGGGTGGGGAAGGGGATCGTCGTATAAGCCGCTCCGACTATTCCTTCTTGGGCAGTTGGCGATGGGCAGCCGCCCATCTGGTGATGCTAATTCTGATAATCGTGCTGGTTAGCTTGGGCCTGTGGCAACTGAGGCGCCTGGATGAGAGACAGTTGACCAATCAGGTGGGTCTGTCCCGCAGCACGTCCGCCGCTTTGGACTTGGAGGCGATGGTGTCGGGCGCCGGATCCGACCTCGACACGCTTGAGTACCGAAGGGCCACCACCCGGGGTGTGTGGGACGCCACCTACGAGGTGTACGTGCGGTCGCAGGTGAGAGATGGCCGGTCCGGCCTATGGGTGGTGACGCCATTGATCTTGTCGGACGGCCGGGCGGTGATGGTTAACCGAGGATGGATACCGGTCGAACTGGATCGCGGCCAGGCAGCCCCTCCGGTGGGAGAGGCGGAAGTAACCGGGACGGTGAGAGCATCCCGGTCCCGGTCGAGTCTTGGTCCCACCGACCGCCCCGGCATCGAGGACACCATCGCCCGGGTGGACCTGCAGGTGCTCGACGGCTTCGTGCCCCAATCGCTGCTGGGGGTCTACCTCGAAGAGTCCTCAGTCAACCTCGCGTCCTGGCCGTTGCGGCTCGACCCGCCGACCTTCGACGAAGAGGGTCCGCACTTGCTCTACGCCGTGCAGTGGTTTTCATTTGCCTTGGTGACGCTGGTGGGTTACGGCGCCCTGATCAGGTCCAAGGCGCACCGCCGCCACCGCCCCGCCAAATCACCGGACCAGGCTGACTCCTAGTGACCCGCCGGCTTCCGACCCTTCTCGAAAAACGATTTGTCGCGAATTTCCACTTTGTCGCGAAATTTCACTTCGCCACCGGGCCCCTCCCCCTCCGCCACCTAGCCATGGGTTGAACGAGTTTCGTCCAGAGTGGAACGGGTCTCGGTGGAGACCGGAAACGATGCTCGTTTCATGAGACAATATGATCCCTTGACTCGGCCCGGTCGACGCCGGAACGGACCGTGTTGGTGTTTGGTCTTGTCAGTATGAACTGACCCTGAGACATAAATCAATCCCTCAGCACCAGAATTTTTCACAACCCGTGCGGCGGAATCGACCAGAAGAGTGCACCTACTCACTATTCGGCGTCGTAGGAGCCAGACCAGATCAGGCCGCCGCTCCGGTGCCCGATCTTGTTCGCCGTGGCTTCACCGCCGCCCGTCCCGATCACAAATGGTGTTGGGACTTCAAACATGCTCCGCACCCAGGAAGGACCCGTCTACCTCGGCACGGTCGAGGACTCTTCTTGACTTCCTCCCGTATCGTGGAGCGATGCCTTTGGAGGAGGTTCTGATGCCTGAGGTACGAAGAAGATACGATCCGGAGTTCAAGTCCGGGGCGGTTCGGATTGTGTTGGAGACGGGGAAACCCATTGCCCGGGTCGCCCGGGGTCTTGGTATTCATGCGGGCACTTTGGGGAATTGGATGAAGGAGGAACGCTTGGGACGAGCCGACCTTGGGCAGCTGGACGAGAACAGCATGGCCGAGTTGATCCGCTTGCGGAAAGAGGTGGCCGAGGTTGCTGACGGAGGTGTGATGTGCTCAAGGGATCGGTGGTCTTGTGGGTCACCGAGCGCGACGCGATGAGCGTGGTGTCGCATGTCGCTGCCCAGGAGACCGACCATGGGGTTCCCCACGCAGCAACTTGTCGGCTGCTGGGCATCAGCGAGTCGTGGTCTTTGCAAGTGGCGCAGCTGGCGTCCCACACCACCGAACGGCGCCGAGCAGAGCTGGATGTAAAGATGCGGGTCGTGTTCGAAAGCGTCGGGAAGAAATCCTGCGGTTTACCCCGGTGGATGCGTTCGGTTGCGCGCCGACGGCGAAACGGTCTCGAAAAAGGACGGTCACCGCGTCCGTGCAGCGGCCAGGGCCTTGTTGGCACACCAGAAACGGCGTCGTAGAAACCAGACCGGATCAGTCAACCGCGCCGGCGCCTGATCTTGTTGCCGTGATTTCACCGCCACCTGCCCTGATCACAAGTGGTGCGGTGATTTCAAACACGCTCCGCGCCCAGGAAGGACCCGTCTACCTCGCCACGGTCAAGGACCTGTTCTCCCGGGCGCATGCTGGGGTTTGCTCTCGGTGACAAATACCCCTACCGCTGAACTGGCCCAGGCCAGTGTCAACATGGCCGTGGTCACCCGCGGAGGTGACGTACGGGGAGTGATCTTCCACACTGACCGGGGCAGCCAAACTCATCGCTGACGCGTTCGTCAAGGCCTGCACCCGGCTGGGGATCGTCCAGTCGATGGGAAGAGCAGCCGCGGCGTTGGACAACGCCGCGGCCGAGTCGTTTTCTCCACCCTGCAGATAGAACGCCTCGCCGACCGCCAGTACGCAACCAGAACCCAGGCCCGGCAGGACATTGCCAACCGGTACAACCATGCGTGATGTGTTGGGGGTGTGACAGTACCGGTGGGCAGATAGCGGGTGTGTGGGCGGTTCAGAGTCTGGTGTTCAGAATGCTTCCAGAAACCCCTATTGGGGATGGGGGTGGATCAAGAATGGCAAAAACGGGCTGGCAGGAACCATAGAGACAGGACGCGGGTTCGGTCATTTTCTCTGTTTGATCGGGCGTCGGCGTGTGGATCGGCGGCGGTAGCGGTTGGGGGTACGGTGCCGTGGTCGCCAGGCGGTGCTTAATGGGCGGCGGAGGGTGTATTCGCCGGTTGGGGTTTTGTGTACTGTCCAATCCTGGTCGTGTACTTTGTGGTGGCATCTGCTGCACAAAAGACACATGTTGTCCAGGTTCGTGGCACCCCCGTCTTGCCAGTGCACGATGTGATGGGCCTGGCACCAGGAGGCTTTGGCGCCGCACCCGATGCAGTGTTTGTCCCGGGCGACCAGCGCGGCCCGTTGGGAACCGCTGGCCGTCCGCCGCGCCCGTCCCAAATCGAGGGGCACCGACGGTCCTGAGAAGATGGCGGGGAGGACTTGCGCGTCGCAGGCCAACTGTCGCAGGGTACGGGCGGGGAGGGGGGTTCCGTTCTCGAGGCGAGGGTTGCCCAACTGTTGGCTGATCGTGTCGTAGTCGGCGATCAGCAACAGGCGCACGTCTTGGGAACGACCGTCTTTTCCTTTTCCTTGGCGGGTGACCAGTTCGGCTATGGCGTCGGCCATCCGCTGACCGGCAGTAGCCCGATCGGTGGGGTCTTCTTGGTGCCATAGTTGTTTCATCATGTGAGACACCGCCGTCTCGACCCGAGCACCCGTGATCGGATCGAAACGCCCATACAATACGGTCATTCCGTCGTCTTGGTCGGTGGTGATCTTCGCATACCGGCGGGAACGCTGATGCTCCAACTTCGACACTCCATCATCCTCTGAACGTTGCTGTTCGTGTTTGCGTACCGTGCGGGCGAACTTGTCAGGAGACTGGGAACGGGCACCGTCCAACAACTCGTCCTCGACGATGGTTCCCCCTCTGCTTGGCGCCCGCCAAAATACGCGCGTTGTCAGCAGAGATCTCTCCCTTGCGTAACCCTTCCCGGGTTTTGGGCAGTTCCTCCAACCCCCGGGCGGTCTCCACCTCAGACCGGGCCTTCCGACGGCCCAACAGCCCGTCCTCCCGCAATATCGTTTCCACCTTCTCCGTTCCCTGGCGGCGGCGCAACTCCGACACCGCCTGGGCGCGGACCGCCGCCACTTGGTTCTGGACGCGGATGGTGGACCGGATACGCTGTTTCAGTTCTTCAACCGACGCATCCACGACCGGCATGGTGGGTGACAGCAACTTGGCCAGGTTGGCTGACCGTCTGCTGTTGACTGCTTGTTTCATGCTTACAGTATGCACAGAGGGTGTGACAAAACATCCCGCATATTGCTAAGTTGTGAAAACAAACACTAAAATATTCGCAGCGTCCACCAAACGGCTGCCGAAAGACACCCGACCCACCGGGCACCGGCTGACAGAACCTCCCGGTCAGTTAAGACTCCTCGCTAAGCATCACCTCCGCCCTCATCCGCGACACCCCGCCCAGCATGAACACGCCTTAGTTAGGTGTGGGCCAAGCCCTCTACGACCGAGGCATTGGGAAGACGGCTCAGCACGCGGGGATCGGCGAAGATCTTGGCGGTGCGGCTTCCGGCGCCCAGCAGGACCTCTTCGCGTTCCATCACGGCCGAATCAATGAGTAGAGGAAGGTCTTCGGGCAGTCCGAAGGGATTGACCCCGCCTATCTCCATTCCGGTGACTTCTTTCGTGACCTCCGCCGAGGCGAAGGACAGTCGCGACACACCCATCACCTTCTTGACGCGATGGTTGACGTCCAGCCGGGTGGTGGCCAGGAGCACGCAGGCCGCCAGTTTCCCCCGGGGTCGCTTGGACGCCACCAAGATGGTGTTGGCGGCGTCCTGCAAAGCGACCCCGTATTTGCGGCAATAGGGGAACGTGTCGGCGTAATCGGGATCACACTCCACCACCCGGAAGGGCAAACCGGTGGCCTGCAACGCGGTTGCGACCCTGGGAGGCAGGAGATCCAGACTCATGCCTACGGGTGCAGCGCCAGGTTGAAGTCGGCCTTTATGTCGTCGATGTGCTCGATACCCACCGATACCCTGACCAGGTCCGGTGTGACCCCGGTGGTGCCCTGTTCCTCAACGGTCAGCTGGGAATGGGTGGTGGAAGAGGGGTGAATGACGAGGGTCTTCACGTCACCCACATTGGCGAGGTGGCTGGCCAATTTGGTCCGCTCGATAAACCGCTTGCCAGCCTCGAAGCCACCGGCCACCCCGAAGGAGAGCACGCATCCGAACCCGTTCCGCAGATAGCGGCGGGCGTTGGAATGGTAGGGATGGTCGGCGAGTCCCGGATAGCTGACCCAATTCACCTGCGGGTGGGTCTCCAACCACTGCGCAAGTTCCAAGGCATTGTCTGCGTGCCGCTGCACCCGCAGGCTCAGGGTCTCCAGTCCCTGCAGGAACAGGAAGGCGTTGAACGGAGACGCCGCGGCGCCCAGGTCCCGCAGGCCTTCCACCCGGGCCCGGATGGCGAACGCGATGTTCCCGAACGGCCCGTCCGGCCCGAATACATCGGAGAACACCAGACCGTGGTAGCCGGGGGCAGGCTCGGTGAAGATGGGGAACTTGCCGTTGCGCCAGTCGAAGTTACCCGAGTCGACCAGCACTCCGCCGATGCTGCTTCCGTGGCCCCCGATCCACTTGGTGGCGGATTCGACGATGATGTCCGCACCGTGATCGAATGGCCGGCACAGGTACCCGGCGGCTCCGAAGGTGTTGTCCACCACCAGGGGGATGCCGTGGCTGTGCGCCACCTCGGCGATGGCTTCGAAGTCCGGCACGTTGTAATGGGGGTTTCCCATCGACTCGAGATAGATGGCTTTGGTCTTCTCGCTCAGAGCCGCCTTGAAGTCGTAGGGGTTGTCGCCCTCGACGAACTTGACGTCAAAGCCCATCCGGGGGAAAGCCACCTTGAACTGGTTGTAAGTTCCCCCGTACAAGTAGCTGGTCGAGACGATCTCGTCGCCTGCCTCCAGGATGGTGGTGAAGGCCAGAAGCTGGGCTGCCTGGCCCGAGGAAGTGGCCACGGCCGCCACCCCGCCCTCCAAGGCGGCGATGCGCTGTTCGAACACGTCCGTGGTGGGGTTCATGATCCGGGTGTAGATGTTCCCGAACTCCTCCAGCCCGAACAGCCGGGCGGCGTGGCCGGTGTCATCGAAGACGTAAGAGGTGGTCTGGTATATGGGTACTGCCCGAGCATTGGTCCCGGGCGCCGGCTCCTGGCCGGCATGCACCTGCAGGGTTTCGAATCGGTAATCTGACATGAGGCTGTGGACTCCTTTTGGAAAAGTCGAGGGTCGGATCGTTATGGCAGAAAGACCCTGGGGCGATGAGGAAGAAGAGTCAGGAGTGGAGAGGTCTGATCAGGACGACCGCGCCTGGCAAACTGCCCGAGGGCCGGTAGCCATTCGCATTCGATGACGACCGCGCCAAACCCCCCACCGGGGGGTGGACTCGTAACTAACGGACAGATGTCTCATAATGGCGAATCAGAGTATAAACAGGTCTTCGACAGTCTCCAATCCATAATTTGATCTGCCCGGGAGACTGGGCGCCGCCGGGTTCAGACCTCCAAACTGTGCTTCAGGTCCGTGAGACTGCTGGTCGGGGCGTCGCAGGTGAAGCGGTGGCAGACGTAGGCGAGGGTTGTCCCAGGGGTCCCGCGATCCTTCAAAAGGGGGACTGCGCCGGAGTATCCGGCGCCGTCTGTCGCGGTGAAGGCCACCACCAGTCCGGGCCGACCGCCGGTGGGAATCTCCCTGGCCCACCGCGCCGCCTCGGGACCCACCAGCGCCACCTCGCGGGGTCCGGCGTGGAGGGCCTGGGCCACCGCCAGGAGACTCCCGGTGGCCGACGAGGCTCGTTCCATCAGGAGGGCGCCGTCGCGGACCGCCTCTTCCGCCAGTGACCACCACTGGGTATCTCCCGTGTACTGGCCAAGCACCAGCAGCGCCTCGGCAGCCAACGAATTGCCCGACGGCGAAGGATTGTCCATCAGGTCCTTGGGGCGGGAGATAAGACGCTCGGCGTCGTCCCCGGTGGCAAAGAGTCCGCCGCCAGGATCCTGAAACAGGATGGGAATGGCCCGGGTGAGCGCGGCGGCCTCCCGGTACCACAGTTCCTCCCCCGTAGCCTGATACAGGGCGAACAGCCCGGTGGCCACCGCCCCGTAGTCCTCGAGATATCCGGGCCCCCCGCGGCGGCCCCTGGTCCAGACCCGGCACAGCCGCCCCGATCCATCTCGCATCTGCCCCAAAACGAACCGGGCGGCTGCCCGCGCCTCGGCAAGGTAGTCATCGCGGCCCAGAACAGTCCCGGCTTCGGAGAATGCGCGAATCGCCAACCCGTTCCACGCCGCCACCAGTTTGTAATCGAGCCCCGGGCGCACCCGAGCCGACCGGACTTGCAGCAGGCGTCGCCGGGCGGCCTGGACGGACGGGGGAGTGGGTGAGAGGGAATTGCGGCGGGTGAGGATGTTGGCGCCTTCGAAGTTTCCTTCGGCCGTGACCCCGAACCAGTCAGCCACCTCCGGTCCGTCAACGGGTCCGGCGATCTCCATTATCTGCTGCCGGGACCACACGTAGAAGAGTCCCTCCACCCCTTCGGAATCGGCATCCTCGGCTGAGTAGAAGCCTCCCTGCGGGTTTCGCATGTCTCTGACCAGGTAGTCGAGGGTTTGGGCGGCTACCTCCAAGAAAGCCGGTTCCCCGAGGCGTTTGCCCGCCCACAGATAGATCCTGGCCAGGGTGGCGTTGTCATAGAGCATCTTCTCGAAGTGGGGGACCAACCACCTCTCATCCACCGAGTAACGGGCAAACCCTCCCCCCAACTGGTCATAGATCCCGCCGGCGGCCATTCGCTCCAGGGTCAGCCCCAACACCGAACCGGCCGTCTTGGCCCAAGGCTCATCCAACACGGCCACAAGAAACTCCAACAGCGGCTGTTGGGGGAATTTGGGGGCCCTGCCAAAACCGCCGTGCACCGGATCGAAGGAGGAGTGGATCCGCTGGTAGGCCTGTTCCAGAAGTTCGGCGCCGGGCAGATGCTCCCCGGACGGAATCCTGCGGCCGATCAGCGAAGACAGCTTGGTGGCCTGTTCCTCCACCTCTTCCGATTTTTCCAGCCAGGCCTTGGAAATGGCTTCCATGACCTGCCGGAAAGAGGGCATGCCCCCTCTCGGTTGGGGAGGGTAGTAGGTCCCGGCATAGAAGGGCTCCCCCTGCGGATTCATGAAAACGGTCAGGGGCCAACCTCCCCTGCCGGTGAGCATCTGGCATGCCTCCATGTAGATGGCGTCGATGTCGGGTCGCTCCTCCCGGTCCACTTTGATGTTCACGAACAACCGGTTCATCATCTCGGCGGTGTTTTCATCTTCAAAGGACTCGTGGGCCATGACATGACACCAGTGACAAGCCGAATAGCCCACCGACAACAACACCGGGACCTTCCTGGACCGGGCTTCTTCGAAAGCCCGGGGTCCCCACTCCCGCCAGTGCACGGGGTTGTCGGCGTGTTGTAGCAGGTAAGGCGAGGTGGAGGAGGAGAGTTGGTTGACCATCCCGCTAGAGGATAAGATCAAGCGATCCCGGCGGAGATGAGATTCACCCACAGTGCTCCCCAGTTCTCGTAATATTCACCCTAATGAGGACGCCATCGACCGATTAGGCATCTATTTGGGGGTGCGCAAAGTCTCTCTGAAGAAGAAGCTGCTGATGGTGCCCGTCCTGGTGCTGGTGAGCGCGGTGCTGTGGAGCGGGAGTTTCCCCACCGTGGAAGGAGGCCGTCTCGGCATTGGTGGACCCCCGCCGGCCGTGGCGCAGGAGGCTGCGGATCCGAGGGCTGACGATCCTCTGCAACTGGTGCCCTTCGCCAACACTTCCCACCGGATATATTCATTGTCCGAGGATCTGTGGGAAGTTTGGGTGTGCAGGGTTCCCGGGTGGGACACCAGGGTTGAACTCGGAGAGGTAGTCGACTTTCTGAACACCACCGTGTCCTCCTACTTTCGGGAATTGTCAGACGGGAGATACCGGCCGGCTTTCCGGGCGGGTGGACGAGTGGAGAGCGAGGACGAGGTGGAGAGCGGTCCCGGATTGGAGGAGAGTGTTTTCGCTCCGGGCTGCTCCGAAGCGGTAAGGCGGCAGGCCATTGCGAGGCAGGAAGAGCGGAACCCCGAGGAGACCGGACCGGCCGGCGCCTTGATCGTGGTGGAATTCGAGGGTTACCGGACCGGATACGGCACTTTTGGCAACCTGTGCCCCGAGATTTACCAGCCCGGCTGCGAACCGTCTTTTCCCGCCAACCGTCGGCTGGTGGTGGTGGGAGCGGGCGCGGTCGTCGCCCAGCCGCCGCTGGAGAACCCCTTCTGGTCGCTGGTGGTGCATGAAATGGGTCACGCCTTGGCATGGCCGCATTCCTACAGCGGCAAATTCTCGACCACCCGGCCGGGCGCCCTGGGTTTTTACGACAACCCGATGGACGTTATGAGCAATATTCCCCTAACCGCTCCCCAGGGGACCACGGTCTACAACCGCTATGCCTCGGGATGGGTTGATCCCTCCTCGGTCGAGGTCTACTGGGGCGGCAAACAGGTATACCGCCTCCACCAGGGAGGGGCCGCCCCGGGACTGGTGCAGATGGTGGTGATCCCCACCGGTGTCGTGGAGGGGCAGGTCACTGAAGAAGTCAATCCGGCGGGCGACGGTCTTTTCTACGTGCTGGGAGTGAGGAGACTGTCAGGGTTGGATTCGGGGGTGCCGAAGGTGGGGATCGAGGTTTACAAGATAGACCAGCGCCGGGAAGCCTGCGGGCCGAGCAGACGGTCGTGGCCGGACCATTGGCCCTGTTTCGCAGCGTGGACCCGGGTTGCTCAGGCTGTTCTCCCTGAGTTCTTCGGCGCGGTGGACCATGTGATATCCATTGATGAGCGGATCCAGTTGGGCAACACCAGGATCAGGGTGGTGAGCGCCGATGCGGCATCCTTCGAGGTGAGTATCGAAACACGCACCTCCGGCGCCTTTGTGGATGATGACGGCCTGAGTCATGAGCCGGATATAGAGATGGTCGCATCTTTGGGGATCACCCGGGGCTGCGGGGTTCGGCTTTACTGTCCCGACCGGTCTGTGACCAGGGCGGAAATGAGCGCGTTCCTGGTTCGGGCGCTCGGTGATTCACTGCCTCCGGTACAGGGAGAACTCGGCGCCGAGCCACCCTGGGACGGATTGACCGGATCCGGTGATCAGGTGTTCTCCGACGTCTCGCCCCAGGACTGGTTCGCCTCCTCCGTTGAGCAACTGGCCGCGTGGAGAATCACACTCGGCTATGGGGACGGAACCTACCGTCCGCGGCAAGGCCTCACGCGGGGAGAGATGGCGCTGTTTCTGACCAGGGCTTTCAATATCTCCGTCACAGACCCAACCGGGATATTCGATGATGTCGCTCCCGACGCCTATTACGCCAGCGCGACGGAAGCCCTCTACCGGCAGGGAATCACTTTGGGATGCAGGCCCGATCCCGAGGACAATCCCGACGACCTCTTCTACTGTCCTCAACAGGAGGTCACCCGCGCGCAGATGGCGTCTTTCCTGGCTCGGGCCATACGAATCACCCGGTGACTTCTCCCGCAGACCTTGAGATAATGGACATGGAGCCTGGCATCCCGCCTTGGCCTAGCTCTTTATCATCACCGGCATCACTTGCATCCACCGACCAACAGAGGACCCCATATGGCAGTGCGTGAAAGATTCCTGGTAACCGGATCGGCAGGCTGCATCGGCTCGTGGGCCATGCATCTGTTGGATCGGGAGGGAGTGGAGGCGGTGGGCTTCGATCTTTCCACCGACCACCGGCGGCTGCGCCTTCTCACCGATCAGCAGGGCTCGATGAGGTTCCTGCAGGGCGACATAACCGATACCGAATCTGTCCTGGGAACAGTCGCCACCGAGCAAATAACCCACATAGTCCATCTCGCCGCTTTGCAGATACCCTTCTGCCAGGCAGATCCGATCGGCGGCGCCAGGGTGAACGTGGTGGGCACGGTGAACATCCTGGAAGCGGCGCGTCGTTCAGGCGTAGCCGGTTTGTCCTATGCCAGTTCGGTGGCGGTTTACGGTCCACCCGAGTTGTACCCGGACGGGGTAACCGACGACTCGCCCTTGGCGCCGAGCACCCTGTACGGAGCTTACAAGCAGGCCAACGAACGGTCGGCGAAGGTGTATGCGGCCGACTATGGCGTCTCGTCGGTTTGTCTGCGCCCCTGCTCGGTGTACGGTCCGGGTCGGGATCAAGGCTTGACTTCGGCGCCCACGCAGGCGATGGTGGCGGCCGTGGCCGGGCGGCCCTACCACATCCCCTTCGGGGGAGGGTCGACCTTCCAGCATGCGGGGGAGGTTGCCCGGCTGTTCATCGCCGCCGCCCGAGCACAGGCGGAAGGCGCCCACGTCTACAACCTGGGCGGTCCCTCGGTCTCCATCGCCGAAGTGGTTTCTCTGATCAAAGCGGAAGTGCCCGGATGCGAGATTACGCACGGCGATCAGCCGCTACCGCTGCCCGATTACTACGACGGAGCGGGCCTGGATCGCCTCCTGGGAGGCGTCGACTATCTCTCGATGGAGGAGGGCGTCACAAGTTCCATAAGTGCGTTCCACGAACTTTTGTCCGCAGGCCTGATCACACCCCCGGATTAAAGAAAGTTGGCGGGCGCCCCCGGGGGGACGCCCGCCAACTGAAGTGGGTATGCGTCTGGTTTTAGCAGGTGAAGTTCATGAACTCGTAGTTGTGGACGTAGAATGCCACCGTTCCCGGCAGGCTGTCCCACTCCAGACACGCATCCTTGGCGTACAGCAGGTCGGCAAAGGCGATGGGGAGACCGAGACGGTTCTCGTATGCGAAGTCAAACAGCGCCGCAGCAGTGGTTTCCTTCTCCTCGTCGGTTCCACCTTCTCCGGACAGAGCCTCGTTGATCAACCGGTCGAGTTCCTCCGACTCACCTGAGTAGGAGAGACGGTCGGTGGTCCGGCTGTAGAAGCTCCACAACTGCGTACCCGAGTTGTAGACCGGCGGCGGGTAGCAGAACGCGAAATTGGCTTCCCGGTTGCTGGTCTGCCCTTCGACGATTCCGTACTCCGTGAACTGGGTGTTGACCGAGATACCCAGGTTGGTCCATTGCTGGGCCACGGCTTCTGCCACCTTGCCGCACCAGGGTCGGCCCGGATGCTGGGCGAAGTCGATGGTGATATCCAGGTCGGCGGGGGTCGCGTAGCCGGCTTCGGCCAACAGGGCGGTCGCCCGGTCGGGATCGTAAGGATCAGCCTCGCAGCCGGCCTGGAAACCCGGGAAGTGGGGCCACCAGGAATGGACGCAGGCATTCTCGGTGGTTCCCCTGCCGGCCAGCACGAAGTCCACGATTTCCTGCCGGTCGATGGCCAGCGACAGGGCCTCGCGGATCAGCTTGGCGTTTCCGGGATTGGTGTGATCACTCCATGGAGGCGGGTTCTCCGCAGCCGCGCCGGTTGGGTTCACGTAGTTACCGGTCAGGTAGATGGTGGGCATGCTCTGGTTGGGCAGAGACTGGATTCCCAGCTTGGCTGCCTGGGCAGTGGGAATCTGCTCGGCGCTGAGAGTCATCAGGTCGGCGTCTCCAACCGCCAGCATGGCCAAACGGGTGTTGAACTCGGGAACGGCCTTTCTTACCACCTCTCCGATGGAGGGCGGCCGGGCGTAGTGATCGGCGAACGCTTCGAACACCAGTTCCACACCGGGAGTGTGGCTCTTGAACTGGTAGGGTCCGGCGCCGATCGGCCATAGGGCAGCGGCCTCCTCACCCACTTCCTCGATGTACTTGCGGGAAGTGATGGGGAAGCTCAGGGCCATCTCGCTCAAGGCGGGCACCACTTCGGGCGCCGGCAAGCCGTTGGCAGACACCAGTTTGAAGTTGTAGTCGTCGATGACTTCCACATTCACCCTGGCCAGGACCGCAGCCGCCGGACTGTTGGTGCCTTCCCGGACGGCGAGTTCGTGGCTGAATACGATGTCGTCGGTGGTCAACTCTCCCCAACCCTGGTGGAATTGGACACCCTGGTGGATCTCGAAGACGAACTCGGTGAAGTTGTCGTTACGCGACCAGGACTTGGCCAGCCGGCCCTCTCCTTCAACTATCTCGCCGGTTATGAAGTCGTGATAGATGAGCGGTTCGTAGAGAGGCTGGAGGTTGAGCAGGGCGCCCAAACTGCAGTTGGGGCACAGCCAGTCTTCGCCGCGCAGTGCCGGCAGGAGCACGACCATCCGGTCCTGAACCATTTCAGGGGCGGCTTCCACCACCTCGGCTTGGGCTTCCGCCAGCGCGGCTTCCGCTTCTGCGGCTTCTGCTTCGGCTTCCGCCAGCGCGGCCTCCGCGGCTGCCAGGGCCTCCTGGGCAGCCTCGCCACCCTCGGCTGCGGCTTCCCTGGTGGCTTGCAATTCCGTCTGAGCCTCCGTTAGAGCAGCCTGCGCTGCTGCGGCTTCGGCTTCCGCCGCCGCGGCGGCTTCTGCTGCTTCCGCGGCTTCGGCCTCTGCCTCTGCTGCTGCCTCGGCTGCGGCCTCTGCCTGGGCTGCCGTTTCATCATCAGCTGTGTCATCTGTGCCGCAGGCGGCGGCTACCATGACCAGCGCAAGCAACAGAGCCCATACGCGACGCTTTGTTACTGAAGTAATCATCAAACCCTCACTCCTTGTGGTCGTACTAACAGTCGGTCGTCTTCTGTCTCACAGAAAGCGCTCCCATTCAAGTTAGTCGGATTTTCGCTGCCCTTGACAGGCAATGGGCATTTTTTCTGTCCGCACTCCACTTTCAGGGTTGGATCAACTGTCAAAAGAGGACCAGGCGGACCCGGTCCTCTCTTTGTTAGCGCGGTGAGTGACTCAGCTGGTGTAGCGGAGATGCTCAAAGCGAGTCATTTACGGGTGTTCGCCTGACACGGACATGCCTTTACGACACACCGATTGCTGATAGAGGCACCTGCACGGAGTGCTTGAATACCGTGCTGCCCGGGTTCTATTCGGCGGACAGCTATTTTGACGGACCATGTTGAACGTAGCGGGCCGAACGGCGGTGGTCACCGGAGCAGCCTCGGGAATCGGTCTGGCGATGGCGAGGCTCTTTTCCAGGGAGGGCATGGCGGTGGTGGCGGCCGATGTGGATGCCGCTGGACTGGACAGCTTGGCGTCCGACCCCGGGTTTTCCTCTCCCGTGCGGACGGTTCCCACCGACGTGTCGGATCCATCGGCGGTGGCGGAACTGGCCGACCTGACGTTCCGGGAATTCGGTGAAGTGGGCATACTCTGCAACAACGCCGGGGTGGGACCCATGGGGACCGTTTGGGAGGTCGACGTGCCGGAGTGGGAATGGGTGCTGGGCGTGAACCTGTGGGGGGTGATCAACGGCATCCGCTCTTTCCTGCCCCGTATGTTGGAGAGCGGCCTGCAAGGCCATGTGGTGAACACCGCCTCGATGGCCGGGCTGATCGCCGGGCGGGAGATGACTCCCTGGCGGCTGGGAGCGTATGCCGCCTCCAAGCACGCGGTGGTTGCCATCAGTCACACTCTCTACGCGGAACTGCGCACCGCTCGGGCGCCGATTGGAGTGTCGCTGCTGTGCCCGGCGGCGGTGAACACCCACATCTGGGACACCGAGCGGCACCGGCCTCCAGTGTCGTCCGGCGTCGAACCCACAGATCATTCCTTATCGGAGGCACAACGTCTCCGAGAGCAACTTCGGGCCGGGGTGGCAGTCGGCAGACCTCCGTCAGAGGTGGCCGAGTTGGTTCTTGAGGCGGTGCGCCAGGATCGCTTCTACGTTTTCACTTCTCCCGGTTCCGCGGGCCAGGTGGGTAACCACTATGACGACCTGGTCAATCTGCGCAATCCCCAGGTGCCGAATCTGGATTAGCTGTTATAGAGAAGAGGGGCCGGGGAGAGTCCCGGCCCCTCTTCGTCAAGTGCGTTGAGTGAACTCAGCTGGTATAGCGGAGGTACTCGTAGCGGGTCATGTAGGGGTTCCAAGGCGCCGGCAGGCCCACCCAATCGAGATTGGAGGTGAACACCAGCACCGAGTCCACATAGCCGATCGGGATGCCGAGCGTCCGGTCGTAGATGTAGTCGAACACCGCGCCGTGCGCTGCGGCAACGTCCTCGGGGAAGACCTGCGCAACGCAAGTGTTCATCAGGTCGTTGAGTTCCTCCGACTCCCCGGTGTAACTGAAGAAGTCACCGGTCCGGGTGTAGTAGCCCAGCAGGGTGCAGGGGTTGTCGAAGAAGGGAGCGGAGTACACGAACGCCGAGTACGCGCCTGCCTGACCCGACAGGGCCTGATAGGTGCGGTAGTCGGTCTGTGAACTGTCGATCTGGACTCCCAGGGCCGCCTGCCATTGCTGGGCGACCGCCTGCATCACCGCGCCGGTGTAGGTGAGCTGGGGGTGCTCAGCAAAGTCGACGGGTATCACCAGCTGGGAAGGATCGGGATAGCCGGCTTCAGCCAACAGTGCCCTGGCGGCTTCCGGATCGTAGCTGTCCACTTCACAATCGTCGTTGTATCCCGGGGCTGCGGGCCAGAAGGACTGGACGCAGGCGCCCTCGGTGGTTCCCCGGCCACCGAACAGGAAGTCAATGATCTCTTGGCGGTCGATGGCCAGCGACAGGGCCTTGCGAATCTTGATGTTGTTCTCTTCGTTGTCAGAGGCCCACGGAGGTGTGTTGTCCGGGTCGTACGTGGGTTCCAGGTACTCGCCGGGGAGATACACCGAGGGGAAACGCACGCCCGAGAGCGACACGACCTTCAGGTCGGGATCGGCGTCGACGCGGGGGATGTCGTCGAAGGTGGTGGGGGCCATCTGGGCCTCTCCCGCGTCGATCATGGCAGCCATGGTGGCTTCCTCGGACACCACCCGGAACTCGATGATCTCGATGCCCGGGGTCACCCGCCAGTGATTGTCGACCGCCTCGAACGCCACATGGACATCCAATTCATGACTGTGGAACTCGAACGGACCCGTGCCGATCGGGCGGAAGCTGGCTTCCTCCCTGCCCACTTCTTCCACATATCTCTTGGAGACGATGGGCATTGCCGGAATCACCTCGTTGAGGATGCTCGGAAGCTGGACATTGGGTTCTGTCAGATTGACGATCACTGTGTAGTCATCGGGAGTCTCGATGCTGTCAACCCGCGAGAAATCCGGCTTGTTGGGGTTCACGCTCTCATCCAGGATGGCCAATTCCATGCTGAACTTCACATCGGCAGAGGTCAACTCGCCCCATCCGTCGTGGAACTGGATGCCCTTGCGCAAAACGAAGGTGTACTGGGTGAAATCGTCGTTGTGGGACCAGGTCTCGGCCAACTGGCCGGAGCCCTGCACCACATCACCGGTCTGATAGTCGCGGCACAGCAAATACTCGTACATGGGCATCACCGTGGCCTGGCTCTGGAATGGAGCGGTTGGGCCGAGCCAGTTCTGGTTGCCGATGCTGCCGAAGGCGTACACGACAGTGCCCCGAGCCGTCTGATCGGCAGTGGAGGGCGGGATGCAGGCGTGGCCCCTCTGCGCCAGATTGGTCTTGGCTGCTGCTTCGGCCGCCAAGAGGGCCTCTTCGGCTTCCATTGCCTGCATGGAAGCTTCTTCGGCTGCCATTTCGGCCTCTTCCAGCGCCATGGCGGCTTCTTCAGCGGCCATCTCGGCTTCGGCCAAAGCGGCCTGGGCTTCCTCGTCGCCCGCTTCGGCAGCTGCTCTCACGGAATCCAGTTCTTCCTGGGCTGCCGCCAGCGCCGCTTCGGCTTCGGCCGCTTCTTCAGCGGCCATTGCCTCGGCGTCGGCTGCTGCGGCCTGGGCTGCGGCCAGTTCCGCTTCGGCTGCGGCCTGGGCAGCGGCCGCCGCCTCTGCGGCTTCCTGCGCCGCAGCGGCTGCAGCATCCGCCTGGGATGTGTCCTCGCCTCCGCAGGCGGAAGCCAGGAGAGCCAGGGCGGTCAGCACTGCCAGAACGGACAGTCGGGTTTTCTTCATGGGTTCTCCTTTCTAGGGGAAGTCAACTAAACGTGAAATATCGTTCTCGTTGGCATTCCTTGATTTGCTGTCATATGGTATACGAAAGTCTTTGCCGGCATCCTGGGAAAGGACGGCATTACCCTGATTCGTCATGAGGGGTGGGTGGTGGGGTGTGAAATGTGTGCGGGTGACCTTCTGACCTGCGATAATAGGAGATTTCACAGTACGACTCCCGTGTGTCAGGAGGTTCACCCGCATGGTGAGAGGTTCACCCGCATGGTGAAAGGCTAGCAGTGTCAGTTCGGTGAGGGTGGTGGGGGATGTGGGGTTGCATGTGTTGGGCCGGTTTGCTGACCGGTGGGACGTGACCGGTGCCCTGTCGGGTGAACCGCCCTGGAGGATCTGGGAAGTTCCACCGCTGTCGCAGCCCCCTGGCCGCAAGCCGTCTGCTGTGCTCTTTGGGAGATCAGGGGCGGTCTTGGCGAGTGTTCGGGTTTTCTATACTGACAAACGGGTGTCTGGTTCAGTTTCTTGCACATGACCGCATATTTCGAGAACTACCTCTTCGTGGCCGCTTTTGCCTTGCTGGGGGCGGTGCTGGTGCTGATCATGCTGGGAGTGGCGTCTATTCTTCGACCCCACAAGCCCACCGACGCCAAGAAGCTCACCTACGAGTGCGGGGTGGATCCGGTGGGTGAAGGCTGGAACCAGACCTATGTCCGCTACTATGTGTTCGGCCTGCTGTTCGTGATTTTCGACGTGGAGGCGGCGTTCATATTCCCGTGGGCGATCCTGGCCGAGGAGTTGGGTGTGTTCGGGCTGGTGGCGATCATCATCTTCATGCTCACCCTGGTAGAGGGGTTGTTCTACGCCATCAAGAAGGGAGTCCTGCGGTGGGAGTGATCCAGCGTTTCGGAGTTCCCCGCCCGGTCAGTTGGCTGCTCAACTGGTCGCGCCGGTATTCGCTGTGGATGTTCCAGTTCGGCCTGGCCTGCTGCGCCATCGAGATGATGGCGGCGTCGGGACCCCGCTATGACTTCATGCGGTTTGGCATCATCCCGCTGCCCGCCTCGCCCCGGCAGGCCGACCTGATGGTGGTGGCGGGGACCGTCACCGACAAGATGGCGCCGGCGGTGAAGCGGCTGTACGATCAGATGCCCGAGCCCAAATACGTGATCTCGATGGGGTCCTGCTCCAACTGCGGGGGTCCCTACTGGGATTCCTACTCGGTCACCAAGGGAGTGGACCAGATCATTCCGGTGGATGTTTACGTGCCGGGTTGCCCTCCCCGGCCCGAGGCGCTGATGGACGGGATAGTCCTGTTGCAGGAAAAGATCAAGAACGAAGACATTAAAGAAAAGTGGAACGAGCGTGACCCCCAGCCCGTCTGATGTTGAGATGACAGAGGCCGACGGCGCCGGAGACGGTCGACCGCTGGTGGAACGGGTCGCCGAAGCGGTGGGCGGTGCGGCCTTGGATGCCCTGGAAACCGCCAAGGTGGGAGTATCCGCCGATCGATGGGTGCAGACCGTGCGCATGGCGCGCGACGAATTGGGACTGGGTTTTTTCTCCTGGCTGTCAGCCATCCACTGGGCCAACGATCCGCAGGTGGGAGACGCCCTGTCGCAGCAGGTGCCCGAGCGCTTCGAACTTCTGTGCGCCGTCTCCGATGTGACCGCCGGCGAACTGGTGGTGTTCTCCACCGACTTGGAGGCCGACGACCCCACGGTGGACAGTCTGATCGAGATCTACCCGGGCGCCGACTGGCACGAGCGAGAGGCGCGGGAGATGTTCGGGATTACTTTCGTCGGCCACCCCCGGCCGGAGAACCTCTACCTTCCCAACGGGTTCGTGGGGAACCCGCTGCTCAAGTCCTTTCCTTTGCTCAGCAGGGAAGTGAAGCCCTGGCCGGGAGATGTGGATGTGGAGGAGATGCCGTCCGATGGGGGAGGCGCCTGAGATGACCGTGGCCCCCGAAATGGTGAGGAACCTGGCCGGAGCAGCCGTCTCCGTGGAACTGGAGACTCCCGACATGACCCTCAACATCGGTCCCCAGCATCCGTCGACGCACGGGGTTCTGCGCCTGGTGGCGAAGGTGGACGGGGAGCGGGCTTTCGATGTGCAGCCGGTGATCGGATACATGCACCGGGGCTACGAAAAGCTATCGGAGGTGCGAACCTACCCGCAGATCACCGCTTTGATCAACCGGATCGACTGGGTGTCGGGCTACGCCAACGAGATCCCTTTCATCGTGGCCGCCGAGCGATTGTTGGGAGTGGAACCGCCCGAGCGGGCCCAGTTCATCCGGCTGATCCTCACCGAGATGGCCCGCATATCATCACACCTGGTTTTCCAGGCGTCCTATCCGCTGGAATTGGGGGCGGCCACCCCGCTGTTCTTCGCCCTGCGGGAGCGGGAGCGGGTGCTGGATCTGATCGAGATGGTGACCGGTGGACGGTTCCATCCCAATTTCAATCGCATCGGCGGGGTGAAGCCGGCAGTGGGAGCGGGGCCCACCACCCGAAAGACCGTCCAGGACCTCCCGGCCGGTTTCCTGGCGGAGACCCGGGACGCCATGGACCGGGTGCTGTCCACCGCCGATCAACTGGAGGATTTGGTGGCCGGCAACGAGATAGTCCTGGCTCGAACCAAGGGCATCGGGATTCTCCCGCCCGAGGTGGCGATCGCCTACGGTGTCTCGGGACCCAACCTGCGAGCCTCCGGCGTCGGGTTCGACCTTAGAAATGTCTCCGACTACCTGCCCTATCACCTCTTTGACTTCCGGGTTCCCACCGGACAGGTGGGCGACTGCTGGGACCGGTGGTGGGTGCGCCTTGAAGAGATACGCCAGTCGGCTTCCATCGTTCGCCAGGCAGTGGACTCCATTCCCTCCGGTCCGCTTCAGGCCAAAGTGCCCCGCATCATCAAGGTCCCGGCCGGGGAGATCTACGTGCGGGCCGAGAACCCCAAGGGGGAGATGGGGTATTACGTGGTCTCCGACGGGGGTTTGGGTCCCTACCGGCTCAAGATCCGCTCCGCTTCCTTTTCCAACATCTCCATCCTGCCCTGGGCACTGGAAGGGACCCTGGTGCCTGACATCATCGCCATCATGGGTTCGCTCGACTTCGTGCTGGGAGACGTGGACCGATGAACCTGCAAACCCTCCCAAGGCCCTTCCACCCCGCGAAAAGCATCCCTGACTCGCGAAAACCGCTTACACCCTCCTTCCCGCCGGGCCCTCCCCCGCCACCACCTTGCCGAGGTTCGAACGCGGGGAGGCGGGGTCGGGGACGAGGCGGACGCCCGTCGCCCGGTTCGAGGTATGACCTGTTGCGGTCCGCTGACGCCGGGGCGGGCCGGGAGGTTTTTGTGACTGCTTTCAGTATGTCGAGGGCCTGGGACAGTTTCAAGCCCACGGGGGCTCTTTTGGCCGTAAGGGGCGGTGAGAATGTTTCGCGACTTCACGGGGTGTGCGGTCAAAGTGGAAATCGGGACGAGGTTTTCCGATGAGTCCCTGGCTGGCGCTGGCGATCTGGCTGGTGGTGGTGGCCACCATCATCCCGGTGATGGGGATGGCGATCGGCTATGCGGAGATGAAGATATCCGCCCACATGCAGAGCCGGATCGGTCCCTACTTCGCGGGCGGCCGGTTCGGATGGGCGCAGTTGATCGCCGACGGCGTCAAGTTCTTCCAGAAAGAGGACATCGTCCCCGACAACGCCGACCGTGCGGTCTTCAAGATGGCGCCGGTGCTGGTGATGGTGGGAACGGTGGGGCTGTTCGTGGTGATCCCCTTCGGGCCGGGGTTGACCCCCCAGAACCTCGACCTGGGCATCTTCTATGCCCTCGCCATCTCCTCGATTGGGACCATCGGGGTGCTGATGGCGGGGTGGTCGTCGGGGAACAAGTATTCGTTGATCGGGGGCTTGCGGGCCGCCGGGCAGTTGATCGCCTACGAACTGCCCTTGGTCTTGGCGGTGGTGGGAGTGGTGATCCTGGCCGGAACCATGAGCCTCGACGGGATAGTGCAGGCCCAGATCTCGTGGTTCTCCGAGGCCGGCTGGGGACTGGGGATGCCGTTCGTGATCGTCCAGGCGGTGGGCCTGGGAGTGTTCTTCATAGCCAGCCTGGCGGAGTTGTCCCGCATTCCGTTCGACATGCCCATCGCCGAGTCGGAGTTGGTGATGGGGTATCTCACCGAATACTCGGGCTTTCGTTTCCTGTTCTTCTTCCTGGCCGAGTTCGCCAACATGTTCACCCTCTCGGCGATCGCCGCCACCCTGTTTCTGGGCGGCTACTGGGTGCCCGGGGTCCCCGACAACATCCTGCAGTTCGTGGGGCCACTGGTGCTCCTGGGCAAGATCGCCCTGTTCGTGTTCGTCAGCATCTGGTTGCGGTGGACGTTCCCGCGCTTTCGGGAAGACCAGTTGCAGACCCTGGCCTGGAAGTGGCTGGTGCCGATCTCTTTGGCCAACATCATCGTTACCGGGATCCTGAAGGTGGTGATCTAGATGAAACCCCGGATGCCTGTCATACCCGGAAAGGGGCTTGTCAAGGGTATGAAGGTGACCCTCAAGACCCTTTTCACGCGACCGGTCACCGTCAACTATCCCAAGGTGAAGGAGACCCCGGTGCCCCGGGCACGGGGCGTGATCGCCCTGGATCCGGATGCCTGCACGGTCTGCATGCTGTGCGCCCGCCAGTGCCCCGACTGGTGCATCTACATAGAGGGACACAAGGAGGAGCGTCCCCCTTCCCGTCCGGGCGGCCGACCCCGGGTGCGCGCCACGCTCGACCGTTTCGACATCGACTACGCCCTGTGCATGTACTGCGGCATCTGCGTGGAGGTCTGTCCCTTCGACGCCCTGTTCTGGAGCCCCGACTACGAGTACTCCGAAACGGAGATGGGAGAGATGCTCCACGACCAGGATCGCCTCCTCGAATGGCTGGACACGGTGCCCGCCGCTCCGGCCCTGGAGAAGTAGATGGGACTCGAGGACTGGATAGCCGAGCCTCTCAACTGGGTGTTCGCGGCCATTGCCCTGGCCACGGCGGCCTCGGGATTTCGAGTGGTTACCTCTCCCAACGTGGTTCACGCCGCTCTGTTCCTGGTCGCCGCCCTGGCCGGCACCGCCGCGCTGTTCCTGTTGCTCTCGGCCGAATTCCTGGCCTGGGTTTTGGTGCTGGTCTACATCGGAGCGGTGATCGTTCTGTTCCTGTTCGGGATCATGATCACCCGGGCGCCCACCGGGCGCGACGATTCCAATCTGGATCACAAGCGCCGCCTGCCCGCCGCGCTGGTCTCGCTGGCGCTGCTGGCGCTGTTGTTGTGGGGTCTGATCTCGCAGTGGGGAGACACCACCATCGAAAGGATCACCGCCGGGACTCCCACCACCGTGCTGGGCGAGGGTCTGCTGGGTCGCTTTGTGTTCCCGTTCGAGGTGGTGGGTTTCGTGCTGCTGGCCGCGCTGGTGGGCGGCATCACCATCGCCCGCCGGGATCTGAGCCCCGCCGAGGAGAGGGAGCGGGAGGCGAAGTGATCCTCAACCAGTTCCTCATCCTGGCAGCGATCCTGTTCGTCATGGGGGTTTACGGGCTGCTGGTTCGCCGCAACGCGGTGATGGTGCTCCTGTCGGTGGAATTGATGCTGGCGGCGGTCAATATCAACCTGGTGGCGATGGAGGCATTCTGGCAGACCACCGAAGCCCTGGGACAGATCATGGCAGTGTTCATCATCACCGTGGCCGCCGCCGAAGTGGGGATCGGCTTGGCCATCATCCTGCTGATCTTTCGCAACCGACGCTCGGCGAACGTGGATGAACTGGACCTGATGAGATGGTGAACGTGGGCCTTGCCACGATCTATCTGGCCGCCGAGGAGGGCGGCGCCGTCCATGCCGGAACCGGCGGGATATGGTCGGAGTGGGCAGGGCTGATGCTGATCGGACCGATGCTGGCGTTCGCGGTGATCGTCATGTTCGGCAAGAGGATGAAGTACCAGGGCGCCGAGGTTGCCATCGGGGTGATGGCCTTCAACCTGGTCTGGTCCACGGTGTTGCTGGTCCTCAACATGGGGAACGAGGGGGTGCTGTACGAACGGAGCATCGAGATCGCCCGGGTGGGCGGGGGGTTGGTGTTCGAATTGGGCTGGATGGTGGACGGCCTCTCGATCATGATGTACTGGGTGGTGGCGGCGGTGGGGCTGGCGGTGTTCGTCTACGCCCACGGCTACATGAAGGGCGAGATCCGGGTGACGTTCTTCTTCGCCGCCCTGTCTCTGTTCGCCGGGTCGATGCTGGTGCTGGTGGGAAGCCCCAACCTGGTGCAGTTGATCATCGGCTGGGAGGGCGTCGGATTGGCGTCCTATCTGTTGATCGGCCACTACTGGGAAGAGAAGGAGAACTCCTCGGCGGCAATGAAGGCGTTTTACACCAACAAGGTGGCGGACGTCGGTCTGATCATCGGGGTGATCATCATCGGCGTCGTGTTGGGATCGTTCCACTACTGGGACCTGGCCGCCGCCGCGGCCGAGCACAGTGATCTCCTGGGGCCGGTGGCGGTGACGGCGGCGATCCTTTTATTCATAGGGGCGATGGGCAAGAGCGCCCAATTCCCCTTCCACATCTGGTTGCCCGACGCCATGGCCGGTCCCACCCCGGTGTCGGCTCTGATGCACGCCGCCACCATGGTCACCGCCGGCATCTACCTGATGGCCCGCACCTTCCCGCTCTACCAGGAACTGGCCACCGCCGCCCGGCCTTGGATGATCGCGGCGGGAACCATCACCCTGTTCGGCATGGGCCTGCTGGCGTTGGTGGTTGACGACATCAAGAGGGTGCTGGCCTACTCCACGGTGAGCCAACTCGGCTACATGATGACCGCGGTGGCGGCGGGGGGATACACCGCCGGGCTCTTCCATCTCTTCACCCATGCCTTCTTCAAGGCGCTGCTGTTCCTGGGCGCTGGCTCGGCGATCCATGCCGTCCACTCCAACAACATGTCCGACATGGGGGGCCTGCGCCGCCACATGCCCCACACCTACCGCACCTTCGTGATCGGCTCGCTGGCGCTGGCGGGGATATTCCCCCTGTCGGGCTTCTGGTCGAAGGACGAGATACTGGCCACCCTGGGATACGAGGGATACAACCTGGTGATGTGGATAGCGGTGGCCGGAGCGTTCGTAACCGCCTTCTACATGGCCCGGGCGGTCTCGCTCACCTTCTTCGGGGAATACCGGGGTCACGGGCATCCTCACGAGTCGCCGCGCATCATGACCGGACCGCTGTGGGCGCTGGCGATACCGGCCGCAGTGGCGGGCCTGGTGAACATCCCCGGCCTCAAGCTGCCGTTGATCGGTAGCTTCACCTCCTGGCTCTCGGTGCGAAGCGTTCCCATGGGCGACCATCACGCCGAATCCGTCGACCTTGCCCTGGCCGCCGCCGGCCTGGCCGCGGCCGTCGCAGGGCTGTGGCTGGGCTGGAGAGCGTTCGGGCCTGCTGCCGCCCAACGCCGCGCCGAGCGCGACTGGGTGGAGATTCCGCTGCTCTACCCGCTGCTCCGTCAGAAGTACTACCTGGATCATGCCGCCCTGGGGCTGGTCTGGACCATTCGCTCTCCCATGGCGAGGGCGGTGAACTGGGTGAACGACTACGTGATCGACGGGGTGGTGAACATGGTGGGGGCTCTTTGTCAAGGCTTGGCCTCTCTGGTGTACGGCGGCGTGGACCAGCGGGGCATCGACGGGGTGGTGCACGGAGTGTCGTACGGCGCTTCGGGGATGGGGGGCCTGCTGCGCCGGATTCAGAGTGGCCGGGTCCAACAGTATGCTGGCCTGCTGGTGGCGGGTCTGCTGGTGCTGGTGGTCGTGGTCCTGTTCGTCCTATGAGATACGGTATGGGAGACTGATACATGGAACTGTTCGAAAGCTGGGCTCTTAGCCTGATTGTCTTCCTGCCCCTGGCGGGAGCGCTGGTGGCGTTGGCCATTCCCAAAGAACGGGAAGAGGCGGTGAAGCTGTGGGCGCTCGGGGTGAGCGGCGTTACTTTGGTCCTGGCGGTGATAGTGGCCGCCCGCTTCGACTTCGGATCAGCGAGCCGGTTCCAATTCGAAGTGGATGTGCCCTGGATCGCCTCGATCGGCGCCAACTACCACATCGGGGTGGACGGGATCAGCCTGCCGCTGCTGGTGCTGTCCGCCCTGGTGGTGGTGCTGTGCGTCATCTACTCCTGGAAGCACTGGGACGAGCCCCACAACCCCCGGGCTTTCCTGGTTCTGATGCTGATCCTGGCCACGGGGATGAACGGGACCTTCGTGGCGCTCGACCTGGTGCTGTTCTTCATCTTCTTCGAGTTGGTGCTGCTGCCCATGTACTTCATGATCGGGATCTGGGGAGACCGCACCATGCGCAAGATCCCCGGATTCAAAAAAGAGGTGGAGACCCGCCTGTATGCCGCCATCAAGTTCTTCATCTTCACGCTGTTCGGCTCGGCTTTCATGCTGCTCGGCTTCCTGGCGCTTTACTTCAAGTCGGGCACGGGAGGGCTCCACCCCACCTTCGACATCCCCGAGTTGATCGGACGGGGCTTCATTTTCGAGGGAACCTTCGCCTGGCTGGTGTTCGGAGCGATGTTCCTGGGATTCGCGGTGAAGGTGCCCATGTGGCCGTTCCACACCTGGCTGCCCGACGCCCATACCGCGGCGCCCACGGTCGGCTCGGTGCTCTTGGCCGCCATCCTCCTGAAGCTGGGCTCCTATGCTTTCATCCGGATCTCCATCCCCATACTTCCCGACACCGCCCGGGAGTGGGCGCCGGCCATCGCGGTGCTCAGCGTCATCGGGATCATCTACGGATCGCTTGCGTGCCTGGCGCAGACCGACGTCAAACGCCTGATCGCATTCTCTTCGGTGGGACACATGGGCTTTGTCATGCTGGGCATCGCCACTCTCACCGAGGTGGGGATCAACGCCGCCATCATCGGGATGGTGGCTCACGGGCTGATCACCGGCCTGTTGTTCTTTTTGGCCGGGTCCATGCATCACCGCTACCACACCCGGGAGATGTCCCGGCTGGGTGGCAACCTGAAGCTGATGCCCGTGCTGGGAGGGATCCTGGGCTTCACCGCCATGGCCAGCCTCGGCCTGCCCGGTCTCGCCGGGTTCTGGGGAGAGTTCATGGCGCTTTTGGGGTCCTACCAGCCGCTGCCGGGCCTTTCCACCGAGTTTTTCCGCACCGCCATGGTGATCGGCGCCATCGGGACGGTGCTCACTGCCGGATACATGCTGTGGATGCTGCAGAAGGTCAACCTGGGAGAGCCGTCGTCGGAGTGGGCGGGTAAGAAGTTCCACGACGTCGACCGCTACGAGATGGCCGCCTGGGTACCGCTGATCGTGCTGATCGTGGCGGTGGGGGTGTATCCCAAGCTGGTGCTGGGGGTCACCACCGACGCGGTGGTGGGACTGGTGGAGACGGCCTTCTCGTCAGTCCTCGGAGGCTGAGCGATGCCGCGGATCGACTGGCTGGCCATCGCGCCCGAGTTGGTGGTGGCCGCAGCGCTGCTGGTGGTGCTGGCAGTCGATCTGTTCCTGCCGAGGGAGCGCAAGTACTACGTGGCGGCCCTGGCGCTGGTGGGAACCGCACTGGCGATGGTGCCGGTGATTCTCATGGCGGTCTCCGGCGATTCCTATTCGATGTTCGACGGTTCCTACGTGGTCGACCCCTTCGCACTGGTGCTGAAGGGAGTGTTCCTGGTCGCCGGATACCTGGTGCTCCTGCTTTCTGTCTCCTACGTGGAGTCGGATCGCTTTTACCAGGGGGAGTACTACCTTCTGCTCCTCTCATCTCTGCTGGGTTCCATGGTTCTGACCTCGGCGCGGGATCTGGTGGTGCTGTTCGTTGCCCTGGAACTCACCACCGGACCGTTGTTCCTGCTGGCCGGCTGGCGCAAGGGCGACCTGCGCTCCAACGAGGCTTCTCTCAAGTTCTTCATCATCGGGGTGCTCTCCACCGGCCTGATGCTCTATGGAATGTCGCTTCTGTTCGGGCTCACCGGCGAACTCTCCTTCACAGGGATCCGCGAGGCGATCGCTTCCGGCGACATGGCTTCGGAACCGGTGCTGGGCCTGGCCGTACTCTTGATCCTGGTGGGATTCGGTTTCAAGGTGTCGGCCGTGCCGTTCCACTTCTGGGCGCCGGACACCTACCAGGGGTCGCCTCCGCCGGTCACCGCCTACCTGTCGGTTTCCTCCAAACTGGCCGGGTTCGTGGCCATGCTGGCGGTGGTCTACCTGGCGTTGCCGGCCGTCACCGACTTCTGGGGGCCGGCGCTGTGGCTGATGGCGGCCGCCTCCATGACCGTCGCCAACCTGTCGGCTCTTCGCCAGACCCATCTGATCCGCCTGCTGGCCTACTCCTCGGTGGCCCAGGCCGGGTTCATGTTGGTGCCCTTCGCCGGGGCGGCGATCGCCCGGGACGGTCTGGCGGAAGGGTTGGGCGCCACGGTCATCTACCTGGTGATCTACGCGGTGATGAACCTGGGCGCCTTCGCGGTGGTGATCGCCGGCGGCCGCCGGATCGGAAGCTACGAGATCTCAGACTGGAGGGGTCTGGGTTCCTACGCCCCCCGCCTGGGCGTGATGCTGGCGGTGTTCTTCCTGTCGCTGGCGGGGCTTCCTCCCCTGGCCGGGTGGTTCGCCAAGTTCGTGATGTTCCGGGCGGTACTGATCTCCACCGGCCCGGCCGGCGTGTGGCTGGCGGTGATCGCGGCGGTGAACGCGGTGGTGGCCTTCTACTACTACGCCCGGGTGGTGAAGAGCGCCTGGTTCGACCAGGCCCCCGACGCGATCCCCGAGGACACCGAGACCGGCCCCACCGCACCTCTCAACCTGGCGATGGGAGTGTCGCTGGTGGTGGTGCTGGTGGTGGGCGCCTTCCCGGCCATAGCGACCTTCTTCGGCGACGCGGCGGCGGCGCTGGTTCCCTGACCGCAGCAACACCCATTCCCCGGATCAGGCCGGGCCGCGCTTTTCATCACATTGGTTACGGACCGGTAGAAAGCGGCCCGCCGGGTTCGCCCAACACGACCAACCACCCAGGCGCGACCTTCGAACCCCCGGCCGACGACGCCGGCCCCGGCGGCAGCGGTGACTCAACCCGACGTCCACAGGGTGTCGATGGAACAGGCGGTCGCGCATTTTTAGGTTCTGCCGACCGGTGTGGACCAGAATGCCTGCTCGGAACGATCCGGGCGCCGCTCTGTCCAAGTATTCGCGGAGCCAGGCGATGTGGAGGGCTTGGGCTTTCTAACCTTGGTCTACTTTACAATTATCCTCACGACTAATGACCATATTTTCGCCACGGTAGTTGCCAAATCTCTCCCATGCTTCAACTCACAGGTTCTTGAATCCCGATGTGATCCGAGTCGTATTCCCAGAGTTGGACGCGCCCCTCCCGGCAGTGTTCTTGGCGCCGCGTCCCAGCGCCGGTTCCCTGATCGGAGGCCGCAACCGAAGGCGGTTTCAAGGTTGTGCGGTGCTCTCTCGTAGCCTCAAAGTCCGGGAACATCGTATAATGAGATGTGTCGAAGACGCCTTTGAAAGGGGAGGTTGATGGGGGGCATGGAGATGGCATCGCCAAAGCAAGAAGGGGTGGACCGCAGGCATCCAACCCGCACGAAAGAGGAAGTTGCCCGCCTCGGCAAGGAGATCTATCAACGGCACATCCGGCGGCAGGTGGAGGCGGACAACGTCGGAGAGGTGGTCTCCATTGATGTGGAGACCGGCAGTTGGGCCATTGGCCACGATGTGCTGGAAGCGGCGGATCGCTTGCGGGAGCAGCGCCCGGACGCTGTCAACGTGTGGAGTGAGCGGGTCGGGTACAGGACCATGGCAAGCATGGGGGGCGGTCCCCTGCGAAGGACAGGGTGATACAGGGCGTGTTAAAACGCCGCCCACCAACCTGTCGTATCACCAGCATTCCAAGGTCCCTCCGGGCAAAGCCCCGAGGTTGAGGCCGTCGTCGACACCGGATTCAGCGAGTTCCTGATTCTGCCGCCGGAATTGGTGACTGAACTGAGGTTGCCCCCGGTGTCCACCGCTTCGGCGACGCTGGCCGATGGCAGTGAAGCGACGTTCGACGTGTACATGGCAACGGTTCTGTGGGACGGCCAACGCCGCCATGTCGGCGCCTACATGTCCGACACCGACCCTCTCGCAGGTATGCGTCTTCTGGACCGGCACAGCTTGTACATCGAGGTGAAGAGGGGTGGCCGCGTCGCAATCCGGTCTTTGTCAGGGAGCAGCGGAGCCTCCCCGAGGACCTATCCGTGAAGAGCCTGACGCAATGCCTCTGATTGCACTGCTTTCCACCGACGACTGGTTGCCGCCTCGGGCAGCATCAGTTCGCTGCCATGGAAAGCTCCGGGAAAGACATGCAACTCGGTGGGCACGCCCGCCTGGATGAGGCGCACGGCGTAGTCGATGTCCTCATCCACGAAAAGGTCCAATTCTCCCACCATGATGCAAGCGGGAGGCAGGCCCGACAGGTCCTCGGCGCGGGTCGGGGAGGCGTAGGGGGAAACGTCGTCGGATCCCCGCGCCTCTCCCAGCAGAGCGGTCCACCCGGAAATGTTCAATTTGCGATTCCACACCTTGGGATGCTGCACGTAGTGGCTGGCGTGAGTGATGCTGCGGTCGTCCAGCATGGGATAGATGAGGTGCTGGAAGATAATGTCGGGGCCTCCGCGGTCTCTGGCCAGCAGCGCCAGGGCGGCCGCCAACCCGCCACCCGCCGAGCCGCCTCCGATGGCGATCCTCTCCCGGTCCACTCCCAGGCTATCGGCGTTGTCCGCAAACCACTTCAGCCCCGCGTAGCAGTCCTCGATCGGTGCCGGATGCGGGTGTTCGGGCGCCAGCCGGTATTCCACCGATGCCACCACGCAGCCCATCTCGGCTGCGGTCGCCTTGGAGGCGGGGTCTTCCATGGAGGCGTACCCGATCACCATTCCTCCTCCGTGGATCCAGTAGTAACCGGGCGCCGGCGCCTCCAGATCCGATGGCGTGTATACCCGTACCATCACGTCGGGTTCTCCCGTCGGGCCCGGCGCCCAGTGATTCTCCACCTCCACACCCGGCACCTCCGGCGCGTTGGCGAACATGGCGTCCACCAGGACGTCAAGCGTTTCACGAAGTCTTGGGATGTCGGAGTGATCCAATGCCTCGTCGGGGATCGTCTCCAGGACAGCCTTACTCTGTTCATCCAGACGGTCTTCGTAGTCCACGGTCATGCTGCCTTCTCCTGAGTCGACCCTGCCGCACATGATAAGTCACGAATCAAGGACGGGACCCCGATCCGGATCAGATTGATAAAAGGCTCAATTGAGCCACTTGTCCCACAGCAGATAGAGGAACGAGAGGAACGTCCCCGTTGCTACGACCGCGGAAGTCCAGTTGGCGATGCGGCGTTCTCGTCGACCCCAACCGGCATCCATGAAAATCGAGATTCCACTGGAATCTGCCCCGGACGGTTTGTCGCGGCCCTTGAGCGAGCCGGCGGCGTGGAAGGCGGAGGCGACGATTGCCGTGCAGAACGAGATGGCGAACAACTCCACCAGCCATCCCGTCCATCCCTCCAAGGCGGGTTGAACAACCATCGCCAGCACAACCGCCGCGGCGCCGTACAGGCCCATGGTGAACATTCGGGCCAGGTTGAGACCATTGGCGATCAGTGGATATTTGATGCCCAACGGCTCTTCATCTGGCGAACGTGGCCGGCGCAGGGCGTGTTTCCCGACCAAGGCGGGGGAGGTGCTCGTAAAGCGGAGACCCAACAGCAATGTGAAAGCCCCGGCAAGCAGGGCCAGTATGCCGAAAAACCGCCCGCTGCTCCACAAGGGGCCTGCGTCTCTGAAATAGACGAAGGCGCCGGTTGTCCACATGGCCAGGATGGCCGACTTGAATCCCCGGCTGATCTCGACCTCGGAGTTGATGAGGATGTTGGAGGCGATGATGGCGCAGGTCCCGACGATGAGATAGTCGACGCGCGAGATGTTGATTTCCCAGAACAGGGCAAGCCACAGCACCCCGAACAACGGTTCGGCGTAGCCCAGCGCATTGATTCCGAGAGTATGGGTCATCAGGTTGGCTTTCCGCCACAAGATGGAGGCGGTGACCCGTACGGTGGCGCCGAGAACCAGTCCCATCAGTATTACATCGAGTTGGATCTGTTCCAATGCGACCAGGCTGAATCCTGCTTTGATCGGAGCTGTGAAGGCATTGCTGAGACAGACCACCACGGTGATGAAGAACAACTCCATGCTGTGGGACTCCTCTGGTTGCCTTCGAACCCTGGCTTTGCGAGCCAGGTCGGTTGCCCAGGAGAAGGTGAAGATGTTGAAAGTGATGAGCACTCCGCTCAGCAAGGCCAGGGCAAACCCCAGATAGGACGAGTCCGACGCCCAATCGAGTCCACTCTGGGTGCTCGATTGGGCCAGCACCACGTACGCCAGGCCGATCAGGCTGAAAAACATCAACATCACCAGCGAAGGTGTGATCTTGCGATACCTCGCGGGCCGGGCCGCCCTGCCGCTGAAGATCCGCTGGAGGAGGAATACGAAAAGGATGGGCCAGCATCCCCACAGGATGGTGGCTACCGTGGCGTCGATGAACTGGGTGCTCCATGCGAAGAAGGTGAACTCGAACGAGCCCAGCAGGATCAACAGAATCGGCCAGCTGACAATGTTCCGGCGGACGAGACTGCGAATGTCCGGATCGCGCAGTTGCGGCCTGTACCTGGCTGCCAGAAACGCCAGGGCGCCCACCGATGTGCCTGCCGATAGAAAGGCGCCGAAGAGAAATGGGCTGTCAGGGGCGCCCACCACCACCATCGCCAAGGGCAGTACCGATATGGATGTTACGGAGATGAGCACGTATGTGGCAGCGGTCCGGTTGCGCTCCATCTCGGCAGAGAGAGAAGCCATCACAGACAGGCTACCGACCGATCGGGCCGCGGTGGGCGCGTGGTAGCATGCGGCGCCCACCGGTGTCCGGGCCATTGCGGGAACCGAGCAGTTTGCCAAGCGCTCCCTCCCGGGCACTTGGGCCGTGGGTGAGGTATATGCTCATACATATGCGCACTACTATCGATCTTCCCGATGACCTGTACCGCCAGGTTAAGGTGGCCGCAGCCCGAGAGGGTGTGACGTTGCGGTCGATCATCGAGAGAGGGTTGCGAAATGAACTTGCCCGGCTCAAGGCAGGGTCTTATCAGTTGCCCGACCTCTCGTTTGGAGGCCAGGGGATCTCTTCAGACATAGATGAGGAAGATTGGCCGACGATACGGGACATGGTTTACGGGGTCGGCGCCGATGATCGCGGTTGATTCGAATATCCTGGTCTATGCCCACCGTTCGGATTAGAGGTTTCATGGCTCGGCTGCAGATGCACTGGCTTCGCTTGCGTCCGGCGACACCGTTTGGGTTCATCCCTGGCCCTGCATCCACGAATTCTTGTCGGTGGTTACGAGACCGAAGCTCTACGAACCGCCGACTCCGATAAAACGGGCTTTGCTGCAGGTGGCCGCATGGGCGGCATCACTATCGGTGAGGCTTCTCCACGAGACCGAGCACCATCTGAGGATCCTTGCCGGCCTCCTCCGCCGTCATCGTCAACCGGGATCCGTGTTCATGACGCCCGTATCGCGGCGATCTGTATGGGCCACCAGGTAAGGGAACTGTGGACTGCCGACTCCGACTTCAAACGTTTTCCGATCTTGATCAGAAACCCCGTCGCCGGATAGACGGCTCTTCCTGCCCTGCGGTGATATCCGGACCGGGCGAGGGGCTTCCGGTTTCACCCCTGACGAATAGTCACAGAACGCAGAACTCGTTTCCCTCGGGATCGGTCATCACCACCCACCGGCCCACCGGTTCATCAAATCGTTCGATCTCGGCGGCGCCCCTGGCGATCAGAGCCTTGATCTTGGCTTCGCGATTGCGATCGTGTTGGTCCTCGGGCAGGGATCGGTCGACGACGTCGACATCCAGGTGCCAGCGGTTCTTGACGGCCTTGACCTCGGGGACTTTCTGGAACAGGATCCGGGGGCCGATCCCCTGGGGATCTATGACCGCCGCGTAGCGTTCCCGGTCTTCTTCCGAGAGGTGCATGGCGTCGGCGAAGGACTCCCAGGTATCGAAGCCCTCGGGCGGCGGCTGGAGGATGTATCCCAGTGCGAAACCCCAGAACTCGGCCAGCCGGTTGGGATCCGCTGCATCAACGGTCACGTTCTTGAGGCGGATGCCCTGGCGGTTGGGGAAGATACTCATAGGGTCGAGAATATCAAAGGCCGGTCACCCGACCGGCCGTAAACGGAGGCTCGTCGCCGCGTGGCTCGGCAGGGGCGACCCGACCCAGAAGTTGATCTTCTCCAGCAGTGAGATCCCTCATCCCCAAAGTGGATGCCACCAGGTTGGCGCTATTCTACCTTCTAAGGAATATTGGTACCTATGGTTTTGAGCATCAAGAATGCGAAGGCGGATCAACTGGCCCGGGAACTGGCCGAGTTGACGGGAGAGACAATCACCGATGCGGTTGTGGCCGCGTTGCAGGCGCGTCTGGAAGTAGAGCGGCGGCGAGGCCGGAATCGCGCGCTCCGCGACATCGTGGAACGGTTCAGCCGGCTGGAAGTACTCGACAAGCGTGCGCCCGACGACATCCTCGGCTACGACGGGTACGGACTTCCATCGTGATCGTGGTCGATTCCTCGGCGATTGTGGCGGTGCTGTTCGGCGAGCGTGGTGGTCGGGAAGTCGAGCGTAAACTGCTGGATTCACCCTGCGTCATGTCGGCGGCGACGCGGGTGGAGTTAGGGATCGTCATCGAATCGCGGGCCGGTGCGGAGGGTGCGCAGCTCCTCCAGGAACTGCTGTCTCGCATCGAAGTCCAGATATCACCCGTGGATGTGGAGATCGCCGACGAGGCGATCATTGCCTGGCGCCGCTTCGGAAAGGGCAGGCATCCGGCGGGCCTCAATTACGGTGACACCTTCGCCTATGCGCTGGCTCACCGATCGGCCCTTCCGTTGCTGTTCGTTGGCGACGACTTCGCTCGAACCGACGTGCTGGTTGCCTGATGGGCGGCAATGAGATTCGAAATGGTCGAGACCTCATCGTCTCCGTGACATGACTCCGGCAGCTCTTTGAAGCGCGGCCCGGCACGGCTCCACCACCGGCATTCCCAGATCGACGGCCAGGCGGTCGGCCATCCGGGTCATCCCGGCGCATCCCAGCACCAGCACCTCGGCGCCGGTTTCCCGAAGCCGGGTTCCGGCGGCCAGAACGTCCCGGTAGGCATCTTCGCCTTCCAGGTCGAGCACACCGCGTCCGCAGGCGATCTCGTCCACGATGTTCCCGGTCACCCCCAGCTTGTCCCAGTAGACCCGGTGGCGGGGGATCGCCTTGTCCAACCCGGCGATGATCCCCACCGAGGGCGAGATCTGAAGCGCGACATGAATGGACGACTCGGCGATCCCGAACACCGGCGCATCGAATTCCTCCCGGGCCGAAGCCAATCCCGGGTCGGAGAAGCACCCCACCACGTAGGCGTCGGCCGGGTGGTTGCGCAGCGTCTCCAGCATCGAGGAGGCGCAGTCCAACACGTCCTGGTCGGATTCGATGGCCGCCGGGCCGCCCCGGTTGGTGATCACCTCCACGTCAAGGTCCGTTCCGACGGTTTCTGATGCGGCTTCGGCGAGCATGGCGGTGATGTAGTCGGTGCTATTGGGATTGATCATCACTACTTTGGCTTTCATTCCCAATCCCTGGTCAATCGGTCGATCAAGTCCCACAGGCGATGGACATGCCGAGCCTCGGTGTTGGTCTGACCGATCGAGACTCGGATGAAGGGCCGGCCGTCCAGAACCGAGGCGGTGACGTACGCCCAGCCGGAGGAGTTAATCCCCTCCGCCAGCCGGGAGGTCTCCTCGTCACTTCCACCATGGCGGAAGGAGACCAGCGAGAAAGTGGTGGGCGCCACCAGCTCGAGGGCGGGATGGGCATCGACCCGTTCGGTGAGCCACCGGGCCAGGCGCACGTCTTCTCGCACTTTGGCTCTGATCCCTTCGGCGCCGTAGGAGCGAAGAACGAACCACAGCTTCAGAGCGCGGAACCGTCTTCCCAGGGGCACCTGCCAGTCGCGGTAGTCGATCACCTCCCCGCCCTCGGTGGCCTGGTTGCGAAGATAAGGCGGCGTGATGCTGAGCGCATCGATCATGGGACGGCGGTCGGCGAAGTACATGGCCGAGCAGTCGAAATTGGTGAGCATCCACTTGTGGGGATTGAAGACGTAGCTGTCCACCAACTCCAAGCCGTCCTGGTGGTGGCGGAACTCCTCACAGATCATGGCCGTGCCCGAGAAGGCGGCGTCCACGTGGTGCCACATGCCCTCCGAGCGGGCAATCTCGCCGATGGCCCGCAGGGGATCCACCGCGGTGGTGCCGGTGGTGCCCACCGTGCTCCCCACGAACGCCGGAGTCAGACCTCCTGCCCGGTCGGCGGCGATGGCATGGGAAAGAGCCGCCGGGGACATGGCCAGATCCGAGTCGGTCTCCACCAGCCGAAGATGGCCGAATCCAGCCACCCGAGCTCCCTTTTCCACCGAGGAGTGGGCCTGGTCGGACGTGTAGGCGACCATATCGTCCGCCGTCACCTGGCGGGATTTCATGTGGCGGGCGACAACCACCGCCAGATGGGTGGCTTCCGAAGCGCTCCCCTGGATAACGCCGCCCCCGGGTCCGGTGGTCTTCCAGTGCCGGGGCAGGCCCATCAGGTCCACCATCCAGTCCAACACCCGCGCTTCCACCTCGGTGCAGGCCGGACTGGTGGCCCACAGCATCCCCTGCACTCCCAGTCCGGCGGCCGCCAACTCGCCCAGCACCGCCGGGGGGGAGGAGTTGGCCGGAAAGAACGCGAACCAACCGGGTGACTGCCAGTGGGTGATGCCCGGCATCACGATCTCGTCAAGGTCGGCCATAATCTGTTCGAAACTCTCGGGCGCCTCGGGGGCCCTGCGGGGCATGCGAGAGCGGACCTCCCCCGGCTTGACATCCGGGAGGATCGGCAGGTCCTCCACCCGCTCCCAGTAGTCGGCCAGCCAGTCGACCATCCGGTACCCATGCTTGCGGAACTCAGCGGCGTCCATCGGCCTCAGGCTAGTTGCAGGCCTTCAACAGGCCATTTCGTCGGCCAAGGAGGATGTGTGGCATTTTTCCTCCAAAGGCGTGAAGAATTCTCAATGGCTGAATAGGCAAAGATGCCTGATTGGTCCAAGACTGGGGAATGGACAGACCTCAAGGCGTCACTACTTCGACATCGCAAAAGGGGAACTCAATCCCCACTGCATTCTCTGCTCTTGTCAAGACTTGGCGTCCTGGCTTGGTGCGCCGCTTTGCCACGGGTGGTACCATATATGGCATGATCAAGACCACCATCTATTTGCCGGAGTCATTGAAGCGAGAGGTGGAACGACAGGCACGGCGGCGCTCGTGCTCAGAAGCTGAGGTGATTCGCCAAGCCATCCGGGTCGCCGTGGCGCGTCCCAAACCGCAACCCGGGATCATCTCCGGCGACGGCCTGTGGGGAAGAGATGTTGATAAGTACATGAAGGGCTTCGGCGAAAGGTGATTATTGCCGACGCCAGTGGCCTCATCTCCTTTTTCACCGAGTCGGATCCCGACCATGAAGCGGTGGTGGCATGGATAGAAACCAACAGTCGCGACATGGTGGTTTCCCCGTTCGTCTTGGCTGAGGTCGATTACCTGGTTGCCACTCGCAAGGGGGTGGCAGCGGAGTTGGCGGTTCTCCGGGAATTGGCGGGCGGAGCTTATCTTTTGCCTGCCATCGGAGCACGGGATCTTGCTACCGCAATTGATGTCGTGGACGGCTACCGAGAACTTGACATCGGGATTGCCGATGCATCCATTGTTGTGCTGGCCGACCGTTATCGCACCAATACCGTCTTGACTTTGGACAGGAGGCACTTCAGCGTGCTGCGCCCTCTTGCGGGCGGTCGTTTCACTCTGGTCCCATAGGGAGGAGTCGTGATCAGCACGGTATGACCATCCGCTGAGGGATAGGAGTCCCGGGCGGCGGGCTTTCCGGCGGTGGAGAGGGAATCCCGGGGTCTGTCGAGATGTGGATGCCGTCTACCGATACGGCTACCCGGTCGCCGGGTGCGAACTGGGGTTGGGCCAGGCATGGTAAGTGTCGGCCATTACTAAAATACATGCAAGTAATACAGAATTAGTAGATAACCCAGGTGGATAGTGACGACACAACGAAGACGACCCTGGTGTATAGGGTGTCGCAATCACCTCCAAAACACATCTTGCTACTGATATCTACTAGCATCTACTATTTTAGTAGATATACTGTAAGGTTATGAAGATCCCAACCAGAGGCCCATCGGTCGAGGAGGGCTTCGGCAAGCTCAGCCGAGATCGAACAGCCGCAATTCTCTACAGTGATCATTCTCGACCTTCCGTGAATGGTCACTACTACCACTGGGATGAGTTGCGCCGTCGCATACCTCCTGATGGTTTTTCGTCAGAAGAGTGGTGGTTTGGTGTCAAGGTGGCTCGCTCGCAGGTGCGCAGGATGTTGCCGTTCTCCGACACGGCCGGTCGGCCATTCAGCTATGTCCTGACCGATGAAGCACTCTCGATGTTGCACCAGATCGACCAGCAGGCAGCGGGGCGCATCCAAATGCCGGAAGTGGTCACCAACTCAGCGACCCGCGATCGCTACATCGTGGCAGGGCTGATTGAGGAAGCAATTAACTCCAGCTTGCTGGAAGGGGCCGCCACTACCCGCCGTGAGGCAAAGGAACTGCTTCGCTCGGGTCGGTCACCTCGAACCATTGATGAGCGGATGGTGGTGAACAACTATCGCACTATGCAGAACCTGCGTCAAGACTCAAAAACGCCACTCACACTGGAGATGGTGCTTGATGTGCACCGGATGGTCGTTGATGGGACCTTGGAACGTCCCGAAGAAGCCGGTCGCCTCCAACGGACCGGTGAGAAGAGGGTCTATGTCAGTGGTCCTGATCCCAATGACATTTATCACCGCCCGCCTCCCGCGGCCGAATTGCCCGACCTGATGCAGGAGTTGGTTGACTTTGCGAACGCGGTGGAAGATCAGGGCTTCGTGCATCCGGTGGTGCGGGCGATCGCCCTTCACTTCCAGTTGGCCTACATCCATCCCTTCGTGGACGGAAATGGGAGAACGGCACGGGCGCTCTTCTACCGTTCCTTGCTACGACACGGCTACTGGCTGGCGGAATTCTTGTCAATTTCCCGCCTACTCCACCAAGCTCCAGTCCAATACCAAAGATCCTTCTTATACACAGAGACCGACGACGGCGACTTTACCTATTTCCTGCTACACCAATTGAAGGTGCTTTGCCGCGCGATAGAGGATCTCTTCCAGAGCTTGGAAGACAAAGTTGCGGAGGTGAGGCAGGTAGAAAGGGCCCTACGGAGAGAGCCATATCTGAACAGCCGCCAGATGGCGCTGTTGAGTCACGCCTTGCGGAACCTTGATGCTGTCTACACGATTCAAGCGCACCAAACCAGCCACAGGGTTGCCTACCAGACGGCGCGGACTGACTTGCTAGACCTCGAGAAGCGAGGGTTCCTGAAACTCCGCAGCACGGGCAAGCAATATCTCTTCTTCCCGGTAGTTGAAGCGTTGGAGGAGAAGCTTGGGACGTGATATGGCATGATCAAAACCACCACCATCAATCTACCGGAGTCGTTGAATCGGGAGGTGGCGCGACAAGCTCGACATCGGTCGTGCTCCGAAGCTGAGGTGATTCAACAAGCTATCCGGGACGCAGTGGCGCGTCCCAAGCCGCGGCCCGGGATCATTTCCGGTGACGATTCCCGGGTCGAGCATATTGACGAATACTTGGAGGGCTTCGGCGAGAGATAATCATCGCCGCTACGAGCCCTTCCTATTGCCTTCTTTACCGAGACCGGGCCGAGGTATGACGACATTGCCACAAGCCGCGCCGGACGGGCAAACGGCTACGCGCCAACCCGCTCGAAGACCAGCACCTGCCCACCTTCGCTATGAAGGGTGAGTTGTTCCCCCGAGAGCTCGAACCGCTCTACTGTGGCCAACGAGTCTTGCATCCGTTGTTCCTGTTGGAACAGCGCCTGGGATGAGCAGCCTGCTTCCGTCCACGTCAGATCGTCAAGGCGCAGCTCCGAATCCCGCGCGCTATATCTCGCTCCGTAGGAATTGCAGCCCGTCCACCCCGCCATATCCTCATCGGTGGTGAATTCGGCGGTTGGGTTGCCCATCACCACCTCGGCGGGAGCGCCGGCATCGCCCAGTGCCACCAGCCGCCACTCCGTATCGGCCAAGGGATTCCCTTCGCCGCCGCAGGCCACCAGGAAAAACACGAAGCCAAGTAGAAGCCGGCGCATCACTCTTCTCCCTTCATCGGATGTTGTCTCATTATGGCCTGCTGTTGCTTTAGCAGAAAACACAGCCGTCATGGCGCCTTTCACGTTCTGATTCATCGGCGGGGACAAATTCGCCAACCCCGGCGGCGGCCCGTGGGTTCCCCCTTCGGAGCTGAGACGCACGAACCCGGACTATACCCGACCGCCTCTGTCATTTGCGTATCTTCGGCTTCCCTTTTATGCAATCCGGTGCACATCCAGTCTGCATCCTGATGCGCCGTGGCCCCACCCAGGATCGGGGAGGGAAGACCTTGGCGCGCCGTCGGACCGTCGTGACCGCGACTTCGAGGTGTTCCGGGAGGGCCTGACGCGTCTCGGCGAGGCCGGCCTCCGCCTCAACGCGCCAGCCTTGCCTATCTTTCGCAGGCCCTACTACCGGGGAATGACCACCGGCTGGGGGATGGGAGTCCCCGGCGGCGGGCTCTCCGGCGGGGGAGGGGGCGCTTGAGGTTCGTCAAAGATATGGATGCCGTCCACCGAGACGGCCACCCGGTCACCGGGCGCCAGGGCCGGTTGCGGCCAGCAACGGGAGCGAAGGGTTATCTCCCCCGGTAGCTCCACCGACAGCAACTGGTCGTGCCCGAAGAACTCCCGGTAGCTGACCACCGCTGCTCCCTGGGGATGGGGAAAGACAGTGACCGACTCGGGACGGACCATCACCCTCACGGGTCCCGACCTGGTGGTGGGAAACGTTCCGAACGGCGTGGTTATCCGGCCTCCCTTGGCGTGGGCGTCGAAGAAGTCGGCGTCTCCCAGGAACTCGGCCACCCAGGACGTTGTCGGGTTACGGTAGACATGATCGGGCGGGCCGGTCTGCACCACCCGTCCCTCGTTCATCAGGGCCAACCGGTCGCTCATCGCCAAGGCTTCTTCCTGGTCGTGGGTGACCAGGATCGTGGTGGTTTCGGCTTCGCGCAGTATGGACCGGACCTCGGCTCGGAGGCGTTTGCGAAGGGCCGCATCCAGGTTGGAGAAGGGTTCATCGGCCAGGATCACCTGGGGCCGGGGCGCCAGGGCCCTGGCCAGAGCCACCCGCTGCTGCTGGCCGGCGGAGAGTTCATGCGGCATCCGTTTCTCCAGGCCGGCCAACCCCACCATTTCCAGTACCTCCGCCACCCGGTGGGAACGCCCCGAGGCCTCCAGCCCGAACGCCACGTTGCGGCCGACGTTGAGATGGGGGAACAGCGCGTAGTCCTGGAAGACCATTCCCACCTGCCGGCGCTCGGGAGGTACGAAGACGCCGGGACCGTTGACGGTCTGTCCGTTCACCCGCACCGTTCCCGAGTCAGGCAGTTCGAAACCGGCCAGTATCCGCAGGGCGGTGGTCTTTCCCACGCCGGACGGTCCCAGCACGGTCAGCAGTGTCCCGCTTTCGACTTTCAGGGTGAAGTCATCCAAGGCGAGAGTGCCGTCAAAGCTCTTGTAGAGAGCACGAGCGGAGAGGGGTCGATGGTCAGCGGATGAGTTCATGGCGGGTAACGATGGCCAGGGGGAGGGCGGCTATCAGCAACAAGAGCAACCCGGCCAATGCACCCAGAGTGTAAAACCCTTCACCGGTTGCGCTCCAAACGCGGATGGCGAGCGTCTCGAATCCGGCCGGTCGCAGCAACAGGGTGGCGGGAAGTTCCCGAAGGGTGGTCAAGAAGACCAGGGCGCCACCCGAGAGCAGACCCGGGGCCATCAAGGGAAGGGTGACTGCGAAGAACGTTCGAACCGGCGACCTTCCCAGGCTGCGGGCCGCTTCTTCCATGGAGGGAGACACTCTCGCCAGGGCGTCGCGACCGGGTCCCAGGATCTGTGGCAGGAACATCATGGCGTAGACGCCCACCAGCAGGATCAATGTCTGGTACAGGGGACGCGCCAGCCACAGGGTGAACACGATCATCGCCATTCCCACCGCGATGTGCGGGACGCCGTACAGGGCCCACGCTCCACCTTCCAGAAGGCCGGCCCAGCGGTTTCGAAACCGGGTGGTGACCATCGTCACGGGCGCCGCCGCCACCGCCGCCACCAGTGCGGTCAGCAGCGCCACCCAGATCGATCGTCCCGTTTCTGCCCACGGCACGTCGACCAGGATGCCCGAGATCATGCCCCGCAGGATCCAGGCAACCAGCACGATCAGGGGGACAAGAAGCGAGAGCGTGACCACGGTTCCCAGAAACCCCCACCCCATGATCCTTCCCGCCGGTCCCAACCTCACGGGCGCCGCCGTCCGGCGGGGCTTGGCTGTGAACCAGACCCCTTTGGCGCGAGTGCTCCTCTCGGCCATGACGATCACCACTGCCACAGCCGCCAGCACCGCGGCCAGGCCCAGGGCCGGGCGCCGATCGACGCGGCCGGCGTATTCGAGGTAGATGGCGCGGGTGAAGGTGTCGTAGCGAAGCAGGGAGACCGCGCCGAAGTCAGAGAGGGTATAGAGCCCCACCAGCAGGGCGCCGGCGGTCAGCCCCGGCCGCAGTTGGGGCAAAGTGACCGTCCAGAAGACCTTGACCCGCCCGGCCCCCAAGCCGCGGGCCGCCTCTTCCAAGGTGGGATTCAAGGAGTGCATGGCGGGGGCCACGGCAAGATGGACCAGCGGAACCGAGATCAGGGTCAGCACCAACCAGGCCGCCCAGAACCCTGACGGGTAGCGGATGATTCCGCCGCCCAACCAGGTGGAGACGGCGGAGAGTATCCCGTCGGCGCCGGTGGCGCCCAACAGGGTGAGAGCGCCCACGAAAGAGGGGACTGCAAAGGGTATGATGATCAGGACCGTGGCCAGCCTCTTTCCCGGCAGGTCGGTCCGAGAGACCAGCCAAGCGCTGGCGCCGCCGATTATCAAGGAGGTCGTAGTGACGGCGGCGCCCAGCGCCCCGGTGTTGGCTGCCAGCTCCAATAACCGCTTTATTGGAACGGTGGTGACTACGCCGCTGAACAGCCCGTAAGTTAAGGTTCCGAGGGGGGCTGCGGCGGGCAACATCACCATGCCGGCCAGCACCCACCACCAAGTATTGGGGGGCAGCGCGTTCAGTCGCGGAACCGGGCGCGCTACCCCCATCATCGTCTTTGAAGTTACAGAAGTCCCGCTTCAGCGACCAAGTCCGTGGCCCTTTCCAGCGCGGTGTGGAGGTCCGAAAGATCTATGTCCGGGGTGGGAATAGAGTCGATGGGCGGAAGACTCGCCGCCGGCCTCACTCCGGCCGCCAGGGGATACTCATAGGTCTGCTCGGCGAAATATCGCTGCGCGGTTTCGGAAAGCAGGAACTCGATGAAACTGTGGGCGTCCTCGGATTGTTCCGAGTTTGCCAGCACGCTGACCCCCGACGGCATGACCAGGCTCCCCGGGTCGCCGGCCGAGAGGAAGTGGTTGGCCGCCCGTTTACCTGCACCTTCGGCCTGCAGGCGCAGCAGGTAGTAGTGGTTCACCAGCCCCAGCCCTACTTCCCCGTTGTCAGCCGCTGCCACGATCGGGGAATTCTTGGGATAGTCCAGGGGATCGAGGGCCGCCAGGCTCTCCAGCCACTGCAACGTTGCCGCCTCGCCGCGGTCGAGGATCATGGCCGCCACGAATGCCAGGAACGAGCCGTTGGTGGGCGCCACGCCGATCATTCCCGTCCAGCGGGGGTTCAACAGGTCGTCGATGCTGGCGGGCAATTCGCTCACCTGCACCTGGTCCCGGTCGTAGATGATCGCCCGGATCCGTCCCGAGACTCCCACCCAGCGATGGGCGCGGTCCCGGAAACGAGGAGGCGCCGCCGAGATGACGTCTGATGGAAGGGTGGCCATCAGCGGCGCGGCAAGACCCAGCGAGGCGGGGTCCTGGGCGAAGAAAACATCCGCCTCGGTGGAGGACCCTTCTTCCAGGAGGGTGGAGGCCAACTCGGTGCTGCCCGCATATCTGACCTCGACTTCCAGGCCGCTCGACTCCCGGAATTCTTCGATCAGCGGGCCGACCAGTTCTTCACCCCTGCCGGAATAGATCAGCAGAGGGTCGTCTCCGCCTCCACAGGCGCCGACTACCAGGCCCAGGGCCAACACCATCGGCAAGAGGAGGCGAACACCACGATTGGATGCGCGTTTTGAACGCACTGTGACTCCCTTCATTTAGCAAATATGGATTAGTTTTATTATATTAGCCATATCGTGATTTGTCATATTAGTCGTTGCGGTGATCCCAGCGCGAATCCGGGATGCCCCGGCTGCTGACGGAGCGACCGATCCGGGGCGAGCGCCTGGTTGCCGCCTTGGGGCTCGGTCTGATGATCTTTGCCGCGGCATGCGCATCCCCGAAGGACGGACCGGGGATCGAGGCTGCCACGGATACGCATTCGGGGGCGAGCGGGACGAGTGTGGCGGAAGGTGTTGATGAAGACCGGGAGGCCACCGTCCCCACCACCGGGTCGGAAGATCCCAAGAAGTCGGGGGCAGGGCCTGACGCCACCGGTGAGCCGTCGACGGAGGAGGCGGCAGAGAAGACCCGGTCGGCGGAAGTGGAAACCGACGAGGGGGTTGAAGAGCCCTTCCTGCCGGTCACCGTGGTGGACGAGACGGGGATCTCGGTGACGGTCGAGTCGATAGAACGAATCATTCCCCTGGACGGCGACATAGCGGAGGTGGTCTTCGCCCTGGGACTGGGAGATCGGGTGGTGGCCACCGACCTGTCGGCCACCTACCCGCCCGAGGCGGACGAACTCCCCCAGATCGGGTACCAGCGAGCCCTGTCCACCGAACCGATCGCCGCCTTCGAACCTCATGTGCTGCTGGCCACCGCCCTGGCCGGACCCCCCGAAACCCTGGACGAGCTGCGGCGTCTGGGGTTTCCGCTGATCATCGTTCCCAGCGAGCCCACCTCCGAGGGCCCGGGAAGGAAGATTCGGGCGGTGGCCGCGGCACTTGGAGTCCCGAGACGGGGAGAAGCATTGGCGGCCGAAGTCGAAGAGGCCATAGCGGCGGCCGGCGCAGCGGGGGAGTGCCGGAAAGAGTGCCCTCGGGTCATGATGGTCTACGTGCGGGGCACTGCCGCCCAGTTGGTTTTCGGAGAGTCCTCACCCACCCGATGGCTCATCGAGGCTGCCGGGGGCCTGGATGTCTCCAGGGAGATGGGGATCACAGACCCCGTTCCCATTTCCGCCGAGGCGATCGTTAGCGCCGCCCCGGACGTTCTGATCACCACTGAAGTCGGATTGGAGTCGGTGGGCGGGATCGACGGCCTGTTGCGGATTCCCGGCCTGGCGGGGACTCCGGCCGGGCGGGCACGAAGGGTTTTGACCTACGACGCTCAGCTCCTGCTGGGAAACGGTCCGCGAGTGGGCGACCTGCTGGCCCGGCTGACCGATGACTTGAAAGGCATCAACGAGTAAGGAAAGGAATGATGTGATGCAGACTGTCCAGAACAGGGAATCGACGACCTCACCAAACAGAAGTGGAGCTTCAGGGACCCTGCGGGTCTGGTTGGCGCTGGCCGTGGCGCTCCTCCTGGTGGGAGGCGCCTGCGGGAGCGATCCGGAACCGGCGGCGACCACCGCCTCGGTCACAGAGACCACCTCCGCGCCGACCACCGCCGCGGCGCCCGCCGCCACTACGGCTGCTGAAACCACCACCACCGTTGCTGCGACCACCACCACGGAGGCGGTGACCACCACTGCCGGCGAGCAGACCGAGACCATGGAGGACGACCGGCAGGACGCCGCTGAAGTCTTTGCGGTGACCATCCCTCACAAGTACGGGGAGACGGTCATCGAATCCCGCCCCGAGCGGGTGGTCACGGTGGGGTTCAGCGAACAGGACCCGGTCCTGGCCCTGGGTGTGGTCCCGGTGGCGGTGCGGGAGTGGTTCGGAGGCTATCCCCATGCGGTGTGGCCCTGGGCCCAGGATGAGCTGGGTGACGGGACGCCGCAAGTGCTGACCATGGCCTACGGCGACCTCAACTACGAACTGTTGGCGTCTCTGTCACCGGACCTGCTGGTCGCCACCCATGCCGGCATCACCGAGGAGGAATATGCGCTCCTGTCCGCAATCGCTCCAACCCTGCCCGAGCCGGCCGAGTATCCGGCTTTCGGGGTTCCCTGGCATGGGCAGACCGTACTCATCGGAACCGCACTGGGACTGGCCGCAGAAGCCGAAGCGCTGGTGGCCGGGACAGTGAGCGCCGTGGAGGAAACCAACCGACTGCACGGGGGGTTCGGCGGCGCCACCTTCGCGTGGGCCAATCCCACCGGTGACGGGACCTACTGGGTGGTGGGCGCCAACACCCCTCCCATGCGGCTGCTGCAGGACCTGGGTCTCACCTATCCCGACGAGATCGCCGCGGTGGTGGGAGACCTGGACTCCTATGAACTCAGCGGCGAACGGATCGAACTGCTGGACGTGGACGTGCTCATAATGCGAGCCTCTGCAGATCAGCAGGCCGCTTTCGAGGACGATCCCCTGTGGGGCGCGCTGGATGTGATGGCCGAAGACCGCATCCTCTGGCTGGATTCCTCCGATCCGATCTACGGCGCGCTCAGTTTCACCACCATATTGAGCATCGAGTACCTGCTCGAGGAGTTGACGCCGCTCATCATGGCCAAGGTCTACCCGGAGGAGGCGGCGGCCATGAGCGCATGGGCGATCGTGTTCGACTCCAATGCGGAATGGTCCCTCAAGGCGCCCCACATCGGGGACTCCGAGAACCTCGAGGCAAGCAACGAGCAGTACCGGGCGGGTGGAGAGGCGATGGGCGGGTTCAGCCTCCGGCCCACCATGGCCGTGATAGAAGGCGACACTGCCACCATCACCTACGACGTGCTGTTCGGCGAGTCCGCCGCCTACCGGGATCTGATGGGCGTGATCGATCTGATCGAAGGAACATGGGTGGTCAGCCGGGACACCTATTGCGGATTCCTGGCCCAGGCTCGTACGCCTTGCGGCTGAGCTGTCCACGATCTTCGCCGGTCCCGGCTCGGAGCTAGGGGTTGGCAGGAGGAGACTCCGTGAAGGAAAGGCACTCGGCCACCGCGGCGGAGTGCCTTCCGCCATCGGATGGCGCGGCCCGCCGGCATGTCGGATAGGGGCTTGAGCAACCTGCAACTCGACACGATGCCGAAGGTGCCAACCAGGCAGATCGCAGGGTTGGGGGTGATGGCCGCGGCGTTGCTGGTGGCGGTTCTCGCCTCGCTGTCCACCGGTGCCAAGCCGATTCCGGTGTCCACCGTGCTGGATGCTTTCTGGTCTTTCGATCCTTCGGCCACCGACCATCTCATCGTGAGAGAGTTGCGGCTGTGGCGCACCGTGGTTGGCGTGGGAGTGGGATCGGCCCTGGCCGTTGCCGGAGCGCTCATGCAGGGCGTGACCCGCAATCCGCTGGCCGATCCCGGCCTGCTGGGAGTCAACGCCGGCGCCTCCTTCGCGGTGGTGCTGGCGATCTGGGCACTGGGATTGCAGAGTCTGCTCGGGCTGGTCTGGTTTGCGTTCGGCGGGGCGGCTTTGGCAACCGCAGTGGTGCTGGCGATGGGTTCGGTGGGCAGGGGAGGAAGCATCCCGGTGCGGTTGGTGCTGGCCGGTGTCGCACTGGCCGCTCTGCTGGGGTCGCTCACCGCCTCGGTCACCCTGCTGGATCAGGCCGTGCTGGACCGCTTCCGGTTCTGGGCCGTGGGTTCCCTGTCGGGCCTGGACAGCACCGTCGGCTTCCAGGTCCTTCCCTTCCTGGCCGCCGGCATGCTGATCGCCTTGGCACTGTCCCGTCAACTGAACGCCTTGGCCCTGGGTGAGGAGGTGGCCCGCTCGCTGGGCATCGGCCTGGTGAGGGTCCGCTTCCTGGCGGTGGTGGCGGTCACCCTGCTCTGTGGTGCGGCGGTGGCCGCCTGCGGGCCGATCGGTTTCGTGGGCCTGGTCGTTCCGCATGCCGCCCGAGTGGTGAGCGGGGCCGACCAGCGCTGGCTGATCCCCATTTGCGCCCTGCTGGGGCCGACGTTGCTCTTGGTGTGCGACACCGTCGGCCGGATCATCGCCCGTCCTGCCGAGGTGCAGGTGGGGATAACTACCGCGGCCATCGGCGGAGTGGTGTTCGTGGCGGTTGTCCGGCAGGTTCGGATGGCGCAACTATGACTCGCCCGACCTCCGGGGCCGGTCGCTCCACCGGCGCCTGCACCGGCCGTCCTGCTCGGTCGAGGGGCGGACTCGGTGGCCCGACCCGGACCTCGAGGCGCACGATCGGCGTATGCATCCTGCTCGGCGGGGCCATACTGGCCGTCGCGTTCTGGTCGGTGAGTGTCGGGGACTTCCCGATTCCCTTCGGGGAGGTGATCCGGTTTCTTCGGGGAGAAGGTGACGAGGCCGCCGGCTTCATCGTGGGGACCCTGCGCCTTCCCCGGGTGATCACCGGGGCGCTGGTGGGCGCAGCGCTGGGAATATCGGGGGCCATCTTCCAGTCGCTGGCCCGCAATCCGCTGGCCTCTCCGGATGTGATCGGTTTCACTCCCGGGGCGGCGCTCGGCGCCGTCCTCACCCTGGCCCTGTGGCCCGGCTCGACCCTGCGCATGGCCCTGGGAGCGGTGATCGGCGGAATGGCCACCGCTTCGATCGTGTACCTGCTGGCCTGGAAACGGGGATTGAGAATCTACCGGATGGTGCTGATCGGGATCGGGATGGGATTCGTGGTCCGAGCCGGGGTGGAGTACCTGGTGATCCGCGCCGAGATCAGCGATCTGGCTAGGGCGGCGGTGTGGCTCACCGGCTCGTTGAGTGGGCGCACCTGGGAAAATGTCGCCGTCGTGGCCCTGGCTCTCGGGGTGCTGGGCCCTCTGGCGGTGGCCCTGCAGGATCGTCTCGATGTCCTGGCCCTGGGCGACGACATTGCCGCGGCGCTGGGAATCCCGGTGAACCGGGTGAAGCTGGCCCTGGTGGCGGTGGGGGTGGCGCTGGCGGCCCTGGCCGTGGCCGGGGCGGGCCCCATCTCATTCGTGGCGCTGATGGCGGGCCCCATCGCCCGGCGGTTGGCGCGCACCGCGGGAGCGGGTATAGTCCCCTCCGCCCTGGTGGGTGCGCTGCTGGTGGTTGCCGCCGACCTGATGGCCCGAAGACTCCTGGCGCCCGTCGAGCTTCCGGTGGGCGTGTTCACCGCCCTGCTGGGCGCTCCGTACCTGCTGTGGCTGCTGGTGCGCCAGACCCGGGCGGGTGACTTGTGAGTGAAGGAAAGCCTTGGCGAGTTTGGATTTCAGGGCAAGGAGGTGATGGTGAGCCGGCTGGAAGCTGAAGCGGTGGACCTGGCCTACGACCGCCGGTTGGTGGTGGAGGGTCTGAGCCTGTCCGTTCCGGACGGAAGGATCACCGCCATCGTCGGTCCCAACGCCTGCGGCAAGTCGACGCTGCTGCGGGCCATGGCTCGGCTGCTGCGTCCCCGGGAGGGGATGGTGGCGCTGGACGGCAGGAACATCCACGACCTCCCCACCCGGGAGGTGGCGCGACGGCTGGGGTTGCTTCCCCAGAGTCCGGTGGCGCCGGCCGGGATCCGGGTGATGGACCTGGTGTCGCGGGGCCGGACCCCCTACCAGGGCCTGTTCCGGCAATGGTCGGAGCAGGACCGGACCGCGGTGGAGGAGGCGATGGCCGCCACCGGCACCCTGCACCTGGCGGACCGGATGGTGGACGAACTGTCCGGCGGGCAGCGCCAGCGGGTGTGGATCGCCATGGTGCTTGCCCAGCAGACCGAACTGTTGCTGCTGGACGAACCGACCACGTTCCTGGACATTGCCCACCAGATCGAGGTGTTGGACATGGTGGCGAGGCTCAATCGGGACTGGGGCCGCACCATTGTCATCGTCCTCCACGACCTGAACCTGGCTTGTCGCTATGCCCATCACCTGGTGGCCATGCGCGACGGGTCGGTGGTCTCCTCCGGGACTCCGGACCAGGTGATCACCGAAGACCTGGTGAGCGAGGTCTTCGGGGTGGAAGCGTTGGTGATGCCCGACCCGGTAACCGGGGCGCCCATGGTGATTCCGGCCGGAGCACCCGCCTCATAAGCCAAGACCCGCCACAAATCGCGGCGCTGCACGAATCAACCTCGGAACCCTTCTCAAGACCTCCACTGCAAGCAAGGACAGGCGGCGCCTGGTGGACACCCCACCAGGGATTCCTTACAGTCGTAAGGATCTGAATTTCGATATGCTCGGAGTTTGATGAGCAGACCACTGTTGCCGCCCTCTGGTTTGGTTGGGGAGCAGACCCGGAGTGGAGAATACGAGCAGATGGGAGGGGAGATGTGCAGACATCTTGACGAACACGGCCCGTTCGCCCGAGGGGATACGCTGTTCGCCGCTGGTCATCACACCGAAAACCGTTGGGTGTGGTTCAACTTCCTCACGGTCACCTTGGACGACATCATGAGAGAATGCGCCATTCCCGAGGACCGGAGGGAGCAACGGAGGTTGCGGTACCGTAGGTACGCGAACGATTTCCTTCGATCCCACACCGGACCGGAACAGACTCTGCCTCTCCTCCAAGATTAATCAATAGGAGGGGGATCGTTCCTCCCTATCTCTAGGCGTGACTTCCGGTGCCCCAAGGAGGTGTGTGTAATCTTCCATGCCCGGTATCTCTGACAACATACCGACTCCGTTGAAAGCCCCACTTACAGAGAACTGAAGTCAGGAAGCCGGGGACCGGTCGCCGAACACCGCATCCAACCGGTCAACATCCCGTAGGGTGTGTTGACGCTTTGGGTGGGGGCTGTTTATTTTCTCTGTTTGACGGGGCGGCGGCGTTTGGGGCGTCGGCGGTAACGGTTGGGGGTTTGGTATCGTCGTGGCCGGTCGGTTGGTGGCCGGCGGAGGGTGTATGTCCCGGTGGGGGTTTTGTGTACTGTCCAATCCTGGTCGTGGACTTTGTGGTGGCATCGGCTGCACAGAAGACACATGTTGTCCAGGTTGGTGGGACCCTGGTTCTGCCAGTGGACGATGTGGTGGGCTTGGCACCAGGAGGCCTTGGCGCCGCATCCGATGCAGTGTTTGTCGCGGGCGACGAGCGCGGCCCGTTGGGTTCCGCTGGCCGTTCGCCGGGCCCGTCCCAAATCCAATGGTATGGAAGGTCCTGAGAAGATGGCCGGGAGGACTTGCGCGTCGCAGGCCAACTGGCGCAGGGTCCGGGCGGGCAGGGGGGTTCCGTTCTCCAGGCGAGGGTTGCCCAACTGTTGGCTGACCGTGTCGTAGTCGGCGATCACCAACAATCGCACGCCCTGGGAACCACCGTCTTTTCCTTCCCGGGTGACCAGTTCGGCCAGGGCGTCGGCCATCCGCTGACCCGCAGTGGCCCGATTCCGAGGGTCTTCTTTGTGCCATAGTTGGTTCATCATGTGAGACACCGCCGTCTCGACCCGAGCGCCGGTCACGGGGTCGAACCGCCCATACAGAACGGTCATTCCGTCATCCTGGTCGGTAGTGATCTTGGCGAACCGCCGGGAACGCTGATGCTCCAACCTCGACACACCGTCATCCTCGGAACGCTTCTGTTCGTGTTTGCGGACCATGCGGGCGAACTTGTCCGGAGACTGGGAACGGGCACCGTCCAACAATTCGTCTTCGTTGATGGTTCCCCGACTGTTGGCGCCCGCCAGGATACGGGCGTTGTCAGCAGAAATCTCTCCTTTTTGGAAACCCTCCCTCGTTTTGGGCAGTTCCTCCAATTCTTTGGCGGTCTCCACCTCCGTTCGGGCCTTCCGTCGGCCCAACAGCCCGTCTTCTCGCAATATCGTTTCTACCTTCTCCGATCCTTGGCGGCGGCGCAACTCCGACACTGCTTCGGCGCGGACCGCGGCGGCTTGGTTCTGGGCGCGGATGGTGGACTGTATACGCTGCCGTAACTGCTCGGACGTAGCCCCGGCCGCTGGCAGGGAGGGTGCCAGCAGACGCACCCGGTTGGTGGAGTGCCCGTTCACAGATTCTTTGTTCATGTCTACCAGTATGCAAGGGGGGTGTGACAACCACTCCTGTATATCACTAAGTTGTGAAAACAAACACTAAAAAGTTTCGCAACGTCCATCTTGGCTCGACAGCTGCCGAAAGACACCCGACCCACCGGGCGCTTCGTGAAACCGGCCTCTCGGTCGGTTAAGGTTCCTCCCTCACATCACCTCCGCTCTCAACCACAACACCCCACCCAGTGTGAACACGCCCTGGTGAAACGCCAGTTCCCGTTGATAGCCGCCGTCGTGGATAGTGATAGTCTCATAGAGGCAAGCCGAGGCGGGCCGATCGTGAGGGATTTGACAGAATGGAGTTGTCGCAAGTCATGCGCACCATGTCGGGAGTCCGGCTCTACCTGCCCCAGGACGTTCCCGACGAGGTGATCTACGCAGCCCTGGACGATGCCCGGTTCGCTCCGAGCGGCGGCAACCGTCAGCCGTGGCGGGTGGTGGTGGTCCGCGACCCGGACATGCGCCGGAAGGTGAGCGAGATCAGTTCCCGGGAGTGGATGGTCTACACAGCCAAGTGGTATCCCTCTCCCGAGGACATCACTCCCGCCAAGGCGAGGAAACTTCAGGAAGGGACCGACTATCACGCCAACATGCACCAGGCGCCGGTGCATCTGTTCGTCTGGGCCGAACTGGAGGCGCTGGCTCTCATGGACCGTCACCTCGATCGGGTCAGCTTCGTGGGCGGAGGGTCCGTTTACCCCTTCGTGCAGAACCTGCAACTGGCTCTCTCCGCCCGCGGGGTGGGGTCTCGCATCACCTCGCTGGCAGTGCCCGCCGAGGCGGAGTGGGCGGAGATGATGTCCGTTCCCGGAGGCTACGGGCTGGCGGCGGTGATGACCATCGGGTATCCGGAGTGGAAAGCCACCCGTCTGTCCCGCAATCCGGTGTCCAGCTTTGCCCGGCACGAGTCTTTCGACGGGCCACCACTCGCCAATCCCCACTAGGAGGTGACAAACCGAATGGATGTCATGAAGCATTGGCCTTCCGACCAGTGGCCCGGGCACTCCGGCAACTGGGGCCGCTGGCCCAACGACCTGGGCACTCTCAATCTGCTGACCCCCGAGGCGACTCTGCGGGGGGCGGCGGCGGTGCGGACTGGAAAGACCCTTCCTCTCTCCCGGCCTCTCGACCTGAAGGAGACCCACCAACGCTACACCGACCCGTTCGTGGTGCACGAGATCATCAAGGCCGATGAGGGGGGATACGAGGAGGGGGACCTCACCCAGTCGGCCGCCGACCGGCTGTCGACCCGGGTGCACGGCATGACTCACACCCACATCGACGCCCTGGCTCACATGGGATATCGCGGTCGCACCTTCAACGGTCATTTTTTTCCCGACGTGGTGACGATGTCCGAGGGAGTGAAGATTGCCGAGATGGACATCACGCCCATGGCGGCCGTCGCCACCCGGGCGGTGTTCATAGACGTCGCCCGGCGTCGGGGCATTGAGGCGCTGGATCCGGGCGATTCGGTGATGCCCGAAGAATTGGAGTACGCCCTGGACAGGATCGAACCGGGCGACGCGGTGGTGATCCGCATCGGCGGGACCATCAGGGTGGGGAAGGCGGCCACCGAGTTGAGCGAGCACGGGACCTGGCATCACGGGACCTGGGCGGGAATGGACACCGACTGCGTCGACGTGCTGGCCTCCCGGGACGTCAGCATGGTGGCCACCGACTCCCCGGCGGACACCTTCCCCCATCGTCACGAGGCCTACTGCCGCAGCCCGGTCCACGTCCTGGCGGAGGTGTTCTACGGGCTGCCCCTGATCCACAACATGGACCTGGAGGTCCTGGGCGCCGAATGCGCCCGCACCGGACAGGACACCTTCCTTTTCACGGTCAATCCGCTCAATCTGCCCAAGGGAACCGGATCGCTGGTCACCCCGATGGCTGTGCTCTGATGGGCGCCGAACGCGGATACATCCAGACCGTCCTCGGCCCCATCGCCCCCGAGCAGGCGGGCGTCTCCCTGATCCACGAGCATGTGCTGCTGGATCTCACCAAGGGGATCACCGGGGTGGAGCAGTACAAGACCGGCGCCAAGAAGTACGTGCCGATCATGCGCCGGCCCGAGGCGGGCTGGGAACCGGGGGAGGAGGGTCCCGGGACCGCCGCCTCCTGGGGCGCCAAGTGGGGACAGCCCGTCACCTTGGAGAACCTCAACGACCGCCAGAAGCACTGGGTCTACTACGGTGATCAGAAACTTGATTCCATCGACGACGCCATCTACGAGTTCGACCAGTTCCGCCGGGTGGGAGGGTCCACCATCGTGGATCAGACCACCCGCGGCATGGGCCGCGATCCCCTCGGCCTGGTGGAGATCTCCCGGGCCACCGGGGTGCACGTCGTCATGGCCACCGGCTGGTACCTGGCCGACTATCACCCCCCCGACATGGACGAACTCTCCGAGGAACGGCTGGTGGAATTGATGGTCCGCGACATAGAGGTGGGGGTGGCTGGCGGAGTCAAGGCCGGCATCATCGGAGAGGTGGGGATGGACCACCCCATGCACCCCAACGAGGAGAAGGTGCTGAGAGCCTCGGCCAAGGCTTCGGTCGCCACGGGAGTTACGCTGTCGGTGCATCCGGGGTTCAATCCGGCATCGCCTTTCGACATTGTCAGAGTGGTGGACGAGGCCGGCGGAGATCTGAGCCGCACCATCATCGACCACTGCGACAGCCGGTTCAACACCTCGGCAGGCACCAACGTCTTCGACAGCGCACCGCTTCTCAAGATGGCCAGGACCGGCGTCTACCTGGCGTTCGACACTTTCGGCTGGGAGGGATCGTTCCGCCAGCGCGCCCCGGTCGACCAGCCCAACGACGCCATCCGCCTCAACTGGCTCAAAGCAGTGGCCGACGCCGGGTATCCCGACCGGGTGCTGGTCTCCTCCGACATCGCCCTGAAGCACTGGCTGCGCCGCTACGGCGGCCACGGCTGGCGCCATCTGCCCGAGACGGTCCGCAACCTGATGCGCTACAAGGGCTTCGGAGAAGACCTGATCCACCAGATATTCGTGGACAACCCCCGAGAGGTGCTCACCAAGATTTGACCCCGCAGGTCCCGGTCTCGGCGGTCCGACTTTCGCCCCGGGCCGGCAGAGCTTGACCCCGGCCTGTCCGGGCGTTTGTCGATCGAGGCTACGTCCTGTCTCCAAATCCGCCTGCAAGTCGACCTTCTCGAAATGGGCCGCCAAGATGGGGCGATGAACGCCGGCAACCCGCGTTGACAGAGCCGTACCAGTGCTGCGGGTGTGGCTTCTGTATCACAGAATTCGGACCGCGTTCCGAGGGGTTTTGCGGGATAGCACCCGTCAACATGAATCCGGCGCCCCCGATCTGCTGGTGAAGACCCCGCGCCTTCGCCGATCAGTCAGGGTCCTTGGAGGCCAGTAGTTCTTCGATACGGTCCAAGCGCTGGCCGACCGCATCCAGCCGCTCGTTGACGGAATGGATTTCTTGGCGTAGTTCCCTCTTGTAGTTGCCCTCCACGAAGTGGGCTGCGACGGTGGCAGTGGTGAAGGACAGCACACCAATGCCCGACAGCATCAGGAGGGCCGCGGTGACCCGGCCTCCGATGGTCACCGGAGTGATGTCGCCGTAACCCACCGTTGTCAACGTAACCAATGCCCACCACATGCCTTCGACCGGGTGATGGTCTTCGAATACAGAGTAAAGGGAGCCTGCGCTCACCGCCAGACTACCGAACAGCACCAGCACCAATCCCAAAACTCGCATTCTCAGCAGCGGGCCGAGGATGTACATCCACGGATGCCGGGCAACCGCCAGCAGGCGGAATAAGACATGCTTGAGAAGGCGATACAGAGTCACGCAACTGTGGATGAGCACGGCCACCAGCACTATGAAGCGCAGCGCTCGAAAGGCGTCTTCCCCCACGGAACCGGAGAACGCCCCGGTCAGGAGGGGGTAGGCAAAAGGGATCACCGACAGGTGCAGCCAGGCTGTGCGCAGGTAGGCCCGCCGATTGTCGGCGAGGGAGAACAGCAATACGAATTCAAGGAAGAAGGCCGACCAGACGATCCAGTTGATGACAACCGCCACCCGGGCGGGCCATCCGTCGGTGGCGACCAATTCGAATACGAACATCGGCAGCACGGCCAGCGCCGACAACATTACGGGGACTTCCAGCCGACGTTGGACCGCAGCCGCCCGCGGACCCAGTAGGGCCTCCATCGAGCGGGGGTCCTCCGACAGATGGTCGGGATTGATCAGCGAACTCAATTCGGAACGGAATATACCGCGTCCACCAGCGTTTTGCGGCAGTTGCCCTCCGGCCGCCCCTCTCCTGGCCGGGACCTACCTGGAGGCCAGCAGGGTGAGGATCCGGGCAGTGGGAAGGACCCGGGCGTATTTGGCGTCGAGGTCGGCAAGGCTGACCAGATGACTGAGAGAGACCCGGTCGAAACAGGCGTCTTCCGCCACCAGCATCTCGAATCCATGGGATGATCCGTCCACGGCGGTCGCCCTCACGCATCCCGAGGTGGTCCCCCCGGCCACCACCAGGCTGTCGCATCCGCGATGAATCAGCGAGGAAACCAGGGGAGTGCCGAAAAAGGCGCTGGCCTTGGGCTTTCGGAGCACCCATTCGTCCGCTCGGGGTTCCAGGGCCGAAATGACCTGGCGGCCCTCGGGAACATCGGCGGTGGTGGTGCCCCGGGTAACCGGACCGGTCCAGCGCTGCCTCCCATCCGGCGTGGTGAAGATCACCGGCCGACCAGCAGAACGGAACGCCTCCAGCAACCTTCCGATGGCCGGGACAGCCGCCCAGGCCTTTTCCCCACACGCCTGCCGCCACGTTTTCTGAGCTTCGGCAACCGGCAGGTTGGGACCCACGAACGCTTCGGTGACATCCACCACCAACAGCGCGGGCGACATACCCGCAAAAGGCGCCCGCATCCGCGAGTACGCCGATAGGCTGGCGGCGTCCTCGGCGCCGAGCACCTCCCTCCAGTCGCCGGACTCGGGAAGAGGTCGGTTGAATTGGTCCATCAGTACAGAAACCTTACCGGCACCGGGTCAGGGAGAATTCGGCCGGTCCGTCAATGGAAACAGGCGTCCTCAGCGTGATGCCTGCTCGCTTCGCTGAGAATATCCGAGCCTGTTGCAAGAGCAGGACACTCTCCGAATTCCGACAGCGCCCCGACCGTCAAACCCGAATAGCAAAGGTGAACCGGATGCCGTATCCTGTGGGGCGGGGCCGTAGCTCAATTGGCAGAGCAACGGGCTTTTAACCCGGAGGTCGTGGGTTCGATTCCCACCGGCCCCACCAACCAAACCAGTCTGCCAAACCGGGGGAGCCTCATGTCCCGAATCGTGATATCCCCCAGGTTTTGATCGTGATGTCCTTCCCGCACCCCTGCTAAGCCCCAGGTCAGGGGGTAGTGGGGCAGCATCCCACCACACACGGGAGTTCTTCAAAGGAGGTCCGACTAATCGCGGGATGCGCCCTGATCCTTCGCTAGTGTGTTGTTTCGCGAGTGAGAATATTTCGCCTACATGTCTTGGTCCCACCGCTCTGGGATTGTGTCTGATTGGAATAGGGCGGCTACGGCGTTGTGAGCGGTAACACACCGGAGTTCCACTATGGGCAAAGGGTGCGGTTGCCCGGTGAGAAGGGCATCGCGACAGTGGAGAGCCAAACACGAGCCGGAAACAAGACATTGTTGATCGTCTCCGGTCCTGATGGGGAATTGGGCAAGAGGTTTTTCAGTGCGGAGGAGTTCCGGCAGGTACGGGAAGTGACAGAGGACGGCTCGGCTTCTCCGGAGGTGGTCTTGGCGGGTCTTTGGGCGGAACGGATGATGGCTTCGGTTCGGTCTGCTACTTCCACGGTGCTGGCATCCAGCGTGTTGCGTCCCTACCCACATCAGATGTCCGCCGTGTACGGGCGAATGTTGCCCCAAGCTCGGTTGAGGTTCCTGTTGGCCGACGAACCCGGAACCGGCAAAACGATCATGTCTGGTCTTTGGCTGCGCGAAGCTCAGCGTTTGGGCATGGTGAAACGCGCATTGGTGGTGTGCCCTGCTCACTTGGTTCAAAAGTGGCAGGCCGACTTCGACCGGTTCTTCGGTGGTGGTCTTCGGGAGATCACTCTTGAGACCGTCCGACAGGGGGTTCTTTCTCTTTCGAAGCACACAACATGGGTGGTGTCGATGCACAGAGCCGCCATAAACCCGGCTGTGTTGGAGGGTATCCATCCCGACGAAGCCGGGTGGGACGCGGTCGTTGTTGACGAGGCCCATCGTATGACTCCCACCGCGGAGACTTTCCACAATGTGGGAGAAGTGCTGTCGAAAGCTCCCCATGCGTTGTTTCTCACAGCCACGCCGCATCGAGGCAAAGAGTGGCTGTTCCAAGACCTGTTGAACCTGGTCGACCCGGAAGTGTTTCCACCCGGCGAACCGCCGCCTCGGGGAAGGCAACCTCGCAAAGTCGCGCGTCGGAAACTGAGACCCGGACCGGTTCACTTCCTGCGACGCATGAAGGAGTCGCTGGTGGACTACGACAAACAGCGGAAGCTGTTCAAACCTCGAGAAGCCAACAACGTCAAGGTACTCCTGAACGGTGTCGAGCAGGACTTCCATGACCGGGCGTTGACGCTAGTAGGCGACTTCTTTCCTCCCGAGGCCCGCCCGCTGGCAAGTCTCGTGTATGGCAAAAGAACAGCATCGTCGCTCCAGGCGCTGTCTAGGACCCTTCACCGCCGACACGAGAAAATGGGTATCGACCCCACCGCTCCGGTCGGCGAAAACTGGTATGACGAATCCGAGGACGACGGCGGCGAAGGGCGGATAGAGGGAGTCAAATCAACCGACGCCAAGGGAGAGAAAAAAGCAATTCTTGGGTTGTTGGGCGAGTTGGAACCCCTGCTCGGCCCCGGGTTGGCGGTGTCGAAGTGGGAACCCATGGTCAACAGCTGTTTGATTCCCCACGACGTCACTCCCGGCAGCGACAGGCAGGTGGTGGTCTTCACCGAATACGCCGACACCGCCGATTGGCTGGTCGACAAATTCGAGGATGCCGGATATACCAGCCGTCGCTACTCGGGGGCCGACGACCATCTCACCAGAGCCAAGACCCAGGCGAACTTCCGAGAAGGCGAGTTCCAAGTGTTGGTATCCACCGACGCCGGTAACGAAGGAATTGACCTCCAAACAGCCAACGTCCTAGTCAACTGGGACATTCCATGGTCGCTGGTTCGCTTGGAACAGCGACTTGGACGTATTCACCGCATCGGACAGCAACAAAAGGCCTGGTTTTACAACCTGGTGGCATTAGGCACCCTCGAGGGTCAGGCTCACGAGAAACTGTTGGACAATTTGGTCAAAGCGGCCAACCAACTGGATGGGAGAATCTTCGACAGTCTCAACGCTGTTATGGAACGCCTGGGCATGCCCGACCGTTTCGACATTCCGGGCGCAGCGACCGAGGACGAGATGATACGCACATTCAACGACATGCGCACCGAAACCGAGCACCTCGAAAGCGACATCGACCTCGACCTGGCGAACACCGCCCGCAAATCCGAACTGCTACAGCGAATCGAACCCGACACGGTAGAACGGTTCCTTGACCGGCTGGACACCGCTAAGTTGGTCACCCTCGGTTCGGTGCCAATAGCCGACCACGGCTTCTACTATCTGACCCCTGTCGGATGGGAACTTCCCCCCGGGTTCCGGACCGAAACGGGCGGAAGGGCTCTAGTGACCGCCAGAGAGAAACTACGCCAAATACTCATCGACGGGGGAAACCAAAGAGCCGAGAAAGCGACCCTTCTCACTCCCAGCCGCGCGGTATTCCACCGGTTCACACAAGCGATCCGGGAACGCACCGAAGCGGCCATGTGGCAAGGAACCGTCCTCTCCGACCCGTCCGCCCACGAGGACTACACGCTGTTTGCCTACGAAACCACCCTCCAAACCGGACACCAGAGCGGAACCGAGGAAGTGTCGTGGCTGATTGGCGTTGACCGGCACGGCATCGCCAATAGGGTGGCGTGGGAGACGCTCCCCAACCTTGCTTCCCCAACCGACTCCGCTCCCAAACCCCTTGACCCAAAGACCGAGGCGTTAGCGGCGGAACATGCCGACCAGCTGGCCGCCGACGAAACCGAGAAACGCAAAACGAAAGCCCAAAAATGGGCAACCCGGCTGAGGCGGGAACTGCGGGACTTGCCCAACGTAACCACCGAGCACATCCCCGACCTACAAACCCGCATCAAGCAAAGAAAACAACTGGATGCGAACATCCGAGACAGAATCCGGGAAGCCAAACAACAGGCGGATATCAGTCACACGCAACCCCGCCGGCTGGGATGGGCACATGTGATAGCCGGTCGGCAAATAGAAAAGCATGCTGACAGCGAAACCGTGGCCATGCGCCATGTGACCCGCCTGCTCGAACAGGACGGATTCGTCGTCGACGACGTCCACACCGAAAACATAGGCTTTGACCTTCTCGCGGACCGGGGCGCCGAGCAACGCTGCGTCGAAGTAAAAGGCCGCGCCGGATCCGCATTTAAGGGCATCGAACTCACCGGCGGAGAACTGGAAGCGGCCCGTCTCATGGGAGACGAATACTGGCTATACGTTGTGGAACATTGCGAAGACGGAACCGGTACCCTGTTCGAAGCGTGGCAAAACCCCGAAAAGGTTTTCCGTGACAAGTTCAAACCCGTACCCGTGGTGCGGCTACCGGGAAGCGCCCTGAAAGCTGCCCAGAACAGATCGAACAACCACTGACCCGTTGCAATTCCCGCGTAGGCTTTCACCATTAGTGTCTTGTGGCAAAATATATGCCAGTGAACCACCCACCTACCGACGAGGTACACATTTCAAATCGGTGCTTGCCGGAGACGCATCAAGGAGTGGGACTATGAGCGTTCGCATGATCGAACGATGGTTTCCCTGCGCCGAGGTGTCCGAGCAGTCCGCCCGCGGCTGGGGGAGAGGCTTCGCCGAGAAAAGCCTATTCACCTGGTTCGCCTCCCGACCACTGGCACAAGCCAAAGCCGCGGTGATCTGTTCGCTGTTGCCCTGGCCCCCCGAACCGGAAGAACAGGAACGCCTCAAGGAACTCGTACGCCGGGCTATGACCGACTACGACGCGGCCAACCGCGAGTTGCGAGACGAACTGGCCCAGCACTACCCGAACGGAGCGAAACTGTGCGACCCGTTCTCAGGACGGGCCATGATCCCCCTCGAAGCAGCCCGCCTGGGAGTCCAAGCGTGGGGAATCGACTACTCACCGGTAGCCACCCTGTCGGGAATGCTATTAGCGGACTGGCCCATGCGCGACTGGAACAACGAACCCGACCTGCCCTTCGACGGCTACCAAGAACACAAGACGAAACATTTCACCGAACCCCGACTCCTGCGCGACGTGCGGTTCGTTCTCGACCTAGTGGGAGACCGCTACGAACAAGCCATGGACCAGTTCTACCCCAAAGTAGACGGGAAACGCCCGTGGGGATATGTGTGGGCCGTCACCCTGCCCTGCGTGAACTGCGGCAACCGGTTTCCTCTCACTGGGAGTTTGAAGTTGCGCAATCCGGGAGTGCGGAAGGGCCTAGCAGATCCTGGACAGTCCTATCGGATCGTAGCCGATACCGAGTCAGGAACGTTCTGGACAGAAGTACATGATGGATCACCGGTTGACCAACCCACCTTGGTAAAGGTCAAAGGCAAGCGGGGTAAAACAGCCATCTGTTGCTTCTGCCAACAGGCCCACCCACTGGACACAACCAGGCGTCTCATGAAAGACCAACTAGGCGAGGATGCTTTGATGGTGGTAGCCGATCACGACCCAGACACGCTTCGCCGATACCGGGTACCAGTTAAAGCTGACGAAGCGGGCTTGTCAGGTGTTGATAAAGCGATGAGGATCGAATCTCCTTTCGGAATAGGCTTACCAGCGGTACCCATCGAAAGTATCGATCCACTTCATCCAACACTTCGGCCTGTCGGGTATGGATATGACACCTGGGGAGGTTTATGCAATGCCCGGCAGACACTGGGCTTCATTCGGCTGGCCCGCATAATCAACAGTCTGTACGAAGACATGACTGTCCATGCAACGTTCAGCGCCGAATACGCAACAGCCTTGACGGGCTATGCCGCTTCCAACTTGGTGCGGCGACTAAAACGAAGCACAAGAAGTGCCACCCTCGGGGTGTCAAGACAGGACACCGGACACATCTATTTCAATGATTCAGGAATTAGCCACAGTTTTGATTACTTCGAGACCGGGTGCGGCATAGGCCCCGGAACCTGGTCTTCTCTTGGAGTCCACACCGTAAGAAGCCTGGCTAAACAAGTGGACCGGGTGGATGGTCGTCAGGCGATTATTCAGCGAGGTTCAGCTACGGAACTGCCACTCTTGGACGGGTCGATGGATGCCGTGGTGACTGACCCACCCTACGACAACATGATCAACTACTGCGATTCTTCTGATCTGCTATTCGTGTGGTTGAAGCGGGCTTTAGTGACATCTGTACCGTGGTTTGGGATCACCACCGACCCCCACGGACTCCAAGAGAAGACTAACGAAGCTGTGATTAAGTGTGGCAAACTCGGTGATGACCATCGTACGGAGTCGCATTACAAAGCGACTATCACAAAAGCCTTCGACCAGGCCCGCCTTAAAACTCATCTGGACGGGATAGTCAGTGTTGTGTTTGGTCACGGTGATCCTGACGCGTGGACCCGAGTGCTTACGGCGATCACAGATGCGGGTCTGGTGCTTACCGGTTCCTGGCCATGCAGTACCGAACAGGGTGGCAAGCAGACAGGGCAGTTCATTGACAACACGATCATGATGGCTACCCGTGCCGCTCAACCGAACCGCTCCGTAGGTGATCTTCGCCTCGTTTCCGAGCAAATACGGGAAGAGATTGCCCAACGGGTGCCCGTGTGGACTGCTGATGGGTTGGCAGACTCGGACCAGCGCATGGCAGCCATCGCCCCGGCTATGGAGGTTGTGGGACGCTACGAAAAGGTGCTAAATTTCACCGGCCAGCCGGTCCCCATAGAAACGTTTCTCGGTTTGGCGCATCAGGCCGTAGAAGACGCGGCCGACATCCGCATCGACGAGTTCCGCTTAGCCGATTTCGACGAGCGCACCCGGTTTGCTCTGTCATGGGCGCGGTTGTATGGCAGGAGAGTGGGCGCGGGTTCGGCTGCCCGATGGCAGCGGCTGTCCTACGACGTGACCGAAGCGGATGTGGCGGGAATACTGGTCAAGACCAGAGGTGGGCAACGGCTGGCCTATGGAATCGAGACTGCCAAACCCTCCCTGGATATCGACAGCGGCTTGATAGATGTCCTGCTGGCTATTGCCGAGTTGGGGCGTTCCCCGCGGGAGATCGCCACCCTTCTTCATATTGTGGGTCGGGACACCGACGAGCAGTTGTGGGCGGCGATGGGCGAAATGGCCCGGCTTGTTGGTGAAACCGACCAGGACGGGCAAACGTGGACATGGACGGTCCGTAACCGAAACTTCATCCGCGAGCAAGCGGCACGGACACAAGACCAGCGAGACAGGCCGGTCGAAACCGGGCAGGGCACCCTCCTATAGGAAAGACACGAAAAGAGCAGTTATGACCAACTCCCCGACTCCGTGGTGGAACATCATGACCCTCCGTCCAGAGGTGATCACTTCCGGCGGGATCATTTCCGACGTGCGGATGTCGCTCCACAGCGCGGCCATAGCCAGCGGCGTACGCGCTCCCTACTCACGTCCCGACTACTACGGAGATATCACCCACCCGGCGGGAAGCCTGGTGGACTTCATGGCCCGGGTGGCGGTGCGTCTCGGGGTTCCCTACTCAACACAGACCCCAGCGGTTTGGAGACTCGATCAGGCAATGGGAGGGGGAAAGTCCCATGGGCTGGTCGGTCTTTGGCATCTTGCCACCCACCCTCGGCTACTGGCTGCCACCGACCTGGGTCAACAGGTCATCAAATCCGCTCTTGAAATCACCGGCCGACCCGTCGATCCCGATCTGAACAGTCCCCGCTGTGTGGTGTTGGACTGCGACAACACCACCGCCACCGAAGAAGACTTCGGACCCGCCAAATCCCTTGGGGAGAGGTTCCTGTGGCGTTTGTTCCAACCCGACCACAACCCCTACGAAAAATACCGCCCGCACCTAACGAACAAAGCCAAACTAGGCGAGGCCCTCCAAACCGCAGGCCGTCCGGTCCTGGTGCTGATAGACGAGATCATGGACTACCTGCGGGTCACAGCCGTTAGCGACTACGACCAGGCTGTACTGGACATGGGATTCATCCGAGCCATGTTGGAAGCGGTCAACAACACTCCCAACTGCGCCATGGTCGTGGCGATGATCGCGTCCGACAAGGACAACATGGCCATGACCGAAAAAGGAACCCAACTACGGGCCGAGATGGAAGGACAGCTTCGTCGACACGCTTCCATTACTGCTGTCACCTCCGGTGGGGACTTCGCCGACATAATCCAAAAACGACTGTTCACTAATCCTCCCCCCGGCGACATCACCGATCTGATATCGGACTCATATGCTGACGCTATTACGCCGGCGTGGCAGAACAAGGTGTTCAAGAGATTGAACCATCCCGGCCGGGACGAGTTCCGCCGACAAGTGGCACGGTCGTATCCATTCCACCCCAATCTGATCGCTTTGGCGGAGGACGAATGGGCAACCCATGCCGGTTTCCAAAAGGTCAGGTCCACGATCAACGTGTTCGCCTTAGCCGTTTATGAACAAACCCGCCGGGGACAATCCGGCGAATGGGCACCACCGCTGATCGACAGCGGCGACCTTCCCCTCGACCATCCGCCCCTCCGAGACGCGTTGCTCAACTCCGGACTGGTAGAGGACCAAAAAACCAGCGCCAACCTGCGGGAGGTCGCCACCATAGACATAGCCGACCCGCACAATCCCTCCCGGGGAACCGCCCACCAACTCGACGCCACACGAGAGCAAACATGGACTTGGGCTGCTCGCAACCCGCGGGCGGCGGAACGAATGGCCACTGCCATGTTCGTTCGGTCTCTCAACCCCCGGGTGGGAGGGACACGGGGTGCCACCGAAGCAGAAATCCTCGCCGCGTCTTTCGTTCCCACCGGAGGATACGAAACCGGCGACGCCGAAACCGTGTTCGGACAACTGGTCGAATCCGACCAGGGCATGGCCTCGGTTGACTTCATCCCCGGGCAGGGTCGCCGGGTTCCCAAGCGATGGTTTTTCGAGACCCGCAAAACACTGGAAATGCTCACCCGGGCGGAAAAGACCAGCATTCCCGACGCCGACCGGGACAAAGCAATCACCGATCGGGCGTTCGCTATCGCCCAAAGAACCCGAAAGCCGTTCGACAAGGTACTACTCGTAGAAGGACCACCAGTCCCCAAAGACGGCGTGACCACAGAAAAAAGCCAGCAGGTACTCAAAGAAGAACTGACCGACAGTCGAGAAACCCGCCTTGCCATCTTGGACTCCCGATGGTTCTCTCTGTTCAACGGCGACGACTCCGCCACCCGCGACGCGCTAGAAGCCGGGTTCGGTCTCGGACCCCGACCACTGAGCACCGAATGGGCATCCTCGCTGGTGTTCGCCTGCGCCAACACCCTCCTACGCGCCCAAGCCCGCGGTCTCGCCGCCGAATGGCTGGCCCGCAAACGAGTCTCGGAACTGCCATCCGTCGTCGCCGACTCGGACATGCACCAAAAAGCCAAAGAAGAAACCCGTAAAGCGCAACAACAATTAGACAAGCGGGTGAGGCTGTGCTACCAGCACATCGTCTATCTCGCCCCCAAAAGCACCCACCAACGACAGGTGGGATACATCCGGATCAAGAAAGACACCAGCACCGCCCTCCAAGCCTCCGACGTGTGGGCCGAACTAAACACCCGAGAAAAAGCCTTCGCTCCCGCCCAGTTCAACAAACAGGCGTTGTTGCACATCCTACGGGAACGCGACTACGGTCGTCCGTTGCGGGAGATACGAGACATGTGGTGGTCCAACCCGCACAAACCTCTACTCCCCGACGGGGAACGGGAACTTCAACGCGCGATCTACGAGGCTGTCAGCAACGGCGAAGCAACCCTGGTAGGGGAAAACCGAGAACCCCAACACGTCACCCGAATAGGCGACATCAACTTGAACCTCACCACGGTACGCCTGCAACCACCTACACCACCCCCATCCTCGTGCGCCAAATGCAGTCACCCAGTTGACGATTGCGAATGCCCACAATCACCTCCACCTCCACCCCCACCTCCGCCAACAGGCAAGCATTGGCAGGTGAACCTCAACACTGCGGCCTCTATCAACACCGAACAAGGCAACGCCGACATCGCTTACCTGTTGCGACTGCTGGCCAACTACATCGAAGAGGGAAAAATCGAACGGATCAACGACATGGCCCAACTAATAGTCGTCGGCGACCAAGACGACGTGGACGCCATAGAAGAACTGGCAAAGGACATCGGATCCAACATCACCATCCGCAGAATCTGAAGCTGCTGGTCGCCTGATGCGATGGGTCCGGTCTGGAGTTCGGGAAAACTTGGGCGTCCCTAGTAACCATTGAAAACTCCGAGAAGGATTGCATGGAAGAACGGAAACCGCGGCAGTCCACGGCTAACTAGCTGACTAAATGAAACCCCCAATACCCCACAACCGTGGTGCCGGGTCACTGGGGCATCCCTGATCGAAGCAAACGGCAGGAGCGACATCTGGAAAGAAGTGTCACACCCAATGTGATGACGATCATCTTTTTTGTGATGACGATCATCATCACCTAAACCCGGGGAACCCCAAACAGAGAGCAATCAAACATTGGAGGACACCGGCCACAATCCCCCGGACCGGTGCGCCCACCGCGCCGCTTTCGAAATCAAGCCCAGTGACCCACCACCACCCAAACGCCAATACTCAGCAGCCTCCTAGCAGGTCTCCTTTCGGTTGATGACGATCATCGAAAGTCCCCAGAGTCGATCATCGAAATTCCCCACCCTGGTTTGGTGTTTTGCCTGGTCAGGGGGCATGGGCGTGGATAGTGTTTCCACTACATTGGGGGGTTTGGACCCTTTTTTAGGGTTGGGTGATGGTGGTTTTGTCCCAGGTGCGGGTGTCGACTCCGATAGCGGCGAGTGCCCGGGTTTGGAGGGGGGTTCGTCGGGTGGTGAGGGTGATCTGGTGTTTGTTGGTGGTCAGGTTCACGCGGCGGATGCGGTTGAGCATCCTTAGTGCCCGGGCGGCGGTGAGGTGTTGGTGGTCGAGGTCGGGATCCCGTACATCGGCTTGGGTGAGAGCGCGGGTGATAAGCGTTTCCATGAGGGCGGCGTAAACACAGACTGCCACATGCCCGCGGACCCGTTTTTCGGTCCAGTGTCTTACCGGTCGCAGTCGTAGGAAGTCTTTGAGCACCCGGAACCTGGTCTCAACCTTTTGCAACTGCCGGTAAGCGGCCACGATCTGGGTGGTGTCGGCCTGGGCGGTGGTGAGACTGGTGGGGCTTGTCAAATCGTCTGTGTGAGGGGGTGGGTTCATGGGTTTCAGTGGGTTAGGTTCATTCGGTTTGGGAAGTGGATTTCGAGTTGGTTGAGGGCTGTTTTCCAGCCGTGGGTTCCGGTGCCGAGGTTGCCTCCTCTCTTGTTGGTAATGTTGCGAGCGGCCAGGCGCAGCAGCTTCAGAGCTGATTGGTCGGTAGGGAAATGGCCTCTGGTTTTGGTGACTTTCCGCAACTGGTAGTGAACGCTTTCCACCAGGTTCGTGGTGTACACCACCCGGCGAAGCTCGGGAGGGAACCGCAGGAACGGGGTGAACTCTTCCCAGGCGCGTCGCCATATTCGTATCACTCCCGGGTAGCGGTTTCCCCATTGGTCGTCGAGTTCGTCCAACGCCTGGGCGGCTGTTTCGGCGTTCACCGCGGTGTACACGGCCCGCAGCCCTCTGACCACCGTTTTGCGGTCTTTCCAGCTGCAAAGCCGCATAGAGGCCCGTATCAGGTGTATGACACAGGTCTGGACCAGCGCCTGAGGCCAAGTGGCCTCAATCGCGTCCGGGAGTCCTTTCAGACCGTCACAGCACACGATCAGCACGTCCTCGAGGCCTCGGTGGCGTATCTCGGTCAGCACTGACAGCCAGTACTTGGCGCCTTCGCTGCCGTCGCCCAACCACACACCCAGGACGTGTTTGCGTCCGTCCACATCGACGCCGACCACCACATACGCTGGGCGGTTGACAACAGTTCCGTCGGTTCGGACCTTGATGACCATGGCGTCTATGTACAGCAGGGGATAGCACCTGTCAAGGGGCCGGTTCTGCCATTCGGTGAGCTCCTCGACGATCCCGTCGGTGACCTTGGACACCAGCGCCGGCGACACATCCACACCGTACATGCGCTTCAACTCCGAACGGATATCACGGGTGGACAGACCCCGGGCGTACAGGGCCACGATGTTGGCGTTGAAGCCCTCCAAGCGCCGGGCGCCCTTCGGAACGATCTTCGGTTCGAACGTGGCGTTACGGTCACGGGGCACGTCCAGGTCCACCGCGCCGATCTCGGTAAGGACCTGTTTGGGAGTGGTCCCGTTCCGGCTGTTGCCCGTCCCATGGCCGATCGGGTCACCGTGCTCATAGCCCAGATGATCGGTCAGCTCCTCAGAAAGGGCCCGCTCCAGCACAGGCTTGGACTATCTCGGCCAACACACCATCGGGACCAAGCAGATCCACACCACCCGCCGCCGCATCAGAAACGACCGCTTCCACGAGCTCGTCGGACACCACACCAGCAGCCACACCAGCCGGCTCCGCCATCACATGTTCAGTCATACATCATCTCCTCTCAGGCCGGGCTCTCACACCAGCCAAACAAATCAGAGAACCCACCTCACACAAACATTTATACAGGCTCGACTGGTGGTCAGCACGTAACGACCCGCCAGCAGCTTTTCATAGTCATGGTTGTCTTCGTTGTAGTGGTAAAGAAAACGCCCCGGGCCGATCTCCAAGTCGAACAACCGGGCGACCCGGCCGGTGCCGAGGATTCGTTGGGCGGCTCTCCCGATCTTGGCGGGGTCTTTGACCCCACCGGCGCGGACACGGCGTTCCAACGCCAACAACCGGGTTTCGGCTGTCTTGACGATCTGGGCGGTGCGTCGGGTGTCCCGCCGAGCACGGGCATCGGACTCGACCACCACAGTGCGGGTACCGTCCTCAAGGACGATGTCCGCCGCTCTGCTGCCGGGCTGGGATAGCTCCACCCATGCCGTGTCCCGGTCGACAGCGGCCAACGCTTGAGCAGTGATCGAGTCGCGACGCAGCCGGGTGGCCAACAGATGATCGTACCCGGCCCGGGCGACTGTTTCCAGGTTGGCGCCCGATACCAGACCCGGTCCGCTACTACACAGATTCGGCCTACCGCGAACCGCTTGGCCAGATCACCCAACACCTCGGCTAGGGTGGACGCGTCGTTGGTGTTGCCCGCGAACACATGATGGGCTATCGGGATCCCATCCTGTGTGCACAACAGACCGATCACTATCTGGGGTCGGTCCGGACGATGATCCCGCGAATACCCGAACACCCGCGACGGAAACCCTTCGGAGGATCGGGTGGAACCTTCGAAATAGGTGGACGTCAGGTCATAGCACACCAGCCGCAGGTTTAGGTTGGTCAAATCACATAACCGTCGATACAGATGCTCCTCGGTCTCCGCTTTGACATCGGCCACCGCGTCCAGGGCCCGGTAGTACTGGTCAAGCGACGGCGCCGACCACCCGGCCGGCATGACCACGTCATCGGTTGTCCATTCGGGCAGGCGACGTTTGGAACAAGGATCCACCAGCCGGTTGGCCACCATCGCGAACACCGCATCCTCCAAAGCCCCAGCACCGCGTCTTCTGCCTATATGGGAGAAGAACCCGCCCAACTCCAGCTGATCCCACACCGCTTCTGCAGCTGCTACCCCTCCCACCGCAGGTGCCTGCTCGGCCGCTAACGCGTCGACATCGACGCGTCCTTTGTGCAGGTGGCGTTCCAACGCCGAAATGATGCGTCCCAACTGTCCGGTTTCGCGCAGAGCGGTGACTTCTCCCAGGCGAAGAAGGGTCCGATGAGCGACCTTCGACCCTTTGCGGACCGATTCCACCAACGACAGGTACTCGTACACCTTGTCGCCCCTCCGACGGCGGGAGGTCTTAACGAACACACCCCACAAAAACCCGCACCCCATCCCACCAACACAATGTCGCCACTACAACACCCTACAGAACCAGCCCCTCACAACACAAAACCCCAGGTCAACACACCAATCACCGTCCATCCAACCCCCCGACCCGCCAAATTCCGGTCAAACCATCCCCTGTTGTTCAAAGGACCATCCCCAAGGGCAACGACGCCGTCGGTTTTATATCCCACGCTGCTAGCCGCGAAAGGCGACCATCTGCGCAGTTGGGCGTGTCTGCAGTTCAGCTTAGGTGGGACTCACTGTTGTCCCATATAGTGCCTTGTTAGGCAGTGCATGATCTGCTCACCGCGGTTGCTTAGTTTGTTGATGGCATCCGAGGAAAGGCCATAGAACCTTGTTTTGTAATTCACGACGTGACTGCGTGGAATCAGATCAGGTACAGGAATCGGTAGTCTGCTGTCGTCCATGCCCAGCATGGCTATTACGAATCCTTTCAATCCAGCAGGTGAGCCAACGGTGTCGAACAACCGGCTTCTCTCCAATGACCGCGCCCGACGGTACATCGAGTCAATGGATCTGCGCATTCTGCCTGTCCACCAATATGGACGGTCCGACCCTTCGAAGAGACCTTCATCGGCATCGCAAGCGATAATCCAATCAACTTCTTGAACGTTTGTGCTGATTTTCGCTGACCGGCCTGGCATTAGACAGGAGATGCCCAGATTGTCGAATAACCCACCGTCGGACAGAATGACCCTCCGTCGATGCTCATTCCCGTTTTTTTCGATAAACGTTTTCGTGAAGTCCATAGCGGGGAAGAACGCTGGATGTGCAGCCGAGCAAGCAACCGCTTGTGTTACAGGAACCTTGTTGTCTTTAACGACGCCGTAACGCCAGGATCCGCTCTCAAGGTTTCCGAAGCGGAACGCTGACCCTGTTCGGAGATCACAGGCGTTGAGCACTACCGCAAGACCTTCACGAGTCACATCCGCCATCAAACGTTCACCGAACATGCCTTCAAGAGCGGATTGGAGAGCATGCGTCCGGCTTGTTCGCCGGGTCAGTGGGCCACCTGGACCGAGGAATAGGTTAGGAAGGCTTAACACCCCAGCGGTGATTGTCGTTGCCGCGCTTTGCAGGCGGTGCGATGGCCGCAACCATCGGCCGAGCACTTTCCTGAATAGACCTCGGCGCAATAACTCCATGATGTGAGCATCAAACTCGGGAAAAGTCATGTCGCTGTACGCCCAGAGGGCCGCTACCAGTGAACCGGCTGAAACACCGGACACGACGCTCACCTGTTCCAGCAGGCCACGGTCGTGCAAGGCCCGAAGACAGCCCAGGTGGAAAGCTACAGCCCGCAGGCCGCCACCTGATAACGCAAGGCCGATACGGCCATATGTCGGAGTGGCGCTCTTAACCGGTTGTGCGATGGCTGAAGGCCACCGTTCGGTCTTGCGGTCACACAGGTAAGCGTTCCACGCTGTTCCCGTCGGACATCCACCAACAACGACCAGCAGTTGTTGGTGTTGTGGCGGTTCGTCATGGTGGACAATCGACATCATCCCTTTTAGGTCCGTAGGGCTTGCATTGGGGCTGCCATCGGGGTGAGTGTGCCACATGCCTATGGGCCGATGGGTTCCTTGGCTCAGGATGGCTAAGGCATCTGAGATCGAGCGGGATCCCTCTTTGCCACATGTGAATCCCGTTGAACTGGCCACACTGTCGGGCGGGGGACCAATGGCGGTGGTAACCGTTATGGTGCGAGTAGCGTTGTCGATTTCTCCAAAAAGCAACCCGCCCGTTTCGGCTCCAGCAGAGTGACGATGGCTCCTACGAATACTGGTCATTATTTCGTGCATGGCCGGTGGGTCGATGTTGACCGTGTAATCATGAACCGCGTCTTTCAGCCTTGTTGGACTGGAAAAGTGCAAAGACCGACTGACGGCGGTCTTCCTTTCGTTCGGAACACCTAGTTCAACAAGGGTGGCTGTTGCCTCCGTTCCGGTGTGTAGTGCTGTGGCGGCTTCCCGAGCCAGGTAGGCCACGACTGCGGCAATGTCTGCATTTGCTCCAATGAAGGTTGGCGATGAGCATCCTGGTTCTGGCGAGAAGAGGTCGGTACGGGGGGGATCGGGCCAGAACTCTTGTGCAAAGGAATGCAGCCGAGGGTCAGCAAGGCAGGCAAGTTTGGTTCGCTGTCTTATCCAGGATGTGCCACCTCGCCCCGTGGGGGGTGCCACGGTCAAGAAGCCGCGGTTGGCCTGATGGCCCAACAACATAGACATGAGCCACGGCTTCTTATCACGATCCCTTACAGCCAGTTCGAACCGCTTTGCCACGGTTGTGTTGGCTGTGGCATCTATCACAATGTCGGCATCCCAAAGCGAACCATCTTGTTCACCCACCAATGGCAGGGCATCGCCATCATGCGTTTTGACCCTCTGTTCGAGTTCCGGTCGGATTCTGACAAGTCGTTCCCGCAGAGCCTCCACCTTGGGTCGGCCTACGTCGGCGTGGTCGAATGACTGCCGAGAGAGGTGTCCTATCCGAACTCTGCCTCGATCAATGAGGGTTAGCTCTTTGACTCCCACACGAGTTAGGTGTTCCGCAAGGTGGCTGCCTATGGCTCCACACCCCAACAAGGTGACCGTTTGACTAGCGAAGGTGGCCATCACTGACTTTGCATCCCGTCGCGTGGTTACCTCGGGCCGTGCTTCGTCTACGGGACACCATGAGAGTTTGACATCTCTGGACCAAGCTGTCATCTGGGAAGGAGGCTTACCATCTTCCGACAAAAGATCGTTGATGTTGCCCTTTAGCGGTACTGTGTTCCGCAACCGTATGACGTTCTTGGCGCTGATGTGCCATGCTGCCAGATGTTGCCGCTCATCAACACCACGTAGGCCTCGCATGGGGGTGCCGATTATCACAAACAACGGCGTCCCCCTTTTGTTGTAATGCGCCGTAACGCGAAGCAACCACAGGAACCGTTTGAGAGGGAGGCCATGCTTGTCTAGTTCCGACAGCAAGCCGTCGAGGGAATCGGGGAAGTCGTATGGAAAGGGAAGGTGGGAAAGCACGACAGCGGCCTTGTACACATCAAGGTTCTTCCATTCCCCCGCAAGTGGGATCCATCGAGTTAGTTTCACCAGGTGATCCGCATGTCTCTCAATCGCCGCGAACCCCAACCAGGGTTCGTTATCGGGTATGGGGGTGTTGACCCTAGGAACTACGGTGGGGAGACCCTCTGACTCCAGCACTACCGGCGGATGCACGGCGGCCGCGATGGGAGCGAGGGTGTCTTGTGCTGCTCGCTCCAGCCATTCCACCAGTCGTTCAAGGAAGCCGTGCATGCCATCGCTGGGGTTCCACTCGATATCAGGTGCCAAGTACAGGCAAAGCAAGCCCCAGTTGACATGGCGATGCCCAGCCCACCGATCATGCGTCACGCACACCGTGGGGATCTTCCACGGAAACTCCTGGGGGATGAAGATGGCGATTTCTTCACGGGATCGGAGGGGGATGCCACGCTCAGACGATGGGAAGCGGGTATCAATCGAGACCAGAACGGGCCATCCTAGGTAACTGTTGGAAACCGCCTGGTTAAAGGAGATCTCGATGCTGTCACCCGCAGCCTCTATTCGTTGGAGCTCCTCAAGAGCCTGGCGTTGTCCCTCGCTTAACACCTTCCAAAACCAACGGGATTAACCACTGGTCTCAGACTGCCCCTGCTCTTTTCAACCTGCTCTTTTGCTCCCGACCCCCTGGTTCAGTGCCTAGGAACGAAACGCCCGTGTGGTCCACTTCGAAAATGATGGGCGTGGGGTTCGCCACGTCTGGATGTTCACCCGTGCATAGGAACGTTTCGCATCTTTCCTGGTATCGGTTCTTTGCTTTGGCATGCGGGGGGTTGTCGCCGTCGCTGTTCTTGCCTGGTATCTGCTCCGAACTTGACACAGCCCAGCCAAGGTCGGCCTTCGCCTCCTCTAGCAGATCCAAAACGTCTCTACGCAGAAGATCTCGACCGTTGACTCGCTCATACATCACTGTTTTCGAACAGTGATGTGGCGCAAGCAAGACATCCCACTTCTTGTCGTTGACATCCGCAGTTGCTTCAAGGAGCCTCTTGACCGGTTCATAATCCAGATCGCCCAGCAACAGAGCCCGTCCCTCCCCAGCTCCGCACTTCACCGTGACCTGCAAACCTATGCTCGTCCGGTTCCGCTTGTCGCTTTCCATATCGTCTTTGAAGGGAGAGTGGACAAAGAGCCGCAGGTCTTTCGCCAGGAACCGCCCATCCACCTTCGTCACTTCGGAACCTGGTGCAGATACCACCGCGCTATCGAGGTGTGCAAAGTCGCCCTCCAACGATTCGTGGTACCCGACCACTCGAAACCTGTTACCACTTAATGGGTCAATACCCGTCCGGTACTTCTCCAAGCGCCGCATGGCCTCATCCCGCAACGCCTTCGCATCGTCAGCCAATTGGTCAGAATCTTCCGCGTCGATATCGGCAACCAACCGCGGGGTGAACCACAGTTCCCCAATCTCAACCCTTTCCACAAGATCCTGGAATCCACTACAGTGATCCAAGTCATGATGTGTCGCTACATACGCGGCGAGATACGGACGGCCCATCCTCCGAGGAAGCAACTCGACAAGTTCGTCAACCACCGGATACCGAGGGTCATCGGAACTGTCGGCGGCCTTGACGTGGTTGATGTCAACCTGGAGTATGACATCCTCAGAAACAAGAATGGTTGTGCTGTCCCCAGTGCCCACGGGCCAAAAGACGAAACCCTTCGTTGGCAGATCACTTCTAAGCATTAATGTCCTCCTCCTCTTACCGAGATGATGGTTCCCACAGACCGAGAACCGAAGTGCCAATAGGACTCTACAACGAAAGATGCCTGACAGGGGGCATTTATTCTCTGAGGTGCTCCTGCTGCTACCTGGTCTTGGCATCAGTGACCCGGAGTGCCGGTCAACTAGGAGGCGGTGCCCACGGCAACCCCATATTCCAGTCAATGAGCTCTTGCAGGGCCCCTAACTTCCTAACAGTGCTTCAATCGTGGTGTCCCCCCTGTGTTGATCGTGGTGTCCTCCGCAAAACCCCCCGCTTAGGCGCAGGTCAGGGGTGGTGGCAAACACGCCACCAAAGATATGTTGGCGATTTAGCCGGCCCGGCGAAGTTCTGGGGGGAACCTCAAGAAAGGAGATGAACTCTTTCCTTAGCCCGTCGCCGGATGCGTGTCACAGTGGGGGTTGGTCGGGTGGCATTTCCGTGTCGACTGGCGTCGGCGGGCTGCCTTATTGTTGGCAGTGTTCGTAGCGGCTGTATTCCCTGGGACCCGAATGTGGCGGGTTGGTGTGTTGACCTGGGGTTTTGTGTTGTGAGGGGCTGGTTCCGTAGGGATTTGTAGTGGCGACAATGAGTTGGCGGAATGGGGTTCAGGCTGCTGGTGGGGTATGTTCGTTAAGACAACCCGCCGTCGAAGGGGCGACAAGGTGTACGAGTACCTGTTGTTGGTGGAAATGGGTACGCAAAGGAACAAAAAACCGGTCACCGGACCCTGTTACGCCTGGGAAAAGGTCACCGCTCTGCGCGAAACCGGACAACTGGGACGCATCATCGCGGCGTTGGAACGCCACCTGCACAAAGAACGCGTCGACATCGACGCGTTGGCGGCCGAACAGGCACCGCCAGCGGGAGGGGCAGCAGCCACAGCAGCGGGGTGGGACCAACTGGGTCTCGGTGGGTTCTTCTCCGACCGGAATTTGGCGGGTGGTTTGGTGTTTTACCAGGTCAGGGGGCATGCGCGTGGATAGTGTTTCCACTACATTCGGTGATTTGGACCCTTTTAGGGTTGGGTGATGGTGGCTTTGTCCCAGGTGCGGGTGTCGACTCCGATGGCGGCGAGGGTCCGGGCTTGGAGGGGGGTGCGTCGGGTGGTGAGCGTGATCCGGTGCTTGTTGCTGGTCAGTGTCACGCGGCGGATGCGGTTGAGCATTCTCAGTGCCCGCGCGGCGGTGAGGTGTTGGTGGTCGAGGTCAGGATCTCGGATGTCGGCTGCGGTGAGAGCGCGGGTGATGAGCGTTTCCAACAGGGCGGCGTAGACGCAGACGGCTACGTGTCCGCGGACTCGCTGTTCGGTCCAGTGTCGTATTGGTCGTAGTCGCAGGAAGTCTTTGAGCACCCGAAAGCGGGTCTCGACCTTTTGCAATTGGCGGTAGGCGGCCACGACTTCGGTGGTGTCGGCTTGCGAGCGGGTGAGCCTGGTGGTCAGCACGTAGCGACCCGCCAGCAGCTTCTCATAGGCCTGAGCCTCTTCGTTGTAGTGGTAGACGAAGCGACATGGGCCGATCTCCAGATCGAACAACCGCCCCACCCGACCTGTGTTGAGGATTCGTTGGGCGGCTCTTCCGATCTTGGCGGGGTCTTTCACCCGGCCCGAGCGGACGCGGTGTTCCAACGCCAACAACCGGGTTTCAGCTGTGGTGATGATCTCGGCGGTGCGTCGCGTGTCCCGACCAGCCCGAGCGTCGGACTCGACCACCACCGCGCGGGTCCCGTCCTCCAGGGTGACATCTGTGGCTCTGCTGCCGGGTTGGGGCAACTCCACCCATACCGTGTTCTCGTCTACAGCGGCCAACGCTTCGGCGGTGAGCGGGTCGCGGCGTAGTCTGGTGGCCAACAGATGATCGAACCCGGCTTGGGTGACTGTTTCCAGGTTGGAAGCTGACATGAGACCCCGGTCGGTGACCACGCAGATCCTGCCCACCGCGAACCGCTTGGCCAGGTCATCCAACACGTCCGTTAGGGTGGAGGCGTCGTTGGTGTTCCCCGCGAAAACGTGATGGGCTATAGGGATCCCGTCCGTGGTGTACAACAGACCGATCACGATCTGGGATCGATCCGAGCGATGATCCCGCGAGTACCCGAACATTCGCGACGGAAACGCGTCGGAGGGTCGGGTGGAACCTTCGAAATAGGTGGACGTCAGGTCATAGCACACCAGCCGCAGGTTTAGGTTGGTCAAATCGCACAACCGTCGATACAGATGCTCCTCGGTCTCCGCTTTGACATCGGCCACCGCGTCCAGGGCACGGTAATACTGGTCAAGCGACGGCGCCGACCACCAGGGCGGCATGACCACGCCATCGGTTGTCCATTCGGGCAGGCGACGTTCGGAACAGGGATCCATCAGCTGGTTGGCCACCATCGCGAACACGGCATGCTCCAAAGCCTCGGCGCCTATACCAGCAAAGAACTCGCCCAACCCCAGCTGGTCCCACACCGCCGCTGCGGCTGCTACGCCGCCCACTGCCGGCGCCTGCTCGGCCGCTAACGCGTCGATATCGACGCGTTCTTTGTGCAGGTGGCGTTCCAACGCTGCGATGATGCGTCCCAGTTGCCCGGTTTCTCGCAGAGCGGTGACTTCTCCCAGGCGTAAAAGGGTCCGGTGACCGACTTTTGTTCCTTTGCGTACCGATTCCACCAGCGACAGATACTCGTATACCTTGTCGCCCCTTCGACGGCGGGTGGTCTTTACGAACATATCCCACAATGCTAGCAGACCGCACCTTGTCCCACCAACACAATGTCGCCACTACAACACCTTGCAGAACCTGCCGCTCACAACACAAAACCTCAGGTCAACACACCAATCACCGTCCACCAAACCCCCTGACCCGCCAAATTCCGGCCAGAGTCGATCACCAAATGAGAAGCCCTCATCTGATGGGCGTATGCCTGGGGGCACCGCGCTCGACGATGTACCGGGTGCTCTTTCCGCAGGGGGCCTGTCCCGCCTTTCCGCCCTGGACGGTACCACCAGTGTCCCCATCCGCTATGGCCTTGCCTATCGCCTGAGCGAACAGTCATCGGTTGCAATCAGCATCGGTCGCGTCCCAAGGGGTTTCCCGAGTGATGTGTACATCAAGGGCCTCGACCTACTGGACTTTCCCAACATCTGAGTCTGAGTGATATGAACCGAATCAGCGTCATCCAAGGTGACTCCCACGAGGACACGGGCCGGTGTCGAAATGCAGCCAGGAGTCACTAACCTGTCTATCCTGACCACTATCAAGCGCGACCGATTTGGTCAAGGGGTATTGAGAGCAGTTCCCTTAAGGACGGATATGAACACCTACCGGAGACTTACGGAACCCGCGTGGCAGGCCCTCTCAGAAGCCCTTTGCACCTACTTTTGGTTCAAGAAGGACTTTGAAACCTTGGTCCGTGTCCGCTTTTCTGAAGCCCCCGATGCTCTGGCAGTGGTGAACTTCAATGAGACCAAACGCACTGCTACAGGCCAACTCATCGGGGCGCTACGACTCAAGGAGAATAAGTACCAGGAGGTGGTGATTGATGCGCTGGTGGCGTTAAACGAGTTTGATCCGGATTTTCACCATCTTGCTCGCCTCGATGGTGGCCCAAAGCTAGTAGCTAATGCCAGAGCCTCTCACAGAGCGGTCCGAGCCGTCGTTCAGCAGTACTCGGAACTCGTTGCGCAAAGGGAGGCGGCGCGCCGGGAGGCAAGAAATATCGCGGCCAAAGAGTCCGCTCTGCGACTGCATGAGAGTCGGCTTGTTGATCTCCATGGCGAGTTTATGAGAATGCATAAAATGGATGACGAACGCCATGAGCGAGGACGAATACTGGAAGGGTTTCTGAACAGCCTGTTCGAATTGTGGGATCTCTACCCCCGAGCGGCGTACTCAATCGAGCATGAGCAGATTGATGGCGCATTCACTCTTCGGACCGACGACTATATCCTCGAAGCACGATGGTGTTCAAAGACCCTTCAACCCAAGCACCTCAATAATTTCAGGATGAAAATAGACGGCAAGGCGCGAAATACCCTCGGTCTCTGCGTTGCAATTAACGGTTTCACCAAGGGGGCCATATCTAAGCACTCGGGTGGTCAAACGCCATTAGTGCTAATGGATGGCGCCGATCTCCTTCCAATCCTCGAGGGGCGTATCGCACTCGTTGAAGTTCTCCAAAGAAAGAGGAGGCATGCAGCAGAGACAGGGAACCCCATGTACCGGCCGTGGCAGAACGACAAGGAATGAACCTACCTGACGAGTCCGAGGAGTCCTCCCCGTAGACGCGCCCTCTCGCAACTCTGATGATTGGGAGGAGTTCCAGTGTAGCAGTCGGGCACACTGTGCTAGGAGGCGAACTATGACCCGAATTTGGCGGGTGAATTGGTGTTTCCCCAGGTCAGAGGGCATGCGCGTGGACAGTGTTTCCATTTCGGAAGGGCATACGAGTTCCAGCCCGTTTCTCCTAGCGAACATTCTCGCTGTTCCCCAGCCGGTCCGCTTGTTCCCGTCCACGAACGGGTGGATGAAGACGATGCTGGCCGTGTAGCAGGCCGCTATCCGGGCCAGGTTCTCCATACCCTCGTAGTACCAGCGTCTCTGAGGCCTCGTTATGGCCTGCTCGAGAAGCCCTTGGTTGCGGATGCCGTGCCTGCCGCCGTGGTTCTCTATGGCAAGATCGTGGAAAGTCACCCATATGGTCGAGAACAACCCAGTTCGGCCCTTGCTTGTCCTCCAATGGTGGCCCCCCTCTTGGGTGCTAGGCGTCAGCCAACATTTGGAGCAGTTCGCTGTCCTCCTCCAGTATCTCCCTGATCCATCGGCGGCTCTCTTCCTCGGTAGGAGGGGAGTCGCGCAGGGGAATGCCGTTGTCCACCCTGTATCGGAACTCTTCCTCGGATGTTCTGCCGTTCGAGCAGATCATGTCATTGCTCATCGGTGGGGGCCTCGATCTCGGTTCCCGACATTATAGAGGCCGCTCTCGGCCCGTCGGGGAGCCGTTTCGGGGTCGGGAAGCGTGGCGTCTCCACCAGTGCGACTACCAAGATCCCCCAATCCGTCATCTCCCAAGGTGTCACAGGACAAAGGCCGCCACCTCTCAGACACGCCAGAAGATAAGCTGCAAGAGCATGACATCACGAGTCCGAGAGTCCACGGTTGACATGGACTGCTTGGTGACGGACATGATCAAGCGAGGCCCCTTCAACGTGCAACGACCTGCCGAACTGTCCAAGATTCACTTCGAGCAACTCCGATCGATCCTTGCCAAAGTCATCGACATGTACACCCTTACGGGGATCTCGCGCCTTGGCAGCCGGGACCCCGGATTATGGACGGCGTTACCCTGGTCGAGTTGTTCAAACGCCGCGATTTCGAAGCTGCCGAGAGTTATCTCGCTATAGAGTCGGGTTTTCTACCTGCGTAACCACACTTTGACAACGTCGTGTCGGCCTACGACGATGGGTTATTGAGGTACTGCACTCCCCAATCGCGGTGTCCTCCGCGAACCTTCGGCTACGCAGATCAAACGTGATGGACCGACACCCCGTGATGACGTGTTGGCGGTTTATGAATCACCCCGGGAGTCACCCCGGGTTTTCTGGAGACTTTCTATCTTGAGAGGATGGAGAATTATGGGAAGACCTAGCAGGTATGCGTCGGAGGTGCGAGAGCGTGCGGTGCCGCTCGCAGTGGGCGGCGATCTGTTCCGTTGCGGAGAAGTTCGGATGTTCGCCGGAGACGCTGTGTAAGCTGGGCAGGGAAGGGATACCTCGAGGCCCAGCCTTGTCCCGGTCGAGGCAAGTCCTATCTTCTCTACGACCCGTCCGTCGTCCAGAGGGCCGCCGACTTGAGGGACCTCGGCTGGCTCGGGATCCCGGTGAACAAGGCCGTCGATATTTTGGACGGTTACGCGGAGCTCCGTTCCGCGCGTTGAGGCCCACCGATCACGCCGACCACCAGGCGACGATCACCGATTAGGTCGCTGCCCTTCGATTTTGGGTTGTAATGTCTGGTGATAGTCCGCTAGCCCCGGTGGACACATTCGAGTCCTAGGAAAACGTCGAGTGTCCTCAGAACAGCCACCCAAAGTTACGCTCGCCGGGTTCGGCTTGGAATACCCAATTCTCGAACCTGTCCACGAAGACCACCAGTGGACGACTGATGCCGTACCCCACATAAGCGACCACGTTGGGGCGCTCTGAGGGTTCCAGCCGCCATTTCTCCCAAGGAGGTTTCTTTGGTTCCGGGTTCAGCGTCAGAGCTTCCGCCAAAGGCAAGACCTCTATTGGCTCGTCGAGAACCGCCTCGACGTCGTAGGGGGTAATCCAGTCCCTGAGCGCCGATTGGGTTATGTAGGGAGCCGCGTCTTGCAAGTCGTATCAAACAACGGGGGACAGGAGCGACTCCACGGCGGACCTCTGCTCGGGGCGCAACAGGTTGAGAAGGCGGCCCCTGTCTTCAGCGGGGCGGCTGGCGATTTTTCGTGTGGCGTGGGATGGGTCCAGGGCGTTTAGGACATACTCCCAGTCCGCATCTGTATAGGAGTCGGCTATCCCCCTCGCTATGCGCCTCCCCCGCTCCCTCTGCTCGGACTCGACGAACCAACCGGTTGGGTCTCTGTCCGGTTCTGCAGCGCCCTGCGCTTTGACGGGGTGCTCCATGAAGACCAGCGTAATCGTCTCTCGGGGAGACCACAGCCACGATCATCAATAGTGGGGAAATCGGGCGTGGCATTTCGACCAGTTTCCATCCGATCGTGGTGACCCACCTGTTTTGATCGTGTTGTCCTCTTGACACCCCCGGTTAAGCCCCTGGTCAGGGGTGGTGGCCAACACCCCACCACCAAGGGGTGATGAAGTGTGCGATCGATAGTGCTTCACTCGCTGCGGATCGCGGGTTGGCCATATTTGACGGTTGTATTGACATATTTGGTATGGCATCCAAGACGACCATTGCCTTTGACGACGAGATGGAGGCCGCGCTTGAGGAACTGATGGCGCTGGACGGCACGATGCGGTTGGCCATCAAGCGAGCTCTCCTCGCTGAGGTCAAGCGCCGTCGGCGTAGCCGGGCTCTGCTTGACATGATTGCTGCCTGGGAGGTCCGCGAGGGGCCTATCGATGCTGTGCATCTCGAGTGGGCTGACACTGTGCTCGACCGTCAGGGCGTTGATCGTTGATTATCGACGCAGGGCCGTTCATCTCAGACAGCGAGCACCTGAACTCTCGTCTTTGGGCACTGGTGAAGCGCGCAGCCGAACGGGGCGAGCAACTCCACACAACGCACCCTGTGTTGGCGCAGGTCTGGCGCGATCCCGCCCGGCAGGCCAACCTGAGCCGAGCGCTGCGCTGTTTCGACGTGCATGCGCTGGACGAGTCGGTTTCTGTCGGCCGGCGACCGGCAGCCACTGGCACCTCCGATGTCGCAGATGCCCACCTCGCCGTGGTGGCCGAGCAACTCGGCACATTCATCGTCACCACCGACCACGGCGACATGTCAAAGTTAAACGCCCGCTTCGAGCGCTACACCGGGACCTGACCATCCGGCCCACCTTGTACTCAACCGGCACGGGCCCCATGGGATGGAGTTCGCCAACGCCGCTCTTCCCAATCAGCCCGCATTTGTCCGACCAGATCGGCTCTGCCCGTAGTTGACGGACTCCGCGAGGGCTTGTTGCGACACCCGAGTCGACTCGCTGGTGTGGTGAGCACGTAGCGACCCGCGAACAGCTTTTCATAGGCGAATGCCTTGACCGTTGAGAGGGTTTATGCTGTGTGTGATGAGCAACCCCGTCTTAAACACCTCCCCTGCGGATCTAAGTGACATGTCTGACGAAGAACTCGACAGAGGGTTGGGAGATTACTCCGATTACATAACAGAAAACGGGGCCTTCGCTCGAGGGGACACGCTGTTCGCTACCGGCCACTGCATCGAAGATAGAGACGTGTGGTTCGACATCCTAACGGTCACCCTGGACGACATCATGAGAGAGTGTGCAGTGCCCGAGGAACAGAGAGAACAACGACAATTGCGGTACCGTGTCTTCGCGGAGCACTTCCTTCAGCACTACGACGGGCCAGAAAAAACGGTTCCCCTGCTAGAGGATTGAAACCGAGAGGGGGACCTGGTGGCTCCCTACATGTACTGGCCCTCAGACCCGAATTTGGCGGGTGGTTTGGTGTTTTGCCTGGTCAGGGCGCATGCGCGTGGATAGTGTTTCCACTACATTCGGTGGTTTGGGGCTTTTTTAGGGTTGGGTGATGGTGGCTTTGTCCCAGGTGCGGGTGTCGACTCCGATAGCGGCGAGGGTCCGGGTTTGGAGGGGGGTGCGTCGGGTGGTGAGGGTGATTTGGTGCTGGTTGGTGGTCAGGTTCACCCGGCGGATGCGGTTGAGCATTCTTAGTGCCCGGGCGGCGGTGAGGTGTTGGTGGTCGAGGTCGGGATCCTGGACATCGGCTGTGGTGAGAGCGCGGGTGATGAGCGTTTCCATGAGGGCGGCGTAAACACAGACTGCTACGTGCCCGCGGACCCGTTGTTCGGTCCAGTGTCTTACCGGTCGTAGTCGTAGGAAGTCTTTGAGGACCCGGAACCTGTTCTCGATCTTTTGCAACTGCCGGTAGGCGGTCACGATTTGGGTGGTGTCGGCTTGGGCGGGTGTGAGACTGGTGGTGAGCACGTAGCGACCCGCCAACAGCTTTTCATAGGCATGGTTGTCTTCGTTGTAGTGGTAGAGAAAACGACCCGGGCCGATCTCCAGATCGAACAACCGGGCGACCCGCCCGGTGTTGAGGATTCGTTGGGCGGCTCTGCCGATCTTGGCGGGGTCTTTGACCCCACCGGCGCGGACGCGGCGTTCCAACGCCAACAACCGGGTTTCGGCTGCTTGGATGATCTGGGCGGTGCGTTGGGTGTCCCGCCCGACGCGGGCGTCGGACTCGACCACCACCATGCGGGTACCGTCTGAGAGGGTGATATCCGCCGCTCTGTTGCCGGGTTGGGGCAAATCGACCCATACCGTGTCCCGGTCAACATCGGCCAACGCTTGGGCGGTGATCCGGTCGCGGCGTAGCCTGGTGGCCAACAGATGATCGTACCCGGCCCGGGCGACCGTTTCCAGGTTCGAAGCTGACATGAGACCCCGGTCCGCTACCACACAGATCCGGCCCACCGCGAACCGTTTGGCCAGATCACCCAATCAAGGAGGCGATGTGTGTCTACTTGGCGTTCTGCACGTCAGGGGATAGGGAGGGCTGCTACAATAGTGACCGTCTTGTCAGCAGACCCGATGCCATCGGTGGCGCTTGCTCACGAATCCGATTTTGAGGACTTTGTGGTTGCCATGTTTCAAGGAGTTCCCTATAGCAAGGGCCGACCCTGGGGGCTTTCGCGATATGACCTCGAGAATATCAAAGCTATCGTCTCTGACCTCCGGGCCATGTTCGGGGTGACCAACCGACAGGCGTTGTATCAACCCGGCTGGCAGCAACTTCCGAACACTGCCTCCATTATGGATCACCTCAAGAACCGAGACTACGAGGCTGCTTGGGACTTCATTGAGATAGAAAGCGGTTTCCTGCCCGCCTGACCGGTCTCGGGGCATTCCGTGGATATTGGTTCAGCCATACTCTACGCGGGTTCTGAGTGGCGGTTCTGCAGCATACACAGGGACGTGCTGAACGCTACCGGTTCGACGATAGAAGGAGGGAGATTCAACCCACCCGAGATCCCCGCTTTGTATTTCTGCGATATCAGGGAGTGCAGCGAAGCCGAATACACAAAGCAACTCTCGGCAGCCCAGCAGTGGGCCGTTCTTAACCCACCGGTGTTCACCGGTGGCGGCCAGTGCGGTGCTCGCCGTAGCAGGCCCGGGTGGTCAGTACCCCGAGACTCGACGCGGTGATCGACGCGGGTGCCAAGTCGCTGAGCGGCAACGGACCGGAAAGGACCGTCCCTCTGTTAGAGGACTGAGAGCGGAAGGGGGACATTAGTGCCTCCCTACATGTACTGGCCATCAAAATACGCGGAGTTCGATTTCGATGAGGAGTCTGCTTTCAAGAACCGCGTGTCGGGAAGCGACATCTTCTATGTTCTTTCCCTACCACCGAGAATGGCGCGCAGGTCCAGGGGCGAACCGTCGGCATACGATGTGACATACAGTGGCGGGAGGATGATCGCCCGCCCGACCATAGCTGTGGGAGAATTTCCTGCGGGCTATCTTCTCGAGGTCGGGGTTTTCGTAGAGACTTTCGCCAACCGGGAGAGGTGTGCTACGTGTTCCACGCTCTCTGTCGCTAGGAGACTGCCTGGTCAAAGGGGAGTTGAGCGCCGGCCGGGTGGTGGGGTTAGGTTGACTGTTTGCCCGGTACTGCGGTCACCGGTGGGGTTTCCCCCTGATATCCACGAGACGGAAGAGGAGGGTTCTGTTCATGACATCGGGACTTTGCCGCTTTACCACCAGCGGGTGGTGACCAAACCCTAAGGTCGGAATCCTTCCTTGAAAACGTAACTGCTGGGCTGTCAGCGGCTTTCTGTGTGTAGCAGTTTCTTGCCCGAACCGACGCAGGTTCCGGTCACCACGATCAATGTGAGAACCGTCCACCAGCATCGACGCCACCAACGACAGCTCCCTCCGACCCGGAAGGGAACCACCTGCCCGACCGTCCATCGTCACGGTGTCGTCTGCACGTCGGGTAGATGCTCTTGGACCTGGCCGGGCGGTTTGGGTTCTTACCCGAGAGTTTGTTGGAAGTTATGGGCGGATCGCCAGTGCCAGTGCTCCGAGGGTCTGACCGGCGAGACTGAACGCCCGGCGCCAACGGTCCTTCGGGCCGCTTTTCCCTGATCACCGAGATGGACTCGATCAGGTTGCGACTATCTGGTTGAGGAGGGGTGATAACTAGTGGTAGCATCAAGGGATATGAACTCTCCCAATGGGAGAAGCCCCCGCCTTCTCAGGGCTGCAGAGGTGCCGCCTCTGATGGATCCGGAGTACGACGGGAGAGGCGGTTGGGTAGCACTTGCTCAGTTTGCCCAGCATTGGAATCACAACCCCGAGCACCGGGAGTGGATGAAGTCCACCCCCTTGCCGGATACCGCCGATCCGAGAAGGGGCGCCTTGGTGGCTGCCCTTGTTCACGCCCTTTGCATCAGGGATGGCTCTTCCGTACCCGATTGGGTGTTGGGTTGGTGTCATCCCACTGCGGTGTGGGCGTCGGCATTTGGCGTTGACGCGGATTCGCCCCTCGGGCGCAGCGTGCGTGCCCAATGTCCGGCTGTGTGCGACTATCACCGGGCCTATTTCGAGGTCAGCTTCAGAGACCGTCAATGACTGACTTGGATCGAGACTTCCTACAGGAAATCTTTGCCGAGATCGACTGCGAGGTCGCCGAATCGGTCGGTGAGCATATATTGATAGTCGGGGGTGCCGCCCTGATCTTTGCTGGATTGCCCAGGGGAACAACAGATGTTGATACCGTGTCCCGGCTGTCTCCGGAGCCCCTGCGGCAGGCGATACGCGCGGTTGGGGAACGCCACGATCTGCCCTATGACTGGGTTCAATGACAGGACACGCCACTTCTTGGGTTCTGATGATCTCTCGGTGTGCGAACATCGGGTGGTGTTCGAGGGGCAGAACATCAAGATACTCCGCCCACATCTGCCGTGCCTTCTCGCTATGAAACTCCGCAGTGGTCGAATGCAGGACAGGGGGCATTGCTCCAATTGATCTCATGGGCTTTCCCCGATGAACCCATCACCGCGTACACGGAGTGGTTCGTTGGCGATCTTGCCAAGAGGATAAAGAGTGATGACGAACCGGTCCGATGATGTCCAATGGAGAGAGGCTTGCCTGAGGGTGGACAGGGCTGCTTCCCTACTAGAGGCTACCCGAAAGAGCGTGGATCCAAATGTATGGGAGGCCCGAGATCGATGGGCAGAGGTTGCTCGCGGATGGTTGAGGGGAACTGAAAGCATTGATGATGTAATGGAGGCATCCCGCGGATTTGAAATGGCGACCGAAACGGCCACATCAACTTGACACCGATTCCTAACCGAGGGGGCAGAGTTTCCTCCCGTATTCCCTTGATGAATCACTATTCCTCATCTATTCCTGTCTATTAACCGGCCCTCTGACCTGGGGTTTCTCTCTGTTGCCTTACTATTCGTGGTTTAAACGAGGGGGTCACCGCGGAGCGGTCCCCAGCGACCAGAAGGCGCCTCGACCGTGGCCTTCGACACGAACCAGGCCGTGTTCTCGTAGTTTGTTCAGCATGGCCCTCACGTCGGGTCCCCCCACGCCGAGCAGCTCGGCCAGTTCGCCGCGTTTTGCGGATCCTTTAGCGAGCCTCGTCAAGATCCTCGCCTCGTCGGCGGTCAGGTTCAAGGTACCACTGCCATCGGCGGCCAGCCAGTAGCCGGAACGGGGAATGCTGCATATCACCTCCGCGCCGGTGGTGGCGAAAACGGGTCGACCGATCCCGGCCTCCGCGCACAGACGGACCATTCTCAGGGTGCCCGATCCGAGTTGTTCCACGAGTCCCCGTCTGAACAGACACGCCATGATGTTCGGGTTCCACGGCCGGGACCCATGGGGCACGTACAGATCGGCCGGAGTGAGTCCGAACGGAAGCCCTCCCGGGGACACTACTTCCACACGGTCGGAGTAGACGCGGACCTGGATCCGTCCGGCCGTGGCGTAGTCTCGGTGGGCAAGTGCATTGGCGAGTGCTTCGCGTATCACCTCCTCGGGTATCTCCAGTCCCACATTGGCCTGCCATCCGCTGATGTGAACCGGACGATGCAGATGGTTTCGGCAGAACTGCATAGCTCGTCTCAATGATCCGAAGATGTTGTCTTCCACGATCTGCAGGTCCCGGATTTCTTCACCCAGGTGGGTGCCATCCACCGCGGCGAGATGACACCCGAGGGCGGTGTATTCGCTGCGAAAGAAGTCGGGAGTGCCGAATAGCGCTATTGCGCCCCGGGTCGGGCGATCCCTGTTGTCCAGTAAGTTCATGGCTTGAAGAATCTCGGATACCGAAGCCTTCGGGTCGAATCCGCCTCGACCCTGCGCGATCACCTCGTCGCGAAAGGACAGCACCTCTTGGGCGTCTATTGCGTCCGCCTGTCTTCTGGATTCGCCTGTCTCCCAGCGATCGAAGGTGTGAGCCCGTTCCAATACCAACTGCAGTTGCTGCTCCGGTGGCATCTCCACGGTGGAGGTGCCTGAACGGACGTAGTAGGCGCCTTTGTACGTATAGGGCTTCATGTTCCCGGAGGGCACGGCGGCCACCAGCACCTCGCGACCGCGACCGTCAGGTACCGGGACTCGCTCTATGGAAGGAGGGTATGCCGGGTAGATAGCCTCTCGACATGTCGCGGTGATCTTTTCGAGTGTTCTGTCCGCCACATCCTGTCCCACCACTCTCCCGTCGCTACAGATTCCGAACAGAACGGATCCGCCCCGTCCGTTCAACATGGCCGACAGCGTTCGGGCCGCCTCTCGTCTTCTGCCCGTGGACAACTTGAATTCGACCCGCTCCGACTCACCGCCTGCGGCGAGCCTTTCGATGTCGGAGAAATCCATATCGGCTCCTGTGGGACTTCGGGGCCTCTCGCCTTTTCCATTCTATTCCTGTCTATTAACCGGCCCTCTGACCTGGGGTTTCTCTCTATTCCCTAACTATTCGGGTCTTAAAACGGGGGGTCTTTTACTAGTAATGTAAGGGATTGAGAGGCTAGGAGGTGAAAGCACCACGTACAGCGAAGTTAGTGGGCGAACAGACGTTGGCGAAGGCGTTGTCGCGGGCATCTACTCCTTTCCACAAGCGGCAGAGATCATAGAACGGCGGCATGACGCAACACGCCGCCAGTTACGCCGCTGGCTGGCCGTGGTCACCCCGCCAACAACCGGTAACCCTGAATCCAATGTGATCAGCTTTCTCGATCTTGTGAGTCTTGAAACGGTATGCCGCTTTAGAGACCAAGGCACCTCACTGCAGAAAGTGAGGAAGGTCTTCGAGGCACTCCGCAGTGCAGAACCTGGCATAGCGCACCCTCTTGCCCGCCGATCCTTTTTCACTCACGGTGTCAGCGTCTGGGCAAGGGTGAACGGCCACACCCAACAGATCGTCGGCCGATACCGGGAGAACCTGACCTTCACCAGGGCCATCAAGACCTTGGCGCATGAGATCCGTTTCGTGAATGATGTTGCGGCCGCATGGGACATTTCTCCGTGGGTTGCGATCGATCCTGCGGTTCGCTTCGGAGCACCGGTGGCGCGCGGCACACGTATCCCGGTATCAACCGTCATGGCAAATCTTGCCGAAGCCACGGAAGAGGAAGTGGCTGACTGGTACCAGCTAAGCGTCTGCCAGGTCAGAGGCGTTGCAGAGTTCGCGGCGTAACCTCCTTGACGTCCGTTTCCGCCTCGATGCCAACATTTCTTACCGCGTTGTAAAGAACATAAACCCTGACAGAGAACATCTAACCCATGTCTCCTTCTGTCCTCCGCTCGCATTGGACACCCCGGTCGGTCCGAAGCAGTAGATGTAGAGGTAGCCAAATGGTGCGCCGCCAACCGTTATGTGATCGTCACCTGTGATTCGGACTTCCGCGGCCGTTCTGCTGGTACCCGAGCGCTTACTTGCCTTGGAGTCGAAGCGATTGTGTTTACGTATGACCGGAATTTGGCGGGTTGGGGGGTTTGGTGGGGGGTGATTGGTGTGTTGACCTGGGGTTTTGTGTTGTGAGGGGCTGGTTCCTTAGGGTGTTGTAGTGGCGACATTGTGTTGGTGGGATAGGGTGTGATCTGCTAGTATTGTGGGATATGTTCGTTAAGACCACCCGCCGTCGGAGGGGCGACAAGGTGTACGAGTACCTGTCGTTGGTGGAATCGGTCCGCAAAGGGTCGAAAGTCGGTCATCGGACCCTTCTTCGCCTGGGAGAAGTCACCGCTCTGCGCGAAACCGGACAACTGGGACGCATCATTTCGGCGTTGGAACGCCACCTGCACAAACAACGCGTCGATATCGACGGGTTAGCGGCCGAGCAGGCACCTGCGGTGGGAGGGGTAGCAGCCGCAGCTGCGGTGTGGGACCAGCTGGGTCTGGGCGGGTTCTTCTCCCATATAGGCAGAAGACGCGGTGCTGGGGCTTTGGAGCATGCGGTGTTCGCGATGGTGGCCAACCGGCTGGTGGATCCTTGTTCCAAACGTCGCCTGCCCGAATGGACAACCGATGACGTGGTCATGCCGGCCGGGTGGTCGGCGCCGTCGCTTGACCAGTACTACCGGGCCCTGGACGCGGTGGCCGATGTCAAAGCCGAAACCGAGGAGCATCTGTATCGACGGTTATGTGATTTGACCAACCTAAACCTGCGGCTGGTGTGCTATGACCTGACGTCCACCTATTTCGAAGGTTCCACCCACAAAACCGAAGCGTTTCCGTCGCGGGTGTTCGGATATTCGCGGGATCATCGCCCGGACCGACCCCAGATCGTGATCGGTCTGTTGTGCACCACCGACGGGCTCCCCATCGCCCATCACGTGTTCGCAGGCAACACCAACGACGCGTCCACCCTATCGGAGGTGTTGGGTGATCTGGCCAAACGGTTCGCGGTAGGCCGAATCTGTGTAGTAGCGGACCGGGGTCTCATATCAGCTTCCAATCTGGAAACGGTCGCCCAGGCCGGGTTCGATCATCTGTTGGCCACCCGGCTACGCCGCGACCGGGTCACTGCCCAAGCGTTGGCCGCTGTCGACCGGGACACGGTATGGGTCGGGTTGCCCCAACCCGGTACGAGAGCTGCGGATATCGTCCTCTCAGACGGTACCCGCACGGTGGTGGTCGAGTCCGACGCCCGCGTCGGGCGGGACACACAACGCACCGCCCAGATCATCCAAACAGCCGAAACCCGGTTGTTGGCGTTGGAACACCGCGTCCGCAAAGGCAGAGTCAAAGACCCCGCCAAGATCGGCAGAGCCGCCCAACGAATCCTCAACACCGGGCGGGTCGCCCGGTTGTTCGATCTGGAGATCGGCCCGGGCCGTTTTCTTTACCACTACAACGAAGACAACCATGCCTACGAGAAGTTGCTGGCTGGTCGCTACGTGCTCACCACCAGTCTCACACCCGTCCAGGCCGACACCACCCAAATCGTGGCCGCCTACCACCAACTGCAAAACGTCGAGAACAGGTTCCGGGTGCTCAAAGACTTCCTACGACTGCGACCGGTAAGACACTGGACCGAACAACGGGTCCGCGGGCACGTAGCAGTCTGTGTTTACGCCGCTCTCATGGAAACGCTCATCACCCGCGCTCTCACCCAAGCCGATGTCCGGGATCCCGACCTCGACCACCAACACCTCACCGCCGCACGGGCACTAAGAATGCTCAACCGTATCCGCCGGGTGGAACTTACCACCAACAAGCACCAAATCACCCTCACCACCCGACGCACCCCCCTCCAAACCCGGACCCTCGCCGCTATCGGAGTCGACACCCGCACCTGGGACAAAGCCACCATCACCCAACCCTAAAAAAGCCCCAAACCACCGAATGTAGTGGAAACACTATCCACGCGCATGCGCCCTGACCAGGCAAAACACCAACCCACCCGCCAAATTCGGGTATGACTTGGTTGGCCTCCATACTCAGATCAGCACCATTGGGCGCCGCTTGCCGGTGTGGCAACAACAACTTTTGAAGGATCCATACGGTTCACGGGTGTGGCTGCAGTACCGGAGAGGGTCCTTACGTCGGGACAAATGAGAGAAGGGTGTAGGGGAACCTCATCCTGAACTCGCTGGTTTCCCCACCGTAGCCCGGTTGGGATGATGGCAACAACGGTCGGGTTGTTACCGGCGCGTCCCGGCCCCATGGTCCGCCCCGAGGGTATTGTGCTGGCTGATGAATGAGACATACCGAACCATCCTGGGCCTTCGGGCTATCCGGGAGTATCAGAACCGTCCCCTTGAGGAGGCACACCTCAACCTGGTGCTGGAGGCGGCCCGGTGGACGGGCAGCGCCAAGAACCTGCAGAACTGGGCGGTGATCGTTGTCCGCGACTGGGACCAGATCGAGCGGGTGGCGGCGTGCGGCAAAGGCGCCGGGCCGCTGCGGGCTGCGCCGGTGACGCTGGTCCTGGTCCAGGAACCGGGGGCGTACGAGTTGGACACGGGACGGATGGCGCAGAACATCATGCTGGCGGCGGATTCTCTGGGCATGGCTACCTGCCCCATCACCCTGCACAGGGACGGTGACGCGGCCCGGGTGCTCGGACTGCCGCCCGGCTGGCGTTGCCGCTACGCCATCTCGCTCGGATACCCGGACCCCGGCGCCCGTCCTGCAAACTTCGGGGGCCGAAAGCCCATCGGGGAGATCACCCACCACGACTCCTTCGGCCGGTGACCGAACGGATGAAGGGTCGGAATCCTTGTTGAGATCTGAAATGTCGGGTTGTCAGCGGCTCTTCAGTATGTTGCGGACTCTTGCCCGAACCGACGGTGCCTCCGATTCGCCGGCCCTGGCCAGCATACGGTCCGTCTCTTCCCGGTATCGAGGGAAACGAAGCGACAGTTCGTTGAATCCGTTGTAGGCCCAAGCCCTGAGGAACTTGTTGTCGCTTTCGAGACAGGAGTGCAGAAACTGCTCGAGACCGGCGCTCTCTTCCTCGGCAATATCGAGATAGGGAAGGCATTGGAGGATATGCAGTTTGCTTTCCCAATGCTCCTGATCAGAGAGTACGCCGAGAATCGCACGGGAACCTCCAGGGGAAGGGGAATGGCCCGTTTCGAGATGTCTCTTCAGCAGCCAGGTCGCCGCCCGTTGCAGTCCGACATCCGCAGTGTGCTCCAGAACCGTCGCAAGAAAGTCATCTTCATCGCTGTATCGCTCATATGTCGACTGCAACGCGGTGGCGGACCTGTTGTCCCAGGAGGCGATCTCTTCCAATAATGTCATCTCACATTCGGTTCCTGCGATGTCGGGGCAGCCTTTTGGCCAGCCTACCGATGACGCCGGTCCTGGTCCGGGCACCGGGGAAGTACAAACTCGATATGGGACTCATGGCGGGGACCGTCATGCGGCGGTCAATGCTTTGGGGCGGACACCGGACCTGCGGCGCCGGCTCGTCTGACGCGGTTCACCACCTCTACAGTGAGATGGGCCTTGCCCCGGATTTGGATTTCAAACAGCCGTATCCGAGTCGGGAGGACCCTGTAGAAGCCGACCCTACCCGCATGTGCGAACTGCCGGTAGGCCTGAGCGAGGTCGATCTGGGCCGGATATGATCAGCCGCATGGAGAGACCTGCGGTGCCGACATCGGAACCTGGTGTAGGGACCGGGGAATGCACTCTGGCGGACATTGAGGCATACGCAGGGGTAGTCGTTGACCGCACAGGGGACTACGAAGCCGGGCGAACCACCTTTTACGCCACCCCCGAGGAGTTCCTCGATTATGTAGCGTCAGTGATGCGCGAGTCGGAGTGACTCTTGGAGGGAGGGGGATGCCCACTTTCGAGCGAACCAGAGCTTTGATCGCGATCTTCGCCACCTCACAAGACAGCAACGGGATCGATTCTTCGTCGCCGTCATAGCCTTCATCGAGGATCTGTCGGCTATAGAGGCGGGCCGGACGGACAGGTTCCGCCCGGGTCTTCGCGTAAAGGGAGTGCAAGGCGTACCGGGTATGTTTGAGATGACTTGGGCACCCGATGGGCGCGCCACCTTTTCGTGGGGCGAACTCGTCAGGTCAGGGAAATAGCATGTGGTGTGGGAACGTTGCGGGGACCACAGCATTCTTCCGTAACCTCAGCGCCGACTCCCATGCCTGCCCTTTGATACCGGACGCGCCGCTCCCGGCCGCCAAGGGTTGCCTGGTCGGACTCACCGCGGTGCCTTCACCCACCCCCGTCGTCGCACTCTTCCCAAGATTGCTTGACGACCCGCCTGGTGTCCAGATTGCCCCACCCCATTGCGGCCTTCGCCTTACCGACTCTGGACCTCCGAGTAGGAGTTTCCAATTCGTAGTGTCCTCTCGCTTTTAACTGTGGTGCCCTAGCGGCACTTCCGGCTGGGGTTGATGCCCCCCGGTATTGGATGCGTTCCTTTACTCAAGACGCTGGGCACGGAATCCACCGTCGACATGCAGCAGTTCCCCGGTGATGAAACCTGCCTTCTCCGACAGCAGGAACACGATGGCCTCGGCCAAGTCCCCGGTGGTCCCCAGCCGTCCCAGGGGGTACTCCGCGGTGGCCGCCTCGGTGTCCAGTACTCCCTGGGCGGCGATGCGCTGCAACATGGGGGTCAGCACCATTCCAGGGATGACCTGGTTGACCCTGATCCCGGCCGGCGCCCACTCCACCGCCAACACCCTGGTTAGTCCTGCGATCCCCGCTTTGGCGGTGGTGTAGGCGGCCCGGCCCGGAAACCCGAAGTCCTGGGCGATGGATCCCACGGTCACTATCGCCCCGCCGCCCGCATCCCTCATCGCCCGACCGGCAGCCTGGCACCAATAGAAGGTCCCGTCGATGTGGGCCTTCAGCACTTTCTGCCAGTGCTCGGCGGGCAACTCGAAACTGTCCCCGACGATATGGACACCCGCGCAGGTGACCAGCATGTCGATGGGCCGGTTCCAGTTCTCGATCTCCGCCGCCGCGGCGTTCACGGCGGCCGGGTCGGTTACATCGCACTGCACGAAGCGGACCCGGTCTCGGCCAAAGCGTTCGATCAACTCTGCGGACCGGCCTTCGTTCAGGTCGACCAGCGCGCAGGCCACGTCCGGGCGTTTTTGCAGTAGCAGTTCGGCGGTTTTCCAGCCGATCCCGCTGGCACCGCCGGTGATCGTCGCCACGGAACGGACTCGAATACTAATTCTCTTTCCTACTTTCCGCTCTTCGATCACGCAGTTTCATGACGATCGGGGTCACCTCGGGCCAGATGGGTTCCCATTGACTTCCCACAATGGATCGTAGCCACCCCAGAGGCTTTCTGGTGGGACACGCAACTGATCAGCGCAACAGGACGACGCCGAAGAGCGGCACCAGGATGAACATTCCCAGCACGTAGGCCAAGGCCAGCGAGCGTCGCGCCACTGCCACCTTGGCGAGAGTTTCGGCCCCGCGGATGGGAATCTGCCTAAGGGTGGTGAACGGGTAGAGCAGCAGGATCCCTCCGACATTGAACAACGTGTGGACCAGCGCGATGGTGAGCGCTTCGGGCCGACTCGTCGCCAGAGCCGCCAGCAGTGCCGTGATGGTGGTGCCCACATTGGCGCCCAGGGTGACCGGAAAAGCGTTGTGCAGCGACAGAACCCCGGCGGCGGACAACGGGATCAGCAACGAGGTGGTGATGCTCGACGACTGCACAGAGATCGTGACCAGCGCCCCCACCACCAGGGCCACCACACCGCTGCCTTTGCCGAGAGCCCTGTTCAGGGACCGCTCCACGCGGTCGGCCACCAGGCGGCGCATGTTCTTGGTTACGAACGCCAGCGCTACCAACACGCTCACGATCCCACAGGCGACGAGTAGCGTGCCGAGCGTGTTGCCATCTGCTCCGAGGCTGTTCCACAGGTTCTCAAGCCAGCCGACCGGTTCCTTGACCAATGCCTTTATAGGACTCTTCCACTCAGTGCCGGCCGCACCGACCAGGGGTTCGCTGATTCGTTCGGCCAGGCTCGAAATGGCGCTGGTGAGCAACTCCAGCGGCAACAGAACCGTGACGATCACGACGTTGAAAAAGTCGTGCACCGTCGCTGCCTCGAAGGCCCGTTTGAACTCCGCGGACCTCCTCATGTGGGCGAGCGACACCAGCGTATTGGTCACCGTCGTGCCGATGTTGGCGCCCATCACCATCGGTATGGCGTGTTCGAAACCCAACACACCGGAGGCCACCAGGCCGACTATCACCGATGTGCTGGCCGAAGACGACTGCACCAGCACGGTTCCGAGAATCCCTACAAAGAGCCCGGCGAGCGGGTTGCTAACGCTGGAGAAGAGGCTCTCCTGGGTGTCGGCGCCCAGGAGTTTGATGCCGGACTCCAGTGAAGAGACGCCAACGAGGAACACATAGATCAGGCCCACTACGAGTCCGGCCCTTGCCAGAGGCGGCATCAAGCGATCACCCTCCAAGCCGTCACCCGCCCTGGTCGAAATTCTCATGTGGTCGACATCGTCACAGAGCGTGGGCAGCCTGCGGTATTCGGCAGCTTGATTGGTGCCTCCGGGGCCGACCGCGGGTACAGGATGCCGCGCTCGGTCCTCCGGACACCGGGGAACCCTTCTCTGCTCAATCCCATGGAACTGAGATCCCGGCGCCACTGCCATGACCATCCGCGCCGCACGTCCGCGACGCCGGCCCGGTTGTCCCAACGTGCTCGGCGAGGTGGAGGTGTCTTGTCACGTGGTCAAGCGTTCCTGCGCCCGGTCTCGCAATGGCATCTGGTGGGAGGTGAACTCTTTGTCGGTCCTGACGCGGTGACTCCGGGCGCCAAGCAACTGCCTGATAAGTCAGTTTGGGCCTGTGCCTCGAAGGTGGCCCACTGCCCGGATGCAGTGGGCCGGGTCGCTGGGAGTCTCACGGTTCTTCGTTTGACCACGACCACATGATATCGCGATGTCTCGGCACTGCCTCGACCCTACCGGGATTTCCTCGACGAAATCAGGTGCTCCAGGCCGGCTCTCCTTTCAGGTGGTAAACCTGACGTCGCCAGGCCAACCGACACGCCCGGGGCGTTCTCAGATGCGAGGCATCATGGGCCCCAGGTGCGCCATTTTCAGGGTCTAGGGCAGCCAAATCACAGTAAACCGTGCGCGGTCCATTTGGCAGGGTTGCACTCGGCGGTGTTTTTCCTGTACGCCAATCGGCAGGCCGACGCCATCGTTTTCCGAAAGGACCTGGCCCGGCTGGAAGAGGGTGACTTCGCCGATTCTTGATATTGCCAAAGGATTCTCAATTGCGGTGTCCCCTCTCAAAATGTGGTGTCCGCCCGGAACTGTCCCTGCTGAAGGCCAGGTCATGGAAGGACACCTAGCATTGGGTTTTATGACTCACTCCCTGCTGGAGGCGGCCCGCGCGCTGGGTCCTGCTATCAGCGCCCGCTCGGCGGAGATCGAGGCGCTGGGCACGCTGCCGACGGATCTGGTTGATGAGATCAGGCCCACCGGGGCGTTCCGCCAGTGCGTGCCCGACGATCTGGGCGGACCGGGAGTGACCGCCACCGAGAGCCTGACCGTCTTCGAGGAGTTCGCCTATCACGACGGATCGGTCGGCTGGTGCGTGGCCATCGCATCCGCCACGTCACTGCTGGCCTCGTACCTGCCCGATCCCCATGCCGAGGCCCTGTTCGGCGATCCCGGGGCGATCGGCGGAGGATTCGTGATGCCCCGAGGGCGAGCGACGCCGACCGACGGCGGCCTGCGGGTGTCGGGACGCTGGCAGTGGGGGTCCGGCACCAAGCACTGCACCACCATCGGGGGCGGTTGTCTGGTGGTCGGCCCCGACGGGCGGCCCGAGCCGCGGGGCGACGGCCTGGCCGCGCCGTTCGTGTTCATGGATCCCCAGGACATCCGGTTCATCGACACTTGGGACGTGGCCGGCCTGGCCGGCACCGGCTCGGTCGACTTCGAGGCCCGGGATGCGTTCGTTCCCGAGGGGCGCTGGGTGCAGATCCTCACCGACAGGCCGGTCCGGGACAACGTCTGGTCCCGATTCTCGTTCTTCGGGTATCTGGCCTGCGGGGTGGCGGCCACGGCGGTGGGAATCGCCCGCCGCTCCATCGACGAGTTGCTGGAGCTGGCCGGGGCGAAGAAGCCGCAGGGCAGCACGCGCACACTGGCCGAGCGGGCCGCCACGCAGTACGAGACGGCGCGGGCGGAAGTGAGGCTGGCGGCGGCCTGGTCCCTGATGCTCGATGCGGTGGAGGACACATGGCAGGTTTCGTCGGCGGGTGGGCGGTCAACCATCGATCAGAGGCGACGGATCCGCCTCGCAGCCACCCACGCCACCCAGACGGCGGCCGGTGTGGCCTCGTCGATGTTCACGACCGCGGGTGGGGCGGCGGTGTATCGCACAAGCCCCGTCCAGCGCTGCTTCCGAGACAGCGCGGTGGCGGCCCAGCACGCCATGGTGGCGCCGCGAACCCTGGAAACCGCCGGCCGCCTGCGCATGGGGCTGCCCACCGACACCACCACGCTGTGATCGGGTGCTGACCCGTTCTGGTCGGTCAGCGCCATGTGGGTGATTCCGGCGATAGTGGTCATCGTTATCGACCTGTTACCCGGCGCCTCGGTTTGGCTGGGAGACACCGGTGGGTAGTCGACGCAGGATGCCGATCCTGCCGGTCGAGGCGTACACCTCCCGGGAATGGTTCGACCGCGAGCAGGAGCGCATATTCTCTCGAACCTGGGCCTTTGCGGGCCTGGCCGGGGACATCGGCGAGCCGGGCCGGTACACCTCGGTCCAGGCCGGGCTGAACAACATCTTCATCGTGATGGGACGCGATCGCCGGTTGAGGGCCTTTCACAACATCTGCCGTCACCGGGGGACCCAGTTGCTGAGGGCGGTGGGCAACACCCAGCGGGCCATCGTCTGCCCCTACCACGACTGGACCTATGACCTGGAGGGGAGTCTCATCTCCGTGCCCAACCGGGAGCGGGAGTTCCCCGACCTGGACATGGCCTGCCTCGGGTTGAAGAAGGCCTCGGTCGACCTGTGGCGCGGGATGCTGTGGGTGCACCCCGACTCCCATGCCGGATCGATCATGGAATGGTTCGGAGAGGTGGAACCGCACCTGGGCCCTCACGACGTCGATCGACTGGTGGAGTACCCCAAGGGCCGGACGGAATACGAGATCGCCGCCAACTGGAAGATCGTGGTGGAGAACTACATCGACGGCTACCACCTGGGGCATCTTCACTCCGGCACCCTGGCGATGTACGACCACTCGCGCATCGAATCGGGTTTCGTCGGCCCCCACTTTGCCTTCTGGGAACCGTTGGCGCCCGAGTACGCCGAGGAGGTGGAGAAGAAAGCGCCGTACCCCCTGGTGGTCCCGCCTGACCGGTTGGGAGCGTGGGTGCCGATGCTGTTCCCGGGCATCGGGTTGGGGGAGACCGAGAGTTCCTGGTCGGTGTTCCATGTGACCCCGTTGACGCCCGACCGGACCCGGGTGGTGATTCGCACCAAGGTGGCCGACGCCTCTTCGTGGGCATTCGGGTGGCAGTCCATCCGGTCCTACGGTTTCTGGGCCAGGCGAAGCGGCGGCAAATACGAAGGCGACTCCTCCGACCCGATGGCCTCCGGCGATTTCATGGCCGAGGACGTCTACGCCTGTGAACAGCAGCAACGGTCGCTTCGAAGCCCTCATTTCCGGCACGGTCCCTCCTCCATCAGGGGCGAGGCGGGAGTGCGGCGGCACCAGGAGTTGATTCTCGAGTGGGTGGAAGGGAGTCGGTGAAGGGCAGGTTCCATCGGCTCCGGGTGCTCCGGACGCGAGCCGAGACGAGGGACGCCACCAGCCTGTTCTTCCACGTGCCCCCTTCGCTGAGGGAAACGTTTCGCTGGCTGGCCGGTCAGCACGTCACTGTTCGTTTTGACCTCGATGGCCGGGAGAGACGGCGATCCTATTCCATCTCCGAGACTCCCCTTGCAGGGCGCCCTTTGAGCATCACCGTCAAGCGGGTTCGTGGAGGGCTGGTCTCCAACCACATTAATCAGAATGTGGTCCCGGGGGAGATCATCGACGTCATGCCGCCCTTCGGGGGGTTCTGTCTCGAACCGGACACCCGGGCGCGCCGGACCTACTACTTCTTCGGCGCGGGAAGCGGCATCACGCCCCTGTACTCGATGCTGTGCTCGGTCCTTTCGGCGGAGCCGCACTCGGCGGTGCTTCTCCTGTACGGCAATCGGCATGCCGACGCCATCATATTCCGAGGGGACCTGGCCCGGCTGGAAGAGGACTCGGAAGGGCGTTTGACGGTCCGGCACGTCCTGTCGTCTCCTTCCCGGAAGCCTTCGTTCCAGCCTTGGCGGCGCGGCAGGATAGACGCAGAGAAAGTCGCCGGGTTTATCGAGGAGCATCCCCCCTACGCCCAGGACACCCGGCACTACATCTGCGGCCCGGGCGACATGAACCTGGTGGTTCGGCAGGCATTGCTCGGGATTGACGTGGCGGAGGAGCGCATCCACACCGAAAGCTACGGACCGGTCTTGCCCCCGGACGATTCGATTCCGGGGGTTGCCGCAGCTATGAGAGTGCGGCTGGATGGGAAGTTGCTCCCGGTGCCGGTCGCTTCGGGCCAGACAATTCTGGGTGCGGTGCGGGCTGCCGGGGGACGGCCCCCTTACTCATGTGAGTCGGGAGTTTGCGGGGCGTGCCGGGCTCGCCTGCGGGGAGGCTCCGTGCATCTGCGGGCGCGGATGGCGCTCACCGATGCCGAGGTGTCCCGCGGCGTCATCCTCACCTGCCAGGCCCTGCCCACCACCTCCCAGGTCGCGGTGGAATACGACTGACAGGACCAAGGCGTTCGATCCTTACTTCCTCCTCCCGGTGGTTCGGCGCCTCGAGGTTGACTACCCGAGCGCAGCTTTGTCGGCGGCTTGCGTCACCTGTACCTGCACACCGCGGGTTCATCAGGAACACACATGGGTAACCTCATCTGAAACAGCGACGTGTTCAAGCAAGAGATGCGCTTTCCAGCCGAGTCGTACAGTCGGATCGGCATTGATCACAACTTTGTGCGTCCGAATCACGTTCTATGCGGGTTGTCGTAGCTGTCTTAGTTGCCGGGCTTGTGGCGAGTTGCAACGGAAGCGACGGCAAGGAGACGATCGAGGGTCAGTTGTCCCACAGGGATGTGAAATGCCGGGAGGCAATCGATGTGGTAGAGGCGCCTGGTCCCTTTTACAGAGTCCACGGCGCCGGTGACGGGTTCATTGCGTTGCCCAAAGAGCAGATGCAACTCGGGCGGCGGGGGGAGGCGGGTTCGGGCTACGAGGACTACCGGTTCTCCAAGTTCGGGTTGCCTGTGCGCCGTTTCCGTCAGGTGTCGCTCGAGATCGTCGGGGCCCCCGACAAGGCGATGCTCAGCTATGGCGGGGGTGATTCGGCGCCGGTCGGAGCTTTGACCGCCGGACCCTGTGACACGGATGGTGATGAATGTGTTATCGAGCCCACCGAGCAGATGAGTGTCGGGCCTTGCGGCTCGGATCGCGGCGAATGGGTTGTGTGGGCGGGCGGAATCTGGGTGAACGAGCCCGGCTGTGTTGAACTCGTCGCCAAGTCCGATGACGAGGAGATCGCGGCGTGGCTGGCAGTCGGCGCCTCCTGCGACGGGGTAGCTGCGTAGTGGTGGGCGAACGCTGCCGGTTGAGTCGCCTTGGCCTGAACCTGCCAGGTACGAGGCGCGCGGGGGCATATGCGCCCTGTTCCGCAGGAGTCGGCATCCTGATTCAGGCGGCATGCCCGGTGCCGACCATCCGATCCCAGAGCCTTCGTGAGGTGTAGGTTGAGGGGGATGGAATGCCTGGGGGTACCGTAGGAGGTCGGCTATGCGACTGCTTGTCTTTCAGCACATCGATTGCGAACATCCCGGTCGCCTGCGCGACTTTCTGCGGGCCGACGGTGTCGAGTGGACCGCGGTGGAACTCGACAGGGGCGACCCGATCCCGCCTCTGGAGGACTACGACGCCCTGTGGGTGATGGGCGGTCCCATGGATGTGTGGGATGTGGACGAGCACCCGTGGCTCGTGCAGGAAAAGCGGGCCATCCGGCGCTGGGTGCGGGAGATGGAGCGACCCTTTTTGGGCCTGTGTCTGGGACACCAGTTGCTGGCGGATGCCCTGGGCGGCACTTGTGGCCCACAGCGCCCGCCCGAGATCGGCGTATACGCCGTGGAGCTGACGTCCGAGGGCCGGGCCGATCCGATCTTCGACCGGATGGGCGAGCGCCAGGTCGTCCTGCAGTGGCACTCGGTGCGGGTGGCCCAGCCGCCCGATGACGCGGTGGTGCTGGCGAGTTCCCCGTACTGCCGGGTGCAGGCCATGCGGGTGGGCCGGCGGGCGTGGTCGATGCAATACCACCTGGAGGTGGAGAGGGACACGGTCCGCAATTGGGGTGCGGTCGATGCCTACCGGGAGGCTCTGGAATCGGCCCTCGGTCCTGACGCCATCGACTCCCTGGCCGCCGAAGCCGACCACCACATGGAGGGCTTCGCGGTGGCCGCCCGGCGCCTGTACCGCAACTTCATGGCTGCCGCCTGCTCATGACAGCCCTGGAAGGTCGAATGTCAGAAGTTAGGCCTGGTGGGTTCCTCCGGATGCTCGTCCCGGGGGAGGGCGCCCGCCTGGGAGAATGACATGAGCTGTCCGCAGCAGCGAGACAGGTTACAGACGCCGCATCGGTTGGTGCCGCTTACCTGTTGGACAGGGAAACCAGGATCACAGGGGGGTTGCTGTGGTGTTGAGAAGTCCCGCTGGTCAGTAGATTTGTCCGGGTGGGTGGTGTCGACGGCCGCGACTTGATCCGGGTGACCGGGGCGCGGGAGAACAATCTCAAGGATGTCAATGTCGAGATCCCCAAGCGCCGTTTGACAGTGTTCACCGGAGTCTCGGGATCGGGGAAGAGTTCCTTGGTTGTCAATACGATCGCCGCCGAATCACAGAGGTTGATCAATGAGACGTACAGCGCTTTCGCGCAGGGTTTTCTGCCGAAAACGGCGCGGCCCGAAGTCGACGTGCTCGAAGGGCTGACCACCGCCATCATCGTCGACCAGGAGCGGTTGGGGGGCGACACCCGTTCCACGGTGGGTACCGCCACCGACGCCAACGCCATGCTGCGGATCCTGTTCAGCAGGCTGGGTCAGCCGCACATCGGTTCGCCCAACGCGTTTTCTTTCAATGTTCCTTCGGTCCGGGCGAGTGGTTCGATCACGGTCGAGCGCGGCGCCGGCAAAGCGGTGAGGAAGACTTTCAGCCGCACCGGCGGTATGTGTCCCACCTGTGAAGGCCGGGGAACGATGCCCGACATCGACTTGACGCAACTCTTCGACGACTCCAAGTCGCTGGCCGAAGGAGCGTTCAAGATCCCCGGCTACAAGGCGGGCGGGTGGATGGTGAAATCTTTCACCGAATCCGGGTTTGTCGACCCCGACAAGCCGATCCGCGACTACACCGAGACCGAGATGGCCGATTTTCTGCACCGGGAACCGGTCAAGGTCAGGATGATGGGAATGAACGCCACCTACGAGGGTCTGATCCCCCGGGTCAAGAAGTCGTTTTTCTCCAAGGACCGCAAGTCGATGCGACCTCACATCCGAGCGTTCGTGGACCGGGCCGCCATCTTCACCGCCTGTGCAGACTGCGGCGGCACCCGGCTCAGCGAGGCGGCCCGCTCCTCCAGGATCGGTGGGATCAACATCGCCGACGCCTGCGCCATGCAGATCACGGATCTGGCCGGGTGGGTGTGCAGCCTGGACGAGCCGTCGGTGGCGCCGCTGCTGGAGGCCCTGCGGCACACGCTCGAATTGTTCGTGAAGATCGGTTTGGGATATCTGTCGCTCGACCGGCCGTCGGGCACGCTGTCGGGTGGCGAGGCGCAGCGCACCAAGATGATCCGCCATCTCGGGTCGTCGCTCACCGACGTGACCTACGTGTTCGACGAACCGACGGTCGGTCTGCACCCGCACGACATCCGGCGAATGAACGACCTGTTGCTGAGGCTTCGCGACAAGTCCAACACCGTGCTGGTAATCGAGCACAAGCCGGAGGTGATCGAGATTGCCGACCACGTGGTCGACCTCGGTCCCGGCGCCGGCCGCGAAGGAGGCGAGGTGGTGTTCGAAGGAAGCGTCGAGGGGTTGCAGGCCAGCGACACCAGGACCGGGCTGCACCTCGACCACCGGGCCTCGTTGAAGCGGTCGGTGCGGAGGCCGTCGGGGGTTCTGGAGGTGCGGGGGGCGAGCACCCACAACCTCCGCGACGTGGATGTCGACATCCCGCTCGGGGTGCTGGTGGTGGTGACCGGGGTGGCCGGAGCGGGCAAGAGCTCACTCATCGGGGGCTCGGTGTCCGGCCGGGACGGAGTGGTGACGGTCGACCAGACCCCGATCCGCGGCTCGCGGCGGAGCAACCCGGCCACCTACACCGGCATGCTCGATTCGATCCGCAAGGCGTTCGCCAGGGCCAACCGCGTCAAGCCATCGCTGTTCAGCGCCAACTCCGCGGGCGCCTGTCCCAACTGCAAGGGCGCCGGAGTCGTCGACTTCGACCTGGCGATCATGGTCAGCGTCCCGGTGGGGTGCGAGGAGTGCGAGGGCAGGGGGTTCCAGAGCGAGGTGCTCGGCTACCGACTGGGTGGCCGCAACATCAGCGAGGTTCTCTCCATGTCGGTGACCGAAGCCGGGGAGTTCTTCGCGGCAGGCGACTCCAGGGTCCCGGCAGCCCATCGCATCCTCGGCCGACTTTCCGACGTCGGGCTCGGCTACCTCACCATCGGCCAACCACTCACGACGCTGTCGGGCGGTGAAAGGCAGCGGTTGAAGCTGGCGATCCACATGGCGGAGAAAGGGGGAATCTACGTGCTGGACGAGCCGACCAGCGGCCTCCACCTGGCCGATGTCGACCACTTGTTGAGACTCTTGGACCAACTGGTGGATTCCGGCAAGTCGATCATCGTGATCGAACACCATCAGGCCGTGATGGCCCACGCCGACTGGATCATCGACGTAGGCCCCGGCGCCGGCTATGACGGAGGCCGGATCGTGTTCGAGGGCACACCCGCCGACCTTGTCGCCGACCGGTCGACTCTCACCGGACAGCACCTCGCCGAATACGTGGTGTAGGCCCAGAAGCCCTCACCCTGCGTTCTCGTCGTCCCGCCACGCCTGCTCGCCGTCCCACAGTTGTCCGGTTGAGATTCTCCTGCTGTCCGAAAGATCGCGACTCTGTTACTGTGGGAGTCCGCGAGATTCCCTGAAAGGGGTCGAGTAGCTATGACCCCTGCGGATAGTCGTAGTTGAACATCCAGTTGATGCCGTACTTGTCCGTGCAACCTCCGAAGTAGGCGCCCCAGAACGTGTCGCCCAGCGGCATGGTGACTTTCCCACCCTCGGAGATCTTGTTGAACAGTTCGTCCGTCTGTTCGCGGCTCTCCGTTTGGTAGGAGATGGAGAAGTTGTTGCCCTGCTCGACGGGCGGAGCGAAGGCGCTCGGAACGTCGCTGCCCATCAGAGCCGTGCCGCCGATGTCATAGCAGACGTGCATGACCATGTCCATCTCCTCCTCCGGCATGCCCATCCGGTCCGGTATGTCGCGAAAGGTCGCGAACGAGGAGAAGTCGCCGCCGAACACCGACCGGTAGAACTCGAAGACCTCGCGGCAATTGCCGTTGAAGTGCAGGTAGACGTTGAGCGCCATGAAATCCTCCAGGGTAACTATTGGCCGTCATCCAGCATATCAAGTCGAATGACCGCGGCCGGCTACCGAGAATATCCAGGGCTCTCCTGGGCCGCAGCAGGACAGAAAGGCGACTACAGGGGGCTGACCGTGTCCCCTCTCCGATCCGTAAACCTTCCTACGATCTCTCGGGAAGCCGGTCCGCAAAGTAGTCCAGTTGGACCGCACAGGCCTCCTCTACCAGGTGGGGACCGCTCACCTCGATGTGACGCTGGCCGCTTTGAAGAATGTTGCGGCAGCCGACGCCCCGCATGGTGGGGCAGTGGTCGTTGACTCCGGTGATTCTCAGCAGGTCGTGTTCGGACATCCCGTACACCGTCCGGTTTATTCCACCCCAGTACATGGCGCCGCTGCACATGGCGCAGGGTTCGCAACTGGTGTAAAGGGTGGCGGTGGCGATCTGCCCGGGACTGAGGATGGCAACCGCCTTGTTGATCAGGTTGGACTCGGCGTGGTTGAGGGGGTTCCGTTCGGTGAAAGTTGTGTTCTCGGCTTCGAGGAGGATATTGCCTTCGGGGTCTGCGAGGAGTGCGCCGAACGCCATGTCACCTCTGGCGGCGGCACTGGCGGACAGTTCGATGGCTCGGCGGAGAAGCTGCATGTCCAGTGCGCCCGAATCTGCTGCATCTGTTTCGGTCATGCCGCCGATGCTAAGCGAAAAGGATGGGCGACAGCGTCGCAGGGGACCTTTATTTGGATCCCCACATCAACCCTCCGACCAGAACAGTGAGAGGATTAGCGGCTGGCATTCCCCTTCCGGACGCCTATTTGACATCTACTGGTTTGGTGTTATAAAATGGTTTGCAATACAAACCACACCGGAGGTTCAAATGCGAAGTTCAGAAGGGGGAGAGGCTGCACTCACCCCTCAAGAGAGTTGGGAAACGATCCATACCACGATGGACAGGACGCGGAGTTCGATGTACCTGGCCGGATCTTCGACGATTCTGCTGCTGTGGGGAGCTCTCACGGCGGTGAGTTACTTCTTCGAATACTGGCTCCAGACCGGCGCATCCGATTTGGTGGAGCAAAGCCCATGGGTGAGAGCGCCGTTTTACGGCGCCTTCATAGTCGTCGGAATAGTCGGCAGCGCCATAATCGGACACCGGGCGGGAAGCAGGAACGTGACGAGGGACGTCAGTAGAGCGGTCGGCATACGGGTATTCCTTTTCTGGGGGGCGGTGGTGGCGGCGACCTTGTTCATTCCGGCGGCCGCGGGGATGTGGACGGCTGAAGCGGGGCACAACATACCCGTAGTTGCCATCGGGATAGTCACTTTGGGATTCATCTTGTTCGGCATCATGACCGACCCGTTGCTGGCGGCGGTTGGGTTTGGGATTGCCGCCGCCTACTTTCTTCCCCGCTTTCTGGCCGGTGACGCTGCTTACGCGGTTTCGGCGGTGGCGACCCTGGCGGTCGTGGGTCTTGGCGCGATGTGGTTGCGCAAGAGCGGGATCCGGTGAGCGACAAACCTGTCGTCCTTGATGAGATCGTCCATCAGTCGGTCCGATTGCGAATAATGACTCAGCTGGTCTCCCAGCCGGAGGGGGCCCGGGTTGCGTACCGGTTCATCCAGAAAACACTGGATCTGACCGGCGGAAACCTGACCATGCACCTGCGCAAGCTCCGGGATGCCGGTTACGTCGCCATCAGCAAGGAATTCCGGGATGAAAAGCCGTCAACGTGGGTACAGGCCACACCCGCCGGACGTCAGGCATTTGCGGACTATCTCGCCGATCTGGAGAAGGTGTTGAACGCAGTAGGGTTCGGGACCGCCGGGTAAAACATGATGCTTGCTCGCTTTCGGGATTGAGGTCCCGGGAGGTCGAGTTCAAGAGATGCCGACAGATGTCGTCAGCGCCGGTCTGCTGTATGTTTGCTACATGTCCAGGCGGTCCGCCTCGGCCACGTCGGCATCCTGTTCAGATGTCCATAACGAACCGATAAACGATAACCTTTATCCTAAGCATATGATCTCCGATGGCGAAGTGTCCCTCCGATTGTCATGGCATAGTCTTTCCCCGGAGGAGGCGACGGCGGAATTGGATTCGTCGCCCGGTGGATTGGCGGGGGAGGAGGCCGCCGATCGCCTAACCCGGCACGGCCCCAACCAACTGGTCGGCGCTCCTCCCGTCTCTCCGTTCCAGTTGCTGTTGGACGAGTTCCGAACTCCCCTGGTAATCGTCCTGCTCGCCGCCGCCCTGGTGCTGGTGGGAGTGTCGGTGCTGGGTGAGGACTCGGACCAACTGGTCGATGCCGTGCTCATCGGTCTGATCGTGTTGCTCAACGCCGGCTTGGGCTTCACGCAAAACTACCGGGCCAACCGGGGCATCGAATCTCTCAACCGGTTGGCCGCTCTGTCCGCCGAGGTCCTCAGAGACGGTGTGCCCGAGAAGATCGACGCCAAACTGGTAGTTCCCGGCGACGTGGTGCTGCTGGAAGAGGGCGACCGGGTTCCCGCCGACGGGCGTCTGCTGGAGAGTGTTCACCTACGCATCGACGAATCGGCTCTCACCGGCGAGAGCGTGCCGGTGGCCAAGACCAGCGCGTCGTCACCGGAGGGCGCCATTCTGGCCGAACGCTCCTCGATGGTTTACAGCAGCACCGTGGTGATGCGGGGGCGGGGGAGGATGCTGGTGACCGACACCGGGATGCGCACCGAAGTCGGAAAGATCGCTGAGGAGGTGCAGACGACAGACGATGAGCCCACGGTCTTTGAGCGAGAGGTGGGAAAGCTGGCCGTGCGGATCGGGTGGGCAGTAGCCGTCCTGATCGCCGTCGTGGCGGGGCTGCAACTTCTGATCGGGGAACTGACCGTGCTGGAGACATTCATCACCGCCGTGGCCCTGGCGGTGGCGGCGGTGCCCGAGGGGCTCCCGGTGGTGCTCACTCTGGCGCTGGCGTTCGGGACTCGGCGGATACTGGAAAGACGGGCCCTGGTGCGCTCCCTGCCGGTGGTGGAGATCGTGGGGGCGGCCCAGGTGATCTGCAGCGACAAGACCGGGACCATCACCGAAGGGAGGATGACGGTACGGCAGGTCTCCACCGCCAACGAGGACGTGGCCTCCGATCAGGTAGCCGCCGACGGTGTGGACGGGCCGCTGGCCATGGCAGTGCTGGCGGCGGGCTTGTGCAACAACGCCCACCGTCATCCGGATCACGGTTATGTGGGCGACCCCACCGAGACTGCACTCCTGGAACTCGCCGACCGCGCCGGGGCGTCGCTGGAAAGCTATGAGCGCAGCGCCGAGATTCCGTTTGCGTCGGAGCGGAAGATGATGTCGGTGGTGGCGCACCACCCGGGTGACGCCGACGGGCTGATGCTCACCAAGGGTGCGCCCGAGGTGGTCCTGCCGATCTGTGACCGCCTGGCCACGCCGCAGGGCGTGCTCTCCCTCACCGACGAGCAGCGGTCGGCCCTGGTGGAGAAGAACCGGGCGCTGGCCGGACAGGCCCTCCGGGTCCTGGCGCTGGCCTACAAGCCGCAGGGCGCCCAAGCCCGGCCCACCGAGGAGGGACTGATCTTCGCCGGTCTGGCGGCGATGAGCGATCCGCCCCGGCGGGAAGCCGCCGAGGCGATTGCCGCCGCCCGGCGAGCCGGCATTCGGGTGGTGATGATCACCGGCGACCACACGCTCACCGCCGCCGCCATCGGGCGGGAAGTGGGCCTGGAAGGAGAGACGGTGGAAGCCAAAACCCTGGACGAGATGGACCAGGACCGTCTGGCAGAGGTGATCAGGCACACCGACATCTTCGCCAGGGCCGAGCCCCGCCACAAGGTGAAGATCCTCAGGGCGCTCAAGGAGGACCACGACGTGGTGGTGATGACCGGCGACGGCGTGAACGACGCTCCGGCACTCCACAACGCCGACGTGGGGATCGCCATGGGCATCAAGGGCACCGACGTGGCCAGAGATACCTCCGACATGGTGCTCCTGGACGACAACTTCGCCACGATCGTGTCGGCGGTGGAGGAGGGGCGCCGCATTTTCGGCAACATCAAGAAGTTCGTGAACTACCTTCTCACCGGCAACCTCGCCGAGGTGCTGGTCATCCTGGTTTCAACCGTGTTCGGTTATCTGCCGATCACCGCCGTGCAGATCCTGTGGATCAACCTGGTCACCGATTCGGGGCCGGCGGTCGCCCTGGCGGTGGACCCGGCGCCCAAAGGGGTGATGCGAGAACCTCCCAGCCACGGGGCGGTGCTGGGACGATCGATGGCGGCCCTGGTCGGGACGGTGGGAGTGATCGTTTCCATCATCCTGTTGGCGACATTCTTCGTGGCCCTCGGCCTCTGGGACTTGGAAACCGCCCGCACCGCCACGTTCACCGGTTTTGTCATACACGAGTACCTGCGCCTGCTGGTCATCCGGGTCCAGGAGCAAATGCCGCCGTTCACCAACAAGTGGCTGTGGATCTCGGTAACAGTGAGCCTCCTGCTCCAGGTGGGCATCATCTACACGTCCTTCGGCAACATCGCCTTCGGCACGGTGGCGCTCGGCCTCGGCCCGTGGGTCATCCTCCTGGCCGGCCTGGTGGTGGGTTTCATAACCACAGTGCTGGCCAGCCGATGGGTGGTCCGCCGCTTCGGCCCCCTCTAACGGCGACTCGGGGACCGGAACGCTGCCCCTTTGTCAGGGGGAATCTCGTCCATCTACAAACACCCTCTTGAGGGCGGTTCTGCAATTCCCCTGCCTTGCAAAAGAGTGGCCTCCTCAGCCACCTCCACTAGGGTGCGGTTGAGAAGCGATGGCCAAACACCCCTCTCAGGCTGGGGGGAGTGCTGAACGGGACCACGCCAGGAAGGCAGAAAGCATCGGAGGAGCATCTTGAGCGGCGAAGCCACCGAGCGGGAAGTGGAAGAACGATTCAATATGGTGAGAGGTCTTTACGGGGACCGCCTGGACAGTGAGCAACTGGAGGGGGTGCGGAAGGGGATCGAGAGCATTGTGGCAGCGTCGCAGGCCTTGAGAGCTGTGAAGCTCGACAATGGCGATGAGCCGTTCTGGGTATTCGCCCCCTACCGGGAAGAGGGCTGACATCTTGTCGGACAGCTTCGCCTTCATGAGCGTCCGGCGACTGGGCGACCTGGTTCGCCACCGGGAGGTGTCGCCGGTGGAGCTTGCCGAGTTCTTCCTGGACCGGTTGGAGACGCTGGGACCGGACTACAACGCGGTGGTCACCGTTACGCGGGAGCGAGCGATGCGGCAGGCGAGACGGGCGGAGCGGGAAATCGCTTCCGGCCGGTACCGAGGTCCGCTGCACGGCATTCCCTACGGCGTAAAGGATCTGCTGGCCACGTCGGACGGCATCCCGACGACCTGGGGAGCGGCGCCGCTGCGCAACCAGACCTTCGACTACGACGCCACCGTGATACGGAAGCTGGAGGAAGCGGGAGCGGTGCTGGCCGCCAAGCTGGCCATGGTGGAGTTGGCCGGCGGCGGAGGCTACTGGCAACCCGACGCCTCCTTCACCGGCCCCGGCATCACACCTTGGGACAAGACGAGATGGAGCGGTGGGTCGTCCACCGGATCGGGCGCCGCGACGGCCGCCGGCTTGGTGCCTTTCGCCATCGGTTCCGAGACTATGGGTTCCATCATGTCGCCTTCCAGCAATTGCGGAGTGACCGGCCTGCGTCCCACCTACGGGCGGGTAAGCCGGTACGGAGCGATGGCTCTTTCCTGGACGCTGGACAAGCTGGGGCCGCTGTGCCTCACCGCCGACGACTGCGGCCTGGTGCTGGAGGCGATCTCCGGTCCGGATCCCAAGGACCCGACGACGACCGATCGAACTTTCAGCTACGACGACTCCGACGTTGGTTCGCGGTATTTTCGGATCGGTGTTCTGGAGAACGTGGCCGACAACACAGATGACGCCACGCGCCACAACTTCGAGCGGGCCGTGGAAACGCTGGGACCGGTATCGGACTTCGAGAAGGTGCGTTTCTCCGACCTGCCGCACGAGGCGATCAACTACACGATCCTGTTCGCGGAGGCTGCCAGCGCCTTCGATGAGATTGTGGACAGCGGGATGCTGGCGGAACTGACCGCGCCGGAGGACCGGTTCGGATCCTATCCGCGGGTGGCGGTGCTGGCGAAGGACTACATCAAGGCGATGCGCCTCAGAAGACTCATGGCCGAGAACGCCGATAAGGTGATGTCACGGTTCGACGCCCTGGTCGGACCCTCGCGGGCGGGTGTCGCGCCGGCGCTGAACCAGGATTTCCGGAGGGCGGCCCGGGGCGGAAAGAAGGACGCCATGCTGGGGGTGGGAAACGGGGCCGGGCTTCCGGCCATATCTGTGCCGAGCGGTTTTTCGGCAGGGGGTTTGCCCACGGGAATCCAATTCATGGGCCGGGCCTATGAGGAGAACGCGGTGTTGGCGGTGGCCCGCACCTACCAGTCGCTCACCGACTGGCACGAGCGCCACCCTCCCGACCTGCTTCTGCCTGGTTGAGCCGTAAGTTGTCGCCAAGTTCCCGGCCGTCGCGGCGGTCGATGGCCATGCTGCCCTGGTCGGCCCCCCTCAACAGACAGTGGTGGTTTCAGATTGAGTTGCTGAGGTGCGCTCTTTGGTTGTCCTGCTTTGCCCGGTGAGCCTCCGCCCCGTATCGTATAAGCAATACACCACTAATGGTGGTGAGAGCGGCCAGAATCAGCACGAAGGATCTCTCTCCCGGGGTGAGCACCAATTCCCCAGAGCCCTGCGAAGCTCCCGCCACCCACATGAAAGCGGCGATGGCTAAGGTGACAACACCGAAGATAACACCTGCCATGGGCTACAGAAGTATAGAACCCCCATGGTGAGGAGGGCCCACCACCACACAAGCCACATGACGATAGCTTTCTTACAAAGAAAATGAGAGAAGCCCAGCACCCAAAAACTTGAACACGCCCTAGCGACCCATGACCGCCGGCGGAGGCACCACTGCTCCTTTCTGCATCACCATCCGCATGGATCGCAGGGCCCGGATGTCCCCGAGGGGATCGCGGTCCACTACTATGAGGTCCGCTTCCTTGCCCGGTTCGACCGTGCCTACCAGATGGTCCAGACCGACGGCCTGCGCCGCCACCGAAGTCGCGGAGCGGATGACGTCGGCGGGATTCATCCCCGCCTGGACCTGGAGTTCCAACCCGAGGCAGTAATCGCCGAAGGTCTGGATCGAGTCGGTGCCGGCCACGATCGAGACCTCCCATTCCGACCAGAGCCTGCCAAGGAACTCCACCTGACGCTCGCACTTGATGTTGAGATCTTCCAGCCTCTGGTTCTCCTCCGCGGTCAGATCATGCCCCTGCTCTCGTCGCGCCAGGAGCTTTTCTCGCTTCCGGTAGCCGGTCTGCACCGTTGGGCTGACACGGACACCCTGCCGGGCGATTCGTTCGGCGATCCACGGGCTGAAGCGGTAGGCGCCGTCCGGCTCGATGAAGGTGGCGTGCTCGATGGAGTCCACGCCTGCGTCCAGGGCGTTGACGATGCTCTGGGTGGCTATGCAGTGGGCGGTGGTGGGCTTGCCCAGGTTGTGGGCCTCGTCCACGATGGCCCGCAACTCCTCCACGCTGTAGGACGGTCGACGGTTGTCGGTTCCGGCGGTGCCGCCGCCGGAGGCCATGATCTTGATGAAGTCGGCGCCGTCCCCGACCAACTGGCGAACCGCCTTGCGCACGCCCTCCACTCCGTCGGCCTCCTGGTTGCACCACCAGAAGTGGCCTCCGGTGACTGTCACCGGGCGGCCGCTGAGCAGCAGTCGGGGCGCCAGCGCCAACCCCTGCCGCACGCCCCGGCGCAGATCGAAGGTGACCTGGTTGCGGGCGCCGCAGTCCCGCAGGGTCGTGACGCCGGCGCTGAGGTGGATGTGGGCGTTGCGGGCGGCGCGCAGCAGCATCACCTGGTCGGAGTCGCGCTCTATGACCTCCTCGTAGGTGGCGTCTCCGGCGCCGAACATGAGATGGGTGTGAGCGTCGATCAGGCCGGGCAGCAGGTACCCGTCGCGGTGGTCCATCTCTCGCACCTGCGGTCCGCGGGGCGCCTCGACCTCGCCTTCGGCGCCCGCAGCCGCAATGCGGGACCCCTCCACCACTACGACGGCATTGCGCACGGGTGGCGCCCCGGTGCCGTCGAAGAGGGCCTTGGCCCGGATAACCGTCTGCATGTTGCCCGCCGCGTCCCCCTGAGTGTCACATCGGTAGCCGGCGCTTGCCTGGCATGATATCAGCGCACCGGATCGGCGTTCCGGCTGGGTGTAGAGTGTTCATATAGCGGAGGTTCGCCATGGCTTTGCAACTGGACCACACAATTGTGCCCGCCTTTGACAAGGTGAAGTCCGCCAGGTTCATCGCCCGGATCTTCGGCCTGGAATACAAGGGGACCTGGGGGCATTTCGCGCCCGTCAAGGTCAATGACACGCTGACGCTCGATTTCGACGACTCCGATGACCCGCGTTCCAACCACTACGCCTTCCTGGCTTCGGACGAGGAGTTCGATGCGGTGCTGGGGCGCCTCAAGGACGACGGCATCCCTTTCGGAAGCGGTCCCCGCTCCCGGGCGGACGGCAGGATCAACCACAGGCACCGGGGACGCGGGTTCTACTTCGAGTGCGAGAACGGTCACGTGTGGGAGGTCATCACCCACACCTACATAACCGAATGAGACCGGCGCGCCTGACGAACCGCGTCAGTGCTTCGGGATAATGTGTGTTCACGTATGTCTGTGGATGGCCGCAGGGAGGGCATTCGAGAGGGAGTTGGCGCGGCGCCGGATGCAAAAGGCGCCAGGACCAAAGGACGGGCGGGTTGTCGGATCGGCGCTGGTTGAATGTTGAAAGCGGCTGTTCTCACCCGCCAGGGACAAGGCAGAGCGGTCAACCAGGATCGGGTGGTTGTCCATGACACAGTCGTTGACAGTGAACAACCCACCACAGCTGTGTTCACCACCGAACTCCCGAGCCTGGTGGCCGTGCTCGACGGACTCGGTGGCCACCCTGCCGGTGACGTTGCGGCAGCCCTGGCAGCCGAGGTCATCGCTTCCGCGGGCTCCGGGGTCAGAGGCGAACAGGACCTGGTTGCTCTTGTGGAAGAAGCCAACCGGTTCCTGTATCAAACGATGGCCACCTACCCGATACTGCAGTACATGGGGACCACCGTCGCCGGTGTCCTGGTCACATCCGATACGGTCACCGTGTTCCATGTGGGCGATTCCCGGGTGTACCTGCACACCGGCGAGGATCTGGTGCAGGCCACGGTGGATGACTGGCGGGACGGGTATATCACCCAAACCCTGGGAGGCAATGGCTCCTTTGAACCCGTCCGTGTGCATACCGGCACGCAGCCCCTGGAGGACCGAAGGATCCTGGCGGCAACCGATGGGCTGTTCGCTCACACCGACCGGGCAACCCTCTGCCACGCCATGGACGCACCGCTCGAGGCAGTGCCCTGCCGACTGTCCCAGGTGGCCATCGAGTCGGGAAACCTCGACGACTTCTCGGTGGCGGTTGTCGAACCGGGCGCGCCTTCCCGATCAGGCGACTTCCCATCCGGGTCGTGAGGGCTGTCCCGAGCGTGGAACGCTCCGGGCGGCTTGGCCCAAGGTGCTGGGACGGGTTGGCCGGCCGACCGGCTCCGGTCTGACTGCCCGGCTTACCGGGGGGTGAGGGTGGTTTGCGGGCTCGAAGAGCTGCCCTTCACAGCCTCGGCTGTCCTGTGTGGTTTATGTCTGGTGGACGCCCTTGAAGAGATGGTTGTCGCCCACCACGACGGTTTTCTTCCCTCGAACGACTGCTATCCCGCCGACTTTGGTTCGATCTCCCACCAATGCCCCGTCCTCCACCTTGGCTCGGTGCTCCACGACGGCGCTTCCTCCCACGATGCCCGAGGATCGGATGGTGGCGCCGTCCCGCACCACTGCCCTGTCGGTCACGGCGCCGCCTTCCAGGACCTGGGCGTCGTCGCGCACTTGGGCTGAACCTCCCACCCATGAGTGGTCGGTGATCAAGGCGCGACCGCTGACAGTGGCTTGTTCCAACACCAGGGCGTCCTTGGTCACCTTGGCCTGGTCGAGTACCCTCGCTCCTTCCTCCACCCAGCAGGTTCCCGCCTGGGACAGGTTGTACGGCCCCGCAACCAGCCCTCCCCGATCTCCTTTCTTCACCGTCAGGTTGTTCTTGCGGGAAGTCTTGAAGTCCCGTACCGCTATCACCCTGTACAAACCCGCGGCGTCAGGCTGGAGGCGGTATTTTTTTGCCATGAGTTAGTCACTCCCTGTGACGGACTTACACCATGTTAACGCAGGGAATCGGTTCCAGAGGCAACGACAGGCTTCAGGCTACCGGCAGCCTCCGCGCCAACCCTTGCAGGGCGCGATAGGTCTGTTCGCCCACGCCTGCATCGTCATCATCGAGCAGGTTGGCCATCACCTTCAGAGTCCACTCCATCAGCGGCCGGTTTCGCAGCCCGGTGTGCGCCAGGGTACGCATCACGGCCGGTCGGCCGATCAACTTCACAAATATCCGCGCGGTGCGGTAGTAGAGACCGTACTCGCGGTCCAGAAGTCGGGGGTATTCGTCCAGGATCTGCGGATCATCCTCCGCCACCGCCCTGCCCGCCAGTCGGGCGGCGATGCGACCGGTCTCGTATGCGTAGGCGATCCCCTCTCCGTTCCATGGGTTGATGGCTGCCGCCGCGTCTCCGATCACCAACCAGTTGGGTCCCACCAGGGGTGAACGAGAAAACGACATCTGGAGAGCCCCTCCCACCGGCTTGGTGAGCCGGGTGTCTTCGGACAGACCCCAGTAGTCGGGAGCGGCCTTCACCCAGTCGGCCATCATCTTGGTGGTGTTGGCCTGTTTCCAACGTTTGAAGGTGGAGAGCAGCCCGACCCCGACGTTGACCGTGCCGTCGCCCAGGGGGAACACCCAGCCGTAGCCGGGCATGGTTGCGCCGGTGCTGTCGCGGATGTCCAACTGGCTTTCCAGGAAGGGGTCCGAGGAGCGAGGGCTCTGGTAGTAGCCGCGGGCCGCCAACCCCCGCGGATAGTCCTTCCGACGGGTCACTCCCAGGTGGCGTCCGAAGCGGTTGAGAGCGCCGTCGGCCACTATCACCACTTCGGGGCGGATCGTCTCCACCGACCCGTTGACCACCAACTCCACTCCTTCCAGGACGCCGTCGTCCGCCACCGGCCGCGCCTCGGTCTTTTCCCGGATCGTCACGCCCTGGCCCCGGGCCAGATCAGCCACCTGTTGATCGAGTTCTCGGCGGCGGATCACCCCTCCCCAGTCGGGAAAGCGGGAGTGTTGCGGCCATGACATCTCCAGCATCACCTTGTCCCCGGCGTAGGAGCGCAGTCCCGTGACGCGATGGAAGCCCGGCGCCGAAAAGTCGAACCCCATTCGAGTCAACTCGTGGATGGCGCGGGGTGTGAGTCCGTCTCCGCAGGTCTTGTCGCGGGGAAAGGACTTGCGTTCCACCAGGGTCACATCATGCCCGTCCCGCGCCAGCCAGTAGGCGGCCGCCGCCCCGGCAGGGCCCCCTCCCACCACCAATACTTCACCGCCGCTCATCATCCCTCAAAGATAGCCGTCGTCGGGGTGGCTTCAACCAGGAAGTGATGGGTGCTGAGCGGCTGCCCGCCGGTCAGGGCGCTTGCCCTTTGTCATCTCGATCACCGATCGGAACCGGGCGATTTGGGGTCCTTTCCGCGGGTGTAGGATGTTGGAGAACATGGCCAGAGGGGACATACCCGACACGACCGTTTCTCGTTTGCCCTGGTATCTGAGGTGTCTGGATCAATTGCCCGACTGCCAGGAAACGGTCTCATCCGACGAGATAGCGATGGCGTTGAACATCAAGGCCGCGCAGGTGCGAAAAGATCTGTGGTACCTGGATTGTGAGGGCCGTCGGGGAGTGGGATACGAGGTACAGTCGCTGATCTCCCAGATCTCCGCCGTGCTGGGCATCGATGCACCGGTGGCCATCGTAATCGTGGGAATGGGCAACTTGGGAATGGCCCTCGCCAACTATCAAAGATTCGCCAACCGCGGTCTGACGCTCAGCGGCCTGTACGACACCGATCCGCAGAAGATCGGAAACCTGGTGGGCGGGATCATGATCCGGCATCCCGATCGCCTGCCCCAAGATGTCGCCGAATCGGGGGTTTGCATCGGGATCGTCGCCACTCCCGCTCCCGCCGCCCAAGCGATTGCGGATCTGCTGGTGGAGGCGGGGGTGACCTCGATTCTCAACTTCGCGCCGGTGGTGCTGAGGGTTCCGTCCGGCGTGACCATCCGACGGGTAGACGTAGCCACCGAACTACTCATTTTGGGATTTCACGAATCCAAGACGGGACAGCCCGGATAGGGGGTCCGTTGGTGAAGATCACCGCCGTTCGCGCCTTCCAGGTCGACCTTCCCCTGGTTGAGGGTCGCTACACGTGGTCGGACGGGCGGTATGTGGAAGTCTTCGATGACACGGTGGTCGAGATCCAGACCGATGCCGGGATTTCAGGGTATGCCGAGAGTTGCCCGCTCGGCTCCGCCTATCTGCCGGCCCATGCCCTGGGGGTGCGGGCGGGTCTGGCGGAACTGGCGCCGCATCTGATCGGCAGGGATCCCCGGGATCTGAACGAGATCAACCGGGCCATGGACGCCGCCCTGCTCGGCCATCCTCATGCGAAGGCGCCGGTCGACATCGCTTGCTGGGACATTGCGGGCAAGGCCACCGGGCTTCCCCTGTACACCCTGTTGGGAGGTCGAGCCCAGCAGGATGTGGCGCTCTACCGGGCCATATCACAGCTGCCGCCCGACGAGATGGCGGCCAATGTCGCCAAGTACCGGGCGGAGGGTTACGGTCGATTCCAATTGAAGGTGGGAGGGGACCCCAACGACGACATAGCCCGCATCCGCGCCGCCCGGCGGATCCTTTCAGACGAAGATTGCTGGTGGCCGACGCCAACACCGGTTGGACGCGACATGAAGCCGCCCGGGTGGTCAGCGCGGTGGAGGATCTGGACGTGTACATCGAGCAACCCTGCACCACCTTCGCCGAGTGCCTCTCCATCCGCAGGCGTACCTCCCGGCCGTTCGTGCTTGACGAGACCATCGACGGATTGGAGACTTTGATCAGGGGATTGGCGGAGGATGCGATGGATGTGATCAACCTCAAGATCTCCAAGGTGGGTGGACTGACCCGGGCCCGGCTGATACGGGACGTCTGTGTGTGGTCGGGAATACCGATGATCATCGAGGATCCGTGGGGTTCGGACATCACCACCGCCGCCATTGCTCATCTGGCCCAATCGACGCCCGATGAGTTCACTTTCGCCGGGACCGATTTCAATTCCTACGTGACCGTCTCCACCGCCGCCGGCGCTCCCCGGCGGGAGTTGGGAAGGATGCGAGCCGCGGACCGACCCGGCCTGGGCGTCGAGCCGCGTTTCGAGGTACTGGGCACTCCGGTGTTGGAAGTCTCCGGTTGAAAATCCGCCCGGCCCTCTCGGGCCGGGGGCGTCAGGCCCGAGGCGCAGCGATGTTGTCCGATGCCTGTCGGTTCCGTGACGACAGAGTTGTGAAAAAACCTGAGGTCAGAGGGTTGATCCTGTCACAGCAGTGTCCCATACTGGCAGAAGCCAATCACCGAGGCGGTTCGTCCCGGCGTCGTTCGGACCGCGCCATGGGATCATATTGTTTGTCACAGCGAGCACTGCTCAGATCCGGCATGACGCTCCGTTCCGGGCTGGGCGGAATTCGTGCGACCACGGCATGGAGGAGGCGGGGGAGGGAGTCCGGAGGGGCAAGTGGCAGAGCGCTTTTCACAGGATAGGGAAGGAAAATCGCGACTTGCCGTTGATCAAGGTCTGGTGAAATCAGGATGCCCGACTCAGGTTTTCCACTCATTGTCATATCCAAGGGAGGGGATGCTTCGACATCACTCAGGCTTCTAGGGCGTGTCCACATTACGTAGGGTGCCGCTGATGAGGTGGATGTTGTGGAGAGTTTTAGTGTTTGTTTTCACAACTTAGTGATATGCACGATGTTTTGTCACACCCCCTTTGCATACTGTAAGCATGAAACAAGCAGTCAACCGTCGGCGGTCCGCCAACCTGGCCAAGTTGCTGGCGCCCACCATGCCGGTGATGGAGGCGTCGGTTGAGGAACTGAAACAGCGTATACAGTCCACCATCCGCGTCCAGAACCAAGTGGCGGCGGTCCGCGCCCAGGCAGTGTCGGAGTTGCGCCGCCGCCAGGGAACGGAGAAGGTGGAGACGATTTTGCGGGAGGACGGTCTGTTGGGCCGTCGGAAGGCTCGGTCGGAGGTGGAGACCGCCCGGGGGTTGGAGGAACTGCCCAAAACCCGGGAAGGGTTACGCAAGGGAGAGATCTCTGCTGACAACGCGCGTATCCTGGCGGGCGCCAACCAGAGGGGAACCATCATCGAGGATGAATTGTTGGACGGTGCCCGTTCCCAGTCTCCTGACAAGTTCGCGGCTACGGTACGCAAACACGAACAGGCCCGTGCCCAAGATGATGGTGTGTCGAGGTTGGAGCATCAGCGTTCCCGCCGGTTCGCGAAGATCACCACTGACCAAGATGACGGGATGACCGTGTTGTATGGGCGGTTTGACCCGGTTACGGGTGCCCGGGTGGAGACGGCGGTGTCTCACATGATGAAACAACTATGGCACAAGGAGGACCCCAGGGATCGGGCTACTGCGGGTCAGCGGATGGCCGACGCCCTGGCCGAACTGGTCACTCGGGAAGGAGAGGATGGTGGTTCCCAGGGCGTGAGGTTGTTGTTGATCGCCGATTACGACGCGGTCAGTGGACAGTTGGGCAACCCTCGCTTGGAGAACGGAACCCCCCTGCCCGCCCAGACGCTACGCGAGTTGGCGTGCGACGCTCAGGTCCTCCCCGCGATGTTCTCGGGTTCGTCGGTGCCGTTGGATTTGGGTAGGGCGCGGCGAACAGCGAGCGGTTCCCAGCGGGCCGCGCTCGTCGCCCGGGACAAACACTGCATCGGTTGCGGCGCCAAAGCTGCTTGGTGTCAGGCCCACCACATCGTCCACTGGGCCGATCAGGGTCCCACGAACCTGGACAACATGTGTCTTCTGTGCAGCAGATGCCACCACAAAGTCCACGACAATGACTGGCAGGTTGAACGCACTACAACCGGTGCCTACCGGCTCCGCAAACCACCAACCGACCGGCCACCACCCCGCCGAACCCCCAACCGCTACCGCCGCCCACCCACCCGCAAACGCCGACGTCCCATGCATCAAAGAAAATGAAACAGCCCGCCACCCAAAGCGTGAACATGCCCTAACAGGGTTGAGTACCCTGCTAACCCGGTGGCCGCTCATCAAATGCCCATGAGTGACGAGTGTGACAGCCAAAAGGGGGCTTATGAAGCGATACGAAGTCACGCCATTGCCGAAGTACGATCCCGTGATCGGTCGATGGCTGTGGGTCATGGAAGAGATGCGAAAGCGCACTTTGCGCCTGGTTGGGGGTCTGGACGACCGCCCCTCGACTGGGAAGGGCCTGATGGTCAAGAGAACGCCATCGGAACACTTCTCTACACATCACCGAAGTGGAGATGGCCTGGCGTTGGGGAGAGATGAAAGGTCACTCTCGAAATGCCGCCGGAGATAGCAAGAGATTTCCCGCTCGAGCCGCGGGACCTGCAGACAGGCCGGCTCTCTCGGATCCGAGGTGTCCCCCTCGCTGAACACCTTCGGCGGCTGGAGCGCAGTAGGGAGGTGTTTCTGAAGGAAGTGAAGAGATTTTCTCCAAGCTTTGGTATACCCCGCGGCCGGACCCCGAACACGGGAGATTCGAGGCCACCCCGGAGTGGATGCTGTTTCACCTCATTGCCTCATGAGGCAGAACACTACGAGCAGATATATGGATCTTCGCTTCGGAGCAGGGATCGTGGGGACTCTTGACCTGGAAAGTGAGGGGCCACATACTGACGGAGTGGCTCCCCAGGGGCCAGAGGTCGGGAAAAGGTTTCTGAGGTGCAGTTACCGACTATCTACCAACGCGTCCAGGGCTATCCCGATCATCCGGCCCACCGCCTCTCTCACCACCTCCCGGTGGGGGTCGTAGCCGGTCATCTCCTCGTCCCGTTGCGCCAGAGGATTCCCGTCCACGGTCAGGATCGCCCCGGTTTCAACTCCGGCCAGCCCGGCCAGGACGAACAGCACAGCACATTCCATCTCCACCGCTTTCACTCCCGTCTTCTGCCAAAGGGCCAGGTCGGAACCGAGTATGTCATGTGAATAGAAAACGTCGCTGGTCAGGGTCAGGCCCTCATGGATGTCGACCCGGTCTCGGATGGCCCTGCGAAATGCAGCGATCACATCCGGCGAAGCCAAAGCAGGATATCCGTCCGGGACAATTCGGGAGGTGAAACCCTCATCACGCACCGCCCCGGTGACAATCACCAAGTGGCCGTCGGTGACATTGTCCTGCATCCCTCCGCAAGTTCCCGCTCGGATCATCCGTCGGACCCCCGCCTTCAGCAATTCCTCGAAGCACACCGCCGCTCCGGCCGCGCCCACGCCATGGGACACGACTCCCACTTCAACACCGCGGTGTCTGCCCGCCATGGTGAGGTACTCACGGTGGTTTCCCAGTTGGACGGGTTCGTCAAGAAAACCTGCTGCCCGCCGGGCGCGATCGGGATCGCCCACCACCAGCGCCAGTTCGGGAATGTCCCCGGAGTCAACATTCAATACGGGAAGCAGCATTTCAAATCACCCTTTCGTTTCCGCCGTCGACCGGTATCTGAGCGCCGGTGGTGGCCGCGAAACGGTCTCCCGCCAGTTCCGCAACCACGGCCGCCACATGGTTGGATGTCACGGCCGTTCCCAGCAGGTTTCGCCGCTTGTACGATTCCACATCCATGTCGTACTGAGCTGCCCTGGTGGCCAGCAGTTCCTCGTTCCAGATTCCGGTGTCGAACACCGCGTCGGGATTGACCGTGTTGACGCGGATGGCGTCGGAGGCCCACTCCAAGGCGGCGACCCTCGCCAGTTGGGTGAGAGCCGCTTTGGACGAGGAGTAGGCTGCCGCTCCCGGACCCGGCGCCGGCACGTTGCGGGTGGAGACCACCACCACCCGGCCTCCAACAGGTGAGAGCGCAAGGAAAGGGTGCACCTGCGAGAGCAGATCGGCGGCCGCGTCGACATTGACCGCCATCGTCTTCCTCCAGGCGGAGCGGTCCAGTCCGGCGATCGGACCGGCGCCCAGGAAAATCCCCGCACAGACCACCACTATGTCGATTCCGCCGAACCGTTCCACCGCTTGTTCGATCGCACCCGATTGCGCTTTCGGATCGGTTACATCGCATTCGACTCCCAACCAGGAGGCGGAGTCGAATGTTGTTGCCACTCCCGGCGAGAGATCAAGTCCGGCAACCGCCGCTCCCCGCCTCATCAGTTCCGCTGCACAAGCCCGTCCGATTCCCGACGCGGCGCCCGTAACCAGTGCCGCCGTTCCGGCCAGTTCGGGAGACGATCCTTGGCGTTTCAGCTTGGCCTGCTCCAATTCCCAGTACTCCACCTCGAACAGGTTCCCCTCGGAGAGAGCCTGATAGCCGCCCAGATGGTCCTCGGATCGGATCAGCGTCGGCATGGTGTGGTGGTAGATGTCCGAAGCGATCCGGGCCGCTCCGGCGGTGGCCCCGACGGTGAGCATCCCGATCTGAGGATCGACCACGACCCGGGGAGCGGGGTCCAGCATGGTGGTCTCTCCCCGGGCCCGGTGCAGATTGCGCCGGTAGTAGTGCCGGTACTCCTCGGCGTAGGAGGCCACGTCCCGGCCCACCATCGGGACCCGTTTGGTGCGGATGATGTGATCGGGGGTGAGGGGTCCACGGGTCGCCAGCGACGCAAGGTCTTCTCGTTCGACAAAGCTCGCCACTTGGGCGGAGCGGTCGCGCACCGAGATCATGGGCCGTCCCGCCGCCCGGGAGATGTCCGCCCGCAGTCGGGCCAGTTCCACCGGATCCACCTTACCGAGCGGCTCGCCTTCGGCCGGCAGGTGCGGGGCATGGTCATCCAGCCACCGGGTCGCCCGGCCGATGACTTCCAGATGGCCTCGGTAGGCATCGCGGGTGGTGGACCCGTAGGTGAATAGGCCGTGATTCATCAGCACCATTGCGTCCGAGTCGTCTCCGCCATCGGGCCACATGTTCCTGATCTCCCGGGCGAGGTCAAAGCCGGGCATCACATAGGGCACGATCATGACTCCATATCCGAGGACCTCCCGCACCCGGTGGACGCCATCGGCCAGATTGGTGAGAGTGACGATCGCGTCGGCGTGGCTGTGAAGGACCGCCCGGTGGGGGATGAGGGCATGAAGGAGCGACTCCACCGATGGCTGGGGAGCGGCAGGGTCGAGCCGGGCCGCCGACAGTTCCCGCATCATCGCCGTATCCGAGAGGCTCTCCAATTCCAGGAGTTGGTGAAGGCGCCGGAGCGGCAGGGGAGCGAAGCCGCCCTCTTCGATGCTGGCCATGTCCCACCCCGATCCCTTCACCCACAGGGCTTCAACCTGGGCGCCCGTGATGTCAATAAAGGGGGTCTTCACCGAGGAGTTGCCTCCCCCGTGGAGCACCATGGAGGGATCGGCGCCGATGAGACGGGACCCGTAGACGCACTCGGCCAGCGGATCGCAAGCCTGCGGCGCTACCGCATCGTTCCACAAGTCCGCCATATGAATGTCTCCTTTTCGTCTAGTAGGGGGTGTCTCCACCGTCGATGCTGATCGCCTGGCCACGGATGATCAGGGCCTCGTCGGAGAGCAGAAAAGCGATGACCCGTCCGACTTCCACCGGTGCGATCCTGCGTCCCATCTGGGCGGGTCCCATCTGTCCCAGCAGCTCTTCGGCGGGCACTCCCAATCTGGGTGAAAGCCAATCTGCCACTCCAGCCAGCATGGGGGTGTCCACCCCGCCGGGGCAGACCGCGTTGACGTTTATTCGATCCCCTGCCCACTCCATGGACAGCGAGCGGGTGAGCCCCAGCACTGCTGCCTTGGAGGCGTTGTAGCCGGCCATGTTCGGATACCCGACCTTGCCGCAATTGGATGAGACGTTCACCACTGCTCCGCCCCCGTGATCCCGAAGGTGAGCGCCGACCGCTTGTGCGAACACGAACGACCCGGTGACATTCACCTCCAACTGGCGGTTCCATTCCGCCGCAGAAGAGTCCCAGGCCGTGTCCAGGAACACCACCCCCGCGCAGTTGACCAGGCCGTCCAGGCGCTCGAAGCGTTCGGTGGTTCTTCTCACCGCCTGCCGGGCGTCGCCGGCTGAGGTGACGTCGGCCGCCAGTGGGAGGGTGTGTTCTCCCCCGGGATCCACTGCCGAGGCCGTCTCGACCGGCGCCGAAAGGTCCACCATCGACACTCCGCGGGCGCCGTTCTCCAGCAGCGCAGAAGTGACCCCACCCCCGATGCCGCCCCCGGCCCCGGTCACCACGTACACACGATCCTTGAGTCGAATGTTCTCTCTCCTCACCAGGTGGGATGCGCCAGGACACCCCCATCCACCACCAGGTTGGCGCCGGTGATCCATCGGGCCAGGGGAGAAACGAGGAAGAGGCAGGCGTCCGCCACATCTTCGGGGGTTCCCAATCTGGTCAGCGGCGCCGCAGCCTTCCAGCGGACCATCCCCTCCGGCCACTCTTCTTCCACGCCGCTTCGATAAATCAGTCCCGGGGAGACCGAGTTGACCCTGATGCCGTGTTGGCCGTATTCCAAGGCGGCGGCCCGAGCGTGCATGATCACACCTGCCTTGGTGACGGCATAGTGACCGTGGAGAAGTCCGGGTTGGCTGCCCTCGATGGAAGAAATGTGGATCACCGATCCCGGAGAACCACGGGAGATGAGATGAGCCGCCGCCACCCGGGTAAGGCGATGGACTGCGGTCAGGTTGGTGTCAACCATTGTCTGCCACTCCTCATCGTCCATGTCGGTCATGGAGGCCAGGGTCTGAACGGCGGCGTTGTTCACCACCGCGTCAAGTTTGCCGAAGGACTCTACTGCGGTCTCGACGATCCGGTCAGGCCCGTCGGAGTGTCTAAGGTCGGCGGTGACAGCCGCCGACGGGCCGGGAAGGGAGTTGAGAAGCGCTCCCAGGGGAGAGGTGCGGGTGTGGGCGACCACCGTTGCGCCGGCCTGGGAAAACCGCCGGACGATCCCCTGCCCGATGCCGCCCCCCGCACCGGTAACCGCCACCACCGTCCCCGAGAGGTCCAACATGGCGGCGGGTGACGGAAGAGTCATTGCAGGACGTGGCCGCGGGTGAGTTCCACAATCCGGTCACCGGCCTGCGGATACCGTCCGGCCAGGTGGGATCGGTCTCCGAGTTCGAAGCCGTCGGGATTCCATGGCGGCGCCATGGTGGCGCCCACCAGGGTCCAGTCTCCCAGGGTGGAGGCGCCCATCCACACCCCCGCCGGGACGGTTACGCAGGGTCGTTGGCCGGCCGCCAAATCCTTTCCGAGGATGGGCTGGTCCACCGATCGGTCGGGATGGAGCAAAAGCATGCCGGCCGCAGCGCCCAGGTAGTGGTGCCAGATCTCGGTCGCCTCCAGGCGGTGCATGGCGGAAAAGTCACCGGGCCGCATCAGAAAGTAGATGGCGCTTGTGTGATCGTCGAGCCAGATCCGGGTCCACATGCCGCCTTCCCCGGGAAGGGGTTCGAGGCCCAGCGCAGCGATGACTTCGTCGGCGTTCATCCCGCCAGCCGCGCGGCGCGGCGCGCTACGTCTCGTCCCACGGCTTTGACATCCACCGTGAGCACCTCGCCTCCCGACATCACCTGTCTTCCTCCCACCCAGGAGGACCGAACCGCCGACGGGGCGCCCGACCACACCAGCCGGGAGATGAGATCGTCCTCTCCGGGGATCACCGGGCCGAAGGCCGGGTCGGCAGTGGAGACCGCGATCATGTCGGCCGGATTCCCGGGTGCCAGCCGTCCCAGGTCGGGGCGGCCTATGGCGTCGGCCGCTTCCCTGGTGACCATCGCCAGAGCGTCACGGGGCAGCAGCGCCGCCGCGTCCTGTGATCGGATCCGGGCCAGGCGCAGGGCCATACGCATCTCCTCGAACATGTCCAGCCGGTGATGGGAGGCCGGCCCGTCGGTGGCGATCCCCACCGGGATCCCGGCGGCGCGCATCTCCGCCACCGGGGCGATGCCGGAGGCGTGCTTGCCGTTGGAACATGGGCAGTGGGCCACTCCCGCTTCCGCCGCCGCCAGAATGTCGATGTCGTCGGGCGAGATCCACACCGAGTGGGCGGCCATCGTGTGGGAATCCAGGATGCCCACCCGCTGCAGGTAGGCCGTGGCCGACATGCCGGTCTGCTTCCGCACCGCCTCCACCTCCCACTCCTGCTCGTCGACATGGATGTGGACCAGCATCTGGTGAGCGTCCGCCGCCTCGGCCACTCCCTCCAGGCATTGTTCTGACAGCGAATACACCGCGTGGGGGCCGATGCCCACCTGGATCAGGTTGCTTCCCTCCCAACGCCGGGCAAGTTCGGTCATCTCGTCCAACTGGTCCTGCCATGTGCCGAACCTGCTCAGTTTGGCGTCTTCGATGAGAGGAGCGGTGACCACGCACCGCAGTCCCGCCCAGGCCGCTCCGGCCGCCACTGCTTCGCCGCAGAAATACATCTCCATCGAGGTCGTTACGCCACCGGCCAAGAGTTCCGCGGCGCCGGCTGCCATCCCGATCTCCACGTCCTCGGGGGTGAGACGGGCCTCCCGAGGCCACATCACCTCGCGCAGCCACCGGTCCACCGGCAGGTTTTCTCCGGCCCCTCTCAACAGCGCCATGGGAGTGTGGCAGTGGATATTCACCATTCCGGGAAGCAAAACGCCCTCCACCCGTTCGGTGGTGGCTTCGGCACGAGTCGGGGCATCCTCGGCCCTTCCCACCCACGCCACTCTTCCCTCTTCCACATCCACCACTCCCGGTGAGTGGATGGCGCCTTCGGGGTCCATCGGAACCACATAATCGGCCAGATATCGAGAGGTCTGGGTCATCTGGCTATAGGCTAGATACTTGCCATGCGACCCAACAATGAACGAGTTTCACTCGAGACGGTGGAGTGGGAAAACGGCGTCGTGAAGATGATCGATCAGACCCGCCTCCCACAGGAACTGGTCATCCTCGACATCTCGGACATCCCCACCCTGGTGGCGGCGATCCAGAGGCTGTCGGTGCGTGGCGCTCCCGCCATCGGGGTGGCAGGCGCCTACGGCGTGGCCCTGGCAGTGCACCTGCACGGGACGGATGGGCCGGAACTGGAGGAGGCGATCTCTGTCCTGCGGGCCGCTCGTCCCACCGCTGTCAACCTTGCCAAGATGGTGGATCGGACCGCGGCGCTGGCGCCCGTCGGCTTGGCGAGGGTGTTGGAGGAAGCTCACCGGATCCGAGACGAAGAACTTCGAGCCTCCATCTCCATGGGCGAGTACGGAGCGGATCTGGCCGACGAGCTCATCGGCGAAGCGGCGGCGCGGACCATGACCATCTGCAACACGGGCGGTCTGGCCACCGTGGCCAGGGGGACGGCGTTGGCTGTCATCCAGACTCTCCACGAACGGGGACGCCTGGAGATGGCGCTCCCCGTGGAAACCCGTCCCCTTCTGCAGGGAGGGCGTCTCACCACCTGGGAGTTGTCCCGGATGGGGGCCCCGTTTCGGTTGCTGGTGGACGGTGCGGGACCGTTCCTACTGGCCCGGGGGGAGGCCAACCTGGTGTTTGCCGGGGCAGACCGCATTGCCGCCAACGGCGACGTGGCCAACAAGATCGGAACTTTCAGCCTGGCCCTGGCTTCCCGCCACGCCGGCGTGCCGTTCATAGTGGTCGCTCCGGAGTCGACTATCGACATGGACACTCCCTCGGGCGCCGAGATCGAGATAGAGGACCGAGGTTCGGAAGAGGTGGTCTCGGTCAGAGGAGTGGACGTGGCCCTTCCCGGCGCCGAAGCACTCAATCCCGCCTTCGACATCACACCGGTGGAGTTCATCACCGCAATCGTTACCGATCGCCGAATAATAAGGCCTGATCATGGCCAGAGTCCCGAAAATGTCCCCCTGGGGCAACTGAGACATCCCCAACCTCCCGGGGGTGCTTGACTTACCAAGGAGGTAATCCGATGAAGAACCGCAAGATGATCATCGGCATCTGCGCGATGCTGGCCCTTGCCCTACTGGCCTCGGCCTGCGGCGGCGAGGAAGAGGCCGAGGCGGAAGGGCCAAGCCTGATCTATGTGACTCCCAACCCGATCGGCGTCAACAAGTTCCTTGAACTCGGCCAGGTAGGCACACAGAGGGTGGCCGAGGAACTGGGTGGAACCTGGAAGACCTTCGAGTCGACCAACGACTCCGACCGCCGGGCCAACATCGAGGCCGCCATCGACGAGGCGCCCGATGTGGTGGTGTTGACCACCTTCACCCTGGTCGAGTTGGCCGATGAACTGTCCAAGGCCAATCCCGACCAGCAGTTCATCCTGATCGACGCCTGTCCCGACGAGCCCGCCGCCAACCTGCACTGCGGAGTGTTCCGCGAGCACGAGGGGGCCTACCTGCTGGGCATCATGGCCGGCCGTCTCAGCCAGGCCAAGGAGATCGGTTCGGTGGTGGCGCTCGACATTCCCTTCCTCCATCGCTGGTCCGACAGCTTCGCGCTGGGCGCCCAGAGCATCGATGCCTCCATCACCGACACGCAGGTGTTCATCGGGGGCGACAACCCCTTCTCCGATCCCGCCCGCGCCAAGGAGCAGGCCCTAGCGGTGGCGGCCCGTGGCGCAGACCACATCTTCGCGGTGGGCGCCGGGTCCAACGGCGGCATCTTCGAGGCTGCCGTGCAGGAAGGGTTCCTGAGCTACGGCGTCGACGTCAACCAGTGCCCCGAGGCTCCGGGACACATCGTCGACAACAACCTGAAGCTGGTGGACGTGCTGGTCGAGCAGTTGGCCAAGCAGGTCCTCGACGGAACCGCCGGTCCGGTGGTTGCCTTCGGGCTGGCCGAGGGAGGTACTGGCGTGATGGCGCTGGAGTCGGACGAGGTGTTGGCGGACAGCCAGTGCGTGATTGCCGATCATCCCGACATCGTCGCTGAAGTCCGTGACGCCCGGGACGCCATCGTCAGCGGCGACATCGTGGTCCCCGACCCCCTGTTCGGCTGATTACTTGACATTTGAACTGGAGCTGCGCGGGATAACCAAGCGGTACCCCGGCGTCCTGGCCAACGACGCGGTGGACCTGGCGGTGCGTCCCGCGCAGATCCATGCCATCGTGGGAGAGAACGGGGCGGGCAAGACCACTCTGATGTCGCTGCTGTACGGACTGTTTCCCCCCGATGATGGCGAGATTTTCATCCGGGGGGAACGGGTCCGGTTCGCTTCCGCCCTGGATGCCATCGCTGCCGGGCTGGGGATGGTGCACCAGTCTTTCAAGCTGTTTCCCACCCTGAGTGTGGCCGACAATGTGGTTTTCCGCCAGGAGCCGACCCGTCGCGGCCTGATCGACCGAGCGGCCAGCGCCGCCCGGGTGCGGGATCTGGCCGAACAGTATGGCTTGGCGGTGGATCCCGAGGCTGCGGTGGAGGATCTTCCCGTGGGGGTGCTGCAACGGGTTGAGATACTGAAGGCCCTCTACCGCGACGCCCAGGTCTTGATTCTGGACGAGCCCACCGCGGTCCTCACTCCCCAGGAGCGGGACCAACTGTTTGAAGTCATCAGGAGACTGCGGGACGCGGGACGCACCATTTTGTTCATCACCCACAAGCTGGGGGAGGTAATGGCCATCTCCGACCGTGTCACTGTGCTCCGCAACGGCCGGGCCGTGGCCCACCTGGTGACCGCCGAGACCAATCCGGCCGAGATCACCCTGCACATGACCGGCCGGGCGGTCGATCTGGATCGGAGGGCCCCCGAACACGATCCCGACCAGGTGGTCCTGGAGGTCAGCAACCTGACCGTGCTGGGCGGGCATGGACGTCCGGTGGTTGAGGATGCCGACCTCGACGTGAGATCAGGTGAGATAGTGGGTATTGCCGGAGTGGCGGGGAACGGGCAGAGCGAGTTGATCGAAGCTCTGTGCGGGCTGCGAGAGACGGATGCAGGATCGGTCACCCTTTCGGGAAGAGACATCAGCCATGTCGATGTTGCCGGGAGGCGAGCGGCCGGACTGGCTTACATACCGGAGGACCGGTACGGAGTGGGCACCACCCGCCAAGCCTCGGTCTCCGAGAATCTTCTCATGGGTCATCAACGCCGGCCGAGAATCCAGCGAAGGGGGTGGTTCGACCGGGAGGCGGTGGGGGGACTGACCCGACGGCTGGTGGAAGTGTTCGGGATCAAGGTGGGTTCGGTGTCCGGCCCGGTTGCCAACCTTTCGGGCGGCAACCTGCAGAAAGTAGTGGTTGCCAGGGAGATGGACCATGGCACTCCACTGCTGATCGCCGAGCAGCCCACCCGCGGTCTGGACATCGGCGCCATCGAGTTTGTCCACGGCCGGTTGATCGAGTACCGCGACCAGGGAGGAGCGGTGCTGTTGGTGTCGGCCGAACTGTCGGAGATCCTGGCGCTGAGCACCCGCATCCTGGTGATGTTCGAGGGGCGTATCGTGGCGAGCCTCGACCCCCGCCGTGTCGCCGAGCCCGAGATCGGCCTCTACATGACTGGGGCGCACGTGGAGGCGGCGGTTGCTTAGGCGGTTCTTGGACGAATTGCGGAGTATGAGCCGGCGGGCGCTGGTGAGCCCGGTGACCTTCTCCCTGCTGTTCGCCTTTGCCCTGGCGGCCGCCATCGTGGCCGTCACCGGCGGCGACCCCTTGGCTGCGGGGGAGGAGATGTTCACGGGCGCGGTCACCGGTTCCGGATTGCGCAACACTTTGGGCAGGGCCATCCCCATAGTGGGCATGGCGCTGGCGGTCTCCATCGCCTTCCGATCGGGAATCATCAACCTGGGGGGAGAGGGACAGATGGTGATCGGCGGTCTGGCGGGCACGATCGTGGCCATCTATCTGCCCGGTCCGGGATTCCTGGTCGTTCCTGCGGCCATGATCACCGGAGCAGCGGTAGGCGCCCTGTGGGCCTTGCTGCCCGCCTATGGTCAAACAAGGCTGCGGCTTCCCATCCTCATCACCAGCCTGCTCCTCAACTACGTGGCGCGCGCCATCACCGGATACCTGGTCCGGTTTCCGCTGTCCGACGTTTCGGTCACCTTGGCGACCACCCGCCAGGTCCCCGAGTCCGCCCGGATGCCGAAGATGCCGGTCTTCGGAGGGGTCAGCCTGTCCTTGATTCTTGTCATGTTGCTGGTGGTGCTGCTCTGGATGGTCTACACCCGCACCGTGGCGGGCTACGAGACGCAGATGGCCGGCTTCAACATGCGTTCGGCCCGCTACGGGGGCATCGACGTGGAGCAGCGGACGGTACAGGTGATGGTGGTGGGCGGAGCGATCGGGGGCCTGATCGGGACCCATCTCATCATCGGCGAGGCGCTTCGCTTCATAGACGGGGAACTGGTGCTGAGCGGCTTTGCCTGGACCGGTCTCCTGGTCGCCCTCCTGGCCGTGAACCGTCCCATCCCCATTTTCGTCACGGGATTGTTCTTCTCGGGTCTGCAGATCGGCGGCCTGGCCATGCAGCGCAACGCCGGTGTTTCGTGGCGCCTGTCGCAGGTCCTGCAGGCGGTGGTGATCGTGGCGGTGGCCTGCCGTCTTGCCATCCGACGCAGTGATCGCCGACCTTCGGAAGCGGGAGAAGCCGAGGCTGCGGGAGTGGGGGAGGTCTGATGTTCGAGCAGATCTTCGACACCGCCCTGTTCGACTCGGCCACCCGGGCGATGATCCCCATCCTGCTGGCGGCCCTGGGCGGGATGATCTGCGAGCGGGCGGGGGTGTTCCAGATCGCGCTGGAGGGAATCATGCTGGCCGGGGCGTTCGCGGCGGTCGCCGGTTCCTACCTGGCGCTGAATTCCGGTGTGGGGGTGATGTTCGGGATGGCGGCCGGGATGCTGATCTCCCTGGCGCTCGCCTACGGAACGGTCACCCGCCGCGGCGATTCCATCGTGTTGGGAATCGCCCTGAACCTTCTGGCCATGGGACTCACCGGGTTCCTGCTGCCGCAGCTCTTCGATGTGCGGGGAGTGTTCCAGCATCCCCGGATCGACGGATTGGACCGGATCGCCGTTCCCGGCCTGTCCCAGATTCCCTGGGTCGGTCCGGTCCTGTTCGACAACACCGTTCTCACCTACGTGGCGCTGTTGCTGGTGCCCGCGCTGTGGGTGTTCCTGTTCCGCTCGCCGATCGGGCTGCGTCTGCGGGGTGTGGGCGAGCGTCCCCTGGCTGCCGAGACCCTGGGCGTCAGCCCCACCGTGTACAAGTACGGGGCGGTGCTGGCTTCCGGCGCCCTGGCCGGGATAGCCGGCGCCCAGCTTTCGCTCGGCAACGTGGTGCAGTTCGCCGAGAACATGTCCAGCGGCCGGGGGTGGGTGGCGGTGGTGGCGGTGATGCTGGGCAGGGCCCACCCGGTCGGGGTCCTGGCGGCCGCCGCCCTCTTCGCCCTGGCGGAAGCGCTCGGCTTCCGCTTCCAGGGCAACGGCCTGCCGGTACAGGTCACCGACGCCCTCCCGTTCGTGGTAACCCTGATAGCCCTGATCGTCGCCCGAAAACGCTTCGCCCGCCTCCTCGACCTGACCACCGCCGGCTAACGCTATCCACGGTCGGACAATCTTTACTGTAGGTTGGCAAACTTCTCCCTCCTGGGCGGGCACTCCGGTTTGGTGTGATCACTAGCGTTGGGCTCATGACGGTGGCCGTTTCGGAGCCGGTGTTCATCTCCGTCGATGATCTCCGGTTTGATCAGGTCAACCCGCGTTTCCACGGGGAGGAACAGGGCGAGCCGCAGGAAGCCATCCTGAAACGACTCTGGCGCGAGTTTGCCGTGGATGAAATCGCACTGTCGATCGCCGCCGCCGGGTTCTTCCTTCATGATCCGGTTTTCGCGATCCCTGATGGAAGGAGTGGGTGAATCTTCCTATGTGGTTATAGAGGGCAATCGGCGGCTGGCCGCGGTCAAGCTGTTGCGGTCGAGGAACCTGCGACGCAAGGTAAAGGCGACCGACCTGCCCGGCATCAACGAAGAGGATCGACGAAGACTGGACACGATCCCGGTAATCGTCACCAGCCGGAAGGAAATCTGGCCGCTGATCGGCTTCAAGCACATAAACGGACCGCAACACTGGGACTCCATGGCCAAAGCCGAATACATCGCTTGGGTGTTCAGGGAGACGGGGGTACCTCTCATGGACATTGCCCTACAACTTGGCGATCGTCACGACACCGTCGTACGGTTGTACAGTGGTCTCACAGTGCTGGAGCAAGCAGAATCGGCAGACCAATTCCACCGTAAGGACCGCTTCTTTAAGTTCTTCCACTTTTATCACCTCTACACCGCACTCGGTTACCGAGGAGTGATGGACTATCTCGGCACCAGTAGTGAAAAACTCCGTTCTGCCCATGACGAGCCGGTACCGCCTGACAAGCTTGATAACCTGGGTCGATTGTGCCGTTGGCTCTACGGCGACAAGACCCGCAGCGAACCGCCCTTGGTTAGACGCCAGAATCCTGATCTGCGAGATCTGAGCACAACATTGGAAACCGAGGTGGGCAGGGCGGCATTGGAGAGCGGGCAAGGCTTGAAGAGGGCACTAGATATTACCAAGGGTGACACGCGAATCCTTCGAGACGCACTGATAGAAGCGAAGATTGCCTTGCAGACAGCCAGAGGCAGAGTGGCAACAGGGTATGCGGATGCTCCCGACATACGGGATTACGCCAGGGATGTCCTTGTGCTGGCGCGTGCTGTAGATGAAGATATCCGGCAAATGGATGCGACAACGATCACTCGAGATGGCTACTCCGGCTATCGATGATCAGCACGCGGATTACTTGGAGTTGTTGGCCTTGATGATGGACGACAGATCGGCTTCCATGAGCGACGTGGGTAGAGACCTCGCTCAGGATGGGGGTTTGGGCGAACTGCCCGGAGAAGCGGATTCTGCCCAGGATCGTCGCCCGAAAACGCTTCGCCCGCCTCCTCGACCTGACCACCGCGGCGTAATCAACCTCCACACCTGGTTTGTCACAGCAGCTGACCAATCTGAGGAGATAGCCCGGAAGCATATAGATGACAATATTGGGAGGTTGTATGGAAAGGGTGGTGCAGGGTTTTCTAGAACTGGGTAGGAATCATTCAAAAGGGAGAAGCTCTCGGACCACCGGTTACCTCATCCAATCGGGGATGACCGGTAAAATTGATCCCATCGGATTGCAGCAGATCGAAATATCGCCCATTCCTGCGGTCAATGTTGCTTCGGTACCGCAACGTAGCCCGCTCCGGTACCCCGGCGGCAAGACCTGGCTGGTTCCTCACATTCGCGCCTGGCTGGAGGACTACTCAGAAAGACCCGGTTTGCTGCTTGAACCCTTCGCCGGGGGTGGGATTGTCTCGTTGACCGCTGTGATGGAAGATCTGGTGGACCAGTGTCTCTTGGTTGAACTGGACCGCGATGTCGCTGCCCTTTGGCACGCCGCTCTTCGAAATGGAGACGAGCTTGCCGAGAAGGTGCTGTGCTTCACTCCTACCAGGGATGCAGTGCACTCTTTGATGGCCCGAGTGCCTGAGAATGTCCTGGAGCACGGCTTCCGCACCCTCGTGTTGAACCGTACCCGTAGGGGCGGAATCCTCGCTCCCGGCGCATCTTTCACCAAGAGAGGGGAGAATGGGAAGGGGCTGGCGTCTCGTTGGTACCCGGAGACGATCGCCAAGCGGTTGGGGGAGATTGCCAAACACGCAAACCGTATCGGCTTTTGCGAGACCGATGGAATGCAGATGCTATCGGCATTCTTGCATCAACTCGGTGAAGGAGTCGTGCTCTTCATCGATCCTCCCTATACGGCAGGTGGCAAGCGGGCAGGGAGGCGTCTTTACGCTCACAACGAGTTGGACCATCCCCGGCTTTTTGAGATGCTTGCTGAGAGCGACGCTGATTTCCTCATGACCTACGATCTGTCGTCGGAGATTGTTACCTTGGTGCGGGAACACGGCTTTCACGCAGTCCAAGTAATCATGAAGAACACCCACCATGCCCGCATCCCGGAACTAGTGATCACTCCACGGCCCGTCTTCGGGCCATGACAACCCGTTTCTTCGGGCCATGACAACTCGTTTTGGGATAGCGGAGTGGTACGGACACCCTCTTCTGGCGCTCTCGGCCCAAGATCGGAGGGTCCTGGCCAGGAAGGCGCTCCGAGAAGAGAGCGGGACTCCGCCTTGTCCATTTCAGGAAGGCAGGCCTCCTTGCCGTAAACGCGGCGGCGTTTGCTCTCTCCGCCGCTATCAAGAAGGCGAGAGGGGTCGGATAGCCCAGGCGGTGGAGGATCCGGTGGTAGTCTGCCCCGCTCGCTTTGAGGAAGGACATATGCTGGTCGGGTGGTTGGCTGAGATCGTCGGGTTCTCCGCAGCGAAGACCAAACTCGCCAGGGAGGTCCCCTTCATGGAGGGAACTACCACCGGGAAGCCGGCGGGGAAGATCGATATGGTGGTGGCCAGAACTTCCAACGGTGATCTCGACTGGTACGGCCTTGAGATTCAGGCGGTATATTTCTCGGGCAGGGGCATGGACTCCGAGTATCAGACATTGCGAGACGATGACTGTGCCGAGCCCCCGTTTCCGGGAGCGGTCCGCAGGCCGGATTGGCGATCCTCGAGCGCCAAGCGCCTCATGCCACAACTTCAGATCAAAGTGCCCACCTTGCGAAGGTGGGGCTCCAAGTTGGCCGTGGCTGTGGATCGGCCTTTCTTTGATTCCATGGGAGGGCCGAGTTCCAATCCAAGCCACGATCTGAATGAAGGTGACATCGTATGGATGGTGCCAAAGTTATCGAAAGACACCAATGGGAAATACACGCTTTCACATGACCATTGGGAAGTTCTCACTTTGGAAGATTCCAGCAGGAAACTGCTTGCTGCAAGGACGATCCCACGTGGGGCATTCGAGCAAACTCTCCGAGACAAGCTGCAACTCATAGGTTGATCGGGAATCTACGGTTGGGTAAAGGAGAGGAGTAGATGGTATGAGCAACCAGAAGCTTTGGGAACGCCTGCAGGAACGGTTGAATCACAAGATCCAGAATTTCGCGGGAGTGGCGGGAGTCCCGGATGACTATTCTGGGCCAGGGCTAAGGAGAGGTTGAGAGCGACCGTGCTCTTTCTTTACATTTTCGGGCTGGCAGTCGGTTTGCCGTTGCTGCTCGTTTTCGCCTTCGGCGGAGAACTGGGCGCGGACACCGACACCGGCTCGGAAGGGGGTTTCTTCTCGTGGGTGTCGATCAGCGCCGTTTCCTTTGGGGCTGTGTTCTTCGGTCTGGCCGGTTTGATCACGGTCTGGACGGGTCTCGCCGCCATTCCAGGGTTACTGATCGCGGTCGGGTTTGGCGTTCTGGGGGCATCTTTTCACAACGCCCTGTTCGGTTGGCTGCGCCGTAGCGAAGCCTCCAGCGAGGTGACCAAAATCGATCTGGTGGGCGCCAACGCCATAGTGGTGCTGGAGGTCTCCACCGAGCACAGAGGCCAGATAGTCGTCGATGCGGCCGGCGCCCGCCATAGAATGACTGCCTCGCCCGCCGATCGGGATGACCGGTTAAAAAAAGGCGACAGGGTCACCATCGTAGGAATGGAAGGTGGATTGGCCCTAGTCGGAAGACAAAGAGAGAAGGAAAACTGACAATGGACACCTCATTAATTCCTGCCGTGGCCGGTGTGGGTCTGGCCCTAGTGGTCTTGATCATGATCTTCATCTTCAAGTCTTTGATCATTATCTGCCCACCCAACCGGGTGGCCGTCATTTCCGGACGTAAACGGGCGCTGGCCGACGGGCGCCTGGTCGGCTACCGCCTCCTACAGGGGGGTCGTACCATCCGTATCCCCATGATCGAGCGGGTCCAGTGGATGAATCTGAACACCATTCCGTTGCAGGTGGCGGTGACCAACGCCTATTCGCGGGGGACGATTCCTCTCAATGTGGAGGGGATCGCGAATGTGAAAGTCTCCAGCCGGGAAGGTTTGCTGGAGAACGCCGCCGAGCGGTTCCTGGGACGGAGCAGCGCACAGATCGGGCAGATCGCCAAGGAAACGCTGGAAGCCAACCTCCGTGGAGTCCTGGCCACTCTGTCACCGGAGGAGGTGAACGAGGACCGGCTCAAGTTCTCCCATCAGTTGATCGACGAGGCGGACGACGACATCAAGACCCTGGGATTGGAGCTTGATGTCCTAAAGATCCAGAACGTCACCGACGACGTCGACTATCTGACCTCGGTGGGACGCCAACTCACTGCCAAGGTGGTGCGCGACGCCCGGGTGGCGGAAGCCGAGCGCAAAGCCGAAGCGGAAAAAGCCGAGGCCAACTCGCGACAGGTGGGACAGATTGCCGGCATCGAGGCGGACAAGGCGATCGTGGTGGAACGCAATGCCCTGCGGGTTCGCACCGCTGAATTGGAGGCAGTCTCCAACGCCCGGGAGGAGGAGGCGCTGGTGGCGGGAGATGTCGCCCGAGTGGTGGCCAGCCAGGAACTGGAAGGCCAGCGCATCGAACTGGAGAAGCGACGGGTAGAAGCAGCTGTGGTAGTTCCCGCCCGAGCCGAGTTGGAAGCTCAACAGTTGCAGGCCCGGGCCGAAGCGGCATCCATCATCGAGGACGGGAAGGCCCAGGTTGAGGTGTTCAGGCTCCTCACCGACCAGTACCAGGCGGCCGGAAAGGACGGCCACCACGTACTGGTTCTCAACATGCTTCCCGAACTGATCGACAAGATCGTCGCCACGGTGCAAGGAGTCAATATCGACCGGGTGGCAGTGGTGGACTCCAACGGCGAGCGGGGCGCCGGCGGCGGAGGCATACCCGGCCTGGTTTCCCAACTGCCGGCCGCACTGGTGGCTCTGACCGAACAGATAGACGCCGCCACCGGAGTGGACATCCTGGCTTCGCTGCGCCGTAGTGAAGAAGGGCAAACCGAAGACGACGGTACGGCATAGCCAGGCTCCTTCACGATCTGGAGCAGCAGGCGAGGAGACCGTTACCGCGGTCGAGGAGCAAATGAAATGAGCAATAGAGGGCTGTGGGAGCGCTTAGAGAAACGGGTGGGACAGAAGATCGAGGGCTTCGCGGGACTGGCGGCGGTTTCGGTGTTGGATCTGGAGCGTGGAGACGGATTCTCCATCCGCGGCGACGAGGTGTTTCCCACCGCGTCATCCATCAAGATTCACATCCTGACACAGCTGTTGACCCGCTCCGAGCGGGGTGAGATCGACCTTGCCGACCGCGTCAGGATTACCCCGGAGATGTACGGAAGGGGCAGCGGGGTGGTCCACTACATGGAGAGCGAACCCGAACTGTCGGTGCTGGACATCGCCATCCTGATGATCATCGTGTCGGACAACACGGCAACCAACATGTGTATCGACTGGGCGGGCATGGAGGCAACCAACGCGCTGTTGGAAGACATGGGCCTCGAGAACACCAAGCTGAGGCGCAAGATGATGGACAGCGAAGCCATAGACCGCGGTGAAGAGAACATCTCGACGCCGAACGAACTGGTGGCGATGATGGAGATGCTGTATCGGGGGAAGCCGTCGCCGACGGTGGCGGAGCAGGTCCTGCGCATCCTGGGAAAGCCCAAGTCCGCGCCGTTGAACCGCGCGATCCCGCCCAACCTGGCGGTTGCCAACAAGTCGGGCGGAATGGAACGGGTCCGCTGCGACGTTGGAATCGTGTTTCTCCCAAACCGGCCCTACGCCATCACGGTGATGACCAAGTTCGGGCTGCACGACTCCACAGCCAGCGAAGCGTTGATCGTGGACGTGGCCCGCGACGTACACCAGACCATGGTGGCGCTGGCCAGCACCAACGACTACGGGTTGGGTGTTCTCACCTTCACGAGTTACTGATACGAGTCTCTGCCAGTTGCGACTCAGGGAGTGGTGCGCAGTCGCCGGGTAGCGCGAGTAACCAGCCACGGCGAACCAGGAAGCTAGGCAAAAACTCGCGAAAATCCCCCTCTCGGGCCCACCCCCGCCTCCACCGCGCCGTAGGTCTGGCAGGTTTCAGCCCAGCCGGGACTGGGGCTGATTGATCAGACCGGATGATCCCTTGCGCGGCCCGTGTGACGCCGGACGGGCCGGTTCGGTGTTTGGCTTCTGTCACTATGAGACATCGGTGGGACAAAGTCAACCCTGGGGCGCAGATTTCTTTGCCGAACGGATCCCGAACAGGAGGAATGCCTGAGCCACACCCCCGTCACAGGCCGGATCAGGGGCCGGTCAGGGACTCCCTAGCCTGCTGGTCCTCCCGGTCCGACCTCGTAGACCACGCTCTCTCTGGTGGCCTGGATGTTGGTGGAGTCGAGATGTTCGTGGATCACCACCCGGGAGGCGCCGCAGTCCCCGAACTCGTCGCAGCTGAGGACGCCGGTCACTCCCTGGAAGCCGGACAGGTTGTCGAGGTACTCTCGTACCCCGGCCCGGTCTATCACCAGGGCACTGTCTCCAGAGCGCAGGTAAGAGGCTGCGGTGATGGCGTCGAGAAGCAGGACCGTGGCGTCGTAGGCATGCCCCCAGAACGTGCCGGTGGGCGGTTCGCCATCGGCTTCCAGATACCGGGCCTCGAGTTCCGGAGCGCTCCATCCGGTGCTCTGGTTGGTGTTGTTTCCGAAGCGTGTGTTGGGACCTGATATGTACATGCCTTCGCTCTCGGGCAGCGAGAGGAAAGTCGTCGCCGAGCAGCCCGTCGGCGCCGGCGAACACGGTCTCGGAGAAGGCCGGCATCTCGGCAGCCTGCTCCACCAGGACGCCGCCGGTGGGGAAGAAGATCGGGAAGAACAGGGCGTCGGGAGAGGTCTCGGCGATCTCGGTCAGCACCGGCATCAGGTCCTCTTCCCTCCGTTCGACCTCCCAGGTACCGGTGATCGTGCCCCCGTGTTCCTCGAAGGCGGCGGAGAAGGCGGTGGCCAGACCCTCGGTGTAGGGGCCTCCGTCGTGCACGACCGCGGCGGTGGAGACATCCTTGTCATACAGGAAGTGCGCCATGGCCTCGCCCTGGATCAGATCGTTGTGTGCGGTGCGGTAATAGCCGGGGAAGTGGCTCCCTCCCTCGGTGCCGGCCAGGTCCGATGTCAGCGAGGGAGCGGTGTTGGATGGCGAGATCAAAACCATTCCGGCGCTGGTGATGAGAGGAGACGCCTCGGCCGCGGCCGCCGAACAGTTGGTTCCGACCACCCCCACCACGTCACCTTCGGCGATCACCAGTGAACCGGTGATCATTCCCCCCTCGGGAGAGCACATGTCGTCGAGGCCCACGCCCAGGTCGACCCGGAAGCCGTGGATGGTCCCATAGTCCTCCACGGCGTAAACGATGGCCCTTTCAGCGGAGTTTCCCAACAGAGCGATGTCCCCGGGGTTGGTGTAGACCGAGCGGATCTGGACGCTGTCGCCCTGCGCCACCTCCACGGTACCCAGCGATCCGTCGCCGAGATACTCGGGCGTCCCGCCACCACAGGCGGCGCCTACCAGCAGAAGGACCGTCAAGGTGGCCGTCAAGAGGTGTGTTCGGGAGATTTCTTTAGTCTGTTGCTTCGTTTTGGTGTTCATCCCGAGACGATATGGTACGGATGACCTCGTGTGATGTATGGGAATTGCGATCGGTCGCCAATCTCAAGGGATGGAAATCTGGGTCAGCGAGGGGATTCTGCGATGGCGGCCGGCCAGTGAATGCCCCATCAGGGTCCGACCTCGAACACCACGCTGTCTCGGGTGGCTTGGAGGGTTGTTGAATCAAGGTGTTCATGGATCACCACCCGCGAGGCGCCGCAATCTCCGAATTCGTCACAATTCAATTCTCCGGTGATCCCCTGAAATCCCGAGAGGCTGTCGAGGTACTGTCGCAGGCCGGCCCGGTCGACGACCAGGACGTCATCGGAACGGATGTAGGAAGAGGCTGCGATGGCGTCGAGAAGCAGCACGGTTGCGTCATAGGCATGACCCCAGTACGCGCCTTCGGGAGGCTCTCCGTCGATGTCCTGGTAGCGGGCCACGAGTTCTGCGGCGCTCCATCCGGTGCTCTGGTTGGTGTTGTCTCCGTAGCGGGTGTCGGGACCCGAGATGTATATGCCCTCGCTTTCGGGCAGGGAGAGGAAGCTGTCGTAGAGCAACGCATCCGCCGCCATGAACACCGTTTCCGAGAAGGCGGGCATGTCTGCGGCCTGCCTCACCAGATAACCGCCGGTGGGAACGCGAATCGGGAAGAACAGGGCCTCCGGGTCGCTCTCTGATATCTCGGTCAACACCGGAAGGAGGTCCTGAGCTGCATGTTCCACTTCCCAAACGCCCGTGACAGAACCGCCGCGCTCCTCGAAAGCGTCGGAAAAAGCGATGGCCAAACCCCGGGTATAAGCATCTACTTCATGAACAACGGCCACCCTGGAAATGCCTTCCGCGTTGAAGAAACGAGCCACGGTCCGGCCCTGTACCAGATCGTTGTGAGCGGTTCGGTAGTAACCGTGAAAGTGGCTCTCGCCTTCGTGGCCGGCCAGGTTCGACGTCAGGGACGGGGCGGTGTTCGATGGAGAGATCAGGACCATTCCGGCACCGGTAATCAGTGGCGAGGCTTCCACGGCCGCCCCCGAACATCTTGTGCCGATTGCACCCAAGACGTTCCCCTCGGCAACCACCAGGGAGCCGGCGATCATCCCCCCTTCGGGCGAGCACATTTCGCTGAGTCCCACACCCAGGTCGACTTCGAAACCGTGGATCGTTCCGTAGTCCTCGACCGCGAACACGATGGCCTTCTCGACGGAGTTTCCCAACAGAGCGATGTCCCCGGGGTTTGTGTAAACGGAACGGATCTGGATCGCCTCGCCGGGCGCCATCTCCACGGTTCCCAGTGAGCCGTCACCGAGGTACTCCACCGGTATGTCCGCACCGCCACAGGATGCAGATGCCAGCCCCACCATGGTCAGAACAGCGACCAGTAAACGCGGAGTGGAGGGCTTATTGCCTGGTAAAAGTCTCAACATTGGTGAAGAGAACGATAATTGTTTATCTTCAGTTAATAGAGGAATGTTCAGAGATCGGCTTTTTCCCGGGCTTCTTCATATTGATGCAATGCCACCAAAAAGCCTATGAACAGGACGGCGGAAACCACCGTATAGGCAATCGGGACGATCCGCACCTCGAAAGCGTTGAGTCCCTCGATGTTGGCCGGGCGAGGTCCCCGCGGCGCATAGAGCACGAACAACAGGCTCCCGATCGTCATCCAGGCCGAAATCCCGGCGCCGGTGACCAGGAAGGCGAGTTTTTTGCCAAGGTTGGTGTAGTTCAACAGGTATATGGTGCCGTAGAACACCAGGATGGCCGTCAACAGCAGGATGATCCCGGTGACGAACAGATTGGCCGAGAGCAGGGAGCGGAAAAGTTCGCGCATTTCTAGGTCCCCTTACCGTTGAGATCAGCAGCCCACAGATACTCCACCAGCAGGTCCAGGTCGTCGGACGACAGCACTGCGCCAAAGGCCGGCATCTGCCCGTTCCCGAACCCGTTCACCCCGTAGGGTTGGTCCGCCACCGCTCCCACCAGCAGGAAGTCGCGGAGGTTGTCCTTGGTCAGGAACTGCACGCGGGGCCGGCCTCTCCAGACGGCCGGTCCGAATCCTCCCGAGCCCGGCTGGCTGGCGTAGGGCGTTCCCGCCGACCAGCCGGACGTGTGACAGCGGGAGCAGTACCCGGTGAACACTCCCACCGCCCGGGTGGCGCTGTCCAGGTCGCCTCCGAAGGCAACGTCGGCCACGCCTTGGAGGTCTATCTCCCAATTGCGGTGTTGAACGGCGGCCAGCAGTTCCTCCAGTCCCGCTCGGGCGGGAGCGAGCAGACGTTCGGCGTTCTCGGTTCGCACGCGAAGGTTGATGGCGGCGGCTTCCATGCCGGAGATGGCGGTGGCGGCGGCCTGGTCGTCGGTGACCCCCCCTCCCGAGGAAGCCCGTTCCGGGTCGAGGTCCACCACCGTCAGGGTGTTGGGCCGCAGGGCGGTACGGGCCAGGGCGAGTTCGGCGGTGAGCACTCTCTCCGCCCGGTCGGACAGTCCGTCCCCGTCGGAGTCCTCCTCGCCCTCGGCCTGCAATGCCGTTCGGATCGACTGCATCCGCAGTTCCAGGACGGGCGCCCGGGATATCACTTCCTGCAGTTCGGAGATGGCATGATCGGCCACGTCGGCATCGGGACGCCCGTCGGTGGCGGGGTTCTGAGGATCGAAGGTCAGAGCCTCGATCTCGACGATGTCGAACAGAGCCGCCGCCGCGGCGGTAAGTTCGGAGATGGCCACCTCGGAGGCGTCGGAGAGATTGTCGCCGTCCCGGTCGATCCCCCGGCCGGAACCCTCCCGCGTCTGGCGGGCCAATTCCACCAGGTTGGCCATCGTGAACGCGTAGCGGGGCGCGCTTTCGATGTCGGAGATCAACTGGCGCTGTTCGATGATGGCTCTCTCCAAGGCCTGGTCGGCGTTCTCCAGCAGGCTCAACTGGCCCGTTACGATGGTGTCGGTCTTGCGGAGGCTCTCTTGCTGGGAGACCTGGATGCTCTCGAGGTAGTTGACGATGTCGAAGATCTGCTGCTCGTTCATGGGACCGCCTCCCACCGTGCCCCAGGGAGGCATCGGAGAGTTGCCCCGTCCATATGTGACCCAGTAGGTGATGATGTCACGGTCATACCGCATGAATATGTCATCCAGGGCGGGCGCCGACCAGGAAACGCTCACTCCGGTGCGCTTCTCCACGTAGCTGGCCACTCCTCCCACGCCGTTGGGGCCGTGACAACTCCAGCAGTCCGCCTCCCCCGGTCCCACCAGTTCGGCGCCCCTTTCCACCGACTCTTCGTGGAACTGGTCGACGAAGCTGTCCTGGCGGTCGGTTTCGGTCAGGTAGTAGATCGCCAGTCCCACCGCCAGGAACGCCGACAGCAGGACGGCGCCCTGCTGGACCCGTTCCAGCCGCCGGGTCTCCAAGGCGTCGTCGGTGACCCCCGGCGCCTGGTTGGGCGGGATGCCTTCCCGTCGGCGGGAGCGCAGTGCGGCCACTCCCAGGAAACTGAGCCAGATGACGGCTCCCACCATCACCAGGGTGATTACCAGCGTTGAGTCCACGAATACTCCTAGATGCAGGAAGGGCCTTGCGGATAGGACACGGACTGGGCGATGGCCCGCGGGGTCTCCACGATCGTCCCGGTTCTGATGATCAGCCGCCCGTTGTCTGACACGTGGACCGCGAACCGGTCGAGGTTACGAGGGGCCGGACCGGCGAAATATTCGCCGATGGAGTTGTACTTGGAACCGTGGCAGGGACATTCGAAACCCTGGGAGTCGCCACACCAGGGCACTCGGCATCCCAGGTGTACGCATCGTTGATACAGCGCCATCAGGCCGCCGGCCACGAGATCCTGTTCGGCGAGTTGCTCGCTTCCCTGGGCGGGCGCCGGGACCACGTAGGCGCGGGCGTCGGGAATGAAAGCGGGAGTGATCAGCCCGGCGGCGTCGGTCATCTCGGGAACCAGGTCGGCGACGTTCCCGGCGTCCACGTCGCTTCCGAAGCCCCCGCTGATCTTGGGCCATAGAAAGGCCAGAATCTCTATTCCCATGATTCCGAACCATGCCACCGACATGGCGGCCAGCGACCGGTTGAAGAACTGTCGGCGTGTCACCCCCACTTCCTCGGGGGAGGCTTCCACTATCACCTGTGATTCGGTGATGGGCGCCAACGCCTCCGTCACATGGGAGGGCTCCTCTTCTGTCACCGCCACCTCGTCCCCGGCCATCTCCGGTTCTTCGGCGGTGGCGGGGATCACCAACTCCATGGTGGGAGCGGAACGGTCGGCCTTGCGGGCGGCGCGTTCCACCCGCTTGGGCCACAGAGACGAGGCGTCCGGCTCGGCGCGGCGGAAGGCGATGGTGAATGCGCCAACCGCCGCGGCGATTGCCACCGCCGCCACTCCGATGATGATCAGCTCTGCGCCGCCCATTACTCCAACCGGATCCGATTATCGGGCATCAGTGTCCTCCAAAGTCGACCCAGTCTTTCAAGTCGTCGAAAAAGACTCCGTCAACCCATGGATATGCGAAATTGAATCCCGGGCCCCGGAACAACACTCCCAGGATGGTGAGAGTGGCCGACCCGGTCAGGAAGATGGTGTAGAGCATGATGGCCAGTTTGCGGTCCGACGGCCGGGTGGAGGGATTGCGATCGATGTAGGGGATCATCATGAATCCCACTATCCCGATCACCGTCGGCACAGTCACCCCGGCGATCTGAGGATCGAAATAGGACAGCATCTCCTGCAGCCCCAGGAAATACCAGGGCGCCTTCGACGGGTTGGGGGTGGCGTTGAAATTGGCCGCTTCCAACAGAGGCGCCTGGAGGATCACCGACAGAACCAAGAGGAATGCGGTCATCGCCAGCAGGGCGGTGAATTCGGTGATCATCAGATGCGGCCAGGTGTTGACCTTGTCGGTGGGATCGGCCTTCACCTGCTGGATTGCCCGGGCTTTCACCACCGTCAGCAGCCGCTGGTGGCGCACTCCCTCCGGAAGGTCGGCCGGCGGCGCCGAGGGGCGGACCGACACCACCGCAGCCAGTCTTCCGGCGCCGTTTTCCGCCGTGTCGGCCGGAGCAACAGGAGGTGGTTCCGCGGCGGGCGCCTCGGGGGCCTCCGGCTCGGCCACCGCGGTGACGGCGGGCGGCGGGGCGGAAGCCGGGTCGGGAGGCTGGGGTTGCGGAGGCATCTCCGAAACCGGAGTATGGGTGGTGGTCGGAACGAATTCCGGAGCGGGCACCGAAACCGACTCGGCGGCTATCTCGGTTACCGGGGCCTCCCCGCGCATCTCGGCCAGCACCTGCTCCACCGGCAGGCCCAGCGCCTTGGCCTTGGCTTCGGCGGACCGCCTGAGCAGTTCTTCGGGTATCTGTGGCACTAGCGCTTACCTCGCATATTTACAGAGGTCCGGAGATGCCGCCGTCTTTGCGGACTCTCCAGAAGTGGACAGCCAAAAAGATCACGATGATGAAAGGGAGGAACAACACATGGAGCACGTACCATCGCAGCAGCGTCCCGGCGGTGACCTCCACCCCGCCCAACAAGGCGAATTTCACCTGCGTGCCTATCACCGGGACGAATCCGGCCATGTTGGTTCCCACCGTCACCGCCCACAGGGCCAACTGGTCCCAGGGAAGCAGGTAGCCGGTGAAGGAAAGCAGCAGGGTCAGCAGCAACAGGATCACACCCACCACCCAGTTGAACTCCCGGGGTGGCTTGTAGGCGCCGTGGTAGAACACCCGGGACATGTGGAGGAATACGGTGAGCACCATCAGATGGGCGCCCCAGCGGTGCATGTTCCTCATCAGGGAACCGAAGGCGATGTCGGTGGAGAGCGCCTGCACGTCGATGTAGGCGCGTTCGGCGGTGGGGGCGTAGTAGAACATCAGGAAAATTCCCGTGACGGTCAGGAGGATGAACAAGAAGAAACTCAGCCCGCCCAGGCACAGCGTGTAGGAAAGCTTGACTCCGTGCCGCTTGACCTTCACCGGGTGGAGGTGGTAGAGCACGTTGTTCATGATCACGTAGGATCGGTTGCGGGGAGTGTCGGTGTATCCCTTCTTGAAAGGGGAACCGGGCCGCAGGACCGAATCCATGAACTGGCCCGACCAGACCCGACCCGCCAAGTCGGCGGCATGGGTGCGGGCCTTGGTCATCAGACCCTGCTTTCCGTTTCGTCTGCTCACTGCTCGCTCCTTACCAGCGCATTCCGTAGGTGTAGCCGTGCTTGAAGTCTCGCTGGCCGGTGTCCACCTCCCAGGGCGCCGTGTTGAGGCCCATCTCCTCGGCCTGGGCGGCCAGGGAGCCCTCGAATTTTCCGAGTGAGATCACCCCGGTGGGACAGCGGTCGATGCACAGGGCGCAGCGGGTGCATTCGTTCTCGTCGACCACGAAGAAACCATAGTTGGTGGTGTCTTGGCGGGGATCTTCGACATTGACCGCTTCGTCGATGGCTTCCATGGACAGATAGAAAATGCATTTCCACGGGCAGATGTCCACGCACCCTTCGCAGATGATGCATTCGGACTGGTCGATGTGGAGGAACTGCTTGGGACGAAGCTTCCCCTTGTAGAAGTCGTTCTCGACCAGGGCGAGCTGGTAGTCGTCGCGGAAGGGCGGGGTCTCGTCAACAACGCCGCGGGGCATCTCAGCGGTCTCCCTTCACCATCGGCCGGCCGTAGGGGGAGAGTTTGGTGGCGGCTTTCTTCTTGGGCGGCTTGTAAACCTGCTGGAACAGGTAGGCAACCAGGCCGGCTCCCGCCAGGGCGGTCACGTTGTAGCCTCCCGAAATCGCGTCCTTGATGGCCGCCCAGCTTATCGAGACCTCGTTGCCCAGCATCAGTATGGGAGGAATGTCGAAGGCGATCCGCTGGTTCGACCAGTCGAGGTCGGTCTGGGAGAGGTTGAGCCACTCGGAGGGGACAATGCCGAACACCAGCACGAACTCCATCCAGACCAGGAAGGCGGCGAAGGCAGCCCTGGCCCAGGTCATCTTTTGGTTGAGCACCCACAGGAAGGCGGCGCCCACCAGCATCATCTGGGAGGCGCCGAAGGCGGCCAGATAGCCGATGCTCTTCCAGAACCAACCGCGCGGCACCCAGTTGAAGTAGTCCACCACCAGGGGCGTCGCCACCCCGTCGACGATCTCGGTCTCGGGGAGCTTGGAGTAGTGAACCCACAGCACGGCCACCGCCATCAGGCCGGTGCCCAGCACCAAAGACGCCCACCCGATGATGATTCGGTGCTTATCGCTTATGGCTGCGAGGCGATGCATCTTTAGGAGATGACCTTCCCGGATCGGAGCACTCCTATTTTTACACCGCAGGCGCCTTCGAACAAAGTTTTGTGAGTTCCCTGCCGATCGCCGGCGGCACCCGGCAGCACGACCGGCGCGCCGAGCGGGGTTTCGTTCTTGCTATCTTTTGGAGCGGCGATCATTGGCTAACTTTCCAATCTGGAGCCACGGGGGTCGTGCTCTGAATACAACCAAGAATAATCAAGTCGCAGATCCGAAGAAACGAGCCGGACGGTACGCCGCCTGGTCGGACAGGTTGGGTCCGGACACCGCCGCCAAGTGGCACATCGTCATGTCCACCGCCTTCCTGGCCCTGGCCGGGATTGTCTGGGTGGTGGCCATGGTGGAAGTTCGGTTCTCCGGCACGCTGACCGGGCCTTTCTCCTACGGTCGGGTGCGGTCCGTGGCTCTGTTGCTGGCGTTGATCGGCTGGTTGACGCTGTCCCTGGCGGGTGGGGTCTATTACCTGTTGCCCAGGCTCACCGGTACGCCGATGCGCGGCGAGGCGTTGGCCGTGGCCGGGGGAGCGGCCACTGCGGCGGTGACGGTGGCGGGAGCGGGGGTGGTGCTCCTGGGTTGGGGAGACGGAAGCGGCCCGTTCGCTCTTCCCTGGTGGGCTTCGCTTCCGCTGCTGGTCACTCTGCTGGCGCCGTCGGTAGTGACTGTCTCCACGGTTCGCCATCGTCAGGAACCCAACATTTTTGTGTCTCTGTGGTATGTCCTGGCCGGGGTGGTCTGGCTGCCGCTTCTCTATCTGGCCGGCGCCATGGCGGCGCCCTCCTCGCTGGCCGGGGCTCTTTCCGAGTCGATAGCTCTGTTCGGGCTCTCCAACTTGTGGGTGGTGGGCGTGGGAGTGGGGCTGGCGTATTACGCCCTGGTGAAGGACACCGGCAATCCGCTGGCCAGCAGGCAGTTGGCGAGAGTCGGATTCTGGTCCCTGGCTTTCGCGTCGGCCTGGTCGGGCGTGGCGCCGCTGGTTTTCGGTCCCGTTCCGGGCTGGCTGGAAGCGGTGGCGTTTCTGATGACCCTCGCCCTTCCCGTGTCGGCTCTGGCCAACGCCGCCAATCTTTCTCTCACCGCCGAACAGACCTGGGCCGATCGGCAGAGCCGTCCGGTGGTCGCCGCTGCCCTGGCGGGGTCGTTCTTCGCCCTGTTGACGGCCTCTCTAACCAGCTTCGGGACGGTTCGCTCCGCGGCGGCCGTGGTGGGGCTCACCCCCTTCTGGGACGGTGTGCTGTACGGGACCCTGTTCGGCGCCGGCGGCCTGTTCGTTGCGGCCTGGTCCTACCAGGCGCTTCCGTCGATCAGCGGGCGGAAGTTGGCCGGCATGAACCTTGCCAGGGGGCATCTGCGGTTGACTTTCTGGGGAGTGGGTCTGACTTCGGCGCTGCTGGTGGGGGCCGGGTTGGTATCGGGCTACAGCTGGGCGGGCGGCGCCTACACAGGGATAAGTCCCACCGGCGCCGGATGGGGGGATCTGGCCGGCATGTCCTCGTTGCTGGTCGGGTTGTCCATACTGACCGGGCTGGTGGCTCTGGCGGGGCAATTGGCCTTCTGTCTGCTCATCTTCAGGACATTCACCACCGGCAGGCCCGCCGCACAGGAGATGTTCACTTTGGCGGATGAGGACCTTCCGGCCGATTCCGACAGTTCCTATGATGACGACGGCGGAAGCGATCCGGATAAAAGGGAGGAAGAGCAGGGATGAGCGAACTTCTGGAGGCAGCGGCCCAGGTGGTTGGCGCTCCCCCCGAATTGGTGCAACGTTCCGCGGAGGCGCGGGCCGGGGCCGACGGCATTTCGGTGGAGGAAGTTCTGAGAGCTTGGGCGGGGGGAGGACCCACGCCTTCCTCGCCGCCCGGGATAGAAACGCCGCCCCCGGCGCCCGCGCCGGCCGCCCCCGCTCCGCCGGCCGCCCCCACGGCGCCCCCACCCCCAGCTCCGCCGCCGCCCGTAGCGCCGCCTCCTCCGTCCGTGGCTCCTGCCACCCCTCCGGCCCAGCCTGTTCGGCCCGCCGCGGCGGCCACCGGCCCGCCCCCGGTGCTGAAGGGCCGGGTTGACCGGCCGTTTCGGTATTTCTTCGGCGCCGCCGCCCTGTTGGTCCTGTGTCTGGTGGTTACCCTGGTGCTTCCCTCCTTCTCCGGCGCCGGCCGCGGCGCTCTCCATTCCGAGATTCCCTACACTGAAGCGGCTTTGGTGGGACAGAGTGAGTACTTGGCGGAAGGGTGTGCAGGTTGCCACACCCAGATGGTCCGACCGATAGTGGCCGATGCGCAACTGGCCGCCTCGGCCGGACTGGGCGGGATAACCCTGTCCGACACCAACCAGGTGATTGGTCGGCAACGTTACGGTCCCGATCTGGCCAACGTGGGAAATCGGATGGATTCCGAAACCATCGAGGCGGTGCTTTCAGGGGAGGGAGGTCACATTCTCTACCGGGGAAGCTGGATGGACGACCTCGTGGCTTATCTTGTGGAGTCGAGAGTTTTGATGGAGGCAGCCGGTGAGTGACTTTCTTGCGCAGGCGGCCCAAGCCATGGGCGCCCCCGAGGAATTGGTGCAGCGTTCTGCCGAGGCGCGGGCCGGGGCCGACGGGGTTCCCGTGGAAGAGGTGCTGCGGGCCTGGGCCGGGGGAGGTCCGTCGCCCGCTGCGACCGCGCCGTCGCCCCCGCCTGCTGCCCCACCCGCCCCCGATCCGACTCCGTCGCCTGCCGTGGTCGCCACTCCAGAGCCCACCCCCATCCCCGCCGCGCCCCCGATCGCCGCGGCCGCCGAAGTTGCGGCCCCTGCCCCACCGGTCGTGGCAGCCCCCCCGCCGCCGCCCTCGGAAGTAACCACCAAAGAAGCTGTGTCCTTTCCGGTGGTGGTGTCGGTCCCGACCGCTCGCCTGAAGGAGCGGACATCTTCGATCCTTCCCCGGTGGCTGGCTGCCCTCTTCCTGGTGGTTCCGGTGATCGGGTTGCTCTATCTGGCGGGGAATTCCGCCCGGGCGGGTTGTGTGGAAGGAGGAGTGGAGTTGGCTGTCAACCCCATAGATTCCACGGTGGTCAACTGCGACGGAAGCGAGTTCACCGGTCGGGCCGAAGATACCGCCGGAGCGTTTCTGGTGGTGGGGGAAGTTGTTTTCGAGACCTGCGCCGGTTGCCACGGCGCCAACGGCGAGGGCGGCGTGGGCCCGGCCATGGCCACGGTGCTGTCGGTTTTCTCCAGTTGCCCCGACCACATCGAGTGGGTCGCCCTGGCCACCGGAGGGTTCCAGGACGCCGGCATCGACACCTACGGCGATCTGGCCAAACCGGTGGGCGGCGGAGGATTCATGCCCGGGTTCGCCACCAGCAACACCGCCGAGGAGATCGCCGCCGTGGTGGCCTTCGAGAGGATCCGTTTCGGCGGCGCCGACCCTGACGAGACCCTCGTCGAGTGCGGTTTGATCGATGGAGAGGACGGCGAAGAGACCGCAGAGACCGGATCAGAGACCGAGGAGGCGGAGACCGAGGAGGCGGAGACAGACGAGGCCGAGGCCGAGCCTGCCGACCACTGAGCAGGAGGAGTCGGTCCCGATGCCTACCCTTCCGGCTTCCGCCCCCACCTGCTCTTTAGGATGGCCGCCCACAGCCGGGCGGTCTTGATCTCTCCCTCCGCCAGGACCTGACCTCCCTGTCCTTCCACCACCGGGATGCGCAGGCCGTAGTCGACAGCTATTTCCGGACGGCGATCGATGTTGATCTCCTCGATGGCGAAGCCGGACCACCGGGCTGCTCTGCGCACCCGAGGCGCCGCCGCCGCGCACAGATGACACTCGGGGCGGGTGTAGAAGATCAGGCGCCGGCGCCCGCTGCTCGTTGTCATCTGACTAGGAGATATCCTTGGCCCCTGCAAACCTCGTTGTAGGGAGTGACCTAGTGCGACCCGGCACTGCGATAGCGATAGTGGTCTTGGCCTTGGTCATCGTGGGCGCGGCGGTGGCGCAATTGTGGGGATTGATGTTCTCTCCATGACCACCGACATCCGCTCGGTGAGATTCAGTTCGTCGCAGGCCCTTCCTTCTCTCATGGCTATGGCCACCAGACCGGCCGAGTCGACATGGATCAGCAACTCCCCTTTACGCACCTGCGCATAGGTGGCGCCTGTCTTGATCCGATGAGTCGAGGCGCCCAATCTCACCACCAGTTCGGTGCGATCCTCCAAGCCGGCGGCTTGCAGGTCATCGGGGGAGATATTGGTCTGCACATTGCCGAAGGTGTCCACCCACCAGGCTTCGCCACTGACTCGCCCTGCGGAGACCTCCGGCAGGGGCAGAAGCAGCGGCGTCACCTCATGGGCGCCGATCGCGGGTCCCAAATCCTGCAGAGATGCTTCACCGGCGGCCAGCGCCGCGGCGGCCGGTGCGAACACGTCCCGTCCCCAGAAGGTGGCGGAGGCGGCGGGCAGACGAAACTCGGGATTGTCGATGGACACTATCCGGTGGGCGCCTCCCATCATGGCAACCGCCGGCGAGAGCAGGCCGTTGTCAGGTCCGACGAAGGTCATCTCGCCGGTCTCCACCGCCAAGGCACGCCGGTCGGTTCCCACGCCGGGGTCCACCACCGCCAATGTGACCCCCGGCGGAAGGTACTGGACAGCGCGTAACAGCGAAAGGGCGCCTGCCCGGATGTCGCCGCGGGCGATTCTGTGGTTTATGTCGATGACCCGAGACTGCGGGGCAATCCGGGCTATCACTCCGTGCACCACCCCCACGAACTCGTCGTCGGTTCCAAAGTCGGAAAGGAAGCTGATCGGAAGACTCATGATGTCCAGCGGTTCGACAGCATTAAGGCCAAGGCCTTTAAGGGTAGAGCCCCTGCTGATCGAGGGCGTCTTCTGTGTCATTTCATCACGAAAATCGCGACGGGCGAGGGGTCCTCCGGCGCCATCCCGCCTTCCCCAGAGGTGGCGCTCGGGAGACCCTCTTCCCGTCGGTCACTACAGGTTTGGGACACCGGGGCTGATTCTTCAAGTCAATCCGCAGCTTCTTTTCGCGATCCGGCGATCGGCGCCCATTCCCGGTAGAGGCTCAATTCCTCCGAAAGGCCATCATCACCAACGGTCGGAAGCTGAGTTCGACCGCTTCGTAGATCTCTCCCAACAGCAGGTCCAATGTCTCGGGAGTAACCTCCTGCACCTTCAGGCGACCGGTCAGCACCACTGCGCCCTCCCGATCAAGAGAAAAGTGGCATCGCCACATCCGGTGGTTGCGGAGAAGGCACAGCCGGTACACCTCCGCCCGGTTGGCGGGCGGCGCCGGAAGCACGTAGGCCTCGGCGCTGACTGTGCGGTCGCCCACCGTCCACCACACGGTGGTGGCCGAGCGGACCCCTTGGCGCATCCGCACCGCCCAGCGATCCTCTACCTCCTCGGCATATTCGACGTCGCTGTGCGGGTCGGCCACCCAGGCGGAGATGGTCTGCACCAAAACCGTGGCGGGATCGTTCATCTGTGGAAGAGTACGCTCTGATAGAGTTCCAGCAACCGGTCGGAGGTGGCTTGCCAGGAGTATCTGCCTGCCCACTTCACCGCCCGTGCCGCCATGGAGGCGCGCAGGTCCCGGTCTTCTATCACCTTGCAGATGGCCGCCGCGTAACCATCGGGCTCCCACCCGTCCACCAGCAGACCCGAACCGCCGTCGTCCACCACGTACATGAGTCCTCCTCGCCGGGCCGCCACCACCGGTAGCCCGCAGGCCTGGGCTTCGGCGGCCACCAGCCCGAAGGACTCGCTGCGCGACGGCGCCACCAGCACGTCCGCCGCCCGGTAGAAGTCGGCCAGGCGGCTGTGCCCGACCGGCGGGTGGAAGTTCACCGCCTCCGGTTCCAACCGGGCCGCGGCTCTTTTCAGATTCTGCATCTCATGTTCGCCCCGGGGACCGCTGGGTCCTCCCACTATCAGCAAACGCAGACTCTCCAGCCGCTCTCGCGCCATGGCCACCGCCGCAATGGCCACGTCGGGTCCTTTCAAGGCCTGGATTCTTCCCACGAACAGCACCAGCGGTTCGTCGCCCAAACCGAGTCTTGACCGGGCCTGGGACCGGCTTCCCGGTCGGAAGTAGGTCCGGTTGACGCCGGGAGGAGAGACGCACAACTTGGTGGGGTCGGCGCCGTAGTGATCCAACAGGTCGTCCGCCTCGAACGGCGTGGACGCCACCACGCAGTTGGCGTTTGAGATCAAGGTCTCCTCGGCAGCGATCCGCACCGGGTCGCTGGGAGACTGGTCCCTGCGCCGGGTGGCGTCCTTCACCCGGCCCAGGGTGTGGAAGGAGTTGGCCATCGGGATGTTGAAGCGCCGTTTGGCCTCCTGCGCCGCCCATCCCGACAGCCAGTAGTGGCTGTGAACCAGGTCGGGTGGGCGAGGGTCGGCTTCCAACCGTTCCACCAGCGCCCGGCTGAAAGCGGGCAGATGCGGCACCTGCTCTTCGATACAGAGGGCAGAGACCGGTCCGGCCGCCAGGTGGTGCACCCGGTACCCCGGGGTCACGGCCACGCTGTCGGGCAGTCCCGGCTGGTCCCTTCGCGTGTACACGTCAACTTCCACCCCCTGGGCAGCCATGGTGGAGGCCAACTCGTGCAGGTAGACGTTCATGCCGCCCGCGTCTCCCTCCCCGGGGTCGCGGAGGGGGGAGGTGTGCATCGAAACGAAGGCGACTCGGGCAATCATCGCTGACAACTGACGGTGTAGAGGGGTCGGTGCACGGCGCCCAGCCGGCGCTTGTACGTCTCGGCGCCCTTGAGGAAATCGAACCGGGTCAGGCCCTCGGCGATCACCTTCTCGATCAGGGAAGTCAACAGGACCACTCCCGGGGACAGTGAAGAATAGGCCGGATCGAAAGAGGAGTTGTACAGGTAGTAGCAGTCTGTGTCGGAGTATCCGAACACGCAGGCGGAAGCCTGCCCGTCCCCAGTCTCCAGGAGATCGATCCTCCATCCGGGAAGATCTGCCAACTGCCGGAACAGCGGCGTGGTTTCCTCGTCCATGAACTGTCCTTTTGCTCCGGTAGCCAGTTTATGAAGTCTGACGAACTCCTCGAACTCCCATCCCGGATCCGGTTGGCTGTGCAGGCGGAGGTGGCCGATCCCACGGTGGTAGCGCCTGGTCTTGCGGCGGATCTCGTGGCGTTCCTTCTTGCCCACCATCTGCAGGTACTCATCGAAGGTAGGGGGCAGATGGAGCACCGCCGCCACCTCGGTCTGCTCACGGACAGGGTTGGCCCCGGCCAGGTTCAGGCCGTCCGACACCGCGTCGGCGGCCCGGCCGGGCAGAGAGTCCCACAGTAGTGTGGCGCCCGTCCCCTGGCTGCTCCACCACTCGGCGACCAACTCAGGGACGCTTCCTCCTCGAGGACTGTGGTAGTCGGTCAGGGAAGCGGGACCCGCCATCCGCACCGTTTGATCATCCCTTTGGAGGGCGAGCAATCCGTCGTCGGATTCCACCAGTTCCAACCGGTTCCGGCTGCGGTGGCCGGTGACCGCCTGCAAGAAGTCCCGACCGGGAAAGGGACCGAGGTGGGTGGACACCGTGGGGAGACGGAAAGCTGCGGTGTCCCAGTCCTGGTGAACAAGCATCGGGTTAACAGGCCGCTCTCATGGTCGGATAGGGGTTGTAGGCGGGCGAACCCCTCCCGCTGGGATGAAGTTGCAGATGGAGGTGAGGAGGTCCCCCTTCGGCGTTTCCGGAGTCTCCGTTGTAGGCCACCAGCTGTCCGGAAGTCACCCGGTCGCCCTGATTGACCGCCCAACCGCTGAGATGGGCGTAGTAATAGCCAACCCCGGTGTCCGAATGCAGCCAGATGCCCCTGCCTCCCAAACCGCTGTTCACCACGGTGACGGTTCCGCTTGCCACCGCATAGAGAGGGGCGCCGTGGGGCCCGTACATGTCCACTCCCCGGTGGGTCCTGCCTCCCGATCGGGGATCTCCCCACGAGTCCACGAACGCCGACCCCGGGAAGGGGCACACCAGGCCGGGTATGGGTCCCACGCCCTCGCTCTGCCGCGACGCCCGGGCTATGGCCTGCAGGCGGGCCTGTTCGCGTCGACGGGCCTCGGCCGCTTGGGCGGCCGCTCTTCTTCGGGCCTCCTCCGCTCTCTTTCGGGCCTCCTCGGCGCGGCGCCGGGCTTCTTGGATCTCCCACTGCCTGACCAGTGCCTGGCACTGCTCGTCAAGTTCCTCCCAGGCCCCGTATTGGTCACGGGCAGTCAAGGCCAGGCTCTCCACCCAGTCTTTGCGTTGCTGTTCCAACTCCGCCAATTGGGTTTCCACCCCCGCGATTTCCTCCTGGTGTTGGTCGAGGTCCCGCTGGGAACTGAGGTAGTTGTTTATTTCGGCCAGTTGCGTCTCGGTTTGCGTGGCCAGGTAGTGGGTGCCCACTATCACATCTGCGGGGGTGTCTCCCAGAAAGGGAGCGAGGCTCAAGGCTCCCTGCTGCATGTACAACTGGATAGCGGTCTGCTCCAAACCGGCGCGAAGTTGCTCGACCTCTTCGGCCTTGAGGCTCGCCAGGGAAACCGCCACGTCACGTTGAGCCTGGACGATCTCGATCTCCTCCAGCACCAGGTACCACTCGGCGTTGGCTTCATGGAAAGCGTCCACCGCGTCCTCGTACACCACCAGATGGACGCTGGAGACTGCACAGGCCTTGTCAACTTCTGCCTTCTCTATCTGGGGCTGTGGGGGGTCTTCGTCCTCTTGCGCCATAGACAGGGTCGCTCCACCGGCGGCGAGGAGCATTCCTGTCAGTATCGCGACGAGGAGCAGGACGGCCGGGGCCCGCACCGCTTTTGCCATATACCAGATAGGTTAAAACGATTGGCAGGTCAATGATTCGAGGCTCTCAGGCGAGGAGGGTGAGCAGGGCGAAAAAGACCATCCCGGCACACAGGGGACCGTCCAGGTTGGCCAGTATCCCCGGCAGGGGAGTGGACCACAGCCGTCCGGAGCGCAGCAGGGCGCCGAAACCTTCCCCGGCCAGATAAGCTGCCGCCAGACCGAACCCGATCAGCAGAAAACCGGTGATGGAGAAACCCCACAACATGGCGCCGAGCAACGACAGAACCACCACTGCGATCACCACCGTGTTCTGTCGGTTCAGGAATCGGTTGGTCTTCACCCGCCGGGCAACCTCCGCCAGGATGATGGTGCCCACCGCCACCGCCAGGAAGAACCCCACGGTCCTGGAACCTGGTTCGTAGACGGCCCGGGCCAGCATCAGCGATGCCAGGGCCCCGCAGGCCACCGTGCCGATCCCCGCCGATATTCCGATGGATACCAAGTGGCGCCGGCGGGGCACGAACACCGCTGCTCCCAGGGAGAAAACAACGCCCATGGAGAGGGCGAGGAGCGCCGCGGGCGGTCCCAACAGATGGATCAGGCCCACGGCCACCACCTCGGCGGCCAGCAGTGCTCCCACCGCCATCCGGTACCCGCGTTCGGCGGCCGCCGCCGCTATGTCGATCGTCCACAATCCGACCATGGCTGCCAGGATGGGCTTCCACAGGCTCAGATCGCCCGACAGGTTGCCCAGGACCAGCGCCGCCACAACTATCAGGGTTCCCACCCCGCCCGATCCCAGTTCCTTTCCCAACGCCACCGATCCTCCCGACACAGGGGGCAGCAGCGCTATCTCGTCATCGGCGTTGACCGGCGCAAGGGCGTCCACTTCTTCACCGTTGCGCCACACCTTGGCGGTTGCCAATCCGGCCGCAAACTGGGCGCCGAAGCGGGAGGAAGCTGTTTCCAGCACCTCTCCCACCGTCTCGCCTTCGATCATCACCTCGGAAGCGTGCGCCGCCTCTCTCAGACCGGCGAACAGTCGTACTCTAGGCATTGTTTATCAGGATAGACGGATCGCCTCTGCGTGGCTGTCTCTTGTTCGCAAACTGCAAGTATGGCCGTCTCCACGCCCCGGATATACACTGGACGGATTGAGATAACCCGTCCTGGAGGTGAGATGTACGCGATAAGGGTGGAGAGCCACGGGGGCCCCGAGCAACTGCGGTGGACGCAGGTTTCTGATCGCGGGCCGGGTCCGGGCCAGACGCTGGTCACCGTGTCGGCCGCGGGAGTGAACTTCATCGACACCTATCACCGGACCGGTCTTTATCCGGTGGAGCTCCCCTTTACTCCCGGGTTGGAGGGGGCGGGGATCGTTGCGGAAGTGGGGGAAGGGGTGGAGGGGATCGAAGCGGGTGATCGGGTGGCCTGGACCAAGTGCCAGGGCTCCTACGCTGAACAGTTGGTGGGGCCTGCGGATCAGATGGTTCCCGTGCCGGAGGGTTTGGAGATGGAGTCGGCGGCCGCAGTGCTGTTGCAGGGGATAACCGCCCACTTCCTGTCGCACGACACTTATCCCTTGCGGGAGGGTGACCGGGCGCTGGTGCACGCCGGAGCGGGGGGAGTGGGATTGTTGTTGATCCAGATGGCCAAACAGCGGGGGGCGGAGGTGTTCACCACGGTAGGTTCGGCGGAGAAGGGTCGTCTTGCCCAAAGCGCCGGGGCCGATCATGTGATCAACTACCGGGAAGTGGACTTCGGTGATGCGGTGGAGGAGATCGCCGGACCCAAGCCACTGGACGTGGTCTACGACGGGGTGGGCGCCGCCACTTTTGACCGGGGCCTGTCGGTGCTCCGTCGCCGGGGGATGATGGTCACCTTCGGGAACGCCAGCGGGCCGGTTCCTCCCGTGGCGCCGCTGCGCCTCACCCAGGAGGGGTCCCTTTTCTTGACCCGCCCCACGGGATGGGACTACATGACCAACCGCGCCGAAATGCTGGAGAGAGCCTCTTCAGTGTTCGGAATGGTGCTGAGGGGTGAGGTGAGTCTGCGGATCGGTCACAGCCTGCCCATGCGGGAGGCCCGCAAGGCCCATGAAATGCTGGAGGGAAGAGCCACCACCGGAAAGGTGATCCTCACCCCCAATTAACGGCGGAGTTTTTCCATGCGCTCCAGGGCGATCCGCAGTGTCTCTTCGCTCTTGCAGAAGGCGAACCGGACCATCCCGGCCCCGTCGGCCGGGTCCTCGTAGAACGTTGACGGAGGGATGGTGGCCACCCCCACTTCTTCGATGAGGTGGTGCACGAAGGACACATCGTCAGGGAAACCGAAGGGCCGGTGATCCGCCATCAGAAAGTAGGTGCCCTCCGGGAGGTACACGCCGAATCCCAGCCGGTCCAGGCCCTCCGCCAGCAGGTCCCGCCGGGCGGTGTAGAGCGCCTGCAGGTCTTCGTAGTATCCAGGCGGCGCCGCCAGGGCGGCCACGGCGCCGTACTGCATGGGATTGGGAGTGGTGAAAGTCAGGAACTGATGGGCGGCTCTCACTCCGGCGGTGAGAGTCCGGGGCGCCACCGCCCATCCGGTCTTCCAACCGGTCACGGAAAAGCTCTTTCCCACCGATGACATGGTCACCGTCCGTTCCCACATGCCCGGCCAGGCCGCCAGGGAGAGGTGGGGGAGACCATCGAACCGGATGTGCTCGTACACCTCGTCGGTGAAGGCGATCACGTCGTGGGAGACGCACAATTCGGCCAGCAGATCCATCTCTTCGCGGCTGAACACCCGGCCGGTGGGATTGTGAGGCGTGTTCACCACTATCGCCCGGGCGCCGCCCGCAAACGCCGCCCGCAGTTCCGCTTCGGGCAGCCGAAAACCGGGAGGTCGCAGCGTCACGAACCGGGGCGCCGCATCGGACAGCGCACATCCCACCGGATAGCAGTCGTACCAGGGTTGGAGCAGTATGACGGGGTCCCCGGGCTCCAATAGCCCAAGGAAGGAAGCGGCCAGTGCTTCGGTGCATCCCGAGGTGATAGTGACGTTGCGGCCCGGATCGACGGCCCGCCCGGTCTGATGTTCGAAGCGGGCGGCGACCGCCTCCCGGAGGGCGGGAATGCCCATCGAGGGGGGATACTGGTTGGACTGCTGATCGATACCCGCCTTGGCGGCGGCCTTCACAAAGTCCGGTCCCTCGAAATCAGGAAATCCCTGTCCCAGATTCACCGCCTGCACCTCCAGGGCGCGGGCGGACACCTCGGAAAAGATGGTGCTTCCGAAAGGACGCAATCGGGTTGCAACAGCCATGATCAGATCAGATTAGGCGTCGTTGACCAACCACGGGGCCTATCGATCGGTTTGGCTTCTAGACCAGGACGGCGTGCACTTCGCCCGGTCCGTGCACCCCTCGGGTCAGGGTCAGTTCTATGTCGCCGGTGCGGCTGGGTCCGGTTACCACCATGATGTTCGCCATCCGGTCGGGTGATTCGACCTGTGCCGCCCAGTGCGACAGGGAGCGGACAATCCGGTTGGTCGGGATCAGCACCACGTGCACCTCGGGGATCACCGACGCCAGGCGGGAACGTCCCGGTCCCGACGTCACCACCACCGAACCGGACTCGGCCAGCGCCGCCACTGCCGCCGATATCCCGACCTGCACGTCAAAATAGCCCGTCTGATGGGGAATCCGACTCTCGGGATCCGAGGGCAGGACGGTCTCTATCCGCCGGTACCCCCGTTCGTCCAACTCGTCGAGCAACCCGTCGGCCGGGAGGTGTTCGGAGTCCCAGGCGACATACTCGTCGACACCGCGGTCCGCCATGATCTTGGTGATGACCTCAAGGGGCGAGTCATGATAGACCCTCCCGTCCAACTCTTCGAAAGCCTTGATGAAGTGAGCGGTCAACTCCACCTCGGGCAAATGGGGGAGGCTGGGTTCGGGATGGGTGTCGGTGTGCCCGGGAACCGTGTCGGCGCCAACCGCCTTGCGTATCCGGTTGAGAAACTCGCTACGTTCCACTGCGATTTTCCTTCCACCATTGCCGAAAGGACTGGCCGGCGGGGGTGGGAAAGTCGCGGCTGTCGGTCCATCCCTTGGCGTGGAAGGGTAGACGGTGGAGCCACTCGCCGTCTCTTTTGACCCTTCCGGCCACACGACCGGCGGCCAGCGCCGATTTCCACAGGGCCGGACGTTTTGCGATCTGGCGGTACAGGGCCAGTCCCGGACCCATCCATTTGAAGGGATCGTTCTCCTTGGTCGCCCGAACCCGCTGGTTGACCAGGAGTTTGGGAATGTCGATCCGCACCGGGCAAACCTCCCGGCAGGCGCCGCACAGGCTGGAGGCGTAAGGCAGGTCGACATGGTCCTTGAAGTCGGCCAGGCCGGGCGCCAGCACAGCTCCCACCGGGCCGGGATAGACGTGCCCGTAGGCGTGGCCGCCCACCTCCCGGAACACCGGGCAGACATTGAGGCAAGCGCCGCACCGGATGCAGGCCAGGATCTCGGACGCGTCGCTCTCCAGGACCTTGCTCCGTCCGTTGTCGACGATCACCACCGCGAATTCGTCGGGACCGTCGGGGTCGCCGGGCCGTCGGGGACCGGTCACCACATTGGTGTACACGCTGAGCCTCTGTCCGGTGGCCGAGCGGGCCAGTATCTCCACGATGGTGGCCGCATCTTCGAAGGTGGGGACCAGCCTCTCCATGCCCATCACCGCGATGTGCATCCGGGGAGCGGCGGTGGTGAGCCACCCGTTCCCCTCGTTGGTGATGGTGACGATCGACCCGGTCTCGGCTATTCCCATGTTCACTCCCGAGATGCCGACGTCGGCGGTGAGAAAATAGCGACGCAGGTGGTGACGAGCCATCTGCGTGAGGGTCGGCGGATCGTCGGTGTAGGGAAGGTCCAGTTGCTTTTGAAACAGAGTCCCGACATCCTGGCGGGTGAGATGCATCACCGGAGCGATGATGTGCGAGGGGTGGTCCTCGGCGATCTGCACGATGAACTCTCCCAGGTCGGTCTCCACCACGGTGTGACCCTGTTCTTCCAGATAGTGAAGCAACTCCAGTTCTTCGGTGACCATCGACTTGGATTTGATGACCAGCGACTCTTTTTTGTTTCCCACCAGGCGGCCGATCATTTCGTTGGCTTCCCGGGCGTCGGCCGCCCATAGCACCTGCCCCCCGGCGCGTTCTACCGAGTCGGCGAACTGGTCCAGGTAATGATGCAGATTGGCCAGGGTGTGGAGTCGGATCTGCCGCCCGCGGTCGCGGGTCTCCTCCATGGCCGCGAAGTCGTCCACCGCCCACTGGCGCTTGCCGGTGAACCGGCGGGCGGCTCGGCCCACCGCCGCAGGTTTGGGGGTGGACATCTCCTCGACGGCGCGGCGGCGGAAAGTAACCGACTGTTTCAAGTCCGCGGTCCCCCTTCGGCCCGATCTTTGGCCAGCGCCGAGGCGATGTGAAGCACTTGCATGGGATTGTCGCGGCGCCGCAGTCCTCCTTCCAGGTGCATCAGGCAGGCGGCGTCCGCTCCCACCAGCATCTCCACTTCGGCTTCTTCCAGCCGGTCCAGCTTGGTGTTCATTATTTCGGTGGAGATCTCGGGCATTTCCAGGGCGAACAGCCCCCCGAAGCCACAGCACTCCTCGGCGCCCTCCAGGTCCAGCCGTTCCACCCCGCTCACCGACTCCAGCAGAGACTCTCCCTCTTTTCGCAGCCCCAGACCCCGGAGCGCATGGCAGGAAGGGTGATAGAAGGCGCGGGTCCGGTCCCCGGCGTCAGATCCGCCCGCCTCTTCCCGGTCCCCGGCGTGGTCTTCTTCTCTGTTTTCCGCCACGTAGGAGGTGAACTCGCGGACCCGGGAAGCCACCCGATGGGCGAGTGCCGCCTTTCCGGGAACATCGGCCGCCAGCCGCGGTCCGTGATGGATGATGAAGTCGGAGCATGACCCCGAGGGGATCACGATCGGCCCTTCGGTGCGGTCCAGCACTTCCAGGTTGTGAATCAGCACGTCGGCCGCCTCCCGGCGGTGACCGGCGTTGTAGGCGGGCTGGCCGCAGCAGGTCTGGTCCTGCGGGAATTCAACCCTGGCGCCGTTGCTCTCCAATTCTTCCACCACATCCCGGCCCACCTGGGGGAAAATTGCGTCTATGACGCAGGTGACGAAGAGTTGAACGGTCTCCGACATGGGGGTCCACACTAGCGGAGAGCCATTTCGCCAGAGTTGTCAGACTTTTGCATTGGTAACGATTCGGGTTTGCCGGGTCTTTGGCATATTATCCCGGTTATCGAATTACGCAGGACTTGGAGCTATCGGGGACCGGTTCGGGGAGTGATCCTCGACTGGAGCGGGACGGTCTGTGATGCATATGTGATGGCGCCCGCCCGGGGGTTCGTGGAAGTGTTCGGGGCGGCGGGGGTTGAGATAACCATGTCCGAGGCGCGGGAACCGATGGGCCTGCCCAAGGACCTTCACATCCGAGAGTTGCTGGGGGTCCCGGCCATCAGGAAGCGATGGAGGGCGGTGCACGGCCGGGAGCCCGACGACCGGGACGCCCGGGATCTGTTCGCCAGGTTCGAACCGCTGCAGATCGAATGCCTACCCGAATATGCGACGCTGCTGCCCGGTGCGGCGAGGATGGTTTCGAAATTGCAACGCGATTATGGCATCAAGATCGGCGTGACCACCGGCTTTATGCGTTCCATGGTGGACGTGTTGCTGGAACACGCCGCCGAGCAGGGCTTTTACCCTGACTGCACCGTGGCCGGCGACGAAGTAGCTCAAGGCGCCCGTCCCCGTCCGTTCATGATGTTCCGGAACCTGGAGCTCTTGGATTGCCATCCCGTGCGGTCGGTGGTGAAGGTGGACGACACGGTCTCCGGGGTGGGGGAGGGTCTGGAGGCGGGTTGTTGGTCGGTGGGGATCGCCCGATACAGCAACTACATGAACGCCGAGACCCTAGAGCAAGCCCGGTCCTGGTCGGCGGAGGAGGTGGCCGAACGCCTCCGGAACGCCCGGCGTCTGCTGTGGGAGGCAGGCGCCCACTTCGTGATCGACGAACCGCCGGAATTGGTGGGGGTGGTGGACGAGATCAACCGGCGGCTGGCCAGGGGAGAGCAGCCTTGACAAGGGTGGCGCCATGTAAACGATCGGCCGTGGCAGCGCCGCCCCTCGGAGGGTGAACAGGCCGCTTCGGAGCATTGAAGAGTTGAGTAGACGGGGGCTGATCTGCTGTGATTGGTGAAGGTGGCTGCTAGTCTTGACTCCATGTTCGGAGCAGCGTCGCGCAAGGTCCGCCGTCGGCTCTTTTGGATGGTGCTGCTTATGATCATGGTGGGACTCTCCGCCTGCGGGAGCGATGACGAGGAGGTGGAGGGCGAGGAAGCGGCCGTGGAAGGCACAGGCGCCACGGCGGCCGGTGAAGAGGCCGAATCACCCGACGGAGTGGAACAAACCACTGCTCCTCCCACCACCGAACTCACCACTACCACCACCACTGCTCCGCAACGACGCATGGGAGTGGTCCTGTTGGCCCCCGATGAGGCCAACAACAGCTTGAACGTGCGCGCCGGGCCGGGCACCCAGAACCCGGTGGTTACCGAGTTGTCGCCCGCTCAGGCCGAGCTTGTTCCCACCGGCGCTATCGAAGTGGTGGATGGCCGGGTGTGGCATGAATTGGTCGCCCAGGATGTCGCAGGCTGGGCATACGGCTATTACCTCACCGAGACTTGGTCTCCTTCCGATGTCGAGCAGGAGTGGGACTGGAGGTCGGCTCTGGAGAACTTCGCCAATGCCCTGGTGCTGGGAGAAGGTTTAGAGGACACCGTTTCTTGGCGAGGATTGTTCGTGATCCATTTCGATGACAATCTGCGGCGCTGGACACCCGATGACCTGCCCCTGCTGCCCGAAGACGACAGCGACCTTAGATGGTCCAACACCGGGGCCTCGGCCAGTGAAGGGGAAGCCACGGTGGGGAGTTGGAAGGAAGTCATCGCCGATCCGTTCCTGTCCGATTATCTCGACGAGGACGTGAACATCGGGGTGGGAGAACTGACTCTGGGCGCCAACTCAGTGCTGCCCGGTTCCGCCATCTCCTCGGCGTTCGCCAACTTCCCTTGGGTTGCCATCCACGATCCCGGGGACAACGAAGAATTCGCTGGACTTGACTGGTCCACATGGCTGGTTTTCCTGGAGATGGAAGAAGACGGTCCCAAGGTCGTGGGCCTGCAGCCCCAGGTCTCCTATCCCTGAAACAGCCCAAGCCCTGGACTGACGCCACTGGAAACCTCGCCTCTCAACGCTATGTCGCGAATTTCGGTTGCTACTCGCCTTTCACCACCCGGTGGCACCCTCGTTTGCCGCCGATCCTGGCCGTTTTCCCGGTATTTGATGTGGTAGCGACTTGCTCAACACCCCCACTACGTTCCTGAGGGTTGCGCAACCCTGACACAGTTGGGGGGATCCAGATGATCCTTGCGGTTGGCACACTGCCGAATGAACCAGTCCCCAAGATTGGGGTGCTGGGGTACTATGGCTGGAATAGAGTTGGACATGGTGGGCGTGGAAGGGGTGTTGGTGGCGGCGCATGTACGGAGCGGATGCGATGGGAGTTGTTGATAGGGGTTTCGTGCCCACGCTGGCGAAGGCGGAGCGGGCTGCGAAGGTGGTGGCCGGGGAGGGAGCGGGAAGGGTGTTTTTGTTCGGGTCGGTTGCCCGGGGCAAGGCCCACTGTCACAGTGACATCGACTTGATGGTGATCTTTGATGATCTCGATTATGCCGTGCGGGAGGAGCTCACTTTGCAACTGGAGCGGTTGGCGGGTGCTGAGGTGGGCTGTTCCGTGGATGTGCATCTCACTGATCGTCCGGAGTGGAAGATGCGCACCGAGCAGGTGGTGACCTCGTTTGAGAGCAGGGTGAAAAACCATGCGCTGTTGCTGGTGGACAGGGAACCGGGAGAGGTCGATTGGGACAAGGAGATGGTGATGCCGGCAAGCGACTACGAAGAAGCAGTGGAACGGGTCCGCCAGGTAGGGAACGCGCTGGTGGCTATCCAGGGCCATTTGGTACCCACCGATTACCAGCAGCTCATGGAACAAACCGGCCAGGAGATGGAGGCGTTCGCGGTTTACGAACAGAGACTCGCCCTGGGATGCGCGGCCGGGCACCTTACAGTGGAGACCGCGGTGAAGTCTCTGATCCACCTGTCGGCGACTCCGCAGGCTCAGCCGTGGGGTCATGAAATAGACAAACTTCTTCCTCAGCTACCCGAACCGCACAGAAGCGAGATACAAACGCGTCTGGCATCGGTGGGTGTCAAGAACCTTCAGAAGTGGCAGCAACAGGCCCGTTACGAACGGTTTGTAACATCCAGCGTGGAGAGGTTCACCCAGATCGCCAAAGCCGCCTGCAGCGTGGCGCTATACACCGCGGATCAGTTCCCGCGGGAACTCGACGTCGCAACCCCGGTCTGGAGGAAGGTGTCATACATCGAACAGGTGATCGCCAGTCGCGACCTGTAAACCGGTCGTGACAGGTACGACACGCAAGGGCTGGGTCTGTCGTTCGATCTGTAAGCCCGGTGGCCTACTGCACGTCTGCTTGGCACGAATGTCATCCAGGGCCCAGTGGAAGCCAACCAGCAATGGGGACAAATAGGGACTCACCACAAGGCCCAGTGAATCCCCCCGCCCAGGATGATCGCCGTTCACGCCCCCAACTGGAAGCCGGGAGGTCGAACCGAAGAACAGTGGCGATCCTGTCTCGCAACCTACGCCCAGCCAGTCCGCGGCTACAGCTTCACGAGGTCACCTCAGCGGATTCAATGGCGTGGGTGGCCCCCCTGTGGAACGAGAAGCCCGAGATGGCCCGCCTAGTGGACCGAGATCGAGCTAGGGCGACCTGTCCCTTATGAGCGGTGTGGTTAGGTGTGCCCCCACGTTGTGGAATCGGTCGATTCTGGATGAGCTTGGCTGTCAAGCCCTGATCTCCTCCTTGGGTTACCGGGGTGCTAGTCCCACTGCTCGGGAGCATGGCCATAGGTGGTGGCGGTTCCTCTCCCGTACCATCGGGGTTCACCACAACCATGGAAACCTATGGGACCACCCTCATGGGAATCTCGACTACCTTCGCCGCAGGGGTTTCAATCGGGTTGACCATCCTCTACCCCGGATGCCCGCCCACCGGTGCGACTCCCTGGCGCTCTGCTACGGCGTAATGTGGTGGACGATCACCACCGGAGCCTGGACAGCTAATTGCAGGCGTGTCCTGGATGATTCTCCGGGTAGTGACCACCTTGGGACGGCAGTGGAGGCACAGCCCGACAGCACGAGAGTGGTCACCGGACACGGGTCCAACCAATGCAGCGGTTTCGCATTGGCCATGCCGCCCAGCGGTTGGCAGCATGGCCCCGTGTTGAATCTGCCGCCAATCCCCAAGAAGCCGCTAGTTGATCGGTTTGGACCGGGGGTTCTTCCAATAAAGTGACTTGCTGTCAGAGAGGCTGATGACGATCATCACGCCACCGTTCTACTGGGTTCCCGGGAGGCTTTCTTCTATTGGTCGGGCCAGCCTTCAGCTCGCTCGCCGCCGTCAAGGGCTTCCCGAATGGCGGTAGCCGCTTGGTCGGTCACCCACTGGCGCCACACATCAGGGTTGTTGTTCAACCACCAGATCGCGGTGTCGGCATGGCTGGCGTCGTTGTCGATCCGCCATATAGACATTGATGCGTACTGGTCGGCACTCACATCCCACTTTCGTAACATGTCGGCCACTTCGGGAGAGCCCATCAGTAGTTCAGGACGCACCGCGATCAGGAGAGTCGTTTCATCGTAAGCGCAGGCTTTGGTGGTAGCCCAGCACTGGTCGCTGTAAGGAGGTTCTTCCAAGTGGACCATGTCCAACTTCAACGAGGGGGCCATGCTGCTGTCCAGGTAACCCAGCCAGGGCACCTTTTTCTCATAGCTTTCGAATAGCTCGCTGTGCAACACCCCTTCGGATTCGGGCACAACGATGTGCACATGATCGGAAAGGCCATAGCTGTCGACTTGGACTTCGTTCACCACGTTGCAGGCCCAACCATCAGGACAAGAAACGAGCCTGGCCTTGCCGCCACTCTCGGAGGTGGCGAACAGCTTCTGGTAACGCTCCTCTTTCAGGTCTTCAACGCTGTCCAGCTCCGGATACGCCTCCTGCACATAAGCGGGGATCATGAACGCCGATTGCGAGAGTTTGCTCAAGCTTTCGCCCAAGGACACTACCTCGCCTGCTACCGTGGCTTCCTCCCAGGCTTCGCGGGCGTTGGGCAACCACAGCTCCATCATCACGTCGCTGTCGCCCCGTCTCAGCGCGGGGATCGCCACTGTCGTGCCCCCTTGGATCACATCAGTGGAATAGCCATAGCCTTTTTCAACGATGTACTGAGCGATGCGGTTCTGCGACAACGCGCTGTCCCAGCCGAGATCACTAAAAACAATGGGATCCTTGGGGTCGTCGGATGTGGAGGAACAGGCCCCGATCGCGAGAACCGCCACCACCGCCGCCGCTGCCCTCATCACCGGTCCGCAATTCATCTTCATAAGTTCCTTCCCCCACTCTAACCAACGCCTATACACAGGTGGAACCCTGCGCTCCTGGGTCACATCACTACCGCCGTGGGGTGTCTGGGGTGGGTTGGTCAAGAGTCGGTAGATCTCACGAGCGGTTTACCCTTTTCGGGCAGCGGATGACTTCCCGGCGGGTTTGCCTTCCGCCCGGCGTCTTTCGACATACTCGATGGTGTGTTGGTCTCGGACCATGCGTACTGTGACGATCCGCCACCAGGGCGTTGTTGGGTGGCGGTTACCTGCCCGGTTGAGGCGATAGCGGACGATTCGTCCCGAGGACGCTTGGTGGGGGATCGTGCCGCGCAGTGCAGCGAAGGACCCTTCCGAGGTCATGCGTTCGGGGTTGTCACCGGCCGTGCTCAGTGGGGTGGGGCGGTGTCTGGACCGATGGGTTGAAGATCGACGACCCGGCGTCCGGTCTGCGATTGGCTGCGAGCCACGGGGTCGCCGCAGCCTGGTTTACACGCATCAACTGGGTGGATGACCGACTGCTTCATCTACAAGCGGGGCCAGATCCTTCCATGTTGTGAGAATGGTCTCCACTATGTAGTCGCGGTATTCCTTGAGGTTGTCATCCTCCCAAAACCTACCTTTCGGAGGATCCAGGTTCCGATAGGCTGGCCACCACCGGGTGGATTGTGGATAGGCGGGACGAGCCTCCTTGGTGAAGGGCGACCTATACCTTTCCACATTCGTCCTGACTCCGCTGATCAGCGACCCATGAGGAGGGAAAAACGCCGACTTGCGATACCATTCCAATCTCACAACCGGGTCATTCTTGCCCTTCGGCCAACCGTGTCGGCGCAGGCCCAGACCTGGCCAGTTTCCTCCGATTCGAAACGACTCTACGCTGTCTTCAGCGATCCTTCCGCTTGTTAGGGCCGCGTCGAGATCGCCTTTGAGACTGCGGTAGAATCGATGCACGAACTTCGACACTTCGGCTTCTAGAGCAGCCCACTCTCTGATCCGCGCTTCATGCTCCAGAAAGAACTTGACCTGTTCGTCTTCGATCCGATTCATCCGAACTGCTCCTTTAGCGTCCGCAGGTAATTCTTGACGACATCAATAGCGCTGGCAACCTCAGTGGCAGACCGTGATTCGTTCAGGGCCTCCTCCAACATCGCCCGAACCTCGGGCCACGAGAGGGTCTTGAAAGCACGTTGGGAGCACCGTGTGGTCGCCGTGTGCGGTCTCCGACCGTCGGGGGTCAGAAACACGAAAAGAGGCGCCTTCTCGTTCTTGAAGTTCTCGTACAAATCGTCGCACTGGCTCGGCTGCTCTGACGCGTCAACCTTGTTCTCGATGACGAGCGTGAAGCTCCCGCCCCACACGACGAGGTCGGCCTCTCTGTCATTCCGCCACTCGGAAAACACCACCTTCCTCACCGCCGGTGGGACGGACACCGGTGCCCCGGTGCAGTGTTCCACCAAACGCTCCACGAGCCCACAACCCAACCCGTGCCGGGCCGTCGGCGTCAACAGCCATCCCAGCAGGCGAGAATGGGTGTTCTCGTGGCGTGCTAAACCCACGATCTCAAAAAAGTCCGACGGCCCGGTCAACCACAGCCCGTCCGAAACGAGACGGTCATGCCGCTGGCGCATCTCCGTCATGGCCTCACGCCACTCGGCAAGGAGCCTCCTCGTCCGGCGCACGGCGATCTCGTCCCATTCACGATCCATTGTCCGAATGGTCCCCCGCCAGTCGGCCAAGCGCGTACTTGCCCGGCGCGCGGCGATCCCGTCCCACTCGCGCTCCATCGCACACATGCGCGCCTCCCACAAGAGGACTCGATTAACCGGTGTGCCTATAGGGGGTATGTCCGAAAACGATAGCGACCTCACATCTCCCGCACCCGCCCCAGCAGCGGCACGCGGCGCTCGCCCGGACTCTTCATCCGCTCCGCCGGGATCGTCCACTCCCCGCACTTGATGCAACCCAGCACGTCCGCCCCTACGGGTCGCCCTAAGCGAAGTTATCGGTCCTGCTTTTTCGGATGTGAATTGCTTCAGCACCCGATTATGGAGGACCCTCCCTTTACAATCGAAGGATTCCAAACTCCCGCCCTATTTTCCCGAAGATCCACTTTGTGATGGAGCTGCCTGGCTTCGGTCTGCTTTAATCTCTACACCGGTCGGGTTTGCCGTGATGTGGTCAATCCCCTCTTGGAATCCATAGGCGATGACCAGTCCTGAGTTTTCGGCGACATACAGCCCTGTATCGTTCCCATCGAGAAGCACGGGATTCGGTTGGAAGCGATAGCTGGAGACGACCCCCGCAACCTGGAAATTGCTGCTGTCTCGGGGCTTGAATACGACGGGTCCTCCCGAGAAGCCGGGGATGTTGTGGCCGTCGATCACAAGCACCGTGGGCCCGCTCTGAGCGAGAACCCCTGCGAGAGTGCCCTGCCCGCACTAGGAGGCTGCTGATTTATTCGGGTGGGTGAGATGCTTGGTTTGGGGGGGTGGGTTGTGGGATAATTTTGGGGTATGTTGGGTGTTGAACGTTTTGATCGGGAGTTGTTGGACGCGATGGCGGTGTGCGGTGATCTGGTGCCGGAGGGGTCGGTTTACCGGTTTTTGGCCGAGCATCGGACTGGGGTGTTCCCGGATGGGTTGTTCGAGGATTTGTTCGGCCCTCGGGGTCGTCCGTCGGTTCCGGGGTCGGTGGTGGCGACGGTGATGGTGTTACAGGCTTTGGAGGGCCTGTCCGATCGGGAGGCGAATGGGTCGGTTGCGGTGTGATATTCGGTGGAAGGCCGCGGCGGGTTTGTCTCTGGTGGATGGGGGGTTTCATCCGACGGTGTTGACGCTGTGGCGGGCAAGACTACGCAAAAGTGAGACACCGGAGCGGATTTTCGACGCGGTTAGGAAAGTGGTGGACGAGACCGGGATATTGAGAGGTCGTCGCAGGCGGGTGTTGGACTCTACGATCTTGGATGATGCGGTGGTCACCCAGGACACGGTGACCATGATCTGTGCCCAGATACGCAAGGTTCGCCGTTTGATACCCCGAGCGCGGCAGGTGGTGTTGTCTCGTGATCTGTGAACAGGCTGGTAAGCCGTCGTGTGACTGGTCGGATCCGCAGAGTCGTTCCAACCTGATCGACGGGTTGGTCACCGATGGGCAGGCGGTGCTGGACGCGGTCGGAGGTATCGATCTGGATGCTGGGCAGTCGGAGGCGGTGGGGTTGTTGGGGGTGGTGGTCGGCCAGGACGTGGAACCGGACCCCGATCGGGAGGGAAGATGGCGTATCGCTCGGCGGGTGGCTTCGGGTCGGACGATCTCGGTGGTCGACCCGCAGGCTCGTCACGGACGCAAAACATCGTCGCAGCGTCGCGACGGTTACAAGGCTCACATAGCTGCCGAACCGGAGACGGGGATCATCACCGTCGTTGAGGTCACCGCCGCCAACACCCCCGACGGGGAGACCGGCGCGAGAATGCTGCAAAAAGACAAACCAGCTGGCACGGACGACACCCACGATCCGGCTGGCATGGATGATCCGGCTGGTGTGGACGATCCGGCTGGTGTGGACGATCCGGCTGGTGTGGAGGTCATCGCTGATTCGGCGTACGGGTCGGGCGAGGTTCGCGCCAAGTTGAAGAAGGCCGGGTATACCACCACTGTGAAACCGATACCTTTGCGTGGTAACTATCGGTTGGGCAGTGACCAGTTCACCCGGGACGATTTCGAGGTGGATCACGACCGAAAACAGATCACCTGCCCGGCCGGGGTGACGGTGAACATCAGCCCCAAAGGCTGGGCCCGGTTCGCAAAACACTGCACCGGTTGTGGTTTTCGGAGTCGTTGCACCACCAACCGACGGGGTCGCCAGATGCGGATCCACCCCCATGACCGGTTACTGGTCCAAGCCCGCCGAAAATGGAAAGATCCCCCGACCAAACACCGGTACAACAAGTACCGGTCGACGGTTGAGCGGTTGATCGCTCACTTGGTTGCCAACGGCCACCGCAAACTCCGCTACCGGGGCACCGCTCGAAACCGGCAACAACTACACACCCGCGTAGCGGCGATCAACCTGCGCAGGCTCATCAACCTCGGACTGCACCCCACCACCACCGGATGGGCCACCAACCCGATCTAAAACCCGGGGACCCCCAACAGAGAACAAGCAAACACTGGAGCACACCGGCCACCACCCCCCGGAACCGGTGCGCCCACCGCTCCGCTCTTCGAGATCAAGCCCAGTGACCCACCACCACCCCAACACCAATACTCAGCAGCCTCCTAGCGGCATCGGGAATCCAGCACTCTCCGGAAACGCAAGGAGTTCCATCTCTGTGAAGCCCGAGAAGTAGACCTGCTGCCCTACGGATATACCACTCGGCGTGGGCTCCAAGGCCGTGTTCGCGTGAGACAACTGCTGTGGTGGCGCAAGGATCGCTACATCGACCGGGGATTCTGATAGCCAAGCAATCTGCACCTGCAATGGCTTCCAGTCTCCGTCGTGGTGTATCTCAACTGCCGCCTCGTCACCGGTGAGCAGGCCATCCACAACGTGGCGGGCTGTGACGAGGTACTGGCGTGATGCGATGTCAATTGTGAAACAGGTGCCTATGGTGTCTCCGTGCTCCAGCCGGAAAGTGCAATGGATGACATTGCTGCTGATAATGAGTGCCCGCCTGCTAACTGTCCTAAAGACCGCCCGAACTGTGCTTTCGGCAGTCTGGTGGAGCCGTGATGATACCTCAGGCAGACGCGGCATCTCGGCGCTTGCTCGGGCCGATACGTCACATTCCCGCTGACTGGCCGGGAACCTCAAAACCGGCTCCGGCATTAGAAGTGACACTCATTCGTGCCATCTGTACATTGACCTGGGATAAATCTTCTAGCGGAGGCGGACGAGGCATGGCAGCACCAGCGCCTGCAGTATCAAGGGTCCCTTTTGGTACGGACCAGGAGTTGGTTGCTGAGGGGATTCCTGTGCTAGGCGTCTGACCCTTTCCAGCGGGGTTAGAAGCCTATGGATAGACCGCGGTGTGTTCCTCTTCTCGTTCCGCTAGTTCAGCCCGGTTTTTGTTCGTGCTCCTTCCAGGCTTGGTCGATGATGTAGGTAGTAGCGGCCGGGATCATCCGGGAGGGGTATGCGTCCTGGACCAGTCGGTATAGCTCTGCCCGCCTTTTTATGTCTGATGCGGCCAGCAACGCTGGGATGTCCCATTTGTCCACGTCGCGGGCGGACACCAGTTTCATGGCCAGGACGTATCGGGCAGGAACAGCGTACACCCTTAGCCGTGTCCCCTCGAACACGAGTATCGGATCTTCTACCCGGACAGCTGGGGCTTTGAGTTTGGCGGCGTCGTTGAACCAGCCCGGTTCCAGGTCATAGTCGCGGGCGACCCGGGCTACAGCGGGGTCATGCCTTCGGACACGACGTCCACGTCGTTGGTGATGCGCTGGTCGTCCCATAACAGGGCCACCGCCGCACCGCCGGCGATCATCACATCGTGATTTCTGTCTGTGAGTTCGTAGAGCTGCGCGTCGACTTCTGTGAACAGTTCAATGATGCGCCGGGGGGTTAGGTCCAAGGAAGCCACCAGTCAGGGGTGCCTTTGTCCAAGATCCGAGGATGGAAAAAGACCCGATGGTGAACACAGGTGGGGGGAGCCTGTTCCATTGCCCGCTTCCAGAAAAAGGAATCGTGTTCCCCCGGTTCGCAAAGCAGCACCCAGTCCTCGGCAAGGCGGTGTTCCCACACCCACTCTGGAACCGTCAGGTTCGCCCGATCCGCAAGGGCGTGAACAACCGCGGCTATCGAGGGAAGAAGATACCGGTCAGGGCCCTTATAGGAAGGAGCCTCCTTGATCATGGCCACCTTAGAGGGGGAACGGTTCCAATCAGCGACGAACTGCAACAACGGCGTCCTATAAGCCTGGAACAGGGTTTCGCCCACCATGTGAGGCGGCAACTCGGCTGCTGTGCGACGGCGTACCCGAAAGGAAGGCTCTCCTCTGGTAGGTGCCTTGGATGAAGGACGGATAGGAAAGGTCAACTTGCCAGCCACAACTGTGTTTTTCTCCGTTCCTTGAGTGTAAAGGACACCCACCCCACACACTTGGGGGAATGTCTGACCGTTCATCGCAGGCAACCAATCATGGACAATCCCCAGGCGGTCTGTGTTTTGAATACCCCGGGGGGATTCAGGGACCGAAAGGAGACCTGCTAGCCTAAAACCACCCAACCAGGGTGGAGAATTTCGATGATCGACTCTGGGGATTTTCGATGATCGTCATCAGCAGTTACCCCCCAAAACGGTGTCACGGGAGGACAACCCCTCCGACGAGCGGGTAGTGGCCGCGTTGGGTCGGAACGCCAAACCACCGACCCACCACAACGCCCTTCACCACTCACAAGTCCGATCTGCGATCAACACGATCAAGACCGCCGACGCGTACTGGGCCGCTAAGGCGGCGCTGCGGTTCACATTTATGTCGAAAAGTTATACAAAATCCCTATGAAGTTAAGATAAAATCTCTATACTTTACGTGTGAAACCGGACTGCGAACCTTAGGAGACCACAATGAGCTTTCCAGATGCCATAGGGAGCGTGCTGAGGCAGTATGTCGTGTTCGGGGGCCGGGCGGCAAGGTCCGAGTATTGGTGGTGGGTGCTGGCCGTGTTCATCAGCCAAGTGATAGTCAACATAGTTGGCAATGCCATTGACACTCCGATCCTGGGTGTGATATTCTGGCTTGGGGTCCTGGTTCCGTCTCTGGCCGTTGCGACTCGTCGGCTCCATGACACTGGTAGGAGAGGCTCATGGCTAGTACTCTGGATCGGGATTTACGCCATCCTGGGCATTATTTTGATCGTTAGCGCCGGGGCGCTCATTATGGGGTTGATGTTGGGGTTCGGGGCTGCAACGTCGTTTGAGGAGGTAATGGTCGGCGGAGCTATCGGTGTCGTGGTGTCGGCGATAGGGATGCTGCCTATAGCGATCTGGTCTATTGTCTGGTTGGCCGGGAAGGGAGACGACGGCCCTAACCAGTTCGGACCGGACCCTCTAGCAGCCTCCGACGCCTGACGCGGTAGCGGGACAATGAAAGCACGGGGGGGTGGTTCATGACAGTGGCAGTGCTCCTCGCCTGGGTGCTGGCCGGGTGTGGCGATGATGACCCGTCCGGGGTGGGGGCTGCTGCGGTGGCGTCAATGTGCCACTTTGCTCCGACGGATCATGGTCACGGTTTCATGCATCCTGACGGAAGACATGCCGGCGACCTACCGAACATCCTCGCGGGGATCGACGGCACCGCACGGGCGGACGTTTTCTCTGACCAGGTGACCCTGTTAGCCGATACCGACACGTCCCTGTTTGACTCAGACGGCTCAGCGATCATTATTCACGCTAAACCGGATTCCTACGGTGCTGAACCCGGCGCCGGAGACCGGGTGGCCTGCGGTGTAATACAACAGAACTGAAAACAGTGTGAGCATTCCGCTCATATAGGGCGGCGTCTTCGGGGGATGCAGCCGACCTGCAGAGCACCGACGGGGTTGTGGGAATGCTGGCCACGCCTGCTCCGCAGCGTTCGCAACCGTTCGTTTAGGCGTTCGCAAACCGTTCGCAAAGGGTTCGTTTGGGGTGTGACCTGGGGAAACACCAACTCCGAAGTGGCAGGGTTTCGCAAACCATTCGCCGCCCGGGTCCCTCGTGATGTGTCGTAGGAGTATGCGACGAACGCTTCGGAGAAGAGCACCCGAACGCGCTCTCGAACCGGCCTGCGCCGCTGCGAGGTTGGTGGGTGGTTGCCCACCGAAATCTGTTGTGGGCAGTCTTTAGTGCAAACGTGTGGTTGAGATACGCCCACGAAAAACCGCTTTTTCGGATCGTTCCTGCGGTCTTTCTGGGGGTGCAGGATCTGTCCGTTGTGGCCATGTTCACCGTGACGGACTGGACCTCGGTGTTGTGCTGTCCGGTTTAGGACGCTGTTCACTGTTTGGTTTCTTCTCCAGCTCTTGCGGGAATAGTCCCGCAGCATTGTCCGGCATGCTTCCTGGCATCTCATGGTGGGGTTGGCTGGTTGTTCCTCTCGTGGCGGTTTGCTGTCGGACAGGCGGCGGGTACGAGTCTGGCTTGTCCCGGCGTTGGTGATGGCGATCACCGATGGTGTCTCGTTCCGCTGGTGCGTCTTTTCTCGGTATCATGTCTGGACAGGTTTTGGAAGGGAGCGTGATGGGGCTGCGTTCACGGCTTGGGACTCTGGCGGGAGAGTGTGTGTCCCTGTGTGAGCAGGAGGATTGGCTGGGAAGCGAGACCGGAACACTGAATTATCGGCTTCTATATTCCAGTGTGGAGAGCTTCGAGCAGGGCAGTGGGTTCGCGATAGTGGGGATGAACCCGGCAGGTGGCCCCCAGCACGCCGATCCGGATGACGCTGTTCGCCCGTTCCGCGACCCCCGATATTCGGCTTATTTGGATGACCGTTGGGGCGCGGAGGCGGGCGCGGCTCGGTTACAGCGTGTGATTCAAGCGATAGCCATGGTCTGTGTGGGTGCGACTCCGGGTGAAGCGCTGGCGGTTATAGAGGACCCGACCCCAAGTCCAGAGGGGCGTCTCAACCCGAAGGCCATGTCTTTCCTTCGGAATACGCCGTCTATGAACATCGTTCCTTTCCGGGCTTCGGTGCTTGCGGATGTTCCGCCGACTCTCCGGGAACGAGGCGAGGAGATTGGTTGGCGACTGCTCTGTTCAGCTCGTCCCAGGCTCCGTTGCATCGTGACGCTGGCGAACCAAGTTGGTGGAGTTCCATGGAGGACGATTCTGAGAGAAAGTGGTCAGCGCCGGCGGCCGGATTACGAGGAGACGATCAACAGGCGCCTGCGCCGCACCTACAGAGAAGTTCAGCTAGTGGGAGGACCACTCGCCGGAACTCTGGTTGTCGGCCTGCCTGCCATAGTCCGGGACAAGTACAGACGCGACGTAACGAAGCCGCTGTTAGAGACCCTCCAACGACGCCTCCACCACCACGGGATCCTCGGAGCTCCCACCAGCCCCGGGACCTCCAAGAGGCGTTGACGCCGACAAAGCCCGGTGCGCCAGGTGTGTGGATTGGACAGCCCTCTTGAATTGCCGACGGAGTTGGGCTAACGGCGGTGCTGAATTGTTGCTATGTAATCTGTCCAATAGGTCGGGCAGGTTCCATTTGAGGGTCGTCGCCTGGCGAGCCATATAGATACCGACTTGCTTCAGACGGTATTCGTCCTCGTAGTCCAGCAGGACATAGCCGATCAGTTGGTACAGCATAGTCTTGGTGATCGCGGGAGTAACGGTCGTCTTGACTTCCAAAAGACGATTGCCCAGAATCAAATCTGCATCAGCTCCGCCGATATGGACACTGCCTGAGAACGTCGGGTTCAGGGTGACGGGATCGGATAGGCGTTCCTTATAGCATTCATAAAACGCTTTTGACAATGAACATAGATCGTCTATCCACAGGTCGTCAGCGATCCCGAGCAAGTCACAAACGGACGACATGCGCTCTGCAAACAGAAGATTCCCGGGATGTGGGTTGATCCGGCGCATCTGCTCAAAGAGCGCCAGAACAAAACAGAACCTATTCAGCTGTCGCTCCCGAGCAGTCCCTAGCTTTCTCCCGCTAGGGCCGATCTCCCCAACAAAAGCCTCCAGTTCGACGAAAAAACCCTCAACCAAAGTCGGCGCGAGACTATACGTCTCTTCCAGTCTCCGCCTATGCAACTGCGCACCCGTCCAAGCAACCAGATCCCTATAGGGAGTAACCGCGAAATAGTAACGCAAGCGATAATCTATCGCCATCCCCAAGTCCCCAAACGGGACAGGCCGATCCGGCGATTCTGCAGGACGAATGGTTTCAGTCTGACCCAGTTTCTTGTTTTGTTCCCGAACAAAACCACGAGTGTTAGGCGAGTTGTCGTAGAAGAACCTGCGTATCGCATTATCAGCCATGTCGGGTGAACCCAGACGACGATGACGCGAGGGCTTATCCAAATAGGAACTCAAAGACACACCTACGCTCCTCTCGCCACCCAGAGACTCACTCGCCCCCGATTTCCTTTCGCTGCAAGCAAGATCCGCGACCGCAAAATCGTAGCAGACCGAGCTCCGCCCTCAGCTAACCCGCGAGCAGCTGCACGCTTGGCCGGTGGTCAATCCCCAATGCGGGTGTTGTTTCCCAACTTCTCCTCTAACTCCAGGTGACGGCCGGGCAGACCACCACCGGCTTAGACCGGCAGGGCTACGCCCAGGCCTCCACCCGGTCGGCCAGATACATACTTACGTCCTTGGCCAGATCCAAAGTGTCGCACAGCTGTTCGCGTCCCATCACCAGGTCGACCAGGGAGATGTGAACTGTCCCGGTGATCATCAGGCGTCGCTGAGTGGAGGAGCCAAGCGGTGCGTACGAGTCGATCGCCTGCACCTCGATGGGCAGGGACACGTCCCCGATTCCAGCCAGGTCGGTGGCCAGCACCAACAGGTCAGGCGGATTGGTGAGTGGGGGAACCGACCAGTTGAAATACATGTGCAACTGATAGATGTCCTCGGGTTCTTCGAAGTCGTCCTCCATCTCTTCCAACCGGTCGATCAGAGCCAGAAGGGCCCGCGGCTCCACATCCAGCGACAGGTGCAGATCGATGGGCAGGCTGCAGGATTCGGCGGGGTGCAGGTCCACTTCCCAGGATTGGCGTAGCGAGTAGGTCTCCACGAAGTGCCGCTCGTCGTGTATGTGGAAGCCGTGCTTTGTGGCGTGCTCTTTGACGTTGTGAATAAAGCCGGCGATATCGATGGACATATGTCCAAAGAGACTACCGCGCTCCCCGAAGCTAGGGTTCAGCCAGCCTTTTGGATAGTTTCGCGACCGGTTCGGGTTGCAAAGATCGGTTTTACGGATTGCGCGGGTTCGGAAAGCCGTAACATTGAGGAGCGGTTGATGGTAAGAGGGATCTTTCGATGATCATTGTGATGAGACAAGACGCCACCGAGCAACAGGTGCAGGTGGTGGTGAACCGGCTGGAGTCCATAGATTGTGAAGCTCATGTCTCCGTGGGGCGATTCCGGACTGTCATCGGAGCCGTGGGCGACCGCCAGCAGATCCTGCAGTTGCCGCTGGAGGCTCTGGCTGGAGTTGAAAGAGCGGTGCCGGTTATGAGACCCTTCAAGCTGGTCAGTCGAGACTTCCAAGAGTCCAACACCGTAATCGAGATCCGGGGGGTGCGCATCGGTGACGGCTCGTTCACGCCCATCGCCGGGCCCTGTGCGGTGGAATCCCGGGACATTCTGTTCCACACGGCCGAAGCGGTGAAAGAAGCCGGCGCCACGGTTCTGCGGGGGGACGCCTTCAAGCCCCGCACCTCGCCGTTTTCCTTCCAAGGCCTCAAAGAGAAGGGGTTGATGCTGCTGGCCGAGGCTCGGGAAGAGTTCGACATGCCCTTCGTCGCCGAGGTTCTGGACCCCCGCGACGTGGAGTTGGTGGCCGGCTACGCCGACATGCTCCGCATCGGAACCCGCAACATGTCCAACTTCGCCCTGCTCACCGAAGTGGGGCGATCGGATACGCCCGTGATGCTGAAACGGGGTTTCACGGCCACCTTGGAGGAGTGGTTGAACGCCGCCGAGTACATCTATAAGGAGGGCAACCAGGACATCCTGATGGCGGAGCGGGGCATCCGCACCTTCGAGACGGCATCCCGAAACACACTGGACATCACCGCCGTGCCACTGCTGAAGGAACTCTCCCATCTCCCGATCCTGGTCGATCCCTCCCACTCCTCGGGCAAGAGGCAGTTGGTGCATCCCCTTTCCCGGGCTGCGGTGGCAGTGGGCGCCGATGGGATAATGATCGACGTTCATCCCGCTCCCGACACAGCTCTGGTGGATGGCGCCCAGGCCATTCTTCCCCAAGAGTTTGCCGAGGTGATGAAGAGCATCAGAGATATAGCCGAAGCTCTACGGATTCCTCTTTAGATGCCGTCCGCCGCGGTGGTCGGCACCGGGTTGATCGGCGCCTCGGTCGGGATCGGGCTCAACGTGGCGGGCTGGAAGGTGAGAGGGTGGGACGCCAATCCGAAACATCTCGCCCACGCGCTCTCCATCGGAGCGGTGGTAGCCCCTGCCACCAGCCTGGAGGATGCCGTGGAGGGTGTGGAACTTGTGGTCCTGGCCGCCTCCCCCAAGGGCATTGTCTCCATTCTGACCGATTTGCGCACCGAGGCGTTGGTAACCGACGTCGCCGGCATCAAGCAGCCGATGGTGGAGGCCGCCTCCGGCCTTTCCCGCTTCGTGGGCGGCCATCCGATGGCGGGTCGGGAGGTAGCGGGTCCCCTCAGCGCCAGTGGTGATCTGTTCCGGGGCGCCACGTGGGTGCTGACCACCGACCAGACCTGCCGGGCGGATCTGGACAAGTTATCCGAAATCGTGCGGTCCCTTGGCGCCCAGCCGGTGGAGATGGCCGCTGCCCAACACGATTATCTCGTCGCACTGGTCAGCCACCTGCCCATGGTGCTGGCCGCTTCCCTGGTTGAGGAGTTAGGCGCTGCCGGACCCTCGGCCGACGCCATGGTGGCCGGAGGGTTTCGTGACCTCACCCGCATCGCCCTGTCCAGTTCCGACTGGTGGGCCGATCTGCTGGTGGCGAACCGACGGCCGTTGTCATCGGTGCTGCGAAAAGTGTCGGCGGGTTTGCAGGAATGGGCGGAGCAACTGGATGCGGAGGCACGCGGGTGGGTCACCGGCCTGCTGGGATCGGCGCGGCAAACCCGCACCGCACTCGCCCCGCCGGTGGAGGGTGTGGGGGTGCTGCTGGAGGACAGGCCGGGAGAGATCGCCCACGTGGGACGGGCTCTGGCGGTGAGCGGAGTGGATCTGCGGGATCTGCAGCTTCGGCACGCCACCCACGGAGGTGGAGGAGTGCTCACCCTGTCGGTGCGCCCCGAGGAAGCCGCCAGCCTGCGGCAGGCGCTGGCCGCCGAGGGATTCCGGCTACTGGGAGATTGACGGACCGCTTCGGCTAGCTGACGATCTGTTGTGTCAGGAGACTGAGCACCGAAGCAACTCCCGCCTTGATTCCCGTATCCAAGCAGGCTTCGTCAATCTGGAACCACGCCGAATGCAGATCTCGCCGATCCCCCTCTGTCATGGTGCCCAGCCTCATCATCAAGCCCGGCGCCCTGTCCAGGTAGTAGGAAAAGTCCTCCGCTCCCAGAGACGTGAAGGTGCTCACCACCGCGTCCTTGCCCAGCATCTCCACCAGCGATCTTCTGACGGTGTCGACACAGGAGGGGTCGTTGTAAACCGGAGGTAGGACCGGCTGCCAGATGGTCTGCGCAACCGCGCCCGTGGGGACGGCAATCTCCTCGGTCAGGCGGCGAATCAGATCGGGCAGCAGCTTTCGAGCCCCCGGGTCGGGGGTACGGCAGGTTCCGCCCATCACCACCTCGGTGGGGATCACGTTCTCGGCTTTGCCTCCCCGGATGGTCCCGAAAGTCAGCGAGAAGGGAAGGCGGGGATCCACCCGACGACCCAGCAGCCCGGGAAGTTCGGTGAGGACCTTGCCGGCCGCGTAGAGAAGATCGGCGGTCAGGTGAGGCCGTGCGGTGTGCCCTCCCGGCCCCTCCAGCACTATCCTGACCCGGTCGCTGGAACTGGTGATGGCGCCTGGCTTCAACCCCACCTTCCCCAACTCCAGGGTGGCGTCCACGTGGAGAGCGGCGATGGCGCGCACGTCTTTCAGCACTCCTTCCTCCAGCATCTCCGCTGCTCCGCTGGGAAGTGATTCCTCCGAGTGCTGAAAGATCACCCGCACCCTGCCGGGCAGTGGACCCAGCCGGTTGAGGACCACCGCCACGCCCAGGCCGATGGCTGCATGAGCGTCGTGCCCGCAGGCGTGCATGACCCCGGGGTTCTCGGAGGCGTAGTCATTGGAAGGCGGCTCCTGGATGGGCAGCGCGTCCAGATCGGCGCGCCATGCCACTACGGGGCCGTCGGATCCCACCTCGGCGACCAACCCGGTTCCGGACGGCGAGCGAACCCGGGCTGCTATCCCGTGGACGCCGAGCGCCTCCGCCAACAGTGCGGTGGTCCGAACCTCGGTGTGCGCCAACTCGGGGTACCGATGCAGAGTCCTTCTCACTTCGATCACCTCGTCGATGACCTCCTCGACAGCCTTTTCGATCCGGCTTTCAGACACCATATCGGTAGGAAGGCTATCGCCGGCAAGGACATCCGGCGAAGACGAGGCAACGCCCGCGCCATGGCGCCCCCGGCGGTCGCTCAGTTGACGCCGCCGCCCAGCAGGATGCCGATCCACAAGAGCGTCGCCCCGGCGAATGTCACCGGGACGGTCCTCCATGAAATGCGGGATGGCTTTGCTCCTGACTCTTCGAGGGTCTCCACCATCCAGGTGGAGAAGGTGGTCAGGGCGCCCAGCAGGCCGGTTCCCAGCACCACCGACGCGTCGGGGTGGAGTTGTCCGTTATGGGAGGCAGCCACCACCGCTCCCAGGGCGAGTGAGCCCACCAGGTTGACCGCCATGGTGCCGGTCCCCACCGGTGTGCGACCCGCCAACCAGGCAGAAACCAGCCAGCGGATGACCGCACCGATTCCACCGGCCAGGGCCACTGCCAGGATCACCATGCCAGACTCCGGCGGCGGGCCGAGGCGGCGAGGAACAGACCGGCCAGAATGCTTCCCGCGGCGTAGAACGCGGCGATCAGGGGACCCTGCCGGTCCAACAGGTCCAAGGCTTCCCGGGCGAAGGCGGAGAAGGTGGTCAGAGCGCCGCAGAAACCCACCCCCAGCAGCGCCCATCCCCACCCGCGCCGGGCTCGCCGCTCGCAAAGACCGGCCAGGACACCCAGCAGCGCCGACCCTGCCAGGTTGGCCGCCACCGTGGCGACGGGCACCTCGGCCACCGGGGCGATCCAGATGCCCAGCCCGTAGCGACACAGGGCGCCGATCGATCCTCCCAAAAAAACCGCCGCCGCAGTGCGGCCGGGGCCAAGGTCGGCTGTGGCGGGGTTCACCGGCGGCCGCCGCCGGTCGGCGCCGGTTGGAGAAGTCTCATCTTCGGCCAAGATAACCGACTTGGGGTGTGGGGGCCTACATTCCGTATTCTTAAGGAAATGCCGTTTCGGATAGCAGGCGCCCAATTGAATATGGTGGTGGGCGACCTCGGTGGCAACTGCCGACGGATCCTCGACGCCATGGATTGGGCAGAGGGACAACAGGCCGATCTCCTGGTGTTCCCGGAACTGGCGGTAAGCGGATACCCGCCCGAGGACTTGGCGGTGCGGGCCGATTTCGTAAACGCCAACCAGGAGACACTGCAACTGCTTGCCCGTCGTTGCGTGAGGACCACAGCAGTAGTGGGTTTCTTGGACTCCGCATCCAACGCGAGGGAATCGCCAACCCGCCGCGACGCCTACACCGAACGGGTGGCCAATGCGGCGGCCATCTTGGCAGAGGGACGGATCAAGGGGGTATATCACAAAAGACTCCTGCCCAATTACGGTGTTTTCGACGAGCGGCGCTGGTTCCTTCCGGGAGAGGGGCCGGTTCGTACCTGGTCGGTGGCGGGTGTGAAAGTGGGGGTCTCCATCTGCGAGGACCTGTGGACCGAGGACGGTCCGTGGAAGCAATTGGCCGAGGCCGGAGCGGATGTGATCGTCAATATCAACGCTTCTCCTTATCACCTGGGTAAGGCGGCGGAGCGAGAGGCGCTGGTGTCCCGGCGGGCCCGCCAAGCGGGATCACCCCTGGTCTACCTGAATCTGGTGGGTGGCCAGGACGAGTTGGTATTCGACGGCGCCTCGCTGGTGGTGGCGCCGGATGGTTCCGTCCTGCACCGGTCGCCACAGTTCTCCGAGGAGCGGTTCGTGTTGGATGTTCCCCTGGCCGGCGACAAGGCGGGGTCTACCCCATCTGTTCCCGATTGGATGCAACCGGAGGAGGAGATGTGGTCGGCGGTCACCCTGGCAACCGGCGACTATGTGCGCAAGAACGGGTTCGCATCGGCGGTGGTGGGCCTGTCGGGCGGGATCGACTCGGCGGTGACGGCATGCGTGGCGGTCGATGCCCTGGGCGCCGACCGGGTGTGGGGCATTTCCATGCCGTCGGTCTACAGTTCCGAACATTCCAGGACCGATTCAAAGCTTTTGTCATCCAACCTGGGGATCCGCTTCGACATGGTTCCCATCGAACGGGTGCACCGCGCCTTTTGGGACTCTTTGTCGCCGGTGATGGGAAAGGAGGACTGGGGAGTGGCCGGCGAGAACCTGCAAGCCCGGGCCCGGGGGTCCTTTCTGATGGCGCTCTCCAACCGGCACGGAGGTCTGGTGCTGGCCACCGGCAACAAGTCGGAGATGTCGGTGGGCTACTCCACCCTGTACGGCGACATGGTGGGAGGGTTCGCTCCGATCAAGGACGTCTACAAGACCTGGGTGTACCGGCTGGCACGGTGGAGAAACCGCCGCGGTCCGATGATTCCCGAGGGTATCCTCATCAAGCCGCCCTCTGCGGAACTGCGGCCTAACCAGCTTGATAGCGACTCTTTGCCTCCCTATGATGACTTGGATTCAGTGCTGGCGATGTACATAGATTCGGAGCTTTCGGTGGACCAGATCACGGCGTCGGGGTTCGATGCGGCGATGGTTCGGCGGGTGGTGGGGATGGTGGAGAGATCCGAATACAAGCGACACCAGTCGGCGCCGGGCCCCAAGGTCACCACCAAGAGTCTGGGGCGGGAACGCCGCCGTCCCCTCACCAGCGGATGGAACCGCCTGTGAATTCTCCCCCCATCCTGGTCAACGGGAAACCATCGGCAGAGATGGTGTTTTCTGTGCACAGTCCCACCATCCAGCGCGGAGACGGGTGCTTTGAGGTGATGAGGGTATATGGAGGCCACGCCTTCCAGGCCGGACCGCATCTCGACCGGTTGGAGCGATCCGCCCGGATGCTGGATCTGCAGCCGCCGGACCGCGCCGATCTGGATTCCTGGGTGGAGCAGGTGGCGGACCACGGCCCGGAGGGATTGGTCCGGGTCATGCTGGGTCGGGGCCAAAAACCCGGTGACGAGTTGTGCGTGGTGATGTGGCACGATGTTCCCTACCGGGCCGACCGGATTCGGCTGCGGGTGATGACGGCGCCCTGGCACTCTGCCGGTCACAAGTGGGATCTGGCCGGCGGCAAGACTCTCTCCTATGCGCCGAACATGGCCGCCACCCGCCGGGCGGTGCGGGAGGGATACGACGAGGCGTTGCTCATCTCCGAGGACGGGATTGTCCTGGAGGGACCGGTGTTCTCGGTGGGCTGGGCGTGCGACGGTGTGTTCGAGACTCCGTCCTTGGATCTGTGGATCCTCGATTCGATTACCCGCCGGGTGGTGCTGGAGGTGGTTTCCGAACTCGGGATACCCTGCCGGGAGGGACGGTTTGATGTGGAACGCATGATGGGCGCCGACGAGGCCATGGTGATCGGGACCACCCGGGAAGTGACACCCATCGTGCAGTTGGACGACCGCCGGTACACGGCGGGCCCGATGACCGCCCGACTGGTCGCCGGCTTCAAAAGACGCGTCCAACAGGCCATTGACGGGTCTTGAAGCAGTCTTTACCACCCGAGCGGAGTATTCAAGTCGGAGGTGATTGACATGGGCAGGTCCACGAGACTATTCACGATATGCGTTATCTTCGCGTTCGTATCGGTTGTTTCATCGGCCTGCGGCAGCGATGACGATCCGGCGTTGGTCACCACCACCTCCCGGGTGGTCACCACCAGCGCCTCCACCACCACCGCTCCCGAGCTTGAAACGACCACCACTGCGCCGGCTTCCGCCACGGTCACAGAGCCGGAGGAGACCGCTGGGGACGCTTCCGACACGGAAACGGATCCCTTGGAGGACAACGAGATCTTCTATCGGGTGGTCCGCCAGGAGTCGACCCGCGACGGCAACCGTTTGTTCCTGGAGGTCCCCCCGGGCAGCTACACCGATGTCGACCTTGAGAACCTGGTGCTGTCGGTGTTCGAGGAGCGCGATGACCTCTACGAATTGCACGTCTTCGACAACCGCGAGGCGGTGGAGGCGTTGGTCAAGGCAGAGAACGAGCGGACCCCCGATGATGCCGAACTGCTGGACCGCCACTACCTGATAAGTGTCCTGGAAGGTTCAATCCTCCGATTCCAGGGTCCCTTCGCCAACCTGGAAGGATTCATAATCGGCTCCTAGAACGGCAAGCTCTAGTGGCTGCTCGTCAGGGCATTGTACGGGTCGTGGGGGCTGTTCCATGTGCAGTCGTTGTGGCAATTTGCTGAGGGTCAGACCCGCCCCAGGGGCACCTATAAGTATGAGTGGTTGGTGCTTTTGGTAGCCATCGGGAAGGGCGGCCGGCAGAGTGTGCCGGGTTGTGTGTTTGGTGAGCGTGACAACCGCGGAGCGGTTGCGGGCGCCGATAATCAGATCGCTTTTCCGAATGGCCCGGTTCGAGGCGTTCGGTGATGCCGGGGGACGTTCGGCGATGGGCCGTGTGTTCCCCAGCGGTTGATATTTTACCGGCTCACAGTGGTTGCGCGGGCTTCCGCCGCCACGAACGGGCTGCCAGTCCCCGCTGACTACAAGGCTCAAACATACCTGATAGATGGCCTCCGCGCACACCCTTTGCTCCGAAGACATTCGGATCCAGACCGGATGTGATCCTTAATGCTTTGTGCACCGGTTAGCAAAAGTAAACTGACCTTCGGTTTTGACAAAGTCACTTGTCCTTGCGTTTTGCCTTGCAACGATATCCATGCCTTTTCATGGTTCTTTCGGCCAGGCGGTTGAAATCACTTCCCAGACGGTGCAAAGTGATGAACGGCAACTCTCAGATCGAGGCAATGGGGTGTGGGAAGCCGTCATGACAGTGGGAAACGACGGAGGTTTTCTCGGGTACGTCGAGCTTCTGGCGGGTTTCCTGACCGACAGCGAATTTTCATGGCAGGGGGAGTCCTACACAGTGACGGGCATGGTTCTGGTTGAACGGGGAGGGGGCTCCACCGGCGGAGTGGACTCAGGATCCTACAATATCAGCCTCTACTTCTCGCCCGGTCTCCCGGACGGATTCGGCAGCCTGCGCCTTCAGATAGGCGATGTGGGACTCAATCTTGCGGACGGGAGAGTGGATTCGCGTCACTATTCGTGGGTTGGCGTGGACCTGGAATGGCGGCTCGGCCAGACGGTTCCCTTGAGCCTCAGGGAATACCCACCGCTCTTTGAGCCTCGTGCAATCGATGGACGAGGAAACCATCTGAATAACGTCACATGGGGCATGGCACGCACGGGTCTTCTGAGGAAGGGTCCGAACTCCTATTCGGACGGCGTATCAACACCTCCTACCTCGCGGCCGAATCCCCGCACCGTTAGCAACATGGTGTTTTCCCAAGAACGGCCCGTGTTCAATTCCCTGCAGGCCAGTGACATGGTCTGGCAGTGGGGACAATTCGTGGACCACGACATCAGCCTGAGTCCAACCAACATGCAAGAACCTTTCCCAATTGCAGTTCCGCAATGGGATCGAGTCTTCGATCCCGACGGAACCGGCAAGGCCTCCATCCCCCTTGATCGTTCTGTATTCGATCCTGCAACCGGGACCGGTTCGCACAATCCCAGGCGACAGCTCAACGTGGTAACCGCCTTTCTGGACGGCTCGCAAGTGTACGGCTCGGATTGGCATCGGGCACACTCGCTCCGTGCCAATGACGGCACCGGAAAACTCAAGACATCACACCAGGGACAATTCCTGCCCTATAACGAAGACAAACTGGAGAATGAAGGGGGCAGAAATCGGGAGGGCCTGTACGTCGCGGGTGATTTGCGAGTCAATGAGCAGGTAGGGCTTATCGCTATGCATACCCTGTTCGTGCGAGAGCACAACCGCCTTGCTGATCTTATCGCCGAACAGCATCCGGATCTAAGCGGAGAAGAGATATATCAGGCGGCTCGCAAAATGGTTGGCGCCTATATCCAAGCCATCACCTTCAACGAGTTTCTGCCTCTGCTGTTAGGTCCCGATGCTATAGGCCCGTACGCGGGATACGACCCGGACGTTGATCCGACTATTGCCAGCGAATTCTCAGCAGCGGCATATCGAGTCGGACACACGTTGCTTTCTCCCGACCTTTCGATCCGGAGCCGTAGCGGAGAGACAGAAAAGATAAACCTTGCCGAAGCGTTCTTCAATCCTTCCCTTGTCAGAGATCGCGGTATCTCCGTGTTCCTACGAGGGCTAGCCGCTCAAAGGGCTCAGGAAGTGGATGCGAAGATGGTAGACGAAGTCCGAAACCTGCTCCTGAGAGGACCGGAAGGTCCAACTTTCGATCTGGTGGCCCTCAACATCCAAAGAGGTCGTGATCACGGACTGGCTGATTTCAATACTGTGCGGGGCGCTTACGGCTTGGCGCCGCTCACCTCCTTTGCCGACCTGTCGTCCCAACTCCGTGTTCAGCACGCTCTCAGGCTGGCATACGGCGCCATTCACGAATTGGACCTCTGGCCGGGCGCATTGGCAGAAGATCCCTTACCCGGAGCGGCCGTCGGAGAGACCCTCCACACCATAATCCTGGACCAGTTCCGCCGGCTCCGTGACGGAGATCGGTTCTGGTTCGAGCATGACCCCTACTTCGTGACCAACCCCAAACTCCTGAAGGAAATTCGCACAACCACTCTGGCCGACATCATCCGTCGCAATACGCCCATCGCAGAAGAAATCTCTGACAACGTGTTCAAGGCCGTCTCGAACGTCGGCTAGGACAGGCTAGGAGGCTGCTGAGTATTTCTGATCGTTCGTTGGGTGGCTGTGTGAGGTGGATTCGCTTTGCTTTTGTGTTTTCAGGGTTGGAGTTGATGAAAGATCAAGGTTTTAGGGGCGAATAGTCAGGGGTTTTTCGCGAGTTGGCTCACAGCAGCACGGCGGCCACCATCAAAAAACCCCCGAATCCCACCACGTCGGTGATCAGGGTCAGGAAGATGCTGGAGGCGAGGGCCGGGTCGAATCCCAGCCTGCGAAGCGCCACGGGAATGCCGGTTCCGGCCAGGGTGGCGATGGCCAGGTTGGCCAGAGCCGCCACGCCCACCACGGGCGCCACCTTCGAGGCGCCGAAATTGGATGAAAACACGTCCAGTGACAAAAGCGCCACGGTGAGGACCATGGCGGCCACCGCCAGGAAGGCGCCGTTCAGCAGTCCGATCCCCAGTTGGCGTCTGAGCACCGCCCAAATCCGGGCCCGGGGAAGGTCGCCGATCGCCATGGAGCGGATCACCACCGCCAGGCTCTGCACGCCTCCGTTGCCGCCCAGAAGCGCCACGACCGGCATCAGCGCCGCCAGCACCGGCTCAGCCGAGATGACCCCGGTCTGCCGCTCGATCACGAACGCCACGAGCAGGGCCAACAGCAAATTGAGGCTGAGCCAGGGAAGGCGCATCCGCACCGAGGCGAGCACGCCGGTGTGGATGGTCTCCTCAGCGCCGGCGCCCACCGAGGCGGCAAAGTCCTCCGACGCCTCCGCCTGCACGGCGTCGATCACCTCGTCATAGGTCACCATCCCCTGCAGATGCCCCAGATCGTCCACCACCGGCAGCCCCACCAGCCGGTAGCGCTGCATCAGTTCCGAGACCTCTTCGCGGTCGGCGGTGAGATGAACGGCCACCGGACTGGCTTCCATAGCCTCGTCCATTCCCACCGAGGGTCGCACGAACACCAGGTCCCGGAAGGAGACCACCCCGCGCAGTACCCCGAAGTCATCGGTGATGTAGACGTAGGTGAGGTCCTCCACCGTTTCCCGGATGGTGCGTATCCGTTCGATGGCCTCTCCGGCGGTCAGCCCCACCGGCAGGACCGCCACGTCAGTGGTCATGAGACCGCCGGCAGTGTCCGGCGGGTAGCGGAACAACTTGCTGACTTCGGTGCCGGACGGGTCTCCCATCAGGTCGATCAGGGCGGACACCGTCTCGGTCGGCATCTTCTCCAAGATGTCCACCGCTTCCTCTGACGGCATCTCCTCCAGAACCGAGGCGGCTTCCAGCGACGGCAGTTCTTCCAGCAGGGTGGCGGCCAGTTCGTCGCGAAGTTCTTCCAGCACCGAGGCGCTGTGCTGGCGGTCGAGCAGGCTTAGAAGCTCCCCGGCTGTCTCCGCAGAGACCGATTCCAAGATGTCCGCCACGTCATGGGGAGATGCCTGGGCCAGGGCTATCCACATCTCAGTGTTGGCGCCCAGGTACTCCTCGACTTCGGTGGGGCGAAGGCGGGCGGCGCGCCGCAGGCGCTGGGCCAGTTCTCGGGGACGACGCGGTCTAAGTCTCATTGCTCTGCAAGATTACGGATTCACAAGCCAAAACCGCAGTTGTCAGGTCTGCGCCTGCTCTGATCGTCCGGGGCGCCGGCGCCCCGCTGCGGGGGATCCGCAGCTACCCGGAAAAGGGGCGGATTGAGGTCACCTTCACCTGGAACCGTCCTCCGGGGGCCTCATAGGTGACCAGATCGCCGGGAGATCTGGATAGCACCGCGTTGCCGAGAGGACTGCCGGGCGAGACCACCAAACGCGCCGAACCGCGGTTCTCGGCCGGGGCCAGCAGGAATTCCATCTCGTCGCCGTCACTGTCGACCACGGTCACCATCGACCCGACCTCCACCCGGCCGGTGTCATTTACCTCTCGGACTTTGGCGTCTCGGAGAACCTGCTCGAGGTGAGCGATCCTGGCCTCCATCATGCCCTGCTCGTCCTTGGCGGCGTGATAGTCGGCATTCTCACGGATGTCTCCGTGGGCGCGGGCCTCGGCGATCCGATCGGATATCTCGATCCGCTTGGGTCCCTTCAAGTCGGCCAGTTCGGCGGTGAGGCGCTGATGGGCGTCGGGAGTGAGAAAAACGCTGGCTGTTTCGGTCATCACCCCCAAGGATATCGCTTTGATGACCGGTTCCGTCCGCCGATACCGGTCCGGCGGGAAGGGAGTTCGACAAGGTGGCGGATGAAGGATTGTTCAAGCGGGATTGGTAGCTTTGTTGTGATGGAAATCAAGCTGACCAGCTTCAGTCACGGCGCCGGTTGAGGCTGCAAACTCGGCTCGGCCGAGTTGGCGCAGGTGCTGCGCCCCCTGCAGGATCATCCCGCCTTCTCCTCTCCCAGGCTGCTGGTGGGGGTGGAGACCCTGGACGACGCGGGCGTATATCGCCTGTCGGACGAACGCGCCCTGATTCACACGGTCGACTTCTTCACTCCGGTGGTGGACGATCCCCGCGCCTGGGGGCGGATCGCCGCCGCCAATGCGTTGTCGGATGTCTACGCCATGGGCGGGACGCCGCTCACCGCCCTGCAATTGATGTGCTGGCCGTCGGGGGACCTCTCCCTGCAGATACTCGGAGAGGTGGCCTCGGGGGGAGCGGAAAAGATGGCCGAGGCGGGATGCACGGTGGTGGGAGGGCACACCATTGACGATCGGGAGCCCAAGTACGGGTTCGCGGTCACCGGAATCGCCCCGCCGGGGGAAATCATCACCAATTCCCAGGCCTGTCCGGGCGATCGCCTGGTGCTGACCAAGCCGCTGGGCACCGGTATTGTCACCACCGCTCACAAGGCCGACCAATGCCCTCCGGAGGTGCTGTCTCGGGCGGTGGAGGAGATGAGCGCCCTCAATGCCGGCGCCTGCCGCGCGATGGTCTCGGTAGGCGTTTCGGCCGCCACCGATGTCACCGGGTACGGTCTGGCCGGGCACCTTCTCTCCATGCTCCGCGCTTCGGGTGTGGGGGCCCGGGTTGAGACCGGCAGGCTTCCGCTTCTTCCCGGCGCAATCGAGTTGCTTGCCGCCGGACACTACCCGGGAGGCAGTATTCGCAACATGGGGGCGGCGGGGCCCGGGCTGCGGGGAGGTGACGAGACCTACCGGCGTCTGGCGTGCGACGCTCAGACCAGCGGCGGCCTGCTCATCTCGGTTCCCCTCATCGGGGGTCGAGCCGCTCTTGGCCCGGCTGGGCGAGGAAGGGGTGAGTCCGGCCGTGATCGGAGAGGTGGTCGAGGGCGAACCCCGGATCGAGCTCGAGTAAATCGTCGGGTTAGTGCAGGACCGCCTGCAGGCCGGGCCTGAATTTCTCCGGTTCGAGCAAAAAGGCGTCGTGTCCCTTGTCGGAGTGGACGGTATGCCACAGCACCGGCACCCCCACTGCGTTGAGTTGCCTGACCATATATTCCTGCTCGTCGGGATAGAAACATACGTCCGAGTCGATGGTGAACACCATCCACTGCTGGTTGCGGCAGCGGCTCAACACCTCCGCGATGTTCTGCCCGCCGACTTCTCGGAGCAGATCGAACTTCTGCCAGACCCGGACCACCCGCAGATAGGTGTTGGCGTCGAATCGTTCTATGAACTTTTGTCCCTGGTGCAGCATGTAGGACTCCATGGGATGCTGTACCCGGAATCCGGCCAGGTATTCGCGGTGAATGATCTCTTTGCGGATGCGCTCCCGAAAGGCGGACAGGGAGACAAAGGTCTTGTGGCCGATCATCCGGGCCAGCGCCAGTCCCAGGTCGGGCGCAGGGCCGTCGTAGAAGTCGCCGCCCCGGAAATGGGGGTCGGCGATGATGGCGAACATCTGCTCGAAATTGTGGATCACCTGCAGGGTGGTCACCCCCAGACCCGCGGCGATGGGAATTACCACCTTCACCCGGTCCGGATAGCGTGTTCCCATCACCAACGCCATCAGGCCGCCCACCGAGCCTCCGGTGCAGGCGTGGATCCGCTCGATGCCGAGCTTGTCCAACAGTTGCACCTGGGAGTCGACGATGTCGGTGATGGTGAGGTTGGGGAAAGCCGATCCGTACGGCCGGCCGGTGGCGGGGTTGATCGAAGACGGGCCGGTGGAACCGTAGCACCCGCCCAGATAGTTGACGCACATGACGGCATACCGGTCGGTGTCGAGAGCCAGTCCGGGTCCGATGAATCCCTCCCACCAGCCCACCTGCATCTCTTCGGTCCACTTCCCGCCCACCCCCGGCACCGACTCGGTGAATCCATGGGCATGCTGGCTTCCGGTGAGAGCGTGGAACACCAGGATGACATTGTCCCGGGTTTCGTTGAGTTCTCCGTACATCTCGTAGGCGAGGGTCACTTGGGGGATCTTCTTGCCGCTCAGAGTGGTGAAGGGACCGTCCAGTTGCACGAACCGGGTCTCGGTGCGGGGCAGGTTCGCATGTGCGTCTTCGGCGGGTGGGCGGGGGGCGCTGATTGTCACCGACTCTCCTTTACTCATCGGTCAGGCGTTGGCACCGTGCCGGGGATCCGACCGGTTGCCGCGGTTTCGCGGGGCCTGATCCCTCCACCGCTCTGGATGAGCGTCTGGTGACGCTACCGGACCCATTTTGGCAGAAGTCTTCGTGAAATTCAACCCCAAGACTGGAAACCGAACCGGTCTGACAGCCTTACCCCGCAACTCGCGCAGGGAGTGGGCGCTTTCTCCCGCCCCGTGGACCAGGACCGCCCGGACCGGCCTTAGAACATTTGCGGCTGGTTGCTGACCCAGACGGTGTTTCCTTCGGGATCCTTCACGCCCGTCATATCGATCGGCAGGCCGCTTCGGCGAGCAGGCATGTTTATGACGGAAAGACCCTGGGCGGCCAGATAGGTCCTCCACCCACTCATGTCGTCGGCCCACAGCACGATGTCGGCGCCTCCGGTCGCGGGCGAGTCGGGATGGCTCTTGCGAAGGATCAGATAGGAGCCGCCGATCGCCATCCACACCTGTCCGCGGGTGGCCATGTGAGGAGCGGCGACTTCCTGCAGACCCAGAGCCTTGCTGTAGAAGCGGGACATCCTCTCCAAGTCGTTGGCCCAAAGAATCATGTTCATTCCTCCCCGCGGACTGAGAGAGGGTATCTCCTGGCCGGCCATGACGGTTTGCTTGGCGTCGGCCAGGCTGAACCGGCCGACCGTGACCTCCCGGCCGACGATCACCCCGGCAAGCTTGCGGCCTTCCACCGCCAGCCGGCTCAGGGTCCGCAGGTCCTCCAGTGTCCCCACGCCGCCCGCCACGATCACCGGCTCGGGCACCAATTCCAGCGCCTCGGCGTAGATGTCCAGATCGAGCGGCTCGGTCAGCGGATTGCGCCCCGCTTCGGCCACCAGGAAAGCAGCCACTCCCGCCGAGGACATCTCCAGCATCACCTCCTCCAGGTACCGGCCGCTTCGTTCCGTGAAGCCCTGGGTGACGATCTCCTGGTCGGGCCGCACATCGATGGAGACCACGATCTTGTTCGGGTAATCCCGGCACAGATCCCAGATCATGATCTGGTCTTCGATGGCGGCGGTCCCCATCACCACTCTCCAAGCGCCGTTTCTGAGCAGCCGTATCGCCTCGAGGTGGGAGCGTACCCCACCCGCCACCTGCACGGGCGTATCGAGTTCGGCGATGATCTCATCGATCAGCGGGCGGTTCTGATAGTCGCCCAAAGCAGCGGCGTTGAGGTCGACCACATGAAGAAAATCGGCGCCCTGCCGGGCCCAACTGCGGGCCCGGTTGAGGGGGTCGTTGTCCAAGATGATGGCTTCGGTGACATCCAGCGCCGGAAGACGGACCGATCTTCCTCCCAGAATGTTGATCCGACCGTAGACGTCCATCCGGTAAGGATACCTCCGCGTCAGCACCTCTGAGATCGGGCGCCAGGCTGTCAATCCGGCAAGGGATCCAGTTGCAGGGTCTGTTCGGCGGCTTCCAGCGTCTGGTCTCCGTCGAGCGCCGGAAGGAACAGATCGCCGTAGCGGGACAGCCGGTCCCAGAGGTTGGCGATGTCAATATCGCCGTTGGCGAACTCCCCGACCTCTTCCCACAGCAGGGGCGCGGAAACCGGCGCCCCCGGAAGAGGCCGCACCGAGTAGACCGAGGAGACAGTCTGCCCGAAGGCGTTGCGGTTGTGGTCGATGAACACCTTCCCGGTTCGTTGGCGTTTGTCCCACGCCAGGGTCAGGTCGTCGGGATTGGCCGCAACCAGCACCCGGGCGACCGCCGCCACGAATCGCCGCACTCGCCCGTAGCCGTGGATGGGCCGAAGCGGCAGGTAGACGTGCATGCCCCGGCTTCCCGACAGTTTGGGGACCGACCGCAGGCCCAACTGCTCAAGCGCCACTCCCAACAGTCGCACTCCTGCCACCACCTGCTCCCAGGAGGCCCCCGGGGCGGGATCGAAGTCGAACACCGCCCAGTCGGGGTGTCCCAGATCCGGATGGCGGGAGTGGAACGGATGCACCTCCACACACCCCATGTTGGCGAACCACAGCAGGGACTCCGGGTGGTCTGCGCACAGAAAGTCGATCTCCCCACCCATGGAGCGTGAACCAACCGGCAGGGTGCGCATCCACTCCGGATGATGACCGGGGGCTCGCTTCTCATAGAAGGAGGACCCCCCGATGCCGTCGGGAAAGCGTGACATGGACAGGGGCCGATCGCGCAGATGGGGGAGCAGGGTGGGGGCGACGGAGGCGTAGTAGCTGATCAGGTCTCCCTTCGTGTACCCGTCGGGGAAGAACGGCTTGGAGAGGTTGGAGAGGCTCACCGAACGCTTGGCCTCCCGGGGCCGGAACCGGTCGTCCATCGGTTCGACCCCGACCGGATCCGGGAAAGAGACCAGTCCCGAAGCCGCCTGGCGCCCCAGCCTTGGTGTCTTCTCCAGGCCGGCCACCACCGTGTGCAGCTCGGCGCCGATCTTCAGGTGGCTCTCCCACTCTCGGGCCTCGGAGATCACCACCATCGAGACACCCGACTCGCAGGCCGCTTCCACCAGTGGTCCGACGCGAAGGCTTCCCTCACCGTAGGGGACATGGCTGATCTCCCCGGCAGGTCCGAACCGGTTGTCGGTGAAGTGGGTGTGAAGCGGCGACAGCATCCAGGCGGGGAAGGAGTCCTTCAGAAAGGACAGCACTGTTTTGAACCGGTCCTTTCCGACCAGCCCACCTCCGGAGAGCGCGTGAAGGTGCGCCCAATCGATCACCGGCCGCACGAACGGGAACTCCGAGGCCAACAGAGCGATGTCGCCCAGGGTCCCGAATGCGCCTTGGCGCCCGGCGGTTTCAAGGCCCAGCCCCACGCCCAGGTTTGCCACCTTGGGCGCCAGTGCGTCCAGGCGGCTTCGGATCAGGTCCATCACCTGCCCTGGGGCCCGACCCTTCAAGTGACCGGCGTGGGCGACGATCAGGGGAGCGCGCAACTCCTGCCCCAGTTTCAGGGTGTGTTCCAGGGCAGACAGGCACATGCGGGACTTGTCGGGCTCCTCGGTGGTGAGAACCGCGAAGTAGGGAGCGTGAACCGAAATCCGGAAGTCCCGCTCCGCGGCGTGGGCGCCAAACTGTGCGCAGCGAACCTCCTTCCAGGGAAATCCTTTCACGAAGGAGAGTTCATAGGACCCTATGCCCTGTGAAGACAGGTCGTCGAAGAATTCCCGGTCCTCGGCGCCCTCCGGCGGCGGGGGACCGGAGACGCCGAACATGATCGGTGGCTGACCGAGGTCAGCGGCGGGGGGAGGTCGGTTCGGCACTCCGACTAATGATGGTCGCGGTGGGCGTGAAAGTGGCCCATGCGACCAAGTCCGCCGCCTGAAGTCAGACAAAACGCTGCTCCACAGGGTGGAATCGTTATATTTGGACGGCGGGTCATTCCCGGCCCGTCCAAGCAAGGAAGGAGCAGCAATGGAAACCCTAGCCATTGTGTTGGCGGCGATCGGCGCTATCAACTGGGGATTAATCGGCTTGTTCGGTTTTGACCTGGTAGCGACCATCACCACCGCCGGAAAGTTCGGCGACACCAACATAATCTCTCGAATTATCTACGTGATCGTCGGTATCGCCGGCGTGATCGCTTTGATTGGTGCCTTCGGCTAATAGCCAGCACTTCGACAATTCACCTTTTGTAGGCGGCTGCCCCATGGTGTCGACTTCCCACCGGGAGTCGGGGCCATGGGGCAGCCCGCGTCCCGGGCGCCTGCAGTGAATCGAGCCAAGGCGGTTACCTCCCATCTCGAAAGGATTCCGCACATGCCGGTAACCTCCCTGGGGTGGCAATCGGGTCGAATTCCTGGTGACTAGAAGAATCCTGTTCGGGATCTGTACCGACCAGGCGGCGCCGTACCAGGTGTTGGTGGACCGGTGGCGGTATTTCGAGGAACTGGGGTTCGACAGCGTCTGGGACTGTGATCATTTCCTCCGGCCTTCCGATCCCTCGGGTCCCTACTTTGAAGGATGGACGCTGCTGGCTGCGTTGGCGACGCAAACCTCTCGGATTCGGGTGGGGGTGCTGGTCGGAAGCAATACCTTCCGTCATCCGGCGTTGTTGGCGCACCAAGCCATCACCATCGACCACATCTCGGAGGGACGCCTGGAGTTGGGATTCGGCGCGGGGTGGTTCGTGGAGGAGCACGAGCGCTTCGGCATACCGTTCGGCGAGCCCCGGGTGCTGGTGGACAGGTTCGAGGAGGCGGTGGAGATCATCGACGCCCTGCTCCGAGGAGAGACCACCACCTACGACGGTCGGCATTACCAGCTGGAGGAGGCCCGCCTGCGCCCCCGGCCGGTTCAGTTGCCCCGACCCCCGTTCACGCTGGGCGCCCACCGCCCCCGCATGCTGGCCATCTGCGCCCGGTACGCCGACCGCTGGAACTCGTTCGGCACCGTGGAGGAGATCGCCGGACGGAACCGCCTGCTCGACGAGGCATGTGAGAAGATCGGACGGAATCCCACCGAGATCATCCGGTCCTTCTACGGATGGGCGTCCAACATGGCCGCCCAGGGTTTGCCCGACGCCTGGGAGAGCGTGGACGCCTTCACCGAAGTGGTGGGAAGATACGCCGAAGCGGGTATCAACGAGTTCGTGTTCGATCAACCCCAGCCCGAGCAGTACGCCACGGCCGAGAGGATTGTCTCCGAGGTAGTCGAACCTGGTCTCCCGGCTGTTGAGGTGACGTGGTAGCAGCGGGAGACATCGCCTTCGGGGTGGCCACCGGTCAGACGATGCCATACCGTGTGCTGGTAGAGCGGTGGCGGTACTTCGAGGAACTGGGGTTCGACAGCATCTGGCACTTCGACCATCTCCTGCAGCCCTATGAACCGTCCCTTCCGTATTTCGAGGGGTGGACGCTTCTGGCGGCCCTGGCCGCTCGAACCAGCCGCGTCCGGGTGGGGCTGCTGGTGGCGAGCAATACCTTCCGTCATCCGGCGCTCTTGGCTCAGCAGGCCATCACCCTGGATCACATCTCACAGGGACGCTTGGAGATGGGGATCGGCGCGGGGTGGTTCGTGGAGGAGCATGATCGGTTCGGGATCCCCCTCCATCAGCCGGGGGTGCGGGTGGACAGATTCGAGGAGGCTTTGAAGGTGATCGACCCCTTGCTGCGCGGGGAGACCGTTTCCCATCAGGGCCGTCACTATCAGCTCCGCGAGGCACGGCTCCGCCCCCGGCCGGTACAATCACCCCGCCCACCCCTGACCCTGGGCGCCCACCGGCCCCGGATGCTGGGGATCTGCGCGCGCTACGCGGACCGATGGAACTCCACAGGAACGGTGGAGCAGATGGCCGAACGGAACCGCCGACTGGACGAGGCATGCCGGAGGATCGGCCGTGATCCGGCCGAGATAACCCGTTCCGTCCTCGCCGGGAACACCAATCTGGACTCCCAGGGTCTGCCGGACGCATGGTCGAGTATCGACGCGTTCAACGAAGTGGTGGGAAGATACGCCGAGGCGGGTATCAACGAGTTGATCTTCGAACCGCCCCGACCCGAGCGGTTCTCCACGGCCGAGAAGATTATGGCGGAGGTGAGATAAACCCCGGCCTGTGAACCATCCCAGCCGGCTGGGTATTCAAGTAACTGGTCCGATCAGGCCCTGGCGCCCAGCGGCTTGGTGGGGCGGGACAGCACGTACCACCAGGCAATTGCTGCTACTGCCACCAGGATCACTCGGAGGGTGGTGTTGCTGGTCAGGAGGACCGCCGACACACCGATCGAGAGGGTTATCCCCACCAAAGCGATGGCCTTGGCCCGTTTGGTGAGACCGCCCTGGTAACTGCGGATGATCTTGCCGAACACCGGGTGGTTGCGAAGCCACATCTCAAAACGCCGTGACGACCGGGCGAAGAAGAACAGCGCCAGGATCACGAAGTCCGCAGTGGGAATCCCGGGCAGCCAACTGATAAAAACGAACCCGAGACAGATCAATCCCAGGATGAGATAGATCAGGCGGACGAGGGGAAATCGGGCTATCTGCGCCACATCCCAGAGGCTACGAATTATTGACCAATAAATCAAAGCCACTCTGTGTTTTCTGGACGCAACTAGCCTTCCGATATGGCCTACCGGACTGTCCAGAGGGTGCGTTTCTCCGACCTCGACCCCTACAACCACGTCAACCACGCCCGGTATCTGAGCTTCTTCGAGATGGCGCGGGTGGATCTGCTGGACGAGATAGGTTTCAGCATGGAGCAGCTAGCCGCAATGGGTCTTCAGATCGTGCTGGTGGAAGCCAACATCCGTTATTACACCCCGGCGCGCCTGGGCGACGAGATCCAGATCGCCACCAGGGTCAGGGAGGTGCGCCGCGCCTCTACCCGCTGGTCACAGAGAGCACAGATGGGTTCAGAGCAGGTGGCAGCGCTGGAGATAAAAGCGGCCTTCACCAATCTTGACGGCAAACCCCAACGCACTCCCCGAGGCTTTGCCGAGGCAACCGCGCCCTATCGAGTGGAAGACTTAAAACGCAGGCCGCTACCTGGCTGACAACGCCAGTGAACATAAAAGACCCGGCCCAAGGAGGGCCCCCGGTTTGGACCAGACCCGGACCAAAAGCAGTCCCAGGGCCTTGTTCAACCCGCAGACATGACCCCATGTGAAAGAACGAAGAAACGTTCCCAACGTGGAAGGGGCCATCATCCAAACGGTAACACCCTCCGGGTTGCTGCGGACCGCAGACGATCAGCATGATCGATATGGGTGCCGCCCAACAGCATTCGACGCCACCAACGACAGCATCTTGCGGCCCGGACGTCCGCCGCCCGCTCTGCCGCCATCCGAACGGTGTCGTCCACCAACTGTTCCACACCCAACCGGGACAAAAGACCTCCCACCAGCAACAGGTACGCATCCGCCACCAAAGACCCCTCGCTGCCAAGGGCAAACAGCCGTGTTCAGTTACTGCTGTTTTTCCAGGTCAGAGAGGCACTTCCCCTCATTTACCCGAACCACACCCACCCAAACTGCCCGATCGGTGGATTGAGGTTTATTGGTTTGGGGTCATGCGGTAGCCGGTCCGGTGTTCGGTGTGAATGTGGGTGGGGTTGGTGGCGTTGTCGCCCAGTTTGCGGCGGAGGCTGCTGATCACGGTTCGCATTGGTCTGAGGTCCCTGTTCTTTTGTTGGCCCCAGACTCGTTTCAGGAGTTGTTCGTAGGTTATGACGTGACCGGCATTTTGTGACAGTTCGGCCAGGAGGCGGTACTCGATGGCGGTTAGTTGGACTGGTCGGCCTGCGAGAGTGACTCGGCGGCGGGTGTAGTCGATGGTCAGGTCACCTACGTTGTACGGCTTGGCCGGTTCGTGTGTGGCTTCTTTGCGTAGGGCGGCTCTGATCCTGGCGGCTAGCTCGGTAGGTGAGAACGGTTTGACGATGTAGTCGACTGCTCCCATGTCGAAAGCCTTGGCGATTATGTCTTCTTGGCCGTACACGGACAGGAAGATGATCGGCATGTCGGTTGTTTTGAGGATGTCTTTCATCAGGGCGATTCCGTCCGTGCCGGGGAGCATCAGGTCTAACAGGACCAGTTGCGGATGGTTTGTTTCGACCAGGTGCTGTGCTTTGGTCGGATCGCCGGTCACGATCGGTTTGTATCCCTCTTTGGTTAGTACGTTGCGCACGTACCGAAGCGCTTGGGGGTCGTCATCTACCACCAGTATTGGCTGGTCGTCTTGTGAGCGGCTGGTGGAGGAGTGGGATGGGTCGGCGGGTGTGCCGGTTGTGACCTGTTCGGCTATCGGGATCGTGAAAGTGAACCGAGTGCCCGTTCCGGGACCGTCGCTCTCGGCCCAGATGCGACCCCCGTGAGCCTCGACGATCCCTTTGCAGATCGCCAGGCCCATGCCCGGCCCCCGCAGCAGGTTTTCGTGGTTATCGGTTCTCCAGTCGGGGAGTTTTCCGAACAGGTGAGGCAATAGCTCGGGTGTCACGCCTTTGCCCCGGTCGGAGACGGACACCGCCACATGAAGACCGTCTCGGACCGCGGTTATCCGGATAACAGACGACTCGTCAGAAAACCGGGCGGCGTTGCCCAACAGGTTGCTGAGCACTTGAACAATGCGGCGCCTGTCCGCCATCACCATCGGCAGGCCCGGCGCCAGGTCGATACGCAAGTTGTCACCGTCCCCGCCGCTGAGGAAGGTGTTCTTTGCCTCTTCTACTATGGTGACCAAAACCTCAGGCTTGGGAGAGACTGAAAGAGTGCCGGTCTCGACCCGTGCAAGATCCAAAAGATCACTTATCAGTTCCCGCATCCGGTCGGTCTGCGCATCGATGATCCGGTAAAACTGGACTGTCTCGGCCGGATCCAGAGACGCCCCCAGCATGGTGGTAACAGATCCCTTGATGGACATAAGAGGCATCCTCAATTCGTGGCTCACCATCGCCAGGAACCCGGCCCGGAGCCGCTCCAACTCCTCCACATCGGTCATATCCTGCAGCGTTACCACGAACGACTCGACCCCTCCGTCACCTGAACGGATGGGTGTGGCGTTCACCAAAACGGTGACACGCCGCCCGTCGGGAACCTGCATGACGATCTCCTCGGCCCGTACAGTCTCCCCGCCGCTCAACGTCTGCGCCAACGGCAACTCGTCGAAAGAGACTTCCCTCCCGTCCCCACGGCGAATCGTCATAACCTCCAAAAGCTGCTCCGGCGACTGACCCGGATCCCTGAGACGGTCAACGATTCTCCGGGTTTCCCGGTTAATCGACACCACCCCTCCCGACCGGCCGTCCAAGACCACGACCCCGACCGGCGAAGTGTTGATCAGAGTCTCCAGATCGGCCCTTGCCCGCTGCTCGTCCCTAAACGCCCGGGCGTTGGCTATCACCATCGCTGCCTGCGACGCGAACAACACCAAAGTCTCCTCGTCCTCCGACGTGAACCCCCGACCCCCCTCCTTCCGACCCACGTAAATACCCCCCACCCGCGTCCCTTGATGAAACACCGGCGCGCCCAAAAGAGAAAAATCCGGATCGTTCCCCACCGGAGGAGGCAACCGAGGAAGACCCAAAGAACCCATATGCCCCACCAAATCCCGAATCCTCAAAGGCTCGGGAATACTCCCCAGATACTCGAAAAGTCGCATCCCATCCGGCATGTCCCACAACAACTGCGCCTCCTCCACCGTCAAACCCGAAGAAAGAGAATCCCGCAGCCGCCCCGACCCCTCCAACAGCGTAATAACCCCATAACGAGCCCCGGTCAACGACCGAGCAGAATCCAACACCCCCTGCAACACCGTGTCATAATCAAGACTTTCGTTGATCCGCAGACTGGCGTGCCTCAACCGCGACAAACGATCCCGAAGCGCCTCAACCTGCCCCCTCAAATCATCGACTCGCTCCACACTCACCTCACCTCAACACCACCGGACACGAACCAACCCGCACATCCTCACAAAAACCTGACACCAAACAAACCGGAATCAACACACCCCGACCGTTAACGACCCCCACTATACCAACAACCACTCCCCGCCCTCACAACAACTCACAGCATCAATCCCCCCCAGGCATCCCCGGGACGGCTCAACAGAACCAGATGGCTTCCAACATCACGCTCAAATGCTTCCTGTGATCCCAGGGGAACTTTCAGGGCGAGGGCTTACAGTCGGCCTAAACGGCGCAGAGAGAGCAGACCCCAAACGGGCGGTTGTTTCCCGGCCTTCCGCAGGCGATCCGCACGATCAGAACCGAAAGAGCCGCTCCCACAGAGACATGCCGGTGTTGGCAGCGTCACAGTCCAGGCTTTACCTCCAGAAGTCGTGTCCGCCGTCGATCCGATCAGTCCGTCAGGCGCGGCTGACCGACATTCATCCATCAGTATCTGCCAACAGACGCGACTACCGAACGCGGCGGGTGCACGCCGGACTGCGGCTGGTTTCAGCTGTGAATCGATGTCCTCGACGGCGAAGGGGACGGTTCCCCGCGGTTCGTTTCCACCATCCCCACGCCGATGCCGGTCAGGCGGCGGGCCCGGCAGGCGCCGCAGTTGTCGGTGTCCCCCGGCCCGACCCGGACCATCCCAGCCCGTACCAAGGGGGCGGAGCCCGCCGCAAAAGGGAACGAAAGACCCCACCCACAAACGCGCGGAGGTGCGCAGAGTATCAATCCGGGCCGCTGCTCCTGACCCCCGCACACCCCGGTTTAGCCATGTCTCATAAGAACTCACACATTATTGCGCGAAAACCCACATCATGCTGATAAGTCCTGTTTCGGAGCCCCTTAAACCGCCACCCCTTTAGTTATGGTGATTAAACAACCGGTAGGAAGAAGCGGAATGCTGTGGGCAAGGCTTTTGGGAAAGGCTACCCAAGACGAAACGCAGGTCTTGGTTGGACGAATCGCGGGGGGGGGGGGGTCTTTTGGTGTGCTTCTCGGTGGTGGGGTCAGCAGGGCGCCAGGGTACAGATTGGGGACATCTTCCGAGAAGGGGCCGGCGGCAGCGGTAACAGGCGGTAAGGACACAACCGCGGACCCGCGCCTGCGGGCTGTCTTCGAACTGATCCTCCCTAAAACCAGTGACCGATCACCGACTTGTATGACCTGGCATACCGTCACCGTCGGGCATGGCATCGTGAACCCGCAGAAACAGACCACCTGCCGCATCCAGCGGATCTCTAGAAAAACTGCCGGACCCTCCAAAAACACTGTTCGACAGCAACGACAAGCCCCCCGCATCGCCAGCCATGCCGGCACCGGTCCGCAACCGGGCCTCCGGTCAGTCACCCGGTCGCGTTCAAAGGCCAGCCGGGAAGTCCCCGGACCAAACCCAGCACCGGACCAAACCCAGCACCACTCGGGCACGACGAAAGCACGTCGCTGTACGCGACAACGATGACCAAACAACAAACCCGCGAAAACACCAAAACCGAGAGGATCAAAACATGACAACCAGCAAACGAGTCCTTGCATTGACGATTGCGCTGTCCCTCGCTCTCGGGCTGGTGGCAGCAACGATGTCCACAACGACACCGGCAATCGCCGCCGAGGAATGCAAGATCAAAAAAATAGGACAATGGACCATCTACACGATCAACAATGGACAGTCCTACTACGCCGTAACCGGCTCGGAAGAAGACGCGGAGCTGAGGGAACGGTGCGGCCTGCCACCCCTCACTACGACCACCACAACAACTACGGCCACCACTACGACCACGACAACCACGACCACTCTACCTCAGGACGACAATGATGATGCTGTCACGGGCGTGAATACGAACTCGATCAGGACCACTACTGATGGGACCGGGGGCGGGACAGGTGATGTGAACACCGACAGCGTCACAACTCAAACCCTCGGGACGAGCTGGGAACCTGCGGTGACTGTCGAGCCAGCGAACCCCTCTACCAAGGGCAGGTGGTCTCAGTTCAAGTTCACAATGACACCAGCACCAAGGAGGGACAGAACTTCTGTTCTAGTGGAGGTGTATGTGCCTAGGTTCGGGCGCTACAAAACCTTTGTACCCATGAAAAGCGCCACCAAAGTGACGGGCTTTAGGGCCCAAGATGATGATGAGTCGACAATCACGGTCAAGATCCTGGAACGCAACAACCATGACGAGTATGTGGTGGGTAGCCCCTCCTCTGCCTCCGTCACAGTGCCAGCGGCGTCCGATTATCCCACTGTGAACATTGAAAAGCATGAGACTACCCCTAGTATCGAGGAGGGAGGAGTTGCTAGGTTTCTCATAACGGCCGACAAGTCGATACCCGCTTTCTGGGATGTGATGGTTGATGTTTCGCAGACCAACGGCCCGTTTACCACACAGTTGGGAGAACAACCCGTTGAGTTCGGCCCCGGGGACACGAGTGTCATCTTCGAAGTGGAAACCGATCCCGACGACGTTTGCGAGGACGACGGGCAGATAATCGCTGAGCTCTCGGATAGCGTCATCTACACGGTCGGGTCCAATGATTCGGCGATCGTCCCCGTGACAGACGACGATCGTGAAAGGGCGCCAGTCTCTACAACGATCGGTGAGGGTTCTTTGACCCTGAAACCGAGGACGTACAGTTTTGCGGGGAGGCAATGGACCAATAAGAGAGATAGGACGCTCCGTGTAGGCGGGTGGAAGCTGACGTGGGATCCCTGCCTGGATGGGGACAACGTCCTGGAGGCCAACGTCATCAAGAACTTCACGACGAACCTCATGTCCTATTTCTTAGGGGGGACCTTTGATTGTTATACCACGATTTGCCAAGAGTTAAACCATGCTATCCGCAACGGAAACCAGTGCTTGAACGACGCCGCGGAGAGAATGGTCCGCTGGGGCCTGGAAAGGATCAGAGACGACGAGGATGTGAACAGTGGCTTTCCTGACCTGGGGGACTGCCATGTCGTAGAGTGGGATGATGACACTCCCACGTTCACGGTTTCCGCTCATCGATCTACTGTGACGGAGGGGGATGAGGTCCGGTTCGATTTCGACTGGACCACTCCCAATGGCCAGAACCCGGAGCGTCGAACCGTCAACCTGAGGATAGTGACGGTCGGCAGCTTCCTGGAGGAAGAACCGCCGTCTACTCATGTCCTCGGAAAGAACGACGCGTTCAGCCACCGGGACAAGTACCGCACCCTGAAGCTGGAAACCGATAATGACGGCGTGGTAGAGCGCTTCGGAACCGTGCAACTCATTATTCTTCCTCCTAGCGACGATGACCACGTCTACGCTGTGGGCGAGGACAGTACTGCCATCGTCACCGTTCTCGACGATGACGAGGCCGTCACTTTCACTTCAACCACGCCTGCCCCTGTGGTCGAGGGAAATCGGCTCACGTTCTCAGTATCGGTCACCAAACACGCCAGAGATGGTATTCTGTCTGTGTCGGTTACGGAAACCGGGAACATGCTGAAACGCGATCGGGGCCATCCGCCCACCCAGGTCAACATCAGCAACGGCAACGGTACCCTGTACGTCGACACGGTCAACGACACGCACCGGGAATGTCCTAGCACGATCAGTGTGACCAGCACCGACCCCCGCATCGGCAGTTCCAACACCGCCAGCGTGACGGTGGCCGACTACGAGAGGCCTGACAACGACGGGCCCACTGTGTCCATCATGCCCACCCGTCGCGGGTCGGCGATAACCGAAGGCCAAGACGCTTCGTTCACCATCACATCCACCGACTCGTCCAAGGCCGTGCCCGTGTTCTACCGCGTGACCCTCGGAACCAGTTGGGGTGCTCACTCCGACTGGCGGTGTGCAAGTGTCCAGGGCACCCAAACCGTATCCATCGCCACTTCGGACGATAGCGTTGACGAACCGGACGGGCCGCTGACCGTTTCACTGAGCAGCTCGCACCCACACTACACCGTCTCTAGCAAGTCGCCGTCTGCTTCGGTGACCGTTAACGACGATGATGGGGGCGTCACCGTGGCCGCACCCAGTGCGCAGATCGGCAGCGCCGGCAATGTCATAGCGGGGGACGAGTTTGGCGTGTGGGTTGGCTTCTGCAACGAAGATGACCCGCCGAGCAGGGTCCGGGTCGAGGTAGAGCGCCCGGGTTATTCCGACAAGCACAGGTGGGTTTCTATAGACCATACCTACGATTGTTGGAACTACGGATTCTTCCATGAGAGCACCTCTTCAACCGGAACGGCCCGAATCACCGTGGTGGAAGGCGATGGCTATACCCATGGTGCCAGCACCTCTATCACCATTACGGCTGCCGGCACCTCCAGGACTACGGCTAGGCAAACCGTCTCCTACTCCACGGGCGGAGGCTCTCCCGTGACCTTCACGTCTCCGACCACCACCGTCAACGACGAAGTTCCGTCTGCTCCGCGTTCTTTGTCGGGGTCTTCGAATACGGCGGGTACGGCGGTGTCTTTGTCGTGGTCTGTTCCGAGCAACTACGGTACAGCGGCGATTTCCGGCTATCAGTATCGGTACAAGCTCAGCAGCGGCAGTTCGTGGACATCTTGGTCATCTCAGAGCAGTACTTCGGTGACGATTAGTGGTCTGTCGCCAGGTACTTCTTACGATTTTGAGGTGAGAGCCAGTAACAGCGCGGGAGACGGAGAGGCCGCGTCGACCACGGTCGCCACTGCTGTTGCGGCTTTGCCGGTGTTGTCGGTTTCTCGGTATCAGTCGGGTGTGACCGAGGGCGGCACTGCTTATTTCCGGGTGACCTCGGACAAGGTGGTTCCCTCTAGCATTTCGGTGGGTTTTTCCCGGTCACAGCAGGGGTCGTTCGCTAGTTGGAGCGGCAGCGGAACGGTCACTATTAGCAGTGGTAACACCCGGTCGGGGTGGATCAGCGTGTCCACTGTTGATGACAGCACGGACGAACCGAACGGTTCGCTTACCTTGACCTTGAACAGTGGTACCGGTTATACGGTGGGGTCGCCGTCGTCTGTTTCGGTGACTGTCAACGACGACGATGTTGCGGTGTTGCCGGTGTTGTCGGTTTCTCGGTATCAGTCGGGTGTGACCGAGGGCGGCACTGCTTATTTCCGGGTGACGTCGGATAGGTCTGTGCCTTCTAGCATTTCGGTGGGTTTTTCCCGGTCGCAGAGTGGGTCGTTCGCGAGTTGGAGCGGTAGCGGAACGGTCACTATTAGTAGCGGTAACACTCGATCGGGTTGGATAGCGGTGACCACCCAAAACGACAGCGTGGACGAACCGAACGGTTCGCTTACCTTGACCTTGAACAGTGGTACCGGTTACACGGTGGGGTCGCCGTCGTCTGTTTCGGTGACTGTCAACGACGACGATGTTGCGGTGTTGCCGGTGTTGTCGGTTTCTCGGTATCAGTCGAGTGTGACCGAGGGCAGCACCGCCTATTTCCGGGTGACCTCGGACAAGGTGGTTCCCTCCAGCATTTCGGTGGGTTTTTCCCGGTCACAGCAGGGGTCGTTCGCTAGTTGGAGCGGCAGCGGAACGGTCACTATTAGCAGTGGTAACACCCGGTCGGGGTGGATCAGCGTGTCCACTGTCAACGACAGCACGGACGAACCGAACGGTTCGCTTACCTTGACCTTGAACAGTGGTACCGGTTACACGGTGGGGTCGCCGTCGTCTGTTTCGGTGACTGTCAACGACGACGATGTTGCGGTGTTGCCGGTGTTGTCGGTTTCTCGGTATCAGTCGAGTGTGACCGAGGGCAGCACCGCCTATTTCCGGGTGACCTCGGACAAGGTGGTTCCCTCCAGCATTTCGGTGGGTTTTTCCCGGTCACAGCAGGGGTCGTTCGCTAGTTGGAGCGGCAGCGGAACGGTCACTATTAGCAGTGGTAACACCCGGTCGGGGTGGATCAGCGTGTCCACTGTCAACGACAGCACGGACGAACCGAACGGTTCGCTTACCTTGACCTTGAACAGTGGTACCGGTTATACGGTGGGGTCGCCGTCGTCTGTTTCGGTGACTGTCAACGACGACGATGTTGCGGTGTTGCCGGTGTTGTCGGTTTCTCGGTATCAGTCGGGTGTGACCGAGGGCGGCACTGCTTATTTCCGGGTGACGTCGGATAGGTCTGTGCCTTCTAGCATTTCGGTGGGTTTTTCCCGGTCGCAGAGTGGGTCGTTCGCGAGTTGGAGCGGTAGCGGAACGGTCACTATTAGTAGCGGTAACACTCGATCGGGTTGGATAGCGGTGACCACCCAAAACGACAGCGTGGACGAGCCGGATGGTTCGCTTACCTTGACCTTGAACAGTGGTACCGGTTATACGGTGGGGTCGCCGTCGTCTGCCTCCATCACCGTCAGGGACAATGATGAGGCGCCCGTGACCTGCTCGTCTGGTCAGGCCAAAAAGAATGGCGTCTGTGGTTACCCGGTGCTGACCCTCGGTAGGGAGACATCTGGTGTCACTGAGGGCGAGCGAGTTCGGTTCAAGATTTACTCGGATCGCCCGGTCACCAGGTCAACCAATGTGAAGGTCTTTCGCCAGGAGAGGGGCAATTTCGGCATCTCGACGGGCACTTCCTCTGTCGGGATTTCAGCGGGTGATGGACCGTGGTCCTTCTCCTACAGCACCACCGACGACTCCACCGATGAGTCGGATGGATCGGTGCAGGCGTCCCTGCGTTATGGTTCCTACTACACGCCTGGCTCCCCATCGTCGGCTAGCGTGGCGATACGGGACAACGATGATCCACCTGCTGTGATCTCGACGGTCAGCATCAGTGGTGGTAGGGCCGTTACTGAGGGAGAGAATGTGGTATTCACCCTCACCGCTACCCCGAGACCAACGGAGGCGATATCGGTCAGGGTGCATATCGCGGACCCCTACAGCGATGATCCGGGGATAACCATTTTCCTCACCGACTACAGCGAAAGGACCGTGCGCATTGGCACCAGCGGTAGGGCCACACTTTCCCTCGCCACCGATGACGATCAAGAGGACGAGAGGGACGATGATGTCGTAGCCACCATCAAGCCGTCGGCGTCAGAGTATCGCATTGGCACCGCCTCAGCCTCAGTTCGGGTGAGGGACAACGATGTGGCGGATACCTGCGCCTACGGTCAGACGAAGAAAAACGGTTCCTGCGGTTACCCGATATTGACTGTCGAGAGGGTCTCATCGAGTGTTACCGAAGGCCAGGCTGCCCAATTCAGGATCCGCTCTGATCGGCGTGTGCCAAATTCCATCTCCGTCAATTACCAACGCTCGGTGAGTGGTAGCTTCGGCATCTCCGCACGCAACTCCGCTGCTGGGAGTTTCCGGGGCAATGGCCCATGGGTGTTCAGCCTGAGTACTAGTAATGACAGTGTTGACGAACCTGATGGCTCGGTGACGGTGAGCTTGCGGAGTGGCCCCAGATATAGGGTTGGCAACCAATCATCGGCGACGGTGACCATTCGGGACAACGATGCGCCCGTCTCCACCGCCTGTCCCACTGGTCAGACGAGGAAAAACAGTGTCTGCGGCTATCCGGTGCTGACGATTGTTAAGGTGTCGTCGAGTATCACCGAGGGTCAGACCGCCAACTTCAACATCCGATCGGATCGCCGTGTTCCGGCCTCCCTCAGGGTGCAGCTCTACCGCTCGACGAGCGCTGGTTTCGGCACCTCTGGTTCGTTCTCGCTGGGGATCTCCTCGGGTACCGGGCCATGGGCCTTCGGTTACCTGACCGTAGGTGATTCGGTGGACGAGGCAAATGGCTCGGTCAACATGACCTTGAGGTCGGGAACCCGGTACTCGGTGGGTTCACCCTGGTCGGCGAGAGTGGTCATATACGACGACGATTCGGCCGCGACCGGTGACGACGATGACGACGATGACGACGGTAACGATGAGGACGACGGTGGTAGTCGCTCCGGTGGCGGTAATGATGACGACGATGACGAGGATGCTGCCGACCTCCTGCCTAGCGCCAGGGCCGGCAACCGGAATAGCGGCAGTATCACCGCAGGGTCGCAGTTGTCCTTCTGGGTCGGCTTCTACAAGTGGGAGAACCCTCCGACCAGCATCAGGGTCAAGGTAGAGCGCCCAGGCTATACCACCAAGTACAGGTGGATCTCCCTGAACAGGACCTCGGGGCACTGGAGGTACGGCAACTTCACGGAGAACACCCTTTCATCGAGGACGGGGACGGCTCGCATCACTGTTGTATCAACCAGTAGCTATCACGGCGGGGCCACCAGTACCGTCCGCATAACCAACTAAGTCTGTGAAACCCTGACTCCCCTGCAGTCCTCTTTCTTGCGGGGGAGTCCCCTTCCCTCCCAAAAGTCCGAAGAAAAACCTGGGAAATCCGCCCTTCGCTGGGCTGACCCTGGGCATATTTGATGACGACCATCGAAATTCCACTCAATACGGCCCTGCGCGTTTTTTTGGGATTGGTGGTCTGGCTGGTGGGTGGTGGGGTTCATGTTAGGAGGAGTGCTCGGGCGGCGTAGTTGTGGGGGTTGGTGAAGCCGTGGGCGGTGCGTCGGAGGGTTTGATGCTCCTATGTTTGTCAAATTGGGGTTTGGGGGGTGGTGTGATGACGATCATCGAAAGTCCCCAGAGTCGATCATCGAAATTCCCCACCCTGGGTTGGGTGGTTTTAGGCTAGCAGGTCTCCTTTCGGTCGGTGTTTTCGGGCTTGGGCTTGGTAGCTTCTGAGGCGGTAGCTGTCGCCGGTGATGGTGAACACCACGCTTTTGTGGAGCAGTCGGTCGAGCATGGCGGCGGCGATGGTGTGGTCGGAGAAGATCTCTCCCCACGAGGCGACACCGAGGTTGGTGGTGAGAATGATCGACCCTTTTCCGTACCGTCTGGAGATGACCTGGAACAGGGTGGCGGCGTCTTCTGCCGGCATGGGCAGATAGCCCAGTTCGTCGATGATCAACACTTTGGGGGTGTTGAAGAACCGCAACGTTTGGGCCCATCTTCCTTGTAGGGCGGCTTTGCGGCACCGCGCCGCCAGGTCGGCTGCGGTGGTGTAGTACACCTTGTGTCCGGTGTCTACCGCGGCGCGGCCCAGGATGACCGCCAGCATGGTTTTGCCCACGCCGGGTGGTCCGATGAACAAAACGTTGGTGGCGTCGGTCAGGTAGGCGCCGGTGGCGAGTTCTCGTACCATTTTCTCGTCGATGCTGGGTTGGGCGGTGAAGTCGAAGTCTTCCAGTTTCCAGCGGGTGGGGAAGTTGGCCAGTTTGAGACGGGTTTCCCATCGCCGCTGTTCGGTGGTCTCTACTTCTACTCGAAGTAGACCTTCAAGGAACTCGGTGTGGCTTTCACGGTTGGTTCGTGCCTGTTCGAGGTGGGTGGGGAGCGCCTCGGCCGCGGCGGGTAGGTTGAGGTAGGCCAGATGGCCTCGTAGTTGTTGGTACACCGATTGGTTCATCACAGACCCGCTTTTCGGTTTTGTTGGTCGATGTGCCGCTGGTACACCTCCAGATCGATCACCGTTTCTGTGTACAGGTCTCCGATACCGGCGGCGATAGCCAAAGCCGCGTCCGATGGCGGACGGTTGGGTTTGGGTTTGCACGGTGGTTTGGTGGTGAACTCGGCCAGGACCACGTTCTCCAAAGCAGCGGTGTGCTCGGGTAGCCGAACCACCCGTCCCATACCGCGGGGTGCCTGCTGGTGGGTAGCGACCAGCCGGCCACTGGCCGAGAACATGCTGATGGTGGGGTCACCGAGCCTCCAACGGACGGTGACCTGGGTTCCTATCACCCCTGGTGGCACCGAGTATCGGTTACCGCGTACCGATACCAGCCCGTTGGATGTCACCCTGCGCTCCAGGATCCCTTCTGCCGGGTAAGGCACCGCAGGAAGCTCGAGGAGAGGCTCGTTATCGGCCAGCTCGCCCACCGTGCTCTCCCGCCGTGGGCGAAGATCGCCCACGGTCTGGCAGAAGCTGTCCAGGCTGTGCTGTGCTTCGGCGATGCTGGTCACCGCTGCGGTGCGCCACCACCGCTGAGAGACATAGTGGATGGCCTTTTCCACCACGCCTTTCCGTTGGGGACGGCGCGGTGGGCACGGATCGACAGCCACCCCGTAGTGTTTGGCTACCCCAACGAACGACGGCTGGATACGACCACTGGCCGCCACCACGGTAGCCATCCGATCCACCCTCCACCGCCGCGGGGTACCCTCCAGTCGTCTCAACACCTGGTCGAGACCCTCCACCAAATGGGGTTGGTCCTGGCGGGACGTGATCCACGCCCGAAACCGGCCCGAGTGCGACAGCACTCCCACCAGCACATGAGCGGTGGCTCCCCACGGGGCGTCACGTAGTTCCACCCAGTCCCACTGGCACTCCTCACCCGGTGGATGATCAATAATCGCCGTGGCCCGGCCCCTGGTACCCGCACAGGCGCCACACAACGGCCGCAGGCCCCGAAGACGGACCTTCCGCACAAACGTCACATAGCTCTGCTCATAGCCCAAAGCCACCACCTCGTCGAACAGCGCCGACCCCCACACATGCGGATCATCAGACAACCGCTGCCGCACATACGCCTCGAACTCATCAAACAGATCCGTCTCTGCCCGGGCACGCTCGCCCGGGGCTCGCCCGTCCGACAGATACGCCCGTATCGTTTTCCGGTCTCTTCCCAAATGACGAGCAATAGCCGAGATCGACCACCCCCGCCTCCTCAAAGCATGAACTTCCACGCACTCCTCCAGTACCAACATAAGGGGATAGGGCTCCTCTCCACAGCTAGTGACATGACAATCGCCTAGCTTGGAGAGAGCCCTACCCAACAACGGGTATTTGCTCCCAGAGGGTGGGGAATTTCAGTGATCGAGACTGGGGAATTTCAGTGATCGCCAACAGGTGAGCCAGTGTTGGTATTGGGTGGCGAGTTGGTGGTTGTGGTAGAGGCCTCGTTCGAGTTGTGAGAGGCGGTTTGGGTGGGTTTGGAGGGCTATGGCGGCGCGAGCCAGAGTTGTTTGGGTTTTTTGGCGTAGGCAGCGTAGATCGCTGCCGTTGGGTGTTTGGTTCGGGTTGGTCAGCAGTCGGTAGACCTGGCGGGCGATGTAGCGTTTCAGGCAGCGGATGATCTCTTTGCGGGTTTTGCCTTCGGCTTGTCGCCGTTGGGCGTATTCGATGGTGCGGGGGTCGGTGCGTAGCCGTACTGTGGCTATACGCCAGAGGGCGTTGTTGGCTTGGCGGTCGCCGCCGCGGTTGAGTCGGTGACGCACTATGCGTCCCGACGACGCTTGGACGGGGCTTGCGCCGCAGAGAGCGGCGAAAGACGCTTCTGTGCGCATGCGGTGGGGGTTGTCCCCGGCGGTGACCAGCAGCGCGGCGGCGGTTTCGGGGCCGATCCCACCGGCAGCCAGCAGCGCCGGGTTGGCCCGGGCGCAGAGCTGTTTGATTTCGGTGTCGAGTTGTTGGATCTCCCAGGTAAGTGCTTGGTATCGGCGGGCCAACAGACGCAACGCTTTCTTGGCATAGGCGATATTGGTCCGGTTCGCGCCGGGACGATAGGCGGCGCAGACCTTCACCCGGGCTTTCGGGGAAAGGCTCCCGAGTTGGTGTTTGACCTGGTCGGGAGCGGTGACCACCAGAGCGTGCAGCTGGTTGATGGTCTGGGTGCGGGCCTTGGCGGCCGAACGGCGGACCACCCGAAGCATCCTGATCGCTTCGACTGGTCCGTCGCCGCTTTTGGGTGTCCCGGTGGCCTGTCCGCTCAAAACAGCCCGGGCCGCGGCCTGAGCGTCGGTGGCGTCGGTCTTGCCGAACCGGCGGCGCAGTTGACGGTTGGGACGGTTCACTTCCACTACCTCGACACCGATTCTCACCAGGTAGCGGGTCAGGCCGGCGCCGTAGCTGCCGGTGCCCTCTATTCCGACCTGGGCAACGTTGCCGTGTGACCCCAGCCAGTTGCCCAGTTGTTCATAACCGGCTGTGTCGGTTCCGAACGATGCCGTGCCCAACACCCGACCGGTGGTATCCACCACCGCCGCCACATGAACATCGCGGTGGGTGTCCACCCCACCGAACACATCAACCCGATCTGACATTCGTCTCTTCTCCTCATTTAGAATCGGTTCTGTTCTCCCTGACCCGAAAAGGCGGTGGACGGACCACTCAAGTGGCAAGAGCAAGGCTCCTATCAGGTCACAGCCGCCCTGTCGGGAGAGCGCCGCCCCCAGGCCGGAAGCAGGCCGACAAATCAAACCAAAGGCACAAACAGGCCAGGTTAGGTTGGAGTCAGACCCGCCCCGGCCCAGGGGCACCTATAAGTATGAGTGGATGAGGTTGTTGATGCCTTCCAGGGATCCGTTCGAACGGCGGGCGTGGTGCCAGTTGAGGATTTCTTTTGACCAGTTGAGGACGGTGGTGACGGTGTGGTAGTACTCGGGTATGTGTCCGGTTTCGTACAGGGTGACGAACCGTTCGAGGGCATCGAGCGCGGTGGGGAGGTCTTTGGCCTCATAGAGGCCGTAGAGTTGTTGGAGAGCGCACCGAGGCGACCCGCAGACGCGGGTACGCCTCGAATAGGTGTCGGAGACGTTTTTTCTCTTCGGGGGTGATATTGGCCTTTCTTTTGAGGAGCAGGTACCGGGCGCGGAACAGATCCGGATGCCAGGCGGGTTTGACGCCGGGCGACTGGCGGCGTTGCAGATCCCGGCGTACCAGGGTCAGTCCTTCGGTGAACCAGCGGGCGGCGTGGAACCGGTCCAGGACATGACAGGCCGAAGGAAGGTAGCGGACGATGGCCGCCTGGTAGGAACGGGAACCGTCGGAGACCACGACCTGTACGTTCTGGCGCCAGCGGGGTCCCTGCTCGATGAAGAACCTGCTCAACGCCTGTTTGGACCGCCCAGGGAACATGGACAGGATCTCGCCGGTGTCGCCGTTGACAACAACGGTTACATAGCGGTGGCGTTTTCGGATCGATGTTTCGTCGATCAGCAGCACCCGGCACCTTTGGCGACGGCGCCGGGTTCGGATCAAATGGGACCAGTCGGTGACCAGACCCATGATCAGATGCCAACTGATCTGGTGGCGGCGGGCCACTGCCCGGATGGGCATGGCCTGGGCGTCCTGGACCAGCCGGCGGGCCAGCCGGCGCGTTATACCACCCACAAACTGGGGATGGGTTTCCATGTGCCGCCTCTCGCACCGGTCGCACACGTACCGTCGCTGCGTCCACAACAACACCGTCAAACGTCCGCTCACTTCCAGGTCGCGGATTCGCCGCTGGCGGCGGTCGTGCACCCGCCGGCACGACCGGCCACAATGCGGACACTCCGACAGCTTCTTCACCGAGACCACCTCCACCACCAGCTCCCCGACGGTGTCAACCACCACCTTCGTCACCCGCACACCACGCAGGTGCAACCGGACCGGCATAACATCAGCATTCATTGAGGCCTCCTGGATAGGCGATTCGCTTACACCACCTATTCCAGCGAGGCCTCAACCCCTAACCAAGGACCCCCTCCCTAACCCTGCTCCCCACAAATACGCGCAGCCTCCTCAATACTGAAGGGTGCGCGGGTAGGGAGATCGTGATTGTCGCCCTCCAGCATCTTTACCCAGGCAGGAGAAGATCAGAAACGAGCCGGTTCGGGGCCTGTGTAGCGGGCGCTGGGGCGCAGGAGTTTGCCCTTCTGGGCTTGTTCGAGCACATGAGCGGACCAGCCGATTGAGCGGCTTACCGCGAAGGTGGGGGTGAACATCTCTCGGGGGAGTCCGGCCATTTCCAGCACCACTGAGGCCCAGTATTCGACATTGGTGAGAATCCGCTGGTTGGGTTTCCACTCGGCCAGCACTCCGAGGATCGCTTCCTCTATACCCGCCGCTCGTTCCACCAGGTCTCCTCCCAGGCTTTCGGCCGCCGATCGCAACACCACGCCCCGGGGATCTGAGACCCGGTAGACCGCGTGACCAAACCCCATGATCTTTTGCTTTTCGGCCAAGCGCGCCCGTACCCACTCTGCGGCGCGGTCCGGCGTGCCTATCACATCGATCATGTCCATCACCCGGCTGGGTGCGCCGCCGTGAAGGGGTCCGCTCAGGGCGCCCAGACCGGCCACCAAGGCGCCGGCCATGTCCGCTCCGGTGCTGGCCACCACCCGGCTGGCAAAGGTGGAGACATTGAACCCGTGGTCCAAAGTGGTGATCAGGTACTGCTCCACAGCCCGCGCCGATTTATGGCTTGGCGGTCTGCCTGTGTTCATCCTCAGGTAGTCGGCGGCGTGGGACAGGTTCGGGTCGGGGTCCAATGGCTTCAGACCCGCTCTGCGCCGCTGGTGGCGGGCCAGGATGGTGGGAACCGCGGCCGCCAGTCGGATCGCGTCGTCACGGCGTTGCTCCGCTGAGCGGTCGAGCAGCGGACCCCGACCCTCCACCGCCGCCACCGCCAGCAGTCCCACCCGAAGAACCGCCATCGAGTCGTTCATGCGGGCGCTGGCCGAGTCCACCACCCGGGCCGCCTCCTCGGGAATGGCCCGCACCGGTCCCGGATCGATGGCGGGCGCCTCGGGCGGCAGGGCGCCGTTGATCTGAAGCGCCCACACGTCCTCCAGCGTCCGCGTGCGAGCCAGGTCCACCGCGCTGTACTGGCGGTAGTGAAAGAACCCCTCCTCACCCCGGACTGCTCCCAGTTCGGTGTCGGACACCACAAGTCCCTTCAAACCCGGGGGCGCGATTTCCATGTTCATCTCCTAATCGAACGGTACGCCGGCCACGTCTCCGGGCATTGCGACGGAGAGAACCCGGTTGCTCATCGGGCGGTCAACATCACCCTGGGAGCCCCCTTTCAAATGACAGGTGTTCATTGTAATCCCTGCGGCACCCGGCAGACTCGCCGTCTTCAAGTCACGGTGCCCGGGCTATGATCCCCCACTACGCAATCTGCGGAGGTCGATCATCACCGGCACTTCACCGCCACCCGATCCCGGTTCCGACTGGACCTCGGCACCGCCTTCAGATGGCTCCTATAGCTTCGAACCGGACATTTCGGTCGCAGCCACCCGGATAGCCCTCACCGGCTTCGGGTCATCGGTAGGCTTCCTGGCGCTGCTGGCCTTGATTGTGATGCTGGAGGCGGGAGGCCCGGGGGCACCCGGAGTCCTGTACGCGATCTCCCTGGTCGCCCTTCTCCTGGGACTGGTCTTGTCCATCGTCGGATTGAGCAAGCGCCACCGGATCAGCAGGGAGCATCACAAGCTGGCCATCGCCGGGCTGGTGATCTCCATGGTGTCGATCGTGGCTGTGCCCTTTCTCCTGATCGTGGCCTTCGCCATGTTTATGGGAGATTTCTTCACCTGAGGGTGCGGTCCGAATCCGGTCGGCGCTGCCGGCATCGCTCCAAGCCACCCTGCACATGTTTTTTGTTCCCTTTTCACCGTGCCGTCCCAAGATGGGAACTGACGCACCGCCCTCTTTCATCTACCGGCAAGTCGGGCGCGGGAACCGCAGTCCCCTGATCCGGCGGTAGTTCGCTCTACCAGCCGCCCAACCGGTCTACTTCGGCCCATACCGCCGCCTCCGGTTCCTCGACCGGGGGGAACTCGACAAGTCCCGACACTGACTTCGGGGAGATTGCCAATACTCGGGCGGCCTGGGTTTGGGTGAGGACTCCTTTGGTCAGAGCGGCGCATACCAACTGCAACATGGGGCGGGGAGCGGTGGCCAGTGGCGGAGGGTTGGCGCCACGGCCTCGGTCCATCGGATTCGGAGAGTAACCCAATCCCGGCGCCAGTCCGGTGGGGGAGACCTGTCCCATCCGATGGTATTGCTCCCCCGAGATCAAGCCCGACTGGCGAAGCCGCGTCGCGATCAGCGCATAGCTCACTCCGAACATACGTTGCAGGTGTAAAGCCGCCACGGGATGGGAAGGTTCCACGCCTCCCCCCAGGGCGGCCACCGCCCTGATCAAGGCGCTATCGGGTACCAGCAGTTGGGCGGCGAAGCCGTCGGCAAGGCGCTGATGGGGTCCCTCGGGTTGCGAGAACCAGGCATCTCGCAGGTGGGAATGGCAGAAGGCGTGGCCCAGTTGAGCAGCCAGTGCGAATAGGTGGCGCCCCAGGTCCAGTCGGGAGTTCACCACTGCGCAGAACCCGATGGACGGGTGGTTGAAGAAGAATCCGGAGTGCGGTTCTCCCAGAGGAAGACGAAAGACCATGGCGTGGGGAGCGGCCAGCGCCAGCAGGTGATCGAAGATCGGCCCCTCGCCCCAGCCGAGAGCCACTCTCGCCGCCTGGGCAAGCCGGGACGCGTCGCCGAGATCGGCCCGGTGGGGAAGGGAAGAAGGAGGCAGAGGGCTGATTCCGCGACCGGGCAGTTCCCCGCCCATGAGGGTCACCAATTCGAGGTAGGACTGTGCCAGTTCGGCGAAGCGGTTTACGGAGATCCGGAAGTCGTTGTCCGGTGCGAAATCGGCCCAACCGAGGACCTCGGCAGCCAGGACAGGCGCCGCTGCTCGGTCCGCCGGCCACCGGTTCATCGAGTCGGTCTGCTCCGAGGGAGATTCCCGATCGACCCTGTCACCCATGGCAGCGGCATCTGCCCAAGCCTATCTTGAGGATTGCCTCCTTCGGGGCGCAAGGCTCCATCGCAATGACGAAGAGCGGCAAGAAATGTCGGGATCCGGATTGACGTTGTCTCACCCTTGTCCTCATACTGTGGGGACTGACACAAATACCTCCGGCCGGGGACCGGGCTCACCCAGGCCGCACTATCCAGAGGTCATAGAAGCTAAATGAACTCAGTCGTGAACTTTCGCGACCTTGAAGACGGCTCGGTGGCGGTGGGGGTGGGCCCGGCAAGGGGGGAGGCCGAGAATTCGCGAAATAGTGATGATGTTCACAACTTAGTGCAGGCTTTAACCTGATTGTTGGGATCCTTACAAGAAGGACTCGGTACAGAATTGTGCGGAACCGCTCTTTGGAGGAAACCCCAGTCTTCGAACGGGGTAGCGGCTCGTCAAGCTTCGGAGGGTTCTTCTTCGCTGTCAGTGGCGGCACGAAACCGGGGGCGCTCGACCAGGCGTTTGAGGACTCCCAGACCCTTGTCGGCCATCTTCCGGTAGCCTGCGATCAGTTCTCCCAGTTTCTGGCGGTCCTCGCGGGCGCTTTTGAGCATTTCCATCAGTTCTGACATCTTTGCCGTATGAATCTCCAGTCTTGGCGTCAGCCGTCGGCTGGCGTGTTCCAATTGACGACGAACCTTCTCTAAATCCTGGCGCGCCTTGTCTCGCTCGCTACGAGCCTCCTCCAACTCCCGGTTTGCTTTTTCCAGTTCGGCGCGGGTTGCCTGAAGTTCACTCCGCACCAGGTCTCGCTGTTGTTTCATTCTCTTGTAGGCCACTGATGCCACGACCCCCCAGATCAAGAAGAGGAGGGCGAGGGAAAAGCCGATGCCGGCGATCCACCATTCGGTGTCGAAGTCCCAGTTGACTGTCATCAGGGGTTACCTCCTCTCTCCGCCGGTGTGAGCGGGCAATCCCCTGCACTCAAAGTGTATGCCCTCCGCTCCAACCCTCCTGCTTCCTTTCGGTCACTGGAAAGCCGGTTCGACCGGATGCTGGCAGTGCCTATCCAGGCTGGTCGGCTGCCTCTTCCTCCGACTGGGGCACCCCCTGGTCCGCCCTGGCGCGAACGTTACTCACCGACCTCCGCTCCCAGGGCTGCAACCAGGGCGGGCACTGCCTGTCCAGCCGGCAGCGAGACCTTGGTTGCCGCGAGATGATCGAAGGCGGTAGGGCCCAGGTTGACGATCACCATCGGGATTCCATTCCGGGCCGCTGCTACGGGGATATCTGCTGCGGGGTACACCGACAGCGTCGAACCTATCACCAGCACGCCGTCGGACAGGGCTGAGAAGAACCGAGCCTTTTGTATTTCTCGTTCCGGAAGCATCTGCCCGAACGAGACGGTGGCGGTCTTCACTATGCCGCCGCATTGGGGACAACGGGGCTCCTCCTGTCCGGCGTCCACCCAGCCAATCACCTCGGCAGTGGGCCAATGGGCCGGACAACTCATGCATCGGGTTTTGCGGACGTTGCCGTGCAGCTCAGAGACCAAGTCGTCGGGGAGGCCGGCTTCCTGATGAAGCCCGTCGATGTTCTGGGTTACGCACCCCGTAAGCCGCCCCGCCTTCCACAAGTCCACAATGGCCAGATGGGCAGCGTTGGGCTTCACCTGCGAGCCGGCGCCCAACAACTCGCCCTGCTGGTGCAGCCGCCAGCGCATAACCCGCACCCGGCGGCTCGACATGTAACGATCGATGTGGAAGTCATCGGGATCGAGCTTGGTCCACAACCCGTCGGGACCTCGAAAGTCGGGAATGCCCGACTCGGTGGACACCCCCGCGCCGGTGAATACCATGATCTGATCGCAGCCGCTCAGCGCCCTGGCCGCCCGGTCGATCGGAGAGGTGTCGCTCACCCTCTCGCGCCCAGGTAACGGTCGGGATCGCGACGGAAGGCGGTTTCGCAACCCGCCGCGCAGAACCAGTAGCCCTGCCCGTCATGATCGGCGGAAAAACGGGCCCGGGAGGGGATCACCATCATCCCGCACACCGGGTCGGTCGTTTCCTCGTTGGCAGCCGCCTCCCTGCGGTCCTCGCCCGAACCTGTGGACACCGCGCCGGCCTCCGCCAAGGCAGATCGGCCGCCCCTCGCCGAGGGGGCTGCTTCCGAGACGTGGGACGCCGAGCCTCGCAAAGCCACCAGTTCGGCCAGGATGCTCACCGCCATCTCCCGGTGCCCCACCCGTCCCAGGTCGAGTCCGGCCGGTGCTCGTACCCGGGCCAGGTCGGCCTCGCCCACCCCCCGTTCGCGCAGGTACGAGACCACCGCCGCGGAGCGTTTCCGGGAAGCCACCAGACCCACGTGCCGGGCCCCGGTGGCCAAAGCGGCCGCCAGCGCCTCCTCGTCGTAGTGACCCTGCGTGGCCACCACCACCATGGTCTGGCGGTCCACCCCCACCTTCTCCAGATCCAAGGTCAGGAACACCCGGTCGGACGGATCGTGATCATCGGCCCGGCCGCCGTCGTCCACCACCGAGGTGCGCCAGCCCAAAGCCCGGGCCATGGCGGTCAGAGTCCCGACGGCGGGAGACTTGCCCACCACGACCAGGTGGGGCGGGGGGAATACCGGCTCCAGGTACACCTCCATGGTGCCTTCGGAGTCACACGCCATGGGCACCGTCTCCACTCCCTGGCGGTCGCCGCCGGCCAAACCGTGATCGGGTCCGAGCACCACCAGCCGGGCACGACCCTCGTGCAGCACCTCCCGGGCCACCCGGGTGATGGTGGGCGCCGCGCAGGCGCCACCCAACCAACCGTGCATTCGATCGTCGGGGAAGATGATCGCCCGGTATCCCTGCTTGCCCGACGACAATCCCGAACTCCACACCACCGTGGCCAGCACGAACGGCTCGCCGCGGGCGCGAAGCGCCACGGCTTGGTCCAGCAGCTCGTCCATCACAACCTTGGACAGACGAGCTGCTCACCAGTGTTCTCAGGCGTTTTGGATGGCCTTCCAGACCCGGTCGGGTAACACCGGCATGTCGATGTTGGTGACACCTAGATGCGTTACCGCATCGATCACCGCGTTGACGAAGGCGGCCGGCGAGCCGACCGTGGCAGACTCTCCCACGCCCTTGGCGCCGATCGGATGGTGGGGAGAGGGGGTGACCGTCTCGCCCAACTCGAAGCGCGGCGTCTCCCAGGCGGTGGGCACCAGGTAGTCCATGAAATTGGACCCGATGCAGTTGCCGTCGTCGTCGAAGGTGATCCACTGCATGTTGGCCTTGGCGAAACCTTCGGTGAGGCCGCCGTGGATCTGCCCGTCCACGATCATGGGGTTGATCCGCACTCCACAGTCGTCCACCGCCACCATGCGGCGCACATTCCACACGCCGGTGTCGGCGTCGAGGTCCACCACCACGATGTAGGTGCCGAACGGATAGGTCATGTTGGGCGGGTTGTAGTAGTGCACGCCCTCCAGGCCGGCTTCCTCGTCCTCAGGATGGTTGGTGTAGGCCGCGAACGCGATGTCCTGGATGGAGACGCTCGAATCGGGCGAACCCTTCACCGAGAACTTGCCGGGCTCCCATTCCAGGTCCTCGGGCGAAGCCTCCAGCAGATGGGCGGCGATCTTCCGAGCCTTGTCGCGGAGCTTGCGGGCCACCATCGCCGTGGCGCCGCCACCCACTGGAGTCGAACGCGAGGCGTAGGTGCCCAGGCCGTAGGGTGTGTTGTCGGTGTCCCCGTGCATCACCGCGATGTCGGTGGCGGGGATTCCCAACTCCTCGGCCACGATCTGGGCGAACGTGGTCTCGTGACCCTGGCCCTGGGTCTTCACGCCCAGCTTCAAGATGGCCTTGCCGGTGGGATGCACCCGCAACTCGGCCGAATCGAACATCTTCAGGCCGGCGATGTCATAGGTGTGAGCCGGTCCGGCGCCCACCACTTCGGTGAAGCTGGCCATTCCGATCCCGATCAGCCGCCCTTCCTCGCGAGCCGCGGCCTGCTCGGCGCGAAGCTCGTCATAGCCCACCATGTCCATCGCCAACTGCATGGCTGATTCGTAGTCGCCCGAGTCGTAGACGAAGCCGGTGGGGGAGGTGTAGGGAAACTGGTCGGGCTGGATGAAGTTCATCCGGCGGAACTCGGCGGGATCCATCCCGATCTCATAGGCGGCGTTTTGGATCAGCCGCTCGATCAGATAGGACGCCTCGGTCACCCGGAAGGAACACCGGTATGCCACGCCTCCCGGCGCCTTGTTGGTGAACGCCCCCTTGGCGGTGACATGGGCCGCCGCGAAGTCATAGGACCCCGTTACGATGTGGAACAGCCCGGCCCGGAATTTGGTGGGCTGGGCATCCGAGTAGAAGGCCCCCTGATCCGCCAGCAGGTCGGTGCGCAATCCAAGAATGCGACCGTTGTCGTCCAGTGCCAAAGATCCGGTCATGTAGTAGTCGCGTCCGAACCCGGTCGAGATCAGGTTCTCGGTGCGGCTCTCCACCCACTTCACGGGCAGTCCGATCAGAAGCGAGGCGGCGGTGGCGACCACATACCCGGGGTAGATGGGCACCTTGTTGCCGAATCCGCCCCCGATGTCGGGAGAGATAATCCGAATGTTCTGCTCGGGCAGTCCCGCCACCAGCGCGAACAGCGTCCGATGAGCATGGGGGGCCTGAGAGGTCAGGTAGACGGTGGCCTTGCCGGTGGCCGGGTTGACGTCGGCCACGATCCCGCAGGTCTCCAACGGAGACGGATGCGAGCGTGGATAGTGGGTCTCGATGGTCACCACCTTGGCGGCATTGGCGAACGCCGCGTCGGTGGCCTCCTTGTCGCCCGCCTCCCAGGTGAAGGAGACGTTGTCGGTAACGTCCTCCTTGTCGGTACGGATCAGAGGAGCGTCGTCCTCCAATGAACGCATGGGGTTGGTGATCGGTTCCAACTCCTCGTATTCCACGTCGATCAGCTTGACCGCGTCCTCGGCGATGTAGCGGTCGGTGGCGATCACGCACGCTACTTCCTGTCCCTGGTAGCGCACTTTGTCGGTGGCCAGCACCGCCTGGGTGTCGCCCGACAGGGTGGGCATCCAGGCCAGGTTGTGGGCGGCCATCAGTTCGCCGGTGACCACGGCCAGCACTCCGTCGAGTTCCATGGCGGCCGATGAGTCGATGCTCACCAGCTTGGCATGCGCTACCGGGCTTCTCAGGATGGCCATGTGGAGCATCCCCGGCAGGTTCACGTCATCGAGGTAGTTGCCGGCGCCTTGCAGGAACCGGGCATCCTCCACCCGGCGCAAGGAGTGTCCCACTCCTCCAATCTCGGGAGGAGTGCAGGGTTTGTGATGGGTCTCGGTCTGCATGGTCAGCCTTCCTCCCCGCCGTTTTGGGCCGCCGCCCACTGAACGGCTTTGACGATGTTCACGTATCCGGTGCAGCGGCAGATGTTGCCCGAGATCGCCCAGCGGATGTCATCTTCGCTGGGGTCGGGGTTCTCCTCCAGCAGGGCGGTGGAGACCAGCATCATGCCGGGAGTGCAGAAGCCGCACTGCAGGCCGTGCTCCTGAGCGAAGCCCTTCTGGACCGCACTCAGTTCGCCGCCCTGCTTGAGCCCTTCCACGGTGGTGACCGAAGCGCCGTCGGCCTGCACCGAGAACATGGTGCATGACTTCATGGGTACCCCGTCGACCAGCACCGTGCAGGCGCCGCAACTGGTGGTGTCACACCCGATGTGGGTTCCCCGAAGGCCGAAGTCCGAGCGGATGGTGTCGACCAGCAGGCGCCGAGGCTCCACATCGGCAGTGTGATCGGTTCCGTTGACGTTGATGGTGATTTGCATAGTCGTCTCTCCTAGCTTGCGGCCGAAGCAAGGGCCTGGGCCAGTCCCCGGCGCGTGTAGACGGCAACCACGTTGCGCTTCCAGTCGGCGCTGCCCCGCACGTCGGACTCTGGATCCGACGCAGCAGCGGCGGCCGATCCGGCCTCGGCGAACAACTCGTCCGACGGCATTTCGCCTTGCAACAAGTCTTCGGCGGCCGACGCCCGGGTGTTCTGGTAGTTGACGGCGGTGAGACCGATCCCGGCCTGGGCGATGCTCCCGTCGTCGGCCAGTTCCAACTGGGTGGCGACCCCCACGGTGGCGTAGTCGCCGATCTTGCGCTCCAGCTTCATGTAGGCGCCGCCCGTGGCGCCCGACGGTAACGGAATGCAGACCCCGGTGACCATCTCTCCCGGTTCCAGGGAATTGGTGAAGAAGCTCACGATGAAGTCGTCGATGCCGATTCGCCGGCTTCCCGAGGAGCTTTGCACCATTACGTCGGCGCGGGCGGCCAGCATCACCGAGTTCCAGTCGCCCTCCGGATCACAGTGGGCCACCGATCCACACACCGTGCCGCGGTTGCGGACCAGCGGGTCGGAGATCCAGGGAGCGGCGGAAGAGACCACCTCCGAGGCTTTGGCGTCGTCAGACCGGACGACATCGTTGTGCCGGGCCAGGGCGCCGATGCACAGCGACCCGTTCTCCCTCCTTATATAGGAGAGTTCCGAAATCCGGTTGATGTCGACCAGGTGGGCGGGAGCGGCCAGATGAAACTTCATCATGGGGATGAGACTCTGGCCTCCCGCCAAGACTCGTCCCTCGTCTCCTAATTCCGCCAAGGCGGCCAGAGCACCTTCCAGGGTGTCCGGCGCCTGGTATTCAAATGCAGGTGGGTACATACCTCGCTCGACCTCCTCATTACGGTTTCTTGACGGATGTTTTCTTGCTCTCTAGTTACCCTAGCCGACGGACCGGCCGTTTACGGGTTAACCGGCACATCTTTGTTCTGACCTGGAATTTTATGAAATGCCGGTTGTGTTAATAGGGGTGTTTGGTTGGTGAACAGCCTCTGTTCCACCAGCGGTTATCCGGTGCGTCGTGGCGAAGGCGCCCCGGCACTTGATTGATGCCGCCACCGACGAATCAACATCCGCGAAACGGGATACGAAAACAACAGGCAGGATGGCGAGCCCGTCAAGGATCCGCTCCGGCCACACCGCTCTCTCCCGCCATGCAGCCCTTTGCCTTCCGCCCTTAGGCCGTCCGCCTCAGGTTTCCCATTAGCCCATCCGGCACATGTGTCAACCTTGACGGCGGCAGTTGTCAATAGCGACACCTGCATTCAGGCGCCAGGGAAATCAGGCTGGGGGAGAATGAATGTCAGCTGCGTTGAAGGTGTAGTTGAAGCGCCGGCACCAGATGGCTACCGTCAGGTAATCGTCCAGGTTGACATCGGCAGGCACTTCGTAGTTCTGGTTTCCCTTGTTGCCCTTCAGGTCCCCCAGCGATAAGTACTCCGTCGCTGAGTAAGCGCCCCGATCGTCGACCAGTGGCGAAGCGGAGAGGATCACCAGCAGGTCGGGTCCGTTTGACACTGCCAGGTCTTCGAAGCGGACCACGTGGGAACCGTCGGGTTGCCGGTAGACCAGCACGGTTCCCGTTCCGGGATGCCCCAGGCTGATCCACTCCGAGCGCGAGAGCAGCACCGGCCCCTCGGGGACTGCTTCGGTCGTGGTTGTGGTGGGAGGCAGGGTAGTTGTGGTGGTGGCCTCGGTGGTTGTCTGCGGTTCCTGCGGAGTCGGAACAGTGGTGGCAGGTGGACTTTCCTGCTCCTCTTCGGTGGCCGGAGAGGAACCCCGCTCCCGGTCTTCGATGGTTGGTGAAGTGGCGTCCAGGGTGGTGGTGGTCATTGCCGAATCGTCAGGCGCAGTGGTTGCCGGAGCAGCGGTAGTGGCGGGCGCCTCGGCCGCGAGCGCGGCGCCGGTAGTTGGGGTTGTGGCAATGGCCACGGGCGTCGGGAAGTCCTCGTTCACCTCTTCGTCGATGAACAACTTGTGGGGCTCGAAGTAGGCAATAACGAAGATTCCCAACCCCACGGCGACCACGGCGATGATGATCTTGGTCCGGATGCTCAATCCCAAAAGAAAACGGAGAAATCGTTTCACTATCAACCTCCAGGATCAAAACTAGGCGGCTCAGCGGGATATGTCGGGGTCGTTTTGGATCACCCGGGTTCGGATGGTAAAAACCGAGTCTCCGGACAAGACTCCTCCCCTACCGAACAGGCGGCCGCCCTCCCAGTTGGAGAGCCCCAACTCCGGGCGATTCAAGGCGAACTGCCCGTCCACCCAGCGGGTGAACCCGTTACCTACGAAAGGAGAATCGACCGTCTCGTAGAAGCGTTCCTGGGCGACAGGATCCTCGTCTATCAGGCTGGCCACCAGCTTGGGGCTCTGGGTGTTGAACAACTCGACCGCCTCCTCCACGCTGTCCACCACGGTCAAGGTCACTTCAGGGCTCTCCTCCCACTCCCACTCGGCGCCCAGGCCGTCATCGGCGATAATCTCGGTGATCATCTCGGTCACCTCACCCTCGGCTCTGGTGACGGTGTCGGCGCGGAACCACTCGTCCGGAACCAAGTCCCTGTCTCTCTCGGTGACCCACAGTTTGGGATTGACCCCGCGCGCCGACGCCGCTCTGTTGAGAGAATCGAGGAACACCGGCGCCAACTCTTCCGAGCGGGAACGGACGATGGCGCAGACGTTGAGCGTGTTGCAAACCTTGCGATCGAGCGAGTTCCGCACCGCCTTGGCAAAGCGCGACGTGTCTGCGTTGGGACCGGCCACCATCCACCCGCCGCCCGTGCCGTGCAGGCTCACCGAGATGCCGCTCTGACGGGCGACGGCGCCCAATTGGCCGACTGCGAAGCCTGAGCCCCGGGCCACCGCCAAAGACAATTCGGGCTGGGAGAACAGCGCCCAGCCCACCGCGTGGGTGGGACTGTCCACGAGGCCGACTGACCCTTCTGGAAGTCCGGTCTCGGCCAGCGCCGGATCCAGGGCGTGCTTCACGATGGCCCGGGCCGTTCCGAGAGCTGCAGACCCGATCCGAAACACCACCGTGTTGCCCGATCGCAGCACCCCGGTGGCGTCGGCGAAGACGTTGGGACGTCCTTCGAACACGAACCCGACCACTCCCAGACCCGACCGCACCAATTGTGCTTCCCATCCGGAGTGGGGCACCTTTTCGACGATCTCCCCCCGACCCGACCGGGCATCCCGCCAGGTACGCAAACCTTCCACCATGTTGGCGCGCATCTTGTCGGACAGCACCAACCGGGTGGTGGTGCGCCCCCGTGCCTGGGCCGCCTCCACATCGGCCCGGTTGGCTTCGGCGATGGGAGCGAAAGCTTCGTCGTCGGCCAGTAGCCTGGCCAACGCATCGTAGAAGTCGGTGATCTGTTGATCGGTGACCGCTCCCAGCCTGTCGAACGCCCGGTGAGCCCGGGCCACGGCCTTCTCGGCTATCTCCCAGTCGGCCGCGGGAATGCGCAGCAGATCACCGGTGGACTGAACCACCACCAACCGGTCACCCGGCCCGAAAATGGAGGCCAATTCCTCGCTCACCACCGTGACCCGATCTCCCCCGTAGGGAATCGCCATTCCCGGCGTCAAGTGGGTCAACTGTTCATTCATCAGGTTCAGAAGGATACCGGAGCGAAAGGAATGCCCGACCCCGCCTCTGGTGGCACCTCGTGGGTCTATGTTCGTTCTAGGAGATAATGGAGGACTTGTGAAACTCCCAAAGCACCATAAGCCATCCAGATCTGCCGCTTCATGCGGGTTTCGAATCTGTCGAGCACTCCGCCCAGGTTGGCAAACATCTGATCGAGCGCCTCCACCGGGTCGCGTTTCGGCAACTCCAACTCCGCTCCGGTGGTGGGCACTGGAATGTCATTGGCGTGGGTCCCCCACGCCTGAAGGCATCGCATTTCGCCTATTAAGACTCGTTATATCCCTTCGACCCTCCATTTCCATCAGCCTACTCCGGGCCCATCCTGTGGCGCCATAAGAAATCCGGACCTTTTGAACAGGTATACTTTCGGGCGGGTATGGAACTGGTCGACTATTTGCCGGTGGCGGTGATGCTGGTGCTGGCCACCGGCTTTGTGGCTGTGTCGCTGGTGGTTTCCCGTCTGATGTCTCCTCACCGCCCCACTCCCGAAAAGCTCGCTCCCTACGAGTGCGGGATCATCGCTGAGGGGGAACCCAGCACCCGCTTTCCCATCAAGTTCTACATGGTGGCGATGCTGTTCGTGGTATTCGACGTTGAGATCATCTTCCTTTTCGCCTGGGCCTCCCGTTTCAACGGTCTGGGGTGGTTCGGTATCGGCGCGATGGCCATCTTCACCTTCTTCGTGATCGAGACGCTGATCTATGTTTGGAAGCGGGGCGCCCTGGACTGGAACGTCCCCGGCCGCCGGCGTTACCTGCCCACCACAGAGACAAGCTGACCATGGCCCGCAGATCCCATCCCGGCAATATCGTAACCACCACCATCGACTGGGCGGCCCGCTGGGCCCAGACCCAGTCGATGTGGCCGGCCACTTTCGGGCTGGCCTGCTGCGCCATCGAGATGATGGCCACCGGAACGGCCCACCACGACCTGGCCCGGTTCGGGATGGAAGTATTCCGGGCCTCTCCCCGCCAGGCCGATTTGATGATCGTGGCGGGTCGGGTCAGCCAGAAGATGGCGCCGGTGCTCCGCCAGGTATACGACCAGATGCCCGAACCCAAGTGGGTGATCTCCATGGGCGCCTGCGCCTCGACGGGGGGTATGTTCAACAATTACGCGCTGGTGCAGGGAGTCGACCAGGTGGTCCCGGTCGACATGTACGTTCCCGGATGCCCTCCCGGTCCCCAGAGTCTCATGCACGGGATACTCACCCTGCAGCGCCAGATAATGTCCGGCCGGAAGGCTGCGGTTTGATGTCGGACAACGAGGTTCTCGACCCGCTTATGGCGAAGTTCCCCAATGCCCGCTGGGAGATTTCAGAGCACCAGTGGCTGGTGGATGTGGACCGCTCCCAACTGGCCGAACTGGCGGCGGCCTGCAAAGACGCCGGCTTCGAGATGTGTGTCGACATCACCGCGGTTGACTGGTACCGCAAGCGACGTACCCGGTTCCAGGTGGTGGTGAACCTCCTGTCCCACCAGCACGGTCGGCGGCTTCGGATCACCACCGGCGTTCCCGCCGATGACCCGGTGGCGCCCTCGTTGTGCCCGGTTTATCCCGGAGCGGGCTTTCCAGAGCGAGAGGTCTACGATCTGTACGGTATCACCTTTGACGGCCATCCCGACCTGACACGGATTCTGATGCCGGACGAATGGGAGGGGCATCCCCTTCGGAAGGACTATTCGGTGGGTTCGGTCCCGGTTCGTTTCAAAGCCTCCCCCCAGGTGATCTGAGATGGCCGACAGGACGTTGTTGGAGACTTGGGTTTCGGGCACCGAAGAGCCCGACGCCATGCACACCGGCGAGGGCGCCCAGGAGATGGCCGCCCAAGAGAGCGGCTACCGGTTCCGCGAGCAACTGGGAGCGGTGGTGACCGACGATTACCTGTACGAGGAGGAGGTCTCCGAAGATGAGCGGATGATCGTCAACATGGGACCCCAGCACCCATCTACCCACGGAGTGCTGCGCCTGCAACTGGAGTTGGAGGGGGAGATGATCCGCCGGTGCCGGCCGGTGATCGGGTATCTGCACACCGGGATGGAGAAGACTGCCGAGACCCTCACCTTCATGCAGGGCCCGACCAACGTCACCCGCATGGACTACTTGGCGCCACTACACAATGAACTTGCCTACTCACTGGCCACCGAGCAACTGCTGGAAGTGGAGGTCCCGCCTCGGGCGGCCGCCATCCGGGTGCTGATGACCGAACTGAACCGGGTGTCCTCGCACCTGGTGGCGCTGGCTACCAACGGGATGGACATCGGTGCGATCTCGATGATGATGTACGGGTTCCGGGAGCGGGAGTTGATCCTCGCGTTCTTCGAGAAGACCACCGGGCTTCGCATGAACCACAACTACATCCGTCCCGGAGGGGTGGCCGCCGACCTGCCGCCCGGTTGGCGCAAGGATGTAAAACAGATACTGAAGACCATCCCCAGGAGGCTGGGGGAGTACGACGATCTCTTGCGTGACAACCCCATCTGGCTGGCCCGCACCCAGGGAGTGGGGGTGATCAGCCCCGAAGAATGCCGGGCCTACAGCATCACCGGACCCATCCTGCGAGCGACCGGCGTGAACTGGGATCTACGAAAGGTCTTCCCCTATTCGGGCATCGAACAATACGAGTTCGACGTGCCGGTGGGAACCCACGGTGACGTTTACGACCGCTACCGGGTGCGCGTGAATGAGATCGTCCAGTCGCTTCGCATCGTCGAGCAGGCGGCGGAGATGATGCCGTTCGGGGACTTCCGGGTGGACGATCGCAAGGTGACGCCTCCGCCACGGGCGCGCATCGACGAGTCGATGGAAGCCCTGATCCATCACTTCAAGATTTTTACCGAGGGCTTTCGGGCACCTCCGGGAGAAACTTATGCGGCCATCGAGTCGCCCCGGGGAGAGCTTGGCTGTTACCTCGTGTCCGACGGGGGCGGAAAGCCTTGGCGCTGTCACATTCGGGCGCCGTCCTTCTATAACCTTCAGGCTCTGCCGGTGATGCTGGCCGACTCGATGGTGGCCGACACCATCGCGACCATCGCCTCACTCGATCCCGTGATGGGAGACGTGGACCGCTAACCCATGGAACGGCGACGAATCCGGCTGGAGGGATCGGCCGTTTCCGTCAACGTGGATGGTCAACAGTTGGTAGCCGACGACGGGCGGCGTGTGGCCGAGTCGGAAGCTGTCTACCTTCCGCCGGTCATCCCGCAGAAGATCATCTGCATCCATCTCAACTACCTGAGCCGGGTGGCGGAATATCAGATCAGGATGCCTTCAACACCCACCTACTTCCACAAACCGGTGAGTTCGCTCAACGTCCACCGCGGAGAGGTAATCCGTCCGAAGGGTTGCCGGTTTCTCAACTACGAGGGAGAGGTCGCCATCGTGATCGGACGCAAATGCAGAAACGTCACCCGTGAGGAGGCGGCCGAATACATCGGCGGGTACGCGATAGCCAACGACTTCGGCATCCACGACTTTCGTGACACGGACGCCGGTTCCATGCTGAGGGTGAAAGGATCCGACAGCCTCTGCCCCGTCGGGCCGGGGGTGGTCTCCGACTGGGATCCGGTCGGCAGGTCCATTCGTACCTACGTGAACGGCGAACTGCGCCAGGAGGGAAATACCGGCGAGATGATCTGGGACTTCTCCTACCTCGTTGCCGACCTGGCTCGCACCATCACGCTCCTCCCCGGCGACCTTATCCTCAGCGGCACGCCGGCCAACTCTCGTCCGGTGCAACCCGGCGATGTGGTGACCGTGGAAGTTGATGGTCTGGGAGCACTGATCAACACCGTAGCCGAAAGTGGCGCGGTCGACCCCACTGTAGGAGCGCAACCCACCCGTTCGGAGGAAGTAGTGTCCACCGCGCTGGGAGGGGATTGGGAGCTTCGAGGCATCCGACCACCTGCCCGAAGGGGTTCATAACCACCGTCCAGTCGGATTTGTGTCAGGCGGCGCCGTGCGTTTCATCCCTGGACAGAGAAACCCCCGTCGATGCGGATCTCGGCGCCGGTGGTGAAAGAGGATGCGTCGGAGGCGAGATAGGCGGCGATGCCTTCAAACTCCTCGATGGTTCCCCATCTGGCCATGGGGACCCGGTGTCTTATGTACTGGGTGAAGTCGTCGCGTTGCTGTTCGGGTCCGGTCATCTCGGTGGCGATCCATCCCGGGCTGACCGCGTTGACCCGTATGCGGTGGGGCGCCAGGGCAACTGCCAGGGTCTTCACCAATCCCAGTTGGGCGGCTTTGCTGGCGGCGTAGTGGGGGAGGCGTGGGACCCCGAAGCTGGCGGCGACCGACGAGGTAACCACGATGGACCCTCCGTCACCCTGTTCGATCATAACCTCAGTGGCGGAGCGGACCGGCAGCATGGTACCGGCCGCGTTGACCTTCATCGTTATGTTCCATTCTCGCAGCGACAGGTCGGGAAAGAGGGCGCCCCGTCCGATGCCGGCGTTGGCGAAAATCGAGTCGATCCGTCCGAACCGATGCAGGGTCGCTTGCGTGGCCGCCTCGACCCGTTCCTCGGAGGTGACGTCGCAGTCCACCCCGAGAGCCTGGGCGCCCAGGCCCTGTAACTCCTCGACGGCTGCGAGGTTGTATTCGGTGCTTCGTCCCCACACGGCAACCGCCGCTCCCGCCTTGGCCACCCCCCGGGCCATGCCCAGCCCTATGCCCCGGTTGCCCCCGGTGACCACCGCCACCCGTCCGGTCAGGTCGAACAATTCCACCACAAAGAGGCTACCAGGAGCTTTGATTGCATCAGGGAGGCGCCATGAGTGAACAGACGGAAGTGTTGGTGATAGACGCCGGGAGAGAACAGTGGGAATAACACGGGAGACGGGCGTGGCGGCAATCGAGTTGCAGGAACCCGGCCACGAGGCCCCGGGCGACCCCAGGAACCAGTTTCCACGGCGTGCGCCTGGAGATTGAGAAGGTGTGCACCGAGATGGCCGAGTTGGAGACCGGGCCGGGTGACGAGATGCGGGAGTTGAGAGGAGGCTGTCTGATCGGATCGCAGGAGTCAAACGGACCCTACGGCGTCGCGCTGGTGATCAGGATGTCCGTCATGGGGGCGATGATTGCCTGGATATGAGGGGTCGGAAAAAATGCCCACTTTCCAGGGCCGGGAAGGCTGGTTGCTAGTAGCGTGAAGGGGGCAAAGGCGGCTTGCGACCCGCCTATTCGGTTTGTGAGTTGCGTCTTTGGTTTTTCTAGATGAGGAGCAGATGAAAATGATGGGTAAGAAGCGTTCTGTAGTAAAGGCGACGGTCTTTCTAGCCGCCCTGGCGTTGGTGGCGGCTGCTTGTGGCTCTGATGATCCGGAGTCCACCTCTCTCAAGGTAGGTTTTTCCGGTCAGCCTGACTTCACGCAGATCATGAACTTCACGTGGATCGATGATCTGAACGACGAGCATGGCATTGCCGCCGAGGCGGTGATCTTCGAAGGGACCTCACCGCCTTTCCGCGCGCTGGTTTCCGGTGATGTGGACATGGTTGTCGGGCAGGTCCCGCCGGGCATCAAGCTCCGGGCGGAGACCGGCGCCGACGTGGTGATGATCGCCGGTGACGTCCGCCAGTCGGACTACATCCTGGTGTCCTCACCGGATGTGACCACACTTGAGCAGCTGTACGGTCGCCAGATCGGCACCGCCGGTCCGGGGGCGGTGAGCACGTCACTGTCGGTGGCCGCTCTCACCCGAGAAGGCATCAACATCGACGACCTGGAATTCGTCGAGGTGGGAGGCACTTCCGCTCGGATGGCCGCGCTGGTGTCGGGGCAGACCGCAGCCGGCGCTGCGCACTTCGCCGAAGGCTTCAACGCGGTGGAGGAGGGCTTGCATCCTCTGTATGTGATCGCCGACGCGGTGGGTCCCTATCTCTTCCACGGGGTGTGGGTCGACCGGGCGTGGCTGGACGAGAATCCCAATCTTGCGCAGCTGGCGATGGACGAGTTCATCGACTCGGTGCGCTGGGCCGCCAACAACAAGGCGGAATACATTGCGGCGGCCGCCGATGTCACCGAAGGACTGTCGGAGGCGGCCAAGGACCGGGCCTATGACGAGTTCATCCGCATCGGTCTGTTCGCCGTGAACGGCGGGCTGCAGCCCGAGTTGCTGCAGGCCACCATCGCTATCGAGCAGGAAGTCGACAACCTTCCCGCCCAGGTCGAAGATCCGGCCAACTGGGTGGTCACCGACTTGGTGGACGACTACCTGGAGCGCAACGGCACGCAATAAACCACAAGCGGGAACTTTCCTCCCGGTTCGGCATCCCCGCCGGGAGGAGGGGCCTGCCCTGATGTGCGGGGAGGTGTCCCCGTCGCAAGTGGGCGGCGGTGGCGGAGGACACCTCCCCGGGTGGGGAACCTAGAAAGGAACTTGCATGGCTGAGGGTGACCGGATTGAACTCGACTACGACTTTTGCTATCAGAGTGGCGAATGCGTGCTGTTCGCGCCTGACGTGTACCGGTTTGGCGACGACGGGTTTCCTGAGTTGGTGGAGGGGGGAGTGGCCAAGACGCCCACGTCCGTTCTCGCCGGGACAGTAGAGAACTGCCCCTCCGGGGCGATAACTTTGCTTTCGAAGGATGGTGTCTGATGGAAGGACCTCCAGGTTTTGACAGCATCACTTTGAGGGGCTACGCCGCCGTTCGGGGGGCGCTCACCAACAACGACCTGTCGCGAAGTCTCGACCGCGAGCGCTTCGAGAAGGGAAACCTCAAGGAGGGCACACTGTCGGTACTGCACGGCGCCGAGCATCGGGAACGGCGGCGCATGGAAAACAGGCTTTTCCGCCGGGACATGTTCGAGTTGTACGAAAACGAACTGTTTCCCGACATCGTGGCTCACACGCTGGACAGTTATGTCGACCCGGTCGAGTCCGACCTGATGGAGATCGGGGGACTGGTCTCGGTGGTGCTGGCCTGCCGCACCGCCGGGATCGACTTCGACTGGAATTCCCTGCCGGACCGCCAGCGTCTCCGGTACTTCCTGCACGAGTTCGCCCTGGGGGGCGCTATCGACTCGGCCAAGGGGGATCCGGAGGTGATCAAGGCCCGGATGCGAGAGGTGTTCGGGGAATTCCGCTCGGAGTTCCTCACCGATTCCAGGGAGAGTCGCTCCTTCACGGTGAAGCGGCGCACGGCCGGGGAACGGGTGGAACTTCTGTACGACATTCTGACCACCCTGCTGGTCAACCAGCCCACCTCGGGGATGAGCACCGACCTGATCGAGCGGGAGTCCACCCTGTTCTTCTCGGCCGGCGCCCACACCAGCACCCAGACCCTGACCAACACCGCCCACCATCTCTTCGAATGGTGCCGGGAGAACCCCGAGGACCGGGAGCGGGTGGTGAGTGACCCGGCCTTTGCCCAGCGAAGCGTCCACGAGGCGCTGCGGGTGCGTCCCACCAACCCGGGCATCCTGCGCCGGGCGCTGGTCGACACCGAAGTGGCGGGACGGACGGTTGGCAAGGGAGTGGTGTGCGTGTTGGACACCATTTCGGCCAACACCGACCCGGAGGTCTATGGTCACGACGCCCATCTCTTCAATCCCAACCGGGAGGTTCCCGACGGCATCCCGCCGTACGGGATGAGCTTCGGGGCGGGGATGCACTTTTGCATCGGGCGCACCCTGGCGGTGGGACTGCCCCAGCGCCGTGGAGTGGCCCCTCCGGCCAACCATCTCTACGGGATGGTTCCCATCGCCTTGCAGGCCGTGTTCAGGCGGGGAGTGGGACCGCATCCGCAAAAGCCCGGTGTGCCCGACACGAAGACCCGCCGCTGGACGCGGTGGCTCAGCTATCCGGTGGTGTTCGACGGCGCCGCGTGAGGTGGCCGAAGGGTTCCGCCTAAGTAGAGTTCCGGTTGGTCCTTACCCCGAATTGAGGTTGCAGTGTTAAGAGTTGATTCGGTTTTCAAGCGTTTCTCGCCCGAAGGCCCACTGGTGTTGGACGATCTCAATCTCAATGTGGGCCAGGGTGAGTTCGTGTCGCTGCTGGGACCCAGCGGTTGCGGGAAGACCACCCTGCTCAAGATCGTTGCCGGTCTGCTGCCGCCCACCGCCGGGAAGGTATTTCTGGAGGGGAAGGAAAGCTCCGAACCCTCCCGTGAAAAAGCCATGGTGTTCCAACACTTCAATCTGCTTCCCTGGCGCACGTCAATTAACAACGTGGCCTACGGCCTGGAGGTGCAGGGGGTACCCAAGGCCGAGCGGTTGGAGAAGGCGGCCCGCTTTCTGAAATTGTTGGACCTGGAGGGGTACGAGAACCACTATCCCTCGCAGATCTCGGGGGGGATGAAACAGCGGGTGGGACTGGCCCGGGCGCTGGCCACCGAGCCGCGGCTGATGCTGATGGACGAGCCGTTCGGCGCCCTGGACGCCCTGACCCGCGAATACCTGCAGGACGAGTTGGCCCGGATCGCCGCCTCCCAGAACCTGACCGTGCTGTTCGTAACCCACTCCATCGACGAGGCGATCTACCTGTCCGATCGGATCGTGGTGATGGGTAACAACCCGGGACGGATCCTGGTGGAGTACCCGGTGCCGTTCGAGCGTCCCCGGACCACCACCGTGGTGAGGGCCGACGCCCGGTTCGCCGAACTCCGTAACAAGGTGTGGGTGCTGCTGGAAGAGGAGAAGAGCAGGCGATGACCACCCTTGGGGCCGGAAGCGGATTACTCGCCCGGGTTCCCCCCCGGCTGGTGAGAGTCGCCTCGGTGGTGGTGGTCATTCTTTCCTGGGAGATCGCCGGGAGGGCGGCCCCCCGGTGGGCGTCCTATCCGACCGAAGTCGGCGCCGCGTTCCTGGACAACCTCGACCGGATAATCGACGCCTTCGTAGAGACGTTCAAGGCAGTGGGAGTGGGCTATGCCATTTCGGTGGCGGGGGGCGTTCTCATCGGGTTCGGGATGGCCCGCATACGGGTGGTGAAGGTCGCCCTGGATCCCTATGTGGCGGTCCTCTACTCCACGCCCCGCATCACCCTCATCCCCCTGGCGATCCTCCTGATCGGGATCGGGTTCAATCTGCGGGTGCTGATGAGCGTCTTGGCTTCGATCTTTCCGATGATCATCAACACCTACGCGGCGGTCGACTCGGTCTCCAGTGAACTGGAGGAGACGGCCCGCTCGTTCACCGCCGGGAGGTGGGACATCACCCGCACCGTGTTGATCCCCGGCGCCATCCCCGGCATTTTCGTGGGGATGAGAGTGGGCATCATCCGGGCGTTGGTGGGCGTGATAGTGGCCGAGATGACCGCTGGTGCGGCGGGAGTGGGGGCGTTGCTGCTGGTGTTCGGCCGGTTCTTCCAATCCGAGAAACTGTTCGGCCCGGTGTTGCTGCTGGGCTTGATGAGCATCCTGATGACCCGGGGCCTGTCTCTATTGGAGAGGAAGTTGGCGCCATGGCAAGACTGAAACCCGAGAGCCGACGGTCGATCTTCGACTGGACGGTGCGAATCGGTTTCGCCGTCCTGTTGCTCGTGGCATGGGAACTCTCCACCCGGGCGCAAAGCCGTGCCCTGGCCGCCCCTCCCTCGGAGATTCTCATCGCCTTCTGGAACCTGACCTTCAATGAGGGGGTGATTTTTTCGGAGACCCTGGTGACCGCCCGGGCCTTCTTCATGGGGTACGGGGCGGCGATCGCCATCGGTCTGCTGGTGGGGATGCTGATGGGACGCTCGCGGCTGGCCGAGTACGTGCTGGAACCTTACGTCACCCTGATGTACGCGCTCCCCTCGATCGCCCTGATACCGGTGCTGGTGATCTGGTTCGGGATCAACGACCGGATCAGGGTGGTGCTGGTAATCCTGGCGTCGGTGTTCCCGATCATCTACAACACCGCCACCGGCGTGAAAAACGTCGACGAGGAGTTGGTGGAGGTAGGAAAGTCCTTCTGCGCCACCCGGCGCAAGATCGCCACCTCCATCGTGCTTCCCGCCGCCCTGCCGCTGATCTTCGCCGGGCTTCGCATCGGGCTGTCGCATGCCCTGGTGGGAGTGATCGGCGCCGAGATCATCGTGGTAATCACCGGCCTGGGGGGCCTGGTGATCCGGTACGCCGACAACTTCCAGATGGCCAACATGTTCGTCCCGATCATCTTCATCGCCGTTCTGGCGGTATTGATCACGGCGGGAATGAACCGCTTCCAGACCGTGTTCCGGCGTTGGGAAGTCCAGGACGAGTGAAGCGTTACGACGCGCTGCGCCGGACCGAGAGGGGAATGACATTCGGGGTGATGCTTCCCCATTTCGGGAGGGAGGCGTCGCGTGATCGCCTGCTTTCCGGGGCGGAGTTGGCCGAGCGGTTGGGCTACGACGCGCTGTGGGTCAGGGATCATCTGATCTGGACGCCCCATAGCCACGAAGGCGCCGACCTGACCTTCCTGGACGCGACTTTGACCCTGGCGGCGATGGCGGGGGTGACCGAAGAGATCAAGCTGGGGACGGCGGTACTGATCCCCGTGCGCTGGCCGCTCAAGAGCGCCAAAGAGTTGATGTCGCTTGACTTCCTGGCCGGGCGGGGGCGGGTGGTGGCCGGGATCGGCGCCGGCCACTTCGGAGCGGAGATCCGGGCGGTGGGGCTCGATCCCGATCGCAAGAAGGAAATAGTGGAGGAAACCATACGCATCTGGCGGCGGGCCTTCACCGAGGAGCAGGTGGATTTCTCAGGCGAGATGTTTGAAGTGGAAGGGGCGGTGATGCGTCCTCGACCCGCCGGTGGGCTGCCCATCTGGTATGGGGGCACCACCCGCGCCGCGGTGCGGAGGGCGGCGCGGTGGTGCGACGGGTGGCTGCCGGGGGGAACGCCGTTCCCCACCTTCGACAACCGGGTGGAGTTTCTGCGGTCGCTGGAGGCGGAAGCGGGACGTCCGCCCACCGTGGTGGGTGTCATACCCCGGTTGCGGATCGCCCGCACCAAGGCCGAGGCGTACGCCGGATTGGATATCTCGGCGCTCACCACCTCGTCGGAGGGGAGCAGGTACTGGATCCACCCGCCCGGCGGCTACCGGGACTTCGACGACCTGCGGGGCATCCTGGTGGCCGGCGACGTCCCGGAGATAGTGGAGCGGGTGGGGGACTTCGACCAACGGGGGGTGGATCACTTCCTGGTGGACCTGCGCTCGGACTTCCATCGCTTCGAGGAACTGCTGGAATTGTTCGCCGCCGAGGTGATTCCCCAGTTCCGCTGCTGAGCGAGGTCCCGCCTCTGCAGACGATGCTTTCCCGGGCTCGGGCCGGGTTATGAAAGCTCGACGGCGGAACCCGGGAAGGGCGGCGAATCCGCTTCGCTCATGGAACCTCTCGGCCAGGGCGACTATTGCCTCGACTTCTCCCCTACATGTGCCAAGCGATAGCCATTGTTGAACAAGAACTCCACGGGACGAGGAATCCGGTGCGTTTGTTGCCGTCCACGAAGGGATGGTTTCTCGCGATGCCTGTCGTGTATGAGGCGGCCAGTTCCACAATGTTCGGGCGGTCGCCACAAGCGAATAGCTGGCGAGGTCTAGCCAGGGCGGATTCCAACAGGCGGTGATCCCTGGTTCCTGCTGGACCTCCATGTTCCTCGATCGCGCGTCATGTAAGGCAAGCACCGCTGAATGCGGCACCCAGATTGGCTCTCTCACGAGTCCGCTAGTTCACTCAGGACTTCGTGGAACCGTTCGAATGTCTCGCCGCGGGAGGCCTCGGTTTGTTCCGGTGAAGGGGCCTCGGCGGTCAAAGGCGAAAAGTCCCTCCTCTGCTGGTCTTGGCCGTCACTGCGGCCTTGAGCATCCTCCCCGGTTTGCCTTTTGACCTGCATCGTGCTGTCCCCCTTCTGCCTGATCCCAGATTCCCCCGGCCCGACCGGGGGAGAGTTTGAGTGGGTGGGCGGTGGGAGTAGATGGTGAATCTGCCAAAATGGGGCCTAGAAACGATCGAGGAGCGAACACGACATGGAACTGGCTGATCGGGTGGTGGTGGTGACCGGCGGGGGAAACGGGATCGGAGAGGGGATGTGCCGCCGTTTTGCCTCCGAAGGCGCCCGGGTGGCGGTAGTGGACATCGACGCTGCGGCGGCGCGGCGGGTGGGCGAGGACGTCGGCGGGCTGTGGTTCGGGGCCGATGTGGCGAAGGAGTCGGACACCCGGGACGTGGTGACCGGGGTCGAGGACCGCCTGGGGCCCATCGACCTGTACTGCGCCAACGCCGGAATCGGGATGGAGGGGGGCGTGGAGACCACCGACGAGGACTGGCAGCGCATCTGGGAGATCAACTTCATGTCGCACGTGTACGTGGCGCGGGCCGTCCTTCCCGGGATGCTGGCCCGCGGTGAGGGGTACCTGCTGCACACCGCCTCGGCGGCGGGGCTTTTGACCAACTTCGGAGCGGCGGCCTATTCGGTGACCAAGCACGCGGTGGTGGCCCTGGCCGAGTGGATGCAGATCACCTACGCCGACCAGGGGTTGAAGGTCTCGGTGCTGTGTCCCCAGTTCGTGTTCACCGGGTTGCTGGACGATTTGCTGCCGTCGGGGATGATGACCATGGCCAACCAGGTGGGATTGTCGCCCGATGAAGTGGCGGAGGTGGTGGTGGAGGGGCTGCGGGAAGAAAACTTCCTAATCCTGCCTCATCCGGAGGTGAGTGGCTATTTCGAATACAAGGCCACCGACTACGACCGTTGGCTTGCAGGAATGACCAGACTGCAGACCCGGCTGGGAATCGAGGTGCCGTCGCTTTGAAACTGCTGGTCGCCAACCGGGGCGAGATAGCCCGGCGGATCTTCCGCACCTGTCGCCAGATGGGTATCGGGACGGTGGCGGTCTATTCGGATCCTGATCGCATGGCGCCCTTTGTGGCCGAGGCCGACGTGGCGGTGCGCTTGGGAGGGATGACCCCGGCCGAGTCCTACCTGCGGGGCGACGCGATCGTGGAGGCGGCACTGCGGGTTGGCGCCGATCTCGTCCATCCCGGTTACGGCTTCCTGGCTGAGGATGCCGACTTCGCGGCGGCGGTGGTGAAGGCTGGTTTGGTGTGGGTGGGTCCCCCGCCCCGGGCCATCGCGTTGATGGGCGACAAACTGGCCGCCAAGCAGATCATGACCGAAGCGGGAGTGCCGGTGCTCTCCTCGGTACGGGTGGGAGACGACGATTGGCTGGAAACCGCCCGGCAGATCGGGTTTCCGCTGATGGTCAAGGCGGCGGCAGGAGGCGGTGGTCGGGGGATGCGGACAGTGCGGTCTGTGGACGAGTTGGCTTCGGAAGTGGCCGGCGCCCGGCGCGAGGCGGAGTCGGCGTTCGGTGATGGCAGGGTGTTCGTGGAGAGCCTGGTCGAAGAGCCTCGCCACATCGAGGTACAGATCATGGCCGATCAACACGGGAACGTCCAAGCCCTGTTCGAGCGGGAGTGTTCCATTCAGCGCCGTCACCAAAAGATCGTGGAGGAGGCGCCGTCTCCTTTTGTGGATTCAGAGCTACGCCACCGGCTTTCCGAAGCGGCGGAGTCGGCGGCGCGGGCGGTGGATTACGTGGGTGCCGGCACGGTGGAGTTCATAGCGGCGGCCGACCGCAGCTTCTGGTTTCTGGAGATGAACACCCGCCTACAGGTGGAGCATCCGGTGACCGAGGAGATCACCGGGCTCGACCTGGTGCGGTTGCAAATCGAGGCGGCCTGCGGCGCCGATCTCTCCGGGGCGCTGGAAAGTGTCACAATGCGGGGCCACGCTATCGAAGTGCGTATCTATGCCGAGGATCCGGTGGCCGGGTTTCTCCCCACCGCCGGCAGGATGGACCGTTTCGAGCTGCAGGCTTCGGGCATTCGGGTGGAGAGCGGCGTGGAATCGGGTGATGAGATCAGCGTCCACTACGACCCGATGCTGGCCAAGGTGATCGCCTGGGCGCCGGGTCGGGAGGAGGCTGCTCGTCGTCTTTCGCGGGAGCTTCGCCGGGCTCGCATCCACGGTCCGGTTACCAACCGTGATCTGCTGGTGCGGATTCTCGAGCATCCCGACTTCGCCGAGGCGCGCACCGACACGAGCTTTTTGGTGCGTAACCGGCCCGAGGAGCTGGGGAAGCCGCTTCCCGGCGAGGCGGAGGAGCGGATGGCGGCGCTGGCGGCGGCACTGGCATCGCAGGCCGACCGGCGCGCTTCGGCCCGGGTGCAGTCCACCATTCCCAGCGGATGGCGAAACAGTCCCTCGCAATTGCAAGTCATGGAATTCATCGGTGCACAGGGGGATATCGAAGTCGGATACCGGTTGGACGCAAATCTGTGCCGGGTAAACGGCGAACAGGTGGTGGTCACCGGCCTGCCGGTGTGCCGGCCCGACCGGGTGGGTCTGGAAGTGGACGGGGTGCTGGGCTGGTACCGGGTGGCCCGGGTGAGCAACACCCACTTTGTGGATGGGCCGTCGGGGCTTAGCCGCCTGATGGAAAAGGAGCGCTATCCGGCGCCCGCCTTGGCGGAGCAGTCGGGATCGTTGCAGGCGCCCATGCCCGGGAGGGTGATCGAGGTGGCCCCTGCGGTGGGAGCGCGGGTCGAGAAAGGAGAGGTTCTGGTGGTGATGGAGGCTATGAAGATGGAGCACGGGTTGCGCGCTCCCCACTCGGGCACAGTGGTGTCGGTACTGTCGACGCCTGGGGAGCAGGTGGAGGGCGGACAGGTTCTGGTGGTGATGGAAGAGAAAGGAGATTGACGATGAGTGAGAAGCTGGGATTCATCGGGCTGGGGATCATGGGAGGGGGAATGGCCGCCAACCTGGTGCGCGCCGGCTATGAGGTGACGGTATGGAACCGTACCGCCTCGCGGATGGCGCCGGTAACCGACCTGGGCGCACAGGCGGCGGGATCGCCCCGGGAGGTGGCGGAACGGTCGACGGTGGTGATGATCTGTGTCTCCGACACGCCCGATGTGGTTGCGGTGACCGAAGGCGCCGACGGCGTGCTGGCCGGGTTGGCGCCGGGTTCGGTGGTGGTGGATCACTCTACGATCAGCCCGTCCGAGACCCGGCGGTTGGCGGCCCTGGCCGAGGAGGCGGGAGGTTCGTGGCTGGACGGCCCGGTCAGCGGAGGAAGCGAAGGGGCGGCGCTGGGAACATTGTCGATCATGGTGGGCGGCGGAGCCTCGGACCTGGAGCGGGTGCGTCCGTACCTGGAGGCCATGGGAAAGAGCATCACCCACACCGGTCCGGTTGGGTCGGGACAGATGGTGAAGCTGGTCAACCAGGTGCTGGTGGTGGTGAACCAACTGGCGGTGTCGGAGGCTTTGCTGTTCGCCGAGGTCGGGGGGCTTGACCTGGACGCCACGCTGTCGGCGGTGACCGGGGGAGCGGCGGGTTCGTGGATGCTGGCCAACCGGGGTCCACAGATGATCGTGCGGGACTGGCGTCCGGGATTTACCATCGACCTTCAGCAAAAGGACTTGCGGTTGGTCCTGGAAGCGGCTGACGAGTTGGGTGTCCCCCTGCCGGGAACCGCAGTGGTGTTCCAGCTCTACCGGGCTCTACAGCACCGGGGCCTGGGATCGGAGGGCAACCACGCACTGGTTAAGGCCTTGGAACACATCGTGGGCGCGCAGGTGGGAGAATCCCCGCATTAATTGGGTCCGGTATGCAAGTGTTGGCGGGATCTCGGTGGTGAGCAGGTGGAGACCGGTTAGGTTCTGGTGGTGATGGAAGAGAAAGGAGATTGATGGTGAGTGAGAAGCTTGGGTTTATCGGGTTGGGGATCATGGGTGGGGGAATGGCCGCCAACCTGGTGCGCGCCGGGTTCGAGGTGACGGTGTGGAATCGGACTGCTTCGCGGATGGCGCCGGTAACCGACCTGGGCGCACAGGCGGCGGGATCGCCCCGGGAGGTGGCGGAACGGTCTTCGGTTGTGTTGATCTGTGTCTCCGACACGCCCGATGTGGTGGCGGTGACCGAGGGCGCCGACGGGGTGCTGGCCGGGTTGTCGGCGGGTTCGGTGGTGGTGGATCATTCCACGATCAGCCCGTCCGAGACCCGGCGGCTGGCGGCCCTGGCCGTGGAGGCGGGGGGTTCGTGGCTGGACGGCCCGGTGAGCGGGGGCAGCGAGGGCGCGGCTTTGGGGACTCTGTCGATCATGGTGGGCGGCGAGGCTTCGGATCTGGATCGGGTCCGCCCGTACCTGGAGGCGATGGGAAAGACGATCACCCATACGGGTCCGGTTGGGTCGGGACAGATGGTGAAGCTGGTCAACCAAGTGCTGGTGGTGGTGAACATGCTGGCGGCGTCGGAGGCCTTGTTGCTCGCGGATGCCGGCGGGTTGGATCTGGATGCCACGCTGTCGGCGGTGACCGGGGGAGCGGCGGGGTCGTGGATGCTGGCCAACCGGGGCCCGCAGATCGTTGTGCGGGACTGGCGTCCCGGTTTCACCGTCGATCTGCAGCAAAAGGACCTCCGGCTGGTGCTGGAGGCGGCTGACGAGTTGGGTGTTCCCCTGCCGGGGACCGCGCTGGTCTTCCAACTCTACCGGGCTGTGCAGCGCCGGGGCCTGGGCGCCGAGGGTCAACATGCTTTGGTGAAAGCCCTGGAGCACATGGCCGGCGTAAAGGTGGGGGAGGCTCCTCAGTAGTGGCGGGCATGCAGTCGGTGCTGGCCGACCTGGCCGGTGAGCAGGCGGCGCTCGACAGCCTGGTGGCGGAACTGGACCAGTCCGGGTGGGCCACCGCTACCCCCTCGGAAGGGTGGAACGTCTCCGATCAGATCAGCCACCTGGCCTACTTCGACGAGAAGGCCGCCCAGACGGTGACCGATCCGGAGGACTTCGTGGCGATGGTGGCCGAACTGATGGCATCGGAGGACCCGTGGGGCTTGGAGGATCAAATCATGGCCCGGGGTCGGGCGATGAGCGGGTCCGAGTTGCTGGCCTGGTGGCGAGAGTCCCGGGCGCGGTTGCACGCCGCCATGGGAGGCGTCGACCCGGATCGGAGGCTTCCCTGGTACGGGCCGCCGATGAAGGCCTATTCCTCGGCGCAGGCCCGGCTGATGGAGAACTGGGCTCACGGGCAGGATGTGGCCGAGGCGCTGGGTGTGCATTATCCGGTTTCGGACCGGATCTATCACGTGGCTGAGTTGGGGATCAAGACCTTCTCGTGGAGTTTCCGCAACCGGGGCCTCGGGGTGCCTGAGCAGAGGGTGCGGGTAGCCCTGCGGGGATCGTCAGGCCGGACCTGGGTATGGAACGACGGGGGTGCGTCATGCGTGACCGGTCCGTTGCAGGACTTCTGCCTGGTGGTTACCCAGCGCCGGCACGTGGACGACACCCGGCTGGTGATCGAGGGCGACTTGGCGGCTCAGTGGATGAGAATCGCTCAGGCCTACGCAGGCCCTCCCGGTCCGGGGCGTCCTCCTTCGGAGAGGAACTGATCGTTGCACTCTTGCTGTTCGACGTCAAGCTCCGATAGGTGCGTTCAAAAGGTGACGGACCCCGGCTGGTGGATACATACCGCGGGCAAGGGACACACGTCCGGGAGAGGCCTGTTATCGGGGCCGGGGAGTCGGGGATCGGCGGGATTGAATCGGCTTCTTCCCTGAAGGGTTGTTCCCGGAGAGATTGAAGTACACGAACAACTTCCGCGTATCGACCGGCGACCGCGTAAGGGAGGCGCTCCGGTACGTGCGGGTGGGAGTCTTGGGAAGCAGGTTGACAGTTGGATTCTTTCAGCGCCAGACGGGGAATTGAGGGAGGCGTCTACAATGATCGGTCGGCGCCCTCTTGCGTGTTGAAACCACGCCGCCGCCCACAGAGGACGACGCTCACAATCTTCGCCTGAGCCTCGGATCGCAGGACACCGGTATGTTCGGGATCGCTGCGGGTTCGGATCGGGGTTGCGATCAACAGGCAGGACGGATGGTCATCCCGTGATCGATCTTGCGAGGCAGGAGCTTGCCGGTCGGGGCGGCGGTGAAGTCGCCGTTTGAAACCGCCACCTTTCCGCGCAGGATGGTGGTCACCGGCCACCCCTCGATCTCGTATCCCTCCCAGATGCTGTAGTCGGAGATGTGAAAGTCGTCCGCGGTCAGCTGGCGCTTGATAGTCGGGTCAATCAGGCAGATGTCGGCGTCGCTGCCCGGCGCCAGCACACCCTTGCGTGGGTAAAGGCCCATGATCTTGGCTGCGTTGGTCGACGTGACGTCCACGAACCGCTGCAGTTCCATTCCCTGTCGGACCACGCCCTCGCTGAAGGTGACGCCCATCCGGGTCTCGACGCCGTTGTGGCCGCCGGTGACGTCCAAGATGGTCCTCCCCACTGTTTTGGTCTCCCACGACGTGCAGTACTCATCGGTGGCCATCGTCTGCAGATCGCCCCCGATGATGGCCTTCCACAGGGCCGCCCGGTCGTCCTCGGACTTCAGGGAGGGGTAGGTGTGGTACTTCATCCCGAACTCCTCCCGGTAGTTCGCCTCGCTGAAGCAGCAGTAGTTATGGAGTGTCTCGCCGTAGACCGGGCGGCCGTTGGCGCGGGCCTCGGCGATGGCCTTCACTCCCGATTGGGCGCTGACGTGGACGAAGTAGACCGGTGCGCCGGTCCACTCGGCCTGCCGCAGCACCCGTCGGAACGACATGTCTTCTGATTCGACGCTGTGGACCAGCGGCATGTTGGGCCACTCGGTGCGTCCCTCCCGGACCAGTTTCTGATGCATGTGCTGCACCATGTCGTCCTCTTCGGCATGAACCAACAACATGGCATCCAGTTCCCTGATTCGGGTCATGAGATCGTGGAGGTGCCCGCTGCGGACCATGCGGGGAACATCGCCTGCCGAGGGCGGACGGACCTCGGTCGTGAAGATCTTGAAGGTGGGGAAGCCATCCTCCACCGCCTCGTGAATCGAACCGATGATCTCAGGCGGAATGTCTCCCAGGAGCATCACATGATGGGAGTAGTCGGCATAGGAATTGCCCTGCCAGACACCGGTCCGCTCTTCCATGGCTTGGGGGATGTCGAAACCGGGATACAGGACCGCGAAGTCCAGCAAAGTGGTGGTGCCGCCGAACAGCGCGGCGCGGCTGACCTGCTCGGGAGGAGCCGTCAGGAGATCGCCGCGACCGACGATGGGAGCGGCGATGTGAGCGTGTGGTTCGATACCGCCGGGGACCACGACCATCCCGGAGGCGTCGATGACCCGGCCCACTTCGGCAGTCAGAACACCTGGCGCGGTCACCGCCACGATCTTTTCCCCCCTGACCGCCACGTCCCACACGCCAACACCCGTGGGGGTAACCACTTTCCCGCCCCGAATGACCAGGTCCAACATTTCCGGGCCGGACCGCTTAGAAAGTGGTGAGGACCGAGGCGGCCGGGGATGTCGCCGATGTGGCGGGGCCGGCCGGGTCGTCGTATGGCATCGAGCGCCAAGCCTAATCCCCGAGAGGAAAACAAGGCGCCCCGGCAAACAAGATCAAGCATCACCGACCAGGGCTTGGGGTGGGTCTCTGCCGGTGAACTCCACCTACGCAAGGACTCTGACGAACAACTTCTCGGAAAGTGAAGCGACCAACCGGCCCGCATTGGAGCGTCTCCGACTGGGGAGAGTCTCCTGCACATCAGGGGGCGCCGACCAGGTGGTCTCTAACCTTCCGGTGATATGAGAATCAAGTCCCGGGCGGTGACCGAACGAAGCGCCAAAGACCCATGGCGACGGTTCCGAGCCGGGTTGGGAGTACTGGGCATGGTGCTCTTTGGGGGTACCGCCGGTTACACGGCGCTGGGCCTGAATCCGCTCGACGCCTTCTACCAGACTGTGATCACCATCTCGACGGTCGGGTATCGGGAAGTGGGAGACGTCAGCGGCCGCTATCAAGTATTCACCGTCCTTCTGATCCTGTTCGGTACCGGCACTGCGCTTTATACGCTTAGTGTGTTGATTGAGACCATGTTCGAAGGTCGGCTCGACGGCCAGTTCAGGAGACGACGCATGCGGCGGAGAATCAACCGGCTTAGCAACCACATTGTTCTATGTGGATACGGGCAGATGGGCCGAGCCATCGAGGAAGAGCTTCTAAGAGCCGGAGAAGCAGTGGTGGTAGTTGATCAACAAGAACCGGATCGCCCCCCTACTTCCGACCGACACCTGATGTTGATCGGGGACGCTACCGACGACCATGCCATCCTCGAGGCGGGTCTGGACCGGGCCAAGACCCTGATCATCGCCCTCGACTCTGACATCGACAACCTGTACATAGCGTTGACCGCCCGTTCTATCAATCCAGACCTGTTTATAGTGGCCAGAGCCAACCAGTCGGCCGCCATCCCAAAACTTCAACAGGTCGGCGCCGACCGGGTGGTCAACCCTCACCAAATCGGCGGGGCCCGCATGGCCGCACTCGTATCACACCCTGAAGTAGCCGAGTTTCTCGACGTCGTCATGCGGCACGGCGAATTCGAAGTCCGGCTGGCCCAGATCCGCATCAGCGACCGTTCGGTGTTCGCCCACCTCTCCCTTCAGGACTGCGCTATCCGCACCATCACCGGCGCCAATGTACTCGCTGTTCTCCGCCAAGGGTCTTTCATAACCAACCCCTCCCGGCATTTTGTCCTGCTACCCGACGACATACTCATCTCCCTGGGCACCGCAGAACAACTCGAAGCACTGGCAGCACAAGCGCTAAAACGCTGAACTCGACCTACTCAGAAGCCGATCGGGAATCCGCTGAAGGCGAAGGTCAGAAAGCCCACCACCATGGCGATCGCCGATCGCGCTCGCTTGGTGTTCTGGCGAATGCCGAACGACCCGAAGATGGCGGCCAGGCCTCCCGCGACGGTGGGGAGGATCTGGTTGATCGGAAACACCGCCACCGACACGAGAGCGAGTATCAGACTGGGCGTGGCCCACTTGTTCTCCATGACGGTTACGAGCATAGGGTATGATGACAGATGGATGACCCGGACCCCTCAAATCGACTGTGTGGTGGCCGCCGACGCCCAACTGGGAGAGAGCCCTGTCTGGGACGTGGAAAGGCAGGTGCTGTGGTGGGTGGACATCAACGGTCGGGTCATCCATCATTACGATCCGGTGGCGGACGAGGACCGTTCCACCGCTGTTCCCCGCAAACCGGCTGCGCTGGCGGTCCGTCGAAGCGGCGGTCTGGTGGTCGCCACCGACCAGGGCTTTCATGCATTCTCTCCCGACACCGGTGGCTTAACCGTCCTGGCGCCCGATCCGGAGCCTGACCTGCCCGCCAACCGGCTCAACGACTCCCGCTGCGACCGGCAGGGGCGGTTTTGGGCCGGCAGTATGCACGACCCCACTTCCGCCAAGGTGGCCGAGGGAAGGCTTCACCGGCTTGATCCGGACCTTTCGGTGACGACGTTCGCAAAGGGACTGGGGGTCTCCAACGGGCTGGCGTTCTCTCCCGACGGTCGCACCATGTACCACGCCGACACTTGGGCGGAGACGGTGTGGGCCTATGACTATGACCCGGACGAGGGGGTTCCCAGCAACAAGCGGGTGTTCGCCGAATTTTTCGATGTGGCGGGACGTCCCGACGGAGCGACGGTGGACGAGTCGGGGTGCTATTGGGTGGCGCTGGTGCGGGGAGGCCAGTTGGCCCGGCTCACTCCCCGGGGAGAGCTGGACCGGTTGATTCCCTTCCCGGTCACTGTTCCCACCATGCCGGCTTTCGGGGGTGCGGGCCTGGACACCATGTTCGTCACCTGCCTGGGCGCTGGAGCGGTGTCGGGCGCCGATGCCCGGCCGGGTCTCGACGGAGGCCTGTTCGCTTTCGATCCGGGCTGCCGTGGTCTGCCCGAGCCGAGTTTCGCAGGGTGATCCACAACCTGACCAAGGCCAAGTTGGCGGCCGGTGAGGTGGCGGTGGGGTGTTTTTATCGCCATGGCCATGCCGACCTTGCCGAGTATCTGGCGCTGCTGGGCTGGGACTTTCTGGTCTTCGACGGAGAGCACGGTTCGGTGACTTCGAGGGAAATCTCCAATCTCTCCCGCGCCGTGGAGCTTCACGGGGTCACTCCAATCGCTCGGGTTCCCACCAATCTTGCCCATCACATCCTCCGTTTCCTGGACGCCGGTGCGCACGGAGTGCATGTGCCGTGGGTGAACACCGCCGAGGGCGCCGAGCAGGCAGTGCAGTCGGTTAAGTACCACCCCCGGGGGGTGCGCGGTCTGGCCGGCAACCGGAGCGGCGAGTTTGCGCTCAGCGTTCCCATGGACGAGGTGGTGGCTCGAACCAACCGGGAGACCCTGACGGTGATCCACATCGAGACCATCGCGGCGGTGGAGGCGATCGAGGATTATGTGAAGATCGACGGCCTGGATGTGTTGTTCCTGGGGCCGACCGACCTCTCGCAGTCCATGGGGCTGGTGGGACGGAAGGACCATCCCCGGTTGCTCTGCGCAATGGACCGGGTGGCGGAGGTGGTGTCCGGGTCCGACAAGACTCTGGGGATCTTTGTGTCGTCACTGGATGACGTCGAGGAGTGGATCGGTAAGGGAGCTCGCTATTTCTGCGCCGGCATGGAGGGGTTCATGAAGGCGGGCATGGACGAGTTTCTGTCAGGCGTACGCCGGATGTGATCAGGTAACCAGGGTCATCAGCTTCTGTGCCCGCGGGTCGAGGGCCGCGTCCTTTCTCCAAGCTCCTTCAATCCTTCGCAGCGCCACCAGCGGCCCTTCGGACAAGGTTCCGTCTCCCGAAGCCGCCACCTGCTGGGGCAGGACCGTTCGGGCATAACCCAACACCGCCATCTGCCTCAGCACGGTGGGGTTGGTGGACTCGAGGGCCACCTGGGGCTGGATGTCCAGTTGCGCCAGACCCTGGTCGACGAGGAGTCGGGTGCGGGAGCCGGAGGGATACAGGGCCCAACCGGGGGGCGTCTGCGGGGCGAGGGGAGAGTAGACGTGCATGCGCTCGGTGGTGATCGGGGTGGAGTTGTAGCGGTTGCCGGCCGGTCCCACCACAAACGCCAGGTCGATCAGGTAGCTGTCGAGCATGGACAGAAGCTCTCCCGAATCGGCCACCATCAGTTGCAGGTCTATCGAGGCGTGCTCTTCCCTTAGGCGGGACAGACCGGCGGGCAGTGTGTACAGGCCGGCGGTGTCGATCATCCCCACTCGAAGCGTCCCGACTTCTCCCTTCTCCCAGCTTTCCAGCCATCGGAGCAGGTCGTTGGTCTGCCCCAGCACCTGGGCGGCGTAGCGGGCGGTTCTCTGTCCCGCTTCGGTGAGCACCCGCTGCCGCCCTGCCTTACGGAATAGGGGTGCTCCCAGGCGCCTGGAGAGTTCCGCCAAAGAGTGAGAGAGAGCGGGCTGGCTGATGCCCATCTCCCATGCGGCTTCGGTGAATGAGCCTCGCTGTTCCACTTCCAGCAGGCACCGGAGACTGGTGAAGTTGAGCGATGGAGTATCCATAACAAATATCTATGAATCAATATAGAACCATTTATTTGCATAATCAAAATGGATGCGGCAGACTGTGGAGGGAAGCCATTACCCAGGGGAAGTCACAGTGAACGAAATAAGGGTTGCGATCGTCGGCGTCGGCAACTGCGCCTCCTCCCTGGTGCAGGGAGTGGATTTCTACCGGGACGCCCCCGCCGATCAGACGATTCCGGGTCTCATGCATCCCACGCTCGGCGGTTATCACGTACGCGACATCCGGTTCGTGGCCGCGTTCGATGTGGACGCCGCCAAGGTGGGGCAGGATCTGTCGAAGGCGATCGCGTCGGGGCAGAACAACACCATCGCCTTCTCCGATGTGTCGCACCTGGATGTAACCGTGCAGCGAGGGCCCACCCTGGACGGGATCGGTTCCTATCTGGCCGGATTGGTGGAGGAGTCGGCGGTCCCCGAAGTGGACGTGGCCGAGGAATTGCGCCGGGCCCGGGTGGATGTGTTGGTCTCCTATCTGCCGGTGGGATCGCAGAAGGCCACCGAATTCTATGCCGAGCAGGCGCTGGCGGCGGGATGCGCCTTCGTCAACTGCATTCCGGTGTTCATCGCCCGGACGCCCGAGTGGGCCGAGCGTTTCCGGGAAGCGGGAGTTCCGATCGTGGGTGACGACATCAAATCGCAGGTGGGCGCCACCATCCTGCACCGCGCTCTGGTGAACCTTTTCCAGGACCGGGGCGTGAAGGTGGACCGCACCTATCAACTCAACTTCGGAGGCAACACCGACTTTCTCAACATGCTGGAGAGAAGCCGGCTGGTGTCGAAGAAGGAATCCAAGACCAAGGCGGTCACCAGCCAGTTGGAGACCAGGACTCCGGTGGAAGACGTACACATCGGCCCCTCGGACCATGTTCCGTGGTTGACCGACCGCAAGTGGGCGCACATTCGCCTGGAGGGCACGGCCTTCGGCGATACTCCCCTAAACGCCGAGGTGAAACTGGAAGTGTGGGACAGCCCCAACTCGGCAGGAGTGGTAATCGACGCGGTGCGTTGCGCCAAATTGGGCCTCGACCGGGGCATTTGCGGGCCGCTCTATGAGGCGAGCGCCTATTTCATGAAGTCGCCACCCCAGCAGATGCGGGACGAAGTGGCGCGGGAAGCGGTGGAAGCCTTCATTGCAGGAGGTGCAACAGGTTAGAGATCTCTTTTCACAGACCGGCGGAGGGCGGGCTTCGAACCAGGGATAACCCACCTCTCGCGAACCCCTCGTCTCCATTCGCGATAGTCACCCTTGATTCAGCCCGCCTAGCCGCCAATACAACGGTCGGTGAGAGAGGCCTCTTCTACGCCGGTGTGCGGCCGGGGACCGATTGCCGCGGGTCGCCGATGGTTTATTCCCGGAGGTTCTCGATGTCCCTCCAGCCGTAGGAGACCTCGGTCAGATCCCTTCCGCCGATGGTGATCGTCTTTCTACCCAGCACCTCGCCGCCCAGGGACTCATAGAACGAACGGGCGGCGGGATTGTCTTCGAGGACCCACAGGAGCATGGAGGAGAACCCTTGTGCCGAGAGCGCCTCGGCCAGGGCGGAGACCAGGCGCCGTCCCACTCCCCGGCGCTGGTAGTCCCGGTAGAGGTAGATGGCGTACAGTTCGGCTCCGAAGGCGGGGTTGGCCTCCTGCTCGGGACCCCCTCCGACAAAGCCCACCACCTCGCCTGCTGGGGCTTCGGCGACGAAAGTCGAAATGGCGGGCGGGTCTGTTCCAAGGATCTCTTCCCACCACGATGCCCGGTCGGAATACGAGAGGCCCAGAAGGAACTCGGCCGGCATCACTCCCGCGTACGTGGCTCGCCAGGAATCGATGTGCACCTTGGCGATGGAGGAAGCGTCGGAGAGACGCGCCGCCCTGATGCGGATCATCTCCGCTACCGGGAGGCTTGCCTGATGGCCTGCCAGACGCGGACCGGGGTGAGGGGCATGTCGAGGTGGGTGACTCCCAGCGGCCGCAGCGCGTCAAGCACCGCGTTCTGGATGGCGGCGGTGGCCCCGATGGTTCCTGCCTCGCCGATTCCCTTCACTCCCAGCGGGTTTTGGGTGGTGGGGGTGACGGTGTGGTCGATCTCGATGGATGGCAGGTTGGCAGCGGTGGGAACCAGGTAGGTGGTGAGGTTGGTGGTAAGGGGATTGGCGTCCTCGTCGTAGAGAACCTGCTCTAACAGCGCTTGTCCGGCGGCTTGGGCGACGCCGCCCTGCACCTGCCCGTCCACCATCCGGCGGTTGAGGATCTTCCCGCAGTCGTCCACGGCGATGTGACGAAGGTAGCGAACGTCGCCGGTCTCGGTGTCCACCTCCACCACCGCGATGTGGGTTCCGAACGGGAAGGTGGCCTCCGGCTGGTCGAAGGAAAGCTGCGAAGCCAGACCTTCGCCGCTCACCCGAGCCAACTCTCCCCAGGTCATGGTGATGTCGGGAGAACCGGCCACCGAAACGCGGCCTCCGTCGGTGACCACTACGTCCTCGGGCGCGGCCTCGTGGAGGGTGGCGAACAGCGCTTTACCCTTTTCCACCACGTCTTCGCCCGCATGCAGGACCGCGGTTCCCCCCAACTGCAGCGACCTGGATCCCATGGTGCCGCCTCCGCTGGCCACCCGGCCGGTGTCGCCTTGGATGTAGATGATCCGATCCATGGGGACCTGCAGTACGTCGGCGGCGATCTGGGTGAGAGAAGTTTCGTGCCCCTGCCCGTGAGAGGAAAGACCGGTGGCAACCTCGATCATCTCGTCCTCGCGGACCGTAACCGATCCCCACTCGGTCCTCCCCTGGGGAGCGGTTATCTCCACATAGGTGCTGATGCCCACTCCGAGCCGCCACCGGTCGCTACGCTGGATCCGTTCGGATTGCTGCCGGCGCAGCATGGGATAGTCCGCCATCTCCAAAGCTCGGTCCAGCGCATGGTCGTAGTCGCCGGAGTCGTAGAGTTGATTGGTGGGAGTACGGTAGGGAAACTGATGAGGACCGATGAAGTTGCGACGCCGGACCTCCACGGGATCCATGTCCAGTTCCTCGGCCAACAGATCCATGCACCTTTCCAGGTAAGCGGTGGCCTCCGGTCGTCCGGCGCCCCGGTAGGCGTTGATGGGGCAGGTGTTGGAAACCACCGACTGGTAGGTGAACTGCACCTTGGGGATGTGATAGGCGCCGTTTGCAACCATGATGGTGAATTCGGGCAGATAGGCGCCGAAGTACACGTAGCCGCCCGATTCGGCCACCGTGTGGACCCGAATACCCGTCAGGGTCCCATCCCGGAGGGCGCCCAACTCGACGAATTGGTAGACGCCGCGCCCGTGAGGAAGAGTGAGCAGGTTCTCTTCGCGGGTCTCCTGCCAGCGGACCGGACGCCCCAGACGGTGAGCCGAAGCGGCGCACAACACCTGTTCGGGCATGGGGGCGATCTTCACCCCGAAGCCCCCGCCCATGTCGGGAACTCTCACTCGCACCAGTTCCCGGTCGATCCCCAGGCAGCGAGAGATGACGTTGCGGTGCACGAAGGCGTTTTGGGAACCCGTCCAGACATCCAACCGATCACCGTCCGGAACCGCCAGGCAATTGCTGTTCTCCAGGGGAACCCCGGCCACCCTCTGGTTGTAGAACTCGGAGCGGATCACCACCTGTGCGTCTGCCAGGGGATCCTCGGTGACCTGGTCGGTGGTGTCCAAGGCGATGTTGGTTCCGATTTCAGGAAAGAGCAGGGGGGCATCTGCAGCCATGGCGTCGATGGGACTGGTGACGGTGGGTAGCGGATCGATGTCGACCCAGATCTGGCGGGCTGCGTCGGCGGCCTGCCGATCGGTCTCGGCGATGACCACGGCCACTGCCTCTCCCACGAATCGCACCCGGTCGGAGGCGGGAACCGACTGGGTGAAACGCGGATCGGCGCCCGGCGACCCCACCGACAGGGGCCGCAGGTTCAGATCGGAAGCCGTGAACACGGCCACCACTCCCGGCGAGTCGACCGCGTCTTCGGTGTCTATGTCAGTGATTATCCCGTGGGGCACGTCGGAGCGAACCACCTTCATCCACAGGGCATCCGGTCGGGTTATGTTGCCGACGTACCGGCCGCGTCCCCTGATGAGGCGGGGGTCCTCGACCCGCTTGACGGCCGCGCCGATGATAGAACTCTGCATGCCGGAAATAGTAGGTCTGCCAAAAAGCTCCTCGGTCGCGGACGCCCGGCGGACCGGGACGGTCCTGCAATCCCGCAAGAAGATCGGGCTGAAAGAGACGTTCGGGCGGGCTGGTCTTGTATCTTGGGTTGTTGTGTACTTGTATACGAGGATGAGTATCTCACGATTCGAGCGGCCGGCGGAGCCTGTCGGTTCCAAGGTGCGAGAAGAAGGGGATCAGATGGAAAGGGTATGTTGCCAATGAGACCAAATCACAAGTTACCGATGCCCATGATCATGAGCCGGAGAAGATTCCTGCAGTTGATGGGGATGAGCGGTGCGGCAGTAGTCCTCGGCGCATGCGGCGCCGATGAAGTAGCCGAGACCACCGCGGCGCCGGCCACCACCGCCGGCACGGCTGCGCCCACCACTACAGCGGCGCCCGCACCCGTTTCGATCGACTTCTGGCTGCCCGGCGGTTCCGACCCGTTCTGCCAGGGCTTCGAGTTGGTCGCCGACAGCTTTGCTGGTTCCGGATCCGGTATCACGGTGGAGGAAGTCCTGTGCGGAGTGGCGGACGACGAGGACTTCAACGAGCGCCTGTTGGCCAACCTGGCCGCCGGTACGCCGCCCGACGCGGTCATCATCTGGGATCCTCCGGTGATCATGGCGTCCCTGGGGGCTTTGGAACCGCTGGACGGGCTGATGGCCGCCTCCCAGAACTCGAAGGTGGAGAACTGGCCGGAGGGAACCCTTGCCTCCTGCCGCTGGGACGGTCAGATCTTCGGGCTGCCCGCCACTGCCAGTTCCTACGCCATCTTCTACAACGAGGAATTGCTGGAGAGCAAGGGCATCCCCAGCGGCCGCGACGACTTCCCCAAGACCTGGGACGACCTCAAGGCCCTGTCGGCCGAGTTCGTCCAGTGGGACGGCGACACACTGGTCTCGGCCGGGTTCATCCCGCCCTACGACGCCATCGAGAGCGCCATCTGGTCGGCCACCAACGGCGGAGTCCTGTACGACGCCGACGCTCAGCAGGTAAGACTCAACTCCGATGAGAACATCGAGATGCTCGACTACGCGGTGCAGTGGTTGAACGAGCAGTACAAGGGGGATTGGGTGGCGATGGACGCCTCGGGCAACTACCTGGGCGGCGGATACGTCGACGAACTGGGACGCCCCCCTGCCTTCCAGAGTGGTCACCACATGGCCCTGGTGGGCGGTTTCTGGGTTGCCGCCGACATGTACAGCAGTGAGTTGGTCGGATGGGAGCGCTGGAATGTAGCCGAATTCCCGGTGGGTCCGAGCGGAACATCGACCGCTTCCGGCTTTTGGCCCAACTGGTGCGCCATCCCCAAGGGTTCCGCCAATCCCGAGGCTGCCTTCGCATGGCTCGACTACCTGGTGGTCGAAGGGATGCGAACTTGGTTCGCCCAGGTCCCCGACATCCCCACCAACCGTTTGGCGCCGACCGACTTGTTCCCCCAGTCGGTAGCCGATGTCCGCGGCGATGAGTTCGCCACCGACATAACGCAGTTCTTCAAGGCACAGTTGGACGTGGCCGCACCCATGTGGACCTGCCCGGTCCAGAACTTCCTGCACGACCAGGTCTCCACGGCGATCAGCTCGGCGATGCTCAAGCAGTCGACTCCGAAGGAAGCCCTGACCGTGGCCCAGGAGGCCACCCAGGCCGAACTGGACTCACTCTTGGCGGGCTGATCGGCTCGGTCCCCTCTGATGGGTAGGTTGCGGCGGCTTCAACCCAGACCGCTGGGCCGGCGAGAAGCGCTGGCAGGGTTTCTGTTCGTGTCTCCCTGGCTGTTTGCTCTCGTGGTGTTCCACGTCTATCCGATAGTCGCCGCCACCTACCTGTCGTTCTCCGACTACAGCGTGTTCACGCCCCCCGAGTTCGTCGGGGGGGACAACTACGTGAAGCTGTTGGACGATCCCACGGTTTGGAGGGCGGCCGGCAACAGCCTCTTCTACGCCCTGCTGTCGGTCCCGATCGGCTTGGCGGCGTCGCTGGTGCTGGCGCTCCTCCTCAACCGCCCGGTCCGGGGAATCGGCATCCACCGGACCTTCTTCTACATGCCGGCGGTGGTCCCGCCCGTGGCGGGAACCATCGTGTTCCTCCTGCTCTTGGAGCCCCGTGCGGGGCCTCTCAACACCGCCATAGAGACGGTCGGCCTGGACGGACCGGCCTGGTTCCAGGATCCCGCCTTCGCCAAGTGGGGGCTGATCATCCTGAGCCTGTGGGGGGTGGGCGCCGGGACCCTGATCTTCCTGGCCGGCCTCCAGGAGATACCCGAATCTCTGCTGGAGGCGGCTTCGATCGACGGAGCGGGCGCCTGGCGGAGGTTCCGTCACGTCACGTTTCCCCTGCTGACCCCCGTGATCCTCTTCAACCTGGTGATCGGGGTGATCTACTCCTTTCAGGTCTTCGATGCGGCCATGATCGTGGGAGGCACCTCGGGGGTGCCCGCCGGATCGACGCTCATGTACATGGTCCACATCTACCGGACGGCCTTCGGATATTTCGACATGGGCTACGCCTCGGCCCAGGCCATGGTGCTGTTCCTGGTGATCGTGGCTGTGACCGGTGCTATCTTCGGGACCACCAGGCGCTGGGTCTACGAGGGGGTGTAGATGAGGGGAAGTAGAGAGAACCGATGAGACTCCTTCGTCCAGGCGCTTTCACAGAGACCGGGCCCGGCGTAGCCGATGAGCCGCGGCAGGGCTTTTACGCCGGTCGCATGGGGTGGTTCCGTCAGTCGGCATGGCACATGGTGCTGGGCGCCATGTCGGTGTGCTTCGCCCTTCCCCTGGTGTGGATGCTCAGTTCGGCTTTGAAGAGGAACGAAGAGATATTCACCATCCCCGTCAAGTGGTTTCCGGAGACGTTCAGGTGGGGCAACTTCGCGGAGGTACTCGAGTATCCGGGATTCCCCTTCTTCAAGTTCTTCGGAAACAGCCTCTTCTACGCGGGAAGCGTGACGGTGGGAACGGTGCTCTCCTGCGCGGTGGTCGGATACGGATTTGCCCGACTGCGCTTTCCCGGGCGGGGAATCCTCTTCAGTCTCACCCTGGCCACCATGATGGTCCCCGCCATAGTGACCTTCATCCCCACCTTCCTCCTGTTCAGGTATCTGGGTGTGCTGGGGACCTACATACCACTGATCGCCCCGGCTTTCTTCGCCCAGGCCTTTTTCATCTTCATGATGCGCCAGTTCTTCCGGGGCCTGCCCCGGGAACTGGATGACGCCGCCCGGGTCGACGGCGCCGGCGAGTTCCGCATCTTCTGGCAGATCATGCTGCCTCTGGTCAAGCCGGCGCTGGTGGTGATGGCGGTGTTCACCTTCGTGTGGACCTGGCACGACTTCTTCGGACCGCTGATCTACCTCAACGATCCCGACCAGTACCCCCTGTCGCTGGGCCTGTACTCCTTCCGCGGTCGGAGGCTGACCGAATGGCACCTGATGATGGCCGCGGCTACCCTGATGACCGCGCCGCTGGTGATCCTGTTCGCGGTGGCCCAGAAGTATTTCGTGAGTGGTATGAGGATGTTCGGGATCAAGGGATGACAAACCGGTCCCGCATGGAACACGACCCTGTAGAGGAGAGTTGATGACTGAAGAACTTGGAGTGGGAGTGGTGGGTCTGGGGAGCGTGTTCGAGCCCTACGCGGAGTTGATGTGCCGGCTGCGAGCAGAGGGACGGATCCGGGTGGTCGCCACCTGTGACATCAACCCCGACCGCTCCGATGCGGGAGAGCGCCTTCTCTCCGAACCCGTGCGGTTCACCACCGACTACTCCGAGGTGATCTCCGACCCCCGGGTGGACGCGGTGGTGATCCTCACCTCCATGCCGGCCCACGGCCCCATCGCCCTGGAGGCCCTCCGGGCCGGAAAGCACGTCCTGGTCGAAAAGCCCATGTCGGTGACACTGGCCGGCGCCGAGGCCATCCTGGAGGAGGCCGAGCGCTCCGACTCGGTGCTGATCTGCGCGCCGGCGGTGGTGCTGAGCCCGACGTTCCAGGCGATCTGGAAGCGGGTGGTCCACCACCGCGAGATCGGTCCGGTGCACCTGGCCAGGGGGAGGTACGGCTGGTCGGGACCCGAATGGGGACAGTGGTTCTACCGCCCCGGGGGAGGGCCGGTGTTCGACCTGGCGGTGTACAACATCACCGCTCTCACCGCCTGGCTGGGACCGGTCCGCCGGGTGACGGCCCTGGCTGGAACCGCCTACCCCCGACGGGTGGTGGACGGCGAGGAGATCGAGGTGGAGGTGTACGACAACTACCAGATACTCATGGACTTCGGCGATGCCACCTTCGGGGTGGTCACCACCGGCTTCACCATGGAGCGATACCGGTCGCCGTGCCTGGAGTTGTACGGCGGCGGGGGGACCATCCAGATGAGGGGAGACGACTGGGCGCCGGAGGGGTACGAGATGTGGACCAACGACTTGGGTGCCTGGGCGATCCACGACGAGATCGACCCCCGATGGGACTGGACCGTAGGACTCGAGCACTTGGTGGACGTGGTGGACGGCGCCACCCAACTGATCCAACCCCGCCACGCTTTCCATGTCCTGGAGATCATGCTGGCCGCCGACCGGGCGGCCGCAACCGGCGTCGCGCAGGACCTCGACAGCACCTTCGATCCGCTTGCATTCGATCCCGACTCGATCTACCTCTCCGGTACCGCTCCGGTCCATGACCGCCGGATCATCCGCACCGAGGAACACCTCCGGGAGGCCGACGAATGAGTCGCCGACCTTCCCCGCGGCCCGAGTACGACCGGGCAACCGCCATCCGGTATGACCAGGCCGTCCTGCATCTTTGGGGAGACGAAGATTCCGGATACGTGGGCGACCGGATCTATGCGTCGTCGGGGCTCATCCACCTGATCGAGTTCTCCCTCCGGCCCAGGGCGCGTTTCACCCACTCGGAAGGAAACCGCACCATCTTCGCGGCCGACGAGGTGCTTTATGTAGCCGAAGGCGAGATGCTCCTTGTCAACCCCGAGACGGGCGAGGCGGTGGTAGCCCGGGAGGGCGAATCGGTGTTCTTCCGCCGCGACACATGGCACCATGCCGTCAACCGGAGCAACGACGGGCCGCTGCGGGTGATGGAGCTGTTCGCCCCGCCCCCCTCCACCGGTGCGTCCTCCACCTACGCCCGCACTCAGGCCTACCTGTCCGAGTCCGAGTGGACCTACGGCGACGACCGCTGGCTGGGGCGCTGGCCGATGAGCAGGGCAGAGCGCGAGGAGAACCGCTCCTTCCACATGGTCGCCGAGCGGGACCTGCTGTGGAGAGCCGACCATCCCACAGACGATCTGTTGGTGGGACTGATCTGCAGCACCGAACATCTCACCGCCGGACGGGCCCGGTTGCTCCCAGGACAGGAGAGCCTGGTCCGCCGGCACGGAGGGGACCTGGCCATGGTGGTGCTATCCGGGGAGGTCGCGGTATTCCTGCCCGAGGTCCCTGAGCCTCCCGGTTGGTTCGAACTGGGCGTCGGTGACGGCTTCTACGTTCCCCACGGCACCCGCTATCAACTCTTCGGGCACCGGGGCGGGGGCGAGGTCCTGTTCGGGGTGGCGCCCGCCTACCTTCCAGGGGACGGCTGAGTCATCGCAACCCGAGAGGTGGCGCTGGCCGTTGACGTGGGGGGGACGAAGATAGCGGCGGCGTTGGTCGACCGGGAAGGCGGCGTGCATTCGCTCCGCACCGTTCCCACCGGAGCGGCGGGTGCGGAGTCCCTGCACAGGGCTTCGGAGGTCGCAGCCGCGGTCGCCGCCGAGGCACAGCCCCGGGGATTCGGGGTGGTGGGGACCGGGATCGGGATACCCGAGTTGGTGGAGGATGGGCGCATCACCTCCCATGCGGTGGTCGCCTGGACCGACGCCGACGTGGAGGAGGCCTTTTCGGCCCACCGGCCGATCCGGGTGGACGCCGACATCTTCGCCGCGGCTCTGGCCGAGGCGCGAATGGGAGGCGGCGCCCATCAGCCGGTCTCGGTGTACGTCAACCTCGGCACGGGGATCAGCCACTGCCTTCTGATCGAAGGCCGTCCCTTCGCGGGCCAGCACGGAAGGGCCCTCATGTCCGGCTCGACCACACTGGCGGTCCTCGAGGCCGAAGGGAACCGAGTGGTGGAGGGTTGTGTGGAGGACGTGGCGTCCGGTCGGGGGATCTCCGAGCGCTACCAGAGCCTCAGGGGAGAGAGCATCCCGGGATCGGAGGTGTTCGAGCGTGCCTCGGCGGGAGACCCCGACGCTCGCGTGGTGGTGGACCAGAGCATCCAGTTGCTGGGACACATGGTGGCCAACCTGGTGGACATCCTCGATCCGGGGCTGGTGATCGTGGGAGGGGGTTTCGTCAACGTCCCGGGTCTGGTGGGCAGAGTGGGAGACATCGCCCGCCGGTCGGTCTGGTCCGACCGGGCGCGGGAAACCCCGATCCGGGCAGGTGTCTGCGGTCCGCTGGCTGGAGTAATCGGAGCGGGCTTCACGCTGCTTGATCGCATACCTTGAGCGACCCTGTCTTTCATCCGGGAAAGGGCCTGTGAACGGGTAAAATAAGCAGGTGGGGGTATTGGAATATGACAGGAGTTCCTGAGAGATTCTGGAAGTCGTTCTGGAATCATCCCGATCCGGCTTCGCTTCGCCTGCCCGAAGACGCCGAGTACGTGGCGGGACGGATGTTCAACGGCCCTTGGCCGGATGCTGCTATCTGGGCATCGGTGCATCTCCCCGAAAGCGCGCTGGAGTACTGCCTTACCCTGCGTTCCACCAACCCCCGGACCAGGGACCTGATCGTCAACGCTCTGAATGCCCGCCCCTGATCGCGCTCTCACTCCTGAAGTACAGAGAGTCTGGGATAGGGTGGGGTCAGTGGCGCCACCTTCCGCTCAACTCCTGGGCGGGACCGCTCTGGCGATCTATCTGGAGCATCGTAAATCCGAAGATCTGGACCTGTTCGTCCACCGCCCCTTCGACTCCCAGGGACTGATCCGCAGTCTCCGGCGGTTGGGCAAGGTCGAAGCTCCATTCATGGCAGAGGGCACACTCAACTGTGTGTTTGACAACGTCAGACTCCAGTTTTTGAGAGCGACCGGACAGCGCCGGATAGCTTCGGGCCGAAAGGTAGGGGAGATGCCCGTGGGTTCGTTTCCCGATGTCGCGGCCACCAAACTGAAAGTGATAGGAGACCGGGGGGAACTGAGGGACTATTACGACCTCATGTGCATCGAGGAGCAGGGTGCGGCGGATATCCCGCAGATGCTGGAGTGGTACTGCCGACGGTATCTGCTCGAAAGAACCGATCAGACCGTTTATCACATCGTCCGGGCCCTGGGGTCTTTGCACGACGTCGCGGATGACCGCTGGCTCTCCGGTAGCCTCGGCGATCCGGGCTTGTTCGGGAGGGTGACGGAGTACTGGCGCCGTCGCCAACCGGAGATCGCCCGCCGGTTTTTCTGATATGGGACCAGTATTGATTTCGAAGCTCTGTAAAGGTAAAGCAGGAAGATGATTCAGCGGCAGGGGCCTTCTCCCCTCTATTACGAGACCAGCCCCCGTAACCGACCGACTCTCCGGGTGGAGCCGGGCGAGGTGTTCGAGGTGGTCACTCATATGAGTCGGGGTCCCGATCTCTCGGTGGTGCCTCCCGACCTACGGGAGGAGTGGTTGAGCCATGAGCCCTATGAGGTCGAGCGAGGGAACCCGTCCTCGGGCGCCACATGGGTGCGGGGTGCGGAGCCGGGGATGGCGGTGGAGGTCACCATCGAGGCCATGGAACTCGCTCCGGTCGGGTACACGATTTTCGCGGGAGGCAACCTGCTCTTTCCGAGGACGCCGGTCACCACCTCGGACCTGGCGGCTGCGCGGGTGGTCCGGATCCGGGACGGCCATGTGATCTGGGACGAGAGGCTGGCGCTTCCGGTCCGGCCCATGGTGGGAATGGTGGGCGTGGCTCCCGCCCATGAGGCCCAGTCGAACCTGCGGGTGGGGGAGTGGGGCGGGAACATGGACGTGCAGGAGGTCGGCCCGGGCGCCAGAGTGCGCCTCAGGGTTAATGTCCCCGGCGCCCTGCTGCACATCGGTGACGTCCACGCTCTCCAGGGAGACGGCGAGATAGGAGGGTCCGCCATCGAGACGGCGGGGATCCTGCGTCTCCGCACAGAACTCTTCGAACTCCCCGAAGAGATGACCTGGCCGCGGATCATCACACCCGAGCGAATAATGACGGTGGCCTCCGGTCGCCCCGCGGAAAGGGCTCTCCGGATCGCGGCCAGCGAGTTGATCCGGTGGCTCCAGGCCGACTTCGGGCTCCAGCCCCAAGAGGCCCTCCTGCTGCTCAGCCAGGTCCTGGAAGCACGCGCCACGCAGGTTGTAAACCCGACGATCACCTATGTGGCCGGGATCAAGCGAGACATTCTGAGGAGCTTGCGCGGAATTCGATAGAATTTTCGCGAGGAATTCTTACCCCTGCCGGGCCCACCCCCGCCTCCACCTGTCCCTTGGTCCGGCAATGTCCGTCCAGCCTGCGGTGGCGTTCTGACGAACCGCAACGGTGTCGTTGCCCCCGACCGTATGATCCCTCGACGCGGCCCGAACGACGTCGGAACGGACCTTTTTAGGTGCTCGGCTCACATCAATGTGGCCTATTGCAGTGACAGATTCAATGCAACTGGCCGGGGTTTCTTCACACCCTCGGTCGAAGCCGGTGCTAGTAGGCCACCAATTTCTGTGCAGCGGCAACTATCTTTGCCGCGTCGGGCCGGTATGCGTCCTCGAGCGGCGGGCTGAAGGGGATGGGCGTGTCAAGGCCTCCCAGCCGGGTTACGGGAGCGTCCAGCCAGTCGAAGCACTCCTCGGCGACCCGAGCGGCCACTTCGGCGCCCACGCCCACCATGCGATTGGCGGAGTGCACCACCAGGACGCGGGAGGTACGGGTCACGCTGTCGGCCACCGTGTCGAAGTCGAGCGGCTTCAGGGTGCGCAGATCCACCACTTCCACTTCTATGGATCCGGCGCTGAGCGTCTCCGCAGCGGATAACGCCTGGGTTACCTGCGCGCCATAGGCCACGATGGTCGCGTCGCGTCCTTCTCTTACCACCTTGGCCTCTCCGATCGGAACCAGGTGCTCTCCCTCCGGCACCGGTCCCCGAAGAGACCGGTACAGCGGCTTGGCCTCGAAGTAGATAACCGGGTTGGGATCGCGCACCGCCGAGCACAGCAGTCCCTTTGCGTCGGCCGGGTTGGAGGGCGCCACCACTTTCAGGCCGGGGGTGTGGACGAACCAGGCCTCGGGATTCTGGCTGTGGAACGGCCCCGAGCGGATCCCGCCGTCCGACGGCGCCCGGATCACCCACGGAACCGCTCCTCCGAAGCGATAGTGGATAGTGGCGGCGGATTGGACGATGGAGTCGAATCCGGTGGAGATGAAATCGGCGAACTGCACCTCGATTATGGGTCGCAGGCCCATCAGCGCCATCCCGTTGGCCATGCCGATGAAAGACTGCTCGGCGAGGGGAGTGTTGAGCACCCGCCGGTCTCCGAAGCGCTCCGCCAGTCCCTTGGTCACTTTGAAAGCGCCTCCGAATTCGCCTCCCACATCCTCTCCCAGCACCAGGACATTGGGGTCCCTCTGCATCTCGTGCGCGATGCCGTCGGAGATGGCCTGCAGGTAGGTGAGTTGTTTCACGCGTACACCCGGTCGGTGACGGTGGCGGGATCGGGGAAGGGCGCCGCTTCGGCTTCGGCCACCGCCTGTGCGATCTCGGCAGCTGCCCAAGCCTCTATCTCCTCCAGTTCGGAGACCCTGGCTCGGCCTTCCTGGAGCAACCGCCGACGGTAGAGGAGCAGGGGATCCCGGGCCTCCCATTCTTCCAAGAGTTCTCGGGGAACGTATTCGGCGCCGTCGTGAATGGCGTGGCCCAGCATGCGCATGGTCCGGGCTTCGATCACGGTCGGCCCTCCGCCCTCGCGGGCCTGCTCTACCGCCGCTTTGATGGACAGATACATGGCCTCCACGTCGTTTCCGTCCTCGCTGCGGGCCGAAAGCCCGTAGCCCGATGCCCGCTCGGCGATGGCGAAAGTGGCCATCTGCTGGTGGAGGGGAGTGGAGTAGGCATATTTGTTGTTCTCCACGATCAATACCAGGGGCGCCTGATATAAAGCGGCCATGTTCAGCGATTCGTGATAGGGGCCGGTGGTGGTCCCGCCGTCGCCGCACACGGTCAGCGCCACCCGGGGTTCGCCGCGGTATTTGAAGGACATGGCCACCCCCAGGCTGAGCGGGAGTTGCTGGGGAATATGAGAGACATACCCGAGGATCCCCAGGCTCAGGTCGCCCATTCCGTGAAGGTTGGCGTCGCGTCCCCGGCTGGGACCGGTCTCCCGGCCCAGGAGGTTGCCGAACACCCGGGCGGGGGTCATTCCTCTCACCAGGTAGGCTCCCACATCCCGGTGCATCGGGGCGATCACATCTTCGGGACCCAGCGCCATCCCCATCGAAACGCTGATCGCCTCATGGCCCCGTCCGCTGAACGTCCCGCCCAGTCCCCTTCCCTGCTTCCACATGGTCACCATCGTGTCGTCCAGGGTGCGGGTGAGGCACATCCACCGGTAGAGGTCGAGGCGCAGTCGATTGGTAAGAGCCGGTCCCCCAGCTTCGGGTTTGGAGAAGAGCGCCTTGTGGAGTTCGGTTCCCAGGGGGTTTTGAGGAGTTGTCATTGCAGCAGGGTTCTTCCGATCCGGCGGGCCGTGATGTAGAAAGCCGCCAATCCCACCACCACCAGCACGCCGGCGTGGCCCACCAGCGTCCAGTCGAAACGCCCCAGAGTGAAGGCCCGAAGCAGTTCCGTTCCGTGATAGAGGGGTGAGATTTGCATTATGGGTTGGAGGAAGGAGGGGTACACGCTGAGAGGATAGAAAGTACCCGAGAAAAGGAAAAGCGGCAGGATGACCAATTGGATCATGTCGAAGTCGTGCCAGCTGCGCATGTAGGTGACGGCGGCGAATCCGGCGGCAGAGAAGGTGAATCCCACCAGCAAAGCGCCCGGAACGGCCAACAGGGCCCAGGGCGAGGAAGTGAACCCGGCGAGGAACATCAGTACCAGGAAACCGCTGGCATACACGCCCGCTCTCACCTGGGACCACAGCGTTTCGCCCAGGACGATGTCCGCTACCCGCATGGGAGTGGCCAGCATGGCGTTGTAGGTGTAGTTGTAACGCAGTTTGAAGAAGACCGAGAAGGTGGATTCGATGACGGCGCCGTTCATGGCCGACGCAGCCAGCAGCCCCGGCGCTACGAAGGTGGCGTAACTTATGGCAAGTCCGCCCTCGATGGTGACCTGTCCCACGAATGATCCCAGACCCACTCCCACGGCCAGCAGAAAGAAGACGGGTTCGCAGAAGCCGGCTATTACCACCAGCCAGATGTGCTTGTAGACCAGCAGATTCCGTTGCAGGAGGCGGGTGGTCCCGCGGGTGGGACGGGACTGTGGTGGGAACAGTCTGGCAAGCAGCAGGCTCACAGGTTGAGCCTCCTCTTCAACTGCCGGGCGGCCGCCCACCATCCGACCGCCGTCCATGCCGCCAGGTACCCCACCTCCAGCCAGGGGGAGATAGCGGTGGGTGTACCCACGGCAATCCACCTGCACAACTCCACACCGTGCCAGGCGGGGCTCAACACCGCCACAGCCGAGAAGTACTCGGGCATCTGGTCGATGGGAAAGAAGGCGCCCGAGAACAGGAACAACGGGATGATGGTGAACCGGAACATGGCGATCATGGGCGCGTCTTCCTTGAACCAGGCGGCCAGAGCGGCCATCGGTGAAGCAAAAGCCGTCCCGGTCAACACCGCAGGCGGCACCGCCGCCATGCCGTTGCCCAGGGAGGCGGCGCCGAACAACCACATGATCACCGCGAACGCCATCGAGACGAAGATCAGGCGAATCACTATCCAGATCATCAACCCGGCCAGCAGATCGTTGGTGGTGATGGGAGTGGAGATCTGCGCCCAGTAATTCTTTCGCCATTTGATCCCTACTCTCACCGGCCAGGCCGACTCGGCGATGGCGGTCTGCATGGCGGAGGCGGCCATCAGCCCCGGCGCCAGGAAGGCGAGATATCCGGCGCCTCCCAGCGCCTGATCGACATCCTGGTCGATCAGAGTCCCCAGGCCCACTCCCATGGCCAGCAGGAACAGGATGGGACGCAGCCAGGTGGTAAGCACCGTCCCTCGCCAGTTGCGCCGGTAGAAGCGGAACTCGGCTTCCACCACCAGCAGAGCCCTGGGGGTGGTCATTCGATCAGTTGGCGGCCGGTGAGCCGCAAAAAGACATCCTCCAGGGTGGAGCGACGGATGAGGGTGGAGATGGACCGGACGCCCCGCCGACCGAGCTCGGCCACGGTTTCGTCGGCGTCCTGGGTGTAGATCATCACCTTGTCGGGCAGGTTCTCGATTCGTTCGGAGACTTCTTCGACGATGGGCATGGCGAGACGGAGGCTCCCAGGGTCAAATCGCATCTCCAGCACGTCCTTGGTGGAGTAGCGGGCGATCAACTCCCGGGGTGACCCTTCCGCCACGATCCGTCCCTTGTCCATCACCACCAACCGGTCGCAGAGTTGCTCGGCCTCATCCATGTAGTGAGTGGTGATGATCAGGGTGACGCCCTCCCGTTTGAGCTGGTAGAGGCGATCCCAGACCACGTGGCGGGCTTGTGGGTCGAGGCCGGTGGTGGGCTCGTCCAGGATCACCATTTCGGGCTGGTTGATCAAACCCCGGGCGATGATCAAACGCCGCTTCATTCCTCCGGACAGGGGCTCCACCTGGTCGTTGCGCCGCTCGGTGAGTTGGACGAAATCCAGGAGTTCGGCGGCGCGGACATCTATTTCCGCCCTGCTCATGTTGAAGTAGCGGCCGTAGGTGAGCAGGTTCTCGTACACGGAGAGTTCCCGGTCGAGGTTGTCCTCCTGGGGCACCACCCCCAAACGTCCCCGGATCTTGATCCCGTCGACCATCGGGTCCATCCCCAGCACCCGCAGATACCCCGAGGAGGGGGGCGAAACGGCCCCGATCATCCTCATGGTGGAACTCTTGCCTGCGCCGTTTGGTCCGAGAAAACCGAAGGCTTCACCTCCCTCAATCTGGAAGTCGATGTTGTCAACTGCTGTGAAGTCACCGAATTTCTTGCTCAGACCCCTCCCTATCACCAGTGATTCGACCATTGGAAATAGGTTACCCCTGCCATGACAGGCGGGTGAGGTGGCCCTGGAAGGATGCTCAGGGCATCGGAGGTTTACGTGAAGTGAAATCGTATTCTGACATATTTCCCAGAGTGACTCTGCATGATTTCGGGGCTGGTGTCGTTGAAATCGCGCATCGCATTGCACATCACGGGCCACCCCCTGCCTCGTTGTTCCATGAACCCCAGGTTGACCATGTAGTTAGCCATTAGTTCGTTCCGCGACCGGGGATGTCCGCCGGCCCGTACACTCTGGGTGCTCATGTGGTTGGGCAGCGTGCCTGGACTGGTGATGTCGACGTGCCGGGCGAAAACCTCAAGAAGCGTCTTTGATCCGGTGATGGCGTAGTCTCTGTGCACCACGGCGTTGACCAGCGACTCCCGAAGCGCCGCCCGCGGCAGCAGATGACGGTCTTCCCGGAGCAGTCCGCGATAAGACTCGTGCCGTCCCAGGCCGGCAAACCAGCCTATCGCCCGTTCCACTTGTTCGTCCAGGCGTCCTATGGCGTCTGACACCTGTAAAACATCCGAAGCCCGGTCACTGCCCTGGTAAGCGACGCATTCCACCCGAAAGTTGCATGTCTGCGGGTAGCTTTGTGGTTTCTTGCTGAAAGCCAGCAGTCCGTAAAGGGTCGGATGGAACACCCCTCCCAACTCCGCCACCACTCCGCGATTGCGGAGATCATCTTCCTCGTGGGGCTGAGGACGGGTTTCCACGTCGAGTCCGAGCCTCCGCAGATAGGAGCGGAAGACCTGGACATCAATATCGGTGGTGGTTGCCGCCTGTATGGTGCGTTCCTCGGTAAGGATGTATCCAAATACGTTGTATAGCTCCTGGAGTTCGGTCGCCGATGGCGCAACGCTGCTTCGTCCCCGGCGTATCCATACGCGTTCACCGTATCGGAGCGGCTCGAATCCCCGCTGGCGAGGTATTTCGACCCAGTGCACCCAGCCCTTGGGGTCCTTATACCTACCGACGCGAGCCGAAACCGGTGAACTGCAACCGGTTTGGAGGAAACTCGTCAACCTCTCCTGGACTTTCTCCGCATCCTCCTTGACGCCGACGATCTGTCGGGCATCGGTCACTCCCAGGATGACCACGCCTCCCTCGGTGTTCGCGAAGGCGCATGTCGCTTTACCGATCGCGGACAGGTCTCCAAGTCCACGTTTGAATTCCGTTTGCTCATTCTCTCCGGCACTGATGCGATTGAGAACATCCAGCCATTCCATGTCGGCGCCTAGAAACCGTACTTCAGTCGGCGCAGACGAAACGCTTCGTCGCCGCCGTCGACGGTCTGGACGATGGCGTCCCGCACCGCGGGATCTTCAATGGCCCCTGAACGGGCGATCTCGCCCCGGTGTGCCGTAGCCTCCAACTGAATCACCTGGTCGGCGTCACCATTGACGACGATGTTGGCGTTGTGTGTGGCTACGATGATCTGCCTGCGTCCCTTCAGCCGCTTCAACGCAGGAAGCAGTGTCTCGAACAGGAACCGATTGTCCAATTCGTCCTCGGGTTGATCTATCACGAGCGGACGTTCGTCATGGGTTTCCAGGAGCAAGGCGAGCAGCAGGCTCACCCGTTGTCCGCCGGAGAGTTCTTGCATCGGACGATGGATGTCGTCGTCCAACTTGAATTCCAGCAGGTACTGATCGGGGCAGCGAAGGGCCGCCAACTCGCGCCGTCTCGACGGGTTGATCTGCAATTGGAACGTCTCCTGTACTTTGTCACTCATGCCGGTCTCCTCTAAGTGACCGGTGCGTAGCTTCTTAAGCAGACTGGTGGAACCGGGACGGGCGTCCGTCGGCAACTCGTTCCACCATCGTGTGATCCCTCTTTGGCTCAAGGCCCTGACAAAACGATCCAGTGGTTCTTTTCGGCCTTCATCGATCCGGCGTGCGGCTATTCGTCCATCGAACTGTGAGTGGATCCTTTCGATTACGCGATCGAATGCCTGTCTTTGTTCGGTGATGAGGTGCTGTCGTTCATCGAGCAACCCGGCGAACAAATGTCCGGATTTGTCCGAGGTTTCGCGGGTCTGGTCAAGATTGGCCTGGTAGCTCCCCAGAAGTGACGCCTGGACGTTCAACTCTTGGAGTTGATTGATTCTCGCCCCGTCGAGGCCCTTTTCTGCGAGGTTCCGGTTTACCTGCACGCGAACGCCGCGCTGGTGGTCTTCCAAGGTTTGAGCTACCAACCGGATGGCGGTGTTCGTCGCGATCAGACCGTTCTTTGCGGATCTCAGCGAGACGCCGACCTCGTTGAATCGGCGGCGAAAGTTCGTCTCGTCCTGGTTTTCTCCCGAGGTGGCCAGCGTGTCGGCAAGGTAATCGTCGATCTCCGGCAGTTCTGTGATAGCGGTGGATTTCAGAAGCCTGTCCACATCCTTCACCAACCTGGTCACTGCTTTTTCTGAATCCCGCCAGCGGCGCAGATCGCTGGATACACGGTTCAGGTTCTCCACGCCGGCCTCCGAGAATTCGGCGAGTTCCCTGGCCGCTGTTTGGCTACGCTGAAAAGCCTGCTCGGCATCTGCGAGATCATCGTCGAGCTTGGCAAGATGGCGGACGATTCGGTTCAACTCCTCGTCAAGTTCGTTCAAACGTTTTCGACGGGCCTCGATTTCCTGTGTCTCAGATGCCACCAGCCGGGCAAGAATTCCTTCCACGGCCTCGGGATTTTGAGCCAGCTGCTGAAGTTCGGTTTGTGTGTGGAACACCGCAGGCCATTGCTCATACGGCGCTGCTGTTGGATCCCTGCCGGGGCACTCGAGAACGACCTTTGCAGAGCCGCCGAGAAAACGGTCCCTGCCGCGCGCTTCGACCTGCTTCTTCAAGTCGGCTTTTTGCGGCAGAGGCGCCCCGACACGTACCCTCAAACCATCGAGGAAAGTGCTCTTGCCGGTCATACTGCCGCCTATAACGCAGGTCAGATCGGGGCTGAGATCGAAACGGGTATCGGGGTCGCCAAAGAAGGATGCTTTGCCGGAGACTGTTGCGGACTTCAGCCACGGGCGCCGGTGCATCGTCACATCGGGAGGATTAGAGATTTCGGTGAGGTTTCCGTTAGCGCAACGTTCGTGCCCGATGCGGGTCCGCGAGTCGCTGGCGATGAACGCTTGTCGCAGTGCCTCTATTCTCGGGCTGGCCAGCTTGAGCCATGTATGGCGTTTCCCGATCTCATCCACCGTGTAGGCGTCGCTGGCATGAAAAAACGCCTGACGGTGTTCGGACATCTTTTCATCCAGCGCCGCCCGGTTCCGCAGTGCCTCTTTGGGTAGCTTGTCGTCGCCAAGTTCGAGACCCGCCACCTGATCATGTGGGAACTTAGCCAGTACTTGGGCTTTCAGAGTTCTCAGCAGACCCTTATCCGTGTCTATGTGGGGCGCAAGGGCGATGTAGCTCCATTGAGATTCGCCATCTGCGGTCCTGGGAGACTCGCTTCTATGGAAATCCTGAAGAGCGCCAAACGCTTCATCGGCGCTCCTGTTGGACATCGCAAGCTGGTTGGTAGGCCACGGCGACACACCGCCCATGACGAGATCGAAGGCCTTCAGATAGCGGAGGCGGCCGATCTCCGGGTCGAACAGGAAGAGCATATGCAGCCCTTTCCTGCCTTCCTTGAGCGACGACTCAAAGCCAGGAAAAACCGCGTAGATCTGTTCCCGAAAAGGTGTGCCGTCTTCATCGACGCCATTGTTCCACTCCTCCACGATTCCCCACACCGCACTGGTTTCTGCTGCGGCGCCTATACGAGGTGAGTGCGGAGTGAGGCCAAGCACCCGGACGCCGCGATCTATGGCGCTTTGCAGAAAGCACCGGGCATAGGCGGAAATCGTTTTCTCTGACTCTTTGGGGCCGGTAACCCCAGGTGGCATCTTCGCCTTACCGCCCGGCAGGTCGTCCACAGTATGAACGTGCAGGTCGGCTTTGAACCACCGTGTGCCTGGAACATCCCGTTTCCAGCTATCCGCTTGTTGTCGTGTAAACGGCATCATTCAGTTTCCGAGCAGATGATTCCCCTCATGAATGGTAGATAACGCTATGGTCGCTGCCAGGTGGATAGATCCAGAGACCCTTCCGGCGTTAGTGCGTATCGACGTGTACCGGGTCGCCGACTCGGATCATCCCTCCTTTGACTACCAGGGCAGCGATTCCCGACCTTCCGGCGAGAGCCTCTCTGGCCTGAGGTCCGACTGTCTCGTGCATCCGCCCGCACGGGGGGCAGTCCCGCCATACCGACAGGGTCGCATCGCCGATCCGGATCAGCGTTCCGGTGGTGCGTGGCAGGCGATCGGCGTCCACCGTGATGTTGCGGCGGGTGGCGCCGGGTCTGATCGAGTATCCCAATTGCTCGGCGGCCGCGGCCAACTCACCCTCGGCCACCAATGTCACGTTGCGGGTGGTTCCCAGGTAGCGGTCGCCTTCCAAGCCCTGTCCCTCCACCGCCAGCACCTCGGAGACCTCGGTCACCTCGCCGCGGTGGGCGGAGGCCAGGTGGAGGTGGGTTACCGAAGGCATCGTCCTAGCTGCAACCGAGAGAGGCGCCGCAGTTGAGGCAGCGGTAGCAACTCCCGTTGCGGACGGTGATGTGCCCGCACTCGTCGCACATGGGGGCGTCGCCCATCATCTGGCTGAGAGCGACCTGGGATGGGGAAGTTGACACCGCCGCGCCCTGGGCGAGAATCTCGCCTAGCGGATCACCGGGTGAGGTGAACTGGAGGTGGGGAGACTCCACGAAGGCGGCGGCCCCTTGGACCGCCTCCACGTTGCTCTCCTCTCGAGCGGCATCGAGAGTGGGCTGCGTTCCCCGATCGCTCACCGACGGATGGGGCTCTTCGGGAAGCTCTCTCGGACTGGAAGGCCTGACTTGACCGAGATCCTCGCGGCCCAGGTACTCGATGGCCAGCGCGCGGAATATGTAGTCCACCATGGAGGAGGCCATCTTGATGTTGGGATGGTTCTGCACCATACCACGGGGCTCGAAGGTCTGGTATAGGAAGGTGTCCACGAACTCTTCCAGGGGCACTCCGTACTGCAGGCCCTTGGAAACCGCGATAGCAAAGCAGGACAGAATCCCACGTAACGTGGCGCCTTCCTTGGCCAGGTCGATGAACAACTCGCCGAGCGTGCCGTCCTCGTATTCACCCGTGCGGATGAAGAGTTTGTGTCCGCCCACCCGGGCTTCCCGAGTCCAGCCGCGCCGACGGGAGGAAAGAAGGAACCTGGGGGGGTTCATTCCGGATGCGTATGCCTGGGCGGGTGAGGTGCCTGCTGGCAGAGAGCCGTAAGCCAGACGCTGTTCGATGCCGAGCGCCTCCTCCAAGGCCGGGTCGTCCTCTCCGGAAGAGTCCTCGCTGGCCGAGGAGAGAGGCTGGGAGGCCTTGGAGCCGTCCCGGTAGAGCGCGATAGCCTTCAGCCCCGACTTCCAAGAGAGATGATAGGCGGACTTGATGTCGTCGGGGTCCACCTCATTTGGCATGTTGATGGTCTTGGAGATGGCGCCGGAGATGAAAGGCTGGGCGGCGGCCATCATCCGGATGTGCCCGTTGTGGTGGATGAACCGTTTGCCGCGGCGGCCGTTGCGGTTGGCGGTGTCGAACACCGGCAGATGCTCCTCTCTCAAATGGGGAGCGCCTTCAATGGTCTGATGACCGCAGATGTAGTCGCTGGCGGAGTCGATCTGGGCTGGGGTGAATCCCAGGAAAGACAGCAAGTCGAAGTCGAGCCGCTGGTACTGGTCAGGTTCCACACCAAGTCGGCGGAGGGTATCCTCGCCCACCGCCAGAGCGTTGAAGGCATGGCGCAGTTCGAATACCTCCGGTAACGAGGCTTCGATACGATCCAGATCAGCGTCTGTGAAACCATGGGCCCGCAGGCTTCGTCGGTTGATGTGGGGAGCGCCTTCCAGGGAAGAAGCGCCCATCACATATTCGATGATGTCCTGCTTCTCCAGCGAACCGTAGCCGAGTGAGTCGAGAGCGGGACCAACCGACTGGTTGACAATCTTGAAGTAACCGCCTCCGGCCAACTTCTTGTATTTGACCAAGGCGAAGTCGGGCTCCACACCGGTGGTGTCACAATCCATCAAGAGACCGATCGTGTTGTGTGAAACGAAACCGTTGGCCACGTAGGTGACATTGTCGGGAACCGACAGATCATAGGTCAACTGCTCCTCGTCCAAATCGGCGGTCTGAACCCGGTCGTAGAAGTAGCAGAGCAACCAGGCCAGTTCAGCATCGCCAGTACGTTCCAGAAGTTCTCGCGCAGAACGTCGCGACACCATACCGTTTCTCGCTAGGGACGCCAACATAATTCGCCGCAAGCGGCCGTTATCTGGAACCAGCCGGTCTATCAGGGAGCGGGACACCGGGATGTGGTTATGGCGGGAGGCCTGGGCGATGCTGGTCGAGGCCAGGGCGGTCTGCTTGCGGTCGCTCATGAAACCGATCTCCTCAGCAAAACGCTTCGAGTATCCGAGGTTGAGGGTCCGAAGCACCGCTAGGGGTGAACCGCTCCAGCCGGTCCGATCCATCTTGCGAGTAGTGGGATAGCCCAGCGCCAGCAGGAGTGACTGAACATCATGGCTGAACTCGATCGAGGTGCTCGACCAGTGCGGATAACCGCCATTGACGGTGCCATCGGCTTCGAACAGGCCCCGGACGAAGGCCCGGTAGGTTACGGGGTCGTTGGAGGCGAGGATGGCATCGGGGATATGTGGATGCCATCCCTTGCCGGTATGGCCCTCAGCAGGAGCCAACTTGGCGAAACCACAGGCTTCCCACCATAAGGTCAACGGAACCGAGTGGAAGGCAACTTCGGAGTATCCGGTTTTCTCGGTTACGTGAGCTTGTAGGTTGAACAGTTCTTTACCTAGCATCAGGAGCCGCTCCAAGACTTCAAAATCGCCTGCGGCTACACACAAGCGCAAACCTTTGGCGTGTAGGGAACCGTCTCCCATGAAGTAGCCGACGAACTCAGCCAAATCGGGACTCATGATCTTGGGTACCCTGGTCGTGAAATCACCCGTCCAGTGCATCTCGCCCAAGGGCGGCAGAAGTACCCGGCGCGGAGCACCCACGAGTTGGTTCATCTGTAGGGGAACCAGATCACCGGTCGCTATCTCACCGAACCGTCTCCAAACCCAGTCACCGGTCTGGGGATCGACCACCTTGATGCGGTGCGTAGGCGTGCCCTGGATGCGGTATCCCCGGCCGGTGGTGACCGTCACCACTGGCTCCACCCCGTTTATGTAAAAGTGGGTGGCGGTTCGGGGACCTTCATCGGTTCCGACGGAGACACCGAGGTCTTGCCACCGGGCGCCTTCAGAGTTTCCCAGGGATTCCAGCCGCACGAGCCCGCGCTCGGTGGGGATAAGAGATCCGCCCACCAGGCAGCCGGTGGGCGCCAGAACGCTCAGCTGGGCGTTTCGGTATCCATGGCGGGCACCTATCTCCAAGGCGCTGTCCCATGCTTCGCGGGCGGCCTGTGCCAGATCCGGTGGGCAATGGCGACGGCTGATTCCGGCTACCGCCTGGGAGACTCCTTCGTAATCCGACATGGGGGAGTCGTAGGCGGCGCGCCGATGGTTGCGGATCACTCTCAGCATGGCGTCTCTATTCTCCTCGAATCGGGAGAAGGTTCCCACCACCGAGGCCATCTCCGCCGAGGTGGCGTAGCCGTGTCCGGTGAGGATGGAAGTAAGCGCCCCGGCGATGGCCCGACCTTTGGGGGAATCGTAGGGGATTCCCTTTCTCATCAGAAGCGACCCGAGGTTGGCGTAGCCCAATCCCAGGGTGCGGTAGTCGTATGAGCCTTGGGCGATCGCTTGGGACGGGAAGTGGGCCATGGCCACCGAGATCTCCAGAACGATCGTCCACAGCCGGACGGCATGCAGATAACTGTCTATATCGAAGGCGCCGGTGCGGTCGTCATAGAAGGCGACAAGGTTTAAGGAGGCCAGGTTGCAGGCGGTGTTGTCCAGGAACATGTACTCCGAACAGGGATTGGAGCCGCGGATGCGCCCGCCTTCGGGGCAGGTGTGCCATTCGTTGATGGTGGTGTCGAACTGCACCCCCGGGTCCGCACAGGCCCAGGCTGCGTCGGCGATGCTGTTCCACAGGCGCTCGGCGGAGACGGTTCGCATAACCTTGCCGGTGGTGCGTTCGGTGAGGGTCCAGTCGTCTCCGGCCTCCACTGCTTTGATGAAAGCGTCGGTTACTCGAACCGAGTTGTTGGAATTCTGTCCCGAGATGGTGGCGTAGGCCTCGCCGTTGAAGTCGGCCGCAAAGCCACCTTTTTCGATCAGAATCCGGGCTTTGTCCTCCTCGGCCTTCTTCCAGTTGATGAACTCCTCCACATCGGGGTGATCGATGTCCAGAATCACCATCTTGGCGGCGCGCCGGGTGGTTCCGCCCGACTTGATGGCGCCGGCCGCCCGGTCGCCGATCTTCAGAAAAGACATCACTCCCGAAGAACTTCCCCCACCCGACAGCTTTTCTCCTTCCGCCCGGATAGCCGAGAAGTTAGAGCCGGCGCCTGATCCGAACTTGAAGATGCGGGCTTCCCGGAGCCACAGGTCCATGATCCCTCCCGGGTTGACCAAGTCGTCCTCCACCTTGAGGATGAAGCAGGCATGAGGCGCTGGCCTGGAATATGAGTCGGGGGAGACGGTCATCTTCTCGGTCTGCGGATCAACATACCAAAAGCCCTGCGCCGGTCCGGTCAGTCCGTATGCCCAGTTGAGACCGGTATTGAACCATTGGGGGGAGTTGGGAGCGGCCATCTGATGGCAGAGCATGTATTTGAGCTCATCTTCAAAGGCTTGAGCATCCTGCTCGGAGGCGAAATATCCGCTCTTCTCTCCCCACCATCTCCATGTTCCGGCGAGCCGATCGAAGACCTGCCGGGCAGAGCGTTCCGAGCCCATCCGGGCCTGATGGTTCTCATCCAGCAGAGTTCCGTTCGTATCGTGGAGAGGCACCCCTGCCTTGCGAAAGTACTTGGAGACCATGATGTCGGCCGCCACCTGCGACCAGCCCACCGGGATTTCGGCGTCCTTCATCTCGAAAACCACTGAGCCGTCAGGATTTGTTATCCGGGTGTCCCGTTTGCCCCAGGCCACGGTGTCGTAGGGATTCTCTCCGGCACGCGTGAAGCGCCGGTCCATCTTGAGTCCTTTGCTCACTCGCCTGCCTCCTCCTCTTTTCGTAGATTCTCGTGTCTGGTTGCCCGGAGACGAACCGGGATCGCCCTCCAGTGGGGAATTACATTAATGTAACATCGATCCCGGCGCCGGCAAAGCCTTTCGACTGGGAGCCTATAGCCTGGAACACCCGGATCAGATTGAATTCTGGTGGACTTCGCTCTTCGACGAGGAAGGTTGGCTGCCGGGTTTCCCAAGGGCGTACATCCTGCTCTAGCTGGTGTTTGTCGAGAGGACACCCGCCGGTCTGTTCACAATGTCATTTTTTTCACAGGGTTGGCCGTTTTTTCCCGCTTTGGAGAGAGGAACCCTGGGAAAGATTGCAAAGAGAGGATATGTGTCGGAGAAGGAGACTTGGGCGGAAGGCGCCGGAGATGTACCTCCGGCGGGGGTGTAGACTAGGAAGCTGATGTTTTTCCCGGTAGGCGCCAGCCGCCAACAGCAACCACCCCGCCGACGTCGCTTTGTCTGGGTATTCGCCGGCATTGCTCTCATTTACGGTTTGTTCACTGCCCTGTCGCGGGTCTGGACCGACTATCTATGGTTCAGTTCGGTTGAACAAACCGGCGTCTGGTTGATCCGTTGGGTGTGGCTGGCCTTGCTGGGTCTGTTGGGTGCGCTGGTTGTCTTCGGCTTGATCTGGGGCAATATGAGACTGGCGCGGTTTCTGTCGGTCCGTTTAGCCTCCTTCAGCACGGCGCCCGAAGACCAATCAGTTGCTCAGATACGACAGGTGGTTGGGTCCAGGAGCAGGACGTTGGAGTGGGTGGCAGCCGTCGGCGCGGCGGTCGTGCTGGGTCTGGGAGTCTCCGCTTGGCGGGACCAGGCGCTGCTCTTCCTCAACTCCCAGCCCTTCGGTGTCACCGACCCCCAGTTCGGTCTGGATCTGTCTTTCTTCATGTTCCGGCTTCCCCTGTGGTCCACCATGGTCAGTTGGCTGACCGGGGTGGCCGTCGCCGCCCTGGTTACCGTTGCGGTCAGTTATTTCGCGCTGGGCGGAATCAGATTCCCGGTGCGCCGACTCCCCAGGTTCGACACCCAGGCCAAGGCCCATCTCTCCGCCCTGGCCGCGGTGATCGCCCTGCTCAGAGCGCTTTCCTACCGCATCGACACCTACGAACTGCTTTATTCCAACAACAACGTCTTCGGCGCCGGATATGCCGACATCAACGCTCGTCTACCGGCCCTGAACCTGCTGATCGCAGTTTCGGTCTTCTCCGCCATCCTGTTCATCATCAATATCTGGCGAAGGGGCTGGGTGCTGGTGGCGGTCTCGGTGGCGGCCTGGCTATTTGTTTCCCTGGCCGCAGGGGTTGCGTACCCGGCCATCGTTCAGCGATTCCAGGTCCAGCCCAATGAACTGGTCCGGGAGGGCCCGTACATAGAACGCAACATCGAGGCCACCCGCGCCGCCTACGGCTTGGACGAGGTGCAGGTGCGTCCGTTCGACGCTTCTTTCGATCTGGACGCCTCGGACATTGCTCGCAACGCTCCCACCATCGACAACGTCCGCCTTTGGGATCCTGACGTTCTCAACCGCACTTACCAGCAACTCCAGGAGATCCGGACCTATTACCGGGTGGATCACGTGGATACCGACCGATATCCCATAGAGGGAACCGACACCCAGGTGATGCTGGCGCTTCGGGAGTTGGACGAACCCAACATTCCCGCCCAGGATTGGCAGAACCAGCGGCTGGTCTACACCCACGGGTTCGGGGCGGTGCTCAGCCCGGCCAATGTGGTGGCGGTTGACGGTCAGCCTGACTTCCTGCTGCGGGACATCCCGCCCGAGACCACCGAGCCGATCTTGGATCTCACTCAACCTCGCATCTACTTCGGCGAGACCTATGAGCGTGATCGTCCGGTGATCGTTCGCTCCGGTGCTGAACCCCAGGAGATAGATTTCCCTGCCAGCGAGGAGGGCGGTTCGGCTGACAACCGCTACAACAACTACGAGGGAGAAGCCGGAGTCGAGATATCGGGTATTCTCAACCGGTTGGCGTTCGCTCTCCGTTATGGCGACCTCAACATCCTGATTTCCAGCCAGATCAACCCCGACAGCCGGGTGCTGATGCAGCGCAACGTTCAGAGTCGGGTTGAAGCGGTGGCGCCCTTCCTGGTAGCCGACGCGGACCCCTATCCGGTCGTTTTGGGCGGCGGGATTGTCTGGGTGGTCGACATGTACGCCATCAGCGGGGACTATCCCTATTCCCAGCCGATCGGCGTGGGTTTGAGGGGTTTTGACACCGCCCGTCTCTCGAGTGCTTCCCAACTCCCATTGTCGGGTTTCAACTACATCCGCAACTCGGTGAAGGCTACGGTCGACGCCTTTGACGGGACGATCACGCTTTATGTGGTGGACGAGTCCGATCCGCTGGTGGCCGCTTGGCGAGGGGTCTTTCCCGACCTGTTCACCGACGCCGACGAGATTCCCCCCGGGTTGCACGAGCATTTCCGTTATCCCCAGGACCTGTTCAAGATCCAAAGCGAGTTGTATCTCGATTACCACATGGTGGATGTGACCCAGTTCTTCCAGCGCAACGACGCCTGGTCGATTCCTTCCGATCCTTCCACTATCCGGCGCATTGAACTTCTGCGGGGGGATCAGATCGTCGGTGCCGAAGCGGCGTTCCTCGACTACCTGGAGGAAATGCTTCCCTACTACCTGCTGATGACCCTTCCCGGCGAGGATGACACATCCTATGTCCTGCTGCAGCCCTACAACCCCTTGGAGAAGCCCAATATGTCGGCGTTCCTGATAGCCGACTCGAGTCCCGAAAGGTACGGCAGGCTGATCGACTACCGGATGCCCCAGGGGTCGTTGGTGGAGGGGACCGGCCAAGTGGGCAACCGGATCGACCAGGATGATGAAATCTCCCAGCAATTCACCCTGTGGCGCGGTCAGGGTTCCTCGGTGGTGCTTGGCGACATGCTGGTGGTGCCGGTTGACGAGTCGGTTCTGTACGTACAGCCCGTGTACCTGGAAGCCGAACAGGGAGGACTTCCCGAGTTCCGCCGGGTAGTGGTGGTGCACGGAGACGACATCGAGTGGGACGACACTTTGGACGGAGCGCTGGCCAAGATATTCGGGGCTGATGATCGGCCGGCGCCCACCCCCGACGAAGAGGGCGTGGAAACTCCCCCGCCCGAAGAGACCACCCCCTTGCCCGGCACGGTGCAAGAGCTCCTGTCCGAGGCGTCAGATGCTTTTGACCAGGCCGATGATGCGCTTCGCTCCGGCAACCTGGCCGAGTACCAGCGGCTGATCGAAAGAGCCGCCGAGTTGGTGCAGGAAGCCCTCAGGACTTCCGGCTGACGGGAATCCGGGGTCGGCGGATACACAAGGCCGGTCTGACCAGAGGACCGGTCCTATCCCGGTTGCGACCCGTGGAATTCCTCACTATGATCAACTCTCACACCGCGGGGTGGAGCAGCCAGGTAGCTCGTCGGGCTCATAACCCGAAGGTCGTGGGTTCAAATCCCACCCCCGCTACCAATCCCTCCAGTTCAAAGGGCTGCTCCGGTCCGTCTGTCGTGTAGGCAGGCCGAAAATGACACCGGAGTCTGCCCCTCAACTGTCGGCGTAGCCCGACGCATGTCCCCGGTCGCGACCTGTGCTAATGTGGAGAAAGTGTCTGGCGGCGAGGAAGGCGCTTGAGCGGCGCATGTTCGAGGTCTGGCGTTGAACGCGCACGGGAGAAGTGAAGGGCCGCTGGCGAACACCTACTGGGTTGTCCCGGGCCGTTTCGCGGCGGGGGAATATCCGGGCGCGTGGAACAGGGAAGAAGCCGCCGGCAAGTTGCGTACTCTGCTCCAAAAGGGCATCAACCACTTCATTGATCTGACCGAGGCGAATGAGGGGTTGGAACCCTATGCCGGGATCGTTGCGCGGGAAGCCGACCGACTTGATACGAAAGTCGTGCATGAGCGGCATCCCATCGTCGATGTGAGCGTGCCGAACAGTCCACGGGAGACAGCGGGCATCCTCGACGCCATCGACGCAGCGTTGGCTGACGGCAAGAACATCTACGTGCACTGCTGGGGCGGTGTCGGCAGGACCGGCACCGTGGTCGGCTGCTGGCTGGTGCGCCATGGCGTGACGGGAGATGAGGCCTTGGCCCGGGTGGCGGATTGGTGGAGGGGAGTGCCCAAGGCGTACCGCCTCCCCCACTCGCCGCAAACACATGAGCAACGCGAGTACGTCCGTAACTGGGCCGAAACGACCGGAAAGCATTCGCCTGAGTGAAGCCACTGCGATGATTACACGCAGTGGCTTTCCGAGTTATCGCGGCGCAAACGGAACAGGTCGCGCGCCAGGGGGTGGGGCTTGCCATCTGGTGGGGTGCGCTGTCTCGGACCGTCCTGGGATGCGTACCTTTGGAAAGGCTGGGAAATATAGATCCACTTTAAAAGTGCAGAAAAAAGTGCTTCCCTTAGGAAAATGCAGGATGGACTCCAGAAATATTGCTGGATAAGTTGCCGGATTTTTGTAGGATATTTAAGATATCTCCAAAATTGTAGGATGGTTCTCAAGAATTCTGTAGAATAAATCCTCTGATTTTTGTAGAATAGATTGGTGCCTTTTGTAAAGAGATCCCCTTTGAATACATATTCAAAAATATCATCTCCTCCGCCGACTTACCGTGACCGGGTTGTCGATCATGAAATTCCGGCTGTCCTCAAGGCGGCGCGGGCCGTGCTCATCGAAGGCCCCAAGGCATGTGGTAAGACTTGGACCGGACAGCGCTTCGCTCGAAGCGAGGTGTTCCTGGAGGAACGTCCCGACCTCTGGGGGATAGCGACCCAGGCTACGGGGTTGTTGTTAGAGGGCGCCACTCCTCGTCTCCTCGACGAGTGGCAAAGGGTTCCCGATCTGTGGCACTTGGTGCGCGCGGCATGCGACCGACGGGGATTGGCGGGGCAGTTCATCCTTACCGGTTCCGCGGTTCCCCCTGATGAATTCACCCGACACTCCGGGGCAGGACGCATCAGCCGGGTGCGGATGCGCCCGATGTCGCTGTACGAAATGGGACTGTCCACCGCAGTGGCGTCTGTCGGAGGGATGCTGGAGGCTCTGCAAGCGTGGGATTGCCCTGTTGTGGAAGCGGATTTGGATGTGCCGGATCTGGTGTATGCGGTATGTCGCGGTGGCTGGCCGCAGTTCATCGATCTGTCTGTGGAGGAGGCTATGGGGCAGATCCGAAGTTATGTGGACAATATCTGCCGCGTGGACATGTCCGCGGTGGACGGTGTCCGGAGAAGCCCCGAGAGGGTGATGCGTCTGATGCAGTCCCTGGCGCGCAATGTCGCCAATCATGTCGGCATCGACAGGCTCGCCAAGGAGACCGAGGGCCAGATCCCACTGGACCGGAGCACGGTCAAGACCTACATGGAGACGTTGAGCCGCCTGTTCGTAGTCGAAGATCTACCCGCCTGGAATGTTCATCTTCGGTCAAGGGCTCGTCTTCTCAAGGCGCCTAAACGGCATTTCGTAGACCCGTCCCTGGCACCTGCCTCCCTGGGAGTCGGCCCGCAGAGATACCTGGACGACCTGAATGCCTTCGGGTTCCTGTTCGAATCGATGGCCGTGCGAGACCTGCGCATCTACGCCCAAGCCCACGACGCCTCCGTCTACTACTACCGCGACTACGGTGGTCTGGAGGTGGACGCAGTGGTCGAGACCAGAGACGGACGATGGTCGGCGGTGGAGGTGAAGCTGGGCGGCGCCAAGGCCATCGACCGGGCGGCCGCCACGTTGCTGAAACTCCGGGACCGGGTCACCGAGCAACGGGCTGCCAACTTAGCCCAGTTGGTGGTGATCACCGGAGGACGATACAGCTACCGGCGTCCTGACGGAGTGGCCATCGTTCCCCTGGCGGCGCTGGGGCCGTAAACGGGCCTTGACCGGATCGATTTTTCCTTTACGATCCGACCGGTCGGGATCACCACACAGGCTCGACGTCGAGTTCTTCCAGGAGGGTGCGGACCCGTTGTTCGAGGTCCTCGCGGATGGGACGGATCTCATCCAGGGTTTTTCCAGACGGGTCATCGACTTCCCAGTCTATGTAACGCTTGCCGGGGTAGATGGGACAGGCGTCACCGCATCCCATCGTCACCACCACGTCGGCGGCGCGTACTATCTCATCCGACCACGGTTGGGGAATCTCGCCCCGGATATTGATCCCCCTTTCCAGCATGGCCTGGGCGGCGGTTTGGTTGATGTCCTCGGCGGGCTCCGATCCGCCGGTGAATACGTCTATTTTGCCTCCCGACAGCAGGCGCATGTACCCCGCCGCCATCTGCGATCGTCCGGCATTGTGTACGCACAGGAACAGGACACTGGGGTTCAACAGGGTGGGATTGGTCTGCAGACGCACCATCGCCCGGAGTCTTTCGCCGGCGAATCTCTCGGCCAGGAGCGCGATCCAAGTGGTGGTGGTGGCCTTTTCCATCAAACGGTCCAGAGAGTCGGTCATGAAACGCTCGATGGTTTCGGCGTTGAGCTTGCCTTTGAACTGATCCTGCAGCCTGACCGCGGCTTGGCTTAGCAGGAGCTTTTCCTCGGTTGAGAGTTCGGCTGACACGGTGGGAGCTCCTTTACTGGGTTGGTCGCGGGTCGGAGGGGGTCCTGGTTGCCTGGATCAGCCGCTCCATCCGGCCGGTGATCTCTGCGAACGATCTTCGGAATGCCGACATATCGTTGTGGGAGACGGGGTCGGGCACGGACCAGTGAAGCCGGGGGGCATTGAAGCGTGCGCCGGACTCACGGGCGCGGTCGCAGACCGAGACCACCAGATCCGGGCGCCGGTCGATCTGCTGGTAACCCCGGGGGAGAGCACGGCTGAGATCGATGCCCAGCTCGGCCGCAGCTTCGATGGCCCGTGGATGCACCATCGTCGCCGGTTGCGTGCCAGCGCTGAGTTCGGGATTGCCGGTTCGCTGTTTCCACAAAGCCGCCGCGTACTGGGAGCGGGCTGAGTTATGGACGCAGACGAACAGTACCCGAGTGGCGGCCAGGGCCGGGGTGGTCATCAGGTCGATCAAGCGCCCGTGCAGAAGCGACACGTATCGCCGTCTCCCATCGCCCTCGGACATCCGGCGTTCCACCAGGCCGGCGTTCTGGAGGACCTTCAGGTGGTGGGACAGAAGGTTGCTCTCCAGGCCGGTGATCTTCTTGAGTTCTGCCACTCCCAGGTCGCCCAGCGCCAGGGCATCCACCACCACCAGCCGGACCGGGTCGCCCAACGCGGAGTGGACGGCGGCTCTTTCTTTCAAAGGCAACATTTAATTCAAAGTTTACTGAGACAAAACAATTTGATACAAATGGAAGGGAGAGTGGAGAACTGCGGTCGATCACCTGTGACAGGACATGTCATCCGGGCCGATAGAGGCACTCTCGGGTAACGCTTTGGCATAGGAACGGCCCGCAAATATGATGAAACCTTGAAGTGAAAGGGGCCCGATGCTGGAATTGAACCGGCTTTCCAAGCGTTACGGGGAGATCCAGGCTCTCGACGAGTGCAGCTTCCGGGTGGAGCGGGGACGGATGCTCGGGTTCCTGGGTCCCAACGGAGCGGGAAAGACCACCGCCATGCGGTCGGTGTTCAATCTGGTGCGCCTGGACGGGGGCTCGGTCAGGTGGAGAGGCAATGCCGTCGGTCAGTTTGAACGACTTCGGTTCGGCTACATGCCCGAGCAGCGGGGTTTGTACCCGAAGATGAAGATCGGTCGCCAACTCGCCTACCTGGGACGCATCCACGGCATGACCGCGTCGGAGGCCGGCACCGCCGCCGGGCGATGGCTGGAAGAATTCGGCCTGTCGGACAGGATCAAGGACCCCCTGGAGAAGCTGTCCCACGGCAACCAGCAGCGAGTCCAGTTGGCGGCGGCCTTGATCCATGATCCCGAATTGCTGGTGTTGGATGAGCCGTTCAGCGGTCTCGATCCGTTCGGGGTGGAAACTATGGCCGACATCCTCCGGACCCGGGCCGCGGCCGGGGCGGCGGTGGTGTTTTCGAGCCACCAACTGGATATGGTGGAGGATCTGTGCCAGGACGTGGCGATCATCAACCGGGGCAGGGTTGTCATGGCGGGAGACGTTCGCCAACTCAAGATGGACTCTCCGTACTGGATTATCGAAGTGGAGACTGGAACCGGAGATCCAAAACGGTTGAGTCGGCTCGATACGGTGGTCTCGGTGGATTTCGACGGTTACCGTCACCGCATCGTGGTGAGGAAGGGCGGAGATCTGAGTGATCTGGTCTCCCGACTCGATCTGGGAGGAGATGTGCGCCACTTCACCTTTTCGGCCCCCTCGCTCTCCGAACTCTTCCGCGAGGCGGTGACCGGATGATGTCCTGGAAGGCGATCCGGCTGGTCATGGCCAGAGAGATCAGGGAGCGGTCCCGGTCGGGGGCATTCATCGCCTCGGTGGTGATGACTCTCCTTTTCGTGGCCGCCATCCTGTTGCTGCCGCTCATTTTCGCCGATGACGACATTCACTACGAGTTGGGAGTGGTGGGGGAGGGCAACCAGGCGATTGTCGATGCCGCCCTAACGCTGGCCAACTACGAAGGAAGGCAGGTGAGAACCACGATCGATGTGACCACCTACGCATCCCGGGAAGCCGCGGAGAGAGCGGCGGACAGCGAGGAGATGGACGGGGCATTGGTTGATGGCAGGGAGTTGGTGGTGCGAGGTGCGGGCGGGGATGCCGGCAGTGATCTCCTGGCGCTTTTGCAGAGCGGCGCCCGCTCCGTTCAGATCGAAGGCTTGGTGGCGTCCGGACAGGGTGAGGTCGTCGCCATTCTCACATCCGCTCCCCTGGGAGTCAGGTACCTTTCGGGCGCCGATCCGGCGGAGAACACCGAGCGGTCGGTGGTTGCCTTCGGGGGGCTGTTCCTGCTGTATATTGCGGTGCTTCTGTACGGATCGTTGATTTTGACGGGCGTCACCGAGGAAAAGACCAACCGAGTGGTGGAAGTGCTACTCGCCGCCTTCGAGCCGTGGCAGCTTTTGGCCGGAAAGATCATCGGCATCGGACTTCTCGGGTTGGCTCAGTTCGTGGGGACGGTGCTGATCGCTCTGGTGGGAGTCGAATTGACCAGCGTCTTCGACTTGCCGCAGTTCCCGATCGACAGCGTGGCTGTGCTGGTGCTTTGGTTCATCCTGGGATACTCCCTATTCGCGGTGGTGTTCGGCGCCGCCGGTGCGTTGGTTTCGCGGGCCGAGGATGCACAAAGCGTGGTCGCCCCGATCTCCCTGGTGGCGGTGGCCGGTTTCTTCATTGCCATCCAAGCCGTGGAGAATCCCACCAGCACGTTGTCGGTGGTGACGACATTCATTCCGCCGGTTGCCCCCTTCGTGGTTCCGGTCCGCTTCGCCTTCCAGGCCGTCCCACTCTGGCAGTTCGCCGTTTCGGTGGGCCTGATGGTCCTCACCATCGTCGTCATGATCCGCTTGGCGGGGCGAGTGTACCTGGGTGGATTACTGCGATTCGGAGGCAAGGTCGGCATCCGGGAGGCGTTCCGTACGGCCGAATTGTAAAGATCCGGCGCAGCCAGAGGGTGTGTGAAAACCGGCGGCGCAACACGTCAGGGGGTGGGGCGACGGTCACGAGGTCGGCGACGCAACTCTGTCACACCCCCGTATTAAGGTTAGGTACGGATGAGGTTCGCCTGACCGCCTATTCGCCCGCCTCTTCGCTGGGGTGGCTCGATTTCGATGCCGCCGCGACCGAGCGAGTCGCGACTATCTTGAGCGCCCTCGAAGAGCCCACCACACTGGATGTCCTGGGACTGGGATCGGTGCGGGACACCTTCTCCGAGATGTTGCACCCCGGTACCTCGTACGTCCACACCAAGCTGCGATACTTCATGTTCCTGCCGTGGATTTTCCAGCGTTTGGAACGTGACCATGTTGCGCCCGGAGATTTTTTCCAGCGGCTTCGCCACGATGAGGCTTTGCTCATCGAATGTCTGCGCCATCTGGGACCCGGTAAGGGTGTTATCGGCTACCAGGCCGGTCGAAACTTGAAACGTATGCCCAGTGACATCTATTGGGGCGGCCTTTGGGCCTGGGGTTTGCGACGCCTCCCCCTCAGCCTCGGCGAGTATGCACAGCGGGCGGCCGCCTTGGGCCGGACCGAGTCGGTGCTGGATGACGACGGCAAGGTGACGGACAAGACTGGCTCCATGTGGGCGCGACTGCCGGATCCTCCTGAACGCTTTCTGGAGACTCCCATCACCTTCGAGTTGAGCCGGGAAGAAGCCGAGACTCTGCTCTACAACGTTCAGCGTAAACAGCAGGGCACCCTTCTGGCCTGGCTGTTCGCCCGACCACACCTTGCCGCCCAATGTGACTATCCGTGGGAGGTGCCCAGTGACGGCATGCCCGAGGAACTCGCCGAGGTGGTTCGTCACGCTCGGTGCTTTTCCGAGTTGACCGCCGGCCCGCAGTATGTCTACAACCTCCTGGTTGCCCGACGGGCTCATCGAGAACTGGGTTGGGACACCGCCCCACTGGAGGAGAGACAACTTGATCGTCTGGGGAGGTGGGTGTCATTGATCGGATCTCGACATCAGGACCTTCTGGCTTGGGCAGACGATCTACCGTCACTCTGGAGGGTTGTAAGTGGAAGCCGCATAGGCCATGCCACGCGGACATTTGTTGCCTCCATCGTCAAACTGGTGGTCGACAATCCGGAGGGGTTTGCGGACAACCCGGTCACCCACGCCGAAATCCGCCGTCGTGAGCTACAGCTCAAAGGCAGACGAGCCCGGCTGGCGCATCGAGCCGCCCTGGAGAACTGGAGGGGCGGCGCCGCAGGTGGTCAGCTCGAATTCCGATGGTCTATCGCCCAGGGCTATTTGGGTGAGATTGCCGAAGCCTTGGGAACCGACCACTGATGCTGATTCCCACCAACCGCCTGACACTGATCGACGCGATGCGCCCCCCGGCCGGATTCCAGTTGGAAGCGGCCATGGCGGTGACCTTCACCCTCAACCTGCAGGCGCTGTTGGCGGCGCCAGCCGCCTTCGCCATGGCCGGATTGAATGACGCCACGGCTGATTCTGGTGGGCACACCCCCGTGGAACTGATCCACGCCCTTCGCTCTCATGCTCACAAGCTGACGGTTTTCAGCGAGGTGGGCGGGATCAGCTTGCCGCCGGCCAGTCGAGCCTTCGCCTTTCTCGAGCGGGCGGTAGTGCCGGTTCGCGCCCCGCATGGAGGAATCGTCCATTCCAAGGTGTGGGTGCTGCGCTACCAGTCATCCGCCGATACCAACGGGGTCAGCGAAGGCGACCAACGGCTCCGAGTGCTAATCGCCAGTCGCAATCTGACCTTTGATGAGAGCTGGGACACAGTGCTGAGGCTCGACGAGACGCCGAACCCTGGCGGCGCGGTGCTTGAGGGGGTCGGGAAACTCTTCACGGGCCTGCTCAAAGCCACTGTCGGGAAGGTCGAAACAGAACATGAAGAACGGGTGCACTCGCTGGCTGAAGCTCTCCGAACTGCACGGTTCGAGCTGCCGGCGGGCGTCGATGACCTCGGGATCCATGTGTTTGGCCTCGGAGAGGAGTCCCCGCCATTCCCAGAGAGTCCCGAACGCGCGCTGATCATCTCGCCCTTTTTGACCGACGACTTCTTCAAACGGGTGCATCCCGCTCCGGTGGACACGCTGGTCAGCCGACAGGAAGCAATCGACGGACTTCAACAGAGCACTCTCGATCCCATCCCTAATATATTTGTCTTCGACGACGGCAGCACATTCGAGTATGCAGACTCGTCAAGCGGCGGCACCCCGGTGGACGGTGGGCAAAAGCCTGGCGGAGCCGCGCCACCGACTCCGTCACGCGCCGATCCCGGCCGTCCCTTGGTTGGAGTCCATGCCAAGGTTTTCGCCTTTGAGCAAAGAGATCGCGCCCGCCTGTTCGTCGGTTCGGCCAACGCGACGGGCCCTGCGTTCGGCAGCAACGTCGAGATTCTGGCGGAACTGCGCGGGCCGGTTTCCGAGTTGGGGATCGATCGACTCTTGGACGGCGAGGGGGACGATCCCGGGCTCCGTGATCTGTTCCACTCCTACCACCGTGACCCCAATCCGGAACCACCGGAGGAACCTGATGGATCCGGCATTCTCGACCGGACGCGCCGGAAGATAGCGTGCCTTCCGATGGAGGGAACAGTGGAGCCCACCGGCGAAGGAGGTGAGGACTGGGCCGTTACCTACCGCTGCCCCGAGTCTTTGCCTGCCGCCGCTGACGTCGAGATTCATTGCTGGCCGCTGACCACCCCCGGCAATCGGCGGTTGGTCGGCACTATCGAGCCGTTCGAGATGCGCTTCGAAACCAGCCTCGAAGCCCTCAGCGGGTTCTTGGCTTTCGAGTTGAGGCATGACAGCGGCGAGCAGACCTGGTTCGCGGTCCCCGTGCCTCTGGTTGGAGTGCCCGAGTACCGAGACCGGACCCTGCTCAAGGTGCTGATCGGCAACGCCGAGCGGTTCCTGCGATACCTGCTAGCGCTCCTATACGAGAGGTCGGATCAATTCGATCTCCGCGGAGTCACGAGGATCATCGACAGTTCAGAGTCCGATGGGAGCGGTCCGATCAGCTTCACGGTGCTCGAACAACTGCTGCAAACCATGAGGCGCGATCCGCTGAAGCTCACCGGACTGCACCCGCTGGTCGCCGACCTTCGGGCCGACGACGCGCTGCCACCGGGCTTCGCTGAACTCTGGGACGCCATCCACGATGTGGCGATCGAGGGCGCTCTGGAGCAGGGCGCACACCTGCCATGACCGAGCCTCGCATAGATGTGGCCGCCACGTTGGCGGATCTGAAGGACTTTCAGCGACGCACGGCCGAATGGGCGTTCCATCGGATGTTCTCGGATAGCGACCCTGCGCTTCGGTTCCTGGTGGCGGACGAGGTCGGCCTCGGCAAGACGCATGTCGCCAAAGGCGTGATAGCGCAGGTCATCGACCACCTCGGACGAAGCGGTGACCCGCGCCACGACATCGTCTATGTGTGCTCCAATGCGGCCATCGCCCGGCAGAACCTGAAAAAGCTAACACCCGAAGGCATCGACCCGACGCCCATTCCGGTCGACCGGCTCACCATGCTGCCCCTCATTCACCTCCAGGACGAAGAGGAGGGCAAGCCCGGCATCAATCTGCTGCCCATTACTCCGGGCACATCTTTGAACTTCGGCCTAAGCACCGGCACGTTCCGAGAGCGCGCCGTCGCCTACACCTTCCTTCGCGCCCATTGGGGCAGAGCCGTGATGGAACCGCGGCGGGCGCGCTGGATATTCTGGGCGGGCATCTCAGCCGGCGATCCCGACTGGCGGCTCCGAGATTGGGAGCGTCGTCATCGTCACGAAATCCAACGGACGTTGCCGGAGTTCGCCCGACGTCTGGAAGAGATCGACACCGAGCGACAGGCGAACGAAAAGCGGACAGTTCGAGAGTTGTTTGACGCACTGGTCGACGGACTCAGGTACAAGAGGGCCATCCGCGGCTGCATGTGGTACACGCGCAGAGAGTTCATCGCGGTAGTGCGCCGCACCATGGCAATCGTCGGGATCGATTCGCTGCGCCCCGACCTGGTGGTGCTGGACGAGTTCCAGCGATTCAAGGACCTGCTCGATCCCCATCCCGACAACCTGGCGGCGGAACTTGCCAAGAGGCTGTTCGAATACAGGGACCCCGAGACGGGGCGACCCACCCGCACTCTGCTGCTCTCCGCCACCCCCTACCGCATGTACACCACCGCCGACGACACCGATGATGATCATTACAAGGACTTCCTTGACACCTGCCGGTTTCTCTACAGGGACTCCGGGCGCGTCAAGGGACTGCAGCGCCGGTTCGCCGATCTCCGCCATGCGCTCACCGATTTGGCGGCGTTCGAGGACACTGAGACGGCGTTAGAAGCCGCAGCTGACATCTGCGGGAAGATCGGCTCGGAGTTGCGACAGGTAATGGCCCGGACCGAACGGCTGGCCGCCACTCCCGATCGGGACGGGATGCTCGGAGAACCCGACGCCCCGGCTCCGGTGGCGCCCGATGACCTGCGATCGTACCTCCGGTTCGGTGAGATCGCCCGATTGGTGGGCTACCCCGATCCCACCGAGTACTGGAAATCGGCACCTTACCTGATCAACTTCATGGAACGCTACAAGCTCAAACAAGCCGTGAAACAGGCCGCCGAGGAAGGCCGGTTCCTCGACACCGGCCTGCTCGACGGTGGTCCGGGACTTTTGAGTTGGAAAGAGGTGGAGCGCTACCGGGCCATCGACCCTCAGAACGGGCGGCTCCGGTGGCTGATGGATGACCTCCGGGGCACCCGGGCCTTCGAGCTTCTGTGGGTGCCGCCGTCGATCCGCTATTACGACACGGGATCGGTCTACGAATCCGAGGAGGCCCACAGGTTCACCAAGCGGCTGATCTTCTCGGGTTGGGTGATTGTTCCGAAAGTGGTGTCTTCCCTGGTCAGCTTCGAAGCCGAGCGTCTGGCTTACCGGGACCGCGACCACGATTACACGGACCAGTACCGGCGGCGCGGGGGCGGTCGGATGACGTTCCGCACCGCCGAGCGGACCTCGGCGGATCGCCGCTCTGGAGAAGCCGCGGGTGATCGCCGCGCCGCCTCGATGACCACTCTGTTGCTCTGTTGGCCGAGCATCACCCTCGCTCAACTTGGGGATCCTCTGCAGTTGGACATCCCAAGGCGGGACCGCTCCGAGGTGATCGCCGCCATCGCAGAGCGGATTGAGGCCGCCCTAGAGCCATTGGCTGGCTCTGCGCCTTCGGAAGGTGCGGTCGACCAACGTTGGTATTGGGCCGCCCCGATGCTGTTCGATTACCGGTGTCACCCCAAGGTGGTTCGCCGGCTGCTGTCCGATCAGTCGGCATGGCTCGGAGAGGGCGAACGGCCCGACCGGAACTTCCGAGCGCACCTCGCCGAGGCCGGGGCGTTGCTCGACTACGGCGCCGGAGCCCTCGGTCGGCGTCCTGAGGATCTGTATGTGGTGCTCGCCGAACTGGCGCTGGGAGGGCCGGCCCAATGCGCGCTTCGCGCAATCCGCCGGGTGGTGGGTCTACGGGACGATCACCGGGCGGTGACGGCCGGCGCGGCCCTGATCAGCGAGGCATTCCGGAGTTTCTTCAACGCCCCGGCGGTCACGGCCATAGTCGCCGGTGATCAATCGGCAGACGCAGAATCCGGGCAATCGGCCCCGGTTGTCGCCCGGTACTGGCGCGATGTGGTGGGTCATTGCATAGACGGCAACCTGCAGGCAGTGCTCGATGAGCATGCTCACGTTCTCCGAGATTGGCTGGGACATGTCAGACTCGGTGATGATGCACAGCGGGCCGAGGCTGCCGGAGATATTGCCGGGAGGATCGGCGAGGCCCTGCGACTGCGGACCTCGGCCCTGCGGGTGGACATTCCCGTCCGGACCGACGGTGGCCAGGCCGAGGTTCTCTCCGCCCGCCGCATGCGCACCCGATTTGCGGTGACCTTCGGCGATCAGGCTCTCGACGAGGGTGGTCAGGCCCGGGTGGGCGCCGTGTCGGTCGCCTTCAATTCGCCGTTTTGGCCGTTTGTGCTGGCCTCAACCTCGGTCGGGCAGGAGGGACTGGACTTTCACCTGTGGTGCCATGCCGTGGTGCACTGGAACCTGCCGGCCAGTCCCGTGGATCTCGAACAGCGGGAAGGTCGGGTCCACCGCTACAAATGCCATGCGGTTCGTAGGAACATTGCCGAAACGTTCGGATCCGAAATCCTGAGATCAGGAGACCGGGAAGGTGATCTCTGGCAGGCCCTCTTTGACCGAGCGGCATCCGAAGAGGGGTCCGACAACGGAGAAATGGCGCCTTATTGGGTGTTTCACCAGGGCCGGGCGAAGATCGACCGTCTAGTACCTATCCTGCCCTTCAGCCGCGAGTCGGCGAGACTTCCACAACTGCGCAAGTCGCTTGCCATCTATCGCCTGGCCTTCGGCCAGCCGCGGCAAGAGGAATTGGTCGAGTTCCTGGGCGATCGGGTCAGCCAGGACCACTTGTCCCGTTGGCTCTCCCAACTCCGCATTGACCTGTCGCCCCGACCGCGTGAGTTTGTGGAAGTTGAGACCGGGGGTGCGGGGGCGGCGTAGTTATACGTGCGATGGAGCGATTCCGGCCCACGACTCGGCGCAACGCGCGTACAGACATGAGTACATGAACGCCCCCCCCCCCCCGATGGGGTCGGGGGCGCCGCTATACTTCAGGCACGCCTCAGAGCGTCATCGACTTCATGGATCTTGACAGTGAGCAACAATCTGGTCTGCTCAGACGGTAGAACGCCCGAAGAGGAGTGGCAGTACAGAGTGGATAACTGCCTTTCCATGCGCGACACTCCGCCCACCGAGGACGAGCGGCTCCAATCAATTCACCGTATCTTGGAGGAGGATAGAGACCTCCTCCAGATGTTGGCTGACGCTTAGCGCCGGGAGGGGAGGGATCGACTGTGCGGACCAGGAGGGAACCGAACTGGGTTCCCTCCGAAGATGTGGTGATCTTTCACGATCTGGCGATAGTGAACCATGGGGTAGGCGCGGCTTGCGCAGCCAGGGATTACTCGAGCAGGCGGTGAGCAGGCCCCAGAGGCGATGGTTTACGAAAGGACGGAGAATCTTGCTCGGCTGGCGGCTTGCTACACGGCCAGCATCGTGTTCATCCACCCGTTCGTTGATGGCAACAAGCGAGCCGGGTGGGGAACGGCGCGGCACTTCGCCTCGCTGAACGGAGCGGAACTTGTATGTCGCCCCGAGGATGCATACCGGGCCGTTCTGGGGTTTGCCGCAAGTTCGAAAGACGAGTGCCAAGAGGAACTCCTGGCCGAGTTCCTCTACGAGCACCTGTTCCCCCTTTAGTTGCACTTCTCTCGCCTGCTCCGAAGAGGGAGTGCCATGACCCCCAGCATCAGCTTTGCTACCGCGAGATCACATCGATCACCTCGGTAACGGATTTGGCTAATCCCTCGGTGTATTTTGGGTCAGTGGCGGGATTTGCCGGGCTGACCAAGGGCCTGCCCTCCGTTAAGCCGACCGCAAGGAGCAGATGATGCCGTTTTCCGAAGAGCACCAGATGTTCCGTCATGTGGTTCGCCGGTTCGTGGAGGAGGAGATCAATCCCCGGGTGGACGAGTGGGAGGAAGCGGGAGAGATGCCGTTGCACGAGGTGTTCGCGCAGATGGCCGAACTTGGGTTGCTGGGCCTGGAGTACGATCCCGCCTACGGTGGGCAGGGGGCCGACCATCTGTTCACGGTGGTGCTGGCCGAGGAATTCGGTCGGGCCGACCATGGATCGATCGGGATGGCGCTGGGGGTTCAGGTGGACATGGCCACACCCTCGCTTCACCAGCACGGGTCGGAGAATCTCAAACGCCGCTACCTGGCGCCTGCTCTTCGCGGGGAGATGGTTACCTCCATCGCGGTCACCGAACCCGACGCCGGTTCGGATGTGGCGGCCATCAAGACGCGGGCAACCCGAGACGGCGACCAGTGGATCATCAACGGGTCGAAGATGTACATTACCAACGGATTGCAGGCCGACTGGCTGTGCCTGCTGGCCCGGACTTCCGACGAGGGGGGATATGCGGGGATGAGCCAGATCGTGGTCCCCACCGATCTGGCAGGCTTCGAGGTATCCCGCAAGCTCGACAAACTGGGAATGCGGGCGTCGGACACCGGTCTGCTCACCTTTACCGATATGGCGGTCCCGGTGTCGAACACCATCGGCGAGGTGGGGAAGGGATTCCAGCAGCAGATGAGCCAGTTCGTGGTGGAGCGGATGTGGGCCGCCTACTCGACGGTGGGATCGTGCGAGCGGGCATTGGAGCGTACCGCGCAGTACCTGCGAGAGCGGAAGGTCTTCGGCAAGCCTTTGCTGGGCCACCAGTACGTCAGTTACCGGCTGGCCGAGCTGGCCGCCGAGCTGGACATGCTGCGCCACTACAACTACGCTACCGCCGAGGCGTACATGCGAGGGGAGGACCCCACCAGGTACGCAACCATCGCCAAGCTCAAGTCGGGGCGGTTGGCCAGAGAGACCGCCGATTGGGTCATGCAATTCCATGGAGGCATCGGGTACATGGAGGAGACCTGGACGGCCCGGTTTTTCCGGGACAACCGCTTGGGCTCGATCGGCGGAGGATCGGATGAGACGATGCTCGGGGTGCTTGCCAGGATGGACGGCTATCACGCTTAGGGCTCCAGCCCTGTTCCGCCCGGTGACAGTGTATGTTATCTACATAACATTCCCGCCGCGCCAAGGAGGTCTGGAGTGGGAGAGATAATCGGTCATCACCACACAGGGATACAGGTAACCGATCTGGACAAGTCCCTGGAGTTCTATCGCGATCAACTGGGTCTGGAGTTGGTGCTCCGCTGGAACCGCACCGCTCCCTACATCGAGCAGTTCTCCGGATATCCCGGGGTTGACATGCACGGCGCCATACTGCGTATGCCCAACACCGACAGCATCTTGGAGGTCTTGGAGTATCGCAACGTGGAGCGGACCGTGATCGATCCCGCCACCGCCAATCCCGGCACCGCCCACCTCGCCTTCCGGGTGGACGACTGCGACGCGTTGTATGACCGGTTGACCTCACAGGGTGTGGATTCGGTGTCCCGGCCGGTCACCCCCACCATCGGGCCGAACAAGGGAGGCCGGACCGTGATGATGCTCGATCCGGACGGCTTTCGGATCGAACTCCTGCAGCCTCCCCGATGACCGGCAGCAAGACCCTTCTCACCGAAGAGGAGATCGCCGGACTGCTGGCTGCTCATCCGGACTGGAAGCGGGACGGTAGCCTGCTGCGGCGGTCCTATCAGTTCTCCAACTTCCGGGCGGCATTCGCGTTCATGTCCCATGTGGCGTTGATTTCAGAGCGCCTCTTCCATCATCCGGAGTGGTCCAACGTGTATAACCGGGTGGAGTTGGCGATCACCAGCCACGATGTTGGAGGCTTGACCGCCAGAGACCGTCGATTCGTAGAGTTGGTGGACGCCATCGGCTGAATCCGGCCGGTGCCGGAAATGCATTCCGCCCGGTGGTACGCTGACCTTGGTTAAGCGAGGACGGATGACCATAAAGTACGACCTCCAAAACCTCCGGGGAGATGTTCTGGGTGGGATCACCTCGGCCGTGGTGCTGTTGCCGATGGCCCTGGCCTACGGTGTGGTGTCCGGCCTGGGAGTCATCCCCGGACTGTACGGAGCGGTGGCGGTGGGACTCTTTGCTTCGCTGTTCTGGGGCACTCAGGCGCTGATCTCGGGGCCGACCGGCCCGATGGCGGTGGCCATGGCGGTGGTGGTGGGGAGTTATGCCGAGACTCTCACCGAGGCGTTCACCATCGTGATCATGGCCGGGGTTATCCAGATCATTCTGGGAGTGATCAAGATGGGCCGCTACGTGGCATACACCCCCTATTCGGTTATATCGGGGTTCACCTCGGGGGTGGGTGTCATCATCGTCCTGCTGCAGGTATTGCCGTTCCTGGGGGCGTCCTCCCCCGGCGGCGGGACGGTGGGAGCGATCCGCGCCATGCCCGCGGCTGTGGGGGAAGTCAACGTCGATGCTCTGCTAATCGCCCTGGCCACTCTGCTGGTGGCCATCTTCTGGCCGAAGAGGTTCAGGAGGGCCCTGCCACCCACCCTGGCGGCGCTGATAGCGGGAACCCTGCTCGGGGTGATGTGGCTTAGAGGCGCGCCGCTCATCGGTGAAGTACCCGCCGGCCTGCCGGACCTGATCGATACCCACACCGTCCTCCAACACATGGTTTCCTCCTTCCAACCGGCGTTGGTGCTGGCGTTGCTCGCTTCCATAAACACCCTGCTCATGTCCTTGATTGCCGATTCGATGACCCGCACCACCCATCAGCCGAACCGGGAGTTGGTGGGCCAGGGGGTGGGGAACATCTTCTCGGGGCTGTTCGGAGGGATGCCGGGAGCGGGAAACATCCCCGCCACGGTGGTGAACGCCCGGATCGGGGGGAGGTCACCGCTGTCGGGAGTGCTGTGCTCTCTGGTCCTGCTGACCCTCCTGCTGGGAGTGGGCCGGTATGTGGCGGAGATTCCCCACGCGGTCCTGGCCGGGATCCTGATGAAAGTCGGATGGGATATCATCGACTGGAAGTTCATCGCCCGTATCCATCGAGTACAGCGGGAACACCTGGTGGTGATGGCCATCACCCTGGGTCTTACGGTCTTCGCCGACCTGCTAACCGCCATCATGCTGGGTCTGATCGTGGCTGCGCTGGTCAGCGCCAGGCAGGTCGAGTACCTGGAACTGGACAGCGTGATCTCCGTCCCGCTGCTCGACATCAGTTTTCTGGCGGACGAGGAAGAGGAAGATGAGACGGCGGATCTGGACAGCATGCTGAGTCTCTTGGGCGGCGACGAAGAGGATGAGGAAGATGAGAGTGAGGCTGACGCTCTGGATGGCTTGCTGAGCCTGCTGGGCGATGACGATGACGAGGATGAGTTCGATCCCTTCTCCGCCCGTTGCGGCCTGGTCTCCTTCCGGGGGCATTTCACGGTGGCGTCCTCCAACCGCATGTTCAGCACCATTAGCGTGGACATTCAGGATCACGAGGTGGTGATCCTCGACTTCTCCCAGACCAATTACATGGACGACAGCGCCGCCTTCGTGGTGGAGCGGTTGATCGATGTGGCCATCGCCGAGGACACCGAGTGCATCGTCATGGGTCTGCAAGGTCCGGTGGGAAAGAGCCTGCGGAAACTTCACATCCTCCGAAAGATCTCCGAGGATCGTTACGTGGAGAATATGGACGAGGCGAAGGAACTGGCCAAGCAGATACTCGGGATCTGAAGCCGATACGCGGGTTGGGGAACGGTTCCTTCCTCACCCGCCTCAACTGGACCGGTGCCGCCTTCGGTCACCAGAGGACAGCCGAAGCCGGAGTGTCGATTTCGGCGGGGCGCCCGGCGATTTCCTACCGGAGTGGCGCCGCAGACAGCCTGAAGCTTCGTAAGGATTATATTTCGCCCTGCATGGGAAACTCCAGGGAGATGCCTGATGAGATATGACCTGGAGGCGTTCAGAGGAGACCTGTTCGGGGGGATCACCTCTGCCGTGGTTTCCCTCCCGATGGCCCTGGCATTTGGCGTGGTCTCCGGATTGGGAGCTCTGGCCGGCCTGTACGGAGCGATCGCGGTGGGTTTTTTCGCGGCCCTCTTCGGGGGGACGCGGTCCCTGATTTCGGGTCCCACCGGCCCGATGTCGGTGGTAATGGCCGTCATTGTCACCAGCTATGTCGACAGTCTCACCGAGGCGTTCACCATAGTGATGATGGCAGGGATCATTCAGATCCTCTTGGGTCTGTTGAGAATCGGACGCTTCATTGCCTACACGCCGTACTCGGTGATATCGGGCTTCATGTCGGGTATCGGAGTGATCATCATCTTGTTGCAGACCATGCCCTTCCTGGGAGCGCCGGGCGCCGAGGGCGGTCCCATCGGAACTATCCGCGCTCTGCCGCAGGCAATAGTCGACATCAACGTAAATGCCTTTGTGATTGCGGCGGTGACTCTTGCGGTAGCTGTGCTGTGGCCGAAGGGTCTCCGTAGGATCCTGCCTCCGTTCCTCGCTGCCCTCATTGCTGGAACCTTGTTTGGTCTGTGGCTTGCCGATACGCCCCTCATCGGCAGTGTGCCCACGGGTCTGCCTGAGGTGTGGTTGCCGGGTCTCACTGTCGAGGTATTGACGGGGGCGGTGCAACCGGCTTTGACGCTGGCCCTTCTGGGCGCCATCGACAGCCTGCTCACTGCGCTGATTGCTGATTCGATCACCCGGACCCGACACAGACCCGATCAAGAGTTGGTGGGTCAGGGCATCGGCAATGCCATCGCCGGTTTCTTGGGGGGCCTACCGGGGGCTGGGAACACCCTGGGGACGGTGGTGAACGCCCGGGCCGGGGGGCTGACGAGAGTGTCCGGGATGACGTGCGCGGTGATTCTTTTTGCACTGGTCATGGGCCTGGGGAGATTCGTGGAAAGTATTCCTCTTGCAGTCCTGGCCGGCATTCTGACGAAAGTCGGCTGGGACATCATCGACTGGAAGTTTCTGGTCCGCGTCCGTTATATCAAGCGGGAGCAACTGGTGGTGATGGTTACAACCTTGGGGCTGACTGTCTTCCTTGATCTGGTAACGGCAGTGGTGGTGGGTCTGGTGGTGGCCGGGATGGTGAGCGCCCTGAAGTTGGAGAGCCTGGAATTGGACAACGTGGTTTCCGTGCCATTGCTGGACAACACTTTCCTGGAGGACGCAGAGGGCTCGGGCGAGGTGGACCCTTTCTCGGCGCGGGTGGGTCTGGTGGCGTTCAGGGGGATCTACACGGTTGCTTCTTCCAACAAGATGGTCGCCGCGTTGAGCGTGGACATCCAGGAACATGAGGTGGTGATCCTTGACTTCTCGGAAACCGACTACATGGACGACAGCGCGGCCTTGGTGGTCGGACAGTTGATCGATGTGGCGATTGCCGAGGACACCGAATGCGTCGTAATGGGCTTTGAAGGTCCGGTCACCGACAGTCTCCATGCGCTGGACGTCTTGCGAAGAGTGCCCCCCGATCGCTTCGTTTCCGACATGGACGAAGCGCGGGCTGTCTCCTTGAAAATCTTGGGGACTTAGGGTCGTCACTTGGGGGCAGGGTTTCTCAAGGCAAAAGCGAGTAGCGGACTCCGGTGAGTTGTACGGAGGCTTTCCAAAGATTCTCCGCGGCTGTGGCATTGCGGGAAGCGGCGGTGGAGGACACAACTCCCGGGAACCCCCGCTGACCGGCAAATCCCCGCGGGCCGTAGTATTGACCGCCTCTGGCCTTCGGATCCACCGCGGCGCGGAGAGTCGGCAGGGCGCCCATGGCGGCGCTCTGGACAATGCCTGAAGTGAGCATTCCCGAGAACCGGAACGTCCGGTGGCCGTGAAGATGGTTTCCGATGTTGGTTGTAGCCATCCCGGGATGGCAGGCTATCGCCAGCGCCTCCGCCCCGGCATTCGTGAAACGCCGCTGGAGTTCGAAGGTGAACAGTAGGTTGGCGAGTTTCGACCGGCAATAGGCCCGGAACGGAGAGTACCCACCGTTTTCGAACAGAAGGTTGCCGAAGTCCATACGCCCCAGCCGATGAGCGGTGCTGCTCACATTCACCACCCGCGCTCCCGGGGTGCTCAGCAGCATCTCCAGCAGCCTGCCGGTCAGGGCGAAGTGGCCGAGATGGTTGATGCCCATCTGGCTCTCGAAGCCGTCCTCGGTGTGCGAATAGGGGACGGCCATGATCCCGGCGTTGTTGACCAGCACATCGAGCCGCGAGTGGGTCTGTGTGAAATCTCGGGCGAATCGCTTTATGGAGGAGAGGCCGGCCAGGTCGAGCGCCATCAGTTGGAGCTTGGCGTCGGGCAGATGCTCCTTCAGGTCTTCGACGGACCGCTCCCCGCGTTCTGCAGAGCGGCAGGCGAGGATGGTGTGGGCGCCCTTGCGGGCCAGTTCTCTGGCGGTCTCCAACCCGATTCCGCTGTTGGCGCCCGTGACCACGGCGATCTTGCCGGCCAAGTCGGGGATGTCCTCGGCGGTCCACCGATGGGAGTCACTGTGGGACATGGTCTGCTTAACTCGACTACCGGGCGGGAGGTGGGTAGAGAAGTCCTCCATCAGAGTAGAGGGCGTTGAATCCGCGTTCGAGGCCCAGGGGGGTGAGGTGCCGGTCGTAAACCTCGGCATAGTTGCCGACCTGCTTGATCACTTGATAGAAGGCGTCGGCCGAAAGGCCCATCTTGGTCTGCAATTCGTCCTCCGTGGCGCCGAACAGGCGGCTTGCCTCTCCGTCCACGTTCAGCATGTCATCGATGTTTGAGGAGTTGATGCCCTTCTCCTCGGCGATCAGCATGGCGAACACGGTCCATGTGACCACATCGCCGAATCGGGACTGGTTCTGGATCCAGCCGGGACCGAGCGGTTCCTTGGAGATGGGGACCGGCGGGAAGATCACCCAGTCTTCGGCTCCCGGGCCCTTGCCGGCTTTCCGGGACACCAAAGCCGACTCGTCGCCGGTGACCACATCGCAGGCGCCGGATTGGAAGTTCTCCAGCACCAGGTTGGCATCCTCGAAGGTGTTCAAAGTGATCTCGACTCCCAGCGCCGCAGCGGTCTCGCTGATGTTCTTCTCGGTTGTGGTGCCGGCGTTGGCGCACACCACCGCGCCTTCTATCTCCTCCAGGGTGGACGTGGAGTTGAATCCGGCGGCGCCCTTGGCCATCAATTTCTGGCCGTCGTAGTAGGTGGTCGGTCCGAAGTCGAGACCCAGGTCGGTGTCGCGGCCCTGGGTATAGGTGGTGTTTCGACTCAGGAGGTCGATCAAGCCCGAGGCCACCGCCTCGAAACGGGTGGCGGAGATGAGCGGTTGGTATCTGACTGCTTGGGCATCGCCGAGAATCGCAGCCGCCACCGCCCGACACAGATCCACGTCGAAGCCCACAAAAGCGCCCGAGGAGTCCCTGTATCCGAACCCGGGAAGAATCTCGTTTATACCGCAACTCAGTTCACCGCGGGCCAGCACCACATCAAGAAGGTCCTGCTCGACAGGAGCAAGGCCCGGCGCCCGGGTGGTGACGGGAGCTTCCGTGGTTGTGGCGTCCCCGGCGCCGTCGTCGCCACAGCCGGCAACCACCGGCATCAGGATCAAAAGCGCGACTGCCGCTCTTTTCACCGTATGTCCATTCGAATCGGTATAAGGCCCGGGTGCGGATCCCCAAACCCTATCTTATAGTCGGAGACAGGCAGGAGACCGTGGACTCTCGGTGGCAGCGATGCCGATCGGTCAACCTCCCCGTCATATCCAGGTGGTTTCCCCCTGGGAGGCAGAGGCAGAAAGGTCGATCCAGAGTTCTGCTTCGGGGATCTCCGTCACAATCGTGGCGGGCCAGGAGGGGTCATAGGCTGTTGCGGCAGTGATCCACTCCACCGTGCGGCGTTTCTCCGGGCCGAGGCACACCATAACGGCCGAGCGGCTCTGGTCGGCAATGGTTCCGACCCCCACCGTGACTCCGTGCTCGGGAACTTCGTCCAGCGAATTGAAGTCGGGGAAAGTAACCATGTTGTCGGTGCGAGTCTCGGCGGCGAGTTCCACGATGCGGGTGCTGGAGTCTCGAGGGCTTCCCGCAGGGTTGAAGGCGACGTGACCGTCGGAGGCGCCGCTGGCCAGGAGGAACAGGTCTATTCCTCCCGCCCGGGCGATGAGACGGTCATACCGGGACGGATCGGCCGGGTCGGGCATCCAGATCCGGTCTCTCCCCGGGGCGCCGGGCAGGTCCGCCAGCGGCTTGGCGATCTCTTGGACGGCGAATCGCCGGCAGGAGTAGTGGGCGTCGAACGATACATGTTCGAAACCGTCGTCTGTGGGTCTGAGGTAGTCGTCCATCATCACGATCACCAACGGCGAGAGGTCGACTGATTGCTCGGCGGCGTGCCGGTTCAACATCCGGTAGGTGGTGAGAAGGCTCCTTCCGCCCGGGCATCCCAGCAGATACGGGCGCCCGGCGCCTGTTGCTGCCGAGACTTCTCTGATGATCCGCCGGGCCAGCGCCGACCCAAGGGCTCTGCCATCGTCGAAGACCCGTGGAGCAAGGGGCACAGGCAGCATCAGAGTCGGGGGGACAATGTTTGTTCCACCAGGCGGATCCACTCCAGATTGGCGGCTTGTACCGCGATCACGGTGTCCAGTTGCTCGCCCGAGAGTACGGGAGCGCGGTCCTGCTCGACCACCACCCAGCCTTCATAGCGGGCTTCTGACAGGCGAGCGAGGAACTCCTCGAGCCTCAGGTCCCCCTGACCCAGGGGAGTGGACACCTCCGCCCACCAGACATCGAAGTCCCGCCGACCCTCCGTCCTGGCCTGTTCCATGACATCGTGACGCACATCCTTGAGATGGACGTGGTTGATCCGGTCCCGCCAGGCGTCCCAGCATTCCAGCAGGTTCCCTCCTCCCAGCGAAATGTGGCCGGTGTCGAAGGTCAGGTCGATGTCGGTGGCGTGGAGGAGCCTCTCGATTTCGCCAGGGCTCTCCACATAGGTGCTGACATGGGGATGGAAGGAGGGCGTCAGTCCCTGCCGGCGAATGGTGGCCGCCAACCGGTCGACCGCCTCGGTGAGTTCGCCGAACGCCCCGGCACTGAGGGCATGAGTGGGGTCGTTACCCCGGCCGGGGTTGTGGAGCAGTGCTTCGCTGCCCTCATCGGCGAGGATGGCCAGACGAGGACCGGCGCGGGTCGCCTGCAGTTCGGACAGGGCCTCTTCCATGCGGGCTTCATCCGCCGCCCGCCGGGCGGGGTCGGCAAAATGGATGGGGATGTAGATTCCCACCGGTGACAAACCGTGCAATTCGAACAGCCGGGCGGCTGCTCCGGGAGGGCCGGCATACCCGGCGGGCGGGAACTCGGCGCCCTGGTATCCGCAGGCCGCCATGGCCGCTGCCAGTTGGTCGGCCGAGACGCCCGCGCCGTCCTCCGGGGGACCGTAAACGCCGAAACTGACCGGCGCCGTTCCGAATTTCACAGACGACTTCCCGCCTCGCCGCCGGCCGTCAGCCCTTGACCGGCCGCCATGACCGCCACCATGTCCTGTAACCAGGCTATATCCTCCCGGGCGCCCAGGGCGTCCTCGGGATGCCTGCCGGTGGTGACGGCCTCATGAAAGTGCCGCAGTTCCCTGACGAAGGCCGACTCCGTTCCCCCAGGGTGACGAGCGACGGTCTCTTCACTGTTAATGGTCAAAGTAGCTGCTCTTTTTTGCAAATAGGGGTTGGGAAACCGCAGTTCCATTGATCCCTTGGTTCCGTGCGCCTGGAATGACTCACGGTAGGCGGGGTAGGAGGGAAGCCAGAGCCAGGTCATCTCCACTCTGCTGTGATCCGGGTAGACACCGTGGGCCAGGAAGCAGGGCGGTTCGGTTGCGGACCGAAGCGGCGAGGGGGGCCACAGGTCGGCGGAGGTGAGTCGGGGAAGTTTCCCCAGCACCCCCCGGAGGAAGGAGACGCAGTGGATGAAGGAGGCCGCCAGCACCTCCCGGTAGAGGCGACCCCACTCGGCCGGCAGGTCTCCCAGGGCCTCGATGGTGCGGGTCTGCTCGAAGGCGGCCGCCTCGGTCAGGACGCGGTGGTCGATGTCGTCGAAGCGCAACGTAGTGGCCGGACCGAGGCAGACTGCATCGTCGGGGTGGTGGACGGTGTGACGGAAGAGCCGCGGCTCCCCGATCTTCTCCAGTCCGCCTGCCATTTCGGGGAGCACCTGTTCGTGAAGCTTCATGTATCCGATCTGCAGGGTCAGTCTTCGGCTCGAAGCCAGGTTGTGGAGCCGTTCGGCGCCCTCCACCGTCAGGCACAGGGGTTTCTCCGAGAACACGTGCCTTCCGGCTAGCAGCGCTCCCTCGGTTACCTGCTCGTGGGCACCGGAGGTGAGGATCAACACCGCTTCCACCTGCGGATGGGAGCAGATCTCCCGCCAGTTGGTGGAGGTGAATACCGCTCCGGGTAGCCGGTCGGCGATCGCCTGGTTGAGTTTGGGCGAGATGTCTCCCACCGCCACCACCCTGAACAGCGACTGCAAGCGAGCGAGGTTGGGCAGGTGTTGGATCTGGGCGATGCTCCCCAGGCCGATGATTCCCAGACGGATGGGTCGGTTCACTTCATGCCTCCTCGATCACCTTAACGCTCTGCTCTGGCCGCAGTCCCGGACTCGCCACCGGTGATTACCCCATCCCGGCGGGCCAGGGTGGCGAGCATCTGTTGGAGCCAGGCAAGATCGGCGGCGGCCCCGGCCGCGTCGGGTGGATGGTTTCCGGTGGTGATGGCGGCATGGAAGGCCCGCAGTTCTCTTACGAAGGCGGACTCAGGGCCACCCTTCAAACGAACTGGTCTCTGCCGATGCCGGATGGTGAGATCGGCGGTCCGGTGACGCAGGTAGGGTTGGGGAAAGGATAGTTCCACAGAACCCTTAGATCCGTGAACCTCCAGCGTCTCTTGGTAAGCGGGGTAGGAGGGAAGCCACAGCCAACTCAGCTCCACCCGGGTGTGATCGGCCAATTCTCCTCTGACGTGCAGGCTGGGAGGCTGGTCCGGAGACCGGGGGGGAGAGGTCGGCCACATTTCGGCATGGGTGATGCGGGGGAGCTCTCCCCAAGCAGTTCTCAGGATGGAGACGGTGTGGATCACGGACCCGACCAGGAACTTGCGATACAGGCTGCCCCACTGATCAGGGAGGTCTCCGATCGCTTCAGCGGTGCGTTCCAACTCGTAATCGGCGGCGGCGTCCAGGGTCGATTGGTCGACATCATCAAAGCGAAGCAGATCAAGGTGGGCGAACTGCGACTGGTGGCTGGGATGATAGACCGTGTGGCGGATCAGCCGATGCAGACCGATCAATTCCAATCCCGCCCCGAGGTCCGAGAAGACTTGTTCATACAGCTTCATATAGCCGACCTGAAGGACCCGACCGGTCTGTCGGGCAAGGGTGGCAAGAAGGTTGGCACCGGCCACGGTGAGCGAGAGGGGCTTTTCCGAAAAAACGTGTTTTCCTGCCAGGAGGGCCTCTTCGGTCATTATCCGGTGGGCGCCGGGAGTAAGCAGGAGCACTGCTTCCACCTCCGGATGGGCGCAGATCTCTCGCCAGTCCGTCGAGGCGAAGACCGGTGCCGGAAGCCGCCCGGCGATGGTTGCAGTGAGTCTTGCCGAAAGATCGGCCACCGCCACCACCCGGAAAAGATCATTCAGCAGTGCCAGGTTGAACAAATGCTGGGTCTGGGCAATGGCGCCCAGCCCTACCACCCCCACCGAAACGGGTTTCACGGGAGCGGCCTCGCCGGTCTCATCGCTCGGGTGGCGGGGAGTGGACGGAGCAGGTGCCGAGTTGACTGGTCCCGGCTCGGCCACACAACCAAAACTTGCGAAATTCCCCCTTCGGGCCCACCCCCGCCGCCACCGCCGTTGGTCGGGCCTGCTTTCGCCCAGCCCTGGACCAAGGCTCGTTTCCGAACAGATATGATCCCTCGAGTTGGTCCGAACGGCGCCGGAACGGACCTTCCTGGTGTTTGGCTACCTACCAATATGAACCCTTTGTGTGACAAAGGCAAGCTTGGCGCACCACTCTTTTTCCCAGATGGTCGTCGAACCGGCAGAGGGGCCGGGCAGATACCGCCACCGGTCACCGGGCCAGTTCGGGACGGTCTCGGAAGTAGGCAAGGGATTCGGGATTGGCCAGGGCCTCGGTGTTCTCGACCTTGCCGCTGTTGACCACGGCGGTCACCGCCAGTTCGGTGATCTTTCCCGAGCGAGTGCGGGGAATGTCGGCCGTCTGCAGCACCAGGGCCGGGACATGTCGAGGCGAGCAGTTGCGGCGCAGGCGACCCTTGATCTCCGCAACCAAGTTCTCAGTTAACTCCCGGCCGTCCTCCAGGCGCACGAACAGCACCATCCGGGTGTCTCTCTCCCACTTCTGGGCCACGCAGATCGCCTCCACCACCCCGTCCACCTCCTCGGCTTGCCGGTAGATCTCCGCCGTTCCGATTCGCACCCCAGCCACATTGAGGGTGGCGTCGGATCGCCCGTGGATCACCATCCCGCCGCGGGGGGTCCAGTTGGCGTAGTCGCCATGGGTCCATACCCCGGGAAACTTGTCGAAGTAGGCCGAGTGGAACTTAGATCCGTCCGGGTCGTTCCAAAAGTACAGGGGGATTGACGGGAATGGCTCCCGGCAGACCAGTTCTCCAGTGGGACCGTTCAGTGGCAGGCCATCGGGATCGTATACCTCCACCGCCATGCCCAGGGTTGCTCCCTGGATTTCACCGGTCCACACCGGCAGGGTGGGGTCGCCCCCCACGAAACATCCGCACAGATCGGTGCCGCCTGAGATGGAGGCAAGGTGCACGTCTTCTTTGACATCCTGGTACACCCACTCGAAGCCCTCGGGAGAAAGCGGGGATCCGGTGGAGCAGATGGTGCGCAGCGAAGCCAGGTTGTGTGAATGCCGCGGTCGGATGCCGGTCTGGCGGGCGGCGTCGATGAACTTGGCCGAGACTCCCAGCAGGGTGATCTGATCCTGGTCGATGAGGTCGAACAGGTGGTCGGGAGAGGGATGAAACGGATTGCCGTCGTAGAGGACGATGCTCGCCCCCGACGCCAGCGCCGTGACCAGCCAGTTCCACATCATCCATCCGCAGGTTGTGAAGTAAAACACCCGATCTCCGGTCCTGATGTCCAGTTGGGTCTGATGTTCCTGCATGAGTTTGAGCATCACCCCCGCCGCCCGGTGCACCATGCACTTGGGAGGTCCGGTGGTGCCCGAGGAATAAAGAATGAACAGGGGGTGGTCGAAGGGGAAGGTCTCGGTGGAAAGGTCGGCGTCCTCGCCGGCGGACAGGAAGTCGTCCCAGGAGATGGAGTCGGGAACGGAAGTGAGATCCGGGTCGGGATCGAGATTGGCGACCACCACCACCCGCCGGACCGAAGGAAGCGCTTGGCGGATCTCTCGGAGAGCCGCCAGCCGGTCGAAGGGTTTTCCGCTGTAGGGATAGCCGTCGGCGGCCAACAGCAGCACCGGGTCTATCTGGCCGAAGCGGTCCACGACCCCGGCCACCCCGAAGTCGGCCGAGGTGGAACTGAACATGGCGCCGATGCTGGCGGCGGCGATCATCAACACCACCGTCTCGGGTCGATTGGGCATCCAGGCCGCCACCCGGTCTCCGGGCTGCACCCCGTAGGCGCGCAGAGCCCCGGCGGCGGCTGCTACCTGGGACCGCAGTTGACTCCAGGTCAGGTCCCGGGTGTGGCCGTCCTCCCGCCGGTACAGGACCGCCGCCGAATCGGGGTCGACCCCTCGGCCATCCAGCAGGTTGCGGGCCACGTTGAGACGAGCCTCCGGAAAGAACCGGGCAGTGGTCATCGAATCGCCGGGCACGAACACCCGGTGGCCTTTGTCTCCAAGTACCCCGACCTGGTCCCAGATGGTGTCCCAGAACCGGGCGATGTTCTCCACGCTCCAACGCTGCAGATCCACTGAATCGGGGAGATCGAGTCCGTAGCGCCGGTTGACTTCCCGGCGGAGGGAGGTCATCGCCGAGGCTTCAATTCCCTCTTCGGAAGGGGTCCACAAGGGTTGATCGTTCATAGGCACTAGAGGGTATCGCCGGCTTGGGCGAGTCGGAGTCTCGGATCAGGACGACAACTTGGCTTCCACGCCCAGCCGGCCCTCCGGCGAGAAGGCGCCCACAGTCCATATACCGTCCCCGGCCCGGGGATCGGGTCCCCCGCGCAGATGAAGGGTGTCGCCGCAAAAGAAAGGAGAACGTGCCCGGAAGGAGAAACTCGAGGTTCCGGTCACGCCGTTGCGCCGGGCGAGATCCGCCAGCAGCATGGCGGTCAGCGGACCCTGCATCACCAGTCCGGGATATCCCTCCTCGCCGGTCGCGTATGAATGGTCATAGTGGATACGGTGGGAATTGTTGGTGAGGGCCGAGAACCGGAACAGGAGTACCGGGTCGGTGGCAATTTCCCAAGCCCACGGTCGGGACGGAGGGCCGGGTCTGCCGGGAGGCTCTTTAGGCATAGAAGGCGGGGAATCGGTGTAGATCAGGTTCTGGGTTTCGGTGAGCGCCGGTCCCTTCTCTCCCCAGATCCGGTACTCGACCGTTACCAGCACCAAGAGGCCGCTTCTGCCCTCTTTGCGAACGACACTCTTCACAGTTGCTTGCTGCCGGGCGTCTTCTCCCACCAGCAAGGGACGATGGAACACGGTGGTCCCCCCGGCGAACATCCTTCTTTGCTGCGGCACAGGGGGAAGGAATCCTCCTCGAAGAGGATGCCCGTCCGGTCCGGTCTCCGATCGCCGGGCGGCAGGCAGGAAGTAGAGCCAGTGCCACATGGGCGGCAGGGGGTCTCCCTCTTCCGCAGCCGGGGCCGACTGATCGAACAGAGCCGACAGAGCGGCAACCGGCCAGGGGTCGATACGCTGGCGGTTACTCTCGGTGTTTCCCACCCAGTCCGTCAACTTCGCAGAGTTCATGTAGGGGTTCTTGGTCGGCGGGCTTGCAGTTGCAGTCGAACGAAGGGTACGACATGGCGGTCGGTTCCCGTTTTGGTTAGGTCCGCCACCTGCTCTCCCACGGTGGCGACCAGGGCCTCGAAGAGCTCGGGAGGCAGGAGGGGCCGGTAGCCGGTGAGGGTCTGGGTGCGGAGCCAGCCGATGAGCCGGGTATGGGTGAAAGGACGAGGCTGGATCTCGATCCGCAGTTCTTCGGCGTCGCCGAAGGGTGAGCGGGCCACGATCTCCCGGTAGCGGCCCAGGGACGGCCAGGGGTGGTGAGGGAGACGCCTTTGGACATACTGGTCAAAGGGTGACCGAACCGCTGCCGAGAAGATGATCTTTCGGATATCGGCGATGTTCTCCCTGGCGGCGAAACTGGCGATCAGCCTCCCGCCGGGTGTCAGGGCGCGGAAGACCCTCTCCAGCGCCAAGGGGTGTCCGTCAATCGGTATCCAGTGCAGGCAGGCGATGGAGACCGCCGCTGCGAAGCGCTCTTCCCACCGCAGATCCTGGACCCGGCACACCTGGAAGCGGACCCGGGGGTGACCGCGCCGGCGGGCCTGTTCGATCTGGCTGGGTGAAGCGTCTACTCCGACCATCTCTGCTCGGGGATAGTGGTCGGCCAGGGTCACGGTCAGATCCCCGGCGCCGCACCCCACATCCAGAAGGGCGTCGCCGGATCCCAGGTCGAGGTCCCAAAGCGCCGGCGGATCGAACGCCCGGTGATGAGCAGTGTTCTCCCGGTACTCGGCGCCGCTCCAAGAGTCGGGGATTAGGTCTTGTTCATTCATGTACTCCGTCCAATAAGATACATATCCTTCCTGCGCAGGTGGGATGGTTTGGTGTCCGGCTCGCTTCCCGGTCAACTCTCACAATGAAGCCGGTGCAGTTGTTTATGATCAGACGAACACGACGTGCCGCACTCAGACGAGGCATAAGCATGACCACCGTGAACACCAAAGAGGAAACGCTGGCGTTGTTGCGAGCGCACAAGGCAACCCTGGCGGGGCGTTTCGATGTTGCTTCCATGGCTTTGTTCGGATCCATTGCCCGAGGCGAAGCGTTGCCGGACAGCGATGTGGACATTCTCGTTTCATTTGGTGGCCCCCGCAGTCCCGGGTTGAGCTTTTTCGATTTGCAGTTCTATCTGGAGGACTTGCTGGGCCGGTCTGTCGACCTGGTCACCGACAAAGCTCTGCGTGCAGAACTGCGGCCTTACGTCGAGGCAGAGGCCGTCTCTGTCTGACAAAGGTCGGCCTCGGCGCCAGTGGCGCATGTACGTGGGAGACATGATTGAATTCGCCCAGAATGTGCTGGATTTCACTGCCGGACTCGATCAACGCACGTTTGTTGCCGAGCAACGCACTTATTACGCGACATTGCACAATCTGGCATAAATAGGCGAAGCGGCGACGAACATACCTGTTCATGTCAAAATGGAGCACGCTGAAATCCCGTGGCGTTCGATCATAGCTATGCGCAATCGGAACATTCATGCCTACTTGGGGTTGGACAACGATATCGTTTGGGTCGTAATCCAAGACGACCTCCCCGCACTGCTGCCGCAGTTGCATACCTTGATGAAAGCCGCTGACTGAATCCGTCGACAACCAGAACGGTTTTTCTTCTCCCCAAGGCCTGTGGACCTCTCGGTTTGGCGGCCAGCAGCCCTCTCCCCCGTTCCCAGCGGAGGAAGTCGTTTACCAGGTGAAAGGGCGGTCCACTCCGGCCAGCTTTGACGCCGGTGAGAGCCGAGGAGTCGAGCGACAGGGCCCGCAGGTCCTCCATCTCCAGGTTGTGAACGCTTGACTTCCCGCATGCCTTGGCCAGCATGGTGATCTCCATGGTCATGGCGGTCAGATAACGGGCCACCCGGTCGGCGGCGGCGTCCACATGCAGGCGGGTCTCCAGGAAGGGGTCCTGGGTGGTGATTCCCACCGGGCAACGGCCGGTGTGGCAATGGTGACACTTTCCCGGCGAGGTGCCGATCTTCTGGTAGTCCTCCAGATAACGGGGCGAGTTGCATCCCAGCGCCATCAGGGCGGCCGTGCCGATCATCACCGCATCGGCGCCCAGCGCCAGCGCCTTGGCGGCGTCCGTGCCGTTGCGGATCCCCCCGGCAGCCACCAGCTTCACCTCCCCGGACATGCCGCTTTCCTCCAAGGCCTCGCGGGCGGCGGGGATGGCGGTCATGGTGGGGATGCCGGTGTGGTCCAGCAGCAGTTCCGGTGAGGCGCCCGTGCCTCCCTCGGCGCCGTCCAGCACGATCACATCGGCCACCTTGGCGGCCATGGCCACGTCGAACCGGGGGCGGGTGGCGCCCAGCTTCACGAAGATGGGGATCCGGTAGTCGGTGGCCTCGCGCAATTCTTCGATCTTGATCAGCAGGTCGTCGGCGCCCAGGAAGTCGGGATGGCGCACGGTGGACCGCTGGTCGACCCCGATCGGCAGCGAACGCATGCGCGCCACCCGGTCGGAGATCTTCATGCCCAACAGCAACCCGCCGGTGCCCGGCTTGGCGCCCTGGCCGATCACGATCTCGATCCCGTCGGCCTGCCGCAGGTGATCCAGGTCCAAACCGTAGCGGGACGGAGTCATCTGGTAGACCATGGTCTTGGACGCCTCCCGCTCCTCGGGGAGCATGCCCCCCTCGCCGCTGCAGGTCATGGTGCCCACCTTGGAGGCCCCCCGTCCCAGGGCAGCCTTGGCGGAAGCCGAAAGAGCCCCGAAGGACATGGATGCGATGTAGATGGGGATGTCCAGTTCGATCGGCTTGGAGACCAGACCCGGCCGGTCGCCCAGCACGGTCTTGGTCTCGCAACTCTCCCGGTAGCCCTCCAGTGGAAGCCGGGTGGCGGTGGCGGGGACGAACACCAGGTCGTTCCAGTTGGCCATTCTGCGGTTGGCGGTGGTGAAGCCCCTGATCTGGTAGCGGCCCAGCCTGGACATGGCGTGGATGTCGGCGATGTCCTTGGGTGTCCACCGGATGCTTTCCCCGTGGTCGTAGGAGGTGGGGATGCCCGCCGGTCGACCGGCGATAGCGCCGTCTCGCAGCGCCACCAGGTCTTCGTGGGAAAGTCCGTTCGGAGAGTCGTTGTTGCTCAGATCATCAGCCATGCGGAGGAATCCCTACTTTCGAAATACCACAGCCGCTGTCCCGACACGACCTTCTTCCAGTCCCGCGTGGAGTCGGCCAGACCCAGCCCGTCCAGCAGTTCCTCCACTTCTGCCACCTCCTCGGCGGGTGGCTCCACCGGGTGGCTGTCCACCCCCAGCGACTTGATTTCTCCCGCCACCCACACCGCGCCCTCCCAAAGGGAATCGCCCGTGGCGTCCCCGGCGTCTCCCAGGGTGATGATCCGGCCGGTGTGCGCCATGAAACCGCTGAGATAGCCGATATTGCCCTCCACCACGATGTCCCCACCTTTTTGCGCCACCCCGCAGCGCGGTCCGGCGCTGCCCTTGATGTGGATCAGACCGCCCCGCATCGAGGCGCCCGCGCTCATCCCCGCGTAGCCGTCGATGGTGATCTCTCCCCTGGCCATCGCCTCCCCAACTCCCCATCCGCAATCTCCCTCCACGTGGATAACTCCGCCGCTGTTGAGGCCGCCGCAGTAGTAGCCGACGTTGCCGAGGATGCGCACCGGGGTGTCCTCGGTGAGCGCCACGGCCAGGTTGTGCCGGGAAAGGGGATCGGTGACCACGATCTCCGAGGCGGTGGACGCCAGGGCCCGGATGTCGCGATTGATGTCCCGGAGAGGGCGGTCCCCGGCTTCAACCGTGACGACGCTCATGCGGCGATGGCCTCGGCCGGCCGGCATGCCCAAGTCGTGTATTCGGCGGGCCCGTCGTAATTGATGACCGGATGATGCCGCCGGTAGACCTTGCGGACCGCCTGCTCCTCGGTGGCCGTGGCCATGTTCCCGTTCTCGGAGATCTCGGCCAGCGGCTTGATCGCCCACCTGTCCTTGGCCATCCCCATCTCGTAGGGGGTGGTGGCCAGGTACGTGAACACTCCGTCCATCTCGGTGAGAGACAGCTTGAGGGCGTCCTCCAGGGTGAGTCCGCGGCTCATCTGATCGGAGATCCACACCGCGATCATCTCCGAATCGTTGTCGGTGTAGAACCGGTATCCCTGCCGGGTTAGTCGGTAACGGGTCAGCCAGTAGTTGGTCAACTGGCCATTGTGGACTATGGCGATGTCAGGGAAGGGGCGCGCCCAGAAGGGGTGGGAAGCGGTGGGGTACACCTTGGATTCGGTGGCCATGCGGGCGTTGGCAATCCCGTGGGTTCCGATGAAGCTCCCCAAGTTGTGTTTTTCCATCACGGTTTCGGCGTTGCCCACGTCCTTGATGATCTCAAGGGTCTTTCCCACCGACTGGATCTCGAATCCACCGATGGCGTCGGCCTCTTCCAACCATTCCGCAAACTCGGAGGTGGGCTCGGCCATGGTCATCCTCACCGAGACATGCCGCTGCTTCAACCCGTCCCAGGTCGGGTCGGAGAGGAAATCGGATCCGTGGTCTTTCAGAATCGAATGGAACGTCTCGAGATCCTGGTCGAGTCGGCGCCGGTTCATGCTCACCACCCGCACCACGAAACCCTCCGGTAGGGTGGGGCCGTACATCGCAAACCCGGTGGAGTCGCTTCCCCGATGGGCCATCGCCTGCATCATGGCCACCAGGTCGGCCCCGACCGGGCCCGGTTCACGGAGGATTCTTCCTGCTATTCCGCACATTGGTCGGGCTCCTTAGATTCTGGTTGATTCGGTTGAAATCCCATTTGAACTTCCAATGCCAATTTTACCCATGGCAGATATCGGTCAGTTGCAGCAGTAACTGCAGTTGCGCATCGGCCTCGTCCTGGCGGATCGGCACCGTGTAGGGAGGCATGGGCGGGATGAAGATGGCGGTTATGGTGCCCGGCAGCGGGACGATCTCCACCCGCTGCCCGTTGGGGCCGACCAGCAGGCGGACGTGTTTCAGTTCTCCCTTGGGAATCAGGCTCCGCACCCGAGAGTCGCGGTTGGCCCGGCCGGCGACGGCCTGGGCGAATCCCTCCTGCGAGCGGGTGGCGAAACGGTCGTGTTTGAAGTGGTAGGAGATCCGCTCCGGCTTCAGGCCCGGGTCTCCCCGCACGGTCACCCAGAGGGTGTCCAGCAGCGCTCCGAAGATGCGGACCCGTCCGGTGAAGCCCACCGCCATGCGTACGTCGTCGTCCAACCGGGCTCTGACCTGGCGGTGCCCCTCGGCCACATCGTAGTCGATGCCGAACTTCTCCAACGCCGCCCGGGGCTCTTCCAGAATGCGCCTCCGGCGGGTCTCGTAAAGCCCCGACATGCGCCGGCGCATGTTGAATACAGAAGGCTGCTTAGGCCGGGAATCACTCACATCGAAACCATTCGATTCGCAATTCAATTGTACCGGTGGAGCCCGACGGGGACTCATCCTGCCAGGAAAGCGAGAAGGCCCACGCACCGGGCGTGAGCCTTCTCTCAGAAAGGGTAGAAACGAAAGTCAGTTGCCGTGCAACTCCTTTCAGCCTCCCATTCGGGCGGTGCCCTTCAAGGCGTAGGAGATCACCGCCGCGGCTAGCGATCCCACCAGGATCCAGATAGCCATGGGGAGGAAGATCTCGTGAGCCCCGGCGAAAGCCTGGTAGATGCCGTAGATGGTGGCCAGTGCCCCGATGATGGGCACTACCAGCGGCAACCGGAAGGGACGCTCCGCTCCCGGGTCGTTCATCCGGCTGATGATCACCAGCAGGTGGTACGCCACATAGAGGATCAGCCAGACGTAGGCGCCGGCGAAGATCAGGTCGACTACCGAACTGGCATAGTTACCGACCAGCACGTAGATGACGGCGGTCACGATGATGGCCGTCCACGGAGTGCGGTACCGGGGATGCAGGTACGAGAAGATCCGGGAGAGCGGCCCGAAGAAGTGGCCGTTGCGGGAGATCCCGTACAGGATTCGCGGCATGCCGGCATAGACGATGGTCATCGAGGCGAAGGTGGCGAGCACGCTGGCCACCGCCATCAAGAGGCGGCCGCCGTCGCCCCAGAATTCGCGTCCCACGAACAACTGGGTGCAGTTGCCTGCACATCCAGAGGCCTCCAGTCCACCCTGCCAGGTGCTGGTGGCGTCGGTGCCGAGCACGCCGAAGCCCATGAACAGCGAGGTGGCCAGGATGGCGACCAGACCCCAAACGATGCCCTTGGGGATCATGCGGCCCGGGTCCTTGGTCTCTTCGGCGAGGGGACCGACGAACTCGATCCCGATGAACGACCATATGGCGATGATGAGCCCGGCGGCGATCACCCCCTCGGAGCCGAACCAGTTCCACATACTGAGCCCCGCGTCCCAGTTGCCGGCGCTCCAGCCTCCCGTGTTGCCGGCGCCGAAGTACCCGAACAGGCCGAAGATCCAGCGGATGGCGAGCATCACCACCACCACCAGCAACTCCACCCTGGCGAGAATCTGGATTCCCAGCAGGTTGGGTATGACTGCCAGGACGGTCATGCCGATAATCCACGGCAGCAGACTTTCCTCCATGATGCTCAGGTCGTCGGAGACGAACAGAGCCCGCAGTCCGAATGCGCCCGCGTTGGTCTCCAGCGCGCCGACGAAACCGAACATCGCATAGAAGGAGAACCCGAGGAAGATTCCGGTTATGGCTGCCTTGGCCCCCTTCCCCCCGAAAGCGGCGGCTCCGTAGTCGTAGAGCGCGCCGGCTTTGGGATAGGTCACCGCCAACTCGGCGGCGGAAAGGCCCAGGAGCAGGTTGATTACAAAGGCCATAATCAAGGCCATGGCAAAGGCGGTGCCGATGCCGATCCACCCCTCGAAGTCCGAAACCAGGGTGGAACTGGCTACCACCAGACCGACCCCGGCCATGAAGACGTCCCGGGTGGAGAGTGCCTTGATGAGGCCCTGGTCTGTACTAGAAGTCAATGGGGTCCTCCTTACCGTAGCTGTTACTGCGCGGCGAACCACCCGGGCTCGCCTCACTAGTTATCCCGACTCACTATACCTCCCGGCCCCGGCGCCCTTTGGCAAACTCTCGACATTCCTCGTTCCTCAGGACTCCAACTCGTCGACCAGCACGGCGTCGACTTCGATCTCGACCATCATGCCTTCCACCGTCAAGCCGGCCTCCACGCCGGTCAGCACCGGTTCAATCCCCCGGAAACGCTCGCCGTGGGCCCGGATGAATCCCCCTGCGGCTGCACCCATGTCGGAGAGAAACGCCCGGGTTCTGACCACGTCGGAGAGGCATGAGCCGACTTCGCCCAGGGCCTTGTCGATGCGGTCGAGAATGTAGTGGGTCTGGGCGTAGGCGTCCCCGGGCGCATGCAGTTTCCCGCTCGGCTCCACGGCGGTGGTGCCTGCCACGAACACGAACGGCCCCACCCGGCGCGCCCGGACATACGACCCCACCTCCTCGAATCTTCCCCCTCCCCGGGCGGTGCGTATCACAACCATCTGCGGTGCTTTCGGGCCGACATGGGTGCTGTACAGGGTAACGGATGCTATGAAGGGCGGGGAAGGGAGCGCTCGTCGTGAAGGCGCGCTCCGCGCGCTGGTGCTTCCACGCAGCGCGCCGGGGTCACGGACTCCAGGCGCGGGCGCGGCGGAGAAACACCTCTGGGTCGGCGCGCCATTCGGGGTAGCCGATCGCCCGGTGGTCGGTGAGATAGTCGAGCTTGTCGTTGAGGCAGGCGAGGAGGGCCTGCTCGGCGACCGGCAGCGTCCAGCCTCCGAGTTCCATCTCCGGATCGAAGGCGGTGACCGCGAACACGCCATCGTCTGCATGGCGGTAGACGGCTTCCCGGTTACCGGTGTCCCCGCTGGCGAACGCGTCGATCGAACCGTCGCGCAGGGCGTCGAGCAGTTCCATCTCGCCTATGTCCTCTCCCAGGTAGACCACCACGGGCATATCGGGGGAGGGGGGTTCCAGGAGCATGCGCGTTTGCAGATTCGGTGATGACCCGGCGGCGGTGATCACGAAGCCATCGGTACCGTCGGCGATCGATGTTCCCGACTCCGTGACCACCCGCGTTCCGGCGGCCAGCACTCCCCGGGAGTCCGCCAAGCCGGTCAACTGGAGCAGGCGGGCCTCCCCGGTGGTACCCGCCAGCACCCCCACCCGGGAGTCGTCGGTCAGATGGTCGTGGGTGGGATAGCGGTTCTCCTCCCCGGCTCGCACCAGAAGCGACTGGCGGAAGGCGATGTGTCCCGATGTGAAGTCCACCACCCGGTTCCCCTCAGCGTCGCGGGTGCGGGACTCGAGGATGGTGATGCCACCTCCGGCGATGTCGAACTCGTCTCCGGCGGGCAGCAGCCAGATATCCGGCCACTCGGCGACCGGTGTGCGACTGAAACGCAGCCCCGCGCCCTCCATCGCCTCCAGGGCGGCGAGCAAATCCGACTCATAGCCCAGGTGCTCGCCGAACCCTGCGGAGTCGGGATCGGGATCGGCGCTGTGGCTGACCGGGTCGAAGAAGGCGTAGAAGGCGAAGCGGAGCGTCCGCCCCTCGGCGCATGCCCCATAAGGGTCGCTCGCCGGAGCGGAGTCTCCGGTTACACAGGCCGATCCCAGGCCCAGCACCAACCCCACCGCCAGCACGGCCAAGCGGCGGGAGGGCGGTCCAACGAGCATCGCGGTCGGAGGGTAGTTGGATGTTGCCACTTCTGAGGGTCAACCTCCGCATGGCGATGTGTTCGGTTCGCTATTCTGATTGGGAACTGTGAACGGAAGAGAGTCCTGCTTTACCGGAGAACCGGGTGTTTGTGACCTGACGGGTGAGGTGATCCTCTCCCCCGAAGAGATGGCTGTAGATTTGGAACTGGCTCACAATCCACCTGACCCGAGCAAGTGGTCGGGGCGCCGATCAACACCCGAGGAATTAGAGGAACTGTCGAAAGGCGCTGATGCCCTATTCGCCCAGATGACCACGGACCAGCAGGTCTATTATCTGATCGCGGTGACGGCGTCGGAGGCGGCTGAGAAGTTCGCTCGGATTGAGCCCGGTTTGAGAGAGCGCCTGTGGGAGGCAATTCCTGATGATCGGAGGGAGGCCATAACTTCACACTGGAGAGGTGGGAACAGGGTAACGCTATCGGCCTGAGCATCCTGCGGTCGGCGTACAAGCACGGTTACACGAGAGCGGACATCACCAGGGGGTTGAGTGTGTTGCTGGGGGAGGCCTATGACTACCCGCGAAGCGGCGTACGCACGGTGATCGGGTTGGACTCCAACGACAATCCGATCATTGTGATGGTCAACATGGAGCGAGGGGTGGTGTTCCATGTTTCCCGGTTTGAGAAGAAATACGAATGGATGCTGTGGAGACAGCCATGTACGTGAGTGGTCGGGGGGACAGACAGGGCTTCGGGGTGGGTAAAGTGGTTGGGAGAAACCCCGCCGGTCACCCCTTTGCCGATGATTGAGAACCAGCCAGAGACCACCTCCGGGGTCCCGCTCAAACTGCTGTACGGGCCGGAGGATGTCCCACCCGGGATCAGGGAGGCGCTCGACGCTCCCCCGGGTCGGGCGCCCTATCTGCGGGGGGCCTATCCGCGGATGTACCGCGACCGGGCGTGGAGAATCTTTCAACTTTCTGGATACGGCAACCCCGAGGACATGAACGAGCGGCTCAAGTTTCTCCTGTTCGAAGCGGGTGAGACCGGGATCATCATCAAGCACGACCGGATGACCGACGATCATCTCTACGACGTCGACCACCCCGAGATCGTGGAGAGGCGAGAGGACGTGGGCCTGACCGGCACGGTCACGGTCGGCCTGCGGGACTACGAGACCATCCTCTCGGGCCTGCCCCTCGAGTCCATCTACGCCAAGCCGGGAGGAGGGGTCCCCCAATCGGCGGTGTACACGCTTCCCTCCTACTGGTCGGTGGCCAGCCGCCGGGGGATACCGCTCGAGAAGCTGGCGGGGACCGGACAGAGCGACTTCTTCCTCACCTACCTGGGGTGTCCCACCAAGGAGCAGATCCCGCCCGAGGCGGCCATCCGCTTCAACCTGGATCTGATCGAATGGTGCTCCGAGCGCATGCCCCGCTGGGTGCCGGTCTCGGTCGCCGGCTACAACGCGGCGGACAGCGGGCTGTCGGCCCACCAGGAGTTGGGGGCGGTGATGGCCAACGCCGTCCAGTACCTGGACATGATCGCCGCCCGGGGGAAGGTGGATGTGGAGCGGCTGGCTCACCGGATCGGAGGGGTCAATTTCCGGGTCTCCATGGAGGTGTTCGAGGACGCCGCCAAGCTCCGGGCGGCCCGCAAGATGTGGTCGGACCTGCTCGAACAGCGTTACGGGATCACCGACGAGAAGGCCCGGCAGATGAGGATCCACGTGGTGACCGCCGGCAGCGCCATGACCTACCAGGAGCCCTTCAACAACATCGTGCGGGGCACCCTGATGGCGCTGTTCTCGGTGCTGGGGGGGACCCAGTCTCTGGGAGTGTCCGGATACGACGAGGCCATGTCGATTCCCTCCGACCATGCCCACCTGATGTCCATCCGCATCCAGCAGATACTCCAGAACGAGATAAACCTGCGGGAGGTGGCCGATCCGCTGGGCGGGAGCTTCTACATAGAGTCGCTGACCGGAGAACTGGAACAGCGGGGCTGGGAGTTCTTCGAGCAGATCCAGTCCCGGGGAGGGTTTCTGGCGGTGCTCGACGACGGGTTTCTGCTGGAGTGTGCCGAGGAGAACAACCAGCGGATCGCGGTGGGGATGGAGACCGGCGAGCGGGCCGTCGTCGGCGTCAACACCCACACCATCGACGATCCCATCATGGACGTGCAGGCCTTCGAGGGTCGGTCGGGGGCCCAAACCTGGGAGATGGCCATGGATCGTCTCTCCGAGTTGCGCCGCACCCGCCACCGGCGCGGGGCGATGGAGGCGCTCCACCATCTTGAAACCGTGTGCCGCAACGACTCGGTGAACGCCATACCGGCGTTTATGGAAGCGGTGAGCGCCGATGCCTCCATCGGGGAGATAGGGGACGTGTTGAGGGAGACTTTCGGAGACTGGCAGGCGCCGATCAGTGTCTGACTATTCGCAGCCCCCTGCCCGGGTTCTGGTTGCTAAGAGCAGCCTGGACGGCCATTGGCGGGGTGTGGCGGTGGTCTCCCGGGCCCTTCGGGAAGCGGGCTTCGAGGTGATCCTGGGCGGGATGCTCCGCCCCAGCGAGATCGCCGGCGTTGCGGCGGCCGAGGACGTCGACCTGGTGGGGATAAATGTGGGCGGCCGGGTGGAGGTGGTGGAGAGGGCATTGGACGAGATGGAATCGGCGGGAGTGGGGGACATCCCGGTGTTCGTGGGGGGAACGGTTCCTCCCCAGGCCATCCCCCGCCTGACCGACCGGGGAGTGGAGGTTTTTCCGCCCGGAAGTTCACTGGGCGTCATCGTTGACTCGGCCCGCCGTCTCACAGGACGAAACATTCCTCCTGGCGGACTTTCGTAGCGCCTATCCTGGTATTTTAACGGCTAAATCCCCGCTAGAGCAGGAGAAACTCCAATGGTGATGACCCCGAGCGAAGCCTTGGTCGAGACTCTTCGGACCGAGGGCGTGACTGACGTGCCGGGAATTGTCGGATCGGCTTTCATGGACGCGCTCGATCTCTTTCCCGCGGCCGGTATCCGATTCTTATCGGTTCGCCACGAGCAGAACGCAGCTCATATGGCCGACACCTACGCCCGGGCCACCGGACGCCCCTCGGTATGCACCGCTCAGAACGGCCCCGGCATCACCAACATGGTCACCGGTATCGCCGCAGCCTATCACGCCCACTCTCCGGTGGTGATCATCACCCCCTCGGCCACCTCCGGCTCGGTGGGGCTGGATGGCTTCCAAGAGGTGGAGCAACTGTCCATCTTCCGCAGCATCACCAAATTCCAGTTGCAGGTTCCCCGTCCCGACCGGATGGCCGAGTCCATGAGGACCGCCTTCCGGATGGCGATGGCCCATCTGGGTCCCGTACAAGTCGACGTTCCCCGGGACTTTTTCTACGGCGAGTCCCGCGAGCAGGTCCTTTCTCCCAACCAGTATCGCTCCGAGGATCGGGGCGCCGGGGATCCGGCCCTGCTGGACCGGGCCGCCGCCATCCTCTCGGAAGCCCGCAACCCGGTGATCGTGGCCGGATACGGGGTAGTGCTGTCGGGCGCCTACGGGGAGACCGCCCGGTTGGCCGAGCAGCTCAGTGCCCCGGTGGCCACTTCCTATCTGCACAACGACGCCTTTCCCTACACCCACCCCCTGTCGGTGGGGCCCCTGGGTTACATGGGCTCCAAGGCCGCCATGGAACTTCTTTCCGAAGCCGATGTGGTCCTGATGCTGGGTTGCCGGATAAACGTATTCGGCACCGTGCCCCAGTACGGGCTGGACTTCTATCCCCGTTCGGCCAAGGTGGTGCAGATCGATATCGACCCCGAGCAGTTGGGCCGCTCCAAGCCCATCGAGCTGGGAATCATCGCCGATGCCCGCCAGGCAGCCCGTGCCATTTCGGCCCGGTTGGCCGCTGCCGGGGACCGTCCGGTCGACCAGGCGCGGCTGCACCATGTCGCTGACGCCAAGGCCCGCTGGGAGAAGGAACTGTCTGCCCGCTCGGCCTCCGATTCCACTCCCATCAGTCCCCGCCGGGCGCTCGGTGAGCTGTCGGCCCAGCTCACCGACGACACGTTCGTCACCACCGACATCGGCAACATCTGCTCGGTCTCCAACGGCTACCTTCGCTTCACCAAACCGCGCCGGTTCATGGCCGCCATGGGATTCGGGAACTGCGGGTTCGCCTATCCGGGCGCGCTCGGGGCCAAGCTTGCCTCGCCCGGGTCCCCGGTGGTGGCCATCGTCGGGGACGGAGCGTGGGGGATGAGTCTCAACGAGGTGATGACCGCGGTGGAGGAAGACCTGCCGGTGACGGCGGTGGTCTTCAACAACCAGCAGTGGGGAGCGGAGAAGCGCAACCAGATCGACTTCTACGACGATCGCTTCGTGGGCACCAACATCGGACACCGGTTGGGAGGGTTCCACTTCGCCGACATCGCTACCGCCATGGGTGGGCGGGGAATCAGGGTAACCGACCCCGCCGATCTCAAGGACGCCTTCGGGGATGCGATCGATCCCGAGGTGGCTACCGTGGTGGAGGTGATGGTCGACCCCGAGGAGTTGGCCGAGCCCTTCCGCCGGGACGCTCTGCAGCAGCCGGTGCGGCACTTGGAGCGCTACCGGCATCTGGCCGCCAAGATTTAGATGAGGAGAATGTTCACATGACCACCACTGTCACGACCAACGCCTTGGCACACACGGCCCTGCACTTCACTCCGGGAGCGCTGTGGCGAAGCGGAGGCGCCCCGACCTGGGTCAGAGGAGAGGGAATCCGTATCTGGGACCAGGACGGGAACTCCTACATCGACGGTCTGGCCGGTTTGTTCTCCGTCCAGATCGGCCACGGCCGGGCGGACATCGCCGCCGCCGCCGGCGAGCAGATGAAGACCCTTGCCTACATGCCTTCCTGGTCGGCCACCACCCCGGTCACCATCGAGGCGTCCAACATGATCGCTTCTCTGGCGCCGGGCGACCTGGATGTTGTGTTCCTGGTCTCTTCCGGCTCCGAGGCGGTGGAGTCAGCCATCAAATTCTCCCGCCAGTACCACTCTGCTCGCAACGAACCCCGCCGTGTGAAGGTGATCAGCCGCCACCTGTCCTATCACGGGACCACCATGGGCGCCCTGTCGGCCACCGGCCTGCCGGGCATCCGGGAGGCCTACGGTCCGCTGCTGTACGGATTTCGAAAGGTCCCCAACACCTTGGGCTTCGACGACGGGGTGGAGGCGGCGTCCCGGGTGGAGCAGGCCATTGTCGAGGAGGGCCCCGAGACGGTGGCGATGGTGCTGGCCGAGCCGGTTCAGAACGGGGGCGGCGCCATCGTTCCTCCCGCCGGATACTGGCAGGAACTGCGACGCATCTGCGACAAGTACGGGGTGCTGCTGTGCGCCGACGAGGTGATCAACGGATTCGGCCGTCTGGGAGAGTGGTTCGGTGCGGGGCTGATGGGCGTGGTGCCCGATCTGATCACCTTCGCCAAGGGCGCCACCTCTTCCTACGCGCCGATCGGAGGACTCCTGATCCGCCGGTCCGTCTTCGAGGAACTGATGGATTCCCATATCGGCACCTTCAACCACGGCGCCACCTGGGGTGGCCATGCGGTGGTGGCCGCCACCGCGGTCGCCAACCTGACCGCCCTCCGCGACGAGGATGTGGTGGGCAACGTTCGGAACCTGGGCGGATACTTCCGGGAACAGTTGGAGCGGATGGCCGCCGGGCACCGGATGGTAAGCGATATACGGGGGACCGGGTTCTTCTATGCGGTGGAGTTGACCGCCGACCGGGAGACGGGACGGCGATTGACCTCCGAACAGGCGGACGTTCTGTTGAAGCAGACCCTGCCTCCCATCATGATGGATGCCGGTCTCTACACCCGAGCCGATGACCGGGGAGAACCCAAAATCCTCCTCTGCCCGCCTCTGATCTCCACCCGTTCGGACATCGACGACATGGTGTCGATGGTCGACCGGACCCTGGAGAAGGTCGGCGGCATGGACTGGTGACCGCACTCCCGATACGATTCGTAATACACGTTTAGATACGATTTGTTGAATAGGTTGAATAGTCAGGGGGAGCCGTCTTCATGAGCATCACCAACATCGCCGGTGTCGCCCGGCATCATGCCGCCGTACAACCGGACAAGACCGCCCTGGTCTATGGATCGGAAGAAATCACCTTCGCAGAACTGGACGCTCGTTCTAGCCGCGCCGCCAACGCCATGGCCGCGGCCGGGGTGGGCCACGGAGACCATGTGGGTTTCCTGGACAAGAACTGCATGGAGTTCTTCGACTTCTTGTTCGGGGCGGCGAAGCTGGGAGCGGTCCACGCCGGCATCAACTGGCGGCTTGCTCCCCGGGAGATCACCGGGGTGGTCAACGATGCCGAGATCAAACTGTTGATCGTCGGTGAGGAGTACGTTCCCGTTCTGGACGAGATCGTCGGCGACCTCCAGACGGTCGAGAAGATACTGGTGGTGGGTGACCACGATACCCACCAGTCCTTCGAGGAGTGGCGGGACAGCCATCCCTCCGACGATCCCGGAGGAGGCGCCGAGGGAGACGACACCGTGTTCCTGCTGTACTCCTCGGGCACCACCGGGTTTCCCAAGGGGGTGATGATCCCCAACGACGCCTTCATGGAGTTGAAGCGGGCCTGCTCGCCGATGTGGGGCTTCGACGGCGACTCGGTGAACCTGGTCAACCTTCCCATGTTTCACATCGGAGGGGTGGGATGGTCGTGTCTGGGGTTGTACAACGGCAACACCTCGATCGTCGCCCGGGACAACATCCCGCAACTCCTGGTGGATCTCACCGTGAGCCACCGGGTCACCAACGCCTTCCTGGTCCCGGTGCTGCTCCAGTTCATGCTGACGGTGCCGGGTGTGGATGACGCGGATTTCTCGGCGCTGAAAACCATCGTCTACGGCGGGTCTCCCATTTCTGAAGAGGTGCTCAACAAGTCGATCGAGGTGCTGGGATGCGAATTCGCCGGCGCCTACGGTCTCACCGAGTCCTGCAACGGGGTCACCACACTGTTCCCGGACGAGCATGACCCGGGCGGTCCCTACGCCTACCGGATGCTGTCGGTGGGCCGCCCTCATCCCAACGTGGAACTCATGATCGTCGACCCGGTCTCGACCGAACCGCTGGGAGTCGACGAGGTGGGCGAGATCTGGCTGCGATCTGCGCAGTTGATGAGCGGTTACTGGAAGAATCCTGAGGCCACCGCCGAAACCGTCAATGCCGAGGGGTGGATGCGCACCGGTGACGCAGGGTCGGTCGACGCCGACGGGTACGTCTACATCCGGGACCGCATCAAGGACATGATCATCTCCGGTGGTGAGAACATCTATCCGGCCGAAGTGGAGAACGCTCTGATGGAACATCCCGGGATAGCGGATGTGGCGGTGATCGGGGTCCCGAGCGCCAAGTGGGGCGAGACGCCCCGGGCGGTCATCGTCGCCACCGGGGACGAGGCGCCGACCGAAGCCGAGATCATCGAGTTCTGCCGCAGCAGGATCGCCCACTACAAGTGCCCGAGTTCGGTGGGGACCATCGACGCGATTCCCCGCAACCCGTCCGGGAAGATCCTCAAGGGCGATCTGCGGGACATGTACCTGGCCGAACAGGCCTAGGGGAGCGGCGTTATGCATCTGGGAGTGGTTTTCCCCCAGGTGGAGGTTGAGGCCGACCCGACCTTCGTGCGGGATTGGACGGAGACCGCCGAAGGCCTGGGCTACGACTCGATCCTCGCCTACGAGCATGTGTTGGGCGCCGACCCGTCCCGTCATACCCTGGTCGGTCCCTACACCCACGAAGACCCCTTTCACGAGCCTTTCGTGTTGTTCGGGTTCATGGCCGGGATCACCACCAGTATCGAGTTGTGGATGGGAGTGCTGGTGCTGCCGCAGCGGCAGACCGCCCTGGTGGCCAAGCAGGCGGCGACCCTGGACATCCTTTCGGGGGAGCGTTTCACCCTGGGGGTTGGTGTGGGTTGGAACCAGGTGGAATACCAGGTGCTGGGCCAGGATTTCAGCACACGGGGCCGACGGTTCGAAGAGCAGATCATGCTCCTGCGAGACCTTTGGGAGAACGATTTGGTCACCTTCGACGGTGAGTTCGATGAGGTAATGGCGGCCGGGATCAACCATCGCCCAAACCGGCGTATCCCGCTGTGGATAGGGGGGTGGGCCGACCCGGTACTGAGGCGGATCGGTTACTGGGCGGACGGTTGGCTGGCCTCGGCCGGTTCTCCCAAGACCGCTCACCTTCCCGATCGGACGGGCAACCCGGTGGGCTTGCGCAACCGGATGAGATTGGTGGAGACCGCCGCCCGGGAAAAGGACCGGGATCCCGCCGAGATCGGGGTGGGGATGCTCATCGGCGACGTGGGTTTCGAGGGGCTGGTCTCCTGGGATCCCGCCGAGTTCGCCCATCGCACCAGGGTGTGGACAGACGCCGGGGTGACCCATGCTTTCTTGGGAACGATCGGCCTGGACTTCACCCCCGGCCGGCACATCGCCGCCATGGAGGAATTCATGACGGAATACCGCAACGGCGGGTGATTGGTGGCCGCCGGCGCGGCGGATTACGGACCGGCCGGTCAGAAGTTCGGGGACAGTCCCGCCTCGCCCCGGTCGTCCATCGCCCGCTCCGAACTGTGAATGCCTGTGTAGAGGTCGCGGTACTCCAGTGAGTCCTCGATAGCCTCGACCCGTCTGCGGATCTGACCGACGACGGCCGGCCCAGGCTGGAACTGTGCGGCGGTGTAATCAGCCACTGAGCAAGCTGCCGTGGTGATGGCTCTGAATTGCTCACCAGTGACCGTCGCGACGCGTTCGTAGCGGGCTTGCTGCTGCCAGTTGGCGAACTGCTCAAGCCCTACCGCCGCGATTCGCGTTTCTATCTGCGCCTTGTGGGATGCGGTGAGCTGGGAGACGAGCTTGCCAATGTCATGGCCCCCATGGTCGAGCGGTTGGCGCCCAAGCAAGACGAATCAGAGATTTCACGGCGGTCTCGACAGTGAGTTGCCCCGCGGCGCAGCCTAAAACGAGCCGATGTTCAAACTCGGCGAAGGCGAGCATCGCGTCCCCCTCCTCCTCCAACTGCCGCTGGTAGAAAGAGGGCGTGAAGCTGGTTGCCAAGGTTCCGAGGGCACGTCCCATGTGGGACAATCGTTCCACCGATTCTTCGTAGTCGCTTCTGGGCATCACCATCTCTTTTTCCCAGTCGACTTTTGCCGGTTGGTTTTCTACGAGTACCACCCCTTGCCTTTTTACGCGGCTCTCAAAGGAAGTCCGCACCTTCTCTGTCCGCATCTTCCATTCCGGCCAGTCCGTGACATGGATGTCCACGGCGCATTCAACAGTAGAACTCGCAAGGCGGGCCAATCGTGCTGTGATCTCGTGTCGCCGGTAGTAATCGAGGTCGTCGTAGATAACCATCAGGTCGAGGTCGCTGTACCGATGAGCGTCGCCTCGCGCAACCGACCCGAACAATAAGATGCAACCGGCGCCAGTGTCGGCTAAGGCCTGGGCAGCCCGCTCAGCATCCGCCACAGTCGGAACGATCATCGGGTCAACGGTAACCATCAAACCCCCTCCTTCAGAACGGTTGCATCCGCCAGGCCCGAATTCTACCCAGCGCCCGCCCCGGTGGTAGGCCAGATCCGCATCCTCGGTCGACACCGGTGCGCCCTGTGTCTGAGCACCGCAACTCCCCCAGCATGACGAAGTCGATCTTTTGAGCTAGATTGAAGAGCACATGAAACAGATCCCGGTACTGGAAGGCGCATTCGTCTCCGATCCTGAGCCCGCCTTGGTGGGAAGCCGCTGCCGGTCCTGCGATACGGTGGCCTTCCCGGCCAGCTTTACCTGTCCCAATCCCCGCTGCATGCAAAAGGAGGTGGCGCCCGCCCCTCTTTCCCGCACCGGGCGGCTGGCCAGCTGGACTACCGTCCACTTTCCGCCTCCGCCGCCCTTCGTTGCGCCCGATCCCTTCGTCCCGATCACAGTGGTGGAAGTGGAATTCGCCTCAGAGGGTATCCAGGTGGTGGGCCCTCTGGCCGGGGCCTCGGCCGATCAACTGGAGATGGGCATGCCGATGGAGACGGTGGTGGACTCCTACTACGCCGACAGCGATGGAGAAGTGATCGGCTGGAAGTTCCGGCCCATGGAGGCGAGCAACGATGACTGATGTGATAGTGGCCGGAGTGGGTCTTCACCCCTGGGGGAAGTTCCCCTACAAGAGTTGGGTGGAGATGGGCGCCGAGGTGGCGCTTGAGGCGGTGAAGGATGCCGGTGTCGAATGGACTGATGTGCAAGCCATGGTCTCGGGCGCCATGCAGTGGGGAGGATCGACCGGCATGAGGTCGGGGAACACCATCTCGGCGGCGTTGGGAGAAACAGGGGTCCCCATCGCCAACATCAACAACGCCTGTGCCTCGGGTGGGTCTTTGATGAGGGCCGCCTATGCGATGATCACCTCGGGGATGCACGAGTCGGTACTGGTGATCGGGACGGACAAGTCCCCCAAGGGGTATTTTCCCAGTGTCCCGGTGCTGGCCGACGAGCCCCAGCCGCCGGTGGACATGGTGCGCTGGCAGGTGGGAGTCCCCAATCCCGCCTATTGGGCGTTGGAGATGCGCAAGCGAATGGAGGCTTACGGTTCCACCGAGGAGCACCTCGCCAAGGTGAAGGTGAAGAACTCCAAGCACGGCGCCCTCAATCCCTTTGCCCGGTATCGCAAGGAGTTCAGCATCGAGCAGGTGCTGGCCTCGCCCATGGTGTGCGACCCACTTCGCCTGCTGGAGATCTGCGCCACTTCCGACGGGGCGGCGGCCGTCCTGTTGGTGAGCGACGCCAAGGCCCGCCAGTTGAGCGTCAACCCTATGGTGAAGGTGGCGGCCTGCTCCCTTGCCAGCGGCGAATTCGGCGATCCCACCATCCGCATTCCCCTGCTGTCGGCCGCCTCCGACGAAGCCGCCACCGCGCCGCTGCTCTCTGAGAGTCGCTTGGCGGCCCAGATGGCCTACGAGCAGGCCGGACTGGGACCCGAGGACATGGATTTCGTGGAACTGCCCGACAACTCCTCCTGGCACGAACTCCAATACCTGGAGACCATGGGGTTTTGCGATGAGGGTGAGGCCGAGCAACTCCTGGACAAAGGCGCCACCACTCTCGGCGGAGAACTGCCCGTCTGTCCCAGCGGAGGATTTTCATCCTTCGGTGAGGCGACCATGGCCCAGGGAATCCTCCAGATAGTCGAAGTGACCTGGCAGTTGCGCGGCACCGCGGGTGCCCGCCAAGTGGAAGGAGCCCGCAAAGCCATCACCGAGGTCTACGGCGCCCAGGCCAACAACTCCGCCTGCATCCTGACCACCTAAGTCGAGCCGGCACCCACGAATGAGGATGGCGGATCCCTGAAACTCCACGACCGAGATCCTTGTCTCGCCATACGAGTTGGGGATCAAGATCAGGATTGTGTGGCTGGTAGGCGACTGGGAATTGGACTCCGGTCCTCATCTGCCAGCACTTCCTGGTACTCGGCGGTGGAGTGTGAATTCGCGACGCATCGTCGTGGGTGAGGGTCGCTACAAGCTTCGGTTTGCGCTTTGCCACGTATCACCTTGCCTTGGTGGTTCGTAGCGGTAACGAGTTGGTTTCCAATGTCGAGAGGTCCAAACGCGCCGCGGCATGATTGATGTCGAATCCAACCACTTGGCCGCTCGCGTCGAGATCGACGTTGAGTCCGTCTGCGACCTCAAGGGTTTCTGCGCTCGGTGTTGCCTTGAACTCAACGTAGAGGCTGTCGGTCTCGGGATAGTAACGAAGTTTCATGAGTCGTCCTTTCGGTAACGTCGGTCGAAGACGGCATTGTGGATAGTCTCTCCGTCAGCCAAAGTGATCACTGGTAGAAAACCGGGGGGCGGTCCTGTCAGAGTACATAACCTCATCCCAGAACGAATGGGCCCGTCTGGCTGCTCGTCTCGCCAGGCGCCGATTCGACAATCGTAACCTCTGGCGGAAATCATCTAAGAGCCTTTTCTTTACAAGGGCCGCGACTGCTCGCTTACCGATATCGAGGCCGCCTCATCCTGCCATCCGGATTCAAGGCTCGGCCACTTCCCACGGGTAGGCAGAGAATGCCCGTAGGTCCTTCGGTGGCTCTGGCGCACATCACCAGCGTCAAACGATTTGGAGGCAATTCAACTTCTGGAACTCCCGGGCCCGGGCCGAATGCCTTCTCCTTCTCCATTCCTGTGGTGCTGTCACAGTCTGGTCCTATCGTGTTGGGAGAGCAACAAGGGCGGATAATTTGCTTCAGCAAGAGGTATTGAAGGAACTGGAGAGACTGGAGGCCAATGGTCGAACGGTCGATTTGGTGCTGGCCGCGATGGAAGGGGAGGAGGGCGTGGAGAGGGTGCTCACAGGGGGAACACCGACTGGCGCCGCGCCTGGGGACACCGTTGGCGACGATGGGTTGCCCGGTGTCTACCTGGAGAGTGTCACCGTGTGCGGGTTTCGGGGGATCGGGCCGGAGACGACCCTGGAGATACCGCCCGGCCCCGGTTTGACAATCGTGACAGGACGCAACGGTTCCGGCAAGTCCAGTTTTGCCGAGGCGCTGGAGGTGCTGCTGACCGGTGACACCCTTCGTTGGTCCGAAAAGAGAGGACCCTGGAAGGAAGGTTGGAAGAACCTCCATCACACCTCTCCTCCCAGGATCGCCGCCCGCTTCCAGGTGGAGGGCAAGAGAGGACTGACCACTGCCGCAGCAACCTGGCCCGAGGGCGCCGATTACGGAGGGGTTCGCCGGACAGCCCAACACCATGGAGAGCGGCGCACCGACCTCGCAGGTGTCGGTTGGGAGGTTCCTCTGGATCTCTACCGGCCGCTGCTGTCCTACAACGAACTTGGGGTCATCGGCGCCGGACCTACCGCTCTCTTTGACGCTCTCACCGCGGCCCTGGGTCTGGAATCTCTCCGCGGGGCTCGCAAACCCCTGTCCCAGGCCCGTCTGGCGCGGACCAGGCTCGACAAAGAGGTGACGAGGGAGCGGTTGGATCGCCTGCTGCCGGCGCTCAAGGCCATGGAGGACCCCCGGGCCGAAGCGGCCGTGGCGGCGCTCAACAAGAGAAGACGCGATCTCGATGAACTGGCCAGACTCGGTTCCGAGCCCGGTCCAGAGCAGGGTTCCCTGCGAAGACTGGCAAAACTGAAACCACCGGACCAGGAGGAGGTTCTGCGGATCGGCGCCGAACTGGAAGAGTCCCACTCGCTGGTTTCGGGGCTTCGGGGCGGTGAAGCGGAGCAGGCCGAGAGCCTGGCCAGCTTGCTCGAACAGGCGCTTGAACATCATCGGCGACACGGCGATGAACCGTGTCCGGTCTGCGGAGTCGGAACCCTCGACCCCGATTGGCGGCGGTCCACCCAAGAGCAGGCGAAAATGTTGAATCAGCAGGCGGCCCGGTACCGGAGGGCTGCGAAGAGACGCGATCGGGCTTTGCAGGCTGCCCGGGGTCTGGTCGCCGTTCCTTCCATCCCCTCCGCAGACGCCATCGACACTTCCCCTCTCCACGCTGCCTGGAGGCGCTGGGGGTCGCTGCCGGCCGACGCCGCCGAGGTCCCCGAGCATCTGCTGGCGGGTTACGAAGAGGTGGCGCGGGAGGCGGCCGCGGTGGCCGAACAGGCCGCTCCGTTGCATTCGGAACGGGAGGAGAAGTGGGCGCAAGTGTCGCCCGACCTGATGGCCTGGGTGGCCAAGGCCCGCCGGGCGGAGGAGTCGATGGAGGCGGTGGGCGCCATCCAGGATGCCGAAAAGGCCTTGAAGGAGGTGACGGAGGCGTTGCGCAATGCTCGGTGGGCGCCGATCGAGTCCGAAGCGCTTGGCCTCTGGAAAGACCTTCGTCTGCAGAGCAATGTCGATCTGCGCTCGGTGAAACTGGCCGGATCCGGAACCTGGCGCCGGGTGGAACTCACCGTGGAGGTTGACGGAACGGAAGCGCCGGCGCTGGCGGTGGTCAGCCAGGGAGAACTCAGTTGTCTCGCCCTGTCGCTGTTCTTCCCCCGCGCCACCCTGGCGGACAGTCCCTTCCGGTTCCTGGTGATCGATGACCCGGTGCAGGCCATGGATCCCGCCCGGGTGGACGGATTGGCCGCGGTCTTCGACCGAATTGCCCAGGAGCGCCAACTGGTGGTGTTCACCCATGATGATCGCCTGCCCGAGTCGCTCCGGCGCATGAAGATCGCCCACACCTGCAAGAAGGTGACCCGCCGTCCCGGATCTGTCATAGAGGTGGCGGACAGCCGGGATCCTGTGAAGCAGTACTTTAGCGACGCCCGCAGCCTGATCAGCGATGACGCCCTCCCCGACAATCTGGCCAGACGGGTGATACCGGGAATCTGCCGCAACGGATTGGAAGCCGCCTGCATCGAAGCGGTGCGACGGCGGCGGTTGGGGCAGGGCGAGGATCACGCCGCGGTTGAAGGTGCATTGGAAAGAGCCCACAAACTGACTCACAAGGCGGCCCTGGTCCTGTTTGACGACATGAAGGAAAGCGGCAATGTGTCAGACCGTATCAGACACCAGTGGGGAGCCAGTTTCGAGAACGCATTCTGGGGGGCCAACAAAGGGGCACACCGGTCGTACGGAGGCAACCTTTCTCAACTCATTGGCGACTGCCGCGAACTGGCAGAGCAGCTTCGTCGCCTATGAGCAGGGACTTGATCGACCATGCTCATCGACTGATCAGGGCCACAGAGACCTATGAAGTGGTGTGGCCCCGGGCAGTCGCCCTGCTCACCCGTCAGGCCTTGGAGGAAGCACTGGCCGATCTTTGGAGGTACCCCTACCCGGGTATGGAGGATGCCAGTTGGTCGACTCAACTGGCCTGCTTGGACGAGGTGCTGGACGACGACACCCTGGTTGGCGAAATCCGAATGGCATGGGTCTGGCTGAGCCGGGCCTGTCACCATCACCACTACGAGTTGGATCCCACCGCCGCGGAACTGGATCGGTGGATACGGCAGACTGAGCGACTGGTGACAGTGGTTGCCGGTGGGACTGCTGAGTCTCGTCGGGACCTCCCCGGCTAGCATCCCATCTGTATGAGCCGTATAGCTGTGGTCGCCAAGCTGGTGGCTGCCGAGGGTAAACGAGAGGAACTGCGGGAGCGGTTGACCGAGCACTTTTCCAGGGTGGAGGATGAAGAGGGGACGCTGGTTTTCTCCTGGCAGGTCGACTTTCGCAACCCCGACGCGTTCTGGGCTTACGAGGTGTATGCCAGCCGGGAAGCCTTGGCGGCCCATGCCGAATGGGCGGCCGGAGCGGTGGAGGAGATGGCCGGACTGCTGGCTTCGCCGCCGGAGGTCTCCTTTTGCAGGCCGCTGATGGCCAAGGGCCTTCCCGAGTGACACCGTCTTCCTAACTCACCTCTGCCCTATTGGGACGGAATGCAGTCAGTTCCCTGAGTTCTCCTTGAGTTCGACGGCTCGCCACATAATCGCGCGCATCTGCGCCAGGGTGGGGCTGGTGTGGGGGCAGAACATCTCTGGGATGTTGGTCCTACACCCCTCCGCTACGCCGGAAGCCACCAGCGCATTGATGTCGTCCGCGTGCCCACTGGCGTCGATATCTGTGAAGGGACCCGAGTCGGCTTTCTCGAGGTTGAAGGCACGGACCAGAAAGGAGGCCATCTGGGCGCGGGTGACGCGATCCGCCGGGCAGTAGCGGGCCGGGTTCACGCCGCAGCCCTTGGTGATGCCCAGTTCGAATAGACGTTCCACGTAAGGAACCCAATGCTCGTCACCCCTCACATCCACGAATTTCGGGGAGGGCACCTCCGGTGGGGGCGTCCCGTCGACAATCCGGACCAACCACACCGCCCATCGCCCACCGCGGGAAGGGATGGTTGTCACAGGGGTTGTGGCCACAATCGTAGTAGTAGACCAACCACCCGTCTTCGTCCTTGGCGCTGGCCGGGCTCGAAGCGACCAGCAACGCCGCGGCAAGCACTGTCAGCATCATCAGCACTCCCCATCCCAGGGCATTCCGATTGGGCGCTGGCATCGTACCACCGGTCTTCGGGTTCCACCACACAGTCGGCCTCATGACTTGCAGACCGCCTTCAGGTGGCCGACCAGGCGCGGATCGTCTCGACTCTGACCTCTATAACCGGTCCCGGTGGAGGTTGGCCGCCATAGGGTTGGTACTTGCTGGTGAGAAGAGCGATTCCTTCCCGGAAGGCCGGGCCGGAGTCGATCACACGGGCCTCTCCGTCGATCCTTATCCACCACAGCCGGGTCCAGTCGTCTTCGTAGCGATCCAACAGCACCGAGACATTGGGATTGGCTTCGATGTTGCGTAGCCGTTTGAGCCTCCGGGTGGACTTGGGCTTTTGATCCACGGCGGTGTAGAGGCGCCCTTCTCGGTAGGCGAACACGATCGGGACCAGGTGGGGCTGGCCCGTCTCTTCGACGGTTCCCAGAGTGGCCGACCGAACTATCATCAGCCGCCGTGTGATCTCTTCGGGGTCGATCGGAGGCCTCCTTGTCTCGATCCGGTGGAGGTGAGGTCTGGCAACACTCCTATTCTGCTCCCTCGAAGCGGAGAAGATGCCCCCGATAGCCACGTTATCTTCATTCCGCCGTCTCGGTATCTACAATCACCAGCGACTTTCAAAACCGATTTGAAGGGCCAACCGACTATCAGCCAATACGCAACGGACCTCCCCAGGAAGGAGAACTAACAGTGGATTTCGCATTGGCCTCGGCTGATGATCCCAGGCGTCTCCGGGTCCGCGACTGGCTCTCCGAGCATCCCGATCCCAGCCCGGAACAGTTGGCAAGGGCCGGCTATGTGAAGCCCCGATTCCCCGAACCGTGGGGCCAGGGGGCCGACGTCCTGGAGGAGTTGATCATCGACGAGGAACTGGCCTCGGCGGGGGTGAAGGTTCCCGACAACGCTATAGCCCTGGGTTGGGCCGCTCCGACCCTCCTCAACTTCGGCAACACTGCCCAGCAGAAGCGGCACCTGTGGCCGATTCTCACCGGGGAAGAGCAGTGGTGCCAGCTGTTTTCCGAACCCAACTCCGGTTCAGACCTGGCTTCCCTCCAGACCCGCGCCGTACGGGATGGAGACGAGTGGGTGATAAACGGCCAGAAAATCTGGACCAGCGGGGCCGAACTCTCCAAGTACGGGATGCTTCTGGCCCGTACCGACCCCGAAGCTCCCAAGCACCGGGGGATCACCTGGTTCATCTGCCCGATGGAACAGCCCGGGATCGAGATACGCCCGATAATCGAGATGACCGGGAACCGGCACTTCAACGAGGTGTTCTTCACCGATCTACGAATCCCGGCCGAGAACGTGGTAGGAGAGCTCCACGGCGGCTGGAGGGCGGCCCGCTACACCCTGGCCAACGAGCGGGTGGCGCTTTCGGGAGGAGGGGCGATCTGGGGGATGGGACCCAGCGTCCACGATCTGGTGGACCGGGCTCGCGCCGGAGGAGTCAGCAGGAAAGCCCACCGCCAGGAGCTTGCCCGGCTCTACACCGAGGACAGGATCATCCACCTGATCGGCCTGCGGATTCTCACCGACCTGGTGGCCGGGCGGGAGCCGGGGGCGATAGCCGAGGTCAAAAAGCTTATGGCGGACCGGGCCGGGCAGCGGATCATGAATCTGGCCAAGGATCTGGCCGGCGCCGACGGGATGAGAACCGACCGGGGCCCGTTCGGAGAGGAGAGCGACGTGTGGAATTGGGGCTTTCTGTTTTCCCCGGCGCTCACCATCGGGGGAGGGACCTCCCAGATTCTTCTCAATGTGATAGCGGAGCGGATGTTGGGACTTCCCCGGGAGCCGCTGGTCAAGTAGAAATCCGTGCTGGGAGCCCGTAGGGTTGGGGCCGATGCGCATTCTGGTGGTCAACTGCGGCAGTTCCTCCATCAAATACAAGCTGTACGGGATGGGGGCGGGCGAACCGCAGGCGGCGGGAATGATCGAGGGCCTCGGAACCGGCGAGGCCCGGCACGTCCACCGGGCCGGGCGATACCGCAGAGAAACCGTCATGGCGGTTCCCGACTACCGATCGGGGGTGGCGCAGGTGGTCGAGGCGCTGACGCAATGGGGGTCGCCCCCGCCGGTACAGGATCCGGAGGAGATCGTCGGGGTCGGCCATCGGGTGGTCCATGGCGGGGAGGAGTTGACCGAATCGGTGGTGATCGACTCCTCGGTGATGGAGGCCATCGGCGCACTCGACTCCCTGGCGCCCCTGCACAACCCGGCGAACCGGGCGGGCATCGAGGCCATCGCCGAACTGTTGCCCCACAGCACCGGGGTGGCGGTCTTCGACACCGCCTTCTTTGCCACCCTCCCGCCCCACTCCTATCGGTACGCCGTGCCGACTCGCTGGTGGCGGGACTTCGGGGTGCGGCGCTACGGGTTCCACGGCATAAGCCACCGCTACCTGGTGGAGCGGGCCTCCCGACTCCTGGACCGACCCCGCCCCAACCTGGTGACCTTCCACCTGGGAAACGGCGCCTCGGCCTGCGCGGTCCGGGAGGGCAGGGCCGTGGACACCTCGATGGGGATGACGCCCCTTGAAGGTCTGGTGATGGGTACCCGAAGCGGCGACATCGACCCGGCGGTCGTATTCCACCTGCTGGAGGCCGGGCTGTCGGTGTCAGAGATCCGCCGGGGTCTGGAAAGGGAAGGGGGCCTTCAGGGCTTGAGCGGGATATCCTCCGACTTCCGCCGACTGTGCGAGGCCGCCGACGCGGGACAGGCATCCGCCGCCCTGGCGTTGCAGGTGTTCGCCCACCGGGTCCGTCGCTATCTCGGTGCCTTCCTGGTCCAGGTGGGCAGATGCGACGGGGTGGTTTTTTCCGGGGGGATTGGAGAGAACAGCGCCCGGGTCCGCCGGATGGTGGTAAGTGACCTGGTATCCATCGGGCTGGTCCTGGACCCCGGCAGAAACGGCGGGGCGGGAGAGAGGCGCATTTCCGCCGAGGACAGCCCGATCCCCATCTGGGTGATCCCCACCGACGAGGAGTCGCTCATAGCTCGGGACACCGCCCGGCTGGTGAGGGTCGGTCGGGCTTGAAGCCGGTCCGGCGGCGGCGGTGGTCGGTCGGGCGGTACGATCGGTGGGAATGAAGCTGTACCTGAAGGCGGCGCTGTTCACGGTGGTGGCGCTCGGTTCGGTGGGGGGCCTGATTCCAGCCTGGCTGGCGAGGGGTCGTGAGGCGGCGGATGGGGCGGCAATGGTGGTGGCCCTGTGCCTGATGGCAATCGGTGCGCTCATCTACCTGCGCTGCGTGTGGGACTTCGCGACATTCGGGAGGGGAATCCCCGCTCCGATCAGCGCACCGAAGCGGCTGGTGATTCGGGGTCTGTACCGCTACACCCGAAACCCGATGTACCTGGGGCTGCAGATCCTGGTCGCCGGGTGGGCCATTCTGTTCGGATCGTTCGTCCTGGTGGGATATGGGGTTTTCCTGTTCATCTTCTTCTCACTGTTTGTGCATTTCCACGAAGAGCGGTACCTGTCCCGGGAGTACGGCGACGAGTACGAGCAATACAAGGCGCGGGTGGGCCGCTGGCTGCCCCGGTTGCCCCGCAGGTAGGCATTGGTTTGTCATCCCAGACTCCTTGAATCCATCGGAGACATCCCACCCGTCGAAAAGAGAGCCAACCGCTACTGTAAACTACCACCACAGTCGGAAAACCCCTTTAGGTGAAACGTCTCGCGACAGAACACGGGCCGGTTCTCTGAGGGTGGCCTTTTATTAGAGTCTCGGATCTGCCCTTCCTTGGTTAGCGGTATTGTGGGTTCACTGAAAGCCGAGTTGAGGCGACTCTGTGTATGGTTCCGAAACGGTGGCGCTGATGAGACTATCCCATTGCTCACGGGTGGTTTTCTTTTCGTAGGTGAAAAATTGGGAACACTCTTGCAGTTCCGCCGAAGCCAGATGGATGGCGTCGGCGGATCGTACTCCTCGGAGTCCTTTACTGCGAGCCCGTCGTATGATCGAACGGGCCTGCAGTGCAGCTCTCTGAGAGAAGTCGATAACTGATATCGGTGATGCCACGGAGGCATGCGATGACGGTGTTTGGGATTTCATGGCTCTGAGAGAAGTCGATAACTGATATCGGTGATGCCGGTGTCCACAGTTGGTCAATTCTCCTTTCACTGGAAGGTGAATCGGTGTCGCCTGTTGCTATGTATGCAACTTCAGTGATCGACAAAACGGAAGTGAATAGCCCGACCCTGTCGTTTCGGGCATCGTCTAGGACCGATTGCACTACGTCCGCGCGGTGTTCCTCATCGCTCACGTAAGCAAGCAGGACATTGGCATCGGCGTAAACTCTGGGACGTCTAACGGGCGGCATCCCTGATCCGTCTGACTGCCTGTTCCGCAGGCTCTCCGATGTGAAACGCCCCGCGCGCCTGCCGGAAACCCAATGGATCACCCTCGTCTATGGTGTCCACTTGCGTGATGTCCCGGATCGAGATCGGCTGTCCGGTGGAGGCCTGGCGGGTGATGGTGCCGGTTACGTCGGCGACGCGCCCCCAGACATCGCGCATGGTCTCCTCAAGGCCAGGATCGGGATGGCACCGAACAGACTTGTCGCTGGCGAGTTCATAGAGAATGAAGCGCAGACCCCTGCGGTGGGAGAGCGTCTCTACCCGTCCCCGTACAGTGCCGCGAGAGGTTGTGTTTTTTGCCTGCCGTTCGGCAGTTGCAGACCAGGTGAAGGCCGTAAAGGCCACCTGCTCACCGGCCGCTTCCAGAACGATCCCGTTCTTCTCGTCGGCGACCTCTGCCAGTTCACGAATGCGGCCCACAATCGCACGATCCGAATGGGTATTGCCGCCTGCAACCCGCAAGGCCACTTGTAGAAGTTCTTCGGTCATGGCCGGGATGGCTTGTTCGGCCTGCCGGTTGAGGGGCGTCGCGCGGGCGGTCACCGCCGCGCTACCGTGTTCGAGCCCGGCCAGCACCCATCGCACCCCGGCGTCATGACTCTCGTCGAGAGCCTGAAGCACCCTGGTGAACCGGGCACAGACCTCTGACAGCTTCCCGATGGTCACTTCGCCGTCGAGTCGGAACCCGACAATGCCTTTGGAAATTTCTTTCGTGGTGCTGCAAGGGTTCATTGGTTTCGCCTCTGCCTAGGGAGATCGGCTATGTTGACGATGGTAGCCACCAAGTATTCACTCACTGCAAGGGCTTGGAGTGGTCCCGGAGAGGCGCATTTCCACGGACGACAGTCCCATCCCTATTTGGGTTATCTCCACCGACGAGGAGTCGTTCATAGCCCGTGACACGGCCCGACTGGTACTTCGGGCTAGGTGCGAAGAGGGCACTCTGGGCAGTCGGGGGTTACATTTGCGAATGTGAAACTCTATGTGAAGGCCGCGGTGTTCACCCTGGTGATGCCCGGTGGCGTCGGCGGTCTGGTTCCGGCCCTGCTGGTGAGAGGCCGGGACGCGGCGGATGGAGCGTTGATGGTGCTGTCGGTGTGCCTGATGGCAATCGGCGCGGCCATGTATGTGCGTTGCGTATGGGACTTCGCGGCGTTCGGGAAGGGAACGCCTCTTCCCATCGACGCGCCGAAACGGTTGGTTATACGGGGTCTCTACCGGTACTCGAGGAATCCGATGTACGTGGGACTGCTGACCCTGATCGCCGGATGGGCCATCCTGTACGGCTCGATCGTGCTGGTGGGGTACGGGGTGTTCCTCTTCGTCTTCTTCTCGGTGTTCGTGTATTTCTACGAAGAGCGGCACCTGTCCCGGGAGTTCGGCGAGGAATACGAGGCATACCAGGCGCAGGTGGGCCGGTGGCTACCCCGGCTCTCCCGCAGGGACGTGTCCTGAGACAGATCTGGCCCCATCACACGGACCTTCCGGCGAAGTGGTCGACAGGAACTTCCCTCAAGCCTCCATGCCACAGGAAGGAGAGGCTCTCTTGCTTAACTGCCGGAGGGAGACTCTCCGATGTCCGCTGGTAGATAGTGATAGCCCCGGCCCGCTTTCTCTGGGCGGCTTCCCACCAGCAAACCGCGGTCGGCCAATTCGGTGAGCAGCCTGCCCGCATAAGGAACGCTTAAGCCGGTGAGGTCCGATACTTCGGTGCTGGACGCCCGCCCTCGCCTGCGTGCCCAATCAAGGATGAGCGCCTCACGCCCATGGGATGTGTGTAGGTTCCGGGAACGGTGGTGCAGTTTCCTACGGATTGGGTTGCCGAGGCGATACGCGGGGGAGTGGTCGGCGGGAACCCCCGCAACGCGGGCGATGAACGGCTGGGAATCGGCGGTCACCTGTTGCACGCGTTGCAATGCTGCTCCGGTCTCTGCCGCCGGGCGCTGCAGGACAGGGGAAGCCGTTTTATCATCAACCCAGCCGTGATCGGTCAGGTGATCCAAGACCAGCAGCAGGTCGATGTCCTGGGATGCCCCCTCCGGATGCAGAGAGTAAAGGAGGTCGATCATCTCGAGGTCAGGGTCTCCGCCGAACAATCCGATCCTGACATAGGGACCGCCGATCTCTGAGATCTCGGGCCGGGGCCGGCCTATCGCCAGCATCTCGCTGACGATGAGGTCCATGCCGTAGCCCTGGCGTTCCGCCAGTCTGAGTGAGGCCATGGCTTCAGCCAGGCTTCGATACCGGGGTACTGCCGGGTGGGTGATGATGTTGGCGGGGGTAATGCCTCCGATGAATCCTCCTGGCGAGGTAATGGTTATCTGGTCTCCGACATGTTCGACAGTGGTGGGATTCGGATTCATCCAGTCGCGGTGGGTGACGCCGTTAACCAGAGCCTCACGGAAGGAACGAGAGGGCACGGCCAGGACTTGTTGATTGACCAGCCCCCTGAGGATGTGGATGGTGCGGTTTGCGGCTGTAAAAGCGCCTTCCACTCGGTAGATCTGTTCCAGTAATGGTCGAGAAGCCCCCAACTCCCGGAAGGTGCTTGCCGCTCCCGGCACTGTACGACGGATGTAGTCCATGCCATCGCCGGGAGTGGCCACAAACAGCAGGGATCCGGCATTGGTGAGTTTGCCGTCGCCCCCTACGAGGTTCAGACGACGGATAATGTCCTCGCTCGTTGCCTCAGCCAGGCCGGTTGTGTCGGACGAGCCAGTCAAGTAGCGACGGGCGATGTCCACCGCGACGGGAGACACGTCTTGCAGAGCGTGTCCGGAAGGTCGCGCCGACCAGTCGTAGCCCACTCTCCTACGGTTTTCGGCATACCAGCTGTTCGGGTCAATTTCCACGCAACTGCGATTGACCCGCCATTTGAGCTTGTTGCCGTAATAGACGGGCTCGATGGCGTAGTCGGTCGTCAACACCAGGATGCGGGTTCCATCCAGATCGGCAGTCCGCACGGTAACTGTGAGTTTGCCCTGGGTGAGTTGCCAGATGCGCTCGCGGAGCCACTCTGGATCCAGCAGGGTGCCGATCCGTTTCCCGTCATCGGAGATCCCTAGGACGATGGCGCCGCCTCCTGGCGTGTTGGCCATGCATGCCATTTCCTCGGCAAGATACTTCGCGGCTTTCTCGTTCTGGGCTTGGCCTGCGAGCACCTTGCCGTTTCTACGGCGGTCGGGTTCCTCCTTGATATCCACCTGCGTCACTTCGATATCTCGTGGCCGCTCACCTCTGTTGAGACGTTGGAGGATTTGCTCAACTTGCTCTTGCAAAGGGTCTGGTCCAAGAAAGGTCATTAAGGTCTTGCTTATCGAGGTTGCTTTTAGGTGGAAGAATGTAACTGTTGGCTCGTTTAGCGGTTAGTTTGCTTTTTTCTCGGAAAAGTGTAACTGATGGTCCGATTTGGGAAGTTTGTTCGCTTTTCTGGGTAGAAAATATAACTGTTGGGCCGTTTCAATATTTTAGTTTGCTTTTTTCTCGGAAAATGTGAACTGATGGCCCGATTTGGGTCGTTTGTTCGCTTTTCTGGGTAGAAAATGTAACTTGCTTTAGGAAAACTTGGACACTCTTCACCCGGTCAGCCCCATGGAGCAAATGATGTGCGGTTCCCTGGTGTGACCGGTTGCTGTGGTGTCCAGCGAACGAGCCAGCAGTCCGTCCCGCCGTAGCTGGACCAACAACGCGGCGAGGTCCTCGTCGCTCATGTCTGCGTCGATGGCGGTGGACAGCTCTTTGAGTGCGGCGTCGTGCGGATCGTGAAGGTCGTTCAGGGCAGAATCCAACTCGTCGACGGTGAAGAGCAGACTGGGGGGAAGCTCGTCCCGGTGTCGCGACAGCCGCCTCCAGCATTTTCCTATCACGCCGCCCTGCCGCCCCATCAGTTGCTCGGGTGGTGGGGCCTTCAACGGCCCCCGAAACGCCGAGGCGATCATATCGAAGTGTCCCGACAGTCTGGTCGCCGGCGGAGTTTCGGGTTCGCATTCGGAGAGACGCAGGGCTTCTTGTGGAGAGATACGCCGGGGCCGGCCGCCGACCGGGACGAAGGCGAAGGCGTCCGATCCCAGAGCGGTTTGCGAATGCACCACCACACCCCGATCCCGACTTCCGCCTGACTTCGTGGCGTAGACCACATTGGGCATGGATTCCACCTGTTCGGCCAGGTCCGGATGATCCTTTTCGGCGCTTCGCCAAATCTGGTAGGCCATCGACACGGGATCCACTTCCTCATCGTCGAGTCGGTAGTCGGAACGCTCGTCATAAAGGCCCGTGAGAGTCGCACGTTCCTCGTCTCTGCCGAAGAACTGCTCGTCCGATCCCAGCAGGTTGGCGTTTTCCCGCAGCCTGGCCAGGATGCGCCGGCGCAGGTCGATCTCGTTTTCCAGGGTGGCCGACGGCATCAGGGAGTACACCACCACCTGCTCTGCGTCCTGGCCGATCCGGTCCACCCTGCCGGCCCGCTGCACCAGCTTTACCACCGCCCACGGCAGGTCGTAGTTGACGACGATGCGGGCGTCCTGCAGGTTCTGTCCCTCCGAGAGCACGTCGGTGGAGACCAGCACCGCCAGTTCCCTCTCGCCATGCCGAAGACCGCCCTGGTACGACCCGGGAGAGAAGCGCCGGGCCAGCCCGGTCGGATTGGAGACGCTGCCGCTGACCGCCGCCACGCCCTCGATTCCCCGCTCGGCCAGCGCGCGGGCTGCATAGTCGGCGGTGTCGGTGTATTCGGTAAACACCAGGACCTTCTCGCCCGGGTGCCGGGAGGTGATTATCTCCGCCAAGGACTGAATCTTTCCGTCGCGCTCATGATCCCAGCGACCGAACCGGGCCAGCATCCGGTCGATGGCCTCGATGTCGGCGGTCAGGTCCTCGACGAACCGGTCTCCGAACATGGAGGCTCGTAGCCACTTGACGGTTCTCGGGTCGGCGGCGGCCAGTTTCCGGTAGGAGTCGGCCACGGAGGCGTCGGGGTCGAAGAAAGGGAATAGGTCGTCCCCCTCCAAGTCGGCGCCGTCGGACCACAGGCTGTTGCTCACCGACCCGACCGGCACCTTCCGACCGGTCTCCACCGCGTACCGGGCGAGACTGTCTCTGAGGCGGTGACGACGCAGGGTGGCGAGGAACGCCGGACCCGACGACGAGAGTCGCTTGAACATCATCACCCGGTTGAGGCCGCTCAGGTTGCCCTGGGCAGCTCGGCGCAGGTCCTCCACGACGGGTTGTTCTTCCGTAGAGGGGACTGCGCCCGCCGCCAAGTGGTGGTACATGCCGTAGCGGGGCAGCCTCAGGCGGCCCACGGCATCCAGGGTCTGCTCGGAGATCATCTCCGTGGCCGGGTCGCCCTCGACTACCTCCCGCTCCACGGTGACGGGCAACCTGGTGGGGAAGCGGAACCGTTTTCCGTCTCCGTAGGTCAGGTACCGCCCACCTTGTTGGTCGGTGAAAGCGTAGTTCTCCTCGATGTAGCGGCGGGTACGCCGCACCATGAACTGTGAGAGAAGAGAGCGCCAGTCGTCCCGCTCTCCGGACCGCCTGAACGCCGCCAGCGTCGACAACCCCTCATCGCATTTGGCCGCGAACCGGGCCTCGCCCATCGCGGCGATGGCGGCCTCGGGGCGGATGCCCAGATCCGTGTCGGGATCCAGGAACAGGGAGAGTTGTGCCCACAGGTCGGTGAGGTTCTTGTTGTACGGAGTGGCGGAAAGGAGCACCACCCCGGACCGGTTCTCCGATATGTATTCCTTCAGGGCACGGTAGTCCTGGCGGGTGTGAGTACGCAGATGATGCGACTCGTCGATGATCAGCAGGCGATGATGGCCGAGGTCGGGTAGTTCTCTGGTAACCATCGACAGGGACATCACCCGACCCCGCAGGTCGTATTCGTCCACATAGTCCCGCCACATCTCCACCAGGTTCTTGGGACATACCACCAGCGCCTTGCCTCCCTGCTCTATCTGGAGCAGGCGGGCCACGGCGGTGGCCACCAGGGTCTTGCCCAAACCCACCACGTCCCCGATGATGACCCCGCCGCGCTGGCTGAGGATCCGGGCGGCCAGCTTCACCGCGATGGCCTGGAAGTCGAGCAGTTTGTCGACCAATGATTGGGGAAGTTCGTAGGCAACCCATCCCTCCCGCGCCTGCCGTGACAGGTGGTAGGCCATCTTCAGGTACACGAGGTACGGGTCCTTGGCGTATGCCCACGACTTGCGGATCACTTCTTCGAGCATCGGTACGGCGTTCAGACAGAGTTCGTTGTTCCACCTGTGCTCGAACCAGTCGGCCAGCTTTCTGGTGGCGTCGACGTCGGAGACGCTCACGTTCAACTCGCCCTGTTCCTGCATCCCGGCCCTGGTGAGGTTGGACGATCCCACGAACGCCGCCCGGGGAGTGAACGTGTCATCACGATGGCACAGGTAGAGCTTGGCGTGGAGTCGATGCTCGGTGAACACCTTCATCTGCACTTCGCCCCCGGTGATCTGGCGCAGCAGGGCGCGCAATGCGGCCTCGTCCTCGTAAGTCGGCAGGCCCACCTCGAGCTGGCGGGTCATCTCCCTGCCCGTATCCGCTCGGCGTTCCGAAGCCGTCTTGGATGTGACCGGGGGGATCCGATCGGTGGCTGCCAGCCTTTTCATCTCGGCAGCGGGCGCCTCGGTCATGCCCACCAGGATCCTGGCCTTCGGACCCCCGCCTCCGCTCGGCAAGCGGTCCACCGCCTGGGAGATCAGTCTCCATCCGCGCAGGTTGAAATAGCCCACCGCGGCGTCGAGCGAGCGGGACGGGAAGCCGAGAGTCTCGAGCAGGGCGGCTCTCATCTCCGTCGAGATGTTGTCCAGGATGTCGGGCATCAGCTTTCTGCCGTACCACCACGGGGACGGGTCTTCTTGTTGCCGTGCACCGACGGCTCCGAACACCACATATGCCGGAGGCGGGCGATACCCTCCACCGCCTCGTCGGGCAGGTGGAGCACCCTCTTGGCCAGCGCCCTGTCCAGGTCGGCCCGCGCCTGGTCCCGGTACGCCTCATTGGCGGGCAGGAACTCTCGGTCTTCGAACTCGTCGAATAGAGCGGCTGCGGTTTGGATCCGCATTGGGGTGAGTTGCCGCAGGTCCAAGACGGGGATGATGCCAATGGTGGTGACGGTTAGATTGGCTCGGCCCTTCTGTTGGCGAGACGACACCCACCAGCGCCCCACCAATCCGAGAGTGGTGTTCAACCACACGCACAGCGCCTGTTCCCATGCCTCGCGGTCAGAAGCGTTGGGAGGATCCGGCTGGAACGATGGCCATGCCCGGCCTCCGAGGGCCGGAACAGGCGTGATACAGGCGCCCATGGGCTGGGAGTTGACCTGGAAGTCCCGGTTGATGTGCAAGCGGGTGGCCCCGGCGATCATCTCCTCCTTGGCGTCCCGGTATCCCTTCCACAGGGAGCGAGCCTTGTCATCCATGCCGGGGCGGACCACGCCCTCTGAACAAGGCAACACCGTCATACGAGTCTCCACTTTGTGGTCGTGAGACCATAGAACGGGATACAGGGCAAGCGCGAAGTCTGCACGGTCGTGCTTCTCCACAACGCGGACCGGACCACGAGTGATCGTCAGGTCGTAAGGTCCCCGGAATCCGAGTCTTACCAGGCTTGTTGTTGGAACTTTCAAAACCCTGGAGACTTGGGGCAGACGAACCCGGCCAGCAGAAAAAGCCGCGCCGATCCCGCACAGTTCTGCGCTAACAACTCCGCTCGGGTGTCCCTTGGCGTGCTCGGTGAACTGTGATGTCACGGCAAATCCGACAGGGGATCCACCTGGTGTGTCCAGATCGCCACCGGTCCTGACCGTCCGAGCCAGGTCGATGCCCCGCTCAGGGTTCTCTGGGCGCTCTTTTAGGCAGATGTAGCGAGCCTCTTGTTTCCTTGCTCGGCTCTCGTGTTTCTTTGAGGCAACGATGATGGCTTCAGCCATGCCGGTGTCGGCTGAGAAAGCTCTGGCCTCTGCATGTTCGGTGTCGGCGAGGGTAACTACTTCGATCTTTTCGTATCTTTCGGTCAGTAGTTCTCTCATTTTCGCCCATGCCGCGCCTGAGACAACCGTGGCGGGGACGATGAGGGCCAAGACCCCACCGGGACGCAGTTTCAGATGCGCCAAGTCCATGAAATTCGATGCCATTCCAGCATTACCGTGTCCAGCCGTGAGGCCATGGATGGTCTTGTAAAGATCCTTCAGTACTCCGCTCATCAGCGCCTGAGCCTCAGCGTCGTTGCCCATGCCGGCGAAGACCGGGATGGGGGGCATCCTTCCGTCCGCCGCCGCACCCTGCTTCCGCTCGTGGTTGTGAGGTCTGACAAAGGGGGGATTCATGATGACAAGGTCCATCCCTTCCGCGGGCACATACGCTTCGCTGCGTACCCGGACGGGAGCGCCTCTGGCGACAGTTGCAACGGATCCGTCACCCAACAGGGCCGCCTTCCGACTGCCCCCCAACAGGTCCAACGAGCCGATCTTGGGCTCTTCCCCCATCCCGACATCTTTCATTCCGAAGGGCATCACCCATGTCTTGGTTTTCGCATAGCCCACGTCTGGGTGTTCACCGGACAGCATCGCCGCCGTCAAGTGGACCGAGGCGGGCATGATGTCACAGCCGATGAGTACCTCCTCGAGCATTCGTCGATGGATGATCTTCGGATCTCCCCCGGCTTCCTCGTGCCGGGCGGCTATGCGACGGTAGGCGGCGGTGAGCAGCGCCCCCGTCCCGCAGGCGAGGTCAGCCACGCGCAGGCTGGTGACGGCGTCGGGGTCGGCCCAGTCCACCTCCAGACGGTCGACGGCCATCTCCGCCAGGAACGCTGCCGACCCCAGCCGGGTGAAATGGGTTTTGAGGAACGCCCGGTCGGCCACCAGCTTCCCGTACAACTCTCCGATAATTCCCTGTGTGTCCCGGTGGGCCGTGGTCTCCGCGGCGCTTCCGTACAGTTCGCCCAAGACACGGTCGGCCATCGTGTCGTCTGTGATCGAGACCGACAGGTCATGGGCGATGCCGAAGATCGGCCAGTAGTTGATCTTCAGCACCTCTTGCCACGCCCCCTCCACCTCCGCCCGTCTCAAGCCGGGCCCCCGCAACTCATCCGGGGTGGGTACCTGGTCGTGTCGCCCCGCGATGTGATGCTGGAACACCACTGCGTTGAAGAGGATCGCCATGGCCATGAGGTCCGTCTGCCGCCCTGGTTCCTGGTGAAGGATTTTCCCGATCCGTCCCGACACCCCGGTATCGCCCTCCAAGTGCCCGACCGCGGAGGAGATGGTCCGCTCTATGCCCCTCTCCAATTCGGCGAGGTCCACGTCGAGAGACCGTCGCACGCTTTCCAGCACGGCGGTCGGAGTCAGCTGGTCCTCTTCCTCGGGGTCGAATCGCAGGTTGCGCAGGCGGTCCAGCATCTCCTGGCTGATGGAGTCTCTGTGACCGGGATATTCGACCAACTGGAACCCGTTGCCTGCTCCCCGCTGCTCCGGCCATAACCACACCATCTGACCATCTGCGGCCTCGAACGCGATCAGCAACTCCAGGCTGTGTTGCTTCCTCAAAGTCACGACCGTCTTTCGGATGGGCGTCTTGGATGGGATGGACTCACAGGGTACGCGCCATAGGTCCACCACCCGCTTGCTGGCCACCGGGTGGGCCGTCAGCCCGGTGCCGGGTATTCTCAGCCCATCCGAGCCGTATAGACCGAATTGCTGGCGGCTCGGGTTGTCCCAGTGCAGTTTCTGTAGGAAGAGTGCGGAAAGGTCCCCTGCCGCGATCAGGTCCTGTACCTCCTCGCGGCTGACCCCCACGTCACACCCTCCCTGCGTGCAGACTCCCACCGTCTCTCGCTGAGAGGTGGTCTAGGTTATATAACGATGAGGGGGGGGGGGTCGATGTATATGAATGGTGGGGGAGATGATAGCCAGTCCTTCGCCTCGGTAGACATTCAGCCTTGCGTAAGTATTGGAGTCGCGGTCAAGCGCAGTGGGCGGTTAAGAGGCTTGGGTGTCTTCGCGTCGCGCTCTTGCTGTGTTGCGGACCTGACTTGGTTTCAAAAGAGGTGACAACCATGACCAGTACCGTCTGTGGATGGGTGGGTCTTCGTGTTCCCCAAATGGTGGTGGGCGGCACCCGCGCGGGGAGTTGTCCGGTGGTTTCAATAGGGACCTCACTCCAACTTCCGGGATAACATCCCAGCCATGGCAGCAGCGAAGACAACCTCCGCACTGGAGCGCCCGGTCTATGGTATTTCGGAGGCCGCCCGGCACTTGGGTCTTGGCCGGGAACGGGTCAGGTCATGGCTTGACGGCTACACGCGGAAGGGCAAGACCTATCCACCGGTCATTCGTCCCGAAGCCACCGGTGATGACATTGTCACCTGGGGAGAATTCGTCGAGTTGGGATATCTGCGGGAGTATCGGCGGAAGGGGGTATCTCTCCAGTATCTGCGTCCGGTCATAGGGGAGTTGCGACGGGAGTTCGGGCTTCCTCATCCTTTGGCAAGCGAGAACCTATACCTGAGCGGCCGAGATGTCGTCTGGCGGCTTCAAGAGGAAAACGGACTCCCCTCTGCTCTCGCCATGGTGGTCAAGTCAGGTCAAATGATGGTTCTGGCCGAGCAAGCCAACAGTTTCTTCAACAAGGTCAGATTCGATCCTGATGGCGGGGCCGGTGAGGTCAGTCGGATCTTTCCGGCAGGTGAGGAGGCGTGGGTGTGCATAGATCCGCTGGTATGTTTCGGTCGGCCGGCGATAAGGGGGGTGGCCACCGAACGACTCTGGGAACTTCGGGTGGCCGGAGAAACGGTAGGGAACATTGCAGCAGACTACGAGATGGAGGAACACCTGGTCAGGGCCGGTATTTCTTTCGAGGAGCTTCAACGGGTCCTGGCGGCTTAGCCGACGACCATGCCACACCGGTTCCCCCCATGAACAATCAGGGTTCACCGCGACCGGTCAGAATTCCGGGGAAGCTTCGACCCTTGGAGTTCCCCGCCGGGCGGGATTCAGGATGTCAAATCAATGAAGGCGTCGGGAGCGTTTCCTGGAGTTGCGTTCCAAGCGCTCCTCTATGGCGATATTCCTGACGTAGGTACGGGAAATGTTCAGGTTGCGCGCTATCTGGGCATAGGAGAGCTTCCGGTTCTTCCTCAGCGCATCGGTTATCAGCTGCCTCAACCCGGATTCTGCGTGGGAGGACTTGTTCTCGGTAGGGGATACGTCGGTGCCGGCATCCTCCCGAATCGACCAGTAACGGGCGTCCGGATGGACATGTTCAACCTTTCCCCGTCCCGCACTGGCTATAAACCCGGCTTCTATGAGGCGACGGCGGTGGTAACCGACACTCTGGCTGCTGTGTCCGGTCCGCCACAGGATGTCCGCTATTGATGTAGGCGTCGTGGACTCCATCGCTCGCAGGAACTCGCGGGCCCTTTTGCTCAACGGGATCAGGGGGCTGGACTGCATCCTTCCCTCGGGGTGACGGTCGGCTATCCCGCACGCGTATCTCATATCGGCCACAGAGATCCCTGAAACAGGGTTTTCGCATCGCTCCCACGCATGAAATCCCACTAGCTGGATCTGAAATGGATACCCCTTGGCCGATTGCACCGCCATGTCCAAGGCGTCGTTGCTGATGCTTCCCCCGGCGGTGGTGACCGCTTCACCTATTGCCCGGCGCGTCTCGGTGTCGGTGATCACCCCGATGTCAACTCTGTGGCTTCGCCGGAAAAAGGTCATACCCTTGTCTTTCAGCACGGTGTTGGCCATATCAGGAAGTCCGGCGCCGATGAAGGCGAGTGGCTGGTCGTGCCAGGAAAACACATGCTGTATGGCTGACGCCAACTCTCTGGCTTCCTTGATGTCGACGGCATGGAGTTCGTCTATGACCAGCAGCACGCCGACTCCCTGGTCTCGAGCGTGGGCGGCCAAGTCGAGCAGTGAATAGCGGACAGGGGTAGGGTCCGGCGAGTCCGTCCCGGAGCGGGAGATATCGACGTGAGGGGCAAGCCCGGCCCGCACTTTGTCGACACGCCACCGGTCGAGCGTATCCGGCATTGCCCTCGACGCGGCGGCGGCGATCGTGGAGGGAAGAGGACCGTCGGCGGTCGAGATGCCGATGACATGCCAACCCCGGTCGATTGCTTCCCTGGCGGCTGCCTGTAACACGGCGGTCTTGCCCATGCCCCTGGGACCTATGAGCAGAGTCGTGCCTTCCGGAGCATTCAGGTTGTCCTGAGCGCGGGAGAGACTATCCAAGAGTTCATCTCTGCCTCCCAGCACCGGAGGCAGAGAACCGAAGCGAGTGGTAAACGGGTTGGACGGCTTCGCCATAGCCCTCTCACTGTAAACAGACAATTTTTGGTTGTAAAGGAGTTTACAACGATGGGACGTGTGCCGGGATGGGCATAACGGGAGCAGGCGATTCGGATCGGTGAAGGCCATGGATCGCGCACCCATTCTCTTCGGGCCCATTTGTGAACAGAACAATTTTTGGTTGTAAAGCAGTTTACAACGAGGGTCCGTGCCGGGTGCGGTCGGGAGTTCCCTCGATGCGCTTTTCCGCCTCGTCGTCGAGCGGGTCCGTGCCGGGTGCGGTCGGGAGTTCCGTTTCGCCGTTTGCATGCGCCATGGGGCAGATGGGTAGTCTCTGGGCGATGGGCTATTTCGCAGGCAAGGAAATCGTGGTGACCGGGGCGGGCCGGGGGATCGGTCGGGCCACGGCCGAGATGTTGGTGGCCGAGGGCGGGAGAGTTTGGTGTTTCGATCTGGCCGCCGATCGCCTTCGGGAGGCCACGGAGACGATGGACGGACCGGGAACCGCCGTACCGGTGGTGGTTGACATCTCCGAAGAGGGTTCGGTGGCCGAAGGCTACCAACGGGTCTCGGAGGCCGGCGGAGGAGTGCTGTCGGGTCTGGCTCACTGCGCGGCCATCGGGAAAGCGCACCTCTTCGAGGAGATGACCTGGAAGGACTGGGAGGTGGAGCTGAAGGTGAACCTGTACGGGACCTACCTGATGACCAAGCATGCCGCTCCCCTGATGCGCGCCGCCGGGGGAGGGAGGATCGTCAATATCGCTTCCAACGCCGCCAAGGTCCCCGGCCCCTACTCTGCGCCCTACAACGCCTCCAAGGCGGCGGTGATCAGCCTGACTCGCTCCGCCGCCAAGGCGCTGGCGCCCCACATCGCGGTCAACTCCATCTGCCCCGGACACGTCGACACCCCCATGAGGAGCGGGTTCGGCGACGAGGCCTCCCGGCTGGTGGAGGGGGTGGACCTGGACGCGGCGGCCGCCACCGCCCAGTTGGGAAGGCCCGCCCGGCCCGAGGAGATCGCCTCGGCCGTGTTGTTCCTGCTCAGCCCGGCGGCGGTGTTCGTCAACGGAGAGGACCTCAACGTCAACGGCGGGATCGTGATGTACTAGCCCCGATGGTGGGCGGAACGGCCAGGTTCCCCGGTAAGGTGATGGGTTGGATCGAAGCGAAGGCGAACAGGGTATGACGACGATCGATTCCACAAAACTGCTGGAACTGTACGAATCGATGGTGACCATGAAGTTGTGGGACCAGACCGCCTTGCGGCTGCTGCAGGAGGGACGGGTTCTGGCCGGGTACCACTCCGGCCGCGGACAGGAGGCGATACCGGCGGGCGGGGTGGCGCCGTTGCGCCGGGACGACTATCTGATGTACGCTCACCGGGGATTCGGGTACACGATCGCCAAGGGGATGTCGATGGCCGCCATGTTCGGCGACCTGATGGCCAACACCGCCGGGGCGACCGGCGGGCTGGGAGCGGGGATTCCCCACTTCGCCGATCCCGAGTTGGGGATACTCGGCCAGGGAGGCACATTGGGGAGTTGCTTCGGTATCGCCACCGGAGCGGCGTTCAGCGCCCGGTACCGGGGGACCGACCAGGTGGTGGTGTGCTTCTTCGGGGACGGCACCGCCAACCGGGGCGCATTCCACGAATCGGTGAACGCCGCCGCGGCGTGGAAGCTGCCGGTGGTGTGGATCTGCGAGAACAATGGATACGCGGTGTCGGTCCCCGTTGCGGATTCCACCGCCGGACGGATAGTGGACCGGGCGGCCGGCTACGGGATGCCGGGGGTGCGTATCGACGGCATGGATGTGACCGAGGTCTACCGGGCCACCTGCGAGGCGGTCGACCGGGCCCGGGCGGGAGAGGGTCCCACGCTGATCGAGGCCATGTGCCATCGCTTCCGGGGACACTACGAGGGGGATCCGCAGGTGTACCGCACGGAGGAGGAGACACAGCGGCTGCTGGCCCTCGACCCGATCACCACCGCGGCGGCCCGGCTGATGGAAGAGGGTGCGGTGACCCGAGAGCGACTCGAAGAACTGGAGATACGCATTCAGCGCCGGATCGACGAGGCGGTGGAGGAGGCCTCTATGGCGCCGATGCCGGGGCCGGAGCGTCTGCACGAGGGCCTGTACGTATGAGCCGGGCCACCGCCACCCGGACCCTCACCTTCTCCCAGGCTGTCCGCCAGGCCCTCCACGAGGAGATGGAACGGGACGACCGGGTGTTCGTCTGGGGTGAGGACGTTGCCGTCTACGGCGGCATCTACGGCGCCACGGCCGGCCTGCTGGAACGATTCGGACCCGGGCGGGTGATCGATACGCCCATTTCCGAAACAATGATTGTCGGAGCGGCGGTGGGGGCCGCCATCACCGGGTTGCGGCCGGTGGCGGAACTCCAGTCGAGCGGGTACTTCGGGATCGCCATGGACGAGCTCTACCACAAGGTGGCGAGATGGCGGTACATGCACGGTGGCGTCTTCACCGTTCCCCTGGTGATAAGGCTTCCAGAAGGCGCCAAGGGCGCAGGTCCCGAACATGACGTGAGCCCCGAGGCCCTGTTCCTGAGCGCCTCGGGAGCGTACATCGTGATCCCCTCGGATCCTGCTGACGCCCTGGGACTGTTGAAGTCCTCGATCCGCGACGACAACCCGGTGCTGTTCTTCGAGCACGCCGGCCTGTACGCCTACCGGGGGGAGGTCCCCACCGGCGACCATCTGGTGCCGCTGGGCCAGGCGGCGGTGAAGCGGGAGGGAAGCGACGTGACGGTCATCGCATGGTCGCGGATGGTGGGCGAGTCGATCCGGGCCGCACAGGAGTTGGCGGCGGAGGGGATAGACGTGGAAGTGGTGGACCCTCGCGGTCTGCGTCCGCTCGACCTGGACACCATCCTGGAGTCGGTGGCCAAGACCGGACGGGTGGTTATCGCCCATGAGGCTCCCAAGACCGGGGGCGCGGGAGGGGAGATGGCGGCCATCATCGCCGAGGAGGCGCTGGAGTACCTGGAGTCGCCGATCATCCGGGTGGCGGCCGCCGACGTGCCCATTCCGCAGAGCCGTTATCTTCAGAGATTTCTGATCCCCACAGCCGCCTCGGTGATGGAGGCGGTAAGGAGGCTTGACTGACCCGATGCAGATTATGAGACTTCCCGCTCTTGGAGAGACCATGGAGATGGGCACCATCGTCGCTTGGCACAAGGCCGAAGGAGAGAGGGTGGCGGTGGGCGACGCTCTCTATGAGGTGGAGAACGAAAAAAGCGCCATCGTGGTGGAGGCGATGGGCCCCGGAATCCTGGCCAAGATCATTGCTCCCGTCTCCGCCGAAGTCCGGGTGGGCGAGGCGGTGGCGGTGATGGCCGAGGTGGGAAGCTCGCCAACTGCGGAGGAGATCGCCCGACTGCTCGCCGGGGAGACCGGCGCCGCCGCGTCCGCTCCTGCGGCGGCGCCTGCACCCGCCCTCCAGCCGCAGAAAAGGGAGAAGGCGGGGAAAGAGCGTATCAGGGCCATGCCCAAGGCCCGGGCCCTGGCCAGGAGCATGGGGGTCGATCTGGCCGCTGTCCGGGGGACCGGACGGGCAGGGATCATCACCCCCGACGACGTGGAGGCGGCCGCAGCCGCCGCGCCTTCCGGTCCGAAGGTCGCGGAGCGCCGACCCCTGCGGGGATACCCGAGGGCAATGGCTGCCGCCATGGCCCGCAACTGGACGGAGATACCGCACTTTTCGCAGACCCTGCTGGTTTCGGCAGGCGCCCTGATCGCCCGGCGCAAAGCGCTTCAGGCAGACGGGATGCAGGTCTCCCTCAACGATCTGATGGTGGCGGCGGTGGCCCAGGCCTGCGTCGAGGTGCCGCAGGTCAATGCCGCCCTATCGGGGAAGTCGGTAACCGTCTACGGCGAGGTGAACGTGGCGGTGGGTGTGGACACCCGGCACGGGCTGGCCGCTCCGGTGGTGCACGGCGCCGACCGGCTGGGGCTGGAGGAGCTTGCGGCGGAGATACGCCGCCTCGCCGAAGCAGCCCGGCGCCGGAAACTCACTTTTGAGGACATCGGGGGCGCCACCATCACCACCTCCAATCTGGGTCCGGGAGGAGTGGACTTCGGCACCCCGATCATCAGTTTGAACACCGCGGCCACCATCTACTTCGGCACGGTGGCAGACCGCCCCATAGTGGTGGACGGACAGGTAGTGGCCGCGCCCACATGCCATGTGTCAGGCGCCTTCGATCACCGGGTGGTCGACGGAGCCACCGGTGCCCGTTTCCTCCGTACCCTGGGCGCCATCCTGGAATCGGACCGGATGTAGCCCCATTGCCCATGTCATGCCCACCGGGTCCGCGAAAAGCAACACTGACTCGCGAAATGCCGGGCGGCGGATATGTCCGATGGGCCCACCCCCGCCGCCTCCTCCGTCGGGTCGAAACGCGCTCCGCCGGCCCTGCCGGAGGGTTGCGTTTCGAGAGAATATGACCTCATGTGAGCCGTCGGGCGCGGTCCGGGCGACGTCGGAACGGACCGGAGGTATTCGACACTGTCACTATGTCATGGTCCTGCGACAAAAGTCAACCCCTCATCGACGGTTTTTTCGTGGCCGAGCCTGAGCCCTCCATGACTCCCGGCCGGTTGAGGGACCCGACCGTTCTGGCCGCGAACCTGCTGCGCCGGGCCGTGCTGGGAGATATGCTCCGGCGGCAGGCGGCTCGGCAGGGGGACAAAGCGGCGGTGATCGCCCGGTCCGGTGATGGTCGCCGCAGCGAGGTGACCTACCGGGAACTGGACCGGTATTCCAACCGGGTAGCCAATGGGCTTTCCAACCTGGATGTGGGACGGGGGGACCGGGTGGCTGTAATGAGCCGCAACTCCGCCGAGTATGTGGGCGTCTATTTCGGAATCCTCAAACAGGGGGCGGTGTTCACTCCCCTTAACCCCTCCTATACACCTTCGGAAGTGGCCCGCCAGGTTGATCATTGCACCCCTCGGGTAGTTGTCGCCGGCCCCGGGATGGCCGAACGGGCCCGGAAGGGAGTGGCGAAGGCTCGGGCCGCTCCCCGGCTGGTGGTGACGGGCAACGAGGCCACCGCGGGTGAGGTCACCCTGGCCAAGATGCTGGAAGGGGCATCCGCCCGGATGCCGGAGGCGTTGGTGGAGGAGTCCGACCTGGCGATGGTGATGTACACCAGTGGGACCGAGAGCGTCCCCAAGGGGGTAATGGTGACTCACCGGGCGATGATGATCTCCACCACCCCCTCGTGGATCTACGAGGGCTACGTGGAAGCCTCCGATGTATTCCTGCTGCTCGCTCCGGTCTACACGATGGCCGGGACGGGGACGGTCACCAACCTGATATCGGTGGGGGCGACCCTGGTGATGATTCCCTACACCGAAGCAGGGGCGGTGCTGGAGGCTGTCGAGACCGAGAGGGTGACCAACACCTCGCAGACCCCTACCTTCTACCACCGCATGATCAGGCATCCCGACTTTGCGGTGCGAGATCTCTCCTCGCTCCGCCAGGCGCATGTCTACGGCGGCCCCATCCCCTTCGAGGCGGTGTCCAGGCTCCGTAGGCGGGCCCCCGACGTGATGTGGGCCACCTACTGGGGCCAGTCGGAACTTAGCCAATTGGGGATCATGGGGTTTTTCCGGGACGTCGACGGGGTTCCCGACCGGGACCCGCGCTGGATCGGGAAGGCCGCTCCCCATGTCGAGATCCGGGTGGTGGACTCCGAAGGGGACGACACCGAGGTGGGGGAGTTGCTGTGCCGTTCCCCGGGTGTGATGATGGGGTACTACCGCAATCCCGAAGCCACCGCCGCGGTGCTGCGGGGCGGGTGGCTGCATACCGGGGACCTGGTCCGGCTCGATCCGGACGGCAACCTGTTCTTTTACGACCGCTTGAAGGACATGATCAAGACGGGAGGGATGAACGTCTCCTCCGCCGAGGTGGAGGAGACCGTGAAAGGCCATCCGGACGTGGCTGAAGCGGCAGTCGTCGGGATCTCGCACCCCGAGTGGAGCGAGGCGGTGACCGCGGCGGTGGTGCTGGGAGAGGGTGGTCGGGTCAGCGAGGCGGAGTTGATCGAGTACTGCCGCCGGCGGTTGGCGGGTTACAAGACCCCCAAGCGAGTAGAGTTTGTCTCGGATTTGCCGATTGACCCCCAAGGAAAGGTGCGGAAACGCAGGCTGCGGGAGATACTGGGAGATCAGCGCTTTCTCGGCCCGGGAAGAGATAGATGACGACCAACGGACGCCGGCCGCTGCTGGAGGCAGGAGGGCTGCACAAGCACTTCCCGATGACCGGCGCGCTGGGATTTGGCGGTAAAGGGGTGGTCAAAGCGGTCAACGGCATAGATCTGGAGTTGTGGCCGGGGGAAACCTTGGGCGTGGTGGGAGAGTCGGGTTGCGGGAAAACCACCCTGGCTCGACTGCTGTTGCTATTGGAGACCCCCACCGAAGGCCGGATTCTCTTTCGGGGTGAGGAGGTGAGCATCCGGCAAAAGGACCTGGCAGAGTACCGCCGCAACGTACAAGTGGTGTTCCAGGACCCCTTCTCGTCGCTGTCGCCCCGGATGAGGGTTCGGGAGATCATCGCCGAACCCATCCGCGCGGCCGGCGGGATGGGCAAGCGGGAGACCACCGACCGGGTCGGTGAGGTCATGAGCCAGGTCGGACTCGACTACCAGGCTCATTCCGGTCTTTATCCCCACGAATTCAGCGGCGGCCAGCGACAGCGGATCGCCATCGCCCGGGCTCTGGCGCCCAGCCCCAAGGTGGTGATTCTGGACGAACCGGTCTCCGCGCTGGATGTCTCGATCCGCGCCCAGGTCATGAATCTTCTCGCCGACCTGCAGGAAACATTCGACTTGGCCTACCTGCTCATCTCTCACGACCTCAGCGGGGTTGCCCACCTCTCCGACCGGGTGATGGTGATGTACCTGGGCAAAGTAATCGAACTGGCCGGCGCCGAGTCGCTGTTCACCACCCCCGCCCATCCCTACACGGAGGCATTGCTGTCGGCGGTCCCTCCGGCCCATCCTGACGTGGAGAGCCAGGAGATCATCCTGGAAGGAGAAGTGCCCAGTCCGATCGATCCCCCGAGCGGGTGCACGTTCCATCCCCGCTGCCCCTACGTCTTGCAGCGTTGCGCCGACCTCTTCCCCGAACACGGCGAATTGGAACCCGGCCACGGGGTTTCCTGCCATCTGTATCCGGGGTCGGGCACCCGGTCGTGGCAACAGGTTGCCGTCGGGAACTGATCGCCCGATGGAGTTCGGAGTCAGTATCCCCAACTTTCGGGGCGCCGCCCATGTGGGGACCTTCCGTCGGGTAGCCGAGGCCGCGGAAGAGGCGGGTCTGGACGATGTCTGGATCGGGGATCACATCGTGCTGGCCCGAAACATCACCTCCCCTCACCCCTACGGGGGCACCAAGGGGATGACCGGTTCCCGGCCGTGGAGCGAGGTGGGGATCAAGGATATGAAGCCCAGCGACCCGGTGTACGAACCGCTCACCCTGCTGGGCTTTCTGTCCGCGCTCACCGACCGGATCCGGCTGGCGCTTGGCACCCTGGTGGTGCCGTTGCGGCATCCGGTGGTGGCGGCCAAGATGCTTTCCACCCTCGACGTGCTCTGTGGTGGACGGCTGATCCTGGGAGTGGGAGTGGGTTGGATCCCCGAGGAGTACGCGGCGGTCAACGCCTCCTGGGAGGACAGGGGAGCGGTGACCGACGAGTATCTGGATGTGATGACGGCATTGTGGCGGGAGGACCATCCCGGTTTCGAGGGGCGCTTTTACAGTCTCCCACCTGACATTTGCTTCTATCCCAAACCGGTGCAGAGAACCATCCCCATCTGGGTGGGGGGCAACAGCCTCCCCGCTCGGAGGCGGGCGGCCAGGGTGGGAACAGGATGGCACGGGGCGTTCGTTCTCCCTGAAGGGATACCGAGAATCCGGGAAGACATCGTCCGAAGGCTGGAGGGGTACGGTCGGAGTGCGGAGGGGTTCGTCTACTCCAACCGCGTGAACCTGCTGGTGACCGACCGTTCCGATCCCGACCATCCCTGCCGGGGCTCGGTGGAGCGGATCGTCGATTCGATGGAGAGGTATGCCCAGGCGGGGACCACCCATTTGCAGATCGCCACCCCGCCCGGCCCGCGGACCGAGGACATATTGCAGCAGTTGGAACTGTTCGTCACGCAGATACGCCCCCGCCTCTCCTGGGAGCGAGACGGCGGGGCATGAACTACCGGGAGATCTTCTCCGAACTCTCCAATCAGGGCCGGTGGGGTGCCGACGACGAGCGGGGCACCCTCAATTACATAACCCCCGCCAAGGTCAAGGAGGCGCTGGCGCTGGTGCGTTCCGGTCGGGTGGTCTCGATCGGCAGGGACCTGGACACCGTCTCGGGACCTTCCAATCCCCGGCCGGTGGTGCATCAACTGCTGTATGCCGGACATGAGGCCGAGTCGACCATGGACTTTGTGGGGATCGCCCCACACGGGTTCTCGGTCACCCATCTGGATGCGGTGGGACATGTCTATTTCGAAGGCGAGATGTACAACGGCCGCCGGGCGGCCGAGGAGGTGGATCGTTTCGGGATGCGGTTCGGGTCGATAGAAGCGATGGCGGAAGGAGTGGTGACCAGGGGAGTGCTGCTGGATGTGGCGTCGGCGATGGGAGTGGATTATCTGGATCCGACTGTGGTGATCGGCCCGGCCGAGTTGGAAGCCGCCGAGGATTATTGGGGATTGGAGGCCGGGGAAGGAGACGCGGTGCTGGTGCGTTCGGGCCGGATGGTCCACGAGGGTGGGAGCGATCCTCCCCAACCGGGTGAGCGGGCCGGGTTGAACATAGAGGCGATCCGGTGGCTGCATGAAAGGCAAGTGGCGGTGTACGGGGGAGACTGTATAGAAAAGCTCCCATCTCCCTATCCCGGTCTTCATCTTCCTCTTCATTCGCTGGGCTTGGCAGGGATGGGCCTGGCGCTTTTGGACTGGCCGGACGCCGAGGTGCTGCGATCGACCTGTCTGGCTGAAGGAAGAGCGGAGTTCGTGCTGATGATGGCGCCGCTGCGTCTGCGGGGCGGCACGGGATCGGCGGTCAACCCCCTGTGCATATTTTGACCCGGCCATGACCTTCACCCTGCCTGCTCCGGTCCGATCCTATAGTCTTGAGAGAGTTGCCAGGCGCTCGGACAACTACGGGAAGGCGTTGCAGCGATGAGACAATTCATCTTGAGAAGGCTGATCCAGGCAGTGGTCTCCATATTCGTGTTGATCACCGTGGTGTTCTTTCTGGTCAGGCTCACCGGAGATCCCGTGGAGCGCATGGTTCCCATCCAGGTGACCGAGGAGATGGCCAACGAGTTGCGTCGCGCCTACGGATTGGACAAGCCGCTCATCGTTCAATACGGGCTGTTCATGAGGGGCCTGCCGCAGGGCGACTTCGGCCAATCGCTTTACTTCCGAGGTCGCACCGTCCAGGAACTTCTCTGGCTTCGCATCCCGGCCAGTCTTCAATTGGCGTCCGTCTCCATGCTGGTGGCTTTGCTGATCGCTTTGCCCATGGGGGTGTACTCCGCCAAGTACCGGGGGAGGTGGGGCGACTACGCGGGTCGGATTTTCTCCATACTGGGTGGGGCGGCGCCTTCCTTCCTGGTGGGTCTGGCCATGCTGCGTCTGTTCGCTGTCCAATGGCAGATTTTTCCCACCGGAGGCAGGGAGGAAGCGCTCTCGATAGTGTTGCCCACCTTCACCCTGGGGTGGTTCGTGTCGGCGGGGATAATGCGACTGACCCGCTCATCCATGCTGGAGTCTTTGTACGGCGAATTCGTCAAGCTGGCCCGCATCAAGGGGGTGCGGGAGTCGGTGGTGGTGTGGAAACACGCTTTCAAGAACGCCGCCCTGCCGGTGATCACCTACTCGACGGTCATCTTCGCCGCCGTGCTGGGAGGGGCGATCGTGACCGAGTACGTGTTTGCCTGGCCGGGACTGGGGAGCCTGCTGATCAGGGCGGTCATCCAGCGTGACTTCCCGGTCATCCAGGGAGCGGTGATCCTGATCGGGGTTGCCTACGTCATCGCCAATTTCCTCGCCGACCTGGCCTACGCCTGGGTCAATCCCAAGATCCGGTACGAGCAATGACCGGCACGGAATCCGGCGCAGGATCACCGGAGGGAGGCAAGGTCCGGGTGAAGAGCAGAGGGGCCTCCGGCACTACCCGGTTCCCCTACGTCTCGGCGGCGGTGCTGGGGTTGGTGCTTCTGATCGCAATTTTCGCTCCTTTGCTCGCTCCCCACGATCCGGAAGTGGGCCGGCTATCCAACAAACTGATCCCTCCCCTGTGGCAGGAAGGCGGCACCAGCGATTTCCCGTTGGGCACTGACACCTTGGGCCGCGACATCTTCACCCGCATCCTCTACGGAACCAGGATTTCTCTCATGGTGGCGGTGCTGGCCACCGGACTGGCGGGCGTGCTGGGGACGATCGTGGGTCTGATAGCCGGCTTTTACCGGGGATGGACGGAGACCATCCTGATGAGATTGACCGATATCACCCTGGCGTTTCCCCTGATGTTGATGGCCATCGTGCTGGTTTCCGTGCTGGGCGCCAGCCTCACCAACGTGCTCATGGTGATTGTCTTCCTGTTATGGCCCTACTACGCGCGCCAGATCCGGGGGGAGGCGCTGGCGGTGAGCGAGCAGGACTTCGTCGACCTGGCCCGGGTGGCGGGCGTCTCCAACCGCCGAATCCTGTGGAGACACATCCTGCCCAATGTCATGCCCAGCATCGGGGTGCTGGCCACCTTGCAGGTGGCTTTGATCATCCTGCTGGAGGCTTCACTGAGTTTTCTGGGAGTGGGGATTCCGCCTCCCACTCCTGCCTGGGGTCTGATGGTGGCCGACGGGCGGGACCTGCTCGGTCGGGCCTGGTGGGTTTCGATCATCCCCGGCATAGCCATCTTCGCCGTGGTGCTGGCCGCCAACCTGTTCGGCGACTGGGTGCGGGACCGCTTCGATCCCAAACTCCGGCAGATATAGCTATGTTGCTGGAAGTAAAAGATCTGCGAGTGCAGTTCCACACCCGCCGGGGGGTGGTGAAAGCGGTGGACGGTGTGAGCTTCTCGGTGGGACGGGGAGAGACTTTGGGTCTGGTGGGCGAGTCAGGTTCGGGCAAGAGCGTGAGTTGCCTGGCGCTGATGCGGCTGGTGGAGGCCCCGGCCGGTCGGATAGTGGCGGGAAGTGTCGTTCTGGACGGAGAGGAGTTGCTGGATCTCTCTGAACGGGAGATGAGACAGGTGAGGGGGGGACAGATCTCTTTGATCCTGCAGGACCCCCTCAGTTCCCTGAACCCGGCGTACACGATAGGCAACCAGGTGGCGGAGGCGATCCGGATACACCAGGGCCTCAGGGGCAGGGAGTTGACCGACAGCGTGGTCGAGATCCTGACCGCGGTGGGCATCCCGCAGGCCGAGCATCGCCTCAAGCAGTACCCGCACCAGATGTCGGGCGGCATGCGCCAGCGTGTGGCGGGCGCCATCGCGCTGTCCTGCCGTCCCTCCCTGTTGATCGCCGACGAACCCACTACCTCCCTGGACGCCACCGTTCAGGCTCAGTATCTGCGGTTGCTCTCCGAATTGCAGGAGAAATTCCAGTTCGGGATGATTTTTGTCACCCACGATCTGGGAATAGTGGCCCGGCTGTGCGACCGGGTGGCGGTGATGTACGCGGGGCGGATCGTGGAGACGGGAAGCACCCGCCAGTTATTCAACGAGCCGGCCCATCCCTACGCCAAGGCGCTCCTCGCCACCCTTCCCAGCTTGGATTCCCGCAAGAAACGCCTGCTGACGGTAACCGGCCAACCCCCCATCCCCATCAACCTGCCGCCGGGGTGTTCCTTCGCTCCGCGGTGTCCGGAGGTGATGGATGTCTGCAGGCAGACCTTTCCTTCCCAAAGCAGTCTGGGGGACCATCACCGGGTGTTGTGCTGGTTGCACTCCTCCCCCGACGGTTCTTCCAAGGTCGCATCGTCGGCCTCTCGCAACTGAGGGATCCTTCTGCGGACCTTTCCGGAGACACTGGCGATGGGGCCGGCGGAGCGCAGGCTCCGGTCAGAGGTCCGCGCTTGGATCGCCGCCAACGATCCCGGTCCGCCGCCTTCCGGATACACCGATCGCATCGAGGCTCTGGTCCGGTGGCAGGCCGCTTTGTGCGAAGCCGGATTCATGGGACTCTCCTGGCCGGTCCGATACGGGGGAAGGGGAATGTCGCTGGCCGCCGAAGCGGTGCTGGCCGAAGAGCTGGCCCGAAGCGGCGCGGCGGAGATCATCAACCGGTTGGCGCTGTACACCTGGGGTCCCACCCTGATGGACATGGGCGAATCCGAGCAGATGCGCCGTTTCCTTCCCGGCATGCTGGACGCATCCGAACTGTGGTGCCAGGGCTTTTCCGAACCGGGCGCCGGGTCGGATCTGGCCGGAGTGCGGACCAAAGCAGTGCTCGACGGCGAGGAACTGGTGATCACCGGCCAGAAAGTGTGGACTTCTCGCGCCGAGTTGTCCACCTACAACGCCCTGCTGGTGAGAACCGACGGCGAGCCTGGGCAACACCGGGGGCTCACCCTGGTGATGACGCCCATGAAAAGCGACGGGATCACCATCCGCCCCCTTCCCCAGATGCTCGGGGAGCCCCACTTCAGCGAGGTGTTCTTCGATGAGGTCCGGGTTCCGGTCGCCAACGTGCTGGGCGGGCTTAACCAGGGATGGCGGGTGTCTATGAAAGCCATGGGCTACGAGCGGGGAATCTTCGTGCTGGAGCGCTCGATCCGCCTGAGGCGAAGGCTGGCGGAACTGGCGGATCGGGCTTCGCAGCAAGGAGAGTTGGATCGAGCCGCCCTGGCCGGGATCGGTCGCGTTCACGCTTCGTTGGAGATGCTCACCGCCCAGGCGTACCGGACCCTTGCCCACCAACAGGCGGGGACGCTGGTGCCGGGGTCCACTTCGGTGGACAAGCTCTATCTGGCCGAGGTATACCAGGACCTGTTCTCCACCGCGGTGGAGATCCTGGGTGCGGAGGTGACTCTCCGGGACGACGGTTGGACCCACGACCTGCTGGAGTCCCGCTCGGTCAGCATCTACTCGGGGACCTCGGAGATCCAAAAGAACGTGATCTCCGGGCGCCTGCTGGGATTGCGATGAGCGAGTTGGCCGTCGCCTTCGACCAGGCCCTGGAGGAGTTGCTCCCGTTCTCCGCCGCCCTGGACCGGGCCGGTGGGGACCGCTCGGCGCCCGCCGGGATACGGGAGGAGATACTGGGCATGGGCTGGAACGGGCTGAAGGCGCCCGAACAGGCCGGTGGCCTGGGGTTGGAGATGGGAGAGGTGATCGAGCTGTGCGCGGTGGCCGGTCGGCGCCTGCTGCCGGTGGCTCTGTTGGATGAAGCGTTGCTCCTGGCGCCCGCCCTGGGAGCGGCGGGGAGTCCCGCCTCCGAAGAAGTGGTGGCGGGAAGGGTAGCCGGTGGCGGCGGGTACGTCACCGACAGTACGGTGAGTTGGGATTCGGAAGGCAGGCTCTCGGTTTCCGGGGTGGGGGTGAGGCTGTCGCCGAATGCCCGATTGGTCGGGCTCGCTCATCCCGAGTGGACGGCGGTGATGGGGTTGGATGCTCCCGGAGTCCGATTGGAGCGAGCCGACGCCTTGGACCGGGGCCAGGGCGTCCACCTGCTCTCTGCGGAAGCCGTGAAACCCGAAGTGGTGCTGGAGGGATGGATGAACGGCGGGCAAGCGGCCGCCGGCTGGCTGGCCGGACTGCTGGCCGACCTGGTGGGAGGCGCCGACCGGGTCCTGTCGATGTCGGTTTCCCACGCCCGGGCCAGGGAGCAGTTCGGACGGCCGTTGATTCGCTTCCAAGCGGTGACGCACCTTCTGGCGGACATGAAAGCCCGCCTGGAGCTAATGCGCTCGGCAGTGGCCCGCCTTGCCTTCTTGATGGAAGAAGAGGCCCTTGACACCTCTTTTCTGGCCGCCCTGCTCTGGTCGGTGCCCGCCTACGCCCGGGAGGTGTGCGAGTCGGCCATCCAGGTGCACGGAGGCATAGGATTCACCTGGGAATACGGTCTCCACCTCTACTATCGCCGCATCCTCTCCCTGCAGTCCATGCTGGGCGGGGCCCTGGACACTGCGACTACTGCCGGACGAGCCTATCTGAGTTCCAGCCGCTAAGGGACAGGAACACCGACTATCGGCGAGGAAAGGTAGCGGTTATGAGAGATAGTAGTATTGATGAGAAAAAGTAGTGTTGGCGAGGGAAGGTAGGATTCATTCAGGGAGCATCATTCGACTATCTGCCGCGTATCGCGGATGAAGATTTGAAGAAACTGCTGGGCGTGTTGCCTGCGATCAGCATCGAGGGGCCTCGAGCGGTGGGTAAGACACGAACCGCTCTCCGTCATGCCGAAACGGTATATGCCCTGGACGATCCCGAAGTCTTCGATGCGGTTAGAAAAGATCCCCGGCGAATAACGCAAGGGGAGGCGCCGATTCTCATCGACGAGTGGCAACGTTACCCCCCTGCTTGGGATATTGTTCGCCGTGAGGTTGACAAAGACTTCAGCCCAGGCCGATTCATTCTCACCGGCTCTGCTCGTCCGCAGGACTTTCCCGCGCATTCCGGCGCAGGCCGCATGGTGACACTACGGATGTGGACAACCACACTTGCAGAACGCTTCCAATACCAACGGAGTTGGTCCACAGTGAGCCTCCGGCGCCTCTTGTCGGGAGACTGTCCGGAAATCGGAGGCAGCACAGATCTAACCGTGGAGGATTATGCGCAGGAGATCGTGGCAGGTGGGTTCCCCGGCTGGCGCTACGCAATGGGACGAGCGCGGCGCCTCCTGCTCGACGGTTATCTGCATCGCCTTGCCGAGCACGATTTCCCCCTTGCGGGTCATCGATTGCGCAATCCGGCCGCGTTGCGTCGGTGGCTGACAGCCTATTCGGCGGTGACCGCCACAAATGCCTCCTACGAAGCCATCCGAGATGCGGCAACCTCCGGCGAAGGAGAAAAACCGGCAAAAACCACAACTCTGGCTTACCGTGACACCCTGGAGGCCATGTGGGTGCTGGAGCCCCTACCGGCTTGGCTTCCGTTTGGAAGTCATCTCAGCAGGCTGAAGCGGGGTCCAAAGCATCATCTGACCGACACCGCTTTGGCGGTGAGACTCTTGAATGTCACCGCCGATTCGCTGCTGGGCGGAGGTCCGGCGCCCTCCACTGCCCCGGCCGGGGCTCCCGCCAATCTACTGGGCGCGTTTTTCGAGTCCCTGATCACCCACGACATGCGTGTCTACGCTCAAGCCGGCGATGCTCGGGTGTCGCATATGCGCACTTGGAACGATCAGCGCGAAGTGGACATCATTGTCGAGCACGAAGGCAGAGTGCTGGCGACAGAAGTCAAGTTGGGTGGGGAGGTGACACGAAGGGACACCCGTCACCTCCTCTGGTTGCGGGACCGCCTGGGACCGGGCCTCCTCGATGCCATGGTGGTTACCACCGGCAGGAGAGCCTATCGCAATGATGAGGGCATTGCCATAGTACCCGCGGGTCTGCTGGGACCCTGATCCGTCTCTCGTCGGGCCGGTCCCCGAGCCCGCCGTGGAATGCAGAGGGTTTCGTGCCTCTCCGTGTTCTTACGGCGACGAGCCGTTCGGGCATGTGCCCTTGTGGTGAGGGCTCGAATCGTCAGCGGCCGCGGAAACTGGGACGGCGTTTTTCGGCGATGGCCCGGAGGGCTTCGTCGTGGTCGTCGGAGAGGAAAGTGACCAGTTCCCAACCCCCTGCCGAGTCGAAGGCCACGTTGAGGGCGTCCTTGATGAGCTTGTTGACCGCCATCTTGGTGAAGCGAATGGCCAGGGGGGCGCCTTTGGCCAACCGCCGGGCGAACGCCACTGTCTCCGGCAGGAGTTGGTCGGCTGCGAAGACCCGATTGACCAGCCCGATCCTTTCCGCCTCTTCGGCGGAGAGGGGATTGCCGGTCATCAGGTATTCCTTGGCTCGGGCGGGTCCCACCAGGAGCGGCCAGATGGCGGTGCCCCCGTCTCCGGCCACCAGGCCCACCCGTACGTGGGGATCGGAGATGACCGCGTCTTCGGCCATGAAGATCACGTCGCACAGCAGGGCTATGGATGCACCCAAGCCCACCGCCGGGCCGTTGACGGCGGCGATGATGGGGATCTCGATGTCCACCAGATCCCAGATGAGTTGTTTGGCGTCCCGGCGGAGATGATCCAGCTTGGCAGTGTCCCGCAGCGTCGGAAACCACCCGAAGTCTCCTCCGGCCGAGAAGGCGCCTTCGCTTCCGGTCAGAATCGCCACCCGCGCCTCGTCTTCCCGTTTCAGCATTCTGAACAGCGCGGTCAGGTCCTCATGCAGTTGCCCGTCCACGGTGTTGAGCCTCGAGCGGGGATTGTCGATGACGGCGGTCAGTACATCTCCGTCACGCTGGATGCCGATGGTGGGAAGTTGGCTTTCCATTTTGCTCCTTGCCGAAAAACAGTCAGACTAATGGCCGGGCGCCGGGCTCGCCGCGTCTGCCAAAATAGTGTTGACATGGGCGTCCATTTGGAGCAGTAGGTGTTCGAAACATTAACTCAACGGTTTTCCAGGGTGTTCACCCGCCTGAAGGGAAAGGGACGCGTCACTCCGGCCGACCTGCGATCGGCGTTGCGAGATGTGCGACTGGCCTTGCTGGACGCTGACGTCAACGTGGAAGTGGTCAATGGACTGGTGGAGCGTATCAGGAAGAGGGCAAGGGGGGCTGAGGTTTCCCGCAGTCTCACTCCCGGTCAGCAGGTCATCAAGATCGTCCACTCGGAGTTGATCAAAACCCTGGGGGAAGAACCGGCGCCACTGACGGTCAAAGGATCGCCTCTCACCATGATGCTGATCGGACTGCAGGGCGCCGGAAAGACCACTACCTCGGCCAAGGTAGCTCTGCATCTACGGGAGAAATACGGGAAGCGACCGCTGCTGGTGGCGGCGGACCTCCAGCGTCCCGCCGCGGTTGAGCAATTGGTGACTTTGGGAGGGAGAGCGGGGGTGGAGGTTTATCGAGATGCAGGCGCCTCCAACCCGCGGAGGGTGGTCCGCTCTGCTATGCGCCATGCCCGGGCTCGGGGCCACGATGCGGTGGTGATCGACACTGCCGGAAGACTGCAGATCGACAGGCGTCTGATGAGGGAACTGGCCGCCATGGCGGAGATCGCCCGTCCCCAGGAGACATTGCTGGTAGTGGACGCCATGACCGGTCAGGACGCGGTCAATGTGGCGCAGGGATTCTCCGAGAAAGTGGACCTGACGGGCATTGTCCTTTCCAAGTTGGACGGGGATGCCCGGGGAGGGGCGGCCATCTCGGTGAGTGAGGCCACCGGCCAAAAGGTCAAACTGGTTGGGGAAGGGGAGGAACTGGCGGCGCTGGCCGTTTTCCATCCTGATCGAATGGCTTCGCGCATTCTCGGGATGGGGGATGTGATGACTTTGATCGAAAAGGCAGAGGCTGTCACTGCTGCGGGCGACGCCGACAGGTTCGTGCGCGGCGCAGTCAACCAGAATCTGGGCCTCGATGACTTCTTGGAGCAGTTGCACAATTTGAGGAGGATGGGAGGTTTGAATCAGGTTCTTGCTATGATGCCCGGTGGGGCCCGATCAGGCATTGCCGGATTGAGCGATGACGAGATGCGTCGCACGGTGGGGATCATCCATTCGATGACTCCCGAAGAGAGACGCAATCCCAAACTGATCACCGGCAGCCGCCGACGTCGAATTGCCAACGGGTCGGGCGCCACGGTTGCGGCGGTGAACCGTTTGCTGAAGAGGTTCGCCGATACACAAAGAATGATGAACATGCTGTCCGGCGGGACGAAGGTTCCAGGAATGGGGATGGAAGGTCTTCTCCAGCCGGCCAGGACCCGACGAAGACGACGTAAGAGGTGAGGAAACCATGGCGGTACGCATCCGTCTGATGAGGATGGGAAAAAAGAAGAAGCCCAGCTACCGAGTGGTGGTGACCGATGGCCGGAAGCCGCGTGGCGGGCGGTATATAGAGCAGATTGGCCGCTACGACCCATTGGCTGAACCATCGGTGATCGAGATATCCAACGACCGGGCGGTGGAGTGGTTGGCGAAAGGCGCACAACCTTCTGACCGGGTAAGGAAACTCATGGAGATTTCAGGCGCTTGGACCCGTTACCGCGTGGCGGCGGGCAAAGCCCATCGAGTGAGTGACGAGTCCTTGTCGGCAGCCGGTCCTGTCTCCGGTAAGGCGCAGGGGCCCGAGGGGAACATGGCGCAAGCACCCGCCGCTTCGGCATCCTGAGCGAAGCATGAGCATGCGAGATACCGAAAGAGTGGAACGGTTGATCGGCTATCTGGTGCGGGAGATTGTCGAAAAACCCTCTCAGGTGAGTGTGAAAATGGTGAGGAACCGGCGCAAGAAGGTTTTGGCAGAGGTCCGGGCAGCCAAACAGGATATGGGTAGATTGATTGGTCGGCGAGGGCGAACCGCCAACGCGATACGTACTCTTGCGCAGATCGTTTGTGACGATGACTGGATCGTCGAGATCGAATTCCTCGACTGACCACGTACCGGTGGGGCGGGTAGGACCGCCCCATGGATTGGATGGGACGGTCTATGTCTGGCCGGACACCGACGATCCCCATCGATTCGCGCCGGGCGCCAGGTTATGGGTGGAGGGAGACCGATTGCAGGTGGAGATGATTCGCCGCAGCCCCGAAAGGCTGTTCGTCAAATTCCGGGAGGTTTCAGACCGGACCTCCGCCGAGAGGCTGAGGGGACGCCGGGTATTCATAGAGGAACACCAGCGCCGTGAATTGGGATCGGAGGAATATTGGCCCGACCAGTTGGAGGGTCTGGAGGCGAGGACTCCATCGGGCGAATCGGTTGGTCGGGTGAGAAGGGTGGTGTGGGCCGAGGTTCAGAACCGGCTGGTGATCGAGACGAAAGCCGGTCCGAGGGAAGTCCCCTTCGTGGATGAACTGGTGCCCGCCGTGAATCCGGAAGAGGGATACCTCACGGTGATCGATATTCCCGGGCTGCTCTAGGCGGGCCGACCCGGCAGTCCACGGGTGTGCTGAGAGGCGGACTCAGCGGTGGCTTTCCTACCGACGGTGGGCGGGGCGGAAGGCGTTCACTCAGTGAAGAACAGCCTGGTCTGTACGTCCTCGACCTGAAGCGTGGTCCATCCACGGGGGCCTTCGGGGAAGACGGCCGTGAAGCCCAACCACAGGTCATCGGCGCCCCTCAGGGGAAAACCCGCCTCCGTGACCTCCCCATTCACATCGGTGAGAGTTACCATCCACTCTTCCGATCCGGGGCGAAGGTATCCGGCCACTGCGAAGGGATACTGGAATGTCTCCCCCTCGGGCAACAGCAGGACCGCCCGGGAGGTGACCAGCGGCGGGCGGGAGAAAGGGGCGCCGCCTGGGCGGAGGTCAACCGTCAACATGGCGGGACCCGAGCTTGGGATGACTCGGGCCAAGGCCGGTTCTGCCAGGTGGAGGTCTACATATGTACCGCCCCCGGGGGACCTCAGAACGTAGAGCCGATCGACCAGCAGGCTGTCCACCAGTTGGTAGGAGACCGCTGAGGTCTCCACCTCCGGGCCCAGGAGCAGACGCAGCACTCCGTGCTCCCGGAACAAAACCAGCAACGCCGAGGGTGGGACCAGGGTGGGAGCTCCCTCCAAGCTGGCCATCGAGAATACGAAACGCTCGCACCCTTCCCAGATACGCCAGTCGACTGTGGCCAGCAGGGCGGAATCCGATCCGGTCGGGGCATAGCTGTCTATCTCGCCGGTTTCCCCGAAGAAGGGCGCCTCTGTGAGGCAGGGAGGAATGGGTTGAAGTGGGGTCTCTTCAGGTCCGGTGGTGGAAGTGGATACCGCCGGCGGCGGTGGAGGTGATGTGGTTGTCGTGGTGGTAGCGGCGGTCGTTGGTGTAGTCGGTACGGTTGACGCGACTGATACCGTGGTTGTGGTCGGCGTTTCCACGGTAATGCAGGAGGCCAACGACATGACGAGTCCGGCCAGAATCCCCCGGCGAAGCATCCTGCTCAGGCTAGTTGGGGCGACTGTCTGTTGCCATGGGTCCACTGGGGATCGGGACTTCAATAAGGACAGCCCCAGCGCTGCGAGTGCGCCACTTCTGATCGGGGACGTTTTCCCCGCTCCAGGGACCCGGAACGGCGGTCCAGGTCGGGGTAACCCACCGTCACCAGGCCCACCGGCGCCACATGGTCGGGAATGTGCAGCAGTTCGGGCAAACCCGGCAGGGCGTGAGCCCCCAGAAAACCTGCCGCCAGACCCTCATCCACCGCTGCCAGCAGGACAGCCATCATGGTGGCCCCGGCGTCCACCCACCAGTAGGGAACCGGCCAGGGCCTTCCCGACCGGTGATCCGCCAGTTTGTCGACCTCTTGATAGCGACGGCGGTAGTCGGATTGGGTGACGCACACCACGATGTGTACGGGCGCCCTGGACAACCACGGATCGAACCCACGGGCAATATACCGCGGTTCATCCGCCAGGTCTGCGATCCGCTGCCGGATGGAACGCTCTGTAACAACGATCAAGGACTGTCCCTGCGCGTACCCCGCCGAGGGCGCCGACAGGCCGGCCGTCACGATCCGGTCCACTGCCTCCGGACAGACGGTGAGGGGCTGATAGTTGCGAACCATGCGTCTTCGCTTGATTGTTTGGCTGAACTCCATGGCTTCCTCTCTCCGGCTTGTCGGCCGCCTGGATGGCTGCGGGTGCGTTACCCTCGATAGTGTGGCAGGTTTGTCATCTGTGGACGGGAATGGATTGTCGTTTCCCCGTGCAGGTTTGCAGACTCCCGTGTTGTGGACCCGGGGACGGGGTTGTCACGAACTGGCGGAACTGCTCGGTTCCCGGCGCCCTGCTCGGGTGACTGCCGATCTAATGGACGCGGCGGTACAGCGCCGTTCCACGATGTTGGTGTCCCGAAGACTCCCGAGCACCGACCTGCTCAGGGTGGCGGTGCCCGTCGATTTCAACCGTTCGGGGGTGGCAGCGGTGGCGGCCGCCGTGGCCGGGGGCCCAAATTCTCGAACCGCCGCACAGGTGGCTCGGCGTCTGGGGGAGAGCCTGGGTGCGCCGGCCTTTATGGCGTGCGCGTACCGGAGCAACCAGTCGCGGGAGAAGGCGGTCTCGGTGGTGGAGAGCCTCTTTCCCCTGGTGCCCGATCTCGAGTACCGGTTGATCGGCGCCGACAATCCCCGTCAACTCATATCGCAGTTGCCGGAGAATTGCCTGCTGGTGATCGGGGCGCCGGGAGGGAACTGGTTTCAGCGGGTGCTGTTCGGACCGGGCGCCCGACTGAGGCAGAAGGCCGCCGGGGGAGTGGTTATAGCCCGGTCGGCGCCCGTGCGGGTTTTCCAGATTATGGGGGCGCCTCTGTTTGTGAGTCCCTACCATCTGGCCGCGGATGTCTTGCGCCTTCACGCCCACCGAGTGCTGGCAGTGGCGGAGAACGGCACCCTGGTGGGCGTGGTGCGTCGTTCGTCGCTTTCGGCGGCGGGAAGGGGAGTGACGGTGGCGAAGGTTATGGAGGCGCCTCGCGCCATAGGACAGGCGGTGCCCGTTTCCGATGTGGCCACTCACGCCGATTGGTTTGGTGAGTCTCCGGTGCCGGTCGTTGATGATGCTGGGCGCTTGGTGGGTTCGGTGACCCGTCCTGCCGGTTCTTCTGCCTGATGAACGACCGGGCAGGCGCCGACGGTCAGCCCATGATCTCTCTCAGAGAGGTCTCCAAGATCTACGGCGCGTCGTCCGCCCCTGCGGTGGAGTCCCTAAGCCTTGAAATCCTCGGCGGGGAGATAGTGGTTCTGGTGGGACCGTCGGGATGCGGGAAGACCACGGTGCTCAAGATGATCAACCGCCTGGTGGCGCCCACTTCCGGAGACATAGAGGTAAACGGGAGGCCCATCCGGGACGGTGAGCCGCACCTGTTGCGCCGGTCGATCGGTTACGTGATCCAGCAGGTGGGCCTTTTTCCCCACTGGACGGTCCGCCGCAACATCGCCACCGTTCCCGACCTGCTGGGCTGGTCACCCCAAAGAACCGCCCAGCGAACGGGGGAACTGGCCCGGCTGGTGGGTTTGGACGAGTCGATGCTGGACCGATATCCGGCAGCACTCTCCGGGGGACAGCAGCAGCGGGTGGGGGTGGCCCGGGCACTGGCTGCCGATCCACCGGTGCTGTTGATGGATGAGCCGTTCGGAGCAGTGGATCCGATCGTCCGCCATCGGCTGCAAGACGAACTTCTGGATCTGCAGGAGCGCCTTCGCAAGACCATTGTCTTCGTCACGCACGACATCGAAGAGGCAATAAAACTCGGTGATCGGATCGTCATCCTGAACGTGGGAGGAGTGCTGGAGCAACAGGGAAGCCCCGCCGAAATTCTCAGTCGCCCCGCCAGCCGGTTCGTGGAGGATTTCATCGGGGCGGAGAGGAATCTGCAGCGACTTGCGCTGCGGAGAGTAGCCGAACTCCGTCTCAAGTGGGGCCCGATGGTGGAAGCGTCAGCCACACCCGAGGCTGCCCGGGAGGCAGCGTTGAGAGAGGGTACGGAGTGGGTGGGTTTGCTGTCGGACGGGGTCCTGCGAGGCTGGGTCTTCCTCTCCGAACTGCCAGTCTCCCCCTCGCTGGAGGACTTGAACCCACGTCCGTTCGGTGCGGTGGTTCGCCGGAGCGCTTCGCTGCGCCGGACGCTGGATGCGATGGTGGGATCCAGGCAGGAGATGGCGGTGGTGGCCGAGGACAATTACTACTGCGGTCTGGTCGACTTCAGGATGGTTTCCGAGGCTCTGGGGACTCAACGGGGAACAGAGGGCGGAGGGTGAGCTTTTGAACTGGGAGTGGGTGGGCCGAAACTGGATCGCCATCGTGGAGAGAACCTGGGAACACATCTTTTTGACCGGGGTGGCGGTGGTGGTGGGAACCGTGATCGCCATCGGACTGGCGGTGGTGGCGGTGCAGCGACGTCGATGGTACGGACCCATTACTTCTGTAACCAACATCCTCTACACAGTTCCTTCCCTGGCGTTGTTTGCCTTCCTGGTTCCCTTCACGGGACTGTCGACCCTGACGTCCGAAATAGGATTGGTCAGCTACACCCTCCTGATAATCGTGCGCAACACGGTGGCGGGTATCGACGGAGTCTCCCAGGGCGTGAGGGAGGCGGCAGATGGGATGGGGTTCACTCCCCGGCGCCGTTTCTGGAAAGCCGAATTCCCGCTGGCGTTACCGGTGATAATGGCAGGAATCCGCATCGCCTCCGTCACCACCGTGGGTTTGGTCACCATCACCGCCATTCTGGGGCAGGGAGGCTTGGGATACTTCATTCTGGCAGGTCTGCGCAGCTTCTTTTGGACGCAGATCATCATCGGCACAGTGGGTTCGGTCTTGCTGGCAGTGGTGATCGATGTTGGATTGCTGTGGGTGGAGCGGTTGCTCACTCCGTGGACCGGGCGGGCGGCGGTGTGACGGACCGCCCCCTGGTGGAGGAACTATGGCTGTTCCTGGGTGATCCCCAAACCTGGTGGGGACCGGCCAGCATACCCTTGCGGCTGGCTGAGCACCTTTTGCTCTCGGCGGTGGCGGTGATCATCGCCGCGGCGCTGGTGATCCCTCCCGCCCTGTGGGCCGCTCATCGGCGCCGGGGGGTGGTAGCCGCGGCAGCGGTAGTCAACATCGGCCGGGCGGTCCCCACCTTCGGGATCCTGGTCATCGTCGTCGTGTGGCTGGGATTGGGCCCATGGCCCGCGCTGGTGGCGCTGGTTGCTTTGAGTGGGCCTCCCATGTTCACCAATACGGTGGCCGGAGTCCTGGCTGTCGATCCGGCCGTGCTGGAGTCGGCCTGGGGGATGGGGATGACCGGCCGGACAGTCCTGATGAAGGTGGAGGCGCCGTTGGCTCTTCCGGTGATCGCTGAAGGGGTCAGGATCGCCATTTCCCAGGTTATCGCCACCGCCACCCTGGCCGCCTTGGCGGCGGGCGGTGGATTGGGCCGGTTCATAGTGGACGGTTTCGCCAAACGGGACCAGGGGGAATTGCTGATCGGGGCGGTGTTGGTGGCTTCGGTGGCGGTGGTGGCGGAGATGATCTTCACCCGCGGGCAGCGTCGCCTGGTTCCAAGTCTGACTTCAACTGAGGGAAGCCGGTAGCTCGGATCGGCCGGTGGTTTGGGTGGTTGTGCGGCGCGGTAACATCATGTTGGGAGGCGGGCATCCCAACGGATGTTTCTGCTATCGATTAACTCATTCACAGGAGATAGATACCCATGTGGCAGTACTTGCGCAAGGGCGTCGTCGGGGCGACCCTCCTGGCTGTGGCTCTCGGAGTGGCGGCCTGCGGGTCGGGTGACGACGCTGACGGCCCCACCATCGTGGTGGCCACGTTCAATTTCGGAGAGAGCCTGATTCTCGGTGAGATCTATGCACAGGTGTTGGAGGCGGAGGGCTATGCAGTGGAGAAGAACCTCGGTTTGGGCTCGCGGGAGGTGGTTAAACCTGCCCTCGAATCCGGTGAGATCGGATTGGTACCCGAGTACACCGGAAGTCTGGGCAACTTCCTGGGCGTGACCCCGACCGCAGACGAGCAGTCCACCTGGCAAGCCGTAAAAGACGCCTTCGAGGCCAACGGCGTGACTTTGCTCGCCTACGCCCCCGCCCAGGACAAGAACGGCTTCGTGGTCACCGGAGACACGGCTGCCTCGCTGGGGCTTTCCAAGGTCAGCGATCTGGCCCCGGTCGCCGCCGATCTGGTGTTCGGGGGTCCGCCCGAATGCCCCGAGCGGCTCAATTGCCTGCCCGGTCTGGAAAGCGTGTACGGCTTGGTTTTCGCCGAATTCAAGCCATTGGACGTTGGAGGTCCGCTGACGGTGGCGGCATTGGAGGCAGGTGACGTGGATGTCGGAGTGCTCTTCACCACCGACGGGGTGATCGCCGCCAAGGGTTTTGTCCTCTTGGATGATGACCAGGGTCTCAATCCGGCCGAGAACATCGTCCCGGCGGTCCGGATGGACATCGTGGATGCCTATGGGGATGACTTCGTTGATCTGTTGAACAGCGTCTCCGCCGAGATCAACACCCCTGAACTGACCGAGATGAACCGGCGGGCAGGGATCGATCAGGACGATCCGGCGGACATCGCCGCGCAGTGGCTGGCCGACAAGGGATTCGTCTCCGGCTGAGTTCTGGATCGCGTATAAAGCTCAAGTGATTCAGGAGCGGGGGTCTTCGGGCCTCCGCTCCTGGTACTCTCGCCACTCGGCGATGGAGCGTGATACCAACACCATGATCACCGCCATCCCCACCAACCCCAGCATGAAACCCAGCCCACCCCAGAAAAGCGATCTCGCTGCACATCCCGATCCCAGGTCGGAGCGGCATGCCACGTCGTTGACCACCCATCCCAAGCCACCCCCGAACAGCCCGGCGATCACCGCCGGTATCAGAATCCAGGGGTTGGGTCGACGTTTCACTCTGGCTCCTGTGGAGATCGGCTGCCGGAGCGGCGTCTTGCGGCCGTCTCCCGCGCCGGCCTGATCCGAAGGGGAGTCGGACCGGGCGTCGGCGGGGGAGTTGTATCGACCAGGGGTTGCACTGCCAGCCGCGCCTCCTCCGACCAGGCGACCCAGGCTGCAAGGCAGCCTCCTGCCGCCGCTACCGGCCACCCCGGCCACGGGGTGGTGAAGGATGCAGCCACAGCCGAGGCGGGAACCAGGAATCGAGCGGCGAACAGTGAACCCGGCCATGCTTTTGCGTAGACCAGGACGGTGGCGGCCGACAGGGTCGCCAGTAACCACCCTCCCCCCATTCCGTTGAGGCCGGCGCCGGCCAGGGCAACCGGCAGGGAACCCAGCACGCACAGGAGCAACACGGCCCGGGCGGGAGGGCCCAATTGGGCCGCCCGGCGTCGTTCGGCGGTGGCCAGCCAGGGTCCACCGACCACGGCCACGGTGGCGGCGGCCACTGCCACTGCCATCCACCACCAGGCGGAGATGGGGGTCATCACGGCCAGGCCCAATTCTCCCACCCCCAGTCCCGCGGCCATCCTGCGGCCCCAGCGGGAACCTTTCACCACCATCCCCACCAGGGCGGCGGTGGCGAGAATCAAGAGTCCGCCGGCCACAACCACCACCTGCAGCGGTGGCCAGGGTCCCGAAGAGGTGGAGACAGCCCCTGCCCACAGCAGTGCGCTCACCAGGCACATGGCGGCGGCGGTTGCCACGCCTGCTGAGGTTCTCACGGCGTTTCCGCTATTTGCGGCGGCGGGAGCGCTTCCCGCGTCCGGGCGCTGCCTGCTTCTTGCGCCGGGTTTCCAGCAGATCGCTGGCCCGCTCGACGGTGACACTGTCCACGGTGTCCGCTGGGCTCAACGAGGCGTTGACGCCGTCGGCGCTCACGTAGGGCCCGTATCGACCGTCCCGCAGTTCCACGGTCTTGCCGGTGCGGGGATCCTCTCCCAGCACCCGCAGGACGGAGCGGCGGCCCCGGGCGGGGGTGGTGGCCAGGATCTGGAGGGCCTCATCGATGGTGATGGTGAAGAGTTGGTCGATCTCCGCAAGATTGCGGTTGGTCCTGCCGCGGGAGAGGTAAGGTCCGTAACGGCCGTATCGAGCGTATACCTTCTCCCCGCTGTTGGGATCGACCCCCACCTGGCGGGGAAGTTCCAACCACCGCAGTGCGTCATCCAGGCTCACCCCGCCCAACTCGGTGTCCTTGGGCAGGGAGACCCGCTTGGGCTTCGTCTTTCCGCGGACGGTTTCTCCCAACTGCAGGTAGGGCCCGTACCGACCCTTCAGGGCCAGCACCTCCAGGCCGGTGCGGGGGTCGCTTCCCAGTATCTTGCGGTCCTGCGAGGAACGACCCTCGGCCAGCAATTCCAGGGCCTTTTCCACGGTCAACTCGTCGGGAGGCAGCCGGTCGGGTATGGAAACAGTCGCCTCCTTCCACAGCAGGAAGGGTCCATATCTGCCGATCCGGGCAGTTACCTCTTCTCCGTCGGCGTCCTCGCCTATCAGGATTCTTCGGGAAAGTCGGGTGTCGACGTTCTCCAAGCTGTTGTCGACCAGGGATTTGAGGCCCTCCTCCCCGAAGTAGAAACGTTGCAGCCATGGTTTGGTTTGCTCCTGCCGGTCGGCGATCCGGTCCAGGTCGCCCTCCATCTTGGCGGTGAACTGGTAATCGACCAGTTTGGGAAAACTCTCTTCCAGCAGGCTGACCACCGCGAAGGCTGTGAAGCTGGGTATCAGGGCCCGTCCCTGGTTCCACACATACCCCCGATCCTGGATGGTGCTCATGATCGAGGCGTAGGTGGAAGGCCGACCGACGCCCAGTTTCTCGAGGGTGCTGATCAAAGAGGCTTCCGTGTACCAGGCGGGCGGTCTGGTCCGGTGGTCCTTCGCCGTCAATTCGGCCGTGTCCAGCGCCTGCCCCGCAGCTAAGGGCGGAAGGGTCTTCTGTTTGCCCTTCCTGCCGTCTGCGCCCCGATCGGACGGGGTTCCGAGGGCTCGGAGGAAGCCCGCGAAGGTGATGGTCCTTCCCTGGGCATGGAACTCCACGTTCACCCCTGCCGAAGAGGTCCCGCCCAGCGTGGCGGATACCGTTTCCCCGATGGCGTCTTTCATCTGAGAGGCGACCGTGTGGCGCCAGATCATCTGGTAGAGCCGGGAGGGATCTCCCTCTCCGAGCGCGGCGGTCACCTCCTGGGGAGTCTTCCACACGCTGCCGGCCGGTCGAATGGCTTCGTGCGCCTCCTGTGCCGCCTTGACCTTGGTCCGGTAGGACCTCGGCTTCTGCGGCAGATAGGCGTCGCCAAAACTCTGTCGGATCACCTTCCGGGCGGTGGCGACGGCTTCGGGCGAGATGGAGACCGAGTCCGTGCGCATGTAGGTGATGTGTCCGTTTTCGTACAGTCGTTGGGCGGCGCGCATGGCTCGGGCAGACTGCATTCCCAACCGGCGCGAGGCGTCCTGCTGGAGAGTGGAAGTGCGGTACGGGGGTGAGGGCGAGCGTTTGTAGGGCCGCTGCTTCAGTTCGGTCACCGCAAAGGAGGCGCCGGTCAGATCGGCGGTGAGCCGCTCGGCCTCCGCCTTCCCCATCTGCAGTGTCTCGGGGTTTTTCAATTGCCCCTGGGAAGTGAAGTCCCGGCCCGTCGCCACCCGCTGTTTCCCCACCCTGACGAGGGCCGCCTCGAAGCGCTGCTCCGGTTCGTCCACCGGGTGGAATACTCCCAGGATGTCCCAGTACTCGGCCCTCACGAACCGGATCCGCTCCCGGGCCCTCTCCACGGCCAGTCGCACCGCCACGCTCTGCACCCGTCCGGCCGAGAGTCCGGTCTTGACCTTTCTCCACAGCACCGGTGAGACCTCGTATCCGTACAGGCGGTCCAGGATGCGTCTGGCTTCCTGGGATTCGACCAGCGCCGTGTCGAGCTCTCGAGGATTGTCGAAGGCCTGGCGAATGGCCTGGCGAGTGATCTCCTGGAAGACCATTCTCCGCACCGGCACCTTGGGCTTCAGCAGTTCCGTGAGATGCCAGGCGATGGCTTCGCCCTCCCGGTCGCGGTCGGTGGCCAGATACAGGGACTCCGCCGAGGCCAGGGCCGCTCTGAGCTTTTTGACCTGATTGCTCTTTCCCGGGGAGGTGACGTACCTGGGTTGGAATCCCTTTTCGACGTCCACCCCCATCTCCTTTTTGGGCAGATCGCGGACGTGTCCCATGGATGACTCGACCACCACATCCGGTCCCAGGTAGGAGGAGATGCTGCGAGCCTTGGTGGGGGATTCGACAACTACCAGCGCCTTGCTCATCGGACTAACAAGTTACCTGCCAAACGCGCCTTATGCCTAACCGATTCCCCTTTTTCTGGCCTCAAGTAGTGTTGGGCGGGTGAATTCCGTGGAAGAAATCCGTGGTCGGGATCTGATCCGCCGCGGTCCCTTCGCCAAGCTGTGGTGGGCCAACAGCGTCTCCAGCCTGGGAGACTGGGTGAATATCTTCGCCACCCTGGCCCTGGCCGCCAGGATCGGGGGTGGCGGGGAAGGCTCCACGGTGGCGATAATCATCTCCCTGGTGGCGCGGTTTCTGCCCGGAATGCTGGCCGGAATGGTGGGAGGGGTGGTTGCGGATCGCTGGAACCGAAAGATCACCATGGTGGTCTCCGACTTCGGACGGGCGGCGCTGGTTGGAACCTTGCTGTTCGTCTCCAATCTTTCCCAGTTGTTCGTAGTGATTGTTCTGGTGGAGCTCCTCGGGTTGTTTCGCCAGCCCGCCCGGGAGGCGGTGGTTCCCACGCTGATCGCACCCAAGCACCTTGCCGCCGCCAACGGACTCAATCTGGTCTCGATGTACGGCACGGCGCCGGTGGGCTCGGCGATTTTCGCGCTGCTCACCGAATTCAGCGAAATGCTGCCCGAGGTCGGGCAATTCGGCGCCTGGGTGCTCCCCGCCTTCATGTTCGACATGGCCACCTTCCTGTTCTCGGGTCTCATCACCCTCGCCATCCCGATAAAGGCCACCACTCTGCCCGAGAAGCGCCGGATGAGACTTGAGCGGCGATCGCTGGCCGCTCCGGTACGGGATCTGGTGGAGGGATGGGCGCAGGTGGGTCGGCGGGGTCCGGTTCGCCGGCTGGTGTGGGGGATGGCGATCGCTCTGCTGGGGGGAGGAGGGTTGTTCGTTATGGGCCAACCCTTCACGCAGCAGGTGCTAGAGGCCACCGAGAGCGGCTACGGGGCATTGCTCACCTCTTTGGGCATGGGGGTGGCGATCGGGATGGTGCTGCTGGCCGGACTCGGCAAGAACCTGATCCACCGGGAGCCCATCTTCGCCCTCGGTTTGTGGGCGGCGGGCGGCGGCATCATATTCACCAGTTTCTCTCGCTCGGTGTTCGCGGCGGTGGGCTGGGTGTTGCTTTTGGGTCTGGGCACGGGAATGGCCTACGTGGCCGGATTTACCCAACTCCACTCGGTGGTTACCGATGAGATAAGGGGCAGGACCTTCGGAGCGCTCTACACGCTGGGCCGTCTGGCGTTGCTGGTCTCTTTGGCGGTGGCTGGAATAGGCGCCGTCGCTCTGGAGGGCTTGCTGCCCGGGATCCTGGGTAACGGGATCCGGGCGGTGCTGTTCGTAAGCGGATTGGCGGTGCTTCTGACCGGTGTGGCCACCTTGTGGGCGGCCCGCTCCCAACTGCGAATGGTGTTCGACAAAGAAGCAATGGCAGCGATGCGATACACCAGCCAGGTGTTGGGGATACTCCGGCATCGCCGCTCCCACAAGTCGTGAAACGGGGACGCTACCTTGCTTTGGAGGGCACCGAGGGGGTGGGAAAGACTACCCTGAATCGACTGCTGACCGACCGCCTGACGGAGCGGGGCGTCGATGTGGTGGCAGTGAGGGAACCGGGAGGGACCCCGCTTGGAGAGCAGATCCGCTCCATGTTGCTGCATGGCGATGACATGGCCGACTGGACGGAGGCCTTGTTGTTTGCCGCTCAGAGGTCCGAACTCGTGGCCCAGGTGGTACGCCCCGCTCTCTCGCAGGGTAGGTGGGTGCTTTCTGATCGGTGCTTCTATTCTTCCCTGGCTTATCAGGGCTATGCGAGGGGTCTGGGTGTGAGCAAGGTGTGGTCGGTCAACGAAGCGGCTTTGGACGGGACTCTGCCCGATCTTGTCGTGTGGCTGGAAACCGATCATCGGGCTGCTCTCTTCCGGCAGGAGGAGCTTGACCGGATCGGATCGCAGGACATGATTCTCCATCTGCAAGTGTGGAAGGGGTACCGACATCTGTGGACCTCGGGGGCGAGCCGAACGCTGCGGCTGGACGGCGGACGCTCTTCCGAGCACAGCGTTGAGGCGCTGGTCGGTGTATTGGAGGAGCGAGGGTGGCTGGATCCCTGGTGAGCATGCCGCAGCCGGCCACCGGCATAATCGGGCACCGGGCGATCTGGGAAAGGCTGGCCGCCGATGTCGACTCCCCGGCCGGGGCGTATCTTCTGGTCGGTCCCCAGGGGGTGGGAAAGAGCCTGGTGGCGCGCCGCTTCGCCGAACGGTTGGTTTGTCCCACCTCCGGCGCGGACCTCGGTGAATGCTCGGCATGTCGAAGGGCACGATCCGGTGCACATCCGGACATCGTGGTGGTCAGCCCCACCGAACGACAGCGGGTAGGGGTGGGTGATGCCCGCCAGGTGGTCTCCCGGGCTGCTCGAACCCCGGTGGAAGCCTCTCATAAGGTGTTCATCATCGACCGGGAAATAACCGTGGCGGCGGCAAACGTATTGCTCAAGACCTTGGAGGAGACCTCCGACTCCACAGTCTTCGTTCTGGTCGCCACCTCCACGGAGGATCTCCCCGACACGGTGGCCAGTCGGTGCCGCACCTTCCATCTGGGGAAGGTGGAGGCGGCCGAACTGGTGGAGGGGCTGGTGGGAAGAGGGATGGAACGCTCCGAAGCAGAGGCTATTTCCGAAGTTGCGGGCGGGAGGCCTGGCATGGCGCTTCGACTGAAGGGGCACAAATCAGCGGCCCGATTCCGCTCGGCCTGGCTGGACACCGCCGCCCAGTTGGCCGAACGGGACCATCTTGGCGCCGGCGAGGCGGTGACCATGGTGGATGAGGTCCTGATCTATGGAGAGCGAATGCTGGACGGGGTCCGTCCGGATAGGAAGGCGGTCAAGCGTCTGAGGGAGCAGGCGCAAAGAGAGACTCGCAGGCAGCGCCGTCTGCTGTGGGTCTCGGGATTGGAGATCATGGCTGCCTGGTATGTGGACGCCGCCGCCCGCAAGCTGGGTGGGCCGGCCCGAACCTTGGGCGAGGGGGTGCGGCCGGCGGCGGTGGACCCTGCCCGGGCGCTTCGCTCGGCCGATCTCATCCTGGGAGCGGGGGCCGAGTTGGCGGTCATCAATCTGCGCCCCCGGGCTCGGCTGGCGGAACTGTTCTGTGACCTGGTGGAACTGTGATACCTGCCTTCTCCGACAGGTCGCAGGTGCTGACTATTCCCAATCTGGTTTCCGCGCTCCGGATCCTCCTTGTGGGCGGGTTGTGGTGGTTGCTGGCCGCCGATCAGGCGGCCTGGGCGGCGTGGTTGATTATCTTGATGGCAACCACCGACTGGCTTGACGGCTGGCTGGCCCGAAAACTGGACCAGGTAACAGACCTGGGGGCTGTTCTCGATCCGGTCGGAGACGCGTTGATGATGGCGTCGGCGGTGCTGGGGGGAATGATCAGGACCTGGGTGCCGCTGGAGGTTGGGGTGTTGATTCTGGTCAGATCGGCGATGGTGACGGGATGGTCGGCCTGGGTGACCGTCCGAATCAAGAGGACCATCGAGGTGCGCCGCAGCGGTAAGGTCGCCATCACCTTCCTGTTCATCGCGGTTCCCGGCTTTTACTTCGCTTCGGCATCGACAGGAGCGATCCGGGCCTGGCTGCTGGTGGTGGCGTGGATCGCTGCTTCCGTGGGGTTGCTTGTCTATTGGTGGTCGGGGATCATGTACACCCGAGACGGGTTTGATCTGGTTCGTCGGCGCGGAACAGATTCTCCGGCCGCCTGAGTGTTCCAACTGCAAGCGGTGGGGCCCGCCGACCCAGCGATGGTTTTCGTTTCTGATAAGGTATGTTCCTATGACAGAAACCCAGACTGAGATTCCCGAGCACCTGTCCTACACCACCGAACATGAGTGGATTCTGACCGGCGACAAAAGTGCCCGGCTGGGCATTACAGACTATGCCCAGGACGCCCTGGGCGATGTGGTGTACGCCCAATTGCCTCGGGAGGGAGACGAGGTGTTGGAGGGTGAGATCTTCGCTGAACTGGAATCGACCAAGTCGGTCGGAGAGGTTTACGCTCCATTTGACGGAGTGGTGTTGGCGGTGAACGAAGAGTTGGAGACAAGGCCCGAATTGGTCAACGAGGATCCTTACGGAGAGGGTTGGATCGTGGACCTTTCCCTTAACGGTCCTCTACCTGCTACGCTCTTGGCCGCGGCGGAGTATCGGGACCTCATTTCCTAGAGCAGGCCCTACTTCTATTCCCTTCCCCACTGGGAGGGGCAGTTTACAATAAGAGTGTGTATGTACCCATGCTGTCTGGCGAGCCACCGGCCGGCGCCGGGATGACGCCGAAGGTTCGTGGCGCCGACCCTACGGCTATCTTCCGACCCGCGGATCTCTACTCGGCTCTTCGAACAGATGCGCTGTCGCATCTGGAAGGGTTCTCGGGATGGGGGCTGATCGTAGAAAGAGGCGCACAAGCAGGTAGGACATACTCTTTGATGGAAGGAGTCACCAGGGTAGGGCGGCATCTGCGAAGCAGGATCCTCCTGGATGACATCACGGTTTCCCGGCGCCATTGCCGGTTGACAGTGGAAGGAGGCCGGGTTACGGTCGAGGATGAAGGTTCCACCAACGGAACCTATGTGAACGGCGCCCGGATGGAGTCATCCCGTTTACATCCGGGAGACCGGTTGATGGTGGGACGATTTCACCTGGTTGTCGTTCGGGGCAATGACTGAGAGTCAGAGCCTCTCGATCGGAGAGACGGTAAAGGCCCTAAGAAAAGAGTTTCCGGAGATAACAGTCTCCAAGATCCGCTTCCTGGAGTCCAAGGGCATGGTGATGCCTCGTCGTACCCAGGGGGGATATCGCCGCTTCGACCGGATGGATCTGGCCCGTATCCAGTACATCCTCCGGCAGCAACGAGATCACTTCCTTCCTCTCAAAGTGATTAAATCAAAGCTGTCGGCCTGGGAGCGGGGCGACGATCCCCAGGATCCCCAGGGATTGGGAGCTTCCCTGCTGGAGGAGGCAGGCGAACCTATAACCCGCACGGACTTGATCAGACGCAGCGGTCTGACTGATGCTCAACTGGACGATCTCATCGCCAACCGGCTGGTTTCTCCTTTACCGGGAGACGAGCAGGTCTTCCCGCCCGAAGCCGGCTTGGTTGCCACCGAGGCGAAAGTCCTGATGGATCGCGGCCTGGGCGGCCGCCACCTGCGCTCTATTCGTCTGGCCGTCGACTCGGAGGTAGCCCTGTTTCGTTCCGTGGCGGGGCCATTGATGAGAGTCCAATGGGTGGGTGAGGGAGGAGAGCACGTCCGAGAGTTGCTGATGGGTTTGGCCGACGCGTTGGTGAGCATGCATCGCGCCCTACTGCTGGCTTCTCTTCGAACGGAGTTGCGCCGCTGAGGTCCTCGGTTCGCATTGCTGTAAGCGCCGTGTGCATGGCGGCGCTGATGGTCGTCCTGGTGGGCGCCGCGGCTGCGGCCAGTCCCCTGTGGATCGAGCCGCCTCCGGTGCCGGTGATGTCGGCGGCGGACCCCCCCGCCATCGAAGCAGAGTCGTGGCTGTTGTTTGATGAAAGCAATGAGGTGGTGTTGGCGGAACGCAACGCTGACACCCGGCTCCCCATGGCCTCCACCACGAAATTGATGACCGCTCTACTGGCAGTGGAGATCGGCGACCTTTCTTCTCCCGTGCAGGTGAGCCGCCGGGCGGCGGGAGTGGGAGGCGCCGGGGTGAATTTGATCGAGGGAGAGGTGTTCCTGTTGCGCACCCTGGTCAGGGCGTTGCTCATCCGTTCCGGCAACGACGCCGCCACTGCCGTGGCCGAACGGGTAGGGGGTAGCGTGGAGGACTTCGTGGATCTCATGAACCGGCGCGCCGAGGAATTGGGTCTGCATGACACCTCCTACGCCAATCCGCACGGCCTCGATCATCCCGATCAGTACTCGACAGCCCGGGACCTGTTGACCCTCACCCGGGAGGTGCTCAAGCACCCCGAGTTGGCCGAAGCGGTGGCAACCGGGCAGATAGCTCTGAGAGACGCTCCGACCGGAGAAACGAGGATCTATCCGAACACCAACAAGCTGCTGGCCGACTATGAGGGAATGTTCGGAGTGAAGACCGGATACACCGAGGATGCCGGCAGGGTGCTGGCGGCGGGAGCGGAGCGACAGGGTAGGAGACTCATTTCGGTGGTGATGAAAACAGGAGACCACTTCGGCGCCACTGCCGAATTGCTGGACTACGGCTTCAATTCCTTCGGTTCTATTCCGGGACTGGTCTCCGCGCAATTGCGGCTCAGCCGAGACCAGGTGTTGTCCTCATATGTTTCGTCCACCACCACGACCACCACCGCGCCGGCAGCGGAGACCCCGATGGATACCGGGACGGACACAGAGACAGTGGAATTGGAGGGGACCAGGGAGGAGGTGGCGGTCCGGGTGGGCAGAACTCCGCAGGGGGTCTTGGATCTGCTGGGCTGGATTCTTCGCCTGTTCTCCTCCCCGAGCGGCGAAAGCCCCTAACGCCCGCACTTTCTGAGCAGCAGCAGGGTGTCGGTGGTGATGGTGCTCCAGTTGAGTTTGGACTCCCCGGCCAGCCGGTCCCGGATCACGGTGTGCACCCCGGTGACCCGCAGCGGCCTGTACATCAGGAGGGCGATCAGCACTTTGAAGCCGTGCGGCGCCAATCCCCGTAAGGCGTCCGCCAGGATTGTCCGGCGGGTCCCGAAGAATCCGGATTGTGGAAAGCGGAGCCCCCTGGTCCTGCGGGGCATGCGGAGCCGGGTGAGCAGGATAGCGGTCCGGGTCAACGCCATCCGGTACCACTGCTTCCCCTGCTGTTCCAGTTCCCCGACGCACACGTCGTAGCCATTCGCCAAGGCGGATACCATCTGCGCAACAACCGCCGGATCGTGTTGCCCGTCGGCGTCCATCACCACCACCAGATCATGCCGAGCGGCCAGGGCGGCATTGCGAACAGCCTCGGTCAATCCTCCGCCGTCGCAGACTCTCACCCTCCGATCCTTTACTCCCAGGGCTTTCTGCCCGGTGGGGCTTGTCTCACCCCTGATCAGTTTGTCTGCGTTCCGGTCGGCGGCGGCCACGACCACTTCGGCGTTATCCGGCAGATAGGCCAGAAGTTCGGTAAGGGTGGGTTCGATCGCCGCCGTTTCGTTGTAGGCGGGCATCAGGACGGAGAAAGGGACGTCGGTCCCCAGGGATGTCATTATGGTTCCGCTCTTCTCACATGGGAAAGCAGGTATTCGACGTCATGTAGTTGTGATGGTAGACCTGATGTGGTTGTGATGCCAGACCTGCCGTCGGGGATTGCAATCACGGTCTTTGGGTCGAATTGAAATCGCGCCAACCATGAGATTGAAGGTCATAAGATGGGGGAGCAATGAGCGAAGTTGGGAGACTCTTCGGTCCGGGGGTTGTATCGGAATTGTTTTCCGCCGACCAGATAGCGGAACGGGTGGCCGAATTGGGCAGAACCTTGACCGCCGAATACCGGGATCGGTCACCGGTCGTGGTGGGGATTATGTACGGGTCGGCCATCTTCTTGGCGGACCTGGTCCGGCACATCGATCTGGACTTGGAGATCGAGTTCCTGATGATCCACCGCTACGGGGAGGGATCCAATATCAGCATCGCCATGGATCTTTTCTCCGACATCGGGGGTCGGGACGTGATAGTCGTTATGGGATTGGTCGATGCCGGCTTCGCGTTGAACGCCATCCGCAACCTCCTGGTCGGTAGGGCGCCTGCATCGCTGGTCACAGTGACCCTGTTGGACCGCCGGACCCGTCGACTGGTTGACGCGCCCCTGGAGTATCGTGGCTTTGAAGTGGGAGATGATTTCTTGGTGGGCTACGGCCTGGATTGGGAGGAGCGTTATCGGGGTATCCCGTCGATATGGACGGTGCACGATCCGGCGGCCCTGCAAAGCGATCCCCACATTCTCGACCGTTCCGTCTATAGCCAGGAGTAGTATCGCAGACAATGCCGGAGAACATCCCCATGTCCATCGATGGCGTTCAGGTAGGTTATTCCTCGGCCGCCCCGGTGGTCTTGCTGAGGGAGGCCGAGGGTGATCGATACCTTCCCATCTGGATTGGGGCGGTTGAGGCCACCGCCATCGTGGCGGCGCTGGAGGACATGGTCCCACCCCGCCCGCTTACCCACGATCTGTTGAGGATGGCAGTGGAGTCCCTGGGAGCGGAGGTTGATCGAGCGGTGGTCACCGAAGTCCGTGACAACGTTTTCTACGCCGAATTGGTGCTGCTGACCAACGGGGGTGAAGTGACGGTCTCGTGTCGACCTTCGGATGCCATCGCCTTGGCGGTAAGGACCGAGGCTCGGCTCTTCGCCTATCCCGAGGTGCTTGACGAGGCCGGGGTGATTATCAAATCTGTGGAGGAGCCGGAGCAGGAGATCGAGGAGTTCCGCCGGTTCCTGGAAGGGGTGAGCCCCGAGGACTTTTCCTCCGGCGAGAGCGCCGACTAGCCCTGATCGGGCAGTGTCCGGCAATTCGCAGTAGATGGTTGGATTTGTGAGCGGGCAACGGTAATGTTTCCCTAGGCGGAGTTACCGTTATGTAATCACAAAGGAGTAACCCCGTGAACAGAAGAGAAGAGGGATACCGGGCCCCGCAGGTATGCGCCATTGTCGGTATCACCTACCGTCAGTTGGACTATTGGGCTCGAACGGAATTCATGGTGCCCTCCCTGCAGCAGGCCAGGGGGTCGGGCACTCAAAGACTGTATTCCTTTGCCGATTTGGTACAACTCAAGGTGGTCAAGCGGTTGATCGATGCAGGTATGGACGTCAAAAGGATCAGGAGGGCGTTCTCGGAGTTGTCCCGCCAGGGCAGTACTTGGAATTGGGAAGACGGTCGAGTCACTCTGATCTCCGACGGCGCTTCGATCTACGCCTTGAAGAGCCCCGAGGAAATCATCGACATCTTCAAGAAGGGACAGGCCGTTATGGGGATGACGCTGGGTCCACTGGTGGATGAGATCTCTGGAGAGGTTCGCGAATTGGCCAAGACCGCCACCATCGAGGAGGGCTATCGGCCCGCCGGCAGCCAGGCCGAGGTAATCTGAGCGTCAGTGCCACCCGGGTCGTCTCCGACCCGCCGCTCGGCCGCTCGAACCGGAAACGACCCTGAGACTTGGAGCCATGCCCAGATCGCCTTTGCACCAATACCATCAGGAACTGGGTGCCCGGTTCGTGGATTTCGGGGGCTGGGAGATGCCGGTTCTCTATACGTCGGTTTTGAAAGAGCATCGTGCGGTCCGGGAATCAACGGGATGGTTCGACGTCTCTCATCTGGGCCGGTTTTCGTGGAGTGGGCAGGGTTCGGGGTCGGCTCTCTCCTCGCTGCTGTGCAACGATCATGAGCTGATCGGAGCGGGACGCGCCCAGTACACCCTGATACTCAATGCCGGCGGCGGGGTCATCGACGATCTGATCATCTGGAAACGGACTCCCGAAGAGGTGATGGTCATGCCCAACGGGGTGAACCATCTGCGGGTCATGGACGAGTTCAGGGCAGCCGCCCCCAACGCCGAGTTGGTGGACCTGCGTCCCCGCACCGCCGGTCTGGCGGTGCAGGGCCCCGATTCCCGCCAAAGGGTGAAAGCTGTCCTGGGTGAGGTTCCGGGGCGCTTTCGGGTGATAAGAGCCGGTTACCGGGGTGGGGAAGTGTGGGTGGCCGGTACCGGATACACCGGTGAGGAGGGGGTGGAGTTGGTCACCGATCCGTCCACCGGCGAGGCGCTGGCTCGTGAACTCACTGGCGGTGGCGCCCTGCCGTGCGGCTTGGGATCTCGGGATCTTCTCAGGCTGGAGGCGGGTTTTCCCCTGTGGGGTCATGATCTGAACGAGGACATCACCCCCTTGGAGGCAGGTCTGAAGTGGGCGGTCAGGTTCAATCGTGATTTTGTGGGCCGGGATGCCCTGCAACAGTCTCAGGAACAGGGTCTGGCGCGAACCCGCGTCTGCATCCGGATGGAGGATCGACGCATCCCCCGGGAGGGTTGCGCACTCCGGTCCGGCAATTCGGTGGGAACGGTCACCAGCGGCAACTTCAGCCCCATGCTGGGAGTGGGGATAGGGATGGGGTATCTATCCACCCCCTGGGACGCCGCCCAGTCGGTGGAGGTCAAGATCCGCGGCCGGTGGATCGCCGCCGAACAGGTGAGGGGACCGTTTTACCGGCCGGATTGAGCCGGGCGGCGTCATTGTCCCGTACCGCCCAGGTGTGGATCTCCGATGGGCTTCCAGCCAGGGCACTGCAAGAGTTTCTGGCTGCCGAGGCGCCCGAGTCGTGGCAGCGGTTGCCCTTGTTGGGCGGTGTGACGGTGTGGCCGCCGTCCACGGAGAAGGTGAAGGTGGCGATCGCCTGTCCCAACCGGCTGGGCGCCTACGAATCCCCTCCTCCCCGGAGGCGGTGGGAGAAGGTGTGGTGGTGGTCTGATCCGTTGGACGCCGGTCAATCGTCGTACGGTTCCGTCGCCGGGGTGCGCCGGGTGGTCGCTCCGGTGTCGCTTCCTGAGGGACGGTCTCTGTCCGAGGCGGGCCAACGGTCCCGTCGCGCCGCCGACTACCTGGCCCGGCGGATCCGGCAGATCGGAGGCGTGAGGATTCCTCGCATTCCCCACGGGCGACGGTTTCCGGTGCTGCTTCCCGTCGCGCCGGCGCCTGTGTTGGAGGGAGTAGCGGAGGAGATTCTGTTTACCCGACCGGTGGATGGATGGCCGGGACTGGTGATCTGCGAGGGAAACTGGTGGCAGTCCGCCGCCCGCCTGGAGGCGGTTGTGGAAGCTGTGGCTCGGGCGTCGCGGGGGGAGAGGCCCCCGTCCCTGGCCGGGGCCGAACGGATGTGGTCTTCCACGGGTCCGTAAATTCGCCGTTAACCCCACCCCGGCAAAGCGACCCCGGCTTCCCGATAGGCGGGGGCGATCCGCTCTTCCCACAGTTCGCCCTTCAGGCGCTCGAGGCAAAAGGCGGCTTCCAGGGCCCGGCGGGTGACTCGGGCAAGATCGTCGATTCCAAAGCCCTGCCGCTCCGCCGCCAAGGTGAATTCGTGGGTTGGGGTGGTGCTGCTCATCAATCGATTGTCGGTGTTGAGGGTCACCGCGAAACCGGCTCTGTGCAGCATTCCGATCGGGTGGCGGTCTGGTTCCCACCCCTTGGTGTCCAGGTTGGACTTGATGCACATCTCCAGCGGGACCTGCTTTTGCAGCACCTCGGTTGCGATGGGCCCGGTTGCCAGGATCTCTCCCGAACCGATTTCACAGTCTTCGATCACCTCCACTCCATGGCCGATCCGCTCCGCTCCGCACACCATGGCATCCTGGATGCTGTGCGGTCCGGCGGCTTCCCCGGCATGGAGGGTCACCCGGATTCCTCCGTCGAGGGCCGCCTCGATGGCCGAGAGATGCTCCACGGCCGGATACCCCGCCTCGGGGCCGGCCAGATCGAAACCCACCACTCCCGCAGATGCGGTTCGGACTGCCAGGCGGGCGGTCTCCAGGGCAGTAGGGGTGTGCCGCAGGGCGGAGAGGATCAGAGACCAGCCCATGCCCGTGGTCCGGGACCCGGCCTGCAGGCCTTCGGCGACTGCCTCCACCACTTGCACGAGGCTCAGGTCCCTGCGGGTGTGAAGATGGGGAGCGAAACGGATTTCGGCGTAGACCACTCCGTGGGCCGAGAGGTCCTCCATCGCCTCTGCGGCCACCCTGAACAGGGCTTGGCGGGTCTGCAACACCGCCACGGTGTGGGAGAATGCCTGCAGGTACCGTTCCAGGCTGTGGGCGCCGGATTGATTGAACCACTGGCCCAGACGGTCGGGATCGGTTACCGGCAACCCGTATCCGGCTTGCTCGGCCAACTGCCGGAGGGTACGGGGACGCAGGCTTCCATCAAGATGCTCGTGGAGGATGACTTTGGGAAGATGGCGCAGCATTCGGCTTTGGTCGTTCCGCCTTTCTTGCCAACATTAGGGTCATGAGTTATATGGCGGGAAGTCTCCTGGTGGCCTCACCCCGGCTGGTGGACCCCAACTTTGTCCGCACTGTTGTGGCCCTTCTGAACCATGATGAGAACGGGGCGATGGGACTGGTGGTCAATCGGCCCACCGATATGCCGGTGGCCGATCATCTTCCGGAGTGGGAAGACAGCTTGGTCTCTCCGCCGGTTGTCTTCTACGGCGGCCCGGTGGAGCAGGCCGTCGCAATCGGACTGCGTCGAAGCTATGACGCCGGGAGGGCGCCACGCCCATTTCGGGCGTGGGAATGGTCAATTTCATTGAGGAGGAGGCGGATGAGCGCCAAGGCGGAGTCAGGGTGTTCGCCGGTTATTCGGGATGGGGGCCCGGCCAGTTGGAAGACGAGATAGAGGAGGAGTCGTGGATCATCGTGCCGGGCCTTGCCTCGGACGTGTTCTCTGCTTCTCCCGAAAGTCTGTGGGCCGAGGTGCTGGGCCGCCAGGGCGGCCACATCGCCCTGCTGGCCTCCATGCCCCTCGATCCCCAACTCAACTGAGGTCGCCGGGTTCGGCTCCCGGATCTGCCGCTGCCGTTTCTCCATTGTCGGGGTCTTCGTTCACGTACCTTTCTGATGCTTGGGTTCCAACCCTTCGGCCCGCCGGCATCCCGGGGTTCGCCTGGGATCGTTTTTCACACCTTGGACCTTCTTGATTTGGAGGGGTTCGGCAAGGATGCTGTTTGGGGATTCGAGGGCCTATGCTGAGTTGGGTGGTGACCACCGTACCCCGGTTGCGGAAATCTCTGGTATCCCGTCCTCCCGGGTTGAAGAACGAACGGGACATGTGGCGCGGCGGGCTGCAGATGGTGGCCGGCATGGACGAGGTGGGAAGGGGGGCTTGGGCGGGTCCGCTCACGGTGGGAGCAGCGGTGGTTCCCCAAGACCGTCGGGTCTACAAAATCAGGGACTCCAAGCTTTTGCGTCCGGCAGAGAGGGAGGCGCTCTTTGACCGGATCGCCGGATGGTGCGTGGCCTGGGGGGTGGGGCATGCCAGCGCCGGTGAGTGCGACGAATTGGGAATGTCCGAAGCGCAGCGCCTGGCCGCCCGCCGCGCCCTGGCCGGACTGGGGACACCGGTGGATGCCGTGTTGTTGGACGGCAGGTGGGACTTCGTGGGGCATCCCCGGACCCGGCGCCTGGTAGGGGGAGATCGTTTATCGGTGTCGATCGCAGCCGCCTCGATACTTGCCAAAGTGATCCGGGATCGAATCATGGTAAGGGAATCTCCCAGATACCCCGCCTACAATTTCGACGCCAACAAGGGTTATCCGTGCCCGGTGCACCGTGCGGCGCTCCATGCCTGCGGGCCGAGTGTCATCCATCGCCGGTCCTGGGTGTTCATGGATGGTCTGGTTTGGAGCGGTATTCCCCGCTACCGGCGTCCCGACCCTCAAGGTTCCCTCCCCTTCCAGCCTGCATCGGCTGAAACCCCTGTCCCTTCGTAGCAGGCAGTCTTTCTGCAAATCATTGACAGGGCAGCGGTCAGGGGATAGTATTCCCTGACAGAAGTGGCTACACGGACCCCTACCCGTCGTAAGGCAAGCGGGCGGCGGCGGGAGTCCCCACAGAAGACCAAGCAGCCGGTCAACGGGAAATCGGCCCCCAAACGATCGGCGAAATCCACCAAGTCGGAGGCGCCTTGGCGCTATCGGCTGTGGTTGGCCGTGCAGTCTCGCATGGGCAACCTGTCATCCGAAGTGTGGGGTGGCGCGTTGCTGCTGCTCTCGCTGTTTTCCACCCTGTTCCTGGTAGGTACGGGGGGGCAGGTCGGAGAGGTGGTAAGGTCCGCCTTCTCCTATGTGCTGGGTCAATGGACGCCCTTGGGCCCGCTCGCCTTGCTGGGCATGGGTCTGGTGCTGGTACTGGGGAAACCCGCCTTGACCAAGCGGAGGCTGTTCTCCAGTGTGTTGTTGTTCTTCGTGTCGACTCTGGGACTGTTTCACCTTTTGACCGGCGCTCAGCCTCTTGCCAGCGGTGCAGAGGTCGTGAGCGAACGTGGCGGGGCGCTGGGTGCTCTGACTGCCTTTCCCCTCCATCGGGCAATGGGCGCCGCTCCCACTTTCACACTCCTGGTCCTGGGGGTTATGACCAGCGTTCTGTTGGTGACCAGGACCTCCCTCAAAGATTTTTTGCTTGCCCTGGGGGATATGGTGAAGTGGGTCAAGGAGGTGTCTGATCGTCGGGCCAAGGCGTATGCGTTGCAGAACGGGGCGCTGCACGGTGCAGGCGCCAAGGTCCTTTCGGTACCGGCGTCCCGAAGACATGGTCGCCGGCGGCGCAGGACGGGCCGCCGGCCCTGGAGTTCCGGGGACGAAGGACCCTGGCCGATAGCCACGGTCATACAGGTCCCTGGCCCGGACTCCGAACCCGGACCGGCGCCGACGGTCGGCGAGGGTCCCCCCCGACGGCGAGGGTCCCCCCGACAGGATGGCGCCCGCCCCAGAGCCGGCCTTTTCGGAGGTGGCGGTCCACCACGAAGACCTCACGGTGGAGATGGAGAGTCTGGCCCCGGAGCGCCCTCGCCTCGAGTTGGTGGAGTCTCGCATTCCAAACGTTGCCGATACCTCCGTCCGCAGTAGCCCGACTGCGGTGGAAGCAGCGCCGCCCCGAGAGGAGGAGGACACTCCTGCCGCCCCCTACCGGCTTCCTCCTTTGGAACTGTTGAGCAGGGGTGGAAGAGTCAGGGACGACGACGAGAACCTGAAAGGAACTGCGGGAGCGCTGCGGCAGGCTCTGGCCGATCACGGGGTGGATGCCCGCATCACCGGGGTGGTCTCCGGTCCTTCAGTTACCAGGTTCGAGATAAAGCTGGCACCGGGAGTGAAAGTGCAGAAGTTGTCGGCCCTGTCGAACGACATCGCTTACGCACTGGCCACCCCGGATGTACGGTTGCTGGTTCCCATCCCCGGTCGCTCGGCAATCGGGGTGGAAGTGCCCAATACCAAGCGGCAATTGGTGAAGCTGGGAGACATCCTGTCCAGCCGGGAATTGAAAGCCGACCGGCATCCGCTGGCGGTTGGCCTGGGTATGGACATCGGCGGCCGACCCTTCCTGCTCAACCTGGCGGAACTTCCTCACGTGTTGATCGCCGGCGCCACCGGCGCCGGCAAGTCGTCTTGCATCAACTCGATCATCACCTCCCTTCTGATCAGAACCCGGCCCGAGGATCTAAAATTGATCCTGGTGGATCCCAAGCGGGTCGAATTGGGGCAATACGGGGGGGTGCCCCACCTTCTCACCCGGGTGATCACCGATCCCAAGAAGGCTGCCGAAGCTCTCAAGTGGGTTGTGGCCGAGATGGACCGGCGCTACGACCTGTTGGCGGAGGTCGGCGTAAGGGACATCGGAGGATATGCCGACAAGTGGGAGAAGGGTCTGCTGGACGGATCCAAGTTTGATCGCTTCCCGTATCTGGTGGTGGTGGTGGATGAACTCAACGACCTGATGATGGTGTCCGGTCGGGAGGTGGAGATGGCCATCGTTCGTATCGCCCAAATGGCACGGGCGGTCGGCATCCATCTGGTCCTGGCGACTCAGCGTCCCTCGGTAAACGTGATAACGGGAGTGATCAAGGCCAACGTTCCCTCGCGGCTGGCGTTCAGCGTGGCGTCCCAGACCGACAGCCGGGTCATAATCGATTCGGTGGGGGCGGAGAAGCTGGTGGGTCGGGGGGACATGCTGGTGGTGACCGCCCGGCAGCCTCGGCCGCAGAGGGTACAGGGCGCCTGGGTGGAGGAATCGGAGATCGCCCGGGTGGTGGCCTGGATCAATGGGCAGAGCAAACCGGACGAACGACTCGACAGGTCGCTCGACCAGGCCCTGACTGCGCCGGCATCCCACCCCGATCCTGGGGATGATGAAGACGAAGACCTGTTGAGACGGGCCACGGAGTTGGTGGTTCGCTCCCAGCTCGGCTCGACCTCGATGCTCCAGAGAAAGCTTCGGGTGGGGTTTGCCAGGGCGGGCCGTCTGATGGACATCCTGGAGCGGCGTGGAGTTGTGGGACCCTCGCAGGGTTCCAAGGCCAGGGAAGTCCTGATCACACCTGAGGAGTTGGGACTCGGCTGAACGATCCGAACCCTCGGGATCTGCGACCTTCCCCGGGTTTTTCGCTAGCGAGTATGCTTCGCTAATGTAAAAGATATTGGCGCATTCCAAACCAGGGCCGGCGGTTTTGGCGGTCCGGTAGTAGGTGGGTTTATAATGCCAGCCACATCGTGAAATCCAAAGGGTAAAGGACAGGCAAGGTAAGGAGAAGCACATGGAACGCAGAGAATTCCTAAAACTCTCGGCTATGGGCGCGCTGGGGGCAGCCGCAATGGCGGCTTGCGCCACCGGCGACGAAGACTTGGACGAGGCTCTTCAGGACGAGTCCCTCCCCACTCTTGAATGGGAGATCGCAACCAGTTGGCCGACGGCGTTGGACACTATCTTCGGCGGCGCTCAGACCTTTGCTGCAAGGGTCACGGCGATGACCGGCGGCAAGTTCTCGGTCGTTGCCCGGGCGGCCGGTGAACTGGCGCCCGGGTTGGAGATTCTCCAATCCGTGCAGTCCAAGGGTGTCCAGATGGGTCACACCGCCTCTTATTACTACGTGGGGCTGGACCCGATCACTGCCTTCGGGACCGCTTTGCCCTTCGGGTTGACCCAGCGTCAGCAGAACGGGTGGCTGTACCGCGGCGGCGGAATGGAACTGTTGCAAGAGGGATATGCCGAGCGGTTCAATGTAATCCAGTTCCCCGCCGGCAACACCGGGGTGCAGATGGGTGGCTGGTTCAACCGCGAGATCAGGTCGCTGTCGGACCTCGAGGGTCTGAAGATGAGGATCCCCGGGCTGGGTGGCCAGGTGATGGAACGCTTGGGGGTTACCGTCCAGGTGCTGCCCGGAGGCGAGATCTTCCAGGCCCTGCAGACCGGCGCCATCGATGCCACCGAATGGGTGGGTCCCTACGACGACCAGAAGCTCGACTTCCAGTCGGTCACCCAGTACTACTACTTCCCGGGATGGTGGGAGCCGGGTCCGTCGCTCGAGGTGCAGATCCATCTCGACGAGTGGAATGCTCTTCCCGAGGAGTACCAGCAGGTGATCCAGTCGGCGGCCGTGCATGCCAATGCTGACATGATGGCGGATTACGACGCCAAGAACCCTCCGGCTCTTCAGAACCTGCTGCAGTCGGACATCATCCTGCAGCCCTTCCCCGATGACGTCATGGAGGCGGCGGAGGAGACGGCGTTCGAGTTGTTCGACGAGTTCGCTGCGGCTGATACGTTGTTCAGCGATATCCTCGATCACTGGAAGGGTTACCGCTCCGGGATCCGCCAATGGCACAATCTCGCCGAGCGCTCCTACCTCCAGTACGAGTCCCGGTTCTAAGAAGAAACCAACAACAACTGTCGAGAAGCTCCGGGCCTCAAGCCCGGAGCTTCTTTTTTGGCCGGTCCCGGTACAGGGATTCGATTTCGTTTTAGGAGGGGATCTGCTTGGTGATTTGCCTGGACCCGGGCATGTGACGCCGGCGGTTTGCCTTGCTGTATTCCCCATCCCCGTTCCAATCGAAAGAGGCGTTTTCGAATCCGAAGAGCTGTGCGCGTGTTGGAAGGAGTTGTTCGGTTCCTGGGCAGGTGGTTGCGATGTGGCTCAGGCCAACTGGGAGAGTCCCATCGCCTGCACCAGCCAGGTGACGGTGGCGGGGAAGACGGCGACCAGCACCAGACCCAGGCCCTGCAGGGCCATGAAGGGAAGGGCGCCCTTGTGGATGTCGGCGGTCTTGACCTCCGGGGGGGCCACCGATTGCAGGTAGAACAGGGAAAACCCCACCGGTGGCGAGATGAATGCCATGTTGAGGTTGATCGCCATCATGATTGCGAACCAGACCAGTTCCGGCCCGCCCAGTCCCAACGCAAGGGCGGCCGGGACGAAGAGCGGCATGACGATAAAAGAGATCTCCAGGAATTCGAGGTTGATTCCCAGCAGGAAGACGACGATGTTGGCGACGATGACGAAAGTCCACTTCCCGCCGGGAAGTCCCACCAGCCAGCCCGTCACCAGGTTCTGTCCGCCCAACTGCTGGAAGATGAGAGCGAAGAAAGTGGATGCGAACAGGATCTGCAGCACCAGGCCGGTGATGTTGGCGGTGGACCGGGACGCCTCCAGGATCATCTTCCAGGAGTAGTTGCGATACCCCACCGCCAGCAGGACCGAGCCGAGGGCGCCGACTGCTCCCGCTTCGGAGGCCGTCGCTATACCGAAGAAAATGGATCCCAGCACCGCGAAGATCAGCACGATGGGAGGGGCGATCGAGATGAGCGACTCTTTGGCGAGCGCCACTCCCTGCAGGGTGCGCTCCTCTTTGGGGATGGGAGGGGCTGCGTCGGGCTTGAAGAAAGCCAGCACCAATGTGTAGACGGCGTAGATCACCGCCAGCATCACTCCCGGTATGAGCGCTCCTGCAAAGAGGGCGCCCACCGACACGGGAATAAACTGGGCCAGCACGATCAACACCAGGCTGGGAGGGATCAACTGGGCCAGGGTGCCCGACGAGATGATCACGCCGGTGGCCAGTTTGTGGTCGTAGCCGTATTTGACCATGACCGGGAGGGAGAGGATTCCCATCACGATGACGGTGGCGGCCACCACTCCCGTGGCGGCGGCCAGCAGGGTGCCCACGAAAATAACCGCCACTCCCATCCCTCCCCGCAACGGTCCCATCAGCATCCCGATGCTGGTGAGAAGCCGTTGGGCCAAGCCTGATTTTTCAAACACCGCTCCCATGAACACGAAGAACGGGATGGCCAGGAAAGTGAAGTTGGCGACGGTGTCGGCGAACCATTTGTTGAACAGCAGGTTTATCGCCTCCGGACGGAGATCGCCGGTCAGCAGGCCGAGGGCGAAGAAGACGATGGCAGTGCCGGCAAAGGAAAATGCCACCGGGTACCCCACCAGCAACAGCGCCAGGAAGAGGACAAACATAATAATGGCGAGCCATTCACCGAGCATGTTCTTCTATTCCTTTCCTCGGCTGTCTTCGGTTCGATCCAACTTTGCCGGCGTGATCACTCAAGCCGCAGGGGCGCCTCGACCTGCTCTCCGTATTCGACGTCCTCGGGGTGATCCCTGACGATCGCCCACAGTTTTACCAGTTCCGCGGCAGTTTGCATCAACAGAAGGGCGAAGGCCACCGGGATCATCGTCTTGATGGGCGCCCGGGGCAGGCCGCTCGGATCGGGTGACTGTTCATTCAACTGCCAGGAGGTTATGACCTGGGGAATGGAGAGCCACAACCCCAGGATGGCGAAGGGGAGAAGACCGAGGTGGTGTCCGATGAAGTCGATCCACGCCCTCTTCTTCTTGGGCTGTTCGGCAAACCAGAAGTCAACCCGCACATTTATCTGGTTTTTCAGCACATAGGCGAATCCGAACAAAAAGATCAGCGAATACAGGTACCACTGTGCTTCGATCAAGCCATTGTTGGTCAGCCGAACGCCGACGAACTGGCCGGTGTATCGTAGGATGACGTTCCCTACTCCCAGGACAAGCGTGGGTATCACCACCCACTTGGCGAACGTGCCGGTCTTTTCCGAAATCAGATCCGCCTTCCGCTGGTAGGCGAACAGCAGTTTCCAATGGAGACTGTGCTGTACCGACTCCTGGTTGTTCTCGGCTGCCAAGATTGGCTCCTTGGGCGGGTTTCCTCAGGGTACTTTAGTCCGTACTCTTCTCCTGACGGCGGTTTTGGGCATCATATTTCACTGGAGTAAAAGGCAATTTCTCTTTATATTGGAGAGTGCGTGACGGGTACGGGCAGTATGGCTGCTATGGCCAAGGCACTCCTGCTTGCCTGGCTGGGTCTGGGTATGGCTTGGTCTTCTCTGCTTGCCCCACCGGATTTCAAGCCACCTTCCCTCCATATGGAGAGCCTGCCCGCACCCACCGGGCCGACGCCCGATCCCGACCCGGTGGTTTACCTGACCTTTGACGACGGTCCACACCCCGTGAACACCCCCCAGGTACTGGATCTGCTGGCCCAATACGACGTCAAGGCTACCTTTTTCGTGGTGGGGAGGATGGTCTACAACTTCCCCGACCTCGCCCGCCGGATCGCTGCCGAAGGGCACTCTGTCCAACTCCACTCTTGGCGTCACGACAACCTCACCAAGTTCAGCCGCCCACAGTTCATGGCAGACACCGCCAAGACTCAGGCCGTTCTGGGGGAAACGCTCCACATAAGAGCCACCTGTCTGAGACCTCCCTACGGTGAGGTCGACTCAAGAGTCAGAGAGTGGGCGTCGGACCTCAACCTGGATGTCTCGCTGTGGGACGTGAGCGGGGCGGACTGGACCGAAATATCGGCGGAGGGAATCGCCCGCAGAGTGCTGACCTGGGTGAGGCCCGGATCGGTCGTGCTCCTGCACGACGGGGGTGGGCCTCGCCATCGCACCGTCTCCGCCCTGGAGATGATCCTTGCCGAACTCACCGAGGCCGGCTACCGGTTCGAGACGATGTGCTCTACTCTGTATCTCCCCGAGCCGAGTCCTCCCTGCTGGGAGTACTACGCGTGGCCGGTACCCTGCGCCCGCTCCGAACCTTCCCAGGCCGAGGCCCGGTAGCGGCCGGGGTTGGGTGGAAATGCCAGGCCCCTGGGGCTGGTGACGAATCCCCGTTGCGCCAGGGGTCCGGCGAGGGGGTGGTCGGAGGCCGGCGTTTCATCGATGCGATCTATGCGAAACCGGCTCCTCCGGTCGGCGAGGTCGGCGAGTCCCTCCGCCAAGTCTTCCGGACGGCAATCGCCCTCGTCGAAGATGGTCAGGCGGCGGTGATCCAGAAAGGCGGCCAACCTCCCGTTCCACAGCGCAACATGACACCCCGCCGCCCGGGCAAGTCGGACCTGCGCGGCCCTGGGCCACGGAAGGGCGGCCCCGTACGGGTTGGCCGGATCGCAGGCGCCCAGGATCACCAGCCCGGGATCGGATTCTTCTCTGAGGCGGTCGACCGCTCCCGGCAATGCGAACTGGGCGCCTCCCAAACCTTCTATGAAGTAGCCGCGCCGGGTCTTGCCCGTCTCCTCCATGCGGGCCAGCACCGGGTAGATGGCGGTGAATCCCCCGGGTATGCCTTCGTGGGCCACCACCGAGCGGGTCACGATGCCGTAGCGGTCCAACAGTTGGGCGCCCCGGGAAGCGTACTGCTCGGTGGGGGATATCGGGCTTTCCTCCTCATGTGAAACCAGTGACCATCGACCGGCGGTGTCGGGCGGGAACACCACGTTCCTGCCTCGTCCCCGCCGGCGGCGCCGGACGCGCATGTGTGCCCGGAGGGGATGGAGGCTGTCGTTGGTGATTAGTCCTGCCCATACCAGGTCCCACAGCGCGTCGATCACTTCCTCAAGATCCTCTCCTCCGGCGGCGCGGTGGATGTCGGCGAAAAAGGAGGCCCCCCGCCGTTCCAGGTGATTCCGGATGGCTCGATGGGCCGGCAGATCCGGAATGTCGGTCTCCGGACCGGGATCCAACCGGGAGAACCGGTCCCGAAGGTACAGGGCCACTTTCCCGTCACGCCGGTTCAGGGCGCCCTTTCCCACCCAGATCACACGACCCTCGGCCAGGAGTTGGTCGAGTCTGGGGGAGGGTCTTGGGTGGCGGATGGCCAGAACGTCGCTTTCCAGCATGGAGGCAGGGATGGGATAGCCCTGAATCTGTGAGATGGTCTCCACCAGCGAGCCCACCCCGGGGGAAGGTTTATCCTCTATCCGGTGCCAGGCGACCAGCATCCTGGCCAGCGCAGTGGAATCGACCGGCTCCACCTGGCGACGGAGGGTGGCCAGGGAGCGGCGTTTGAGACGACGAAGCACCTCCGTGTCCACCCATTCGGGTGCACTCCCCGCCCGAAAGGTCCCCTTTACCACTCTCTCTTCCCGCGCCAGGCGTGACAGCACCTCCTCCACCACGGAGGTGGGTAGTCCCAGGGCGGAGGCGGCCTGGGACGCCGGGAACGGGGCGTGGGTGCGGGCGTATCGTCCCACCACGTCTCCCAGCGGGTCCTCCACCGGCTCGGAAAAGACCGCCGGGACTCCCGGCGGGAGTTGGCATCCCAGTGCGTCCCGCAGGCGGGCTGCGTCCTCCACCGCCGCCCAGGCCGGCAGGCCTCCTACCCGGACTTCGATGACCCGCCGGGCGTTCTTCAGATCGCGCAGACAGGTGCGGGGATCAGCTGCGCGCAACTCCAGGTCCAGCAGCGTCAGGGGACCGAGGTTTCGCAGCAGATCATGGACCCCGTCCGCTCCTCGCGCCTGTCGGCGGGCGGTCAGGTATTGCAACTCCAACTCCACGGAGGCGGCTACTTCCGCAGAGATGAGTTCTCCGATCTCTCCTTCTCCCAGCAACTGGGAGAGAAGCCGGCGATCCAGGGTGATGGCCATGGCTTTTCGTTCGGCGGCGGGACCGTCGGTCTCGTACAGGAATCCGGCTAAGAATGCCTGCATAAGCGAAGAGGCGAAGGGGGAGGGATGCACCAGATCGACTTCCACCATGCGCAGTTTCCGGCTACGAAGGTCGGCCAGCAGCGTTCGAAGGTACGGAAGGTCGAAGTCGTCTTGTAGCACTTCCCGGTAGGTCTCCAGGATGATGGGGAAGGAGTCGAAACGGCGAGCCACCGACAACAGGTCGGCAGAGCGGCGTCTCTGCAGCCATAACGGCGTGCGATGTCCGGGGCGCCGGCGAGGGAGAAGAAGCGCCCTCCCGGCCGCTTCCCGGAAACGGGAAGCGAAAAGGGCGGTGCCCGACAGGTGCTTCATCAACAGATCGGATACTTGGTCGGGGCTGAGCAGGATGTCGTGGGCGGAGGGTGGTTGGTCGGCGTCGGGGAAGCGGAAGATTATCCCGTCGTCCGACCAGGCGGCGTCGATCCCCGTTCCCTTACGGGAGCGCAGATGGTCCATTACCGCCATAGCCCAGGGTGCATGCACCCGCGCTCCCAGCGGAGAAAGCACCACCAACCTCCAGTCTCCGATCTCGTCCCGGAAACGCTCCACCACCAGGGTTCGGTCGTCGGGCGCCATGCTTCCCGAGGATCGCTGTTCCTTCAGGTAGGCGACCAGGTTCTGCGCAGCCCATTCATCCAATCCCTCGCGGTCGACCAGCAGACGGGCTGCGTCTTGAGGGGCCATGGCGGCCATTTCTCGCAGGAACCGGCCGATGGCCAGTCCGGTATCCGCCGAGCGCCCGATGGTGTCTCCCCTCCAAAAGGGCATCTGCGCCGGCACTCCCGGTGCCGGAAGCACTTCGATCCGATCGTGGGTGATCTCGTTGATCCGCCACGAAGAGGCGCCCAGCAGGAAGACGTCACCGGGTCGGGACTCGTAGACCATTTCCTCGTCCAGTTCCCCGACGCGGCTTCCGTCGGGGAGCTGGACCCGGTAGAGCCCCCGATCGGGGATCACTCCCGCGTTGGTAACAGCCAGTTGTCTGGCGCCTGACCGGGCGGTGACAGTGTCTTCGACCCTGTCCCACACCACCCTGGGCCGCAGTTCGGCGAACAAATCCGACGGATAGCGTCCGGCCAGCATGTCCAGGGTGGCGATGAACACGTCCCGGGGAAGATCGGCAAAAGGCGCCGCCCGCCGCAGCATCAGATAAAGTTCGTCAACAGTCCGCCCGGCGGTGACCACCGCCGCCACTATCTGCTGAGCAGCCACGTCGATCGGATTACGGGGGATCACGGTGTTTTCCACCTCCCCGGCCCGCATTCTCTGCGCAACCACGGTGGAGGTGAGGAGATCGCCGCGGTACTTGGGAAACAGTTTGGCGCGACTGGTTCCGCCCACCTGATGGCCGGATCTTCCCACCCGCTGGAGACCGGACGCCACCCCGGGAGGCGACTCGATCTGCACGACCAGATCCACCGCCCCCATGTCAATGCCCAACTCCAGGGAAGAAGTGGCGACCACCGCCCGCAGCTCACCGCTTTTGAGGCCGTCCTCGATTTCCAACCGGCGGTGGCGGGCCACCGATCCGTGGTGAGCGCGGGCGATCTCGGCGTCAGCCAGGTTGTTAAGTTCGGCGCACACCCGTTCCGCCAGCCGCCGGCTGTTGGTGAATACGATGGTGGAATTGTGCCGTTTCACCAACTCCAGCAGTCGCTGGTAAATGGACGGCCAGATGGATCTGGCCTGGGTCTCGCCGTCGGTGTCCATCTCGGGACGGGTCATGTCCTGGCTGGGGACCACCAGTTCCAGATCGAGGGCACGGGGTTGAGCGGCATCGATGATGGTAACCGGGCGGGGTTCCCACGATGCGTCCGGATGGGTAACTTTGCCCCCACCCAGGAATCGGGCGATGGTCTCCAGGGGACGCTGAGTGGCGGACAGGCCGATCCGCTGAGGCGAGATGGACGCCATCTCTTCCAGCCGCTCCAGTGATATGGCGAGGTGGGCGCCCCGCTTGTTGCCCGCCACCGCGTGCACTTCATCGACAATCACCCACTGCACGGACGTGAGCCGTTGCCGGGCGGCGGAGGTGAGCATCAGGTACAGTGACTCCGGGGTGGTTATAAGGATGTCGGGTGGTCTGCGAATCATCTTCTGCCGGTCTGAGGCCGTAGTGTCACCGGTGCGCATGAAAGTGGTGAGGGTGGGCAGAGGTTCCAATCCCAGCCGCAGAGCAGTGTGGCGGATCCCGGCCAGCGGCGCCCGGAGGTTGCGCTCGATGTCGTAGGCCAGGGCTTTCAGAGGTGAGACGTAGAGCAGTCGACAGCGTTGAGCGGTGGGCGGGAGTGGTTGGTGGCAGAGTCGGTCGAGTGTCCACAGGAAAGCAGCCAGGGTCTTGCCGGACCCGGTGGGGGCCTGGATCAAGGTGTGCTGACCGGAGGCTATGGCGGGCCAACCTTGGGTCTGTGCAGGCGTGGGCGCTTCGAAAGACGCCTCGAACCAGGCTCGAGTGGCGGAGGTGAACTGCTGCAGGACCGCATTTTCCATGGTCAAGGGTGAGGGTAGAGCCCCTTGGTGACAAATGCCGCCCGAGGAGGGCCACGGCAACCTTGGTCGGGTTGGCTGGCAGTGGACGGCCCGGCGGTGCCGGGGGACCGGGTTAGTAGATGGAGACCAACTCCAAGGCATGCTCCGCCGTCTCGGTGGAGCATGCCAGGCCGGTCTCCGATGGCCCCAGCCGGTGAACGGCCAGCCGCGCCCAATCGGAGGCGCTTCCCTTGATGATGTGGGGAGAGTCCTCCTCCCCGTACACCCACTTGTAGTACTGTGGCCCGATCACCTCCACCCGGATGGGGTGGTACGGCTCTCCATGTTCTTCGAATTGAGATGCAAGCGTGGCCCATCCCAGTTTGCAGATGTGTCGGATGCGGGTAGTGTCCTCGTACTCGTCACCTACCGCCTCGTAAATGTCGAGACCGTAGGCCCAAGTCTCGGTAAGTCGGTGAGCAGCCACGGTTTGTGCCGACACCGAACCGTTGAACCAGGGAGTGAGCTGGGAGGCGGTCATCTCCGAGAGGGGCTCGATCAGCTTGGCGCGACCCTTGCGCCACCATTCGATCACGTCCTGGGGTCGGATCTCCCTGCCTCTTTGGATACCTTCCCAGACCAATTCGGTAAATGCGTCGCCTTCGGCATCCGGGGGAGGCTCCCCGCTCACAGTCAGGGCGGCCAGTTCCTCGAAGTGTGCCAGATGACTGACCGTGTCCCGGATGTCCCAGCCCCGCACCGCAGTGGGAATACTCCAGTCGTGCACGGGGATTTTCTGCAGATATTGATCGAGTGACTGCTGCTCGGCTACCAAATCGGAGAGGATGGTCCGCACCAGCACCATTCTATCAGATTTGTAACCGGCCTTCTCCAAATGGCGGTCCGCCGGGGCCCTGCCGTACCACCGCTCTCCACACCGTCTCGTAGTGATCCCGGTCATGGGCGTCCACCCTGGGTAGGACCAGTTCCTCCCATGCCCGACGCAGTGGATCGGGGTTTTGATGGAACATTCGCAAGCCCGTGGGCAGTCGATCCAGCGCTCCTCGCAGCGACATGGGGGTTCCCACCCTGGTGTCGGCGTCGGAAGCCTCGAAGGAGGCATTCACGTCCACAGTGAGACGGGCGATAGCTTCCACGAAGGGCTGTGCCATGGTCGGGTAACGCAGTTCGAGCATCGATCTCACCTGGGAAGCGGTGGGGAAACTCTTTTCCCAGATCACCCATCGATCGGCAAAGGCTTTGTTCAAACTCTGGGTACCGGCGTAGTCACGCAGGTCGGTGGGGTTCATCGTCCCGAAGATTCGCACGTCGTCCCGCAGCCGGATGGTCTCCCCGGTGGGCAGATCCAAGGCCGCATAGCGGTCCAGGAGTCCGTGAAGCGCGAAGAGGGTTTCGGCCCCGGCCGCATTCAATTCGGACAGGTTGATGAGAGCAGGACCTCGAAGGGCGCGGGTTATGTCGCCGTCTTCCCAGCGGCTTTCCGTGCCCCCCTTGCCATCCCCGTGCAGACGAGTGGATCCGATCAGGGTGAGGTCCCTGACCTCACCGGTCATGGGAATCCGGTAGTAGGGCAGTCTCAGGCGGGCTGCGAACTGCTCGATGTCGTGATCCTTTCCGGTACCCATGTGACCCCGCACTGCGATGTGCAGGGGAACGTAGCCCGGTGGCCGCAGCCGGTGCACCTGCTCGAGGGCGGCAAACCGGTACAGCATTCCCAGATCCACGTAGTAAGGGTCGGGATCGGGGATCTTCCCCAAACGCTGGCGGTGATCGGGCAAGTCGGTGGACAACTCGAAGGGGGCCAGAGTGATCTGCCGTTCCGGCGCTCCGGAAGGATGGGCGAATGAGGCAGATCGGCTCATGCCGCAGGCGCCTTCAGTCTGACCAGGCTCTTTCTCAGCAGGTCCTTGGTGCCCTCCACCATTGCCCGGGTCAGATCTTCGGGGTGATGGACGATTTGGTGGCGGGGATAGGCGGCCGCCACGGTATCGTCCCCGATCCCGATTCCCAACACGGTTGTGCCTCCCCTCTCTACCGTGGCGACCGCGTTGGCCAGGTTCCGGACCGAGCCTCGGGTCATTCCATCGGCCAGCACCATCAGCAGCCGGGTCTCCGCGCCCTGGGCGCCCAGCCGCTCGGCAGCGTGGACCACATTCAGTTCGTCCACGTTGGCGGCCTTGTCGAACATGGAGACCGGCGGGGCGGTCCGGGGGTCCCTGCCGGCCTGCCGCGCAGCCTCCTTGGGAGCGAATGCGGTCCATAGCATTCCCGCCAGGAGTCCCTCGGAGTCGGACCAGCGTTTGTCGAAAGGTTTGATGAGATAGTGGTTTACGGTAGTCGCGAGCCGATCGGCTGAAGTGCCGTGACTGGCCCGCAGCCCGGCGGTGGATTGGCTCAGTGACCGGGTGTAGGACCACTCCGTGTCCTGCTCCCGGGCGGCAAAGGAGCGGTTGAAGATGCCCACTTCGAAGTCGATCTGCAATTCGTGGCAAAGCCTCGCCACCGTCCAGGCGCCCAGCAGGGCGGCAGCCATTCCCCATCCGGTCCGCAGCCGGCTGCCGGTCCGGGATTGAAGCATGGAGGCCGACCCGTCCACCAGCAGGCTCACTGCGTAGCGGCGGCGGGTGGGAAAGTGCCGTCGTTCGTAGACCCGTTGATACAGGCCGGCGCCGATAAAGAGAGCCGCATACGGGGAGATGTCCCCTTGGTCGAATCCCGAACGCAAGCCTCGTCGCTGGTTGGCGGCAAACAGGTGGAACAACTCTCCCGACACGCGGCGGTGGGTAACGCCCCACTGCTTGGCTGCTTGGCGATAGGCCTGCAGTCCCGCATCGGCGAAACGGGAGAACGCGATCGGGGCCGTAGAGACCACAAGCCGTCCACTTTGGCCGTTGGGTAGATGGATGACCGGCGCCGAGCCGATGCGGAGCAACTGATCGGTGGTTGATCGGTCTGTCTCGCGCGCCAGTCGAGTCTCCTGCGCCGTGCCGCGGTGGGCGCCGATCACTTGCCGGTAAGAATCGGCGGCGGCAACCGCCGGGCTCGGCAGGCGAATCATGTCCAGGGTGTGGGCCACCTTGTCGGCGACCGCTTTCGATGCAGCCTGCTCCCGGGGGGTGCCGGGGGGAACCAATTTGTGGTTGATGGCGATCCGAAGCAGGGTCACAGCGGCTTCTCCTACCTCCCAGGGATCTTCCAGTTGGGGGATCTGCGCCAGCAGTGTCGCAGCATGGCGCACAGCCGCTTGGACATCGCCTTCCAGGAATTCGGGAGGCTGGTCGGCGGGGTAGGCGCCGGCCGCGGCCAGGAATGCGGCGGTTGCGAACTGGGAGATGGGAGGTTCGGACTGAAGGGACGGCGCTGCCGCCCGGTAGAGATCATCCAGAATGGACCGCGCTCCGGGATAATTGGCCAGACCCCGTTGTTCCTGCCGGGCGTCTTCCAAGGCGAAGAACAGCATTACCGCCAACTCTCCACCGATCTTCTCCACCGCCGCCAGCAGATCGACCGGATGATCGGGGTTTAGGCGAGGACGGGTGGATCCCCCGCCCAGCAGGAGGGGCCAGTGGGAGGGAATGGGTCTTTCGTCTTCAAATCGGCTGGACACGAGATGGACCACTTCGTGAAGCGCCGACGCCACCGCCACTTCCTCCGGGGTGACAGGCGCCCGTCGCTGGTATGCGGCTTGGAACAGGCGGGGATCGCACACCACCTCTCCCTCGGTTACATGGGAAAAGGCGCCCAGCCGCAGGCTCAGGTCCGGATTTCCCGACAGAGAACGGGCAAAGCGGGTGATGGCGGGCGCCACCCGCTGGTAGCGGCTCACCACCTCTTCGATACCGGTCTCCTGCGGGGAGAGGAGGCGCTGCAGAACCGTCTTGGAACGAGAGGGCATAACCTCTTCATTATGCCTCATCAGCTCCTCTACACTTTTCGGTTGGCATGACTCATTTTCAACTAACTACTTTGCCCAACGGTCTTCGGGTAATAACCGAACCTATGCCCGCCCTTCGTTCGGTGGCGGTCGGGTGCTGGGTGGACACTGGGGCCCGTGACGAATGGGCCAACGAAGCCGGCGCCTCTCACTTTCTTGAGCACCTGCTGTTCAAGGGAACCGAAGAGCTTTCGGCTCGCCAGATTTCGGAGACGTTCGACGGGATGGGAGCAGAGTCCAATGCTTTCACCTCCAAGGAGCAGACTTGCTATTGGGCGCGGCTGGTGGACGACGACCTTCCGGTGGGCATGCGACTCCTCTCCGAGATGTTGCAACGCCCGGCCTTCAGACAGAATGAGATCGACTCTGAGCGCCAGGTTGTGATCGAAGAGATCAACATGCACGAGGACGATCCGCAGGACTCGGCTTTCGAGGCTTTCACACGGGCGTTTTTCGACGGACACGCCTTGGGCAAGCCGGTGCTGGGCAGCAGGGACTCGATCGGCGGAATGACCCGTGACGACCTCCGTGGCTACTGGGGTCGCCGTTACGGTCCCGGCTCGTCGGTGGTGGCCCTGGCCGGAGCGGTCCAGCATTCTCAAGCGGTGGAATTGGTCGGGGACCTGTTCGGTGAGTGGTCGGGAGACGGGGTGGGTCACCAATACCGTCCCCCCGCTCCGTCCGCCTCGGTGGGCCTGGTGGAAAGGCAGACCGAACAGGCCCATCTGGTGCTGGGCGGGGAGGGCATGGGTCGTGATGACCCCAGGCGCTGGGCGTTCGGGATTCTCAACCTGGTGCTGGGGGTGGGGATGTCGTCGCGGCTGTTCACCACCATCCGGGAGGAACGGGGGCTGGCTTACGCCGTTTTCAGTTTCAACCGGGCCTTTGCCGACACGGGCATGTGGGGTGTTTATGTGGGGACCACCCCCGGACAGACCGGCCAGGTGCTGGAACTCGTCGAGGACCAACTGTCCCGGCTGATGGAGGAGGGGATCACCGAGGCGGAGTTGGAGAAGGCCAGGGGAGCGGCCCGGGGGTCGCTGGCGCTGGCCATGGAGGATTCGCAGAGCCGGATGGTAAACCTGGGCCGTGAGGAGATCTGCGGACTGGAGCACTACTCGATGGACGAGCGGCTGGAGCGACTCCTCTCGGTGGAGCGCGACCAGGTGATCGAGGTGGCTCGCCAGATGTATTCGGGACCGAGAACCCTGGGTGCGGTCGGCCCTTTCCGGGAGTCGGACCTGGCCGGTTACGTGGCATGACCATCCGCGTGGGGGTGGCCGGAGCATTGGGTCGGATGGGCTCGCTGATCGCCGAGACGGTGGCGGCTGCCTCCGACCTGGAGTTGGTGGCGGGCTTCGACTTACAGCAGGGAGAGGTGGCCGGAGTTCCGGTGCAGGCCGATGTCGGCTGCCTGGTTTCGGCGGAGGTGGTGGTGGACTTCACCCATCCGCAGGTAGTGATGGACAATCTGGTCCGATATCGGCAGATGGGATGTCATACGGTGGTGGGGACGTCGGGGTTCACCTCCGATCGGATGGAGGCAGTTCGGCGGATGTGGCCGCCCGGTAGCCGTTCCAAATGCCTGATCGTTCCCAATTTCTCGATCGGCGCGGTGCTGATGATGCGCTTCGCCCGAGAGGCGGCAAGGTTTTTCCAGGCATCCGAAGTGATCGAACTGCACCACGATCAAAAAGCCGACGCTCCCTCGGGAACGGCAGTCTCCACGGCAGCCTCCATGGCCGAGACCGGACGTCAGGTTCGCCAGGTGGAATCGGAGGAACTCGCGGGTGGCGCCCTCGGGGCCAGAGTCGAGGGAGTGCCGGTCCACTCCGTGCGGTTGCCGGGCCTGGTTGCGCACCAGGAGGTGCTGTTGGGCAACCCGGGGGAGATTCTCACCATCCGCCACGATTCCACCGACCGGGTCTCTTTCCTCCCGGGGGTGATGCTGGCGGTGCGGGGAGTGGCGGGACTGGAGTCCGAGGTGTCGGTGGGGCTGGGAATACTGCTGGGTGAGTAGGTCTCCAATTCGGTGGCTATCCTCCCCATTGTGAATTCTGACAGTCCGCCGTTCGGCCGGGTGCTTACCGCAATGGTGACCCCGTTCGACGCCGACGGATCGTTGGATGTGAGCCAAGCCCGTCGACTGGCGCGTCACCTGGTGGAAAACGGCTCGGACGGGCTGGTCATTACCGGTACCACCGGCGAATCGCCCACCCTCACCACCGACGAGAAGGTGAGCCTGTACGAAGCGGTGTCGGAAGCGGTGGGGGAGAGGGCAATGGTTGTGGCCGGCGCCGGCACCTATGACACTGCCGGTTCGGTGAAGCTCAGCCGTCTGGCCGCCCGGGCCGGTTGCGGTGGGGTGATGGCGGTGACCCCTTACTACAACAAGCCCACCCAAGATGGGCTGGTGGCACACTTCGAGGCGATTGCCGACGCCACGGAACTTCCATTGCTGGTCTACAACATTCCTTCCCGCACCTCCCGACTGATTGAGATAGAGACCCTGGTTCGCCTCGCCGGGCACCCCAACATCGTCGCCACCAAGGATGCGGTGATGGATCTTGATTTCACTTCGCTGACGGTGGGGGCGGCGCCTGACCTCACCGTTTACTCAGGGCAGGACTCATACACCCTGCCGATGATGTCGGTGGGCGCGGTGGGGGTGGTTTCGGTGATCTCCCATCTGGCCGGCCCGACCGTGGCGGAGATGGTGGCGGCTGCGGCGGACGGAGACTACGTAAGGGCCGCCTCGCTGCATCACGCTTTGATGCCCTTGGGCGTTGCGTGTTTCATGGAAACCAATCCCGGCCCGGTGAAGGCGGCGCTGGCTGAGAAATGGGAACCGGTGGGAGGGCCCAGGCTGCCCCTGGTGGCCCCTTCCCAAAAGACCCTGCAGGCTGTCAGGGAGGCTTTGGCGGGTCTGAGCGGAGGGTGAGCACACAGATCACCTTCCTGGGGGGACTGGGGGAAGTGGGTCGCAACTGCGCAGCCTTGGAGGTGAAGGGGAAGATCTGCCTGATCGACTGCGGTCTGATGTTTCCCGAGGCGGATATGCTGGGCGTGGATCTGGTCTTTCCTGATTGGTCGTGGGTGGTGGAAAGAGCGGCCGATGTCGAGTGCGTGGTGCTGACCCACGGCCACGAGGACCATGTGGGAGCGTTGGGTTACTTTTTGGAACAGGTCAACGTACCGGTCTACGGAACCGAACTCTCCCTGCGGATAGCCGGTGAGCGAATCAAGGAACTGGGAGTGGTGGCGGATCTTCGTCCGGTACCCACCGGCGAAGAGATTGCGCATGGACCCTTCCATTTCACTCTGATCCCCGTCTGTCACTCCATTCCCGATGCGGCGGCGGTGGCCTTCGACACTCCCGAAGGAGTCATCCTGCATTCGGGAGATTTCAAGCTGGATCCCACCCCGATCGATGAACGGGCCACCGACTTGGGGGCGCTGGCGGAACTCGGCGACCGGGGAGTCAGGCTCTACCTGGGCGACAGCACCAATGCCGAGCGGGACGGGTTCGTTCCTTCCGAAGGGTCTTTGTCGGGGCCCATCGCTGACATCGTTCGCTCCGCAGAGGGACGGGTGATCGCCGCCTGTTTCTCTTCGCACATCCACCGGGTGCAGCAGATCGTGAACGCCGGCGTGCAGTCAGGACGCAAGATCGCCCTGGCCGGTCGTTCAATGCTGCGAAACAGCCGGATCGCATCCGAGTTGGGAGTGTTGGAACTGCCCGAGGAAAATGTTGTGACAGTCGCCGAACTGCTGAGACTGCCCGCCGCCCGGCAAATGCTGATCGCCACCGGAAGCCAGGGCGAGCCGTTCTCGGCGCTGTCGCGGATGTCGAACGGCACCCACCGCCAGTTTGTCCTGGAAGAGGGGGACATGGTGCTGATCTCCGCCACCCCGGTCCCGGGAAACGAGAAGGCGGTCTCCAAACTGGTGTCAGGCATGCTCCGGCTGGGCGCCAGGGTGTATCACGGCCTCAATTCGCCGGTTCATGTTTCGGGGCATGCCGCCCGCGACGAGTTGGCCGTCATGTTGGGCCTGGTGCGGCCGGAGGCTTTCGTGCCGGTCCACGGCGAATACCGTCACCTGCACGCTCATGCCCGTTTGGCCCGGCAGGTGGGTGTGAAGCGGATCGAAGTTCTGGAGGATGGCGACCGGGTGGTGATGGAGGAAGACGAGTTGTGGGTGGAGCGAGGGGTGGTGGATGCCGACTATGTCTTCTTGGACGGGTCTTCTGTGGGAGAGGTGCAGTCCAGGGTGCTGCGGGATCGAAGCCGTCTGTCGGAGGCCGGAGTGGTGACCGTGACGCTGGTGGTGGACGTCGAGACCGGTGAGTTGCTTGGCGATCCCCTGCTGGAAAGCCGGGGCCTGGTGGACGATCCGGTGGCGGTGCTGGATGTGGCCACCGACGAACTGGTGGAGTTGGTTTCGGCGCGGGTGGCCGACGATCTGATTGATCCGAGTCATTTGCGGGCAGTGGCCAGAAGAAACGTGGCGCGGGTGGTGAGGAAGCAGACCCGTCAACGACCCGTGGTTCTGGTGGAGATCGTGGAGGTCTAGTGGTGTATCTGTCACATAATCGGGTGGGTTCCTTCTTGACGTAGACCCCTTGCCCGGAGTGGATTCCCGCCTGTATCAAACCACCCCGGCCCTTTGGCAGACAGCACTTGTACCTTGGCCGGGGTTCGCCAACTATTGGGTTGCCAGTCGTTTTCACTCGGGCGCCGGCGGATGGGGTTTTCGTCGAGCGCAATGGTGTAGTGGCCGTTCAACTGTTGTTGCGTAGAGAGCAAACCGTGGATGTGATCAGGGGAATACGGAGGCCAAGGATGTCGCCTTGACTCTTGCAGGCAGGACACTGGCTATTCGCCACAATCGCTGTGGCGAAGGGTGTACCACTCCCGCCCGTCTGCATGCGCCCTCCTCCATTTTTGTCACAGGGGCCGCTCATCTTGGAATAGATGGTTTGGTGTCTTCTGTGTGGGATTCGCAGCGCCTCCCCGGTGTGCGGCTCGTGCGCGTCGACTATGGTCTCCGCCGGTGCCCGCAGGCTCGACTCGGGAATCACGGTCACCTCTGCTCTGGTGCACCGGGGCGCGGCCCGGCGGCTGGTGTGGCGAGTCAAATACCAGGGATGCCGGGAATCTGCCGAAGTGCTGGCGGCCTGGATGGCCCCTCTGCTACCTGCCGACTCCCGGGCGCTGGCGCCCATTCCTCGCATCTACCTGCGCCGGATCAAATACCGGTCGGACCCCGCCCTGCTGCTGGCCGCCGCCCTATCCCGCCGGTGCGGGCTGCCGGTGATGCGGATTCTCGGCCCGCGGCTGTGGGGCGGCGCCAATGCCGGGCGGCGCCGTTCGGCCCGTACCGTTGCATTCCGGCGCAGATGGAGTCCGCCGCAAGGACTGGTCCTGGTGGACGACGTCATCACCACCGGCACCACCTTGGAGACCGCCGCTTCGACGCTGGGCAGTTCCCGGATCCAGGCTGCGGTCACTGCAACTGCTTCCATCTAAGGTTTAGAGCAGGCTACGCTTTAGGCCACCAAGCAAGCGGACGGGTTCTGTGTTGCAGGGGAACCCAGAAAGGGATCTTGAAGTGGAGGTAAGGATCAGCGCCCGCAATGCCGAGATCACCGACGGATTGCGCCGCACCGTGGTAGCCAAGTTGAACCGGGCGGCTCGGGTGTTCTCCGACTTGAGTGGGGTGGATGTGGAGATCACCGGTGAGACGAATCCCCGGTTGGCCGACGAGCGTTTTCGCATAGAGGTGACCGGTCAGGCGCTGGGCAGGATCATCCGGGTGGAAGCGGCGGCGCCCACCCCCGAAACCGCGCTCGACACTGTCACCGACCGGTTCACCCGTCGCCTGCGGCGACTCAAGCAAAGGCTGATCGACCGCAATCGTCAGGCTGGACCTGTTTTCCCGGTGGCGTCGGATTCGGAAGCCGACGAGATCGTGAGAGTCAAGAGATTCATCATCAAACCTATGAGCATCACCGAGGCCCAGTTGCAGATGGAGATGCTGGGCCACGATTTCTTCTTTTTTCTCAATGGCGCCAACAACCGGCACAGCGTGCTCTACCGTCGACGCGACGGGCGACTGGGGCTGATCGAGTCTCACAGTTGATTGTCGGGCCACGGGTTCTGGTTGCATAACCGCGGCGTTCAGATAGGATTGATAGGCGGATGGGAATTTTCAGCAGGGTTCTCAAGGCAGGGGAGAGCCGGTCACTAAAACGATTGACAGCGTTGGCCAACCGAGTCAACGGTTTGGAAGGCGATGTCAAACGGCTCTCCGATGCGCAGCTACTCGCCAGGACCGGCCAGTTCCGACGCAGGATCGATCGGGGTGAGAGCCTTGACAAGCTGATGCCGGAGGCATTTGCGGTGGTGCGTGAAACGGCGTGGCGGGTGCTGGGTCAGCGGCCTTATGACGTGCAGATCGTGGGGGCGGGGGCGCTGCACGAGGGAAGGGTGGCGGAGATGAAGACGGGAGAGGGAAAAACCCTGGTTTCCACCATGCCCGCCTATCTCAACGCCCTCGGCGGGCGGGGGGTGCACCTGGTGACGGTCAACGACTACCTCGCCTCTCGAGACGCGGAATGGATGGGCGCCGTCCATCGCGCCCTGGGCCTGGAGGTGGGGCTCATCCAGTCCGCCATGTCTCCCTCCCAACGTCGCCCGGCCTACCGGTGTGACATCACCTACGGGACCAACAATGAATTCGGATTCGACTACCTGCGCGACAACATGTCCATGAGTCCGGAGAACATGGTGCAGCGGGGCCACCACTACGCCATCGTGGACGAGGTCGACTCGATCCTCATCGACGAGGCAAGGACACCTTTGATCATTTCGGGGCGGGTCTCCGACAGCGCCAAGTGGTACCGGGACTTCGCCCGGATCGCGGCCCGGTTACGCCGGGACCTCCACTACGAGGTGGACGAGGGAAAGAGACAGGTTCTTACCACCGAGGCGGGAGTCTCCCAGGTTGAGCAGTTCCTGGGGGTGGAGAATCTCTACGATCATGCGGCGGTCGACTTCGTGCATTACCTGGAGAGCGCCCTTCGGGCCAAGGAACTGTACAGCCGGGACCAGGAGTACCTCTTGGATCGCGGGCAGGTGAAGATAGTGGATGAGTTCACCGGACGGGTGCTGGAGGGCCGTCGCTATTCCGAAGGCCTGCACCAGGCCATAGAGGCCAAGGAGGGGGTGCGGATTCTCGACGAGAACCAAACTCTGGCCACCATCACCTTGCAGAACTATTTCCGCATGTACGAAAAACTTTCCGGTATGACCGGCACGGCGGTGACCGAGGCGCCCGAGCTTGCTCAGATCTACAACCTGGAGGTGGTGACCATTCCCACCAACATGCCGGTGGTGCGCGACGATGAGGGCGATCAGGTTTACAAGACGGAGAAAGCCAAGTATGAGGCAGTGGTGGAGGAGGTCGCCGACGCTCACCAGCGGGAACAGCCGGTGCTGCTGGGCACGGTCTCCATCGAGAACTCCGAGCGCCTTTCTACTTTGCTGTCCCGCCGGGGAGTCCGCCATCAGGTGCTGAATGCCAAGCATCATGCCCGGGAGGCGGAAATCATCTCTCAGGCCGGTCGTCCCGGGGCGGTAACGGTCGCCACCAACATGGCCGGTCGGGGAGTTGACATCATGTTGGGCGGCAATCACGAGGCGTTTGCCCGTCTGGATCTGCGAAGAGCCGACCTGAACCCCGAAGACCCGCGGTACGAGCGGCGCTTTCGGGAGCTGGCCTCCAAGTACCGGGAGGACCTGGGCGAAGATCGTCAAAAGGTGCTGGAAGCCGGAGGTTTGCTGGTGCTGGGGACCGAGCGCCACGAGTCACGCCGGATCGACAACCAGTTGCGGGGTCGTTCGGGCCGGCAGGGCGACCCGGGCCGGACCAGGTTTTTCCTTTCCCTGCAGGACGATCTGATGCGCCGCTTCCAGGGAGAACGGGTGGCGTCGATCATGGGCAGGTTGAAGATCCCCGACGACGTCCCTATCGAGCACAAGATGGTCACCAACGCGGTCGAGAGAGCCCAACGCCAGGTCGAGGCGCAGAACTTCGAGATCCGAAAGAACGTTCTGAAGTATGACGAGGTGATGAACCGCCAGCGGGAGCGGATCTACGAGTGGCGCAACGAGATCCTGGTGAAGGAAGAGACCGGCAGCCTGGTGGCCAAGTGGATGGAGGAGACGATCGAGGCAATCGTTACCGATGAATTCGGCCTGCTGGCCCCCGGTGACTGGGACTGGGAAAGTCTCAACCGGGAACTGGAGCTCTATTACCCCAGCAGCCTCTCACCCGAAGGCGCCAAGAGACGCCTTACGACGGAGGAGGTGGCCGAGATGGCTGTGGCGCAGGGCAAGGAGGCATACCGGCGCAAGGTGGCGGAGTTGGGCCCGGACGTGATTGCGGCGGTGGAGAGATCGGTGATGCTGTCGGTGATCGACAACAAATGGCGAGAGCAACTGGCGGAAATGGACTACCTGCGGTCGGGAATAGGGCTGCGGGCCATGGGGCAGAGAGATCCGCTGACCGAGTACCAGCGGGAAGCATACGATCTGTTTGCCGAGATGGTGGACTTGGTCAAACGGGATTCGGTGCGTTACCTGTTCCACGTCAAGGTCGCCAAACCGAAACGACCGGCCGTCACCGCCCCGCGAACCCGCCGCCCGGTTCGGGCCAAGAGGGGAAAGGTGGGACGTAACGCTCCCTGCCCGTGCGGGAGCGGCAAGAAGTACAAACGGTGCCACGGAGGAGTGCGGGTCGGGTGAAAAGGGGATCGGACAGTTCCTGTCGCGGTTAATCTTGGTGATCTGTCCCCAACCTCCCATCTGGAACCTGATCCATGTCTGTAGAGCACTTTGACCCCCAGGCCATCCTGGCCGAACTACGTATCCGCCTGGACGAAGCCGGGAGGTTCCTTTGACCTCGACCAGAAGAGATCCGAGGTCGGTTCGTTGCGCCGCGCCTCGGCGGCGCCGGGGTTCTGGTCGGATCCCGAACGCGCCCGGGAGACGGGTCGCCGTCTGGCCGGCCACGAGAGCCTGATAGCCGCGTTCGATGGCTTGGCCGAGCGTCTGGAGGACGCCGAGGTTCTGCTCGGGTTGGCGGAAGAGGGAGGTGTCGAAGCGGATGAAGCCGTGGCGGAGGCCTCCGAAGAGTTGCGGATGGCCGAGGCTGTCCTGGCCGACCTGGAGCTTTCCAGTCTCTATTTCGGTGAGTACGACGACCACCCCGCCATTCTGAGCGTTCATGCCGGAGCGGGCGGGGTGGACGCCCAGGATTGGGCCGAGATGTTGTTGCGCATGTACCAGCGTTATCTCTCCGACCAGGGCTACCGGTGGCAACTGGTTCAAATCACCCCCGGGGAGGAAGCGGGCCTCAAGTCTGCCACGCTGACCGTCACCGGAGAGCGGGCGTACGGCAATCTGGAGTCGGAGAGAGGAGTGCACCGGCTGGTGCGCATCTCGCCCTTCGACGCCCAGAACCGCCGCCACACTTCCTTTGCAGGAGTGGATGTGGCGCCGGAGATGGGCGAGGGCGCCGCAGTCGAGATAAACGACGAGGACCTGCGAATCGACACCTACCGTTCCACGGGCGCCGGAGGCCAGCACGTGAACACCACCGACTCGGCGGTGAGGATCACCCATCTCCCCACCGGGGTTGTGGTGCAGTGCCAGAACGAACGCTCCCAGTTGCAGAACCGCTCCCGCGCCATGGACATTCTTCGTTCCCGTCTCGCCGAGTTGAGTCGCCGGGAACGCCAGGCCGAATTGGACGCCATCCGGGGAGAGCAGGACGAAGCGGGCTGGGGACGGCAGATCCGGTCCTATGTTCTCCAACCTTTCCAACTGTGCAAGGATGTGCGAACGGGCCTGGAGATCGGCGATGTCCACCGGGTTCTGGACGGTGACATCGGACGGTTGGTGGAGTCATATCTGCAGTGGCGGAGGGCCCGGCATGAACGCCGATCCCGGGCCGGATCCCCTTCTCAGGGGGTTACTGATTTTGATTCCCAGTGGTGGTAGCATGATTTTTTGGCTGGTTTACCTGCCTTTCACTGATCCGTCGGAGAGTTGCTTTTGATCAGACTCGAATCGGTAACCAAGATTTACAAGGGTGGAACGGTGGCTGCCCGCGATGTGTCCCTCAACATACGGCGGGGAGAATTCGTCTTCTTGGTGGGACCTTCGGGGTCCGGTAAATCGACCCTGGTCCGGCTCCTGCTGCGCCAGGAGAAGGTCACCCGCGGAACGATCTGGGTGGCAGGCAAAGACATCACCCGCCTTCCCGGGTGGAAGGTCCCGTTTCTGCGCCGGTCGATGGGCACTGTCTTCCAGGACTTCAAATTGCTGTCCACCAAGACCGTTGCCGAGAATGTCGCATTCGCCTTGGAAGTCATAGGCCGTCCGCGTTCGGTGATCCGCTCGCAGGTGGACCAGGTCCTGGAGTTGGTGGGCCTCGACGACCTCGGCGGCCGGTATCCCGATCAGCTTTCCGGAGGGGAACAGCAGCGAGTCTCCATAGCGCGGGCGTTTGTCAACCGGCCGCTGATCCTTTTGGCCGACGAGCCGACCGGGAACCTCGATCCCGCCACCTCGGTGGGGATCATGAGGATCCTGGACCGGATCAACCGGTCGGGGACCACCGTGGTGATGGCGACCCACGACCACGCCATCGTCAATGCCATGAGACGCCGGGTGGTGGCGATCGACGCCGGCGAGATAGTGCGGGACGAACAGGTGGGAGGATTCGAGGAGTCCCAGGAAGCCGACAGGCCGCCGGCGCTCTCGGAAGACCCGGACATTCCGCTCCCGCCCGACACTGACGGGTACGGGTTGGGTCCGTCAGAGTTCTTGGAGTAGCTGTTCATGGGCAGGTTGATTTTCCTGGTAGGGGAATCACTGATAAACCTCCGCCGCAATGCCCTGGTGGCCACCGGGGCGGTCCTGGCGGTCTTTATCTCCCTGACGCTGGCCTTCGGCGCCTTGGTGGTAAACGAATTGCTGCGGCTCAACACGATCGGATGGCAGCAGGGCACCCACATCATCGTCTTTCTGAAAGATCCCGACCAGGGCGGACTGGATGCCGGCGGGCAGTTGGCCTACCGGGATGACGTAGCCGCATGGGAGGAGGTGGCGGCGGTCAATTACGTGGACAAAGCCGGTGCCTATGAAGAGTTCAAGGAGATATTCGCCTCCCGGCCGGAGTTGATCGAGGTGACCGATCCACTGAAACTGCCGGCCTCCCTTCGGATCGAGTTGCAGACCATCGATCTGTACCGCGACGTGCAGTTCCGCCTGGCCGCCAACCCGGTGGTTTGGGAGGTGAGATCATTCGGGGAGCAGATCGACCAACTCTCCACCATTTCCCGGGTGCTCAACGTTCTGGGATGGGGACTTTCGCTGGTGCTGGGTTTGTCGGCGGTGATCCTTATTTCCAACACCATCAGCCTGGCCATCTACGCCCGGCGCAACGAGGTGTCGGTGATGAAGCTGGTGGGCGCTTCCAATTGGTTTATCCGGGTGCCCTTCGTCTTGGAGGGGTTGATCGAGGGTGTGGTGGGAGCGCTGCTGGCGGTGCTCACCGTCTGGGTGGCGTCGCGCAATCTTCACAGTCTGGGAGACACCATTCAATTGATCACTCTCAGCATTCCCGGCAGGTTCTTTCTCCGGTGGGGAGTGGTGCTGTTGCTGTTCGGCGCCACGGTGGGTGTGGTGGGGTCGCTTTTGGGACTGAGTCGACATCTCAGGGAAGTGGATTCGTAGTGGATGGTTACAGGTGAAACGGGGATGGGGAGGTTGGGCGGCGGTTGCTCTAGGACTGGGACTGGCAGTGATGGTGTTGTCGCCCGGCTCGCCGGTTGAGGCGGACACGGCTGAGGAGATCGCCCGGCATATCGCCCAATTGGAAGCTGAGTTGGAGGGGGTCCAGGAGGGAATAGCGGAGATCGAAGGATCGGTGGAGGCGAACATGGAGGTCTTGATCGCCACGGAGGTGGAGGTCGATATCGCCCGTCATCGCCTGACCCAGGTGAGGGTGGAACTGGAGGCGGCCCGGGTCCGCTTGGTTCTGGCGGACGAAGAGGTGGCTACCGGGGAGCGACGAATCTCGGCAGTGGAGAACCGGATAGGAGTCCTGGAATCGCAGTTGGCCGCGATTCGGTCCCGGATAGTGGAGAAGACTCATTCCATCGAGCGAAGGGCGGTGAATCTGTACATGGACTTCTTTTCGGCGGGTCGATGGGCGGTCCTTCAGCAGGATGACGTAATAGATTTGACCCTGGGACGGGTCTATGGAGGAGATCTGCTGGCCGAGGCCGATCAGGAGCTCCGGGACCTGCATGCACTGGACCAGGATCGTGAGTCCAAGGAGATACTCTTGGAGAGAGAGCAGTCGGCTGCTTTGGACCAGTTGGCCCTTTTGGACGAGCAAAGGGAATTGCGGGTGGCTGAGTTGTGGGAGGTCGAGAGACTTCGCTTGGAAGCATCCTCGCAGTTGTTGGCGGTGGAGGAGCTCGTGGCAGGTGTGCAGGTGCAGATCCAGGCCTATCGACAAGAGAAGGAAGGCCTGCAGGAGGACGCGGCGGCTCTGGGCAGGGAGATCGCCTACCGGAAGGTGCTTTTGCAACGGGCGTTGCGGCCTGGGCGGTTGTCCTGGCCGGCGGACGGGCTGGTGACCTCGGGTTTCGGATGGAGGATCCACCCGATACTCAACCGTCGGATTTTTCACAACGGTCTCGATCTCGGATCGCCGACCGGTACGCCGGTTCGGGCCGCCGCCGCGGGCAGAGTCATCCTGGCCCAGTCGTGGAGTGGTTTCGGGAACACGGTGGTGATCCAGCACGGGGGAGATGTGACCACTACCTACGGCCACCTGTCCCGGTTCGCTACGTCGGTTGGTCGCAGTGTCGACGAGGGGCAGGTGGTCGCTTACGTGGGCTGCACGGGACTGTGCACCGGGCCGCACTTGCATTTTGAAGTTCGCGAGAGCGGTGTTGCGGTGGATCCTCTCAGGTACCTTCAGGGATGAGAACGTTATGGGCGTGAAATTGATTGCCACCAACCGCCGGGCCCGGTTTGATTATGAAGTCCGGGAGACCTTCGAAGCCGGTCTGGTGCTGCTCGGCTCCGAGGTGAAGAGCCTTCGAAACCACGGCGCCTCGATCGGCGAGTCGTTCGCCACGGTCAAGGCGGGCGAAGCCTGGGTGATGGGCATGCGGATCGCTCCCTATTCGTTCGCCCGGGACGGAGGGCACGATCCTCTCCGCCCCAGAAAGCTCCTATTGCATCGCCGCGAGATCGACCGGATCTCCTCCCGGGTGGCGGAGCGAGGTCTGACGCTGGTGCCGTTGCGCTTGTATTTCAAGAACGGAAAGGCGAAGATGGAACTGGCGCTGGCGAAGGGACGCACCAAGGGCGACAAGCGACAGGTGATCAGGGAGCGGGAGCAGCGCCGGGAGATGGAAAGAGGAATCCGCAGGGTGGGCCGCAGCCTGAGAGGCTTCTGACCGGTCCGAAGAAAAGGGGGGTGCCTTTGTCACCCCGGCTTTGTATAGTGGGTTGGACCGATACTGGACATGGGGGTGACTTGGATTCGACGTTGAGTGATCGTCGTGTCGGAAGCGAGCCGAGGTTTCCGGTCCCTCGTAAAACAACTGGGTAAACACAATAAGTGCCAAACCACAAATGGCGCTGGCTGCCTGATAGATAGGTAGCCCGTCCTGTCCGCTGGGTTCCCGCCCCGCCGGGCCAGGGCGTCGCTAAAGCGGGATGCCCCCGGCGGGTTTCCGGGACCGCCGGGCCAAGCCAATTCCGGATGGGCTCGGAAGGAAACGGCTGCCGTGATCCTTCGAGCCGACAACCAACCGGCAGCTGCGCTCGGAGAATTCGACACGAAGAACTCGGCGGACCGGGGTTCGACTCCCCGCACCTCCACCAAGAAAGCACTGTTACCCCAGGTCAACAGGCATATAACAATTCTAGGAGGCTGCTGAGTATTGGTGTTGGGGTGGTGGTGGGTCACTGGGCTTGATCTCGAAAGCGGCGCGGTGGGCGCGCCGGTTCTTGGGGGTGGTGGCCGGTGTGCTCCGGTGTTTGTTTGTTCTCTGTTGGGGGTCCCCGGTGTTAGATCGGGTTGGTGGCCCATCCGGTGTTGGTGGGGTGCAGTCCGAGGTTGATGAGCCTGCGCAGGTTGATCGCCGCTGCGCGGGTGTGTAGTTGTTGCCGGTTTCGGGTGGTGCCCCGGTAGCGGAGTTTGCGGTGGCCGTTGGCAACCAAGTGAGCGATCAGCCGCTCGACCGTCGGCCGGTACTTGTTGTACCGGTGTTTGGTGGGGGGATCTTTCCATTTTCGGCGGGCTTGGACCAGTAACCGGTCATGGGGATGGATCCGCATCTGGCGACCCCGTCGGTTGGTGGTGCAACGACTCCGAAAACCACAACCGGTGCAGTGTTTTGCGAACCGGGCCCAGCCTTTGGGGCTGATGTTCACCGTTACCCCGGCCGGGCAGGTGATCTGTTTTCGGTCGTGATCCACCTCGAAATCGTCCCGGGTGAACTGGTCACTGCCCAACCGATAGTTACCACGCAACGGTATCGGTTTCACAGTGGTGGTATACCCGGCCTTCTTCAACTTGGCGCGAACCTCGCCCGACCCGTACGCCGAATCAGCGATGACCTCCACACCAGCCGGATCGTCCACACCAGCCGGATCATCCATGCCAGCCGGATCGCCCTGACCAGCCGTTGCGTCTTTTTGCAGCATTCTCGCGCCGGTCTCCCCGTCGGGGGTATTGGCGGCGGTGACCTCAACGACGGTGATGATCTCCGTCTCCGGCTCGGCCGCTATGTGAGCCTTGTAACCGTCGCGACGCTGCGACGATGTTTTGCGTCCGTGACGAGCCTGCGGGTCGACCACCGAGATCGTACGGTCACGGGCCACCCGCCGAGCGATACGCCATCTGCCCTCCCGGTCGGGGTCCGGTTCCACGTCCTGGCCGACCACCACCCCCAACAACCCCACCGCCTCCGACTGCCCAGCGTCCAAACGGGTGTTTTCCACCGCGTCCAGCACCGCCTGCCCATCGGTGACCAACCTGTCGATCAACCCCGAACGACTCTGCGGATCCGACCAATCACACGACGGCTTACCGGCCTGTTCATAATCGCGGGACAACCTCACCTGCCGCGCTCGGGATATCAAACGGCGAACCTTGCGTATCTGGAAACAGATCATCGTCACCGTGTCCTGCGTGACCACCGCATCATCCAAAATCGTAGAGTCCAACACCCGCCTGCGACGACCTCTCAAAATCCCGGTCTCGTCCACCACCTTCCTAACCGCGTCGAAAATCCGCTCCGGTGTCTCACTTTTGCGTAGTCTCGCCCGCCACAACGTCAACACCGTCGGATGAAACCCCCCATCCACAAGAGACAAACCCGCCGCGGCCTTCCACCGAATATCACACCGCAACCGACCCATTCGCCTCCCGATCGGACAGGCCCTCCAAAGCCTGTAACACCATCACCGTCGCCACCACCGACCCCGGCACCGACGGACGGCCCCGAGGGCCGAACAAATCCTCGAACAACCCATCCGGGAACACCCCAGTCCGATGCTCGGCCAAAAACCGGTAAACCGACCCCTCCGGCACCAGATCACCGCACACCGCCATCGCGTCCAACAACTCCCGATCAAAACGTTCAACACCCAACATACCCCAAAATTATCCCACAACCCACCCCCCAAACCAAGCATCACCAACCCGAATAAATCAGCAGCCTCCTAGGGCGTGTTCACGCTTTTAGGGTGTCGTGGATGAGGGCGAAGGTGATGAACGTTAGGTAGATGATGTCGAGTTTGTCGAAGCGGGAGAAGATACGCCGGTAGCCTTTCAGTCGGCGGAAGAGTCGTTCGATTTCGTTGCGTCGTTTGTATATCTTTTGGTTGTATGTCCAGGGGTGTTTGCGGTTGGTCTTGGGAGGGATGACCGGTTGGTATCCCAGTTGGTGGGCCAACTGTTTGGTTTCGTTACCCTCATACGCTCGGTCGGCGACGAGGAACAGCTGCAACTGTTGGTGGCCGATCTTCTGTAGCAGTTTACGACCTGCCGGGGCGTCATGGGCTTGACCTGGGGAAAGAGCGAACGCTATAGCCGTTCGAGCATCCGCGGCAACCATATGAATCTTGGTGGTCCATCCCCCGCGGGATTTCCCGATCGATTGAGATCCCCCTTTTTTAGGGCGCCGGTCCCGTCGGGATGCACCTTCACTATGGTGCTGTCCAGGGAGACTGTTTCCAGTTTGACGCGGATCAACTGTTCTTTTTGCAGCCGTTCGAACACTCGGTCCAGAACCCCGCTTTTGGCCCAGCGGTTCATGCGCATGTAGATGGTGTGCCATCTCCCGAACCGTTTCGGTAGCCCGCGCCATTTGCAGCCGTGTTCCGCCACGTACAGGATGGCGTTGAGGACCTGCAGGTTCGATATCTTGACGTTGCCTCACTGGGTGGGGAAACAGTCCGATATCGGATCATATTGTTCTTGAGTTATCTTCATACGTTAATGATACCACACCCCACCCCCACAGTGTGAACAGGCCCTAATAGAACAGCACAACCCCGACCACAAACAAGAAGGGTCATGATTTCGCCGGTTGGATGGGGGCAGCCGAACTCGGCCTCGACCCAGGGGTATCTGAGCGGGTGGTATGAACTCCCCTTTTCTAGCGGAGGCGACCATCCGCCATATCGGATGTATGATGGCGAGCCACATAGTACCCATGGTGACCATCACAGCTTTTGGTAATCCCGCGTCGGCTCAGTAGGCAGCCAACCAAGGGGGGTTGCCCCTCGTTCGGATCTCCTACTATCTTTGGGATGGTGCCCTTCACAGAAAAGGAAATCCAGCACATATCGAAGGCTGCCTCACCAGATGCTCTGGTGCCGGCCCCTCCAGAGGCCTCGGAGGTGGCGCATCGCATCGCGGATGCCGCCCTTGACGCCTACACCAAAGAGGACTGGCACTACGTGTTGAATGCCCTTCGCCCGGATCGCGCGGCGACATACATCTCCAGTCGGCTTCCCGAGGATCGCCCGGCACTCCTCTTGCTGATCGAGTCGCCAAGCCACCGAGCAGCAGTGGAGCGCCACTTAGTTGTCACCGCCGCTTAACGGGGCGATCCTTTGCCCTTGGGCGTAGCACCCTCTGCCTGCAAACGCGGGGTCGCGTACCATGACGTAATCGCCGTGCTGCATCATCCAGAGTGGGCAATGAGCATGCCTGATTTGGCGGAAATCGGCCTCGGTGAGAAAGGCAGACCCAACGTGGATGTTTACGGAGGGTACGACATCAACGATGTGCCACTGGTTGTGTTCGTAGACAGATTCGAGGAGATGGCTTTTCACTCTGAACCCGGCATACCGAAGTATGAGGAGCTTTATCCCGGCGGGCTATAAAGGCACGGGAGATCCGATGCCGCCTTAGGCGTCCCCCCAGAAGTGGGTTGCCAGTGTGTGGGCACCCCGTCTTGTGTTGTGGGACACTGTGTGGGATAAGTGGCAGAATATGGCTATCTAGCTGGGTGTTCTGTATCCCCGCACCTCCACCATTCTCAGGCTATTTGCCCGGGAGGACAAATTAGGGCAGAGCAAAGTGGCGGAAACTGTCTGGCTGGGTCTTCTATAATCCCGCGTCCACTCAAAACCACTGGGGAACATGAGGTGAGTTGAATTGGGTGACGTCAGCTTCGATGGGATCGCTGAGGAGTTTGAGTCCGATATCTACGGTTCCACCAAGGGCGCGGTCCGACTCGCGGTCCTCTGGAGCGTGCTGAACGACAATGTGCCGGCATTGGCTGATCGGCCGATGCGCATCCTTGATGCCGGAGGTGGGTCCGGGCATATGGCGGTACGGCTGGCCGGCCTGGGCCATTCAGTGGTCCTGTGTGATATCTCCGAAGAGATGCTCGCCAGGGCCGCTATAAGAGCCGCGGAGGCCGGAGTCACCGATGCAATCGAGATCCGCCATCTGTCGATTCAGGGGTACGCGAACATCGCAGACTGCAAGTTCGATCTCGTTCTGTGTCATGCAGTCCTTGAGTGGCTCGACAATCCGAAGTCTGCCGTTAGAGACCTGGCGCGGTTGGTGAAGCAGGGAGGTCAGGTATCTGTGATGTTCTACAACCGTTTCGCTTCGCTCCTCAAGCGGACCCTGGCCGGTGACTTCGAAGCCGCCCTCGGAGACTATCAGACCGGCCCGATCAGGCGGGGGTGGGGGGAAGGTGCGACCGCCCTGGACAACGAGGTGGTGGTTTCGTGGCTCGAAGAGCAGGGTCTGGAAGTGAGTGCGAAGGCGGGCATCCGGATCTTTCACGATCACGTGGTCGACAAACTAGGCGGACCGCGCAGGCTCACTCAGCTCATAGACCTGGAGAAGGCGGTTTGTCGGTCCGAGCCCTTCGCATCCCTCGGTCAACACACCTACCTCACCTGTCGGCGGGTTGGACTACCTGCAGAGGACGCGTGAATCAGTCAGAGACATCAGAGCACAAAACACGACGGATGGAGGACACCATTATGCGTGTAGTTGTCGGCTGGATCGTCTTGGGAACGCTGCTCGCCGTCAGCGTGTTGGGTGCAATATCGGCCCAAAACAACCGAGTCGCGATTTGGATGGTGCTCGCCGCCGCGGTTGCAGCAGGGCTGGGCGGGATGATCACGGAGGTCGAGTCGGTGCCGAGGAGTGACGGAGAGAGGGTGCTGCTTTCGGTCTTGAGACCCAATGTTGTCCGTCGCAGCGGGCGTGGCCACCCTCCTGAGCACCATGGTTGCCGGCTGCGATGACGAGGCCGGGGTTCCGAGCTGGGAGCGCTGCCACACATGGTTGGACACCCCGACCGTCGACTGGCCAGGAGCATCTCTATTCGCACTTGCGCTCGCCCTGGGCGTCGGCTACCTGGTCTGGTGGCTCTTTGGGAGGGTGTTCCCGGACCGTGTGGAATAGCGGTTCGGGCTCGTTTCACACCAAGGCCAGCGGCGATGTGGAATTGAATCGCCCTGGATAACCATCGCAACGAAATGGCCCGACGCCTTGTGGTCTTGCACCGGGTACCCGACACCCTCGGAGTGCTACCGTTCCGAATGTCGCTGTCCTTGCCGCTTCGTGAGGGCGAGACAACCCGATTCTGGGCCGGTTGGAACGGTTGACGGCGCTGACACGCCCACTGCCGATCTTGTGAGAAAGGGATGCTTATGGCCGCTGATGGCAGGGACTCTTTGTTGGCTCATCTCGCCTGGAAGTTCCCCGGGCAGACAGAGACTCTCGCCATCGAGGCGCTCGGCTACATACTCTCCCGGTCGGTTGCTGCTCGAGCGGCTCTGCGGGAGATGCTCCGAACCGGCGGCGCGGACGTAGCGCCCCTTTGCGGGGTGGCAACTGAGGTCATCGGAGACCAGGACGAGCGTGTGGACCTTGTCGCTGTTGATGAACGGGGCTCGGAGCGGGTGCTGATAGAGGTGAAATTCTGGGCCGGGCTTACCGACAATCAACCTGAAACGTATTTGTGTCGCCTTCCAAGAGACGGAGATCCCGCCGTTCTGCTTTTCGTGGCGCCGGAGCAGCGCTTGGTGACACTTTGGGATGAGATCCGCCGTAGGGCAGAAGCGAAGTGGGATTTGCGGCCCGACCGGGGCACGGAGGGTCTGAGGAGTGTCACGGTCGATGAGAGCCCACGCCGTTTGATGCTCACGAGTTGGCGGACGTTGCTCGGTGCGATGTCGTCGCGCGCCAGCGTAGATGGCGATTCGTCCGCCGAGCGGGACATCCTGCAGTTGGGTGCTCTGTGCGAACGTCAGGACTCGGAGGCTTTCCTGCCGTTACGTTCGGAGGAGTTCTCGCCGGCGTTCCCGAGACGGATGCTTGACATGTACAGGCTTGTCAATGACGCTACGACACAGGCGAGTCAATGTGAATTCGTGGATACCACGGGACTCGTATTCGCTGCCAATGCTTTCGGGTTCGGTAGATGGCTTCGGATCGGGAAGGATGGCGCTTGGTTCGTCGCATGGTTCGGCGTCGACCATAGGCTGTGGAGCCGGGAGAAAGAAACCCCTTTGTGGCTTGTGTTCTCTGATCGGGATGCGGTGAAGGAGAAGCTAGTCAACCCAGATTACGGATTCACGCTGCCGATCGGCGTGGAATACGATGCAGTACTTGATTCGGTAGTAGGGGGACTGCACGAGATCGCGGAGGCTCTCAGCGCCTGAGATGTCCCCAACGAACCTGTGTTTGGGGCGATTTCGAAATGGGCGTGGTTCCAAGCTGCCGGTCAATTGCGATCACGAACCCTCCTGGGTGTCGGTCAGCCTTCCGAAAGCTCCGATGGCGTCGCCGTACCGGCTGGTTCGGGTTTTCCCGGGGCGCGCCAATATCCCCGCAAAACTTCTATATCCGTTATCAACGCGGTGAAAATTGCGAAGGCCCCTCATTGAAAATGTGCAGACCCCACCCCGCGATCAGGACAGACTGGACACCCGTTGACGTGCTGGTCAGGGATGGTCGCCGATACACCACTCAGGCCCAGGCATCCTTATGATCTCTCCGCTGTTCAAGGCGCGGGGTTGTTCGTCTTGGACAATGCTGAGGCGAAGAGGCCTGAAGGTACCGCCACGATGCCCAAACCTATGAGGACCAATAGCATCGCCAGGATTTTGCCTGCCACCGTGTCAGGTGCGATCCCTTCCGCACCCATTGTCAGGGAGGCCACCGACCAATAGACACATTCGAAGAGGTTCCCGTAAGCATCGTTCGTTTCGTGCTCAAACTCCCAGATCCCGTACGCAGCAATGAAGGTCATCACCGCCGTCACCCCTGAGAAGAGCGCCAGTTCGTCTTTTATGTCGTCAAAGGCTTCGGAGAAACGGTCAACCGCTGAACTGTATCGGGCCAGTTTCAACACCCGCAGGGCTCGCAGCAGACGCAACGGTTTAGCGGCTCCCAACATTTCTATTGACGAAAGACCGGCCACCACAGCCAGCAGATCGACGATCCCATAGAATGATCGAAGGTATCTGAGAGGGTGAGCGGACGCGAAAATGCGCATCGCATATTCCACGGTGAACAGTACCCAGAAGGTGATCTCGGCACGGTCCAGCCAAACATCGGCCGTGCTCCCTTCTGTCACGACCGTGTGTAACACCAAAGTGGCCAGAGCCAAGATGACAGTGATTCCCGACGCAGCCTCCGTTAGGCGTCCCACCCGCGTGTCCACATTGAAGAGTCGCGATCGGAGATTGCCTGACATCAAGTTGATCCCCCTTTGGCTATGAGTTTCATGAAGTGAGTTGCGTCGATTATCGGCAGTCCCCGGTCGCGGGCCTTGCGGGCCTTGCCGGAGCGGGAACGGACGTCACCTGCTACTACGAGACCGCAGCGCTTGGTTACCGAGTTGACGGGGTGAAGGCCTGCTTGTCGTGCCAGTTGTTGTAGAGTTGGCCGTCCGATCGGGTCACCGTCCACAGTGGCTTGACCAGTAAAGCAAACGGCCATTCCAGGCGTCAACTCGACAGCCTTCTCCTCACCGGTCTCGGCCTCTCCGACGAGCCGTTCATCGCCGCCGATTTCCAGTGCGGCAGCTACCTTGTCGTGAAGAACTCGCTCCTCCTCGGTGACCACCCCGTCGGCCAGGATTTGTCTAACCAGTCGGTCATAGTACCTCCGGTGTAAATCCACCCGATGCGCTTTGCTCAATTGCAGCGCCCGGGCAGTGGAGGCCATCCAGACTTGTTCCTCGTGACTCAGTTCACCGTCGTCTAGGCAACGGTCGAGGGTGTCCAGATACAACACCTCTGCCTCGTTGGTCGTGCGGGGCCAAGCCGTACGGAGCGCCAGCATGCTCAGCGCGCCTCTCCGGGGTGGAGCGCCGGGTCGTCTAACGGTAAAACCCGTGGAGTCACTGCCCGAGCGGCAAGTTGCGGGAGCAAAGTTCCCATCCGTCCATTGGCTTGCTCGAGCAAGCAACAGCTGTGCCGAAACCCGGGCGTCGCCCAGAGCAGTGTGATCTGGTTGGACAATACCCGCCTGCTGTGCTGCCACTGAGAGCTTTTGCTTCGTTAAGCGATAAGTGCAGATTCCCATCCCCGGATCGAAGGTCATGGTCGGAACCCGCCCAATCTCTTGACCCAGCATCCTCAGGTCAAAACTGATATTGTGCGCCACCAATACCGCCCCATCCAGGCGCGCGGCGATGTCTCCGGCCACCGATTCGAACTCCGGCGCCACCTCCAGTATGGAGGGTGTAATGCCGTGAATATGCACCGGACCAGGATCCCGGTTGGGCTGAAGCAGAGTCTCGTACTCCTCCACAATCTCACCGTCCAAGATTGTCACACACGCGAATTCCACAATCCGATCAGTAGAGAACAGGCCGGTGGTTTCAGTGTCGACTACCGCGATCCTGGGTTGGTTGGCAGGGGGGCTAAACATGTGGTCGAAAGAGTAGTCACTGACTGTGACAGAACATTCCGCATCCCAAATTCCCATCACTGGAGGAACTCAATCCCACCACGGACCACCGGGTGACTGACCAGTTCACCGAGGACCGGTTCTGTTGGTGGACGATATCCTTGGTTCCAAGTGGACTCTGACGATGTCGGGCGAGAACTTCTGAGTGCAGGCTCAGTCCGGTCCCGCGCGCCTTAGCCGATGCGGCTGAGATGTCGGTCAAGAGAAGAACGAAACCCCGCTTCGGATTGACGAGGGCCCGGCGAGTGGCCTTTCACTCTGGGCGGTCCGCTAAGGAAGGGCCTTCCAGGCATCTGCTTGTAACTGGGAGTTGCCTGCTTCGCAATTTGTCGTGAGCGGGAACACCGTAGGAAACAGGTTGCTACCTACCGCGCCGCCATTGTTGAAGCGGCCAAGCGCAGGGGTTTTCGTGGCATCGCTTTGGTCGGTTCCGTGGCACGATGGGAAAACGAAGCGGACAGCGATGTCGACTTTGTGGTTGGGTGCGAATCGGAAGTGAATCGCCCCGGGTTTCCCGGAGACTTTCTATCTTGAGAGGATATGGAGAATTATGGGCATCCGGATTCTCCACGATCACGTGGTAGACAAACTGGGTGGACCGCGGAGGCTCACTCAACTCATAGAGCTGGAGAAGGCGGTTTGTCGGTCCGAACTTTTCGCGTCACTCGGTCAACACACCCACCTGATCTGCCGGCGGGTTGGACGCCCTGCAGAGGACGCGTGAATCACTCAGAGTTATCGGAGCGCAAACACGACGGATGGGGACCACTATGCGTGTAATCATCGGCTGGATCATCATGGGCACGCTGCTCGCCGTCAGCCTGCTGGGTGCAATATCGGCTCCAAACAGGCGAGGGGTCGCGATCTGGGTGGTGATCGGCCTCGCAGTTGCAGCCGGGCTGGGCGGGATGGTCGCGGCGGTCGAGTCGGTGTCCAGGTGTGACGGAAGGGGACTACTTCTTTCAATCTTGAGACCTCTGTTGTCTGTGGCAGCAGGCGTGGCCACCTTTCTGGGCACGTTCAGAACCGACTGCGATCATGTGGCTGGAGTTCCGAGTTGGGAGCGCTGCGAAACGTGGTTGGGCACCCCGACCGTCGACTGGCCAGGAGCACCTCTATTGACGCTTGTGCTTGCTCTGGGCGTCGGCTACCTGGTCTGGTGGCTCTTTGGGAGGGTGTTCCTAGACCGTTTGGAATAGAGGTCCGGTATAGGTTGTGGAGTTGGCAGAAAGAGACCCCTTTGTGGATTATTTTCTCTGATCGGGATGCGGTGAAGGAGAAGCTTGTCGATCCAGATTACGGATTCACGCTGCCGACCGGCGTGGAATACGGTGCGGTATTTTGATTCGGTGGTAGCGGAACGGTGAGACCTGCGGAGTCGGTGCTCGACCGGCAAGTTGCGGGAGAAACCCCGTCTACCGATTTGAGGGCGCATCGCCCCATACCAACGCCGGTGTCGCAACCGAGCCCTCTACCAATGACATTTTGTGGAATATCCGTCTCAGGAGGCTAATGGCACCCGAACTTCACTCCCCGCAACACAACTCCTCCATGGCTCAGGGAAGGTAGGCGGCGGTCACCGAAGGGCAAACTCCCGGGTCGGAGCAGGCCACCATCACCAGCCCGGCCGGGATGGGGGCAACCAGAACATAGTCGTCGGCAGAGGCCTGGAAGCCCAACTTCCCCTGAGGTTGTGGGTCGCCCACGTTCATCCCCTCCGCCGCATATTGGGCCAGCAGGCGGGCCAACTCTTCGACTTCTTTCTGGTCGTCTCCGGCATACTCCCAGACCAGCACCACCTCACCATCCGCGGTATACCCCACCAGGCTGCGACCCCCGCCCCAGCCCGTGGCGGCGTCGACCGCCAGTTCGGGACCCAGGATCTGTTCGAACATGGTGAGTATGTCCAGGAAACCCCAGGTGTAGTCGTAGATCTCCTCGTACCCGTCGGGAAGAGCACCGGCGGGCCTTTCCATGCTGATCGGTTCCGTGGAAGGAGAAGGGGCTCCCTCGTATATCTCTTCGGTGGACCGGGGCGGGTTCAGGTACAGATCGTTGACCGCTTTCCACCCTCCTTCTCTCCACCGGTCCAACACGTATTCGAAGCCGCTTTCATAGGGGAAGTAGAGCGCTCTTTCCATGAACAGTGGAATGTCAGGTCCGGTGGCTCGGGAGGCGGCAGACTCAGCCATCAGGCGATTTCGGGCGGCCACGTCGAGGGTGTTCACATAAATGGCCTGTGCAAGGGTGGCGTCTCCCTCCACCAGGGAAAGCAGGCTGGAGGCTGGATCGAAGAGTTGGCTGTCCACCAACTTCTCCATCCTCGAACCGAAACCGAAATGCTGATCGGTGAGGGCGTGAATCAACTCGTGCACCAGCGTCACGGTCTCAAGAACCGTGAACTCTTCCCCGGCCGCCGGTATCACCATTTCCTTGTCTTCGCTGGAGTAGAACCCCGCCGCGCTCTCGCCGTACAACTCCCCGTACAGTGCTCTCAGATCATCATCCGGCTCCAGCAGACCGAGCAGTTTGTACAGGGCCTCGTCAACCTCGATACCTTCCAGTGCGGCGTCCACGTCCATCCGCACCCGGGCCTCGAAGTCTTCCGGGGACAGGACCGTGACATCTGGAAGCTCCACAAACTCCAAACGTCTGATGCCTTCGGTGGTCTCCACGGCCTCCCAAACCTGAGCGGAGATTTCGGGGCTGAGACCCTCGATGGATGCGACACTTGACGCAAGCGGATCCTGGGACGTTTGGCAAGTGTCGGGAGCCAGTGCTCTGCACAAGAACAGCACCATTTCTTCCCGTGACACGTTGGTACCGAACCCGAAAGTCCCGGCGGCTACACCGCCGGTGATGCCCTGATCGAACGCCCACCCAATAGGCAAATCGGCCCACCGGCTCCGGTCGGAAGGCACATCCCAAAAGATGTCGCTTCCCCTGGACCCCCCACTCGGAGAACCTCTAGCCCGATAAAGGAACGTCATCATCTGCTCACGGACAAGAGTGCGAGACCCTCCGAACTCTGTAGCGCTTACCCCGGTTGTGATGAGCTGATCTACAGCCCACCCAATCGAAAAGTCAGCCCAGTGACCAGCCGGCACGTCAACAAATCTGTCACTTCCCCCCCCCCCCCGCTTTTACCGCAACTGCTCGGGTCGAACGCTCGACACAAGAAAGTGACCATCTCATAACGAGTGAGCGTCTGTCCCATACCAAAACGGTTGTTACCCACCCCCACGGTGATCCCCTTCTCAGCAGCCCAGTCGATCGCAGTTTCCGCGACATGACCCTCGGGGACATCCTTGAACTCGGGAGCCGTCTGCGCAACAACCGTTTGAACACCAACCAGCAGACCGGCCACAACCGCAGCCACCACCACACCCCGTTTCAACACCCGTTACATCGCCTTTCTGCTCTCCAGCCGCCACAACGATAGCAAAACTGAACCGCTTCGGTTTCCCCGGTGACGGAGGTGCTGTCCCAAAACCGGCTGGGTCTCCTGCAGGGTGAACCCCGCTTCGGAGTGACAAGAGCCCGGCGGGTGGTTCTTCACTCCGGCGCGGATCGCTACAGGAGGGTCATGCGGACGTCTACTTCCAACTGCGAGGCGCCTCCTCCTTCGATCACTCCTCGGGTCGGGGGGACGTCTCGGTAGTCGCGCCCTACCGCTATCCGCACGTATTTGCGGTCGGCGAGAGCCCGGTTGGTGGGGTCGAGGCCGATCCATCCCAGGCGGGGCAGGCGGGTCTCTGCCCAGGCGTGCGTGGCGGCCCCGGAGGCCGATCCGGGCTGTTCCGACCCTTCCCCGGTTATGTACAGGTATCCCGACACGTAGCGGGTCGGCACGCCCCAGGAGCGGGCGATGGCGACCATTACGTGGGTGTAGTCCTGGCATACGCCCTTTTTCGATGCGAGGAAGTCGTCGATGGTGGAGTCCACCGATGTGACGCCGGGCGTGTATTCGAAAGCGTCGTTGAGCGCCGAGGAGAGCGCCAGAAGATCGATGAGGGGATCGTCTCCCGGTTCGACTCCCAGTTGCGTGACGAACTCGGCGAGGGCAGGGGAGGAGGGTGCAAGCGGGCTTGGCCCGGTGAAGTCCCACCACTTCGGATCGGCGCCCATGGTTCGGACCTCGTCCCAGGCACTCGCCCCCAGGCGTCCAGGTAGGGCGGGAGGCGGCGCCACCTCCACTTCCGAGGTCGAAACGACCTCCAAGGTGTCGTGATCCCGGTGGAGGGTCAGGACGTGCCGGGTGTTGCCGAACGGGTCGGTCTCGGTCGTCAACCTGGCGGGAGGCGTGGTCTTGACGGAAAAGTCCACAAGCCTCTGGCCGGGAGCCTGGAGGGGTTGAAGGCAAAGGGACATGGTGCATCGCCGGACCGGGTGGCTGTATACGAAGCGCGAGAGGTGTTCGATGCGGTAGCGCGACGAATCCCCCGCGGCGCCGGCGGGTGGGGTCATTGGTCGTGCCTGCCGGGCATCCCGTTGCCAGGCGCGAGGACCGGGTAGTCGAAGTAGGTCTTCGTTACCAGCTCGTGGAGTTGTCGGCACCCGTCGCGGACTCTCCTTAACAGGGTGTGGCCGCCGGTCCCGCCTGGCCATTCGATCCCGACCAACTGGCGGAGGTACTCGGCCTGGCTGCGGGTCCGGGCGGTGGCCTCGGCGTCGGGTCCCGGTCCCACCGCGGTCAACTCCTCGCACAACACGGACACGGACAGGCTCAACGAGTCGGGGAGTTGGGGGTTGGTGACGAGCAATCCCAACACGCGGTCGGGTTCGATGGCGGCGCTGGAAGCGCGATTGTAGGCCTCGAACGCGTAGTAGTGGCGGAGAAGGCTCGTCCAGTAGGCGTCCGCGGGCACCTCGAACAGCCGGACCGCGGCGATCTGGGCCATCAGGAGGGAAGCGGAGAGCTGCAGCCTCTCGATGTGGTTTCCCAACTGGACGAAGTGCCAGGCGTCGTCGCGGTACAGGGTGGAGGAGGTCACCCCGCGGAAGGTGTCGATCTGCGCCGCCGTCTCGGCGTAGAAGTTCTCCGGGGATCTGAGCCAGATGTCGTGTGTCTCCATGTTCTGCAGGCGAAGGTACGACTGGTTCAGGCAGGTCCACATCTCGGCGGAGATGTGGTGGCGCATCTGGCGAGCGTTCTCCCGTCCCTGGGCGAAGCAACTGCGGATCGAGTCGGGGTTGGTGGGTTCGAAGGTCAGGTCGTCGGTCAGCGCGAACGAGTCGACCAGCGTGAACAGGTCGTCGCTGCTGAGTTCGAGCGCGCCGCTGAGCGGTTCCCGTTCCAGTGCCCCGTATATGCGATGCCAGCCGAAGTAGACATCCCGGGGCGGGCTGTCGACCAGCGACTCGGTCTGCTGGCGGAGCAGCCGGGACAGGTGGCCGGCTCTCTCCAGGTAGCGGCCCATCCAATACAGCCCGGCGGCGCTTCTCGACAGCATCTTTCGATCAGTCGTCCAGTACCCAGAAGTCCTTGCCGCCCCCGCCCTGGCTGGAGTTGACCACCAGGCTCCCGCGACGCAGGGCGATGCGGCAGAACGCCCCGGGCACGATCCGGGTCTCGGCCCCGGACAGGATGAAGGGCCGCAGATCCACATGTCGCGGCTCCAGGCGTCCCTCTATGAGGCACGGCGCACGTGACAGCGCCAGCGTGGGCTGGGATATGTAGCCGGCGGGGTCGGCCCTCAGCAGCGCGGCGAAGTCGTTGCGCTCGGTGGAGGTGGAGTGGGGACCGATCAGCATCCCGTACCCGCCCGACTCGCCGACCCGCTTGACCACCAGGTGCTCCAGGTTGTCGAGGGTGTACTCCAGGTCGTCGGGACGTCTGCACAGGTAGGTCTCGACGTTGTGGAGCAGCGGCTCGGCGCCCAGGTAGTAGCGGATCATGTCGGGGACGAAGGCATAGACGCTCTTGTCATCGGCCACGCCGGTTCCGGGAGCGTTGACGACCGACACGTTCCCGAGGCGGGCGGCGTGCAACAAGCCCGGGACCCCGAGCAACGAGTCGGGGCGGAAGACCAGGGGATCCAGGTAGTCGTCGTCGACGCGCCGGTAGATCACGTCGATTCGTTTCAGCCCGAACGTGGTGCGCATGTACACGTGGCCGTCCTCGACCACCAGGTCGCGGCCCTCCACCAGATCGGCGCCGATCTGGCGTGCCAGGAACATGTGCTCGTAGAACGCCGAGTTGTAGATTCCGGGGGTGAGCAGCGCCATGGTCGGATCCCAGCGCCCCTCGGGCGCCAGTTCGCGCAGGGTCCGGGCGAGGACGAGCCCGTAGTTCTCGATGTCGCGCACCCCCGAAAGCCGGTACAGGAGCCGGTGGGCGGACTTGGTCGCCTTCCTGATGGCGAGCATGTACGACACGCCCGAAGGGACCCGCAGGTTGTCCTCGAGGACGCGAAAACCGTCGTTGGTACGGACCAGATCGGTTCCGCAGACCGCCACCCAAACCCCGAGGGGCGCCCTGAATCCCCTCATCTCCAGGCGGTACTGGGGACAGTCCCGCACCATGTCCGCCGGTATCACTCCATCGGCGATGATGCGGGCCTCGCCGTAGATGTCATCCAGAAAGCGATTGAGGGCGGCGAGTCGCTGCACCAGACCGGCGGTGAGCTCGCCCCATTCGGCGGCGGACAT